>CAVZBQ010000001.1:0-525736 GCA_963773595.1 uncultured Actinomycetota bacterium
GCGGCACGAAGAACCACACCGGCGGGACGGCGAGCGTCTGCTGCGCCGTCTTCAGGGACGTGAGCACGGTCCAGATCACGGGCATCAGCACGAGGACTGCGCCGATGCTCAGCACGACGATGCGCCCGATCACGCGGGGCATGCTCAGCGGGACGCCGCCCGTGCCGCGGTCTTCCTTCTCAGCCATCAGTCCTCCCCTGCCTCGGTGTGCACCCACATGGGCAGTGAACGGAACACGAGCGCCGTCAGCACGAGGGTGATCGCGAAGACCACCCAGGCGATCGCCGAGGCATAACCCATCTCGAGATAGGTGAAGGCCACCCGGTACAGGTAGAGCGGCAGCAGCAGCGTGGAGTTGTTCGGGTTGCCGGTGCCGTTGGTCAGAACGAACGGCTCGGCGAACACCTGCAGGGCACCGATGATGCCGATGACAAGGTTGAAGAAGGTGACGTTGGAGAGCATCGGGATGGTGATGTACCAGTGCCGCCGCAGCTTGCCTGCGCCGTCGACCTCTGCAGCCTCGTACAGGTCCTTCGGGATGCCCTGGAGGCCTGCCAGGTAGATCAGCATGGTGCCGCCGAAGCTCCAGATGCCCATGAACATCAGGGAAGGGAGTGCGAAGCGCTCGTCGGTGAGCCAGCCCGGCCCGTCGATGCCGAACCAGCCGAGGATGATGTTGAACAGGCCGTGGTCGGCGTTGTAGAGCATCGCCCACACGCGGGCCACAGCGACGCCGCCGATCACGCTGGGCAGGTAGTAGGCCGACCGGAAGAAGCCGATCGTCGGGATCTTGGTGTTCAGCAGGATGGCGGCCACCAGACCGGCGATCATCGTGCCCGGCACCGTGATGAGGGCGTAGATCAGGGTGACCGACAGCGACTTCTGGAAGAGCTTGTCGCTGATCAGCTTGGTGTAGTTGCGGAGCCCGATGAACTCCGGGGACGAGAGCATGTCGTAGGACGTGAAGCTCAGCCACAGCGAGGCGATCATCGGACCGATCGCGAACAGCAGCAACCCGAGGATCGCGGGCGTCATGAAGACGTAGCACCAGACGGCTTCCCTCCGGCGCATGCCGCTCAACTTGTGACGGGTTGACGCCTTCTTCGGTGCCTGGCCAACTGCAGTCGTGGTTGCCACCAGAGCTCCTCTGACCTGGTCACTAAATCCACTGAACGGATTAATGCCATGATGTTGCACGATCCAATTGCAGTCAAGACGTTGGACGAATCGTGATGAAGCCGATGCAATGAGTCGGCGTCACAGCCGCCGGGTGAGTCCGCCGTCCACGCGGACCGACTCGCCGGTCACGTAGGTGTTCGCCGGCCCGGCGAGCCAGACGACCAGCGCAGCGACCTCTTCGGGGGCCGCGCCACGGCCAAGGGGCAGCCGTCCGCCCTCGATGTAGATGCCGTGCATCGCCGGCGTCTGCAGCTCGTCGACCCCGTCCACCTCGGCCATGCGGGTGGTGACGAAGCCCGGCGCGACGGCGTTGACGAGCACGCCGTGCGGTGCGAGCTCGATGGCCGCGACCCGGGTGGCTGCCTCCAGGCCAGCCTTGGCGACGTCGTAGGCGAGGCAGCCGGGTTCGCTCACGGCTGCGTGCACGCTGGTCACGTTGACGATCCGGCCCCAGCCCCGCTCGGCCATGCCGGCGCCGAGGTGCTTCATCAGCAGGACGGCAGCGTCCAGGTCGATGGCCAGCAGCCGGCGGTACCCGGCCAGGTCGAGCTCGAGCAGTGGGCTGGCGGCGAAGATGCCCGCGCAGTTCACAAGGATGTCGATCCCGCGTCCGGCAAGCAGTTCGCCCACAGCGGTCACGGCCTCCGGGTCGGCAAGGTCGACGGCGATGCTCTCGAAGCCGTCGGGCCCCTGCTCGATGTCCAGCCCGATCACCTCGATGCCGTCGGCCGTGAAGGCCCGCGCGATCGCCAGCCCTATGCCGTTGCTCGTCCCTGTGACAACGGCTTTCATCGCGTCAGCTCCGGCGTGGTGTAGAGGGTCTTCCCATCGATCATGATCTCCACCTGCTTCAGGTACGGGGCGAGAGCAGCGGTGTCGGGCTCGATGCCAAGACCGGGAGCTTCGGGCAGGCGCACGAGGCCGTCCTCACCCCGCAGCCGGACGGGGGTGAGCGCCACGGCCAGCGGGCTCGGCGCCACCGGGTACTCGCATAGCATCCCTTCGGGGGCTTCTGCGTACGGCGTCAGGGACGCTGCGAGCGCCAGTTGTGAGGTGAAGGTGTGGTTCACGAACTCGACTCCCTTCTGGTGGGCGTGGGCGGCGACCTGGGCTGCCGGGCCGATGCCGCCGATGCGCCCGGTGTCGACCTGGATGAAGCCCACCCCGCCATGGTCGATCAGGTGGCGGGCGACGTGGGCGTTGTGGGCACCCTCGCCGGCAGCGAGCCGCACGGAGCCCGTCCGGCGTGCGAGCTTCGCGTAGGCGTCCAGCGCGCCGGAGACGAACGGCTCCTCGAGCCAGAGCACGCGGGCCGCCTCCAGCGCGGGTAGCCGCGCTGCCGCAGCCTCGACGTCCTCGCCCCAGACGGTGCCGGCATCCACCAGCAGCGTTGCCTCCGGGCCGAGCCCGTCGCGGGCCGCCATCACCTGGTCGGCATCGGCGTCCACGCTGCCGCGACCGTACGGGCCCCAGCCGAACTTGGCCGCCCGGTAGCCGCCCGCCACCACAGCCCGCGCCTGGAGCCAGGTCTCGTGCGGGTCGTCGCAGAAGAGTTGCGAGGCGTACGGCAGCCGCGGCCGGCTCGCAGCCTGCCCCAGCAATGCCCAGGCCGGGACGGAGCGCGCCCTGCCGAGCAGGTCCCACAGGGCGATCTCGACTCCGGACCAGGCGTGCGCTGTCTGCAGCAGGTCGAGGCCCCGCTCGGCGACCAGCCCTGCCAGGCCTGCGATGTCCGCCGGTGTGTCGATGGACGCCCCCAGCACCGAGTCGAGGACGCCATGGCAGGCGGAGTGCGACGGAGGAGTCACCAGCGCGGCGATCGTCGGCAGGGGCGACGCCTCGCACTCACCCCAGCCCGTGAAGCCGCCGGCGCGGATCCGCACCAGCGCCATGTCCTGGCTGCCGTCGCCGATGTCGGCGATCGTCGGCATGGCGAGGTAGAAGATGTCGACGCTCTCGACCCTCATGTGTGTTCGCCTTCCACTGTTGCCGAGGCACCACGGCCGCTGATCCGGGTCACGCGCTCAAGCCCGGCGTAGACGACCGCGCTCAGGGTTGTGGTGATGGTCTCGCCCACGGCGAGGCTGCGGTGCCGTCCGTCGGCGAAGCCTTCTGCAACGGACAACCCTGTGCCCGTGCAGGGCTCCAGTACGGCGACCCGGTGGTTGCGCCAGCCTCCCCAGGAGGCGAAGGTCCACACCGACGGGTAGGTCGTGTGGTCGAACACGAGGCCGATACCGGTCCCGTCCGGGCCGGTGCAGGCGCACCAGCCGTCGTCGAGTCCGGAGAGGAAGAGGAGTTCGCTCACCGCACCATCGTCGGCCGGGGTGCCCGCGTAGTCGACACCCTCACAGTCCGGCCAGTCGAACACCTGGCCCGGGATGCCGGCGCGCGGACGCCCGAAGTCGCCGAGTTCTGCGGTCCCCCGCGGCAGGTCGATCCGGGAACCGGGCGGCAGGTCGACGGCGAGGTGCTGCTTGTGCAGCATCGGCAGCTCTGCACCGGAGCCGTTGGTGAGGCTGAGTTCGATGTCGACGGCGTCCGAGCCGGGAGCCAGCCGGACGGTGCGCACGAGCGTGCAGTTCGAGATGCGGGTCGTGACGGCCAGCCGGACGGCAGCGTCCGGGCCGGGCAGCACCTCCCAGCTCCACGGCACCGACCAGACCTCGCCGTGGTCAGGGAACGGCTCCCCAGCGAGCTCCTCCGGCACGTCGTTGGGGAACAGCTCGTCCCAGCCGCCGAGGAAGTTGTCGTCGTAGCCGGCGCCGAAATCCACCGGAGCCGGTACCAGCCGTGGGTTGTGCCAGAGCAGTTGCCGGCCCGAGGCCAGGTGGGTGATCTCCCAGACGCGTCCACCGAGGCTGGGCAGCAGCACCACCCGCAGCCGGTCGTTGGCGAGAGTGACGGCCTCGAGCCCGCGGTAGGACCAGCCGGTGATCACCTGCGCGTAGCCATCGGTGGCGGGCATCGGTATCCCCCTGATTGGATGGGAACCCCGAACCGCCCATCAGCGGTCGGGACACCCGGAATCGTTGACTTAGTCTTTCAAATTGACGTAGATTTTCCAACACTCCACGGCAGGCGAAGGAGCTTCCGGTGCGCGATAACGAGTGGCTCTACCGGGGCAGGCTTGGCCGCTTCGTCGAGGAGCTGATCGCCCCCAATCTGTACGGCGAGACCCACCAGCTCGAGCTGCGGGCGTGGCAGGTGCCCGACGAGCCGGTGCCGTTCGCAGAAGCCGTCGGCCAGGCCTACGAGCCGTTCGCCGTCGGCTCGCCCTGGGGACGCGGCTGGAGCACCATGTGGCTGCACGTCACCGGCGCCGTGCCCACCGACTGGGTGAACGAGCACCACTACGAGATCGTGGTCGACCTCGGCTTCCGCAAGAACCTGGACGGCGGGCAGGCCGAGGGTCTCGCGTTCCGCCCCGACGGCACCATCATCAAGGCGATCGAGCCGTTCAACCGCTACCTGCCGGTGGAAGATCCTGCCAACATCGACTTCTACCTCGAGTGCGCTGCAAACCCCGAGGTTGCCGTGGGTGGCTCCTGGCACCCGACGCCGTTCAGCGCGAAGGACACCGTCCCCGACGAGGCGCTCTACGTGCTGCGTCGCCTCGACATCGCCCGGCGCAACCTCGACGTCTGGGAACTCGACCAGGACATCGAGGTGCTGGCGGGGCTCGTCGAAGAGCTCCCTGCCGACCTGCCGAGGCGGGCGGAGATCGTCGTCGCCCTGAACGCAGCGATGGACTCCCTGGACCCCCGCGATGTCGCAGGCACGGCCGCTGACGCGCGGGCAGCGCTCGCCGGCGTCCTCTCCCGTCCGGCCAACGCCAGCGCCCATCGCGTGCTGGCCACCGGCCACGCCCACATCGACTCCGCCTGGCTCTGGCCGGTGCGGGAGACCGTCCGCAAGTGCGCCCGCACGTTCGCCAACGTGATCGCGCTCACCGAGGAGCATCCCGACCTGGTGTTCTCCTGCTCGTCAGCGCAGCAGTACGCGTGGGTGAAGGCGTTCTACCCGCAGCTGTGGGAACGGCTCAAGCAGAAGGTGGCCGAGGGACGGTTCGTGCCGGTCGGCGGCATGTGGGTCGAGTCCGACACCAACATGCCCGGCTCCGAGGCGCTGGCCCGCCAGTTCATCCACGGCAAGGGCTTCTTCCTGCGCGAGTTCGGCTACGAGCCCACCGACGTCTGGCTGCCGGATTCCTTCGGCTACTCCGGGGCCCTGCCGCAGATCGCTGCCGCAGCCGGCTCGCAGTACTTCCTCACCCAGAAGATGTCCTGGAACGAGACCAACGTGCTGCCCCACCACACCTTCTGGTGGGAGGGCATCGACGGCACCCGGATCTTCACCCACCTGCCGCCGGTCGACACCTACAACTCCCGGCTGGCCGCCTTCGAGCTGGCCAAGGCCGAGCGCCAGTACTCCGAGCAGGGCCACGGCACGATCTCGCTGGTCCCCTTCGGCTACGGGGACGGCGGCGGCGGCCCGACCCGCGAGATGGTGGCGAAGGCGCACCGCACTGCCAACCTCGAAGGCTCGCCGACCGTGCGCATCGGCACGGCGGCGGAGTTCTTCGACGAAGCCAGCGCAGAGCTGCCCAACCCCGGCACCTGGTCCGGCGAGATGTACCTGGAGACCCACCGCGGCACCTACACCTCGCAGCTGCGCACCAAGCAGGGCAACCGGCGCAGTGAGCACCTGCTGCGGGCAGCGGAGCTGTGGGCGACGACGGCCTCCGTGCGCGCCGGCCTCGAGTACCCGGCAGAAGAGCTCAGGGCTGTCTGGGAGACCGTCCTGCTGCAGCAGTTCCACGACATCCTTCCCGGCTCGTCGATCGCCTGGGTGCACCGTGAGGCCGAGGCCAACTACGCCCGGGTCGCCGGCGTGCTGGAAGGCATCATCGAACGCTCACTGGCAGCGCTCACCGGGCCCGGCGACGCCGTGCTGGCCGTGAACTCCTCGCCCGTGACGCTCGCAGGCATCGCTCCCTTCACCGCCGGTGCTCCCGTCGCAGGGCCGTCGGGCGTGACGGTTGCTGCCGAGGGTGGCGGCTGGGTGATCGACACCGGCGTGCTCCGGGTGGTTGTCGACGCCGAAGGGCTGCTGCCGTCGGTGGTGCACACGCCCACCGGACGCGAACTCGTCGCTGCGGGCAGGACGTTCGGCCTGCTGCAGGTGCACAACGACCGTCCATCGATGTACGAGGCCTGGGACATCGACGCCCACATCGGACGCGTGGTCGAGGACCTCGACAAGGCCGACTCGGTGCGCCTGGTCACCAACGAGCCGGGCGTCGCAGAGGTCGAGACCGTCCACACCATCGGCGAGAGCACCATCACGACGCTGCTGCGGTTCACCGCCGGTAGCGCTGCCATCGACCTCGACCTCGACATCGACTGGCACGAGCAGCGGCGCCTGCTGAAGCTGGCCTTCCCGACGTCGATCTTCACCGACCGGGCGACCTCGGAGATCCAGTTCGGGCACATCTCCAGGCCCACGTACACCAACACCACCTGGGACGTCGCGCGCTACGAGACCTGCGCGCACCGCTGGGTGCAGGTCGCGGAGCCGGGCTTCGGCTTCGCCGTCGCCAACGACTCCACCTACGGCCACGACATCCGGCGCGACCACCCCGGCGGCGGTGCGCCCGGCACCACCGTCCGGCTGTCGCTGATCCGCGGGCCGATGTTCCCCGACCCGAAGACCGACCAGGGACGCCACCAGCTGCGGGTCAGCGCGGTGTGCGGTGCGGACATCGAGACAGCGATCGCCGCAGGGCAGCGCCTCAACCAGCCGGTGCGCGAGGTGCGCGGCGCCGACGCCGTCGCGCCGATCGTGACCTCGGAGGTGCCGGGGGTGCTCGTCGAGGCCGTGAAGCTGGCTGAGGACTCCTCCGGCGACGTCGTCGTGCGGCTGTACGAGTCGCTCGGCTCCCGCTCGGCCGGCGTGATCCGTCCGGGCTTCGACTACAGCCAGGTGGAGCGCACCGACCTGCTCGAGCGCCACACCGGCGAGGTGACGACGACGTCCGACGGCGCCGTCGAGCTGGCCGTCCGCCCGTTCGAGATCGTCACCTTGCGGTTCGCAGGAGTGCAGCGCCGATGACGGCTGCCACCACCCTCAGGGTCGGTGGCACCGGCCCGCTGGCCCGCAGGCTCGCACCCCTCGTGGAGGGTGCGCAGGCCTGCCTCGCCCGCAACATCGTGCCGGGACGGGCGCCCGGGGACCCGCCACTCTTCCTGCAGGCCGGCGGCGGGTACGACACGCCGTGGACGCGGGACAGCGCCATCAACACCTGGCAGGCCGCTGCCTGGCTGGCGCCGGAGGTCGCGAAGGACACCCTGATGATGGTGGTCGACGGCGAGCGCGTGGTGTGGGACACCCAGTGGTGGGACCAGATCATCTGGGTCGTCGGCGCCCGTGAGCTCGCCCTCGTCACCGGCGACCGGGCCTGGGCCGAGCAGGCGTACCGGATCGGCGCCGCGACCCTCGAGCGGCTCGACGAACGCTGCCTTGCCGACGGGCTGTATCGCGGGCCGGCTGTCATGGCCGACGGCATCACCGGCTACCCGCCGTCCCTGCACGACCCCGAACTCGCCCGCGAGTCGTTCGTTCTCGACCACGCTGCGACGTGGGCCGTCCATGCCCTTTCGACCAATTCGCTGTACGTGATGGCCATCGGAGCCCTCGGCGACCTTGCCGAGCTTGCCGGGGCCGACCCGGCACCCTGGCGGACGCGGTCGATCGAGCTGGCTGCGCTGGTCAGGGAGCGCTTCTGGCTCGCGGAGGAGGACCGTTTCGGCTACCTGCTCGTGGACGGGCGGCTCACCGGAGAGCAGGAGGGCCTCGGGCTGGCACTGGCCATCCTCTCCGGAACGGCCACCCGCGGCCAGGCGCGCGCGACCATCGCCGGCCTCCGGCGTGCGCCCCTGGGGTTGTCGGCGGTCTGGCCCCCCTTCGACGGCTACGACCTCGACCACTTCGGACGCCACGGCGCGGCACTGTGGCCGATGATCATGGGCGTGTGGGCGCAGGCCGTCGCCGGCACCGGGGACGCCGCGACGTTCGGAGCAGAGCTCGACCGGCTGTGCGGCCTGTTCGAGGGCAGCGCCGGCGAGTTCCTCGAGGTGTACCACCCGGTCACCGGCGCCCCCGATGGCGGCTGGCAGGTCGGTCGTCACTGGCGCTCCGAACCCGACCAGACCTGGTCGGCCACCACGCTGCTGGGCACGGTGCTGCACGGGCTCGCCGGTCTCCGGGCCACGCCGTCCGGGCTGGAGGTGCGGCCCTGCGTGCCGCCGGGCAGCGGTGACCTCCACCTGCTGGGGGTGCCGTGGCGCGGCGAGCTGCTCGACCTGGACCTGAATGACGCCGATCAAGGGAGAAGCTGATGGAACTGCGCACGCCCGGCCTGCCGGGAGTCGACCTGCTGCCCCAGTGGCAGGACCTGCCCAACCCCTACGCCAGCGTGACCCGCTGCGACCTGACGGCCTCGTCGGTCGGCGAGGTCACGGTGTCCGACCTGCCGACGGTCGTCGTCGACCTCGGCCCGGGAGAGTGGACAGCGCACTGGTTCACCTCGGACTGGGGTGACGAGTTCACGCCCCAGGAGCAGGTGATCACCGGCCCGGTGCACCTCGGCATCACGTCGGGCCGCTCGTCGAAGGGGATGCACCCGTGGGCGCTGTTCGAGCGGGCCGACGGCGAGGCCGTCGTGGTCAGCCCGGCCTGGAGCGGCAACTGGCGCATCGACGTGGAGCCGACAGCCGACGGCGTCCGCGTGCTGGCGGGCATCAGTGCCTGGGAGTTCGCGCGGACGGTGCGTCCGGGCCGGCCGTTCAGGGCACCCAGCGTCTACGTCGCGACGGCTGCTTCCCGCGCCGACGCGACAGCAGGGCTCGCTGCCGCGGCGTCCCGCTGGGTCACACCACGCACCCCCGACGTGCCGCTCACCTGGAACCACTGGTGGCCCTACGAGGACCAGGAGATCAACACCGGGACCTTCCTCGCCGACGTCGCCGTCGCCCGGGAGCTCGGCTACGAGCTGGCCGTGCTGGACGCTGGCTGGTTCGGCGGGGCGGATGAGGCCTCCGACTGGTGGAAGATCCGCGGCGACTGGGACGACGAGAACACCGTCCGCTTCCCCGACGGCGTCGCAGGGCTTGCTGCTGCGACAAGGGCCGCAGGGGTCGAGTTCGGGGTCTGGTGCGAGATCGAGGCGCTCGGCTTCGACGCCCGCATCGCTGCGGCAAAGCCGGAGATCGTGGCACGGCGTGACGGCGACCCCGCCTACGTGGGGATCCGCGAGGACGACAAGGGCTGGCTGGGCTACGTCTGCCTCGGCTCACCGGCGGGCCGCGAGCACGTGCTGGACGTGCTCGACCGGCTGATCGGCCGTACCGGCGCTCGCTGGCTGAAGGTCGACTTCAACCTCGACCCCGGCCCGGGATGTTCGCGCACCGACCACGGGCACGAAGCCGGGGACGGCCTCTACGAGCACTACGTCGGGCTCTACGGTGTGCTCGACGAGCTGCGCAGACGGTACCCGCAGCTGGTCGTGGAGGACTGTTCCTCCGGCGGGCTGCGGCTCGACCTCGGCCTGCTCGCGCACGTGCACTGTGGTTTCCTCTCCGACCCCGACTGGACCGAGTTCCAGTTGCAGTTGCTGTGGGGCATCAGCCAGATGCTGCCGGCAGCGAGCATCTACCACTTCAGCGAGTCCCAGTGGCGGGGGCACCACCCCCGCCAGCACCTCGACCCGAAGACGATCAGCACTGCCGACTACGACGCTTCCCTGCGGGCGGTGAGCCTGCACCGGTTCGCGCTGTCGCAGAAGCTGCACGAGCTACCGGAAGCGCTGCGCGACCGGGTCCGCGCCCACGCAGCCGACTACCGCGACCACGTCATCCCTGCCCTGCGGGAACACGGCGTGATCCGTCCGCTGACCGCGCAGCCCCGCCGTGACGGGGGTGGCGAGCGCTGGCCGGCGTTCCAGCTGACGGCAGGCGACAGCCACGTCGTGATGGCGATCGCTCTCGACGGTGCCGGCGAGGACTGCCGGGTGCGCCCGCTCGGGCTCGCACCGGAGACCATCTATGGCATCCGGCTGCTCGGCCCGGGCGCCGAGGCCGCCGATCTCGGCACGACCGACGGCCTTGGCGCAGAGCTGGGTACGGAAGGGATCCTGCTGCGCCGGGCGTCGGCAGCCACGTCGTGGCTGCTGGTCATCGAGGAGGAGGACGCCTGACCTCAGTGAGCGAGGGCGATGGAGGCGACGGCGGGCGCGAACTCGTGGTCCAGCACGAGGCAGGCCGCCCCGATGGCGATCACGTCATCGCCCAGCGCTGTGCCGACGATCGTCAGTGGCTTGCCCGCGTTGCCACGCACCAGCCCCGGCCTCACCAGTCCGTCCAGCAGGGGCAGGTAGACGGCGCGAAGGCGCATCCAGGTGGGTCCGCCGATCGCGACAACGTCGGTGTCCATCATGTTGGCGAGCGTTGTGACGACCTTCGCCAGTTGGCGCGCGGAGGCCTCGATGAGCTCGCGCGCACCCGCGTCCCCGTCATCCACGAGGGCACAGAGCGCAGCGAACGAGTCGTCGATCCGTGCCGGGTCTCCTGTGTGGACGGCGTCGAGGTGGGCTCCGCTGAGGAGTCGTGCAGCCACGGCACGCTGCACGAGCGCGCTCGGGCTGAGCGTGACACCGAGGCAGCCGCGCAGGCCGCAGTCGCACTCCGGACCCCGCGGGTCGACGACGAGGTGGCCGATGTCACCGGCATTGCCGCTGGCGCCACGGATGATGGTGTCGTCCACGGCAGCCCCGACACCGATGCCGGTGCTCAGGTACAGGAACAGGGAGTTCGCCTGGCCGAGCGTCGCGCCCGTCCAGCGCTCGCCGACGGCTGCTGCAACCACGTCCTTGTCGAGGACGACCGGAAGGCCGGAGCGCTCTGCGAGGCCCTCGACGACGGACACGTCCCGCCACAGGGGCAGGTGCGGGGGGTCGAGGATGGTGCCGGTCGTGACGTTGATCGGGCCCGGAGCGGCCAGCCCGATGCCGGCGACCAGTTCGGGGGCGATGCCGGCCTGCGCCAGCAGCATCGGGATGGCGGAGGCGATGGCGTCCAGCATCTCCGCAGGCTGGGCGTTGGCCGGGCTGGGCAGCTTCAGGTGCGTCGCCACCTCGCCACGCAGGTTCACCAGCACGGCCGTTGCCACCAGTGGGTCGAGGTGGACGCCGATCGCGTAGCGGCCGTCCGGATGCAGCGTCAGGGGCGTCCGCGGCTTGCCGAGGCCCTGGGTCACCCGGTCGCCCTCGCGCAGCAGCCCCGATTCGAGCATGCGGCGCACGATGTTCGACACGGTCTGCGCAGAGAGCCCGGTCTGCTCGGAGATCTCGACCCGGGAGAGGCCGTCGCCTGCCCGCCGGATGGCGTCGATCACAACGGACTCGTTGAACCCGGCGACCCGCGAAAGGTTGGTGCCGCGCCTCAGTGGACGCATGGAGGGCCTTCCCACTCATCCAGCAACGTCACTGGCAGTAATTCCATTGGATGTACATTGTCATGCAAATTGCCACCGGCGAGGAACATTCGCACATGATGCCCGTCATCTCCTGGACACTCGAGCCCGCTGAACGCCTGGTCTACGGCTCTTTCGTCGACTGCAACGTCGCAGAGGCGTGGGTCGGTGACCGGTTGCGGATCTTCACCGGCAAGTACGGCGAGGACCCGGTCTGGGGCGAGGCCCGCGACCTGAAGTACGCCGACGGCGCCGACGCTCCCGCAGCCTTCGCCACACCGGCGGGCGGCTTCCTCGAGGTCGAACTGCCGCAGAACGCAGCCCCCGGCACGCCGGGACTGCACGGTGCGGTCTGGTTCGAATCGGTGTACGCGCCGCCGGTGGACCCGCCCGGTGGAGTGCTGTACGCGCTCTACCACAACGAGAACTATCCCCAGACCCTGCCCTTCGACCCCCGCACGGGCGAGGGCTACCGCGCCGACGACTGGCCGCCGGGCCTGCAGGGCGAGGGTTCGGTGCAGGCTGTGTGCCGGATCGGCATCATGTCCTCCGTCGACGGCGGCCGTTCCTGGACCGATCGGGGCATCCTGCTGGAGGACCGGCAGCCACGGCTCGTGCTGTCCCCGGTCAACGCGAACTACACCTTCCCCGGCGGGGTCGGCGACCCGTCAGCCGTCGCCTGTGGCGACCACCTCTACGTGTTCTACGGCGAGTACGGCTACCCGGGGGCGTTCGATCCTTCGACCTGGGACCCGGCGGTCGAGGCCGCCGGCCAGTGCATCTCCGTTGCGAGGATCGCCCTCGCAGACCTGGCTGATCCGGTGGGACGGGCCCGGCGGTGGGACGGCACCAGTTTCGGCGCAGCAGCGGACGGCATCGGAGCCCCGATCGCGTCGCTGCAGCTGCCCCCGGCAGAGGGTGGCGGTCCGGTGTCAGCGGGGAACCGCAGCTTCCACTGGGGGCCATCGGTGAGCTGGAACGACCACCTGCGGGTGTGGGTGATGACGTTCGGGAGGGTGGACGCCGAGTTCTGGGCAGGCGACTCGGTCTGGATCAGCTTCAACCCGCACGCCGATCTCGGTGATGCGGCCAACAGCCAGGACTGGACGAAGCCGGAGTTGCTGTTCCGCAAGCCCGGCCACACGCTGTGGTACCCGTCGCTGCAGCCGCTGGGCACCGACCAGGACGTTGCGGAGCGCCGCACCGCAGTGCGGTTGGGCAGGCAGGCGCGTCTCTGGGTGAAGGATCTCGGCCCGAGCACGCACCGCTACCTCTCCGAGCACGTGATCACCTTCGGCGAAACCGGCGGGTCAGGTCGCGAGTGAGACCAGCACCTTGCCGGGGGTGCCGTCGCCGGCGGCGAGAGCTGTGAAGGTCGCGGGCGCCTCTGCGAGCAGGACCGTGCGGCTGATCAAGGCGTCCGCTGCAGCCGGCGCTGCGGCCAGGCTGGCGAGGGCCTGCTCGAAGTCGCGGCTGGAATAGGTGAAGCTGCCGACGAGGGTCCGCTCGGCCGTGGAGATGTCGAAGGCGGAGAGCTCGAGGCGAGGGGTGGCCATCCCGACGAGGCACACGGTCGCTCCCGGCAGCGTTGCGCTGAGGCAGTCCGCCAGCGAGGCGCTGGCACCGACGGCGTCCACAGCTGCTGCCGCGGGCGCGCCGATGGCTGCGACCACCTGGTCGCGCAGCGGCCCTGCGTCCGGGTCGAGCGGGATCACGCCCAGCCGTGCGAGGACGTCGCGACGGGCCGCCGTGGGCTCGCTGACGAGGATCGTTGCGACGCCGGCCTGCTGCAGGGCCACGACAACGGACTGTCCGATCGGGCCGCCACCGGTGACCAGCACGGCTCCCGGGCCGGGATTGAGCCGGCCGACAGCGTGGGTGGCCACAGCGACCGGCTCCACGAGCGCGCCGTGCGCGAGGGGCATGCCTTCGGGCAGCACGACGAGGTTGCGCGCCGGCACGACCACCTGCTGGCCGAAGGCTGCGACGACATCGGGCCGGACGCCGATGATCCACTTGCCGGGGTGCTGCTGCTCGCGTCCGCGCCAGGCTGCGGCGTCCTCTGCGGGGAGCACCACCGGGTTGACGGTGACGGGGGTCCCGACGGCCGGTGCTTCCACGCCCTCGCCGAGCGCGAGCACGCGTCCTGAGGTCTCGTGGCCCATCACCATGCCGGGGACGCGGCGTCCGTTGGCGCCGGTGAAGCCGTGGATGTCACTGCCGCAGATGCCGGTGTAGGCGATCTCGACGACCACCTCGCCGGGGCCGGGAGTGGCGTCGGGCAGGTCACGCACCTCCAGGCGGCCGAACTCGACCAGCACCAGTGCCTTCATGGTTGCTCCTCTCAGCGCTTGCGACTCACCGCGGGGCGACGACGACCTGGCGCTGCCGCCCCAACCCGTCGACGCCCAGTTCCATCACGTCACCGGGCTGCAGCCAGAGCTGCGGCGTGAAACCCATGCCGACACCCGGCGGGGTGCCCGTGTTGATCAGGTCCCCCGGCTCCAGCACCATGAACTGGCTGAGGTGGTGGACGATCGTGAACGGGTCGAAGACCATCGTCGCCGTCGAGCCGGTCTGGCGGCGGATCCCGTTGAGGTCGAGCCACAGGCCGAGCGCGTTGACGTCCGCCACTTCGTCGGGCGTGACCAGCCACGGGCCGCACGGGTTGAAGGTCTCTGCCGACTTGCCCTTCGTCCACTGCCCGCCGCGCTCCATCTGGAAGGCGCGCTCGCTGACGTCGTTGACGACGGTGTAGCCGGCGATCGCGGCAGCCGCTTCCGCCGGGGAGTCGAGGTAGGAGGTGCGGGTGCCGATCACGATGCCGAGCTCCACCTCCCAGTCCGCCTTGCTGTAGCCCCGCGGCAGCCGGACGTCGTCGTTCGGCCCGACGAGGGTGTTGGGCGACTTGGTGAAGAGGATCGGTTCGGTCGGCACTGCCTGGCCGGTCTCCGCGGCGTGGTCGCTGTAGTTCAGGCCGATGCACAGGATCTGGTGGGGACGCGCGATCGGTGCGCCGACGCGTTCGGAGCCGAACGGCTCGGGCTCCCGCATGGCCACAACGTCGGGCAGCCGGGCGAGCCCGCCGGAGCCGAAGAACGCCTCATCGAAGTCGCGCACCTCATCGGAGACATCGACGTAGTGGCCCTCGTCCACCCAGACGACGGGACGCTCGGCCCCCGGCTTTCCAAGGCGCATCAGCTTCATCGCAGTCCTCCCTTTCGGAACACGTTAGCGTCCGCCCGGGGTTTCGCAAATGATTTGATTAAGCCAGCAGTGCGAGCAGTGCCTCCGGGTTGTGCCGATAGGTCTCGATGCTCTGTCCACCGGAGCTGAGCGCCTCGAGCGTGTTCGTGAGGACCGTGTTCACGGGGGTGGGCACGCCGTGTGCCGCCCCGTACTTCACGACAGCGCCGTTGAGGAAGCGCACCTCTGTCTGCCCACGTCCGCCGTGCAGGTCGATGTGGAAGGACGGCATCTTGTCGCCACGGCCACCGCCGAGCGCCCTGGTGAGCGCGGGCTGGGCGATGAACCGCGGCAGGCGGGACGCCGCAAGTGCCAGCGCCCGCACCGGGGTGCCCGGCAGGTCGACCGGCCGGAAGCCGAGGGCAGCCATCACGGCGAGGCACTCCCGCAGCACGGCGATCTCCACCTCGTAGAGCCGCCGGTCGGCGAACAGGGTGGAGACCGGCTCGTCGAGGATCGCAGAGGTGGCGTTGCCGGTGAGGTTGGTGAGCAGTTTGGACCACTTCATCGGTCCGGCATCGGGGTAGCCGACCCCGTTGAGGCCTGCGTCGTTGAGCGCACCGACGATCGTGACGCCGAGCGGGTGGTCGAGCGCGATGCCGATGCCGCGGCGCTTCTCCTCGACGACCTGGCCGACGCCGGGCTTGCCGACGGCCGTCGTGACCGTGCCGGTGATGACGCGATCAGCGCCCAGCAACTCTCGGATCAGCGGCTCGTTGTCCACCCCGTTCTGCAGCGAGAGGATCGGTGGCAGGTCGACGCCGGTCGCCAGCAGACCGTCGATGGCGGCACCGGTGTCGAAGGACTTCAGGGCGAAGACGGCGACGTCATGCGGTCCCGCAGCAAGCGCCTCTGCGGCGGAGCCGAAGATGGCGAAGTCACGCACCGGCGCGGTGTGGCCGTCGCGGGTGAGGCGAAGGCCCTGCTCTGCGATCACGGCTGCTGCTGCCGGCTGTTCGCTGTAGGTCACCTTGTGCCCGGCCACGGCCAGCGAGCCACCCACGTAGGTGCCGATCGCACCGGCTCCGAGGAACAGGAAGCGCATAGCGGTCCTCCAATCAGTCGGTGGCAGCCTTGCACACCCCGGCGGTTCGTGGCAGGCGAATCAGCCGCGCCACTCGCTGGCCAGCAGGCCCATGACATGGCAGTCCACCCAGCCGTCGTCGAACAGCAGGGCCTCGCGCTTGGTGCCCTCGAGGACGAAACCCAGCTTCTCGTAGACGTGGCGGGCCCGCGTGTTGAAGGCGTAGACGTCCAGTTCGACCCGGTGCAGGCCGACCCCGAAGGCGTGGTTCATGCTCAGCCGCACGGCCTCGGTACCGAGGCCCCGGTTGGTCGCCCCGCTGACCCAGATCCGGAAGCCGCAACTGCGGTTGTCCTGGTCGAGGCGGTTCAGGACGGCCTCACCCACGATCTGGCCGTTGTCGTTGTCGAGGATGACCCAGACGATCCGGTCGTTGGCCGTCGTCCAGGTGCGGTAGATGGTGGTGAGCTCCTCGGGCGTCCACAACTCCGGCTCGCCACTGCTCGTGTGCACCGAGCCGGTGAGCCGACCGACCTGCGGGTCGGCCATCAGCGCGCGCAGGGTGGGCACGTCGGCCACCTCGACGGGACGCAGGGTCACGACGAGGCCGGAAAGGGTCGGCTTGGTGGTGAAGTCCAGCATCAGCCAGCTTGCTCCTGTTCAAGACGGTCGAGGATCCACGCCCTCACAAGGGTGGACGCTGGCAGGTGCCGGGCGTCGGCGATTCGCTGGATGGCGTTGCTCTCCTGTGGGCTCAGCCGGACGGAATAGACGAGGGTGCGACGTTGCGGTGTGGGCATGTAGTACAGCGTACGACTCGTCAGCCGCCCGAGGAAGAGGGTCTGGCCGCCCAGCTCGATCCGAGTACGACGAAGGCCGAGCCCGCGCCAGCTTCTGCGAGCGCCTCGTCGGTCGGAAGTCCAGCGGCCAGCCGCCGGTGGTAGGCGGCCATGACGGCGGCGGTCTCGTCGTCGGGGACCGGGGCAACGGCGGCGACGACGGAGGTCACCCCCGTCGCGAGCAGGGTGTGGGCCAGTCCGAGGGGTTCGTCGCCCGGTCGCACCTGGGCGGTGCCGACGTCGCAGGCGGAGAGCACCACGTGCCGCGCCCGGATCGCGCCCGCGGGCAGCTCGTGGGCGTACACGTCGCCGTCCGCCATCCGCAGCGAGGAGAAGAGCGGGCTGGACGGCTGGTGCTGGCCATGGGCTGCGACGTGGACGACATCGGCGCCGGCGAGCGCGGACACCAGGTCGGCTGCGGTTGCGCCACTCACCAGGCGCGAACCGGGCCAGGCTGCAGCGACCTGGGTGGCCTCCAGTTCTGCGTGGCTCAGGCCCGGACCCGTGAGCACGGAGACCCCGCCCGAACCGGAGACGGTGCGACGCGCGGCCCATTCCGTCGCGGAGCGGGCGACCGTCACCGGCATGCCGGCAAGGGACGGCAGCCGTCCCCACGGCACCGAGGACACCGCGTGGGTGCCGATCACGACGAGGCCGGCGGAACGCAACCGCCACGGCCGGACGACCGCCTCGTCCAGCCAGTCGAGGCTCGTGGTCAGCGATGCGCCGATCAGTTGCCGCAGGGGCCCGACCGGCTGGTACGCGGTCGCGCGGAGGTCGGCCTGCAACCGCCGCGTGGTCTCGAGGCAGCGGTCGAGGTCGGCGAGCCGGGCGAGCCGGCGGCGTCCGCCAACGACCCCGACACCCCACAAGCCGTCGTCATGGGGGAAGAGCCACAGCAGGTCACGTCCGGCGTCCGTGATCGTCTCCAGTGCCTCGGCAAGTTCCGGCAGCGCTGCTGCTGCCGTGCCCTGCTGGCTCTGGGCAAGGCCGAGGGCGGTGAGTTCGCGCTGCAACACGGCCGACTCGGCTCGTCGGGCTGCAGCCTCCGGCGCCTGCGGTTCGTCGCGGAGCGCCTGCGACAACGCGCGCAGGCGCTGCGTGAGTTCCGCCTGGTGCGGATCGGCGGGCGGACGGACGGCAGGAAGCCCCGTCGCCCACCTTTCGAGGGTGTGGAGCACATCGGTGGGGCCCTTGACGACGGCAAGTCCGACGTCGAGGGCAGCGAGCCGCAGGCTCAACACCTTGCGGGCAGCGCGGGAGTCCAGCGACCCGCTGGTGGCCTGGCTCGATGCGAGGTCGGACGCAGCAGCAGCCAGCCGGCGTCGCGGCGTGCGCCCTTCCGCGAGGTCGGTGACGGCCGCTGCATAGACGTGTCGCAGGTGGATCACGAGCCCGTGAGACTCCCGCGGGTACCTTCGCAACGCAGCCTTCGCGATGTCGGGGTGCCCGAGTCGTGAGGCAGCCTCCGCCGCGACGGCGATGCTGCGGGCGATCAGGTCGCTGTCCCCGAATTCCCGCGCGAGTTGTTCGAGTGCGGATGCGCCGGCGAGGACGTCGGGCAACCGCCGCCCACGGCTGAGGTCGCAGTCGAGTGCGATCAAGGCAGCGGCTGCCTCGTGGTCGGATGCCCCGAGCCGCCGGAACGCAGCGCCGGCCCTGCGGGCTGCACGCGCAGCTTCGGTGTACTCGCCGGTGAGGCGCAGCAGGATGGCGCGTTCCTTCTCGATCTCCGCGCGCACGATGCGGTCGCCCTGACGGGAGGCCACCTGCGCGTGATCGAGAGTTTCAAGGGCCTGGTCCAGGAGGCCGGCCTCGCCCAGCACACGGGCGAGAGCGAAGAGTGACGCGCCGCGGTACACGTCGGCATCGACGGCCTCAGCGGCCGCCATGCGCGACAAGGCCCCTGGCAGGTCGCCGGTGAGGTAGCTGGCGTAACCGCGATTGAACTCGGCCATGTAGAGCAGCTGTGCGTCGCCAACCTCGGCTGCGAGGAGTGCTGCGGCGGCATACGCGGGCTCGGCATCGGCCGGGCGGCCCAGTTCGAAGTTGATCACGCCCCGGTTCACAAGGATGGCCGCACGCTCCCGGACCGTGAACCACTGCAGTTCCACGGTGTCGAGCTCGCGTGCCGCCTGGGCGAAATCGCCGGCCCGCAGCAGGACGATCCCGCGCTGGCAGCGGCACCGGGCAAGGAGTTCCGGGTCATCCCCGGCAAGCTCACGCGCTTCCGCGAGCCGAGTCATGGCTGCGTCGAATCCCGCGGTGACGATCTCCGACATCGCGAGGGTGAGCAGACAGGCGACCCGCATCGCATCCACGTCGCGGGAGGGCGGCTCGCCATCGAGCAGCCTGAGCGCCCTGCGCAGCGTGCGCGCCGCGCGCACAGGACGTCCGGCGGAGTTGTCAGCAAGGCCCGCGAGCCGGAGCTCGCGGGCGAGGGCGAGAGTGTCGCCGCTCTTCGCTGTCGTCGCCGTCAGATCTCCATCGACGGCGTGATCACCGGACGGTAGCCCTCGCGGCGCACCACGAAGTGGGCACGGCCCCTGGGAATCTCGTCGAGCGCGAAGCGTCCGGTCACATCGGCGGTGACGGTGCGGGTGACACCCTCGCCGACCACGTCCACCTCTGCACCTGGGCTGGTGACCCAGCCGTCGATCCGCACGTGGTGTGCGGACCGCACCGTTGTCACCATCAGGCTCAGCGAGCCGCTGGTGAAGGTGACCGAGTCGGTCTCCTCGCTGCGCACGCCGACCAGTTCGCCACGGGTCAGTTCTGCGATGTCGGCCTCGAGCTCCGCGACGGCGATGGCGAAGTCAATCCGGTCCACCAGGTCGAACGGCACGGGGTCGACAGTGGCGTACAGCGTCCCCAGCTGGGAAAGGATGCGCTCGTCGGTCGCGTCCATCGGGGCGTCTGCAAAAGTCTCTTCAGCCATCTCAGGCCTCCCAACTTGGATCGGAAAGAAGCATTGTTCGCAGCTTGGCAAGGCAACGTCCCCTGGTGGGACCGATGCTGCCGACCGGCATGCCGAGGCTGGCAGCGACGCCGGCGTAGTCGGGACTCGCTGCGAAGGCGATCACCCGCAGCAGGGTGCGACAGCGCTCGGGAAGGTCGTTCACGTGTCCCCAGAGCAGGCGCTGCTGGTCGGAGGTGATCGCCAGGTCCTCCGGCGTGGTCTCATCCGCCGTCTCGGGGACGCCAAGGTCGGACGTGACGTCACGCCCGGCGAGCCGGAGCAGCCGCCAGCTCTCCCGCTTGACCGTGATCACCAGCCACGAGACGACGCCCTTCGGGTCTGTGATCGTGTCCGCAGCGTCCACGAGGCGCAGCCAGGCGGTCTGGATCGCGTCCTCTGCCACTTCCTTCGTGGCGTTCTGCGACCGCGCGGTGTGCCACAGGAGAGGGGTCAGCAGGGCGACGAGCGTGCGCAGCTGGCCCCGGTCGCCCTCACGGTAGGCGATGAAGGCACTCGCGGCCTGCGCCCCGAGTGACGTGTTCACCGCAGCACCCGTCGAGGCCGGAGGACGCGGGCGAGCGCGTCCCAGCCTCGCTTCTGCAGCGAGGTGAGGTCCGCGGCGTCGCTGCCGAGCACGCAGATCGCGTGGGCGAGTTGCCCAGCGAGGACGGGTGCGGAGAACGAGGTCCCGCTCCACACGCCGAAACCGCTGGTGTAGTCGTCCAGGTCGATCGTGGCCCGATCCTGCGGGGCCGGCATCTTGCCCGCCGCCACGTCCGTCTTCTCGCTGTCCGGAAGGGTGTCGATACCTGCGACGACAGCAGAGGCCTGCGTGCTCGCGTTCTGCCTTCGCGGCAGCGTCGAAATGATCGCAGCGCCGTGGCGATAGGTCGTGACCCAGGTGCCGCTGTTGGAGAACAGCGAGACCTTGCTCTGGTTCGGGTTGAGCGAGCCGACACTGACCAGCGGAAGGCCGCCGCTGCCGGTCCCGGTGTCGCCGGCGAAGGCTGCCGGAAGGAAGGGACGCGAGGTGGCGTCGTTACCGGCCCCGGCGACGACGAGGATGCCGAGCTTGCCGAGGTCGCGAAGGATCGTGGCGAAGTTGGTCGCTGTGAGCCCGGACGGGTCACTGTCCTCGTCCGCGAGGTCCTCGTGGTAGCAGCCGAAGGAGAGCGTGAGCACGTCGATGATCGATGCTGCGTCGTTGTTGGCGAGCGCCTTGACCTGCTCGTCAAGCAGGTCCTGGAGGAGTTCGAGGACATCGTCCTCTGCAGCCAGGCCGTCCGAGGTCATGATCGCGTGCGACTGCAGGCGCGCAGCTGGCGCGGTCTGCCGCACGAGGCCGGCGATGAAGGTGCCGTGACCGGCGAGACGGTCGAACTCGCCGGTGAGTCGCGAAGTCACCCCCGAGCCGCGGTCGGCGACGGGGTCACCGACGATCTTGACCCCGAGCGATGCCGGTGGCGCGGCGTTGATGCCGACAAGCGCCTCATCGGGGAACCACGGATGGTCACCGATCCCGGTGTCCGGCATGACAACCACCGGTGGACGCTTCAGCCGCGGTGCGGACTTCGACGGGTCGGCCATGACGAGGGCCACCGGAGCCTTGCCTCCGTAGCCGGGTACCCCGAACTCGTCAGGCCCCATCCCGATGCCGGGGATGTGGCTACCGCCCTTTCCGATGCCGGGGATGTGACTGCCACCCTTGCCGACGCCGGACAGTTCACCAGCCGTCGCGAACATCACATGGACGAGCTCGAAGGCCTGCGCGACCTCGGGAGCTGAGCTGCGGATCTGTTGCAGCACCGTCCACGCGTCGGGCGCTGGGGCGCCGGCCTGGTCGACAACGACCAGTTCGAGGCCGACCACCTGCTGGGACTCCAGCCCGAGGTCCTTGCTCCGCTCGGGTCGGCGCGGAATCTCCCGGTAGTCGCGGTAGCGCTTCGGCGCGCGCAGGCCGAGGCCAAGGCGCTTCAGCACGTCGCTGACGCGGGCATCCGGCGCATAGAGCTGGTCTGCGCGCACAAGGATGCGATCGGAGATGTAGACGGTGTCACCGATCTCCTGGTCGGGCCGAACGACGGCGGTGGCGGGGTCGAGCACTCGGATCACGGGGAACCTCCTGAGACCGGCAGTGACCGCACTCTATGCAGCCACATCCTCACCTGGGTAGAGGCCCCGGTCATCACTCTGATACACGACCTGACGCCCGTCGCCGGCCGGACGCGAATTCACCGCAGCAACATTCGATGTATCAGGCGCGGCGGACGCCACTCTCAAGGACATTGGACGGACGGCCTGGGCGATTCGGGGGGAGCGACCAGGACGGGCCGCGGCGGTGGTGCGGGGGGCCACCGCCGCGGCCGCCGGCCTCACTGTGAGGAGTTCACGCGCACGGCTGCGGAATCGCCCGTGCGCGTGAACTCCCATGTCACGGTGGGCGCGAGCGCTGTCAGCAGGGCCCGGTCGTGGGTGACGATCAGCAGCGTCCCCGCGAACTCGACGAGGGCGGCCTGGAGTTGCTCGATCGCTGAGGTGTCGAGGTGGTTGGTCGGCTCGTCCAGCACGACGACATTGACGGCCTTGCCCTGCAGGACGGCGAGCGCAGCCCGCGTCCGCTCGCCGAGGGAGAGCGTCTCGCCGGCGCGGCCCACGTGTTCAGCCCCGAGACCGAACTTCGCCAGCAACGTGCGAGTGCCTGCTGCGTCGGTGGTGCCGAGGGCCGTCATCACCTGGTCCAGCAGCTGCCCGGGGCCGCCGATGGCATCACGCGACTGGTCGAGCCGCCCGAGCGCGACCCTCGTGCCCCACGAGATCCGTCCCGCCGCCACGGGACGGTCGCCGAGCAGGGCCTCCAGCAGCGTCGTCTTCCCCGAGCCGTTGGCGCCGACAAGGGCGACCCGCTCGCCGCGTCCGACCTGGGCAGAGACCGGGCCGACGGTGAAGGCGCCGTTGCGGGCCACCACCCGGTCGAGGGTGAGGACGACGTCGGCCGAGGGTGGTGCCGGCGTGATCGTGTAGCGCAGGTCCCATTCCTTGCGGGGCTGCTCCACCTCCGGCAGCCGCTGGACGGCGTCGCGGACGCGCGCCGCCCGCTGGTCCATGCGGCGGGCCCGGTCCTCGCGGTACTTCTTCTCCAGCTTCATGCCCGGCCCGAGCCGGGCCGACTTCGCGCGTCCCTCCCGGGCCCACTCCGTCTTGCGGCGGGCCTGCTCCACCAGGTCCTCGCGCTTTCCTGCGAAGGCCTCGTAGGCGGCCTCCGCCTGGGACCGGGCGAGTGCGCGGGCCGCGCGGTACTCCGACCAGCCGCCGGTGTAGTGGTTCACCGCCTGCTGCGGCAGGTCGAGCTCCAGGACGGACGTCGCGACAGCGTCGAGGAAGGCACGGTCATGGGACGCGACCAGCACAGGGGCGGGGAAGCCGAGGACGAACTCGGTGATCGCGTCCACGCCGGCAAGGTCGAGGTTGTTGGTGGGCTCGTCAAGGAGCAGCAGGTCGTAGCGGCTGACGAGGATGGAGGCCAGCCCGGCCCGCGACGCCTGGCCGCCGGAAAGGCTGCCCAGCGGGCGGTCGATGGCGACGTCCAGCCCGACGCGGGCGAGGACTTCCGCGAGCCGCACCTCGAGGTCGGCGCCACCCAGGTTGAGCCAGCGGTCGAGGGCGAGGGTGTAGGCGTCGCCGTCGTCGGGGTGGTCGGCGAGGGCTGCTGCTTCCTCCTCGAACTGCCGCTGTGCCGTGGCGACGCCGGTGCGGCGGCGGACGTAGTCGAGGATCGACTCGGCTGCCGTCGGGGGTGACTGCGGCAGGTAGCCGACGGTTGCGTGCGGCGGCGCGACCCGCACGGTGCCGGCGTCGGGAGCGTGCTCGCCGGCGATGATGCGCAGCAGGGTGGTCTTGCCGGAGCCGTTGGGCCCGACAAGAGCTGTCACGTCACCGGGGGCGAGGGTGAGCTCGAGACCGGAGAACAGCGGGCGCGCGCCGAAGGACGCTGCGACACCGGAAAGGAAGAGTGATGCGGGCATTGCTGGACCTCAATCGCTGGCTGGAGCAGGGCGAGAGGTCAGTTCCACATGGCTCTAGGTTCACCCGGGCAGGCGCAATTGGTCAAGCCGGCTACTGCAGCTTCTCCCCGCGCATCTGGGGGGAGGCGTACACCGAGCTCACCACCTCACCGCCGAACCAGCGGGTGAGGCGGGTGGCCTCCCGCTCGAGGGCGTCCCTGGCTTCCGGGCCGGGGTCGCCGCGGTAGACGACCCGGACGGTGCCGTCGTCCGCCTGCACCCAGCAGCCGACGATCCGGCCGTTCCACCACGCCGTCGTGCCGCCATTACCGGCGTAGTCGAACAGGTACGGCACGTCCTCGGGATCAAGGTAGAAGGCCCGCTGCTTCCAGCCCATGGTGGTCGGGTCGAGGGCGGGCAACAGCGCGCCCCAGTCACCCACCGGGTCCTCCGGCGCGTCATCGCCGGGGAGTACCCAGCCGGTGTCGCCGGAGTCGAGCGAGACCCGCACGGCGTCCACGTCTGCCAGTGCGCGCCGGACGGCTGCCTTTGTCGCGCCCAGCCACCACACGATGTCGGCCTCTGTGCCGGGTCCGAACGTCCACAACCAGCGGCGGACGAGCTCCGCGTAGCCCGCATCCTCCGCCAGCGGCTCCGGGACGTCGCCGTGCAGCCAGGTGGACATGCTCGTCCAGCGGGGACGGGAGATGCGCCAGTGGTGCACGTTGTTGCCGCGCACCAGCTGGCCGCGGGCGCCGAGCAGGGTGAGGATGCGGGGAGCCACCGGGCTCTCCTGGCTCCACTTGCCGGTGCCGAAGACGATCCGCTCCTCCAGCAGCGGAACCTCCCGCCGCAGCGTCGCAGCGTCCAGCGCCACGCCGTCCTCGAGGTGATCGAGGACGGCCTGGGCTGCGGTCTCCACCCAGGTCGCCCCGTCTGCCGCGACGCCTGCCTTGGTGACGTCCTGGGCGAGTCGCCGGAACTCTGCCGTTGCCACACGCGCCGATGCGCTGCCCCAGGCCGCCGGCAGGAGGTCGCGGGGGAAGGCGAACAGGGTGCGGCGCATCGCCAGCTGCTTCACCAGCAGCCGGGAGTCGTAGAGCACCTCGTCGACGTCGGAGACGCTCAACCCGTCCACCCTTGCCTGCAGGGAGAGGTGGACGGTGGGTGGCTCGGTCGCGTGCAGCACGGTCATGGCGCGGGTGGCGCTCACCGCATCGGGGTAGCGGTGCTCGGGGTGGATGCCGTGGCGACGGGCGATTCGTGCCCTGCGCTCCGCGTCTGGAATGTGCTGCACCGGGCAATGATTGCCCACCGGCACGCGCCCGGAAAGTATTCGGGCCCCATTGAGCTTCCCCCCGGAGCTCAATGGGGCCCAACGCCGGCTGCTCGTCACCCCGCGCGGACCCCGCCCCTCCTCGGTTCCACAGCAGTGGCTGACGGCACTTGCTGCCCTGGTACCGCAGTTCCAGAACACCCCTCCAGCACTAGTAAGACCCGGACTCGTGACAGGCATGACGCGAAAGACGGAAACTGCGCAGATTCCTCCCGGTTCACCCTTCGGCTGCTTCGCCGTTCCGCCCACGGCGGATCTGCCGACAGCAGCACGGCCTCCCGTTCGGGGCACACTGCGGGGAGTCTGGCTCCATGAGTGACACCACTGGCTCCCTGCTCCACCTGGACCACGAGCTGTACGACCGACTGTTCGAGCAACGCACGATCCTGCTGGGCGAACCCCTGGAGGACCTCAACACCAACCGGCTGTGCAACGCGCTGCTGGTGCTGTCGGCCAGCGATCCGAAGGCCGACATCCGCTTCCTGATCAACTCCCCCGGCGGCTCTGTGCCCGGCATGCTCGCCATCCGCGACACGATGCGGGCCATCCCGAACGACGTGGCGACGATCAACCTCGGCATGGCCTACAGCGCCGGCCAGTTCCTGCTCTCCTCCGGCACGCCCGGACGGCGCTACACCATGCCGCACGCCCGGGTGCTGCTGCACCAGGGTTCCGGCGGCATCGGCGGGACGGCGATGGACATCGCGATCCAGGCCGACGACCTGAGGCGCACGCGGGACACCGTCCTCGGCTGCATCGCTGAGGACACCGGCCAGCCGGTCGCCCGGGTCGAGGCCGACTCACGCCGTGACCGCTGGTTCGATGCTGCCGAGGCGCTGGAGTACGGCTTCGTCGATCACATCATCACGACGCTGGCCGACGTCCTTCCCGGGCGGAGCCGCACGATCGGACTGGGGCAGACGGCATGAGCAGCTACACGATCCCGTACGTCACGACACGGACCAACGCCGGCGAGCGGACGGTCGACATCTACAGCCGGCTGCTCGCCGACCGGATCATCTACCTGGGCACGGGCATCGACGACGGGGTGGCCAACGCCGTGATCGCGCAGCTGCTGCACCTGGCCAACGACAACCCCGACACCCCGATCTCGCTGTACCTGAACAGTCCCGGCGGCTCGATCCCCGCGACGCTGGCGATCTACGACGCGATGCAGTTCGTCCGTCCGCCGGTGGAGACCACCTGCGTGGGGCAGGTGGTGGCCAGCGCTGCCGTCCTGCTGGCCGGCGGGGCTGCGGGACACCGGCAGATCCTGCCGCACGGCCGGGTGGTGATCCACGCCCCCGCCACCGAGGGACGCGGGACGATCCCCGACCTGATCCTGGAGGCCGACGAGGTGGCGCGTGTGCGGGCGCTGCAGGAGCAGTTGCTCAGCCTTCACACCGGGCGAACACCCGAGCAGTTGCGGGAGGACACCGAGCGCGACCTGATCCTCACCCCGGAGCAGGCAGTGGCCTACGGCGTCGTCGACAGGGTGCTCACCGGCGCTCCCGAGCTCTGACCGACACGAAAGGGGACAGTCCCCTTTCGTGTCGAGAAGCGAGCGGCACGAAAGGGGACTGTCCCCTTTCGTGCCGTCGCGGGCCAGCGATCAGCGCTTGAGGAGGGTCAGGCGGCGAGGGCAACCGGGCCGCGGATGCCGGTCAGCCGTCCGACCGCCCGCGAGGTGAGGTCGGCGACGCTGAGGCGCAGGGCCCCGGCGAGGGCTGCGAGCACCTCGGAGGACGGCTCCTTGAGCCCTCGTTCGAGCTCGGAGAGGTACTGGGTGGACACGCCGGCGCGGCCGGCGACGTCGGTGAGGCGTTCGCTGCGGGCGGCGCGCTCCTCCCGGAGCTGCTCGCCGACGGCCTCGCGCCACAGCGGCTCTGCGCGCACGGGCTTGTCAGCCGGACGTTCGAAGCGCAGCACCTCACCCATGGCGCAACTCTAGTAGCGGGTCACCAGTGGGGATGGATGGCCGGACGCAGCAGTTCGTCGTAGGTCTGCCGGACGGCCGCGTCGAAGCCCTCGAGGTCGAGGAGGTCGGCGGCTCCGGCGTTGGAGGTGGCCTGGGCGATGCTGCGTGCGCCAGGGATGACGGCTGTGATGCCGGGCAGGGAGGTGATCCAGGCCAGGGTCGCGGCCGGGAGCGATACCCCGGCGGGAACGGCAGCGGCGAGCCGGGTCGCTGCCTCGAGGCCGACCTCGAAGTCGACACCGGAGAACGTCTCCCCACGATCGAAGGCCTGGCCCTGCCGGTTGTAGCTGCGGTGGTCGTTCACGGCGAAGGTGGTCTCGGCCGTGTACTTGCCGGACAGGATGCCCGAGGCCAGGGGCACGCGGGCGAAGATCGAGACCCCGGCCGCCTCGGCTGCCGGCAGCACCTCGTCCAGGGGCTTCAGCCGGAACGGGTTGACGATGATCTGCACATTGGTGACGTTCGGTCGCGCGATCGCGGCGAGGGCCTGCGCGCAGGTCTCCACCGAGATGCCGTAGGCGGCGATCACGCCTTCTGCGACGAGCTCGTCGAGGGCTGCGTAGGTGGCGTCGTCCTCGATCACGGCCGTGGGCGGGCAGTGCAGCTGGACGAGGTCGAGCGTGTCAACGCCGAGGTTGGCACGCGAGCGCTGCGTCCAGGCGCGGAAGTTCTCCGGCGAGTAGTTGACCGGCTCCTGCGGCAGGCGGCGGCCCATCTTGGTCGCGACGGTGATGCCGTGACCCGGACGTCCGGCGAGGAAGCGGCCGATGAGGGCCTCGCTGCGTCCGTCGCCATAGACGTCCGCTGTGTCGAAGAGGGTCACGCCAGCGTCCGCCGATGCTGCGAGGACAGCCGTGGCGTCCGCCTCGCTGACGTCACCCCAGTCGGCGCCGAGTTGCCAGGTGCCGAGTCCGACGATGGAGACCTCGCGGTCCGTCCGTCCCAGTGGTCGCTGCTTCATATCGCGACTGTAAACCCGCTCCCAGTGACAGCAGAAATGCGCGGTTGCCGACGGCTGGCGACTCCAGCAGGGTGGCGGTTGGAAAGGGGCACCATGCCAGAAGCAGTCACCCACACCCTCGAGGTCCTCGGCGGTGTGCTGGTCTATGACGTCATTGCGTCGGAGGCGGACGGCCAGCGACCGCTGTTCATG
Source organism: uncultured Actinomycetota bacterium (assembly GCA_963773595.1). Taxonomy (GTDB): domain Bacteria; phylum Actinomycetota; class Actinomycetes; order Propionibacteriales; family Propionibacteriaceae; genus Propionicimonas. The sequence continues at coordinate 28,246 of CAVZBQ010000001.1, forward strand.
GTCGGGCACCCGATGGGGACCTCCGGGTTCCTCGAGCTCGCGTCCTACTTCCCCGACCGGACGGTGGTGAGCTACGACCCGCGTGGATGCGATCGGAGCCAGGTGGCCGACGCGGAGCACAGCCCCCGGCAGAACGCCGAGGACGTGCACCAGCTGATCGGTCTTGTTGGCGGTGGTCCGGTGGACGTCTTCGGCAGCAGCGGCGGTGCGGTGACCGGGCTGGCCCTCGTGACGCAGTATCCCGACGACGTCGGCGTGCTGGTGGCGCATGAGCCGCCGATCCTCGGCGTGCTGCCCGACGCAGACAACGCGCGGGCGGCGTTCCGCAAGGTGACGCAGGCCTACCACCAGGGAGGCTTCGGCGCGGGCATGGCGCAGTTCATAGCCCTCACCTCGACCGAGGGCGAGTTCACGTCCGCGCACCTCGATCAACCCGCACCGAACCCGGCCATGTTCGGGCTGCCGACCGAGGACGACGGCGACCGGGACAACGTGCTGCTGTCGGGTGTCTCCGATCCGGTGATCGAGTACCGGCTCGACCCCGATGCCCTGAACGCCGCGCCGACAAGGGTCGTGATCGCCGCCGGCACCGAATCCCGCAACCAGGTGCCCGGACGGGCCGCGGCCGAGGTCGCCGGGATCCTCGGCACGGACCTGGCGATGTTCCCCAGCCACCACGGCGGCTTCAACGGCGGTGACGGTCCGTACGCGGGCAAGCCCGCGGAGTTCGCGGCCAGGCTCCGCGAGGTGCTCGCGGGCGGCTAGCCCGGATGCTCCCTGGGCTTGACGAAGGGCCTGAGCTTGACGAAGGCCGCAGCGGGCTTCGTCAGGCTCAGCCAACGTGCACGGGCTTCGTCAGGCTCAGCCAACATGGTGACCCCACCGCGGTCGTGGGCAGGCAGGTCGGAGCCCTCGGCCCGTGGCCGCACTCCGCCGGTCAGGCGCTCTTCGCCAACGCCCTTGACTCGAAACGGGCGTGGCGGATGGGTCTTCGTTGCGGGTCGCATCTTCGGGGTGGGATGACTTCGGGTATGCCGTCTTCGGCGATGCGGACTTCCCACTGGTCCCGGGTGCCGTACCTGGCCGGTTCGAGCAGGGCGTGGTGATGGTGGCAGAGAAGGCACAGGTTGGACAGTGCGGTGGGGCCGCCGCACCACCAGGGCACCACGTGATGGGCGTCGCAGGTGCACGCCCGCGCCTGGCAGCCGGGGAAGATGCAGCCGCCGTCGCGCAGGTCGAGGGCTGCGCGGATGGCCGGCGTCACCAGCCGGCGCTCGCGGCCCACGTCCAGCACCTGGCTGGGTCCGCCGAGTACGGCGGGCAGGAGACCGCCCTCGCAGCACAGTCGGCGGAGGTCGCCGGCGCTGATCGGCTCGTCCATCCCGATGAGGCCGGCTCCGGCTGCGTCGCGCAGCAGCTTGTCGTAGTCGAGGGTGACCATGATCCGGGGCCGGTCACCGGCCACCTTGGGGGCACGTTTGCCGCGTTGGTGATTGCCGATCATGGCGACCAGGGCATCGGCTCGTCGTTGCTGCGGGCTGAGGCTGGTGGCGAGCGGATCGCGTTCTTCCAGCGCTGTCCTCCTGCGGGATTCGGTATAGGCGTCGAGGATCGCGATCCAGGCTTCGCCGTCGACCAGCGGCAGGCTGCCGCTGAACGTGACCGACCCGTTGCCGTCGCGCCCGAACACGAGGGACCGGTTGTTGTGGGCCGCCTCGGCCTGGCGTTGCAGGCGTCGTTCCAGGGTTTCGTCGGCCTGCTGCGGGGCGACCTGCGCCAACACCTGCGGGGTGGCTTTCGCCAACCGGTCGGCGTCCAGGCTGCCCGCCATGGTCGAGCAAGAGCTGCTCGGCCTGGGACTGCTGCTCGCTGTCGAGCTCAGTCAACCCGCCGAGCACGGTGCCGATCGCCCTGGCCTGGTTCACGCTGATCCGTCCCGCTGTCGCAGCATCTGCGACGTCCGGGTGGGCTGCCAGTTCTTGTGCTTGGTGGAGGAAGCCGGCGGCTTCCCGTTTCGACAGGCCGCCCTGCACGGTCAGCCACGACGTGGTCGGGGTACCGGCAGCGCTCATCGATTCCTGGGTGGCGTCGGCCTTGGCCAGCAGCAGGCCGGCGACGGCGGTCAGCCGTGAGGCCAGTGCGCGTGCCCGCTGGGCACACGCCAACCGCTCACCACGCGCGGCCAGCGCCGGCGTCGAACCCGTCGAGGATGCCCTCGATCGCGTCCAAGGCCCGCGTCGCGGGAGTCAGCTGAACTGCCATGGAACAAGTCAAACACCCACCACTGACATTAATCGAACAGAGGTGCGAATCAGGTGTGGTCACTGTCATGCCGGCGGGCCACTGCAGAGTTCCCACACAGCTGAGACACAATCCGGACATTCCTCTGCCAGCCTGTCCGTGAAGGGGGTACGAGGATGAGCCAGGTGCTGCTGGTCGAGGACGACGCCGGCGTGGCAGAGCTGCTCGCCCTCGCGCTGAGGTCCCTGGGTCACGCGGTCACCACGGCAGAGGACGGTCTGGCGGGTCTGGCGGCCGCCGCGGGGGACCGCTTCGACGTGATGCTCCTCGACGTGATGATGCCGGGGATCGACGGCTTCGAGACTGCCCGGCGGCTCCGGGCATCGTCGTTGCTGCCGATCATCATGCTGACCGCCCGCTCCGACCCGATCGACATCGTCGCCGGCCTCGAGTGCGGCGCGGACGACTACGTCACCAAGCCGGCCGAGCCGCGGGTGCTGGACGCGCGGATCAAGGCCGTCCTGCGCCGCGCCACCCCGGAGAGCCCGGACGCGACCCTGCGGCTGGGCTCGCTGTGCATCGACACCAGGGCAATGACCGTCACAAGGGACGGCGGAGCGATCGCGCTCACCCCCACCGAGCTGCGGCTCCTTGTGGAACTCGCCGAGCACCGGGGCCAGGTGCTCAGCAGGCACCAGTTGCTGCAGCGGGTGTGGGGCTACGGCTACGCCGGCGACTCCCGCCTGGTGGACGCCGTGGTCCAGCGCCTGCGGGCCAAGATCGAGCCGACCCCGGCGCAGCCGAACTACATCCACACCGTCCGCGGGATCGGCTACCGGATGGACCGGTCATGAGGTGGCTCGGGTTGCGGCTGCGGATCACCGATCGCCGTGGTCGCTCGCCGTCGCCGCGGCGTGCTGGGCGCTCACCGTCACCACCACCGATTGGGCGCCGCAGGACCACGAGGCAGCGGCTCGGGCAGACGGTGGAGACCGCAGGCGAGTCTGGACGCCGACTGGGTCTCTGACGCCAGGCGTGGACGCCAAGCGTCCACACGTCCGAGCGACCTGTACCGATCCTCGAGAAGCCGACCGTGCCGGGATCGGACCAGGCGGGCGCGGATGGGCTGCCTCATTCCCATCGCAGTCGCCGCGGCCGGGTGCAACCTCGCGGCTCGCCCACCAGTACGTCTTCCTCAACGACATGACCGACGTCGAAGGACAGGATGCCCGCAGTGCCTCACTGCCGCAGCAGGTGCGAGCTCGGACGACCGAGCATCGACCCAGGGTCAGCTACCCAGTCTGGACACGAGGACCTGCGACGACTACGTCATCGGGCTACGCCTAGTGCCGCCCCGGATGTGGCCAAGCCAGTGCCGTAGGCTGGCTCGTCGTCCGTCGCCGTGACCTGCGCTGCGCACCGACGATCCCGTCCCTGATCTCCGCAAGACCCTGGTCACCTACTCGGCGTCATCGCGAGTCGCTCGGCGCTGCTCGGTCTGCCGGCGATCGCTTGCCGCGATGGTGGCGCGTCCGCTGTCGACGAGTCGCGAGCCATGGCGGAGGCGGTCGCCAGCGGAGATCTGGATGTCCGGCTCCCGGTGCACGGCCGTGATGAGGTTGGCCGCATGTCGACGGCGGTGAACACGATGGCCGACCGGCTCACCGGCCAGATCTCCGAACTCGAGCAGGCCAACGAGGCACAGCAACGCTTCGTCTCCGACGTCGCCCACGAGCTCCGGACGCCGACAGCGGCGCTGCTCGCGTCCGCCGAAGCCCTCGAGCACCCGGAGACCAGGGACGAGGCAGCCGTGCTGATCGCACCGCAGCTGCGCCGGCTCGCGGGGCTCACCGAGGACCTGCTCGAGATCAGCCGCATGGACGCGGGCCGCGCGCACGTCGAGCCCAGCCGCATCGACCTGATGGACCTGGTGAACGAGGTCATCGACGACTGCGGACGGCCGACGGACGTGAGCCTTGTCGGGTGCTTCCCGCTCGAGGTGTCCACCGATCCGGCCCGGCTGCGCGTGATCGTCCGCAACCTCGTCGCGAACGCGCTGCAGCACGGCGTCCCGCCGGTGACGATCAGGGCAGAGTCGAAGGAGACGAGCGTGACGGTGTCGGTCACCGACGAAGGCACGGGGGTTCCCGCAGCGCTGCGCGAGCGGGTCTTCGACCGCTTCGTCCGCGGTGACGAAGCAAGGCACGGGTCCTCTTCCGGGCTGGGGCTTGCGATCGCTGCGGAGAACGCCCGCCTGCTCGGCGGCACCCTCACCCTCGATGCCGATGGCCGGACTTTCCTTCTCACGCTGCCGGCCTAGCGGCTATCGTCCCGGGATGACGACGAGTGTCGAGGAGTACATCGCCGGGTTCCCCGAGGACGTGGCAACGCGCCTCCAGCAGGTGCGGGAGGTGATCGTTGCCGAGGTCACGCGCGTCCTCGGCGCTGCCCCTGAGGAGCGGGTCCGCTATGGCATCGCAGCGGTGATGCTGGACGAGCGCGGCGCGCTCCACTACGCGGGCTGGAAGCACCACATCGGTATCTACCCCGTCCACCCGCTGCCGCCGGAACTCGAGGCAGAGGTCGCTCCGCTGCGCACGGCGAAGGACACGGTGAAGCTGGTGCACTCGCGCCCGCTGCCGCTCGACCTGCTGACCCGCATCACCGCAGAGGTGGTCGACCGCTACCGCGGCTGACCAGAGAATCGCTACGGGGAGCAGCTCGCAGGATGACCAGCACCTTCTCGTCGATCCAGGTGCCGTCTGCCGCCACCCGCATCTCGTAGTTCTCCGTTCCCACCCAGGCGGCGAGGTCCGGGTGGCCGAGGGACGCGACAAGGATCGCGATCTCCTGCGCAAGGGCGGGAGTGACCGCCACCTTCTCGGCTTCGGTCGACGCTGTCAGGTAGAGGTCGTTGAGTGCGAGCAGCCGGCGAGCTCCGTGATCGGCCAGGCATGGTCGTCGACGCGCAGGTCGACGGCGATGTCGTCGAGTCCGCCGTAGCCAGCCCCATCGCGGACGACCAGAAGGGCTGCGGACTGCCGGCCCCTGCGGTCGCCACCGGCGGCATCCCCCGCTGCGAGGGCCGCGAGCAGGCGCTGCGCGAGCGGGGTATCGGCAGAGCTGTCCAGCCACGAGCGCTCGACCGCTGCGACGACGTCCTCGCCGGTGAGGATGTTGCCTAGCGGCTCGCCTGACCCGTCCGGAGTGCAGCTACTCCCGGACGGGTCAGCGCCGTGGCTCACGAAGGAAGTTCGGGTCCATCACGATCGGAGCGCAGGGCAGGCAGTCCCACGAGTGCGCAGCAGGCAGGGTACCCGATGCGCGAGGAGACGGACTTCGGTCGAAGCCGAGGTCGAGATCGGCGGCAGCCGATCCTGGGCGCTGAGAACGTCACGAACAACAGGGCGTCACGAGTTCGACATCTGTGCCGGCTACAAGGGCGAGAATGATCAAGTCCTACTTCCTCAACTACGCCGCCCTCAACGCCGATTTCACGATCACCCTCGGCGACCGCTCCAGCCTGCAGATCCACGACGCCCACCTCGAATCCGACTGGATCGTGACGGTGGCGCGACACCGGCACCGAGACCCTCACCGCCGGACGCGTGGAGCGCATCGAGCGCTACATCGGCAACGAACGCTTCATGGTGACGTACGGCGACGGCCTCGCCGACATCAACATCGCTGACCTGCTCGCGTCCACGAGAATCACGGCAAGTCGCCACCATCCCAGTCCGCCACCACCGCTTCGGCCGTGGACGCGCGCCGACGGCGGTCAGGGCGTACAGCAGGACCCAGAAATTGGTGGTGCGGCCAGGAGATCGGGGAAACGGCCAGCGCCACACAGCCCGCTAGCAGCGCACCGCTGGATTGGAGTCCGGCGCGGGAGAGCTTGATGGCGTGCCGGAGTCCCACGACGGCGATGACGACCACGGCAACCAGCCAGACCACGGTGGCAGATTCCGCCAGTCCCCACCGCTCGGGACACCAGCCCGAGCAATGACTTGTTGTCTTCCGTGGCTGGGTCCCCCACCCGCGAGGGTTGCCACAACCACCAACCCCAATACGCCGCGGATTCCCTGGGGAAGACCAGCCAACCGAGGGCCGAGCACGCAACGAAGGTGAGTGCCGCCTGCGCGGCGGCCCGCCACTGCCGTGCCAAGAGCAGGTATCCGATGAAGACCAGGGGTGTCAGTTTGATGGCTGCAGCGATCCCGGTGAGAGGTCCACGCCAGCTGGGTGGGACCAGCGTCATGTCCACATAGACCAACGAGGTCGCTGCCGGAATCGCCGTCGAGTACTTCAACGAACGGTCCCGCGCCGACGGCAGTCCCGCCAGAGCCTTCGCGATGGTCACCGCCGGCCCGGGACTCACCAGGATCCTCACCGCCATGGCCGGCGCGTTCCTGGAGAGCCGAGACCTCCTCGTCCTCGGCGGAAGGGCAAGTCCAGCGACCTTGCCGGACCGCTACTGCGCCAGCGCGGGATCCAGGAGATCGACGGCTCGCGATGGCAGCCCCCGTTGCCGTGTCTGCCATCCGCATCGAGGCACCCGATCGACCGGCGCACGTTCACGGAATGGGTGGCCGCCGGCACCACCGGCCGACCTGGCCCGGTGTTCATCGAGATCTGCCTCGACGCCCAGGCCGCGCCGGTAGACGCAGCGAAGCTCGACACCGGGTCCGTGCAGCGCCGACACCGCCGTCGGCGGACTTCCCGTCCGCAGAGGTGGCGGCACTCCTGCGCCAGGCACGCCGCCCGATCCTGCTCCTCGGCGGTGGCGTCGGCAGGCAGGCCGCCCGGGCAGCCCTGCCGCAGCTGCACGCACTGTCACTGCCGACGGCGACAACCTGGAACGGCGCCGATCGCCTTGGCTCCGACGACCCGGTCTACGTCGGCCGGCCCAACACCTGGGGCCAGCGCTCTGCGAACGTGCTGCTGCAGCAGGCAGACCTCGTCCTCGCGCTCGGCACCCGGCTCGGGCTGCAGCAGACCGGCTTCAACTGGCAGGGCTTCGCGCCGCTGGCGACCGTCGTGCAGGTGGACATCGATCCTGCGGAACTCTCCAAGGGGCACCCGCGGGTCGACCTCGCCTGGCCGGGCGACGCCGACGTCGCCCTGGACCGGATCCTGACGGCGTGTGAAGGCCTGGACGGCTGGTCGGACTGGCTCGGCACCTGCCACGAGATCCGTGGGCTCCTGCCCAACGCCGATCCGGCCAACGTCAACGCCGACGGCTACCTCGATCCGTTCCGGTTCGTCGAGGACCTTTCTGCGCTCTGCACGGCGGACGACATCATCGCTCCCTGCAGCAGCGGTGGCGCCTTCACGGTGATGATGCAGGCCTTCGAGCAGAAGCTGGGCCAGACGGTCATCACGGACAAGGGCCTGGCGAGCATGGGCTACGGCCTCTCCGGCGCCATCGGCGCAGCCCTCGCGTCGCCGGGCACCCGCACCATCCACGTCGAGGGAGACGGCGGCTTCCTGCAGAACCTCCAGGAGCTGGCCACCGTCAGGGTCAACGACCTTCCGATCAAGACCTTTCTGTTCAGCAACGAGGGCTACGCGTCCATCCGGATGACCCAGCGCAACTACTTCGGCGGCGCCTACCTCGGCTGCGACGTGCGGACAGGCCTCGGATTCCCCGACTGGGAATGGCTGGCGAAGGCTTTCGGCATCCCCTACCTGGCACTGACCGCTGCGGGTCTCGCCACCCCCGGCTTCGCGGAGTTGTTCGACTCCGGCGGCCCGGCCTTCTTCACCGTCCCTGTCGATCCGGAACAGACCTACTACCCCAAGATCACCTCGCAGGTCACTGAATCTGGAAGCATGGAGTCCAACCCGCTCCACCTCATGTCCCCCGCACTGCCCGGCGATGTCGCCCGGCGGGTGCTCCCATTCCTCGACCAGCCCTGAGGCACGCCAGATGAACAAGATCGAAAGGCAGATGGCCGAGATCCTCCACAAGGGTCGCGAGATGTTCGGCTACGTGTCGGTCAAGGCTGAGTTCGAGGCCGAAGGCACCCGCGTCGACGAATTGCTCCGACTGCTGGAGATCGCCCACAAGGCCGGCCTGGAACTCACCGTGAAGATCGGTGGCTGCGAGGCCATCCGCGACCTGCTCGAGTCGAAGCAGATCGGTGTGCGTTACGTGGTGGCGCCGATGGTCGAGACGCCCTACGCGCTGAGCAAGTACATCGACGCGCGGCACAAGATGTTCAACGAGGACGAAGCCCTCGACACCGACTTCCTGTTCAACATGGAGACGATCACCGCCTACGAGAACCGGGAAGCCATCATCGAGCTGGCCGCGTCCCCCCGGGGCGTGGACGGCGTGGTCTTCGGCCGGGTCGATTTCTCCGGCTCCATGGGGCTCGGCCGCGACGGTATCGAGGGCGCGGAGATCTCCAACCGGGTGCTGACGATCTCGCAGCTGTGCAAGGACAAGGGCCTCGACTTCGTCGTCGGGGGTGCGGTTTCCATCGACGCGCTGACGAACCTCCATGCCTTCCGTGAGTGCTACCTGACCCGGTTCGAGACCCGCAAGGTGGTCTTCGACGCCACAGCCCTCGACTCCGCAGACATCCACGAGGGGCTGCTCAACGCCGTCCACTTCGAGCTTCTGTGGCTGATCAACAAGCGCGAGTACTACGGCGCGATCCACAGCGAGGACGCCAGGCGGATCGAGATGCTGGAGGATCGGTGGAAGCTGCTGAACGGGCAGTCCTGAGCCCCGAGGCCATCGTCCGGAGCCTGCGGACCGGCACGGCCGACGCCATCGCCGTCACCGGGGCGACCGGCTGGTTCGGGCGGACGACGCTCGAGCTCCTCTTCGGCGCTCTCGGGGACGCGGCCGCGACCCGGGTGCTCGCCTACGCCAGCCGTCCCACCAGCGTTGAGCTCACCACCGGCCACACCGTCGCGGTCCGGCCGCTCCACGAGCTCCCTACCGCCCGGCCGTCGCCGACGATCGTGCTGCACTTCGCCTGCCTGACGAGGGACCGAGAGCGGGAGCTCGGCACGGCTGCCTACCTGCAGGCAAACCTGGACATCACGACAACGATGCTGCGCGCTCTTGAGGCCCACACCCCCCGTCTTCTTGTCGCCACGTCCTCGGGCGCAGCTGCGGAGTACGGCGGAGCGTCCGGCCTCGACCTGGAGCACAACGCCTACGGGACGCTGAAGCGGCTGGACGAGCTCGCCTTCGCCCATCTCGCCGACCAGCTCGGCACCGGTTACGCCCTTCCCCGGGTGTACAGCGTTGCCGGCCCGTGGATGACGAAGCCGCTGCAGTACGCCCTCGGCTCCATGGTTGCCATGGCCCGGGCCGGTGGACCCATCACGATCAACGCCGAACGCCCCGTCTGGCGCTCCTACCGTGGCGTTGCCGAGGTCGTCGCCGTTTCCCTGTGGCTGGCCACGCAGCGCGCAAACACCGTCTTCGACACCGGCGGGCATGTCGTGGAAATGGCCGAGCTGGCCGGTGCGGTCGCCCGCACCGTCGGTCGTGGCTGCGGGATCAGCCGGCCGGCCTTCGACCCGGACGCAGCCGCGGATCGCTATGTCGGCGACGCGGCAGTGTTCGCGAGGGCCGCCAACGAGGCGGGCCTGCGGGCGGCGTCGCTGGACGACCTGGTGACGGCCACCGGATCAGGATTCGGCATAATCAGGTGAGCACAGGAAAGGACGCGATGGAGCTGAAGCGCCCCAGCCTCACGCTGAGCGGGTTGCTGGCTGCCGGATCGCTGGTGCTCCTGGCCACCACGGTCGTCCTGACGTGGTTCACCCTTCTGCCGCCGGGAACCGTCCCGTTCTTCTACGACCTTGATTCGTATCGGGACACCCTGGATGCAGTTGCCGGTGGGGCACTCATGTTCGACTGGCTGGGGTACCCGCCGGTCACGCTCATCCTGCTCTCACCGCTCCGTGGGCTTCCCGAGCTTGCCGGCGATCAGCTCTGGACGGGTACGTCGTTCGTGATGATCCTCGCCCTTGCCGCGGCACTGTCGAAGCTCGCGACCGAGGCTCGCGCGGCCTCGGGTCAGAAGGCTCCGCACACCTTCCTCGTGATGTTCGGATTTGCCGGAGCGCTGCTGTTCCCCAGCGAGCCGATGAGCAACCAGCTGGTCTCCGGCCAGTTGTCGCTGGCCATCGTGACCCTTGCGTTCATTGATGCTTCCGGACTGTTGCCGCGCAAGTGGCAAGGGAGCCTCGTGGGACTTGCTGCGGCGTTCAAGCTCACCCCGCTGATCTTCTTCCCCTACTACCTCATCACTCGTCAGTGGCGTCAGGCGGCAGTCGCTGCTGCATCGTTCTGCGTTGCGACCGGTGTCGGCTTCCTGCTCTTCCCCAGGGACTCCCTCTACTTCTGGACGCACACCGACAGCTCCGGTCGTCTCGGGACGAATCGCATCGACAACGTCTCGGTGCTGGGCACCCTCAGTCGGTGGATGGCTGATCCGGCTCAGACGAAGCTGCTCTGGTACGGCTTCGCGCTGGTCATCGGGCTGGCCGCTTTCTGGCGAGCCTGGCAGCACTACCGTCGGCACGAGCAGGTGGAGGCCGCCCTAGTCATCGGCTGCGCTTCGACCGCGATCAGCCCGATCGCCTGGCCGCACTACCAGATCTGGCTTGTTCTCGCCGCCCTGTGGCTGATCCTCTTGGGAACGCGTCGCTCGATGATCATCGGTGCGCTCATCTACCTGGTCTACTCGCTGCTGTTCGCGGTGCCGGTCGTCGGTGCGATCGCCGCAAGCGCTGACCCGTCACAGGCGTTGATCCCTCGGATCCTGTGGGAGCTGAACGTCCTTGTCCCCGTACTGATCAGCGTTCTCGGGCTACCGCGCCGCGTGACGAAGGGAGCGGGGAGCGAGCCGCCAGCCGGCCTCGGGTCTGGCCAGCCCGTTGTGCCGGCGGCCGTTGTCGGCTAGAGCGGACTCGGCACCCGCAACCGGGTGAAGGCCTCCAGTTGCTCTGTGCACAGCCGGCGTGGATCGCCGCCGTTGGCGTCCGCCTTCGCCCAGTCGATCGTCCACTGCAGGGTCTCTGTGAAGTCGAGACGGCCGCTCCAGCCCAGCCGGTTCTGCGCTTTGCTCACGTCCAGCGACAGCCGCTGCGCCTCTGCCGGCGCCGGCGCGGAGTCGACCACCACACCGCACCCCGTTCCCCACAGCCGTGCGACCGCCTCCGCGACGGTCAGGACGGGGACGAGCTTGCGGGAGTCGGGACCGAAGTTGAAGGCCTCGCCCGACGCCGTCCCGGCCAGCAGCGCGCCGGTGAGGGTGAGATACCCGTCGAGGCAGTCGAGGACGTGTTGCCACGGCCGCACAGCGTGGGGTGAGCGCAAGCACGACATCCTGCCCTGCGGAGAACGCTGCGATCAGGTCGACCATCAGGCGTTCTGCGCACACATCCCCGCCGCCGACGACGTTGCCGGCCCGCGCGATCGCCGTCGGCACGGTGCAGCCGCTCGATGCGATCCACGACTGGGTGAGGAGGTCGGCAGCAGCCTTCGAAGCGGAGTACGGGTCCAGCCCGCCGAGCGGCTCGTCCTCGCGGTAGCCGGTCACCCGGTTCGTGTTGCGGTAGACCTTGTCCGTCGTGATCACCAGCAGCGCCCGGATCCCCGGGGTGGCGGCGACGGCGTCCAGCACGTTGTAGGTGCCGTTGACGTTGGTCTCCCAGGTGGTGCGGGGGTCGCGGTAGGACTCTCGCACAAGGGACTGCGCAGCCAGGTGGATCACCACCTCCGGCGAAACCTCCCGCATGGCGGCAGCCGTTGCTGCCGCGTCGCGGATGTCCGCCCGCAGGTCGTGCGTGAGCAGCTCGCCGACCCGGGCCCTTGCGAACAGGGAGTCCTCGGCCGGGTCGAGGGAGAGTCCCGACACCTCATGCCCGTCCGCGGCCAGCATCTGGGCAAGCCAGGCGCCCTTGAAGCCGGTGTGGCCGGTCACGAGGTAGCGCATCAGACCCGCGCCCTTCCGGTGACGAAGTCGGTGACCGAGTCGGCGATGAAGTCCAGCATGTCGGCCGTGAGGCCGGGGTAGGTGCCCAGCCAGAACGAGCGCGTCATCACCGTGTCGGAGTTGGTGAGGTCCCCCACCACCCGGTGCTCGATGCCCTGGTAGGCGGGCTGGCGCAGCACGTTGCCTGCGAACACCAGTCGGGTACCGATCTTCTTCGTCTCGAGGAAACGCATCAGTTCCTCGCGGTTCACGTCCAGGTCGTCGGCAAGGGTGATGGGGAAGCCGAACCAGGCCGGGTCGGAGTGCTCGGTCGCCACGGGCAGGACAAGGCCCGGGACCTCTGCGAACCTCGCGTACAGGTGGGCGAAGTTCTCCTTGCGGCGCGCGACGAAGTGGTCGAGCTTGGTGAGCTGCGACAGGCCGAGGGCGGCCTGCATGTCGGTGCCCTTCAGGTTGTAGCCGATGTGGCTGTAGATGTACTTGTGGTCGTAGCCCACCGGCAGGTCGCCCATGTCCCAGGCGAACCGCTTCTGGCAGGTGTTGTCGCACCCGGTGTCGCAGTAGCAATCGCGGCCCCAGTCACGGAACGACTCCACCTGACGGGTCACCAGCGGCCGGGTCGAGAACACCGCCCCGCCCTCGCCGGTGGTGATGTGGTGGGCCGGGTAGAACGAGACCGTTGCGGTGTCGCCGAAGCTGCCGACCCGCCGTCCGCGGTAGGTCGAGCCGAGCGCGTCGCAGGCGTCCTCGATCAGCAGCAGGTCGTGCTCGCGGCACAGCCGGGTCACGAGGTCGAGGTCGAAGGGGTTCCCGAGGGTGTGGGCCATCATGATCGCCCGCGTCTTCGGGCCGACGGCCGCCTCGAGCTGCTCGCCGATCGCGTCGTACGTGCCGAGCTCGACGTCGACGAACACCGGCACCAGCCGGTTCTGCAGGATCGGGTTCAACGTGGTGGGGAAGCCGGTGGCGACGGTGAGGACCTCGTCGCCCGCACGGAGCGCCCGCTCGCCCAGCTTCGGGCTGGTGAGCGCGGAAAGCGCAAGGAGGTTCGCACTCGAACCGCTGTTGACGAACGTCGCCGAGCGGACGCCGACGTAGTCGGCCAGCTGCCGCTGGAAGGCAGCGGTGTAGCGGCCGGCCGTCAGCCAGCCGTCGAGGCACGCATCCACCATGGTCGCGATGTCCTCGGCGTCCAACACCTTGCCGGATACGGGAGCCGCCGACTCGCCGGGCACGAACTCGCCTCTGGCTAGGGAATTCTCGGCGTAGCGTCGGACGAGGTCGAGGATCGGCTCTCGATCGGGGGCGATGTCCACTCAGCTCTCCTTCATGCCGGCGTCGGGCGCAGGACGCCCCATCACACCGGCTGGCGGCAGCTTACCGAAGGCAGGGCTCACCGCCGGGCAGGACCCTCACTGCCCGGCGGGCACTCCGCAGCTAGCGCACTCCCTGGAACCCGAAGCGGAACACCAGGTCCTGGGAGCGGGGGAGGCGGTACTCCGGGTGCGTCTCCGCACCCCAGGAGTCGTCCCCGCCCACGCCCCGTCGCATCAGCGCCGGGCGCAGCACCGTGTGCTGGATGGGTGGCAGTTCCGTCGGATGGGTGGCGTTCTCCACCTCGAACGGCGTCCACGGCAGGGCCGAGAACTCCATGCCGGTCGAACTGTCGAAGCGCAGACCCGTGCCGCGGTCGTCGGTGACGGTCGCCCACCGGACACCGGTGTGGCTGCCTGCCTCCTGCGGACGGACGTAGGGCGTCAACTCCCTGCGCGACATCGCTGGAGTACACCCCGAGCCGTGCTCCGCTTCGCCGGTCGAGGTAGCACTCCTCCGGCCCCTCGCCGTACCAGCGGAGATGGTGCAGGTCGGCATCGGCGGTGAGCAGCAGCCCGAACTCCGGCATGTCCGGCAGTCCCTTCCCGGGATGCACGGTGGTGGTGACCTCGATCCGGCCCGTGCCGAAGACGCGATAGGCCACGGTGCACTTGCTGGCCGGGGTCGTCGGAAGGAGGTAGGCGTAGGTCACGTCGACGGAGTCCTCCCGCGTCACGACGGAGGGATTGTCCGGGCCCGGATCGAACCGCGGGTACCGGCTCGCCAGCAGCCACTGCCCGTCGCGGAACGGCATCCCCCAACCCCGTTCGTTCGAGGTGGGCGCATGCCAGAAGTTCGGCTGCGGGACGGAGCTGAGCAACTCCTTCCCGCCGTCGCGGGTGAGTCCGTAGCGGTAGGACGTGAGCCCACCGTGCAGGCGCGAGAAGTTGGCCATGAAGTGTGGCCCGCGCACGCCGATGTTGTGGGTGCCGGTGATCACCTCCGGCCGTGGGGCCGTTGACGTCCGCGCCGGTGTCGGGCTCGTGACGGTGAAGACCGTCTGCTCCCAGGCGATCTCATGCCCGGCCGGCGCCCACGCCGTTGCCTGCCGCAGGCGGAAGGACACGTCGACGGCGTACTCGCCGGGCAGTCTCGGGATCGAGAACGGCAGCGGATAGGTCTCGAAGCCCTCGGGGGCCACCGCTGTGTCGATCCGGTGTTCGGCCAGCCGCTCGCCCTCCCGGGACAGGCTCACCACGCAGTCGAAGGCTGCCGAGTCCGTGAACAGGTGGCGGTTCTCGACCTCGACGGCGTCCGGGGTGATGCAGATGCGGAATCCCTGGTAGAGGTACTTCACCTCCTGCACCTTCGGGGTGGGTGTGCGGTCGGCGAAGAAGATGCCGTTGGCGCTGAAGTCGTAGTCGGTGGGGCTCTCGCCGCAGTCGCCGCCGTACCCGAAGAACTCCTTGCCGTGCCGGTCACGGAGCTGGATCGCCTGGTCGGCGAAGTCCCAGATGAAGCCTCCCTGGAACAGCGGCTCGGAGTAGGCGAGGTCCATGTACTTGTCCACGGCACCGAAGGAGTTCCCCATCGAATGGGCGTACTCGCACAGGATGAACGGCTTGTCGCGATGCGTCTTCAGCCAGGCCTCGATCCGGGCGGCCGGCGTGTACATCTGGCTCACGACATCGGTCGTCTCGGGGTAGCGCGGATCCCAGTAGACGCCCTCGTAGTGCACCGGGCGGTCGTCCAGCTCACGCAGCAGGTTGGACACGGCGAGCATGTCCGTCCCACCGAAGGACTCGTTGCCGCAGGACCACATCACGACGCTCGGGTGGTTCTTGTCCCGCTCGACCATGCTCCTTGCCCGGTCGAACAGCGTTGGCAGCCACTCGGGCCGGTCGCCGGGCAGGGCCTGTTCGACGGTCAGCTCACCGTTGGTGACCCGATCCCACATCGAGTGCGCCTCGACGTTCATCTCGTCGATGACGTACAGGCCGTAGCGGTCGCACAGTTCGTAGAAGAAGGAGTTGTTGGGGTAGTGGCTGGTCCGGACGGCGTTGATGCCGATGCCCTTCATCAGCCGGACGTCCGCCTCGGCCTGTTCCGGCGACATCACCCGGCCCTGGAGGCCGAACTCGTGGCGGTTCACCCCGCGGAAGACGATCCGCCGTCCGTTGATCCGGAACATGCCGTCCTCGATGGCGAACCGCCGCACCCCCACCTTCGTGGGGATGTGCTCGGTGAGGGTGCCGTCGGCGTCGCGGACCTCGATCGTCAGGTCGTACCGGAACGGGTCCTCCGTGCTCCACAGGTGCGGTTCGGCGATGGACAGCCCGAGGCTCCCGTCGCCGGAATCGACCAGCTCACTGACGCCGGCGAGGCCGCCTCCGGAGAGCATTGCCCGGACCGTTCCCGCGCCGGTCAGGGCGACCCGGACCGTCACGGTGGCTTCGCTGAGGTCGTCGGAGACCGTTGTGGTCACCCGGATGTCCTCCGCGTGGCAGGCCGGACGGCGGTACAGCACCACGTCCCGGAACAGCCCGGAGAACCGGTAGAAGTCCTGGTCCTCGATCCACGACCCGGCGCTCCAGCGGAACACCTGGGCCGCCAGCTTGTTCTCACCCGGCACAAGGGCAGCGGTGAGGTCGAACTCCGACGGCGTGAACGAGTCGGTGCCGTAACCGATGTAGACACCGTTGCACCACACGACGATCGCGCTCTCCGCGCCCTTGAACGAGACGCTGACCCGCTCACCCGCCTGCGAGCGGCTGGTCGAGCGTGAAGAGCTTCACGTAGCTGCCCACCGGGTTGTACCGCTGGGGCACCTCACCCGGCTCGACCGCCTCCTGGCCGTCCCACGGGTACTGGACGTTGGTGTACTGCGGGCGGTCGTAGCCCTGGAGCTGGATGTGCGCCGGCACCGGGATGTCGTCCCAGGACTCGCAGTCGACCCCGGGCGACTCGAACCCGGCGACCACCAGCGCCGGGTTCTTCGCGTAGTGGAACTTCCACAACCCGTTCAGGCACTGCTCGTAGCTGCTGGCTCCGGTGAGGGCTTCGCCGGAGTTGCGGAACCAGCGGTGGTCGGAGTGGGCCGGTAGCCGGAACTCGCTGACGTACTCGGGATCGGCGAGCCGGCTGAGGTCGAAATTCACTTGATAGCTCCTGTAATACCTTCGGCGAAACTGCGCTGCAGGACGAGGAAGAGGACCATCGTCGGCAACGAGGCCAACAGGACGGCCAGCATCAGCACCCCGTAGTCGATGACGTATCCAGCCCTGAGGTTCGAGATCAGCATGGGCATGGTCTGGTAGGCGTTGTTGATCAGGACGACCTTGGGCCACAGGAAGTTGTTCCAGGCAGCCATGAAGGTGATCACGGCGGCTGCGGCGTAGGTCGAGCGCATCGTCGGAAGGAAGATGCGGAAGAAGATGCCCAGTTCGCTGAGCCCGTCGATCCGGGCCGCCTCGAGGATCTCGTGCGGGAACGAGCGGGACGCCTGCCGGAACAGCAGAACGAGGAACGGGGTGGCGATCGCCGGCAGGATCACCGCTGCCGTGGTGTTGATCATCTTGAAGTTCGCGAACATCTGGAACAACGGGATCATGGTCGCGGCGAACGGGATCATGATGGCCAGCAGCAGGAAGCCCATCAGGCGGTCCTTGCCGGGGGAGTGGAAGACCTCGAACCCGTAGCCGGCGAGCGAGCAGACCACCAGTGCGAGCACAGTGGTCGCCACGGCGTTGACGGTCGAGTACCACATGGCCGAGGCGAGCGGCTGCGACGTCACAAGGGCGTTGAAGTTCTCCAGCAGGTAGGTGCCGGGGAGCAGCCGCGAGCCGAGGACGTCCTGGCTGGTGTTCGTCGCCGAGACCACCATGAAGTACAGCGGGAACACAGAGAGCAGCGCGGACACCGTGAGGAAGGCGTATCCGGGCACGCTACGCAGGCGCCTAGTCACGCTTGTCACCGATCCTCATCTGGATTGCAGCAAGGACCGCCACCATGATCAGGATCGCGTAGGACAGCGCCGCGGCGTACCCGAAGTTGGGGTTCTTCTGGAAGGACAACTCGAACAGGTAGTGCGACATCGTCATGGACGTGTACGCAGGGCCGCCCTGGGTCAGGTTCCAGGACTCGTCGAAGAGCTGGATCGTGCCGTTCGTGGACAGGATCGCTGTGAGCAGGATCATGGGCTTGAGCTGCGGGATCGTGACGTACCAGAACGTCTGGAACGCGTTCGCGCCGTCGATCCGGGCAGCCTCGAACGTTGAGTAGTCGAGGTTCTGCATGGCTGCGAGGTAGAACACCATGTTGTAGCCGGTCCAGCGCCAGATCAGGCCGAGGACGAGCACCATCCGCGCGGTGGTGGTCTGGCCCAGCCAGTTCACCGGGGAGTCCACCAGGTGCATGGACATCAGCAGGTCGTTGATCAGGCCGTCGTTGGCGAACATGGTGCGGAAGACCAGCGAGTACGACACCAGCGACACCGCGCACGGCAGGAAGATCGCGGTTCGCCACATGCTCTTGAAGCGCAGGGTCTTGCTGTTGAGCAGGTTGGCGAGGATCAGGGCGAGGACCAGCATGATCGGCACCTGGACGACCAGGTAGATCAGCGTGTTCTGCACGGTGAGCTTGAAGATCTCGTCGGAGAACAGGCGCTGGTAGTTGTACCAGAGCGGCTCGGCGAAGTTGAGCCGGGTGCCGCGTCCGGTCTGGAGCGAGAGGATGAAGGCCTGGAACATCGGCCAGAAGTTCATCCAGAGGATCAGCACAGCTGCCGGGATCAGGAACATCCAGCCGGTCAGGTTCCGGCGCTGTTCCACTCGGAACCGGCGCCGGGGCTGCTCTTCCTTGCTGGCAGCCGCGGCCCGCAGACGGGGCGCGGAAGCGGGTGGCCCTTCCGCAAGGGCCGGTGTTGGCGGTAGTGACACGGGAGGTTCCCACCTTCTGTTCTCGGGGTGGGGGCCGGTGTCCCGGCCCCCACCACCGTCAGTGTCGAACGGTCACTTCATTGCGAATTCGGTGGCCTTCTGCGCCTCGTCGAGCGCTGCGGCCGGGTCGGTCCCGTTGAGGATCTTCGTGATGGCTGCGCTCACGGCGTCGCGACCCTCGTAGTAGTAGGCGCCGGTGTTGTTCTTGGGCACCTGGGAGGAGAAGCCGACGACCTTGGCGTAGATCGCGTCGTTGCCGAAGAACGGCAGCGGCTCGGCGTAGACCGGGCTCTTGCCGGCCGGGAGCCAGTTCGCCACCGCGCCAGAGGAGGGCAGGATGGTGTCGTAGAACTCGGTGGAGCCGGCGAAGGTGCTCTTCAGGAAGTCAGCTGCGAGGTCGTAGTTCGCGTTGGCGCTGATCGCCCAGGACGAGCCACCGTTGGCGGAGTAGTTGGTGGCCCCGGCCAGGTCGTCCATCTTCGGCAGGTTGGTGACGCCCCACTTGCCCGACTGGTCCTTCGCGGTCTGGATGGAGCCCGAGATCCACACGCCGTTGATGGTGCCGGCCACGTTCCCGTTCACGATGCTGGCGATGTACTCGTCCCAGGAGTTGACCTCGACGAGGACGCCGGACTTGACCAGCTCCTTGTAGATCGAGATGGCCTTCAGGAGTGCCTCGTTGCCGCTGATCGTCGGCTGGCCCTTGTCGTCGAAGAGGCTGGCGCCGGCGCTCTGCAGCATCATCAGGATCAGGTCGGCGGAACCGGCCTGGCCCGTCAGCAGCGGCTTCTTGGTCTTGGCCTTGACCTCCTTGCCCTTGGCGATGAAGTCGGACCAGGTGATGTCGGTGAAGTCCGCGACGGTGAGGCCGGCCTCCTTGAGCAGGTCGGTGCGCAGCGCCGTCATGGCCGTGCCGCTGTCGAAGGGCAGGCCGTAGTTGACGCCGTCGACCGTCGAGTAGCCGGTGACACCCGCCGGGAACTCACTGAAGTTCACGCCGGACTTCGAGAAGTCCTGGAACAGGTCGGGGTAGTTGATGACGTTCTTCTGGAAGGCGTTGTTCTGCATCAGGAAGATGTCCGGCAGCTGGGTGGTCTCCTTCGACTGCGCCAGCGTGGTCAGCTTCGTCTGCAGGTCATCCCAGGGGGTCTCGACGACGTCGACGGTGACGCCCGGGTGGTCCTTGCCGTAGATCTTCGCTGCTTCCTTCATCGCGTAGATGTTGAAGGCGGGGTCCCAGCACCAGACGGTGAGCTTGCCGGTCATGGCGGCTGCGGAGGAGGAGGCGGGGGCGCCCGAGGTTGCGGGGGCGGCAGGGCCGGAGCCGGAGCAGGCGGCCAGCGCGATGCTCAGTGGCAGGGCCAGAGCAAGCGAGACGATCTTGGTTAACTTCTTCATTCCGATGACGTTCCTTGTCTCTCGTGCGTCACCGAGGTGCGGGTCGGTGCCATCCCGGAAGGCTGCATTGCCTTCAAGCAGCGCCGACGTGCCCGGCCGCTGCCTTGCGGACCATCCATCCAGCCGTGAATCGGCACCTCCCGCGAGCCCGACCTGGTCGCATCCGGTGCCTCAACGGGCTGAATGTTTAGGTAAACATAGCAGCGTCAACCATGAGTGTCACCCCTCAATTCGGTCACACTTCCGTAACGGACGGACCAGATCAGGATGCGATCGGAGGGGAATGGTGACGTCGCCATCGCCTCGCTAGGACTGCGGCCATGGCCACAACGACGGGCAGAGGCCGCCCGAAGACCGGTCCGTCCATCGAGGACGTCGCGCGCCTCGCCGGCGTGTCAGCCCAGACCGTGTCACGGGTCTCCACTGGAGCGAATCCCGTTCGTCCCGCCACGCGTGAGCGCGTCCTGCTGGCGATGGGCCAGCTCGGCTACTCGCCGAACCATGCCGCCCGCGCGCTTCGCAACGGATCCTTCGGCACCATCGGGCTGATCGCCCACGGATTCGGGCGGACGGGTGAGGCGCTCACCACGGAGGCAGTACTCGAGGCCGCCGAGGCGGAGGACTACTCGGTCACGCTGCTGAGCGTTCGGGATCCGGGGGCCGAGGGCTGGGAGCCGGCGGCCCATCGGCTCTCGCACCAGGCCATCGACGGGCTCGTCATCATCAGGACCGAACAGGCCACCCCCGAGTCGCTGTCGCTGCCGGCGGGGATGGCGGTGGCCGTGGCCGACTCCCGGCTGGTCGGCCACTACCCCACGGTCGGCGCCGACCAGGTGCAGGGCAGCACCGAAGCAGTCCGACACCTGCTGGAGCTCGGCCATCGGAACATCCACCACCTCGCCGGCCCGGTGACCTCCGAGGCCGGCGCAGGTGCGTGCCGCCACCTGGCAGCGGTGCATGGAGAATGCCGGCATCCGCCCCCCTCAGCTGTGGCGGGGGGACTGGAGCGCGAGGTCGGGCTACGCGATCGGCCAGGAGATCGCGCGTGACCACTCGATCACTGCCGTGTACAGCGCCAACGACGAGATGGCGTTCGGCCTGCTGCGAGCCCTGCACGAACACGGCCGGCGGGTGCCGGAGGATGTCTCGATCGTCGGGTTCGACGGGATCGCGTTGAGTGAGTTCTCCTCTCCCCCGCTCACGACGGTCAAGCAGGACTGGCACCGCATCGGCCAGGAACTGGTGCGGCTCGTCCTCGAGCAGATCCGGACGACGGCGACCATCCCGCGCGACCGCGTCCTCATTCCGACCGAGCTCGTCGTGCGTGGCACGACTGCTCCTGCAAGGGACCGCTGAGCGGCATCACGGTTGCCGGCCCTCTTCTACTTCTGAACGAGGCGGCTGTTTGGATGCACCGCCGGCCGGAGTAGTTCTAGCCCTCACGACTTCGGCGTGAGGTGCATCCGGAACACCGGTGGAGCAGGAAGTGGGAGGTAAGGAAACCATCCACTGAAAGGAACGACCATGCAGCGCATCATCATCGCCGCAGGGATGATCGTCGGCCTCTCGATCGCAGCAGCAGGCTGCAGCCCGGCACCCATGGCCACGTCGGCGGCTCCCGCCCCCGCCTCCAGTTCTTCCGCACCCAGTTCGACGCCGTCGATGAGTGCTTCGGCTGCCGGGAAGGACATCGTCGACACAGCAGTTGCTGCCGGAGGCTTCACCACCCTCGCGAAGGCCCTCACCGCTGCCGACCTCGTGGAGACTCTCAAGGGCGACGGGCCGTTCACCGTCTTCGCGCCCACGGACGAGGCCTTCGCCGCGCTCCCCAAGGGAGCGCTCGACAAGCTGGTTGCCGACAAGGAGAAGCTGACGGCAGTGCTCACCTATCACGTCATCTCCGGTGAGGTGATGGCCAGCCAGGTGACCGGGATGAACGGTCAGAAGGTGAAGACCGTCCAGGGCGGCGAGATCACGATCAAGGTCGCCGACGGCAAGGTGAGCCTCACCGACGCGGCCGGCAACACGGTGAACGTGATCAAGACCGACGTGACCGCCAGCAACGGCGTCATCCACGTCATCGACGGCGTCCTGATGCCCTCCTGATCGCGCCGGGCCGTGCCGGAACCCCTCCCGGCACGGCTCAGGCCGTCGTGCGGGGCGTGGCCACGTCGATCGGCGGGTGCTCGGCACGGAAGTCGTTCACCCCTGCTGTGCTCGGGTACCCGAGGGCAAGTCCGGTGACCAGCCTGTAGTGCTTCGGGATCTCGAACTCCGCATCGATCGGGTGCCGCCAGGTCGCCAGCACGCCGAGGGCGCACGACCCGACGCCGTGCGCCGTTGCCGACAGCATCAAGGTCTGCACCATCAGGCCGGCGTCGTGGGCGGAGAACGGCAGCAGCGACTCGTGCACCAGCACCCAGAGCACCGTCGGGGCCCCGAAGAACTCGCAATTGCGTCGGGCCTGGGCATCCCGTGCCGCGCGGTCGCCGCGCTCGATGCCGAGGTGGCGGTACAGGCCGACGCCCACCTTCACGCTGCGTTCGCGCAGGCCGGGTGGATAGCGTCCCCAGGTCTTGAAGTCCGCGTCCGGCCAGCCCTTGCGCAGCAGCACACCGGCGAGAACGGCCAGCGGCCTGCGGTGCTGGATGCCGAGCGAGGCATCGAAAGCGCGCAGGTAGGCCTCGCGCAGCCGCTCCTTCCGGTCCCCGGTGGCGATCGCGAGGCAGTAGGGACGGGTGTTGCTCCAGCTCGGTGCGTACCGCGCGTCCTCGAGGATCGCCGCCAGCACCTCGGTGGGAATCGGGTCAGGAAGGAAGTCCCGGACGCTGTAGCGGTCGCGGGCCAGCCGCGAAAAGGCTTCCTCCATCACGTCCGGCAGTCTAGGGACCTCCCCATCCCCGTGGGCCGCCGGGCCTAATGACACCGTTGTAGTTATCCCCACTGTGGACAACACCTGTGGATAACGGGGGCATCGTCAGGCCCAGCAACAAGGAGGGTCAGGCGATGGCTGCCTTGGTCTCCCGTGCCATGGCGAGTTCCTCGTTGGTGGGGACGACCATGATGGTCACCCGGGAGTCCGGCGGTGGAGATCACCCGGGGTTCCCTGGAGCGGGAGCCGTTCGCTTCGGCGTCCATCAGGAAGCCGAGCGGTGCGAGCCGGTCGAGCACGCGGGCACGGACGAGGGCGTCGTTCTCGCCGACGCCGGCGGTGAAGGTGAGCACGTCCACGCCGCCGAGGACGGCGAGGTAGGAGCCGATGTAGCTCACCAGGCGGTGCACGTAGACGTCCATCGCGAGGTCGGCGGCCTTGTCGCCCTCGTTGATCAGGTCGTTGATGTCGCGGAAGTCGGTGACCCCGCAGAGGCCGAGCATGCCGGACTTCTTGTTGAGCAGGCTGTCGACGCCGGCGAGGTCGAGGCCGAGGGTGCGGCCGAGGAAGGCGTGCATGCCCGGGGTCGACGTCGCCGGAGCGGGTGCCCATGACCAGGCCGGCCAGCGGGGTCAGCCCCATCGAGGTGTCGACGGCCACGCCGCCCTTGATGGCGGAGATCGAGGCGCCGTTGCCGAGGTGGCAGACGATCTGGTTCAGCGCGGAGTAGTCCTTGCCGAGCACCTCGGCGACCTTGCGTCGACACGTAGCTGTGCGAGGTGCCGTGGAAGCCGTACTTGCGGATGCCGTGGGCCTTGGCGAGCTCGGCGTCGATGGCGTAGGTGTAGGCCTCCGGCGGCAGGGTGGAGAAGAACGCGGTGTCGAAGATGGCGACGTGCGGCACGTCCGGCAGTGCCTCGCGGGCGGCCTCGATGCCGGCGATGCCCGGCGGGTTGTGCAGCGGTGCGAGCGGGCTGAGCTCGCGCAGCTTCTCCAGCACCGCCGTCGTCGATCACGACCGTCGACCGGAAGTACTCGCCGCCGTGGACGGTGCGGTGACCGACGGCCTTGATGGTGTCGAGGTCGGGGCCGTGGGCGTTGAACACCCGCACCAGGTAGCTGAGCGCCCGGGCATGGTTCGGGAAGCCGCGGTCGACGTGGACGGTCTCGCCGTCGAGCTTGTGGTCCAGCGTGCCGGACTCATCCCCGATGCGCTGGATGATGCCGCTGGCAACCACTGCCTCGGAGTCGGCGTCGATCACCTGGTACTTGATCGAACTCGAGCCACAGTTCAGCAGCAGGATCGGGGTGCTCACGCGTTCTCTCCTCTTGGTTCGGCCTGTGCCTGGATGGCCGTGATGGCCACGGTGTTGACGATGTCCTCGACCAGCGCGCCGCGGGAGAGGTCGTTGACCGCCCGCTTCAGGCCCTGCAGCACCGGTCCGATGGCGACGGCGCCGGACGAGCGCTGGACGGCCTTGTAGGTGTTGTTGCCGGTGTTGAGGTCGGGGAAGATGAACACCGTCGCGCGGCCGGCCACCTTCGAGTCGGGCAGCTTCGTGCGTGCGACGGCAGCGTCGACGGCTGCGTCGAACTGGATCGGGCCTTCCAGGGCGAGGTCGGGACGGCGCTCCCGGACGATCTCGGTCGCTGCCCGCACCTTGTCCACGTCCGCGCCGGTGCCGGAGGTCCCGGTGGAGTAGGACAGCATCGCCACCCGCGGCTCGATGCCGAAGGCGATCGCCGTCTCCGCGGAACTGATCGCGATGTCCGCCAGCTGCTCTGCGGTCGGGTCGGGGTTCACGGCGCAGTCGGCGTAGACGACCACACGGTCGGGCATGCACATCAGGAACGAGCCGGAGACGACGTTCACGCCCGGCTTGGTCTTGATGAACTCCAGCGACGGCCGGATCGTGTTGGCGGTGGTGTTGATCGCGCCGGAGACCATGCCGTCGGCCATGCCGAGGTGCACCATCATCGTCCCGAAGTAGGACAGGTCCTTCAGCTTCTCCCTGCGCCTGCTCGAGGGTGACGCCCTTGTGGGCCCGCAGCCGCGCGTACTCGGCGGCGAACTTCTCGACCAGCTCCGGGTCGTTGGGGTTGACCACCTGGACGCCGAGCAGGCCGAGCCCGAGGTGGGTGGCACGCAGCTTGATCGCCTGCGCGTCGCCGAGCAGGATCAGGTTCGCAACGCCGCGGCGCAGCAGGATGTCGGCCGACTCGAGGATGCGGTCGTCGGTGGACTCGGGCATCACGATCGTGCGGCGGTCGTTGCGGGCGATGTCCTGCAGCTGGTGCTCGAACATCAGCGGCGTCATCACCTCGGAGCGGTGCACCTGCAGCGCAGCGAGCAGCGCGGGCACGTCGACGTGCTCGGAGAAGAGGCGGCGCGCGACCTCGACCTTGCGGGGGCTGGACGTCATCGCGCCCTCGAGGCGGAACATCTTGTCCGCTGCGGTGAACGTGCCCAGCTGGGTCATGCCGATCGGCAGCTCGTTGTGGATGCTGTTGATCAGCCGCGCGATCGTGTCGGGGATCTCGTAGCCACCCAGCAGGATGATGCCGGCCAGCTGCGGGAACGAGCCGGACGCGTGCGCCAGCAGCAGCCCGGGCAGCATGTCGGAACGGTCGCCGGGCATGATGATCGTCGACTCCGGCGTGAGCCGCCGCAGCACGTTCGGCAGCGTCATCGCAGCGACGAGGATGTCCTGGCTCTCGCGGTCGAGCAGTTCGGGATTGCCGAGCACCAGGTTGGCGTCGACCGCCTCGAACTGGGCGCGCAGCCGCGGTGCTGCCAGCAGCCGGTCGGCAGGAAGGGCAGCAGTGACGACGCCGGGGAGCTTGGCCAGCTCAGCGCGGACGGCGTCGAGCTCTTCGGCCGGTCACCTCCTCGCTGGACGCGCGGTCGAGGGAGGACACCCGGTTGGCGATCACGGCGATCACCTTGGCGTGGTGGGCCCCGAACTCGGCGATGCCGCCCTCCGCTGCGGAGCGGATCTCCTCCGGCGTCCGGTTCCTGCCGGAGACGACGAGGACCACCGGCGCGTTGAGGTTGGCCGCCACCCTGGCGTTGAAGGTGAGCTCTGTGGGGGAGGTGGTCTCGGTGTAGTCGGAGCCGAGGATCACCACCGACTCGTACTTCGCCTTGATGGCCGCGCACTTCTCCACGAGGACGTGCAGGGCGGCGTCGGCGTCCGCGTGCAGCTCGGCGTAGGTGATGCCGACCGCTTCCTCGTAGGTCTGGGTGATGCCGGGCTGGTTGACCAGGATCTCGAGGATCTCGTCCCGGCGCCCGCTGCGCACCACCGGACGGAACACGCCGACCGAGCGGACGGTGCGGGTCAGGGCCTCGATCATGCCGACCGCGACCATGGACTTGCCCGTCAGCCCCTCCGGCGCGGCTACGTAGATGCTGTTGCTCACATCGGTCAGGTTATCGCTGGTGCCGGGACGCAATCGCCGCTGACGGCCCCTGAGCTCGGCGAGCGGGACAATCCCTGACGCTGAGGGGGTTCAGCGGGCCACAGAGGCGATCCACTCCAGGTCGGCGGTCTGGCCCTCGACACCGCCGGGGGTCTCGACGACAACGGGCGCGCCAGCGGTCGACACCACCTCTGCCACGCCCTCGGGGTCGCAGTTGCCCTGGCCGAAGTTGGTGTGACGGTCTGCGCCGGAGTCGAACGCGTCCCGGGAGTCATTGGCATGCACCAGGTCGATGCGTCCGGTGATGGCCATCACGCGGTCGACGAGACCGAGCAGTTCCATGCCACCGGCATGCGCGTGGCAGGTGTCGAGGCAGAAGCCCACCCGGTCGGCGTTCGGCGAGGCGGAGATCGCGTCCCACAGCTGGGCGAGCCGGTCGATGTGGCGGGCCATCGCGTTGGCGCCGCCGGCAGTGTTCTCGATCAGCAGCGGCACGTCGATGGTGAGCCCGTCGATGGCCTTGCGCCAGTTGTCGAAGCCGGTCTCCGGGTCGTCGTTGGCGAGCACGTGGCCACCGTGGACGATCACGCCGGCCGCCCCGATCTGGGCTGCAGCGGTGAGCTGCTTCTGCAGGTGCTGGCGGCTGGGGATGCGGATGCGGTTGTTGGTCGTCGCGACGTTCAGCACGTACGGCGCGTGGACGTAGAGCTTCACGCCGGCCGCCTCCGCGTCCGCCTTGAGGGCGGCAGCACCACCGGGGTAGGCCACCTGCGGGCCCTTCCAGGCCTGCGGGTCGCCGAGGAAGAACTGGCTGAGCCCTGCTCCCCTCGCCTTCGCCTCGGCGATCGGGTCGGTCTGGTCGACATGGGCACCCATCAACAACATGCCCAGCAGTCTAGGCAGCGCCTCCGACGCAGCGTCAGGGCCGGACGGCGCCCGGTCTCAGAAGGACTCGAGCGAAGCCGGCGGTACGTCGTCCTCCGGCACGGAGGCCGACAGCCGCGAGAGGGCAGCCATCGCATCGTCCACCCGGTCCCGCGGCACGAGCAGGTGGTCGTGGTGGAAGCCGGCGAGGACATTGCACGGGATCCCTGCGGACGCCAGCGTGTTGGCCACAGCAGCGGTCAGCCCGACGGCATCGAGCGAGGAGTGGACGGTGAGGGTGATCCAGGCGAACACCGAGCTGTACTCGAGGCGGAACGCATCAGCCTTGTGCTGCTCGAGCACAAGGGACATGCCCTCCTCCTCGTCCACGCTGGCGAGGGCGTCGAGCCCGGACTGGCTGTTCGTGCTGACCATGACGAAGCTGCCCGGGCGCACCTCCGGCTTGAGGCCGCGCAGGAGTTCACTCAGGTCCAACAACCCCGGGTGTTTCATGACCTGCCCCTTTCGCTATGTCCAGCATGCCATCCACGGGATGGGCGGACGTGCACTAGTCGGATCCCCAATGCGATACCTACGCTGGAGTAGGTTTGAAGTGCACATCTCGAAGCGAAGGAGCTCCGATGGACGCCGGTCACGTGGCGGTCAGATTTGCCCAGGCCGCGGCGGCGCACGGCTCTCGCCCGGCAACCCGGGTGCAGGTCGGCGAGGGCTGGCTCGTTCGCAGTTACTCCGCGCTGGCCGAGGATGTCCGTCGCCTCGCCGGGCGACTCATCGCTTCCGGACTCGCGCCCGGCGATCGGGTGGCCATCTTCTCCACCAACGTGCCTGAATGGAGCCTTGTCGACCTTGCCTGCGCCAGTGCAGGCCTGGTTTCCGTCCCGCTGTACCCGTCGAGTTCGATTGATCAGGCCCGGCACATCCTCGCCGACTCGGGCTGCAAGCTCGCCTTTGTCAACGGCAAGGTGGAGGTGGACAAGATCGCCGCCATCCGCGACCTCGCTCCCCGACCTCGAGCGGATAGTCACCTTCGAGCCCTTGCACGGCGTCGGCCAGACATCCCTCGCGGAGGAACTTGCCGCTGCCCCTGCCGATCTCAGCGCCGTGGACGCTCGCCTGGCGACGGCAGCTGCTTCCGACCTCGCGACGATCGTCTACACCTCCGGCACCACCGGTGAGCCGAAGGGCGTGATGCTCGTCCCACCGCGGTTTCACCCATCAGATGGACGTGCTGAACCCCGCGCTGGGGATCACTCCGGAGGACTCCTCTTTGTGCTTCCTGCCGCTCAGCCACGCGCTGGAGCGGGCCTGGACCTACATCGTGCTCAGCAACGGCTGTCTCAATACCTACGTGCCCGACCCACGTACCGTCGCAGAGCTGATGATCAAGGCGAAGCCGACCATGCTGGTCAGCGTCCCTCGGCTGTACGAGAAGGTCTTCATCGCGGCGCAGGACAAGGTTGCCGACTCCCGGGTCAAGCAGCGGTTGATGGCGTGGGCGGTGCGAGGTGGGCTCGGCGTTCCACCAGGCAGTCCGTGACGATGTGCCCCGCAGCGCTGCCCAGATCGTGAAGTACAAGCTCGCGGACAAGCTCGTGCTGTCCAACGTGCGCGCGGCAATGGGCGGGCCGAAGAAGGTGCTCTCCGCCGGCGGCGCCCCGCTGCGCAAGGAGATCGAGGAGTTCCTGTTCGCCTGCGGACTCCTGGTCCTTCAGGGCTACGGCCTCACCGAGACCTCGCCCGTTGTCAGCTTCCCCTCCTCGTCCGGCTACCGTTTCGGCACCGTCGGCCAGGTGATGGCCGGCGGCGAGGTGCGGATCGCGGAGGACGGCGAGATCCTGTACCGCGGGCCCAACCTGATGCTGGGCTACTGGGGCAGGCCGGAGGACACCGCAGCGGTGCTGGTGGACGGCTGGCTGCACACCGGCGACGTCGGGTGCATGGACGAGGACGGCTACCTGACGATCACCGACCGCATCAAGAACCTGATCGTCACCAGCAACGGCAAGAACGTCGCGCCCGGCAACGATCGAGGGGATGCTGGCAGCTGACCCGCTGTTCGAGTACACGCTGCTGCTGGGGGACAACCGCCCGTACCTGACGCTGCTGGTGGCCCCGTCCCTGCCCCATCTGGAGGACATCGGCAAGCAGCTGCAGCTCACCTGGGCGCACCGGGATGAGCTGCTCTCCCACCCGGAGATCATCGCCGAGCTGCGGCGCAGGGTCTCAGCCCTGACGGAGAAGCTGGCCAGCTACGAGCAGATCCGCGACCTGCGGCTGCTGGTGGAGGAGTTCACCCAGGAGAACGGCCTGCTCACCCCGACCCTGAAGGTGAAGCGCAAGGAAGTCGAGCGCCGCTTCGCCCAGCTCGTCGAAGAGATGTATGCAAGGGCAGGAAAGGCTCGCAAGTAGTCCGGAGCGAGAGCCGCGACCCAGGGCATCGCGACGAGGCCCTGGAGGTACGTGCGGCGCTCGTGGCGCGCTCGTGATTCCAGCAGTCGGGCCCAGTGTCCGGATGGCGGAGACCGACGGTGACCTAATTGCGCATTGTTTGGTGGGTTTAGCGGAAGGTGATCCGGACGAAAACACCCCCTCTGATGCCCAATCTGTATGGCGGTTACAGCATGCGCACGCGTATCCGCGTGATTACTCAAGTGTACGAGTCTGTACGAACTCACCCGGGCGGCGCGAGTTCCACCGTCGACTAACGCTTCACTAGGACCAGCAGGCACGGTCATCAGGGCTGGGGGGCGCTGGACCGACCGCACGTATGAGGGGACGCGATCATGGCGGTGATCGCAATCAAACGGAGCGGTTGCACGCAACTTGCCCTTGGCTGTGCCTGCTGCCATGTCCGCGTCGGCGAGGTCACCCCCAACCCGGCAACACCCCCAAGGGAGCCTCGTGCAATATCGGCCTACCCGCACCGAATTGGCCCAGCTCATCAACCAGGCGCGACTCGACCGTCATCTGTCGATCCGGTCAGCCGCGCGCATCGCCGGAGTCCCGGCCGCGACCGTGCAGGGATGGCTGGCCGGCAGGCATTTCCCCACTCCGGCGTTGCGGCCAAAGTTCCTGCTCCTCGTCGAAGCCCTCGGGCTCACCGAGCACCTGCATGCAGCCCTTTGGCTGGATGAGGCCAACTGACCGATATGAAGTAAAGGGTCATCAACATAGGCAGACTGCTGCAACAATGCGGTCATGCCTGCCCCCAGGAATCGTGAAGAATTCGCTGCATTGGTGAACGACGCGCGCCGGCGGCAGTATCTGTCTATCCGCGCGGTGGCACGGGTCGCCCAGGTGCCGGCAACGACGATCCAGGGCTGGCTCGACGGACGTCACTTCCCCAGCCCGGCACTGCGGCCGAATTACCTGCTGCTGGTCAACCACCTCGGGCTGGACGACGAAGTGCCCGACGACATCTGGGACGACTCCCGCGCCTGAGCCGGCGTTGCGGACGTCCTCTCGGGCCCCTCAGGGGGCCTTGGCGACGGCAATCTTCTGCGAGTAGACCTCCGCGGTCCGGTAGCCCGGGCGCCCGACCCTCACCCGCACGCGGAGCTCAGTGCCGGCCTGTGCCGTGGTCAGCGTCAGCGTTGCTGCTGTCGCGTTCCGGAGCTGTGTCGTCCCGCTGTACCACTGGTAGCTGATACCGCCGGGCGTTGGCGCCCAGGTACCCGGGTCAGCAGTGAGCGTGCCGCCGACCACGGGGTCACCCGTGACGGTGGGAACGCCGACGGTGGTGAAACCGGCCTTCGCGACCGTCGTCGCGGCAGAGGTGACCGACACGGTTCCGTAGCCGGCCTTGCGCCCCGTGACCGTGACTGACAGCTTCTTGGCCACGTCGGCCGGCGTGACCTGGTACGCCGCAGCCGTGGCTCCCGCGATGGCCTTCCCGTTCCGCTTCCAGACGTAGGCGAGGCTGTCCGGCACTGCTGCCCAGGTGCCCGGATCGGCCGTGACGGTCTTGTCTGTGGCCGCTGTGCCGACGATCCTGGGCTTCGGCGTGCTGGTGAAGCGAGCCTTCAGCACGGCCGTTGTGCCGTCGGTGGTCTTCGTCAACGCGCTCGAGGGCGACGTCGCCGTGACGCGGACGGAGATCTCCTTGCCGAGGGTCTCCGCCCCCACGACGTAGGTGGCTGCGACGGCTCCTGCGATGTCCTTCGATCCGGCCCGCCACTGGTAGGTGATCGTGGCGTCAGCGGGCACCCAGGTGCCCGGCACTGCGGTGAGCGTCCGACCCACCTGCGGGCTCCCGCCCAGGTTCGGCTCGGTCCAGGGTGCAGGCAGGAAGGTGGCCGGCACGGCGGTCTGCAGCAACGGCCAGGTGTGGCCGCGTCCGATCGTCGGAAGGCACGCCCGTGCGCCGTTCATCCCGCAGCGGGAGTTCAGCGGCTGGGTCACGGGAACACCCGTCCACCAGGAGGTCTGTTTCATCGCGCCGTCCCAGGTCAGCGAGATGTGCACGTGGTTCTTGTGGTTGGCCGTCACGGAACCCCGGTTGGCCATCTTCCGCCAGCCCAGCTCCGGGTAGTACAGCGACCAGATGTGCTGGTTCCAGATGATGTACATCACGCCGAGCCGGTAGGCCGCCTCGCCGTTGTTGGCGGTGAGCCAGGCGACGGCCTGCCCGACCCGCTTGCGCTGGCTTGACGACTTCACGCTCATCCGCCAGTCGAGCGCCCTGCCCTCCTTGTGCTCGGAGGTGGTGCCGACGCCACAGCCCCGCGAGATCCCGGAGGACGAGCCGCCCCAGGTCGCGATCAGCAGCTTCAGGACGGCCGTCGTTCCCGGCTTGGCCTTCGGCGTGCAGCTGGTCTGAGGCATGTAGCCGAGGTGGGCGTCGATCGTCGCGGCCGTCAGGGCCTTCGGTGGCGGTGGCGTCTTTGCACTCGCGGCAGGCGCGGGCCCGACGAGGAACAGGCTCAAAGCTGTGGCGAAGGCTGCGATGCCGGCGGCCAGTCTGCGCATTGCTGTGTCCTTCGATCGGCGAACGCCCGTCCGCAGGCAGGCTAGCTGGGCCCCGTGCCCGACGGCCAGGGTCTCAACCTGGACCGAGTGGGAACCGTCCCCAACTCGGTCCACCGCGCGCCCGGAGTCACGTGGACCGAATTGGGACGGTTCCCACTCGGTCCACGGGGAGCGGGGATCCGAATCTGCACGAATTTTGGACGTCCCCCCACGGGTGACCGGGGGTGGGTGGGACGCTTGCAGGGACTCCGGGAGCGCGCGCCGTCGTACTCGGGGACTGGGGGGAACGGCGTGGGAGGGGTCCCATATGTCCACAACTGCACTGGTGTCTGCGCTGAAGCGGGTGGCCGGCGGCCGCAAGCTGCGGTTCCTGGCCGTCCTGCTGTCGGCCCTTGCGCTGCTGTTCACCGCTGCTCCGCAGGTCGCGCACGCTGCCGGCTCGGTCACGATCGGGACGGGCTCCGGGATCCGCGGCGTGGCAAGCCTCGCTGACGCGGGCATCTCGACGATCACCGTCGTGGCCTACCGCGACACGGTCGACGGCTTCGACTTCGCCGACACGACGACCGTCGCCAGCGGTGGGACGTATGCCCTCGCCCTCGAGGCTGGGAGCTACAAGGTCACCTACCAGAGCGGCGGCTACCGCTCGTCCTGCTTCGGGGACGATCCCTGCCAGCTGGTCGACGTCGTCGACGGGCAGGCCGCCGTGCTCAGCGCCGTGACCCTCGTCCGCACCACCCCCGGCACGGTGATCGGCAAGGTCGTCGGTGGCGACGGCAAGCCGCTGGCCGGTGCCGCCGTCCACGCCAGCAACAGTGAAGGTGTCGCCGACACCGTGACCGACGCCAAGGGTGAGTGGGTGCTCCCCAACCTCGCCAGCGAGGTCGGGTGGATGCTCGAGTACACGGCCGCCGGCCACGGCTCGTACGAGGGCTACGTCTACCCCGTGGAGGCCGGCACGATCGATGCGGGCAACGTCGTGCTCATGCTGCCCGGCTCGGTCACGGGCACCATCCGCGACGGAGACGGGACGGGCATAGCCGGCGCAGACGTCTTCCTCGAGCCGAGCACCTGGGGGACGACCCTCCAGGCTGCGACCGTTGCGGACGGCACCTACTCCTTCGCCGACGTCGTCCCCGGGCGGTACCGCATCCGGGTCGAGGCCGACGGCCACCCGGGCACCTACTATCCGGGAGTCGACAGCTTCGCTGACGCGAAACTGGTCTCCGTCACCGAGTCGGGCACCACCGTCGCAGCTGACCTGACGCTCATCACCGCCGGCGCTCTCACCGGCCACCTCACCGGAGACAACGGCCCCGTCGCCGGAAACGCCACGCTCTACGAACAATCGCGGGGCCTCTCCGGCTCCGTACCGACCGACGACGGTTCCTTCAGCTTCACGGGCCTGTGGCCGGGCCGCTACACCGTGCTCGCAGAGGCCGACGGCTACACGTCCACCTGGCTCGGCGACAGCACGAACGAAGCAGGTGCCACCTGGGTCGACGTCACCTCCGGAGCACTCAGTGGCGACAACGACATCACCCTTGCCGCGAAGCCGGCCATCCACGCCGGCGGCCAGGTCGTCGATGCCGACGGCAACCCGGTGCCCCAGGTGACGGTGCGGCTGGGCGCCTTCGAAGCGCTCTCCGATGCCGAGGGACTCTTCTCGTTGACGGTCGACCACGCCGGCGCCTACCCGGTGGAGGTAGCAGCGGGTGCGGGCCTCGTCTGCGGCGGGGAAGCAACGGACTGCGCGACGGCGACCGTGCAGGTGCCGGCCAGCGGGGCCAGTGACCTCGTGGTCGAAGTCCCCAACCTCGGCTCGCTCACGGGCGCCATCACCCTGCCCGACGGGGTCGGCATCGACTGGGGCCAGCTCTCCCTCGTCGACAGCAGCGGCACGACGCTGGCCACCTGGGACTTCAGTGGGGCGGAGGACTACTTCTTCGTCGCCGTCCCGCACGGCACCTACACGATCGATGTCGCGACGGACGGACTGGCCCGCTACACCGGCTCGGTGACGATCGGCGGAGCCGCCATCCATGACGTCGCGCTCTCCTCAGGCTTCACCATCTCGGGCAAGGTCACGCTCACGCAGGGGCAGGAATGGATCCACGTCGTCGCGGTCGATGCTGCGTCCGGGCAGGAAGTGGCCTCCCTCTGGCGGGGTCTCCTCGACCCAGGCGACGTGCCGTACGCGCTCGGGCACCTGAACGCCGGCGTGTACAAGGTGGGAGTGCAGGTTCCCGGCGGACGCTGGTCGTGGCACGTCTCGGGCAGCGACCCGCACTCGGCCACTCCCGTCACCGTCGATGATGCCGACGTGACCGGCGTGGACCTGGTGGTCAGCCCGGTGGCGAACGTCGTCCGGGTGAACGGACACATCCAGCTGCCGAACGGTGTCGCGGCCTCGAGTGCCGCAACCCTCGACATCAGGTTCGAGAACGAGGCCAGCGGCGCCACCTTCACCCCCGTCGTCACCACCGACGGCAGCTACCGGGTCGACCTGCCGACAGGCACCTACCAGGTGCACGTTGCGGCCTCCGGTGCCCTCGGGACGGCGCCGCTGAGCGAAGACCTCCGGGTCTCGGCAGTGCAGTCCCACGACATCGTCGTGCCGCTGGGCGGGTCGCTCACCGGCCGTCTCGTCGGTGCTGAAGGGCTCGGCATCAGCGGACGCGTGTGGGTCACGGCCGGTGGCTCGACGCTCGGCTCTGTCGTCCCGGACTCCTGGGGCTACTGGAGGCTCCCAGCGCTCGCTGCGGGACCGCTCGAGCTGCACGCGAGCGGGTCCGGCTTCGTGACGGCGCCGGTGCGCAGCGTCACGGTCGTCGCGGGTCAGGCGATCGACACCGGCGCCCAGCAACTGGTTGCCGCCGGACGCCTGACGGTGCGGATCCCTGCCGTTGGCACCGACGTGAAGGTCAACGTCATCGTGACCGACACGGCCGGTCGCAAGCTGACCAGCAAGGGCCTGTGGGCGGGCGACCCCGCCGAGCGGATCGACGGGATCCCGGCCGGCCCCGTGCTGGTGCGCTTCGAGAGCACGAAGACCATCACGGAGTGGTGGCGGGACTCGAACACGCTCGCCGGCGCGACAGCTGTGACCGTCAAGGCTGTGGAGACCAGCGGCATGCTGGTGCCGAAGCTCAGCCTCGCCACACTTCCCGCAGA
This sequence comes from uncultured Actinomycetota bacterium, assembly GCA_963773595.1. Taxonomy (GTDB): domain Bacteria; phylum Actinomycetota; class Actinomycetes; order Propionibacteriales; family Propionibacteriaceae; genus Propionicimonas. Next base: position 63,426 of record CAVZBQ010000001.1, read on the forward strand.
CGGCACGATCACCGGCACGGTGACCAACTCCACCGGGCTCACGGGCGGGCTGTACGTGAAGGTGACCGGTACTGCGGGCACGCAGATCGTCGAGGCGAAGGCCGACGGCACCTGGTCGGCACACGTGCAACCGGGCGCCTACAAGGTGCAGGCCACCCTGTGCGCGGGCTACTGGCTGGGCGCCTCCGGCTGCATGGGTGACCACGTGTCCACCTGGTACCCCGGTGCCTCGGCCGCCTCCGCGAAGTCAGTCAGTGTCGCCTCGGACAAGACCACCGCCGGCATCAACGTCGACCTCGGTGGGCCGCTGGCCTTCCGGGCCGCTCCGTCGCCGACGATCAGCGGGTCCGCCGTTGTGGGCGGCACCCTCACCGCCGCCGCAGGCGTGTGGAAGCCCGCTACCGAGAGCTTTGCCTACCGCTGGCTCCGCAACGGCACCCCCATCGACGGCGCAACCGCTGCCGCCTACACCGTCGTCACCGGCGACGGCGGCGCGACGCTGTCCGTCCGGGTCACCGGCGCGAGGGCGGGCTACGCCAGCACGGCGGTCACGTCCGCAGGGGCCACCGTCCCGCTGCTGACGCTCAGCCAGACCCCCGTCCCCACCATCTCCGGCACGGCGAAGCTGGGGGCGACGCTCACCGCCGTCCCGGGAACGTGGGCACCGGGGACGGTGACACTGGCCTACCAGTGGCTGCGGGACGGTGCAGCGATCGCCGGCGCGACCGCGATGACCCACGTCGTTGTCGGGGCGGACGCGGGCAAGGCGCTCGCTGTGCGGGTGACCGGCAGGGCGCAGGGCTATGCCAGCGTCTCCAGGACGTCCGCTGTCACTGCGAAGGTGCCGTCGGGGAAGATGACAACGAAGACCCCGACGATCAGCGGCACGCTCAGGGTGGGCCGGATGCTGACGGCGAAGGTCTCCGGCTGGAAGCCCGGGGAGACCACCTTCACCTACACCTGGTACCGCTCGGGGAAGACGATCAAGGGCGCCATCGCTGGCACCTACACCCTCGTCGCGGCCGACCTCGGCAAGACCATCAAGGTGAAGGCCACCGGCGCAGCCGTCGGTTACCCGTCGGCCTCGGCAACGTCGAAGTCGACGAAGAAGGTGGCCAAGGGCACGATCGCCGCCGGCAGGACTGTGATCACCGGGGTACCGAAGGTCGGCCAGCTCCTCACCATCGCGACCGCGGACTGGCGGCCGTCAGGGCTGAAGTTCAGCTACCAGTGGTACCGCTCCGGGAAGGCGATCTCGAAGGCGAAGGCCGCCGGTTACACGGTGACCACCGCCGATCGGGGGAAGAAGCTGACCGTCAAGGTCACTGCATCGCTGAGCGGCTACTCCACGGCTTCGAAGACGTCGAAGGCCACGGCAGCCGTCGTCGCCTAGGGGGAACGGCGGGCGATTCGCCCGCCGGGTCCGCTGCCGGTAAGGTTGCGCCTTGGCTGTTGCATCGGCGACAGCCGTTTGCTACGCCCTCCTGCCATGGGACCCGCTCATGGCCGCTCTAGACCAGAGGAGGTGGAGTTCGCGTATGCGCAAGTACGAAATCGTGGTGATCGTTGACCCGGAGGTCGACGACCGTCAGGTGAACGCCCTGCTGGAGAAGCCGCTTGCCGGCTTTACCAAGGCCGGTGGCACTGTGGATAGTCAAGATGTGTGGGGCAGGCGTCGCCTGGCTTACGACATCAACAAGAAGTCCGAAGGCATCTACGTCGTGATCAACGTGACCGCTGAGCCGGCCGTTGTGAAGGAAATGGATCGCCAGTTCACCTTGAACGAGCAGATCATGCGCACCAAGGTGATCCGCCCCGACCTGCACTGATTGCACCGAACCCCTCGCGGACTGTCGGTAGCTACTGACAGGCTTGGGGGGTCCTGAGCTAAGTCCGATCGAAAGAACCAAACATGGCTGGCGAAACCATCATCACCGTTGTCGGCAATCTCACCGCCGACCCGGAGCTGCGCTTCACCCCGTCCGGCGCGCCGGTGGCGAACTTCACTGTCGCCTCGACGCCCCGCACGTTCGACAAGAACTCGAACGAGTGGAAGGACGGCGATGCCTTGTTCCTCAACTGCGCTGTGTGGCGCCAGGCGGCGGAGAACGTTGCCGAATCCCTCACCAAGGGGATGCGGGTCATCGTTCAGGGCCGGCTGCGCCAACGCAGCTACGAAACCCGTGAAGGCGAGAAGCGCACGGTGTTCGAGTGTGAGGTCGAAGAGATCGGTCCCGCGCTGAAGTACGCGACCGCCAAGGTCACCCGGTCTTCCGGGGGCAGCGGCGGCAACTACAACAGCGGTCCGTCTGCCGGTGGCGGGGGTTCCTCCTGGAGCAACTCCAACGCGAATTCCGGCGGCGGACAGAACGATCGCAGCGGCGGCGCCGACCCCTGGGCCTCGGCCCAGAGCGAAGAGCCCCCGTTCTGATCGAACCGTCGCCGGAATCCCGGCGTCGTCAGTAGTAGTCATTCCGGCGTGCAGCCGGGCTTCTCAGAACCTAGGAGAGCACCACAATGGCCTCACAGCGCAAGCCTGTGAAATCAAAGAAGGTCGCGCCGGCGAAGTCCATTCGCATCGGCACGATCGACTACAAGGACACCGCCCTGCTGCGGAAGTTCATCTCCGAGCGGGGCAAGATCCGCGCTCGCCGTGTCACCGGCCTGTCGGTGCAGGAGCAGCGGAAGGTCGCGATCGCGGTCAAGAACGCTCGCGAACTCGCACTGCTGCCCTACGCCTCGACCGCGCGCTGAGAAGGGGGCTGACATGAAGCTGATTCTCACTGCCCCCGTCGACCACGTCGGCGTCCCCGGCGACATCGTCGAGGTCAAGGACGGTTACGGCCGTAACTACCTGCTGCCCCGCAGCTTCGCGATCAAGTGGACCCGCGGTGCGGAGAAGCAGATCGACGGCATCAAGCGGGCGCGTGACGCCCGTGAGATCCGTGGCGTCGAGCACGCCGTCCAGGTGCGCGAGCAGCTGGAGGCACTCACCGTCACCCTGCCCGCCCGTACGGGTGCGGCCGGCAAGCTGTTCGGTGCTGTCACCGCAGGCGACATCGTCCTGGCGCTGAAGAAGTCCGGTGGCCCCGCCATCGACAAGCGCTCGGTCGAGATCGGCAAGCCGATCAAGGTCGTTGGCCCGCACACCGTCGGCCTGAAGCTGACCTCTGGTGTCGTCGCGCACATCATTGTGAACGTCGTCGCCGCCTGAGTTCCGACTCAACAGCACAGCGCCGGTCTCCCTCGTGGAGGCCGGCGCTTTCTGCATCCCCGACCCGCGGGAGTGCCTCGGTTATGGTGGCGGGGTGAGCCAGCAGACGAGCCCCCGCGACGTCCGCGCGACCCTGTCGGATGCTCTCCACAGGGTCAGCGACGGCGCGAGAAGGATGGGCCCGCGGCTGTGGGTAGTCGTAGCGGTCGCCGCTGTGGTCGTGCTGTCCATCGTCATCTGGGTGAACGCCATGCTGGCGCCGGTGACGCGCGCCGGCCATCCCACGAGCACCGTCGCGCCACTGCCTGCCCCCACCACAGCCACCCCGACCGTCTCGGCGACCCCGTCGACGTCAGGCACGCCGACCCCGTCCGGAAGCACCTCGCCGACACCGAAGGTGCCGACGCTCAAGGCGTCCGGGAAGTTCACCACCTCGAACGTGAACGTCGGCGCCGTCAGCAGCAGCGGTGACCTGCGCCGCTACAGCGTCCGGGTGGAGACGACCGCGAAGCTGGACGCCAACAAGGTGGGCCGCCAGCTCGCCGGCGTCCTCAACGACCCCCGCAGCTGGACGGGCAGCGGCGGCGTCCGCTTCGCCCTCGTCGCCGATCCGGACAAGGCCGACTTCAGCATCACCCTCGGCGCCCCCGACACCCTTGCGAAGCTCTGCAAGGCGGACGCGGCCGGCACCTGCACCGACAGCGCCGACGTGTTGATCAATGCCGCGCTGTGGTCTGCTGCCCAGGGCGACTACGCGGGCGACCGGACCGCCTGGCAGTCCTACCTCGTGAACCACGGCATGGGCCAGCTTCTTGGCGAGAACACGGCCGAGTGCCAGCGAAGGGCGAACCGGCGCCAGTGATGATGCCCCAGGCAGGTGACCTTGACGGCTGCGTCGCCAACCCCTGGCCCTATCCATGAGTTGGCCGATCCTCCGCCGCGCCGCTGCCATGGCAGCGGGCATCCTCCTGCTTGGCGGCTGCACGCCTCCGGCTGAGGCGCCGGAGGGGTCCGGCACGCCGTTGGCAACGACAGCGGTCACCGCGAACCCCCGCAGGGACGCGCCGGCAGCGAACCTGCGACTGATGAGCTTCAACATCCTCACGTCCGACCCGGTGATCTTCAGCCGCAACCCCCGGGTGCCGCACGACGAGCTGGTCTTCTCCGCGCGGGCGCCCCAGATCGCCAGCATGATCCAGACGGCCGATCCGGACCTCGTCGCGCTGCAGGAGAACTTCGGCGACCCCGTGCCCTACGACCTGCTCCGGGAGCGCCTGCCCGGCTATGCCTGGGTGAAGCCGGATGAGCAGGTGAGCATCCTCGTGCGGGAGTCGCGCTTCACGGTGGAGGAGACCGGCTACCGCGACCTCCACGCGACGGAGAAGGGGTTCCTGTCCTGGGCGCGGGTGCGGGACGTGAACACCGGTGGCGACCTGTGGGTCTTCGACGTCCACCTGCGGGCCGGACGGAGTCGCGCAGAGGCGAAGATCCGTTCCGCGGAGGTCGCGACCCTTCGGGCGATCATCACGGGGCTGAACCCGGGCAACGCCCTGCCGGCGATCGTGATGGGGGACCTCAACACGTCATCGACCGAGAAGCGGAAGGTGTTCCGTGATCCGGTGGTGAAGCTGCGCGGCGACGGACTCGTCGACGCTGCGACCGTTGCTGTGAAGAACGCCTCCAACGTGCAGAAGGCCGACACCCCGCACGGCTTCGACGCCAGGGTCGGCGGCAGGACCTACCTCAAGGTCGTGCGGCGTGCCGGACTCCGCTTCGACTTCATCCTCGTTCCGAAGGCGTGGCAGGTGGCCACCTTCGCTGTCGTCACCGGACCCACCGTCGAGCGCAAGGTGATCCGCGGTCACCGGGTGTTCCGCTGGGTCGGCATCGTCCCGTCCGACCATTCACCCGTGGTCGCGGACATCCAACTCACCCCGTAGCCCCTTCGGGGGCTTCGTCAGGCTCAGCCGGCGTTCGGGCGCTCAGCAGGCATTGCTCAGCTGATCGCCCCGGACAGTGCCGAGGACGGCCGGAAGGCCTCCGGTCCGGACTCGCCGCCGAGTTGGCCGGCCAGCAGTTCCCGTGCGCGGGAGAGGTGCTCGTCGAGCAGGGCTGCAGCGGCGTCGGCGTCGCCGGCCTCGATGTGGCTGAGGATCATGGCGTGCTCGGCGACGATCACCTCGGGGCTGAGTCGCTGGCTCCCCTGCAACTGGGCCATGCAGAGCTTCACCTCGAAGGCAAGGGAGCCGTAGACGTTGCTGGTGCGCGTGCTCCCGAGCGAGTCGATCAGGGCGGTGTGGAAGCGCATGTCCGGTTCGACGATCTCGAAGCTGCCCTGGTGCCACAGCGCCTCGATCTCGGCGTTGGCGAGGCGGGCCTCCAGCGGCACCTCCCTGCGGTCGGCAAGGCGGCGCAGCACCTCCGACTCGAGGTAGGCACGGGTGCGGTAGATGTCGCGCACGTCCGCCGGCCCGAGTTTCACGACGCGGGCGGTCTTGTGGTTCTTGCGCACGAGCACCTTGTCGCTGACCAGCCGCTCGATGGCGGCCTTCGCCGTAGCCCGGGCGATGTCGTAGCGGGCTGCGACCTCAGCTTCGGTGAGTGCCTGGCTGGGCTTGAGTTCCCGGGCCAGCACCTGCCCCTTCAGGTCCTCCACGACGGCGTCGATGACCGAGGTGACGACGATGTTCCTGACCAAGATCCACCTGCTTCTGAGCGTGCTGCAACCGCATCCTATTGCGGCGCCGTCAACCGTTTTGCCGAACAACTACAGCGTAACCCCTTGCACAACCGGTCTACTTGTTCGACAATCCTACCTGTAGGTCAATCTCAGTGAGGAGATCCCCAAGGTGTTCACCCAGCCCCTGGCCCCGATCGCGGGCAGTCTTGCCCTCTCGGCGCTTCTAGCCGCTCTACCGCTCATCCTGCTTTTCGTGCTTCTCGGCGTCTTCAAGATGAAGGCGTGGATGGCGGCCCTGATCGGCCTCGTCGCCTCGATCGTCGTTGCCATCGTCGGCTGGGGCATGCCCGCAGCCATGGCCATGAGCGCCACGGCCGAGGGTGCCTTCTACGGCGCCTTCCCGATCATGTGGATCCTGGTCAACGCGATCTGGGTCTACCAGCTGTCGGTCATCACCGGCTGGTTCGAGAGCCTCGGCTCCCTGATCCGCTCGATCTCGGACGACCAGCGCATCCTCGCGATCCTGATCGCCTTCTGCTTCGGCGCCCTGATGGAGGCACTGGCGGGCTTCGGCGCACCGGTGGCGATCTCGGCAGCGATGCTGATGGCCGCGGGCATGAAGCCGATCAAGTCGGCCATCGTCTCGCTGCTGGCCAACACCGCCCCGGTCGCCTTCGGCGCCATGGGCGCCCCGATCATCGCCCTCTCCGGCGCGGTCAGCTCCACCCACCCCGAGCTCACCGTCCAGATCCTCTCCCAGATGGCCGGACGGCAGACGCCGTTCGTCGCCGCGATCGTCCCGCTGGTGCTGGTCTTCCTCGTCGACGGCTGGCGCGGCGTCAAGCAGACCTGGCCGGTCGCCCTCGTCGCCGGCGTCGTCTTCGGCATCGCGCAGTTCGTCACCTCGAACTTCATCACCGTCGAGATCACCGACGTGGTCGCTTCGCTGGTCACCATCGCCGTCGTGCTCGTGATGCTGCGGTTCTGGAAGCCGACGAACCCGCTGCCGCTCGACCACTCGATCGTCGGCGACGACGAGGCTGCCGCGCTCACCTCGGGCAAGCTCGCGCACTACCCGGAGATCACCGCTACCGGTGCTCGCCGCATCTGGGGCGCGATCGCTCCGTACGCGATCATCATCGTCGTGTTCTCGATCAGCCAGATCCCGGCGGTCAAGACCTGGCTGCTCAGCATCGGCCAGGTCAAGTTCCCGTGGCCGGGCCTCAACGCCCCCGGCGCCGACGGCAAGCTGGCCTCGACCATCCTCAACTCCGGCGGCAAGCCGGTCGCGACGATCTTCACCCTCGACCACCTGCGGGCCACCGGCACCCTGCTGCTGCTCTCGGGCATCATCACCTGCTTCTTCTACAAGGTGAAGGCGAAGGACGCCGTGCAGGCCTACGTGACCACGTTCAAGCAGCTCAAGTTCACCATCGTGACGGTGCTCAGCGTGCTGGCCCTCGCCTACGTGATGAACCTCTCCGGCCAGACCGCCGTCCTCGGCAACGCGCTGGCCACCGGCCTGCTCGACTGCCTTCGCCGTGGTCTCGCCGCTGATCGGCTGGATGGGTGTGGCCATCACCGGCTCCGACACCTCGGCCAACGCACTGTTCGGCCTGCTGCAGGTGACCGCAGCCGAGAAGGCCGGCCTCAACCCGGTGCTGATGGCGGCTGCCAACTCCTCCGGTGGCGTGATGGGCAAGATGATCTCGCCGCAGAACCTGGCCGTCGCTGCTGCGGCGGTCGGCATGATCAACAAGGAGGGCGACATCTTCCGTAAGGTCGTGCTGTGGAGCCTCGGACTGCTCGCCTACTTCACGGTGCTGGTGGTGCTGCAAGCCGGGCCGCTGTCGTGGATGGTCCCGGTGGTGCACCCGTGACGAGCACGATGACGCCGGAGGCGCTGGCCACGATGCTGCGTGGCTGCGTCGCCGACGGCGGCCAGGTGCGCACGTCGGAACTCGACCGCAGGGCACTCGGCCACGACGCCTCGCACTTCCTGCTCACCCCCGCAGCCATCGTCGCCCCACGGGACGCCGAGGAGGTGGCCCGCCTGCTGCGGGCCACCGCCGCTGCGGGGATCGGGCTGACCTTCCGCTCCGGCGGCACCAGCCTGTCCGGCCAGGCCGGCACGGAGGGTGTGCTGGCCGACGTCCGGCGCAACTTCACCGGCGTGGAGATCCTCGACGACGGGGCGCGCGTGCGCGTGCAGCCCGGCGTGACGGTGAAGCAGCTGAACGCACGCCTTGCGCGCTACGGCCGCAAGTTCGGCCCCGACCCGGCCAGCGAGGCCGCCTGCACCATCGGCGGCGTCGTTGCCAACAACTCCTCCGGCATGGCCTGCGGCACGGTCGAGAACAGCTACCGCACGCTGGAGTCCGTCGTCGTCGTGCTGTCCGTCCGGCACGGTCATCGACACCGGTGCGGCCGACGCGGACGCCAAGCTCCGCGCCCTCGAACCCGCCCTGTACGAGGGGCTGCTGAAGCTGCGCGAGCGGATCCTCGCCAACCCGGCGTCGGTGGCGAAGATCACCCAGCAGTTCTCGATGAAGAACACCATGGGCTACGGCATCAACGCGCTGCTCGACTTCGACAGCGGTGCCGGAGATCCTCACCCACCTGATCGTCGGCAGCGAGGGCACGCTCGGCTTCGTCGCATCGGCCACCTACCGCACCATTCCGCTGCGGAACTTCGTCAACACGGCGCTGGTGGTCTTCGACGACCTCTATGCCGCCAACCAGGCGCTGCCCGCACTGGTGGCGACCGGCGCAGCCACCCTCGAACTGATGGACGCGACCTCCCTGCGGGTGGGCCAGTCCTTCCCCGACACCCCCGCGGTGATCAAGAATCTTGCCGTCGACCGGCAGGCAGCGCTGCTGTTGGAGTACCAGGCCACCACCCGTGAGGAACTGGAGCACCTCACCCGCGAGGCCGGGCCCACGCTGGATACCCTGCCGGTCGGCGGCCCTGTCGTCCTCAGCGAGGACGCGGCCGTCCGCGGCCAGCTGTGGAAGATCCGCAAGGGCCTGTACACCTCCGTCGCCGGCGCGCGGCAGAGCGGCACCACCGCCCTGCTGGAGGACGTGGTCGTGCCGGTGGCGAAGCTGGCCGACACCTGCGTCGACCTGACCGTGCTGTTCGACAAGTACGCCTACGCCAACTCGGTGATCTTCGGGCACGCCAAGGACGGCAACATCCACTTCATGCTCACCGACAGGTTCGAGAACGAGTCGCAGATGCGCCGCTACATCGACTTCACCGAGGAGATGGTCGAGCTGGTCATCGCCAACGACGGCTCGCTGAAGGCCGAGCACGGCACCGGCCGGGTGATGGCCCCGTTCGTCCGGCGGCAGTACGGCGACGAGCTGTACGACGTGATGTGCGAGATCAAGCGGCTGTTCGACCCGACCGGCCTGCTCAACGCGGGCACGATCATCACCGACGACCCCGAGCTGCACCTCAAGCACATCAAGCTCAACCCGAGCATCGAGGCCGAGGTCGACCGCTGCACCTCCTGCGGGTACTGCGAGCCGGTCTGCCCGTCCCGTGACCTCACGCTCACGCCGCGGCAGCGGATCGCCGTCCGTCGCGAGATCGAGAACCTCGAGCTGGCCGGAGACCACGCTGCCGTCGCGCGGCTGGAGAAGGACTTCGACTACCAGGTCGTGCACACGTGCGCGGTGGACGGCATGTGCGGCACAGCCTGCCCGGTGAACATCAACACCGGCCTGCTGGTGAAGAAGCTGCGCCGCACCACCATTCCCAAGCCGACGGCTGCGGTCTGGACGACGCTTGCCAAGCACTGGAAGGGCACGACGGCCACCTTCTCCACGGTGATGAGCCTCACCGACGCCCTGCCGGGGCCGCTGGAAGTCGCCCTCACCGGCGTCGACAAGGCAGCCCGCGCCGTGCTCGGCAGCGACTCTGTCCCGCTGTGGTCGGCAGAACTGCCGGGCGGTGGTGCACCGCGCCGCCGTCCACGCCCGGACGGCGAGCCGACAGCCGTCTACCTGCCGGCCTGCGTCAACGTGATGTTCGGGCCCGCCGAGGGGCGTCGGCGTCCAGCTGAGCTTCGAGGCGCTGTGCGCGAAGCCGGCCTGACGCTGCTGGTGCCCGAGCAGATCGAGTCGATGTGCTGCGGCACGCCGTGGTCGAGCAAGGGCATCCCCGACGGGTACGCCGCCATGCGCGACAAGGTGCTGCCGGTGATCAGGGAGGCGACCGACAACGGCCGGCTGCCGGTGGTCTGCGACGCGTCGAGTTGCACCGAGGGGTTCCGGCACATGCTCGAGACCGAACCCGACCTGCACGTCGAGGTGATCGACTGCGGTGGCCTTCGTCGCCAGCCGGGTGCTGCCCGTGCTCGGCCTCAAGGACAGCGCGAAGTACACGAAGCTCGACTCACTCACGATCCATCCCACCTGTTCCTCGACCCAGATGGGCCTCAACGCCGACCTGGTGACGGTGTCCCGCGCGGTCGCGGAGACGGTGAACGTGCCCCTCGACTGGGGGTGCTGCGCATTCGCAGGTGACCGTGGGATGCTGCATCCGGAGCTGACAGCTTCGGCGACCAGGAGGGAGGCGGCCGAGGCCGCCGAACTGGGCGCAGAAGCACATGCCAGCTGCAACCGCACCTGTGAACTCGGACTGACCAGGGCTACCGGCGTTCCTTACCGGCATGTCGTGGAACTGCTCGCAGAACAGGCAGGTCTCGTCGAACACACCTAGGCACCCCCGCTGGACATGACGCTGATGAAAGCCCTGGCACACGGCCAGGGCCAGCGATATGAAAGAAGGAGCACCGATGGATCCGAAAACCACAGCTCTTGTCCTGATCGAGTTCCAGAACGACTTCACCTCAGAAGGCGGCACCCTTCACGGGGCGGTCGCAGAGGTGATGGCAGCCACAGACACGGTCGGTCACGGTCAGCAGGCACTGGCGGCGGCGCACGAGGCCGGCGCAACGGTCATCCACAGCCCGATCTCGTTCCAGCCCGGGTACTACGAGATCAGTGCGCACCCCTACGGCATCCTCAAGGGCGTCGTGGACAGCACCTCGTTCGTGAAGGGCACCTGGGGCTGCGAGATCGTCGAGTCGATGTCGCCCGCCGATGGCGACATCGTGCTCGAGGGCAAGCGCGGTCTCGATGCCTTCGGTTCCACCAACCTCGACTTCATCCTTCGGTCGAAGGGCATCACGACCATCGTGCTGGCCGGCTTCCTGACCAACTGCTGCGTCGAGTCCACGATGCGCTCTGCCTACGAGAAGGGTTTCGAGGTCTACACGCTCACCGACGCTGTCGGCGCGACCTCGCTTCCCGAGCATGAGAACGCGATCACCTACGACTACCCGATGTTCTCCAAGCCGATTACGACGGCGGAGTTCGTCACCACGATCGCCGGGTCCGAAGCTGTAACAACTGACACTTCGCGCGGCTACTGAATTTGCTGCTCGTTCTCTGACAGAATCGCCTTCTCACAGCAGGTTTTTCACTCGCTGTGTGCCCCGAATCGGCGGTGGCGACCCCAACCCCTCCGGGCCGTCACCGCCCCTCGTGTCTCCGGGGCCGGATCAGCTGTTGATGCGGGGCAGCAGGACGGTGCCCTCGCCGTCGGTGATCTCGGTGAGTTCCTCCGGCGGGGTGCTGCTGCCGGGCAGGCGGATCGTGAACTCCGCGCCGCCGGCCTCCGAGCGTCCGGCCTTCACCCAGCCGCCGTGCGCCTTGATGGTCTGCGCGACGATCGAGAGCCCCAGGCCGGAGCCGGGGGTGTTGCGGGCCTGGTCGGACCGGTAGAACCGGTCGAACACGTGCGGCAGGTCGGCCTCGGCGATGCCGGGGCCTTCGTCGGCGATGCGCACCCGGTCCCCGATCAGGCGGACGGTGACCGTGCCGCCGGGCGGGGAGAACTTCACGGCGTTGTCGAGCAGGTTGGTGATCGCCCGCTCCAGGCTGTCGGGCTCGCCGACGAGGAACAGCGGCTCGAGTTCGACGTCGAAGTGCAGCCCTGGCCCGCGGCGCCGCGCCCGCGTGAGCGGCACTGTTCACCACGTCGCGCAGGTCGATCGGCTCGGGGTGCGGCTCCACCTTGTCCTCGCGGGACAGGTGCACCAGGTCGCCGATCAGCTGCGTGAACTCGCCCAGCTGGGCTGCGATGTCCCGCAGGATCTCGCTGCGGGCACCGGGGGGCAGCATGCCCTGGCGGTCGTCGGCGATCAGCAGCTCGACGTTGGTGCGCAGCGAGGTCAGCGGCGTGCGCAGTTCGTGGCCGGCGTCCCCGATGAGGCGGCGTTGCCGGTCACGGGAGGACGCGAGGGTGCTCATCATCGTGTTGAAGGAGCGCGTCAGGTCGGTGAGCTCGTCCATGCCGCCGGGCTCGATGGCCTCCAGCTGGTCGGTCTCCGTGACCCGGATGACGGCTTCCGTGAGGCGCTGGATGGGCTCGAGGCCCGACCGCGCGATCACCCAGCCGATGGCGCCGGCCACCAGCACGGCCAGCAGGCCGAAGGTCAGCAGCGAGAACGCGAGGATCCGCAGGATCTCGTCCGTCGCCTGCAGCGGGCGCCCGAGCACGAGCGCGTAGTGGTTGATGCCGTCGGTCAGCGGGACGGCGACGATCCGGTAGGCGTTGCCCTCCGTGTCGACCCCGGTCCGGGCGGACGACCCGGTCTGGGTGCGCGCCACAGCCATCTCGCGGGCGCTCGGCACCAGCACCGTCGTCGCACCGGGCGGCGCGATCGTGCGGTTGTCCGAGCGGATCACCAGCACGGTCACGTTCGCCGTCGCGAGGGCGTCGCTGTTCAGCCCACCCATGCTCTCGATGTCGCCGGAGATCCAGTTGCTGGTCACCGCTGCGATATCGACGAGTTCCCGGTCGAGCTGGTCGTACACCGCCACCGTTGTGATCACGTACGCGGCGATGCCGGTGATCGCCACTGCACCGGCGACAGCGGCGGAGATGAGCGCTGTCAGCCGGTCGTGCAGTGGCCGGTTACTGACCGAGAGGACCGAGCGTAACCAGCGGATCACGGCGGGGTCTCGCGCAGCACGTAGCCGATGCCGCGCACGGTGTGGATCAGTCGGGATTCACCCTCACCCTCGGTCTTGCGGCGCAGGTACCCGATGTAGACCTCGAGGGAGTTGGCCGTGGTGGGGAAGTCGAAGCCCCACACCTCGTTGAGCAGCCAGCTGCGTTCCAGCACCCGGCGCGGGTTCTCGAGGAAGGTCTGCAGCAGCGCGAACTCGGTGCGGGTCAGGCTGATCTTGCGGCCGTTCCTCGTCACCTCGCGGGTCTGCAGGTCGAGGGTGAGGTCGGCGAAGCCGAGGGCCTCTGCGCCCGGCTCGTCCGTCGCCGGACGGGCACGGCGGGTCAGCGCTCGCAGGCGCGCCTGCAGCTCCTCGAAGGAGAACGGCTTGGCCATGTAGTCGTCGGCGCCGGCGTCGAGACCGTCCACGCGGTCGCCGACGGCGTCCCGCGCCGTGAGGACGAGGATCGGCACGTCGTTGCCGGAGGCGCGCAGGGAGCGGGTCGTCTCGAGGCCGTCGAGCCGCGGCATCATCACATCCATGATCACGGCGTCGGGACGCATCGCCGAGAGCCGTGCGAGCGCCTCGATCCCGTCGCTGGCCGTCGTGACTTCCCAACCGGAGTAGTGCAGCGACCGCGCCAGGGAGTCCCTAACCGCCTGGTCGTCATCGACAACGAGGATATGCATGTCACCAGACTGCCATGTGCGGGGCTGGCATGGTTCGAGGCAGGCAGCGTCCCCGCCGGGCAGCTCCTGCGGGAGTCATCCTGCGACGAGCTCCTTCGCGCGCTTGAGCACCTCGGGAATGGCCGCCTCGATCTCCGAGAGGGTGGTCTCGAAGTCGGAGTCGTCGCCGTACCACGGGTCCTCGATGGGCGAGCCGGGGACGGCGTTGCGGTCGAAGTCGCTGAGCAGGTACAGGTTGTGGGCGTGCGGCACGAGGGCGCGCAGCTTGGCCAGGTGCAGCTCCTCCATGCCGATCAGCATCGCAGCCGACTTGGCCTCGTCCGCGGTGATGCGGTGCGCGGTGAACGGGCCGGGATGGTAGCCGGCGGCCGTCAGCGTGGCGGCCGCGCGGGGATCGATCGGGTGACCGGCCTCCTCGGCGCTCACTCCGGCACTGCTGAAGGTGACGCCGCGCAGGCCTTCGCGTTCCGCGTGCTCGCGGGCGACGACCTCCGCCATCGGCGAGCGACAGATGTTGCCCCAGCAGACGAACTGTGATGTCCGGGCTCACCGATGGTTCTCGCTGCGCTTGTTGAAGAACGCGTTGAGGATGAAGCTGACGATCGAGACGATCAGGCCGCCCCAGACTGCGGAACCCCAGTCGGTGACGCTCCAGCCCAGGTGCAGCTGCCCGGCGACCCAGGAGACCAGCAGGAGCAGGGCTGCGTTGATCACCAGCAGGAAGAGTCCGAGGGTGAGCAGGATCAGCGGGGCGCTGACGAACTTGAACAGCGGTTTGACGATGCTGTTCACCACGCCGAAGATCGCGGCGACCACAAGGAGAGTGATGGACCGGCTGCCGAGGTCACCATCGGCGAGGACGATGCCCGGAAGCGCCCAGGTCGCGACAGCAAGAGCCGCGGCGCTGGCGAGGAAACGGAGGAGCATGGCCCCATGCTACGCACCCCTGCCGGGGCGGCGGGTCCCCGCTCAGGTATGCCACAGTTCTCCCATCGAGTTGATCAGAAAGGGTGACGGTGGCCAGCAGTCTTACCGGCAGGCACTTCCTCAAGGAGCAGGACCTCACCCCGGCGCAGTGGCGTGAGCTGCTCAGCCTCACCGGGGAACTGAAGGCCGCCCGCAAGGCCGGCACCGAACGCCAGGTGCTGGGCGGGATGAACATCGCCCTGATCTTCGAGAAGACCTCCACCCGCACCCGCAGTGCCTTCGAGGTGGCAGCCCACCAGCAGGGCGCCCACGTCACCCAGATGGACGGCAACTCCTCCCAGCTCGGCCACAAGGAGTCACCCGCTGACACCGCCCGCGTGCTGTCCCGGCTCTTCGACGGCATCGAGTACCGCGGCACCCACCAGTCGACGGTGGAGACGATCGCGCGGTACTCCTCCGTCCCGGTCTGGAACGGCCTGACCGACGAGTGGCACCCCACGCAGAGCCTGTGCGACATGTTCACCATGCGCGAGGCCTCCGGGCTGGACGACCACGACATCGCCTACGCCTACGTCGGGGACGCACGGTTCAACGTCGGCTGCTCGCTGCTGATGGGCGGCGCCCTGCTCGGCATGGACGTCCGCCTGGTCGCCCCGGCAAAGCTGCTGCCACCGCCGGCGGTGATCGCGACGGCGCGCCGGATCGCCGAGGAGACCGGCGCCCGGATCACCCTCACCGAGGACCTGGACGGCGTGAAGGGCTGCCAGTTCATCCACACCGACATCTGGGTGTCGATGGGCGAACCGGAGAGCGTGTGGACCGAGCGCATCCTGCTGCTGCGCGACTACCAGGTGAACGCAGCGCTGCTGGAGCGCACCGGCGTCCCCGAGGTGAAGTTCATGCACTGCCTTCCGGCCTACCACAACCGCGACACGACGGTCGGGGAGACGGTCTACAACCGGTTCGGGCTGCCCGAACTCGAGGTGACCGAGGAAGTGTTCGAGTCCGCGGCCTCGATCGTCTTCGACCAGGCGGAGAACCGGATGCACTCGATCAAGGCCCTGATGGTGGCCACCCTCACCTGAGGTCGGGGTTCCCGCCGTTCGATGGCCGGGGTGCCCGCGTCGACCTGCGGCACGCCGCGGGCCGGCAGGGCTGCGACGACGGCGTCCGGGCGGTCGAGGACACCACTGCGTGATCACCTGGTTGCCGGCCCGCAGCGTCAGGATGTGGAAGGACGGCCCGCGGCGGCGCGGTGGCGGCGACACGGCGAACGAGGCGAGCCGCTCGTACGGCACCCGGGTGACCAGCGAGCCGTGGCTGGGGAAGAACCGGAGCGCATCGGTTCGCCGTGGCTGATGATCACCAGTTCGGCGGGCGCGTCCAGCACAAGGACGCCGTTGGCGAGCCGCGGGCGGCCGCGCTCGTCAAGGCACAGGCGGTTGCCGCGTTCGGTGTGGATCGGCACCACCGGCGGCGGCAGGTGCCGGCTCAGCCGGTTGAGGGAGCTTGCCAGGAACCCGTCCGCCACCCCGACGGCGGCGAGCTGCGTCCGCCAGCCGGGGGGAGCCGACGCGCTGATGCAGGCGTCCACGTACTCCATGGTCGGACGCAGGCCATTGCTGGAGGAGCTGTTGTGGTCGAGGTGGATGTCCGCCCCGTTGTCCAGCAGCAAGGACCACCGCGCCTCAAGGAGTTCCGCGCGGTAGGTGGTTGCGACGATCTGGCGCCAGGTCGCCACCTGCCGGCGCACCTGGCCGCCGTCCAGCCGCAGCACGCAGACAGCCTCGTTGTGGACGGCGACGACAGCTCCGAACAGGTCCATGCCGGGACGCAGGTCTGCGCGGTCCTCGTCCCGGGGCACCTTCAGCAGGAAGCGGGCGCCGGCGTGCTCCGCGTAGTGGGAGCGGAACGCCCGCGGCATGTCCTCTGCGGAGAGGATCGGCTCGATCCAGGGTCCGAACGCGTCGTACTCGCGCAGGTCTGCCGGGTCGGCAGCACGCCGCCAGTCGACCTGCTCGAGTTCGCTCACGCGAGAGCTCCGGCAACCTCGCCCTGCGGCTCGACCGGGAGCACCGCACGCCCGTTCAGGGCCGCGATCACGGCAGCGGGGTGCTCGAGGCAGTGCTGCTCGATCACCTGGCTCCCCGCACGCAGCTCGAGCCTGTGGAAGTCGGGGCCGGCGCTGCTCGCCGTCAGGGCACAGGGAGTCGAGGCGGCTGTACGGCACGACCAGCACCTTCGTCGCGTAGTTCGCAGCGAAGATCGACCGCGTCGGCTCGCCGCCGGTCACCAGCACCAGCTCATCGGGGGTGTCGACCACCATGAGTCCGGTGGAAAGGCGTCGGCCGAACCGTCCCGAGCGGCAGAGCCGGTTCTTGTGCTCGACATGGATTGCGACGACGGGTGCGCGGGACGTGCGCCTGAGCTCGGCGAGCTTGCTGGCCGAGTAGTCCTGCGGCACGGCAACGGCGGGCAGGTCCGGTTGGCCCGAGTGCTCCGACGGGGCGGCGATGCGGGTCCGCACGTAGGCGGTCACCTTGGCCATCAGGTCGGAGCCGACACTGTTGTGGGGCACGTGCAGGGCAGAGCCGTTCGACAGCAGCAGCGACCACCGGGCAAGCAGCAGGTTGGTGTAGGTGCCGCAGGCGACCACCTGTTCCCAGGTGGCGTCCTCGCGGGTCACGGTGCCGCCGGCGAGGCGCAACTGGCACACCCCTGCCTCACCCACGGCGAGGACCGCTGCGAACAGGTCCTGCCCCGGACGGGCGGAGGCACGGTCGATGTCCCTGGGGATCTTGAGCAGGAAGGCCGAGTCGGCGAGCTCGGGGTACCACGGCCGGAAGGCCCGTGGCATGCCGATCTCCGTGCGCACCGGGTCGATCCACGGCCCGAAGGCGTCGTACTCCCTCAGGTCGTCGGGGTCTGCGGCCTTCCGCCAGTCGACTTCGACGGGCCGTCGGCGCTCAGTCAACCGGGCCATGCTGGGCCTCCCAATCCTTCAGGTGTGCTGTGACGATGTCGATGCCCCGGGCCGCGGCTTCCGCGTCCACGGGATCCAGTGTGGCGAACAGTTCGCGGAAGCCTCGCTCGCGCTGCTCTGTGAGGTGATCGATGAACTCGTGGCCGGACGGGGTGAGCGAGACCCGGTAGCCGCGGTCGTCGCCGACCACCTCGGTGCGTTCGATGAGGCCCAGCTCCCGCAGCCGCCGGATGACCGAGGTCAGCGTCCCCTTCTCGATCCGCAGCCCGCGGCTCAGGGCGCCGGGGCGCATCGGCCCGACGACGCTCAGCCCCATGCACGCGATGATCTCCAGCTCCGAGAACACCCGTCCACGGAACTCGGTGCGATGCATGATCGGGTTCAGGTACACCAGGAAGTACCGCATGAAGGCGGTCATGGCGTCATCCAGCAGGTCGGCGTGCCGCGGCTCGGCCACGGGTCACTTCCCTTCGCTGGGTAGTTAGATTTCGTACTTTCTGGTACCAGTATGCCGGGTGCGATGCTGGCGCGCGCCGATGCCCGTCATTAGGTTGGCTGCATGGCCCTCCTGATGTCACTGCCGACTCCGCGCGTCCCGGACCCGGCAACCGCACCGCCGCTGAACTGGGGCATCATGGCGCCCGGGTGGATCGCCCACATGTTCGCCTCAGCCCTGCGTTCGTCGACGCGGCAACGGCTGGTCGCTGTCGGCTCCCGCTCGCCCGAGCGTGGGAGGGCCTTCGCTGATGAGTTCGGCATCCCGACCGTCCACGGCTCGTATGCCGACCTTGTCGGCGACCCGCAGGTGGACGTCATCTACGTCGCGTCCCCGCACAGCGAGCATGCCGATCAGGCGCTGCTGGCGATCGAGGCGGGCAAGCACGTGCTGGTGGAGAAGGCGTTCGCCCGCAACGCCAAGGAGGCCCGCAGGGTCGTGGTCGCTGCCCGCCGTCGTCAGGTCGCCGTCATGGAGGCGATGTGGACGCGGTTCCTGCCGCGCACCGACATCGTCCGCCAGTTGCTGGCGGACGGCGCGCTCGGCACGATCGAGACCGTCACGGCCGACCACGGCCAGCTCCTCCCCGCCGACCAGGTGCCGCGGCTGCACGACCCGATCCTCGCCGGGGGCGCGCTGCTCGACCTCGGCGTCTACCCGGTCTCCTTCGCGGCGTTCGTGCTCGGCATTCCCGGAGCGGTGGTCGCCACCGGCGAACTGACGCCCACCGGCGTCGACCGGCAGGTCGCAGCCCTGCTCACCCGGTTCGCCAACCATCCCCATGCCCAGGCGCTGGTGAGCTGCACGCTCGCTGCCAAGACGCCGACGACGGCCAGCATCAGCGGCAGCCTCGGCCGGATCGAGCTGGACGGCGAGTTCTACGCTCCCGGACGGGTCCGCCTCGTCTCGCCGTCGGGGGAGAGCATCAGCAGCGCCCCTGCCGAGCTGTACGCCCACCAGGGACTCGCCTACGAGGCAGCCCACTTCGCGCAGCTCGTCTCGGACGGCTTCACCGAGTCGCCGCAGATGCCGCTGGACGAGACGGTCGCGATCATGGAGGTGCTCGACAGCATCCGCGCGCAGCTGAAGGTCCGCTTCCCCGGGGAGTGAGCCCGCCGCGAGAACCCCGCCGTTCAAGCCCCGCCGTATGAGCAGGGCCGTACGAGCAGGGCGTAACTGCAACATTCCCCGCCGTCGCGGCGTGACAATGAGGTGACGGTCTTCGAGGGGGTGATGGTGGGCGAGGCGGCGGCGGTGGTCGCGGACGCCGGCGCGGGCTCCTTCGACGACTACGTCGCCACTCGTTCGGCCAGCCTGCTGCGCTTCGCCTACCTCGTCACCCGCAACACCGAGGACGCCCACGACGCCGTGCAGGACGCCCTGATCGGGCTCTACCCACGCTGGCAGCAGATCGCGGCCCGCGGCGAGGTGGACGCCTACGTGCGTCGCAGCATCGTCAACGCCCACGTCTCCGCCTGGCGCAAGGTGCGCCGGCTGTTCCCCGTCGAGGACACGTCGGTACTCACCGCTTCGCCGGTGGTCCCGGACGCGTCCGCAGGCCGTCGCCGACGCCGACCAGGCCCTGCGGCTGTGCGGCGAACTGCCGCCGATGCAACGCGCAGCGGTCGTGCTGCGGTTCTACGAGGACCGGTCGTTCGCGGAGATCGCACGGATCCTCGGGTGCCCGGAGGGCACCGCACGATCCCATGTGCACCGGGCACTGCAGGCGTTACGCGCGAAACTGGAAGGAGGCGAGGCATGAGCGAGGACTTTGACCGCGAGGAGCGTGCCTTCGCCGAAGCCCTGCGCAAGCGACGCGCCGGTGGAGTCGTTCCGTCCGCTGGATGCGGAAGCCATCAAGGCTGCAGCCCGCCCCGCGCGGTCGGGCCGCCCCCGTTGGCTCAAGGGCATGGCCGCGGCTGCCGCTGTCGTCGTTGCCGTCGGCATCGGGGTTGCAATGCTGCCGCGGATGGCCGCGTCTGTGCCGGCCGACGGCGAGTGCCTCATCCGACGGTTACGCCGCCGGCGGAGCCGTCCCTGAAACCGCGAACGACCGCGCGACGGCGGCCGCCCAGCCCAAGGCCAGTACCGCCGCCAGCGATTGGGAGACGATCGCCCCCCCGCCGCTCACGCCACGCATGAATGCTTCCGGAGCGTGGGCGAACGGCAAGTTCTACATCGTCGGTGGGCACGTGATGCACCCGGGATGCACGCAGGCGACCCTGACGTGTGCCGTCGACTCCAACCGCCTTCTCGACGGAGCGAGCTACGACCCGGTGACCGGAAGCTGGCAATCCCTGCCGGAGGCCCCGATCGTCGTCTCGCCTGAAGCACCGGCTGTCGTCGGGGAGCGGCTGTACTACGTCGCAACCGGAACCGGTTCGAGGGGCACCCCTGCGGTCGTCGCAGCCCTCGACAGCACCAGCGGCACCTGGATGAGCATCCCCTCGCCCGGCACCTGGGGAACCCTTGTCGCTGCGGGAGACCGCCTGGTGAACGTCGCCGGCGACTCCGCCGGGACGGGATCAGGTGTTCGACACGACCGGTCGGGTGTGGGTCGACCTGCCGCCGGATGTGCTGGGCACCAATCACCTGCGTTACGGAGCGTGGGCCGACGGGAAGCTCGTGGTGACCGCGCGGCAGGCAGCGGAACTGGTGGCACCGTTCTGCGCCGAGGCGTCCTACGTGAGCGCTGGAGACCCTGGACCTGGCGACCGGCACATGGCGCCGGCTGCCCACGTCGAAGATCTTCCAGCCGGGTCCCGTCCGCGCCGTGGGTCATCACCTCGTCGTCGGCAACTACGGGCTGGAGTGGTCGGAGGGCAGAGGAGTACGGCGCATTCCACCTGAAGAGCGGGAAAGTGGTCTGACATGTCGCTGTCGCCATCCTCGGACGGCGGGCGTCGACCCCTCGGTGATCGACAGTGCAGAAGCCGTGGTTGCGGGGCAGTGGGTGCTGATGGCGCGACCACCTGTATGACCCGGCGACCGACGCCTGGCTGCAACTCCAACTGCCGGACGACCAGGTGCGCACCGGCCCGACCGCTGCCGGTGGGCCTGACGGCTTGCTGGTCTTCGGCGGCTGGAACGGGGACGAAGTGGCCGGCGACCAGCTGGTCGCAGACGCCTACTACCTGCCGCTGCGGTGAAGGCTCAGTGGCCGGTGACGGCCTTGAGCCAGGCGAGGGAGTCCTCGTCGTCCACCCAGAGGTGGGCGTTCCAGCCGGCCGCGGCAGCGGCGTCGACGTTCGGCGCGCGGTCGTCGATGAAGGCGATCTCTGCCGGGTCCGCGCTGAGCTCTGCCGTGACCATGTCGTAGACCACCGGGTCGGGCTTGGTGACGCCGAGCTCCGCGGAGATGAAGATGAAGTCGAAGGCCGCTGCCCACGCCGTCCGCCGGATCGCCTTGCCCAGCACGATCGGGGCGTTGCTCAGCAGGGCGGTCTGGACGTTCCAGCCCTGCACCTCCTGCAGCAGCTCCGCTGCGGTCGGACGCAACTCCGTCCACAGGTCGGCGTCGAGCGTCGCGAGGTTGCTGATCAGCTCGCCGGAGGGCTGCACGCCGAGCCGGTCGAGGATCGGTTGCCAGTACTCCACGCGCGAGCCGCCGGTGTCGTAGGCGCGGCGGTGCGACCAGTACAGCTCGCGGTAGGCATCGGGATCCACCCCCAGCAGCTCGGCGGGGGCGTGGTAGATGTCGGGGGGCGATGCCAACACCTGGCCCAGGTCGAACACAACGAAGCGGATCATCTGTCGAGGGTAGCCGTCTGGTCGGACGCGCCCCCACGGTCCCAGATGCGACCTACACTCGCGACGTGACCGATCACAAGACACTTGACCTGTGGTTCGACCCGCTCTGCCCGTGGGCCTGGATGACCTCCCGCTGGGCGCTCGAGGTCGCGAAGGTACGCGACGTCGATGTTGTCTTCCACGTGATGAGCCTTTCGGTGCTGAACGAGGGTCGCGACCTGTCCCCGCACTACCGGGACCTGATGGACAACTCCTGGGGTGGGGCGCGGGTCTGCCTCGCCGTCCAGCAGCAGTACCCGGAAAAGCTGGCCGAGCTCTACACCGCGCTCGGCACCCGCATCCACCTGGGCAAGGAGCCCAACGACCGCGCCACCCACGAGGCGGCGCTGGCAGAGGTCGGGCTGCCGGTCGAACTGGCCGACGCCGGCGACACCGACGCCAACGACAAGTCGCTGCGCGAGGAGCAGGCGAAGGTGACCGCAGCGGTCGGCGACGAGGTGGGCACGCCGGTGATCCGGGTCGGCGAGCATGAGCCTGTTCGGCCCGGTCATGTCGCCGGCGCCCAAGGGTGAGGAAGCAGGCAAGCTGTGGGACGGCTTCGTCAACGTCCTCGCCTACCCGGGCTTCTTCGAGCTCAAGCGGACGCGGACGGTCGACCCGATCTTCGATTGATCCTCGCCCGGCCGGGCACGAAGCGGGGCAGCCACCAGGCGGCCCACGCGGCCCCGGCCAGTGACAGCCACCCGGTGGCGAAGCTGGCCGTGACCACCGTCACGGCGCCGGTCACAGCGATCAGCGCCGGCCCGACAAGGGCTCCGGCGTTGGTGAAGCTGTTCCACAGCCCGAGCCAGCCGGCGCGGTTCCTGCTGGGGGTCATGTCCGCGCTGAGGGTCTTGTTGATCCCGGCGCCCAGCCCGTTGCCGACGGCGAAGATCAGCGAGATGGCGATGAAGCCCGGCACGGTGGCCGCGATCGGCGCGATCAGGTAGCCGACCCCCATCAGGGCGAGGCAGGGCACCAGCACTGCTGCCCTGCCGAACCGGTCCATCACGGTGCCGGCCGGCAGGATGAACGCCAGTTCGACGACGGCAGACGCCGGCGAACACCAGCGAGATCACCGCCTCGGAGTGTCCGAACTCGTTGCCGAGCAGGGGCAGCAGCAGGTCGCGGTTGGTGCGAACGAGGGTGAGGACGAGGACAGCTGCCCCGACCAGCAGCAGCGGCCGCAGCACCTCTCCCCGCGTCGGGAGGTCCACCGGGTCGGGGGCGTCCGGGTCGATCTCCCGCCTGAGGTGGGGCGGCACGAAGATCGTGATCAGCACAAGGCCGGCGATCGCTGCGACGAGGTGGACGAAGAAGGCGGACGCAGCCCCGCCGACGGCGATCAGCCCGGCACCGAGCAGCGGGCCGAGGATGCGTCCGACCCGCATCGTGCCACCGAACAGGCTCATCGCCCGGGCGCGCAGGTGCACCGGCACCTCGTCGGCGATGTAGGTCTGGCGGCCGAGGTCCCAGGTGAGGTCGCCGAGGCTCATCAGCAGGATCGCCGCGCAGAACAGGGCCGGCGCCCAGACCGGGGCCGGGCCGGTCCCGTCCGACCAGGCGGCGAAGAGGCAGCCGACGACGGCGACGACGCTCACGAGCCCGCCGAGGATCATCGCGCCGCGCTCACCGATGCGCACCACCAGTTGCCCCGTCGGCAGCGGGCCGACGACGGTGATCAGGCCCGCGACCGTGCCGAGCAGGGCCACCTGCGGCACGGAAAGGCCCAGGTCGAGGCCGACCAGCGGCACGACGGGGACGATGGCCGCAGCGCCGGTGGCATAGAGGGCCGTGGGCAGGTAGACCGGGAGAACGAGCCTGCGCAGCAGCGCCGGCAGTTCCTCAGTGGTCACGGGGCCTCCAGATATCTCGATATCAAGCTATTCCCGCAGGGGTGGGATCGAAACCCCGCGTCCACCGCAGCGCATTCGGTCGCTGGCAAGCGGCGCCGCGTGTCACCGGTAAGTTGCCGCCATGCTGGAGATTGCCGCGCGCGCCCTCTCGCTGGTGGCGATCGTCGGCATCGGCCTCGGCATCAAGCGCCTTGGCTGGGTGACGAAGGAGCACTTCGCCCTGTTCGCGAAGCTCGTGCTCGGCATCACCCTGCCGTGTGCGCTGGTGACCAGCTTCAACGACTACCACCTCGACCGCGCACTGCTCGGGCTGACCGCACTCGGCCTGCTGCTGAACGTTGCGCAGCAGGGCATCGGCTACCTGCTGGCAGCCCGCAGGGGACGCAGCCGAGCAGGCGTTCGCCGTCCTCAACTCCGGCACCTACAACATCGGGGCGTTCGCCACCCCGTACGTGTCGGGCTTCGTCGGGCCGCACGCGATGATCTACTCCTCGCTGTTCGACATCGGCAACGCCGTCGGGTCCGGCGGGGGTCGGCTACGGCTGGGGCATGGCGCTGGCCGGGGAGCCGGGCGCGCACCGCTGGCGTGACACCGGGCGGACGCTCGCGTCGTCGCCGATCTTCGTGACCTACATGGGCCTGCTGGCGTTGAAGCTGTTCGACCTGCGGCTGCCGGACATGGTGATCACGTTCACCGCCACCGTCGGGGCAGCCAACCCGTTCCTCGCGATGCTGATGATCGGCATCGGGCTGGAGCTGAGGCTGCACCGCAACAAGTACCTCGCCGCCGCGCGGCACCTGGCCGTCCGCTACGTCTTCTCGACCGTTGTCGCGCGTCGCCTGCTGGACGCTGCTGCCGCTCCCGGCGGAGGCCCGGGTGGTGCTGGTGATGCTGATGTTCGCGCCGATCGCCTCGATGGTGCCGGGGTTCACGAGCAAGGCAGGGCTGGACGTGGAGCTGTCGGCGTTCATGGCCTCGGTGACCCTCGTGATCGGCATCGTCGCGATGCCCACGCTCTACCTGGCTCTCAACCCCGCCTGAGGGTGAGCCTCAGAGGTTGCCGGTGGCGCCGTAGCGGCGGTAGACGCCGGGCTTGATGCTGGACAGCGTGTCGATGATGTCGCTGATGGCGAGGTCGGGGTGGCTGCGGGTGAGCTTGGACAGGTACCGCATGCCGGCCTTCGCCAGGTGCTCGCGGGTGGTCTCGATGCTCGTGCCGAGGACTTCCGCTGCCTCCGCCTCGTCCAGGTCGTCCCAGAAGCGCAGCTGCAGCAGCTGCCGGTCCTTGCCGCGCAGGTTGCTGAGGGCCTTGAGGAACTCGTCTGCCGGGTTGCGGGGCGAGGGGCTGCCGAACATCCCGCCGACGCGCAGGCGATCCATGATGCTGGTCTTGTTGGAGTAGTTCCGGTAGGCGTCCAGCACGACCTTGTCGATCGCCTTGTACAGGTCGCGGAGGCTGTGGTCGCGACGCTTGTCGAGCATGGCGAAGGCGTCGGCTGCCATCTGGTGCGGGTCGGCGAGCCCCATCGCGCGCCACTCACAGGCTGTCACCACCAGATCGTGGTACTTGGCTGCCAGTGCCTCGACGTTCACAGGAAACACCCTAGTGGCCCACCGTATAACTGCACAGGCGAGCCCGAACGGCCGGGAGCCCCGGGTGTACGAGTTCTCCACAGATTCCCCGAGCGGTCTAGGAATCGGCCCGCCGGCCCGCCTACGATCCCACCACCGCCGGACCGCTGCGCTCCACCCCGGGCACCAGCCTTCCCGGCGCGAGGGGGTCGGTGATGGCCGAGGAGCGGCTGGGCGCGAGCCAGGTGAGGACCCGGCGCAACCTGCGCTGGATGGCTGTCGGCGTGCTCGCCGTCTGCCTCGGCGGGCTGGGTGCAGCGCTCCTCTACGGGAACCTCAGCAATGCGCACACCGTCGCTCGTCGTGAAGCGGACGGTGTACCGCGACCAGGTGATCACGGCCGCCGATCTCGGCGCCACCTCCGCCGTGCCGGCGCTCGGCGTCGAGACCCTCTCGTCCGATCAGCTCGACACCGTCGTCGGCCGGACGGCCCTCAGCGACCTCGTCGAGGGCAGCCTGCTGAGCCCGCGCTCGTTCGGTGAGCCGGTGGTGGAGGCCGGCAGCGTCCGCATCGGGCTGCGCCTGGCTGCGGGCCGGTTGCCGTCCGCTGCGATGCCGCCGGGCACGGAGGTGCTGCTCGTCCCGGTGGGACGCGACGGAGCGGAGCCGCCGGCGGGCGCGAGCGTGACGGCACGGATCGCGACGGCAGCCGCCGTCCTGCCCGACGGTGCCTCGATCGTCGATGTGAGTGTCCCCGCAGCGGAGGGGGAGCGGGTGGTGCGGCTGGCAGCCAACGAGCAGCTCGCGCTGGTGCGCCTTCCCGGCAGCCCGCGGTGAGCATGCTCCTGCTGACGAGCGCCGGCCATTCACCGGGCGTCACCGGGCTCGGGGTTGCGCTGGCGCTCACCTGGCCCGAACCGGTGCTGCTGGTGGACGCCAACCGTGAGCCGGACCAGACGGTGCTGGCCGGCCACCTGCAGGGCGTCGACCCGGGCGGACGGGGCCTCGGCGGGCTGCTGCAGGCGCACCGGGAGCGCCGGTCGCTCGCCGAGTGCCTGCCTTCGATGACCGTCCCGCTGCACGGTGAGGAGGGTCGGGACTTCCTGCCGGGCTTCTCGCACCCCGGCATGGTCGACCTGTTCGGACCGGTGTGGCCGGAACTCGCGACCACCCTCGAGGGGGCGGGCCGCACGGTGCTCGTCGACGCGGGACGGATCACGCCCGGTCGGCCTGCAGCCGGCCCTCGTTGCCGCGTGCAGCGGGGTGGCCGTGGTGACGGGCAGCCGGCTGGTCGACCTTGCGGCGCTGCGGCTCTACCTGCCGCTGGTGGTCGCGGCGGCGGGCGCCGAGCGCGTCGGGCTGGTCGTCGTGGGGCCGGGCCGTCCGTACGGGTCGGGGGAGATCGGGCACCGCTTCGGGGTGGACGTGTGGGCGAAGCTCGCCTGGCAGCCGGCGGAGGCTGCCGTGTTCGCGGCGGGCGAGGCTGCGCCGCGAAGGCTGATGACCAGCAGCTACGTCGAGGACGTGCGGGCGCTCGGCGAGGTGCTCAGCGGAAGGGCGGCCGGCCGGCGGCTGCAGCTCGGGACGCCGCGACCGTCCGCCGGGGGCACCTAGGCTGAGCCGCGTGCCCGACCTCGCGACGCCGCCGATCGCCCCACCGCTGATCGAGTGGTACGCCGAGTTCGCCCGCGACCTGCCGTGGCGGCGCCCGGACTTCGGTGCGTGGGGCGTGCTGGTGAGCGAGTTCATGCTGCAGCAGACCCCGGTGAACCGGGTGATCCCGCACCTGGAGGCCTGGCTGGAGCGCTGGCCAACGCCGGGTGCACTGGCCGCCGAGCCGCCGGCGGAGGCCGTCCGGCAGTGGGCGAACCTCGGCTATCCGCGACGGGCGTTGCGGCTGCACCGGGCAGCTGTGGAGATCAGCCAGCGGCACGGGGGCGTCGTGCCCAGCGAGGTGGAGGACCTGCTCGCGTTGAGCGGCGTCGGGGAGTACACGGCGCGGGCCGTCGCGGTCTTCGCCCACGGCGAGCGCCACCCCGTCGTCGACATCAACACCCGCCGGGTGCTGGCACGAGTGCTGTCCGGACGCGCCCAGCCCGGGTCGCCCGCGCGCACCGACCTGACACTGATGGAGTCGATCCTGCCGGCAGGGATGGCGGACGCAGCCGTCGTCAACGCAGCGACCATGGAGCTCGGCGCGACGGTCTGCACGGCCCGCGCGCCCCGCTGCGGGGTGTGCCCGCTGGCCGAACTGTGTGCCTGGCGGGCCGCCGGGTATCCCGACACCGGCGACGTCCGGCGCAAGCAGGCGGCCTACGAAGGCAGCGACCGGCAGGCGCGCGGAGCGGTGCTGAAGGTCCTGCGGGAGGCCGCGCCCCGGCCGGTGGTACTCGAGGAGGTCCTTCCGGAATGGCCCGACGCCTGGCGCAGCGCGAGCGGGCGATCGCTTCCGTCGTTGGCCGACGGGCTGGCGGAGGTGCGCGGGGAGGCGCTCCAGCTGCCGTCCTGACGGCTTTCCACAGGCTGTACGAACCTGCCCGGGTTATCCACAACTTGTCTCCGGCCTCTGGGAATCGTGCCGGGGCTCGCTTACGATCCTCGGATTCGTTGGCTGCGTGCCCACCCCGGATGCCGCAGCTCCCGGAGTGAGGGGATCGCTGATGGCGAAGGAGTTCCCGGATCACGGCTGGCGGGCCTGATGCGACGCCTCGCCGAGGTCGACCTGCTCGCCGGTGAGGTGAGCCTCGAGACAACCCACCGCAGGGAGCGGCTGATCGAGGCGAAGCCGAACGAGGCGCCCGTCGACTGGCCGTTGGTGGTCGCCCTGCGGCGCAGGGCCTCGGAGCGCATCACGGCCGCGATAGCCGAGAAGCCGGGGCCGCTCGCCGACGTCGACCGACTGTTGCTCGGACGCTCGATCATCATCGCCGTCGTCAGGGAGCACGTGGAGGCCCTGCGCACCAACGGCGAGGCGTTGTGGTCGATGGCTGTCGAGGAGGCCTACGCCCGGGCAGTGGAGAACGCGATCTTCGGGTTCGGCCGGCTGCAGCCCCTCTTCGAGATCCCCGAAGCGGAGAACATCGAGATCCACGGTTGCGACTCGGTCGTGGTGCAGTACGGGGACGGGCGACGCGAGGAGCGTCCGCCGGTCGCCGACTCCGACACCGAGCTGGTGGAGGCGATCCGTTTCCTCGGTGAGACCGTGACGCCTGCCCGCCCGTTCGACGACACGCACCCGATGATGACGCTCGCCCTCGGCGACCGGTTCCGGCTGCACGCGATCGGCTTCGGGTTGAGCTACCGGCCTTCGATCACCATCCGGCAGCACACCCTCACCGACGTGACGCTGCGGCAGCTGGCCGACGGCGGCATGATGCCGCTCGACGTGGCCAGGTTCCTGCACGCGGCCGTTCTGGCCCGGAAGTCGATGGTGATCTCCGGCGACCAGGGCGCCGGCAAGACGACATTGCTGCGCGCGCTGATCGCAGCGATCCCCGAGAACGAGCGCTTCGGCACCCTGGAAACCGACTACGAGCTGCTCACCCACCTGCAGCCCCGACGCCGGAACATGCTCGCGCTGCAGGCACGGGTGGGGATGGGCGAGGTCCAGGACGGCCGGCGCCTCGGCGAGTTCACCGTTGCCGACCTGATCCCGGAGGCCCTGCGGCAGAACCTCTCCCGCCTGATCGTCGGCGAGGTCCGCGGCGGCGAGGCCGGGGCGATGTTCGAGGCCATGACCGCCGGCGCAGGGACACTCTCGACAACGCACTCCCACTCCGCAGCGTCCACGATGGACCGGCTCGCGTCGCGCGTCGCGCAGGGCGGCGTGCTGACGCGTCGAGGAGGCCTACCGCCAGATCGCCCACCACATCCACCTGCTCATCCACGTCAGGCTGGTCGACGACACCTGGCGAGGCGGCCTGCGCACGAGGGCGGTCGCCGAGATCCGGCAGCTCACCGGCGGTCTCGAGTCCGGTCGGCCGGTGACCCACCTGTGCTTCCGGGCAGGGGACGGCGGCCCGGACCAGTTCACTCCGGACGCCGGCCTGCTGGACGAGCTGGCACCGTTCACGCTCGGCCTGGGACGCCTGATGGCCACCCTCCTCGCCGGCCTGTGCGGCGTCCTGATCGCCGGAGGGCTGGTCCTGTTCGCCGCCGGCCTGCGCGGCGACCCGCGGAGTCCACCACGTTGTCCACAGGTCTGTGGAAAAAGGTTGTGGATTCAAGCATCGGCCGTGCGGTACGACGACGATGGTGGCAGCTGGCGCTCGCGCTCGCAGCGGGCGTCGTCGCCGCGTGCGGTCGTCGGCTGGCCGCTGCTCACCGTGCTGGTGCCGGTGGTCGCCTACGGGCTGCCGATGGTGCTCTCCGCACCGTCCAACCGCGACCTCGCCGTCCTTGAGGCACTCGATCGCTGGGTCCGGTCCCTCGGCCTCCCTGCTGCCCACCGGCCGCTCGATCAGCGACGCGATCCGGGTGTCCGTGCGGCAGGCACCGGCGCTCCTTGCCCCGCACCTGCGGCTCCTCACCGCCCGGCTGGACGACCGCTGGACCACAGCGCAGGCCCTGCTCAGCCTCGCCGACGAGCTCGACAGCCCGGACGCGGACGCGGTGCTGGCAGCCCTCTCACTGGCGGCCGACCGTGGCGGGACGGGCGCGACGGCAACCCTCGCTGCTCTCGCAGACAACATCCAGGACCGGCTCCGCGCCCTTCGCGAGATCGAGACCGAGCGGGCGAAGCCGCGCATCGTCGTCCGGCAGGTCACCCTGATCACCCTGGTCGTGCTCGGCCTGGCACTGCTCTTCGGGGGCTCGTTCTTCGCGCCCTACGGCTCCCCGCTCGGCCAGCTCCTGCTGGCAGCGCTGGTGTTCGCCTACCTCGGCGCGCTGCTCTTCCTGCGACGGCTCACCCTGCCACGGCCGCGGCAGCGCATCCTGCGGCGGCTCGCATGAACGCGCAGCTGCTGGCGATCCTCGCCGGGAGCTCTGCTCGGCTTCGGCCTCTGGGCCGTCGTCGGCGTGCTCGTCCCCACAGCGCCGCGGCTTGCCGACGCTCTCGACCTGCTGGACGGCAGGCTTGCGTCCGCCCCTGAGGCTCACGGCGGCGGTGTCGACCGAATCGGCAACTGGGTCCGCTGGCGACTGCGGCGGCCCGTTACCGCCGACACCCTGCGACGCCTGCGAATGGCGGGGCGTTCGGTCGACCGTCACTACGCCTACAAGGTGCTGTGGGCGCTCGCCGGTCTGCTCGTCCCGCCACTGCTCGGAATCGGGCTGGTGCTCTCCGGCGTCACCGGCCTCGAGGTGCCAGCCGCGATCGGACTCGTCACGGCCTTCGTCGGCTTCTTCCTTCCCGACATCGCCCTGCGCCGTTCGGAGCGCGAGGTGAACGCCGACGCCACCGAGGCCCTCCTCACCTACTTCGACCTCGTCACGCTCGAGCGCCTGGCGAACTCCTCCGGCAGCCAGGCGCTGCGCTCGGCCGCGGCAGTCAGCGACGTCACCGTCTTCGCCACCATCCGGGACGCCCTCGAACGGGCCCGGCTCGAGCAGCGCGCGCCGTACACCGAACTCCACCGGCTGGGGGTGGAGCTCGAACTTCCCGCCCTCGTGGACGCCGCCGACGTGATGTCCCTCGACGAGGCGGGCGCAGCACTGTCGGACGCCCTGCGCGCCCGGGTCCGTGAACTGCGTGACGCCCACCTCACCCAGGCCAAGATCGCCGCTGCCTCCGTCTCGGAGCGGATGGCCCTCTTCATGGTGATCCCGAGCCTCGTGTTCGGCCTGTTCTTCCTCGTGCCGCCGATCCTTCGCCTTGTCGGCGGCTGAACCCACCCTGTTAGGAGAGCGATGAGAATCCTGCACCTGTTGCTCGGGGCGCTGGTGGCCCCGCCCCCGCCGCGGGACCAGCGCGGGCTGTCGCAGTCGACGGAGAACGCGATCCTGCTCGCCGGGGCCGTCGCGGTGGCGCTGATCGTCATCAGCGCCGTCACCATCTACGTGACCGCGAAGCTGCCGCGGCCGTGAACCAGCGCGGGGTGGCCGAGTCGACCCAGTGGGCGATCCTGCTGCCCACCTTGCTGCTGCTCGTCCTCGGCATGGTGCAGCTCGGCGTCTGGCTGTACTCCCGCACCGTCGCGTCCGAGGCAGCGGCAGTCACCGCCGACCTGCGTGCCACGGGCCCCGGCGCGGAGGCCGCTGCGCGGCTGGCCGGCGAACGGGTCGCCACCCGGGGCGGCCTGCAGCAGGTCGAGATCGGCGTCGCGGCGGACAACGGGCACCTCGTCGTGACCGTCTCCGGTCACGCACCGCTCTTCTTCGACATCGGGCAGGGGCTCGTCGTCGAGCAGGCCGTCCTCCCCCTCGAACGGGTCACGCCGTGAGCGGTCAACGTGGAGCAGCCTCTGTGGAGTTCGCCATGATCGTCCCGGTTCTCGTGCTGCTTGTCGGTCTTGTCGTCGGCGGCGCGCGGACGTGGCTGGCGCGCGGCGTCGTTGAGCAGGCCGCCGGCGCAGCCGTCCGGGGAATGTCGCAAGCCCGCGGGCAGGGTGAGGCCGTCCGCACCGCCCAGGAGCTGGCGATCGCCCAGGCCGCCGCCGGTGGGGTGCGCTGCGAACGCCTCTTCGTCGACGTCGACGCTTCCGGATTCGCGATCGCGCCCGGCACCCGTGCCACGGTGACGGTGCGGGTGCACTGCGACGTGCCGCTCGGCGACGTCCTCGTGCCCGGCTGGCCGGGCGTGATCGGCGTGGAGGCGAGTGCCGAGACCGTCCTCGACACCTACAGGGGGAGGAAGTGATGCGCTGGCTCCGCGGTATCGGTGCCCTGACGGCCCTGTGCCTCGTGATCGTCGGGGCCCCGGCGGCGCTCGCCGGCTGGGGCCGGATGCCGGTCGGCTGGCCGGCTGCCCTCTTCAGGCCCGACGACGGCTCCGTGCTGCTGGTGGCGCTGACCCTGCTGGGTTGGCTTGCCTGGGCGGCGTTCACGCTGTCGATCGCAACGGAGGCTGTGCGCGTCGCCAGCAGCGGACGGGTGCGACTGCGCATCCCGCTCCTCGGTGGCCTCCAGCAGCTCAGTGCCGGCCTCCTGCTCGCGGTGCTGGCCCTGGCACCGAGTTCCTCTGGCCCGCAGGCGCAACCACCGGAACGGGTGGTGGCACTGGGGGCTGCGACGCTGCCCGAGATCGAGCCCGACCCGGATGAGGAGATCGCCGACGACACGTACCGCGTCGCCCCCGGTGATGACCTCTGGACAGTGAGTGAACGGCTCCTCGGCGACGGTGGGCGCTGGCGCGAGCTTGCAGAAGCGAACCCGGGAAAGCTGACCGACCCGACCCGTCCGCTGACCCCCGGCACACGGCTGTCGCTCCCGGCGTCGCCCGCTGCGGCACCGCTGACGGTGCGGGTGCACAAGGGCGACACCCTGAGCGGGATCGCCCTCGAGCACCTCGGTGCCGCCGGACGCTGGCCGCGCATCGCTGCAGCGAACGACGACCTGATCGACGATCCCGACCACATCGAGATCGGCTGGCGTCTCGTCGTCCCTGGAGCACAACCAGCTCCCCGCAGCGCGCGGCCCGAAGCGCGGCCCGAGTCGCAGGAGGGGGCGAAGGGCGAAGGTGTCGATACGGACCCACCCGTGCAGCGCAAGGAACAGGAGCCGGATCCGGCCCCGAACGTCGAGCCGACCGCTCCCGTGGAGCCCACCGCCGCGGCCTCCGAGGCACCCACCACTCCGGCAGAAGAGCCGGCAGCGCCACTCGCCCCGCTCGTCGGCACCCTTGGCACCCTCGCGGCGGCAGCCATCATCGGAGCGTTCGAGACGCGACGATTCCTGCGCCTCAGGGTTCGGCCCGTGGGCCGGCGACTGATTCCCCCGGACGAGCAGGCAGGTCGACTCCGGGTGGCGATGGGGTCGCGGCAGCAGCCGGACCGACTCGTTGCCCTCGACGCCGCCCTGCGCGCCATCGGGCAGCACTGCTACGCCGCCCGGGTCCCACTGCCCGAACTCGAGCGCATCGAGGTGGACGACGTCGGCATCGTCCTGCACTGGGCCACCCGCCCGGGAACGCCACCGGACGGCTTCGATGCCGCCATGGACGGCAACAGCTGGAGCATCTCCCTCGATGAGATCGTGCTGGTCGGCGGCGACCATCCCTGCCCGTACCCGGCCGTCGTCAGCCTCGGCAGCGGCCCGGAAGGGCGCCTCGTGCTGGTGGACGCCGAACGCTCCCGCGTCCTCGGAATTGCTGCTGGCGACAGGGAACTGGGCCGCTCCACCATGGCGTCCATGGGTGTCGAGCTCGGCTGTGCCCCCTGGGCGCAGGAGGTGCAGCTCGTGGTGTGCGGCGACGGTGCGGAACTCGTCCGCCTCGCCGGTGGCGACCGTGTGCTGCAGCAGGCCCGCATCGAGGACGCGGTGGCCCAGGTGCATCTGCTCGCCGCCCGCCGTCGGGCAGCGTTGTCGGGTGAGTCCCTTGCCGTACTGCGCGTCGACCCTGACCGGGCAGATGCCGTCGCGCCCGTCGTCTTCCTGCTGCTCGACGACGTGCCGGCAGAGGTGGCCGAAGAGCTGGACGGACTGCTGGAAGGGCCGGCGCTCGGCATCGCCGTGATCCTCGCCACCGGCGCCGCCAGCCCTGCCCAGTGGACGGTGACCGGCGATCCCTACGCCCCCGTCGGGCGACTTGGCCGGCGCCCCGGGGACACTACAGGCGCACGCCATTCCTGAGGCCACCCGCAACGGCGTGGCGACGCTGTTCCGGGCCGCCGACGATCCCGCCACAACGCAGGCCCCGTGGTGGAGTGGCGAGGACGCCAACGTGCTTGCCCTGCCCCACATTCCACGCCGAGGAGAGGAACCCGTGGACGTCGTCCGACTCGTGCCCGCAGACCATCCCCGGGTGCTGCTGATCGGGCCAACGGACCTTCTGGGGGCCACCGGCCCCGAGCCGGCCCGGTCGCGTCAGCACCTGATCGAGTTCTGCGCCTGGTTGCTGGAGCATCCCGACAGCTCCCCCACCGCCATGGCCGCCGGGCTCCAGGTGGCCGAGGGCACCCGCCGGTCGAACCTCAGCCGGCTGCGCAACTGGCTGGGCGACGACCCGGAAGGCAGGCCCTACCTGCCCGACGCCTACTCCGGGCGGATCATGCTGCACGGCGCGGTCACGTCGGACTGGCACGAGGTGCAGCTCCTGCTCGCTCCCGGCGTCGACCGGGTAGGGGACGCGACCCTGCTGACAGCTCTCGAACAGGTCCGCGGAGCCCCGCTTGCCGACGCAGCCCCCGGCCAGTGGCACTGGGCAGAGGAGCTTCGCACCGACATCTCCAGCGCGCTGCGGGACGCCGGCGTCGTGCTCGCCGAACGAGCGCTGGCAAGGGGTGACATCGATCTGGCACGGTGGGCGGCCGCCCGCGGACTCGTGGTCGCCCCCGAGGACGAGCAGCTGCTCTGCGCCCGGATCCGTACCGAGCACCGCGCCGGCAACCGGGCCGACGTCGAGCGCCTCGTCAGCCAGGTCACGCGGCAGGCCCGCATCCTCGGCGTCGACCTGTTGCCGGAGACGGTCGAGGTCTGCCAGCAGGTCATCGAGGGGCGACTCCGGGCCCGCGAGGCCTGAGCGCAGATGTCGGTTTGGAGAAATCCTTCGTTACCCCTCCTGCAGCCACCGGCGTGCGTCGATAGTCTGCGCGCGTGGCGAACCAGCCGGGACAGCGGCGGCCCTACGGGCCAGCGCTCTGGGCCGGGCTGGTGGTGGTCGCCCTGCTGGTCTTCACTGCAACCCTCGGACGAGCCGCAACGGTCACCACCACCGGGGGCCCCGGGTGGCTGCCGGCCGACGGCTACCGGCAACGCTTCGCCGGTCCCGACGGCGTCGAGACCACGGAGTGGGCGGTCGACCAGGCCATCTCGATGGTCGGCTCCGGACCAGCACAGTTCGTCAACTGGCTCGGGATCACGAAGGTCGACTGGGCACACACGCAATTGGCCCGGCTGAGCACCGTCCGGGTCGGGCCTGACGGGCAGCCGGCCGGACGCAGCGACGACCTGTTCAGCCTCGGCAGCGACGGTGTCCGTGCAGAAGTGGAGAGCGGCTTCGACGGCACCGCCAGGATCTACGTGCCCGGGCGGCTCGACCTGCCCGACGCCCTCGCCGCCGGGCGCAGCTGGAGTTCGGAGGGCGCGGTGCTGGTCGTCGACGCTGCCGGCAACCGGACGCCGCTGGGTTACCGGGCGGACTACAGCGCCGTGCCGGCGGACAAGTCGTTGCTTGCCCGCGCGTGCGTCGTTGTCACCATGCGCGAACAGATCGGGAGCGACCAGCCGAGCACCACAGAACGCACCTGGTGCCGTCACGCGGGCTTCGCCGGCCGGGCGACTGCACAGGGACGCTGGCAGGCCACCGACACGGCACCGGCAGCTGTCACCCCCGACGTCCCGTTCGACTGGTCCACAGCCGACCGGCTCGCCTTCACCCCGCGACAGGTCAACGTGATCGGCACCGGCACCACCCTCGTCACCGCCGTGTCCCCGCCCGGGATCCTGCCCGACGGCACAGCGGTGTTCGCCAACAAGCTGAACGGCGACGTGATCGCCCTGCAGACCACGGTCGACCCGCCACCGTCGGTATGGCGCAGCCGTCCCGGCGTCAGGAACACCGCGGCAGCCACGTTCGGCACCACGACGGTGGTGGTCTCGGTGAACCGTCACCTGGTGGCCTACGGGCCGGACGGTGCCTGGCTGTGGGACACCCCGCTGGCCGACCTCTCCATCGTGACGCCGGTGCGCGTGGACGACCTTGTCGTCATCGCCACGCTCGACGGCAGCGTCACCGCCTACGACCTGGCCACCGGCGCGCAGCGGTGGCAGCAGAACGTCGGCAGTGAGGTGCGGGTCGCGCCCCGGGTGGCCGGCGGGCGCACTGCTGGTCGTCGACCAGGCCGGCGGGTTGTCGTGCTTCGACGCTGCCGGCGCCCTGGTCTGGGCGAAGGACGTGGGCAGGGTGGAGGAGTTCGGCGTGACCACCGGAGCCGAATCCTGTCGTCGTGCTCCCCAACTCCGACGGGCCACGCGTCACCGGGCTCGTCGCTGTCCGACGGCAGGGAGCTGTGGCGACCGCGCCACACGCTGTCGACGAAGGGCGTGATCGCGCTCGACGACGTGGTCGTGCTGCGCGCCGAGGACGAGTCCATCGGGATCGACCCGGCCACCGGGCAGAAGCTCTGGAGTTGGCAGGGCGCCCGCACCTACGCAGGCATCGGCGGGGGCGACCGCGCCTTGCTGCTCACCACGGACAGCGTTGTCCTCCTGGACGCGCGCGGCGCCCAGGTCGCCGAGTGGCCGGTCGGCATCGGTGACGCCTCCGATTCCAGTACCTGGCTGACCGCAGCGCAGGGTCGGGTCCTCGTCTACGGAGCAAGGGCGTCGCGATCGGGGTGGCCGGATGAACCCTGTGCTGAGCCAGATCGTCGCAGCCGTCCGCGACGTGCTGCACATCACGTTCGTCAGCCCGGTGCGGGAGGGACGACCACACCCGTCCGCCTGGCCCTACGGACTGAAGCAGCTCGGCGCTGCCGCGACCGCAGTGTTCGCCCTGCTCGCCATCGCCATCGTGTTCGCCGTTCCCCTGCGTCAGGTCGGCGAGCTGTCGATGAGCTACGCCAGCCTCGACGGCGTGCCGCAGGTCACGGTGCCGCTGCTGCTCACCGGCCTGTTGTTCTCCTTCGCGATCGCCCTGACCGCTGCCCTGCACACCTCGTGGTGGCTGCGGATCGTGCTGCTGCTGATCGGTGGGTCGGCCGTCGCCCTCTTCGCCGCAGAGGCGTGGACAGTCGCCGGTTGCCTTCCTGACGTCGGTGGTCGCCTTCCTTGCCCTCGTCGTCTTCACCTTCGTCCGGTCGTTCCGCGGCTACGCCTGGTGGGAGTTCGTGGTCGTTGCCGTGCTCCTGATGGTCGCAACCCTCGGGCCGTGGACGGCGGAGAACCTGGTCACCCTCGGTCTCGATCAGCGCACCACAGCGCTCCAGGGGGCACTCCTCACCCTGCAGCCGCTGATCCTGCCGGCGATGATGGTCGCGGGCTCTGCCCCGGCGCAGATCGTCGTCACCGGCGCCCAGGCTGCAGCGAACCGTCCGGTCAGCGGGGGCATCTTCTGGACCGGCTTCGGCGTAGCCGTGGTCTGGCTCGCCGTCTCGACCTACCTTGCCGCCGGCGGCAGGGAGCTGGGCGGGTCGGCCCTGCTGGCCAGTGCAGTGCTGCTGGCTGTGGTCGCCGGTGCGATCGCGATCCTGCTGCGACGGGCCCGCGTCCGCATCCCGCCGCCGCCGGAGCACTACCCGCCTGTGTGGGGACGCTGGCTGTACCCCCTGGCCGCTGCTGTCGCAGGGATGGTCGCGCTCAGCATGCCGGTGATCCTTGCTCGGGGCTTCTTCCAGCTCATCGGGCAGCAGTCAGCGGTCGACGCGATCAACGTCGTCTGGTTCGCCTTCATGGACAACAACCCGAGCCTGCTGTGGCGGGCGGCACTCGCCCCGGTGACTGCCGTGATCGCCTGGCGCCTCGCCGGGAGGAACCGGCTGGCCGAAGCCGTTGCCCTTGCCACCTTCTCCATCCTGCTGCTGAGCGACTCCGTCGGCGCCCTGCCCGGCTTCGGCTTCCTGCTGGACCGCACGACCACGGCGTTCGGACTGCTGGCTGCGGTGGTCGCCCTCGTCGCAGCGGCGGTCCTCGCCCTGCAGCGCCGCTTCGACCGCCTGCGGGCCATCGGGGTGATGACGGTGGTGCTCCTTGCGGTGCTCTACCCGCATCGCAACCTGATCGAGGACCCGACGAGCGCGCTCGCCGTGCTCAGCCCTGCCGTCCTGCTGGTGTTCGGTCTGGCCTGGCGTGCCGCGACGGAAGCCGAGTTCACCTACCTCTCGACCCCGAAGTATCCGCAGTCCACCCGGGTCATGCTGTTCCTCGCCAACACGCTGTTCGCGACCACCGGGGTGGCGTTCCTCGCCCTCGCCCGGGCGGCAGGAACGACAGCGGACCCTGCGCCCTGGGGTGAGCTCGGCGACACGATGCTCGGCGATCCGCTGTTCGTCACCGGTCTGGTGACCGGGTTGTGGTTCCTGCTCCACCCGGCAGCGCGGCGGGCTCCGGAACCGCAGCCGGTGCCCGCGCCCTAGTCGGAGACCAGTTGCGCGGGTGCGCACGCCGAGCCGCTTGGTGCGGTAGTCACGCACCAGCGCCGGCCAGTCGGTCTGGACGGCGTCCACGCCGAGGTCGAAGACCGGGCCGTAGGCTGCGTCCGGGCAGTCGCTGATGGCGAGCTCGTCGTCCAGTCCGCCGAACAGCGGGATGCCGGTGTTCAGCGTCACCGTGTTCACGAACACGAAGACACCCTGGCTGTGGCACCGCTCGACGGTCTCCGGCGAGAACCACGGGTGGTCACGGAAGTTGGTGATCAGTTCCACGCCCGACCGTGTTCAGGCGCGGGTCCTGCAGCACGCGCTCCAGGTCCTCGGGGCTCGCGCAGATCGGCACGAACGGGAACTTCACCCGGAACTGGCGCAGCCGGTCGAGCGCAGCCTCCTCCCAGGCCGGGCACTTCATCAGGATCTGGTGGGCCATGATCAGCCCGTCCAGCGCCTTCAGCAGGTTCGGCCAGCGCCACCACGAACGGTCGATGTTGAACAGGACGTCCTGGCCCTTGAAGCCGTGCAGCATCGGCAGCAGGTGCTCGACCTTCGCCGGACGCCCGGGCCGGTCGACCCAGATGTAGGACTGCCGGTCGATCTCCTCCGCCGTGAAGGTCTGCAGGTTGGGCTCGATGCCCAGCAGTTCGGCCTCACAGCCGTCGTGGAAGCAGTAGAACTCGCCGTCACGGCTCGCTGTCACGTCGATCTCGACGATGTCGGCGCCCTGCAGCACGGCTGCCTTCACACCCAGCGTCGTGTTCACGGCGATGCTGCCGCCGCCACTGCCGCGATGGGCCGAGATGAGCACCTGTTGCCGCTCGAAAAGACTGTTGATGTGTGCGTTCATGTCAGCAAAACGGGGCTGGCCGAACATTCCACCTCCGAGGTTCGGGCGTCGGCCGACCGCATCGTCAGCCACATTGGATGGTACCCACCCGGGCCGCACGTTACGCGTCGCCGGGCACCTGTGAGGCACTCGTTCGGATCTGCGGCTCCGGCAAACCTGCGGGCTGTTGCATGGGAGGATTGTCGACGGCTCAACGAAGGAGTGTCATGGCTGAATTCCGCTACGAGGACATGCTGCCGACCGGGGAGGACACCACCCCCTATCGGCTCCTCACCACCGACGGCGTCGAGACTGTCGCCGGCCCTGATGGGCGTACCTTCCTCAAGGTCGCGCCAGAGGCGCTCGAACTGCTGGCGGAGACCGCCATGCACGACATCGCGCACTACCTGCGCCCGGCGCACCTGCAGCAGCTGCGCAACATCCTCGACGACCCCGAGGCCAGCCCCAACGACAAGTTCGTGGCGCTCGACCTGATGAAGAACGCCAACATCGCGGCCGGCGGCGTGCTGCCGATGTGCCAGGACACCGGCACGGCGATCATCTCGGGCAAGCGCGGCCAGCAGGTGCTCACCGACGGCACCGACGAGCTCCCGCTGAGCCAGGGCATCTACAACGCCTACACCAAGCTCAACCTGCGCTACTCGATGAACGCCCCCCTCACCATGTGGGACGAGAAGAACACCGGCTCCAACCTGCCGGCCCAGATCGAGCTGTACGCCGACACCGCGCCCGGCCACGAGAACACCTACAAGTTCCTCTTCATGGCCAAGGGCGGCGGCTCGGCGAACAAGAGCTACCTGTACCAGGAGACGAAGGCGATCCTGAACCCCGCGTCGATGATGAAGTTCCTCGACGAGAAGATCCGCAGCCTCGGCACGGCGGCCTGCCCGCCGTACCACCTGGCGATCGTCGTCGGCGGCACCTCGGCCGAGTACGCGCTGAAGACCGCCAAGTACGCCTCCGCGAAGTACCTCGACGGGCTGCCCACGTCAGGCTCGATGAGCGCCCACGGCTTCCGCGACGTCGAGCTCGAGGAGCAGGTGCTGGAGCTCACCCGCCAGATGGGCATCGGCGCCCAGTTCGGCGGCAAGTACTTCTGCCATGACGTCCGCGTTGTCCGCCTGCCGCGCCACGGCGCTTCCCTGCCGGTCGCGATCTCCGTCTCCTGCTCCGCCGACCGGCAGTGCATGGCGAAGATCACCCCCGAGGGCGTGTTCATCGAGCAGCTCGAGCGGGAGCCCGCGCACTTCATGCCCGAGGTCACAGACGAGCACCTCGAGGGCGGCGACGTCGTCGAGATCGACCTCGGCCGTCCGATGGCGGAGATCCTTGCGGAGCTCAGCAAGTACCCGGTGAAGACCCGGCTGGCCCTGCACGGCACCGTGATCGTGGGACGCGACATCGCGCACGCCAAGATCAAGGAACGCCTGGACGCCGGCGAGGAGATGCCGCAGTACCTGAAGGACCACCCGGTCTACTACGCCGGCCCTGCCAAGACGCCCGAGGGCATGGCTTCCGGCTCCTTCGGACCGACGACGGCAGGCCGCATGGACTCCTACGTCGACCAGTTCCAGGCAGCCGGCGGCTCGATGATCATGCTGGCGAAGGGCAACCGCTCCAAGGCGGTCACCGATGCCTGCGCGTCCCACGGCGGCTTCTACCTCGGCTCGATCGGCGGCCCGGCCGCCCGGCTCGCCCAGGACTGCATCACCAGCGTCGAGCTGCTGGAGTACCCCGAGCTCGGCATGGAAGCCATCTGGAAGATCGAGGTGAAGGACTTCCCGGCCTTCATCGTCGTGGACGACAAGGGCAACGACTTCTTCGCGGACGTCAGCAAGCCCACCGTCATCCACCTGGCACCCCGCAGCTAGCCCTCACACCCGCCGTCCGACAGCGAAGTGGACACAAACGCGGCGACATCGCCTGTTTGTGTCCACTTGTGCTGTGGTGGCTGTGGTGGCTGTGGTGGCGAGCGGGGTCAGGGCCGGGCGATGATCGTCACGCCGCTGATGCCGTTGTAGCGCTTGGCCTGGCTCTTGGTCAGCTTGACCTTCTTCGAGCTCACCTTCTTCCACGCGCCGGACTTCCACACCGACTTCACGATGGTGCCCTTGAAGTACTTGCCGCTGGCGTACAGCTCGAAGTCGCGGACGTAGCGGTGGCCGTTGCCGCTGGCGAAGCGGTAGCCGAACCGCGCGAAGCCGAGGTCGGCCAGGTACCAGTCGTACGAGCCCTTCATCAGGGTCTTGGGTGCGCGCTCCGCGACGAGGGCGCCGCTGCGCCAGGTGAGCACGCGGAACATGACGCCGTCGCGCGCCGGAGGTCAGCAGGAGCAGTTCGTAGCCCTTCACGCCGTCGAGCTTCGCTGCGCCGTACCAGGGCTCGATGCCCCAGTCGTCGTCGATGGTGGACGTGAACTGCGCCACGTCGTCCTGGCCGGCGTAGGTGACGACGTTCACGACGAAGGTGTTCGCGCCGTTCTGCTCGATCGTCACGTCATCGGCGTGCCCGTCGCCGTCGACGTCGACGGCCACGGTGCGGGTGGCCACAACGGACGGCAGGGCGGCCGGCAGGGCGACCGGCCTTGCCGCGGCAGCATGGCTGGCGGGCACGAGCAGTCCGCCGCTGAGGGCGAGAGCTCCGACGAGGGCTGCTGTCTTCACGATGCGCATGGTTTCCTCCTGAAGTCGATGTCGACCAGTGGGAGTCGCAAGCGACCCGTCCTGATACGCCGCACGGTAGCTAGCCGCGTCTGCGGCTCAGCGCCACGCCGACCAGGCAGATGGCCCCGCCGGCGATGGCCAGCGGTGCCGGCACCTCCGCGAAGACGATGAAGCCGAGGACGATCGCCAGCGGTGGCACGACGTAGGTCGAGATGCCGAGCTGGCCGGCCGGCATCCGGGCCAGCGCGTAGGCCCAGGTGCTGAAGGCCAGCGCCGTCGGCACAGCCCCGAGGTACACCACGCCGAGGATCGCCGACACGGGCGCAACCGCGAGCCCGGAGACGAGTTCACCGGAGAACGGCAGGCAGGCGACCGGTCCCGACCAGGCAGCCCAGCCACGTGACCTGGGCGGCCGGCAGGCGGCGCAACGCCGGCTTCTGGAACAGCACGCCGACCGCGTAGGTGATGGCGGCAACCAGCGCCCAGACCACCCCGATGCCCGAGCCGAGCCCGGCACCGCCGGTCCCGATACCGATGCAGACCACGCCGACGAAGGCGACGCCGCCGCCGATCGCGAGCCACTTCGGGATGCCCTCACGCAGGATCCAGCCGGCGCCGAGCGCGATCAGGATCGGCCCGGTGTTGACGACCATGGCCGTCGTGCCCGGCGTCGAGCGTGCGTTCGGCGATGTTGAGCACGACGTTGTACGCGCCGAACCAGGCCAGCCCGAACGCCGACGACCTGCAGCCACTCGCGTCCGGTCGGCCGCACCCAGCGCCTGCCGAGCATGGTGAGGCTGAGCAGCACCGAGCCGACCAGCAGGCGACCGAGCGCGAGCGCTCCGCCGGTGAAGAAGGCCGCAGCGCCCCGGATGACGACGAAGGCGCTCGCCCAGGCGAGCACCGTCACGATGATCGCGCCGGTGACGAGCAGCGATAGACGTTGTGGCGCGGCGGTCTTGAGAGCAGGATCAGGCTGATCACCCGATCACGCTGACGAACGGACTGCCGGGCGC
Source organism: uncultured Actinomycetota bacterium (assembly GCA_963773595.1). GTDB lineage: Bacteria > Actinomycetota > Actinomycetes > Propionibacteriales > Propionibacteriaceae > Propionicimonas. Next base: position 106,369 of record CAVZBQ010000001.1, read on the forward strand.
CCCGCTGGCGGGTTTCGGACCTGGCGTTTCGGCCCCTCAGCGCTGGTCGGCAGGCACGAAGTCGCGCGTCGACCTCGCCGATGTAGACCTGGCGGGGCCGGTTGATCTTGGTCGCCGGGTCGTTCGCCTGCTCGCGCCAGTGGGCGATCCAGCCGGGCAGCCGGCCGAGGGCGAACAGCACGGTGAACATGTTCTGCGGGAAGCCCATCGCCTGGTAGATCAGGCCGGTGTAGAAGTCGACGTTCGGGTAGAGCTTGCGCTCCTGGAAGTACGGGTCCGACAGCGCGGCCTCTTCGAGTTGCTGGGCGAGATCGAGCAGTTCGTCGTTGCCGTTGAGGTTCCGCAGGATCTCGTCGGCGTGCTTCTTGATGATCGCCGCACGCGGGTCGTAGTTCTTGTAGATGCGGTGGCCGAAGCCCATCAGCTTGGTGGTGTCCTTCTTGTCCTTCACCTTGCTGACGTAGGACTTCACGTCCCCGCCCTCGTCCTTGATGCCCTTCAGCATCTCGAGGACGGCCTGGTTGGCGCCGCCGTGCAGCGGGCCGGACAGCGCGCTGACCCCGGCAGCGATGGAGACGTAGATGTTCGCCCCGGAGGAGCCGACCATGCGGACGGTGGAGGTGGAGCAGTTCTGCTCGTGGTCGGCGTGCAGGATCAGCAGCACGTCGAGGGCGCGGGTGAAGGCGTCGTCGAACGGGTACGGCGCCGGTCGGGCAGCCCGAACGACATCCGCAGGAAGTTCTCGATGTAGCTCAGCGAGTCGTCGGCGTAGAGGAACGGCTGGCCGACGGAGTTCTTGTAGCCGTAGGCGGCAAGGGTGGGCATCGCGCCCAGCAGCAGGTGCGTGGCCCGGTCGAGGTTGTAGGCGTCCGCGCCGTACTTGGACTCGGCGAAGGTCGACAGCGCGTTCAGGCCTGCCGACAGCACCGGCATCGGGTGCGACTTGCGGGGCAGCGAGCGGAACATCTCGCGCATGCGCTCGTCGATCAGGTGGTACTTCGCGATGCCGGTCTGGAACTCCTGCAGCTGCACCGGGGTGGGCAGTTCGCCGTGGAGCACGAGGTAGGAGACCTCGAGGAAGGTGGACTTCTCCGCCAGTTGCTCGATCGGGTAGCCGCGGTACCGCAGGATGCCGGCGTCGCCGTCGATGAAGGTGATCGCCGAGCGGCAGGAGGCCGTGTTGGCGAACCCGACGTCGAGCGTGGTGTCACCGGTCACCGCCAGCAGCTTGGTGATGTCGTAGCCGTTGTTTCCCTGCGTCGCTGGCGCGAGCGGGAGTTCAAGGCTGACCTCATCGTGGCTGAAGGTTGCGTTGCTCATCCATCCTCCGTACAGGTCGTCGGACGGGCAGCGGCGCGCCGTCCGGCTCAGTGGTGGTGTCACCTTACCCCCCGGCCCAGCGCGGCGGCAGGGCGTTCGTGCAGGTGCGCTCCGAGGCGATAGTTGACATATCAACGATCCGCTGACTATCGTTTTAGTTGAGAGTTCAACAAACGCCAAGGAGGAACACCAATGAGCATCGACACCACCGCAGCAGCCCGCGTGCAGGACCTGTCCGGCACCTACAACCTCGACCCGTCCCACTCCCGCATCGGCTTCGTCACCCGCCACGCGATGATCGCCAAGGTCCGCGGCGCCTTCAACGACGTCACCGGTACCGCCAGCATCAACGGCGCCGACCCGGCCGCCTCGAGCCTCGAGGTCACCATCCAGACCGCCAGCGTCGACACGCGTGACGCCAACCGCGACGGCCACCTCGCCAGCCCCGACTTCTTCGACGCCGCCACCTTCCCGACCATCACCTTCGTCGGCACCGGCTTCGACATCACCGCCGACGACACCGTCCTCGTGACCGGCGACCTGACCATCAAGGGCATCACCAAGTCCGTGACCATCCCCTTCGAGTTCGGTGGCGTCGCCACCGATCCCTTCGGCAACAGCCGCGCGGGCTTCGAGGGCCAGATCGTCGTCAACCGCAAGGACTGGGGCCTCACCTGGAACGCAGCGCTCGAGACCGGCGGCGTGCTCGTCGCTGACAAGGTCACCCTCGAGCTCGAGGTTTCCGCGGTCAAGGCCGCCTGAGGACAACCCTCGCAGGGCAGGCGGACAAGCCCGAAGAGCGCCACCGTGTCCGGGGGGACGGTGGCGCTCTTTGCGTCTGCTGGGGACGGGGCGTCAGGTGCAGGCAGCTGGCAGGCGTCCGGGGCTGGCTGGCCCGCGCCTCGGCGAGGCACTCGGCCAGCGCGTCGACGGCCAGGTCGAGTTCCTCGCGGGTGATCACCAGCGGCGGTGCCAGCCGGATCGTCGAGCCGTGGGTGTCCTTGGCGATCACGCCCTTGGCCAGCAGCGCCTCGCAGATGCTCCGTGCGCTGCCGAGCGCCGGGTCGATGTCCACCCCGGCCCACAGCCCGATGCCGCGCACCTCGGTCACGCCGTGCCCGAGCAGTCCGGTGAGCCGGTCGTGCAGGTGGGCGCCGAGCTCGCGGGAGCGGCGCTGCATCTCGCCGGTCTCCAGCAGCCGGACGACGGCGAGGCCGACAGCGGCTGCCAGCGGGTTGCCGCCGAAGGTCGAGCCGTGCTGGCCGGGCTTGCAGCAGGCCGAGGACGTCGGCGTTGCCGACGACGGCCGACACCGGCACGACGCCGCCGCCGAGCGCCTTGCCGAGCAGGTAGAGGTCGGGGACGACGCCGACCTGCTCGCAGTAGAAGGTGCTGCCGGTGCGGCCGAGGCCCGACTGGATCTCGTCGGCGATCATCAGCACGTTGTGCCGGTCGGCGAGCGCGCGGACGCCGGGCAGGTAGTCCGCCGGCGGGGTGATCACGCCGGCCTCGCCCTGGATCGGCTCGACGAGGATCGCCACGGTGTGCTCGTCCATCGCGGCCTCGATGGCGGCGAGGTCGCCGTAGGGCACCTTCACGAAGCCCGGGGTGAACGGACCGTAGCTGGTGGTGGCGTCGTCGTCGGAGGAGAACGAGATCACGCTGATCGTGCGGCCGTGGAAGTTGCCCTCCATCACGATGATGTTGGCCATGTCCTCGGGCACGCCCTTGACCTCGTAGCCCCACTTGCGGGCCAGCTTGAGGGACGACTCGACGGCCTCGACGCCGGTGTTCATCGGCAGCACCATGTCCTTGCCGCACAGCTTCGGCGAGGGCCTCGATGAACGGCCCGTAGGTGGCGGAGTAGACCGCGCGGGACGTGATCGACACCTTGCCCAGCTGCTCGACGGCCACCTTCACCAGCTCGGGGTTGGAGTGGCCGAAGTTCACCGCGGAGTAGGCGGAGAGGAAGTCGAGGTAGCGGTTGCCGTCCACGTCGGTGAGCCAGGCGCCCGGAGCCGCTCTCGATCACCACGGGCAGCGGATGGTAGTTGTGCGAGCCGTAGGTCTCGATCTGCTCGACGGCCTGCAGCTGGGCCGGGCTCAGCACGCGGTGGTCGGTCATGGGTTCCTCCTGGTCAGGCATGGAATCCTACCGCCGCGCGCGCCCCGGGGTGGCCGCAGGCCTCAGCCGGCGAGGCCGACGGCAGCCCGCACCAGCCGCGCCAGCTGGTCGGGGTCGTGCGGGCTGAGCGCGAACGCCGCCCGCGCCACCGGACGGTCGAGGCCGAGCACTGCCGCCAGGTCGATGCGGGTCGCGTCGATGATGCCCTCGCTCGGGGTGGCCTCGAGCGTCGCCTTCAGGTCGGCGAGGTCGGAGGGCCCGAAGCCCGACGTCGGCAGCACCGACTGCGCCTCCGGGTGCAGCCGGTACAACTCCACCAGCGCGCCGACGGCCTGCGGCAGCGGGCTGATGATGGCGGAGACGCCCAGCAGGTGGGCTGCGGCGAGCCCTGCTCCCGGCTTCATCGCGCCGAGGCTGAGGGTGTGCGCCTCCTCGACGACGACGACCGTGCGGCCGGCGACGCGCTCCCCGCCGTCCACGAGGACGGGGGAGTCGGCCGTGAGCACGCTCGCGCCCGGGTTGATCGCGATGATGTCGCTCTCGCACCGTTCGATCTGCTCGATGCCGGCCGACTCGCACTTGGTGATGATCACGACGTCGGCGAGGCGCAGGCCCACCTCGCCGGGGAAGTAGTCGGCCTCCTCGCCGGCCCGCAGCGGGTCGGTGAGCGCGATGTGCAGCTTCGGCTGCAGGAACGGCAGGTCGTTGCCGACGCCGTCCCACAGGATCACGTCGGCGCTCTCCTGCGCGGCCGCGAGGACCCGCGCGTAGTCGAGGCCGGAGAACATCCACACCCCCGGCACGGAGGCGTGCGGCTCCCGGGTCGGTTGCGCGCAGCTGTCCACGAGCTCGCCGTCGACGAGGGTGAACGCGTGCTCCCTGTCCTCTGCGAAGCTCTGCGCCCGCACCGGGTGCCGGATCACCGCGACCCGCAGCCCCCAGGAGGCGAGCAGCTCGATCGAGGTAGCGGACGGTCGGCGACTTGCCCGCCCCCGCCCGCGCTGCCGTGACGGCGATCACCGGCGTGGTGCGTCGGCAGCATCGAGCGCACCGGGCTGACCAGCTGGAAGTCGGCACCGGCAGCGAGCACGCGGGCGGCGAGCCGCACGACCTCCGCGTTGCCCAGTTCGGAGTAGGCGAAGACCACGTCCTCGATGCCGAGCTCTGCGATCACCTGCTCGAGGTCGCGCCTCGGGCAGGATCGGGATGCCGTCGGGGTACTGCGGGCCGGAGAGGCAGGCCGGGTAGCGGCCGGCCGTCGGCCGTCGGCGGTGTCGGCAGCGGTGAAGCCGAGGACGACGATGGTGGGGATCGGTGCGGTACAGGGTGTTGAACACATGGAAGTCCCTGCCGGCCGTGCCGACGATCAGGGTCCTGCGGGGCTGGTTCATGGCGGTCGCTCCGATCTACCCCCCGTGCCCGAGTCTAGGGCCGCTAGAGTCGGTCCATGGATGACTCCGCTCCGATCGTGATCGGCTTCGACGGTTCCGATTTCGCCGCACGAGGCACTGCGCAAGGGGCTGTGGCTGGCCTCGAAGGTCGGTGCCCCGGCCCGCGTCGTCCGGGCGTGGACCATCAGCAACGCGCCGCGTCCGAGCACCTGGGCGCCGGGCTACGTGCCGCCGGTCGAGGACTTCGCCGACGCCGTCCTCGCACAGGTGCAAGAACCAGACGGCCGCGCGGCCTCGCCGAGTTCCCCGACGTCGCGGTCACCTTCGCCGTGCCGCACGGCGCGGCCGGGCAGGGAACTGCTCAAGGCTTCGGAGGACGCACGGGTGATCGTCGTCGGCACCCGCGGGCTCGGCGGCTTCTCCGGGCTGCTGCTCGGATCGGTCAGCGACCAGGTGGTGGAGCACGCCCACTGCGACGTGCTTCGTGATCCGTCGCGCCGAGCGGCGACCAGGCACCGCCGCGGACGCTGAAGCTCGATCAGGCGATCGAAGGGACCTGAGCGCCTCACCAGGGCAGGACGCAGCCGGCCCAGAAGACGCCGAGCACGGCGCCGAGGATCAGGAACGGGCCGAAGGCGAACGAACTGCGCCCGTGCCGCTTGCGCGTCGCGAGCAGCACGACGCCGATCGCGGCGAAGGTCATCCAGGCGGCGGCGAAGCCGAGCAGCACGGCGCCCCAGCCGAACCAGCCGCAGAACGCCCCGGTGATGGCGGCCAGCTTCACGTCGCCGAAGCCGAGGTCGGGGGAGAAGATCATCATCACGAAGACGAAGGCGAACAGCACGGCCCCCGCCTCGATGCGCCCGCAGCAGCGACCACCAGTCGCCGGTGACGGCAGCAGCGACGGTGAACAGGACGAGCGGTGATCGGGATCAGCGGCAGCACGATGGCGTCGGGGAGCCGCTCCTCGGCGAGGTCGATCACGGTCAGCAGGCCGCCGGCGATCGCGAGCACGACGAACGACGAGCATCTCCGCCCAGCTGCCGGCGAGGCCGGCGAGCCCGCCGAGCACCGCGGCGACCGGCACCTGCAGGTGGCTCTTCAGGATCCGGGCGTCGGATTCGGCGTTGCGCAGCATGAACCCGTTGAGCGCCCAGGCGGCCAGCCCGGCCACCAGGGCACCCACGACGCAGGTCAGGACAGCTCACGCATCAGCTTCATGCCGCTGAAGGCATGGATGATGCCGAGGGCGCCCGGCCCCATCACCACGATGAACATGGCGGGCATGATGAACAGGAGCAGGGGGAAGACGACCTTGACCGGGATCTCCATGGCCTTGCGCTCCGCGTACATCCGGCGTTCCAGCCGGAGCTCGTCCGCCTGGGACATGCAGCACGTCGGAGAGCGCGATGCCGTAGGCCTCTGCCTGGATGATCGAGCGGACGAACCGGCGCAGCGTGTCCACACCGGTGCGCTCGGCGAGGTCCTCGTAGGCCACGCGGCGGGCCTGCCCGACCTGGATGTCCTGCAGGGTGCGCACCAGCTCCTGGGCCAGCTCGCCGCGTCCGTTCCGCGCCACGCGCACCATGGCAGCGTCGAAGCCGAGGCCGGCGTTGACGGCGATGCTCATCTGGTCGAGCGTGTCGGGCAGCTGCCGCTTGATCGCCTCCTTGCGGTCGACGCCGATGCTCTGGAGCCGGACCATCGGGTAGAAGAAGCCGAGGACGGGGAGGCCGAAGCCGAGGACGAGTCCCATCGGGGCCGGCGATCACTCGGGAAAGCAGGAACCCGAGGCCGACGCCGAGCATGCCGAGGAGGCCATCGTCGACATGACCCGGTCGGGGGTGTTGCCCTCGGGACGGCCGGCGCCGGTCCAGAGCCGGGTGATCGTCTTCACCAGCGGGAGCGGCAGGCCGCGACGCATCAGGGTCGCCAGGCCGGTCTTCGGCTGCTCGGCGATGGACGGCGCGGTCGTCTTCGGCTGCTCCTGCTGCCGGCGCAGGTTGGCGAGCATCTGCTTGCGGGTGGCCGTGCGCCGCCGAAGGCGAACCAGAACAGGATGCCGACGCCGATCGCGAAGGCGGCGATCGCGATGAGTGCCGATGGGGTTGCATGTCGGCCGTCCCTAGTACTTGAGGTTGATGATCTTGGCCAACCAGAAACCACCGATCGCCAGCATGACCGCACCGGCGGCGATCATGGCCCAGCCGAGCGGGCTCGGCGAACAGCTTCGAGATGTAGCCGGGGCTCATGAAGAACAGGACGAGGGCGATCACGAACGGCAGCAGCATCAGGATGATCGCCGACAGCTTGCCGTCCGCGGCCAGGGCTGCCACCTGGCGCTTCATCTGGGTGCGCTGGCGGATCGTGTTGCTGACGTTGTCGAGCACGTCGGCGAGGTTGCCGCCGACCTCACGGTTGATGCCGATGGCCTGGGTGATCCAGTAGAAGTCCTCGTTGCGCATGCGGCGGGCGAGGTCGTCCAGTGACTCCATCATCGACCGGCCCACGCGGGTCTCGTTGGTGACCCGGGCGAACTCCTGCGCCACCGGGATCGCCGGCCTCCTGCGAGATGGTCGCGACCGCCTGCGGCAGGCTGTAGCCGGCGCGGAGGCTGCCGGCCATCATCTGCAGGATCTCGTCGAGCTGGCCGCCGAACGCCCTTCTGCGCCGGTCGGCGAGCATCGACAGCATCATCCGTCCGACGACGGGGCACATCAGCGCCAGCAGCAGGCCGACAACGGGCTGCCCCATGACGAGGCCGAGCGCGAAGCACGCCAGCGCCACGGCGCCGAGGATCACGATCAGGTCCTTCGCCGGGGTGGTGACGCCGGCCTCCTCGAGGATCACGTCGAGCGAGCCGCTGCGGCCGCGCATGAACTTGTCCACGGTGTCGGTGGCCACGGTCGCAACGCGCTGCAGGCTCCGCGCCCTGCGCCGCCGAGCCCGGACGGCGGCGCGCCATCGGCAGCCGGTTGTTGGGCAGGGCCCCGAGGACGACGGCCGTCAGGCCGGCGACCCCGAGGAGCACCCAGCCGACGGTGAGGGCTGCACCCGATGCGAGGAAGCCCATCATCGGTGGCCCGCCGTCCAGAGCTGGCCGGTGCCGAAGATCCCGGGGGAGAGCATGATGCCGTAGTCGTCGAACTTCTGGGTGAAGGCCGGACGGACGCCGGTGGGCCGGATCGAGCCGAGGAACGTGCCGTCGGCGGCGACGCCGGCGGAGTAGTCGAAGCCGAACACGTCCTGCATGGTGATGGTCTGGCCCTCCATGCCGTGCACCTCGGTGATCGACGGTGACGCGGCGGCTGCCGTCCCGCAGGCGGGTGATCTGGATGATGACGTCGACGGCGCTGCAGACCTGCTCGCGGATGGCCCGCAGCGGCAGGTCCATGCCGGCCATCAGCACGAGGGTCTCGAGGCGGGCGAGCGCGTCGCGGGTGGTGTTGGCGTGGATGGTGGACAGCGAGCCGTCGTGGCCGGTGTTCATGGCCTGGAGCATGTCCAGGGCCTCGCCGCCACGACACTCGCCGACGACGATGCGGTCGGGGCGCATACGCAGGGAGTTCTTGACCAGGTCGCGGATCGTGACCTCGCCCTTGCCCTCGACGTTCGCCGGACGGGACTCCAGGCGCACCACGTGGTCCTGCTGGAGCTGGAGCTCGACGGCGTCCTCGATGGTGATGATGCGCTCGTCGTTGGGGATGAAGCTCGACAGCACGTTGAGCAGCGTCGTCTTGCCGGTGCCGGTACCGCCGGAGACGATGATGTTGAGCCGGGCAGCGACGCAGGCGTTGAGCAGCTCTGCGATCTCGGGAGTCAGCGACTTCTTCTCGATCAGGTCGGGCACCGTCAGGGCGTCCTTGGAGAACTTCCGGATGGTCAGCGTCGAGCCGCTCACCGCCAGCGGCGGGATGATCGCGTTGACGCGGGACCCGTCCTCGAGGCGGGCGTCGACCAGCGGCGACGACTCGTCGATACGGCGACCGACCTTGGTGACGATCCGCTCGATGACGCGCCGCAGGTGCGGCTCGTCCTTGAACCTGACCTGGCTGAGCGTCAGCTTGCCCTTGCGCTCGATGTAGACCTTGTACGGGCCGTTGACCATGATCTCGGTCACGTCCTTGTCGTCGATCAGCGGCTGCAGCGGTCCGAGGCCGAGGACGTCGTCGTGCACCTCGCGGATCAGGCGCTGGCGCTCACGGGCGGTCAGGGGCAGCTTGCCGCCCTCGATGATCGCGTTCAGCTCCTGCTGCACGAGGCTCTGCAGGGCTGCCTCGTCGAGGTTGGCGTCGTTCAGGCGGTTGCCCATGCGCTCGAACAGCTGCTCGACCGCGTCCTCCTTGATCCTGGAGAGCGCGTCGTGGGTCTCGACGACGACCGGCGGGGCGGGCGCACGACTCGACCAGCCGGTGCTGGTCGTCCTGGCCGGGGACTGCCGGGCGGCGCCCAGGTGACCGTCGGTGCGGCGGCGGGCTGGTTGACGGCTTCGGGGACGGGCAGCCACGGGGCGGGCGGGGCGTTGTCGGGCGGCGGCGGCATCGGAGCCGGGCTCGAAGGCGCGGGCGGGCGGCTGGGCGACCTTCGGTGCGTTCGGGTCGCGCGGGATGCCGCGCTCCCCCTTCTGGACGGCCAGGACACGTTCTGCGAGGTTCACTGTGTGGCCTCCTTCTTGTGTCCGAAGTCGAGGAAGCGACGGCCCTTGTTGCGCGACCTTGTCGCTGTCTCGATGGAGTCGACGATGGCGCGAAGCGTCTTGGCGACCGGATCGCGGCTGCCGCTCTGGAGCAGGGGGATCCCCTGGTTGACCGAGATCGGCACCGAGTTGGACTGCGGGATCTGGAAGTCGACCTTGCGGCCGATGGACGCCTCGACGTCGCCGACGGAGATGCCGCGGCTGGGGTGCATGAAGTTCAGCACGACGGAGCGCGACTCCAGCATCAGGCCGATGTCGCGCAGCGTGTCGAGCTCCTTGCGGAGCCCGCGGACGCCGGGCACGTCGAGGCTTGTGACCAGCACGAGGACGTCGGTCTGGTCCAGCACGGCGAGCGTGTGCTCGCTGAGTCCCGGTGCGGTGTCGACGACCACGTACTTGAACTGCGTCGCCAGGGTGTCGAGCAGGTTCACGACGTCCTTGGACGTGACAGCGTCCGCTGCGGCAGGCGACTCCGAGCCCGGCACGACGTACAGGCCGGTCTGGTGCAGGTACAGGTAGGACTTCAGCGCGAGCGCATCCTGGGCAGCCGGACCGTGTGCCATGTCCGGCAGCGTGAACTCCGCAGTGACGTTCAGCGCACTCGCCACGTCACCGAAGTGGATGTCGAGGTCGACGAGCACGGTCGACTGCGGGAGCCGCTGGGCGAGGCCGACAGCGAGGTTGGTGGACACGGTGGTCTTCCCCACGCCACCTTTGGGCGAAGCCACCGTGACCACCTTCCCCCGCTGGGTTGCAGCGCCCGGGCACAGTTGCGGCCGGCTGCTGCGTCACCCGCGGCCCGGAGAGGCTGGCGGCCCGCTCCAAGGCTCTCTTCATCTCGTCGACCGGGGCGTCGGGCGTGACGATGTCACGGACTCCTGCGCGCATGGCCTCGAGGCTGACCTCCGCCGCACGGTCTGTGACCAGGACGGAGGCGATGTGGAAGTTGCGATCCAGGTCGACCGCGAGCGCCAGTGCAGCCGTGACCTGGCCTTCGGGGTCGAGAACGACGACCGTGGGGAGCGGTACTCCATGCAGGTCGATCAGCAATGCCTGGACGTTGTCCGGGAACTGCTCGGGCGCGATGGCGTAGCCATCAGGCCCCCACGCCTGCTGGACAAGGCCCACGACGTGGGCATTCCGGCTGATGACGAGGACGGGGCTCATTTGAAGATCGTCTTCACCCTGATGAACGGCGTGCTGCTGTGGTCGCCGTCCTTCGGTTCGAGGGCAAGGTAGATCTTGCCGAACTCGGAACCCCAGACGATCTGGCCTGCGTTCTTCGGCTCGACGGCGAAGGTGACCAGGACGTCGGAGGACGGTGCCACCTCGGAGCTGTCGCCGTTGGTCGGTGCGGCCGGCGCACCCTGGACGTTGGTCACGAGGACGTCGCGGAAGGCGAGCTTGGTGACGGCGACCTGGTTCACCTCGACGGAGATGTACAGGGCCACCTTGCTCGCCGGGCGCGATGTTCGTGCCCACGACGTGCTGGGGGTCGAGCTGGACGGTCAACTGCGTGAGGTCCGTCGGCACCTCGACCTTGCCGCTGACGTCGGTGTTGGGTTTGGCGAACCTGCTCGCGAGCACCTGCTCGCCGACCTGGAGGTCGGTGGTGGCCTCGAGGTCCGTGACGATGCTCGGTAGAGGTGAGCGCGCCATCGACGACGGCGACCTTGGGGAGCTGCTTCAGCTCGACGAACGGCGCGAGGTTGGCTCCCGAGGTGCCTGCCGGGATGACCTTGGTGGCGACGAGGACCTGCGTGGTCTCCAGCGTGGCCATCGCGCGGGCGTCGGCGTTGTTGACGTAGCTGTACAGCAGGACCGCGCCGATGCCGGCGAGGACGACCGCGGCAACCGCGGCGATGATTCGGCGTTGCATGCTAGGGACCGCCTTGAGACTCGAGTGATTGACAATGAACGACAGCCGGGGCTGCCGCGGTGGCGCTCGCTCGATCTGCCGCCAGACTTCTCGAACGAGATTGAATACTTGAGCCGGGCCCCGATGGGGGATCCCCGGTGATGAAGGAGTTCTGTCATCCTAATGGGTGACAAAACAACAACCATGTAAGTCGCTATATTGTCATCCGCCGGGGCCGACGATAGTGGCCCGGGTGACTTGGAAATGTCCTCCACCCGGGTGACATTAAATGTCCTCCCTGCGGGTGACCATATTCAGTTCTGGATTAGTTGCCCCAAGGGTTGGCCAGGGGCGTGGTGGCAGCGTTGGTCGTGGAGTGTCCCGGAAGCGCTTCGAGGCGCCCCGGGCGGCAGCCCGGAGCGCCTCGCGATGGCTTCAAACCACGAGTCGGCGCGACGTCAGATCGCGGTGCCGACCCTGGTGAACAGGGCGGTGAGGTTGCCACCGAGCGTGGTGACGACGGTGATGATGACGGCGGCGATGAGAGCGACCATGATGCCGTACTCAACGGCGGTGGCGCCACGCTCCTTCTTGGCAACGATGGATCCGACGATCTTGGCGGGCAGGTTCTTCATGAGAGACCCCTTTCAGGTGTTGGGATAGGTTTCCGCTGGTGACCCCGGAAACTTCCCCCCCAGGACCACTTCGAGAGAATCATTACACACGGGTACCGAGTGTTGTCAAAAGGTTTGCGAAAAAAGTCTCAACTTCGTATTAAGCTGTTCCCACAAGGCTGTTTACGTGTCCCCCGTAAGGGGACGTAAATGAGGCCATTTCGGGTTTGGGTCACCCGTAAGAGGACATCTAAAGGGGTTAGTGGTGCGATTCAGCGCGAAGTTCGCCGGGGCTCTCCTCGGCCTGGCCGGGGCCGGCCTGCTGATGGCCCCGGTTGCTGCGCAGGCGGCGCCGTCGGTGGACGTCGACCAGGTGGTCGTTGCTCTGGGGCTCGCCTCGGAGCCGGCCGACTATGTACTGCTGGTGGATACGTCGGGCTCGATGAAGCAGGGCGGGCTCTATGCCCGGATGCGCCAGCAGCTGCGGCAAGCTGCTCGCCGGGCTCGATTCCGACGACCGCGTCTCCCTGCTCACGTTCGACTCGACAGTGGTCGAGCGCTACCGCGGAGATGTCGGCACGAACCCTGACGCCGTCCTCTCCCACCTGCCCGCGACGGCGGCCGGCGACCACACCGACATCGGTGCAGCCATCGACGGCGGGCTGACGCAGCTGGAGCGTGCGGACACCCACCGCCTGGCCGCACTGATCCTGATCACCGACGGCGTGAAGGACACTCTCCCCAGACTCCAAGTACGCCAAGGTCGACTCCGCGAGCTGGAAGAATCTGACCACGCGGACGGTGAGCCTTCAGCAGAACCACGAGCTGGCCGCCTATGCGGTGTCCCTGACCTCGACCACCGACGCGGGCCTGCTGAAGAAGGCGATGCCGCAGGCCACCGAGGTCAGCGCCGACGAGGTGGGCACCCGCTTCGCGCGAGGTCGCCGGTGACCTCGTGAAGCTGCAGGCCGCCGCAGCGCTGAAGGACGAACTGGCCGCGCCGATCAAGGTCGTGCTCACCGGCAACCTCGGCACGGCCCTCGCCGACGGCGCCACCGTGCCGCTGCAACTCGACATCTCCTCCCCGTACCCGCACGTGCCCGTCGTGCTCAGCGACCTGAAGCTGCAGGCGACCGACGGTCTCCAGCTCGTGGTGACCGGACTCCCGGAGACGATCAGCCTCGAGCCAGGGGCAACGGCCAACGCAACGGCCCAGGTCGGTGTCACCGGGTCGGCAGACTCGAACTCGAAGGTCTCGCTGTCTGCGAAGGTGAGCTCCCCGTGGGGCAAGGTGCTGGAGAAGGACCTTGGCCTGACCTTCGCGCCGGCCATCGAGGGTGCTGCTGCCGTTCCGCCGGCTCCGATCAAGCTCCCGCCGTCCCTGCTGCCGATCGTCGGCGGCGTTGCGGCCCTGCTGGTCGTTGCCGTCCTTGCCCTCCTGCTCGTGCGGATGGCGCTCACTCGCCCGATGGACGGCGTGCTGACGTTCACGAGGGACGGGCGCGAGGTCGCCGACATCGTCCTGCGGGGCCGCCGGCAGAAGCTCGACCGTCCCTGCAGGTACACCGGAGCTGGTCGGGCTGTCCGGATCGGCGAGCGGCGCGCGGGGCGCTGTACGGCTTGATGCCAGGTTCGGCGCTGCCCGCGCCCACGGACTCGTCGCGGATGCGCAGGCCGTCCAACTGGGTGACATGACCGTCACCTACGTCAGCGGACGCCGGCGGATTCTGGACAAGATTGGCCTCCCGAGAACCGAAGCAGACAACAAATAGCCGTCCGGTGTCCCCCTAAAGGGGGACCGGCATTGCGGTTACCGTGTCGCCCGAACGGGTGACAAGGCCGCCAATTGTGTCGTAAACGCCAAGGATGGCGGCCAATTCTCGGGTGTCGCCCGAAAGGGGGACACGACGCATTAACCGAGAAGGGTCGCAGCGAAGGGCTCGACGCCGAACATCCGCTGTGACTAGCCCTGATGCTGTCCAGAAAGTCTCGACACTCCGGGCGGGGATACCGCACAAACGGGGCCTGGTGGGCTAACCTGTGCGGTTTGGTTGCCGTCATTGACAGTGGCGTGACGACGCACTTAGACTCGCATTAATTCTGGAGGGGTCCGGAGTATCAATTCTCTATTGGCAGAATGTGGGCAAGCGTGCTTTCCAAGTTGAGGTCGCGCAAGTCGCAGCGTGGGGCTGCTGCACTTGAGTTTGCGCTGGTTTTTCCCGTCCTCCTGCTGCTGCTGGTCGGCATCGTCGACTTCGGCATGCTGATGAGCACACAGTCCGTCGTGGCGAACGCTGCCCGAGAGGGCGCACGAACCGCAGCGCTGAGCAACAACTCCATCGCTTCGCAGAACGCCGTGAGGACGGCGATCGCCGGCCTGCCGGGTGCCACGAATGCCGGCACGACGGTCACCGTCGGCTGCACAACGGCAGCTGGTGACCCGTGCAACTTCAGCGACAGCACGCCGGACACCGGCGGCACGGTCACCGTGACGCTCAACTACGTCCACACCTGGCTGTCGCCCGGTGCTGCTCGGACTCGCTCCCACCATCACCTTGCACGGTACGAGCTTCATGAGGATTGAGTGAACATGCTGAAGATGCTTCTCGAGCGCCGGCGCGAACGCGGCGCAGTGGCAGTCATCGTCGCTCTGATGATGGTCGTCCTGATGGCCTCTGCTGCCCTCGGTGTCGACATCGGCAAGCTGGTCTACGAACGCCAGCAATTGCAGAACGCCCTTGACGCAGCCGCAACGGCAGGTGCCATGCACCTCCCCGACGATCCGGCCGCAGCCATCGTCGACGCCCAGAAGTTCGCTGCAGACAACATGATCGGCGCGAACCTCGGCAGCATCATGCCGAACATCGCGTTGCGGTGCGTGACCAGCTACAACGCCACGACCAAGTCGCCGGACTGGGCGACCGTCGTGGCCGTCTGCGGTATCACCAGCCACACCTTCGACGTCCTCGACTGCAATGAGCAGGTCTGTTCGGTGCCGTGCACCGTCGCCTTCCACTGCAACACGATCGTGGTCAAGCACAACAAGACGGTCGCCTACTCGTTCGGCCCTGCCATCGGAATTCCGACCGGCCAGACCGGGACCATCTCTGCCGCGGCCTGCAGGGGCATCTGCGGGACGGTGACGCCCAACCCCCTGGACGTGGTTGTCATGGCCGACCGAACACCATCGATGCAGGACAACAACAGCAGCGGCGGCTGGACCACCCCTGCCGGCTCCTTCAGCGCCATGAAGGCCGGAATCGAGGACATGCTCGGTTCGATGAACCAGGACCAGCAGTACGTCGCCTTCGGGACCATCGCCATCAGCGTGCCGACGACCTCGGACAAGGCCGCCCCGCCCAACGGCGGCAATGCCTTCAGCGACGCCATCCGTGTGCGGTAACGGCTGCACCTGGGTCAAGGGCGGAAAGAAGTATCACTTCAACGGCAGCTGGGTGCCGGTGGGCTTCACCAACAAGTACACGAAGACCGACACCGCCGGCGTGACGAGCCTTGACACGGCCACAACGCTGGGCAAGACCGTGCACAACCTCGCCTACTCCACCCCAACGGTGAACTACCCGAACGCGGACACCGGCAAGGCGGCCAACCTCCAGCAACGAAGGCACCCACCTGGCAGCTGCGCTGAAGGGCGCCGCCCGCTACCTGTTGAGTGTCGACCCGAGCGCCGATGCGGGCCTGCCGGTACGGCCGAAGGAGTTCGGCACCCCGAAGAAGGTCATCATCTTCGAGACCGACGGCTCGCCGTCGGAGATCTTCACCAGCGACTCGAGTGCCACGACCCTGACCAACAACCTCGACATCGGCGTGGCCGGCAACAACAACAAGCTGTCCTGCGACAACTTCTCCGCCATCGCCTCCGAGGCAAAGGCCGCCGGCATCACGATCATCACGATCGGCATCGGCGCGGTGAACAAGGCGACCTGTGGGACGTCGGCGGCACGACGCTCTACGTCCGCGACGTCATGGCCAAAGCCGCATCGCCCAGGAAGTCGGGCGCTGCCAGCGATGCCTACGACTGCACGCAGTCCGGCAAGACCGCCGCGGAGAACACCGACGGTGACAACTACTTCTGCGCGGCCTCATCAGCCGACCTGAAGAGCGTGTTCATCGCAGCCATGGGCAGCCTCACCAAGTCCTCGAAGCTGATGTCCCTGCCGAACGTCACCTAGCCCATCCCGAGGGACGGCGACGTCCCCGGCACTCGCACGACGAGCGCCCCGCAGCCTCCGGCCGCGGGGCGCTCGCCTGTCCGCTCGCCCGCCGGCCCCGCGGCACGGAAAACGAGTCACCCGACATGGGGACAGGCCATAAAGACCAGGGTCCCCCGAAATGGGGACATTCTTTGGAATGTGTCCCCATTGAGGGTGACAAATATCGGTGGAATACGCACGACTTTCGCCGACTTTCTCAATTCGGTGGACGCCCAACGCCTGCATGGAGTAGCTTTCCTTCAGCATTGATCATCTCTTTTGAGGGGAAAGAATGAACATGCTGCGAAAACGAGGCGTGTCCGCTGTGCTCGCGTTGGCCCTGGCCTTCGCCGGCCTGACCACGCTCGGTGCCAGCACAGCTTCAGCAGTGACGATTCCGCAGCCGACGGCACGGATGGCAGATCAGGTTGCCATCGTGAGCGACGGCGGTGCCGACGCGCCCAACCAGGCCGCCTACTGCCTGCGGGTAGGCATTACGGGCACGTCTGCCGGGAGTTCGGGATCATCGACCTCCAGCAACTGGGTGGGCAGCACTGGCACCGCGTACGCCGCCCACGGCTACTCGAACATCTGCCCGACCAACCTCGACACCTCTCAGCAGAGCGCCCTGGGATTCACGCCGCGGGCGTTGACGGCGATCACTCCGGAAACACCGTTCAACCTCGGCTCGATGCGACACATCAATGGTGGAATCACTTCCCTGACCTACAAGTGGTACAAGGGAAATCTCGTCGTCCGGTTCAACGGGCTCGATCTCACTTTCCCCTGGACCATGTGGGAAACCCCGACGCAGACTCCCTGCCCTAATGGCGCCACCGGCGCCTGCCCTGACGAAACCCGTTTCACGTCGCTGGCCGGAAACCAGACATTCACGATCGACGGCGTTCCGTACACTCTCGTGCTGCTGGGCTTCACCAACAATGGCACCAACTCCACCTGTGCTGCGACACCGGGCGGCACCTACACCAACGACTTCTGGACGCCGGAGAGCGCCACCACCTACGGCTGCCTCTACGCCTCGGTGAAGCAGGTGCGCACGCTGAAGATCCAGAAGGTCGTCGCTGCCCCGTACGGCGCCCCTGCCACCTACCCTGCCTCAGCGTTCACGGCGAGCAGCGACACCGTCGGCTCGGCGTGGGGGAGTGCCTTCAGCCTCACCCCCACCGGCACCGGCTCAGCAGGGCAGGCCGTGAAGACGGCCAACCTGGTCACCGGGCAGACGATCAACATCAGCGAGACGGCACCCACCGATCCCGGCTGGGCGTTCACCGGCCTGAGCTGTACCGACGGTGGGGGCAACAGCACCATCACCGGCCTCACCGTGAGCGGGGCCGGCCTCAGGTTCTCCGGTGACTACTCGGCAGCGACAGGCTCGCTCGCCCCGATCACGTGCACGTACACCAACACCTACACGCCACGGGCCACGCTGACCCTGGTCAAGCAGGTCACAACGGCCGGGCAGACCGGCACCCTCGCGAGCGCAGCGGACTGGACGCTCTCCGCCACCGGCAGCGGCTCTGTCGCCGGACAGTCGGTGTCGGGGGCCAGCGGCAGCGCTGCGGTCACGGCCAAGTCGGTCATCGCCGGCACCTACAGCCTCGCCGAGGTCGGGTCGAACGCCGCCACGACGGCCGGCTACGTGCAGGACGGCGCCTGGACCTGCACGGCGGGCACGCTCAGTGGCACGACCCTCACCCTCGCGGCCGGCCAGAGCGCCACCTGCACCGTGCGGAACAAGTTCGCTGTCGGCAAGCTCGCCATCACCAAGACGGTGACCGGCGCCGGCTACACCGGCGGCACGTCCAAGGCCTTCACGGCTGCCTACACCTGCACCTCCGGCACCGCGACAGTGAAGTCGGGCACCGTGACGGTCCATCCCGGAGCCTCCAACGGCACCGCCGGAGCCACGGCAACGATCGACGACGTCCCCGCCGGCGCGACCTGCGCGGTCACGGAAGCCAACCCGCCGACCGGAACGTCGACCGACCTCGTCAACCCGTCCTGGAGCTGGTCGGCGCCCATCAACCCTGCAGCCGTCACCATCGCCGCCGACACCACGTCGACGGTGAACATCACCAACGGCACCACGCGTCAGCTCGGCTCGCTGCAGCTCACGACGGCCATCAGCCCGCGCGCCGGCGTGCCCGGTGCCGGTTACACCGGCGGCGCGGTCCGCACCTTTCCCATCACGTACAGCTGCACGCTCGTCGGCACCGTCGTCAGCTCGGGAACCGTCAACGTCTCCCCCGGGACGCCCGTCACCGTCCCCGGCATCCCTGCCACCAGCAGCTGCTCGGTCTCGAGCGAGGACCAGGCGCAGAAGAGCGGCGACTTCCTCGACCCGTCCTACGCCTGGGACAACTACACGGCCGGCGCGGCCGTGACGATCCAGAACAACGGGACGGCCACGATCGGCGTCACCAACTACTTCCGCCGCGACACGGTCAGCCTCACCATCGCCAAGGTCGTCACCGGCAACGGCTACAGCGGCACGGCAAGGGACTTCACCGTCACCTACGACTGCGGCGCCCCGTACACCGGCACCGTCACCGTCGCCGCCGGCGGCTCGGAGTCCGTCACCGTGCCAGCGGGGGTCGCGTGCACGGTGTCGGAGAAGGCGCCTGCTGCCGGCCTGCTGAAGCCCGGCTACGTCTGGGGCGATGCCACCTACGCGGGGCTCACCGGCGGCACCGTCACCGTGTCCCGGCCGGGGCCCGGCACCGTCACGATCACCAACCCGACCAGCATCGGCTACGGCCGCATCCAGGTGCGCAAGGCCGTCGACAGCTTCGCAACGCAGGTGGCCAGCGGCACCGTCTTCACCCTCGGTGTCCGTTGCGACGCGCCGGCGCAGGGCACGGCCGACAACTTCGAGACCAGCTACCAGCTCACCTGGCCGTCGACGACAACGGCGCTCACGCCCTACCTGCCGGTGGGCACGTCCTGCACCGTCACGGAGACCGATGCGCCGACCGGCCACGATGCACTTCCGAACGCCTCCTATGACTGGAAACCGAAGCCCGAAGCCGTCACCGTGAAGGTTCCTGCGGCCGAGGACCCGCGGATCGTCACCGTCACCAACGACATCGCAAGGGTCTACGGACAACTGACCATCACGAAGGACGTCGTCAACCACACCGGCCTCGGCACCGGCGGGTTCCACTTCTCCGGCACCTACCGCTGCGACTACAACAACGGCGAGGACGTCAAGAGCGGGTCATGGGATGTCACCGGCCAGGGCCAGGCAACCACCGTCGACGTGCTCGTCGGCTCCAGTTGCACCGTCTCCGAGGACAATCCGGGCACGCCCGTCTCCGGCGACCGTTCCTACTCCTGGTCGACCCAGACGCCCGACCCGACCACCGTCGGCAAGTCCGGTGCGACGGCGACCGTCGTCAACACGCTGAACCGCGCGGAGGGCTCGTTCAACATCGCCAAGAGCGTCGAAGGGCGGCACAGCGGGCACCGCCTTCCCCGCGGGAGCCGACTTCGGTTTCAGCTACACCTGCACCCCGGCCACCGGTGACCCGATCAGCGGCACCCTCAGCGTCAACGCCGGCGACTCGAAGGCGCCGGGCGACGCGATACCCGGTGGCTCGACCTGCACCGTCACCGAGAGCGACTTCCCCGGCACCCTCGACCCGTACCGCTGGGACGGTGTCAGCCTGAGCGTGACCGGCGACGCCAGCCACGCGACCCAGGACGGTAGGAGCATCACCTTCACGACGACCGATGACGCCCAGCCGGTCAGCGTCCGCGTCGTGAACTCGATCAGCGCGAAGACCGCTCAGGTGGTCGTCTCCAAGAAGATCACCGGCGAGACCGGCGGCTACACCGCGGGCGGCGACGCGATCTTCCCCGTGACCCTGACCTGCACCGGTGCCGGCGCCCAGGGGACGAGGACCGTGGCAGCCGACGGCTCCACCACCTTCTCCGACATCCCCCTCGGCGCCACCTGCTCCGCCACGGAGGGCAGCACCACCGCTGGGCTGAGGGACGGATCCTACGCGTGGGAGGAGCCGACGATCGGCGACCCCGTGAAGGTCACCGATGCGGGTGCCAGCTACGACATCCACATCACCAACCCGATCAAGCGGGTGTACGCGGGCATCGAGATCGCCAAGGTCATCGACGACGGCGGCTTCGCCGGTGTGCTCGACCCGTCCCACACCTTCAGCGGCACCTGGTCGTGCACCTACGGCTCCGACGACGCTGTCACCGGCACCTGGCAGGGCCAGGGCAGCGCAGCCGGCAGCCTCGCGACGCTCACCGGTGACGCAACGCACATCCTGATCGGCTCGGACTGCACGGTTGCAGAGGACGCCGGCTCGCTGGGAGCACCCAGCAGTGACCCGTCCTACCGCTGGGACGCGACGCCGAAGTACCACAACGTCACCGTCGCAGGGGCGCAGGCGAACCGGCTCACGGTCACCAACACGCTGCTGCGCGACACCGGGAAGGTACGGGTCACCAAGGAACTGGGCGGCCAGACCGATGGCTACGCGCCGTCCGGCAGCTTCGCGGGCTTCAGCGTCACAGCGCGCTGCTACCTCAGCGACCCTGCAGAGACCGGCCATCTTGAGGCCACCGTCGCCGTGCGGCCCGGCGAGACCCAGACCGTCCTCGACCAGGTGCCCTACGGCTGGACCTGCCAGGTGAGCGAGGGCTCGTTCCCGAACCCGAGCCAGCTGCGCGACGCGTCCTTCGCCTGGGACGCCCAGTCGGTGACCTTCCCCGGCGGCGGCACGAAGGCTACGGTCACCGCAGCCGACGACGCCCCGACCGCGACCATCACCAACAGCATCCGCCGTGTTACCGGCGGGCTTGCGATCAGCAAGGCGTTCGGCGACGGAACCGCCGGTGCCGTCAAGCCCGGCACCACCTTCACCGGCGGGTACCGCTGCACCTACGGCCCGGACGCCTACACCGGCACCTGGACGGTCACCGGCACCGGCCCGGCGACCCTCACCGGAGACACCGACATCCCGTTCACCGCGCACTGCACGGCGACGGAGGACGACCCCAGCGACAGTGCCCTGATCGACACGTCGTACACCTGGGCCAAGCCCGACCTCGGCGGCACGGTCACGATCGCGTCCGCGGCAGAACCGGCGCAGCTCGTGGTCACCAACACGGCCACCCGCCGGTGGTCCGGACTCCAGGTGACGAAGGCCTATGCCGGAGCTCCCGGTGGATTCTCCTCCGGCCTTTCGGTCACGGGCGCCTGGTCCTGCACCTACCGCGGTCAGGTCGCCGCCTCCGGGTCGTGGACGCTGCCTGCCTCCGGCGGCACCGTTGTGCTCGCCCGCCCGGCGGATGCTGCCATTCCCGCAGAGTCCGGCTGCACCGTGACCGAGGACAGCCTCTCTGCGGCCGATCTTGTCGACAGCTCCTGGGCCTGGCAGCCGACCACGTACTCGCCGACCGGCGGCTCCGTCTCCACCAACGCCGACGAGACCGCCCGGGTGACCGTGACCAACGACACCGTCCGGGTGAAGCAGTCGTTCACCGTCAGCAAGCACCTGCTGCTCGGCTCCGGCGTCGTCACCTCCGCGCTGGAGGGCAGCCTGACCTTCTCCGGGAAGTACCGCTGCACCCACGCCGGCGACGACGCAGTGACCGGCAGCTGGGGACCCGTCGCGGCCAACGCCGACTGGACCAGCCCGCCGCAGTTCGTCGGCTCCGACTGCACGGTGACCAGTGAGGACGACCCGGGCGCCGCCTCGAACGTCGACGACTCCTACGTCTGGGGCACCCCTGACCTTGGCGAGGCCGTCACCATTCCTGCCGCCGGCCAGCAGCGTCCGGCGATCACCGTCGGCAACCCCGTGCACCGCATCACCGGCAGCTTCGGCGTGATCAAGGAGGTCACCGGCGACACCGAGGGCATCGACGCAGCGGCCGTCTACGGCTTCACCTGGTCGTGCACCGCAGCCAACGGGAACACCTTCCCCGCCAACGGCACCGGCACGTTCGGGCTGACAGCCGGTGGTACCTGGAGCGCGCCCGACGGCATCCCGGTGGGCAGCACCTGCCAGGTCACGGAGGACACCCCGCCGTCCCCCGCCGATGCGTCCTACACCTGGTCGACGACCATCGACGTGGCCAACGCCACCGGCACCGTCAGCGGACGGCGGGTGAGCTTCACGCTCCCGCGGACGGCAACCCCCGTCGCCGTCACGGCGACCAACCGCCTCACCAGGGCCAAGGGTGGCTTCAGCCTCGCCAAGACCAGTGATCCGGCCGACGGCTCCACCGTCGTGCCCGGACAGGCCATCCACTACACCGTGACGGTCACCGGCGACGCCGTGGGCTTCACGAACAGCGTCGTCGTCACCGACGCGCTCGCCGGTGTCCTCGCCAACGCAGACGTGACCGACATCAGCGCAAGCCAGGGCACGGCAGGCCTCACCGGCACCGACCTGGTGTGGACGGTCGGCACCGTCCGCGCCTCCTCGGTCCTTACGCTCACCTACACCGCGACCGTCAAGGCCGGCGCCGACGGCGTCACCCTCACCAACACGGTCTCCGCCACGGGCGAGACCAGCCCGGCAGCCTGCGGCGCGGCCTGTACCACCACCCACCACACGCCGTCCTGGACGCTGGCCAAGACGTCCGATCCGGCGAGCGGTGCCGTTGTCGTGCCCGGCGACACCGTGACCTACACGCTGACGGCCACCAACACCTCCGACGCGCAGATCCTCGCGGCCATGGCTGCAGACGACCTGACCGGCGTGCTCGCGGACGCGGACATCACCTTCACCTCGCCGCAGCTCAGCCGCTCGGGCAACACGCTCACCTGGGCCATCCCGACGCTGGCGAAGGGCGGGACGGCGACCGTCAGCTACACCGCGACGGTGAAGGCAGGCGCAGACGGCGCAACGCTCACCAACACCGTCCGCCCGATCGGGGCCGGCGGCACGTGCGCCGGTGCCTGCTCCACGACGCAGGGCACCAGCAGGTGGAACCTCGCAAAGACCTCGAGTCCCGCCTCGGGCTCCGTCGTGCAGCCGGGCGACACCCTCACCTACACCCTCGCCGTCACCAACAGCGGGCCGGTGCCGGTCACCGGCGCCACCGTGACCGATGACGTCTCCGACCTCGTCGACGACGCAACGCTCGGCACCCTTCCCGCCGGCATCACCCGGGCGGGCACCCAGCTGACCTGGACCGTCCCGACCCTCGCGGCGGGCGAGTCGCGGACGATCAGCTACACCGCCGTCGTCAAGGCCGGCGCCCTCGGCGCCACCCTGCGGAACACCGCGGCACCCGCCGGCGCCGGCGGGCACTGCGACACCTCGTGCAGCACCGTCGCCACCACCCCTGCGTGGACGCTCGCCAAGACCAGCTCCGTCGCCAACGGAGCAACCGTGAAGCCCGGCGACGTCGTCGGCTACACCCTCACCGTCGCCAACACCGGCCCGGTCACCCTGCACGGCGCCTCCGTCACCGACGACCTGTCCGACGTCCTCGACGACGCCGCCCTCGGCTCGCTGCCCTTCGGTGCCAGCCTCAGCGGCAGCACCCTTACCTGGCCCGTGCCGGACGTCGCTCCCGGCGGCCACACCAGCGTCAGCTACCAGGCCACCATCAAGGCCGGCGCCGACGGCGCCGCCCTGCGCAACGCTGCGATCCCTGCCTCCACCGGTGGCACGTGCGTCGGCGGCTGCACCACGACGGCCTTCACGCCGCAGTGGACCCTTGCGAAGACGGCAGACCCGGCCTCCGGCTCGATCGTCGCACCCGGTGACGCGATCACCTACACGCTCACCGCCACCAACACGTCGTCCGCCACCGTTGCCGCTGCCACGGCCGTTGACGACCTGGCGAGCGTCGTCGCCAACGCCGACGTCGCCTTCTCCTCCACGCAGCTGAGCCGCTCGGGCTCGACCCTCACCTGGGCGATCCCGACGCTGGCGCCCGGCGCGACGGCCACCGTCAGCTACACCGCAACCCTGCGGCAAGGGGCCACCGGCATCACCGTGACGAACTCCGTCACGCCGGTGGGCGCCGGCGGCAGCTGCGCCGCGGGCTGCAGCACCAGCCAGTCCACAGCCCAGTGGGGCCTCACCAAGACCTCGACACCAGCGACGGGTGCCGTCGTGAAGCCGGGCGACACCGTCACCTACACGCTGACCGCCGTGAACGAGGGGCCCGTGCCCGTCAGCGGCGCGACCGTCGCTGACGACGTCTCCGGCCTCGTCGACGACGCCACCCTCGCCACCCTGCCCTCCGGCGTGATCCGCGCCGGCAACCAGCTGACCTGGACGGTGCCGACGATCCCCGTCGGTGGCATCGCATCCGTCACCTACTCCGCCGTCGTCCACGCCGACGCCCGCGGCGCGGCCATCACCAACAGCGCTGCCCCGGTGGGGACCGGCGGCCACTGCACCCTGAGCTGCACCACCACCGCCTACACCGACGCCTGGACGCTCACCAAGGCCAGCGACCCGGCCGACGGCGCCAGCGTCACGCCGGGCACGCCGATCGGCTACACCCTCACCGTCACCAACACCGGCGGTGCCACCCTGCACGGGGCGGTCGTGACCGACAACCTCGCGGACGTGCTGGACGACGCGACCCTCGGCGCATTGCCGTCCGGTGCGTCGCTCACCGGCAGCACCCTGACGTGGACCGTGCCCGATGTGGCAGCAGGGGCGACGGCGACCCTCACCTACACCGCCACCATCACGCCGACGGCCACCGGCGCGACCCTGCGCAACAGCGCAGCCCCTGCCAGCGTCGGCGGAGCGTGCGGCACCTCCTGCACCAGCACCGTCCGCACCGGGGCGTGGACGCTCGCCAAGGCCAGCTCGCCGGTGTCCGGCACCGTCGTGAAGCCCGGTGACGTGATCACCTACACGCTGACGGCCACCAACACCTCCGCTGCGATCGTCACCGGAGTGACGGCCGTCGACGACCTCAGCCAGGTGCTGCCGAACGCAGCGGTGACGTTCGCTTCGGCGGAGCTGAGCCGTGCCGGCAGCACGCTCACATGGGCGATCCCGCAGCTCGCGCCGGGCCAGACCCGCACGATCAGCTACACCGCCACCGTGACCAGCGGTGCTGTCGGCGTCACCATCGCCAACGCTGTCAGCCCGCGCGGTGCCGGCGGCGTCTGCACCGTCTGCACGAGCACGCACAGCACCGCGGCCTGGACGCTGGCGAAGACCTCCTCCCCGTCCAGCGGCTCTGTCGTCATCCCTGGTGAAGCGCTCGGCTACACCCTCACCGTCACGAACACCGGTCCAGCCGTCCTCGCCGGAGCAGTCGTGACCGACGACGTGTCCGGGCTGGTCGACGACGCAGCCCTCGCCGTCCTGCCCGCAGGCCTCACCCGCAGCGGCGCAACGCTCACCTGGGCGGTGCCGGCAGTGCCCGTCGGCGGCACGGCGAGCATCACCTACTGGGCGCAGGTCAACGCCGGCGCCCGCGGGGCCATCCTCACCAACACGGCAGCGGCAGCCTCGGCCGGCGGTTCCTGCGGCTCCGCCTGCACCACCACGAGCTCCACGCCGAGCTGGGCGTTGTCGAAGACCAGCGACCCGGCGTCCGGCGCCACCGTGCACCCCGGCGACACCGTCGGCTACACCCTTACCGTCACCAACACCGGCCCGGCCGTCCTGAGTGGCGCGCTCGTTGACGACGACCTCGCAGACGTCCTCGACAACGCAACCCTGCTCGCCGTGCCTGCGGACGCAACGCTCACCGGCACCACCCTCACGTGGGCGGTCGGCGACGTTGCCCCCGGAGCGAGCACAACCCTCACCTACCTCGTCGGCGTCGGCGCGAGCGCTGACGGCGTCCGGCTCGCCAACACCGCGACGCCGGCCAGTGCCGGCGGCCGGTGCAGCGTCAGCTGCACCACCCTGAACCAGACCCCCGCCTGGCGCCTGGCGAAGACCGCCGACCCGGCATCGGGCACCGTTGTGAAGCCCGGCGACGTGATCACCTACACGCTGACCGCCACCAACACCGGCCCGACAGCCGTCACGGGGGCGCTCGCCACCGACGACCTCGCCGGCGTGCTCGCCGCTGCCGACGTGACCGCCACCTCCCCGCAGCTGACCCGCTCCGGGGCGACCCTCACCTGGTCGATCCCGACGCTGGCCAAGGGTGCCACCGCCACGGTCACCTACACCGCGACGATCAAGGCCGGAGCGGACGGCGCGACCATCACCAACGCCGCAACCCCCCACGGGCAGGGCGGGTCGTGCGGCGCCGGTTGTTCCACCAGCCAGACGACGGCGGCGTGGTCGCTGTCCAAGACCAGCGACGCTGCGCCCGGTGCCGTCCTCGAGCCCGGCCGGCTGATCACCTACACCCTGACCGTGCACAACACCGGCCCGGTCGAGCTCACCGGCGCGACCGTCGAGGATGACGCGAGTGGGCTCCTCGATGACGCCGACCTCGGCGTGCTGCCCGCAGCACTCACGCGGGCCGGGTCGCACCTCACCTGGGCAGTCCCCGCAGTTCCCGCCGGCGGAACCGTCAGCACCAGCTACGGCGCCACCGTGAAGGCGGACGCGCTCGGCGCAACCCTGACCAACGCGGCAGCGCCCACCTCAGCCGGCGGCCGATGCGACGGTTGTACTACAACGCAATACACGCCGAAGTGGTCACTCGCCAAGGGCAGCAGCGTCGGCCTCGGCGCGACCGTGCGGCCGGGCGATGTCGTCGACTACACGCTGACCGTCACCAACGACGGCCCCGCCACCCTGCACGGCGCGCAGGTGGTCGACGACGCCACCGATGTGCTCGACGACGCCACCCTCGTCGCCGTCCCTGCCGGTGCCACGCGCTCCGGCGGCACGCTCACCTGGTCGGTGCCCGACGTCGCACCCGGCGCGACGGCGACGCTGGACTACCAGGTGGTCGTCGACCCCGACGCTGTCGGCGCCACCTTGCGCAACCAGGCCTCACCCGTCGGTGTCGGCGGCAGCTGTGGCCTTGCCTGCACCACGGTCGCCTTCACCCCGTCCTGGACCCTGGAGAAGACCTCCGACCCGGTGAGCGGCGCGATCGTGCACCCTGGCGACCTGATCACCTACACGCTGAGGGCCACCAACACGTCCGCCGCAGAGATCCGCGGTGCGCTCGCGCTCGACGACCTGTCGAAGGTGACCCCGTACGCGACCCTCAGCTTCTCCTCCCCGGAGCTGAGCCGCACCGGTGACCTGCTCACCTGGGCCATCCCGACCCTCGCGAAGGGCGAGACCGCGACGGTGACCTACACCGCCCGCGTGGCGGCCGGCGCCGACGGCGTTGCCGTGCAGAACTCCGTCTCCCCGGTCGGGGCCGGCGGCAGCTGCGTCGGAGGCTGCGCCACCACCCAGTCCACGGGTGCCTGGACGCTGACGAAGACGTCCGACCCGGCGTCCGGCTCCCAGGTCCTCCCCGGCGAGCAGGTCCATTACACGCTCACCGTCGCCAACACGGGCTTCGTGCCGATCGACGGCGCGCTGGTCACCGACGACCTCAGCGGCATCGTGAACAACGCGATCGTCACCGACCTCGGCCAGGGGCTCACCCGCACCGGCACCACCCTCGTCTGGGATGTCCCCAGCGTCCCTGCGGGTGGCAGCGCGAGCGTCGGCTACACCGCGACCGTCGCAGCCGGCTCGACCGGAGCCACGCTCACCAACACAGCTGCGCCGGCCAGTTCCGGCGGGCACTGCCTTGCCTGCACCACCACCCAGACCACCCCGTCGTGGACCCTTGCCAAGAACAGCACGCCAGCCGACGGCGCCACCGTTGCGCCGGGAGATGTCATCGGCTACACCCTCACCGTCACCAACACCGGCCCCGGACGCCTCAGCGGCGCCGTGGTCAGCGACGACCTGTCCGACGTCCTCGACGACGCCACGCTCGGCACCCTGCCTGCCGGAGCCACCCGCAGCGGCACAACGCTCACCTGGCAGGTACCGGACGTCCCGGCCGGCGCCACGGCCACCCTTGACTACACCGCAACGATCAGTGCGGGCGCCGTCGGCGCGACCCTGCGCAACGCAGCGACGGCGGCAACCGTCGGCGGCACCTGTGCTGCCAGCTGCACCACAACGGCCCACACCCCGTCCTGGACGCTGACGAAGACGAGCGACCCGGGCGACGGCGCAACCGTCACCCCCGGTGACGTGATCAGCTACACCCTGACCGCCTCGAACACCTCTGCAGCCGTCATCAGCGGCGCCACAGCCGTCGATGACCTTTCGAAGGTGCTCGACGACGCCGACATCACCGCGACGGCCGCTGGGCTCAGCCTCGCCGGCCAGACCCTCACCTGGGCCATCCCGACCCTGCAGCCGGGCACCCACGCGTCGGTGACCTACACGGCGATCGTCCGTGCCGACGGAGCGACGATCACCAACACTGTCGTGCCGGCCGGTGCCGGTGGCTCCTGCAGCGCGTGCACCACCACGCAGCTGAGTCCCGCCTGGACCCTCGCGAAGTCGTCGACCCCTGCCAGCGGCGCGGTCGTCGCGCCCGGCGACGCGGTCGGCTACACCCTCACCGTGGTCAACACCGGGCCGGTGCCGTTGACCGGCGCCGTCGTGAAGGACGACGTGTCGGGCCTCGTCGACGACGCCACCCTCGCACCGCTTCCCGCAGCCATCACGCTGGCGGGCACTGAACTCACCTGGGCGGTGCCCACCGTGCCCGTCGGCGGCACCGCCCAGGTGACCTACTCGGCGACCGTTGCAGCCCTCGGCGCGACGATCACCAACACGGCAGCTCCCGCGACCGCCGGCGGCCACTGCATCGCCGGTGCGTGCACCACCACCGCCTACACGCCGCGGTGGACGCTGACCAAGGACAGCTCCCCCGTCGACGCTGCGACCGTCGCTCCCGGCGGCACGATCGACTACCGACTGCACGTCGCGAACACCGGTCCGGTCACCCTGCACGGTGCGCTGGTGATCGACGAGCTCGCCGACGTGCTCGACGACGCCGTCCTCGGGACTCTGCCACCGGAGCTCACGCTCTCCGGCACCCAGCTCACCTGGGCAGTGCCGGACGTGGCTCCCGGCGCCACCACGACGGTGGCCTACCGCGTCCAGGTGTCGACGACAGCGACCGGCGCGACCGTTCACAACGTCGCCGTGCCGGTCGGCGTCGGAGGCAGCTGCCTCGGCGCCTGCTCCACCACCCAGTTCACCGGCTCGTGGTCGCTGGCCAAGACCAGTGACCGTCCGGACGGGGCCGTCGTCGAGCCCGGCGACCAGATCACCTACACCCTCGTGGCGACCAACACCTCTGCAGCTGTCGTGGCCGGCGCCCAGGCGCGCGACGACCTGTCCGCCGTCCTCGATGACGCCACCCTCGGCTTCAGCTCCAGCGAGCTCAGCCGCGCGGGGAGCACGCTCACCTGGGCCATCCCCACGCTCGCCCCCGGCGGCAGCGCAACGGTCAGCTACACCGTCCGGGTGCGGGACGACGCCCGCGGCGCAACGCTGACCAACAGCGTGAGCCCCGTCGGCAGCGCAGGCGCCTGCACCGCGTGCAGCACGACCCAGTACACGGCTGCCTGGCGGCTTGCGAAGTCCAGTGATCCCGCCGACGGCACGGTCGTCGCCCCCGGCGACACGATCGACTACACCCTCGCCGTCACCAACGACGGTCCGGTGGCTCTCACCGGTGCCCGGGTCACGGACGACGTCTCCGGGCTCTCCGCCGCCGGCCTCGGCGCGCTGCCCTCAGGACTCACCCGTACCGGTGACACGCTCACCTGGTCGTTGCCTCCGGTCGCCCCGGGGGACACGGCCACCGTGACCTACAGCGCGACGGTCAGCGCGGGCTCCCGCGGCGCGACGCTGGTCAACACCGCCTCCCCTGCGACGGTCGGCGGTGAATGCACCAGCTGCACCACCACCCAGACCACGCCGCGATGGAGCCTTGTGAAGACCAGCACGCCGGGCGACGGCGCAACCGTCGTTCCCGGGGACGCGCTGGGCTACCTCCTCACCGTCACCAACGACGGCCCGGCGGTCCTGCACGGCGCCGTCGTCACCGACGACCTCACCGACGTGCTCGATGACGCGACCCTCGCCACCCTGCCTGCAGGGGCGAGCCTGAGCGGCACGACGCTCACCTGGCAGGTGCCCGACGTGGCGCCCGGCGCGACGGCCGGCCTGCCGTACGCGGCAACGGTCAAGGCGGAGGCCATCGGCGCGACCCTGCGCAACACCGCTGCCCCTGCTTCCGTCGGCGGGGTCTGCGGCACCTGCACCACCACGCAGTACACCGCTGCCTGGACGCTTGCGAAGACCAGCGACCGACCCGACGGCGCCGTCCTCGAGCCCGGCGACGTGATCAGGTACACGCTGACCGCCACCAACACCTCTGCGGGTGTGGTCAGCGGCGCGCGTGCGCTCGACAACCTGGCAGGCGTGGTCGACGACGGCACGCTGAGCTTCGCCTCCAGCGAGCTCAGCCGCATCGGCAACCAGCTGATCTGGGCCATTCCCGCGCTCGCTCCCGGCGCGACCACTAGCGTGACCTACGCCGTCACCGTGCACGCCGACGGCGCAACCCTGACCAACACCGTGACCCCGGACGGCTCCGGGGGCACCTGCTCCACCTGCACGACGACGCAGTTCACCTCGTCCTGGACGCTGGCGAAGACCAGCGACCCGGCCTCGGGTGCCGTTGTGCAGCCCGGTGACGTCATCACCTACACGTTGACCGTCACCAACACCGGCCCGGTCCCCGTGGTCGCAGCCGTCGTGTCCGACGACCTGTCGGACATCCTCGACGACGCGACCCTCGGTGACCTGGCCCACGACCTGTCGGCCGCCGGGCGAGAGCTCACCTGGCGGGTCCCGGCAGTACCGGTGGGTGGGACCGTGCACGTCTCGTACCCGGTAACGGTAGGCGTCGGCGCCTTGGGGGTTTCCCTGACCAACAAGGCGTCGGCGTCAACCCCCGGCGGCAGCTGCGCAGCCTGCACGACGACAGCGACGACGGCGGCCTGGACGCTGGCGAAGACCAGCACCGTCGCGGACGGCGCGACCGTCGTGCCCGGTGACGTGCTCGGCTACCGCCTGAGCGTCACCAACACGGCTCCGGCCACCCTGACCGGCGCTGTTGTCACGGACAACCTCGCCGACGTGCTCGACGACGCCGACCTCGGCGTGCTGCCGTCCGGCGCCGTCCTCGCCGGGAACACACTCACCTGGACCGTGCCGCCGGTCGCTCCCGGTGCCACCGTCACCCTTGACTACGCAGCAACCGTGAAGGCGGGGGCCCTCGGCGTCACCCTGCGCAACACGGCAGTACCGGCGTCGGTCGGCGGCGCCTGCGTGGAGACCTGCGTCACCACTGCGCACACCCCCGCCTGGACGCTGACGAAGACCAGCGACCCCGGTGACGGCGCGACCGTCGTCCCCGGCCAGACGATCACCTACACCCTCACCGCGGCGAACACCTCCGACGCAGAGATCACCGGAGCCACCGCGACGGACGACCTCTCCGGCGTCCTCGGTGGGGCGAGGGTGGAAGCCGGCTCCAGTGAGCTGTCGCTCGACGGCACGCTGCTCACCTGGACGATCCCGACCCTCGGTGCGCACGAGACCCGCACGGTGTCCTACACGGCAAGGGTGGTGTCCGACGGCGCCACCATCGCCAACACCGTCAGCCCTGTGGGCGTCGGCGGTACCTGCGCTGCCTGCTCGACGACGGTCCACTCGGCAGCATGGACGCTGGCGAAGACCTCGGACGTGGCAGACGGTGCGCAGGTCGTGCCCGGCGACGTCCTGCACTACACGCTGACCGTCAGCAACACCGGCCCGGCGTCACTGTCCGGCGCCCTCGTCGGCGACGACGTCTCCGGCCTCGCCGGCGCGACCCTCGGCACGCTGCCCGCCGGCATCACGCGGGTGGGCGACGCCCTCACCTGGCAGGTGCCGGACGTACCGGTCGGAGGGACCGTCAGCGTCACCTATGCGGCGACGGTGAACCCGGATGCCTTCGGCGTGACCCTCGCCAACACCGCCGTCCCCGCGAGCGCCGGCGGCAGCTGTCCCGGTGCGTGCAGCACGACGGCGTTCACGCCGAAATGGTCGCTGGCCAAGACGAGCGACGCTGACGGCGTTACCGTCCGTCCGGGCGACGTCGTCGGCTACACGCTGACCGTCACCAACCAGGGCACCAGCGTTCTCACCGGCGCCGTCGTCACGGACGACCTCGCCGACGTCCTCGATGACGCCACTCTCGTCGCACTGCCGGCAGGGGCGAGCCTCGACGGCGCGACGCTCACCTGGTCCGTCCCGTCCGTCCCTGTCGGCGGCACGGCAACGCTGTCCTACCAGGCGTTGCTCGACCCGGCGGCCGTCGGCGCGACCGTCCGCAACACCGCAGCAGCGGCCAGTCCTGGCGGGGACTGCGCCGACGCCTGCTCGACCGTCGCCTACACGACGTCCTGGACGCTGGCCAAGACCAGCGATCCCGGCAGTGGCGCGACGGTCGAGCCAGGTGACCGGGTCACCTTCACCCTCACCGTCGCCAACACCGGCCCGGCTGCGCTCACCGGAGCCGTCGTCACCGACGACATGTCGGACCTGCTCGACGACGCCGACATCACCGGCGACCTGCCCGCCGGTGCAAGCCTCGCCGGTGACGTGCTCACCTGGTCGGTGCCCGAAGTGCCGGTGGGCGGAAAGTCGCACGTCTCCTACACCGTCACCGTCCGCTCCGGCGCCTACGGCATCACCCTCGGCAACACCGCGACGGGCGAGGGTGCCAGCACCTGCCGTCCCGGGGCCAACCCGATCATCCCGATCGGCGCCGAGCCCGCCGACGAGTGCCACACCCGGCACTACAGCCCGGCCTGGACGCTGGAGAAGACCTCCGATCCGGCCAGTGGCAGCACGGTCGAGCCGGGCAGCACGGTCACCTTCACCCTGCGCGTGCGCAACACGTCACAGGCGGTCGTCGCCCACGCCGTCGTCACCGACGACCTGGCAGACCTGCTCGCTGCAGCATCGATCGGTGCGCTTCCGGACGGCACGTCGCTGGCCGGTGCGACGCTCACCTGGACGGTGCCGTCCCTGCAGCCCGGTGAGGAAGCCGTGCTCACCTACACCGTTGTCGTCGGCGAGGACTCCTACAACCTTGACATCGTCAGCCCCGCCACCCCCGGCGGCGGTGGCACCTGCCCCGTGGTGTGCACGACGGAACTGCTCACGACACCGGCTGTCGTCGACCCGACCCACGACGACGGCGGCCACCACGGCGGCGGCAGCGGCGATTCGTCCCTCGCCTACACCGGAGGCGACCTCGGTGCCCTCGGCATCGGCGTGGTCTTCCTGTGTGCCGGTGCTGGCATCCTTGTGGTCAGCCGTCGGCGCCGCACCGGCGAGGAGTGAGCAGCAGCAGCTGCCGAGGGTCGACGGAGAGGGAGCGATGGCCGAGGTATTCCGTCATGACCGGGAGGCGGGCACCTACGCGGTGACGATCGACGGCACGCCGGCAGGCGTGGCCGACTACGAGCTCACCGACGGCGTCGCCGACTTCGACCACACCGAGGTGTCGCCGGCCTTCGGCGGCCGCGGGATCGCAGGGCGTCTCGTGCAGTACGCGATGGACGATGTCCGCGCAGCGGGGGAGTGGAAGGTCCGGGCCAGTTGCCCCTATGTCGTGCACTGGTTCGGCCAGCACCCGGAGTACGCCGACCTGCTCGCCTGAGAGCCCGAATTCCCCCGAAGCGGAAATCCTCAACCGGGTGGCAATTGTATCTCTGCCGTCCCCTTGCGCCTCAGAAGGACAATGTGGCCCGTAGGGGGGAAAATGCTTGACCAGCCGGTGGTCGCCGTCGACTCTGACGGCTTGCGTTGTCGTGCAGAGAAGTGCCTTGCCAGCGGTGACTTCGTGGCGGCTGATGCCGCGTACGCCGAACTGCGTCGATTGGGCGGTCTTTCACGAACAGACGCGGGGAATTGGCTCGCTGCCGTCCACGCACTCGGGTCTGCCCAGCACCAGCCGACATTGTCGGAATTGGTGGCCAGTTTCCCCGACGACCAGGACATCCTCGAGTTCATCGCCGCCGAGTTGTGGCAGCGGGCGGAGAGCCGGGCGGAACAGGCCGGCGGCGCTGACGACGACGTCCTCGCCAAGCAGGCCTGGTCGGCGGCCCTGCGGATGGCCGGCCCGGTGCCGGCCTCCGACGCCGACGGCGTGCGGATGATCAGCCTGCTCGACCGCTTCTTCCAGGCCGGACGCCGGCAGCGCACGCCGATCGGCAGCTACGCCGAGTTCGAGCAGGCGCTGGTCCGGTTCGCCGCGGCCGGGCCGGAGTCGACGCTGCGCGCCGCCGACCTGCTCGCGGCGGAGAGCCCGGTGCTGGCCCTGGAACTGGTGGCCTCGGCGGAGATCAGCGCGGCGGCCGTGCTGGTCCGGGCGGTCGCCTCCGCGGAGCTCGATGACTTCGCCGACCGCTGCGTCGCTGTTCGACGAGCTCGACGCCCGGTGGGGCGCACGGCGTCGCCGACCTCGACATCGAGGACCGTTCGCGCTGGATCCAGGCGATGACCGACGTCGGCCGGTTCGCTGAGGCCGAGGAGGCCTGCCTGCGGACCGTCGCCGTCATCGAGGGACGCCCTGCGCGAGGCCGCCGGCTGGACGGCGTCCGGCCTCACCCCGGACGCGTTCGAGCACTGGCGGCACGTCTACCGGCTGCTGGCCTACCGGCTGGCCGCCCAGCAGGGCCGCTACCGCGAGGCCTGGGACCACCTGCGCAAGTCGGTGGAGGTGGACGACACCGACCTCCCCGCGGATCTGCGGCGCTCGATCCTGCGGATCCGCATCCTGCTCGCGGACGAGCCGATGGCGCTCGGCATCCTCGCCGACCTGCGGGCGGCTGGCCAGCACCGACCCTTACGACACCGCCTACGCCGAGGCCTGCCCTGTGGGCGGGCACGCAGTGGGGCACGCCCGTGTCCGAGGGCCACGTGGGCCAGGACTCGCCGTTCTCCGGCGCCCGGTACACCGGCCAGGCGGCGGCGCGCGCACTGCTCGCCCAGGCCGGGCCCGGACACGAGCAGCCGGCAACGCGTCCGGTTGTGCCCTGCTCGCCGGTGACGACGATCGGGCTGCAGCCCTGCTGGCCGCCGACCCGCTCACCCCTGCCGACCCGTGGTCGGTGCAGGTCCTCGCAGCGATGCTGGCGCTGCGCCTCGGGGACGACGTCGGCGCGAACGCCCTGCTCGACCAGGTGCTGCCCACCCGCCGCCACGACCTCGACCTGCGGGTGCTCGGCGCCCAGGCCGCGCTGATCGGCGGCCAGTACAAGGAGTCGCTGCGCGAGGCGATGACGATCACGGACACGCGTCGGCGAGCACATCCTCGCCCGCGCTGATCCAGGCGGAGAGCGAGTTCGAGGCAGCCCTCGCGATGGCGGAGGACACGGCAGGGACCACCGGGTCGGTGGAGAACGCCCAGCAGTTGATGGCTGCCGTCGCCGACTACCGCACGGCGGCCGACCTGCACCGCGACACCAAGTCCTACCTGGAGACGGGGAGCGCGAAGCCCGGCGTCCCGATCGGTTCCGAACCGCTGGCTCCCCGGCTGTTCGTCGAGGTCTGCCGCCGCGGGTCTGCACGCCGCGATCCTCGCCCAGGAAGGGCTCGACCGGCTGGGGCTGCGCGGCGACGCGCGGCTCGTCGACGACGCACAGGACCTCATCCAGCACCTGCGCGCCGTCCACCGGCCGTGCTGCCGCCACTGGGGCTCGCGGCCGTGGCGCCTGCTGCACCAGTTGCGTCACCTCGTCGACCGGGACGAGGCCACCCGTCTGGCCCTGCTGATGATCGCCTACCGCTGGTCGCGCTGGCGCAAGCGGCTGCTGAACGCCGGGTTCCTCGCGCTGGGTGCTGTGGTGACGTGGCTGGGCCTGACCGGCCAGCTGCCCGGATCGGAGTCGGACACCGTCCGCGCGCTGGTGATGGGGGTCGGCGTCCTGCTCCTGCTCATGCCGTTCGCCCGCAGCCTGAAGGTGGGGGTTGTCGAGCTCAGCCGGGACGCCGACACCGCCCCGCTCTCGGGCCGGTCGAAGTCCCTGCGGACGAGCCGGCTGTTGTTGCGTGCCAATCACCTGGGGACGTTCGCCCTGCCCTCACCGCCGGAGAAGGGACGCCGGGCGCATGCCCAGTCCCGGCCTGGCGGGGCCGGGTCGCAGGGTCAGCCGATCACTTGAAGACGTCGAGCTTGCCGAACTTCTCCGCCAGCAGGTAGTAGAAGGTCGCGCGGCTCTTGGTGCGGTCGTCCTTCATGACGGCAGCGACGTCCTTGATCGCGGCGTCGAGTGTCGCGTCGTCGTCGGCGAGACCGAGCTTGCCCTTGAGGAACTTCTCGCGCACGGTCGCGACCTCTGCGGCGTCGCTGGCGGCCACGTAGGCCGAGTCGCGGTTGCTCAGCACGAGGCGGTAGGTCGACAGCAGCTTGGCGACGACGGCGTCGTCGGCCTTCGGTGCGTACTTCTTGATGTCTGCAGCCCAATCGGTAGCCATACCTGCTCCTTCATTCGCTGGGTGGCGCTTCGATGCGCCACTGACAGCCTTCACGCTACCGGCGAACACCTCTGGTGAGCAGGGACTTCGCGCACGCCATCCGGCCCGATTTGCGCCCGCGCCGCCCCGGTCGGAGCGTCAGGCAAGGGAGAGCAGGCGGCGCTTCTCCGCGGACGGCAGGAACGATGCCTCGATGCTGTTGGCGGAGAGGGTGGCCAGTTGCGCAGCGTCCAGCCCGAACTCCGCCTTCACAGCAGCAAGGTTCTCCCCGAGGTAACCACCGAAGTAGGCCGGATCGTCGGAGTTGATGCTGACCTTCAGGCCCGCCTCCAGCATGGCCGGCAGCGGGTGGTCGGCAAGGCTCGGGACGGCGTGCAGCCGGACGTTGGAGAGCGGGCAGACGGTCAGTGGGATCTCCCGCTCGGCCAGGTGCTGCACGAGGGCAGGGTCGCGCATGGCGTTGATGCCGTGGTCGATCCGCTCAACGGCGAGGTGCTCGAGGACGTCCCACACGGAATCGGGGCCGCCCTCCTCCCCGGCGTGGGCGACGGTGTGCAGCCCGTCGGCCCGGGCGCGGGCGTAGAGGCCGGCGAACGGCGCTGCAGGGAAGCCGACCTCCGAGGAGCACAACCCGACACCGAGCAGGTCGACCCCTGTCGCCAGCGCCTGCTCGTAGGCCAGCTCGGCGTCCGCTGCCGGCAGGTGGCGCAGGAAGGTGAGGATGAGCCCGCTGCTGACACCGTGGTCGGCCTCCGAGGTGGCGAGGGCGTCGGCGATCCCTGCGAGCACAACGGGAGCAGGCACGCCGCGGGCAGTGTGGGCCTGGAGGTCACAGAACACCTCGGCCCGCACGACGCCCGCAGCCGCTGCGCGTGCGAGGTAGGCATCGGTCAGCTCCGCGAAGTCCGCTTCCGTGCGCAGGACCTGCATGTTCGCGTAGTAGAGGTCGAGGAAGTCCTGCAGGCAGCCGAACGTGTAGCGGCCGCGCAGGTCGTCGACGTCGTTGTAGGGCAGCGCGATCCGGTTGCGTTCAGCGAGGGTGAGGACGAGCTCGGGTTCGAGGGTGCCCTCCAGGTGCAGGTGGAGCTCTGCGAACGGCAACATCCCCGGCCTTCCTCGCTTGTCTGCACGTGATGCTAGCGGCCACAGCCCCGGACCGGATTGGGGACGGTTCCAACTCGGTCCAGGCACCGGGTGGACCGAGTTGGAACCGTCCCCAATGTGGTCCAGGGCCCGGCGGGGTCACTCGTGGCGCTGCAGCTCGATGCCCAGTTGTTCCGCGTCCAGCTGGGTGAGGGCTGCGTCCAGCAGGCCGGAAGGGTAGGTACCCAGGTCGCGGATGGCGAGCAACTCCTCCCGCTGGGCGGCGAGGAGCTTCAGCCGCAGCTTGCTGAGCTTGGCCACCCGTTCGCCGGCGGCGGGGCCGGGGAACTCAGCGTCCGCGTCCATCCCGGGAAGGCGCCTCAGCCGCGCCTGGACACGCTCCACGATCTCGGGCGGGTAGCCCTCGAGGTTCTCCGACAGCCGTTCCACCGCTGCCCTTGTCAGCTCGGCCTGGAGCTGCGCCCACTGGGCAGGGTCTCCGTCCGCCGGCCTGCCGGTGAGCCCGAGGCGCCTCACCAGCCACGGGAGCGTGCCGCCCTGGACGACGAGGGTGCCGACGGCGACGAAGGTTGCTGCGAGGATCAGCAACGAGCGGTGTGGTGTCGTGGCCGGCAGTGACTGGGCTGCTGCGATGGTGACAGCCCCGCGCATGCCTGCCGCGACGAGGACGATGCCTTCCCGCCAGCCGAATTCCTGGGCTGCCAGGTAGTCGATGTCGGCGAGCCGGCGACCGACCAGCCGCTGCCACCGCCCCAGCTGCACCTCGGCAGAGGGCGCGTTCGCTCCCGCCCTGAAGGAGAGCCGCCGGACCCGACGCTCCTGGCGCCCGGTCTTCTCATCGTTGCCAAGGCGGGGCAACTGGCCTTCCGCGAGCTGGTCCTGCATCTCGGCGAGGTGCTCGCGGACGGCAGGCCGCCGACGGCTGCGCCGGGCAAGGGTCCAGACCGACCATGCGACGAAGGCCGCCCGGATCACGATCGCAACGGTCACGGCAACGATCGCGAGGAGGGTCGCCTGGCCGAGACTGCCACCCTTCTCCAGCAGGTCGTCGGTGAGCGCAGGGAGCTCGAGGCCGACCAGCAGGAAGACGCCACTCTCGAGCAGCAGCTCCACCGTCCGCCACACCGCGCGTTCGGCGAGCCGGTCCTCCGCGCCGAGCATCCGCGCCGCGCCGCGCCCGGCGACAAGGCCCGCTGTGACTGCCGCCACCAGGCCGGAGGCGCCAAGGCGTTCGGCGGGCAGGTAGGCCATGAACGGGATGGCGAGGGAGAGGGCGACGTTGGCGGTGACGTGGTTGATCCTGGAACGGGCCAGCAGGTTGAGCTTGCCGACCGCGTACCCGATCACCACAGCCGCGAGTACCGCCCACACGAACTCCCCCACGACCTCCCACAGCGACACGGAGACCCCGACGGCTGCGACGGCCGAGCGCAGCAGCACCAGCGCAGAGGCATCGTTGAGCATGCTCTCGCCCTGGAGCACGGTGACGATCCGTGGCGGGACCCCCGACTGGCGGACGATGCTGGTCGCCACGGCGTCGGTCGGACTGATGATCGCTCCGAAGGCGATCCCGATGCCGAGCGGTATTCCCGGGACGGCAGCGCTGAGGAGGAAGCCGATCGCGACGGCCGTGACGAC
The DNA here is from genome assembly GCA_963773595.1 of uncultured Actinomycetota bacterium. GTDB lineage: Bacteria > Actinomycetota > Actinomycetes > Propionibacteriales > Propionibacteriaceae > Propionicimonas. The sequence continues at coordinate 145,851 of CAVZBQ010000001.1, forward strand.
GACGAGGGTCACGGAGAAGGCCGAGATCAGCCGGAAGTCCCTGCGGAACTCCATCGCGGGGGTGTTGACGGCCGCCGAGTACAGCAACGGGGGCAGCACACCGGCGAGCACCCATTCCGGGTTGATCGTCACCGGGTCGACGAACGGCAGCAGGCTCACGGCGAAGCCCAGGGCGACCAGCAGCAGCGGTGGGGCGATCCCCACCTTGGGTGCCAGCGCCGTCACGGCCACCACCAGCACGACGCCGATGATGGCAACCAGTCCGAGGCTCATGGTCAGCAATCCTCCCATTCGCCCTGCCGGGCCCGTTCTCGCAGGGGCCGGGGACGTTCAGCCCAGACGGGCCTCGGGGTGGTTGGCGAGCGCCACCCGCACCTGCTCGACGTGCCGGGGAGACATCGGCGGCATGGCGTCCACGGCGAAGAACGCCGCCTCGCTCGCCTCCCCGTCCACCGGGTGCGGGTCGCCGTCGGCCCACTGGCAGCGGAACACGTGGTCGATGTACTGGGTCTCGTCGCCGTTGCCGTAGGTGATCACTTCCGTGACGGTCAGCCACACCAGCCGCTCGACGACGGCTGTGACGCCTGCCTCCTCCGCCACCTCCCGGACGGCGGTCAGTTGCGGGTGCTCACCGGGATCGACGATGCCGGCCACCGGCGTCCACTCCCCGTTGTCGGCGCGGCGGACCAGCAGGACCTCTTCGCCGTCCACGCCGGGACGGATGACGACGGCTGTCGCACCGGACAGCCACAGTCGGGTCGTGCCGACCTTCTCGCGGAGGGCAACGATGAACTCGGGTGTTGGCACGCCCGTGAGCCTACGCGTGCGCGGCGGGCACAGGCTCGTGGTCGGGGACGGTCTCCTCCGGCTTGCGCAGGAAGAACGTCGCGACGATCGCGGCGAGCCAGATCACGCCGACGGTCGTGAACGAGGTGCGGGCGCCGGCAGCGAGCGCGACCTCGGGAGTTGTTCCCGCGGGCTGGCTCGCAGCGACGGTCGACATCACCGTGACGAACAGCGCGGTGCCGGCAGCTCCGGCCACCTGCTGCACGGTGCCGACCATGGCGGAACCGTGGCCGTACAGGTAGCGGCGGCAGGGCGCCCAGCGAGATCGTGAACAGCGGGGTGAACATGAACGCCAGCCCGAGGCTCAGGCACAGGTGCGCGATCAGCAGCCACCACCAGGGCGTGGTGACGGCCACCTGGGCGAACAGCACGAACCCGACGCCGACGGCGACGCGAGCCGGGGACGACCAGCCAGCGCGGGCCCACCCGGTCGTAGAGGCGGCCGACGACCGGCCCGAGCAGGCCGGTCAGCAGCGCACCCGGCAGGAGCAACAGCCCGACGTAGAGCGGCTCGGCGTGCATCACCTGCTGCAGGATCAGCGGCAGCGCGATGATCGTGCCGAACAGCGCAGCCATGGCGATGGCCATCACCCCGATCGCTGTCGCGAAGATCGGGTGGGTGAAGGTGCGCAGGTCGAGCAGGGCGGAGTCGGTGCGCTGCAGCACCAGTTGCCGCCAGATGAACAGGCCGAGGGAGACGACGCCGACGGCGAGAGCGATCTCCAGGCCCCAGCCTGCCGTCGGGCTGCCGACGAGGCTGAGCCCGTAGACGAGGCCGCCGAAGCCGAAACCGGCGAGCGGGACGCTGACGGCGTCCAATTTCACCATTACGGGCTCGTTGAGGTTCGGCACCTGGCGCAGGCCGACGACGAGGATGGCCAGCGCGATCGGCAGGACGAGGACGAAGACGAAGCGCCACGGCAGGAACTGCAGGATGAGGCCGGACACGGTGGGGCCGATGGCCGGGGCTGCGGAGATGACGAGGCTGATGGTGCCCATCACCCGTCCGCGGGCACCCGGCGGCACCAGTTCCATGACGGTGGTCATCAGCAGGGGCATCATGATCGCGGTACCGCTGGCCTGCACGAGCCGGCCGGCCAGCAGGCTGGGGAAGCCCCAGCCGAGGGCCGCCATCAGGGTGCCGACGCTGAACAGCGACATCGCCAGCGTGAACACTGCGCGGGTTCGGCAGGCGTTCCATGATCCAGCCGGTGATGGGGATGACGACGGCCATGGTCAGCATGAAGCCGGTGGTCAGCCACTGCGCCGTGCGCTCGTCGATGCTGAGGTCGACCATGATCTTCGACAACGCGACGTTGAGCGCTGTCTCGTTGAGGATCACGACGAAAGCGCCGATCAGCAGCACGGTGAGGACGCGGATCGACTGGGCCGACAGCTTGTCAGGGCGGGCCTGGGTAGCGGACGACGATCCCGCGGGTGCGGTCTCGGTGTGTGGCATGAGCGAGCTTCCGGGTTGATGACGGAGTGCGCGGGTCCCGGGTCGCCCCCGGGCGACCAACTGCGACGGACACCACAAGAAGGAAAGCCGGCCCGGAGTTATTCCGGGCCGGCAACACCTTGGCTCCCCGATCGTTCTCTCGTCAGCGCGAGGCCCCCACCTCGCGACTGAGCACTTCGGAGACTGCCATCGGGTAGCCCTCGAGATCCTGGGATCCAGGAGACTTCCAATCCGGTACATGGCGCTTGAGGCCAGTCAGGCGTGCTGTGTACGTGGCTCGGTCGGTCTGATGTTGTTCCCGCGCACGTCCCCCCGGTTGTGCTTCGGACTCGGTCGGGCTCCCCGGTGTGCAGGTGCCTCCCCCTTGGTGTATTTCACCATAGGGGCTCGAAACCACCCGCGACAGGGGCACGCATCCTCGTCCTCCGGTCGCGGACGCCGTACAACTACGCAGATGAGCGGGCAGGATGCTGCACGATGTTCCACATCGGCATGACGGGGGTGTTCAAGATATGCGGTTGCCAGTAATGGTGCGACCGATGGTGGCCGGCGACGCGGACGCCGTGCTCTCCGTGCAGCGCGCTGCGTTCACCGTCGAGGCGCAGCTCTACGACGACCCGTCCCTGCCACCGCTGCAGGAGTCGCCCGAGCAACTGCATCGCGGACCTTGACCGCAGCCGCGGCCTCGTCGCGCTCGACGGTGACCGCGTCGTCGGTTCCGTGCGGGTGCGAGTGGAAGGGACGAGCCTGCACATCGCCCGGCTCTCCGTCGCTCCCGACCAGCAGGGACGCGGCCTCGGGGCGCTCCTGCTCGCGCGGGCCGAGTCGGTGGCGGACGCGGAGGAGGCCCTGCTGTTCACCGGGCACCTCAGTGCTTCCAACCTGCGGCTGTATGCCCGCGCCGGCTACGTCGAGCAGCGGCGGGTGATGGTCGACGATCGGGTCACCCTCGTGTACCTGCGCAAGCAGCTCGACCTGAGCTGCGAGCCGCGGCTCAGGGGGCTTCGGGCTGCGGCGCCGTGACCGGCGGCAGGCCCTGCCGTGTCGGCAGCACCCGTGCCAGCCCGCCGGCGCGGGCGAGCGACATCGTCGCGAGCGGCGCTGTGAACGGCTTCACGTTGCCGACGCACACGCCGTCAGCCGGCCTTGCGAGGCCGAGCAGGTAGGCGTCCACCCGGTCGGTCACGCAGTCGGAGGTGCCGTAGGCGGTGTGTCCCCACGAGTCGCTCGTGACGAGGTAGCTGTTCGGCATCAGGCGCTTCGCCGCCGCAGCGCCGGAGTAGTTGGTGGCCGGGTCGTGGTAGTTGCCGACGATCATGACCGGGGAAGCCGTCCGCTTGCTGAACGTGCCGTGGTAGGCGTCCTCGTCCTTCGCCTTCCAGTAGTTGGTGGCGCACTGCACGTCCGACCAGCCCCAGATACGGGCGAAGTGGGGGGCCTTCGCTGCAGCCCGCGCGTTGGCCGCGATCCAGGTGTTGGGGTCGCCGGCCTGCCAGGTGTCGGTGCACATGACGCCGGAGTAGGCCTCGAGGCTGTTGTCGTAGGAGCTGTCGTCCAGCCCGACGCCGGTGACCCGGTGGAAGCCCTTGACCAGGGTGTCCAGCTTGGCCGTCGACGCGGCGATCGCTGCCGGTGTCGCTGCTGGTGACGATCGACTTCAGGGTGGCGACGACGCTGGCCACCCAGTCCATGCCGTCGGGGTAGTACAGGGCGTTGAGGACGTCGGAGATGAAGTCGTGTAGGTGTAGTTGAGGACCTCTGAGCCGTTGTAGATCGGGACGCCCTTGGGGGCGGCCTTCAGGGCGGCGGCCACCTGGTCGAAGTCGCCGCGGGGATTGGCCAGCGGGCAGTAGTCGGGCCCGGCAGCAGCGCAGGCTGCCAGTCCGTCGGTGAGCGCGTTCCAGGTGGCCTCCGCCGACTTGATGCGCAGGGTGGTCGGCATCGACCGGGTCGCCTTGGTGCCGGCGTAGGCGACCGGGTCGAGCACGCCGTCGATGACCATCGTCGCGGAACCGGTCGGGGAACATGTTGGCGTACACCGCACCGAGGTAGCTGCCGTAGGAGAACCCGAGGTAGTTCAGCTTGGCGTCGCCGACCGCGCGCCGCAGGACGTCGAGGTCGCGGGCGACCTCGGCCGTCGACATCGAGGAGGCCATCGCCGAGCCGTAGCCGGAGCAGCCGGCGGCGAGCTTCTTGCCCGCGGAGATGAAGTTCTTCTCCTCGGTCCCGGTGTTGGGGAAGGCCGAGCTCATGCCGGCGAGCGCCAGCGCCCTGGCGTCCGCTGCTGGAGAAGCAGCGCACCCGGCTGGAGGAGTTGGTGCCGCGCGGGTCGAAGCCGACGATGTCGAACCGGTCGAGCACGGACTGGGAGAGGAAGCTCGTTGCAGCCCTGGCGATGTCGACGCCGGAGCCGCCCGGGCCGCCGGGGTTGAGGAAGAGCGTGCCGATGCGGCGGGCCGGGTCGGCGGCCGGCACCTTGAACAGCGCGATGCGTGACCTTGGCGCCCGTGGGCTGGTCGTAGTCGCGGGGCAGCTTCACCGTTGCGGAATAGCCGCCGCCGTCCTCGTCCTCGATCCAGGCGAGCCTCGGGGTCTTGACGCGGTCGACGCGACGGGCCTCCGTCGAGGTGGTGCGGTCAGCAGCCTGGGCGGGCGTTGCCGCAACGAAGGACAGCAGCAGGGCCAGCACGAGGGTAGGGACGGCCCAGAAGCGACTCACGATCAGCTTCGGCATTCGCGCCCTTCCACATCCCGGCAGGGGGCCCGGGTCTTCCAAGGATAAGGGACGGGTTGCCGTGCTGCGAAGGCCGGTGCTCCGAAACCCTCAAGCGATGAAAGAGGCTCAGGCCGTCGATGCCAGTGCGCCGGCCAGTTCGCGTCCCCAGGCGGTGGCCCTGCCCAGTTCCCCGTCGGCGAGGGGGCCCTCCATGCCGGTGACGAAGAAGGACGGGCCGACGGACGCGTCGGCGCCCCGGTCGACGCAGTGCGCGTGCCGCAGCTCCGGCTGCCGTGCCGAGGCCGATGCGCTCGGGGATCGAGGTGTCGAAGGTCGCGACCCGCAGGCCGGTGGGGATGGCGATCGACTCGATCCACTCGCGCACGCCGGTGGGCTGAACGTGGGCTGCGCCCTTGTCCTCTGCGTCGTGACGGCTGCCGGCGTTCGGCAGCGAGAGCAGGTGGGTGGGGGCGCCGACAACCAGCAGGTCGACGTCGGCGGGGAGCTCGGAAGGGGCCTGGGAGGCATGCACCACGCGCACCGTCTCCGGGCCGTGTACTTCTGCGATGCCGCCACCGATGGCTTCCGCGATCGCCAGCGTGTTGCCGAACAGCGATTCGGTCACGATCAGGGCGGTCATGGTTCAGGCTCCTCTCCGCCGATCACCCTACGCATCAGCCGGACGGGGTGAGGGTGCGGACGAGATGCGGGACGCAAGTTGAAATTTCTTCCATCGGAGGTAGCAATCTTGCGTATCGTAGGTTAGCCTTACCTAAGTCGCGGCGGCCGCTCGGCCGCCTCCCCCCAAAGGAGTTAGAAGATATGGCCACCATCTCCCCCAGCACCGGCAAGCAGGTCCGGGCGCTCGGCCTCGTCAGCATCATCATCGGGGCGGTGATGATCATCGCCGGAGCCGTCACCTGGGGCATGGTCAGCACCAAGCTCGCAGCAGAGAACATCACCGTCTCCGCGGACGCCCCCATGCTGGCCGGCGCCAAGGTCACCGGCCCCATCGAGGCTTTCGTCCAGGCGGACGTCATCAACGGCCACGCCCTCAAGGCCACCGGCGGCAAGACGTACGCAGAGCTCGGCAAGGATGACCCGCTGCGCGCCACCGCCATGAACGGTTCGTTCCTGCGCTCGTCCCTGTTCACCTCCGTGATCGCCTTCGGCGTCGCGCTGTTCGCCATCGGTGTCGGCGCACTCGCGATCGTTCTCGGTTGGGGCCTGCGCCTCGTCGCTGTCACGCAGCGGGCCGAGGAGCCGGTGCTCGAGGCCGCGACCGCCTGACAAACGGCTAGCTGACGAGGGTCGGGGAAGCGATGATGCTTCCCCGACCCTTTGTCGTCCCTGCTTGTCGAAACTGCGCCGTTGTCCGCTGACGGGAGTCGGCCAGCTCAGATGGCCAGCCAGGCCGCCGTGTCCGGCGGCAGCTCGCCGTCGCTGAGCTCCTGGCTCGCCAGGAGCAGCGTCGCCCCGTGCGGGAGCGCCACCGGCTCGCCGCCGAGGTTCACCCAGCAGGCGAAGCCCGGTTCACGGCGGAACGCAAGGACGTTGTCGCCGGCCTCCAGCCACTCCAGCTCCCCGTCGCCGAGCGCGGGGTGTGCCTGCGCGGATCTTCAGCGCAGCGCGGTACAGCGTGAGGACCGACGCCGGGTCCCCTTCCTGCACGGACGCTGCCAGGTCGCCGAACTCCGCGGGCTGCGGCAGCCAGGTCGGCGCCCCGCCGTCCGGGCCGAAGCCGTAGCTGTCGCCGCTCGGCGTCCAGGGCAGTGGCACCCGGCAGCCGTCGCGGCCGACGTTCGCACCTCCGGTGCCGGCGAAGATCGGGTCCTGCCTCGCCTCTGCAGGCATGTCCTCGACCTCGGCGAGACCCAGTTCCTCGCCCTGGTAGATGTAGGCGCCGCCGGGTAGCGCGAGGCTGAGCAGTGCTGCGGCACGGGCGCGCCTGCGTCCGGCCTCGACGTCGGCCGGCAGGGCCAGGTAGGGCTGCAGGTTCGGGAAGCCGGGTTCCAGCAGTTCCTGCGGGCGGGCGTACCGCGACACCGGACGGCAGACGTCGTGGTTGCCGAGCACCCAGGTGGCCGGGGCGCCGACGGCGATGTGCGCCGCCAGCGTCGAGGAGATGGTCGCGCGCAGCGGGGCCGCCAGCCAGGGCGCCATCAGGAAGTTGAAGTTGAACGCCGTGTGCAGTTCGTCCGGGCGCAGGTAGGCGGTGAGCCGGTGGTCGCGTCCCACCCAGATCTCACCGCAGAACACGCGCGGCCCGTCGTAGGAGTCGGCAACGCGACGCCAGGAGCGGAAGATGTCGTGCACGCCGGGCTGGTCCCAGTGCGGGTGCTCCACCCCGTCGGGGGTGTCGTCCGGCAGCGGGAAGGGAAGCCCGTTGATGTCGGCGAGGCCCTCGTCCTTGACCAGGCCGTGGGCGACGTCGATGCGGAAGCCGTCGACGCCGCGGTCGAACCAGAACCGCAGCGTCTGCTCGAACTCGTCGCGGATGTCGGGGTGGTCCCAGTTCACGTCGGGCTGTTCCGGCGCGAACAGGCGCAGGTACCACTGTCCGGGGGTGCCGTCGGCCTCGGTCACCCGGGTCCAGGCCGGACCGCCGAACTCGCTCATCCAGTCGTTGGGCGGCTCGGAGCCGTCAACGCCGCGTCCCTCGCGGAAGATGAAGCGTGCCCGCTCGGGCGAGCCGGGCGCGGCGGCAAGGGCGTCCTTGAACCAGCGGTGCTGGTCGGAGGTGTGGTTGGGGACGATGTCGAGGACCACCCGGATACCGGCGGCGTGCGCCTCGGCGATCAGCGCCTCGGCATCGGCCATGGTGCCGAACACCGGCTCGATGTCGCGGTAGTCGGAGACGTCGTAGCCGGCGTCCTTCATCGGGGACGGGTACCAGGGGTTGATCCAGATCGCGTCCACACCGAGGGCTGCAAGGTGGGGCAGCCGTGCGCGGATGCCGTTGATGTCACCGATGCCGTCACCGTTGCTGTCTGCGAAGCTGCGGGGATAGATCTGGTAGACGACCGCCCGACGCCACCACTGCTGGTCGGCCTGGACGGTGCTGGTGGGAAGCGACATCGGAACCTTTCTTTACCGCTATAGTCTGTACCGGTAAAGATAGACTGCACAGCAGGTGGATTTCAAGCGGAGGTGATGGCGATGGCACGGGTGACGCTGCAGTCCATCGCCGAGCGTCTCGGGGTGAGCCGCATGACCGTGTCGAACGCCTTCTCCCGCCCCGACCAGCTGTCCGACGGCCTGCGGGAGCGCATCCTCGCCGTTGCCGCAGAACTGGGCTACCTGGGACCGGACCCGTCGGCCAGGTCCCTTGCCACCGGTACGACCGGCACGATCGGCGTGCTGTGGGCCAAGGAGTTGCGGTACTCGCTCGCAGACGAGGTCTCCGCGCGGTTCCTCGGTGCGGTGGCGGACGAGCTGGCTCCCAGCGGCCTTGCCCTCACCCTCGTGCCCGGCGATCGCAGAAGGTTCTGTCGTCCCTGCCCGTGACGTGGCAATGGACGGCGCCATCGCGTTCTCGTGCGACCCGGAACTTCCCGCGCTGGACTGGTTGCAGCGCAGGGGCCTGCCGCTGGTCTACGTGGACATGGCCGCACCGCGCGGCGGGGTGGCGATCACCATCGACGATCGCGGCGGCGCCCGGGCCGCCGCCCGGCACGTCGTCGCCCTCGGCCACCGGCGCATCGCCCTGTTCACCAGCGGCTTCGGCGAAGTGCCCGGCCCGACAACCGGGCAGCTCCTGCCGGAGGCCGGCCGGATCCGCGTGATCGCTGAGCGCCACGCCGGCTGGCTCGAGGCTCTGGACGCCGCAGGCATCGTCCCGCTCTGGGTGAACCAGCCGAACACCTACGCCGATGCGCGGGAGGCCGCTCGCGCCATGCTGGCCGTCCCTGACCGCCCGACGGCTGTGCTGTGCCTCACCGACGTGCTGGCATCTTCGGTGATGGCCGCCGCGGCCGACGCCGGGCTGGGGGTGCCCGGAGACCTTGCCGTCGTCGGCTTCGACGACCATCCACTTGCCCTGCGGAGCCGGCCGAGCCTCACCACCGTCCGGCAGGACGTCGAGGCGAAGGGGCGGGCGGCGGCGCAGGCACTACTCGCTCTGGTCGCCGGCCGCGCGGACGTCACCCTGTCACGCCCGCGCAGCCAGCGACTTCCGGTTCAGCTGGAGGTGCGGGGGAGCACCTCGGGGGGAGTCCAGCTGGACCGGTGAGGTCGAATCGACGAGCCCCGAGCCGTGTGCCGGCGGGGCCCGGCGGATCGACCGTTCCAGGACTCAGCGCGGATTACCGAAGTCCTGGGTCCAATAGGTCCCGTAGGTGCCGCCGGTGGCGAAGCCCACACCGAGCTCGTCGTAGCTGCGATTCATCAGGTTCTTGCAATGCCCCGGGCTCTTCAGCCACGCCTTCACGACGGACGCGGGGGTACGGAATCCGGCGGCAATGTTCTCTCCGGCGGAGCTATACCGGTATCCGGCCTTCTTAATCCGCTGAAAAGCGCTGGTTCCGTTGCGGGAATCGTGACTGAAGTAGTCGTGGACTGCCATGTCGCGGCTGTGCGATGTGGCGACCTTGGCGAGGGTGGAGTCCCAGCGCAGCGGGCCGGTGGCCTTGTACTTGGAGCCGCCGCACTTGCGGGTGACGCCCCTGGCCTCGTTGACCAGGCGAAGGACCTCGGCCTCGAAGGTGCGGACGGTGTACTTGGCGTCAACGGTCGTGCCGGCCTCGTTGGTGACGGCGACCTTGTAGGTGCCGGCCTTCAGGGCGGGGGCGACGGCAGTGATGCTCGTGGGTGAGGTGGCAGTGAAGGTGGTCGCCGGGCTTGTGCCGAAGGCAACGGCCGTGACGCCGACGAAGTTGCGGCCGGTGATGACGACCTGCGCTCCTCCGTCCTCCACACCATTGGTGCTGGAGAGCTTGGAGATGCTGGAGAGCTGCGGGGTTGGGGGGGTGGACGGGGTGGTTGTTTCCGCGAAGGCCGGAGCCTGGCACATCAGACCGGCAGCGATAGCCAGGGTGATGACGCTGAGTGCGCGGGCGCGCACAGTCGGGAAGGGGTGCATGGCGGTGCAATCCTTTTGTGTAGTTCTCCGCCACCGAGGTGACGAGTACCCTCCCGTACAACAACCACTATGCACCCCTTTCGGGGATGGTTCCACCCGATTTCAGAATTCAGCCCGTGCGCATTTGCACCACGTTTGAGATTCCTCATGAACGTTGTCCCGCCGGTGGGCGGCAAAGCACGGATTCCTGTCCCCCGAATGGGCGACAAGGCACATATTGGTGTCCCCCTAAAGGGGGACAAATCATCATATTCGGGTCCAGCAGCCCTCAATACTCGTACGGACGCCCGCGCGTGACCGGGCAGTCGCGGTGAAGCTGTTCTGGGGGATGATGGGTGGGTGGTCGCTCACCCGTCTCGCCGGTCCGTAGCTCCTGCGCGGGAGCTGACGGTGGCGAACGCCGCCTTCGTCAGTGAGCGCCTCGCCGTCGGCGGTGACCTCTCGCCCAACTTCGGGCTCGCCCGCCGACAGCTGGACGAACTCGTCGCAGCCGGGATCACCCACATCGCCGACCTTCGCGACGAGTGGAGCGACGAGACCCTCGTCAAGACCTGGGCGCCGCAGGTGCACTACCTCCATCACCGGGTGGCCGACGCGGGCCAGGCGATCGGCGGGGCCTGGTTCGAGGAACTCGCCGACTGGGTGGACGCCGCCCTCGCCGAGCCGGGCAGCAAGGTGCTGGTCCACTGCCACATGGGAGTGAACCGCGCGCCGTCGGCCGTGCTGGCGTTGCTCCTGCACAGCGGGATGGGTCTTCGCCCGGCACTCGACGCGATCCGGAAGGCCCGCCCGGTGGCCGTCATCGACTACGCGCGCAGCGCCCTCGACTGGCAACTGGACCGTACAGCCGCCGACGCAAGGGAGCGCCGCAACGCCAGGCGGACGCTCGACCGCTGGCGCAGGGCCAACCACCTCGACGCCGTCGCCGTGATCCGCGCGATCCGTGACACCGAGCACCCCGGCAACCGATGGTTCGTCCGGCTGGGACCCGGCGATCCCGACGCGCTCGCCGACGTCCTCGAGCCCGACGGCAACGTCGCTGTCGGCCTCGCTGTCGATGTCGACCCCGAAGCGCTCGGCCAGCTCGACGAGGTGCTCTTCCTCACCGGGGCCGGCCTTGTCGGGCGTGCCCTTGTTGTCGGGCCGACGCAGCCCGCCGAGCCCCACTCGCTGCTGCTCCCTGTGCTCGTCACCGATCTCTTCCCGCCCGTCCCCGTCCAGCTGGACGCCGATGTCGAGCAGTGGCTGGCCGAGGCCGGCCCGAACCCGAAGCTGATGGCTCCGGGCGCTTTCCAGCGACTCACGGAACCGCGTGCTCCGGGGCGATGATGGGGGTACTTGACCCGGGAAGGCGCAGCGCCAGAAGGACCTGGGCCGGAAGCGCCTGAGCCAGGAAAGGTTTCACCATGGACGAGATCCGCTGGCTGGACAGCCTGAACGCAACCGAGATTGCCGTCGCCGGAGGCAAGGGCGCCAATCTCGGCGAGCTCACCCGCGCGGGATTCCCCGTGCCCGACGGGTTCGTCGTCACGACAACCGCCTACGACCACTTCGTGGCATCCAACGGCCTTGACGACACCATTGCAGGGGTCGTGGCAGGGGTCATCGGCTCCGGGTCGGCGGAACCGTCGGAGACCGGCGTCGCGGACCTGTTCGCCAGCGCACCGGTGCCCACAGCCGTCGCCGACGGCATCCGCGAGGCCTATGCCCGGCTCGGCGAGGACGTGCCGGTCGCCGTCCGGTCGTCGGCAACGGCCGAGGACCTGGCGGAGGCGAGTTTCGCAGGCCAGCAGGACACCTATCTCAACATCGTCGGCGAGGAGGCGCTGCTGTCCGCCGTCCGCGACTGCTGGGCGTCCCTGTGGACCGACCGTGCGATCTGGTACCGGGCGAGCCGCAAGGTCGACCCGCAGGGGTTGTCGCTGGCCGTCGTCGTGCAGCGCCTCGTGCTGGCGGACGCGGCAGGGGTGATGTTCACGGCCAACCCTGCCAACGGGCACACGGAGGAGACCGTGATCACCGCTGCCTGGGGACTCGGTGAGGCCGTCGTCTCCGGCAGCGTCGACACCGACACCATCGTCGTGGACACCGACAGGGCAACGATCCTGAGCCATGACGTGGCGGACAAGGCGATCCGTGTGGATGCCGCCTACACCGTCGATGAGCGGACGCGGACGACCGCGAACCCCGACCACCTGCGGCACGCCGCCGTGCTCGATGACGCCCTGGCGCTCGAGCTGGCCGGCATCGGGTCGGCGATCGCCGACCACTTCGGCGCGCCCCAGGACATCGAGTGGGTGCTCGCCGATGGCGTGTTCAGCATCGTCCAGTCACGTCCGATCACAGCCCTGCCCGAGCGGGTGGGAGAGGTGCCGGACGACTGGCCGCTCCCGGAGAAGGGGCTGTACTTCCGCGCCAGCATCACCGAGCAGCTGCCCGACCCGCTGACACCGCTGTTCGCCGACCTGATGGCCACAGCCGTGCCGATCGGCCTCAACCGACTGATGACGGAACTCGCTCCCGCCGCGGAGTACGGCGACGTCGGTTTTCCGACCATCAACGGCTACGCCTTCTACCGCTACAGCTACCACGCCCTCGGCAGCATGATGAAGCAGACGCCGCAGATGTTCTCGATGCTCACCAGCAAGGGCGGCGACACGATCGAGGACCGCTGGCGCCGGCGCCTTGCGGAGTACTCGGCAGAGGTGTCGGCAGAGGAAGCCCTCGTCGACGCGGGCGTGCCCGCCCGCACGCTGCTCGATGCGATCGGCCGGCTGGTGGATGCGATGGCCTACTACTACACCGCCGTCCAGACGATCATCCCGCTGGCAGCGATGGCCGAGCTCACCTGGCTCGGTGTCTACGACAAGCTGCTGCAACGCCCGGGCGACCCGGCAGGCGACGCTTTCATGCTGGGCTACGACTCGGAGCCGATCCGGGCGGACAAGGACCTGTACGACCTGTCGCGGTGGGTGCTGGAACACCAGGGACTTGCCGATGTCCTGCTGCGCGATGATGTGGCACCCTTCGCCCACGAGACTCCCGCAGGAGTGGACGCGCACACCTGGGGTGACTGGCAGCAACGCTTCGGTGCGTACCTCGCAGCCCACGGGCACACGCTGTACAACCTCGACTTCGTGAACGCTGTACCCGCCGACGACCCGGCGCCGGTACTGCAGGCACTGCGGTTCGACCTCTCCGCAGAGGCGCCCGACCCCTACACGCGCCAGCGGCTGTCGGCAGCGGCGCGGGAGAATGCGGCGGCGATGCTCCTCACCCGACTGGGTGGCTGGCGGGCCGATCGCGTGCGGCAGTTGCTCACCAGGGCCCAGCACACCGGACCCCTCCGCGAGGACGCCCTTGCAGCGATGGGCCTGTACGTGCCACCGGCACGCCGGCTCCTGCGCGAGCTCGGCGGCCGGCTGGTGGCGGCAGGGGCGCTGTCGGAGCCCCTGGAGGTCTGCTGGCTCACGCTCACTGAGGCACGGGATGCGACCGGGTGCCTCGACGCCGACGGCGCCCTGCCCACCGACCTGCGCGAGCGGATCGCACGGCGCAAGGAGGTCGCACGGGGACAACGCCTGGCCAACCCGCCGCAGTACCTGCCGAAGACGGCCGTGCTGGACAGCATGGGCTGGATGTTCCCCGGCAAGGACGGCCAGTCCGGCAACGTGCTGACCGGCAACGTCGGCAGCGGCGGCGTGGTCACGGCGAAGGCGCGGGTGCTGGCAGGACCGGAGGACTTCGCGGCCTTCCAGCCCGGCGAGGTGCTGGTCGCAGCGATCACGACCCCGGCCTACACCCCGCTGTTCGCCATGGCTGCAGCAGTGGTCACCGACATCGGCGGGGTGCTGAGCCACGGCTCGATCGTCGCCCGCGAGTACGGCATCCCTGCTGTGCTCGGCACGGGCTCGGCGACGCGGGTCATCCACACCGGCGACGAGATCACCGTCGACGGTGGGGCGGGCAAGGTGCACCTGGCCGGTGCCCCGGACGGCGAGGCTGCCGCCGTCGAGCGCCCGGACCGCACGAAGTGGCTGGTCGCCGGTGGCACGGCACTGGTGGCCGTCGCGCTCGCCGTCCGCCTGTGGCGCCGCCGCCGCTAGGGCAACTCAGCCACGAAGTTCGACGGTCTCGCCCAGCTCGGCAGCCCGCGCGTGCAACCCGAGCCGGGTGGTCGCAGCGGCCGCCAGCCTGCCTGCCGACTCCGGCGTCCCGTGGACGGTGAACACCGTGCGGGGAGCCGGTGAGAGGGCTGCCAGCCAGTCGAGCAGTTCCGAGGCGTCCGCGTGCACGGAGAACTCCTCGTCGGAGAGGATCTCCGCCCGCACGCCCACCTGGCGACCATGCATCTTCAGGTGCGTCGCGCCGTCGAGCAGGGCCCGCCCGCGGGTGCCGGCGGCCTGGTAGCCGGCGAGGACGACGGCGTTGCGGCTGTCGGGCAGCATGTGCTCGAGGTGGTGCAGGACGCGTCCGCCGGTGGCCATCCCGGAGGAGCTGATGATGATGCTGGGCATCCTCGGCGTGTTCAGGGCGATGGACTCCTCCGTCGTGCGGACCTCGTGCAGCCGGGGCAGGTCGACGAAGCTGGCGACGTCGAGGTCGGGACGCAGTTCTGCCGCGTAGCGGGGGTCGCGGTAGACGTCCAGTGCTGCGAGGGCCATCGGGGAGTTCACGTACACCGGCAGCTCCGGGATGCGGCCGTCGCGCAGCAACCCGGTGAGCGTCTGCAGCACCACCTCCGTGCGGTCGACGGCGAAGGCAGGGATCAGCACGCTCCCGCCCCTGCGCGCCGTGCGGCGGATCAGGTCGGCCAGCTGCTCGTGCTCCCGTCCGGACGGCTCGAAGTGCTCACGGTCGCCGTAGGTGGACTCCACCAGCACGGTGTCTGCACCCGGCGGGATCTCCCGGGGCAGCAGCACCGGGTGCTCAGCGCGGCCGAGGTCGCCGGAGAACAGGATCGACGTGTCCGGCGTCGCCACCCGGATGCTGGCGGAGCCGAGGATGTGGCCGGCGCGTGTCCAGCGGGCTGTGACGCCGCCACCGAGGTCGGTGTCGACGTCGTAGTCGACCTCGCGGAACCGCTCGAGGGCGCGTTCGACGTCGGCACCAGTGAACAGGGGCAGCGGCGGGTCGTGGCGGGAGTAGCCGTGGCTCGCAGCGTGCTCGGCGTCCCGTTCGGCGAGGAACGCCGCGTCGCGCAGCACGATGGCCGCCAGCTCGCAGGTTGCCGGCGTCGCCAGCACGTCACCTGTGAAGCCGTCCCGCACCAGGACGGGCAGGTAGCCGACGTGGTCGGTGTGGGCGTGGGTGATCAGGATCGTCTCGATGCTCGCCGGCGGCACCGGGAACGGCTGCCAGTTGAGGTCGCGGAGTTCACGCTCGCCCTGGAAGACACCTGCGTCCACCAGGAACCGGCGCTCGTCGTGGGTGATGACGTACTTGGAGCCGGTGACTGTCCCGGCCCCCCCGACGAAGGTGAGGCTGGTTGCCATACCACCAGCATCCTCCGCCTGAGGTCCTGAGGGTCGGGATGCCGGCTATTCCCGGTACGGCGTGAGGGACGGGTCGTCCGCAGGTCAGCGCTGGCAGAGGACGGGGTTGTCCGTGCGCCCGAAGCGGTAGTCGTAGGAGACCGCGCCGACGGTGACGACCACCTGCATCCCGGGAATCAGGGACTGGGTGTAGCTCTGGCCGGGCTTGGGGCAGCCGAGCGAGCCGTCGTTCCAGGTGACCGAGCGCGCGCTGACGAGGGCGACGGAGTCGGTGGGCACGCCACGGGTCGTGAGGTCGCTGATGATCGCGGCCCACCGCTTGGGCGGGACGGCGGCGGTCGATGCACTCGGGCTGGCCGACGGCTGGGTCGGGGTGCTGCCGGGATTGGTCATGTTCCCTCCGGTGGTGCAGCCGGCGAGGAGCAGGATCGACGCTGCGGCTGCGACGAGGGTACGGACCACGACCGGACTGCCGGCGGACGCGGTGTGGCGCGGGGTGCTGCCCATCTTCACCTCTCCCTTCGACGTCACCGGCAATCCTAGGTGCGCTCAGTGTCCAGCGTCGGCGGCGAGCGTGCGGGCCTCCCGCGCAGCCTCGCGGGAGCCGTCCGGATCGCCGAGCCGCCAGCGCAGCCCGACGAGGGCTTCGAGGGCAGCCACCAGCTCCGCCCGATGGGTATCCGGATCGAGCAGTGCGAGCGGACGCAACAGGGCGGCCAGGCGTTCCTGGGCTTCGTGCTGGTCACGCAGGTCGCCCCGGCACCGTCGTGGACGCGGGCACGCGCAGCCGCAAGTTCCGCTGCGGCAGCGTCGGCGGCTGCCGGGTCGACGGCCAGCTGGCGCTGGTGCTCTTCGGCGAGCTGTCGCCGGCGTTCGTCGGCAGCTGCCCGGGCCGCGGCCTCCTCCGCCTGCCGCCGGCTTGCTGCTTCCTCGGCCCGCAGCCGTTCCCGCTCCTGGGCCGCTGCGAGGGCTTCGGCCTCTTCCGCCTGTGCCGCGCGTTCTGCCTGCTCACGTTCGGCAGCGCGCTCGGCAGCGTCGGCCTCCGCCTCTGCCCGGATGCGTTCCTCCGACTGCTGGGCCTCCAGCCGGGCGGCGACGCCGTCGAACACCGCGGACTGCAGCTCCTGCGACAGGCGGGCGGCCGCCGCTGCCAGCGCCGCGTCGTCCTCTGCGACGGTTCCCAATCCGGTCCAGGCCGACGTGGTCCAGGAGCAGCGGCTCGCCGGGCGGTGCCGCCGGCACCTCGGGCTGGGCAGCCGCCGCCGGGTCGAGTGCGGAGGCCTCCGCCAGTTCTGCGGCGGACTCCTCGCCCCGTCCCTGCGCTGCGAGGGCACGGGCCAGCCCCGTCCGCGCCGCGGCGAGTACCGGGGCCGGCGCGCCGAGTTCCTCCAGCCGGCTCACCTCCGCGCGGCGGACGGCGACGGCGAAGAGGGTGTCGCCGAGGTGTGCCAGGCGCTGGGCGTACGGCTCGTGGAGGGCGGCCACCGGTGCGATCGCGACCTGGGCGACGGCGGGACGCAGCCGACCGGCTGCCGGGCCGAAGAGTCCGCGATAGGCGGAGAGGGCACGACGGTGGTGCGCCAGTGACTCGGTGGGCAGCCCGGCGGCCCAGCGGGCATCCGCCAGCAGCAGGTGGACGGTGAGTGGCAGGTAGTCCTGCGCCGCGTCCGAGGCCGGCGGCGTAGAGGCGCCGGGCAGCGGCATCTGCGCAGGCGTTGGCCGTGGGCACGTCGGTGGCCAGCAGCGAGCGCGCCCGCGCGACCAGCGACCAGATGACGGCCACGGGCTCGAGGTGGTCGCGCAGCGGGAAGCGTCCGAGCTGCTGGATCCAGCCGTCAACGCCGGCGAGGGTGCGCGCTGCCGCCTCGACCTGGCCGAGGCCCGACTGGACGGCCGCGAGCAGGGCGGACGCCGTGAAGAAGCGGGCAGCGTCGGCGGGGGAGGTGTACGGGCCGGCCGCGCCGTTGCGGGCGAGGAGGCGGGCCGCCAGCAGGACGGCCTCCGGAGCGTCCGAGGCTGCCTCCGCGAGGTCGAGGCTGAGCAGGCGGGCACCGGTCAGCCGCACCAGCGTGTCGGCGAGCTCCTCGCCCTTGGCGGGGTCGGACGTGGCGAGCACGCGGAGCCGCTTCACAGCGGAAACGAGCTCGCGGCGGACGCGTTCGGCCTGGTCGATGGGTGTGGTCATGTGGCCTCCTCGCTGACAAGGATGCTCCACGATGGACCGACACGAGCTCCGTTCAGGGTCCGTTCCGGGTCGTATCCCCCTGTTCTGGCCAGGGATCGCGGCGTAGCGTCGAGGCGAAAACACGATCAGTGACGGAGGCCGACATGGCGGGACCCCAGTGGGAGAACCTCCCCGAACCGAGGCAGGAGCGCCCGGTGCCATCCCTTCGGTCCGGGTGGCAGGGCTTCACGGTCGACCCGAGGCCGCCGGCCAACCAGGGACTGCGGGCCGCTGACGCCGACCGCGACTACGCCGTCCGGCTTGTCGAGCAGGCCCGGCTCGACGGCCGCCTGGCGTCGGCGAGGCCGAGGATCGCGCCGCGCAGGCATCGGGTTCACGGACCCTCGGCGAGCTGTTGCCGCTCGTCGGCGACCTGATGGCCGTCGCACCGCACGGGAATGTCCGCACACTACGACCGCGGCCGCCGGTTCATGCGCGGTGGCGCGATGGGCTGGGTCGGCCTTGCGCTGCTGTTCAACGCGATCTGGATCATGACGTCGCTGTCCGCCGGTCGCCCCGCCTACTACTGGCCGATGTGGCCGCTGTTCTTCATGGGCCTGCCGCTGGTGATGAGCCTGTTCGCCAATCGCAATCAGAGCCAGCCGCCGCGACAGGAGCAGCCGCGCCAGCTGCCGCCGGGCGACGACCTGCGCTAGCCGGTGATGCGCGCCGTCCCTTCGAGGTAGAGGCGGCCCCGACGATCGGAGGCCTGCGCCAGCCAGGCGTCCTCGATCACTTCCGCGAGTTCGAGCCGCGTCAGTTCGCCCACCCGCGCCAGCCGCAGCAGCACGGACGGGTGGCCGTTGAAGTGGTCGGTGGTGAAGAACGGCGTCGACGGATCCTGCACGAGTGCCTGCTTGGCGTCCTCGCCCTCCACCCAGAAGATCACCACGTCGTCGTACCGCTCACCGGTGACCGGGTCGACGGCGTCCTTGCGCGGCGTGCGGAAGTAGACGAACGACTTGCCGCCCACCTGGTAGACCAGCCGTCCGGACGGCGTCGGCCAGGTGGTGGTGTGCGGCATCGCAGCCGCGAGGGCGTGGATGTCGGCTTCGGTGGCAGCGGCTTCTGCAGCGTCCATCCGCCAACACTGGCACCGGCCCGGGCCTTTCATCAACGGGACTTGGCGCGACCCGGGCACACTGGGAACGACATGGACATCGAAACTGATCGAACTTCCTGAGCTGGCCATCCGCCGGATCGCCGTTTCCGGCATGAACAACAACGTCTACCTGCTCACAGCGCACTCCGGTGACCAGCTGCTGATCGACGCCGCAGCGGAGCCGGAAGCGATCGCAGCGCTGCTGGCGTCCGCTCCGGGGACGCTGCGCGGTGTGCTGACCACGCACTCCCACCACGACCACATCGGTGCGCTGGCCGCCGTCACCGCCGACCACCCCGCTGCGGAGACGCTCGCCGGCGAGGCCGACGCCGAAGCGATCACCACAGCCACCGGCGTGGCGATCACGCGGCGGCTCCGCGACGGCGACCGGGTGGAACTGGGCGGGCTGGAACTCGCCGTGATCGGCCTGCGCGGGCACACGCCCGGTTCGGTCGCGCTGGCCCACACGGCCCCGGGGACGGCGCCGCAGCTGTTCACCGGCGACTCGCTGTTCCCCGGCGGCGTCGGCAACACCCAGCGGGACCCGCAGCGGTTCGCGAGCCTGCTGGCCGACGTGGTCGATCGCATCTTCGACGCCTACCCCGACGACACCGTGGTGTGGCCGGGTCACGGCCTGCCGACGACGCTCGGCGCGGAGCGCCCGCACCTGGACGAGTGGCGCGCCCGCGGCTGGTGACGCGCTAGACCCCGAAGGACATTGTGACGATCAGTCGCAGCCCTGCCATCGCCGTCAGGGAGAAGAACACCAGCCCGGTGTTGAAGGCCCGGCGATCACCGCTGATCAGGAACACGGCGAACGGAATGGCGATGGTGGCACCGATCATGGCGATCGGCAGGCCGAAGATCACCCCGAACCCGTTTGTCGATGCCAGAGCAACGCCTCCGACCAGCATCGCCACGGCGACCAGGATTGCCAGGGTCACCACGGCCTGCGCCCAGGCCGGATTCCACCGTCGGCTGGGCGTTTCCGGTGGCGTCACTCTGCGAATCTAGCGATTCACGCCCGAGTTCACCGGGCTCGTGGAGGATCCGAGCAGGCTCGTTCAATCGGTGACTGAACGAGGCCAGATCCTCGTCCCTCGCCGACCTGCTCGCGTGTCAGGAGCGCCGGCCGCGTCCGAACATCCGTCCCACCAGGTGCCAGGCGGTGCCCGGCGGGTCGGTGCGGGTGAAGGCCCACTCCGGGTCGGTGAGCATCCGGGCGCCCGAGAGGCCGGCAACCATGGCGATGACGGCGAGCACCGTCTGCGACCCCGTTCTGCATGGCCTGCAACACGTCGGCCTGGTCGAAGTAGATCAGGGTGCGCAGGGCGGCAGACCCGGGGATCGAGACGAGGATCGTCGGCACGGTCATGATGATCTTCTCCAGCGAGAACAGCCGGGCGGCGAGGGCGCACAGCAGCCCCATCAGGAAGCAGCCGACGAAGGTGGCCACCGGCGGCTTCACGCCCGGCCTGCAGCAGCAGCAGCCGCGGAACGTTGCCGATCAGCGCTGCGACACCGCTGGCGAGGGCCATCTTCAGCGGGGAGTTGAACATGGTCGCCCACCCGAAGACGGCGAAGAAGCTGGACGCGAGCAGCGCCAGCCAGACGACGGCCAGCCGGGCCTTCGAGGACCGGGACCGGGTCGGGGGAGACGCCGCTGAGGGTCACCATCGACCCACACGCCGATGGTGATGGCGAGCAGCACCATGGCCGCGTAGACCATGCGCGGCACGCCGGCCAGCAGGTCGATGCGGGTCAGGTCGAGGCCGGCGGTGATCAGCGGGAAGCCGGGGATCAGGAAGATGGCCGCACAGATCAGGCCGGCGGCCATCCGTCGGGCTGGGCGCACCGAAGGCCAGGTCGAGCAGCCGGGTGAAGACGAGGTACAGCCCGGTGGCCGTGGCCGCCGAGGTCATGACGACGGCGAGGTGGTTCAGCTGCAGACCGGGTCAGCGTCCGGTGCAGCCAGTAGGCCAGCGCCGCAGCGGGCAGCACGGCGAGCACCTCGCGCCAGCCGCCGTTGGTGAGGACGGTGATCGAGCCGCACGCCAGCGCGACCAGCAGGGTCAGCAGCCAGGTGGGGTAGAGCGGACGCTGCTGCGCGACGTCGTCGAGCATGGCGTCCACCTCTGCGACGGTGGCGCGCTCCGGCAGGGAGTGGGCCAGGTCCATGAGCAGGGCGATGCGGTGCGCGTTCACGCCGGGCGCCGGGATCTCGGCGACCTGGGTGCGGAACGTGCCGCGGCGCTTCACGGTGAGCACGATGTCGGTGAACGTCACCTGGGCGAGGATCTTGCGGATCCCGACCGTGCGCGCGACCGCCTGCATCACTTCGCGCACCCGCAGGCCCGACGTGCCGGCGCCCAGCATCATGATGCCGGCGCGCAGGATGACGTCGGAGCGCCGGATCAGGTGCCGGGGTTCGAGGGCGTCCTCGTGCTCGTGCTCGTCCAGGTCGGGGGGTTCGGTCGGGCTCTGCACTTCGGGGTCACTCACGCCGTCAAGGCTAGGACGGCTCGCGCAGGGGCCTTCACCACGTCTGCGGGCTGGCCCCGTCAGGCGTTGGCGAGCCTGGGGTGGTTGCGCCAGGCCGGCATGCCGGACATGTAGCTGCGGGTCTCCGCCTCGATGGTCTCCCGGGACGCGTCCGGCGTGCGGCGTTGCTGCCACTCGACCATGGCGGCGAAGCGGGTGTCGAAGTCCTGCAGGTTTCCATGCTCGTCGGTGCAGAACTGGCAGTAGTGGCCCGATTCGATGGGCATGCCGCAGCTTTCGCACTTCAGTTCGGTCTGGTTCATCGTCATTCCCTTCCTCGGGTGGTGTCCCCTGGGTGTGGTTGCGGCGGCGAGGAGGGCGTCGAGGCCGTCCAGGAGCCCGCGTTGGGTGGCTTCGTCGAGAGCGGCCATCGCCGCGCGACGAGGCGGCGGTCGAGCACGTCGGCGTCCGCGCGAAGGCGCTCGAGCCCTGCGGTGGTCAGCCAGACCAGGGTGCGCCGACGGTTGTCGGGATCCGGTTCCCGCTCGAGCAGGCCGTGACCCTCGAGCTGGGCAACGATCTCGCTGACCACGGACTGGGCCCGGTCGAGGTGCCGGGCGGCCTCGCCGATGGAGACGGGTCCGGCCTGGGCCAGGTGCTGGAGCACGGCCCGGGAGGCGTTGGTGAGCTCCGTCCTTCGCCCGTCCCTGCGGTGGAAGGCGAGGAAGGTGGCGGGGAAGGCCTCACAGAAGGCGTCGGCTGCGGTCACGCTCCCATCTCGGCTCCTGCTCATTCATCGTCAATCCCGATGAATGAGTGACCCCGATGGAACGGTCAGTCGGTGCCCTCCGCGACCTTCTTCAGCGAAGCCATGACCTGCTGCCAGGTGTCGCGGTTGTGGTCGGCCTCCTCCTCGGAGGAGTTGTTGTCCTGGTTCAGGACCAGCTGGGTGCCGCCGGAGACCTCCTCGAGCGTCCACCACAGGGTGTGGTAGTTCTCCGGGGAGTCCTCTGCGCCGGTCAGCGGGCTGTAGTGGGTGTAGGCTGAGGCGCTTGCCCTCCTCCGACCTCGATGACCTCGCCCTTGTCGGTGTAGGGCTTGCCCTCCCACTCGCCCGACCAGGTGATCGGGCTGCCGGGCTTCCAGTCGGTCTCCAGGTCGGTGCCCATCAGGTACTGGCGCACGTGAGTCGGGCTCGGTGAGTGCTGCCCAGACCCGCTCGGGCGGTGCGGCAATGATGACGCTGGCTTCAGCGATGTGTCCCTTCATGTCAGGACCTGTACCCGCAGGACCCGCCGGCTCACCGCAGCGGTCGAACCAGCTGACGGCTGCCGCCACCACGTCGGCCGAGCGCCCGGTGGAGACGAAGCCGTGCCCGGCTCCGGGCAGCACCACAAGCCGGCTGCGGACGTCCGTCTTGCTCACAGGCCGCGACGAAGGCGCGGGCCTCCGGGCACCAGCGCGTCCCGGTCGCCGACGACGACGAGGCAGGGCGGCAGCCCTTCCGTCGCGGTAGCGCAGCTCGGGGGCGTTGGCGAGGTCGTCGACGCGGCACCAGTTGAGGAGCGCGAACTCGGACAGCTCGCGGTCGGGGCCCTCAGGGGCGTCGTCGTCGAAGGAGGACAGCGAGAGGTCGAGGACGGGGTTGGTGAGCAGCAGGCCGTCCAGCGGGAGGTCCGGTCGCTTCGGCTGCGAGGCAGGCCACCGCGCCGCCGGCCGAGTCGCCGGCCAGCCACAAGCGGCGGGACGCCGCGGGTGTGCAGCAGGTCGAGCACGGTCAGGGCGTCGGCGACGGATTCGGCAAGGGATGCCTCCGGCGCCAGCCGGTAGTCGACGGAGACGACTTCGACAGCGAGACCGGCGGCGAGGAGGCGGCAGTAGTTGTCCTGCAGGTCGAGGTCGCCGAAGACGCCGTAGCCGCCGTGCAGGTAGATGAAGGCACCGGGGCCGGCGCCCGTGGGCCGGTAGCGACGCACACCGATGCCGGCGAGGTTGCGCGCCGACGATGTCACCGTCGAAGGCGATCGGGGTCCCGGTTCGCCGCTCGCTCCCTGGCGTCGGCACGGAGCTGCGTCACGTCCAGGCCCCCGTCATGCTGCCAGTATCGCTCGCACCGGGGCCGGTTTGGCGGGCCCGCGGAGGATGTGCACATGAGCCTGCCGATCGAGGACTACGCCCTGATCAGCGACTGCCGCACGGGCGCGATGGTCGGACGGGACGGCAGCATCGACTGGCTGTGCTTCCCGCGCTACGACTCCGCGTCGATGTTCGGCGCCCTGCTCGGACGAAGCGAGCACGGACGATGGCTGGTCGCGCCGTCCGACGAGACAGCAGTCGCCACGCGGGGGTACCTGGACCGCACGTTCGTGCTGGCCACCCGCTGGGTCACCGCCACCGGCGAGCTGGAAGTGCTCGACTTCATGCCGGTGGGCGATCACCGCTCCGAGGTCGCGCGTCGCGTCCGGTGCCTGCGGGGCACCGTCGAGGTGCGCGAGGAACTGCGGGTGCGCTTCGGCTACGGGGCGTCGATGCCCTGGATGCGCCAGCTCGAGCGGAACGACGGTTCCGACCTCGTCGCCGTCGCCGGGCCGGACGCCGTGGTGCGCCGCGGACCGCGGCTCACAGCGACGGGGCCAGCTGCACGAGGCGACCTACACGCTGACGGCCGGGCAGAGCGTCGACCTCACCCTCACCTGGTTCGAGTCGCACCGTCCGGCACCGGAGCCGGTCGACGTCGAGGTGGCGCTGGACGCGACCGTGGCGTGGTGGCGGAAGTGGGCGGCGACGTGCAGCCACGAGGGTGCCTACCACGACGAGGTGATGCGCTCCCTGCTGGTGCTGCGTGCCCTGACCCACGAGGCCACCGGCGGCATCGTTGCGGCAGCGACGACGAGCCTCCCCGAGCAGCCCGGTGGACCGCGCAACTGGGACTACCGCTACGTCTGGCTGCGGGACGCGTCGCTGAGCCTGATCGCGTTCCTCGAGCACTCCTACACCAGCGAGGCGCACCGGTGGCGCAACTGGCTGCTGCGCGCGATCGCCGGCGACCCGGCCGACGTGCAGATCATGTACGGGCTGGCCGGCGAGCGTTTCCTCGCCGAGCGGGAACTCGACTCGCTGCCGGGCTACCAGGGCGCTGCGCCGGTGCGGGTGGGCAATGCTGCGTTCACCCAGTTCCAGGGGGACGTGATCGGGACGGTCATGGTGGCGCTGGCCGCAGGCACGGGACGCCGGCATCGAGGAGGACGTCTTCTCCTGGCCGCTGCAGCGGGCGCTGATGCGCTTCGTCGAGGACCACTGGGACGCGGAGGACCAGGGCATCTGGGAGGTGCGCGGGCCCAAGCGGGTGTTCACGCACTCGCGGGTGATGACCTGGGCTGCGCTCGACCGGGCCGTCCGGGCGGTGCGGGAGCACGGGCTCACCGGCCCGGTGGATCGCTGGGAGGCGCTGCGGGACCAGGTGCGGGCCGAGATCGAGACCCGCGGCTTCGACACCGACGCGCAACACCTACGTGCAGTCCTACGGTTCGACCGCTGTGGACGCGGCCCTGCTGCAGTTGCCGCAGGTGGGCTACTCGCAGGCCGACGACCCGCGGATGCTCGGCACGGTGGCTGCCATCGAGGCGGACCTGCTGCACGACGGGCTGCTGCTGCGCTACCGCTTCGACGAGTCCGAACACATCGACGACCTGCCGCCCGGGGAGCACCCGTTCCTCGCCTGTTCGTTCTGGCTGGTCGAGCAGTACGCCCGCTCGGGACGCCTTGCCGACGCCCGCGACTGCTGATGGACCGCCTCGTCGGGCTGGCCAACGACGTCGGCCTGCTGTCCGAGGAGTACGACCTGACCACGAACCACCACGCCGGCAACACCCCGCAGGCCCTGTCGCACCTCGCCCTGGTGCAGGCCGCCGACTGGATCTCCCGCGCCGAGCAGCGCTAGCGCAGCACCTCGTCCGGCAGTCGCGCGAGCACCTGCATCGTTGCGCCCGACAAGCTCGGTGAAGACGGCGGCCAGCTTCGGGTTGTCCTGCACCCGCATGGTGGTGTCGTGGGCGTTGTTGTCGTCGTTCTCCCACTGCTCGTTCCACCACGAGAAGCCGGCGAGCCCGGGCCAGCGTCCGCCCGTGAGGTCGGTGAGTGCCTGCCGTGCCCATTCGGCCTGGTCAACGTGTGGGTTGTGGTCCGTGACCCCGAACTCCGCCAGCACCACCGGCTCGCCACCGGCCCGGGCGAGAGCTGTCAGCCTCGGGTAGACCGGGTCGAGCAGGCTGCGGAGGCTCGAGGAGTCGGTGTCGGTGGGCTGCTGGGCACCGTAGGCGCTCACCGCGATCACGTCGACGACGTCACTGCCCGGCCAGTAGGCCTCCAGGTCGTTCCACTCGTCCTTGGGCCACGACTCGGCATCGACGTGCCAGGCCCAGCGGACGTTGTCCGCGCCGCGCTCCCGGCAGGTGGTGACGAGGTGCCGGAAGACGTCGACGAACCGTTCCGGGCCGTCCGCGCGATGCCGGTCGCCGTACCCGTTGCTCGTCGCGCCGCCGTTCCAGTTGCCGTTCCAGGAGAACCACTCGCCGTTGGCTTCCGTGCCCCACTCCACGAGGAGAGGCGACCCGAAGTCACGCGCACCGTCGCACCAGGTGCGCAGGTCGGCGTCGAAGCGGCCGGCGAGGATCGCCTTCAGGTTGTAGACGGGTTCCGCCACGTCCTGGTCCGAGCTCGAGCGCAGCATCAGCCGGACCCAGGGCAGGGATCCGGCGTCCCTGATCCAGGCGGCGGTCCCGGTCGGGAAGGCGCGTCCGCTGGTACCAGTTGTCGGAGAAGTACACCCAGGCGGCCTGCTTGCCGACCGTGCGCTCGTAGGACGTGAGGTCGGCGATGGTGAGGTCGTCCTCCTCGCCGGTCCTGCCGCCGGGAAAGACGCCGTGGTAATAGGTCGGAGCCGCAGGGTTCCGCGTCGGAGGAGGCGTGGGGCTGCTTGCGCCGGGTACGCGTTCGGTGGCCGGAGGGGTCGATGCGGCGCCCGAAGTGCAGGCGGCGAACACCATCGAGAGGACCGCCACAAGCGCGCAGAGCCATGGCCGCGAGAGCCGATCGAACTCCGCCTGCTCCGATGGCCGCCCCATGCGCTCCAGTCTCGGGACGTCATGCTCGGGGCACAACCATTCCCCGCCCGGTGGCTACTCGCGTCTTCGGGTGTGGAAGCGGGCGTGGAGTCGTGGTCTTTGGCTGGGGTCGACGCGCAGTGGCGGGATGATTTCGGGTGTTGCCGTCCGCGGAGGCGGATCTTCCAGCGGTCGGCGTGCGGGGTTGGGGCTGGGTTCGACGGTGCCGTGGTGGTGGGCGCAGAGCAGGACGAGGTTCGACAGGGCGGTAGGGCCGCCGAGTCGCCAGGGGATGATGTGGTGGGCTTCGCTGTCCCTGGCGGGTGTGGCGCAGCCGGGGAACACACAGCCACCGTCGCGGAGCTCGAGGGCTGCGCGGATGGCGGGGGTGACCAGGCGCTGGGTGCGGCCCGACGTCGAGCACCTCGGAGGGTCCGCCGAGGATGGCGGGCATCAGGTCGGCGTCGCACAGCAGGCGGCGGGCGGTGCCGGCATCGATCTGGTCGCCGGTGCTGAGCAGCCCGGCACCCCTGCAGTCGGCCAGGAGTTTGTCGTAGGGCAGGGTGATCACGATCCGGGGCCGGTCCCCGCCATGGTTGGGTGCCAACGATTCCTGGCTGTGGTGGTGCACCATCGCCAGCAGCGCGTCGGCTCGTCGCATGGCGGGGGTCACGTACTCGGTGTGTGGGTCGAGGCGTTCAAGGCCGCGCTTGGTCGCCGCGGCGTAGGCGTCGATGATCTGGATGAACGGTTCGGCTTCGGCGACCGGCAGGCGAGCCTTTGATCAGGACCGAGCCGTGGTGGTCGTAGCTGAACGTCAGATGCCGGTTGCGTTCGGCCAGGCGGTGTTCGCGGTCGAGCCGGGCGGCTTCGCGGGCTTCGGCGGTGGCGGGGTCGAGGATCTCGACCAGGTGGCTGGTCAGGCGGCGCAACTCGACGCTGTTGTGGCTGGCGGCGAACCCGACCAGCAGTGCTTGGGCTTCCCGGATGGTGTCGGCCGGGAAGTCGTCGGGCAGGTCGTCCAACACCTGCGGTGATCGCTTCGGCCTGGTCGGGCAGCACCTGCCCCGTGGCGGCGGCGTCAGCGACGAGCGGGAACCGCAACAGTCCTTGCCCGGCGGCGATGAGCCTGCCGGCTTCGCGGCGGGTCAGGTTGACTGCGTCGGCCAGCCAGGTCGCGGTCGAGGTGCCGTGCTCCTGCCACGCGATCTCCGCCGCGTCGATCCGGGCAGCCTGCAGGGCCAGCCAGGTGTGCAGCTGGGCCTCCACCGCAACGCCTTCCTTCAGCAGCGTCCAGCTGCTCGCCACCCGCCAGCAGGCCGGTCGGCTGGTCACACAAGGCATCCAGGGCGGCACGCAGTCCGGTCAGCTGATCGCTGCCCGTCCGTTCGTCCAATCCCTGCGCCATACGACAACGCTAAACACCGCCACTGACACTTTTCCGGCCGAAAAGGTGTTATCCACAAGCACAAACACCAATTCCCCGGTTATCCACAACGAACGATTTGCCCATTGACAATTGACCGATGTCGGCTCGAAACCACGCAGTGGGACACTGGACCTCAATGACCAGACGGCGCACCTCCATCAAGCTCAGGCTGGTGAACCTGGGGATCGGTGAACTGGTGGCTGCAGCTGTGTTTGCCTTCCTCGCAGCCCCTGCCGTGATCCGCGCCGGCCTGCCCGCCGCGCCCGTCTGGAGCGCACTGGCGCCACTCCTTGTCGTCCTGGTGCAGGCCGGGGTGTACTGGCTGGTCAGGAGCCGTACGAACCGGCTACCAACGCCCGATGGCGGCGAGCTATCGGGTCCTGCGTGTCCTCGATGCCGGCCTCCTCGCACTCGGTCTGGCGGGAATCGCGCTCTGGTGGCCGGCCCAGCCTCTGGCCGCGGCGGCGGTCCTTGCGGTGTGGCTGTTCGGGGTCGCCGAGTTCGCCAACTACTTCGTCGTCAGGCTCGCCTACCCGCCCACTCAATGGCTTTCGCAGGTGGGCCGGCGCCGCACGCCCCGGCTGATGAAGGACCTCGCCCTGTCCCGGTACGCCCAGCGGCAGCATGAGGGTTACTAGGCTGCCGCCGTGACGACAGGCTCACCGACGAATCCCGGACGCGTGGCCGTGACCGGCGCTGCCGGCGCGATCGGCAGTCAGGTGGTCGGCCTGCTCGCCGCCGACGGCGTCCCGGTCACCGCCCTGGTCCGGGATGCGCGGCGAGCCCATCCGTCGGCCACGGCAGCCGTCGTCGACTATGCCGATCGGGCCAGCCTCGACGCGGCGCTGCAGGGAGCCGACACCCTTGTCTTCATCGGCAGTGACGGCCGCGCCGACCGCGTCCTCGCGCACCACCACAACATCCTGCGTGCGGCCACTGCGGCCGGCGTACGACGGATCGTGCTGTTGAGCTCGCAGGATGCCGACGCAGATTCCCCCTTCTGCTACGCCCCCGTGTACGCCGACACCGAGGTCCAGCTTGCCGAGTCCTGCCCAGAGCCGGTGGTCCTGCGGGCAGGGCTCTACGCCGAGTTCTTCGGACGCTGGGTGCTCGACGCAGCACGATCGGGCGAGCTGGCGCTGCCCACCCAGGCGCCCGTAGCGCCCATCGGTCGCGCCGACGTCGCGAGCGCCCTCGCCAACGCTGCGGTCGGAACCTCTTCGCTGCTGGCAACGATCACCGGCCCGGCGGCGTTCGACCTCGACGCGCTGGCTGCCCTCGCGTCCCGTCTCGGCGGACGGCAGGTGCGCGCCAGCACCAACACCTGGGACGAGTTCCGGCATCGCCTCATCGAGACCGGCACCGACTCTTGGTGGAGCTACGCCTTCACCTCGTTGTTCGAGAGCATCGACCAGGGCCGTTTCGCCGAGGTCACCCCTGACCTCACAGCCATCATCGGACGGATGCCCGAGTCGTTCGAGGAAGTGCTGCGCCGGGGGTCGGCCGAATGACACGCGGCTACGGTGGCGGCGTGCCGGAAACGTTCGTGAAGACCGCTCCGAGCGGTGAGCGGCTCGACCAGGAGGCCGCCGGACTCCGCTGGCTCGCCGACGCAGAGCAGGCCGGCGGCACCCGGATCGCGCGCATCGTCGGTCTCACCCACAACCGGCTCGAACTCGAGTACATCGCGGAGGTTGCCGCCACCAGGGAGTCCGCACGACGGCTCGGTGCCTCGCTGGCACGGACCCATGCCGCCGGCGCGGGTTGGTTCGGCTGCCCACCCGACGGCTGGCCAGGCGGAGACACCATCGGGCGTTCCCGCCAGCCGTTCATCCTCGACGCCGCGGAGGCTCCGACGACCTGGGGACGGTTCTACGCCGACTGGCGCATCGCGGTCTTCACCCGGCGGATGCGCGACGGCGGCCTGATCGACGCGGCCGAGGCCCGCACCTACGACCGTCTCTGCGACCGCCTGCGCGCCGGCGACTTCGACGTGGCACAGCCCGGCCTCGTCGACGGCGCGGTCGCTCGCGTCCACGGCGACCTCTGGGCCGGCAATGTGCTGTGGACGGGGGACGCGACCGGCGCCGTGCTCATCGACCCCCTCGCCCGCGGCGACCACGCGGAATCCGACCTCGGCATGCTCGCGCTGTTCGGCCTCGCCCACCTCGCCGAGGTCTACGCCGCCTACGACGATGCGTCGCCCCTCGCCGACGGCTGGCGGGACCGCCTGTCGCTGCACGCGCTGTCGCCGCTGATGTTCCACGCACTCCTGTTCGGTGGCGGCTACGGCGCGCAGGCGCTGTCCGTCGCCCGCAGCTACGCCTGACCGGCCGGCGCTACATCTCCCCCGGCACGCGCGGGCCGGGCTCCACAGGCACGGACGCGAGCGCCGGCACCCCACCGGGGCTGCGCCGCACGAGGATCGAGAGCACCGCGGCGATCGCGCACAGCGCTGCGCCACCCCACCAGGCGTAGGTGTAGGTGCCCAGGGTGTCCCGGATCACCCCTGCGCCGAGCGCGGCGGCTGCAGCTCCCAGCTGGTGCGAGGCGAACACCCACCCGAACACGATCGTCCCGCGCTCGCCGAACAGCTCGCGGCACAGGGCAGCGGTCGGCGGCACCGTTGCCACCCAGTCGAGTCCGTAGATCACGATGAACGCGATCATGCTCGGGTGCACGGTCTCCGACAGCAGCCACGGCAGCAGGAGCAGCCCGACGCCCCGGAAGGCGTAGTAGCTGACGAGCAGCAGGCGCGGATCGAACGTGTCGGTGAGCCAGCCGGAAGCGATCGTCCCGACGATGTCGAAGATCCCGACCACGGCGAGCAGCCCGGCGGCCACCGTCGTCGACATGCCGTGGTCGTGCGCGGAAGGGATGAAGTGGATGCCGATCAGCCCGTTGGTCGTGGCACCGCAGATCGCGAACGCAGCGGCCAGCGCCCAGAAGTCGCGCCGGCGCGACGCGTACGCCAGCCCCTCGACGGCCCGTCGCGCCGCCCCGCCGTGCGCACGGACGGGCGCGACGTAGGTGGCGGGATCGGCGCCGAACGGCAGGACGCCGCGGTCCTCGGGGTGGTCCCGTAGCACCAGCCAGGCGACCGGGACGGCAGCGAGCGCCACAGCGGCGACCAGCAGGGACGCCGCCCGCCACCCGCTCGACTCGGCGATCGCAGCCACCGGAGGAAGGAAGATCAGCTGCCCGGTGGCCGACCCGGCCGTCAGCACGCCCATCACCAGCCCGCGACGCTCGACGAACCACCTGTTCGCGACGGTCGCAGCGAACACGAGGGCCATCGACCCGGTGCCGAGCCCGATCATGACGCCCCAGAACACGACCAGCTGCCAGGACGCCGTCATCATGACGCTGCCGCCGGCACCCAGCGCGACAAGGGCGAGCGCGGAAGCGACCACCCGGCGCAGGCCGAACCGGTCCATCAGCGCAGCGGCGAACGGCGCCGTCAGCCCGTAGAGCAGCAGGTTCACGCTCACGGCCAGCGACATCACGGTGGTCGACCAGCCGAACTCGGCGTTCAGCGGCACCATCAGGGCTCCGGGGGCCGCTCGGAACCCTGCGGCAGCGAGCAGCGAGAGGAAGGCGACGGCAGCGACACCCCAGGCCGGGTGCACGCGACGGCGCGCAGGACCGGTGCTGGCGGGGCCGGGGACCGTCATGAATCACGCTTCCTTCCGGGCTGGACGCCGGAGTCTAGCGTCGCCGATCCCGGGCCCGCGGCGGACTCAGGAGCTGGTGGGCACAGCAGTTCTGCGGCGTACGAGCCCGACGAAGAGTGCGACCAGCGCCACCACGGCACAGGCGGCCACCGGGTAGCTCAGCCCGGCGAGCATGCTGAAGTGGGCCGCCTCGTCGAACTGCACGAAGCCCAACGCTGGCAGGTCACCCCACGGCGCGGCGATCCGCGAACCGGCCGTGAGGATGGCAACGCAGACCAACGACCCGCCGGTGGGACGCAGCGCGAGGATCGCGATCGGGAGCGCGGAGTACCAGGGCCAGTAGAGGGGGCTCACCGCGAGGATGGTGACGGCGATCACGGCACACCCGGCAAGCCAGCCGGACGCCGAGCGGCCCCAGCTGGCCGCGAGGACCACCAGCAGCACGGCCCCGGACAGCACGAGCTGCGGCAGCAGGCTGGGAGGGTACGCGTACGGGTCGAGCCACATCGAGGCGAGCCATCCCGCCGGTGACGGTCCGGGGAACGGCGTCGTGCTGGCGCGCAGGCCGTCGAACGTCGGCATCCCCACCCACCACCGCTGCCACAGCAGCCACGCGAGCGTGGCGGACAGCGCAACGCCGAGGACGAGTTCGATGACAAGGCGGGACCGGGACGCGATGGTCCGCACGAGCATGACGAGGACCGCGAGCCCGAACACCGCGGGCGTGTACTTCACCAGCGTTGCGAGGGCGAGGCTGGTCACCGCCACGACGCCCCACCCCCGCAGCGCTGCGAGCAGGGCCAGCGCAGTGAACAGGATCGGCACGGCGTCGATGTGGCCCTCGACGCCGAACTCCACAACGGCGACGGGGTTGAGCAGCCACGCTGCAGCTGCGAGCGTGCCGAGCCCGGGACGCACACGTTGGGCCACGGCGAACGCGACCAGCCCTGTGCCGATGGTCGCGACGGTGACGACAGCCTTCAGCAACAGCGCGGACTGCCCGACATCGCTGCCGGCCGTCGCGACGGCGAGGCTCTCCACGTGCGTCCACAGCGGGCCGTAGGGCGTCTGGGGGTGCACCGGCATCCAGCCCTGCGCGACGAGGGCAGCACCGATCGGGGTGTCGATCGCGCTGGATGCAGGTGTCACGTAGGGGTTCGTCGACGGCTGGTTGGCCAGGTAGCCGTGGGCGACGTAGGAGTACAGGTCGATCGACAGCCCTGGCCGGGTGAGCAGGAGTCCGAGGTGGCCGACGATGCCCGCGACCATGGCGATCCGGCCGACGGCCGGCGCCCGTCCCCACCGGACGTTGATCAGGATGAGGAGGTAGAGGCCGGTCACGACCCCGACCAGTGGCCAGTAGCGGGCCAGCGAAGCCGCCGCTGCGGCCAGGTCAGCTCCCGGCCGCGGGTAGGCGGTCGGGTCGGAGGCGGGCAGCCCGTTGGTGAACAGTTCCTGCTGCACCTGCAGCAGTCCCACGTACGCCGCGGCGCTGGCGAGCAGCAACACCACGACAGCGATGACAGCAAGCCTCCGGCCCCTGGTGGTCGCGTTCATCGCTCACGATCCGTCCAGCAGCGTGATCAAACGTGCAGTGGCGGTGAACCGGTACGACTCCTCGATGAAGCCGGCCACGTCGTCCCAGTCGGTCCGTGGGCCGAGGTCGAGCCCCGTCCACCCGTACGGGCCGAGGTAGCCGGGCACCCAGGCGTGGGGCAGCGCGCGCATCGCGGACTGCCCGTCGAGGTCGGCGAGCACCATCACAGAGTTCGGGTGCTGCACCCACTCGCCGTTGACCTTCTGCGATCCGCCGTAGTAGGCGAAGACCTTGCGTGTGAAGAAGGCCGGACGCCCGTGCGACACCTTCTCCAGCGGCTTCGGGAAGGGCAAGGGCGATCCGCCGCACGCGGGCCAGCACCGGGTCGTCGTCGTCGAACATCCTCGGGTGCTCCACGGTGGGCCTCCGTTCGCCGGGCTAGCTCGAAGATACCCAAACGGCTACCGCTTGGGCAGCACCAGCAGGGTGATCGAGTAGCCGGGGAAGCTGGTCTTGATCTTCGAGCAGTGCACCGACACCGAAGCCCGCTTCACGATCGTCCTGAGATGGGCGGAGGAGTAGCGGTACACGCTCGCTTTCGACTTCCCCGCGAAGTTCTTCACGGAAAGCGTGGACGGAATGGTGGAGTGCGTCTTGTTGATCACCATGACCGTCAGCGCTCCGTCGCTGCTGCGGGTTGCGGCGTAGACGGCCAGCCGACCCTGGTTGGCGGTGGTCGCCCTTGATCGCGTTGTCGCCGAACTGGTGGGACTTGCCGTCGTAGTTGCGGTACATCCGGAACGCGTAGGCCCACGGGTCGCTGGCCTTGCGTCGGGCCCCACAGGGTGGCGAGGTCGAGGCCCTCCCTGCCGAAGATGCCCAGCACGTCGGCCTGGGCGAGGGCGCCGTTCATCGACTCCAGCCCGCCCCAGTTGTACTCGGTGATCGCGGTCTTCGTGCCCGGGTAGTAGCTGGCGACCCACTTCTTCATGGTGCGGATCCACTGCAGCGAGCGTGCCCCCGTTGGCGTCGCTGATCCAGGACTCGTCGACGTAGGTCGGGTCCCACAGCGCCGCGGGTCGATCGCAGCCGGAGCGCCTGGGTCGCGGCAGTTGCCGGCACGGCTCGAGCGCCACCCCGTTCGCCTGCGGATAGAAGTGCTCGTCGAAGTAGTCCAGCAAGCCGGGTGCCGCCGGCGCCCTGGGCGGCATGCGAACTGCTGGAGGTACCACGCGCCCAGCGGCAGGCCGCCTGGGCGTCGCGGTCGGCGCGACTGGCCGCAGTCCTCGGCCGCCGAGTAGTAGTAGGCGCACCAGCCCCAGTCGCTCGGACCGAGCACGCCTGCGGTCGGCGTCGGCGGCCTTCACGGCGTCCGCGGTCGCCTTCGACTTCGTCCACAGCTCGTCCGGCGGTGAGCGGCTGCGGGGTGGACGTCGCGGTGGGTGCTGTTCCAGAGCGACCGGTTCGTTGTCGAGCTCGTAGAACGTCACGCCGCCGTTGGCTGCCGTGCCGTACCTGCTGACGAGCGAGGCGACCATGGCCTGGTCGAACGTCGGCGTCCGACGCTGGTCGAGGTGGTGGCCGGGTCGGCGGCCAGCTGGGTGGGTTGCCGCTGGTGCCGTTGCCGCAGTTGGCGTCCCAGGAGTCGAAGTCGTTCTGGCTCGCGAACGTCGTGCGCGGGAAGGAGCAGAGGAACGGGTGCGCGGACGGGGAGTCCTTCGCCACCCAGCCGATCATCGGGACGGTCACGAGGCTCGCGGACCCGTGGCTCCGGTCGCCGTCGACGAAGGCCGTGAGCGTCGATCTCCGGGTCGGAGACGATGTTCTCGAAGTACCAGTCGCTGCCCGGTGTTGTAGGTGTCGTTGGGTAGTTGTAGCGCGACGTCGAGTTGCCGCCCCACCGGTCGACCGGGACGGTGAAGGCGCTGCTCAGCCCGGGCGTCTGCGCGGCGTAGTTGACGCCGTAGATGAGCGGGCTGATCGCATGGCGACCGGCCTTGGCGTCCACGCTGAGGTTGACCCTCGCCACCTTCGCTGCCAGGACCTCGGTCTCCTGCGTTGGGCTCGCGGGAATGCTGATCGCCGCCGCAGGGGTGCCGCCAGCTGCGACAGGACCACTGGCCGCCGGCGCACTCGAGGCAGCGCCAGAGGCGAGGAGAGCAAGGGTGACTCCGGTCGTGACCAGGAGGAGGGGGGCCCGCATGCGGACCATTGTTCACTGCTGCGGTGGCTGCGGACCTGCAACCCGGCAAATCGGTCAGGCCGCGCGGGCGACGGTGGGGGTACCCAGCACCGCTTCGACGTCGGAGCGCCACTGCGCGCTCCCGGTGTACCAGGAGACGGACGTGGCGACGGTGGCGCCGGCTGGCGCGCCGGCGCCGCCGTTCCCGCAGAGCTCGGGTGGGGCCTGGATCCCTGTTGGCGCAAGGGCCCGGAACGTGACAAGGGCACCGGCCCCGCCGTCCGCCCGCCCGCCACCACTGTCGGACGCGGGGGTGGCGGAGCCACCACGTGCGATGAGCCTCACGTTGGTTGCGGCAAGGGCGTACAGCGACAGCGCCGAGGCCGGACGGCCGGGCGCACCAGGGCTGCCCGCCGTCCCGCTGGTGTCGATCGCGCCGTCATTGCCGTCATAGGACTCGGTGATCACGACCACCGGATGGCCGACCACCCGGAGCACGAACTCGGGAGCATGCCGGACGGAGCGCGCAACGAGCACGAGGGTGCTGCCGGCGGGCGGCCTCTGGAACGCCAGCACCCCGTTCAGCTCGTCCGCGAAGGCCTGGTCGACGACGACCCAGTCGCGGTGCAGGACCCATCCGATGCTCATGGGTGTGAGAGGCGACCCTCGCCGGTGCTGATACCGACGGGCGCCCCGTCACTGATCGAACCGTGCTGCTGAGCGCCTCAGTGCTGCATGTCGACGAAGCGGCTGTAGTGGCCCTGGAAGGCGACGGTGACCGTCTTCGTCTGGCCGTTACGGTGCTTGGCGATGATGAAGTCGGCCTCACCGGATCGCTCGGAGGCGTTGTTGTACATGTCGTCGCGGTGCAGCAGGATCACGACGTCGGCGTCCTGCTCCAGCGAGCCGGATTCACGCAGGTCGGAGAGCATCGGCTTCTTGTCCGTGCGCTGCTCGGGACCACGGTTGAGCTGCGACAGCGCCACCACCGGCACCTCGAGCTCCTTGGCCAGCAGCTTCATCTGCCGCGAGAACTCCGACACCTCGAGCTGGCGGCTCTCGACGCGCTTGCCGGAGCTCATCAGCTGCATGTAGTCGACGATCACGAGCTTCAGGTCGTTGCGCTGCTTCAGCCGCCGCGCCTTCGCCCGGATCTCCATCATGGTCAGGTTCGGCGAGTCGTCGATGTACAGCGGGGCCGAGGACACGTCGGCGGTCTTGCGCGCGATCCGTCCCCAGTTCTCGTCGCTCATCCGGCCCTTGCGGATGTCGCTGCAGCGGCACCTGCGCCTCGGCGGAGATCAGGCGCATCACGATCTCGGTCTTCGTCATTTCCAGGCTGAAGAAGGCCGAGCACAGGCCGTGCTGGATGGACGCCGCCCGGGCCAGGTCGAGCCCGAGGGTCGACTTGCCGACACCGGGGCGGGCGGCGATGATCACCATCTGGCCGGCGTGCAGCCCGTTGGTGATTTCGTCGAGCTCGACGAACCCGGTCGGGCACGCCGGCCATGATGCCGTGCGCGCTGAGCGCCTCGATCTCGTCGAGCGTCGACTCCATCAGTGCGGACAGCGGTTCGTAGTCCTCGCTGGCCTTGCCCTCGGCCACCTCGTAGATGGCCTGCTGGGCTGCGTCCACGATGCCGGCGACGTCGCCCTGGCCGGCGTAACCCATCTGGGAGATCTTGATCGACGCCTCGACGAGGCGGCGCAGGATCGCCTTCTCCTTGACGATCTCGGCGTAGTAGCCGGCGTTGGAGGCGATCGAGACCTGCGAGAGCAGGTCGTGCAGGTAGATGTGGCCACCGACCCTGCCGAGCTCGCCCTGCTTGGCCAGCTCGTCGGCGACGGTGATGGCATCGGCCGGCTCGCCACGGCCGTACAGGTTGATGATCGCTTCGTAGATGGTCTCGTGCGCGGGCCGGTAGAAGTCGCGGCCCTTGACGACCTCGGCGACGTCGCCGATCGCGTCCTTGCTGAACAGCATGGCGCCCAGCACGCTCTGCTCTGCTGCTACATCCTGCGGCGGGGTCCGGTCGGGACCGGCATAGTCGGCTTCGGAGCCGTACGGCATCACCTCAGCGAGCGACATATTTCCTCCAGGAGCAGCAGTTGAGCTCTGTTGAGCACACTAGGACGCTCCTCTGACAGTCATTGGCAGCCGGCAAGGGGTGTGACCGACCTTGGTCAACCTAGACCCATCCGGACCAGCCCTCAACGGCGTCATCCACAGGCCCTGTGGATCATTTGGGGACAACGTGGACGCCACGCCGGGTGGCCTGTGTACGACGCAGTGTCGTAGCTGTGGACGCAGCTAGTTGAACCGGGTTCAATAGCCGAGCTGACTAAGGCAATACAAGTTCGTACACGTGTGGACAGAAAGAAATTCCGGATGAACTGGGGATGACGGTTGCCCACTTGACAGCCCACGCTCGGGGGGTGTATGGCGCGTCGGCCCGAAGGGTTATGCACACAATGTCCACAACCCCCGCGCTTGCGCGGTCATACCCATGGGGGGTATCCTGACAAGGGAGGATGAACGATGTCTACGAACCACCATGATCAGTTGTCACACCCGTCCGATTGTCACCACGACTCCGGCCACGGTTATCTCGACCACAAGGACGAGTACCTGCGTCGCCTGAAGCGGATCGAGGGCCAGGCGCGCGGCCTGCAACGCATGGTCGACGAGGAGCAGTACTGCATCGACATCCTCACCCAGGTCTCGGCGATGACCAAGGCACTCGAGGCCCTGGCGCTCGCGATGCTCGACGAGCACCTCAGCCACTGCGTCGTCCGCGCCGCCCGCGCCGGCGGCGAAGAGGCCGAAGCTCAAGCTCGCCGAGGCCTCGGCAGCCATCGCACGACTCGTCCGCTCCTGAACCCGGCGAACCCCCACACGCAAGGCCCCCAACAAGAAAGGCATGGCAATGATCACCAGCTACACCGTCACCGGAATGACCTGCAACCACTGCGCGCACGCGATCCCGAGGAGGTCGGCGCCGTCCCCGGCGTCACCGAGGTCGAGCCGTCAGCCTCGAGACCGGCAAGCTCGACGTCACCTCCGAGGCCCCCGTCGACTTCGACCGCATCGTCGAGGCCGTCTACGAGGCCGGCGAACAGTACAGCGTCGCCTGACCTGATGAGCACCCAGCAGCGCGAGTCGGTGGAACTCGACATCTCGGGCATGACGTGTGCGTCCTGCGCCGCCCGGATCGAGAAGAAGCTCAACAAGCTGGACGGGGTGCAGGCATCGGTGAATTACGCGACCGAGAAGGCGAAGGTGCTCTACCCGTCGCTGCTGCGGGTGGAGGACCTGATCCAGGTGGTCGAGAACACCGGCTACGGCGCTGCGATGCCCGAGCCCGGACGCGGTACCCGTCGACCATGCCGCCGCGCTGCGCGGACGCCTGATCTGGGCCGCCGTCGCTCGGCGTCCCGGTGATCGCGATGGCGATGGTCCCGGCGTTGCAGTTCACCGGGCTGGCAGTGGGTGAGCCTTGCGCTCACCGCTGCCGGTCTATGCCTGGGCGGCCTGGCCGTTCCACCACTCCGCCCTGGTGAATGCCCGGCACCGTGGCGACCACGATGGACACGCTGATCAGCCTCGGCACCACCGCTGCGTTCGGCTGGTCGCTGTACGCGCTGTTCTTCGGTGACGCCGGCCACCTCGGCTACACCCACCCGTTCGAGCTCGCGCTGATGCGCGGCGCCGGCGAGGCCAACATCTACTTCGAGGCCGTGGCCGGCATCGTCGTCTTCCTGCTGCTCGGGCGCTACATCGAGGCCCGGTCGAAGGCCGCTGCCGGCGAGGCCGTCCGCGCGCTGCTGCACCTCGGGGCGACCGAGGCGACGCTGCTCGTGGACGGCGTGGAGCGCCAGGTGCCGATCGACCGGCTCGCCGTCGGTGACCTCTTCGTCGTCCGCCCCGGCGAGAAGGTCGCGACCGACGGCGAGGTCGTCGAGGGCTTCTCCGCCATCGACAACTCCCTGGTCACCGGCGAATCGGTGCCGGTGGACGTGGCCGCAGGGACCCCGGTGATCGGCGCCACCCTGAACACCACCGGACGGCTGGTCGTGCGGGCCACCCGCGTCGGCAGGGACACCCAGCTGGCCCACATCGCCCGGCTGGTCGAGGAGGCGCAGACCGGCAAGGCCCGGGTGCAGGCGCTGGCCGACCGCATCTCCTCCGTCTTCGTGCCGACCGTCCTCGTGCTCGCCGCGCTCACCCTCGGCACCTGGCTGCTGCGTCGGGGAGAGCCTCGCCTTCGCCGCGGCGGCAGCGGTGGCCGTGCTGATCATCGCCTGCCCGTGCGCGCTCGGGCTGGCCACGCCGACGGCACTGCTGGTCGGCACCGGCCGCGGTGCGCAGCTGGGCATCGTGATCAAGGGCGCGGAGGCGCTCGAGCGCACCCGCGAGGTCGACACCATCGTCCTCGACAAGACCGGGACGGTGACCACCGGCACCATGTCCGTGGTCGGCGTCCGGCCCGTTCCGGAGGCACCACCGAGGCGGAGCTGCTGCGCTACGCCGGGGCAGCCGAAGCCGGCTCCGAGCACCCCATCGCCCGGGCGATCGCCGCGCACGCGGACAGCGACCTGGCCGTGACCACCCTCACCAACACCCCGGGCCAGGGAATCGCGGCCCTGGTCGACGGTCGTGAGGTGCGCGTCGGGCGTCCGGACTGGGTCGTTGTCGGGAATTCGCAACCCGAAGCACCTGTCGGGCCTCCTCAGGGCGACCAGCTGGATCTGGACGCGGAATTCGCGACACGAGGCGGCGGCCACCGAGGTGGCGGTGGCCTGGGACGGCCGGTACCGCGGCTCGATCCTTGTCGCGGACACGGTGAAGCCGACGTCGGCCGAGGCCGTCGCCGCCTTCCGGCGCCTCGGGCTCACCCCGATCCTGCTGACCGGTGACAACGCCGGCGACCGCCGGCGTCGTGGCCGCAGAGGTGGGCATCGACGACGTGATCGCCGAGGTCCTGCCGCAGGACAAGGTCGCGAAGATCAAGGAGCTCCAGGCTGCCGGACGCCGCGTGGCCATGGTCGGCGACGGCGTCAACGACGCGGCGGCCCTTGCGCAGGCCGACCTCGGCATCGCGCTCGGCACCGGCACGGACGCTGCGATCCAGGCCGCCGACCTCACCCTGATGCGCGGCGACCTGCGGGTGGCCGGCGACGCGATCCGGCTGTCCCGGGCAACCCTCGGACGCATCAGGGGCAACCTGTTCTGGGCCTTCGCCTACAACGTCGCAGCCATCCCGCTGGCGGCGCTGGGCTTCCTCAACCCGATGATCGCCGGCGCGGCGATGGCGTTCTCGAGCGTCTTCGTCGTCCTGAACAGCCTGCGCCTGCGCGGCTTCCGCCGTCCGCCTGAACCGTCACGCGGGGACGAGTGGCAGTCCCGGTTCACCTGAACCGCAAGGGAACTGTCCCCTTTCGGTTCACGCTGAACCGGAGGAACCGTCCCCGCAGTTCAGCGGCGCCCTGGCCACGTGTCACAGAAGGCTCACAGAAAAGTTCCGGGGGAACTGACAAGCGCGGCTGGCTGAATGGCTCCTGTACCCGAACAAGGAGCCCGTCGTGTCCCTCATCCTCTCGCCGCAGACCTCGTGGCCATCGTCCTGCTGGTCTTCGGACTGTTCGTCCCCCGGCACCACCGCCGCGACCTGGTGGTGGCCTTCCTGGTGGTCAACGTCGGGGTGCTCGCCGTCATGGCGACGCTGTCGGCGACGTCGGTCGGGCGTCGGGCGTGGGGCTCGGCCTGTTCGGCGTGCTGTCGATCATCCGGCTGCGCTCCGAGGAACTCACCCAGCACGAGGTGGCCTACTACTTCGCGGCGCTGACCCTCGGCCTCCTCGCCGGCAGCAGCGGGCTGTCGGTCTACCTCGTGATCGGCCTGATGGCCACTCGTGCTCGCACGCTGTTCATCGGCGACCATCCCCGCATCTCCCGCGGCTTCCACCCGTCAGCAGCTGCTGCTCGACCGCGCCTACAGCGACGACGACGCCCTGCGCGACCCACGTCGAGTCGATCGTCGGCGGCAGCATCCAGAGCCTCACCGTCCTCAAGACCGACCTGGTGAACGACACCACGACGGTCGAGGTCCGCTACAGCCGCGCCGCCCGCGGCGCCAAGGCACGCCCGCCGGCGCCGGTCGAGGCAGCCGTCCGACTGCAGAGACCTCCGTGAAGGCGGGTGTGCGATGACCGTCGACCTCGACCGGCTGCGCCCGGTCAGCCTCGAGGCACTGCTCGACCAGGCAGCACTGCAGACCCGCATCGACCGCAAGTACGTGCTCGCGGACGACGACCTTGCCGGCGCGCTGCTCGACGCTTCCCGGCAGCCGGCTCGGGTGCTCGAGATCGACGGACGCCGAAGGTTCGCCTACCGCTCCACCTACTTCGACACCCCGGCGCTGGACGCCTTCCACACCTCCGGTCGCGGACGCCGCCGCCGCTTCAAGGTGCGGACGCGGGTCTACCGGCACTCCGGTGAGACCTGGCTGGAGGTGAAGACGAGGGGCCCGCGCGGCACGACGGTGAAGGACCGGCTGCCCTACGACCTGGCCGACGCCGGACGCCTGACCGCCGCAGGCCCGCGACTTCGTCGCCGCCACCCTCGGCGCGCGCACGTCGTCGCCGACGTGGACGCCGCGCGCCTCGTGCCGTCCCTGCACACCTCCTACGAGCGGGTGACGCTGCTGCTCACCGAGCCGCGGCGGGGCTGAGCCGGGCGACGATCGACTCGGGGCTGGCCTGGCGCCGTCCGGGCTCGACCCTCTCGGTCTCGGTGCCCGACACCCTGATCGTCGAGACCAAGGGCGGCTCGTCGCCGTCGGCGCTCGACCGGGCGCTGTGGCGGGCGGGCACCCGTCCCAGCAGCGTCAGCAAGTACGGCGCCGGCCTCGCCACCCTCGACGACGACCTGCCCGACCTCAAGTGGCACCGCGTCCTCACCCAGCTGCCCACCTCACCACGCATCGCCTGACACCGACACCGAAAAGGACACCGATATGAACGCCTTCCGCAAGCCCGACAAGCCCTTCCTGCGGAAGCTGACCGCCGGCATCGCCGCGCTCGTCGCAGCGGTCGCCTTCACGGCCTGCTCCGTCGCCGGCACCACGACCACGACGACGCACGGCACGTCCTCGACCGTCGCCGCTTCGACCCTCGCCTCCCTCACCGACAACGCAGAGAGCCACGCCGAGGACGGCGACACCGACTACGACGCCAGCGACGCGACCACGATCACGCTGGCCGACGGGGCTTCGAAGAGCAGCTCCAGCGAGGGGGTGGCCGATCGACGGCAACACCGTCACCATCACCGCGCCCGGCACCTACATCCTCAGCGGGCACGCTCACCAACGGCCAGGTGGTGGTGAACAGCGACGCGGAGGGCAAGGTGCGGATCGTGCTCGACGGCGCGTCCATCACCAACACGGCCGGCTCGGCGATGGTGATCACCGCGGCAGACGAGGCGGTGGTCGTGCTGGCCGACGGCTCGGAGAACGTGCTGACCGACGGCACCGGCTACGACACCTCGGCCGATGACGCGCCCAACGCTGCCCTGTTCTCGATGGCCGACCTGACCATCGGCGGCACCGGCTCGCTGACGGTCACCGGCAACACCGAACGACGGCATCGCCAGCAAGGACGGCCTGGTCATCCAGGGCGGCACGATCACCGTGACGGCAGCCGACGACGGCATCCGCGGCAAGGACTACCTGATCATCGAGGACGGCACCGTCACCGTCGACCGCGGCCGACGACGGGCTGAAGAGCGACAACGAGACCGACGACACGGTCGGCTACGTGCTACATCAAGGACGGGACGGTGACGGTGACGGCCGGTGACGACGGCGTCCACGCCGAGGG
The DNA here is from genome assembly GCA_963773595.1 of uncultured Actinomycetota bacterium. Taxonomy (GTDB): domain Bacteria; phylum Actinomycetota; class Actinomycetes; order Propionibacteriales; family Propionibacteriaceae; genus Propionicimonas. The sequence goes on from CAVZBQ010000001.1 coordinate 189,055, forward strand.
CGACCTCGCGATCAGCGGCGGCAAGGTCACCATCGCCAGGTCCAACGAGGGCCTCGAGGGCTCGACGGTGACCATCGCCGGCGGCGACACCAGCGTCACCTCGTCCGACGACGGCGCTCAACGCCACCCAGGGACAGCACCACCGGTGGACAGGGTGGCGGCATGGGCGACGACGGTTCGCTGCTGACCATCAGCGGCGGCACGCTGCTGGTCGACGCCGAGGGCGACGGCCTCGACTCCAACGGCACCATCGCGATCACCGGCGGCACCACGGTGGTCTCCGGTCCCACCAACAACGGCAACGGTGCGCTCGACTCCAACGGCGGCATCACCGTCACCGGTGGCACCGTGGTCGCAGCGGGCGCGTCCGGCATGGCAGAGAGCCCGGGCAGCAGACTCGACCACCGGGTGGGTCGCTGTCTCCTTCAGCCAGGCGATCGCAGCCGGCCAGACGATCAGCATCGTCTCCGACGGCACCGTGATCGCGTCCTACACCGCGGTGAAGGACGCCGCGTCGATCGTCGTCGCCGATCCCGACATCACCAGCGGCAAGAGCTACGACGTCTACGTCGGCGGCACGCTCGCCGGCACGACGGTCGGCACCTACTCCGACTCCGGCGACATCTCCGCAGCAACGAAGAACACCACGGTCACCGCCGGTACGGCCATAGCCGGCGGCATGGGCGGTGGCGGCGGCAACCATCCCTGAGGTTCGCCCCGCCCCGTCCACCACGCCGGCGTCCCAGTCCCCAGGGCTGGGACGCCGGCGCGTCCCTGCTGAACCGAAACGGGGACGGTTCCGTTTCCGTTCACGCGGCGCCCGTCCCGGCCGCCGCTGAACGGAAATGGAACCGTCCCCGTTGTGCGTCACGGCCGCGGGAACCCACGCCACAGGCATGAGCGGGGCACAGGAGGCTCACAAGGGCGGACGGTGGAGTAGGGACATGACCAACCCGAACTCCACCGACGAGCAGCAGCGGCGCGCGGCACCCGTACACGCGGCGCGCGGTCCTCGCCGGTGGGCTCGGGAGCCTGCTCGCTCTCGGCGGCGGCACCGCCTGGGCCCTCGACCGGTTCGTGATCGAGCACGTCGAGGCCACCAACACCTCGTCCAACTCCTCCAGCACGGTCACGTCCGCGACGGAGGCGACGAACGGCGCCTTCGGCGTCGACTCCTACTCCTCGGACACCGCGAAGATCGCCATCAGCAAGCACACCAGCGGCTCGGGCAGCGACACCATCACCTGGTTCGTCGCCGACATCACGGTCACCGACGCCACCATCGTCGGTGCTGCCTTCGCCGACGACGAGTTCGGGCAGAACATCATCGCCTACCCCTCGGCCATCGCAGCCCAGGCCGGCGCCGTGCTCGCCATCAACGGCGACTACTACGGCTTCCGCGACACCGGCATCGTCATCCGCAACGGCGTCGCCTACCGCGACCGCGGCGCGCGCCAGGGCCTCGCCTTCCGCGCGGACGGCTCGATGAGGCTCTACGACGAGACCACGACGACGGCAGCAAGGCTCCTGGCGGACGGGGTCTGGAACACCCTCTCCTTCGGTCCCGGCCTCGTCGACAACGGATGGTGATCAGCGGGATCGACGACATCGAGATCGACACCAATGTCGGCAACCACTCCGTCCAGGGCCAGCAGCCCCGCACGGGCGTCGGTGTCATCGAGGACAACCACTTCCTCTTCGTCGTCGTGGACGGCCGCAGCTCCGGCTACAGCCGCGGCATGACCATGACCGAGCTCGCCACCACCTTCGTCGGCCTGGGCGCGAAGGTCGCCTACAACCTGGACGGGGGCGGGTCGTCGGCGATGATCTTCAACAACGCCCTGGTGAACAACCCGCTCGGCAAGGGCCAGGAGCGCGGCACCTCCGACATCCTCTACGTGGCCGGGTAGAGCGATGATCGTCCTGATCCCCAGCTTCGAGCCGGACGAACGGCTCACCCACCTGGTGCGCGACCTCATCGGCATCGCCGGCATCCAGGTCCTTGTGGTCGACGACGGCAGCGGGCCCGGCTACGGCGCGGTCTTCGGCAAGGCGCTCCTTGCCGGCGCAGAGGTGCTCACCCACCGGGTGAACCGGGGCAAGGGCGCTGCGCTGCGCACCGGCTTCGCCCACGTCGTGGCCCACCACCCGGAAGAGCCGGTGGTGTGCGCGGACAGTGACGGCCAGCACACCCTCCTGGACATCCTTCGCGTGGCCGCGGCCATCGGTGACGACGGGTCCGTCGACATGGTGCTCGGCGTCCGCCGGTTCGCCGGACGCGTCCCGCTGCGCAGCCGGGTGGGCAACCTGTTCACCGCCGGCCTGTTCGCCCTCGTCACCGGACACTGGATCGCCGACACCCAGACCGGCCTTCGCGGCTACCCGCACCGCCTGCTCTGCTGGCTGGTCGACGTGCCGGGCGACCGCTTCGAGTACGAGCTCAACCTGCTCCTGCGGGCGAGCAGGGAACGGTGCCGCATCGAGCAACTCGAGATCGCGACGATCTACCTGCAGGAGAACTCCTCCTCCCACTTCCGGCCCGTGCAGGACTCCGTGCGGGTACTCGCGTCCGCTGCTTGGCTTACGCAGCGTCCTCCCTCGCCGGCTTCGGCGTGGACGCGGCAGCGCTGTTCGCGCTCTACCCGCTGACCGGCAACCTCGCAGCGTCCGTCGTGCTGGCACGGCTGGCCAGCGCGACCCTCAACTTCGGGCTGAACCGCCACCTCGTCTTCGGGGCCGCCCGCACCCCGCTGTGGCCGTCGGTACGCCGCTACGCCCTGCTGGCAGCTGCGGTCCTCACGGCGAACCTCGTGCTGATGGAGGTGCTCACGCCGGTGCTGGGCCTCGTTGTCGCCAAGGTCCTCACCGAGGCGGGACTGTTCCTCGCCGGCTACGCGGTGCAGAGCCGGCTGGTGTTCGCGACCCCCGTCAGCTGTCCCGGAGTTGGCGACGGCTTCGACCACGGCCACCAGCGGTTCGGGCGCGCTGCCTTCACCGGTTCGAGGGCGGAGGGATCCGGGCTCTCGAACGTCGCGGTGACCCTGCGACGCGGGAACACCCGCCGGCCGTAGTCGGGATTGAGCCCCTCGGTGAGTTCCACCTCGCGTCCGTCGGCCAGGGCCTCGTAGATGTCCACGAACTCCTTGGACTGGTTCGCGATGGTGAACCTCGAAGCCAGCTCGCGGCTGCGGGCGCTCGCCGTTGCTGCGAACTCCTCGTCCTTCATGGCGTTGAGCATGCTGACCATCGCACCGGCCAGCGAGACGGCGTTGGGACGCGCGAGCACGGCGTTGACGCCGGGGTCGACGACCAGCCGCAACTCGTGGTCGACCATCACGAACGGCAGCCCTGCGTGCGCGGCCTCGTGCAGGACGAGGGCCTGGGTGTCGGTGAGGGAGGCGAACACGAAGGCGTCGCCGGAGGCGTAGTAGGCGCCGAGCTTCTCCCGCGGGATCTGGCCGGGCAGCTTCACGCCGCCGAAGCGGGCGGCCCGCTGCAGCCGCCGGCGCAGGCTCACCGGCGTCTCCTTCCAGTCGCCGACGATCATCAGCTCGACGTTCGGCACCTGGTCGCGGACCAGCTCGAACGCGTCCAGCATCAGCCCGATGCCCTTCTCGATCGAGATCCGGCCGACGTAGAGCAGCCGCGGCCCGCGTCCCTTGGCGATCGGCGGCATCACGGGCAGCGCGTCGGTGCCGTTGGGCACCACCCGCACCTTCGCCGTCGGCGCGATCTCCAGCACCCGCTTGCGCCGTCTTGTCCGACGGTGTGGTCACCAGGTCGGCGTCGGTGAGCATCTTCGCTGCCAGCTGCAGCAGTTCGACCTGCGCTCCGCCGCGGCGGGGCGCCTTCAGCTTCATCTTCTTCAGCTGGGTCCAGGTGCTCTTCGCGTGGTGCAGCTCGTACACCTTGTAGGCGGCGTTCAGCAGCGGCGCGACGTGCCAGTAGTAGTCGGCGTAGGCCTCGAAGTCGGTGTGCCAGGTGATCACCAGCGGACGGCCGGTGCGCTCGGCGACCCACATGCCCAGCATGCCGATCGGGCCGAGGCCGTGGACGTGGATCAGGTCCGGCGGGTTGGCCACCATCTGGGCGAGGCGGTAGTCGAAGTCCTGCCCCATGCTCAACCGGATCTGGGTCCCGGGGATCGGCACGGACGGCAGCCGGATCTCGCGGCGGTTCGGGTGCCCGGCGTGCGGGTTCGGCCCGTCCGCGACGGGCGCGACCAGCAGCACGCGGTGCCCGGCCGCCAGCACCTGCTCCTCGAGGAACTGGACGGCATAGAGCAGCCCGCTGTGGGCCGGGCCGTAGTTGTCGGTGAACTCGGCGATGGTCAGGGGTCTCCGTGCCGGGACGGACCCGGTGGCGGGGACGACGGCGTCCGGCGCCGGTGAAACGCTGTCGCTGATCTCAGGCCCTCCTGCTCGGATTCGACCAACACTGTAGCGCCGGACAGGTCAGGGCTTCGCGACCTCTGCGAACCGGTCGGCGCCGCGGGTGGCCATCTCCTCGTACTCCGCCCACCGCCGGTTGACCGCTTCCTGGCCAAGGGCCAGCAGGCGCTCGCCGGAGTCCGGATCGGAGTTCATCAGCATCCGGAACCGCAGCTCCTGCGCGTGGTAGTCCCGCAGCGGCATCCGTGGACGCGGCGAGTCGAGCAGGAACGGGTTCTTCCCGGCCGCACGCAGCACCGGGTTGTACCGCATCAGCGGCCAGTGGCCGGACGCAACGGCCGCGTACTGCTGGTCGAGGCCCTTGCGCATGTCGATGCCGTGGGCGATGCAGTGGCTGTAGGCGAGGATCAGGCTCGGGCCGTCGTAGGCCTCCGCCTCACGGAAGGCTGTCAGCGTCTGCTGCTTGTCGGCCCCCATCGCCACCCGGGCGACGTAGACGTTGCCGTAGGCGGTGGCCTGCAGGGCCACGTCCTTCTTCGCCGTCGGCTTGCCTGCGGACGCGAACTTCGCCACCGCGCCCATCGGCGTCGACTTGGACGCCTGGCCACCGGTGTTGGAGTACACCTCGGTGTCGAGCACGAGGATGTTCACGTTGCGGCCGGAGGCCAGCACGTGGTCGACGCCGGCGGAGCCGATGTCGTAGGCCCAGCCGTCGCCACCGACGATCCACACCGAGCGGCGCAGCAGGTGGTCGGCGACCGAACGCAGGTCCTCGACCAGCGGGCCGGACATGGTGTCCAGCCGCGCCTTCAGCGCGTCCACCCGTGCCCGCTGCTGGCTGAGCTCCGACTCGTACTTCTGGGGCGCGTCGAGGATCAGCTCGACGTTCTCGTCACCGAGTTCCTCGCGGAGCCCCTCCAGCCGCCGACGGGCCGTTGCGGTGTGCAGGTCGGCAGCGAGCCGCAGGCCGAGACCGAACTCGGCGTTGTCCTCGAACAGCGAGTTCGACCAGGCGGGACCGCGTCCGTACTTGTTGGACGACCACGGCGTCGTGGGCAGGTTGCCGCCGTAGATCGAGGAGCAGCCGGTGGCGTTGGCCACCGTCGCGCGACCACCGAACAGCTGGGTGAGCAGCTTCAGGTACGGGCGTCTCGCCGCAGCCGGAGCAGGCGCCGGAGAACTCGAACAGCGGCTCGAGGAACTGGGTGCCGCGCACGTTGGCGAAGTCGACGCGGGAGCGCCGGTTCACCGGGATGCTCTCGAAGAACTTGACGTTCGCGATCTCCTTGGAGCGGTCCTGCACGGGCGTCAGGTTGATCGCCTTGCGCACGCCGCCGGTGCCCAGCGGCTTGACCGGGCAGGCCTCGACGCACAGGCCGCAGCCGGTGCAGTCCTCCGCGTACACCTGCAGGGTGTAGTGGGAGCCGGGGAAGCCGGCGGCGTTCAGCGGCGCCGAGCCGAAGCCCTCGGGTGCGCCGTCGAGGGCCGAGGAGTTGTAGTACTTGGCGCGCAGCACGGCGTGCGGGCAGACGAAGGCGCAGTTGCCGCACTGGATGCACGCCTCGGAGTCCCACTCGGCGATGATGTCGCTGATGTTGCGCTTCTCGTACTTCGTCGTGCCGGACGGGTAGGTGCCGTCCACCGGCAGCGCGCTCACCGGCAGCTGGTCACCTGTGCCGAGCAGCATGGAGGCGGTCACGTTGCGCACGAACTCGGGGGCGTTGGCGGGCACCGGCGGGATCATGCCGGTCTCGCCGACGGTCTCGGTGGGGACGGGGACGCGGTGCAGGTTCTCCACCGAAGCGTCGACGGCAGCCTCGTTCTTGACCACGACGTCCGCGCCCTTGCGCGCGTAGGTCTTGCGGATCGTCCGCTTGACCTCCTCGATGGCCTCCTCGCGCGGCAGCACCTTGCTGATCGCGAAGAAGCAGGTCTGCAGCACCGTGTTGGTGCGCTTGCCCATGCCGGCCTTGCGGGCGACGAGGTTGGCGTCGATCGCCCACAGCTCGATGCCGAGGTCGATGATCTTGCGCTGCATCGGCTCCGGCAGGTGCGCGAAGGTCTCGTTCGGCTCGTAGGGCGTGTTGATCAGCAGGATCGTGCCGGGACGGGCGAACTCGAGCACGTCCATCCGCTCGAGGATCGACCAGTGGTGGCAGCCGATGAAGCCGGCCTGGCTCACCAGGTACGGCGCCTCGATCGGGTTCGGGCCGAAGCGCAGGTGCGACACCGTCCGCGAGCCCGACTTCTTGGAGTCGTAGACGAAGTAGCCCTGGGCGTAGGTGTTGTCGATGCCGCCGAGGATCTTGATGCTGTTCTTGTTCGCGCCGACCGTGCCGTCGGAGCCGAGCCCGTAGAACACCGCGCGCAGGGTGGCCGGGTCCTCGAGGTCGAGGCTCGGGTCGTACGGCAGCGACAGCATGGTGACGTCGTCGTTGATGCCGATGGTGAACCGCGGACGCGGGGAGGCCAGGGCGAGTTCGTCGAAGACGCCGACGACCATTGCCGGGCGTGAACTCCTTGCTGGACAGGCCGTAGCGGCCACCGACCAGCAGCGGCATCCCGCTGGCGAAATGGTTCGACAGCCTCGCGCCGGAGGCGTAGGCCTCGCCCATCGCAGCTGCGACGTCGAGGAACAGCGGCTCGCCGCCGGAGCCCGGCTCCTTGGTGCGGTCCATGATCGCGAGGGCGCGGGTGCTGGCCGGAATCGCGGCAAGCACCTCCGCCGTCGGGAACGGACGGTAGAGCCGGATCTGCACGACGCCGACCTTCTCGCCGCGGGCGACGAGGTGATCGACGGTGCTGCGGACGGTGTGCGCCCCGGAGCCCATGATCACGATGACGCGCTCTGCCTCCGGATCGCCGTAGTACTCGACGAGGTCGTAGGACCGCCCGGTGATGCCGGCGAAGGTGTCCATGGCGTCCGAGACGATGCCCGGTACTGCGTTGTAGTACGGGTTGACCGATTCGCGACCCTGGAAGTAGGTGTCCGGGTTCTGCGCCGTGCCGCGGATGTAGGGGTGCTCGGGCGAGAGTGCGCGGCCGCGGTGGGCCCGCACCAGCTGCTCGGGCACCAGCTGCAGCAGCTCGGCGTCGGTGAGCAGCTCGACGCTGTTCTCCTCGTGGCTGGTGCGGAAGCCGTCGAAGAAGTGCACGAACGGCACCCGCGACTTCATGGTGGCCAGCTGCGAGATGGCCGCCATGTCGTGGGCCTCCTGGACGCTGGAGGAGTTCAGCATCGCGAACCCGGTCTGGCGGACAGCCATCACGTCCTGGTGGTCGCCGTAGATGCTCAGGCCCTGGGCGGCGAGCGAGCGGGCTGCGACGTTGAGCACCATCGAGGTGAGCTCGCCGGCGATCTTGTACATGTTGGGGATCATCAGCAGCAGGCCCTGCGACGCGGTGAACGTCGTGCTGAGCGCACCACCCTGAAGGGCGCCGTGCAGCGCGCCGGCAGCCCCGCCCTCGGACTGCATCTCGATGACGGTCGGGACGGTGCCGTACACGTTCGGCAGGCCCTTGGCCGACCACTCGTCCGCCAGTTCCGCCATCGTCGAGGACGGCGTGATCGGGTAGATGCTGCACAGCTCGTTGAGCCGGTAGGACGCCGAGGCTGCAGCCTCGTTCCCGTCGATGATCACGCGGCTCATCGGATCTCCTCGATCATGTCGATGGCGTGGACGGGGCACTGGCCGTAGCAGGTGGCGCAGCCGGTGCACTTGTCGTAGTCGAACCGGTATCTCAGGCCCTTGCCGAGCTTGATCACCGCGTCCTCCGGGCAGGCGCCGAGGCAGCCGTCGCACTCGAAGCAGTTGCCGCAGGACAGGCAGCGGGCCGCCTCGACATGGGCCTGCTCGTCGGTGAGGCCGCCGACGATCTCGTCGAAGTCGGTGACCCGCTCCGAGGGTTCGAGCTCGGGCTGGGTGCTGCGGCGGGCGTCGCCGAAGTACCACAGGTTGAGCTTGTCGAAGCTCGCCAGGTCGTGCTTCGGGCCGGGACGACGGCCTCGCGGCCGGCCAGCCAGGCGTCGATCTGGGTGGCTGCGCGCTTGCCGTGCCCGACGCCGATCGTCACCGTGCGCTCGGAGGGGACGGCGTCGCCGCCGGCGAAGATGCCGGGAACGCCGGTCATCAGGGTGCGCGGGTCCACCTGCACCACGTCGTGCTCGAAGTGCATGCCGGGGATGCGGCGCAGGAAGTTGGAGTCGGCCTCCTGGCCGAGGGCGAGGATCACGGTGTCGGCCTCGAGCTTCTCGAACCGGCCGGTGCCCTGGGCGCGCCCGTTCTCGTCGAGCTCCATGATCTCGACGGTGAGGTCGCCCTCGTCGAGCGAGCTGATCGTGCGCAGCCAGTTCATCTTCACGCCTTCGCGCAGCGCGCCTTCGCGCTCCTCTGCGTGCGCCGGCATCTGCTCCTCGGTGCGCCGGTAGACGATGATCGACTCCTCCGCGCCGAGCCGGCGGGCCACGCGCGCGGCGTCCATCGCGGTGTTGCCGCCGCCGTAGATGGCCACCTTGCGTCCGATCAGCGGGCGCTCACCGGAGGCGACGTCGCGCAGGAACGTCACGGCGTCCACGATCTTGGAGGCGTCACGGTTGGGGATGTCGACCCGCTTGGACAGGTGCGCGCCGATCGCGACGAACGTGGCCTCGAAGCCGCCCTCGGCCTGGTCGGCCATCAGGTCCTTGACGGTGTAGTTGTTCACGATCCGCACGCCGAGGTCGAGCAGTCGGGCCACTTCCGCGTCGAGGACGTTGCGGGGCAGCCGGTACTCGGGGATGCCGTAGCGCATCATGCCGCCCGGCACGTCGGAGGAGTCCCTGATCTCGACCTCGTGGCCCATCCGGGCCAGCTGGTAGGCGGCGCTCAGGCCGGAGGGGCCGGCGCCGATGACGAGGACGCGGCGGCCGGTGGAGAAGCGTGGCTTCTCGAACGTCCAGCCCTTCTCGATGGCCAGGTCGCCGAGGTAGCGCTCGACCGAGTGGATGGACACCGACCCGTCGAGTTCGACCCGGTTGCAGGCCGCTTCGCACGGGTGGTAGCAGACCCGGCCGTGGATGGCGGGGAACGGGTTGTTCTTCACGAGCTCGCGCCAGGCGGCTTCCTCGTGGCCGGCCTTCACCAGCCGGAGCCACTCCTGGATGTTCTCCCCTGCCGGGCAACCGCTGTTGCACGGCGGGAGGAGATCGACGTAGACCGGCATCCGCGAGCGGATCGGGGCGACGCGCCCACCTTCTGCTGCCAGGTCTGGGAGCTCCGTGATGTCGCGGGCCATGGGCCACCCTTCGTTGGGGGTTACGGGTATCGGGGGTAAATGTACTCCCTCTGCTCGTCAGCTCCACTTCCGTGCTCACAAGGCAATTTATGCAATAACCGCCACGCGTTAATACCCGCCGGCGTATGTCAGGATGTTCTACCAACCTCGGGGAAATTGAATAGCGCCACCGCCCGGGTGGGCGGTGGCGCTCAGGTCTCGTCCCGAACCCCTACGGACTTGTCAGAACCTCACGAGCCAGCCGCGAGCGTCCGCAACTCGGCTGCGGGGTCAGGCCAGCGCCTTGGCCTTCAGGGAGGCGAACTCGTCCGCGGTGATCGTGCCGGCGTCCAGCAGGGCCTTGGCGCTGGCGATCTCGTCGGCCGGGCTGCCGGCAACGGAACGGATGTAGTTGTCTGCGGCCTGCTTGTTCTGGTTGGCCTGCGCGATCGCGCGCTCGGTCATGCCCTTGCCGCGGACGATCAGGTAGACGATCGCGCGTGATGAACGTGAAGAAGACGAGGCAGAAGATCCACAGGGCCTTGGCGCCACCGCTGAGCGTGCGGTCACGGAACACGTCGCCGATGATCGAGAACAGCACCATCAGGTAGGAGATCAGGACGAGGAAGGAGAAGGCCCACCAGATGGTGTTGCCCAGTGCTGACCAGAATTCCGGCATTTTCTGCCTTTCGCTTTGGCGGTTTCGAGGCGGATCCAGTGGATCCGCCGCGTGGGACTCTAGTGCCGGCCCGAGGGGCCGATTCCGGCATTCTGGCGTTCCCTGGCGCCTTCGGCGGCAGAAATACTAGGTTTGCCTCACAGCCGGACTGCTAGCCTCCGCTGAACGTGACCACAGATCGGGGCCCCGCCAATGACCGCCGAAAAGCAGGCCTCAGAACAGGCCTGGTTCCGCCGACTGATGCCGCTCCGGACAGTGGCCCCCGGACACCCGCGACCCGACGAACGACCACGCCGAGGCCATGGCCGCCTTCGCAGCGCTGTCGGCACTCGACGAGGGGATCCCCGAGGCCACCCGCAGCCGGCTGTTCGAACCGGACGGCGATGCGGTCGCCACCATCGTGATCTGGCACGGCTTCACCAATGCGCCGTCGCAATTCCGCGCCGGTTGCAGAAGCCCTGCAGTCGGCCGGCTATCGGGTGCTTGTGCCGCGAATGCCCTATCACGGCGAGGCAGGATGTGCTGAACCGTGACCTGCTGAAGCTGACCACCGGGCGAACTCGTCGATCAGCTCAACGCCGTGCGTCGACATCGCCGCCGGGTTCGGTGGCCCGGTCTGGGTGGTCGGCCTTTCTGCCGGCGCGACGATCGCCGGCTGGGCCGCTGCCACGCGGCCGGAGGTCAGCCGGCTGGTGCTGGCCGCTCCGCTGGTGGCGCCCGTGGGCTTCCCGCTCCCGCTGGTGCGCCTGTTCGTGAAGTTCCCCCGGATCGTTCCGCGGCTCTACTGGTGGTGGGACCCACGCGTGAAGGCGAAGATCGTGGGCAGTCCGCACGCCTACCCCGGCTTCCCGCTGCCGGGCATCATGTCGTTCCTGCACCTGTCGGAGTGGCTGTACGACGGCTCGGTGAGCGTCGGCCACGACCTCGAGCGCGTCGTGCTGGTGACCAACCCCGGCGACTTCGCGATCCGCAAGGACGCGGCGCGGGCGTTCGCTTCCGCGGTCTTCGAGCGCCACCGCGCCTACCTCGGCGAGGCCGTCATCGATGCCGGCCTGAAGTGGATGCACGACTTCGTCGATCCGCTGTCACCGAGTACCGGCACCACCCAGCAGGTGGCCGACATCCTGCTCGCGTCCCTCGGCACGGGGGAGCCGACGGCCGGTGGCGTCCTCGTGCCGCCGCTGGTCACCGAGCAGCCCTGACCGACCCCCACCGCCACGGGCTGGGGAGGGTCAGGCGGCGGCGCAGGCCGTGCAGACGCCGAAGAACTCCACCTCGTGGTCGATGCTGGCGAAGCCGTGGTCGGCGGCCATGCCGCGCACGAGTTGCTCCAGTTGCGGCACGGTGACCTCCACCGTCCGTCCGCACGTGCGGCAGATCAGGTGGTGGTGGTGGCCCGGCGAGCAGGTGCGGTAGGCGATCTGGCCGTCGGGGGTGCGGATCGAGTCGAGCTCGCCGCCGCCGGCCATCGCCTGCAGCGTCCGGTAGACCGTGGCCAGGCCGACGCCGGAGCCCTCATGGCGCAGCCGGTCGTGGACCTCCTGGGCAGTGGCGAAACTGGCCAGCGCCTCGACGGCGTGACGGATCTCCGCCCGCTGCCGGGTCTGCCGCGGGTTCGGGCGGCCGAGGTCAGTGCTCGTCATAGTGGTCTCCGTGCGCAGCGTGCCGGTGGCCGTCGTGGACGTAGTCGACGTGGCCGGCGTGCTGGACCGGCAGGTGGCCGCAGCTCTCGCTGTGCACGTGCGGGTGCGACTCGGTCAGCTCGTGGGTGGCAGGCTCGACGGCGTCCGCCACTTCGATGATCGGACGCCGCCGTCGTTGCAGCACCTTGGAGAGTGGCCAGCTGAGCGCGAACAGGCCGATCGCGATCACCACGATCAGCGAACCGGGTGCGGTGTTCAGGTAGTAGGAGCCGATCGTCCCGCTGAGGGCTGCGACCGCCCCGAGCCCCATGGACGCGAGCAGGCCGGTGCGGAACCCGATCACGATGTGGTTGGCCGTCGCGACCGGAACCACCATCAGCGCGCTGACCAGCAGCAGCCCCACCGTCCGCATGGAGACGGTGACGGTGATCGCGGCGAGGCGTGACGACGAGGATGTTGAGGAAGCGCACCGGCAGGCCGATCGAGCGGGCGAAGGGTTCGTCCGCGGACACGGTGAACAGCTGCGGCAACAGCCCGAGGGTGACGACGAGCACGACGAGGCCGAGGCCGGCGATCACCCACAGGTCCGGCCGTGGTGACCGTCAGCAGGGAGCCGAACAGGTAGGCCGACAGCGTCCCGGCGCCCTGGCCGGCCAGCCCGGCGAGCAGCAGGCCGCCGGAGAGGCCGCCGTAGAACAGGATCGCGAGGCCGACGTCGCCACTGGCACGCCCGGACTCGCGCAGCATCTCGATGCCGATCGAGCCGAGCACGCAGATGACCACGGCCATCGGCAGCGGCGCCGTGCCGGTGAGGAAGGCGAGTCCGACGCCGGCGACGGCGAGGTGGCCGAGGCCGTCACCGAGCAGGCTGAGCCGGCGCTGCACGAGGAAGGTGCCGATCGCCGGGGCGGTGACGCCGGTGATCAGGGCGGCGAGCAGGGCGCGTTGCATGAACGCGAGGGAGAGCCACTCCATGTCAGCCCACCTCCAGTCCGGTGTGGTGGGTGCGCGGACGCTCGAGCTCGTCGACCTCGTGGCCGCCGTGGACGCGCGCGGTGGTCGTGCTCGGGATGGTCGTGGTCGTGGTCATCGTGCGGTGGTCGCTGTGGTGGAGGTCGTAGCCGGGCGGCATCACCCGCCCGTCCGCGAGGATGATGCTGCGGTCGATCAGTTCGCGGAAGCAACCCAGCTCGTGCAGCACCATCACGATCGTCGTGCCCCGCTCCTTGAGGCGGGCGGCGACGCCGGCGAGCAGCTCCTGGGTGTTGCGGTCGACGCCGGCGAGCGGCTCGTCCCAGGCCATCAGGTCGGCGCCGGTGGCCAGCGCCCGCGCGATCAGCACCCGCTGCTGCTGGCCGCCGGAGAGCCGGACGAACGGGTAGCGGCCGCGGTCGGCGAGGCCGACCTCGGCGAGGGCCGCGGCGATCGCGGCCTTGTCGGACGCGGACTCGGGCAGGAAGGCGCGCCGGCGGCCCAGACGTCCGCTGGCGACCACCTCGCGGGCGGTCGCCTGCTGCACGAGGATGTTGCCGCGCTGCGGCACGTAGCCCACCCGGCCCCAGTCGCGGAACTGGCCCAGTTCGGTGCCGAACAGCTCGATGCTCGCCGCGGTGCGGGACCAGGCCCATCAGTGCCCGCATCAGGGTGGTCTTGCCCGAGCCGTTGTTGCCGAGGATCGCCACCACCTCGCCCGGCTGCGATGGCCAGCGATGCGCCGCGGACGATCGGGATGCCGTTCAGCACCACGTCGACCGCCGTCGCGGAGAGCGCGGCGGCGGCAGTCGCGCCGGTCTCGGGGTCAGGAGCACTGGTTGGCCACCTTCAGGGAGTTCGCGTTGGCACCGCATCACCTCAAGGTAGTCGGTGCCCCGGGAGTCGGCCGTGATTCCCTCGAGCGGGTCCAGCACGTCGGTCTTCAGCCCGAGGTCGTCGGCGACCGACTGCGAGACGACGGGTGAGACCAGCGCCTCGAAGAAGATCGTGGTCACGTGCGTTGTCCCGGGCGATCTGCTGCACCTCGGCGAGCCGGGCAGCGCTCGGCTCGACGTCGGGCTCGAGGCCGCGGATGCCGACCTGGGTGAGGCCGTAGCGGGCGGCGAGGTAGCCGAAGGCAGCGTGGGAGGTGATGAAGGGCGTGATCGCGCAGCCGGTCAGGTCGGCCTTGATGTCGGCGTCCAGGGCGTTCAGGTCGGCGAGCAGTTTCGTGGTGTTGGCGGCGAACCCGGCAGCCTCGCGCGGGCCGGGCCTCGGTGAGGGCGTCGCGGACATGCTCGGCGATGCGCGACCATGTTGGTCGGGTCGAGCCAGGTGTGCGGGTCGCGCTGGTCAGTCGCCGGTCGCGGGCTCCTCTGCGCCGTCGGCCGCGGCGGACAGCATGGTGAGGAAGGACGCGGTGTCGACGACCCGCGCCGGCTTCGCCTGTTCGACCGCGGTGTCCACGGCCGGCTGGAAGCCCGACTGGTAGACCACGCAGGTCGGCGGTCGCCAGCGCCGGCGACCTGGCGGGGGGTCAGTTCGAGGTCGTGCGGCTCGGTCCCCGGCGCGGTGAGGCTGGTGACCGTCACCTGCGTCGCCGCCGACCCGCTCGGCGACGAACTGGAACGGGTAGAACGCCACCTGGACGCTGAGCCGATCGCCTCGCGGCTGCCGGGGCAGGCGCTGGACGGCGCAACCGGTGAGGGCAAGCGCAAGGGCGGACGCGACGACGAGCGCCTTCCAGATCTTCATGAGAATCATTCTCATCTAGGGGCGAGAGGTGTCAAACCGCGCCCGGCGCCACTTCCACCACCCCAAGGTTCGCTCCCGAAACGTGCCCTCGCTCCCGAAGTTCCGGGAGCAACCGGCACCTTTCGGGAGCAAACGCGGTGGTGGTGGACGGGCAGTGACGGGCGGCAGGGCGGGTCAGCCGAGGGTGACGACCCGGTCGCAGCGGGCGACGAGGGCTGCGTCGTGCGTGATCACGAGGACCGGACGGTCGTCGCTGTCCTGCCCAGATGTCGTCGATCAGGGCCGTGGCCGTGGCAGCGTCCAGGTGCTCGGTGGGCTCGTCGAGGATCATCACCTGGTAGTCGCCGACCAGCAGCCGCGACAGGGCCACCCGTCGGGCCTCGCCACCGGAGAGGCTCTCGCCGCCCTCGCCGACCTGGCGCTGGGGGTCAAGGTCGAGTCCTGCGCGGGCGAGGGCTTCCGCGACGTCGGCGTCGGTGGCGTCGCGGTTGCCGATGCGCACGTTCTCGGTGATCGTCGTGGTGAAGATGTGCGCGTCCTGGGCCAGGTAGCCGATCCGGCCGTGCGTGACCACCTCGCCCGCGCGGGCAGGGATCAGCCCGAGGACGGTGGCGGCGACGGTGGTCTTGCCGATGCCGCTCGGTCCGACGATGGCCACCTTCTCCCCGGCGCGGACGCTGAAGGTCAGGCCGGTGACGATCTCCGGTGAACCCGGCCAGCCGACGGCGAGGTCACGAACCTCGAGGCTGGGGTCGGCGACCGGCGCGCCCGGGATCGGTGAGGTCGCCGGCGCCGACGGGCTCGGCGTCGAGCACCTCGGAGACCCGTTGCAGGGCGGCGCGGGCCCGCGTGCGGGTCTGGGCGGAGACGATCAGCGTCGAGAGGGCCTCGTGCAGGGCGAGCGGGGTGAGCACGGCGACGGCCAGCATCACCGGCGCCAGCGTGCCGTCGTGCACCTGGTTGCCGCCGATCACGAGGGCACCGATCACGGCAGCTCCGGCAGCCAGCACCTGCGCAGCGGTGCCGATCGCCGCGGATCCAGGCCGACCGTGCCGACGGCCTGGCGCAGCTTCTCGTCGATGGCGGCGAAGGCGTCCAGCCGCGCGCCGGCGGCGCCGTAGGCGACCAGGTCGGCGGCGGTGCGGGTGAGTTCGCGGGCCGAGTCGGCGAGCTCGCCGCGCAGTGGCAGGGCGATGGCGTCCGCGCGGGCGGACGCCGTCCGCGAGATCCAGGGCACGACGAGCTGCGGCGAGCAACGGACGTGACCAGCAGCACGAGCGCGGAGCCGGGGGAGAAGAAGGCGATGCCGACGACGGTGAGCAGCAGGACGAGCCGTGGAGGAGGCGAACGGGATCCAGACCCGCACCACCAGGTCCTGGATGGACTCGACGTCGGCGATGACCCTTGCCAGCAGGTCGCCGCGGCGCCGGCCGAGCAGGGTCGTGCGGGCGAGCTGCGCGTAGGTCTCCAGCCGCAGCGCCGACTGCAGGCGCAGGGCGACGTCGTGCCCGACGAGCCGCTCGAGGTAGCGGAACCCGCCCCGCGAGATGCCGAAGAAGCGGACGCCGACCGCTGCAGCTTCGAGGTAGAGCACCGGCGGGTGCTCGGCGGCGCGGGACAGCAACCACGCGGAGACCGCCATCAGGGCCACCGAGGCGGCGGTCGCGCAGAAGGCCAGCAGGACCGAGAGGACGAGCCGCAGTCCGGGCGCCGGGGACGGCGTCGAAGAGTCGTGTGAGGAGGGTGCGGGGCGGCCCTTCGTGACGCCCGCGGATCGCTGCGTGTCTCGAAGGGCGCTGCGCTCACGGGCTCCTCAGGGACCGTTGCGGCGCGCGTGCTCACAGACGGTCCCTGAGGAGCTTCGTGAGGAACGACCGAAGCGTCACGAAGGGCCGCCGTCACCTTCGGGACCGGGTCGGCGCTGAGGGCTGTGACCGCAGGCGCGAGCCGCACGACCCGATCGGCCTCCGCGAGGACGGCCGGCCGGTGGGTGACCACGAGCGCGGCGACGCCGAGGGCGCGCAGGCTGTGCAGCAGGTCGGCCTCGGTGTCGGCGTCCAGGCCGGCGGTCGGCTCGTCGAGCACGAGCAGCTTCGCCCGGCCGAGGGTCACGCGCAGCAGGGCGCGGGCCACGGCGATCCGTCGCCGCTCGCCGGCCGAGACGCCTTCCGCGTCGTCGCCGATCGGCTGGTCGACGGGAAGGTCCGTCGGCCCCGGCCCGGCGCAGCGCGTCGGCCACGGCGGCGTCCGTGGCGTGCGGGAAGCCCATCCGGACGTTGTCGGCGACCGTGCCGGACAGCAGCCCGGGCTCCTGGCCGACGTAGGCCAGCTGGTCGCGCCAGTGCGGCAGCCGTCCGATCGGCTCGCCGTTGCCGGTGACCTGCCCGCCGGTCGGGGCGAGGAATCCCATCACGGCGTTCAGCAGGGTGGTCTTGCCCGACGCCGCTGGGGCCGGTGAGCGCGACGATCTCGCCCGGACCGCACCTCCAGCGAGATCGGCGCCAGCGCGGGGCCGTCGGCGCCCGGATAGGTGTGGGTGAGCCCGTCGACGCTGAGCAGCGGCCCTCCATCCGCGACGTCGCGCCCGCTAGTGCTCATCGCGCCTGCTGCTGCGGCGCAACGTGCACCGCCTGGCGCAACGTCGGGTTGGCCGGCTCGGTGGATCGGCGGTGGGCGGGTCGATCAGCGGCGAAGGCCTGCTCGACGGCAGCGAGGCCGTCGGCGGCGTCGTGGTAGTGGACGCCGACCTGGCGCACCGGCAGGTACACCTCGGGCGCGAGGATCAGCACGAACAGGGCGGTGGTCAGGTCGAGGTCGCCGAAGACCACCCGGAAGCCGATGGTGACGGCGATCAGCGCGACGCTCAGGGTGGCCAGCAGCTCCAGCACGAGGGCGGAGAGGAACGACACCCGCAGCGTCGCCATGGTCTCCGAGCGGTGGCGGGCCTCGCTGGCTCAGCAGGCCCTTCGCCTGCGCCTTCGCCCGTCCGAACACCTGCAGGGTGGGCAGCCCGCGATCAGGTCGGCGAAGTGGTTGGCGAGCCGGGTCTGGACCGCCCAGCGACGCTTGGTGATGGCCTCGGTCGTCCAGCCGACCAGGGCCATGAACACCGGGATCAGCGGCAGCGTCAGGGCGAGGATGACCGCCGAGGTCAGGTCGGAGGTCAGGATCGCGACGCCGACGATCAGCGGCACGGTCACGGCCAGCAGCAGCTGCGGCAGGTACTTGCTGAAGTAGCCGTCCAGCCCGTCCAGGCCCTGGGTGATCAGGGTGACGAGGGTGCTGGACGACGTCGCGTCGAGCGGACGGTCGATGCGGGCGGCCATCACGTCGCGCCGCAGCTGGGACTTCACCGCGGCGGACGCGCGCTGCGCGAGCCACTCGTTGAGCCACGACAGCAGGGCCTTCAGGCCGAAGACCAGCGGCAAGCCCGCCGACGGCCCAGGCCAGGGTGCCCAGTTGTCCGGTGGCGAAGATGTCGGCAACGGAACGCGACAACAGCCATGCCTGACCAAGGGTCAGGATGGCTGTTGTGCTGCCGACCGCGACCCCGGCGACCAGGTAACCCCTGGTCGCGCGGGCTCGTCGGAGAAGGCGCGGGTCGATCGGTCCCGCCATCAGCCTGCTAGCGCAGGCGCCGGCTCATCGTCGGGAATGTTCTCGACGCCGAGGCGGCGACGGAACACGGTGTAGGTCCAGGCGGTGTAGGCCAGGACGATCGGGACGAAGATGCACGCCGCGACGGTCATCAGCGTGAGCGTCATCTGGCGTGGACGAGGCGTTGCAGCGCGTTCAGCGGCGAATCGCCACCACCGACGGCGGAGAAGCCGAGGCCCGGCCACATGGTGAGCGAAGATCCCGACCGCGACGAACAGGATCGCAGCGGTGGTCGAGATGAACGCGATGCCGTCCCTGCCCTTGCTGTTGAACCACCAGGCGGACGCGAGGCCGGCAGCGGCCAGCACCAGCAGGATCCAGCCGAGGATGCCCGAGCCGGGTGGATCAGGTTCGAGGAGATCAGGAAGATCGCCCCGAGCCCGATCGAGACCAGGCCGACCTTGCTGGCCCAGGCGACGGCACGGTCGTGGATCTCGCCCTTGGTCTTCAGGGCCAGGAACAGCAGGCCGTGGAAGAGGAACAGCGCGACCAGGCAGACCCCGCCGAGCAGGCCGAACCAGCTGAACAGCTGCCAGAAGTACGGGAACGGCGTCACGACGAACAGCGAGTCGTTGCCGGGCGCCGTCGCCACCGGGCAGGCCGATGATGAAGTTGGCGAACCCGACACCGAAGACCAGCGTGACGATGAACGAGCCGATCGATGCCATCCAGTCGAAGGCGTTGCGCCACTTGGCGTCCGGGTGCTTCGAGCGGTACTCGAAGGCGACGCCGCGGATGATCAGGCCGACCAGCACCAGGAACAGCGGCAGGTAGAGGCCGGAGAACAGGGTGGCGTACCAGGCCGGGAAGGCCGCGAAGGTGGCGCCACCGGCGGTGAGCAGCCAGACCTCGTTGCCGTCCCAGACCGGGCCGATGGTGTTGACCATGACCCGCTTCTCCTTCTCGCTCTTGGCGAGGAAGGGGATGAGCATGCCGACGCCGTAGTCGAAGCCCTCGAGGACCAGGTAGCCGATCCACAGGACGGCGATCAGGATGAACCAGAGTGCCTGCAGGGCGAGGGGCGCGTTGCCGGCGATTTCAAGTGCGAACATGTTCGGCGCCTCTCTCAGTACGCGAAGGACAGGGGAGCGTCTTCGTCGGTGAGCACCTTTGGCTCACTGACGTCGGGCAGTCCCAGCTTGATGTAGTGCATGAGCAGGCCGACCTCGACGACGGCGAGGGCGCCATAGATGACCGTGTAGAGCACCATGGTCAGGCCGACTTCGAAGGCGCCGACCCCCGGGGAGACCGCGGACATCGTGGGCAGCACGCCGAACACGATGAACGGCTGGCGTCCCATCTCGGTGAAGATCCAGCCGAACGAGATCGCGAACAGCGAGGACAGCGGGGCAGCGAACATCAGCGCGGTCCAGAGCTTGCCGGCCTTCGGCAGGCCGTCCTTGCGGGTGATCCAGAGGACGAAGAGCGCCGATGGCCATCGACAGGAAGCCGAGGCCCATCATCAGGCGGAAGGTCCAGTAGGCGACCGGGATGTTGGGCACCCAGTCCGTGACGCCGAGCTTGGCCAGGCGGTCGGACGATTCCTTCTGGAGCTGGACGTTGGAGTTGCGTGAACGCCTCGGTCTCCATCTTCTTGACCAGGTCGTTGATGCCGTAGACCTTGCCGTCCCAGGTGCCGGTGGCGAGGAAGGACAGGACGCCGGGGATCTTGATCGAGAAGACTTCCTTCGATGCCGTCCAGGGTGCCGATGGTGAGGATCGAGAATCCGGCGCCTGCGGTGCCCGGCCCGCCCTCGGTCGTCCAGAGCGCCTCCGCTGCAGCCATCTTCATGGGCTGCACGTCGGTCATGATCTTGCCCTGGATGTCACCGGTGACGATGCTCAGTGCGCCGGCGCCGATGAGGATCCAGGCACCGAACTTGGTGGCCCAGCGGTACGCGCTGGCGTCCTTCTTCTGCTTGTCGGTGTCGGGCTTGCCGATCTTGGCGAGGTGCCAGCCGGCGACGCCGAGGATCAGGCCGCCGGCCACCATGTAGGCGGTGAAGAGCACGTGCGGGATGGTGATGAGCGCGACCGGGTTCATCAGAACGTCGAGCAGGGAGGTCATCTCCGCGCGGTCGGTGCCCGGGGTGAAGGTGGCGCCGACGGGGTTCTGCATCCACGAGTTCGCGGCAAGGATGAAGATCGACGAGATCATCGTGCCGATGGCTGCCAGCCAGATCATCAGCAGGTGCACCTTCTTGGGAAGGCGATCCCAGCCGAAGATCCACACGCCGAGGAACACGGACTCAAGGAAGAAGGCGATCAGGGCCTCGAGCGCGAGCGGCGCACCGAAGATGTCGCCGACGAACCGGGAGTACTCGCTCCAGTTCATGCCGAACTGGAATTCCTGGACGATGCCCGTGACCACGCCCATGGCGAAGTTGATCAGGAACAGCTTGCCGAAGAACTTGGTCAGCCGCAGCATGTTCTCAGCCCCGGTGCGGACCCAGATCGTCTGCATGATGGCCACCAGCATCGATAGTGCGATGGTGATCGGCACGAAGAAGAAGTGGTAGACGGTCGTGATACCAAACTGCCATCTGGCAAGGGTTTCCGCGCTCATGGCGGGCAATCTACTACCCAGTGTCGTAGACCGCAATCATTGACGTAACATGATCTCATGGCGGTGTTGGGAGAGCTCGAGCAGGCGGTGATGGACATCCTCTGGAATCGTCCCGGACCCCTTGTCGGTTCGCGACGTCCACGAGTTGCTCGCGAACGACCGCGACCTGGCGTACACGACAGTGATGACCGTGCTCGACCGACTGGCCAAGAAGGGCTTCGTCGTGAGGAATTTGGACGGTCGCGCCTGGCTCTACCGTCCGGCCAACTCCCGGGCCACCCAAATCGCCTCTGAGATGCTGGATCTCATGGGCCGGCTGTCGGATGACGAGCGTCGCGAGGTGCTCTCCAAGATCGTCCCCGCCCTCGGTTGAGGCCCAAAAGCTGAATACCCCCATGGGTGTCCTGGGGGTGTGCGGGACGTGTCTCCGGGCCGCTCCGGCCGCGCTGGTCGTAACGTGTGGCCATGACGCTTCCCGACTGGCTGCAGCCATTTCTCACCGATCGACATCTCGGTCTGGGAGAAGATCCTGCGCACCGTTGTGGTCTACCTCGGCATCCTGATCCTGATCAGGGTCGCGGGCAAGCGACTGCTCGCCCAGATGAACTCCCTCGACCTCGTGGTGATCCTGCTGCTCAGCAATGTGGTGCAGAACGCGATCATCGGGCCGGACAACTCGGTGCTCGGAGCGCATGATCGGGGCAGTGGTGCTGGTCGGGTTCAACGCAGTGCTCGACCGGTTCGCCGTCACGCCCGTCGGTCGGCGGCTGCTGGTGGGCCACCCCACCGACCGGTGATCGAGGACGGCAAGGTCGACACGGCGGCGCTCGCCCGGCTCGGGATCAGCCCAGCGGAACTCGACCTGACCCTGCGCCGTCAGGGATCGGACGACCCGAGCGAGGTCGAGTCGGCATCGCTCGAGCCGGAGGGCGAGATCGTCGTCACCATGAAGCCGGGCGAGCGGGCGGCGACAAGGGACGACCTCACCGGGCCGTTGCCGAGTTGAAGTCCCTGATCGCCGCCGCCCGCTGATCAGCCGGCGAAAGCGTCCAGCCGGTCGGACAGCACGAGCGCCTCAGCCTTGAGCATCAGCGCGCGGTCCACCTGACCGTGCCCGCGCAGCACGGCGGCGTCCTCGAGCCGCCGCTCCACCTGCCCGCGGGCGAGCGCCATCATCTCTTCCGCGCTCAGGTCCCGCACCACGCGCTCGGCCTGGCCGAACATGACGGCGCCAGCAGACGAACTCACTGGGCTCCCCCACCGTCGCCGGTGTGGTGAGGTAGCTGGTCTCGGCGTTCTGGATGGCGCTGATCGCGTCGCGGACGGCGCGCAGCCCCACCTTCTCGCGACGCTTCATGAGGCGCACGAGGTCGTCGCGCAGATAGGTCATCAGGTCCATGTCATTCCTCCTCTTCGTTCTTCGAGCGAACGTAGAGGTTCACGTGACGTGAAGGTCAAGCAGCCTGCGTGCGACCGCGGCGACGGTCGGGTCGTCGAGGGCCTCCTCGATGGCCGGACGGGCGTCGGCCCCCAGTTCGCCGAGGGCAAGCAGCGCAGCCAGCCGTACCGCGCGGTCGTCATCGGCCAGTGCGGCGGCGAGGGCGGGGATCGCGTCAGCACTGTCGAGGCGCCCGAGGGCCTCGGCCGCCTGGGCGCGGGTCTCCGCTCCGCCGCCGGCGAGGCGCTCGGCAATCGCGGGGACGGCCTGCGCGCCGAAGCCGGCGAGCGCATCGATCAGGTCGAGCTGCCGCACGGACGGCGCGCCGAGGAGGTCGGCGAGGGCTGGCACCGTGTCGGGATCACCGATCCGGCCGAGCGCGTTCACCGCAGCGTTCACCACGTGCGGATCGGGGTCGTCGAGGACGGCCGCAACGGCCGCTGCCGTCCCAGGGTCGCGCACCTTGCCGAGCAGGCGCACCATCAGGCTGCGGACATCCGGCGTCGGGGGAGTCGAGGAGCCCGACGGCTGCTGCGCTCGCGTCCGGCTGGCGCGCGAGTGCCCAGACCAGCACCTCCTGCACGGCCGGGTCGGTCTCCGCCGCGAGGGCGGGGAGGAGCTCGGCGGTCGTGCTGCCGGGCGACTGCAGCGCAGCCCGCAGCCGCACGATCGGGATCCGGATGGGCGAGGGCCTGGGTGAGCGAGATCGCGTCGAGGACGTCCTCCCAGCTGCGTTCGGCAGCACCGGCCAGCGTCCGCAGCCGGTCAGCGAGCCTGGCCTCGGCCTCGATGCGGTCCTCGAGGTGGGCGAGGTGGGAGCGCAGGGTCGCAGCGGCGTTCATGGCCGGATCGGCGAGGACGCCGGCGACCTCCGGCAGGCTGAGCCCGAGCGCCTTGAGGCTCTGGATCTGGAGCAGCCGCAGGAGATCGTCCTCGTCATAGAGCCGGTAATCGCCCCAGCTCCGGGCGGAAGGCACCAGCAGGCCCAGCTCGTCGTAGTGCCGCAGCGTCCGCCGGGTCAGCCCGGTGCGCTCGGCCACCTCCCCGATCCGCCACGTCCTGCTCACGTCGCGAGCCTATGCGGACCGCGATGGAACGTGGCGGAAAACGGGGACGGTTCCTTTTCCCGTTCAGACCACGGTCGCCGGACCGCCGTCTGAACGGAAATGGAACCGTCCCCATTTCCCGCCAGCCCGTGGACCGAACCTCGGAACCGTCCCCAATTCGGTCCAGGTTCGGGTCAGGCGGCGTCCTCCTCGTCGGTGATCGCCGCGGCGAACTGGGTCTGGTAGAGGCGGTAGTAGCTGGCCCTTCGCAGCGAGGAGGGCGTCGTGCGTGCCCTGCTCGACGATGGCGCCGTCCTCCATCACGAGGATCACGTCGGCGTCGCGGATCGTCGACAGCCGGTGGGCGATCACGAAGCTGGTGCGGTCGGAGCGCAGCTTCTTCATCGCCCGCTGCACCAGCAGCTCGGTGCGGGTGTCCACGGAGGAGGTCGCCTCGTCGAGGATCAGGATGGACGGTTCGGAGAGGAACGCCCGGGCGATCGTGATCAGCTGCTTCTCACCCGCGGAGAGGTTCGAGGCCTCCTCGTTGATCAGGGTGTCGTAGCCGTCGGGCAGCGAGTGCACGAACCGGTCGACGTAGGTGGCCTTCGCCGCTGCGAGGATCTCGTCCTCGGTCGCGCCTTCCCTGCCGTAGGCGATGTTGTCGCGGATCGTGCCGCCGAACAGCCAGGTGTCCTGCAGCACCATCCCGATCTCCTGGCGCAGGGTCCGACGCGGGACGCTGGCGATGTCCACGCCGTCGAGGGTGATCCGTCCGCCCTGGAGGTCGTAGAACCGCAGCACCAGGTTCACCAGGGTGGTCTTGCCCGCGCCGGTGGGTCCGACGATCGCGACCGTCGAGCCGGGCTCTGCGACCAGCGACAGGTCGGTGATCAGCGGCTTCTCCGGGGTGTAGCTGAACGTGACGTGCTCGAACGCGACCCGACCGGTGACGGCGGGCAGCGTCCCGTTCTCCTCCGACGGGCTCCTCCTCGGCGTCCAGCACCTCGAAGACGCGTTCGGCGGACGCCACGCCCGACTGCAGCAGGTTGGCCATGGACGCCAGCTGCGTGATCGGCTGGGTGAACATCCGGGAGTACTGGATGAACGCCTGCACCGACCCCAGCCCGAGCGTCCCGGACGCGACCTGCAGGCCGCCGATGACGGCGATCACGACGTAGTTCAGGTTCCCGACGAAGAACATGACCGGCATGATGATGCCGCTGATGAACTGGGCGCCGAAGGCCGACTCGTACAGCTCCTGGTTCTTGGCCCGGAAGGTCGTCATGACCTCGCGCTGCCGTGCCGAACACCTTCACCAGGTCGTGGCCGGTGTAGGCCTCCTCGATCTGGCTGTTGAGCTCACCGGTGGACTTCCACACCTTCGCGAACAGCTTCTGCGAACGCTTGCCGATCACCATCGTGAGGCCCAGTGCCACCGGGATGGTCACGAGGGAGACGACGGCAAGGATCGGCGAGAGCACGAACATCATCACCAGCACGCCGAGCAGCATGAAGATGTTGGTGAGCACCTGCGACAGCGTCTGCTGCAGCGACTGGGCGACGTTGTCGACGTCGTTGGTCACGCGGCTGAGCAGCTCGCCGCGGGGCTGGTTGTCGAAGTACTTCAGCGGCATCCGGTTGATCTTCGACGACACCTGCTCGCGCATCCGGTACACCGAGCGCTGCACGACGCCGTTGATCAGGAGGCCGGACGTCCAGGTGAACAGGCCGGCAACCAGGTAGCAGCCCAGCGCCAGCAGCAGGACGTTGCCGAGCGCGTTGAAGTCGATGCCGGTGCCGTCGCGCACGACGCCGTTGAAGATGATGTCGGTGGCGCGGCCGAGGATGGCCGGGCCGACGGCGTTGGCGATCGTGCCGAGGATCACCATGACGATCACGGCGTAGACGATCAGGATCTCGGGACGCAGGTGGCCGAGCAGCCGTCGCAGGGACGGGCCGAAGCTCGCGGCCTTCTCGCCGGTGCCGCGCCGTGGCCCATCGGGCCACCGCCCCGGGTGGTGGGTCCGTACTTGGGCCGCTCGTTGGCCTTCACCGGAACAGTTCCGGGCTTCACCTGGGTGCTCATGCGGCCACCTCCTCAGCCTTGAACTGGCTCTCGACGATCTCGAGATAGGTCGGACAACGGTCCAGCAGTTCCTCGTGGGTGCCGATGTCCATGATCCGGCCGTCCTCGAGCACGATGATCTGGTCGGCGTTGCGGATCGTGGAGACCCGCTGGGCGACGATGATCACCGCAGCGTCGCCGACCTCGGGGGCGAGGGCCGCCCGCAGGGCTGCGTCGGTGGCCACGTCGAGGGCGGAGAAGCTGTCGTCGAAGATGTAGATCTCCGGCTTGCGCACCAGCGCCCGCGCGATCGAGATGCGCTGCCGCTGGCCACCGGAGACGTTGGTGCCGCCCTGGCTGATCGGGGAGTTGATGCCCTCAGGCATCCGCTCGACGAACTCGCGGGCCTGGGCCACCTCGAGGGCCCGCCAGAGCTCGTCGTCGGTGGCGTCGGGCTTGCCAAGCCGCAGGTTCGACGCCACCGTCCCGCTGAACAGGTACGGACGCTGCGGCACGAGGCCGACCCGTCCCCAGAGCAGGTCGGGGTCGAGGGAGCGGACGTCGACGCCGTCGACGCTCACCGTGCCCTCGGTCGCGTCGAACAGCCGGGGCATGAGGTTGACCAGGGTCGTCTTGCCCGACGCCGGTCGAGCCGATGATGGCCGTGGTCTGGCCGGGGCGGACGCTGAAGTTGAGGCTGGACAGCACCGGCTGTTCTGCCCCCGGGTAGCTGAAGGCGACGTCGTCGAACCGCACCTCGGAGTGCCGGGCCAGCGTGGTCACCGGGTTGG
Source organism: uncultured Actinomycetota bacterium (assembly GCA_963773595.1). Taxonomy (GTDB): domain Bacteria; phylum Actinomycetota; class Actinomycetes; order Propionibacteriales; family Propionibacteriaceae; genus Propionicimonas. The sequence goes on from CAVZBQ010000001.1 coordinate 215,314, forward strand.
CCGGCGGCACGACGGTCGAGTCGGTGGACAGCACCTCGTTGATGCGGCCAGCAGAGACGGATGCACGCGGAGCGATCATCAGCATGATCGTCGCCATCATCACGCTGAACAGGATCAGCGTCAGGTACTGCAGGTAGGCGGTCAGCTGTCCCACCTGCAGGCACGCCGGCTTCGACGCGGTAGGAGCCGAACCACATCACGGCGACAGAGGAGAGGTTCATCACGAACATGACGGCAGGGAACATCGTCATCATGCGCCGGCCGACTCGGGTGGCGGTGTCGGTGAGGTCGTAGTTGGCCTGGTCGAACCGCTCGGCCTCCGTGGGCTCGCGGACGAACGCGCGGATCACCCGCAGGCCGGAGATCTGCTCGCGCAGCACCCGGTTCAGGGTGTCGATCTTGGTCTGCATCGCCTTGAACAGCGGGGTCATCTGGATGACCAGCGACACCGATGATGACGGCGAGCAGGACGACGGCGACGACGATCAGCCACGACAGCCCGACGTCCTCGCGCAGCGCCATCACGATGCCGCCGATCATGGTCAGCGGCGCGGCGACGATCATGATCGCCGTCATCAGCACCATCTGCTGCAACTGCTGGACGTCGTTGGTGTTGCGGGTGATCAGGCTCGGCGCGCCGAACTTGCTCACCTCGCGGGAGGAGAAGCTCAGCGCCGAGTCGAAGATGGACGAGCGCAGGTCACGCCCGAACGCCATCGAGGAGCGGGCGCCGAACCAGGTGGCGCCGATCTGGCCGGCGATCTGGATCAGCGAGACACCGAGCATCACGAGGCCCAGCTGCCAGATCAGGTCGGTGTTGCCGGTGGCGACACCGTCGTCGATGATCCGCGCATTCAGCGTCGGCAGGAACAGCGAGGCGACCGACTGCACGAGTTGCAGCACGACCACGCCGACCACCAGCCAGGTGTAGGGCTTCAGGTACTTCATCAAGAGGCGGATCATGAGTCTCCTTTGGCGATGCCGTGCAGGACGGCGTCGCTGAGTTCTTCGGAACTGAGCGGGGCCTCGGCTTCCGTCAACGTGAAGCTGCTGGCGAAGGCGAGGGCGGACAGAAGATTGGTGGCGAATGCCGTGGAAACGGCGAGTTCTGCTGCATAGGGCTGGAGGGCTGCCGCAACGGCCGCGTTCAGTCGGGTCTTGGCTTCGTGCGGGTTGAACGGGGGACGGATGCCCCCGAACGGCGCACGGACGCCGGCGGGCGGCGTGTCCGCTGACGGGCGCGCGAAGTGCGCGAACAGTGACCGCGTCCGGTGGATCTCATCGCGCAGCACCTGGATGATCGCTGCCACCCGCTCGGTCAGGGACTGGCCCTCCGGCAGGGCCGTGAGGTGGGCGATGGCTTCGTCCGGCATCAGCGCCGTGTGGATCGTGGCGTGGATCAGGTCGTGCTTCGTCTCGAAGGCGCGGAAGATCGTGCCCTCGGCGATTCCGGCCGCCTGGGCGATCTCCCGGGTGCTCATCTCCGTGCCCCGCTCGAGGAGCAGCGGGAGGGTGGCATCGATGATCGCCTGGCGGCGTTCCTCCGGTGCCATGGGTGTTGCTCTGCTCACCGGGCCATAGTAGTGAGTGAGCACTCACTCAGCAAGCGGGGGAGTCGTTCGGGGAGCAATTGCTGATTCACCGACGCCGGCGTACACGTAAGTCCGGAACTCATCATCCCTGCGGAACCGGAACGCGTCCTCGAGGCAATGGACACTCTACGCAGGCAACAAATGCAAGCGCTTCCACGCGCCGAATTCGAAGGGTCTGCCCAACCCCGCACGAAGGGATTTCCTCAGGCGTTAGGCTGCCAGCGTGCTTGCCGAAAACCTGCCCCTGTTGAATATCGTTTCTCATCCGGCCCTGCACCCCGACCGACCCCATGCCGTGGTGGCCGTGACGCGTCCGGACTTCGCCGCCGATGCCTACGTCGGCCAGTTGTGGCGGGTCCCGCTGGACGGCGCCGCACCGCGTCGGCATCACGCGTGGCTTCCGCGACACCCGTCCCCAGTTCAGTCGCGGACGGGCGCCTGCTCGGCTTCCTGCGGGCGGACGCGGGCGAAGCCGCCGCAGCTGGCGATCGTCGCCGCGGCGGGCGGCGAGCCGATGGTGCGTCACCGACGCCACAGCTGGGGGTCGCGACTTCGTCCTCAGCGCAGACGGCACCCGGGCGGCCTTCATCGCTGCCGTGGCCGAGCAGGACCGCTACGGCACGACAGACGGGGTGCCGGCGACCCAGGAGGATCCGCGCCTGATCAGGGCCTTCCAGTTCCAGCTCAACGGCACCGGCTACACCGCCGACCAGCGCACGCAGGTGTTCGTCGCTCGACGTGCCGGATCCGGGCGGCGAGCCGCCGGTCACGCCGGTCGGGAGGGCCGCGAAGGCCGGCGGGGTGTTCCACGCCGTGCCGGCGGCGCGCCAACTCAGCCACGGCGACTTCGACCACCACTCCCCGGCGTGGGACGGTGACGCCGTGCTGGCCGTCGCCGCGCGTCACGAGGGCTGGGACGACGACCTGCGCGAGGACCTCTACCGGTTCGCCCTGGACGGCTCGGAACCGGTGCGGCTGACCGACTCCTGCAGCGGGCGCAGCGCCAGCGCCTCGCCCGTCGTCGTCGGCGACCAGATCTTCTTCGTCGGCTTCGAGCTGCGGCCTCGACGGCCGGTCCTTCTTCGGCGAGAGCCCCGGGGTGTACGTCGTGCTCCCGTGACGGGCGGCCCCGTCCGGCGGCTGACCGACGCCGACGGCGTGCACGTGGGCGGCGACCTCGTCGCCGACGGCGACGGCGTGCTCACCGTCGACCTCGTCCGCGGACGGGGCGTGGCGATCCGGGTGGACGCGAACGGCGAGGCTGCGCGCTGGGAGCTGCCCGGCTCGGTGCAGTCGGTCGCCGCTGCTGGCGGGCGTCCGGGTCGCCGTGCTGGCGCACCGCGTCCAGCCCGGGCGAGGTCGTGCTGCTGGACCGTCCCGAGCCTGCCCTCACCGACTTCGCCGCTGGACTGCGCGACGCGTCAGCACCTCTGGAGCCGATCGAACTGGTGGCGTCGGCGTCCGGACGGCCACCCGGTGCACGGCTGGGTGGTGCGCCCGCGACGGCGAGGGCCCGCACCCGGTGCTGCTGATGATCCACGGCGGACCGTTCGCCGCGTACGGGACGTCCTTCTTCGACGAGGCGCAGGTGTACGCCGGCCGCAGGCTACGCGGTCGTGATGTGCAACCCGCGCGGCTCCGCCGGCTACGGCCGGGCGCACGCCATGGCCATCCACAAGGCCTTCGGTGACCGGGACGCCGTCGACGTGCTCGCCTTCCTCGACCACGCCATCGCGACGGTGCCCGGGCTCGACGCCGATCGCGTCGGCATCATGGGCGGCTCCTACGGCGGCTACCTCACCGCGTGGCTGATCGCAGGCGAGCACCGCTTCGCCGGGGCGATCGTCGAGCGTGCCTACCTCGACCCGCGCTCCTTCGTCGGGCCGTCCGACATCGGCTGGTTCTTCGCCGTCGGACTCCCACGGCGACAGGCGAGCGGATGGACGCCCAGTCGCCGCTGCGCCTCGTCGGCCAGGTGCGGACGCCGACCCTGGTGATCCACTCCGAGCAGGACCTGCGCTGTCCGCTGGCGACGGCGGAGCGCTACTACACGGAGCTGAAGCTGGCGGTGTGGACACGGCGCTGCTGGTCTTCCCCGGCGAGAACCACGAGCTCTCCCGCTCCGGGCACCCCGCACCACCGCAAGGCGCGGTTCGAGCACATCCTCACCTGGTGGGGCGAGCACCTGCCGGTGGGCTGACGCTCCCGCCCGCTCTCCCCCGTCCCGCCAGCCGCGTTCGCTCCCGAAACCGCCGTTCGCTCCCGGAATTCCGGGAGCAGGGGCACCTTTCGGGAGCGGGAAGCGGGGGAGGGACCGGTGCGGGGCGACGGCCTCGAGTCGCTACCCTAATCCGGTGACCGAGCAGACCGCCGCGACCCCGTCCCTCTCCGAGCAGGAGCAGGTGCGCCACGAGAAGCGCGCCCGGCTGCTGGCAGAAGGGGTGGCGCCGTACCCGATCGAGGTGCCGCGGACGCACAGCGCCGCCGCCGTGCACGCCACCTGGGGCCACCTCGAGCGCCGGCGAGGAGACCACCGACGTCGTGTCGGTCAGCGGTCGGGTGGTCTTCATCCGCAACACCGGCAAGCTCTGCTTCGCCACCATCCAGGACGGGTTCACGCAGGCCGACTCCGGCGTCCGGCTGCAGGTGATGCTGTCGCTGGCCGAGATCGGCGAGGAACGGCTGGACGGCGTGGAAGGCCGACATCGACCTGGGTGACTTCGTCTCCGTCACCGGCGGGTGATCTCCTCCCGGCGCGGCGAGCTGTCGGTGCTGGCTCCGCCTGGCAGCTGGCGAGCAAGGCGCTGCGTCCGCTGCCCGACCCTGCACAAGGAACTCGGCGAGGAGACCCGGGTCCGGCAGCGCTACGCCGACCTGGTTGCCCGGCCGGAGGCCCGCGACATGGTGCGCACGCGCGCCCTGGTCACGCGGAGCATCCGCGAGACCCTGCATGACGACGGCTACCTCGAGCTGGAGACCCCCGTGCTGCAGCTGGTGCACGGCGGGGCAGCCGCCCGGCCGTTCCGCACGCACCTGAACGCCTTCGACATCGACATGACCATGCGGATCGCTCTCGAGCTGTTCCTGAAGCGGGCCATGGTGGGCGGCGCCGACCGGGTCTACGAGATCGGCCGCATCTTCCGCAACGAGGGCATCGACTCCTCGCACTCCGCGGAGTTCACGATGCTGGAGGCCTACCAGGCCTGGGGCGACCAGAAGTCCATCGCTGCCATGACCCAGCAGGTGATCGTCGCGAACGCCGCGGACGCAGCCCTCGGCACGCGGGTCATCCAGACACCCTGCCGGCGAGATCGACCTCGACGGCGAGTGGGCCTGGAAGCCGGTCTACCCGACCCTTTCGGAGGCCGTCGGCGAGGAGATCACGCCCGGCGACGGACGCTGCCGTCCTGCGGCTCATCGCCGAGGCCCACGGCGTCGCGCACGACGCGGCCTGGCCGGCGCAGAAGCTGGTGATGGAGCTGTTCGGCGAGATCGTCGAGCCGCACCTGCTGCAGCCGACGTTCGTCTGCGACTACCCGCCGATCGCGCAGCCCCTGGCCCGGCAGCACCGCAGCGACCCCGACCTGATCGAGGCCTGGGACCTGATCGTCGGCGGCGTCGAGCGGGCGACGGGCTTCTCCGAGCTGATCGACCCGGTGATCCAGCGCGAACGGCTGGTCGCCCAGTCCCTCAAGGCCGCCGCCGGCGATCCCGAGGCGATGCAGCTGGACGAGGACTTCCTCGCCGCGCTGGAGTTCGGCGCCCCGCCGATGGGCGGCCTCGGCCTCGGCCTCGACCGCCTGATGATGCTGCTCACCGGCTCCGGCATCCGCGAGACGATCCTCTTCCCGCTGCTCAAGCCCCAGGGCTGAAAACCGTCGCGGACCGAATTGGGGACGGTTCCAACTCGGTCCAGACCCAAACCAAACGCCCCCGAAACGGAACGAAGCCCCCGAAACGTCGGGGGCTTCTGCCCGATTGGGCGTCTGTTGATCGTGAACCGAACCAGGAACCGTCCCCAGGTTCGGGTCAGCGGGTGAGCTGGACCGAGTTTGGAACCGTCCCCAATTCGGTCCGGGTTACTTCCAGAGGGTGGCGAGGACGAACGCCAGGCCCATGCCGCCCATGCCGATCAGCACGTTCCAGCCGCCGAGTGCGGTCATCACGGGGACGTCGATCGCGGTCGAGGCAGTGATGTAGTAGACGACCAGCCACAGCACGCCCAGCAGTCCGACGGTCACGAAGGTCGGCACGACCCACTGCCGGCTGCCCGGTGCGGCAACGGTGCGGGTGCGCTGTGCGCGCTTCTCCGCGACCTGCGCCTGCGTGTTCAGCTTCTTCTTCTCGGCTGCGGTCTTGCGAACCCTGGATTCGGGCACCGGATACTCCTGACCAACTGGACGACCGCGACAAGGATAACCGAGAACGCCCAATCCTCCGGCGTCGGGCACCCACCGGGGTGGACCGGCTGACGCCGGGTTGCCGGGCGTGGGGGAGAATGGCGCCATGGCGCGGATCCTGGTGGTCGACAACTACGACTCCTTCGTCTACAACCTCGTCCAGTACCTGGGCCAGATCGGGGCCGAGGTCGAGGTGTGGCGCAACGACGACCCGCGCTTCGACGAGCCCGGCTGGGTGGACGGCTTCGACGGCATCCTGCTCTCTCCCGGCCCCGGCACCCCGGAGCAGGCCGGTGTCTGCATCGACCTGGTGCGCACGCAGGGCGGCCGCGTGCCCGATCTTCGGGGTGTGCCTCGGCCTGCAGTCGATCTCGGTCGCCTTCGGTGGCGTCGTCAACCGGGCGCCGGAACTGCTGCACGGCAAGACCTCGCTCGTGCACCACGACGGACGGGGCGTCTTCGCCGGCCTGCCCGAACCCGTTCACGGCCACCCGCTACCACTCGCTGGCGCTCGACCCGGACACCGTCCCTGCGGACCTCGAGGTCAGCGCCACCACCGACTCCGGCGTGATCATGGCCGTGCGGCACCGCGAGCTGCCGATCGAGAGCGTGCAGTTCCACCCCGAATCGGTGCTCACCGAGGGCGGCTACCAGATGCTCGCCAACTGGCTGGTCACCTGCGGGGACGCCGGGGCGCCGGCACGAGCTGCCGGGCTGACCCCGCTGATGGCCCTGCGTCCCTGACGACGGTCCGCAGGGACGGCGATCAAGGAACGGTGGGGCTCGGCGTCGGCGAGGGTGTCGTCGGCGGCGGCGTCGGGGCAGCCTTGGCCAGCACCAGGTGGATGGTCGTCGTGCGCTTCACGTTCGAGCCGGCACCGGGGTTCTGCTGGAACACGGTGCCCACCGGCTGGGTGGAGACGTCCTCCTTGAAGTCCACCTTGTGAAGCCTTCGTTCTTGGCGGTCCGGATGGCTTCGTCGCGGGTGAGGCCGCAGAAGTTGGGCACCTGCGCCCATGCCGGTGGCGTAGAGGACCTTGATCGGCGTGTCGAGGGTCACCGAAGCGCCCTCGGCCGGGTCGACGGCTGTGACCTCGTCCGCCTTGGCCGTCACCGGCTCACTCGTCGCGGGAAGCGCTGTCACGTTGGTGAAGCCGCTGGCGTTCAGCGTCTTCACCGCCTCGTGGTAGTCCATGCCGGCGACACTGGGGATCACGCCCTTCGTCGGGCCGATGTTGACCGTGATGACCACTTCGGTGCCGATCTGCACCTTGGTGTCGAAGACGCTCTGCTTGGTGACGCGGCCCTTGGTGGTGTCGTCGGGACCGGTGACCTGCACGACGCGCGGCTGCAGCTTCGCCTGCACCAGTGCCTCGGTCGCCTCGGCTTCCCTGCGGTCGACGACCCAGGGCACTGCGACGGTTTCCACCTGGTTGGACTGCACCAGGTAGTAGACGCCGATGCCGGTCGCGGCGAGGATCAGTGCGATCACGAAGGCCAGCAGGCCCCAGCGACGCCGCGGCTTCGCGTTCTCGTAGACCCGCGAGGCCGTGTGGTGGTCGTCCGCGGAGAGGACGGTGGTCTCGGACCCGGGGGAGACGGGCGCGAGCGCCGTCGCGCCTGCCGCAACGGCGAGGGGCGCAACCGGGACGCGGGCGGTGACCTCCTGGCCGGCGAGCAGCCGGGTGATGTCTGCCCGCATCGCGCTGGCGGTCTGGTAGCGGTCGGCGGGGTCCTTGGCGAGCGCCTTCAGCGTGATCGCGTCCATCCCCGGGGTGATCTCGGGATCGAGGTGGCTCGGCGGCACCGGGGCCTCGCGCACGTGCTGGTAGGCAACGCTCACCGGCGAGTCGCCCGACGAACGGCGGGCGTCCGACCAGCAGTTCGTACAACAGGCAGCCGGCGGAGTAGATGTCGCTGCGGTAGTCGACGGTCTCGCCGCGGGCCTGCTCCGGCGAGAGGTACTGCGCCGTGCCGATCACCGCTGCGGTCTGCGTCATCGTCGCGGAGGTGTCCGCGACGGCGCGGGCGATGCCGAAGTCCATCACCTTCACGACGCCACCGGTGGTGAGCATGACGTTGGCCGGCTTGATGTCGCGGTGCACGATGCCGGCCTTGTGGCTGTAGCCGAGGGCTTCGAGCACGCCCTGGGAGAACTCAAGGGCCTTGGCCGGCATGATCTGGCGTCCGGTGCGGAGCAGTTCACGCAGGGTGTGGCCCTCGACGAGCTCCATCACGATGAAGGGCACCATCACGCCGGAGTTGGGGTCGGGCTCCTCGCCGGTGTCGTAGACGGAGACGATGTTGGGGTGGTTCAGGCCTGCGGCCGCCTGGGCCTCCCGCCGGAAGCGCGCCTGGAAGGTCGGGTCGGACGCGAGGTCGACGCGCAGCTGCTTGATGGCCACGTCGCGGCTCAGCCGAAGGTCACGCGCACGGCGCACTTCGGCCATGCCGCCACGGCCGATCACCGGGCCCAGCTGGTAGCGACCCCCGAGAAGCCTCGGCTCTTCGGTCATCCGCAGTTTCCTTTCCGCCTGCTCATCCGGAGAACTGTGGCAGCAGCCCAACTCCCCCATTGTGGCCGACGAGACGCGTATCTCGTTAGGCGGCTCATCGGAGCGCCTCGATCACGGCTTTGGCGATGGGTGCAGCCACGCCGTCCGCCGGCGATGTCGTTGGTCGGGATCTCCGCGTCCTCGATGAAGACGCAGACGGCGACCTTCGGGTTGTCGGCCCACGCGGTGAACCACGCGTACGGGCGCCGCACGTTGTCGGAGTGCGCTGTGCCGGTCTTGCCGCCGACCGTGACGCCGGGGATCTGTGCCCGTGAACCCGGTGCCGTTCTGGACGACGGAGACCATCATCTGGCGCAGCGCCGCGGCATTGTCCGAGCTCATCGCCACGCGACTGCTGCTGCGGGCGTGTCTGGCTGGTGACCCGCAGGTCGTTGTCGAGCACCTTGTCGACGATGTAGGGGTCCATCACCACGCCGTCGTTGGCGATGGACGCGGAGACCAGCGCCATCTGCAGCGGGCTGGCGGCAACCTCGAACTCGCCGATCGCGCTCATCGCCGTCTGGGCCTGGTCGAGCTCCTCGGGGAACTTGCTCGCAGCGGAGCCGATGTCGTCGAGGAACTTGGTGCCGAACCCGAACTTCTCCGCCTGGGTCGCGCAGCGCCTCGTCCCCGAGCTTCACGCCGAGCCGGGCGAAGGCCGGGTTGCAGGACACCTCGAGGGCACGGGTGAGCGTGATCTTCGCTGCCGCCGCAGTTCTCGGTGAGCACCTTGGTCGAGCCGGGCAGCTTGTACGGGGACGCGTCGATGAGGGTGTCGGGGCTCATGCCTGCGTCGAGCGCTGCAGCGGCGGTGACGAGCTTGAACGTCGAGCCGGGCGGATAGATCTCGCGGGTCGCCCGGTTGGACAGCGGCCGGTCGGGGTCGGCGTTGAGCCGCTTCCAGGCCTGGCTCGGACGCCGTCAGGTCGTGGGTGGCCAGGTCGTTGGGGTCGTAGCTGGGGAAGCTGACCAGGGCCTTGATCGCACCGGTGGTGTAGTCGATGGCGACGACGGCGCCCTTGCGTCCGGCAAGGCCGTTCCAGGCGGCCTTCTGCGCCTTGGCGTCGATGGTGGTCTCGAGCGTCGCACCGCTCTTGGTCGAGCCGGTCGCAGAGCTCGAGCAGGCGTGCGAGGAACTGGGAGTCGTCGACGCCGGAGAGCTGGCTGGAGTAGGACGCCTCCAGCCCGGACGTGCGGTAGAGGTAGGAGTAGTAGCCGGTGATCTGCGCGTACAGCTCGCCGGAGGTGTAGGAGCGCTGGAACTTGTAGCGGTCCTTGACCTTCTCCGACTTCGGCGATCGGCTGTGTTGCCGACCATGATCGGCCCGCGGTCCTGCGCGAAGCGGGCGTCGGCGACGCGGCGGTTCTCCGGCCGCTCGTTGAGGTAGTTCTGCTGGCCGACGTACAGGTAGCTGAGGTTGATCATCAGGGCGGCGAAGATGACCATCGACGTCACGGCGACGCCCCGGATCGGACGGTTCATGGGCGGCCTCCCGGCAGCTCGACCACCTCGGTGGGCTCGTCGCCCCCCTCGTCAGGACTGATGGGCGTGATCGGCGCGGTGTTGGCCGAGTCCGTCCCGATGGTGGCCGAGCCTGAAGCCCCTGGCCGGGGTGAGCCAGACAAGGCCCCGACCGGGATCATCTGGGTGGTCTCCGACTCCAGCCACTGCTGCGGTTCGGCGGACTGCTCCGCCACCGGGCGGCGCACCTGGTGGGTGACGATCAGCAGCAGCCCGACGGTCACCCAGTTGGCGATCAGCGACGAGCCGCCCTGCGACATGAACGGCGTGGTCAGGCCGGTCAGGGGCAGCAGCCGGGTGACGCCGCCGAGGATGGCGAACACCTGGATGGCGAAGACGAAGGCGAGGCCGGCGGCCAGCAGCTTGCCGAACGGGTCGCGGGCAACCAGCGATGCCCGCAGGCCGCGGGCGACGATCAGGCCGTAGAGCAGCATGACGGCCAGCAGCCCGGCGACGCCGAGTTCCTCACCGATCGCCGCTGCGATGAAGTCGGTCTTCGCCAGCGGCGTCAGGTTGGGACGCCCGAGGCCCCAGCCGGTGCCGAAGGCGCCACCGAAGGCAATGCCGAACTGGGCGTTGATCACCTGGTAGTTCTGGTCGTAGTTGGAGAACGGGTCGAGCCAGGACGAGACGCGCACCTGGACGTGGCCGAAGAACAGGTAGCCGAGGTAGGCGCCGAGCACGAACAGCAACGTGCCGAGGATCGGCCAGCTCGGCTTCTCCGTCGCCACGTACAGCATCATCACGAACAGCCCGAAGAACAGCAGCGAGGTGCCCAGGTCCTTCTGGAAGACCAGGACGGCCAGGCTGACCAGCCACATCACGAGGATCGGGCCGAGGTCGCGGGGACGGGGCAGGTCGATGCCGAGGATGCGTCCGCCGGCCAGCGCCAGCACCTCCCGCTTGTCGACGAGGTAGGAGGCGAAGGCGATCGACAGCACCAGCTTGGCCAGCTCGGCCGGCTGGAAGCTGTAGTTGCCCAGGTGGATCCAGATCCGGGCACCGTTCTTCTCCAGGCCGAGGCCCGGCACCAGCGGCAGCATCAGCAGCACCATGCCGGCGAGGAACATCGTGTAGGTGTAGCGCTGCAGGACGCGGTAGTCGCGCAGGAAGATGATCAGCAGGCAGCAGGCTGCGGCCGCGATGACCAGCCACATCAGCTGGAGTTCCGCGCTGTGCATCACCGGGTCGGTGCCCAGGTCGAGACGGTGGATCATGGCGAGCCCGAGCCCGTTGAGCAGCATCACCAGCGGCAGGATCAGCGGGTCGGCGTACGGCAGCCGCCACCGGACGACCAGGTGCAGCACGAGGCCGATCCCGGCGAGGATTGCCACGGCCCAGGGCCACTGGGCGGGCAGCTCCGCGTCCCGGTTGAGGTGGATCAGCAGGTACCCGCCCAGCCCCAGCGCCGATGGCGAAGACGAGCATGAACGCTTCGACGCCACGGCGCCTGCGGTAGCCGACGACTTCGCTCATCAGCACTCCATGGGCGCTGCCGGCGTGGACGTGTCGGACGGGCTCGGGGTGGCCGAAGGTGTCGGGGTCGGCGACGGGCTGGACGAGGGCGTGCTGCCCGGCTTCGCCGTCGACGACTTGGACGGAGAGGGCGTGGGTGTCGGCGTTGGCGTCGGCGTCGGGGTCGACTGCGGCATGGTGCGCTGGCGGATGCACTCGGCAGCCTTCAGCCGCAGGGTCGCCAGGGTCGACCGGGCAGCGTCGAGGGAGTCCGGCCGGCATCGTCTCGAGGACCCGCTCCTGGTAGTACGGCGGCAGGTCGACGACCCGGGTGGTGTCCTGCTCGACGACGTGGGAGAGCGGCAGGTTGAACACCGGCTCGGGCACGCCCTGGAAGATCGCGAGGGTGGTCGTCGTGCGCGCCCGAGGTAGTACTGGCCCTGGGTGTAGGAGTACCAGAGGGTGCCTGCGCCGCCGATGGCCAGCAGCGGGATGAGGACGGCGAGCACGACCTTCACCCAGGTGGACGCCCGGCGGCGGGCGACCGGCGCGTAGCGCACGAGCTCGCCCTCGCCCGGGTCGGGACGGGGCGCGGCTTCTGCGGCGACGACGGCCTGGCGCGCAGTGGTCTCCGCAGGGTTGTCCAGGTCGAGGTTGGCGGCAGCGCCCAGCACCTCGGACGCACCCTCGGCCTCACCGTCGACGACGTCGGCGAGGATGATCGTGATGTTGTCCTGGCCACCCTCGTGGTGGGCGAGTCCGACGAGGGCAGCGAGCACGTCCTCGCGGTCGCCGTCGAGTTCCGCTGCGATCACCTTGTCCGTGACCATGCCGCAGAGCCCGTCGGAGCAGATCAGCAGCCGGTCGCCGGCCCTGACCTCGACGAGCTGCAGGTCGGGCTGGTGGTGCGGCTGCCCGTTGATGACCTTGAGGATCAGCGAGCGGTGGGGGTGCTCGAGGGCTTCCGCCTCGGTGATGCGGCCCTCGTCGACGAGGGTCTGCACCCAGGAGTGGTCGCGGGTCAGCCGGGTGAGGACGCCGTCGCGGTAGAGGTAGGCACGCGAGTCGCCGATGTTGGCGACCCCGAGGTGGGTGCCGTCGAACATGACCCCGCACACGGTGCTGCCCATGCCGTCGAGGCTCGGGTCCGCGTCCGACGAGCTCGCTGATCGACCTCACCGGCGCGGTCGATGGCGTCGGCGACGACGTCCAGCATCTCCTCGCCGGCGAAGCTGCCGTCCGCTGCCTTCAGCTCGCGGATGGCGACGGCGGAGGCCAGGTCGCCGGCCGCTGCGCCGCCCATGCCGTCGGCCACCATCAGCATGCGTGGGCGAGACGTAGGCCGAGTCCTGGTTGTTCTTGCGCACCAGCCCGATCTCGGAGTGCGCGACGTAGCGCAGCGCCAGCGTCATCTACTTCTCCACGCTCATCAGGGTGCGGCCGATGCGCAGGGTGTCGCCGGGGCCGAACGGGGTCGGCTGGGTGAGGCGCTGGTTGTTGATGAACGTGCCGTTGGTGGAGCCGAGGTCCTCCACCTGGTAGCCGCCGGACGACAGGGTGATGCGCGCGTGGCGGGTGGAGACGTAGTCGTCATCGAGCAGGAGCTGGCAGTCGCTGGACCGGCCGATGAGGACGCCGCCCTCGAGCGGGAGCTGCAGCCCGGCCTGCTTGCCGTGGGTGACGGTGAGGGTGTGCGGGAGCTGCTTGAGCGCGCGGCGCGAGAGCCGGGGCTGGTTCGGGGCGGGGGCTGCGCCGGGAGCCGGCTGGGCGACGAGTTCCGCCGCAGGCACCTTGCGTCCGAACAGGTCGGTGCGGATGACGTTGCCGGTGAAGAGGATGAACAGCCAGAGCAGCGCGAGGAACCCCAGCTTGAGGCCGAGGACGACCAGCTCAGACATCGGTCACCGGCGAGACGATCGCCAGCCGGGTGGATCCGATCTCGATCCGACTCCCCAGGCCGAGCGTCGCGTGCCGGGTGCGCTGGCCGTCGACGGTGACGCCATTGGTGGAGCCGAGGTCCTCGATGGTGATCTGCTGGCCGCCGCCGGTGCCGACGACGACGATGCGGGCGTGCAGGCGGGAGATGCCGGGATCGTTGATGCGCAGGTCGGCTTCGGTGCCGCGTCCGATGGTGACGCCGGGCGGGGTGAGCGGGTGCCGGACGCCGTTGACCTCGACGACGAGGTTCGCCGTGCGGATGGCAGCTGGGCGTCGGCTCCTCCGTCGCGTCCACGCCTGCGACGGCTGCGGAGGTGACGGTGAAGCGTCCGACCGGGAGCGCGGTGTCGAGGGTGTACTCGATCATGATCGGGCCGTTGAAGATGTAGCCGGCCTCGGAGGCGTAGTCGCGCAGCTGGGGGCCGATCTCTGCGTTGAGGGTCTTGCTGTACGGGGTGAGCCGGTCGTAGTCGTGCTGGGAGAGTGCGACGTGGAACTCGTTGGGGACGAGCTTGCGTTCGCGGCTGAGGAGCTTGGCCTCGGAGTCGAGCTCACGCTGGAGCCTCGCGGTGATCTCCACGGGCTGCACGTCACCCTTGAAGGCACGCGCGAAGGCTCCGCTGACGGCGTTCTCGAGCTTCTTCTCGACGCGGTCGAAGACCCCCACGGTCCCCTCCTTCCCCAGTTGACGTGACGCTCAAGACTATCCAGCGCAGAACGCTCCAGCCTACGCGACGGTCCCGCTTGGGCACTCAGACTCCAGTCGGGAGTGAGGGTGGACCACCGGTGGGGGCCGGTCATCCTCACGAGCGATGGAAGCGGGCTCTCCCGGGTCTCCGCGCGGGCGCCCACCCTTGTCGCGGGGGTCCCCAGCCGAATCGGAACAGCCCGGACACCTGTGCTAATCTCTTTCGGCTGGCTCCTCAGGGAGTCGGGCGCGAGTGGCGGAATGGCAGACGCGCACGGTTCAGGTCCGTGTGTCCGAAAGGACGTGGAGGTTCAACTCCTCTCTCGCGCACTTTTTTGTGCCCGGCCGATGGCATCGCCACAACGCCATCCGACCACCGGTTGTGAGCCGTGTCGGCCCCGTTCGGGCGTGCGCACTGAGCGTCCTCTGTGGCCGGTCTGGCCTTCGCCGCTCGACGATCCAGCTTGTGGACGGCCCGTTCGTCCGCTTGTACTCTATGGGAGCGCTTCCATCCCGCTCAGAAGCCTGCGCTAGCTCTGCTCCCAACGACGAGAGGCAGTCATGCAGTACGGCCATTTCGATGACCTCGCTCGTGAATACGTCATCACTACGCCACATACGCCGTACCCCTGGATCAACTACCTGGGATCCGAGCAGTTCTTCTCCCTGCTCTCCCACCTCGGCGGCGGATATTCGTTCTACCGCGACGCCCGGATGCGCCGGCTCACGCGGTACCGCTACAACAACGTCCCCACCGACGAGGGCGGCCGTTACCTCTACGTCAATGACGGCGGCGACGTCTGGACGCCGACCTGGCTGCCGGTCAAGGCCGACCTCGACCACTTCGAGGCCCGCCACGGCATGGGCTACTCCCGGATCACCGGAGAGCGCGGCGGGCTGCGGGTTGCCACGACCTATCTCGTGCCGCTGGGCGAGAACGCCGAGGTGCACAAGGTCACCCTGACCAACACCAGCGATGCTGCGAAGCAGGTGAAGCTGTTCTCCTTCGTCGAGTTCGCGCTCTGGAACGCCAACGACGACCAGACCAACTACCAGCGCAACCTGTCGATCGGTGAGGTGGAGATCGAGCAGCTCACCCCGTCCGGCGGTTCGGCGATCTACCACCGCACCGAGTACCGCGAGCGCCGCAACCACTACGCCGTCTTCGCTGTGAACACCCCGGCCGCGGGCTTCGACACCGATCGGCAGAGCTTCCTCGGTGGTCCCTACACCGGCTTCGCCGAGGCTGCTGTGCCTCACTCCGGCGCCTCGACCAACTCGGTGGCCTCAGGCTGGTACCCGATCGGTTCCCATGAGGTGGTCGTCGACCTCGCCCCGGGCGAGAGCCACGACCTGGTGTACGTGCTCGGCTACCAGGAGAACGAGGACGAGGCCAAGTGGGCCGACCCCGAGCATCAGGTGATCAACAAGGCCGGCGCCCACGAACTGCTGGCCCGGTTCGCGACCCCGGCAGCGGTGGACGCAGCCCTGGCGGAACTCCAGCAGTACTGGACCAACCTGCTGTCGACCTACACGGTCAGGTCCACCGACTCCAAGCTCGACCGGATGGTCAACATCTGGAACCAGTACCAGTGCATGGTCACCTTCAACATGTCCCGCTCCGCGTCCTACTTCGAGACCGGCATCGGACGCGGCATGGGCTTCCGTGACTCCAATCAGGACCTGCTCGGCTTCGTCCATCTGGTTCCCGCACGGGCCCGCGAGCGGATCATCGACATCGCCTCCACCCAGTTCCCCGACGGCAGTGCCTACCACCAGTACCAACCGCTGACCAAGCGCGGGAACAATGATGTCGGCTCCGGCTTCAATGACGATCCGCTGTGGCTGATCGCCGGTGTCGCTGCCTACATCAAGGAGACCGGCGACGACGCGATACTGGACGAGCTGGTGCCCTTCGACAACCAGCCGGGCACGGAGGTGCCGTTGTGGGAGCACCTGGTGCGCTCCTTCCAGTTCACCGTCAGCAACCGTGGTCCGCACGGGCTGCCGCTGATCGGGCGGGCCGACTGGAACGACTGCCTGAACCTGAACTGCTTCTCCACCGAGCCCGGTGAGTCCTTCCAGACCACGGAGAACCAGGCCGGTGGCGTGGCCGAGTCGGTCTTCATCGCCGCCCAGTTCGTGCTCTACGGCGAGGAGTATGCCGTTCTCGCAGAGCGCAGGGGCCTGCCGGAGGTGGCCGCTGCTGCCCGGGAGGCCGTCTCGGCGATGCGCGAAGCCCTGCTCGCCGACGGCTGGGACGGCGAGTGGTTCCTGCGGGCCTACGACTTCTACGGCAACCCGGTGGGCACCGACGCCACGCCCGAGGGCAAGATCTGGATCGAGCCGCAAGGCTTCGCCGTGATGGCCGGCGTCGGCGTGGGTGACGGTCCCGATGATGCCGACGCCCCGGCGATCAAGGCGCTGGATGCCGTCGAGCGCCTGCTGGGCACCCCGCACGGTCTGGTGCTGCAGTACCCGGCCTACACCACCTACCAGGTCGAGTTGGGAGAGGTGTCCACCTACCCGCCCGGCTACAAGGAGAACGGTGGCATCTTCTGCCACAACAACCCGTGGGTGATCATCGCCGAGACGGTCGTCGGACGCGGCGAGCGGGCCTTCGACTACTACAAGCGGATCGCCCCGGCCTACCGGGAGGCGATCAGCGATGTGCACCAGCTGGAGCCCTATGTGTACGCCCAGATGATCGCGGGCAAGGAGGCCGTCCGGGCCGGTCAGGCGAAGAACTCCTGGCTCACCGGCACCGCGGCCTGGAACTTCGTGGCGGTGTCGCAGTACCTGCTCGGCGTGCGTCCGGACTTCGACGCGCTGGTGATCGACCCGCAGCTCGGACCGGAGGTGCCGAGCTTCACCGTCACCCGGCGACTGCGGGGCGCCACCTACGAGATATCGGTCACCAACTCCGGTGCCCCGGGCAGCCGGGCCAGCCTTGTTGTCGACGGCCGGCCGGTCGAGGGCAATCGGGTTCCCTATGCGGCTCCCGGAGCTGTGGTGCGGATCGAGGCGACGCTGTAGGACCCCCAGGCGACAGGCTCAGTTGCCCGCTCGGGTGCCGCCTGGCTCGTCCTGCGCGACGCGGCCGGGTACTCCTGCGAGGGGGATTCGCTTGCCGCGCTCGCGCAGCACGAGGATCAGGGCGAGGACCAGCCCCAGCCCGGCGTTGACGAAGACGAGCAGGTTGGCGCTGCTGGAGGCTGCCGGCGCGATGAACTGGGAGAAGTCCCACAACCCGTGAACGAGCATCGGCAGGAACAGGCTGCCGGACACGCGCCGGATCACGTAGAGCATGGATCCCGCCATGAAGGCGAGGAAGATCTGCATCACCGCGGCCACTCCGGCGCCGAAGAACACGTTGGGCAGGTGGAGGAGCCCGAAGATCACAGCTGACCACAGCCACACCATGGGCTCGGTGAACCGCCCGCGCAGGCCCACGATCAGGAGACCTCGGGTGGCCATTTCCTCGTTGAATCCGACCAGCAGGCTGCCGAGTGCGACGAGCAGGAAGCGCAGGGGGGTCATCCCCGAGTAGTCCCTGTTGAGCAGGAAGACGATGGCGATCCCGACCATGATCACGACGCTGACCCACAGCCAGGACGGCTTGGCCCTTTCGACCTCGAAGAGGGCGGGACGCCACCAGCCGAGCACACTGGCCGCGACGACAAGCACGACCGCCCCTGCGGCGAGCGGTGCGACGTACCAGCTGGCGATCGTCGTGACCGATTCCCCGATCCGGGTGTAGTCCACCGACGTGATCGCCCAGACGGCGCTGAACACCGCTACGTAGGCCAGGAAGACGAGGACGCCCCACAGGGGCTTGGGTGCGATTCTTCACTTCGTGACCTTCCTTCCTTGGGCTGGATTACCCAGCAAGCACACCGCTCGAGCCGTCGAAGCTGGTCAATCCTTCATTGACCGATTGCCTTGCCGGTCAGGATAGTTGCAGACGGGAAGTGACCTCAGCAAGAAGACCGGGCTTCGCAATTCGCGCAGCGGTGAGCAGGGCTTCACCCAACTCGGATGCGTGCCGCTCCAGGACGTCGAGCACAACCAGCGATGCCTCCAGGCCTCGGGGGGTCAGGTCCACCAGAACGGCCCGCCGGTCACTGAGGTGAGCAGAAGGGGCGCGTCCGACCAGCCCGGCAGACTCGAGCCGTTCCAGTACCGCATTGACGCCCCCGCTGGTGACTTCGAGATCCTGGGCGAGATCAACCGGTCGGAGCGGGCCCCGATCGTGCAGCAAGGCGAGCAGGAAGCGATCGCGGACCTCCCTGATCCCATACCGGAGCAACAGCGGACCCAGTTCGGCGACAAAGCCGGCACCCGCACGGGCCAGCCGTGCAGCGGCCTGCACACCAGTCACCGGTCCCGGTTCGGGCAGCGCCGGGTCGACTCCCAGCAGGGTGGCCAGTTCGCGCAGCTGCGGCGCCTGTTCGGCCAATACAGCGATCAGGCGATTCTCGAAAGCCTCCACCCGTTCGAGGCCGCGCACCGTGAGGCGGAGCTTCATCGCACGGTGGTCGGTGGTGTCCACCCGGCGATCGACCAGCCCCTCGGCCTCCAGACGATTCAGCAGATGAGAGACCGTGCTACGAGAGACCCCGAGCGTCTCCGCCGCAACGCTCGGGCTCAGGTCCGGGGACCCGTGCAGTAGCAGAACCAGCTGGATCGACCGGTTTCCGGGCTCCCCGTGGCCGAGCATCTCGCGGGCAACGCCATTCAGGACCCAGGTGAGTCGGATCAACAAGGTCAGCGCCCTCTTGAGCTCGCGTCGCCTCAGCGCATGGCCCGGCACAGACATGGGCCGATCCTAACCATGGCAACACCCGGTGTGTCACGTGCTCGGCACGCACTTGATTGCTTACGGAAAGTGAGGCGGTGGAAGGGCGGCTGCAGAATGTGGCGGCCAAGGAACCTCAAGGCGATCTTGAGGGGTGCTTGAGGAATTCTGGTCTTTGGCTCGTACTCGCCCCCAGCGGCCAGCTACCGTGATCTGGTCGATTTAGCGAACTAGGCATGCATTGAGGAATGCACGAACAGGAGACCCAGATGAGGGCCGCGGCCGCCACTCGCAGGGCCCCTCGCTCGAGGCAGGTCGCGCGGGGTGCGGTCAGCTTCCTCGCTGCTCTGGCGCTCGGCTTCTCGGGGCTGCTCGTCGTCGCTCCGACCTCGGCGGACGCTGCCGGCGCGATCGTGCTGCAGAAGACCTCATCAGGCGGCGTGTTGGCCGGTGGCGAGGTGACCTACCACCTCGCGGCGTCGAATCCTGGCGCGGGCGCCATCGAGCAGTACAACCTGTCCTTCAACGATGTGCTCCCCGTCGGCGCCACCTACGTGGCCGGCTCGACCTCGCCCGCCGGTTATGGCGAGCCCACGGTGATCACGATCGTCGACGACTCCACGGTCACGCCGAACGTGACGCACCAGGTCCTGGTGTGGGAGAACGTGTCCGACCTCGGTCCGGGCGCGCAGCGCACGCTCGACTTCCGGGCAAGGGTCGATCCTGACCTCTACCCGGTCGGGTCGACGGTCGACAACACCGCGTCGGCGTTCACCAGTTCGGACGTGAGGGAGGTGCCGGGCTTCGATGCCAAGGGGCAGCCTCTGCCCGGCTCGGAGGTGGTCAGCAGCACTGACTCCGTGAGCACCGAGGTCACGGCCGTCCGGATCGCCAAGTCGGAGGGGTCCCCGGAGGGTGAGTTGTTGCGTGGCGTGAATGACCACCAGACGGTCTACTCGCTGAAGGTCACGAACAACGAGGTCGACTCCACCTCGAACCTCGTCGTCACCGACTACCTTCCGGCCGGCCTTGAGTTCCTCGGTTGTGGGGGTCCGTTCAACGGCGACGCCCCGGAGTACCCGGGAGCCGCGAACGTCGTGGCCGATGTGGCCAATTGCACCGACCCGACGACGGTGGACACGGTGGTGGATCCGCCCGGCTATCCCGCTGGGGTCTACACCCAGGTGACCTGGGTGCTTCCCGACCTGATGGAAGGGGAGACGTACACGATTCGCTACGCAGCGGGTATCCCGCAGCGAGAGAACACCGTGGCCTTCAACGGCGGCGACAACGGGAACCAGACCGCCAACCTCAACAACAACAACGGCCCCGCAACAAGGGAGACCGCGACCGAGCAGACCCTGCGCAACTACGCCGTGGTGGAGGGCGAGTTCGTTGGCCTGCCGGTCGCCGACCACACCGACCACAGCGTCACGGCCGAGGACGTCCGGATGGTCAAGAAGGTCACGCCGGGCACGTTCGCCCAAGGCCAGCTGGCCACCTACACCCTCACCATCGACACCAGCGAGTACACCGACGCCAGCGACCTGGTGATCACCGACCTGATGCCGGACGGTATCTGCCCCATGGGCACGTCCGATCCGGCGTATGTGCCCTCAGCGGAGTGCGATCCGACCCAGGGGGCCAACCCGACGAACGCACGCATCACGAGGGTCATCGCGAACGCCGACGGCACCTTCACCCTCACCATCACTCCCGACGCCACAGCTCTGGCCGCCAACAAGACCCTCGTGATCACCTACCAGGCGCGGATGCAGGAGAACTACGACGTGATCGGGGGACCGACCTCGGCGCGGGACACCTTCACCAACACGGCCAAGGTCGACGCAACCACGGAGCCCCGGGCGGCCGTCGACGCGCCAGAACCGTCCGGGCAGCTGCAGGTGAGCGACTCGTCCAGCGCCAGTATCGCCTCGGGCGGGCCGGCACTGACCAAGCTGAGGATGCGGAACACGACCCCGATGCAGTGCTCTGCCGACCGCGCTGACTACGCCAGGGACTTCGCCGGCGAGGACGCGTTCAGCGAAGGCGACCGGGTCTGCTTCCTTCTGGAGGTCCGCTTCCCGGCGGGTGTGGATACCCGGAACGCGGAACTCACCGACTTCCTGCCGACCAACCTGAACTACGAGTCGTTCCGCGAACTGTCCCCCGGTGGCCTGGTCGCCGAGGTACAGCCGGCCAGCCCCACCAGCGACGTCACGTGGTTGCTCGGCACCGGCACCCCGAGGGTCGTGCCCAAGGGAACGCTGCTCCAGATCCAGGTGAGCGCAGTGGTCATCAGGCCCGCGCCACTGGACGCGTCCGCACCGAAGGCGCTCGACAAGGCCAACCTGGCCAAGTTCCGGTACGCCAACACCAGCGGCCAGCGGGAGTCCCTGCGGGACTCGGTCAACCTGCCGATCGGCCCGCCACCACCGGTTGGCATCACCAAGGGTGTGCAGGCCATCAGCGGGACCGGCATCGACACGGGTGCCACCCCGGGCAACGTGGACGGCTCCGTAGTCCGCGCGAACGACCAGGTGACCTTCAGGATCGACCTCCAGAACCTCGCGAATCCCGGTGACCTGAACGCCGACACGATTTCCGCCCCCGACGTCTGGGACGTGCTGCCCGACGGAATCACCTGTGCGGCGATCTCGGCGATCAGCGACGCCGGACAATGTCTCGACGCCGGGAGCCGGCCAGCCCTCAGCAGCGGCAACACCACCGCCAGCATCATCCGTTGGCAACTGCCCGCTTCCTGGACACTTGCGCCGCAGGCGTACGGCAAGCTCACCTACTCGATGCAGATCCCGAGCGACGTCAGCGTCGGCGTCCGCTTCGACAACGAAGCTGCCGTGGCGGGATACGCCACCGGCACCAACATCGACGACGGTGGCACCCGGCCGGTCGCCATCCACAATCCCGAGAACAATGTGAGCGCGGCCGTGCTCCCGGCGAACATGGACGTTCCCGAGGCGCGGGACACCTCCTGGGTGGTGACACCGAGCAAGGTCGTGACCAAGTCGAACGTCACCGACATCACAGAAGTGGGGAACTCGGCAGCGCAGGCCGTTGTCGGCGAGACCCTCACCTACACGATCGGTGTGGTGGTCCCGGCGAGCACGAGCGTGTACAACGGCGTGCTGGTCGATCCGATGCCGACCGGAGTGGTGTTCGTAGGACCTGCCAGCGCTGCGTACTCAGCAGCCGGCACCTCGCCGGCGACGGGCGCGCTGCCTGCCGGCGTCACGCTCGACCCCGCGTCCGGCACCCTCAGGTTCGGGACGGCCTACGCCAACACGTCCAGCTCCGACCAGCTCTTCGAAGTGAAGATCCCGGCACGGATCGGCACCGACGCCGCCAACACCCACGGTGCAGTCCTCACCAACACGGCGACCCTCACCAGTGACACCGCCGCGACCGGCGGAACGCCGATCACGCCCCGCATCGCCACCAGCACAGTCACGGTCGTCACGCCGGCACCCGCGTTGACCAAGTCGGTCAACCCGGCGACCGTCGCGGGCGGCGACACCGTCACCTACACCCTGCGTGCCAGCAACGCGTCCCGCCGCCCCCCGCTGCACGACGCGTGGGTGGTCGACTGCCTGCCGGGGAC
Organism: uncultured Actinomycetota bacterium; assembly: GCA_963773595.1. Lineage (GTDB taxonomy): Bacteria > Actinomycetota > Actinomycetes > Propionibacteriales > Propionibacteriaceae > Propionicimonas. The sequence goes on from CAVZBQ010000001.1 coordinate 237,881, forward strand.
GATGACGTTCGGCACCTTCACGACGGTGCCGGCCGGCACGACCGCCCCTGCCCCGGTGCCCGGTGACGGCACCAACGGCTGCGCCATCGGCTCCACCCGGATTGCCTGGCAGCTCGGGACCATTCCCGGCACCGGCTCGCGGGTGTCGCTGGTCTACACCGCCATCGTCAACTCCAGCCCTGTCGGCAAGGACAGGTACACCAACACCGCGACCCTCCGCGGCAGCACCCTTAACGACGGCAAGGCAGACCCGCTGGCGCCGGACAACCCGTTGGAGCAGGTGCTCACCGCCACGGCGTCGGCAACGGTGACCGTGGGCGGGGCGACGATCGCCAAGACCTCGGACCAGACGACGCTGACCATCGGCCAGGTCGGCACGTTCAGCGTCAAGGTGACCATCCCGAAGAACACGGCGTTCCACGATTCTGCCGTGACCGACTCGATCCCGAGCGGGATGAGCTACGTCACCGGGTCGTCGGCCACCACTTGCGAGAACGCCGACGCGACTGCCTGCGCGGTGCCCGGCACAGAACTCAGCCCCAGCGGCAACGTCATCGGCTGGTTGATCGGCGACCTGGCCGCGTCCAGCCAGGTGCGGACGGTGACCATCCACTACTCAGCGAAGCTGAACGACGTCGGAGCCAACATCGCCGGTGCCACCCGCACGAACACCACGCGCTACGCCTGGAACCAGGTCGACGGCCCTGACCCGACGAGCGCGAGCGGCAGCTGGACGGCGACCAGCAACACCGCCACCTCGGTGGTGCGCATCGTCGAGCCCGGCCTGACCATCGTCAAGGCGGTCGATGACACCACCGTCGAACCCGGCCAGATCTTCGTGTATGAGCTCACCGTTGCCAACGACGGCCGGACGGACGCCAACCTCAGTGCGGCCCACAACATCACCGTGACCGACACCATCCCGACCGGGGTGGTCGTCGACCCGGCCACGATCTCCGCCTCAGGCGTCCTCACGGGAACCGACGGCAGCGGCAGCGGTGGCACGATCACCTGGACCCTGCCCGGACCGTTCGGTGCGGAGACGTCCACGTCGTTCACCTACTCGGCGAGGCTCGCAGCCAGCGGCACGCTCACCGCTGCAGGGTTGACCAACACCGCAGCGGTGACGCACTACGAGTCCCTGCCGAGCGGCGGCCGGGTGAACTACCCGGTCGTCTCTGCCAGCGCGACCGTCGTACCGCAGTTCCCGCGCGTGACCCCGGCCAAGACGGCGTCCGCAGGGCCGGCGTACCTTGGCAAGCCGAAAGCCTGGACGGTGACCCTCACCAACAGCGGCGGGGCGGCCGCCGACAAGGTCGACGCCATCGACACGCTGCCGCAGAACTGGGCCTACGACGCCGGCTCGGCCACCGTCGTGCTCGCTGGCTCATCGCTCGGCCAGATCGAGCCCACCCTCTCCATCGACGGCTCCGGCCAGCAGGTCCTCACCTGGGACAACCTCGGCACCATTCCGGCCGGGGCGAGCAACACCCTTGTGATCACCTTCACCGCCACCCCGAGGGATCCCGACGCAGCGTCGCTGCCCGGGGTAGGGGCGGGCATCCCGCACACCAACACGGTGTCCGCCGTTGTGGAGGATGCGACCGGCGCCACCGGGAACGCGAACGGGCCCTACACGTCCGGGCCCGCGACGGCATCGACCCACATCGACGCCGCCGATGTCCAGCTCACCAAGACGGCGGGCGCCGCAGTTGCCGGCAGGAACCTCGCCTACACCCTCACCGTGACCAACAACGGTCCCGACCGCGCGGTCGGCCCGTTCCCTGTCGTGGACACGCTGCCCACCGGTGTCGGCTCCGTGACTGCCTCCGGCAGCGGCTGGACCTGCAGCGTCGCCGCGACGACGGTCTCCTGCGTGCGCGCCAACGCCGCAGACACGCTGGCGAGCGGAGCATCGTTCCCGGCGATCACGGTGACCGTCGCGGTCCCTGCGGACGCCGCGACCGGGACGGTGCTCACCAACTCGGCAACCGTCGGATCGTCCACGTTCGATCCCGACCTCGCCAACAACACCGACGAAGTGAGCAGCACCATCACCCGGTCGGTCGACCTCGGCATCGTGAAGCACACCTCCGGCACCATCACGCCCGGCCTCGACGCGACGTACACCCTCGACGTCACCAACCACGGCCCCAGCGATTCGACCGGTCCGATCACGGTCACCGACTCACTGCCGGGGGCGGTGAGCTTCGTGTCCGCCGCGGGTACCGGCTGGAGCTGCGCGGAGGCTGCGGGCACGGTCACCTGCACCCGGCCGGGCGGGCTGGCGTTCGGCGAGGCCGCCCCCCAGATCGCCGTCGTGGTGGACGTGCCCGCCGGCCAGACCGCTGACCTGACCAACACGGCAACGGTCGCGGGACCGGAGGCGGACCCGAAGCCGGCGAACAACACCTCCACGGTGCGTGACCCCGTCCACCCGGCCGCTGACCTGGAGCTCACCAAGGTGCACCAGGGCACCTTCGTCGCCGGCAGCACCGGCACCTACCACTTCACCGTGACGAACAACGGGCCCTCGGTGGCGTCGGCGGCGATCCAGGTCGTCGACCAGCTCGAGCCCGAACTGACCTTCCTCTCCGACGACTCACCCGACTGGTCCTGCTCGGCGACAGCCGGAGGCCTGCTCACCTGCACCCGCGCCAGCAGCCTCGCGGTCGGCGACACCAGCGAGTTCGGCATCTCGGTCGGCATCGCCTCCGCCCACGTCGGCGACGTGCTCAACACCGCGACCGTCAGCTCGCCGACCGACGATCCCCACCTGCCCAACAACACCTCCGACGACTCCACCGGTGTCACCCTGGAGGCCGACCTCGGCATCGTGAAGAGCCACACCGGAACAGCGACCGCCGGTGAGGACCTCGCCTTCACCCTCGAGGTCACCAACCACGGGTCCTCCGACTCGCCGGCGCCGATCACGGTCAGCGACAGCCTGCCGCCCGGCATGACCTACCGCAGCGCAGCGGGCACCGGCTGGAACTGCTCCGCCAGCGGGCGGGTCGTCACCTGCACCAGCACCTCAGTGCTGCCCGCGAACGACAGCAGCACGATCACGGTCAACGTCGGGGTGGCCCCGGACGCCGGCCCGGCGTTCTTCCTCAACTGGGCCAGCGTCGACGGCACCATCGTCGACCCGAACCCCGACAACAACACCGACTTCGACATCGTTGCGGTCCGTGACCGGGCCAACGTGCGCATCACCAAGACCGCCACCCCGACCGACGCCGTCGCCGGTGGGCCCGTCACCTACACCCTCACCGTCACCAACGACGGGCCGTCGGACGCCGACAACGTCCAGGTCAGCGACGCACTCCCGCCGGGCATGGAGTACGTCGGCATCGACAGCGACCCGGAGGTCGCCTGCGCCGACGCGAACCCGATCGACTGCCAACTCGCGACGATGCCGGCGTCAACCAGCTCCCGGATCACGGTCCGGGCCAGGGTCGGTGCGGGCGTCGCGGCGAGCACCACGATCACCAACACCGCCACGGTCAGCACCAGCACCCCGGGCGACAACCTCGCCGACAACACCGACCGGGCAACGATCACGGTCAGCACAAGCGCCGACCTGAGCATCACCAAGACGCACCCAGCGGGCGCTGTGGTCGCCGGCCAGCAGGTCACCTTCGACCTCGCCGTCCACAACGCGGGACCATCCGACGCCGCCGCCGACGTGGTGGTCACCGACACGCTGCCCGACGGGATGACCTACCTCACCAACACCGGTCCGTGGACCTGTGCCGCAGCGGGGCAGGATGTCACCTGTTCCCTCGACGGCAGTGCGGGGTTGGCAGCTGACAGCGATGCGCCCGCGCTGACCATCACCGTCCAGGTGGACGCGGACCTCGATCCCGCCTCGTTGACCGACGGGAAGCTCGCCAACACCGCGAGTGTCACCAGCGCCACCCTGGACCCGAACCCGGACAACAACACCGACAGCGACCTGGTGTCGATCCGGTTCGATGCCGACCTGTCCATCACCAAGACGCATGCGGGGCCGGTGCGGATCGGCGACCCCCTGGTGTTCACACTGCAGGTGGCCAACGCCGGCCCGTCCACGGCGCGCCAGGTGAAGGTCAGCGACACCCTGCCGGCCGGCCTTGCGTTCGTGTCCGTGTCGGGCACGGGCTGGACCTGCACCACCAGCGGGCAGGACGTCACCTGTGACCTGACCGGCCCGTTGCCGGCATCGGCGTCCGCACCGGACATCACGGTGACCGTGACCGTCCTGGCCTCGGCCTACCCCGGCGTGACGAACACCGGCACGGTCAGCGCCACCACGAATGATCCGGTACTCGAGAACAACCGGGCCACCGACCAGGTCACCGTGCCGCCGCAGGTGGATCTCGGCATCACCAAGTCCCACACGCCCGAACCGATGCAGGTGGGAGATCGGGCCACCTACTCCCTCGGCGTGAGCAACGCGGGCAGCACCGACGACCCCGGCCCGCTGACCGTGACCGACTCGCTGCCCGCAGGGCTCACCTTCGTCAGCGGGGGCGGTGACGGGTGGACCTGCTCGGCGGCAGGCCAGGACGTCACGTGCACCCGCGCGGCCGGTCTGCAGGCCACAGCCAACACCGCATTCACCCTTGTCGTGGAGGTCGGGCCGCTGGCGTACCCGGCGGTCACCAACACCGCAGTGGTGAGCAGTCGCGCCGAGGACCCGAACCCCAGCAACAACACCGCGACCGACCCCGGCACCGTCCTCCCGCTCTACCAGCTGGGACTGGAGAAGACGCTGACAGGAGCCACCAGTTCCCGCGCCGACTGGACGCTCACGGTGACCAACCACGGCCCCAACGTCGCCCCCAACGGAGCCACCGTCGTCGACGACCTGCCCAGCCAACTCAGCTACCTCGGCTTCGAAGGCGCGGGCTGGACCTGCACCGCAGCCGGCCAGCAAGTCACCTGTGACTATCCCCAACAGCTGGCCGTCGATGAGAGCACGGCTGTCGTCCTGCACACCTCCATCGATCCGAGCGCGAGTGGCACGATCGTGAACTCCGCATCGATCGACGGCGGCGAGGTCGCCGAGGCGCACCTCAGAATCCCCACCGGCGGACTCGCGTCCACCGGAGGGCTTGCCCTGGGCGCCGGTCTGCTCGGCCTGGCCCTGGTTGGCGCCGGTCTCGTTCTCATCCGTCGCCGGTGGCGGCGTGTGAGCTGACTCTGGGCGAACGGGGCCCCGGACGCAGGAGTCCTGCCTCAGACCGCCTGGGATTGATCAGCGCGGTGCGGCGTTGGTGGAGGCGCGCACGATCAGCTCTGGCCGGAACAGCAACTCGGTGCGAGGGCCGGGATTGCCGTCCAGTTCGCCGATCAGCGCAGTGACCACGGCCTGGCACATGGCGCCGACGGGCTGGTGGACGGTGGTGAGCGGGGGGTCGACGAAGGCGATCAGGGGCGAGTCGTCGTACCCGATCACGGACACGTCCTGCGGTACCCGCAACCCTCTGCCACGGACCCCCCGGATGGCACCGAGGGCCATCAGGTCGGAGCCGCAGATCAGCGCGGTGTGCCCGGTAGTCGACCAGTTGCTCTGCGGCGGCGTGGCCGCCCTCCAGCGTGTACAGGGTGCGGAAGATGTGCGGCTCCGCGTCCTCGATGCCGAGGTACCCGGACAGCGCCGTGCGGAACGCCGCGATCTTCCGGTGCGCCGGCACCAACCGGTCGGGACCGATCAACAGACCGATCCGCGTGTGGCCGAGAGAACTCAGGTGACGCACGGCGCCGTCCATGCCGGCAGCGTCGTCTGTGGCGACGAAGGTGCCGTCCACCCCTTCGGCCCACCCGTTGACGAATGCCAGGGGGATCCCACGGGCGCGCAGGTCGTGGTAGCGGTCGAGAGCGACCGAGGAGTCGGCGTGCAGCCCGGAGACGAGGATGATGCCTGAGACGCCCTGGCTGAGCAGCAGGTCGATGCACTCGTCCTCGGTGGTGCCGCCGGGTGACTGGGTGCACAGCAGCGGGCTGTAGCCGTGCTGGGAAAGGCGGGTCTCCAGGCCCTGGGCAAACGCAGGGAAGATGGGGTTGTTGAGCTCGGGCACGACCACTCCGACGAGGCCGCTGGTCTTGTGTCTCAGGGCGGCGGGACGCTCATAGCCCAGCATGTCGAGGGCGGCAAGAACAGAGCTGCGCACCTCGTCGCCCACGCCGGGCTTTCCGTTCAGCACCCGCGAAACCGTTGCGGTGCTCACGTCGGCCACCTCAGCGATGTCGAGCAGCCGGGGCTTCCGCTCCTGGACTGCGCGTGTCTTTGCCATCCTGCTCCGTTTCGACTGCGTCGTCGCGGCAAGAAAGTTATCGGATCGACTGCCCACCCGCGCAATCGCCATGATCTCGACTCGGTAACGAATGCGCAAGGGGTTGCGTAATCTCTGCAACGCCATACTAAGGTGCCTTCATCGACCGGTCCCCGTTGCGGATCGGAGCCACCCAAACGAAGAGGAGCATGATGCGACGGAGCATCGTCAGTCTGGGAGTCGTCACCGCAATCGTGGCGCTCAGTGCATGTTCGGCCACCCCGGCCACCCCATCCGCCAGCGCACCGGCCACCGCCAGTGAGTCCGCGACGTCTGCGGACTACACCGGCACCACGCTGACTGTCTGGGTGGACGACACCCGGATGTCCGCCACCCAGGCTGCGGCCAAGGCCTTCGAGGCCGCCACGCACGCCAAGGTGAGCCTGGTGAAGAAGAACTTCGCCGACATCCAGTCCGACTTCACCTCCCAGGTGCCCACCGGGAAGGGCCCGGACATCACCATCGGCGCGCACGACTGGCTGGGCAACCTGATCCAGAACGGTGTCGTGGCCCCCATCGAGCTCGGCGACAAGACCAGCGAGTTCGAGCCGGTCGCCGTCCAGGCGTTCACGCAGGACGGCCAGGTCTACGGCGTCCCGTACGCGATCGAGAACATCGCGCTGATCCGCAACACCAAGCTGGCCGACAGCGCGCCGGCCACCTGGGACGATGCCGTCGCCGCGGGCAAGAAGGCAGGAGCCAAGTACCCGATCCTGCTGCAGATCGGTACCACCGGCGATCCCTACACCGCGTACCCGCTGCAGACCTCCTTCGGCGCCCCGGTGTTCACCCAGAACGCTGACGGCTCCTACAGCAAGCGAGCTCGCGATGAGCGGCGCGAAGGGTGAGAAGTTCGCCCAGTGGCTGGCCGCGCAGGGCAAGGCCGGGACGCTCGACACCTCGATCACCTACGACATCGCCGTGGACGCCTTCGCCAAGGGCAAGTCGCCGTTCATCATCGGCGGTCCCTGGATGCTGGAGAAGTTCAAGAGCCTCGACCTGGCCATCGACCCGATCCCGTCGGCCGGCGGCGAGAAGGCGTCCCCGTTCGTTGGCGTGCAGGGCTTCTTCATCTCCGCGAAGGCAAAGAACCCGATCGTTGCCAACGACTTCCTCACCAACTACATCGCGACAACGGACGTCCAGTACGCGATGTACCAGGCGGGGCAGCGGACGCCCGCGCTGAAGTCGGCGGCCGAGAAGGCCGCGAGCGACACCGTCACCGCCGGCTTCGCCAAGGTGGCCCAGGATGCAGTGCCGATGCCGTCGATCCCCGAGATGGCTGCCGTGTGGACCTACTGGGGCGTGACGGAGGCCAACATCGTCTCCGGCAAGCAGCAGGCCGACGCCGGCTGGCAGAAGATGATTTCCGACATCCAGGCCAAGATCAAGAAGTAGCCCTGAGCCGCGGGGGACGCCGAGAGCGATCGGCGTCCCCCGCGCGCAGGCAACGACTCCGATCATGGCTGATCTGAAAGAAGCGGCGGTCCCGACGACCGCGCCCGTGCAGGCAGAAGGCCTGGAACTCCCGCGACTTCGGCGTGGGTTTCGTGGTCAAGCTGATCCTGATGGCGCTGGTGAACGCGCTCGGCGTCTTCGTGCTCCTTGCCGCCTGGCAGGTGTCCTCATGGTGGGTGTTCGCCGCCATGCTGGTCGTGCTGGTGGCCCTCGACTACATCTACTTCTCGCCGAAGCACACGCTCCCGGCCAAGTACATCGCCCCCGGCGTGGTCTTCCTGCTGATCTTCCAGGTCTTCGTCATCCTCTACACCGCCTACATCTCGCTGACGAACTACGGCGACGGTCACAACCTCGACAAGGACCAGGCGGTCGTCGCCATCCTTTCCCAGAACGAGCAGCGGGTCGCGGGCTCGGCTGCCTACCCGCTCACCGTGGTCTTCCGGGGCGCTGAGCCCGGCTTCGCGATCGTCGACAAGGGCCAGGTGCTCGTGGGCACGGCGAACCGGCACCTCGAGCCGGCACCGGGGGCGACCCTCGCAGGCACCCGGGTGACAGACGATTCCGGGCTACACCGTCGCGACGCAGCAGCAGATCTTCAGCAACCAGGAAGCGATCACCAACCTGCGCGTGCCGTTCAGCGCCAACGCTGCGGACGGCTCCGTCCGCACCCAGAACGGGACAACGGGTTACCTGTACACGTCGACCTTCACCTACGACGCTGCGGCCGGGACGATGACCGACGCGGTCAACGGCACCGTCTACACCGCCACCGAACGCGGGCAGTTCGTCGCGCCGGACGGCACTGCTCTTGCGACCGGCTGGCGTGTGTGTCGTCGGCGTCGAGAACTTCACCAAGGCCGTCACCGACGAGCAGTACGCCGGCCCGTTCTTCAGGGTCCTGGTGTGGAACCTCGCGTTCGCCCTGCTCTCGGTGGTCACCACCTTCCTGCTCGGACTCGTTCCTGGCGATCGTGCTGAACGAGGAGCGGCTGCGCGGTCGCAAGATCTACCGCACCCTGCTGCTCCTGCCGTACGCGCTGCCGGGCTTCCTCTCCGCGCTGATCTGGTCGGGCCTGCTGAACACGAAGTTCGGCTTCATCAACCAGGTGCTGCTGGGTGGCGCCGACATCCGTGGCTGGACGATCCCTGGCTCGCCCGGCTGTCGGTCCTCGGGGTGAACCTGTGGCTCGGCTTCCCCTACATGTTCCTGGTCGCCACCGGCGCGCTGCAGGCGCTGCCGAACGACATCAAGGAGGCCGCGAGGGTGGACGGCGCCGGGCCCCTGCGCACCTGGCGGTGGGTCACCGGCCCGCTGGTGCTGATCACGACCGCGCCTCTGCTGATCGCCAGCTTCGCGTTCAACTTCAACAACTTCACCCTGATCTACATGCTCACCAAGGGCGGGCCCGCGCTTCGGCGACACGTCAGCGCCGATCGGGGCCACCGACCTGCTGATCACGATGGTCTACTCGATCTCCGGCGTCGACGGTTCCGCGGGCAAGAACTACGGCCTGGCCAGCGCCCTCTCGATCGTGATCTTCGTCCTGGTCGCCGTCATCTCGGGCCTCGGCTTCCGCCAGACCCGCAAGCTGGAGGAGGTGCTCTGACATGGCTGCACCGACACTGCCCGAGCGGCGGCCGCAAGAGCGCCGCGGCAGTGGCTGAGCCAGCTCGGCTGGCGCCACCTGGTCGGGCGTCGTCGCCGTGGTCTACGCAGCCTTCCCGATCGTCTACGTCGTCTCGGCCTCGCTGACGACGGACGGCACCCTGACCGGCTCCAACCAGCTGTTCGCCACGCTCTCAGGGGCCAACTACACGGCCCTGAACGCCACGAAGTTCTGGGCCTGGATGGGCAACACGCTGGTGATCGCCGTAGCGACGTCGATCGGCACCGTGGTGTTGGGTGCCGCGGCCGCCTATGCGTTCTCCCGCTTCCGTTTCACCGGACGCCGGACCGGCTTGACCAGCCTGCTGATCGTCCAGATGTTCCCGCAGGTGCTCGCGTTCGTGGCGATCTTCCTGCTGTTGATCACGCTCGGTGAGGTGGTCCCCGCGCTGGGCCTGGACTCCAGGCTGGCCCTGATCATGGTGTACCTCGGGGGCGCCCTCGGTGCGAACACGTTCCTGATGTACGGGTTCTTCAACTCGGTGCCGAAGGAGATCGACGAGGCGGCCAAGATCGACGGGGCGACGCACGCGCAGACCTACTGGACGATCATTCTTCCGCTGGTGGTGCCCATCCTCGCTGTCGTGGGGCTGCTCAGCTTCATCTCCTCCTTCGCCGAGTTCGTGGTCGCCCGCGTGGTGCTGCAGACGGAGGAGAACTGGACGCTCGCAGTCGGGCTGTACAGCATGGTCTCCTCCCAGAAGGACGCGAACTGGGGCCTGTTCGCCGCCGGTGCCGTGATCGCGGCACTGCCTGTGCTGTTGCTCTTCATGTTCCTTCAGCGCTACATCGTCTCTGGCCTCACGGCCGGAGCGGTCAAGGGGTAACGGCAAGAGGCTGCAGGCTCAGCGGCCGACGAACAGCGCTTCCGTGCTGTGGTCGAGGAAGGCGCTCACGCTGGCGGGCAGGGACCTTTCGGTGCTCCAGGCCAGGCCGAGGGTGCGGGAGTGGCGGGGTTCCAGCGGAACGTAGACCTCCTCGCCGGAATCGGTGGACGTCCGCTCGGGAATGATCGCCACGCCGAGCCCGGCGCCGACCAGGCCGCGAATGGTGTCGATCTCGCTGGACTCGAAGGCGATCCGCACGCTCGCACCGGCGGCGGCCAGCATCGGGTCGATCACGGTGCGGAACTCCGTTGTGCGGGTGAAGGCAACGAACTCCTCCCCGTCCAGGTCGCCGGGACTGACGCTCGCACGTCCGGCGAACCGGTGCGTGCGCGGCACAGCCACCGCAAGGCGCTGTTCCACCAGCGAGCGCCAGCCGAACCCGGATCGCACAGGTCCGGGCGCGGTGACGAACGCCACGTCGAGGGCATCGTCGGCGATCCAGCCGAAGAGGTCACGCGCGAAACCCTGGCGCAGTTCGAACCGGCTGTCTGCCGCCACCTTCCGGAAGTTGCTGACCAGGCGCGGGACGGCCCACAGTGCCGCCGATTGCAGGAAGCCGACGCGGATCGTGCCAAGGGGTCCGGTCAGCTGACGAACGTGCCGCCGGCCGCGTTCGAGGCCCTCGAGCACCTGCTGGGCATCGGCCCGGAACGCTGCGCCCGCCCGGTTGAGTTCCAGGCGACGTCCGTGGCGATGGAAGAGCTCTGCACCCACCTCGCCCTCCAGGCGCGCGAGCGCCCGGGACACGTTCGACTGGTTGACCCGCAGGAGCGCCGCGGCGTCCCGGGTGTTCTCGGTGTCGCTCAGCGTGAGAAAGACCTGGAGCGTCTGCTCGTCCATGTCGCACAGGCTATTGATGCCCAAGGCGCATCACAATACGACATCTCGATCATTTCGCGCATCGGGCAGATGCGTCGGAGAATCGTGCCGTGCCTTCCGCGATCCACGTGCCGACGACGCCCTCACCGGGCGCCGTGCATGCCGGGCACGCCGTTGGCAGCCCTGCCTACCGCCGCATCGTCATCGCGCTGATGGCGGGCGGCCTTGCCAACTTCTCGCTGATGTACTTCGTGCAGCCGCTGCTGCCGATGCTGGCCCAGCACTATCGGGTGAGCGCCGCCGAGTCGTCGCACGCGCTGTCGATCACCACCCTCACCATCATCATCGGGCTGCTGGTCACCGGGCCGCTCGCCGACCGGGTGGGCCGTGTGCAGGTGATGCGCTGGTCGCTCCTTGCCTCCGGTGTGCTCGGCCTGCTGTCCGCGATGGCACCGGACTGGTCGCAGTCTCGTCATCCTGCGCGGCCTGCTCGGCCTCACCCTCGCCGGGCTGCCGGCTGCAGCCCTCGCCTACCTGCGCGAGGAGGTGGCCACCGGTTCCCACGCACGGGCGAACGCCGCCTACATCGCCGGCACTGCCATGGGCGGCGCAGCAGCCCGCCTGCTCCCGGGACCACTGGCAGCGCTCGGAGGCTGGACACTCGCTGCCACGGCGCTTGGGCTTGCTCACCCTGACCGCCGGCATCCTGATGGTGGTGCTCCTGCCCGCGTCCCAGGGCTTCAGCCCGCGTCCGGTGAGCCTCCGCGAGGCGCTCCTTGGGACGCTCGCCGCTCCGGCGGATCGGGTGGTCGCGCTGGTCTGCGTTGTCGGCTTCGCAGCGATGGGCGCCTTCGTCGGGGTCTACAACGCGGTCTCCTTCCGGCTGCAGGCGCCGCCGTTCCAGCTCGGCGCCGCCGCCTCGCTGGTCTACCTCGCCTACCCGGTCGGGATCGCAGCTCCCCTGCTCGCTCGCGTGCTCGCAGAGCGGATCGGACGGGGCCGTACCGTCTCTGCTGGTCTCGTCCTGCTCATTGCCAGCATCCTGCTGCTGTCACTCCCGTCCCTGCCAGCCGTCGTTGTGGGGCTCGCCCTGCTCGGGTTCGCCTTCCTCGGCGTCCACTCGATGCTCAGCGGCTGGGTCGTCGACCGGGCGCGACGCCGCGGCCGTGGCACGGCGCAGGCCTCCAGCGCCTACCTCGGCACCTACTACCTGGGCAGCACCATCGCCGGCGCGCTGGCCACCTGGCTGTGGCAGGTCGGTGGCTGGAGCGGCGTCGCGGCACTCACTGTCTGCCTCGGCGGCGTCGCGCTGCTCGCCAGCTTCGTGGCCACCAGCGCCGACCCCACGGGCCGCAGCACCGACCGGGTCGACTCGACCCATTCCGTCGCCGCCTGAGCTCCACGACCCCGAAGATGTCCGAAGAGATCGCGAAACGGCAGACCCGTCGCACCGTACGGTGCTACTCCGGAATGGAGGCCCGATCACCTCGCGAAGGGGGAGATCATGTTGAAGCCTGTCGAGCCCGTCGCCGGATGGCGACGCGACCTTGCCGTCGCAGCTGACGCCTTCCTGCTGGCGGGAGCCGCCGGCCTGCTGGTGCTCGGGGCGCTGGCCCTTCTCTTCGACGACCGTCGGTGTGGTCCGAGTTGTTGAGCCAGCTCGTCCTCGTCGGCTCCGCTGTCGGCGGGGCGGCCGGCGCCTGGCGGTTGCATGGACACCCACTGACGAGAGCCAGGTGGGCGGGCGTTGTGCTGGGTGTCGTCGTGGGGGCTGTGGTCGTGCTGCCGGCTTTCTTCGCCCTGATCCTGCTCGGGCGTTTCATCGATGTTCCGCTTCTCGAGAGGGAGGGTCCCTGGGGAGCCGTCCTCATCCTGTCGGTGGCCGTGGTCGCGTTCCTCGCGCTGCCCGTCCTTGACGGCGTCCGCGACCTGGCCAGGCGCACGGGAGCCCCCCGGGTCGCCGTGACACGTCTCGGCGCTCTGGCCGTCGTCGTTGCGGCCGTCTCCATCACCGTCCTGATCGGCGGTGAGATCGCAGAGGCCGGGATGTTCATGGTGCCGGTGTCGGCAACGAGGCGCCGCAGCCATCGCAGCTCTCGTCCTGTTCGACCGCCGGCGTGCCCGCCTCCGTCACCCCGGCAACGGCAGCTGACGCGGACGGCGGGACGGCTAGCGGTACTCGAGCCTCCCGGAGTCGACGAGCGTGAGGACGAGGTCCTCGCCGGTGATGGCGAAGCTGGCGGTGCTGGCGATCCCGGTGATGTACAGGTCGCCGTAGCGAGCCTTCGCCGCAGGCCTTGAGGGTGACCGGTCCCGGCACGAGGCTCAGGCTGCCGCTCGAGCCCGAGGGATTGGCGGGTGAGTAGGTTCCGCTGACGGTGTTGCAGTCGGCCTGCGCCGTGAACGTGCCGTCCTCACGGAACTGGATCGTGAACCTCGACTGCTGGTCCTGCGGCACGGCCCCCTCGAACTGCGGCGTGCGGAGGGAGAAGGCTGTGAGCTGCCAGCCACGGCTGGTGAGGCCGGGGCCTGCCGGCGGAGCGGCGGTGGGTGTCGCCGTGGGTGTGCGGTGTGGGTTGGGTGCGGCGTTGGGCGTGCTGGCGTGTCGGCGTGGCCGTGGGCGCTCGCCGTGGCCGGTCGGCGCCGTCACCGTTGCGGTCGTCGGTGGCCGTGGCGGTGGCAGTCGTCGTCGCCGTGGCGGTCGTTGTCGCGGTGACGGTCGTCGTCGGCGCCGGTGTCGGCGTGGGAGTGACCGTGGGTTCGGGCGTCGTCGGCTCGGTGCTGGGTGACGGGCTTGCCGGCGCCACCGACGTGTAGTCGAGCCGTCCGCCGTCGGCGAGGGTCAGGCTCATCCCGGTCGAGACGACGTTCCAGTTACTGGCCTGGCCCAGCAGGCCGGCGTACAGGATGTCGAGGGACAGCTCACCGCAGAAGGCCATCGTCATCGGCCCGGGCACGATGCTCACCCGGTCCGATCCGGGGGCCTGCCAGGTTCCGGCGAGCTGGTTGCAGTCGGCTTGTGAGGTGAACCTGCCATCGCTCTCGAACCGGATCGTGTACCGGCCCTGGGCGTCGGCAGGCACGGTCCATTGCCAGGACGGGCTCTTCTCGCCGCCTGACATCAGGTACCAGGTCGTTGCGGTCAGCTTGTCGGTGTTGCTCACGCCGCAGCCGGCGAGGAGTGCGGCTCCGAGCGTGAGCAGCATGACTATCGCGGTGGCCCTTCGCACGAGATCCTCCCGGTGCTCAGCAGTGGCCCCAGCCGCAGCGTCGCGTCCGGCAGCCTTGTGTGCGCACGATCATTCCAGCCGTTCCGCCCACTTGGCTATGTGTTCGGATGGCGATGAACGGTGTTGGCGACGAATTCCGATTCGTGCGGGGGAATGCTGCCTTGATTCCTGGGCCTGACGAACAACGGACCTCTATCGTTCTGACAGGAGGAGCCACATGAGCGAGCATTTTCATCCCTTGGGCAAGCAGCCGTCATCGTCGACGCGCGCCGCCCAGTCGGCATTGCGGAACGGGCTGCCGTTTGAGGACACGCGGGACTTCGAGGAGTCGACGCACGGTTTCCTCGTGGCGCCGGACTATCGCGAGATCCGCGCGGAGGCTGGACACGTCGCGTGGAATATCGGCGCTTACGACTTCCTGCTCGACGATGAAATCCGCGACAGCATCCACCCGTCCCTGCAACGGCAGGCCACCCTCAACATGGGATACGGCCTTTTCGAGGTGGTTCCCGGTGAGATCTACCAGGTGCGGGGATTCGACCTGGCCAACATCAGCTTCATCAAGGGCGATACCGGGTGGATCGTCTTCGATCCGCTCACGTGCAAGGAGACAGCTGCTGCCGCACTGGCCCTTGTCGACGAGCACCTCGGTGCCCGTCCCGTCGTCGCCGTGGTCTACTCGCACTCCCACGTCGACCATTTCGGCGGCGTGCGCGGCATTGTCGACGAAGCCGACGTCAAGGCCGGACGGGTGCAGGTGATCGCTCCGGTCGGGTTCATGGACCATGCGGTGGCGGAGAACGTGTACGCGGGCAACGCCATGAACCGGCGAGCGTTCTACCAGTACGGAGCGCTTCTCGACCGGAGCCCGTTCGGCCATGTCGACCAGGCGATCGGGAAGGCCGTCGCAGCGGGCACGGTCGGGCTGATCCCGCCGACGAGGCTGATCGTCGCCGACGTCGAGGAGCTGGTTGTCGACGGCGTCCGCATGGTGTTCCAGAACACCCCCGGCACGGAGGCTCCGGCGGAGATGAACACGTGGTTCCCCGACCTGAAGGCCTTCTGGGCAGCGGAGAACATCGTTGCCACCATTCACAACATCTACACGTTGCGCGGCGCGCTCGTCCGCGACGCCCTGGAATGGTCGCGCCAGATCAACAAGGCCCTCTACCTGTTCGGGCAGGACGCGGATGTGATGTTCGCCTCCCATTCCTGGCCGCGCTGGGGTAATGACCGCGTCCAGGAGGTCATGCGCACGCAACGCGACACCTACGCGCACCTGAACAACGGCGTGCTGCACCTCGCAAATCAGGGCGTCACCATCAACCAGATCCACAACCGGTACCGGGTTCCCGAAAGCCTGGAACAGCAGTGGACGGCACGCAGCTATCACGGCTCGGTCGCCCACAATGCGCGGGCTGTGGTGAATCGATACCTGGGCTACTGGGACGGGAACCCCACAACTCTCATCCCGCTGTCCCCGGAGGACTCGGCGCCCTTGTTCGTCGAGCTGATGGGTGGCGCCGACCCGATCCTCGCGAAGGCGGAAGGCCTCCTGGAAGCGGGCGACTACCTGCTGGCGACCGAGATCCTGAACAAGCTGGTCTACGCCGAGCCCGACAACACCCCGGCGAAGCAGCTACTGGCGGACGCCTTCGAGCAGATCGGTTACCAGCAGGAGAGCCCCAGCGTGCGGAACAGCTTCCTTGCTGCTGCTCTCGAGCTCCGCTCCGGCATCCCGCAGGGCGCGGCCCCGAAGAGCTCAGGCCCGGACATGACCCGTGCCCTGAGCACAGGCCAGTTCCTTGACTTCCTCGGCATCCGGCTGCGCACGGAGGCCGTCGTCGGGAAGGCGTTCACCGTCAACCTGGCAACCCCCGACACCGGCGAGACCTTCGTCGTGGAACTCAGCAATGGGACGCTGACCAACCTCGCCGGCTTCCAGGCACCTGACCCGACCCTGACAATGACCGTCAACCGGGCTGACCTCGAGCTGGCGATGACCGGGGCCCGAACGGTGCCCGAACTCATCGCAGACGGCCGGCTGGTGCTCGACGGCGACGCCACGGTGCTTCAGCGTCCTCGGCGCCTCCATGGTGCACTTCGAGCTGGGCTTCGAGATGATGCCCGGCACGGGTGTGGCGCCAGCTCAGCGAACCCATGGACGAGTTCCAGGCCGAACCCCTCGGCGACAGCTCCGGGGGCTGAGTCAGGGGTCCCTGCCCGGCCGAGCTCACTGGTCGCCGCCTCGTTGATGCGTCGACCGATCTCGTGCAGCTGGCGGACCTGGGCAGCGGTGAGCGGGTCGAAGACGACCCGCCGGACCTGCTCGACGTGACCGGGGGCCGCTGCGACCAGCGCCGCCATCCCCGCGTCCGTGAGGGTGGCCAGGGTGGAGCGACGATCGGCCGGGTCGGGACGGCGGATGATCCAGCCCCGCTTCTCGAGCCGGGCGGCTACCTGGGAGAGTCGGGGGAGCTGGCCCTCCGTGAACTCCGCGAGCGTACTCATCCGCATGGTGCGATCCGGCGGCCTGGGAGAGGCCGGCCAACACCTGGTACTCGAAGTGCGTCAAGCCGGAATCCCGCTGAAGCTGGCGATCGAGGACGTTCGGCAACCGGGTGATCACGCCGATGGTGGCCATCCAGGCTTCCAGCTCGTGAGGGCTCAGCCAGCGTGGCGCGGCCACGGCCGGTTCCTGCGTCGTCATGGCCCAACATGCTACTTCACGCATGAAGTGATGCGGGATGGTTGAAACTTGCATCATCGCTGCGCACGGGCGGTACCGTTTAGTTCACGACGCAAGTAATTTCAGTCAGGAGCGCACGACATGGCATCACCGATGGCGGCCAGGGTTCCCGGGGCAGCGTTCGACGCATTCACTGGCGTCCGCCGCTCCGTCCAGCCACACCCAGCGCAGCTGGGAGCCGGCCGACGGCCCGCTGCCGGCGCTGTACCTGAGCCACGGCGCACCGCCGCTGTTCGACGACCCCCTGTGGATCAGTGAGCTATTCACCTGGTCGCAGGCGCTGCCGAAGCCGACAGCGATCCTCGTGGTCAGCGCGCACTGGGAAGCCGCACCGATCAGCCTCTCCGCCAGCGCAGCCGGCACGCCGCTGGTGTACGACTTCGGCGGCTTCGCCTCCCGGTACTTCTCCATGGAGTACCGGACTCCCGACGCCGGCGCGCTGGCCAGCAAGGTCGCGGCGTTGCTCTCGGACACCGAGCCCGTCCACCAGCACGCCTCCCGTGGCCTCGACCACGGCGCCTGGGTGCCGCTGAAGGTCATGTACCCCTGGGCCGACGTCCCGGTGCTCCAGCTGAGCATGCCCACCCACGACCCCGCCCGGCTCCTCGACCTCGGGCTGCGCCTGCGCGAACTTCGCAGCGAGGGCGTCCTCATCGTCGGCTCCGGCTACATGACCCACGGCCTGCCGTTCCTCAACAGATCCAACTTCTACGACAACGCCGTGCCGGAATGGTCGGCGGAGTTCGACCACTGGGCGGCAGAAGCCATCGAGCGACCGCGACATCGACATGCTGGCCAACTACCAGGGCAAGGCGCCGGGCATGCCCTACGCCCACCCGACCGTCGAGCACTACACGCCGCTGTTCATCACCCTCGGAGCGGCCACCTCGCTGGACGACCCGATCACCACGACGATCGAGGGTTTCCAGTTCGGCCTGGCGAAGCGGTCGCTACAGGTGGGCTGAGGAAGCTGCGTCGGCTGCGCTGTCGGCGAACATCGGCAACACAGCTTCGTGAGCTCAGGCGATCACGGTCACCGAGTAGCCGCCGGCGTCGTTCCGCTCCGGATCGGTGTGAGCGAACCGGAGCAGGTGCGCCAGGCCCGTCCCTTCTGCCAGTGCGGTGGCGAGGTCGTTGGCGTCCAGCCCCTCGAGGTGCCACAACCGGACCAGGCCCTCCAGCAGCGCCTCGCCAGGCTCGGCCTCGACGATGACCCCGAACGCCTCGACGCGGTCGAGCCCGACCCGCTCGATGATGCGGCGCGTGCCGAGCGGCGTGGCGAACGGGTGCGTACTTCCCTCCCGGCCGACCTCTTCGACGATGCCGAGCTGCAGGGCGAGGGCCCAGAGCCGGCCGCTGTCTGCGACCATCCAGCCCTTCGGCGTCGCGAACATGGTGAGCAGGTGGCTACCGGCTGGAGTCGGTACGCCCAGCCGGAGCTTCCGTGCCGACGGCGCCCGCAGCCGGCCCGGCCGGAACTCGGACTTGGCCCGACCGAGCACCCCGCGCAGCAGCGGCGTGACGGCAGCGCCGCCGTGCATCAGCTCGAGCGTCCCGGTCTTCGTCACGAGGCCGCCGAGGGTGAACAGCAGCTCCTTGGCGCTGTCCGTGCCGGCGAGGATCGTCAGGTTCCGCTGCCCGACGTGGCGGTCGTTGTTGGCGTCGAGAACACCGCTCCACGGGTCCAGCGGGCAACTGGCCGACACCATCAGGCACTCGTGCCCGGTGAGGTCCGCCGGGATGTCCCAGGTGTGGTCGAGCTCGACCACCTGCATCGCCCCGGGCTTCATCCTGTCGTCGAGGTTCACCATCACGCCCGCCGATGATCTGGGGCTGATAGGCCGGGTTGCCCGGATCGCCGCCGAAGAAGCCGGGGTTGACGTACCACCCCCGCACGTGGACGCCGACGGCCGGCAGCAGGCCCGAGGTTCCAGACCCGGACGAAGACGCGGTAGCGACGTCCCGCTGTCGGACTCGCGACCAGTTGGGACAGGGTGAACGGTCCCGAGTAGGAAGCGTCGATGAGCAGGATGTCGGGCGACTCCCAGCACGGGACCGACGGCCAGGTCGGCCGCGCCCCGCGGTCGCCGGGCTGAACGCCCGCACCATCAGGTAGGGGTAGACGTCCTCGCGGTGGGGGCGGTGCTCGCGCCCCAACTCCTTGATCAGTTCCTCCGCCTCGTGCCGGACGTCGTCGTTCGGCGTCCAGCCCGGGGCGAGGTCGCCGCTGGGCGGATCGGTGTGGCCGAAGGAGCCGGGCGGGTTGTCCCACGCTGCTCGCGGTCCTCCTTGTCCGGGAGGACGGGGTGCTGCTGGTCTTCGTTGTCGAAGGGCATGGTCAGCCTTCCTTGTGGTCGAGGCGCTCACGCCACTGCGGGTCGGTGTTGGGGTGGTGCGGGTCCGTCTCGATGCAGGTGCCCGGGTTCGGGCCCGGCACGTAGTGGACGTTGAGGTCCCTGGACTCGTCGTACCAGCGGCCGGGCTGCGCAGGGAAGTCGTGGTCGGCGTGGAAGAACTGCGGCGACGTGCACGGCAGGGGATAGCTGTAGTCCTCGGCGCCGACCGCGTTGATGTCCGGCACGCAGGTCTTGCCGCTGCGGTCCCAGTCCCAGGTGTGCCAGGCGTAGCCGCGGTCGGAGTCGAGGTTGAAGTCGGGGACGCCGAACTCCGGCCGGCCCACCTCGGCTGCCATCCGTCCGACGAGGTAGACGCCGTAGTCGACCGGACCACCGAGGTGCTGGTCGGCAGGGAGGCGGATGTCGAGGACCTTCTCGGTGTCCACCGGGGTGGCAGCCTTCTCCAGGTCGGCGCGGGCATCGTCGTTGCCCGTCACGCCCGCTGAGCAGGATCGTCGAGTTCGATCCGACGACGTACGGCCCGACGTGGGTGCCCGCACCCTCCTGGGCGACGGCGTCGCCGTGCTGGTTGGTGAGTGGGTACCGCCACGGCGCCACCCACTCCGACGGCCTGAACTCGTCGCCAGCGCGTCCGCGACGTAGCGCAGGGGCCGGTGAGCCCCAGCGCTCCGACCAGGTCGGGGCGTCCGATCGCCGACGGCAGGTCGCGGACGATGCCGCGCGGGTAGGCGTGGTCGAGGCCCTGTGGATCTCGTGGCGTGCAGGCGGCCGGACGGCTCGGTGATCGGCGGCGGCGCCGTCGGCAGCCCGAACGGGTTGTCCAGGGCGGAGGCGATGTCGTAGGTGCCCTGGCGGCCGAGGGTGGTGAGCCCGGATTGATCTCCGCCGGCTTCGGCATGGCGAAGCCCGACATGACCAGGGCGCGACGGGCCAGCAGGTACAGGTTCCAGGCGGGCACGATGACGGCCCAGTAGATGACCTCGCGGGCGGGGAACGTGGTGATGTCGATGATCAGGCTCGGCAGGATGGTCGCGAGCCAGACCACGACCTGCGCGAGGTAGACCGCCCACGCGAACAGCGCGAGCAGCAGGTCGAGCAGGGTGAAGGAGTCGTCGTCATCGACGTCGGCGCCACGGCTCGGGTCGTCGTCGATCCCGGAGCCCCCACCACCGGGCGGGGTCGGGAACGAGTGGTCGGTGAAGACCGACGGCGGCGGCGGGAGCCGCAGGCTGATCGCGTCGCTGCCGGTCATCTTCAGGTAGCGGTAGACGATCTCCCACATCTCGGCCATGGCTGCGTCGTTGGGCCGCCCGTCCGGCTGGCCGGTGACCGGGTCGGTGGCGGAGAACGGCGGGTCCTGCAGTCAGGATGTGCGGCCCGTCGGCGCCGTAGACGTCGCTCATGGTGTCGAGCAGGCCCGTCGACGAGGTGGTCGGGCAGCGGCCCGGTGTCCAGGTCGAAGAAGGTGTGCCGGTTGGCCGTCGCCGTCGGGCCGTCGCCGTTGTCGTAGGCCGGGAAGCCGCTCCAGTAGTCGTAGGCCGGGGCATCGTCGCGCCCGTTGTACGGGGCGTCGTCGCGGTGCCGGAACGCCAGCCGGAAGTGCAGCGCAGACGTGCCGTACTCGCCGTAGAGCGGAGCCGGGGTGCCGGGCGCCGTAGTTCTCGGAGTCCATGTGGTTCTCGACGAGGTGGTGGCGCTGCCAGTGGTCGCGGTAGGGGCCGCCGCCTTCGCGTTCGTGAACGGGTGCCCGGTGACGTCGGTGGCGCAGTGCGACATCCAGCCCACGGCAAAGGCGATCCGGGCCTCGGCGTCCTTGCGCTCGTCGTCGGTGGTCGCCGCTGCCAGAGCGGCCTGTGCCTGCTGGAACAGGACGAACGGGAACTGGTACGTGCGCCGGTAGTGGAACATGTCCGACCAGTAGAAGGCGTCGTCCCCGAACGCCTGCGGGACGCCGGAGGTGAGGATCCCGAACCAGTCGCCCATCTCGGCGAGCAGCCCCTTGAAGGCGGACATGATCGCGGACGTCAGCTCGTCGAGCACCTGGGCCGAGCTGCGTGGAGCAGGCCACCGGTGAGCTGCGATGCGAGCTGGGAGTTGTTCGTGCGTGATCGGGCTGATCCACTTCTCCCACTTGGAGACGAACTCACCGTCGACCACCTCCCAGACGTCGAGCGCCCACTTCACGACCTGCCGGATGACCTGCCCCGTGGTGTTCTTGAAGTCGGGCAGCAGGTAGAAGACGTCGGGGCCGAGCGAGCCGAGCGCGAGGTAGTTGCGCCAGGTGTGGCAGTGCTCGCCGATGGCCCGGGCCTGGCCGGTGCTGATGGGGAAGCCCGCAGGGACGTTGCCGTCGCGGAGCTGCCGAGCCGTGTCGTGTGCTGCTTCCAGGTGGACGTACCAGCCGGGCATATCGGTCTCCGTCTCTTGGGAACGCGTGTTCCTTCGAGGATCAGAGGCGGGGACGCCGCGCGCAATACACGGGACTGCTGATGCGCTCCCTGCCGACGGCCTGCCGGTGACGGCGAGCCTGGGAGGAATCTGCCGTTGGATGCCGCATGCATCGCGGATCCGGCTCGCTGGGCCACTCCGGGTGCAGAATCCTCCAGGCGAGCGGATGGGCGGCGCGCGACGACCCGAGGGATGTCAGCGACTCGTGAAAGACTCATCCAATGCGCACCTATCTGGAGATCCTCAGGATCCCGGGCGCTCTGAAGTTCAGTGCTGCGGGGCTGCTGGCCCGCTCCGGCGGCGCGATGATGGGCCTCGGCATCGTGTTGATGGTGTCCGCGCTCTACGGCAGCTACGGCCTCGCCGGCGCCCTCGCCGCTGCGAACGCCGTCGCCTGGGCCGGCGGCACGGCCGTCCTCTCCAGCCTCGTCGACAAGTACGGCCAGCGCCGAGTGATGTATCCCGCGACCGTGATCTCCGTCACCATGCTCGCCGTCGTCGTCGTGCTCGCCGTGATGCAGGTTCCGGCGTGGGTACTGTTCGCGCCGGTGGTGATCAGCGGTGGTACCGGTGGTGCGCCGGGCGCCCTCGTCCGGGCCCGCTGGAGCCATGTCACTTCCGACCCGCACCTCCTGCATGCCGCGTACTCCCTGGAGTCGACGCTCGACGAGATCACGTTCGTTGTCGGCCCGGTGGTGGCGACAGCACTCTCTGTCGGCGTCCACCCCGCTGCCGGGCTGGTCGCCCCGATCGTGCTCGCCCTCCTCGGCGCGCAGCTGTTCTACTCCCAGCGCTCCACGGAACCGCCGGTGCCGCCGCGTCCGGCGGACGGGAGTGCGCCCTTCACGACGGCGGTTCATCCTGTTCACCCCGGGAGTGGGCTCGGTCGTGGCTGTGAACCTGCTGATCGGGTGCGTCTTCGGCAGCATCGACGTGAGCGTTGTCGCTGCAGCAACGGAGTGGGGTGTCCGGTCGGCATCGGGTGTCGTGCTCGCCATCTTCTCGTTCGCCTCCGGTGTCGCCGGCTTCGCCTACGGCGCGCGCCACTGGCACTCGCCGCTGACAAGCAGGTTCGTCAGCGGCGTCGTCGCACTGTTCCTGTGCGCCGCGGGACTCCTGATCGCCCACACCGAGCTCCTGCTGGCCGGCGTCGGGCTGCTCGTGGGCGCCACCGTCGCGCCAACGTTGATCAACGGCAACACCCTTCTCGAACGCATGGTGCCGCGGGAGCGGCTCACAGAAGGACTGTCGTGGATGGGCACCGGCCTTGGCATCGGGGTGGCGATCGGCTCGGGCATTGCCGGGCCGGTGATCGATGCCCGCGGCTACACCGGCGGGTTCAACACCGTTGTCGGCTTCGCTGCTGCGGCAGCCGTCATCGCGGTGAGCTCGCTCCCGTCCCTGCGGCGCACGGTGCCGCATGTCGCAGTTCCCGACCGTGCGGACGGTGCGTCAACCACTGTCTCGGACGACCACGATGCGGCCCGCGATCGGGACCCTGCCGGCTAGACGACGACGACCTCGACGCCCAGGGCGCGCAGCCGGTCCAGCTCGGCAGCGTCCGCGGACTCGTCGGTGATCAGGACGTCGATCTCCTGGATGGGGGCCATCTGTGCGAGGGCGGCGCGGCCGATCTTGGAACCGTCGGCGACGACGATGGTCTGCCGGGCCTTCGACACCATGGCGTGGTTGGTCCTCGCCTCGGTCTCGTCGTGGGTGGTGACGCCGGCGTCGGCGGAGACCCCGTCGGCGCCGAGGATCGCCGTGGTGATGTTGACCGCCGAGAACGTGCCCTCTGCGAGCACCCCCACCAGTTCGAGCGACTGCGGCCGCAGGATCCCGCCGGTCATCACGATCTTCAGGCGCGGGTGCGCGGAAACGAGGGTCGCGATCGACAGCGAGTTCGTGACGATGGTCAGGTCGGCATGGGTGGCCAGCTCGCGGGCCACGCCGGCCGTGGTGGTGCCGCCGCTGAGCGCGACGGCGTGGCGCTCACGGGGGATCCTTGCCGCCGTTGCCCTGGCGATGCGGCGCTTGGCGTCGGCGAACCTGCTGTCCCGGAGCGCAACCGGCACCTCGGCCGACAGCCCATTGGTCTTCGCGCCGCCATGGGTGCGGACGATCAGCCCCTGGTCGGCAAGGACGGTGAGGTCGCGGCGCATGGTGGCAAGGGAGGTGGCGAACTGCGCTGCCAGCTCGGTGAGCTGGATCTCGCCGCGCTCGGTGATCAGGTCGAGGGTGCTGGCCAGCCGACGGGAGCGCTTCGGGGAGCCGCCGAGCTCCGCGACCGACGAGAGACTGAGGGCGGTAGCCATGGAACGAGCATTCCAGATGATCGTTTGGGCGTCAATCTGCTCAGTTCCTTGCGCGATACGCTCAGTTGGTCAGACAATCGGCACATGCCGACGATCGTCTTCCTTGGTGCCGGCAGTGTCGTCTTCACCAGGCAACTGCTGACCGACCTGCTCCGCTTCCCGGACCTGCCAGAACTGCACGTCGCCTTGCACGACATCGACGCGGAGCGACTCGAAGTGGCGCGGCTGACCGCTGCCAGCGTGTCCCGGCAGCTCGGACGGCCGGTGCGGGTCACCGCTTCCCTCGACCGGCGGGAGGCGCTGCAGGGTGCCGACTTCGTGATCAACAGCATCCAGGTCGGCGGGATCGCTGCGACGAAGGTCGACCTGGAGATCCCCGCCCGCTACGGCCTGCGCCAGACGATCGGCGACACCACCGGCGTCGGCGGCGTCTTCCGCGGCCTGCGGACCTTCCCCGTCCTGACGGCGATCGCCCGCGACATGCTCGAGATCTGCCCGGACGCCTGGTTCCTGAACTACACCAACCCGATGGCGATGAACGTGTGGTGGCTGTCGCTCGTCGCTCCCGAACTGCGGGCCGTCGGCCTGTGCCACAGCGTCCACTGGACAGCGCACGACCTGTGCGAACTGGTCGGCGTGCCGCTGGAGGGCACCCACTACCGGGCCGCCGGGGTGAACCACCAGGCCTGGCTGACCGAGTGGAGTCGCGACGGCGTGGACCTCTACCCGCTGCTGCGGGCGAAGATCGCCGCCGACCCGGAGCTGGAGCGCCGGGTGCGGGTCGAGATCTTCACCAGCGCATCGGCTGGTACCCGACCGAGACCAGCGAGCACTCCGCGGAGTACCTCGGCTGGTTCCTGCGCTCGGACGAACAGATCGCGAAGTACCGGCTGCAGCCGCTGGAGTACATCGGGATCTCCGAGGAGAACGTCCGCGAGTTCGAGGACGCGCGGACGGTGCTGCACGCCGGCGGCGACATCGAACTCCACGACGAGGGCGACGCCGCCGAGTACGCCCCGCAGGTGATCCACTCGATGCTGACCGGTACCGAACGTGTCATCCACGGCAACGTGATCAACCGCGGGCTGATCGACAACCTGCCCGAGGGTGCAGCCGTCGAGGTGCCCTGCCGGGTGGACGGCGACGGCGTGACACCGATCCCCTTCGGCTCGGTGCCGGCGGCCGGGGCGGCGCTGAACCGCACCTACCTCTCGGTCGCCGAACTCACCATCCGGGCGGCTGCCGAAGGGCGACCCGCAGCTTGTCCGCCAGGCCGTCCTCGTCGACGCGAACGCGAGTTCCTCGCTCACTCCGGAGCAGATCTGGACGCTGTGCGACGAGCTCACCGCGGCCCATGCCGCTTACCTGCCCGAGTCGCTCGGCGGCAGCCTGCCGAACACCTGAGCCGCGCGGGTCAACCCTGTCGGGACCGGTCGGCGGCCGGGTCCCGACAGGCTCACAAGCTTGCGGTCGAGTGGTCGGCAGGATCGCGGGCGTCAGGCGAGGTCGAAGACGCGGCGGGCGTTGTCGCGGTAGAGGCCGGGCAGCAGCGCCGGGTCGAGGGCAAGGGCAGAGACCGCCCACCGGCCCTGCGGCGGGATGGGCTCGCCGGGGGCGTACTCGAAGCTCTCGTCCGCGGACTCGAGGAACCGGAAGTGCAGCCGGTACTGCTCGTCGGTGATCGGGTAGATGTCGGTGCCGAACAGCACCCGGTCGGGATGGTCGGCGACGAAGCGGGCGAAGCGCCGGGGCTGGCGGCCGAGCTCTGCGATCCGGCCGGCGATGTCGACGTTGTAGTTGGGTGCGAGGTTCGACCAGGCGCTCCACGCGATCGAGGTCCTCCGCAGCGCAGCCGGCGTGCACCCCGACGAACGTGGTGCCGGGACAGGCGAGGACCAGCGCGGCGTGGGCGTCCAGCAGTTCGTCGAAGGTGGGGTACCGGTCGCGATCACCGAACCACCAGTCCGCCGCGCCGCGCAGTTCGTCGAGGCGCTCGTTGTGGGCGTCCAGCGGCTCGAAGAAGGCGATCGGGTCTGCGGTGTGGATCACCACGGGCAGGCCGAGTTCGCCGGCGCGGGTGAGGACCGTCGACCACCCCGGGATCGTCCGGTCGCAGCAGTCGACCCGCCGCGTCGCGGAACGCGAGGCCGAGGTTCTTCCACACCTTCACCCCGCGGGCACCGCGCCGGGCGCAGTCCTCCAGCGTCGCGACGAGGGACTCGGCTCCGCCCGGCTCTGCGAGCCGGCCCCAGTCGAGCTGGCACAGGGTGAGGAACCGTCCGGGATGGGCACGGTCGTAGCGGTCGAGGTTGGCCTCGAGCTCGTCGCCGGAGAAGCCGTCGAGGTTGACGATCAGTCTCGACGTGACGCTCGTCCATCATCTCCAGCAGGGCTGCGACGTCGCTGGATGATCCAGTCGCCGTCCTCGCTGAGCCACCGGCCCAGGTGGTTGTGGGCGTCGATGCAACCGACGGCTGGATGGTCGACCCGGGTGACCGGTGCCCGCAGCTGGCTGGACGGGGTCCAGTCGCGCAGCCGGAGATCCTCGATACCGCTCATGACTGCCCTTCCGTGAGATGGCTTGAGGTGCAGCGTAGACGGCAAATGACGATTTGGTAACGAATCGATCATGGCAAATGCGCGTTTCACGCAGTTCTCTTTACATATCGCTCATTTTCGATCCATGATGGCGACGAACCTGTTCTCCACTGCATCGAGAGGCCAGTCCATGACAATCCGCACGCGTCGTCGTAAGGCAGTCACAGCAGTCGCAACGGCCTTTGCAGCCATGCTGGGCTTCACGGCGTGCACCAGCGCCGGCGAGGCACCCAAGGCGAGCGTCACGCCGGACGCGCCGGTGAGCCTCACCTTCTGGACGGGACAGTCCGACGAGGCGGAGAAGCTGCTGGAGAAGCTCGCTGCCGAGTTCCACAGCCTTCACCCCAACGTCACCATCGAGACCAGTTCGGGCGCCTCCTCGACAGAGGAGTTGCTGCAGAAGCTGTCCGCCGGCTTCGCGAGCGGTACCTACCCGAACATCTCCTACTCGTTCGGCTCCTGGGCGAGCGAGCTGGAGACCTCCGGCAAGACCCAGGACATCACCGGCCTCGTCTCCGACCCGACGATCAAGTGGGACGAGTTCTCCGAGGCCGCCCGCGCGCACCGTCCGCCCGACCGGGACGAAGACCATCGGCTTCCCTGCCCTTGTGGACAACATCTCGCTGATCTACAACAAGACGGTCTTCGATGCCGCCGGCGTGGCCTACCCCAACGAGAACTGGACCTGGGACGACTTCCGGTCGGCGGCCAAGCAGCTGACCAGCGCCGCGAAGCAGACCTACGGCTACGCCTACTCGGTCTCCGGTTCGGAGGAGACGACCTGGCAGTTCTGGCCGCACCTGTGGCAGAACGGCGGCAAGATCCTCAGCGACGACAAGACGAAGTCGGCGTTCGCCTCGCCGGAGGGTGAGAAGGCGCTGGAGTTCCTGCGCGGCATGGCCGTCGACGACAAGAGCGTCTACATCGACCAGACCGACACCAAGTTCGCCCAGCTGTTCGCTGCGAACCGCGTCGGCATGATGACGTCCGGTCCCTGGCAGCTGTACGACCTCCAGACGGCCAAGACCAAGTACGGGGTCACCGTCCTCCCCGGCACGAACGGCGACCACCAGACCGTGTCCGGCCCGGACATCTGGGCGCTGATGGACACCGGCGACGCCAACGAGAACCACTGGTCGTTCGAGTTCCTGAAGTGGCTCACCGATCCGGCTCAGGACGTGCGCTGGAACGTCGCCTACGGCAACCTCCCCCTGCGCAACTCCGAGCTCGACTCGCCGGAGTTCAAGGCCCAGGTGAAGGCACTTCCGGGGCTGGACGTGATGGCTGCGAACAGCGCGAACGCCAAGCAGGCGCGACCGACGGTCGCCGGCTACGTCGGGTTGTCCGAGGCGATCGGGAGTGCGATCTCGCACGTCCTGCAGGGCGACGGCGCCCCTGCAGAGGCGCTCGCCGCAGCAGCCAAGAAGGCCGACGACGCGCTCGCCGACCGCTGACCCCATCGAACCCGCCACCACAGAGCCCAGGAGCGACCATGAGCATCACCACAGAAGAGATCGACAGCCAGCCGGCCACCTGGGCTGCGGCCATGAGCCTCATCCCCGAGGCCACCCGGCTGCTCGCCCGTCCGGGTGAACGGGTGCTTGCGATCGGCTGCGGCACCTCGGTGTTCGTCGCGGAGTCGTTCGCGAGCCTGCGCGAGACGGCAGGACTCGGCGAGACCGACGCCGCCTATGCCTCCGAGCCGCGAATCCCGCGACCCTACGACACGGTGATCGGCATCACCCGTTCGGGCACGACGACGGAGGTCATCGACGCCCTCGCTGCCCTGCCGGCCGGCGTGCACAAGATCGTCGTCACCGGTGTCGCCGACTCCCCGTGCGCAGCGCTGGCGGACGAGGTGCTGCTGCTGGACTTCGCCGACGAGGAGTCGGTGGTGCAGACCCGTTTTCCCGACCACCTTCCTCCTGCTGGCTCGGGCAGCGTTCGGCGAGGACGTCTCGTCCCTCCCGGCAGGGCGGCCGCGGCGCTGGCATCGGAGGCGCCGTTCGTGCCGGACGGCCTCGACCATTTCGTCTACCTCGGCACGCGGCTGGACCTACGGGCTCGCCCAGGAAGCCGCGCTGAAGGTGCGCGAGGCGGCCCAGGCCTGGTCGGAGTCGTATCCGCTGCTGGACTACCGGCACGGCCCGCTCGCCGTCGCCCACCCGGGCTCCCTGGTGTGGATGATCGGGGCGAAGGACGCCGAACTGGCTGCCGAGATCGAGGCGACCGGCGCAGCCGTCCTTTCCGGGGCGGCCGACGATCCGCTGATCGAACTCGCGCTCGCGCAGCGGCTCGCCGTCCGGATCGCCGACGCGCGCGGGCTCAACCCTGACCGTCCGCGCCATCTGACCCGTTCGATCGTGCTTTCCTGAGACCACGAGCAGCCAGACGCACGGCAGGAGCGAGATGGCGACCACGACGGACACAGCGGCTCCACCGCACAGGGAGGCGCACGACCAGGCGACGCGTCGCAACGGGCTGAGCCCGCAGCTGCGGCGCAGGCGGCGGCGGGAGACGCGGGAAGGCTGGGCCTTCGTCGCTCCGGCGATGCTCATCATCCTCGGGCTGTCGGTCTTCCCTGCCGCGTGGGCGCTCCTGCTCTCGCTGCAGAAGTGGAACGGGTTCGCCACCCCGAAGTTCGTCGGTGCCGACAACTACGTGCGGCTGATCAGCGACGACGAGTTCATCGACGCCATCGTGCACACCGGGCTCTACGTCGTGCTGTTCGTGCCAGCCTCGGTGCTCGCCGGGCTGTTCCTCGCCGTCGCCCTGAACCGGAACATCCGGTTCATCGGCTTCTACCGGACGGCGATCTTCGTCCCGTTCGTCGCGTCCGCAGCGGCCACCGGCATCCTGTCCACCTACCTCTTCAGCCCGCAGTACGGCCTGGTGAACAACGTCCTGCGCGGTCGTCGGCCTCCCTGCGCAGGGCTGGCTCGAGGATCCCATCGCAGGCGATGGTGGTGATCGCGATCATGTCGTTGTGGGGCCAGGCGGCGTTCACGACGGTGATCTACCTCGCTGCCCTGCAGGACATCCCCGGCGAGCTGGTCGAGTCGGCAATGATCGACGGAGCCAGCCGGTGGCAGGCGTTCTGGTTCGTTGTCTGGCCGCAACTCAGTCCGGTGACGGTGTTCGTGACGATCTGGCAGGTGATCGGGGCGATCCAGCTGTTCGACCTCGTCTACACCACCACCCGCGGCGGACCGCTGGACGCGACGAAGACGATCGTCTACTTCCTGTGGGAGAAGGCGTTCAAGAACCTGCAGTTCGGCTACGGCTCGGCAGCGGCCTACGTGCTCTTCCTCGTGACCCTGCTGATCACGATCGGCCTGGTGGTCTACGCCCGGCGCAGGAACCTGGAGGCCTTCTGATGGCAGTCTCGACAACCGATCGGCTGACACAGGCGGGCCCGTCCGCCTCCGTGGCGAAGCGTCGTCGCACGCGGATCAGCGGCTGGCACTTCGTGCTGGCGCCGATCGCCCTGCTGTTCCTGACGCCCGTTCGTGCAGATGCTCCTCGCTTCGCTGTCGCCCGCAGAGGAGCTCGTCCGGTTCCCGCCTCCGTTCGTGCCGTCGCGGCTGACGTTCGACGGCTTCGTCGGGCTGTTCAAGGACACCCAGATCCTGCGCTGGCTGCTGAACAGCACCATCGTCTCGGTCATCGCGATCGGCGCCCACGTCGTGCTCTGCTCGCTCGCCGGGTACGGGTTCGCCCGGCTGCGCTTCCGTGGTCGCGACTTCGGGTTCCTCGCGATCGTCGCGACGATCATGATCCCCACGCAGTTGCTGATGATCCCGACCTACATCATGTTCTCGAGGCTCGGGCTCATCGACTCGCTCGCCGCGGCGTTCGTGCCCTGGCTGGCGTCCGCGTTCGGGATCTTCCTGATGCGGCAGTTCTTCCTCTCGATCCCGGTGGAGCTCGAGGAGGCGGCTGCCCTTGACGGCGCCAGCAGGTTGCAGACGTTCCTGCGGGTCGTGCTGCCGCTCGCCAAGCCGGCCCTGGCAACCCTGGCGATCTTCACCCTGCTGGGCGCCTGGAACGACCTGATCTGGCCGCTGGTGGCGATCAACAAGGAGAACCTGTTCACCATCCAGCTGGGCATCGCCAACTTCCAGAGCACACGGCGGACGCAGTGGTCGCTGCTGATGGCCAGCAACGTGGTGGCGACGGCGCCGCTGATCGCCTTCTTCCTGTTCGCGCAGAAGCACTTCATCGCGACAATGACGATGTCGGGACTGAAGGGATGACCGTGAAGGTACTGGTCGCGGGCGACGCGAACCTCGACCTGGTGCTGCGGGGGGACGTCGTGCCCGCGGTTCGGGCAGGCCGAGCAGCTGCTGGACTGCCGCCGATCTCGTGCTCGGCTCCTCGGCCGGGATCTGCGCCTCCGGCCTGGCACGGCTCGGGGCTGGACGTCGCACTGGTGGCCCGGGTCGGCGCGTGACGTGTTCGGCGACCAGACCCTGGCGCTGCTCGCGGACAACGGCGTCGACACCGACCGACGTGCTGCGGACGCGATGCACCGACGGGTGTCTCCGTGATCCTCTCCGGCGCCGGACGACCGGGCGATCCTCACCCTCACCGGCGCCATGACGATGCTGACCGTCGCGGACGTCCGGCCAGGCCGCGCTCTGCCGAGCGGCCCGGCCGACGAGGGCACCTGCACGTCGCCTCCTGCTTCCTGCTGCCCGACCTGGCCGCAGGGCTGCCCGACCTGCTGGCCGAGGCCCGGGCGGCACGGACTCACGACCAGCCTCGACACCAACTGGGATCCGGCTGAGGCGTGGGCGGGCGTCGAGGCCTGCCTGCCGCACCTGGACGTCTTCCTGCCGAACGCCGCAGAGGCCGTCGCGATCGCCCGCTCGCTCGGGGCGGACGTTGCCGACGCTGAAGCCGCGGCGCGGGTCCTTGCGGCGCGCGGCCCGATCGTCGCGGTCAAGGACGGCGCGGCCGGCGGTTTCGCCGTGGCGGGGGAGCAGCTCGTCCGCGCGCCGGGCCTTGCTGTCGAGGTCGTCGACACGACCGGCGCCGGCGACAGCTTCGACGCGGGATTCCTCTGCGCGTGGCTGGCCGGGAAGGATCTGGCCACGGCTGTGCGCTGGGGAACGGCGGCCGGCTCGCTCTCGACCCGCGGCTCCGGTGGCACGGCGGCCAGCCCAGCGTGCCGAAGTGACGCAGCGCTGGAGGCCGCCTCCTGGCCGGCGCATGCAGGGTGACACCGCCGCGCCACGGCCGTCGCTCCCGCCGTCGTGCTGCGGCCCTGCTGCTGATGCCGGCCTGTACCCAGGGTTCCCGCCCGTCGGCCACGCCCGCGTCCCGGCCGGTGCGACAGCATCGCCAACGCCGGACGCCACCCTGCCCGGCAGCCTGCGCAGGCGGGACCGGCGCGGCCTTCGTCGATGCCGGGCCCGACCGGCGTCAGGGTTGCCGAGGGGGACGACTGGACGCTGCCCGTCCTGGGTGCGACCCGCCGGCCAACTCCGGGTTCTTCTCCGAGGATGCCTCGCTAGGCCGACCGCGTCGACGTCCGCTCGGTCGACGTCTCCTGGCGGCAGATCCAGCCCGACGGACGGGCGCGCCGCTCGACCGCACCGCGTCCGGGAGGCCCAGGGCATGTCCTTCGACGGCCTCGACGCCCAGCTCGCCCAGCCGGGCGACTTCTGGATGCGGGTCTTCGCCAGCGGCGAGGACTGGGCGCCGGCCTGGGTCGCGCAGCAGTGCGGCGTGCGGACCTACGGCCCCGACTACGACGGCCAGCGTCACCTGCCGATCTGGAACGAGTGCGTCTGGGGCGAGCTGCTGAACACCTACCGGGCGCTGTTCGTCGACTCCGGTCTTGCCGCCGACCCGCGGCTGCGCTTCGTCTACGTCCCGGGAGCCTTCACCTGGGCGGAGTACGACTACGAGATGATCACCGCCGCCGTCGAGGCCGGCGACCTCGACGAGGCCACCTACCTCGCCTGGTACCGCCACGCCTGGAGCGACCTGGTCGACCCTGTTCGGGGAGCACGCGAACAAGCTCGTGTTCACCGGCGAGGACTACCCGTTCGGCCCGTTCGGCGAGCCGCTGACGACCTGCTCGCGCAGCAGGCCGTGCAGGCGGGCATGGGCATCCGGACCGGCATCACCGAGCTCTCGAACTTCCACCTCAACGAGGCGCCGGCCTACGGCTCGCGGATCGAGCCGAACGGCCACCTCGTCGTGGACGAGTCGTTGCCGGTCCACGTCGGCGTCGCTATGTGCTCGCCACCGAGAACGAGTGCTTCACCGATTGCGGCTACCACACCGACGAGCCGTACTACGCCGTACGACAGGCGAACCTGAAGGCGCTGCAGCTCCGGATGAACTGGCTCTACGTCGTGCCCGGGCCGTCCTACCTCGCCGAGTACCCGCAGCACTGGGACTGGGTGCGGCTGTCGCTCGGCCAGACGGCCGGGACGTCGGCCGACGCGTGGGCAGCGCTGCGGGACGCGGAGGACCGGTACTGGGCTGGACAACGACCTGGGCCGGTTCGCCGACGCCTCGGCCTGGCCGCGCCTGCCCTACGTCCGCAACCTCGAGCGCTGGCTGGTGCAGGTGGACGAGCCTGGTTCCGTTGCCCACCGGACGGGAGCGGACAAGCACGTCCACGTGCTCGAGAAGGACAACGGCATCGCGTACGAGGGGCTGACC
Organism: uncultured Actinomycetota bacterium; assembly: GCA_963773595.1. Lineage (GTDB taxonomy): Bacteria > Actinomycetota > Actinomycetes > Propionibacteriales > Propionibacteriaceae > Propionicimonas. The sequence continues at coordinate 271,412 of CAVZBQ010000001.1, forward strand.
ACCAAGGTGTCGGCAGGTGACACCGGCTTCATCTTCGAGGTCGACCCGAGGTTCGCGGCTGCCGCAGGTGCCGAGGTGGTCGTGAAGGTGACGTTCCTTGATCCGGTGCCGGCACCTTCACCGTCACGACGGCGACGGGGTCGACCGCCGACGTCGAACGCACGGGCAGCGGCACGTGGCGCACGGCAACGCTCGCGCTCCCCACCGGCAGCCTCGCCGGCGGCGCCTCGGCGCCTCGCCTGCGCGTCGCGCTGGCCGACGGCGCAGACGACCTGGTGGTGCGCTTCGTACGGGTGGTTCGCGCGAGCTGAGGGGTGCGGCTGTCGAGGCCGTCAGCGGGCTGCGCTGCACCCGGCCCTCCTGCCACACCGGCTCGTCGGACTCGTACACCGCGCCGTCGGCGCCGAACACGACGAACCTGTCGAAGCCGCGGGCGAACCAGCGGTCGTGCGTGACGGCCACCACCGTGCCTTCGAAGGCTGCGAGGCCTTCCTCCAGCGCCTCCGCCGACTGCACGTCCAGGTTGTCCGTCGGCTCGTCGAGCAGCAGCAGGGTCGCTCCGGACAGCTCGAGCAGCAGGATCTGGAACCGGGCCTGCTGCCCGCCGGAGAGGGTCTCGAACTGCTGCTCGGACGCTTCGGACAGCTCGTACCTGTCGAGGACGCGGGCAGCCTGCTCGCGTCCCATGCCAGCCCTTCCGCGGCCATCGGGCGTGCGGTCGCCGCGGTGCAGGATCTCGAGCAGCGTGCGTCCCACCAGTTCGGGGTGCTCGTGGGTCTGTACGAAGAACCCGGGCCGCACGCGGGCGCCAAGCCGTGCCCGTCCGGTGTGCTCGACGGGGGCGATCGCGTCGGCCTCGCCGACCGGTTCGTGCTCCAGGTCGGGCATCGACCCGCCGCGGGCGAGCAGCCGCAGGAAGTGGGACTTGCCCGATCCGTTCGATCCCAGCACAGCCACCCGTTCGCCGTACCAGATCTCGAGGTCGAAGGGACGCATCAGTCCGGTCGACTCCTCCTGACCCTCCGCGGGGGCGAGGCGCAGTTCGAGCTGCTCGCAGACGATCGCGCGCTTGGCCGTGCGTCCGCCGGAAAGCCGGATGTTCACCTTCTGCTCGCGGGGCTGCTCCGTGGGAGGTCCGGCCTCCTCGAACTTGCGGAGCCTGGTCTGGGCCGCCTGGTAGCGGCTGGCCATGCCGTCGTTGAAGGTCGCCTTCTGCTTCAGCGTCAGCACCAGCGTCTTGAGCTTCTGGTGCTCCTCGTCCCAGCGGCGCCGCAGCTCGTCGAACCGCTCGAACCGGGCGCGCCGTGCCTCGTGGTAGGCCGCGAACCCGCCCGGATGCGTCCACACCCGGTTGCCGTCCGCCCCGAGTTCGACGGTGACGATGCGCGTCGCCGTGCGCGCCAGCAGTTCGCGGTCGTGCGAGATGAACAGGATCGTCTTGGGCGATTCGACGATCCGCTCCTCCAGCCAGGTCTTGGTGGGCACGTCGAGGTAGTTGTCCGGCTCGTCGAGGAGCAGCACCTCCTCGGGGGAGCGCAACAGGTACTCCAGCACGAGGCGCTTCTGCTCACCGCCCGACAGCGTCCGCAGTGAGCGGTACTTGGTCTTGTCGTAGGACGCGCCGAGCGCGTTCGTGGTGCAGACGTCCCAGACCACCTCGAGGTCGTAGCCACCGGCGTCGGCGAACTCCGAGAGCGCCTCGGCGTAGGCGAGCTGGGCTGCCAGGTCGTCGGACTCCATCAGCGCCTGCTCGCAGGCCTCCATCGCCGCAGCTGCAGCGCGGACCCGGGTCGGGAGCAACGGAGAGCAGCAGGTCGCCGACGGTGGGATCGTCGCCGCCGGCCCCGCCCTCGACAACGCCCTGGCCGACGAACTGGCGCATCACGCCGAGGCCACCGGACCGCGTGACCGCCCCGGCGTGGGGATCGAGGTCACCGGTGATGATCCGCAGCAGGGTGGTCTTGCCGGCGCCGTTGGCGCCGACGAGGGCGACCTTGGCCCCGTCCCCGACGCGGAACGAGACCTCGTTCAGCAGCACCCGCCCGTCCGGCAGTTCGTAGCGCACTCCTGCGACGTCCACATGACCCACGCCGGTCACCGTACCGTCGCGCGCCGATCAGGGGCATTCCGGAAACTGCGAACGGCTGCAACGGACCGAGTTGGGGACGGTTCCGATTCGGTCCATCCAGGGTGGACCGAGTTGGAACCGTCCCCAATCCGGTCCGCGGCACAAAAGGGGACAGTCCCCTTTCGTGCCGGCTCAAGTTGCGCCCTGCGCAACCGGGCGAGGTTCATGGCCTTCTGCTCACCGGATGTTGCGTCCAACGCAACCTGCGGCCCGTTTGCGGTTGTCGGTACAGCAGCTTCGCCATAGCGTTCAGGCAGCGCCGGGACGGCCGGCACAGCGACGGGACCGACGATGTCAGATCAGGGTGGCGAGCGAGGCTCGCTCGAGAGGGGCCTCCGGGTCATCCGGCTGCTCATCGAAGTCGAGAGCGACCCGGCCCTGCAGCACCGGGGGCTCTCGGTCCAGCAGGTCTCCGTCGAGCTCGGCGTCCACAAGAGCACGGCGTCGCGGATCCTGCACACGCTGGCCGACGAGGGTTTCGCCGTCCAGCCGGCAGGGACGCGCCGCGGGTACCGGCTCGGCCCGGCACTCCGGTCACGGTTCGGCCTGACCCCGGCACAGCAGCGGTTCCGCGAGCTCGCCGCACCGTTCCTGCAGGAACTGGTCGGGCTCACCGGCGAATGCGCCCACGGAGCAGTGGCGGCCGACGATGCCGCCCTGGTCGTCGACGCCTTCGAGACTGCCCAGTCGCTGCGGGTCGTGCTGGAGAAGGGGCGTCTGCTGCCCCTGCACTCGACGTCGGTCGGCAAGTGCCTGCTCGCCTGGGAGCTGGCCCCTCTCACTGCCGACCTTCCGGCCCGCACCGGGCGGACGATCACCGATCCCGCCCGGCTGCGGGCCCATCTGGCCGGCGTTCGCGAAGCCGGCTACGCCGTCGACGACGAGGAGAACCACACCGGTGGCTGCGGCATCTCCGCCCCCGTCTTCGAGGGTCTCGGTGGCGCACCGGTCGGCTGCATCGGTATCGGGGGACCCGTCCAGCGGATCCACGCAGGAACGATCGACGAGCTCGCAGCCAAGGTCAGGTCCGTCGCAGATCGATTGTCCGTGGCGATCGGCGACAGCCTCCACTGATCGCCGGGACGCCCCGGCCACCGCTCGCACCACACCACCCACAAGGGTCGGCTCCGCCGTGCCCGCTCTCCCGGAGGAACCATGAACACCACCCGTTTCGCAGCCGTCAACACCCCAGCCGTCGTCGCCGTGATGGCATTCGCCCTTGTCGTTGCAGCCCTGTTCGGCTCTCCGGGCGGTTCGACCACCGCCGTCCCGGACGGCGAGGGGGTCTCTCAGGTCGCCGGACGCTGACCGCCCGCAGCAACAGGCCGGCTCACTGGGTGTTGTCGGCCGTCTGCAGGCGCCACATCGTTCCGGCGATGCCGGCGGCGAACGTCGCGGCAAGGACGACGAGGCTGCCGAACGGCAGGGCGTCCACCGGCGTACCCACCGAGCCCACGAGGATCGGCACGATCGACCAGGGGAACCAGGGTGCCCAGCCGGTGTGACCGACCACGTTGCCGAGCAGGAGCATGCCCAGCGCGAAGCCAACGGGCGCGAGGTAGCCGCGCGTCCAGACGGTGACAAGGGCAATGACCGGAGCGAGGAGGTAGGAGATCCCCGCGACGAGGAGCAGGTTCCCGAGGAGCGCGCCGATGGCACCACCGGTGATCCCGGGGAGCCCGAGCCAGAAGGCAACAGCGACGGACTCGGCAAAGACGACCAGGACGATCGCCAGCCACCACAGTGCGGCGACGACCAGCTTCGCGATGACGAACTCCGGGCGCGGTACCGGCAGCGTCAGCATGACCTTCGCCGTGCCCTCGCTGTACTCGCGGCCGAAGACGTAGGCGGCGACGAACGCCAGCAGCAGCGTTCCGCCCATGCCGACGATCAGGGTGAGGAAGGTGGCGTAGGAGGCCCAGGTGGCTTCGATCCCGCTCAGTGATGCCTTGGCGCCCAGGAGCCCGAACTGGGCCGCCCGGCCGGGGTCGCGGATGATCCACATGAAGAGGGCGAGGAAGAGGGGACCGGCCATCAGGGATCCGAGGGTCACCCAGGGAGCAATGGTGCGGCGCAGCTTGATGACCTCGCCTGCGAGCACAGCAGTGAACATCAGCGGACGCTCCCGTCGGTGCGCGCGAGGAAGTAGCGCTCGAGTTCGAGGGTCAGCAGCGCGTCGGCACGCTGCTGCTCGGTCAGCTGCTCGGCGCTGAAGGCCCGCGCCGCTGCGACGAGGGCCGCGCGGTCCAGTTCCTCCACGAGGCGTCCCGCGTGGACGATGCCGATCCGGTCTGCCAGGTGGGCAACCTCGACGAGGATGTGGGAGGAGACGAACACCGTCGTGCCATGGTCGTCGGCCAGTGAACGCAGGAGGCCACGGATCTCGACGATGCCCGCGGGATCGAGGCCGTTCGCCGGCTCGTCCAGCACCAGGAGGTCGGGGGCATGGACCAGCGCGCGAGCCAGTCCGAGCCGCTGCTTGTTGCCCAGCGAGAGGTGACCGGCGCGACGGTCCGCCGCGTCCCCGAGGCCGAGTTGCTCGATCACGTCCGCGACAGCCTTCGCGGGCGCTCCGGTGAGCCGGCGGTGGAGCTGGAGGTTCTCCCGGACGGTGAGGTTCGGGTAGGCAGTGGCGGTCTCGACAAGGCAGCCGACCCGGCGCAGCCATTCCGGCCTGCTGGACCGCACGGGCTCGCCGAAGACGCGCACCTCTCCCGCCATCGGACGGATCAGGCCGAGGATCATCCGGATCGTCGTGGTCTTGCCTGCGCCGTTGCGGCCGAGGAAGGCGTAGATCTCGCCCCTGCGCACCTCGAGATCCAGGTCGTCCACAGCGGTCACATGACCGAAGCGCTTGGTCAGCCCGCGGGTGGTGACCACGACATCGGTGGTCATGACTCGCCCCGGACGCCGAGGGCCCGAAGGGCCAGCACAAGGGCGTGGTCGAGGGCAGCCGGCATCCCCGCCACCGGCGTCCCGGCGCGCTCGACGCCCTGCAGGCCGCTGAGCACGAACCACGCAGCTGCCCCGATGTCGTCCACCTGCATCGAGCCTTCCGCGACGCCCTGGCCGACGATCTCCTCGACGAGGACGAACATGCGCTGGGCGAGGGGCTCGGTGAGCCGATCGTGCAGTGCGCGGTTCTCCGGACGGTGCAGCAACTCGGCCATGGCTGCGTTGGCCGGACTGGCTGCCAGGCTGCCCAGCGCCTGCACCAGGCCCTTCAGGCGTTCCGGAGCGCTCGCCTCCGCGCCCGGTAGCGACGACTCCAGGGTTCTCCCGAGGCTGGCGACGAACTGCTCGGCGACCGCGAGGAGGACGTCGTCCTTGGACTCGAAGTACAGGTAGAACGTGCCCTGGGCGATGCCCGCCGCCCGCGCGATGTCCGAGACGGCCGTGCCGGACACCCCCCGCTCGGCGAACACCTTCGCCGCGGCGTCCGCGACGGCTGCGCGCTTCGATGCGCGGTCAATGCGTGGACGTGGGCTCATGGCACTCCTGAAAGATGACTGACGATCAGTCATCTTTCACCTTGCTTCTGCTCCGGTCAAGGGCTCGCGGGGAAGGGGTGATTCGACGAGGCCCTCCGGGTACCTCCCACCTGACCCTGTCCGCGGCTAGGGTCACCCTTGCTGGACCGAATTGGGGACGGTTCCAAACTCGGTCCGCCGAGGGATGGACCGAGTTCGGAACCGTCCCCAATCCGGTCCACCCGCCCTTGAGAGAACGAGGAACACCGATGAGCGCACTGACCGAGACCGCAACGCTGGCCAACGGGAACACGATCCCGACCGTCGGGTTCGGCACCTGGCTGCTGAAGGAAGGCGACGAGTGCTACGACGCCGTCGCAGAGGCACTGCGTGTCGGCTACCGGCACATCGACACGGCCCGGGCCTACCACAACGAGGCATCGGTCGGACGGGCGGTGCGCGACTCCGGCATCCCCCGCGAGGAGCTCTACATCACCTCGAAGCTCCCGGCAGAGGCCAAGAGCTACGAGAAGGCGCTGGAGGAGTTCGAGACCACCATGGCCGAGATCGGCCTGGACTACCTCGACCTGTACCTCGTCCACGCCCCGTGGCCCTGGGACGAGATGGGCAAGGACTGCCGCGAGGAGAACAAGCAGATCTGGAAGGCGATGGAGGAGTTCCTCGCCAGCGGCCGCGTCAAGGCGATCGGGGTGTCGAACTTCGATCCCGACGACCTGGCCAGCCTGCTCCCCGCCTGCACGGGTGAAGCCCATGGTCGACCAGATCCGGTGGTTCATCGGGCTGGACCCGTCCGCAACCGTCGAGGCGTGCGAGGCGAACGGCATCGTCGTCGAGGCCTACTCCCCGTTCGCGCACGGCCTCATCGTCAACCACCCGGAGATCGCCGACATCGCCGCGCGCTACGGCGTGAGCGCACCGCAGCTGTGCATCCGCTACCTGCTGCAGAAGGGTGCCGTCGTGCTGCCGAAGGCCACCACCCCTTCGCACATCCAGCAGAATGCCGAACTCGACTTCGAGATCTCCGCCGAGGACCTGGACGTCCTCGAGGCGATGCGCGACACGGAGAAGCACCCCGACGCCATGGACTTCCGCTGGTGAGAGCGGCCTGACGGCATGATGTCTGCATGAGTCCGGGCCCGGTCGACGCAGCACCGCACGTGCTGGTGGTGGACGACGAGACCGTCCTCGCTGGCATGGTGGCGAACTACCTGCAGCGGGCAGGCTTCCGGACGACGGTCGCCAACGACGGCATCACGGCTGTGGAACGGGCGCTCGCCGATGCGCCGGACGTGGTGGTGCTCGACCTCGGACTGCCGGGGATGGACGGGCTGGAGGTGTGCCACGAGATCCGGCGGCACTCGGACTGCTACATCATCATGCTCACGGCACGGAACGAGGAGGTCGACAAGTTGATCGGCCTGTCCGCCGGCGCCGACGACTACATGACCAAGCCGTTCAGCGCCCGCGAGCTGGTGGCACGGGTGCAGGTGCTGTTGCGCCGGCCGCGGGCGGATCGCGTCGTCGACGAGCCCGTCGCGCGAGATCGGTGCCCTGCGGATCGACCCGTCCGGCCGCCGCGTCGCCGTCAACGGCACGGACGTGGACCTGACCCGCACCGAGTTCGACCTGCTCGGAGTCCTCTCCGCACGACCGAACACCGCCTTCACCCGCCGGCAGCTGGTGGACGCGGTGTGGGGCGAGGACTGGGTGGGCGACGAGCACCTGGTGGACGTCCACGTCGGGCACCTCCGGCGGAAGCTCGCCGAGGTCGCCGACCTGCCTTTCGTCGACACCGTCCGCGGTGTCGGCTACCGGATGGGGGCCGGCAGGTGAACACCCCACGGAGTTCTTCTCCTCCGCTGCGCTCCCCCGAACAACTCCGCGGGGACCCCGGTGAGCGAGCCGTCCCAGCCGGAAACCACCACCCGGCTGCTGATCTCCCAGGTCGGGGTGCTGGTGGCGATGGCGGTCACCATGGTGGTCGTCGCGTCGATCGCAGGGCCGCCACTGTTCGAAGCCCACATGGAGGAGGCCGGCCACAGCAGCCCTGACCTGCTCGAGCACTCCCAGGAGGCGTTCAACACCGCGGGGACCCTCGCGCTGGGCATGGGCCTCGCCATCGCGGCCACCGGCGCGATCATCATCAGCGTCCTGATCACCCGACGCCTGCGGCGATCGCTGACCGACCTGGGCGAGGCAGCCGCCCGGATCTCCGACGGCGACTACCGGCGCCGGGTCGAGCCCGCCGACTCCCGCGAGCTCGCGACCCTCGCCGACAGCTTCAACAGCATGGCCGAGAGGCTCGAGGGCGTGGAGGGAAGCCGCCGCCGGCTTGCTGACGGACCTCGCGCACGAGATCAGGACGCCGCTGGCCAGCATGGAGATCGCCGTCGAGAGCCTCGAGGACGGGGCGCTGGATCCCGGGCCGGAGGTGTGGCGGATCCTCACCGACCAGATCGACCGCATCTCACGGCTGGCCGACGACCTCGGGCAGGTCTCGGCAGCCGAGGAGGGCCGGCTCAACCTCGCCCCGCGTCCCACCGATCCCAACGCGCTGGCCGAGGCCGCTGTCCTCGCCGCGAGGGACGCCTTCGAACGCAAGGGAGTCGAGCTCCACTTCGCGCCGCGCGCCGGGGAGCCGCTGCTGGTCGCAGCGGACGCGTCCCGCATCGGGCAGGTGCTGGGCAACCTGCTGTCGAACGCCCTGCGCCACACGCCCAGCGGGGGCCGGGTCGAGGTCTCCGTGAAGGACGCGGCCGACGACGTCGTGCTTGCGGTGAGCGACGACGGCGAGGGGATCCCCGCGGAGCACCTGCCGCGGATCTTCGACCGCTTCTACCGCGTCGACGCCGCGCGTGATCGCGAGCACGGTGGCACCGGGGTCGGCCTGGCCATCAGCCGCGCCATCGCCCTCGCCCATGACGGTGACCTCTTCGCGGCCAGCGACGGCCCCGGAACGGGCACGACGCTGAGCCTCCGGCTGCCAAGGCTGGACGAGGCGTAGCCCCTGGGTGTGGCCGGTGCCGGGCGGAACTACATCGAATCTTCATGGAATTCGGCAGGGGCACCGCCCGACGGCACGAGACGCTGGTGAGCAACACCGCAGCCCCCGTCAAGGAAGCCGAGATGACCACCAGGACAGCCCCCCGCCAGCGCCAGACCGAGGTGCCGAAGCCGCTCACGAGCCCCGGCCTCGCCGTGGGCGTCCTCGTCCTCACCGCCGTGCTCAGCCTCGGCGCCCTGCTGGGCCCGAACCTGGTGGCCGACGAGCTGGGCATGACCATGTCGATGAACATGACCCACTACATGGAGCTGCTGGCCGTGCACCAGCCGCGCAACCTGCTGGTCTTCATGGCGCTCCCTGTCGTGCTGGCAGAGACGCTCGCCATCACGGAGCTGGCCATCCTGTTCCGTCGCGGCGCCGTGCCTGCGTGGGTACGGAAGACGAGCCGGGTCGCCGGCCTGCTGGCCGGGCCGGTCATGCTGGCGATCTTCCTTCACCTGATGCTCAACGCCGTCGTCCCGCTGACCCTCGCCGGCGGCTGGCGCGGCCCGGCAGACGTGGTCGCCGTCGGCTTCTACCTCTCGGGCGTCGTACCGCTGGTCGGCATCACGCTCGTCGAGCTCGGCTTCATCGCACGCGACGCAGCGAGCGCCCTCAAGTGGCACGCGACGTTCATCGCGATCTTCCTCGTCGTCGCCCACATCGCCATGATCTTCGGCATGCTCGACCCGGCCGTCCTCGGCTACCAGATGCTCCACCAGCACTGACGGACCGAATTGGGGACGGTTCCAACTCGGTCCGGGGGCGGCTCGGGACCAGTCGGAGTGGGTATTGGGGGCCCATGACCGATCGAGCCGTGGGGACGACCGATGCCAGCCAGGTGCCGGGGGAGCGGGCCAGCGCACCGACCCAGATCCCGGCCAAGGGCTGGTGGCAGGTGGTCAGGCGTGGCTGGAAGGAAGCATCCGAGGACCAGGTGCCACTGCTCGGTGCGGGGGTGGCGTTCTTCGGCTTCCTCGCGCTCTTCCCCGCTCTCGCCGCGTTCACCCTGATCTACGGGCTGGTCGCCGACCCGGCGACGATCTCCGCCCAGACGCAGACCCTCACCGCTTCGCTCCCGCCGGAGGCGCGGACGCTGCTCGTCGGCCAGCTGGACCAGCTCGCTTCTGCACCGCAGCAGAGCCTGGGGTGGGGGCTGGCGCTCGCCATCGTCCTTGCCCTGTGGAGTGCCTCGGGAGGGGTGGGCAACCTGATCACGGCGGTCAACATCGCCTACGACGAGGAGAAGAAGCGCGGCTTCGTCAAGGACAAGCTGCTGGCGCTCGGCGTCACGGTGGGTGCAGTGATCTTCATGGCGCTGATCGTCGCGCTGATGGCCGGCGTCCCCGTCGTGCTCGGCTTCCTCGACGTGAACGGTCCGCTGCGGTGGGTGATCGAGGTCGTGCGCTGGCTGCTGCTGGCTGCACTCGTGATGGTCGCCCTTGCCGTGCTGTACCGGGTGGCCCCCGACCGGGACGCGCCCAAGTTCCGCTGGGTGAGCGCCGGCGCCGTGACCGCGACGGTGCTCTGGCTGGTCGCCTCCGCTGCGTTCTCGCTGTACGTGACGTTCTTCGGGAACTACGCCAAGACCTACGGCGCGCTCGCCGGGGTGGTCCTGCTGATGCTGTGGCTGTGGCTCACCAGCTACGCGATCCTGCTCGGGGCGGAGATCAACGCCGAGTCGGAGGAGCAGACCGTGAAGGACACCACCAGCGGTCCGGAGCAGCCGCTCGGCAGGCGGGGAGCGGTCAAGGCCGACTCGACGCCGCCACCAGCCCGTTGAGGGTCAGCCCGTTGCGCACGGCGTTGCCGTCCGCGTCGTTGTTGAAGTAGCCGTAGACGTCCAGCCCCTGCTCGCCCCACTCACCGATGCGATCGGCCCACCACCGCAGGGACGCGTCGTCGTAACTGCCGCCGTACAGGTGCTGGTGATCGGGGCCGTGGAAGCGGACGTAGACGAGGCCTGCGGTGGCGCGCAGGATGCAGGGCAGGCCGGCACCGCTCATCACGACGTAGGCGGCGCCGTGGCGTTCGAGGAGTGCGAAGACCTCCTCGGTGTGCCACGACTCGTGCCGGAACTCCACGGCCACCGTCAGCCCGCTGGGCAGCGCGCCGAGGAAGTAGTCGAGCCGCGCGTCGTCGCGGGGCATGCCGGGAGGCAGCTGCACGAGGAACACGCCGAGCCGGTCCTCCAGCAGCGCGAGCGACGTCCGGATCCGGGCGATCCACCGCTCGGGCTCGTACAGGCGCTTCGCATGCGTGAGCCCGCGCGGAGCCTTGACCGTCATCGCGAACCCGGGCGGCAGGCGTCGCCGCCACGACCGGAACTGGACGTCGCCGGGCCAGCGGTAGTAGCTGGCGTTCAGCTCGACGGTGTCGAACAGCTCACCGGCATAGAACTCCAGCCGCTGGGCGTCGGGCACGCCGGCCGGGTACACCGTCCCGCGCCAGCTGTCGTAGGTCCACCCGGAGGTGCCGATGCGTACCTGGCTCATGGTGGACGGGATCAGGCCGCACCGGAGACGGCGGGGGACTCACCAACGGTCCTGCCAGCAGTGGCAGTCACGGCACCGGGACGGGGTTCGGCGAGGGCTTGGAGACGTCCGGCCGAAGCGTGCCAGCAGCGGGCCACGGCTGCGGAACGGAATCCGGTTGCGCTGCAGCAGCACCTGGATGGTCATCATCACGCGCGCGTCCCGCAGCAGCCTCCGGTAGGCGGGGTACCAGTCGTCCCAGAGGCCGAGCTCCTGCAGTTCCGTGCGCAGGATCGCGAGGGAGGCGGCGAAGGCGAACACGTTCCTCGGGCCGAAGTCGCCGGTGATGCTGTCCGACCGCAGGCAGTAGTGGTAGTAGGCGCGTCGGGTCTGGGTGACTGTTGTCGGCTCGCGCCAGGAGCCGCGGGGTCGTCGCGAGATCCTCGTAGAAGATGTTCGGGAACGGCGCCTCGCCGGGCAGGAAGAGGTCGCGGCGGTACAGCTTGTTCCAGGCGAAGGCCGGGAAGCGGGCCATGCTCAGGCTCAGCTCCGCGGCCCCGAGGCCGGTCAACGTCCGCTCTCTGGCAGCGAAGGGGAACCGGAGGCTCAGGCCCAGGGCGTTGAACCAGAAGCTCGTGACCACGACGTCGGCCCCGGTCTCGCCGGCGATGCGGACGGTGTCGGCAACGAAGCTGGGCTCCACCCAGTCGTCGGCGTCCACCATGGCCACGTACTCACCCTCTGGCGACGGCAAGGGCAGCGTTGCGGGCCGGGCCAACGCCACGGTGCTCCTGGTGGATGGCACGGACCTCCGGGTGCCGTGCGGCATAGTGCTCGATCACGTCGGAGGACGCATCGGCGGAGCCGTCGTTGACGACGATGATCTCCAGCGGACGGTGGGTCTGGGCGAGCAGGGAATCGAGGCAGCGAGGCAGCAACCCGGCCACATCGAGAACGGGGACGAGGACGCTGACCAATGGTTCCGGCATGCCCCTCCTGCGCTGATGTGGGTCCATGCCCAACATACCCATCGGCAGGCCGAAGCAACCGGGAGTAGGACGTTCTGTCAATGGGCACATCGTTCGTTGTGGATAACCGGGGAATTGGTGTTTGTGCTTGTGGATAACACCTTTTCGGCCGGAAAAGTGTCAGTGGCGGTGTTTAGCGTTGTCGTATGGCGCAGGGACTGGACGAGCGGACGGGCAGCGATCAGCTGACCGGACTGCGCGCCGCCCTCGATGCCTTGTGTGACCAGCCGACCGGCCTGCTGGCGGGTGGCGAGCAGCTCGACGCAGCTGAAGGAAGGCGCTCGCGGCTGGAGGCGCAGCTGCACACCTGGCTGGCCCTGCAGGCCGCCCGGATCGACGCCGGCGAGATCGCGTGGCAGGAGCACGGCACCTCGACCGCGACCTGGCTGGCCGACGCCGCGAACCTGACCCGCCGCGAAGCCGGCAGGCTCATCACCGCCGGGCAAGGCCTGGTGCGGTTCCCACTCGTCGCTGACGCCGCCGCCACGGGTCGGTGCTGCCGACACAGGCCGAAGCGATCACCGCGGTGCTGGACGACCTGCCTGACGACTTCCCCACCGACACCATCCGGGAAGCACAGCAACTGCTGGTCGGGTTCGCCGCGCAGCCACAACAGCGTCGAGTTGCGCCGCCTGACCAGCCACCTGGTCGAGATCCTGATCACCGGACACCGCCGAAGCCCGCGAAGCCGCCCGGCTCGACCGCGAACACCACCAGGCCGAACGCACCCGGCATCTGACGTTCAGCTACGACCACCACGGCTCCGTCCTGATCAAAGGTTCGCTGCCGGTCGCCGAAGCCGAACCGTTCATCCAGATCATCGACGCCTACGCCGCGGCGACCAGAAGCGCGGCCTTGAACGCCTCGACCCACACACCGAGTACGTCACCCCCGCCATGCGACGAGCCGACGCGCTGCTGGCGATGGTGCACCACCACAGCCAGGAATCGTTGGCACCCAACCATGGCGGGGACCGGCCCCGGATCGTGATCACCCTGCCCTACGACAAACTCCTGGCCGACTGCAGGGGTGCCGCGGCTGCTCAGCACCGGCGACCAGATCGACGCCGGCACCGCCCGCCGCCTGCTGTGCGACGCCGACCTCATGCCCGCCATCCTCGGCGGACCCTCCGAGGTGCTCGACGTCGGGCGGACCCAGCGCCTGGTCACCCCCGCCATCCGCGCAGCCCTCGAACTCCGCGACGGTGGTTGTGTGTTCCCCGGCTGCGCCACACCAGCCCGCGACAGCGAAGCCCACCACATCATCCCCTGGCGACTCGGCGGCCCTACCGCCCTGTCGAACCTCGTCCTGCTCTGCGCCCACCACCACGGCACCGTCGAACCCAGCCACCGACCCCGCACGCCGACCGGTGGAAAGTCCGCCTCCGAACGGACGGAACACCCGAAATCCTCCCGCCACTGCGCGTCGACCCCAGCCAGAAGACCACGACTCCACGCACGCTTCCACACGCAACGCACACGGGGAGGCGATCCGTGATCCCGGCAACCTCGAGCCCGACGAAGGGTCGGGCAGCGAGCTACTCCGCCAGGCCGTACAGGCGGTCGCCGGCGTCGCCGAGGCCGGGGACGATGTAGCCGCGCTCGTTGAGCGTCTCCTCGACCGAGGCGGTGACGAGCGTGACCGGGACACCGAGGGAATCGGCGAGGGTACGCAGGTGCTCGATGCCCTGCGGGGCAGCGAGCAGGCAGATGCACGTGATGTGGTCAGCGCCACGATCGACGAGGAACTGCACAGCTCCGCCCAGCGAGCCACCGGTGGCCAGCATGGGGTCGAGCACGTAGCACTGGCGTCCGGACAGGTCCTCGGGCAGGCGCTCAGCGTAGGTGAACGGCTGCAGGGTCTCCTCGTCGCGCACCATGCCGAGGAACCCGACCTCCGCGGCCGGCATCAGCTGCATCATGCCCTCGAGCATGCCAAGGCCGGCCCGCAGGATCGGGACGACGAGCGGACGCGGCCGGCTCAGCTCCACACCCGTGGTGGTGATCAGCGGAGTGGTCACCTCACGCGGCTGGACGCGGACTTCGCGGGTGGCCTCGTAGGCCAGCAGGGTCACCAGTTCGTTGACCAGGGCCCGGAAGGTGGGGGAGTCGGTCGCGACGTCACGCAGCAGCGTGACCTTGTGATCGATCAGGGGATGGTTGGGTGCGACGAGTTCCACAACCAGAACCTTCGCACACCCGAATGGCCCCCACCACCGGCGTCCAAGGCTGCCGGGCTGCAGCGATCCTTCGGTCTCAGTCCTCGGTGATACTGGCCTCCCACTGGTCGTCCGCTGAGCTGCCGGTGATGATCAGGAAGTAGGTGCCTGCCTTCTCCCTGCGTACTGCCGTCGGAGTCCTCCGGCTTGGCCTTGTTCACGTACTTCGGCACGTTGAGCACGGCATCACCGGTTGCTGCGTCGTAGATGTTGGCTGTGGCCAGCATGGCGCCGGTCGGGGCATCGGGATCGGGGCTGCCGAGGTACTTCAGCGAGAGCTTCACGTAGGTTCCGGCCGTCTTGACCAGCGGCGTGACGGTCGTGCCGGCGGCGCCCTTGAAGGTCTGGGGAGCTGCCACCGGCGTTCCGGAGGGCGGGTTGCCAAGGGCGATGGTGTACGCGCCGGTCGCCTCGATCACGAGACTGAGCGAAGGAGCGTCGGGGCGGAAGACCGTCGTGTAGTCGGCTGCCAGCGTCATCAGTGCCGGCAGCTCCTTGCCCTTCACCGTGACCATGACGCTGCCGTAGTCCGCAGCGGCAGCGTTCGTGACCTTGACGATGTAGTAGGGCTTGTCCAGGGCGATCGGAGCGGTCTCGCCGTTGCCGGACCCGGTGATGGTGATCGAGTCCGTGCCCGCGTTGACCTGCGGGGCTGCCGCAGGCGCGGGCGCCGCGCGGACGTCTCGTCCGCGGCGGCGGACGTCGCTTCCGTGATGGCTGCGTCCGGCACGCCCGAGGTGGGAGGTGTGGACGTTCCGCACGAAGTGAGGATGGCGAGTGAGAGAGCGATACCCACTGTGGCCAGTGGGTTGATGTGCGTCATTGCACGTTCCCTTTCAACAGAGGTGATCGAATTCTCCGCCTGTTGAGCGTCCTTCGTGCGGGAATTCGAGAGCGTCCTCCCTGCCTGTTTCGAGGGACGTACTGGGGACACCCCATCCGGTCGCGAGCCGCTGGCTCAGGTGGCTTCGCACCCGCAGGAGCGCCGCACCACCAGGTGGGTCGGATAGCTCCCGCCGAGGCTCGGGACGCCGAGCACCTCTGCGATCGCTGCGGTCGCCATGGCAGCGAGCGGCACGTCGACGGTGGTCAGCGGCGGGACGGTGAACTCGGCCTCCGGCGACCCGTCGAACGAGGCGATCGCGAGATCGCCGGGCAGCGAACGGCCGGCGCTGTGCAGCCCGGCGAGCAGCCCGATCGCCTGCTGGTCGGACGACGTGAACACGGCCGTCGCCGCAGGGTGCTCGGTGAGCAGGCGGTGTGCGGCCTCCCGGCCTCCTGCCGCCGACCAGTGCACCCTGACCACGTGCTCGGTTGTCAGGCCGGCATCCTCCAGCGCGTCGCGCCAGCCACGTTCGCGGCCGTCGACGGACTCCTCGGGCCACTCCGGATGGTCCGAGCCCATCACGAGCGCCACCCGACGATGACCGTGCACCTCGACGAGGTGCCGGACGGCTGACCGCGCGCCACCCGCGTAGTCGGGCCAGATCGCCGGCGCGTCGGAGGGCATGCGCAAGGCTCAGCCGCACCAGCGGAATCCGGTTGCGCAGGATCAGGGCCACAGCGCTCGGCTCGGGCACGGTGGCTGTGATGATGCCCGCAACCCGGTGACCGGTGAGTGACTCCACCAGGGACTGGAGGCTGCCGGTCGAGCCCTGGGCGAGCACGAGGTTCACCCCCTGCGCGCGGGCCGCCTCCTCCGCTGCCTGCGCGAGAGCCGCGAAGTAGGGGTTGCGGATGTCGGGGACGATCAGGCCGATCAGGTCGGAGCGGCCGGTGATCAGCGCCCTCGCGGCAGCGTTGGGACGGTAGCCGAGCTTCTCGATGGCGTCCTGGACGCGCCGCCGGGTCGCTTCCGCGACCGGTCGCGGGCCGTCGTTCACCACGTAGCTGACAACCGCTGAGCTCACGCCGGCAAGCTTCGCGACATCGTCGCGCGTCACGTCACGGGTCGGACGAGTCGCACTGCCGGCCACGGCGTCCCCCTCCTGGCTTCGTCACGCTCAGCCAGCATGGTAGCCGGATCAGGTACCGGCCCCGTCACGCTCGGGACTTCGCGGGCTCAGCGGCGTCAGACCGCGTCCACCAGGTAGATCACGGTGTGGTCGGGGTTGATCGGGGCGTCGATGAGGCCGGTGGACACCAGCACGGAGCCGGGCAGCACCACCCCTGCCTCGTCCGTGATCGCCCGGAACTTCGGCGGCCTGCCCGGCGACGAGGTCGTGCGAGCTCACCGTCGTAGTCGCGCTCCAGCCCCCACCACAGCGGCGGACGCAGGCCCGACGGCGGCCGTCCGACCATCGCAGGGGCGACCCGGTACCGGCGGGACGGGTCGAGGCCGGGGAAGCGGAGCCGGCCGAGCAGGACGGTGTCGTAGGCGTCCACGGCCGTGAAGGAGTAGATCGCCCGGGACTTGTCGGGCGCGACCACGCCGAAGGCGTTCAGGGCAGCGTCCGGGAAGTCGACCCGCACCAGGTCGCCACCGAGCAGCAGGCCGCGGTTGGCCTTGTAGAACGCGATCCACTCGGCGAGTTCCGCGAGTTCTGTCTCGCGTCGCCTTGCGCAGGTCCCACTCGATGCCGAGGTGGCCGAAGACGGCGGTGGCGGCCCGGAAGTTGAGCTCGTGGGTGCGTCCGGTGGTGTGCGAGGTGCCGGAGGCGATGTGGGAGCCCATCAGTTCCGGCGGGAGCAGCTGGCTGCGTCCAGCGCATCATCTGCTGGCGTTCGTGCGGGTCGATGCAGTCCGACACCCACACCCGGTCGGTGCGCTCGCAGGATGCCGAGGTCGACCCGGGCGCCGCCGGAGGAGCAGGACTCGATCTCCAGGCCCGGGTGGGCTGCCTTGAGCTCGTCCATCAGCCGGTACACGGCCTCGGTCTGGGCGTGCACGCCGGGGCGTCCGGCCGGCGGGGTGCCGGCGTCGATCAGGTCGCGGTTGTGGTCCCACTTGATGTAGCCGATGTCGTACTCGGCGAGGATCGCGAAGATGGCGTCGCGGATGTAGGCGTAGCACTCGGGGATGCCGAGGTTGATCACCTGCTGGTGGCGCGACGGCACCGGGGTGCGGTCGCCGGTGGCCATCACCCACTCGGGGTGGGCGCGGGCGACGTCGGAGTCGAGGTTGATCATCTCCGGCTCGAACCACAGCCCGAACTGCATGCCGAGCCCGGTCACGTGGTCGACCAGCGGGTGCAGCCCGTCCGGCCAGACGTCCTTCGACACGGTCCAGTCGCCGAGGCCGGAGAAGTCGTCGCGCCGGGAGCCGAACCAGCCGTCGTCGAGCACGTACCGCTCCACGCCGATCGCCGCCGCGGCGTCCGCCAGGTCGAGCAGGGGCTGCGAGGTCGTGGTTGAAGTAGACCGCCTCCCACACGTTGAGGGTCACCGGACGCTCGGCGGACGGGTGCTGCGGGACGGGAGCGCAGGCAGCGGTGGAACCGGCGGGCCACCTCGTCGAGCCCGTCGCCGTAGGAGCCGTACAGCCAGGGGCTGGTGTAGCTCTCACCCGAGGCGAGCACGATCTCGCCGGGCAGCAGCAGTTCGCCGCCGCCGAGCACCTGCTCGCCGGTGAACACCCGTTCGGCGTAGTGGGTGTGGTTGCCGCTCCAGCCGACGTGGACGCCCCAGACCTCGCCGCTGCCGAAGCCGAAGCCGGGGACGCCGGCGTGCAGCACGGTGGCGGCGTCCGCACCGGTGCGGCCCTTGCGGCCCTCGCGCAGGTGGACGCCGATGGTGAAGGCGCGGCGCTGCGGCACCCGCTCGCGGCCCCAGTGCCCGGCGAGGTCGAGCAGCTCCCGCGCCACCGGCGGCACCGGGTAGGCCAGCACGAGGTCGTCCAGCTGGTAGCCGTCGGCGCCGGTGTTGGTCAGGGTCGGCCTGCGAGCGCAGCAGGCCGCCGGTGGTCAGCTCGATCCCGAGCACCAGCTCGAGGCCGGCCACCTCGTCGGCGGCGTGACCTCCAGGCTGCTCGCGCCGAGGGTGAGCAGCGACGGCTGCTCCGCGCCGGCGCCCACCGCACCGCCGTCGACCCGCAGTCCGGTGGTGGTGAACCTCGGGGACCAGGCCTGCCCCCCGCGTGAGCCGCTGAGGCCGGGCCGTCCGACCCAGCCGGTGTGGTGCTCGGGCAGCAGGGCGATCCGCACCGGTTCGTCGACGATGTTGGCGACGATCGGGTGCACCCCCGCGCGCGCCAGGGCGGCGACGTCGGCGCCGGTCAGCGTCGCCGAGGTCCGCGCCCCAGTGGACGATCGCCGGCAGCCGGCCGTCGCTCAGGTCCAGCACGACGGAAACGCCGTCGGCGCGCAGGTGAACGTAGGTGTTCAGGGGTTCGGACACGATTCTCCCTTGGATGAGGCGGGGGCTTAGGTGAGGCGGGAAGTCCGGGTCACGACGTCGACCCGGGGGTGCTGGATGGTCTCGGCGGTGCAGCCGCAGGATTCGCGGAGGATGAGGTCGGCCTCGAGCTGGACGTGGGTGCCGCTGGCGAGGTCGGGGGTGTCCATCAGCGCGATCGCCGCCGCGGCGAGCTCGGGCAGGCGCTGCCGGGCGACGGTGAGGGGCGGCCAGCAGAACTCCGACTCCTTGGTGCCGTCGAAGGTGACCACGGCGACGTCCTCCGGGATCCGGACGCCCCGCTCGTGCAGCGCGCGGACAAGGCCGACTCGCCTGCAGGTCGTTGCTGGCGAAGACCGCGTCGATGCCGGCGTCCTGCGTCGAGCAGCGCGTGGCCGCCGGCGTAACCGCCCTCGCGGCTGAACGGCACCCGGACGATCGGGCCGTCGGCAAGGCCGGCGGAGCGCAGCGCGCGGCGCCAGCCACGCTCGCGCGGGTCGGGATTGCCGAAACCGTGGTCGCCGACGATGAGGCCGATGCGTCGGCGGCCGTGCTCGACCAGGTGCGTCACGAGGATCTCGGCTGCCCCGCCGGCGTCGGTGCCGACCGTCCGGCGGCCCGGGACCGGGCCCGGGCAGTCGATGAGCACCGTCGGGATCCCCGCCGCCTGGAGCGTCGCGGCTGCGTTCGAAGCGTGCGAAGGAGCTGGCGAACAGCAGCCCGTCCACCTGTCGCGCGACGAACTCCTCGACGATCGCCGCCTCGTCCGCCTCGTCCTCGCGGGAGTCGGCGATCAGGAGGCGCCACCCGCGCGCGTCGGCGGCCTTGACCAGCTCGGAGGTGTACTCGGCGAAGAACGGGTTCAGCGAGTCGGCCATGACGAGGCCGAGGGTGCTCGGTCTTGCCGAGGCGCAGGGCGCGGGCGCTGGCGTTCGGCCGGTAGCCCAGCAGTTCCATCGCTTCCTTGACGCGGACGGCCGTCGCCGCGGCCACCGGACGCGGGCCGTCGTTGACGACGTAGCTCACGACGGCAGTGCTGACCCCGGCCATGCGCGCGACGTCGGCGCGGGTCACCGGGGCTCTGCGCGGACCGGGACGCAAGCGCCCAGTGGGCTGCGTCTTGTCGGCGGAACCTGGCCCGGTCACGTCGCTCCCTTCGTCGTCGATGGCGCGAATCTACACCAATAGATCAGGCGTGCACAGCCTCACTGCCGAGCATTTCGAGCGTGAATGCCGTGACTGATTCGTTATCTGGCGGCCTCTTGCCATCTGCGATCTACACGTGTAGCTTCTTGCCCATCAGCGCTGGCACCTCCGCCAGAGTTGGCCGGCAGTCCCAACGAGGGGAACCGTGATGAGTGCAAACACAATCGACAAGCCGGCCGCCGTGCGGCGCAGGTCCAGGTCCGAGTCGTCCCAGACCGGCGGGACGTAGCGAGCTGAAGATCGCCCTGGTCTTCATCGCGCCGGCGCTGGTCGGCTTCCTGGCCTTCTTCGTCTACCCGACCATCCGGGGCTTCTACTTCAGCCTCACCCAGTACAACCTGCTGGGCACGCCGAAGTTCATCGGCTTCGACAACTTCGTCAAGATCGGCAAGGACCCGCTGTTCTGGAACGCGATGGGGGTGACCATCGAGTACGTCCTGCTGAACATCGGCTTCCAGACCGTCATCGCGCTGGTGCTCGCGTCGCTGATGCAGCGGCTCACGCAGTCGACGCTGCTGCGCGGCGCGCTGCTGCTGCCGTGGCTGATCTCCAACGTGATCGCGGCCATGTTCTGGTTCTGGCTGCTCGACTACCAGATCGGCCTGGTCAACGTTGCCATGGAGTGGATGGGGCTGCCGAAGGTCGCCTTCTTCGCCGACGAGTTCTGGGCCATCCCGACCATGGCGTTCGTGAACGTGTGGCGCCACATGGGCTACACCGCGCTGCTGATCTACGCCGGCATGCAGACGATCCCGAAGTACGTGTACGAGGCCGCCTCGATCGACGGCAGCTCGGAGTGGAACTCGTTCTGGCGGATGACGATGCCGCTGCTGCGCCCGGTGCTGGCGATGATCCTGGTGATCACCGTGACCGGCTCGTTCCAGATCTTCGACACCGTCGCCGTCACGACCCGCGGCGGCCCCGTCAACGTCACCCGGGTGATGCAGTACTACATCTACCAGAAGGCCTTCGGGGAGGGGCAGTTCGGCTACGGCAGCGCCCTGTCCGTGGTCCTGTTCGCCATCCTCGGCCATCCTGGCCGCCGTCCAGCTACGCCTGCTCCGCGCCGGCGAATCCGATCTCGCGTAAGGGGCATGGCCATGGCAACCATCGAAGTCCGCGCCGCACGAGGACGCCGAACCGCAAGCAGCGCCGTCGCAACCTCACGCCCGGGCGCATCGCGGCCTGGGTCGTCCTGTTCGCCTTCCTCGATCCTCAGCCTCTTCCCGTTCTACTGGATGATCCGGACGGCCTTCTCCACCACCCGCTCGCTGCCGTCGGACCCGACGCTCGCTGCTGCCGGTGGACTTCACCTGGGGCGCGTTCCAGCGCGTGCTCGGGCTCGGCACCCAGGCGCAGGCGATCGCCGAGGGCGGCTCCGGGCGCTTCGGTGAACTTCTGGCTCTACCTGCGCAACTCGGTGATCTACGCCGGCGCGGTGACGGTCGGCCAGGTCTTCTTCTGCTCGCTGGCCGCCTACGCGTTCGCCCGGCTGCGCTGGCCCGGACGCAACCCGTGTTCGGCCTCTTCCTCGGGGCGCTGCTGGTGCCGCCGATCTTCACCAGCCTGCCGAACTTCATCCTGATCAAGAACCTCGGCCTGCTGAACACGCCTGCCCGGCATGATCCTGCCGTCGTTCCTGATGACCCCCTTCGCGATCTTCTTCCTGCGGCAGTTCTTCCTCGGGCATCAACCGCGAGATCGAGGAGGCGGCGTCCATCGACGGCGCCGGGCCGTGGCGGGTGTTCTTCCGGATCATCCTGCCGATGAGCACCGCGCCCATCACCACCCTGGCGATCCTGACCTTCATCGGCACCTGGAACGACTACTTCTGGCCGCTGCTGGTCGGCAACACCGACGCGACCAAGGTGCTCACCGTCGCGCTGGGCGTGTTCCGCTCGCAGACCCCGGCCGGCTCCCCGGACTGGGCCGGCCTGATGGCCGCGACCCTGGTCACAGCGCTCCCGGTCCTGATCCTCTTCTTCGCCTTCGCCCGGAAGATCATCGACTCGATCGGCTACTCCGGGAGCAAGTAGCCGCAGCCCCCACCCGAGCAACCGTGGGAGAAGTGCCCCCACCCGCGGAAGGAAGCAGTACCCCGTCGCCCGAGTCCGTCGGGCGACGGCAGGACCCCAACGAGAACCCATCACAGCCCTACCGGAAGGAACCTTCGACCATGTCAGGATTCACCAGGAAGAAGGCCGGCGCAGCCATTGCTGCCTTCGCGGCCATCGCCCTGTCGCTCACCGCGTGCAGCGGTGAAGCAACACCCAGTGCCTCCGGTAGCGCCCCCGCCGCCGGCGGCAAGGCCACCGGCGAGATCAGTTACTGGCTGTGGGACAACAACCAGAAGCCTGCCTACCAGCAGTGCGCGGACGCGTTCCACGCCGCGAACCCCGACGCCACCGTCAAGATCACCCAGTACGCCTGGGACGACTACTGGAGCGGCGTGACCAACGGCTTCGTCGCCGGCACGGCCCCCGACGTGTTCACCAACCACCTGTCGAAGTACCCGGAGTTCGTCACCCAGGGCCAGCTCGTCGCCGCTCGACGACCAGCTCGCCGCGGACGGCGTGAAGACCGACATCTACCAGAAGGGCCTCGCCGACCTCTGGGTGGGCCAGGACGGCAAGCGCTACGGCCTGCCGAAGGACTTCGACACCGTCGCCATCTTCTACAACAAGAAGCTCATCAAGGACGCCGGCGTCGCCGAAGCCGACCTCGCAGAACCTCACCTGGAACCCCACCGACGGCGGCACCTACGAGAAGCTGATCGCCCACCTGACCGTCGACGCCAGCGGCAAGCGCGGCGACGAGGCCGGCTTCGACAAGACCAAGGTCAAGGTCTACGGCCTCGGCCTCGACGGCGGCTCCGGCGGCGGCAACGGCCAGACCCAGTGGAGCATGTACTCCGGCACGACCGGGTGGACCTTCACCGACGAGAACCCGTGGGGCAAGCACTACAACTACGACAAGCCCGAGTTCCAGGGCACCATCGCCTGGATGCGGTCCCTGATCGAGAAGGGCTACGCGCCCAGCATCGAGGCCGTCACCGGCCAGAGCTCCGGCCGACATCTTCGGCGCCGGCAAGTACGCCATGATCACCAACGGCTCGTGGATGATCAACCAGATGTTCAGCTACAAGGGCATCGAGACCGGTGTCGCCCCGACCCCGGTCGGCCCCAGCGGCAAGCGCTCCAGCATGTACAACGGCCTGGCCGACTCGGTCTGGGCCGGTTCGAAGAACCAGGCCGTCGGCCATCAAGTGGGTCGAGTTCCTCGGCTCTGCAGCCTGCCAGGACATCGTCGGCAAGGCTGGCGCCGTCTTCCCGGCCATCCCGAGCGGCACCGACCTCGCACAGGAGGCGTTCAAGGCCAAGGGCGTCGACGTGACCAACTTCCTGGTGCACGTGAAGGACGGCACGACGTTCCTGTTCCCGATCACCGACCACGCCTCGCAGGTGACCAACATCATGCAGCCGGCGGTGGACGCCGTCATGACCGGCAAGGCCAAGCCCGACTCGCTGACCGCGGCGAACGACCAGGTCAACCAGCTGTTCGCTGGCTGACACCGGGCCCGGTCGGGCTGGATGCGCGGAGCAACCGGCCTGACCGGCTGACCGTCGAGGGCCACCTCTTTTCCCAGGGGTGGCCCTCGACCTTTCCATCCTGCTGGTGACTCGAGTGCGCCGGCCCGTCGAGGGGGAAGGACGGCCATGACCGTCGGAGTCGAGCAGGTTCCGCTACCGGACCTGGTGCGCGTACAGGTGCGTCCGGACGGGGGATGGACGTCGCCCGAAGCTGTCGGGGTCAGGGTGCTCCTCCGCGCCGGACGGTGAGGGCCTGCGGGTGGGGCTGGCCGCGACCGGGGAGTTGTCGCGGGTGCACCTGCGCTGGCTTCGCGCCCGGTCTTCCGCTGCGCTCGTGCTCGGGGACGCCTGGGAACGGAGCTACGGCGACCTGGGGTGGCAGTCCAGCGCGCGGGCCGAGCAGGTGCACCCGTGGATGGTGCTGGTCCATGACGACCAGGGCACGTGGGGCGCCGGTGTCGACGTCCGTGCGGGAGCCTTCGCCGGGTGGTCGGTGGATCCGGCGGGGGTGTCGTTGTGGCTGGACGTGCGGGCCGGCGCCGATCCTGTCGTCCTCGGTGACCGGGAGCTTCCTGCCGCCACCGTGCGCTGGGTTGCCGGGGACGGTCCGTTCGCCGTCCAGTGCGCCCTGGCCGCAGCCCTGTGCTCCGATGCCGCTGCCGGTCGGGCCGCTGGTGGGGGCGAACAACTGGTACTACGCCTACGGCCGCGACTTCGATGCGGACGCCGTCGTGCGCGACGCGCGGCTGGTCGCCGACCTCGTCGGTGACCACCCGGTGCGGCCTTTCGGGGTGGTCGATGACGGCTGGAGCGTCGACGGCACTGCTGACGGCAGGGTGTCCTCAGGCGGACCGTGGGACTCGGGTCGGGCGGGCAGCTTCGCCGACATGGCAGAGGTGGCCGGTCGGATCGCCGCGGAGGGCGTGCGTCCGGGCATCTGGTTCCGTCCGTTGCAGGCCCGGATCGCTCCCCGCGCCGGCGCGCTGCGTCCGTGGGAGGACGGCTGGGCGCTGGACCCGAGCCATCCCGCGACGCTGGAGACCGTCGCCGCCGACGTCCGCCGGATCCGGGGCTGGGGGTTCGAGCTGATCAAGCACGACTTCTCCACCTTCGAAGCCCTGGGCAGGTGGGGCTTCGAGATGGGGCCGAGGCCGGCGGCCGGCGACCTGCACGTGCACGATCGCAGCCGGTCCACAGCCGAGGTGCTCGTCGACCTCTACCGGACCATCCACGAGGCGGCCGGCGACGGGATCGTCCTTGCCTGCAACGTCGTGGGGCACCTGGCCGCCGGCCTTGCGCACGCCCAGCGCACCGGGGACGACACCTCGGGGCGGGTCTGGGAGCGGACCCGCCGCATGGGGGTCAACACGCTGGCCTTCCGGCTCGCCCAGCACCGTCGGTTCTTCACCGTCGACGCCGACTGTGTCGCCAGCACCCCGGGCACCGACTGGGGCAGGAACCGCCAGTTCCTCGATCTGGTCGCCCGCTCCGGCACCGCGCTGTTCGTCTCCGTCGACCCGGCCACCCGCACGGACGCTGTCGATGCCGACCTCTCTGCGGCTCTCCGGCTCGCCCTCGACGGGGGTGAGCCCGGCGGTGTCGAGCCCGTCGACTGGCTGCACAACCCCACTCCAGCCACCTGGCGCAGCGGCGGGCGCACCCGCACCTACGACTGGTTCGAGACCACGGGCGCGGACCCCTTCGACCTCACCGACGCCGAGCCGGGTGGGTAATCCTCGGCCCACCGCTGCCGGGCGACCCGGCCTAGGGTTGCGTGATGGACCATGGCACAGCCAAGGAGTGGCTCGATCGCTACGTCGCGGCGTGGATCTCCTACGACCCGAAGGCGATCGGCGACCTGTTCACCGATGACGTCTCCTACCGCTACCACCCCAGTGACGAACCCACGATCGGCCGCGACGCCGTCGTCGCGTCCTGGCTGGGGGAGTCGACGGCGCAGGAGGTCTCCACCCGGGACGCGCCCGGAACCTACGAGGCCGCCTACGCGCCGGTGGCGATCGAGGATGACGTCGTCGTCGCCATTGGCACGTCCACCTACTACACGGCACCCGGCGGTCCGGTGGACGCGATCTACGACAACTGCTTCCTGATGCGGTTCGACGGGTCCGGCAGGTGCAGCGACTTCACCGAGTACTACGTGAAGCGACCTTCCTGAGCCTGCGGTGACCGCGGGGCGCACGGCGATCCGGGTGCGTGTCGGAAAGGTGGTGCCCGCCAGGAAGAGGGGTAATTCCGGCTGGCGGGCCCGGCGAACGCCACGTACGGGAGGGGGGTACTGGAGTTCGCGTCCATCTCTTGCTGACCAAAAACTAGGGCCCGGCGAGGCTGGAATGCCACCGGCTGTCGCGAAATCCGCCCAAGGTTGGCCCGAGTCTCGACCAGTGGTGGAGCAATTCAGCGGGGGACGAACTACCAGGCCCGGTTTGGCTGCGTCCCGCCGCGGGTAAGCCCAGAGCCACAGAAGGAGGAGCAATGGCCAACACGGTTGAGTGCCCGGTGTGCGGACAGCAGGTCGATCCGGACAACGCTCCGGCCAGCGACACCTACGACGACCAGACCTACGTCTTCTCCTCCACCGAGTGCCGCGACGCCTTCGCCAGGGATCCCGGCACCTACGTCGGCAACACCGGCAGCTGAGCCCTGTCTAGAGAGTCGCCTTTCCTCCGGTGACTCCCAGGATGGTGCCCGACACATAGCTGGCGTCCGCCGGTGACGCGAGGAAGACGAAGGCGGGGGCGAGCTCTGCCGGCTGACCGGCCCGTCCCAGCGGGGTGTCGGAGCCGAACTTCTCGACGTCCTCCGAGTCACGTGTTGCCGGCTGGAGCGGTGTCCAGATGGGGCCGGGCGCAACGGCGTTCACACGGATGCCCCTTGGGCCCAACTCCTCGGCGAGGTTGACCGTGAGGTTGTTGATGGCGGCCTTCGTCGCCGCGTAGTCCAGCAACTTCCCCGACGGGGCGTAGGCCTGGATCGAGCTGGTGTTGATGATGCACGATCCCTCCTGCAGGTGGTCGAGCGCTGCCTGGCAGAGCCAGAGTGGCGCCAGCAGGTTCGTCCGCACGACGCGCTCCACCAGGTCCGGCCTGAGGTTGCCGATGGAACCGGCGTCGTCCCTGCTGAAGTGGAAGCCGGCGTTGTTCACGAGGATGTCCAGCCCGCCCAATTCTGCGACCGCCTCCTCGACCACCCGACGGCAGGCGTCGGCCTCCGTGAGGTCACCGGGGATGGAGGCGCCCTTGCGCCCGGCCTTCTGCACCCAGGAGAGCGTCTCCGCTGCGTCGGGCTCCTCCTCCGGGAGGTGATTGATGGCGACGTCGGCGCCCTCGCGGGCGAAGGCGATCGCCACAGCGCGGCCGATGCCGGAGTCACCGCCGGTGATCAGGGCGCGCAGGCCGGTCAGCTTCCCCGTCCCGGCGTAGGACTCCTCGCCGTGGTCGGGGCGCGGGCGCATCTCGGACGTCAGGCCGGGGGGCTGCTGCTCCTGTGGCGGGAAGCCCGCCTCGTGTGTCCCTGCCTTCGACGGTGCGGTGCGTTGTTCTGTCATGCCGAGAGCGTTACCCGTCCGCCGCCGGGTCCACGCCCAACAGGTTGAGCACAGCCTTCTCGAGCGCGGCCTGGCGGCGATCCGGGTTGGCGTAGCGGTGCAGGGCGACCTCTCCGATCGTGCTGCCCGCCTCGTACAGGTCGATGACCCGCGGGTCGATGTAGGACGCCCGCGCCATCACCGGCGTGTTGCCGAGGTAACCAGCGACGTCGGCGACGGCCTGCCGGACGGCCCGCTTCCGCGAGGCTGCGGTGTCGCCCGGCTCGTCACTCGCTGCAAGAGCCTCTGCCGCGATCACCGTGGCGTGCCAGGTGCGGAAGTCCTTCGCCGTCATCCGGCCGCCGAACAGTTCCGCGAGGTAGGCGTTGACCGTCCCCGACGTGAGGTCGATCCAGGTGGCGCCTTCGCGGTAGGCGAGCAGCCGCTGGCCGTGGTCGCGGCGCAACCGCATCACCTGCAGGGCCTCCATCACGCGGTCGTCGGTGATGGTGATCATGTGCTCGATGCCCGACTTCCCGACGAACCGGAACACCAGCCCGCCGGCGTTGCGACGGACGTGGTGGCGTTCGAGCGTCGTGAGGCCGAAGGAGCCGTTTGCATCGGCGTAGAAGTCGTTCCCGATCCTGAAGTAGCCGAGGTCGAGCAGCCGCACAGCCGCCGCCGCCGCGCGCTCGAGCGGCATTCCCGGGCGGGCAAGGTCGTGCGCCACCCTCCGTCGGGCCCGCGGCAATTGCAGGGCAGCCTCCGCGACGCGATCGAACTTCAGCTTGTCGCGGCGCACCCGCCAGCTGGGGTGGTACAGGTACTGCCGCCTGCCGGCCGCGTCCACCCCGGTCGCCTGCAGGTGGCCGTTGGGCAGCGGACAGATCCACACGTCACGCCAGGCCGGCGGGATCACCAGTGCCTTGACCCGCTCGACGTCGCCCGACGGCAGCCCGCGACCGTCCTCGTCGAGGTAGCTGAAGCCGCGCCCGGACCGGCGTCGCGTCCAGCCAGGAGCGGTCGGTGAGACCCGGCGCAGTCGCGGCATGCCGCTCCAGTACCCGGGCGGGAAGTAATCTCACCGAACCTCCGGGGAGTCGGCCACCACAAGGGGGTGAGCCGGTCGTCGTACGGGTAGGGTGCGGAACGACACGGCGCGGGGATCGCCGATGGATCGCAATGGAGGAGCCCTGGTGAGCAGTCCGCCTGAGGCCGACTTCGATGTCGTCGTGCGGCCGGGTTTCGCGGTCGTCCTGGCCTGCCTCGTCCTCGTCTACACCGGGCTCTACCTCTTCGCCGGCCAGATGTCCGGTGAGGGTACGACGTTCCCGATGGCCCTGAACTGGTCAGCAGGGGTGGTCGTCCTCGTGCTGCTGGGAATCCTGATGCACGAACTCGGGCATGTGGCCGTTGCCGCAGCTCGCGGCCAGCGCTGGACGCGGGTGATCCTCGACCGCTCCGGTCTCGGCGTGGTCATCCAGCCTGGGCTGCCCGGCTGGCCCAGCGTGCTCCGCAGCCTCGCCGGACCCGTGGTGCAGCTCATCGTCGCCCTGCCCATGCTGGCGACGGTGCTCCTGGAGGACCCCTCGATTCCGTTGACCCTGCGCACGGGTGCGCACTCGTTCTGGTGGGTCGCCGGCGTGAGCAACGTCGCGATCGCGCTCGCCAACCTGCTCCCCGTCCGCGGCTGGGACGGCGGCGAGGCGCTCGCCGGCATCCGGGAAGCCCGACGCAAGAAGCCGTGACCCCCGGTCGCTGCGCGGACCGCCTGGGCTAGGGTGTCTGCGGGTGATGGATCCCGCCCGGGCTCGTCCCGAACCGCCGTTCGGCTGATGGTTCCTGTGCGTCGCAGGGCGGACAGCTGTACGCCCGAATCGTCGGAGGTCAGCGTGCAGTTCCACCACCACGTGCCCCAGCCCAGTCCGCAGCGCATGGTGCCGATCCCTGGCAGCCCGCTGGTCGTGGGCGTCGTCCCCGGACAGTCCGAACTCGTCACGGCAACGGCAGCAGCCTGGGCCGATGCGCTCGGCGGGGTGCCGCTGCACTTCGCGTACGTCGACTCCACAAGGATCGTCGACGAGGAGTATGCCGACGGCTCCGTCCGGCACTCCTCACTCGACCCGGACCTCGCCGACGACTCCTGGACGGCGGTCGAGGACGAGCTGCGCTCGCACCTGACGATGTTGCTGGCCGATCACGCGGCTCCCTGGGACTTCCGCTTCCTCGCCGGACGGCCGGACCGCGCGCTGACCCACCTCGCACGGGCCGTCGGTGCCTCAGCCTTCATCGTCGGCGCGCGGCGGCCGTCCTCCACGGAACGGGTCAGGGAGTTCCTTGCCGGTTCGGTGGCGCTGCACCTCACGCGGCACCAGCACCGGCCCGTCCTTGTCGTCCCGGTGGCTGTGGTCGACTGGAAGGCGCCTGCCCCGTGGTAGCCGCCCGACAGCGGGCGCGCCGCAATCTGGGAGTCGACCCGCGCTGGCTCGCCCTGATCTTCGTCGGCGCAGCCCTCGGAACCACAGTGCGCTCGCTGCTGGAGGGCGCATGGCCGGCCGGGCCGGGGGCGTTCCCGTGGACGACCTTCTGGATCAACGTGTCCGGCTCGCTGCTGCTGGGGATGTTGCTGGAAGCCATCGCGGAGAGTGGACGTGACGCCGGCTGGCGTCGTGGGCTGCGGCTCGGGGTCGGCACCGGCGTGATGGGCGGCTTCACCACGTACAGCACCTTCTCCGTCGAGACCGTCCTGCTGCTGCGCTCCGGCCATTGGCTGCTCGCCATCGGCTACGCGGTGGCCAGCGTCGTCACGGGCGTGCTCGCCGCCATGCTCGGCGTCCGGCTGGTGCGGTGGACCACGCGCGGCCTGCGGCGGACGGCTGTCGCGCGGAGCACGCGGTGATCGGGCTGCTGGCCGCCGTTGCCGGTGGCGTCGGCGCCGTCGTGCGCTTCCTCGTCGACACCTGGATCGGGCACCGCAGCCAGGGCTCGCCGGTGCCGCTGGGCACAGCGACGATCAACGTGACGGGATCCTTCCTGCTGGGCCTGCTCACCGGCTGGTGGATGTTCCGCACCGGTGACCCGGGCTGGAAGCTGGTGCTCGGCACCGGCTTCCTCGGCGGCTACACCACGTTCTCCACGGCGAGCGTCGAGGCTGCCCGGCTGACCCGTGCAGGACGAGGCTGGACGGTGCTCGTCCACGCCGGCGGGATGTTGCTGCTGAGCGTCGGCGGCGCAACGCTCGGGGTCTGGCTGGGTGCGTTGTAGCCGGTGCACGGTGAGTCCCCTTCGGAACGCGAAAGCCGAACGGGGTTCGCCTCTGGCGGAAACCGTGCAGGTACTGGCAGAGTTCTCTCTCGAACGACAGCGGCCCGACCGATACCCCTGGTCCTCACCCCGTCCGCTGGGTAAAGCCCCACCGGGGGGCCGGTTGCGTCCAGGGGAGCGGACGTGACCGGTCCGGGCCAGCGACGGGCCGCCGTGCGCACCTCGTCAGACGGCAGCGTCGGCGACGGCCTTCATCACCGGACGCAACGCCAGCCACCACTGGTCCTTGGGACGGCGGAAGGTGAGGTCCATCTCGGCCATCATCTCCGCCATCGGGTGCGCGGTGACCTTCGACTTCACCAGGCCGAGGTAGAAGCTGTCGGTGGTGCCTGCGGTGAACTGGTCATTGATCAGGTCGAGCGCCCTCGACACCAGCCGGACGGCGAGCAGCCGGTCGAACGGCGAGGGGCAACCACCCTGCTGGATGTGGCCGAGCACGTTCTGGCGCACGTCGTAGAGCCCCTGGCTCTCCTGCTGCAGCAGGCGGGCGAGGAAGTCGGTGGTGTAGAGCGGGTTGGCGTTCTCGTTGCGGATCGCGAGGAAGAGCTTCCGCCCGGAAGCGAAGCTGTGCCGCAGCCACTCGAGGTCCTCCTGCATGCCGGCGAGGCTGATGCCCTCCTCGTGCAGGTAGACCCGCTCCGCGCCCCCGGAGAGCGCGCACATCAGCGCGAGGTAGCCGCAGTAGCGCCCCATCGTCTCGACGACGAAGGCGCGCTTGGCTGCGCTGCCGGACATCTTGATCCGGTCGACGGCCTCGGTGATCACGTTCAGCGCCGTGTCTGCGCCGATCGCCAGCTCCGAGCCGGGCAGGTTGTTGTCGATCGACGCCGGGACGCAGACGATCGGCAGCCCGCACGCCGGGAAGCGGTCGCGCTCGCGGTGCAGGAGTTCCGCTGCCTGGTAGCCGTTCCAGCCGCCGATCATCAGCAGGGCGTCGATGTGGTTGTCCTCGATGGCGCGGCTGATCCGGTACAGCTCCTCGACCGTCGGCACCGTCCGGCGGACGCCGAGGTCGGCGCCGCCGTCGATGAGCCAGCCCTCGACGTCACCCCAGCGCAGCTCGTTGATGCGGCCGTCGCGCAGGCCGGGGAAGCCGTCCTGGACGCCGAGCATGGTGTGGCCGCGGCTGATGCCGAGGCGCACGGCTGCACGAGCGGCGGCGTTCATGCCGGGGGCGAGTCCGCCGGCGTGCACGATCGCGATCCGCTTGCTCTCCTCCGGAGCATCGATCCGGCTGGGCTCGACGAGCTCTGCGAGGATCTTCGTCGCCTCGATGAACGAGCCGCCGCGCAGCTCCATCGCCCCGGCGTAGTCGCCGGCAGCGATCAGCTCCGGCACCTGCCGCGTCTTGGCGACGGCTTCGACGAGCGGCACCCTGGTCACCCGGTTGCCGCGGAAGCCGATCACGGGACCGGCCGTCTCCGGCGGTGGCGTTGAGCACCTCGAGCACCGCCTCGTAGCCGAGCCAGGTGGAGGCCCAGCGGTCGTAGGCGCTGGGTGAGCCGCCGCGCTGCACGTGACCGAGGATCGTCACCCGGGCGTCCTCGTGCAGGTTGTCCTCGATCACCTGGCGCACGTAGCCGGACGTGATCGGTTGGCCCTGCCGGTCACAGGCGCCCTCGGCGACGACGACGAGCGAATCGCGACGGCCCTCCTGGCGTCCGCGGTGCAGGGCTGCGCACATCCGCTGCTCCCAGCCGGCGCCCGGCGGCTCCTCCGGGATCAGCACGTAGTCGCAGCCGCCGGCGATCGCGCTCATCAGTGCCAGGTAGCCGCAGTGCCGGCCCATCACCTCGATGACGAAGCTGCGCTGGTGGCTGGCCGCCGTGCTGGAGAGGGCGTCGGTGGCGTCGACGATGCGGTGCAGCGCCGTGTCGGCACCGATGGTCATGTCCGTGCCGACGAGGTCGTTGTCGATCGAGCCGACCAGCCCGGCGAACATCAGCGCGGGGTGGGCGTCCGCGACCTCCTGCGCAAGCTCGCCGGCGGCCACCAGTTCTGCCAGCAGGTCGCCCCATTCGGAGCGGAACTGGTCGAGGCCGGACAGCGAACCGTCCCCGCCGATGACGATGAGGCGGTCGATGCCGTGCTCGAGCAGGTTGCGGGCAGCCTTCTTGCGTCCGTCGCGCTCACGGAAGTCCTTCGACCGGAAGGTGCCGATCATCGTCCCGCCCTTGTGCAGGATGCTGCCGACGTCCTCCCAGGCCAGCTCGCGGATGCCGTCGCCGCCGTCCACCATGCCCTGGTAGCCCTCGTAGACGGCGAACACCTGGGCGCCGAGGCTGACAGCCGTCCGCACGGCTGCCCGCACTGCTGCGTTCATGCCCTGGGCGTCGCCGCCGCTGGTCAGGATGCCGATCCGCTTGCCTGCGCCGATGTGCTCGGTCGGCTGTCCTTGAACGTCGCTGGTCATGACGCCATTCTTCCGCTCCCTCGGCCTCGGTACACGAAAGTCGGGAAGCTGGCCGCCTCAGGCGAGCCCGAGGTACTCCTCGAGCGTGAGGGAGTTGCCCTTGAACTTCATCGCGTCGGCCTTGCCGATGTAGCGGTAGTGCCAGGGCTCGTAGTGGTAGCCGGTGATCTTCGTCTTGCCGTTGGGGTAGCGCAGCACGAACCCGTAGGCGTGGGCGTGCTTGAACAGCCACTTGCCGGTGGCGGTGTAGGCCATCGGCAGGCTCCAGGTGACCCCGTCCCACAGGTCGACGGCGAGCCCGGTCTGGTGCTCGCTGGCGCCGGCGGGCGCGTAGAAGCTGAGGTTCTGCGGGTAGTTGCGCTTGGCGCGCTGATAGCTGGCGTTCTGGCTCGACCAGTTCCGGTAGCCGCTGTGCACCCGGATCCGCACCCCGTCGGCCCGTGCTGCAGCTGTCATCTTCGCCAGCGCTGCGGCCGTCGACGCCTCGAGGTGATAGGCGCCGGTCGGGTTCTTCGGTGCGTAGGCAGCAGTGATCCGGTGCTTCTTGGAGACCACAGGAATGCCCTTGACCAGGTAGGGCTTGTTGAGCTGGGAGCCCTTCCTGGTGTCCTTCGGCGGCGCGGTCGGCGTGGCTTTCTGCGTCGGGGCGGGAGAGGGCTTCGTTGCAGATGGCGATGGGGTGGGTGTCGCGGACGGCGTGGGCACGGAGGCCGTCGTCGTACGGGGGACGCTGGCCGGAACAGGGGAGGCGACCGGGCCGGCGGTGCAGCCGGTCAGGGCGAGAACCGCGGCGAGCGCGAGCGCGCTGCTGCGCAACCTCACCGCAGGTAGCGCCAGCGGAAGCCGGCCCAGCCGCGGGTGCGCTTGGTCGCAGCAGCATCGATCCGCTTCGCTGTCCACGAGCTCAGCTGTCGCGCGCCGGTGTCCCTGGCGTCCACGGACGTCGTGCCGCCGTCGGCCGATGCGTGCGAGTTGGCACCGCGGTGATGACGATGCCGGGGCGGATCGCTGGCAGTCGGGGTCGGTGTCGCACTGGGCTCTGTTGCGGTTGCCGTCGGGGTGGGCTGCGGCGACCGCCTGTGGTGGTGGCCGGCGGTCGGGGTGCTGCTGGCCGTCGGTGCCGGGGAGCTTGTCGTCGGTGTTGTCGACGGCGTGGGCTTGCTGGATGCCGCGGGCTTTGCACTCGTCGGGCGCGGTGCATTGTCGGTACGTGGCGAGCGGGTCGACAGGCGAGCTCCGGTTCCGCTGGCCGGGCTACCCGAAGGCGTCACGGATGCGGTCGGGGTGCTGCTGGCCGTCGGCCTGTCACTGGGGCTGCTCGTCGGCTGGTCGGGCGGGCACACCGGCCTGGTGAATCCCGCCCAGCCCGGCCGGCAGGTCGGAGTCCAGGTGGGCGTCCCGGTCGCCGTGGGCGTGGCGGTCGGTGTTGGCGTGGTGGTCGGGAACCCTGTCGGGGTCGGCCACGGCATCGTCGGGTACGGATCGGTCGGTGTCGGCGTGACGGTCGGTGTCGGCGTGACCGTGGGCGTGGGCGTGACGGTCGGCGTCGGGCGTCACGGTCGGCGTCGGGCGTGTCGGTCGGTGTCGGCGTGACCGGTCGGGTGTCGGCGTGACCGTGGGTGTCGGCGTGACCGTGGGTGTCGGCGTGACCGTGGGTGTCGGCGTGACCGTGGGTGTTGGCGTGACCGTGGGTGTCGGCGTGACCGTGGGTGTCGGCGTCACCGTGGGTGTCGGCGTCTCGGTGGGCGTCGGCGTTGGCCTCGGGATGTCGGTCGACGTCGGGGTGGCAGTGGGCGTGACTGTGGGCGTAGGCGTGACTGTCGGCGTGGGGGTCACCGTCGGCGTGGGCTGGATCGTCGGCCTTGTCGTCGGCGTCGGCTTCTCGATCACGGGGATCGTGTGTGTCGACGTCGGTTCGGCGGTCGGCTCTGTCGTTGGCGAAGCAGTCGGCGTCGGTGTCGCGGAACCGGTCGGCTCGCCGGTGCCGGTCACCGTGGGCGTAGGCGTGAAGGGCGGGAGCGTGCTGGTGGTAGTCGGCTCAACCGTCGGGGTGGTGGGAACCGGAGTGGAGGAGGTGCCCGAAGGCGTGCCGATCACGGTGATCGTCGGTTGTACCCGATCACCGGTGGTCAGGTATGGCGTTCCTGACCTGGGCGGCGCGACGAGCGCGCCGGCGGCAACGCAGGCTGCTGCTGCAACCCAAACACCCGCCTTCGCCATTGCGTACCCCCCGCATGCAGTGGCTAGTGGTTCCCTGGTTTCCCTGCCTAGGTGGTTCCGACAAGTTTCGACCAGCGCAAATGCTCCACGTCGAGGTTCCCTCTTGCCTGGGCCTCCCAGAACTCCCGTCCGGCGAATGAACCGAACAGTTGCTTCTTCGACAATAGCTCGTCAAGTGCCCTCAATCGACCTGACGCGAACATTTGGTCGTCCACCTGGGGGTATTCCAGGCGCACTCCACGCGAGTAGTAGTGGTACCGGCCGGGCGGCAGCCCGAGGACGGAAAGGTCGCCGTCGACCAGCAGGTTGCCGGCCTCGTCGCCGGGATCGGGGTCGTGGTCGACGGTCAGGAGGACCAGCCGGACGACCTCGTCCACCTCCTCGGAGGGAAGCTCTGCGGCCTCGAGCGAGGTCCGCGCGAGGAGAGCGGAGGCACGCTCGTCCTCACCGGCGACGCCGTCGTGGACGGCGTCGTGGAACCAGGCTGCAAGGGTCACCGGGCGCGCCGGCCTCCCCCCGCTGAGCACAGCGAGCGACGCCAGCAGCTGCGCGAGGTGGCGTACGTCGTGGTAGTGCCGGTGCGGCTCCTGCCAACGCCGCAGCAGCTCGCTTCCGAGTCCCGGCTGGCCCGGCATCAGTTCCTGCCACGCCGCACGAAGACCCGGCATCACGTGCGCGGGCTTGGGCGTCCGGTCCGGCGTCCGGACGCGGAGCCCGCCGGCGACGAGCCTGCGCACGAGCTCTGACGGCGCCACCGGTCGCGCTCCGGCGGCGATGAGGCCGTCGTAGCGCCCCTCCGCGACGTCGTAGTGGTCGTGGTCGAAGGCACGGAAGGGCACGCCGGCGGCGTCGGCGAAGAACAGGAGCTCCTCCAGCGAGTCGTCGGAGACCAGGTGGGAGAAGCTGGTTCCGTGTGCCGGCCAGCGCGGCGGATCGATGAGTACCGCCACTGCACGCTGCCTAGCTGCTGGGGTTGCGGAACGTCGCAGTGAACGACCCGGTGTCCAGCACGTTGAAGCTCAGGGTGAGCCGGGCGACAGCGCTGGAGGCCTCGTCGGGCACGTCGAGCCGGTCGACGCCGACGGCGAACACCGTGAAGACGTAGTGGTGCGCCGGGCCCGGCGGGGGCCACGGGCCTCCCCAACCGGTGTAGCCGTAGTCGTTCAGCCAGGTGCGGGCCCCGCCCGGGAGAGCTGCTCCCTGCGCGAAGGAGGTCACATCGGCGGGGATGTCGGTCACGACCCAGTGCCACCAGCCGCTGCCGGTCGGCGCGTCCGGATCGAAGCAGGTGACCGCATAGCTGCGGGTGCCCTCCGGTGCGCCCGACCAGGTCAGGTCCGGCGAGATGTTGGCGCCGCCGACCCCTGGCTCGGCGAAACGCAGGTCGATCTCGGAGTTGGCGGGGATGTCCCCACTGGTGATCTCCATCGGTCCTCCTCGGCGTGGCTCTTCCGCTCAGCTAACCACGGTGTCTGCCGGGTGTCACCGGATCGGGCAGTATGGGCGCGTGACACCTGATTTGCCGGACTTCGGCATGCACGAAGTGATCGTCTCGCTGCCCGACATCGAGCTGGACGATCTGGTGCCCGCCTGCGAGGTCCTGTGCCAGGAAGGCTTCCGGCTCTGGTCGGTGACTGTTGCGCGACTGGACGACCTCGCCGGCCTGCTCCGGTTGTTCGGACGGCGCGCGAAGGTCGGCGTCCATGACGTCACAGAACCCGACCAGGTGGTGGCTGCGGCCGCGGCCGGCGCCGTGTTCGCCGCGTCGACGTTCCTGTTGCCGGAGCTGGTCTCCGCCGTCCCCGAGCTGCCGGTGATCCTCGGTGGACTCACTCCTTCTGAGCTCCACGCCGGGATTGCCGCCGGCGCCGCCGGCGTCCAGCTCGTGCCGACAGAGGCCTTCGGCACTGCGTACGCCCGGACGCTGCCGGAACTCATGAAGCCGGCGCCCATCATCGCGACCGGCCGACTGGAGCGTTACCAGGCGGAGCTGTGGCTCGAGGCCGGCGCCGTTGCCGTCTGGCCCAGTGCGCTGGTGACGGCGACCCTCGCCTCGAGCGAGAGCCTCGACGGCCTCCGCGTCACCCTCCAGCAGTGGCGCCTGCACGACTGACCGGACCGAATCGGGGACGGTTCCAACTCGGTTCACGCAGGTGACGCGAACCCGTCCCCAGGTTCGGTTCAGCTGGAGGTCAGCGGCTTGGGGCGGCGGCGGAGCAGGGCTCCGATGCCGAAGAAGAGAATGACGGCGCCCAGCAGGCCGCCGCCGCCACGAGGGCGAGCTGCACCCAGCGGTCACCCTCCTCATCTGCTGCCGTCCGGCCTCGAGTCGTGGCGGTGGCTGAGGGGGTCGGCGTCGGCGTCGGCGTCGCAGAGGGCTTCGGCTTGGGTTTCGTCGTCTTCGCCGGAGCCGCGGGCAGGACGTGCTGCGGGACGGGACCGAGCGCGGGACCGGCCTGGGCTGGACCCGCGGGGGCGCTCAGTCCGAAGGTCAGGGCGAGCAGCAGCGCAGCAAGGCCCGCCATCAATGGCTTCATGTCCCCTCCGCCGAGGCGCGCGACATCGCGTCCCCTCGTCCGAAGTATTGCCGACGAACGCCGCCTCATGGGGGTGTTGGAGCCTATTCGGGGTTGCCCACCCCAAATCCTTAAGTTATCCTGAGAATCCGGTTCAGGTTTCGTCAGGATGGATTACACATGTACCAGCCCCGTCGGGTCGCCGACCCGATCGTGACGGCTGAGCCTGTCCTCCCCACCCGTGGCCTCGATTTCAGTGCCCCTTCTGCGCACCATGCGGCAGCCCGTCGCGCCGTTCCCAGCGTCACCGATCGCCTGCTCAGCCGCGGTGGCATCACGCTCGCGGCCGTCACCGTCGCGGCAACCGCGGGCGCAGTGGTCCTCGGCAGCAACGGCGGTGCAGCCGTCGCGCTCGGCTCGACAACGCCGGATGCAGCAACCTCCCCGAGCCTCGTGCCGGACGCAGCCCCGCCGGTCACCGACACCGTCCGCACCCTCACTGCCGACCAGCTCGCTGCGCCGATCGCCGCGACGACGCGGAGCAAGAAGGCCCCGCTCGCTCTGCTCAGCCTCTCCCGGCTCTACACCACCGGCACGCTGAACGTCCGCGCGACAGCGAAGAACTCCGGCAAGCTCCTCGGCGCGCTCGACGTGGGCGTCCGGGTGAGTGCGACCTCCGACGTCGACGGCAAGTACCGCAAGATCGAGTTCGAGAAGGGCTACGGCTGGGTCCTCGAGTCCAGCCTCACCGACGCGGTGCCCGTCGAGGCCGCCGGCACCACCTGGGCCCCGTGCCCGCGCGGCTCCGCCGTCGAGCGCAAGCTGCGCAAGGACACCGTCCACATCTACCGGTCGGTGTGCGCCCTGTTCCCTGCGGTCAACTCCTACGGCGGCTGGCGCGCCGGCGGGCTCCCGTTCCACAAGAACGGCCGGGCAGTCGACATCATGCTCACCCCCGGCGCGGAGAGCGCACTCGGGCACCGCATCGCGAACTACCTGATCAAGCATGCCAAGGACTTCAACGTCGACCACATCATCTTCGAGCAGCAGATCTGGACGCCGAGCACCCCGCACTGGCGGCACATGGCCGACCGTGGCGGCATCACGGCCAACCACTTCAACCACGTCCACGTCGCCATCCGCGCCTGAGCGCCGGGCGGAGCCCCGCCGCTCCCATAAGCTGAGCGGCGTGAAGCGCGGCAGATCCATCGCGAGCCTCGGCCGTGCCCCGGTACCCGAATGGGAAGAGGTGGCCCGAGCCGCCTGGCCCGGACGCCTGCCGCACCAGCTCGTCACCCCCGCCGGAGCCAGCCAGCTCGCGCTCCTCATCGTCAGCATCTTCGCGCTCGTCCTCGCAGCCTGGTTGCGCCTGCCGTGGCTGGGCCTTGCCGCCTGGACGCTGGGAGCGCTGGGGGAGTGGCTCGCGACGCCGGCGGACAGCCCGATCGCGCGGTTGATGGACCTGGTCGGGCTGCGGTACCAGGTGCGCGCCCTCGTGAAGAGCCTGATCGTCTCCGCCCTGATCTTCCGCACCGTCGCCGAGCCCTACGCCGGCCTCGCCTACGTCGTTGTCGTGCTGTTCGTGCAGCTGGCCTGGAGCGTGCAGCCGGTGCTCTCGACCTGGCTGTGGCGCTCGTCGCCGCCACTGCGGTACCAGCCGGACGCAGCGGCGCAGCCGGCCTCGCTCACCGCGCACGTCCGCCTCTACGCCCGCGGGGTCGGCTATCCCGCAACCCTGCTCGTGATCGAGTTCATCGCCCTCGCGAAGGCCCTGGCTGCCGACGATCCCGCGCCTGGGGGCGTTCGGCTCTGTCCTCGCGATCGGAGCCCTCCTCGTCGCTGCGACCCTCGTCTACCTCGCGTGGACGCTCTTCGTCGCCCAGAAGCTGCGCGCAGGCCAGCGGGCGGCCGGTGAAGCCCTGCTCGCAGAGCTCGCCGGGCGCGACCCGGCCTTCGTGATCTACGTCTCCCTCGCCGCCCGGCAGTCGAAGTACATCGTCAACCAGTGGCTGCCGGCCTTCGACGCCCAACCGCGCAACGGCATCATCGTCGTGCGTGAGGCCAGCCAGCTCGCCCCGCTGGCGGCAACCCGGCATCCCGTGGTCTACGCACCCACGCACCCGGCACGTCGAGAGCCTTGTGCTCCCCGGCGTCCGCGCGGCCTTCTACCTCGCCTACGGCGAGAAGAACTCCAACCTGCTGCGCGACCCCAACCTGATCCACGTCATGCTGGCCCACGGCGACTCCGACAAGGCAACCAGCGCCAGCGCTCTCGTCCGCATCTTCGACGAGACCTGGGTTGCCGGGCAGGCCGGCGTCGACCGGTTCGCGAAGGCACGCATACCCATGGCTCCCGAGCGCTTCGCCGTGATCGGACGCCCGCAGGTGTCCGGGCTGCCCGTCGGACCGACGGGGCAGCAACCGGTCGTGATCCTGTACGCCCCCACGTTCGAGGGCTACTACGAGCAGACCACCCACTCCTCGCTGGACTCGATGGGAGTCGACCTCGTGCGACGGTTGCTCGCCGACCGTCCGGAGGTGCAGGTGTGGTTCCGGCCGCACCCGTCCAGCGGCGTGCTGCGGCCGTCGATGCTGACAGCGATCGACACGATCACCGACCTGCTGAAGGCAGCCCCCGGCGGGCACCTCGTGTCGACCGGGTGGCGGCTCGAGCATCACCGAGTGCCTGGTACGCGCCGACGTGCTCGTCTCCGACGTGTCCAGCGTGGTGTCGGACTACCTGCAGACCGAGCGCCCGTCATCGTCTGCGACCCCGACGGCCTCTCCGCGGAAGAGTTCGCCCAGCGCTACCCGTCCCAGGCCGGCTCCTACCGGCTGACCCCCGGCCTTCCCGAGCTGGACGTCGTGCTGGCCGACGCCCTCGGCGCCGACCCCCTGCACGCCCGGCGACTGGAGATGAAGCACTACGTGCTCGGCGACCCGCCCGGCGGCCCGCAGGCGGCCTTCGCCGCCAACGTCGCCCGCGTCACCAGCGTCTCCTGATCCAACTCGGCAGGGGCGCCGGGACTCGTTAGTCTGGGTTCATGAGCGCACCCGTGGACCCGACCACCACTCCCGCCTGGGAGAAGCTGACCCAGCTGGCCGCCGACCTGCAACCCGACCTGCGCGGCTGGTTCGCCGCCGATCCGGGACGCGCGGAGCGGTTCAGCCTCACCGCTGCCGACCTCTACGTCGACCTCTCCAAGAACCTCATCGACGACGCCGTGCTCGCCGCACTGGTCGAGCTCGGCGAGCAGGTGGGCCTCGAGGAACGCCGCGACGCGATGTACGCCGGGGAGAGGATCAACGTCACGGAGAACCGCTCGGTGCTGCACACCGCGCTGCGGCGTCCGCGCACCGACAGCCTCGTGGTCGACGGCACCGACGTGGTCGCCCAGGTGCACGAGGTGCTCGACAAGGTCTACGACTTCGCCGACCGCGTCCGCAGCGGGGAGTGGAAGGGCGTCACCGGCGCCCAGATCAAGACCGTCGTGAACATCGGCATCGGCGGCTCCGACCTCGGCCCCGTCATGGTCTACGAGGCGCTCAAGCCCTACGTGCAGGCCGGCCTCGAGTGCCGCTTCGTCTCCAACATCGACCCGACCGACGTGTTCGAGAAGACCGCGGACCTGAACCCGGCCACGACGCTGTTCATCGTCGCGTCCAAGACCTTCACCACGCTGGAGACCCTCACCAACGCGCGGATGGCCCGCGAATGGCTGCTGCGCGAAGCTCCGCGACGCCGGCTCCCTCGACGGCTCCGAGCGCATGGACGCCGACGCGATCAGCAAGCACTTCGTCGCGGTGTCCACGGCGCTGGACAAGGTCGCAGCCTTCGGCATCGACCCGGCCAACGCCTTCGGCTTCTGGGACTGGGTCGGCGGACGCTACTCCGTCGATTCCGCCGTCGGCACGTCGCTGGCCGTCGCGCTCGGCCCGGACAACTTCGCCGACTTCCTCGGCGGCTTCAACGCCATCGACCGCCACTTCGCGGAGACCCCGCTGGCGTCCAACGTCCCGGCGCTGATGGGCCTGCTGAACGTCTGGTACGTGAACTTCTTCAAGGCCGGCAGCCACGCCGTCCTGCCGTACGCGCAGTACCTGCACCGCTTCGCCGCCTACCTGCAGCAGCTCACCATGGAGTCCAACGGCAAGGGCGTGCGCACCGACGGCTCCGAAGTGGTCACCGAGACCGGCGAGATCTTCTGGGGCGAGCCCGGCACCAACGGCCAGCACGCCTTCTACCAGCTGATCCACCAGGGCACGCAGCTCATCCCTGCCGACTTCATCGCCGTCGCGACCCCGGCCCACCCGATCAAGGACGGCGACGCCGACGTCCACGAGCTCTTCCTCGCCAACTTCTTCGCCCAGACCAAGGCGCTGGCCTTCGGCAAGACCGCGGACGAGGTGCGCGCCGAGGGCACGGCGGAGGCGATCGTGCCGGCTCGGGTGTTCCCGGGCAACCGGCCCACCACGTCGATCATGGCTCCGTCGCTGACCCCGTCGGTCGTCGGCCAGCTGATCGCGCTGTACGAGCACATCACCTTCACCCAGGGCACCGTCTGGGGCATCAACAGCTTCGACCAGTGGGGTGTGGAACTCGGCAAGCAACTGGCGATGCAGATCGCCCCTGCCGTGGCCGGAGACGCCGCACGCGCTGGCCGCACAGGATGCGTCGACGAAAGCGCTGGTCAGCTATTACCTGGCCAACCGTGACCGCGGCTGAGGCGCGATTGGGCAGGCTACCGGGGGAGTCCGGTAGAATCACTGCGTCCGCAGGCCGGTCCGGCCGTGTATCGATGGGATTGCGTACCGCATGAGTCTGGCCGACATTGCCGCTGAACACGGCCTGCACCGGGTAGGTGCACGACCGCATTCTGGGCAAGTACCTGAAGCAGACCTGGGGGCGGCGGGACTTCATCATCGCCCTCGCCAAGTTCCGGCTCCAGTCCGACCTCTCGGAGAACCGCCTCGGCATCCTGTGGCTGGTCCTCCGCCCGGTGCTGAACGCAGCGGTCTACGGCCTGATCTTCGGCGTGATCCAGGGCACCAGCCGGGGCGCCGACTACCCGGCAACCGTGGTGACCGGCGTCTTCCTCTTCGAGTACTTCAGTCCGAGCCTCAGCCGTGGTGCCAAGTCGGTGACAGGCAACCGGGCATTGGTCCAGTCGCTGGCGTTCCCCCGCCTCACCCTGCCGGTCGCAGAGGTGATCGAGGGCTTCTTCTCGCTGCTCCCGAGCCTCCTCGTGCTGGCGGTCCTGCTGCCGATCCTCGGCCACTCACCGACCCTGGAGCTGGCTGTTGCTGATCCCGCTGCTGGGCCTCTACACGCGTGTTCAACGCCGGTGTCGCGATGTTCGTCGCGCGCCTCACCGTGCACGTGCAGGACCTCACCCAGTTCCTGCCGTTCGTGACCCGGATCCTGTTCTACACCTCGGGTGTGCTGTTCAACGTTGACACGATCTTCAAGGACCACCCATGGGTGCTCCAGCTCTACGACTTCCATCCGATCTACCAGGTGCTCAAGATCGCGCGGTCGATCCTGATGGGCAACCAGGTCTACGACCCGATGTACTGGTGGTACTTCACGGCGTGGGCGTTGGTCGCGTTCGTCGGAGGCCTGCTGTTCTTCTGGGTCGCGGAGGAGCGATATGGACGGGACTGAGAACGTGACCGACCGGGTGCCCGTTGTCATCGTCGACGACCTGCACGTGAAGTACCGCGTGTTCGCCAGCGGCCGCGCCGCCAGGCGGACCAAGACGGGCCTGCTGTCGCGCACCCAGGGTGGCATCCGCTACGTCCACGCCCTGAAGGGTGTCTCCTTCACCGCGT
This sequence comes from uncultured Actinomycetota bacterium, assembly GCA_963773595.1. Lineage (GTDB taxonomy): Bacteria > Actinomycetota > Actinomycetes > Propionibacteriales > Propionibacteriaceae > Propionicimonas. Next base: position 314,771 of record CAVZBQ010000001.1, read on the forward strand.
ACCAGAACGAGTCGATCGGCGTGATCGGCGCCAACGGCTCGGGCAAGTCAACCCTGATGCGGGCGATCGTTGGGCTGACGCCACCGCACTCGGGCGCCGTCTTCGCTACCTCCCGGCCCAACCTGCTCGGCGTCGGTGCAGCCCTGATGCCCAACCTGTCCGGCGAGAGCAACATCGTGCTCGGCGGTCTCGCGCTCGGCTTCCCCAAGAAGGAGATCGCCTCGATGCGGGACAGCATCGTCGAGTTCGCGGAGTTGCAGGAGTTCATCGACCTGCCGATGCGCACCTACTCCTCCGGCATGCAGGCCCGGCTGAAGTTCGCCATCGCAGCCTCCCAGCAGCACGAGATCCTGATCGTCGACGAGGCACTGTCGGTCGGTGACAAGCGTTTCCAGAAGCGCAGCGAAGCTCGCATCCGAGAGATCCGGGATGCGGCCGGCACCATCTTCCTCGTCTCGCACGCGCACCAGTCGATCCGGGACACCTGCAGCCGCACGATCTGGCTGGACAAGGGGATCCTGATGGGCGACGGACCGACAGCAGAAGTCATGGACGCCTACGAGGCACACCGGAGCGCGCAGTGAGCCGGTGTGCCTTGCTGGCGCACGAGAAGGGTGGAACGAATGCCGGATAGCCGACGCACCATCGGGGTCGTCCTCGCTGGCGGGACGGGGTCGCGGGTCGGCCTTTCGATCCCCAAGCAGCTGCTCAAGGTGGCCGGCAAGCCCGTCATGGAGCACACGCTCGGGATCTTCCAGGACTGCGACGCGATCGACGAGATCTACATCCTGATGCACCCCGACCACCTCGAGGCCGCCCGTCGCATCGGCAGCAAGTTCCCGAAGGTCACGCAGGTACTCGCCGGTGGCGAGACCCGCAACGACTCCACCAAGGCAGCGCTGCGCGTCCTCGGCAACCTCAATGACGCCGACACCCGGGTGATGTTCCACGACGCCGTCCGGCCGCTGCTGGACACCCGGATCATCAACGACCTGGTTGCTGCACTCGACGCCTACGACGCCGTGGACGTGGCCATCCCCTCCGCTGACACGATCATCGAGGTGAACTCCCGCGACGAGATCACGGCCATCCCGCCGCGGGGCAAGCTCCGCAGAGGCCAGACGCCGCAGGCGTTCCGCCTCAGCGTCATCCAGGATGCGTACCGCAAGGCCTGGGAGGACCCCGACTTCGTCGCAACCGACGACTGCTCCGTCGTGTTGAAGTACTCCCCCGAGGTGCCGATCAAGGTGGTCGAGGGCGCCGACCACAACATGAAGATCACCGAGCCCATCGACGTCTTCATCGCCGACAAGCTGTTCCAGATCGGTTCGACCCTGGCGCCGCCGCCGACGAATGCGCAGGCCTACACCGAGCACCTCGCAGGCAAGGTCGTCGTCGTGCTCGGCGGCAGCTACGGGATCGGCGCAGACATCATCGAGCTGGCCTCCGACTTCGGTGCGCGGGCCTACGCCTTCAGCCGCAGCCAGACCAACACCCACGTGGAGAACGCTGAAGAGGTCGAGGCCGCGCTGCGCCAGGTCTACGAGGAGGCCGGCCGCATCGACTACCTCGTGGTCACTGCCGGAGTGCTCAACATCGGGCGCCTTGCCGACGTGTCGATGGAGGACATCATGTCCGGCATCGCCGTGAACTACGTCGCCCCGGTCGTCGCAGCCCGCTCCTCCCTGCAGTACCTGCGGGAGACGAAGGGGCAGCTGTTGTTCTTCACGTCCAGCTCCTACACGCGGGGACGCGCCGAGTACTCGGTGTACTCCTCGGCGAAGGCTGCCGTTGTCAACCTCACCCAGGCACTGGCCGACGAGTGGTCGGCCGACGGCGTGCGGGTGAACTGCATCAATCCCGAGCGGACGGCAACGCCGATGCGCACCCGTGCCTTCGGCGCCGAGGCCCCGGAGACCCTGCTGTCCTCCCGCGCCGTCGCGCTCACCTCGCTCGACGTGCTGATGTCGGACCTGACCGGTCACGTCGTCGACGTGCGGCGCCTGGATCCGGGTCTCGGCGCGATGTCGCGCAGCGACCATGAGGCAGCTGCGATCATCGCAGCCCTCGAGGCCGCCGGCGACGATCCGGAGGGCCATGCGTTCTGAGCCGTTGACACTCTGGTTGGGTCGGATGTCGAGCGCGTACGACCAGTGGCTCAGGCGGGCCAACGCCGTCGGGCTGCGCGGCTGGCAGCCGCTGGTCCTGCTGGGGCTCGTGGGTGTCTCCGTGCTCGGTGTGATCGGTGGCGCAGCCCTCGGTTCCCGTCCGCTGTTCCTGATCAGCGCACTGGTCGGCCTGCTGGTCGACCTGGTCGCCGACGGGCTGGTCCTGGTGCAGCGGCTCCTGGAGCGGGCCTACCTCGGCCTCCCCGAGCGTTCGATGATCCGCGAGTTCGCCCTGCTGCTGCTGTTCACCCGCCTCGGCATGCCCGACGGTGAGATCAGCTGGGCTGCCCTCCTTGTGTTCCTCGTGATCCTTTCGCGCACCTTCGTGATCCTCGTCGACCGGCAGGCGACGGAGCTCCAGATGCCGAAGGTGAGCACCCGCAACTTCTCGATCGCAGAGGTGGAGGAGTCCACCCCGGTCTCGCCACTGGGCTTGCCGCTGCTGGTCGCCATCTCCTCCGCACCGCTCTTCGGTGGCCTCGTCACCGCCTACACCGGTTCCATCGTCGCCCTGTTGATCGCCACCGGCGTCTACTCCCTGCTGGCGATCAGCTGGTCGAGCTGGCGCCTCTATGACTGGGTCTCCACCAGCCGCAAGCTGAACCCGCAGGAGGTGATGACCGCGGCGTCGGAGGAGATCGCGCTGATGCGCCCGGAGGTGCTGGTCTACTTCAGCGGCCCGACGGAGGCCCTTTACCAGCTGGAGATGTGGCTGCCGGTGCTGGAGAAGCTGGACCGCAGGGTGCTGGTGTTCCTGCGCGAGCGGCCCAACCTGACGGCCCTGAAGGAGACCACTCTCCCTGTGGTCTGCATCCCCAACCCCAACGACACCATGGACTTCCGGCTGCCGACCGTCCGGGTCGCGTTCTACGTTGCGCACGTCGGCAAGAACATCCACATGATGCGCGAACCGCGGATGAAGCACGTCTTCATCGGCCACGGCGAGTCCGACAAGATCTCCAGCGTCAACCCGATCAGCAAGGGCTACGACGAGGTGTGGGTGGCCGGCCGTGCATCCCGCCTGCGGTGGGCAGCAGCGAAGGTGGGCGTGCGCGACGACGCCATCGTCGAGGTGGGCCGGCCCCAGCTGGGCGGCATCCTGCGCGGCGACTCGGCGGAGGAGAGGGCCGGACGACCGTTCAGCGTCCTCTACGCCCCCACGTGGGAGGGCTGGGTGAACGACCCGCACGCGAGCTCGCTGCTGCTGATGGGGCCAACGCTCGTTCAGGCCCTGATCGAGCGTCCGAACACACGGGTGATCTACAAGCCGCACCCGTTCACCGGCAAGGTCTCCCCGCTGGCCCGCAAGTCGCACGCCGAGATCGTCGCCCTGATCGAGGGCTCCGGAGGCCGCAACCTCAGCAACGGCGCGGCCGACGACCAGGCCTGGGCGGACGCTGTGGAGCTCAACCTCATCGTCGACGGCCCGGAGCCGACGCTGTACACCTGCTTCAACCACAGCGACGCACTGCTCGGCGACATCTCCAGCGTCGTGCCGGACTTCATGGCCAGCGGCAAGCCCTACTTCATCCCCAACACCCGTGGCCTCGACCACCAGGAGTTGCGGGACAGCAGCGCCAGCGCCCGCGCCGCCTACCTGCTCGACCCCGATCCCGACGGCTGGGAAGAGGCCTTCGCCGACGCCACCGGCCCCGATTCGCTGCGCGCGTCCCGTGAGGAACTCAGGGAGTTCCTGCTCGGCCCTTACTACGCCGACCCGATCGAGCCGTGGCGGATCGCCACCGGCGACCTGATCGACCGCGCCAACGCGGAATGGCCCGACGCGGAGGCGGAAGTCGCTGCCCTCGGGCGCGAGTGACCTCCGGCATACTGAACAAGTGGACCATGACGCCGAGACCGGGGGCCCCCCGCAAGGGCGTGGGAACCAGCTACTGAGGGCTCTGCTCTCACCGGCGTCGCCGCAGGGCGAAACACCCCTGCGGGCCTGGCTGCGACGAGGATCGCTGGTGGTGGTCACACTGGTGGCCTTCGGGGTCGCGCTCTTCCGGATCGGGGTGCCGTCCCCGTGGGTGGACGAGGCGGTCACCGTCCTCGTCGTGCGGCGTCCGTGGTCCGGCATCGTCGCTCTGCTGCCGGGTGCCGACGCGCCCCTTGTGCCCTACTACCTCCTTGCGAAGGCCTGGGCCGGCATGCTGTCCGGGCTGCCGACCCTCGTCGCCGTCCGCTCGCTGTCAGCCGTCGCTGCGGCGATCACGGTCGCGGCCCTGTTCACGCTGGTCGCCCGACTCAACGGCATCCGCACGGGACTGCTTGCCGCGGTCCTGCTCATCAGCCTCGCCGGGTTCTCCCGCTACGCCCAGGAGGCACGTCCCTACGCCCTGCTGGTGATGACGGCGACCGTGTCCTGGCTGGCCTGGGACGGCTGGCGACGTCCGACGCCGGATGATCCGCGGCCGCACGGCTCCCGGCTCGCCCAGGTCGGCGGAGCGGTGGCCTACGTCGGCAGCCTGATCGGCTCGGTGCTGTTCCACCTCTTCGGGCTGTTCCAGTGGCCGGCTCAGGTGCTGGCCGACCTTGCCACACCGGCAAGCTCCGGCAGTGCCCGCGTGCGTCGCGCCCTGCACACCGTCGGGGCCATGGTTGTCGCAGCGCTGATCGTCGGCTTCCCGCTGTTCTACGCGGCGACCCACGGCACCGGTGCGCCGCGCATGGTTCCGATGAACCTGACGACACTGCGGGAGTACTTCCTGCAGGCGGTCAACGCGAGCCCCCAGCTGTGGCCGAGCCTGCCGATCCTCATCCTCGCAGCGCTCGCTGTGATCGCCGTTGCCGTCCGCCTGCGGATCGCGCGCTCGTACACCCGCCTTGTCGTGATCGGCGTGATCTGGGCCGGCATACCGCTGGTGCTGAGCATCGCGGCAGCCATGGTCCGGCCGGCGCTGCTGCGGCCCCGCTACTGGATGCCGACCGTCGTGCCGCTGGCCGTTCTCGCGGCCGTCGGTGCCCTGATCCTCGTTGACCTCGTGTGGCACCTGGTGCGTGGCCATCGCCAGGTTGCCCGCCCGCGCCTCGTCATCGCGACGGTGGCTGCTGTTGTCGTCCTCGGCCTCGTTCTCGCCACGCAGGCTGTGGCAGTGAGGGCTCCGCAGTTGGCCATCAGGAAGCCGGCGGGTCACGCGCTCTCCCTTGCGCCCGCTCTGAAACTGGTTGACTCCTACCTCGAGTCGGAACCCGACCTGCCGTTCACGGTCACGCCCGATACGCGCACCACCGTCGTCTGGGCGACGCGTCCCGACCTTGTCGAGCGTGACGTCCTCTTCCACCTCGACCAGTCGGCGGCGTCCGTCTGGCCGCCGGCGCGCGACGCTGCTGAAGTCGCACGGCGCACGGAGGGCCACTCGACGATGCTGTGGATGCGGGCAGCCATCTCGGGCACCAGCATCACGCTGAAGGTCAAGCCGAAGGTGCCGCCGAAGGTGCTGCAGGACCTCGGCTTCACGGTGATCTCCGCCCAGCGCGCCGGCAACTGGTGGGTGTGCATCCTCCAGCGCGCCGAGTGACGGCGCCCGGAGCTACTTCCGGGGCAGCTTGATCGTGTAGGCGCTGTTCGCCTTGATGACGATGTTGGTGTTGATCGCCTTGTAGGTGGACGAACCGACGTAGGAGGCCCGCAGGGTGTAGTTGCCGCTGGGGACACCCTTGAACGAGAACGTTCCCGAGGAGTAGGCACTGGCGATCAGCTGCTTCGGCCCGTCGATGTTCTGCAGGGTCACGAGGGCCCCGGACACGGCCTTGCCGCCCCTGGCGTCGATGACGTTGCCGGTGATCACGTGCCCGGCAGCGATCTTGGTCGAGGGAAGGTCGGTGTTGGCCTCATTGCCCACGCTGTAGGTGGAGGCCTGGTTGGGGTTCACCGCCGGGTTCGAGGTGGTGCTCACCCACGAGGACGCGTAGTTGCCGTCACCGATGTAGGCGATCCGCACCTTGTAGACCTCGGGGGTCGAGCCGGAGTTGAACGGCCTGACGTTGAGCACGTAGCTGCCGTCGGACTTGATGTCGGCCTGGTCTGCGAGCTCACCTGCACTGTTGTACGCGTTGGCCACGAGGTCCTCCAGTGGTGCGGAGGTGGACACCGAGCCCGTGAGGGAGCCGTGGGTCCTCAGTGTCTTGATGAGGAGGTAGCCGGACCGGTCGCTGCGCTGCTTGAGCGTTGCCGTGTCGACCACAACCACCCGGGCGTAGTAGATGCCGTTGTTGGACAACCCGGTCATGGTGATCTTCGTGTCCTGGGTGATGTCCTTGTACCAGCGTGAGTTCTTCATGGCGGAGTTGTCGCCGAGGAGGATGCGGTAGGAATCGGTGGCTGCCGGCGACGGGTTCGACGGTGCCGACCAGTCCAGCGTCGCCTGCCAGGTGCGCTGCGGCTTGACCAGCTTGAGGTCGTTCGGACCGGCAAGGGCGTAGGCAGAGGTCGTCCGGTAGATCGTCTTCGTGCCGCCGCTGATGTTGACGGCGGGCCAGCCGCCCGATGCCGGGGCGACCGTCCAGATGGTGATGCCGTACTTCGTCGACTTCGAAAGCCCGGTCAGCGTGAAGGCCGTCGTGCACTGGATGCCCGGCTGGCCGGTCTTCGGTGCCGGCGAGGTCTTGACGCGGAAGCACGCGTACTGCCCGGACGGCGTGGTCCAGGTGAGGTCGATGGAGGACCCACTGACGTCGTCGGTGCTGATCTTGGTGGCTTTCTCCACCTTCGTGCCGTTGTACGAGCCCGCGTAGGAGGTCTTCTTGGAGACCTTGGGCGACCAGCTGCTGGTGCCCTTCGTGCGCACGCGGAAGTAGTAGGTCTTGCTGCCGGTCAGCTCGTTGACATAGGTGCCGTTGGTGGACACCTCGATGGTGCGCGCGCCCTTGAACGAGCTCGAGGTTCCGTACTGCACCTGGTAGGTCGAGCCGGCTGCCTGCGCCGTCCACGTGAGGTGGACCGCGGTGTAATTCACCGAGGCCTTCAAGCCATAACTCACACCGGTCGCGGGGCCCGCGGAGACCAGTCCCATGGAGGCAACCAGAATGGCCGTGAGTGCGGCCGCCAGCCATTTACGCATGGACTTCATCGTCAGCACCCCTTCGATTCCTTGGCGATCTCAGTCCAGCCGCCCATGTATTCGCCATAGGCGTGTCTGATGGCTTCGGCATAGCCGGGAAGTGTGGCTCGGGAGGAATCGAAGATTGTCGTGTGCTCGTCACTCTGCGTCAGGGACAGGACGCCCATCGCAGCGGTGCTGGTGATCACCTTGGCATCGAGACCGGTCTTTGAGCCGATCAACACGAGCTTGGTGTGCAGCGAAATCGGGGAGCACTTGAACCAGATCCCGGCCTTCTTCAGCTTCTTCTTCACGTAGCTGGTCACCGAGTAGTTGCCGACCGGTGAGGTCAGCACGATCTTGATGTCGCAGCCCTGTTTCTTCATCTCGGCGAGCCGTCCGGCGAATTTCTTGGACGCATCATCGGTGAGCCGGAACATGGCGATCCGGATCTTGTTCTGTACCGCGCAGTCGACCTTGTCGAAGGCCTGCAGGTAGTAGTCACGGGTGGACGTGGGTGCCGGCGCGAAGGCCACCCAGGTGCCACGGCCGGACGCTGTCGGGTGGCCGCTCTGGATCGGGTCGACCCAGATGCTGCGCTTGGACTTCAGCCACGCCTTCTGGTCGGCCGGGAAGCCCGTGTTCTTCTTGCAGCCGGTCTTGGCGCAGTAGAGCATGGCGTCGAAGCGGTTGGACATCAAGGTGGTGTACTTCGCGTCGCCGTAGACCAGCACCGTGTCCTGGTAGAAGAGCCGCGTCTGGCTGCGTGCCCAGTTGCCGGAGGAGGAGAGCACCACCGAGTCGTCGGAGCCGGCGTTGCCGTCGGACTTGCCCCACACCGTGTGGCTGATCGTCACGATCTTCTCGTGGTTGATGTAGTCGATCTCTCTGGTCGACGCCTCTGTCGTTGCCGTGGCCTTGGTGACGATCTTGGTTGCCTTGGAGCGGGTGTTGAAGCAGCCGTGGCTGCAGTAGCTCACCGATGCGATACCGGAGAGTCGCTTGCTCACCAGGTCGCGCGTGGCCTGCGGCATGGCCCTCTTCTCGAGCACAATGGTGATTTTCACATTGCGGTTCTTGTGCACCCACTCGAGGGCGTTGTAGACAACTTCCGGATCAGATTCGGGCCGAGATCCCTCGCCGGCAGACGTCATCGTGCCCAAAGCGCGGATGAAATACATTCCGATGCGGATCTCCGCATTCTGGGCCGCGCCGCAGATAACCTGCGCCGTCTTTACCATGAATGGCCAGGCCTCATGGTTGCCGGGGTCGCTGTAACCACGGGTATTCATGTCGTCGAGGTTGTACCAGACTTCAATGGGGCGAATGTTCGACAGCGTGGGGCAACTGCCACCGCTAGCCGTCGGCTTGGTGATGTTGGCATCGGAGCCGCCTGTGAAGTTGGCAGCCTGTGCAGGACTGATGACTCCGGCCCATGCCACTACTGCTGCAATTCCGATCACAACAATATTGGTGTGCAGTTTTCCCAACGCTCTAACCATTCGCCTCAAGCCGCCGTATCTCGTAGGACTCACCCATGCGCGAATTAATAATGAACATTTATCGCGTGGGATGGCATTCTCTCGTGCAGACCGGCTACAGTCTACGCAGGGCTCGCGAGTCTGTCCAAATGTTGTGAACACTCCGCGAGCCGCGCAGCTGAGTTGGGCAATCGGAGGTCGGGAAGTGGGCAAGGTGAACACGGTGTTGCGTTTCCTCACAGCTTTGTTCGTGGTGGTGGCGCTCGGGCAGGTCGCGCCGCTTCCAGCCACGGCGGCCGAGGAGTTGCTCGCAGCGAGCGACCCGTACAAGCACCAGGAACTGACCGATCCACCCTCTGGCGTCGTGCTCGCCTTCGAGCGGGAGGTCGACGCGGCGGCGGCCCAGATCGTCGTGACGAACAGCGCAGGCAAGAGCGTCAACATCAACAGCCTGATCGTCGAGAACACGAACGTGACGGCCCAGGTGAAGCCCAACCTGCCCAAGGGCACCTACACCGTGCACTACCAGGTGAATCGCAAGGACGGCCAGGTGGAGGGTGGGGCGTTCCAGTTCTCCTACGGCAAGGGAGAGTGGACGAGCCTGCCCGATGAGCGGTGGTCAGGGAACTCGGCTCAGCCGACCGTGATCGCCTCTGCGGAACCCGACCCCACAACGGAGACACCGGTAGCGAGCGAGACGCCGAGCGCCACGGGTTCTGCGACTGCATCAGCGCCTGCCCCCACAGAGACCGCGACTTCTGCCGGGCCGGCGCCCGTCAGCGGTGGTGCAGATCCGGCCCCGTGGCTGTGGGGCGGCGCAGCGCTCGTCCTGGCAGCCGCAGCCGGTGGCATCGCCTGGCGCAGGTCGGTCACCCGCGGGGCGAAGCGGTCCATTCGCTGACGTCAGCGCACCGGCCGTGAGTGCTGTGCGATCAGCTGGTCGACGTGCGCGGAGTAGGCGCGGACGACAGCCACGTCACTGTCGGTGACGATGAGGTCGTCGGAAGCGACCAGTGCCTGCAGCAGGAAGTTGGACGATCCCGTGACGGCCAGGTGGAGTCGTGCTCCTGAGGTGGTCCAGCCGTCGAGGGTCACGATCTTGCTGTGCAGGTAGACACCGCCGCCGGTCTGGTGGAGCTCGATCCCTGCGTCCAGCAGCGTCCTTGTGATCTCCGGGTCCCAGCCTTCGTCGCTCTCTGCGCTCAACGGCTGCCCGATCGCGATCACCCGGCACCCGGCCCGTGCGAGCTCTGCGAACCGCTTCGCCACCTCCAGCCGGGGGTAGGTCCACATGTACATGGCGATGCGGATGGTGGTGCTGTGGTCGCCGCCGCACTGGATGTCGCGCAGGTAGTCCAGGTACGGATCCATCGCCGCGGGCAAGGGTTGGTCCGGCTCGATCTTGTAGTCCTTGGGCAACGGCATCGGGAACATGGTCATGCTGATGCTGCCTGACGTGATCGTGCCGTAGGCCGTGCCCGCGTCCTTGCGCATGATGTCGAACCGCTGCGCGCAGGAAGCTGTACACCGCGTGGTCGCCGCGCAGCACCATCATGTCGTTGGACTGCTCGATCGCTGCCGGCGTCAGATTCTCGCTGGGGATCATCACCACGTCGCGGTCGTGTGCCCGAGCGGTCGATGATGAGCCACTTGGCGTGCACATACGAACGGATCGTCCCGGCGCTGCGCCGTCGAGGGTAGGTGACATCGCTGGCGCAGGCGAGGTGGCACCGCACGACGTAGGAGCGGCGGTGCTGGTCGGTGCCCAGCGCCACCTGGAGCCGTTGCGTCCAGCGATAGTTCTCGTGGTCATCGATGATCACCCGGACGTTCACCCCGCGCTGGTGCGCAGCAAGGAGGGCCCGCCCCACCCAAGCGGTGGCGAACGTGTACATCACGAGGTGGATGGTGGCACCGGCAGGGGCCGCCTTGATGGCGGCGACCTCGGTCAGGTGGAGCCGCAACTGCGCAGAAGTCCGCGTGCTCCACGGGTCACTGAACTGGATGCGGGTGGACGTGGCAGCCGTCGGCGTCCCTGCCTTGGTAGGGCTCTGGGTGGGGGCCGGGGGCGTCGCGGTGGCAGCGGTGGGCGTGGTGGGCGTGGCGGCCGGGGGCGTCGTCGTCGGCCCGACGCAGCCGGAGATCGCCAGCGCGAGGGCGACAGCGCCCCCGACAGCAGCCACCGCCAGCCGGCGCATCAGCGTTCCCTTCCCTCGACGCCCCGATCCTACGGGGACCGAGTGGTCGCACCGGGGGCAAACGGGTGGAGAGACCGCGGTCGCCAGAGTGCCTGCCGTGCATGCCGCAGGGGTCGCAGCGCCTAAGATGACCTCTGACTTGGCAAGCATCTGCGGGAGGTCTGCGGCGTGAGGGTGATCACCTATGGAACCTTCGATCTGTTCCACGAGGGGCACCGTCGCCTCCTGGAGCGGGCGAAGGCGTTGGGTGACCACCTCGTCGTGGGGGTCACGACCGACAACTACGACAACAGCCGCGGCAAGCTGAACGTCAGCCAGTCGCTGATGGAGCGCATCAAGAACGTCACGGACACCGGTCTCGTCGATGAGGTGATCATCGAGGAGTACGAGGGCCAGAAGATCCACGACATCCAGCGCCTCGGTATCGACGTGTTCGCGATCGGGTCTGACTGGGAAGGCCGCTTCGACTACCTGAACGACTACTGCCGGGTGGTGTACCTCGACCGCACCAAGGGCGTCTCCAGCACGGAGTTGCGCGCGGAGAACCACGGGATCCTCTCCATCGGCGTCGCCGGCTCGGGACGGATCGCACGCCGGTTCGTCGCAGAGGCCCGCTTCGTGAGCGGCGTCAGCGTCGAGGCCGTGTGGAGCCCCACCGCAGCACACGCCTCGGCCTTCGCAGCCGAACTGGAGCTCGAGCGCACGGCAGCCAGCTTCGCTGAACTCCTCGACAGTGTGGAGGCCGTGTACATAGCGACCCCGCACAGCACCCATTACGACCTGGTGCGGCAGGCACTGGCGGCCGGCGTCCACGTGTTGTGCGAGAAGCCGATGACGCTCACCGAGGCTCACACGAGGGAGCTGCACGAGCTCGCCGCGGCCGCGGGCGTCGTGCTGCTGGAGGCGTTGAAGACCGCCTTCGCGCCCGGCTTCCAACGGCTGGTCGCCGTGGCCCGCAGCGGTTCGATCGGTGACATCCGGTCGGTGGACGCCACGTTCACAAAGCTGGTCTCCGGCGGACGCGAACTGCAGGCGCCGGAGGGGGGCAGCATCTCCGAATTGGCGAGCTACCCGCTGCTGGCGGCGGTCAAGCTGTTCGGTGTCGGCCACACGGCGTTGCGCACCCGCAGCTACTGGCCGTCGGACTCGCCGGTGGAGCTGTTCAGCCAGATCGACCTCGACTACGCCACCGGCTGGGCCATCGCCCGCACCGGTGTCGGCGTGAAGTCCGAGGGCGCCCTTGTGATCTCCGGCACGGAGGGCTACATCTACGTTGCCGCGCCGTGGTGGCTCACGGAGTACTTCGAGACACGGTTCGAGGACAGCCGGCGCAACCAGAAGTACTTCCAGAAGTTCGAGGGTGACGGCCTGCGCTACGAGCTGGCCGAGTTCGCAGCGATGATCCGCGACGGGTCCCTTGCGAGCTTCAAGTACACCGCCGCGGAATCGATCGAGATCGCCGGCATCCTCGAGGCTGCCCGCTCGCAGGCCGAGGTCTTCGGCCGCCGTGAACACGTGGAGGTTTCGAGTGCCGGTTGACCTTGGCAGGCTCAAGCGCAAGGCGTCCAGCGCGGTCAGTATGGTCTCCGGCCCGATCGCCGCACGCCTCGCCCTTCCTGAGGGACGGTTCCCGACAGCGCGCGACTGGGTTGCCGACCTGCGCTCACTGCGCTGGCTCGATGACGACCGGTTCGAGCTGGCCGGCTGGGCCTACGACAGGGGCGTCGACTACACCGGCACCCAGCCCTCCGTGCGGGTGTGGGCGCAGTCGGAAGGCGCGCTGCCCAAGTTCGTGCCGCTGGAGGTGACGATCGATCCGTCCCCCGAGGCCAACCAGCCGTTCAATGGGGCCACCCGGGACGTCGACTACTCCGGCAACTGCTTTCGCGCCGTCGGCTCGCTCGCCGAGCTGGGACGCTACGGCACGCGCCAGTGGAACCTTCGGCTCAGCGTCGCCGCGGGAAGCAGCCAGGTACAGGGCCACTTCACCAAGGTCTACGGGCTCGGGCCTGCCGGCTACCGCACCTCGCGGCGGTGCTCCGCGGGGACGGCGATGCCGCGATGGTCGAAGACAGGGCTGACCATGCACGTCGTGCCGCTGCTCCCGACCGCGACCGGCATCGACACCGACGGCGACCGGCTCAGCATCGACGTCGCCCACCGCGGCACGATCACGTCAGCGGTGCTCGTCTCACCCCAGGGCCGCACCAAGCTGGAGGTGCGGCACGGCCCGCAGGGCTCGACGCTGGTCGGCAGCCTTCCCGCCGTCGACCCCTCGCGTCCCTGGAAGGAAGCGACACCCGGTGTCTGGGGCTACCCCGTGGATGACCCGGCCACGGCGTTGCCCTGGCTGCAGCACCGTGTGCTCGTCCGCACCGGCGGTGGTGAGCAGCCGGTGCTGATCGGTTCCGGCGACCTGGTGGAGGCGAACCCGGTGCTGGTCGAGGCCGGCCCCGAAGGCGAGCTGCGGCTCGATGCCGGCTCCACGTGGGCGATCGTCACCGGAGCAGAGCTCCTCGGCGACGACGAACCCGTGCTGCGGGTCAGTGGCCGCTGCAGCGGCGACCTGGCCGGCGCGCGGTTCACCCTCGCGAACGAGCGCGACACCCGCGCCGGCTCCGTGAACCAGGCCGGCGACAGCTTCACCGCGGAGATCGCCTTCCTGAAGTCCCACTGGGACCTGCCGGCGCTCCCGCCGCAGATCGGACGCCTGACCCTCGCAGCCACGACGGCCGACGGCATGGCCTTCCCCGTACGGTGCGCGCCCGGCGTGATCGACAAGGCGCCGGACTCGGTGTGGAACCGGTGGTTCCGGCTCTACTTCGCCGTGAAGGCCGGCAAGGCGCTCTCGCCGCGGCTGGAGATCCCGCTCACCGCGGAGGAGATCGGCACGCACAACCAGGCGAGGATCCGGGCGCAGTACGAGTCCGGCGCATGGCCGATCGTCGACAAGATGTACTTCGAGAGCTTCTACGGCCGCCAGTGCGGCTGCAACCCGCTCGCACTGCGCGAGGAGATGGTGGCGAGGCATCCGAACGTCCCCCGCGTCTGGGCGGTGCGCGACCTTTCCGTCGCAGTGCCGGAGGGCGACGAGGCAGTCGTCGACGCAACAACGGCATGGTGGCGAGCACGGGCAGAGTCCCGCTGGCTCGTCGTGAACGACTGGCTGCGGGCCCGCTTCACCCCGCGTGAGGGCCAGACCACCCTGCAGACCTGGCACGGCACGATGTACAAGAAGGTGGGCCTCGACCGCGGCGAGCAACTGGACGCGGAGGAGCGCGAGTTCATGCTGGGGGAGCGGAAGAAGTGGGATCTGTTGCTGTCCCAGAACCCGCACTCCAGCCGCGTGTTCCGCGAGTCCTACCTGTCGAACCCGCCGATCTACGAGGAGGGCTACCCGCGCAACGACCTGCTGGTCAACGGCTCGGGTGAGCACATCCGCAGCGTGCTCGGTATCCGTGCGGACCAGAAGGTGGTGCTGTACGCGCCGACCTGGCGTGACGACCGCACCGAACTGGTCGACTACCTCGACGTGAGCAAGCTGGCTGCGGACCTCGGCGACGGCTACGTCGTGTTGCTGCGCGCGCACTCCCGTGTGATCCGGGTCGGCAGCGCTGCGAAGGTGGGCGCCGGCGTGATCGACGTCAGCACCTATCCCAACACCACCGACCTGCTGCTGATCGCCGACATCATGATCACCGACTACTCCTCGATCATGTTCGACTACGCGGTGACCGGGCGTCCGATGATCTTCTTCACGCCGGACATGGAGGACTACCGCGACCAGTTGCGCGGCGTCTACCTCGACCTCGAGGAGGTCGGCCCCGGGCCGGTCGTCTCGACCCAGGAAGAGGTACTGGCAACGATCCTCGGCATCGACGAGGTCGCGCACCGGTTCGCCGAGCGGTACCTGCAGTGGCAGGCCGACTACACCCCGTGGGACGACGGTGGCAGCTCGGCCCGGGTGCTCGACCGGCTGCTGGTCGACGCCCCGCCGGCTGATCCGGCCATCCTGGACTGACCAGGCCGGACCCTGCTGACGCGAGCGGTCAGGGCAGGTGGACGGTGGCCGTGAGCATGTTGTGGTCGGAGGGGATCAGGCCGACGAACTTCCCACTGGTGTCCACGTCGACGGCGACGGCTGAAAGGGCGACCCGGATCTTCGGGCTGTGCCAGATGTAGTCGATGTCCGAACCGTTGTCATACTTCGACCGCCGCGCGTAGGCGTCGAAATTGTTGTACGTGTTGTAGTCGAGGTTCACCCGGTGCTCCGCTGTCGCCGTCCTTGCGGGCGTCCAGGAGTTGTTGGTGTTCCCCAGCGGCTCGCGGTACCCCGCGGCGGTGAGCACGTCGTAGACGTAGTTGGACGGCTTGTAGTCGCGTCCGGAGTTGAAGTCTCCGGCGATGATGACCGGCAGGTTCTCGGTGTTCTTCGCCTTCACCAGGTCGACGATCTCAGCGGACTGCACCTTGCGGAGTTCCTGCCACGCCTCGCCTGCGACCAGGTGGACGGAGACGACGAACAGCTTCTTGCCGCTCAGCTTGTCGATGAGGATCGCCCAGACCGCCCACTTCCGTGTGCCCGACTCCCCAGAGGTCAGTTCGACGGAACCATCCTCGCTGGGAGCCATGTCGAAGCGCAGGGTGTCGTAGGCGAGCTTCGTGGTGCCGGACCCGCCCTTGCTGGGCGGATCACTCGTCATGTAGGAGCGCGACGTCGCGGCGTTGAGTCCGTCGAGCAGGTCGGCGAGCAGGCTGCGGTCCATCTCCTGCAGCGCGATGATGTCCGGCGACTGCGCGGCGATGTTGGCGATCACGGCAGGCTTGCGCTCGGTCCACAAGTGGGTCGAGGCGTCGCACGCGACGCTGCACACGTTGTACGTCGCGACCTTGATGGCCGGCGAGGTGTAGGTCTTCGACACAGTGAAGGACGACGTCTTGGAGTAGTTCGACAGGTAGGAGCCCGTCGTCGAGAGGACGCGGACCTTGTAGTAGTACTTCGTCCCCGCAACCAGGCCCTTCAGGACGGTCGCTGGGTCTTTGCTGCTGGCGAGCTTCGACTTGCCCACCTCGAGCCTGGAATTGGTGCCGTAGCGAATGCGGTACTGCACGCCCGGCCCGCGCGACTTCCAGGAGATGTAGCTGGAGGTGGTGCTCTGCACGCTGGATTTCAGCGACACCGGAGCGAGTTCGGACATCGACTTGGCAGAAGCCGTCTTCACCTTCAGCTTCGTGCCGTAGCTGGTCAGGTTGGCCTTCGTGAGGCTGATCACCTTCACGCGGAAGTAGTAGGTCGTCGAGGCCTTGAGGCGCGCCGACTTCGCGGAAGGACTGGGGTCGAGGTTCGTCCACTCCAGGTAGGTGCCGACGACGTCCTTGGTCGTGAACGTCTTCATGTCCGACCGTGTGGAGAACTGGACGCGGTAGGCCGGGGCGTTCTTCACGGCCTTCCAGTGCAGTCCGACGGCGTGGGCAGAGACGGTGGCGCTCAGGCCCGACGGCTTGGCGTAGCTGGCTGCGCTGGCCGTGGTGACGAAGCTCGCCGGCGGCGCAGCAACAAGGCCGAAGCCGAGGAAGGCCCCCACCACGGCGAGAGCGAGCCGACGTTGCATCGTCGGTGCGCCTGCTGCCATGGCCGGGGGCCTCCTCTGTGCTGGGGGTGACCGGCCGGCGTGCCTCGGGGGAGAGCACGCCGGGACCGGCTTTCCTGATGCTAGGGGCGTGACCGCCGCAGGCTGTAGCCACGGGCGCCTACCCGTGCCGGAGTCTCCAGTACCGCTTTAGGGCTAGTCCTGTGGTGAATGCCGGTCAGCCCAGGTGGAAGCTCGACACCAGCATGTTGTGGTCGGACGGGATCGTGCCCATGAAGTTCCCCTTGCCGTCGAGGTCGACGACAACCTGGAACGAGCCGACCCGCACACCCTTGCTGTGCCAGATGTAGTCCACGTCGTAGCCGTTCTCCCACTTGGAGCGCAGCGCGTGACGAGAGAACTGGTTGGCGCTGGCGTAGCCGACGTCGATCCGGTTCTCCACCGTCGCGGAGTCGCTGACGTAGCGGGAGTCGGACGGGTTGCCGAGCGGGTCGACGAGGCCGGCGCGCGACACGGTGCTGTAGACGGCCGGGTGGTCGGACTTGCGCTTGCTGACGTTGAAGTCGCCGGCAACGACGACGGGCAGGCCCTGGCTGTCCGCATCGATCATGCGGACGAGTTCTGCCGCCTCGCTCTTGCGCTGGCTGTCGCCACCGCCGCCGTTCGTGAAGTGCACGGCGACGACGAAGAGCTTCTTGTTGCCGTCGTGCTTGTCGGCGAGGATCGCCCAGACCGCGTCCTTGGACCCGTCGGCGTTCCAGGGGTTGATGCCGCTGTCGAGGACCCCGAACCGGGCGGTGTCGATGGCGAGGGCTGCGTGCTTGTGGTTGGCGAGGAGTTCGAAGCTGCGGTTGGCGCGGTCGTTGTAACGACTGACGAGATTGCCGGCGTTCGTGGATTCCTGGAGCGCGATGATGTCGGGCGCCTGGCGGTCGAGGCTGTTCAGCATGGCCGGGCTGCGGCCGTCCCAGTTGCCGCACGCATTGCCACAGATGTTGTAGCTGGCGATCTTGATCGCCGGGTGGGCCACGCCTCCCGGGGTGAAGGCCAACGGGGCGGATGCGGGGCTCAGGGTCGTGTCGTTGTCGCGGGAGATCACTTCGACGCTGTAGGAGTAGCTGGCTCCTGCGGTGAGGCCGGTGAGCGCGCCGCCGGCGTAGTCGAACACCCTGGTCTCGGTGTTGCCACCCGTGGTGTAGCGGACGCGGTAGTGGATGCCGGGGCCGCGGGAGTTCCAGGACACGTACTCCGAGGTCGCGCTGCGGTGGGTGGACTTCAGCTGCATCGGCGCGAGGTACGTGCGCGACCCGGTGCCGGAGGTCTTCACCTTCAGCTTCGCTCCGTACTTGCTCAGCGACTTCGCGGAATGGTTCAGGTCGACCTTGGTGATCACCTTCACGCGGAAGTAGTAGGTGGTGTTGGCCTTCAACCTGCCGGAGTTCGCAGACGGCTCGGGGTTGAGGTAGGTCCACTCGACGTAGTTGGTGTCGACGTCCACGGTCTTGAAGGACTTCATGCTCGACGACTTCGAGAACTGGACGCGGTAGGCGTCAGCGCCGCTGACCCGGCTCCAGGTGAGGGCGACGGCGTTGCTGGAGACGGCAACAGCCTTGAGGCCGGTGGGGGTGCTCGCGGCGTACGCAGGCGCAGCGACAGGAGCAACAACGAGGCCGATCCCCACGAGGGCAGCTAGCAGTGGGACGGTCAGGAAGCGTCGGACAAGCCCGGACATATCGATCCAATCCGGCTCGGGGGAGCCAACAACAAGGAGAGCCGAGCAGGAAACGGGGGGTCCTGCCGGGCCTGTCACGAGGACGGCCTCATCCTAGGGGCCAGAGCACCCAATGGTAAAGATCTGATGAGAAAAACCTGAAGGCCAGCTGTCAGTCCGGGTGTGATCAGGTGAACGAGCGGATCTAGGCCGACGCGGGCGCACCGGCGCGAATCGCGTCCCGACAAGCATCGACGAACACCTGGGCGTAGGCGTCGGGTGCCCACGGCCCGAGGTAGTACGTGCGGACCGCGTCCCGCTCCGCGGCCTTGCTGTCCTCAGCCAGCAGGTCACGGATCCCCGCGGCAAGGTCGCCGTCGACGGGCAGCAGGCAGGTCGCTCGTGCCAGCGGGTATTCGGCCTCGAGGCGATCGCCGGCATGGTGGGCAAGGGCGATGGGCTTGTTGCTGTACAGGTAGTCCGAGACCACGCTCGAGACGTCGCCGACCAGGGCGTCGGAGGCGTTCATGCAGTCGAAGATCGACAGCGCTGCGGCCTGTTCACTCAGCAGGTGTCCGCCCGTGGTGCTGGCCGACAACAGCGCGTCGATCCGGGTGACGAGCACGCGCGACTCCGCGTCCCGCTTGGCGAAGGGGTGCGCCCGGAAGATCACGGCAGCGCCCGCGTCCAGCAGGGCGGCGACGATGGCCTCACCCGAGGCGAGCGAACTGAGCTGCATGTCGGCGAGGACGCCGCGCCAGGTGGGGGCGTACAGCACGACCGGCCGCTGCGGGAGCGACGTCCCGGCGGGTCGGACGTCGATGGCCTCCACCTGCGGTCGTCCGACGAGCACGAACTTCTCCGCCGGAGCAAGCACGCCGTGGGTGGCGAACCGGTCGACGCCCGCCTGGCCTGCGACGAAGATCCGGTCGAACATGGTCGTGCTGGAGGCGTAGCTGGCGGGCTTGTCGCTGTCGCCGTGGCCGAGGTGCACGTGCACGACCTGCTGGTAGCGCGTGCCGTCGACGTTCTTCGCTGCGTTGTTCACGTAGAAGATGGCACCGAGGGTCGGGACGATCGTGCGCTCGATCGGCTCCACCGATTCGGCGAGGAGGACCGGCAGCGTCGTCACGGCCAGCGCGGTGTCGAGGAACTGGCGCTCCCGGATCAGCACGGCGCCGCGGGCCCCCGTCCGCTCGAGGTAGGGCAACCACATCTGCAGCTGGTAGGCGCCCTCCGGGCGTCCGCTGTAGTAGAGGTAGAAGTCGGGCCGGTAGGCCAGCAGTGCCGTGTGCACCTCACGGTCGGCAAGGTGACGCCGCCGGCGCAGCAGCTGGTAGGCCGCCGTCGCAGCACCGGCGAGCAGGAACACCAGCGCGAGGGCCGCGGCAAGCCAGCTGGGCACAAGGCCGGCAGCGCCGGCCGCAAGGGCGACACCGCCGCCGGCGGCGGCCTTGAAGATCGGGTTGCGCACGCGTGCCAGCGGCGGGACGAGGTGTCCGGGGAGGCGGAAGGCCTCGAGGCGGGGCCTGAGCTGGTTCTCGACGAGGGGAGCTGCCATGGCGTAGGCGAACAGCGCTGCCGCAGACGTTGCCAGCACGAGGTCGGGCAGGGTTGGCACGAAGCCGAGCGTGAGCAGGACGGCCGACAGTGCTGCGGTGTTGCTCGCCGACTGCGCTCCGCTGCCGATGATGTCCTGGCGCCACCAGAGGAAACCGAGCAGCACGACGGCCAGCGCAGCTGCCGCACCGTTGCTGCCGAGCAGCAGGAACAACGCAATTCCGACGGTGGCCAGCCAGACGCCGACGAGGGGGAGTGCCTGGGCAGCGATGCGCTGGTAGCGCGATGCCAAGTGCCTGTTCACCGGCTGCCCCTCCAGTCCACTTCGGCACCGTCGGTGACCATCAGCGACCCGAGGGCAGCGGAGGCAGCAGCGGCAGCTTTACCCGCGTCATGATAGCGGCCGGTCATGGGCCGAAGTGGTCAGGGCAGGTAGACGGTCGCGCGGATCATGTTGTGGTCGGAAGGGATCGTGCCGATGAACCGTCCAGCCGAGTCGACCTTCACGACGGTCTCCCATTCCGACACCCGCATCGGGGTGACGAAGATCTGGTCGACCATCACGCCGGTGGAGTAGTTGCCCTTCATCGCCTTGCGGTGGAACAGGTTGATCGTGAACATGTTCGCGTTGATGCGCTTCTCCGCGATGCCACGGGGTCCGCCACGCCAGTCGTCGATGTTGTCGAGGGGATCGATGTAGCCGGCCCTCGGTGATGATGTTGTACGGCGCGTTCTCCGGATTGCGGAACTTGTGGGAGTTGAAGTCGCCGACGATGATCGTCGGCAGGTTCTCCGTGTTGTAGCGCTCGACGATCTTGACCAGTTGCCTGGCGCTGGACACCCGGCTGTTGTAGTCGTGCTTGTTCTGCTTCTGCAGGAAGTGGGTGTTGGCGAAGAAGAACCGCTTGCCGGTGGACAGCTGGCGGAACTCGGCCCAGCTGACGTAGCGCCAGTTGCCGTTCGCATGGCTCCCCGCCAGCTTCTGGTAGCCCTGCCGCAGCATGGTCACCTCGTCGCTGTCGTACAGGATGCGGGTGCCCTCGGGGCCGGCGTTGCCGACGTAGGTCGTGGACTTCCAGCTCTTGCCGAGCAGGTGGGCGAGGTCCGCGTACTGGCCCGACGGGTAGCCCCCGATGTTCCAGGTGGCTTCCTGCAGGCCGAGGACGGCGACGTGCTGGCCTGCGACGGTGTCCGCGACGGCGTGCCGACGCTTCGTCCAGTTGCCGCCGCCGGCCTTGATGGTGCCGTTGCGGATGTTGAAGCTGCCCACGCGCAGCGGCAGCGACTCCGGAGTCTTGAACGCCACGGGCGCCGACCATGCCGTCACCGGGTCACCGTCCGCATTCACGGCGCGGGCGCTGAGGTAGTACTTGGTCGACTTCGCCAGCTTGTCGAAGACCGTGGTGAGGCCGGTGACCTGCTGCGTGTTGGTGACGGTGTTCGCGTCCTTGCCGAGCGCCACCTCGTAGCGGAGCTTCGGGGCGACCTTGTTCCATTCGATCTTCAGCGAAGTGCTGGTGTCACTGGAAGCGGAGAGCGCCGGTGCCGGCAGCGAGAACTCACGGTCGCCGGTGGTGAACGTCGTGGCCGGCGCCCACGGACCGATGGCGTTCGTCGCGCCGTCGACGGCTGCGACCCGCACGTAGTAGGACGTGCTCGGATCGAGCCCTGTGAGGACGGCGAGCGTCTCGGCGCTGGTCAGGTTGCGTGCCGTGATGAAGCTGGGACTGGTGTCGTAGTCGATCGCGTAGCCGGCAGCGTCGGGGACCGCAGGCCAGGTGACGACGGCCATGGTGGGGCGCTGGCTGACGGTGATCGCTGTCGGTGCTGCCAGCTGTGACGGGTCGGCAACGGCGGGGGCAGCGGGAAGCAACCCGGCGAAGAGGGCCAGGAGGACGAGCGCGACGGCGTGGCGTAGCAGCCAGCGTCCTCGCTTAGGCACGTGACCTCCCCGACCCCTCGCAGCGTCCGCAACCGTCGTTGCGGACGCGTGGAATTTACCACGCGGAAGGGTGCCTGTTGAGGTCGGGAATTGCTCTCGGCCGCGTGTGTATCAGCCGCTCCACAGGCAGCGTGGCACGTGGGACGGGTGGGACCGAGGCAAGCGGGCTGGAACCCCCCTCTACGCTGGCGGCATGGGAGACGTCCGCCGGTGGGGAACTCCGGTGGCGGTGGCTGCCGGAGCGCTCGGTGCCGGCGTGGGGGCCGTCCTCGTGCTCGGGCTGGTGGTGCGCTCGATCACCCGTCACCGCATCGTGCCGGCCGAAGCACTGCCGCACCTGCCGGTGGCACTCGTGCTCGGCGCGGAGGTGTACGCCGACGGTGTCCCGTCCAAGTTCCTGCGGGCCCGGCTCGACGTGGCACTCGACCTGTACCGGCGCGGGCTCGTCGACCGCATCCTGCTCAGCGGTGACGGACGGTCGCGGTTCTACGACGAGACCGGCGGCATGCGGGCGTACCTGCTCGAGCGCGGCATCGAGGAGTCGGTGCTGCTGGTCGACCCGGCAGGACTCGACACCTACGACTCGTGCCTGCGCGCCCGGGACGTGTACGACATCGACCGGCTCGTCGTGGTGAGCCAGACCTATCACCTGCCGCGGGCGCTGGCGATCTGCCGTGCACTCGGGCTGGACGCGTGGGGCGTTGGCGACGACAGCGCGCGGTCCAGCGCTCGCCCCTGGGCGAACGGGACCCGTCGCGAACTGGCCGCGAACCTGAAGCTGGTCTGGGACCTGTTGAGCCACCGGCCGCCACGCTCGGGAACCCACCGCCTGTGACGTGGGAGGATATCGGCCATGCTGTCGTTGCCGTCCCTGCTGAGTGAGCGTGTCCAGGCCATTGCCGGAATCGACCCGGAGCTGCGCCCGGCCACCCGTCCACAGTTCGGCCACTACCAGACCAACGTCGCCCTGCGGCTGGCCAACGCCGAGGGCACGAAGCCGCGGGACGTCGCCGCGCGGCTCGTCGAGCAGATCGACCTCGGCCGACCTGTGCGAGCCGCTCGAGATCGCCGGGCCGGGCTTCATCAACCTGCGGATCCGCACCGACGTGCTGGCCAGGGTGGCCACCCAGGTGCTGACCGAGCCGTCCTCGGGGATCAGCCCTGCCGCGCAGCCGCAGACGGTGGTCATCGACTACTCCTCGCCGAACGTCGCCAAGCAGATGCACGTCGGCCACCTGCGCTCCACGATCATCGGCGACTGCTTCACCCGCGTCCTGCGCGCGCAGGGGCACACCGTCATCCCGCAGAACCACATCGGCGACTGGGGACGGCAGTTCGGCATGCTCGTCGAGCAGATCCTCGAGGAGGGCATCGACGTCTCCGCGCTCGACCTGCCCGCGGCCGAGGAGCTCTACCAGCGGGCGAACAACCACCTGAAGGAGTCGGAGGAGTTCGCCGACCGGGCCCGCGAGCGGGTGGTCATGCTGCAGGCGGGCGACGCGGCGACGCGGACGCTCTGGCAGCAGCTGATCGACGTGTCGCTGGCCGGCTTCAACGCCACCTACAAGCGCATGAACGTGCTGCTCACCAACGCCGACCTGGCGGGGGAGTCGATCTACAACGACGACCTGGCCGTGGTGGCCGCCGACCTGGAGGACCGCGGGATCGCCGTCGTCGACGACGGGGCGCTGGTGGTCTTCGTCGAGGGCTTCACCGCCCCGGCGATCATCCGCAACGCCGCCGGCGGCTTCGGCTACACCTGCACCGACCTGGCCGCCGTCCGGCACCGGGTCGGCGACCTGCACGCCGACCGGATGATCTACGTCGTCGGGGCACCGCAGGCCCACCACTTCGAGCAGGTCTTCGCTGTCGCGCGGCTCGCCGGCTACCTGCCCGACGGGGTCTCCGCCGAGCACGTCGGCTTCGGCCAGGTGCTGGGCGCCGACGGCAAGAAGTTCTCCACCCGCGAGGGCACGGCCGTCACCCTGAACAGCCTGCTGGACGCTGCGGAGTCCGAGGCCGCGCCGGCGATCGCGCTGGCAGCGATCAAGTACGCCGACCTGTCCAGCGGGCTGCAGAAGGACTACACCTTCGACGCCGAGCGCATGGTGGCGACCACCGGCGACACCGGGCCGTACCTGCAGTACGCGCACGCCCGGGCGAACCAGATCCTGCGCAAGGCCGAGGCGGAGGGCTTCGCCGGCGACGCCGTCACGGTGCTCGCCGAGCCGGCAGAGCAGCAGGTCGCGTTGCTGCTGAGCCGCTTCGGCGAGGTGGTCGCGGCCGTGGGGGAGACCCTGCAGCCCCACCGGCTGTGCGGCTACCTCTACGAACTGGCCGGCGCGCTCAGCTCCTTCTACGAGCAGTGCCCGGTGCTGAAGAGCGAGGGCGAGGTGCGCTCGTCCCGCCTGGCGCTGTGCGAGGCGACGAGGAAGGTGCTCGCCACCGGCCTCGACCTGCTCGGCATCGAGGCCCCCGAGCGCATGTAGCCCGGCACGAAGGACGTCCCCTTTCGTGACAGCGCCCCGAAACGGGGACGTCCCCGTTTCGTGTCGCGTCTGTCGCTGCGATCAGGCGGGACGCTCGGGGTGCTCGACCTTGTCGACGGCGAGCCAGGCAGCGCCGATGATGCCGGCCCGGTTGCGCAGGTGCGCCGGGACGATCGGGGTCTTCAGCTTCAGCTTGGGCATGAACTTGTCCGAGTCCTTCGAGACGCCGCCGCCGACGACGAACAGGTCGGGCCAGAACAGGGCCTCGACGCGCTCGTAGTAGCGCTGCAGCCGCGGCGACGTACTCGCAGTAGCTGAGGCCGAGCAGCGTCTTGATGGACGCGGCAGCCTGGGTCTCCGCGTCGTGGCCGTCGATCTCGAGGTGGCCGAGTTCGGAGTTCGGGATCAGCACGCCGCGGTAGAGGATCGCGCTGCCGATGCCGGTGCCGAGGGTGGTCATCAGCACCAGTCCCTCGTTGCCCTTGGCCGCGCCGAACTTCACCTCGGCGACGCCGGCGGCGTCCGCGTCGTTGACGAGCACGACGGGGCGTCCGAGCCGCTCGGAGAAGATCTTCTCCGCGGGAGCGTCGATCCACGACTTGTCGATGTTCGCCGCCGAGCGGGTGACGCCGTGGGTGACGACGGCAGGAATGGTGATGCCGATCGGGCCGTCGCCCATCTGGTCGGCGAACTCCGCCACGATCTCCGCGACGACGGAGGCGACATTCTTCGGCGTCGACTCGGCCGGAGTGGGGATGCGGACGCGGGGGGCGGCGAAGTCGCCGGCGGTCAGGTCGACCAGGGCTCCCTTGATTCCGGAGCCGCCGATGTCGATGCCCAGCACGGGTTGGTTCTGCATGGGTCCACCCTAGCCAGAACGGCAGGTCTGCGGCACCCCTGAATCGCCCAATAGACTCTCCGCGTGTGACGACATGGCTGGTTACCGGCGGAGCCGGGTACATCGGGGCGCACGTGGTGCGGGCCCTGCAGCAGCAGGGGCTGACCCCGGTGGTGCTGGACAACCTCTCCTCGGGACTGGCCGGCTTCGTGCCGGCCGGTGTCCCGTTCACCGAGGGCGACATCCTCGACACCGACGCGGTCGCCGGCGTGCTGCGTGAGCACGGGTGCACCGGGGTGATCCACGTCGCCGGCTACAAGTACGCCGGGGTCTCCGTGCAGCGTCCGCTGCACACCTACGCGCAGAACGTCACCGGCACGGCGAGCGTGCTGACGGCGATGGCCGACGTCGGCGTGCAGAACCTGGTCTTCTCCTCCTCCGCAGCGGTCTACGGGACGCCGTCCAGCGACCTGGTCACCGAGGACTCCCCGAACGCGCCCGAGTCGCCCTACGGCGAGTCGAAGCTGATCGGGGAGTGGCTGATCAACGACCAGGCCCGCGCCACCGCAGGGCTTCCACGGGGTCAGCCTGCGCTACTTCAACGTGGTCGGCTCTGCGACGGACGAGGTCTACGACGCCAGCCCGCACAACCTGTTCCCCCTGGTCATCGAGGCCTTGCTGGAGGGCAGGACGCCGCGCATCAACGGCGTCGACTACCCGACGGCGGACGGCACCTGCGTGCGCGACTACGTCCACGTCGGCGACCTGGCCAACTCCCACGTCGCCGCCGCGCCGGGCGCTGGAGGCGGGACGCGAGCTGCGTCCGGCCTACAACCTCGGCAGCGGTGAGGGCCTCAGCGTGCGGCAGATCATGGACTCGATGGCCCGCGTGACCGGCATCGACTTCACCCCGGTGATCGGCGAGCGCCGTCCCGGCGACCCGGCCCGGATCGTCGCGGACGGCAAGGCTGCCGCCGCCGACCTGGACTGGAAGATGAGCTACTCGGTGGACGAGATGGTGGCCTCTGCCTGGTCGGCCCGGAAGGCGTCCGGCCCCGCCTGACCCGCCTGACCCGCCCCCATCTCGGTGGGTGTCGTGGGGAGTGGCTCCGAGACGTCGGGGCCGTGGTGGTGCAGCAGGGCCATCAGCTCGGCCTGGCGCTCGAGCACGACCCCTGCGTCCACGCCGGACGCGTGCGCTGCGATGTGCATGCCGGCGGTGTGGAACTCCAGGTCGGCCAGCCCGAGTCGGCGTGATACCGGACCCTGCGTCACCCGCACCGACTGGACGCGGGCGTGCGGCACGAGCTGCCAGCGGCGCACCAGCCAGCCGTGCCGCGACACCACCAGGTACTCGTCGTGGCCCCAGCGCAGGAAGGGACCGGAGAACGGGTGGATCCAGCGCGCCCGGACCGGTGCCGGCGACAGCTCGACGGTCGTGAAGTCGGCCTGCGGCCAGATCGCGGCAAGCGCCACCTGCACCTGCGTCGAAGGAGCCGGCCGGCAGCAGGATGGTCGAGACACCGGACTTGTCCTCGTTGTCGGTGACGGCACCCCAGCCGATCACCTCGATGTCGATGCGGTACAGCCCGAGCAGCCGCCAGACCGGGGACTGGCTCAGCTGGGCCGCCTGGATGCGTCGCGCCGGCAGCGACTGGCTGGTGAGGCTGGTGAGCCCGCGGGCGATCCGCAGGCCGTGCGCGCGTCGGGAGAGGGTGTAGTTGAACTGCCCGGTCACCCGGCGGCTGACGAAGCCGAACAGGCCGCTGATGGTCGGGATGCCTGCGGCGAGCAGCACCCACCACTGCCCGATCGCGAGCCCGACGCCGACGAAGACCAGGCCGCTGAGCACGATGCCCCAGAACTCGTGGGACGTGACGGCTGCCAGCAGCAGCGTCTGCGGGGACACCTGGACGAGCACCTCGTCGGTCTCGTGCAGGTCGGTGAGCACGGAGACCGATCGGGTCGACGTCGCAGCCTCTGCCTGGTAGCCACGGGCACGCGCGAGCAGGTAGTCGCGCAGGGCGTAGGCCCGTCCCAGCGAGAGGTAGCGCAGCTTCGAGCGCTCGTGGGAGCCGACGTCGATCTGGAGCTCGGCCAGCCCGAAGAGCCGGGCGGCGAACGGCTGCACCACGTCGATCGACTGCACCTTGTCGAAGGCCACGCGGATGGAGCGGCGGAAGATCGCACCGGTGTCGACGCGCAGTTCGTCCGCGTCGATCACGAACCGGGTGAACCGCCACGAGATGTAGCCGGCTGCCACAGCTCCCAGCGCCAGGACACCCACCGCTGCGAGGATCCACTCCAGCGGGGGCAGCGGCCGGGGCCCCTCCCCGTTGGGCACGAACTCGCGTCCGATGCCGATCACCAGCGCCAGCAGCACCACCCAGCCCCGGATGAACGGGGTGAGCGGATGCGGACGCTCGGTCAGCTTGGCCACCGGCGGCATGGCGGCAGGCTCTCCTGCGGCGGGTCGCCTGCGCCAGGCTGACCGGGGTCGGGCTGCACGGCGTCCGGCGGCAGTGCCGCCGGCGACTGCTCCGGCGGCAGGAAGCCGACCGGGTCGGGGTCGGCGGTCATAGCGGGAGCGCCTGTGCCTCTCCGGCTGCGATCAACCGGTCGCGCAGCACCGCCGCGTCCGACTGCTGCAGGCCGGGGATGTGTCCGGCCGACTGGACGCTGGCCGTGACCAGCTCGACACGGGCAAGGCCCCACGCGCGGTCGATCGGGCCCGACTCGACGTTGACCGACAGCATGCGGCCGTACGGAATCGCGGTGAGCCGCTTGTTCCACAGCCCGTGGGTGATCAGCAGGTCCTCTTCGCGTTCGGCGTACCCGAAGGTGCGCACCCAGCGTCCCGCTCGGATGACGCGCCACGCGGTCCAGGCGAGGCCGGCGACGGCAAGGCCGCCTGCCCAGGTCCAGTCGACGATGAAGCCGACGGTCAGCGCAACGACCACCGTCGCGACGAGGTTGTACGCCAGTGCCCCCAGACGCCGCACGGTCACGTAGCGGTCGGGCAACCGCTGCCAGTTGGCGGCAGGGGTGAACAGGTCGGTCATGGAACGAATCTAGCCCCGGTTCTTCTTGACCTTGGGGTTGCGGACCTCCACGCCGCCGAAGCCGACGAAGCCCTTGATGGTGATGCGGGGCGCCGACGGGTCGGGCGGTGCGAGCTTGCCGACCTCGCTGCCGCCGAGTACCGCCATCACCTGGTTGTCGACGTCGGTGCCGGGCGGGACGGTGAGTTCGATGCCGCCGAAGAGGCAGAAGACGTTCACCTCGACGTCGTGGGACTCGAAGATCGCCTGGGTCAGGTCGATCTCTGCGCCACCGAAGACGGTGAGGATCGACGTGTGCTTGCGCACCCGCCAGGCGTGCTTGCGGGAGGCGCCGGCGAAGATGGCAACGATCTGGTCAGCGGACTCGGTCGCGTTGGCCTCGTCGTAGCTGACGGCGGGACGCGTGGCTGCCGGACCCACCAGGTCGCGGGTCAGCGGGACGAGGTCGTCGAAGGTCTCGGCAAGACGGGCTGTGGCGATGCGCTGGTCGCGTTCGGCCGCGGTCAGCCGCCCCTCGGCGTGTGCGGCGTTCAACAGGGCGACGACATGGTCGCGATCGGCGTCGGCAGCCGTCAGGTCGCCCCCGACGACCGGGCCGACGTCCGTGGGTTCGAGAGGATTGCTCATGGTCTGAACCTAAGCCTCGTCGGTGCCCGTTGGAACCCGTTCGCGGGTCGGTTGGGGGTGGGGTGGGGGCCAACCCTGAGCGCTGCGTGCCTAGACTCCGCTGATGAGCATCATCGACGAGCATGGACGGCCGGAACCGCCGGTGGCGGCTGACGAACGTGGAACGCTGCTGGGCTTCCTCGACTGGCAGCGGGCAACCTTCGCCTGGAAGTGCGCGGGGCTGGACGCGGCACAGCTGGCGGCAACGACAGCGGCGTCCAGCATGACCTTGGGCGGGATGATGAAGCACCTCGCCCTCGTCGAGGATGACTGGTTCTGCTCCGACTTGCTGGGACGGGAACCGGGCCCGCCGTGGGACACCGTCGACTGGGACGCCGACCGGGACTGGGACTGGCATTCTGCCGTCGACGACTCGCCTGAGGAGCTTCGCGGGCTGTGGGACGCGGCGGTGGGCCGGGCCCGGCTGGCGGTGTCGGAAGCGCTGGCCGCTGGCGACCTCGGCCAACGGGCCGCGCGGGCGCAGCGCGACGGCACGCGGGTGAGCCTGCGGTGGATCCTCGTGCACATGATCGAGGAGTACGCACGTCACAACGGGCATGCCGACCTGCTGCGGGAGTCGATCGACGGTCAGACGGGGGAGTAGCGGTCAGGCGGCGATGAGACCCTGGGCCCTCGCGATGCTGACCGCGACCAGCCGGTCGTGGACGCCGAGCTTGGTGTAGACGTTGCTCAGGTGCTTGTGGACCGTGCGTGGCGACAGTCCGAGGCGTGCGGCGATCGTGCGGGCCAGCAGGCCTTCTGCGAGGAGTTGCAGCACCTCCACCTCACGGGCGGTGAGGTTCAGGGCAGCCGCGGCGTCCGCTGCGGTGCGCACCTGCTGGGCGCGACGGCAGGCGTCCGCGACGTGCGGCAGCAGGAGTTGCAGCGGTGCGACGGATTCGGCGAGCAGCGCACGCGCCTCGGGGCTGAAGCCGCCCCGCTTGGCGAGCGCTACGACCCGGATGCGATCCTGGCCGGGTGCCTGCTCGACAAGTTCCGGGCCGATGGTCACGATCTCGCCCAGCACGGGGTGCTGGCCGGCCTGGAGGTGCGTCCCCTCCGAACGACGTCCGCCGTGGAGGGCTGCGTCGGCGAGGACGGCGGCGTGGCGCTGGTTCGGGAACGCTGCGTGCACGCGCAGACGTCGCCCGAGATCGATCCCGAGGAGGGCTGCGCTGTCTGCCGCGGTCGCCTTCGCGAGCGCGTTGCAAACGAGCTGCTCCGCCTGCTCCCCGTCATCGATGACCGCCATGGCCTGCGAGATGAGGTCGACGATGCTGATGGCCCGGTCTTCTCTGGTCACCCGCTCGCTCCCCGCTTTCTGCTCCACCCGAAGAAGAGGCCCCGGTTGTTGTCACTAAGCAGTTTGGCAGACACAGGGCCTATACAGGCAAGGTTTCGCCGCAGCGGGTCGCCGCGTCGCGCGTTCGAGCCCGGCGTGCAGGCGCCAGCCGGCTCCGGCTAGACTGCCACTCGCGCGGCGCCGAGGCGCCCGCAGGCGGATGTAGTTCAATGGCAGAACATCAGCTTCCCAAGCTGACAGTGCGGGTTCGATTCCCGTCATCCGCTCCGATGGATCGCCCCTTCGGGTCCGGACTCGCGGCCCGCGCAGCCCCCGCCACGGGAGGACTGGCACCCCTACAGGTCCCGTATGCGCCGTGCGGGCACGCCGACGTAGACCCCGTTCGGCTCAGTGTCGCGGGTGACGACGGCGCCCGCTCCCACGATGCAGCCGGGCGCGACCTGCACGCCGGGCAGGACGACCACCCGGGCGCCCAGCCATGACCCGGCGCCGATCACCACCGGCCCGTCGTTGGGCCCAAGGGCACGTCGTTCCGGACCGCCGATGTTGTGTCCCCCTGCAGCCAGAACCACGCCGACGCCGAACACGGTTCCGTCTTCGAGGTGCACAGAGGCAGTGCCGGCGTCGATGTCGATCCCGCGGTTGATGAACACTCTCGAGCCGATCACGATCTGGTGAGGTTCGCCATGGAAGCGGAAGCCTGACCAGATGAGGGTCTCGGCCCCCACCTGGTAGCCGAGCCGGCGCAGGATCTGCACGCGTCGCCCATCCGGCAGCACCTGCGCTTGCGCGATCGTCATCAGGGTGTTGTGCAGCATGGGCATCCCTCTCAGGTGGTGCGCTTCCTCATGCCCCCCTCAGGTCCCTTACCCACCGAACAGGAGTTTGCGGCTCGATGAGCCCGAGTTCGGCGAACGCGAGCGCAAGGCCCCCCGCTGCTGGGCTCGGGGTGATCATGTCGGACACCGTGAGCACGTCCGGATGGGCGTCGGCCATCGCCACACCCGTGGCGACGTACTCGATCATCTCCAGGTCGTTGGTGCTGTCCCCGAAGGCGATCGTGTCCTCCCGGTCGATGCCGAGGTGAGCGAGGACGAATTCGATGGCGGTGGCCTTGTGGACACCGGGAAGCGACATCTCACCGCTGTTCGGACCGAACTTCGCGACCGTCCCGGGCACGATGTCCAGTTCGCCGGCGAACTCCGCCCGGATGCGGTCGATCGTCATCGATGACCCGAGGAAGGACACCTTGTTGATGTCGTCCCGGATCAGGGCCTTGTCGACGACGAACCGCTCGATGAACTGGCCGAACCCCAACGACAGGTCGGCGACGACGGCGGGGTCGGCCTCGTCCCCGTAGACCGCGGACATGATGCGCTGTCGGGTCTCTGCGCTGCCGTACAGGCCGGAGTTGGCCTCGAGGAAGAAGTCGATCCCGTGGTCGCAGAGGAAGGCCACGACGTGCTCGACCACCGGGCGCGGAAGGGACTGGTGGAACAGGGTCTTGCCCTGGTACTCCACGTAGGCGCCCGACGAGGCGATCACGCCGTCGAACCCTGCCTCGGTGATGTGATCCCAGATCTGGGCGATCGCCCTTCCCGTGCACAGGAACACCCGATGGCCGTTGTCCCGGGCAGCGCGAACCGCCGACGCAGCACTGTCGGGAACGAGCCCGCGCTCGTTCAGGTAGGTCCCGTCTATGTCCAGGAAGACCGCTTGGGGCTTCACTCAGTGCTCGCTGGCGAGACGCGCGACGTGGAGGGTGAGGTAGACGACCTCATCGGGCGTGATGGGTTTCTCCAGGCGAAGCTCGAGGAGGGCCTTGACCCGCTCGGCGCAGGTGTGCGCCTCAGAGAACGATGTCCGGATGGTGGTGACGAAGGACTCGGGGTTCTCGACCAGCTGCTTGTCCTTGTCGATGCGCACGAAGAAGTAGCGAAGGTGGGTGATGAAGCGGGCAGCGTTGATGCTCTCGGTGTCGAAGTGCCGGTCGTAGGCGGAGTCGAGGATTCCGAAGACCTGCCGGAAGAGCTCGGTCATCTGGAAGGTGCGGGAAAGGTCGTCGCTGGCGAAGAGGGCGTTGACGAAGTGCAGGGCGATCGGCACGGCCTCGTCATCGGGGAGGTCGACGCCCGTGCGCTCCCGGACGAGCGCGACGGCTTCCCGTGCGACCCGCAGTTCGTTGGGGTACAGGTGCGCGACTTCTGCACGCAGGGGGTACTCGATGTCGATGTGCTGCCGCGCGCGCTTGATCGCAAAGCTGATGTGATCGGCCAGCGGAATGATCATGCTCTGGGCGAAGGTGGTGCCCAGTGACGCCTGGGCCGACTTCAGGATCTCCGCAGCCAACGCGAGGTGTTCGGGCGGGATCTCGGTCAGGAACGCGGAAAGCTGCTGCACATCGTGCTCGGCGTCGGGTGGGAACCGGTGCGTGACCTTCGTTGCGTCGACCTGATCGCCACGCTTCGCCGCGTAGCCGATACCCCGACCGGTGACGACGACGTCCCGGCCGTCCTCGTCGCGCACGAGAACGACGTTGTTGTTGAAGACCTTCAGCACTTCCATGTGCGGTCCTTCCCACGTGAGGGGGCGCATGGCCGAGCGCGCCGCCCCGCGGAGGTGGCTACGAGTGCAAAAGTAGCCGACCTCCGCGGACCGCGCGCGTCGGACAGCTGGCCCGCCGTGCGGTGTGGTGGTGGGGATGTTCAGGCCGGTGCGAGCGTGGCGCCGTTGCTGGCGATGACATCGCGGTACCACCCGAACGACTTCTTGCGGTACCGGTCGAGGGTGCCGGTGCCGTCGTCGTTGCGGTCGACGTAGATGAAGCCGTACCGCTTGCTCATCTGGGCGGTGCTGGCCGAGACCAGGTCGATGGGGCCCCAGGAGGTGTAGCCCATCACCTGGACGCCGTCGGCGATGGCTTCGCCGACCTGGAACAGGTGGTCGTTGAGGTAGCTGATCCGGTAGTCGTCGAGCACGGTCTTCGCGCCGTCGACCTCGACGAGCTGGTCCTTGGCGCCCAGGCCGTTCTCGACGATGAACAGCGGCTTCTGCCACCGGTCCCAGAACTGGTTGAGCACAACCCGCAGGCCTGCCGGGTCGATCTGCCAGCCCCACTCGCTGGCAGGCAGGGTGGGGTTCGGCACGCCGCCCATGATGTTGCCCTCGCCGGCGACCTTCTTCGCGGGGTCGGCCGTCTCGCAGATGCTCATGTAGTAGCTGAAGGAGACGAAGTCGACGGTGTTGGCCAGGATCTCGCGATCCTCCGCTGTGATGTCGAGTTCGATCCCGTTCTCGCGGAAGTACCGCAGGGCGTAGCCGGGGTAGGCGCCCCGGGTGTGTACGTCGCTGAACATCAGGTTGGCGTGGTCGGCGTCCATCACGGCGACGATGTCGGCCGGATCCGGGGTGAGCGGATAGATCGGCATGGCGATCACCATGCAGCCCACTTGCGATCCGGGCAGCATCTCGTGGGCGATCCGGGTGGCCAGCGCGCTGGCAACGAGCTCGTGGTGCGCGGCCTGGAAGAGGTCGCTCTTGCTGAGGTGCTCCTTGGGGGTGTTGATGCCGCCCGACATCAGCGGGGCGTGCAGCACCGAGTTGATCTCGTTGAACGTCAGCCAGTAGGTGACCTTGCCGCGGTACCGGTCGAACACGGTGCGGACGTAGCGCTCGTACAGGCCGATCAGCTCCCGGCTCACCCAGCCGTCGTACTTGTCGGCCAGCGCGCAGCGGCGTTTCGTAGTGCGAGAGGGTGACCAGCGGTTCGATGCCGTACTTGGCGCACTCGTCGAAGACCCGGTCGTAGAACGCCAGGCCCTCCTCGTTGGGTTCGGCGTCGTCACCGTTGGGGAAGATCCGAGACCAGGCGATCGAGAGCCGGAACACGGTGAAGCCCATCTCGGCGAACAGGGCGATGTCTTCTGCGTAGCGGTGGTAGAAGTCGATGCCCACCTGCTTCAGATTGTCATCGGTGGGTCCTTCGACCCGGGGCGCGGTGATGCCCTTCGGCATCACGTCCTGGATGGAAAGTCCCTTGCCATCCTCGGCGTAGGCGCCCTCGATCTGGTTGGCAGCGGTGGCCCCGCCCCAGAGGAAGCCCTGGGGGAACGGTGTGGTTGCTTGTGACATTCTCTCGATTCCTCTGCGTGCGAGTGGGTGGAAGCAGGTGTCCGGCCGGGTAGGGCCTGGTCGAGCTCGCGTGGGAGTGGGAGCTCGACCAGGCTCTCGGCCCTCGGGTCAGCGCTCGATGACGATCGCGGTGTCGCCGTGGGCAAGTTGGTGTCCCTCCGCGGGAAGGACGGCGGCGAACTGCGCGGTGTTGGTGATCACCACGACGGTGGTCGGGTCGTAGCCGGCGGCCTTCACGACATCGAGGTCGACAGCGCACGAGCAGGTCGCCCGCCTCGACGGCCTGGCCCTGGGTGACCGCTGCGGCGAAGCCCTTGCCCTCGAGCTGGACGGTGTCGATCCCGATGTGGATCAGCACCTCGACGCCGTCGGCGGACTTGATGCCGAAGGCGTGGCCGGTCGGGAAGGCGGTGACGACGGTGCCGGCGAACGGGGAGTACACCTTGCCGCTGGACGGGACGATGCCGATGCCCTTGCCGAGCGCGCCGGAGGCGAACACCTTGTCCTTCACCTCAGCGAGCGGGACGACCGCACCGCTGACCGGGGCGCTGACCTCCACAGCGCCGGGGCTGCCGGGATGAGTTCCGGCTCCTTGGCCTCCTCGTTGGGGATGTCGTCGAAGCCGAGCACCATGGTGAGGGTGAAGGCGATCGCAATCGCGACGCCGGTACCGATCAGCTGCAGGGTGAAGGAGCCGACCTGCATGTAGGCGGCGAGGCCGAGGAGCGAGGGGAAGACGAACGCGCTGGAAGCGGAGCCACCCGCATGCTGCGATGGCGCCACCGACGGCGCCACCGGCGATGCCGTAGTAGAAGGGCTTCTTCAGCCGCAGGGTGACACCGTAGATGGCGGGCTCGGTGATGCCGGCGACGAACCCGGAAAGGGCCGCGGGTCCGGCGAGTTCCTTGAGGCTGGTGTTCCTGGTCTTGAACAGCACGGCGAGCGTCGCGGCAGCCTGGGCGAGCACGGCGGCCGGCAGCGGACCGGCAAGGAGCGAGTAGCCGATCGTTGCGTAGTCGTTCACCATGAACGGGACGAAGCCCCAGTGCAGGCCGAACAGCACGAAGACCTGCCAGAAGCCGCCCATCAGGGCGCCGGCCAGCCACGGGGCGGTGACGAACAGCCAGGCGATACCGGTGGAGATGCCCTTGGCGGCGTAGCTGGTGACCGGGCCGACGGTGAGCAGGGTGAGCGGGACCATGATCAGCAGCACGAGCAGCGGGGTGGTGAAGTTCCGCAGCCAGGACGGCAGGACCTTGTTGAGCCAGTGCTCGAGGTAGCTCTGCAGCCAGACCGCGACGATGATCGGGATGACCGAGGACGTGTAGGTGACCATCGCCACCGGAATACCGAAGAACGTGACCGGGTGGTGGCGCTGGCCAGGGCGACGATGGCCGGGTAGCACAGGGCCGCAGCGATCGCCATCGAGGTGAACTGGTTGGTCTTGAAGCGCTTGGCAGCGTTCACGGCGAGGAAGATCGGCAGGAACGTGAACAGGCCGTCGCCCGCTGCGTTGAGGATCGCGTAGGTCGTGCCCGGTCGCGTCGAGCCAACCGAAGGTGGTGGCCATCGCGAGGAAGGCCTTGAGCAGGCCGGCGCCGGCCAGCGGCCACAGGATGGGGGTGAAGATCGAGGAGATCAGCGCGATGAAGCGGTTGAGCAGGCTGCCCTTCTCCTCGCCACCGCCGGCTTCGGCACTGTCGCCGGTGAGCTTCGAGATCTGGCCGATCTCGGCGTACGCGATGGAGCACGTTGTTGCCGATGACCACCTGGAACTGGCCGCCGGCCTCCATCACGGTGATCACGCCGGGGAGGCGCTCGACGGCAGCCTTGTCGGCCTTGGTCGGCGTCCTTCAGCTTGAAGCGCAGACGCGTTGCGCAGTGTGTGAGGGAAGCGACATTGGTTTCGCCCCCGACTTTGTCCAAGACGTCTACGGCCAACGACCGATAGTCCACTGACGGCATTCTTCCTCCTCGGAACTTCCCTGTTCCAGGTCCCGAAAACCAGAAAAACCCGAGCTCGCCCCGGGGTTGTACGCGCATGAGCACACCGAAGCTAGCTCAGGCTTTGCCTCTTTCGAGTTACAACCCTGGGGAACCGCTCAGGTTCCTGATGAAAGGCTAGCGACGTTCGGGATTCCCTGTCAAGAGGCTTGGCCAGAGTTCCTTCTCGTCACGTACCCACGGAGATCCGGGTGATCCGAACGTGGGTCGCCGCGCCCGTCGGGAGCCGTCCATTGACGGCCGGCGGAGGCGGGAATAGCGTCGGGGTGAGGCGATCTCAATGAGGATGGTTCGTCAACCCGCCGTAGCGGGCCACTTCTACCCGGGCCTCCCTGCAGTTCTGGGGCGCGCGGTGGAAAACCTGCTCGACCACGCCCGTGGAGTCGCTGGTTCCCACACGCCGAAGGCGCTGATCGTTCCCCACGCCGGATACGTCTACTCGGGCCCGACTGCTGCCAAGGGCTACGTGCTGCTCGAACCGGCGCGGGCGAGGGTCCGGCGCATCGTGCTGATCGGCCCGGCCCACCGTTTCGGCTTCAGCGGTCTCGCGCTGTCCTCGGCGGCAGCGTTCGCCACCCCGCTGGGGGAGGTGGCCCTCGACCACACCCTCGACGCCGAGCTGCTGGGACTACCACACGTCATCGCAGCCGATCGCTATCACGCGGCAGAGCACTCCCTCGAGGTCCAGGTGCCGTTCCTGCAGCGCGTACTCGACGGTTTCGTCCTCGTTCCCGTCGTTGTGGGCGACGCGACACCGCAGCAGGTTGCTGCGGTCATCGAGGCCGCCTGGGGTGGGCCGGACACCGTGGTGGTGATCAGCTCCGACCTGTCCCACTACCTGCCCTACGACGTTGCTGAGGCGAAGGACAAGGACACGGTGCAGCGGATCCTCGACCTGCGCGGGCCGTTGCCGGACCACGCCGCGTGCGGCGGCAGGGCCATCAACGGGCTCCTTCTCGCCGGTCGTGAGCACCACCTGCAGGCGGCCCTGGTGGATCGCCGCAACTCCGGTGACACGGCGGGCGACCGGGAACGGGTCGTCGGCTACGCCGCTGTGAGCTTCACAGAAACCGCTACCACGGAGGGACACGATGAGCAGAGCTGAAGTCATGACTCCGACCGTTGGCCACCGGGCAGGCCGCCGCCGCCCCGCCACGCTGTCGCTCCACCCCGAGTCGGACCCGTCTGCCGGGCCGATCCTGCTCGGCCTCGCCCGCTCGGCGATCGTCGCCCGTGGCACGTCGATCCCCCGCACCGGCAACGAACCCGCCTGGCTCTCCCGTCCGGGAGCGGTGTTCGTCACCCTGACAAGGGACGGTCGGTTGCGCGGGTGCACCGGCTCGATCGCACCGACGCGGAGCCTGCGTGAGGACGTCATGCGGAACGCCTGCGCTGCGGCCTTCCACGACTCCCGGTTCCCGCCGCTTCCCGCAGTCGAGCTGCCGCAGGTGCGGATCGAGGTCTCCCTGCTCTCGCCGACAACACAGCTGTCCTTCCTGACTAGGGAAGACCTGCTGGGTCAGCTGCGGCCGGGTGTCGACGGCGTGATCCTGAGTTGGCACGGGCATCGCGGCACGTTCCTGCCCCAGGTGTGGCGGGAGTTGCCCGATCCTGAGGACTTCCTCGCGCACCTGTTGCACAAGGCCCGCCTGCCCGTGTTCTTCTGGGAGCCGGACGTGACCGTACGACGCTTCACCGTCACCGCCTGGTCGGAGCCCGGGCAGGCACCGAAGCGGGTGTCGACGTGACCGGCGCCCCCGTGCCGCACCCGGCACGCTGGTGGCACCGCCTCGACGACGGCCGGATCCAGTGCGACCTGTGCCCCCAGGAGTGCAAGCTCAGGGCTGGCCAGCGGGGCGCCTGCTTCGTCCGTCGCCGCGACGGCGAGCAGATGGTGCTCACGACGTACGGGCTCGCCTCCGGCTTCTGCGTCGATCCGATCGAGAAGAAGCCCCTCGCGCACTTCTATCCCGGTACGAGCGTGCTGTCCTTCGGCACCGTCGGCTGCAACCTCGCCTGCCGGTACTGCCAGAACTGGGACATCAGTACGTCCCGCAACGTCGAGCGCCTGCAGGATGCTGCGGCGCCGGAAGCGATCGCGCGTGCGGCCACCCAGCTGGGCTGCCGCAGTGTTGCCTTCACCTACAACGATCCGGTCATCTTCGCCGAGTACGCGATGGACGTCGCCGACGCGTGCCACGAGGCCGGCCTCCGCACCGTCGCCGTGACGGCAGGATTCATCCACGAACGTCCGCGCCGGGAGTTCTTCGCCCACATCGACGCCGCGAACGTCGACCTGAAGGCCTTCACAGAGGAGTTCTACGTCTCGCTGACCCGCTCGCACCTTCAGCCCGTCCTCGACACGATCCGCTACCTCGCCCACGAAACGTCGGTGTGGCTGGAGCTGACCACCCTTCTGATCCCGGGCCACAACGACTCCGCCGCCGAGATCGACCGACTCGCCACCTGGGTCGCGTCCGAGCTGGGGCCCGACGTACCGCTCCATTTCTCCGCCTTCCACCCGTCCCACCACCTGCGGGACGTGCCACCCACTCCAGCGGCGACGCTGTCGCGGGCACGCCGGATCGCGATGGGCTGCGGCCTGCGCTACGTCTACGTCGGGAACGTGCACGATCCCGACGGTGACACCACCTGGTGCCCCGGCTGCGGTACTCCCCTGATCCGGCGTGACTGGTACCGGATCCTCGAGTACCGCCTGCGCGCCGACGGCAGCTGTCCCGACTGTGGATTGCCTGTTCCCGGTCACTTCGCCGAGACCGCGGGCAACTTCGGCCAACGCCGCATCCCCGTCAGCCTCAGCGGTTCCTGAGGCCGGAACCAGCGCCGGGCAAGGGGGTGCCATGACGGAGGCCGGACCCTCCCCGGTCAGCGGGGCGACCCGGCTGTTCTTCATCGACTGGCTCCGGGTCATTGCGACGGGGCTGATCTTCGCCTACCACTGCGCGCGCCCGTTCGACGACTTCGAGGCCTGGCACATCAAGAACGACGCCCTCACCGCAGCGTTCACCTACCCGATGGGGATCGCCAGCCAGTTCGTCATGCCGCTGTTCTGGTTGCTGTCCGGCATGGGGATGTGGCTGGCACTGCAGGTGATGCCGACGGTGGCGTTCCTGCGGCGTCGTTTCGTCCGGCTACTCGTTCCGGTGATGACCGTTGGCTGGCTCGTCCTTTGTCCTCCACAGGTCTACATCGAGGCCACGACGGACCAGCGCTACAAGGCTCCACCGTTCGTCGGCACCTTCTGGGAGTTCCTGCCGCGCTACTTCACCGGTGGGGCGTACGGGTTCGGCGGCTGGTTCCCGGTTGCCGGATTGCACCTGTGGTACCTGTTCTACCTCGCGCTGTTCACGCTCGCCTCCCTGCCTCTCCTGCGGTACCTGACGAGCGACACCGGACGACGCGTCGTCGCCCGGCTTGCCGCCGCGGCCGACCGCTGGTGGCTCCTGCCGGTTCTCGGTGTCCCGCTGCTCGCGACCGAGGTCCTCCTGCCGCCGGGCATTCCGATCCTGAGTTGGGCGGAGGGTGGCTGGAGGCTCGGCACCCACTGGATGTTCCTGATCCTCGGCTTCGTGCTCGGCTCCGACGTGCGGCTGCGGGCCGCGGCCCAGAAGTGGCGCCGGCTCTGGCTCACCCTCGGGCTGGCGACGCTCGTCCCGCTGCTCTTCCTTGCGATGACCATCGGAGACCTTGCCTGGGGAACCCCCGACTTCGCCTTCCAGTGGGCGCTCCGGACGATCAACGGCTGGCTGTGCCTGCTTGCGATCGTGGGTTACGGTTCGCGCTACCTGCACCGCGGGAGCAACTGGCTGCGCGCCACCGGTGAGCTGGTGCTCCCCTTCTACGTCCTCCACCAGACTGCGATCGTGCTGCTGGTCTACGTGATCCGGGACTGGCCGCTGCCGATCGTTGTCGCCTACCCGCTGCTCATGGCGGTGGCGTTCCTTGTCTGCGCCGCCGGCTGCCTCGTCGTCCGGAGATACCGGGTGCTGAGGTTCCTGTTCGGCATGTCGAAGCCCCACCCGCGCGCCGCCTCGGGTGAGCGCCGCAGCCCGCTGCCTGCGACCGAGTGACCCCGGGCGCGAGCGAGGTCCACGACTCGCGGACGCTGCGAAGGCGGCCGTGCCGTGACGCCCCGGTCAGGTTCGCGGAGCAACCAGGCGAAGCTCCTGGCGTCCCTGCGGAAGGTCAACCTCCACCAGCGAGCCGACATGCAGCTGGCGTCCGCGCCTGATCTCGGTCTCGCCGTCGACCTTCACGTTGCCGGCGGCGATCAGGGCCTTGGCCTCGCTGCCGTCCATCGCGACACTGGCGAACTTGAGCAACTGCCCGAGACGGATGCCGTCCTCGCTGATTTCGATGTCCACTCCGCCAGTGTGGCCCACGGAGCTCAGCCCGACAGCCGTTCGGGTTCTGC
Source organism: uncultured Actinomycetota bacterium (assembly GCA_963773595.1). Taxonomy (GTDB): domain Bacteria; phylum Actinomycetota; class Actinomycetes; order Propionibacteriales; family Propionibacteriaceae; genus Propionicimonas. Next base: position 355,392 of record CAVZBQ010000001.1, read on the forward strand.
TGCGGGCAGCGGCTGCTGCAACCCCTGACCGCTCCGCACAGCCCAGGTGACGAGCAGGACGGCGAGGGCTGCCACCCCGATGGCGACACCGAGGGCGAGTGTGTAGTCACCGTTGGCGTCCTTCGCGATGCCCCACAGCGGCGACCCGATGGCAATGCCGACCGGCATCGTTGCCGTGGCCATGCCGAGCAGCGGAACGAACGCGCGTCCGCCGAATGCCGCGCGCAGCAGGATCGGGGTCATGATCGGCGGCGTGATGGCCGGGATCGAGAACACCAGCACCGCCATCGCCTGCAGTGCGTAGCCGGACGTGAGCAGGAACAGGCTGAGTGCCACAAGGAGCAGGCAGCCGGCGAGGAGGAAGGCCGGGCTTGCCCCCCACCGGTCGGCGAGCGCGCCCAGCAGCAGGGTGGTGCCGACGTTGACCAGTGACAGGAGCGTGATCAGGGTCCCGGCGGCAGCGACGTCAAGGCCGCGGTCGGACATCATGGACGCGAAGTGCTGCTGCAGGGCCATGATGCCGCTGATGGCGGTCAGCCCGACGAGCAGCGCTGTGAACTGGGGAGTGCGCATCGCGGTGCGGGCCGGTATGCCGTCGGATTCGGCACGCTCCTCCTCGACGAGGTCGTGCGCGCCATGTGCCAGCAGGCCGACGTCTGTGGGATGCGACCGGATCATCAGCCCCCCGCAGGCAACGGTGAGCACGATAGTAAGGGCGCCGACCACCTGGAACCCGACCCTCCAGCCGTAGGCTCCCACCACGCCCGGCAGGACAAGGCCGGCGACGATGCCACCGAACCCGGCAACGCCCATCAGCACACCCTGCATCAGCCCGCGGTGCGTGATGAACCAGGCGTTGACAAGGGCGGCGCCCGTCATCTGGAGGGCCGCTGTCGCGAGCAGGCCGGACGCGAACGCCAGGGCGTACAGCTGCCACAGCTCCCCGATGAACGCGATCAGGAACAGCATCAACCCCGTGAAGACCCCGCCGATCAGGACAAGCCGCCTCGGCCCAAGGGTCCGCAGCAGGAACGGTCCCGCAATGGTGAGGACGGCTGCGCCGGTGAGCATGCTGATCGAGACGAAGACCATGGCCTGGCCCAGTCCGACGCCGAGCGAGGCGGCGAGCGGGGGCATCAGCAGCCCCACGGCGAGGAACATCAGCACGTTGAGCGACATGAGCAGGCCGGAGCCGATCACCACCATCCAGTGGCGCGGGCTGATGCCTGCGAGCCGGGCAGTGCCCATGAGCTTCCTTTCGTCCAGGTACCAGTGAACCGCGCCGACGCGCTGCGGAGACAGGCCCGCGTGATGGGTGTATCGCCGGTGCATCGCTCCCGGGCGGGAATTGCGACGACTGGTTCGGCAATCCGGGGAACAGTGCAGCCGGGTGCGGGTGCGCACAATGATCATAAGGATGAGCAAACATGAAAATACTTGACGAAATATGATCGGAAAGCCTAGCGTGATCGTAGGAGGAACACATGAAGTACGCGACCAGATTGAACTCGTTCGTTGCCGAGGTCGGCGATGCCGAACAGGCCCTTCGCCTGGTGGCAGCCACCGGGAGGATCGAGTACGTCGACCTGAACTACCCGGAGCACTTCGTGGGTCTGGGACCCGTAAGGATGAGGGCGCTCCTTGAGGAGTTGGGTCTGAAGATCAACAGCGTCGCGATGCGTTACCGCTCGAGCTTCAAGCACGGTGAGTTCACCAACCGCGACGCAGCGGTGAGCCGTGAGGCCATCGAGTTGACCAAACAGGGCATCGACGCTTCTGCGGAACTGGGCTGTGACCTCGTGACCATCTGGCTCGGCTTCGACGGGTTCGACTACACGTTCCAGAAGGACTACCAGGCCAGCGTCGACTCGACCATCGCCGCCTACCAGGAACTCGCGGACTACCGTCCCACTACCCGGCTCAGCATCGAGTACAAGCCGTACGAGGAGCGGGTCTACGCGCTCAACCCGAGCACCGGGATGACGCTCTTCCTGCTGGATCGCATCAACCGGCCGAATGTCGGCGCGACGCTGGACTTCTGTCACATGCTCATGGCAGGTGATTCACCGGCCCTCGGTGCGGCCCTCCTGCTCGCCCAGGACAAGCTGTGGGGCGTGCACCTCAACGATGGCAACAGCCGGGTCGACGACGGGCTGATGATCGGGTCGGTGCACCCATGGGAGACGGCGGAGTTCCTCTACTACCTTCTCCGCCACGATTACCAGCACGTGATCTACTTCGACACCTTCCCCAAGCGGGAAAGTGCGTCCGCCGAGGCTGTCGCCAACGCCGACTCCGTGGATCTCCTGGTCAGGAAGATCGAGAACTACGGGATAGACCGGATCGCCGCGGTCATTGGGGCGCAGGATGGGATCGAGTCGCAACGGCTGCGGCTCGCACTGCTCGGAGGCTGAGCGGGATCAGGTCCAGGCGCCAACACGAAGGGTGGGTGACGGTGGCGAAGCGTCCGGTTCTTGTCGTCGGCAGCATCAACATGGATCTCCTGTTGACGCAGGACCGGCTTCCCGCACGCGGCGAGACGCTCGTCGCACGGAGCGTTCGCGAGGAGTTCGGCGGGAAGGGGGCCAACCAGGCCGTCCAGTGCGCCCGCCTCGGGCAGCGGGTGAGCTTCCTTGGTGCCGTCGGCGACGACCACCACGGACGGGCGAGCCGGCAGAACCTCGAGGACAACGGCATCGACTGCCACCTCCACGTGAGTACGGACACCACCGGCCTTGGCTTTGTGCAGATCCTGCCGGGTGGGGAGGTCCACGCCACCATCGTCCGGGGTGCGAATGCCGAGGTCACAGCCGCCCGGGTGATCGAACGCCAGGACCTGTTCGATGAAGCCGGAGTGGTGATCCTCCAGAACGAGATTCCGGCAGAGGCCAATGAAGCCGCGATCCGGCTTGCCCACGAGCGCGGCGCGCTCGTCATCTACAACGCAGCCCCGGCGCGGGCGATGGATCCGGCCCTCAGCATCCTGTGCGACTTCCTTGTGGTCAACGAAGAAGAGGCGTCGTTCTTCTTCGGCGCCTCGCTCGATGACGAGGCCGCCGTCAGGGCCGCCCTGCCGGAGCTGCAAGAGTTCTGCCGGAAGGTCGTGGTCACGATGGGCGCCGCCGGTAGCCTCCTGGCCATCGATGGCGCCGTGCACCGGGTCGCCCCTGTTCCGGCGGTAGCCCTCGACACGACCGGCGCGGGGGACGCCTTCGTCGCAGCCTTCGCTGCTGCGATCAACGAAGGTCGCAGCGAGTCCGGGGCCGCTAGATTCGCCTCCGAGGTCGCGGCCGCCGCCACCCTCGGTGTCGGTGCCCAGACCGCTATGCCAACCAGAGAGGTGCCAACGGATGATCCAGTACGAGCGCAGGCTCAGGATCCTCGGCCTGCTGTCTGACGACGAGGTCGTCTACCTCGACGACTTGGTGGACGCGTTGGGCGTGTCGCCGTCAACCGTCCGGCGTGACGTGGCTGCCCTGGCGGATGCAGGCGACGTGATCGCGCTGCGTGGCGGGGCGGTCCGGCGCAACGACCGGCTGTCGGAGCTCCCGAGTGCCACGAAGGTCCAGATCAACAAGGCGGCCAAGAACGCCATCGCAGCGGCGGCGGCGGCCCTTGTCACCGACGGCGACACCATCTACCTCGACTCAGGGACGACCACATTGCAGATGATGCCGCTGCTGCGGGGACGGTCGATCCAGGTGGTCACGTCCAACACCCAGGCATTGCCACTTGTCCCTGACGGCGTCCGCGTCGCGCTGCTCGGCGGGGACTATCTGGCGAGCATCGGCTCTGTCGCCGGCTCGCTCACCGAACGGTTGCTCGCCGACATGTTCTTCGACAAGGCCTTTCTGGGGGCCAGCGGCCTGAGCCTGCGGGCGGGGGTGAGCACCTTCGACGTGAGGGAGGCCGCGAAGAAGCGGCTCGTGCACGAGCACAGCTCTGCGACCTATGTCCTCGTCGACAGCAGCAAGCTCGGCACAACCACGCTTCATCGGGCCGTGCCGCTGGAGGAGTGCATCGTCGTGACCGATCGCTACGACGAACTGCTCGAATCGGCGAAGGGCTACCGGCTCGCCGACAGCGGCGCCGGCGGTTCCTTTCCCGTAGCCAGTGACCAGGCGGACACGTAGCGTTCCCATCGGGCCTCGACGCCCGCACTGTTCTCTGCACGTGGCTCAACGGGCCGGGACAGCGGGGTGACGTCGACCAGGTTGCCGGTGGCCTCTGCAGCCATCGCTGCCACGCCGATCGCCGGCAGGTCAGGTTCGGTGAGCGCCGCGAAACTGCGTCCGGTGGCGTCGGCAAGGAGCTGGGGCAGAACCAGGTCGTCGCCGAAGGCCCCGGTGAGCTGGATGGGCTCGTCGTCCAGGGGCAGCGTTGCCTCCAGAACGAGCCGGTCGGCGAACATCACGCCATCGACGATCGCACGGGCAAGCTGACCGCCGCCCGTCGTCGCTGTGACTCCAGAGAGGGCGGATACCGGTTGGTCGAGCCAGAGGGGGCCGCGCTCAGCGCTGGGGTGAGAGATGAAGATGGGAGTCCCGGCCAGCTCTGCCGGCGACAGGCGTGCCGCCCGCTGGATCAGGTCTGAAACCCCGTTCGGTTCGGTGTCCCGGCCGAACAGCCGTGCGCCGGCCAGCAGTGCGTCGCCACCGTTGGCCGCGCCGTTGACCAGCCATTGGCCCTGCCTGACACCGCGCCGCTGCAGGACGAGGCCTCGGGTGTCGGGGGTGGCGCGCGTGCCACTCACGACGTGAGTGGTTCCGAGGCTCATCATGGACGAGTAGCCGAGCGCGTGCGCGGCGGCCGGGGTATCGGCACAGCCGACGATTACCAGCGCCAAGGGGGGAAGGCCGACGGCCTTTGCATAGTCGGTGTCGGCCGCGCCCAGCACGCACAGCGGGTCGCGCACCGGCGGAAGAACCGAGTCGTCGACGCCGAGCTCTTCAAGGGCGTCGGGCAGCCAGCCCTCGTTGGTTCCGGTCACGTCGTACGCGCCGGAGTAGGACAGCTGGGTCCGGTCGGCTGCGCACACTCCGGTGAGCAGGCTTCCCAGCCACGTGCCGACGAAACCCATGGTCACGAGCCGGGTGAATGCGTCCGGGTCCGTCTCACGCAGGACGTGATAGGCCAACGCCATGGTGGTCGACGGCGCGGGATGGTTGCCGGTGGCTGCCACCCATGCCGCGGAGCGGCCCGGGTTCAGCCGCGCGAACCAGTGGGCGAGTGCGGGATGATGCCAGGTGACCGCTCCCCCGACCGACCGGCGGTCCGCTCCGAGCGGGACGATGCTCGGGCAATGGGTGTCGATGCCGATCGCAGTGATGCCGCCGAGCTCGCTCCCGAGCCGGCGGCACACTTCGGCGATCGACTGTTCCCAGGCACCCGGATCAGCCCGGCCCGCGACCGCTGTCCGGGAACCCGGATGCGGCACGCGAGCACGGGCGAGGACCTGGCCCGAATCGGAGAGGATGACCCCTTTGGCCGCCGTTGTACCGAGGTCGAGCCCCAGGTAGGTAGGCATGGCGGGTGGTCAGAGCTCCGATCGGTCAGTCGAGGATCTTCAGTGCTTCGCCGGGGTTCATGCCGCCGTGGATGACGGCCTTGAGCGCCAGCACCATCTTGGTGGGATCCGGTGCCCCCCAGATGTTGCGACCGGCGGTCATCCCCGCGCCGCCGGCGTCCATGACCGCCGCTGCCTGGTTCAGCACGTCGATCGGCTTCGGGGTCACGGCGCCGCCGGCAGCCACGACGATCGTCGGTGTGGCATCAACGACCTTCTTGAACTCCTCTGCCGAGCCGGTGTACCAGGTCTTGACGATGTCGGTGCCGCATTCGGCTGCTGCCCGGGCAGCGTAGATGACACTCTCCGTGCTGCCCTTGCGGTCTCCCCACAGCTCACCGCTGGGGTAGGCGTGGCACACCACGGGCAAGCCCCATTTGTGGGCCTCCTCGGTGACCGAGCTGAGCATCTCGAGCATTGCCACCTGGTGCTGCGAGCCCGCGGAGATGCCGACGGCGATGGCGTCGGCGCCAAGGCGGATGCAGTCGGCGACCTGGGCGACCGTCGCATCGTAGGTGGGGTGGAAGTCCACGCAGAAGGTCGATCCCTTGATGATCAGCGGGATCTGCTTCGCCCTGCCGGCGAGCAGGTGCCCTGCGACGCCCTTGAAGATCGTGAACGCGTCCGGTTCACCGGCGGCGATCATGTCGAAGGTGTTCTTGAGGTCAGCGAGCCGGGGGGCGACCTCGCGGGGCACCGCCTGGTCGAGGGCCACCGTCATCAGACGGCCGTCCTCGCCCATGATTCGGCGCAGCCGGATCTCCCGGCCCAGCGCCGAAGTGGTCCCGTAGGGGTTGAGTTCGAAGATGCTCATGTTCCTTGCCTTTTCGTTGTGTGGTTGAGCTGGGTTGGCGGCTAGCGCCAGGGGTCGATGCCGACACGCAGGTCCTTGCCGGAAGCGATCAACTCGAGGGCTGCGACCGACTCGTCGAGGGGGAGCTGGGTCCCGACAAGGTCGGCAACCTGGAGGAGGCCCGCGGTGACAAGTGCCGCCACGTCGTGGAAGTTCTCCAGCCGGCACGACGAGGCTCCGACGACCTCGTACTCGTTGTAGTGGATGTCGTTCGCCACGATGCTGAGCACATCGCCGGCATTGAACCCGGCGAAGGCGGAGATTCGTGCGCCCGGGGCGAGGATCCCCAGGTACGGCGTCAGCGCGTCGACCCGACCGATCGCCATGATGATCACGTCGATGCCGCCGTCGGTGACATCGAAGATCTGCTGGGCGGTCTCCGGCCCGGGTGCGAGGACAAGGTCCGCGCCGGAATCGCGAGCGATCTGGTGCCTGCCGAGGTTGGGTTCGACGGCGATCACCATCGGGACGCCCTGGGCCTTGGCGAGCCGGATGTGCATGAGTCCGAGCGGTCCGCAGCCGGCGACCAGCACGGCGTCCGAGCCCTTCACCTTGGCGATGTTCTGGCCGTTGAGAGCGCAGGCGAGGGGCTCGACGAGGGCGGCCTCCTGGGCGGAAACGCTGTTCAGCGGGACGATGTTCTGTCGCGCGTCGGCGGGGACGCGGATGTACTGGGACAGGCCGCCGGCAAGCTGGTAGCCGAACGCAATCCGATTGCGGCAGATGTTGGGGTGGCTCTTGCGGCACGCCACGCACGTGCCACAGGGGACGAGGGGGTAGATGCAGACCTGGTCGCCCAGCTTCACCCCGTCAGGCAGTGGCCCAGACGAGTCGACCACCTGGCCGGCGATCTCGTGACCGAGCACCGACGGCAGGGTGACGTTCTTTGTCTTGCGCCCGCTGTAGATGCGCAGGTCGGTTCCGCAGAGCAGGGCCGCCGTGACCTTGACGAGGACATCACCCTCGGCCAATTCGGGAACTTCGCGTTCCTCGACCCGAAGGTCATTGGCCTGGTAAAGGGTTGCTTGCTTCATCAGGGGCATGGCGTCTCCATTGTTGGTTAGGCGGTGATGAGGGACATTCCGCCGGAGGCCCGCAGCTTTGCGAGCACGGCCCGGTCGGCGTCCCGGTCGGTGATGAGCGTCCATTCCGGCGGCAATGCCGACCAGTAGTGGAAATTCGGGTCGATCAGTTTCGAGGAATCAGCGACCACGACGACCTTCGCTGCGTTGTGCATCATCAGCGACTTCACCCTGGACTGCTCATAGGTTCGTGAGGCGATCCCGCGCTTCGGGTCGATGCCGTCCGCGCCTACGAACGCGAACTGGGCGTATACGCGCTGGAGCATCTCCTCCGCGTCGGGCCCGGTGATGGTCTCGTTGATGCCGCGGAGCGCGCCGCCGAGCACGAGCACGCGCACCTTCTCCAGCGGCACCAGGCGGTTGATCACCCGGAGGCCGTTGCTGACCACGGAGACCGGGCGGTCTCCGAGGGCGGAGGCAACCTGTTCCGTTGTCGATCCCGCGTCGAGGATGATCAGGTCGTTGTCCTCGATCATCTGAGCAGCCGCCCTGCCGATGGCGCGCTTCGCGGCAGCGTGGGTGGACTCACGCTGATTCATGGTGAGCTCTGCTCGAGGATGGGAAAGGGCGGCTCCGCCATAGGTTCTGGTGATCAATTCGCGCTCTTCGAGGTCGGAGAGATCGCGGCGAATGGTGGCAACGGAGACCCGGAAGGTCTCCGCGAGCTCGGCCACCGGGACATTGGTCGAGTTCTCCGAGGCCAGCAGCGTCATGATTTCGCGCCGGCGTTTCTCGCCCTTGATATCGCGACGGGCGGCGCGGTCCTTGATGGGGGAGGAATCGGGCATCGTGGCTCCTTTGGCAGCTGCGGATTGCTTCGCAATGCTACGGGTGCTCATCCCTCCTCCTCTCTGTCATCGGCCTGTCCGCCGTGCGTGTCCTTTCGATCACTGAGCGTCTCAGTGCGCATTCCGATGAGCGTTGGTGACGCCCATGGCGCTTAGATGCTCGCATCGATCGTTTTAGATGTCAAGGAGCCCTGACTGACCGTCATCAGTCAGCGTCATGTGTAACGATTCGCTCACGATGCTTCCGGTCGAAGGCCGTCGCTCGGCCCCGGTGACGACCTCTTACGCCACTGAACAGATGTGCGGATGGTAGGAGCAGGCATTTGCGTTCCTGCTAGTCAAGAAGCTATTGGCAAGAAATCGCGACCTCCTGGCGCCGATCCCGGCCAGGAGGTTGCCTGGCTTGGTGGGGGCCAAGTGCCTCAGTTGGTCTCACACTGCGGACGACTTCCCAAGATGCGCGGTTCAATAGTCTTGACAAATAGGATGCGCGAAGAGATCATTCTAGCGCCGACCCAGCCATAGGCCGAACGATCTGTCTGGTGGCTGACTTCCAACGATGAAAGGACGCGACATGGGGTTCGTTCGAACTCGTGTTGTAACGGTGCTCGCCGCGGCGAGCCTCCTCCCAATGGCGCTCACCGCATGTACCGCAACACCGGGTGGCACTACCTCCTCTGGTTCGGCTTCGGCCGCAACCACCGACATCGTCAGCCTCGTGAAGGCTGGCGAGAAGACCGACATCGCCAAGCTCGATTCGAGCCTCGGAGAACCCACGGGCGACGCCAAGATCAAGCTCTGCTACATCACCAGGACGGTGTCCAACGAGTTCTGGGGCTACGAGCGTGACGGATTCGAGGCTGCGGCCAAGAAGTACGGCGTCGGCTTCCAGACCTACGCAGTGACCGATGAGGCCTCGATCACCGAGCAGCTCGACAAGGCCAACAGCGCCCTGAAGTCCGGCTGCAGCGCACTCCTGGCTTCGCCGATCTCGGCCACGGCGCTCGACTCCGTGTTCAAGGAGGCCCTGGCCAAGGGCATCCCTTCCATCATCCTCAACGATGCCCAGGGCACCGTCCCGGGTGTTGTGTACGTCGGGCCGGACGCACTGACCATCGGCTCGACCGCCGCCGACTACATCGCGAATCTCCTTCCTGATGGCGGCAACGTTGCCATGATCGAAGGCGACCCGGGCTCGTCCAACGCCCAGAACCGCGGCAAGGGCTTCAAGGCCCAGCTGGCGAACCACCCGAACCTGAAGCTCGTTGCCTCGACGACGGCGAAGTGGGACACCAACACCGCGCAGACCGTCGCAGCCGGCATGTTGACCGCAAACCCCGACATCAAGGCGTTCTACTCGCAGAACGACGGAATGGCCTTCGGTGTCCAGGCCGCCATCGCAGCCAAGGGCCTCACCGGCAAGGTCATCCTGGTCGGCACCGACGGTATCCCCCAGGCGAAGAAGCAGATCGCAGAAGACAAGGGATACACAGCGACGGTGAGCGAGATGCCCACCACTGAGGGCTCCTCCGGCGTAAAGGTTGCCCTGTGGCTGCTGGCTGGCAAGGGCGTCCCGGCGTGGGTGGACGTGCCCGCATTCGTCATCGACAAGGCGAATGTCGCGAAGTACCCGACCGGCATGCCGTGATCGGTCGTTAGGAAGCCGTTGACGACCGCCACACAGAGATTGGTTGGCTGAGATGACAACACCCCTGCTAGAGGTCAGCGGGATCGCGAAGTCCTTCCCGGGAGTCCGCGCGCTCGACGACGTGAGCTTCCAGTTGGGCCACGGAGAGGTCCTCACCCTCGCCGGGGAGAACGGTGCCGGCAAGAGCACTCTGCTCGGAGTGCTCGGCGGCTCGCTCCATCCGGATCAGGGAACGCTGACGATCGAAGGAGTCCGCAGGCATGTGTACTCCCCGATCGAGGCGCTTGCAGAGGGTGTTGTCATTGCCCACCAGGAACCCGCAGTGGTTCCGCAGCTGACGGTCGAACAGAACCTGCTCCTTGGCAAGAACGCCCGGGCTAGGGCGGGGGCGAGCGATGAGATCGCCCAGGCAATGGAGGACATCGAGTCGATGGGCTTCCATTTCAATGCGAGCGACCGGGTGGGGCGCCTCAGCCCCGCCCAGCGGCACGCGATGACCATCGCGAAGGCTTTCGCCTTCGGCGCGAAGATCGTCGCCCTCGACGAGCCGACCACGTCCATGCTCGAGCACAACGCCTACGCCGTGATCATGCGCGTGCGGGCCCTGGCACGCGATCGGGGCGTCGGCGTCATCTTCGTCTCGCACAAGATGAACGAGGTGATGGCCGTGTCCGACCGGGTGGTGGTCCTGCGGGACGGCCGCGTGGGCTACACCTCCCCGATCAAGGAGACCTCGACCGAGCAGATCGTCAAGGCAATGGTGGGACGCGAACTTCTGGCGTTCTCCCGCCAGACACGTCCGAGGATCGACGCGCCGTACGTGTTCGAGGCCACTGACATCCGGCACCCCACCGGAACCGGGCCGGAGTCGATCTCGGTGCGTGCCGGGGAGGTGCTCGGCATCGCAGGTCTTGTGGGTTCCGGCCGCACGGAACTCCTGCGCGCGATCACTCATGCCGACCATGGAGCCACGGCCAAGGTCAGGATCGACGGTCGCCCGATCCATATCAAGACCCCGGCCGATGCGCGCGACGCGGGCATCGCCTTCATCCCCGAGGACCGGAAACGTCAGGGACTGGTCCTCGTCATGCCTGCCTTCGCCAACGTCGCGCTCACCGCTGCGGCGAACCTCGTCGGCCGGTTCGGCTTCATCAATCCTCGCCGCCAGCAGCGTGAGGTCGCGGACATCGCTGAGGAACTCAACCTGAGGCCCAAGAACGTCAAGCTGAAGGCCCGCCAGTTCTCGGGTGGAAATCAGCAGAAGCTGGTCATCGCCAAGTGGCTGCGACGGGGCTCGCGGGTCTACCTCCTCGACGAACCCACAAAAGGCGTGGACGTGGGTGGCCGCGCTGAGATCTACGGCCTGATCGACCGGCTGGCCGGGTCGGGCAGGGCAGTCATCGTGGTCTCCTCCGACCTGCCGGAGATCATCGCGCTGAGCGACCGCGTGCTGGTCATGCGGAACGGGCGCTTCAACTCCGAGCACACCGGCGACGACATCGAGGAGCACGCGCTCGTCGCCAGCGCCATGGGCGTTTCTCGAGAATCGAAAGGAACAGAATGAGCGACACCACGCCATCCCGCTCCCGAAAGCGCTTCAACTTCAATGCCCAGGCGTTCGGGATCTTCGGGGCCGCGGCCTTCATCTACCTCGCCTTCGGGCTCCTGAACCCGCGCTTCCTCGGCCTGGACAACCTGCGTGACGTCGCGGTCTCCGCCTGTGTCAACGCGTTGATCGGCCTCGGCATGACCTTCGTGATCATCACCGGTGGCATCGACCTGTCCGTCGGCTCCATCGCCAGCATGTCGGGCATCATCACCGCCCAGTTGATGGTGGCCTACCAGGTGCCGCCGCTGCTTGCCCTCGTCCTCGGCCTCCTTGTCGGCTTCCTCGCCGGCGTCGTCAACGGCCTTCTGATCGCGATCGTGCGACTGCCACCCTTCATCGCGACCCTCGGCACGATGAGCGTTTACCAGGGCCTTGCCTACGTCGTCACGAACGGCATCCCGGTGTACAACGTCCCCGCGGAGTTCGTCCTGCTCCTCAACGGCTACATCGCCGGCATCCCCACGGCCGTCCTCGTCGTCGTGATCGTGTCCGTGCTCTGCTGGGTGCTGCTGCGGCGCACGGTGTTCGGCCAGAACGTGATCGCCACCGGCGGTAGCGAGGAGACGGCCTGGCTCTCCGGCGTCCGGGTCACGCGAGTCAAGATCCTGGTCTACGGAATCTCCGGCCTGCTCGCCTCCCTCGGCGGCCTGATCGTGGTGGCGCGCATCTCCGCCGCCCAGTCCGAGGCCGGCTCGCCCTATCAGATGACCGCCATCGCCTCCGCCGTCATCGGTGGCGCCAACCTGATGGGTGGCGAGGGACGCATCGGCGGCACGCTGATCGGTGCGCTCATCCTCGGCGCCCTCACCAATGGCCTCGTGCTGCTGAACGTGCCCAGCTTCTATGAGCAGATCGTGACCGGCCTCGTCGTCATCGTCGCCGTCGCCGTCGACCAGACCAGCAAGGGCTGGCCGATGCTGAAGCCCGGCCGCAAGCCACCGGCACCCGGTGCGACCACAACCGTGGCAGGTACCCCAAGCCCTGTCGGCAGCGCTGCTGCCGGTCCACCGCTGGCAGGATCGTCCTAGCCGGCCACCACTCACCGCCGAGGTCCGGAGACCGCCCAGGGCACGGAGACCGTCTGCTCTGCCGGGCCTCGGCGTTGAGACGTCCACCCGCTCACACCGAACAGGAGCAGAGCCTTGATCGAGGTCGACATCGTCGATGCCCATCACCACCTGTGCAGCCTCGCAGCCGGTTACCCCTGGTTGGCAGGACCGCCGCAGAAGCGGTACCACGGCGACGACACGGTGCTCCGCCGCGACTACCTGCTCACCGACTACCTTGCTGACTTCGATGGCCTCCCCCTCGTCGGGTCCGTCCATGTGGAGAACGGTGCGCGGGACCCGCTGTGGGAGTCAGAGTGGATCGATTCGCTGTGCGGCACCGTGCCCTCGGTCCAGGTGGCCAAGGCCGATCTCGCCGACAGTGGAGCGGCGGGTGTCCTCGAACACCACGCGGCGCTCGCGTCAGTGCGGGGGATCCGCGACATCCTCAACTGGCACCCTGACCCTTTCTACAGTCACCGCGACCGCGCAGACCTGCTCACCGACCCGGCATGGCGGTCGAACTTCGCGCGGCTGGCGCCGCTGGGGCTGTCGTTCGACCTCCAGGTGTTTCCGCATCAGCTGGCGGGGGCGGCGCAGTTGGCCGCCGACTTCAGCGAGACCCGAATCGTGCTCGACCATCTCGGCATGCCGATCGGGCGCGACCCGGAAACCATCGCGAGCTGGCGTGCGGGCATGGCAGTCCTGGCGGGGCGCGAGAACGTCCACGTGAAGCTCTCCGCCATGGGCACGACGGACAACAACTGGTCGCTGGAGAGCACCCGTCCGCTCATCCTGGCGACCATCGAGGCATTCGGCCCGGCTCGTTGCATGTTCGCCAGCAACTTCCCGGTAGACGGCATGTACTCGACCCTCGGCGAGCTCTACGCCGCCTTCGACGCGGCCACAGCCGACTTCAGCACCCACGAGCGGGCGAGCCTCTTCGGCGGCTCGGCGCGTGACTTCTACCGGATCACCACGGCGGAAGAGATACCCGCTGGCCATCAGCAAGGAGCAGCACAGTGACAGAACTCAGCCCGACCGTCAGCGACGCTGAACTGCGCGAGGTCGCGCAGCGGCTGCGCGGATCGGTGATGCACATGCTGGCCACCGCCGGCAGCGGGCACACGGCAGGGCCCCTCGGGATGGCCGACATCCTCGCAGCGCTCTACTTCCGGTGCATGCGCCACGACCCGCAGCAGCCCGACTGGGCAGAGCGCGACATCTTCCTGCTCAGCAACGGCCACACAGCTCCGATCCTCTACGCGGCGCTGGCACACTCCGGCTACTTCCCGGTCGAAGAGCTGGAGACACTGCGGACCTATGGCAGCCGGCTCCAGGGCCACCCGGAGCGTCATTCGCTGCCCGGTGTGGAGTCCACCTCCGGCCCCCTCGGCGAGGGACTCTCGCAGGGCGCCGGCTTCGCCTACGTCCTCAAGTTCCTCGACAAGAATCCGCACCGCTTCGTGTACGTCGCGATGGGCGACGGCGAACTGGACGAGGGCAATATCTGGGAGGGTGCGATGTTCGCGGCCAAGTACGGCCTCGGGCAGCTGATCGCCATCGTCGACCGCAACTACATCCAGATCGACGGCGGCACGGAGGATGTCATGCCATTGGGCGACCTGGCCGCGAAGTGGAAGAGCTTCGGCTGGCACGTGCTCGAGGTGAACGGCCACAACCCCGGCGCGATCGTCGACGCGATCGAGACCGGCAAGGCTGTCGTCGACCGGCCGACGGTGATCATCGCGCACACGATTCCCGGAAAGGGCGTCCGCTACATGGAGTACGACTTCACCTGGCACGGGAAGCCACCCACACCAGACCAGGCGAAGGCCTGGCTGGACGGTGGCAGCAACCCGGCCGCCGGGTTCGACTACAAGGCCGCAGAGAAGGAGGAGAAGTGATGACATCGTTCCCTCTGGACTCCGCAGCACTCACTGCCACGCCGCGCCAGGAGCCGCTCCGGATGGGTTTCGGCCGCGGGCTCCTCGAAGCCGGGAAGCGGGACGACAACGTGATGGCGCTCTGCGCCGACCTCACCGACTCCACCCAGATGTCGCTGTTCCGTGACGCATTCGGCGACCGGTTCGTCGAGGTCGGCATCGCAGAGCAGAACCTCGCTACGGTTGCCGCCGGCATGGCACGGGCAGGAAAGATCCCGTTCACCAGTTCCTACGCCGCCTTCTCGCCCGGGCGCAACTGGGAGCAGATCAAGACCACTGCCTGCCTGAACAACCTGCCGGTGAAGGTGGTCGGCTCGCACGCCGGGCTCCTCACCGGGCTCGACGGTGCCACCCACCAGATGCTGGAGGACATCGCCCTGATGCGAGTCCTGCCGAACATGGTGGTGATCTGCCCGGGCGACGGTGTCGAGGCGGAGAAGGCCACCATCGCCCTTGCGGCTGACGGACGGCCGGGATACCTGCGTCTGGCAAGGGAGGCGACGCCGATCTTCACCACCGAAGAGACGCCCTTCGAGATCGGCCGGGCGTACGTGCTGCGCGAGGGTGCCGACGTGACCCTCGCCGGCACCGGCACGCTGACCTACCCGCTCCTTGTCGCAGCCCGGCTCCTCGCCGAGCGGGGCGTGGACGCGGAGGTCATCCACGTGCCCACGGTCAAGCCACTGGACGCGGAGACGCTCCTGGCCAGTGTCGGGAAGACCGGAAGCATCGTCACCGCAGAAGAGGGCCAGATCGCCGGCGGCTTCGGGAGCGCCGTCGCCGAGCTGTTCAGCTCCGTCCACCCGGTGAGGGTGCTGCGCTGCGGGGTTGATGACCGCTATGGCGAGACGGGAAGGCCGGCCGAGTTGTTGGCGGCCTTCGGACTCGATGCTCAGGGCCTGGCCGAGCGAATCGCGTCCTTCCTGGGTTAGGGCATTCGTCCGGTGGAGTCGGCGCACCCACGAACGTCGTGGTGGTTCTGCCGCTGGGAGGGCTCGCTCACCACACGAAGGGAACGAACCTCCGCGGGACGCGCTCGGAGTAGGCCGGGTAGTCGGGGTACTTCGCCACCAGCCACACTTCCTCGCGTCGCCGCTTGGCGTCGAAGAAGGCGGCGGCGACCACGAAGGGGATCAGGGTCAGGGGCGAGGAGACCAGCGCCCAACCGAGCAGGAGCAGAAGCACACCGCCGTAGATCGGGTGGCGTGCGAAGCCGTAGATGCCGTCCTGACGGAGCACCCCTGCGTCGAGCGGCCGGGGGAAGGGCGTGAGCTGCTTGCCGAGCCCTGCGCCGCCCGCCAGCAGCAGGCCGACGCCGGCAACCAGCGCAACGATGCCGGCCACCCACAGCCATGGCCTCGCCGGGGGCGGCCACCGCATCCCCAGCCAGCCGACAACGGCTGCGACAACGAAGAGCACGACCTGCAGCGCCACCCAGCCGCCGCCCCTGTTGCCCAGTGCGGGCAGGCGGCTCTCCGTCTCCTCCATCACGTCATCCGCGGCGACTAGACGAAGATCGTCCGGTAGTCGTCGATCAGGGCAAGGTGGGCCGCGGCCTCCGCGACCTCCATCCGGTCGGCCTCTGCGGCGATCGCCTTGTCGAGCAGCGTCGTCTCACCAGCAGTGGCCAGGCCGGCGATGTAGGGGAAGCTGCCGAGCACCCACGACATGGCCGCACGGATGTCCTCCGGCGTCGTGAACGGCTCGTACCAGGTGGCCAGCTTGTGGTCCCCGACCCATGGCTTGCGTGCTGTCGCCTTGATCGTGCGCAGGGCGACGTCGCGCTCCTTGAGCAGTTCGTAGAGGATGTCGAAGTTGTCCCTGAACTCCGCGTCGGCCGTGTACAGGTGGTAGTTCACCGGCGTCAGCACCGAGTCGAAGTCGTGACGGCGCACGGCCTCCGCGTGCACGACCGGAGCCTGCTCTGTGTGGCCGGTGATGCCGATCCAGCTGACGATGCCCTCATCCTTCGCCCGCACGAACGCCTCGATGGCGCCGCCGGGTGCGAACACCTTGTCGAGTTCCGGCAGGTCGCACACCGCGTGGATCTGCCACAGGTCGATGTGGTCGGTGTGCAGCAGTTCCAGCGACCGGTTCAGCTCGCGCCACGCGTCCTCCGCGCGACGCTCCGTCGACTTGGTCGCAAGGAAGACATCGTCGCGGATGCGTTCGACCGTCGGGCCCATGCGCAGTTCCGCGTCCCCGTAGGACGCCGCAGTGTCGAGGTGGTTGATGCCCGCTGCCAGCGCCTGCGCCAGCGACGCGTCGGCGACCTCCTGCGTGACCTCGCCCAGGGCTGCAGCCCCGTACACCAGCACGCTCGTCTCATGACCGATGCGGCCAAGCCTGCGCTTCTCCATGTCGTCCTCCGTCACTGTCGTCAGTCGCTACGAACGATACGACCGTTACCGAGTGCCTGTACCCCGGCAAGGTCTGGCAACTCGTTGCTGTCCTGAAGCACGGCGGGATCTACTCAGGTCAACCGATCGAGCACCAGGAGTTCGCAGTGAGCATCGCAGCCACCGTCACCGAGGCAGCCCCGTCGTCCGCACCCCCGGTGCCCGACGCGGCAAGGGAGCTCGTGGACTTCGTTCCGACCAAGGCCTTCTTCGTCGGCATCGACTCCGACGGCTGCGCCATGGACGCCATGGACATCAAGCACCAGGAGTGCTTCACGCCGACCTCCATCAAGTTCTGGAACCTGCAGCCGATCTCCACCATCGCCCGCGAGACCGCGCTGTTCGTCAACCTCGGCTCGGTGACCCGCGGACTGAACCGGTGGCTGGCCCTGCGCCAGCTGCTCGACCTGCTGCGCGACCGGGCAGACGTCGCCGAGCGCGGCGTCACCATTCCGGACTACCCCGAGCTGACCGCCTTCATCGATTCGCCCTACCCGCTGTCCGACTCCGGCGTTGCCGCCTGGGCTGCCGCGAACCCCTCGCCGACAGCCGAGCGCATGATCGCCTGGGGCGACGCCGTCAACGCAGCCATCGCCGACATGGTGCACGGCTGCGGTCCGTTCCCCGGCGTCCGCGAGGCCATGGTGGCCATGCATGACGACGTGGACGAGATCACCGTGTCCGCCACCCCGGTCCAGGCCCTTCGTCGCGAGTGGGCCGAGCACGGCCTCGCCACCTACATGCAGGTCATCGCCGGCCAGGAGATGGGCAGCAAGGCAGAACACGTCCAGTTCGCGGCGGCGGGCAAGTACCCGCGCAGCCACATCCTGCTGATCGGCGACGCCCCCGGCGACCGGGACGCCGCGGCACGGGTCGGCTGCCTCTACTACCCGATCCTGCCGGGCGCGGAGAAGGAATCCTGGCGCCGCTTCACTGCGGAGGCGTTGCCCAGATTCCTTGCCGAGACCTTCGATGGCGCCTACCAGGACTCCCTGATCGAGGAGTTCACAGCGAAGCTGCCCGACGTCGTGCCGTGGGAGACCCGTTCCGGCATCCGCACCGTCACCATGCCAACGGTCAAGTAAGAAGGAAGCGCCATGCCCGCACTCGTAGACCTCACCGCCGCGCCGTACAACCTCGACGCCGGCCAGCTCGCCTGGGTGGAGGACACCCTCGCTTCGATGACACTGGACGAGCAGGTCGGCCAGCTGTTCACCAACCTGTTCTTCTTCGGCGCCGACAGCTTCTCCGGCAACCCGTACACCGCTGAGGAGATCGTCGAGAAGTTCCACGTCGGCATCGCCCGCTACCACGGCGGCACGGCGGCGTCGGTGCAGGGCCTGCTCAACCGGTTGCAGTCCGCGTCCCGGATCCCGCTGCTGATCGCTGCCAACTGCGACTCCGGTGGCAACGGCGCGATGAGCGACGGCACCTACATCGCTTCCGGCGCCCAGACCGAGGCGTCCCGGTCGACCCAGGTCGCCCACGACGCCGGCTACGTGTCCGGGCGGGAGATGAGGGCCATCGGAGCCAACCTCAACTTCGACCCCTGCGTCGACATCCTGTTCAACTGGCGCAACACCATCGTCAACACCCGCGCCTACGGCACCAACGCTGCCGACGTCGTCACGTACACGATCCCGTTCGTCGAGGGCCAACGGGAGTCCGGCATCCTCAGCTGCATCAAGCACTGGCCCGGGGACGGGGTCGAGGAACGCGACCAGCACCTGGTGCTCGGCATCAACGACCTGCAGCCCGACGAGTGGGAGGCCACCTTCGGCGAGGTCTACCGCGCGCACATCGCCAACGGCGTCGAGATGATCATGGCCGGCCACATCGCCCTGCCGCACTACCAGCAGAAGCTCAACCCCGACCTCGCGGACGCCGACATCCTGCCGGCAACGCTCGCGCCCGAGCTGATCAACGGCCTGCTCAAGACCGACCTCGGCTACAACGGCGCGGTGATCACCGACGCCAGCCACATGATCGGCATGGCCTCTGCCATGCGCCGCGAGGACTACGTGCCCGCAGCGATCGCCGCCGGCTGCGACGCCTTCCTCTTCTTCAACGACCTGGAGGAGGACTTCGGCTTCATGAAGGCCGGCGTCGAGAACGGCGTGATCAGCGCGGAGCGGCTCGATGACGCCAACCGCCGCATCCTCGGCCTCAAGGCCAAGCTGAACCTGCACCTCGCCGCGTCCGACGGCACGCTCCTGCGCACAGCAGAGGACCTCGAGGTCGTCGGCTGTGCAGAGCACCTGGCCATGCAGGCGAACGCAGCCGACCTGGGCATCACCCTTGTGAAGAACACCCTCGACCAGCTGCCGCTGAACCCGAAGGACCACCGGAGGATCCGGATCTACCACCTCACCGGTGAAGTGGGCGGGATCACCGGAGGCGGCGAGCCGGAGATGCTGAAGGCCTACATCGCCGACGCTCACCGAGCGCGGTTACGAGGTCACCGTCAATGACGGCAACAGCCGCGTCAAGGGCGCGACCCTTGCCTACCGCAACGAGGTGGACGCAGCCCTGATCCTTGCCGAGGTGGTGGGCTACGGTGCTCAGAACAACTACCGCATCCAGTGGAAGACGGCGATGAGCAACGAGTGCCCGTGGTACGTCTGGGAGGTGCCAACGTTCATGGTCAGCCACAACTACACGACGCACCTGCACGACGCGAGCATGGTGAAGTGCTACGTCAACGCCTACCATCCCAACGCAGCGAACGTCGCTGCCACCCTGGACAAGCTGGAAGGCAAGAGCTCGTTCAAGGGCACGCCCAACGACCTGGTCTGGACGGAGAAGTGGCAGGCACGGCTCTGATCCGACGGGCTGCCGCTCACGCCGAGTGGCGGCCCATCCTCGGAATGGCAGGCTTCATCGCGCTGCTGCACGTCGCCGGCTGGGGTGTCCTGGCCGGCATCGTGCGTCCCCGAGCAACTCGCTGTCGGCTCGAGCCAGGTGTTCGGGCTCGGCCTCGGCGTCACCGCCTACACCCTCGGGATGAGGCACGCGTTCGACGCCGACCACATCGCAGCCATCGACAACACGACCCGCAGCCTGCTGGCAAGGGGCGGACGCCCCGTCTCCGTCGGGTTCTGGTTCTCCCTCGGCCACTCGTCCGTCGTCCTCTTCCTCGTCGCACTCCTCGCCTCCGGGGTGCGGGCGCTGGCGGGCCAGCTCAGCGACGAGTCCTCGCTGCTCC
Source organism: uncultured Actinomycetota bacterium (assembly GCA_963773595.1). GTDB lineage: Bacteria > Actinomycetota > Actinomycetes > Propionibacteriales > Propionibacteriaceae > Propionicimonas. The sequence goes on from CAVZBQ010000001.1 coordinate 375,534, forward strand.
ACCAGGTGGCCGGTGTCGGCGGCACCGTCATCTCCGGCGTCTTCCTGGTGCTCATCGGCGTGCTCAACCTCGTCGTGCTGGCCGGCATCGTCGCGGTGTTCCGGCGGATGCGCACGGGCGGTTTCGACGAGGCAGAGCTGGAAGCCCAGCTGCAGAACCGGGGCCTCATCAACCGGTTCCTCAAGGGCGCCACCCGCGCGGTCACCAGGCCGTGGCACCTGTATCCGGTGGGACTGCTGTTCGGGCTCGGCTTCGACACCGCAACAGAGGTGGGCCTGCTGGTCCTCGCCGGCGGCGCAGCAGTGAGCCTGCCCTGGTACGCCGTCCTGACCCTGCCGGTGCTGTTCGCCGCAGGGATGAGCCTGCTGGACACCGCCGATGGGTTGTTCATGACCTACGCCTACGGCTGGGCCGACCTGCGACCGGTGCGGAAGGTCTACTACAACATCGCCATCACAGGGCTCTCTGTTGCGGTCGCCCTCGTCGTCGGCGGCATCGAGCTGGTCTCGGTCGTCACGGAGAAGCTCGGCATCGTCACCGGGCCGCTGGCTGCGATCGCCACCCTCGACCTGGGCGACGTCGGCTTCCTGATGGTCGGGATGTTCGTCGTGGCCTGGGTGGTCGCCGTCGCGGTGTGGAAGGTCGGACGCATCGAGCAACGGTGGACCGGCGCCTGACTTGAGGACCCGCTTCCCCGGAGTCGGCTGAACCGAAAGGGGACTGTCCCCTTTCGGTTCATCGGTTCCCGTGAGGCGAGTTGAACCGAAAGGGGACGGTCCCCTTTCGGTTCATGGTTCGCTCGACTCAGCGCTGGACGCGGGCGTTGCCCTCCCAGATCGCCCAGACCTGTTCTTCGTCCGCGGGGGCGCCGTAGTCGTCGAGGCAGGTCGCAGCGAGGGCGCCGGTCGCCCAGCCGAACCGGGCGCACTGCTCGGCGTCCCAGCCCTTGAGGACGCCGTAGAGGACGCCCCCTACCGAGCCGTCACCACCGCCGATGCGGTCGATGACGTCGATGTCGCGCAGCGGCAGCACCACGAACTCACCCTCGTGCCACAGGATCATGCCCCACCGGTGGTGGTTGGCGGAGACGACCTCGCGCAACGAGGTGCCGATCCAGGACGCGCACGGGTAGGCCTGGGAGATCTGCCCGATCATGGCCTTGAAGCCGCTGATCTTGTGGTCGATGCCCTCGCCGCCGGGAGGCGGGCCGGGGATGCCGAGGCAGAGCTGGAAGTCCTCCTCGTTGCCGTAGAGGATGTCGCACAGCCCGGCGATCTCGTCGAACGCCCTGCCCAGTTCCTCCTCGCGGCCCTTCCAGAAGGACGCCCGGAAGTTCAGGTCCATGCTGACGACGGTGCCGTGCCTGCGTGCGGCGCGCGCGAGTTCGACGCAGAACGCCGACGTCTTGGGGGACAGCGAGGCGATCAGGCCGGAAAGGTGCAGGACCTTGACGCCTTCTTCACCGAAGAGCCGGTCGAGGTCGAACTGGTCGACGCTGAGTTCACGGCCGACCTCGCCGGCCCGGTCGTTCCAGACGCGCGGGGCGCGTCCGCCGTAGCCGGAGTCGGCGATGTTGAACTGGTGGCGGAAGCCCCAGGCGTCGCCCTGCGGCAGCTCCGGTCCCTCGTAGCTCATGTTCCGGGCCCGCAGGTTGGCCTTGATGATGGCGGCCATCGGCGACCCGGCCACGAACGCCGTCAGCACCTTGGTGGGTTCGCCGAGGTGGGACACCACGGCTGCGACGTTGGTCTCGGCGCTGGTGGCCTGGAGCACGAAGCGGTCGGCGGTGTGGACGGGTTGGCGGTTCTCCGGCGTGATCCTCAGCCCCATGGAGGTCGGGACGACGAGGGACCAGCGCGCATCGGCGCGGAGCTTCATGGGGTCTCTTTCGGTCGTGGTTCAGCCGGCGAGCCCGGCGAGCTCGATCGCCTGGGCGAGCACGGCGGCGCGGAGGCTCTCGTTGCCGGCCAGGTCGGCGTCGAGGAAGGCGAGGACGGCGGCGACGGACTCCTCGAGCGTCCCGGCTGCGAGCGCCTGCACTTCTGCGGCGGCGACATCCTTGACCGGTGCGCCCAGGCCCCGCAGGTGCTGCACCCAGGCTGCGACAGCGCGGACGGCGCCCGCAGGGATGCGGCCCTCTGCGAGCTCGGCACGCAGGGTGGGGAGGATGCGGACGGCGATCTTGAGCGAGCCGTCGGAGGCGATCTGGGCGAGGGCGTGGCGGATGTTGGGGTTGCGGTAACGCTCCAGCAGGGCCTGCCGGTACGCGGCCAGTTCCCCTGCCGGGAGCGGGATGTGCGCGCAGGCCTCGTCCCACCACTGCTCGACCCAGGCGAGGCAGCGGGGGTCGTGGATCGCGTCCGCCACCGTCTCGTGCCCGAGGATCGTCGCCGCGTAGGCCAGCAGGGAGTGGGAGCCGTTGAGGAGGGCGAGCTTGCGGCGCTCGAACGGCGCGACGTCGTCGACGATGCGGGCGCCGGCCGCGTCCCAGGCCGGACGGCCGTTGGGGAACTCGCCCTGGATCACCCATTCGCTGAACGGCTCGGTGGGGACGGGGGCCTCGTCGACCGTGCCGGTGGCTGCCAGCACGGAGGCCTTGAGTTCCTCCGTCGTGGCGGGGGTGATGCGGTCGACCATGGTGGTGCCGAAGGCGACGTTGGCTGCGATCCAGCCGACGAGGGCCGGGTCCACCTCGGCGGCGAGTTCTGCGACGACGGTGGCCAGCACCTCGCCGTTGTGGGAGAGGTTGTCGCAGGAGACGATGGCGAGCTTCCCTGCGAAGGCGGCGCGGCGGCCGATCAGGCCGGCGACGATCCGGCCGGGTGTCGTCGTCACCGTGGCCTGCGGGTCTGCCCGAAGGGTCTGGATGTCGGCGACGACGCCGGGGTTGGTGAGGTCGAGGTGGCCGTCCGGCCCGCGCAGGTAGCCGGCCTCCGTCACCGTCAGGGTCACGATGGCGAGCCCGGGGGATCGCAGGTAGGCGAGGAAGGCCTCGTGCTCCGCGGAGGAGTGGACGGCGCTCAGGCTCGAGATCACCTCGTAGGAGTCGCCGTCGGTGCCACGGGTGATCAGCGTGTACAGCCCGTCCTGCGGTCGCAGCGCATCGGCCATGGCGGGGGAGCGGCCGGTGAAGGCTGCGATGCCCCACTCGGCTGCGTCGGGGGCGTGCTCGGTGTACCAGGCCTGGTGGGCGCGGAAGAAGTTCCCGACGCCGAGGTGGACGATGCGCACCGGCGCGGCGGGCCGCCCGTGACCGGAGGCACGGGAGAGCCGGGTGATGGTCGGGGAGGTCACAGCTTGAACGCCTTCCTTGGGTTGCCGACGACCAGTTCGTTGGCGGTGTCGAGTGCTTCGTCGAGGCTCAGGCGGTGCTCGCCGACCAGCTTGGCGAGGTAGCCGGCGTCGACGCGGCGGCTGAGGTCGTGGCGTGAGGGGATGGAGAGGAAGGCGCGGGTGTCGTCGATGAACCCCGACGTCCGTCCGAAGCCAGCGGTCTCCGTCACCGCGCCGCGGAAGCGGGCCATCGCGTCCGGCGCGTCGATGAACCACCACGGCACACCCACGTACACCGAGGGGTAGAAGCCGGCCAGCGGCGCGAGCTCGCGGGAGTAGACGGTCTCGTCGATGGTGAAGAACACCACCTGGAAGTAGGGCGAGTTGCCGAAGGCCGCCAGCATCGGGGCGACGGCGTTGGTGAACTCCACCTGCATCGGGATGTCCGCACCGATGTCTGCGCCGTACTGGTTGAAGCTGCCCGGGTGGTGGTTGCGGTGGACGGCGGGATGCATCGTCATCACGAGGCCGTCGTCTGCGGCCATGCGGGCCTGGGCGAACATGAAGTTGCGGCGGAGGGTGTCGGCTTCCTCACCCGTGATCCTGTCGTGCACGGGCCAGCGCGTAGAGGCGCTCGGCCTCGGCGTCGGCGAGCGGTTCCACGCGGGCGTCGCGGTGGGAGTGGTCGGTGGACACCGCGCCGTGCGCCTGGAAGTAGGCGCGGCGGTTCTCCATCGCAGCCACCCAGCCGGCGTAGCTGCCGGTGTCGATGCCGCTGACCTCACCGAGGCGGTCGACCGACTCGTTCCAGCCGGCCCCGGCCGGCTCGAGGTACGTGTCGGGACGGAAGGTCGGGCGCGACCTCGCCCGTCCAGGACGGGTCGGCGGCCAGCTTGGCGTGGGAGGCCAGGTCGTCGCAGGGGTCGTCGGTGGTGGCGAGGAACTCGATCCCGAACCGGTCGAACAGCGCACGCGGACGGAACTCGGGCGTGACGAGCTTCGCTGCGATGGCGTCGTAGATCTCGTCGGCCGTCTCGGTGGTGGGTGCGGTGTCGACGCCGAAGATGTCGACCAGCTGCGACTCGAACCAGAACTTCACCGGGGTGCCGCGGTAGGCCTTCCAGTGCGAGCAGAGCAGCCGGAAGGCCGCCCGGGACTGGTCGGGGGTGAAGTCCGGCCTGGCCGACCCCGAGTTCGGAGAGGGCGACGCCGTTGGCGTGCAGCAACCGGGTGACGTAGTGGTCGGGCGTGATCAGCAGGGAGGTGGGGTCGCCGAACGGCACGTCGTCGGCCAGCCACTGCGCGGGCACGTGACCGTGCGGGGAGATGATCGGCAGGTCCCGCACCGCCTGGTAGATCTCGCGGGCGATCGGACGCAGGGTGGCATCGGCCGGGAGCATCCGGTCGGGGTGGAGGTCGAGTCGGGACATGCCCCCATCGTGGTCGGAACCGGCCACCGGAAGGTACGCGTTGCCGCCTGTTGCCATGGATGGTTGCTGCCGGACGGGGCGAGGAGCAGGGTGGTGGCATGACCACCAACCGCGAGGCCGTCGTCGCACTCGCTGCCGATGCTGCCGTGATCGGCGGGCCGGAAACGACCCTCACCACCGACGAGATCCGCCGGTTCATCGCCGAGCAGCTCGCGGCGACCGACCTCGACGGCAAGAGCGTCTGCCTCGTGATCCCCGACGGCACCCGCTCCAGCCCGCTGCCCCTCCTGCTGCGCTGCGTGCACGAGGCCCTGGCCGGCCGGGCCACCCGGATCACGGCTGTCGTCGCCCTCGGCACCCACGTGGCGATGACCGAGGAGGCCCTCGCCAGGCACCTGGGCTACGCGGAGGACGGGCTCGAGGCGACCTACCCGGGCATGACCGTCATCAACCACGAATGGGAGAAGCCCGGAGACCTTCGTCACGCTCGGCACCATCAGCGCTGAGCGGGTCTCCGAGCTGAGCGGCGGGCTTCTCGCCGTCCCGGCGGAGGTGGCCCTGAACCGGGTGGTGGTCGACCACGACGTCGCACTCGTCATCGGTCCGGTCTTCCCGCACGAGGTCGTCGGCTTCTCCGGCGGCAACAAGTACTTCTTCCCTGGCATCGCCGGCCAGCAGATCATCGACCTCACCCACTGGGTCGGCGCACTGATCACCAGCGCCCAGATCATCGGTGCGCTCGGCGTCACCCCGGTCCGTGCCCTGATCAACGAGGCAGCCGCCCTGATCCCCAGCCGGCGGCTCGCGCTGTGCGTCGTCGCCAAGTCGGGCAGCTACGACCTGCACGCCGCGTCCTTCGGCGCCTCCGGAGGCCGCGTGGGCAGCGTCCGCGCTGATCTCCGCGGAGACCCACGTGAGATACCTGGACGCACCCGTGAAGCGGGTCGTCTCCCTCATCCCCGAGAAGTACGAGGACATCTGGACGGCAGCCAAGGGCTTCTACAAGCTCGAGCCGGTCGTCGCCGACGGCGGTGAGGTGATCCTCTACGCGCCGCACGTCAAGGAGATCTCGTTCGTGCACAAGGAGATCTACGACATCGGCTACCACTGCCGCGACTACTTCGTGAAGCAGTGGGACAGGTTCTCCGGCATCCACTGGGGCGTCCTTGCGCACAGCACCCACCTGCGCGGGGCCGGCACCTACGACGAGGTCGATGGTGAGAAGTGCCGGGTCAACGTGACGCTGGTCACGTCCATCCCACGTGAGCTGGTGCTGGGTGCCAACCTCGGCTGCATCGCGCCGGAGGACTTCGACCTCGCAGCCTACGAAGCCGACCCGGACACCATGGTGGTGCCCAACGCAGGGGAGACCCTCTTCCGCCTCCGCTGACCGGTCGACCCGCGCACCTTCAACTGGGTGGGCATGACCAGTGCCTCGCCGCCGCCGTGCTTGGCGCCCTTGATGATCGCCAGCACGTTGTTGACCGCCGTCATGCCCATCTGGCGCGTCGGTGCGGCCACCGTCGTGAGCGTCGGCAACACCAGCTGCGAGGTCAGGATGTCGTCGAAGCCGATGATGCTGACCTGTCCGGGGACCTTGAGCCCGGACGTGATCAACGCGTGCATGACGCCGATGGCCATGAGGTCGTTGTAGGCGATCACAGCTGTCGGCGGCTTCTCCAGCATCACCCGTCCCGCCGCCATCCCGCCCTCGAACGTCGGAAGGAACGGCCCGACCTTGTGGGTGTGCAGCCCGCTCGCCGTCCCGTAGTCGCGCAGGGCGCGGAACCGGACGCCGTCCGCCCAGGAGGCCTCGGGCCCGGCGACGTAGACGACCGATTCGTGGCCGAGCTCGCGCAGCAGGTCGACGGCGGCGTGCATGCCGCTGACGTTGTCGGTGATCACGCTGGGGACGTCGCGCAGCGACCGGTTCAGCACGACCATCGGACGCTGCTTCGCGATCGTCCGGAGCGCGGAGTCGGCCATTCGCGAACTCCCGATGACGAAGCCCTCCACCACCGGCACCAGGCGCTCGAGGGCTGCCCGCTCCCGTCGTCCCCGACTCGCGGCAGTCGGCCAGCAGGATCTCGTAGCCGGCCTGGGTGGCTGCGATCTGGGCGCCGCGGATCAGCTGGGAGTAGAAGGGGTTCGCGACGTCGGAGATCATCAGCCCGAGAAGGTGGGTCTGCGAGGTGGGCAGTGCCTGGCCCACCGGGTTGGCGCGGTAGCCGATGTCCTCGGCCACCTGGCGGATCCGTGCTGCGGTCTCCGCGTTGACGCGGCCCGGCCGGGCAAAGGTGCGGCTCACGGTCGAGGGCGCCACCCCGGCGGCCCTTGGCGACGTCGTAGATGGTGACCTGCGTGCGCGGCTGATCCGTCACGCCCACAGGTTATCCTGCGGCAACCGGCGGCAACCTGTTGCCGCAAAACCAGCACCGCTGGTTGATTGGAGTCACGCGGCCGATCACCGGCCTTCGCGAACCTCGCCTGCGCCAGGAGCCATCGATGTCCATCACCGTCCCCACCGAGCACACCGTGACCGAGCCGACCGCCGACGTCGGCGTGATCGGCATGGCCGTGATGGGCAGCAACCTCGCCCGCAACTTCGCCAGCCACGGCTACACCGTCGCGCTGTACAACCGGACGCCCGGACGCACGCGGGACCTGATGGCCGCCTACGGCAAGACCGGCTCGTTCGGTCCGACCGAGAGCGTCGACGCGTTCGTCGCCAGCCTCAAGCGGCCGCGGCGGATCATCCTGATGGTGCAGGCCGGCGATGCGACCGACGCCACCATCAACGCGCTGCTGCCCTACCTGGACCGAAGGCGACATCGTCGTCGACGGCGGCAACTCGCACTTCCCCGACACCATCCGCAGGGAGCGGGCGCTGCGCGAGCGCGGCCTGCACTTCGTCGGCGCCGGCATCTCCGGTGGCGAGGAGGGCGCCCTGCTCGGCCCGGCGATCATGCCCGGCGGCACCGAGGAGTCCTACAAGTCGCTCGGCCCGATGCTGGAGACCATCGCCGCCAAGGTCGACGGCGTCCCGTGCTGCACCCACGTCGGACCGGACGGCGCCGGGCACTTCGTGAAGATGGTGCACAACGGCATCGAGTACGCCGACATGCAGCTGATCGGTGAGGCCTACGACCTGCTCCGCCAGGGGCTGGGCGCGAGCCCGGCGGAACTCGGCGACATCTTCGCCGAATGGAACTCCGGCGACCTGGAGTCGTTCCTGATCGAGATCACGGCAGAGGTGCTGCACCACGTCGACGCGGAGACCGGGAAGCCGTTCATCGACATCGTGGTGGACGAGGCCGGCCAGAAGGGCACCGGACGCTGGACGGTGCAGAGCGCCCTCGACCTCGGCGTGCCGGTCACCGGCATCGCGGAGGCGACCTTCGCCCGCGCCCTCTCCGGCTCGGTGGCGCAGCGCACCGTGGCGCGGGACGTGCTTCCGGGCGACGCGCAGCCGTGGGCGATCGCCGACCGCCAGCAGTTCATCGACGACGTCCGCTCCGCCCTGTACGCGTCCAAGGTGGTGGCCTATTCGCAGGGCTTCGACCAGATCGCTGCGGCCAGCGAGAAGTACGGCTGGGCGATCGACCGCGGCGCGATGGCCCGGATCTGGCGCGGCGGCTGCATCATCAGGGCACGGTTCCTCAACCGGATCACCGAGGCCTACGAGCGCGACCCGGAGCTGCCGCTGCTGATCGCCGACCCGTACTTCGCGGACGTGGTCGGCACCGGCGTTGCCGCCTGGCGCCGGGTCGTCGCGCAGGCCGCGCTGGCCGGCGTGCCCACGCCGGCGTTCGCCTCGTCGCTCAGCTACTACGACGGCCTGCGGGCCGAGCGCAGCACCGCCGCCCTGATCCAGGGCCAGCGCGACCTGTTCGGGGCGCACACCTATCGTCGGGTGGACCGGGCGGGTACGTTCCATACGCAGTGGTCGGCCGATCGCACGGAGATCGAGATCGCGGGGGTCGCGATCCCCGCGGGACAGGGCCGGCCCACCACAGGAGGCTGATATGAGTACAGCACTGATCGGACGGCTGACCGGCGGGCCGGCGATCATGGCGGACCGGGTCACCGAAGCACTCGGCAACCCTGACCGCCTCGGCGTCGCGTTCTCCGGTGGCGTCGACTCGTCCGTACTGCTGGCGCTCGCAGCCCGGGCCCTCGGACCGACGCGGACGCTGGCCATCCTCGGGGTGTCGCCGAGCCTCGCCTCCGACGAGCGGACCGCTGCCCACCAGGTGTCGGCCTCGATCGGCGTCCCGCTGATCGAACTCGAGACGCATGAGGGCGACAACGCCGAGTACCGGGCCAACGGGCCGGACCGCTGCTTCCACTGCAAGGACGAACTCTTCACCCGCATCTCGGACGAGGTGGCCGATCGGTACAGCCTGAGCGCGATCGCCTACGGCGAGAACGCCGACGACGCGCGGCGCCCCGACCGTCCCGGCTCGCAGGCCGCGACCAACCATCGGGTGCTCCGCCCGCTCGCCGACGCCGGGCTGGACAAGGCCGCCGTCCGCGAGGTGGCCCGCGCTCTGGGACTTGCTTCTGCCGACAAGCCGGCCGCGCCCTGCCTCGCGTCCCGCATCCCGCACTTCCAGGAGGTCACGCCCGAGAAGCTGCGCCAGATCGACAAGGCCGAATCGGCGGTGCGCGCCCTCGGCTTCTCCGATGCCCGCGTGCGCCACCACGGCGAGATCGCCCGGCTGGAACTCCCCGTGGCAGACCTGCCGCACGCTGTCTCCGTCGGAGTTCGCGAGCAGTTGCTCACGGCCGTGCGCTCGGCCGGCTTCCGGTTCGTCAGCCTCGACCTCGCCGGCATCCAGTCGGGTGCCTTCACCTTGCCGCTGGTGACGCGTGCCTGACGCCGGAGGCCTGGCAGCCGTCGGCCGCACTGCAGGAGGTGGCCGACCTCGACTTCGACCGGGCCGAGCGGCGTGGCTATCCCGAAGCGGTGTACTGCGAATCGAAGACCCCTGCCCAGCTGCGGCTGATCGCCGCAGCGGTGCGGGAACGCTCGGCAAGGACGCTGTTCACCCGCGCGAGCGCAGAGCAGGCGGACGCGGTCCTGGCGGAACTCCCCGACGCCGGTCGGGACGAGGAGTCACGGTTGCTCTGGTGGCCTGCCGAGCCGCCGGTGGCGACCGGCGGACTCGTCGTGATCGCTGCAGCCGGGACGTCCGACCTGCCGGTTGCCCGCGAGGCCCAGCTGGTGGCCCGGTTCCTCGGCCGGCGCACCGAGCTGGTCGCCGATGTCGGCGTCGCCGGTCTGCACCGGATCCTGAACCGCCTGGAGCTGCTGCGGAGTGCCTCGGCGATCGTCGTCGTCGCGGGCATGGACGGCGCGCTGCCCAGCGTCGTCGCCGGCCTGGTGGCAGCCCCGGTGATCGCCGTGCCCACGTCAGTCGGCTACGGCGCGGCCTTCGAAGGCCTCGCGGCACTCCTCACGATGCTCAACTCCTGCGCCCCCGGCGTCGCCGTGGTCAACATCGACAACGGCTACGGCGCCGGCCACCTGGCCGCCCAGATCGCCGCCACCGCCTGAACGCCGGGGACGGTTCCTTTTCCGTTCACCGGGCCCGTCTTGCGATCCCTGGTGAACGGAAAAGGAACCGTCCCCGATTTCCGCCGGCGTGGACCAGCGGAACCGTCCCCGCGGTTCAGAGCTCGTGGCCGGTGGGCAGGATGCCGCTCTGGCGGTAGACCTCGCGGAGGACCTGCAGGGGGACGAGGCCGTCGGCGGGGCCGATCCAGAAGGGTTCCGGGTCGTCGAGGCGGGCGTGGAAGTCGTCGATCAGCAGGGAGTGGCCCTTGCCCCAGTAGGAGCGCTCGCCGCCGGCCTGCGCGTCGGTCGCGATGCGGCGCGTGCCCGCACCGTCGGTCAGCCAGGCCTCGCCGCCGACGAGCCGGACGGAGCCGTCCCGTCCGGTGACCTCGAGTTCGACATCGTCGTTGGTGTGGTGGCCGTTGGTGGCGAAGAGGGTCGAGCGGACGCCGGAGTCGTGGTCGATCACGATCGTCGCGGTGTCCTCCACCTCGATGACGCCGGCCAGTGACAGCGTCGCTGCGACGCCCTTCACGGCCGCCGGTGCACCGAGGAACCACAGCAGCAGGTCGAGGGTGTGGATGGCCTGGTTGATCAGCACGCCGCCACCGGCGGTCTCCCAGCGGCCACGCCAGGGAGCCGCCGCGTAGTACGCGGCGGGCCGGAACCACCACACGGCAGCCCGCGCGCCGCTGATCGGCCCGAGTGCGCCGGACGTCAGCACCTCGCGGATCGCGACGGCAGTCGGGTTGTACCGGTTCTGGAACACGACCCCCACCTTGCGGGAGGAGGCCGCAGCCCGCTCGACCAGCCGACGGCCCGCAGCGACGCTCTGCCCGATCGGCTTCTCCGTGAGCACGTGCGCGCCGGCGTCCAGCGCGTCGAGGGCGACAGGGACGTGCTGGTCGTGCGGCGTCGTGACGTGCACGACCTGCGGCGAGACCGCGCGCAGGAGCTCGCGGTGGTCGGTGAAGAAGGGGACGCCGAAGGCCCGCCCGGCCGTCTCTGCGCGCCGGGCGTCGAGGTCGCAGACGCCCACCAGCTCGATGAGGGGGTTCGCGCGAATGGCGTCCAGGTGGAGCGCGGAGATGTCGCCGATACCGACGACGGCTGCGGTGGTCATGAGTAGGCGATGCCTTCCTCGTCGAGGATGGCCGTGAAGGCCCGGTACGCGCGCGTCCAGTTCTCCGGTCCGGAGAAGCCGCCGAGGGAATGGCCGTAGCCGAGGTGCGGCTCGAGGGAGACGAAGCCGTCGAAGCCCGCTGCCGCGAACGCGCGCATGGTCTGCCGGAACTCGCCGTCGCCCTCGCCCGCCGGCACCACCGTGCCGTCGGCGGCCAGCGCGTCCTTCACCTGCAGGTAGGCGACGTGGGGCGCGAGCAGCGGGTACGCCTCGGTGAACGGGCGGACGCCGCACTGGACGAAGTTGGCGTTGTCCCAGGTCAGGGCAAGAGCCGGGCTGTCGACGGCTTCGACGATGTCGAGGCAGCGCCGGGGGATGTCGCCGAAGATCTCCTTCTCGTTCTCGTGGATCAGGGTGACCCCGGCATCCTCTGCGATGGCGGCGAGGTCACCGATGCGGGTGATCACCTCATCCCGGTAGCCGTCGGGGTCGGCGCCGGCGGGCATGAAGTAGGAGAACATCCGGATGTAGCGGAGCACCGAAGAGCTTCGCGACGTCGGCAGCGTGCCGCATCCGTTCGAGGTGCGGGGCGTTGTCGTCGGTGATGGCGATCTTGCCGATCGGCGAGCCGATGCTCGAGACACCAAGGCCGGCGCCGTCGAGGGTGGTCTTCACCCGGCTCAGCTGGTCGCCGTCGAGGTCGAGGACGTTCACGTCCCACGCCGAGCGCAGCTCGATGTACCGCAGGCCGAGGCTCGTGACGAGGGCCACCTGCTCATCGAGGTCGGGGGAGATCTCATCGGCGAATCCGGAAAGCGTCCACATGGCTTCCATTGAGCACGCACGGCAGGGACGGCTGCAAGCAGCGAGGACAACGAATGGCAACAACGGGATCGCGCGCTAGCCAGCGGCCTAGCGTGAAGCAACACCGAAGACATCCAACGAAGGATCACCACCATGGCTGACCAGAAGATCCGCCTCGGCATCATCGGCCTCGGCGCGCAGGGCGGCTACTACGCCGGCTTCCTCACGGCCGGCAAGGTCGGCAACACGGTGCTGGGCGCCATCTGCGACACCGACGAGGCCAAGCGTGCGGTGGCCGACGGCTACGGCGTGCCTTTCCACACCGACTACCTCGCGATGCTCGACAGCGGTGACGTGGACGCCGTCGTCACCACCGTGCCCCACTACCTGCATCCGCAGATGGCGATCGACGCGCTCGAGCGCGGCATCCACGTGCTGGTGGAGAAGCCGGCCGGCGTCTACACCGGACAGGTGCGCAAGCTGCTCGACACTGCGGCAGCGCACCCCGAGCTGACCACGGCGATCATGTTCAACCAGCGCACCAACGCGCTGTACCAGGACCTGAGGGAGCTCGTCGCGGGCGGCACCCTCGGCAAGCTGCGGCACACGAGCTGGATCATCACCACCTGGTGGCGTCCGCAGGGCTACTACGACCAGAGCCACTGGCGCGCCACCTGGGGCGGTGAGGGCGGTGGCGTCCTCGTCAACCAGGCGCCCCACCAGCTCGACCTGTGGCAGTGGATCTGCGGCGTGCCGACGTCGGTGTTCGCGAAGCTCGCCTTCGGCTTCCAGCGTGACATCGCCGTCGAGGACGAGGTGACAGCAGTCGTCGACTTCGGCGGCGGCGCCACCGGCACCTTCATCACCTGCACCCACGACCTGCCGGGCACCGACCGCCTCGAGATCCTGCTCGACCAGGGCAAGATCGTGGTGGAGGACTCCCAGCGGGTCACCGTGACGCGCCTCAGCGCTCCCGAACGCGAGCTCAGCGAGCGCATGGACATGACCGACGTGATGCGCATCTTCGCCGGCGGCGCCGACAGCTCCGACCTGATGACCACAACGACCACCACCTACGAGTCGGTGTGGAGCGAGCAGCACCCGGCGGTCATCGAGAACTTCGCGGCCAACATCCTCGACGGCACGCCGCTGATCGCCCCGGTCGGTGACGGCATCCACGGCGTCCGGCTCGCCAATGCGATCCACCTGTCAGGCTGGACGGGTCGGGAGGTGTCGATCACGGACTTCGACGAGGCCGCCTACCTCGCAGAGCTGAACAGGCGGATCACCACAGAGGGCAAGTTCGCCGTCCGGGAGGAGAACTGACATGGCAAGGGTCGGCGTGCAGCTGATGATGGTGCGCGACAAGGTCGCAGACGTTGGCATGTTCCCCGTGCTGCAACGGGTCGCCGGCCTCGGCTACGAGGCCGTGGAGGTCTCCCAGATCCCGATGGACGCGGCCAACGTCGAGCAGCTGGAACGGGGACGGAACGAGCTCGGCCTGCAGGTGGCGGCCGTCTCCGTCGCACTGAAGAAGGGCGCCACCGCCACCGGGGACGCCCTCGACACCGACTTCGCCAAGATCGTCGACGACTGCCGACGCCTCGACTGCCGTTTCGCCCGCATCGGCATGATGCCGTTCGAGGCGATGGTCTCGAAGGAGGCTGTGGTGCGGTTCGCCGACGAGACCGAGGCTGCCGCCCAGCGGCTTGCTGCCGAGGGCATCACGCTGGCCTATCACAACCACCACGTCGACTTCGCGAAGCATGACGGCGAGACCCTGTTCGACATCGTGCGCCGGGTGTCGCCGTCGGTCCACTTCGAGATCGACGTGCACTGGGTGCAGCGCGGCGGCAGGAGCCCCGTCGAGGTGCTCGCCGAGGTCGCGGGCCAGGTCGAGCTCGTACACCTCAAGGACTACCGGGTGGCCACCCTGCCGCCGGCCGCCATGGAACTGCTGGCTGCCGGTGACTCCGCAGGCTTCATGCAGGCGTTCGCCAACCTGGTGCAGTTCGCGGAGGTCGGCGCGGGCAACATCGACTTCGGACCGGTGATCGAGCAGGCCGTGACGAGTGGCGCCGAGTACCTCCTGGTCGAGCAGGACGAGCTGTACGGCCGCGACGCCTACGACTGCCTCGCCGACTCGATGGCGCACATCAAGGGCCTCGGCTACTAGCCCGGACAGTCCGGGCAGCGCCTCCATGGAAGGCGCACGACTGTCACGACGGGCCGGGGACGTCCCCACCCACAACGAGCCCGGCAGCGGCGGCCGCGGCGTTGGCTCCGGCGAGCACCGACCGCTCGGTTGTGCCGGAGGCCTTCGCCACCGCTGCCACGTCGGAGAACTCCGGGGTGGCCGTGATGATGCGGCCGTTCCTGTGGCCGAGCTTGATCCGGACGGGACGACCGTCAACCGACCACCTCGACCCAGGACCGGTCGAGCATGTGCTTCGTCGTCGGCGTACTCGCGCACGCCGAGCGTGGGCACGAGGTCGAAGACCAGTCGCGCAGCGCGGGCGAGCGCCTCCGGCGCCGGCCAGCACGTGAAGGGTGTGTGCGGGCCTGCCCTTCTTCATCAGGATCGGGGTGAGCCAGGCGTCGTCCGCGCCGGCGTCCATCAGGGCAGACAGCACGCCCGGCCACAGCCGCGGGTCGAGGTCGTCGATGTTCGCCTCCAGCACCCAGGCCTCCGGCCGGCGCCGGCAGCCGCGGCGTCACTCGCCGAGGATCAGCCGCACCACGTTGGGCCGGCCGGGGTCATCGCGTGAGCCGGCCCCGATCCCCACCGTCGTCACCGTGCAGTCGGGCAGGGTCGGGGCCAGTTCGGCGAGCGTGGTGACCAGCGCCATGCCGGTGGGTGTGGCCAGCTCACCCACGCCACCGGCCAGCACCTGCCAGCCACGCGACAGCTCCAGCACCGCCGGCACCGGGATCGGGATCTCGCCGTGCGCCGTCCTGATGCTTCCCGAGCCGACTCCCACCGGTCCGGCAGTGATGCTGTCGACGCCGAGTTCGACGAGGCCTGCGCACACACCCACCACGTCGGCGATCGAGTCCCAGGCGCCCACCTCGTGGAAGTGGACGGTCTCGACGTCGATTCCGTGCGCCCGTGCTTCTGCGTGCGCGAGGCTCTCGAAGACCGCCAGCGCACGCTCCTTCGTCGCAGGCTGCAGCGTCGAGTCCTGCAACATGGCCCGGATCACGGTCCAGTCGCGGTGCGGCAGGTCGTCGACGAGAACCTCGACCTCCACCTTGGTCGCGCGCAGGCCGGCGCGCTGGACCTCGGCGCTCGTCAGCCGCACCGTCCCGGGCATCACGGCGTCGATCGCCTGCTGCATGACCGTCAGGGAGACGCCGACGTCGGCGAGCGCGCCGAGCAGCATGTCACCGGCCACGCCGTTGCGGGCATCGATCCAGGCGAGCAGCGGCGGCGGACGGCTTCGAGCGGTATCGGCCATGCCCGCGATCCTATGGCCGTGCCCGGCCGGGCAGGAGGATCCTTGGCTCTGAGGGAAGTGCGCATCCGGTGCGTGACCGCTGCCGGTTGTGGTGCGGAGGAAACAGTTGGCAACAACTCAGGGGTGAAGTTGCCATCGCCATAGCATCAAGCAACTTCGAATCCGGTAATGGCCCGGCCTCACGAAAAGGATCAATGATGACCGCAATCTCAGCACCACCCGTTCACCTGGGAGCGGTGGCCAAACAGCCGGCGACGGCCGTTATCGGATACGGATTCGGCGACTTCGCCATGAATCTCTCCTTCTCCATGTCGACGTCCTTCCTCCTCTACTACTTCACCGACGTCGGCGGCCTGTCCGCGGCAGCGGTCGGCACGATGTTCCTAGTCGTGCGACTGTGGGACGCCTTCACCGACCTGTTCGCCGGCCGCGCGGTCGACAAGGTCATGACCCGCTGGGGCAAGTTCCGGCCCTTCATCCTGTGGTTCGCCGTGCCGGTCCTGTTCCTCAGCTTCCTCAACTTCAATATCCCCACCCCGGGAATCAAGTGGCTCGGAATCTTCGAGGTCAACCCGGACATGAATGCCCAGCTGCTTTACGCCTACCTGGCCTATGCGGCACTCGGCCTGGTGTATTCGCTGATCAACATTCCCTACGGCTCGCTGGCCTCTGCGATGAGCCAGTCGGTGAATGAACGGGCCAAGCTGGTTGCCGGTCGCGCGTTCGGCGCAGCCATCGGCGGCGTCCTGCTCACCTACATCGTCGCCCCGCAGATCTCGGCCATCCAGAAGACCGCCCCCAAGCTGGCCCCCAATGCCGACGCGGCGGCCAAGGCCACCTACGACGCAGCCGTGCTGGTCTACCGCCAGGCCGTCCAGGGTGTGTTCACCTCGACCACCCTGTGGTTCATCCTCGTCGGCTCGATCGCCTTCTTCCTCACCTTCCTGTGGTGCAAGGAGTCGGTGGTGCGCACGACCCCCCGCGTGACCATCAAGGAGACCATCGCGACGATCAAGAACAACAAGGCGCTGGCCTACCTGTGTGGTGCGAGCTTCTTCTACCTGATCGGCCTGTTCGCGGTCGGCGGCGCCACTGCCTACTACGCCAAGTTCGTGCTCGGCGACATCTCGCAGACCGCGACCATGACGCTCGTGAACTCCGGCATCGCGCTGCTGATCACGCCGATCATCCCGCTGATCATCCGCAAGATGGGCAAGAAGAACGTCTTCCAGTACTGCGGGCTCTTCACCGTCGTCGGCGGCGTCGCCCTGTTCTTCGTCCCGACGGGCGGCATCATCCTCGCCCTGGTCTTCCTCGCCATCAAGGGCATCGGCGCCTCGCTCATCAACACCGTGATGTTCGGCCTCGAAGCCGACACCGTCGAGTACGGCGAATGGAAGACCGGCAAGCGGTCGGAGGGTGCGACCTACGCGCTGTTCTCCTTCACCCGCAAGATCACCCAGTCGATCGGTGGCGCCGGCGGCGCCTGGGCACTCGCGATCGGTGGCTACCTCTCGGCCACCGCACTCGACCCGAACCCGATCCAGCCCGACTCGGCCATCTTCGCCATCAAGTTCACCATCGGCCTGCTGCCCGCCATCTGCGCGCTGATCGCGATGCTGATCTTCTGGAAGTACCCGCTGAGTGACAAGCTGTTCCGTCAGATCCGCGACGAGAACGAGGCCAAGAAGGCCGTTCTCGGTGCAGAGTTCACCGGCGCAGCCAACGCGTGAGCACCACGCCCGCCTGACCAGCTCGAACCGCCCCGGCTCCCTGCCGGGGCGGTTCGGCGCTACCGGAAGGGGAGCCCATGAACGTCCTGATCGTCGGCACCTTCGCCAACCTGCCTGAGTGGATGGACTGAACCCGGATGAGGATCTTCGAGACTGTCGTCGGCCGCTTCTTCCCCACCGTCTTCGCCGGCGGTGAGGACGGGTTCGACCTGTGGCGGCTCCCCAACGACCCGGACAGCGAACACGTCAGCGCGATGCGGGACCTGTTCGCCGAGACCTTCCGGATGCGTCCCGTCGACGTTCGACGCGCAGATCGAGCCAGTGGAGGGCACTCACCGGCGGCTGATCGTCGCAGCCCGCAAGCACGTGATCTGCGGCGGGATCCTCTACCAGCTGGCCGACAACGACACCCGGCCCCCGGAGCGTCGGGTCGACGGCGGCTACGTCAGCTATGTCGCCACGCGGAGGAGCCTGCGGGCGCAAGGCGCCGGGCGGGCCTTGCTGTCGCTGGCTCACGCCGACTTCGTCGTCAACCACCACACGGTGTCCCGGCTGATCAGGCTCGACCCCCGCCACACAGCCTTCTTCGAGGCCGCCGGCTACCAGCGCACCGATGGCGGTGGCTATGGCGACATGCACCGGCCGCTCGACCTCTCGCCGGAATCGCTGACGGCCTCCCAGGAACTCCTGAATGGCCTGATGACCCTCTACTGATCGGGATGCTCGTCGGTCCTGGCCGTGCGGGATAGTGGAGATCATGGACGGCATGGGCAAGAACAACCGGGGCGTACAGCTGGCCCTGCTGTCCGCCGTCCTCTTCGGCGCAGGCACCCCGGTGGCCAAGCTGCTGCTCGGGTCGGTGAGCCCGTGGCTCCTCGCCGGCCTGCTCTACTGCGGATCGGGTGCAGGGCTGTGGCTCATCCGGCTGTTCCGACGGTCGCCGCGCGTGCGACTCTCGCGTCCCGAGTTCTGGCCGTTCGCCGGCGCCATCCTCTCCGGCGGCGTGGTCGGACCGGTGCTGATGATGTTCGGGTTGGCCAACATGCCCGCCTCCGGGGCGTCCCTGCTGCTCAATGCCGAGGCGCTGTTCACTGCACTGCTCGCCTGGTTCGTGTTCGGCGAGAACGTCGACCGGCGCGTCGCCACTGGCATGCTCGCGATCCTCGCCGGCGCAGCGGTGCTGAGCGTGCCGTCCGGCGCCACGCTCGGCAGCGTGTGGCCGTCCCTCGCGATCCTCGGCGCCTGCCTGGCGTGGGCGCTGGACAACAACCTCACCCGCAAGGTCGCCGAGACCGATGCCACCTGGCTCGCCGCGGTGAAGGGCTCGGTGGCCGGCCCCGTCAACCTCGTGGTCGCGTTCGGCCTCGGCGCAGCGCTCCCGGCTGCCGGGCCGATCGCCGGCGCGCTGGTGGTCGGGTTCTTCGCGTACGGCATCAGCCTCGTCGCTTTCATCGTGTCGATGCGGCACCTCGGCACGGCACGGGCCGGCGCCTACTTCTCGATCGCACCGTTCTTCGGCGCGATCCTTGCCGTGGCGCTGGGCGACCAGCTGACCTGGCCGCTGGGAGTCGCAGCGGTCCTGATGGCCCTCGGGGTGTGGCTCCACCTGACCGAACGCCACCAGCACGAGCACACCCACCGGTCCGTCACGCATGAGCACGTCCACGTCCACGACGAGCACCATCGCCACGCCCATGAGCAGCAGGTCCCGCAGGGCGTGCGGCACAGTCATCCGCACACGCATGAGGAACTCACCCACACCCACCGGCACTACCCGGACACCGAGCACCGACACGAGCACTGAGGGTGCAGGCTCAGGCCGGCTGCCAGAGCTCGATCCGGCGTCCCTCAGGGTCGGTGACCCAGCCGAAGCGGCCGACACCGTCCATGTCCTGCGTCTCCGCAGCCACGTCCGCGCCCGTGGCGCGGAGCTGGGCGAGCATCGCGTCCAGGTCGGGCGACCCGGAAGTTGAGCATGACCTGCTGGTCCAGTGACCCGAAGTAGTCGGTGTCACGCTCGAACGTCGCGAACACCGTTGGCCCGGCCGCTGGTTGCCAGAGCCCGTGCTCGTCGAGGTCCAGCCCGAGACGGTCGCGATACCAGGCGTTCAGGGCGACCGGGTCGGATGCGCGCAGGAAGATGCCACCGATTCCCACCACTCGTTCCATGGGGCCAGCGTGCCAGCAGCACTGTCGTCGAGCCAGCCCCCGGCCCGGTCAGGGCAGCGTCGTGGTTCCGAAGGTGTCGTAGCCAGTCCTGCGCGAAGGCGTTCACGGCCTGCACGACGTCGGGGGCGCCGAGGGCTGCGCGCAGGAGGAACGGGGGCAGGGTGACGGCCGCGGCGCCGGCCTCGAAGGCTGCGCTGACCTGGGCGACGTTCTTGAAGCTGGCCGCCATGATCTTGCACTTCGCGCCGTGCCGGTCGATGAACTTCGCCAGCGACTTGATCGTGGCGCGACGTGTCGATGTCCAGGCGTCTCCATGCGGTTGAAGTAGGGCGCGATGTAGTCGGCCCCGGCGGCGATGGCGAGCATGCCCTGGGTCTTGGAGTAGATCGCCGTCGCGGTCACCCCGATGCCCTCGTCCTTCAGCAGCCGCATGGCGCGGATGCCCTGCTCGGTGGTCGGGATCTTGGCGAACACGTTCCCGTCGACCTGGTCGAGCAGCCGGTGGGCGTCGGCGACGATCCCGTCCGCGTCCTGCGCCAGCACCTGGATGTGCAGCGTGCGGTCCGGCCCGATGATCTCCCGGATCCGCCGCATGTGGTTGTAGAAGTCGATGCGTCCCTCGGCCTTGATGATCGTCGGGTTCGTCGTGACACCGGACACCGGGTAGAAGGGGGTCATCTCCTCGATGTCGGTCAGGTTGGCGGTGTCGAACAGGATCTCCATCGGGATTCCTCACTGGCGAGTGGACGTACGCAGTGATCCTCCCAGAGTCGGGGCGGCCGGTTCCGGTGGGTGACCGACCTCTTGTCAGGCGTCCGTCCGCTGGTTACAGTCACAGGCAATGCTCATGCCCGTCCGAGGATCCGGAACCCACTACCTTTCACTCCCGCGGACATCTCGTCGATCGGGCAAGCGTGCACCGCCAGCCCCCTGTTTCCACGAGAGGAAGCCTGCGCAACACCGACCGGCAGCGGTTCGACCTCGACGATGCGTGGCTGCACGGCACCGCGCTCGGTGCCTCGCGCGCGGCCTTCAGGGACGGCCCATGCCCTCCGTGCTCGAGACCCACATCACGACGGCACGAAGGGCGCCAAGGGCCTCCCGCTGAGTTCCGCCAGGTCGCGCTCCTCGCCGTCGGCGATCCAGTGGGCGAAGCCGACATGGAAGACCCCGATGGCCGACTCGGCGGCGACGGCGGCCTTGACACCCTCGACCCCGTGGTCGGTGAGCGCGGCGGCAAGCGCCTGTTTCAGGGCAGCTTCAGGAGTTCGCGCTCCTGCAGGGCCGGTTCTGAGGCGAGTACCGCATGCGCCAGCGGGCGAACTCCTTGCGCTGAGCGGGGAACATGCTCGCAAGGGCGTCGAGGGCGATGGCTACGAGGCGTCCGGATCAGCGGTGGGGGCTGCAGCGGACACCGCGTCGACCATGCGGCGTGAGTTCCGCTGAGCCGGAGAACAGCACCTCGCGCTTGTCGGAGAAGTACCGGTAAAGGTGCGTTCAGTGACCCCGGCCCGCTGAAGCAGAGCGCGATCAGCGCGTCTTGCCGTCGACGTTCGTAGCCGGATGCGGCGCGACGCCCAGCTCAGCGGCGAGCCGTCGAAGGGTGAGCGCCTCAAGGCCCTCGGCATCGAGAAGCTGGCAGGCGTGGTCGATGATCGCCTCGAGGGTCAGCGACGTGCGGGACCATGGCCCGCAGCCCGTCGCTGACTGGCGCGCGGACGATCGACCATCGCTGAGCCACGTCGGAACATCGTGTTGTCAAACATCGTACGACAGTCGTACGCTGTTCGACATAACTGGAACAATGTTCGATAAGGCAAGCGCTGTTCGACAGGGAGTCACGATGGCCGCGCGATCCACAGCTGATGCCGAAGCCATGCGCATCGGCGACCGGTGGCCGATCCTTGGCGCGCTGACGCTGGCAGTGATGGTGATCATGCTCGACAACTACGGCTGATCATCGCCCTACCGCGCGATCGGGACGGCGCTGGGTGCCAGCAATGCGGAACTGCAGTGGGTGGTGACGGCCTACTCCGTCACCTTCGGCGGGCTCCTGCTGACCACCGGCAACCTCGCCGACCGGGTCGGGACGCAAGAAGGTCCTCGTCGCGGGGCTCCTCCTGATGGGTGCGGGCTCAGCCCTCGTCGTCGTTGCGCACACCGCTGCAGTGCTGATCGCCATCCGGGCCCTTGTCGGGGTGGGCGCAGCGCTCGCCATGCGGAGGACGCTCTCCGTGATGTACGTCACCTTCCCGGGCTCGATCCGGACCAAGGCCGTCGGTATCTGGAGCTCGGTCTCCCTCGCCGGCATCGTGTTCGGCCCGCTGCTCGCGGTGTGATGCTCACCCGGTTGGGCAGGCAGTGGCTCGTCGTCATCAAGATCGCAGAGGCGCTCGTCGCGGCGCCGGTGGTGCTCCGGGCGATCCCCGAATCCAGGGAGGCCACCGGAGAGCCACCGACTTTCCGGGGCCCTCCTCTGGATCGGCGTTCTTCGCCGCACTGACATACGGGTTGAGCAGCGCTCCGGAGGAGGGCTGGCTCTCCGCCCGTCCTCGCTGCGTTCTGCGCGACCTTCGTGCTCGGCTTCCTGTTCTGTCGGCGGGAGCTCGCAGCGGCTCACCCGATGCTCGACCTGCGTTTCGTGGTGAACCGTGCCTTCGCCGTGCCGGCCGTCGTCGAGGCCGCCGCGTTCCTCGGGATGGCCTGGATCATGTTCATCCAGACCCAGCTCGTGCAGCTGGTCCAGGACTCGCCGCTCGTCGCCGGTCTGCTGAGCCTGCCCGTCGTCGTTGCGGTGATCGCGCTGACCGGGCCCATCGCCAAGCTGGCCAACCGGCTCGCCGTGCGGGTCATGATCGCCGGCGGACTGACCCTCAGTGCCGCGGGGGCAGGCATGATCGCCCTTGGCCTCGACGTCTGGGTGATCGCCGGCGGCATGGTGGTGGTGATGCTCGGGGTACGGGCATCCCTCGCCACGGTGGCGATCAGGTGATCGACGCATTGCCGCCCGGCCGCGCGGGCATCGGCTCGGCGCTCAACGACACGTTCCAGGAGGTCGGCGGCGCGCTGGGCGTGGGGCTGCTGGGCGCCCTGCTCGACCAGGCCTATCGCTCCGCCCTTCCTGCCGGCGCCCCTGCCGCCGTCCAGTCGTCCATCGTCGGCGCGATCAGCGACCCTGCCTGGATCGCGTCCGCACGCGCGGCCTTCACCCACGGCGCCAGCGTCGCCCTAGCCTGCGGCGCGGTGATCCTCCTGCTCGTCGGTGCGGTCGCGGCAACACTGCACCACCCCGGACTCAGGACGGGAATGGTCAGCACCGAGGCAGCCGAACCCGACGGTGCCGACGTCAGCGGCGCCTCACCGGCCGTAGCGACCTGACGCGAAGCAGGTCCGCAGCGGAGAGGAGGGGTTCACACCCACATCACGACGGCGCGGAGGGCGCGCGAGCGCCTCGCGCTGCAGCTCCGGCAGGTCGCGCTCCTCGCCGTCGGCGATCCAGTGGGCGAAGCCGACATGGAAGACCCCGATGGCTGACTCGGCGGCGACGGCGGCCTTCCACGGCTCGACGCCGTGGTCGTCAGCGCCACCGGCAAGCGCCTCGCTTGAGGGCTGCGAGCTTCAGGAGCTCGCGTTCCCGCAGCGCCGGCTCGGAGTCGAGGACCGCACTGTCGCCAGCGGGCGAAGTCCCGACGGTCGGCGGGGAACACGCCGGCCAGCGCGTCGAGGGCAACCGCGACCAGCGTGGCCGGATCCGCAGTTGGAGCCGCCGCGGCCACGGCATCGACCATGCGACGCTGGAGGTCCGCCGAGCCGGCGAACAGCACCTCGCGCTTGTCGGAGAAGTACCGGTAGAAGGTGCGTTCGGTGACGCCGGCGTGCTCGGCGATCTGGGCGACGGTCGCCTGCTCGTAGCCGATCTCCGCGAACAGCGCGAGCGCTGCTGCGCGCAGTCGTTCCGGTGCTCCCGGCTCCCATCGGACCATGCCGTCCATCCTAGGTGATGACAGGCACTGTCGTCAGATGGCTACACTCGGATGTCAGAAGCTGTCATCACGAACTCGAGAGGAGACCCATGGAGGTCTTCATGACCGGCGCGTCCGGCTGGATCGGACTCCGCAGCCGTCCCGGAGCTGCTGGCAGCAGGACACCGGATCCGCGGCATCGCCCGCTCGGCGAAGTCGGCTGCAGACAAGCTCCGCGCAGGCAGGCGTCGAAGCCCGTCGACGGCGACCTCGACCGACCTCGACGTCCTGGCCGCGAGAGGCCTCGACGGCCGAGGCGGTGCTGCATCTGGCGAACAAGCACGACTGGTCGAACCCGGCCGAGTCGAACCGTGCCGAGCGGGCTGCCGTCCAGACCTTCGTGGACCGCTCTCGAGGGAACGGGCAAGCCGTTCCTGTTCGCGTCCGGCGTCGCGCTCACGCCCGGGCGGCACGTGCTGACCGAGGCCGACCCCAGCCCGTTCTCCGGCCCGGATGCACCGCGCGGGGGAGCAGAGGCACTCGCGATGGAGTACGCGGCCCGTGGGGTGGCCACCGTGGCGCTCAGGTTCGCGCCGACGGTGCACGGTACGGGCGGCGACCACGGCTTCATCGCGCTGATCGCGCGTGCGGCGCGGGAGCGCGGGGCGTCGGCCTATGTCGGTGACGGGCACGAACCGCTGGACGGCAGTAAACCGGCTCGATGCCGGACGCCTGGTCGCGCTCGCACTCGACAAGGCTCCGGGCGGCACCGTCGTGCACGCTGTGGCCGAGGAGGCCGTCACGTCGAGGACGATCGCAGAGGCGCATCGGGGCCGCCCTCGGGCTGCCGGTCGTCTCGATCCCCGCAGAGCAGGCCGTCGAGCACTTCGGCTGGATCGGGAGCGTTCTTCGCCCTCGACATTCCGGCATCCGCGGCCCTCACCCGGGAGCGTCTCGGCTGGGTGCCCAGCCATCCCACCCTCGTCGCAGACATCGCCGCCGGCGCGTACACCTGAGCGGCGGCGCGGGCGCGTGAACCGAAACGGGGACGGTTCCTTTTCGGTCCAACCCTCTCGGAGCGAGAAGGTGGACCGAAGAGGAACCGTCCCCAATTCGGTTCGGCGGCGGCTCAGGCGGTGGGCTGTGCGGCCTGGCTGAAGGCTGCGTCGAAGCTGGTGGTCGGTGGGTCGAAGAGGTTGGCGCGGACGAAGTCGACGGCCTCCTTGGCCCCACGGAGCCGGTCCATGCCGGCGTCCTCCCATTCGATGCTGATCGGGCCGTCGTAGCCGATCGCGTTGAGCGTGCGGAAGCAGCGTTGCCAGGGGACGTCGCCGTTGCCGGTGGACACGAACGTCCAGCCGCGGCGCGGGTCGCCCCAGGGCAGGTGCGAGCCCATGCGGCCGTTGCGGCCGTTGCCGGTGGCCATCTTGGTGTCCTTGCAGTCCACGTGGTAGATCCGGTCGGCGAAGTCGACGAGGAAGCCGACCGGGTCGATCTCCTGCCACATCATGTGGCTGCGGGTCCCAGTTCAGCCCGAACGCCTCCCGGTGGTTGATCGCCTCCAGGGTGAGCTTGGTCGACCAGTAGTCGTAGGCGATCTCGGAGGGGTGCACCTCGTGGGCGAACTTCACGCCTTCGGAGTCGAACACGTCCAGGATCGGGTTCCAGCGGTTCGCGAAGTCGGTGTAGCCCTCATCGATCACCTGTCGGGCACCGGCGGGAACATGGCGACGTACTGCCAGATCTTCGAGCCGGTGAACCCGACCACGGTGTCGACGCCCAGCTTGCGGGCCGCGATCGCGGTCAGCTTCATCTCCTCGGCTGCCCGCTGCCGGACGCCTTCGGCGTCCCCGTCGCCCCAGACCCGGTCGGAGACCATGTCGCGGTGCCGGAAGTCGATCGGGTCGTCGCACACGGCCTGGCCCTTGAGGTGGTTGGAGATCGCCCACACCTTCAGGCCGTACTTCTCCAGCGTCGCCATCTTGGCCGCGACGTAGCTGTCGTCGGTTGCGGCCCGGTAGACGTCCAGGTGGTCGCCCCAGCAGGCGATCTCCAGACCGTCGTAGCCCCACTCCGACGCCAGCCGGCACAACTCCTCGAACGGCAGGTCGGCCCACTGGCCGGTGAACAACGTGACGGGATGACTCATGTCAGCTCCTCGATGCTTCCGCTGCTCAGAACCGGACGGGCTCGCCGGAGGCGGCGGACGCGTAGATGGCTTCGAGGATCTCCGTCACCGTGCAGGCCTGTTCGGGCAGGACGAGCGGGTCGGTGTCGTTGGCGATCGCCTGCAGCCACTGCCTGGTCTCGAGGTGCCCAGGGCGGTGAAGCCGGCGGAGTCCGGTGCGCTCGCGTTCGGCCGGGTGACGATCATCCGGTTGGCCAGCACCTTGTTCAGCGATGCCTCGTAGCCGCCCTCGCCGGCCTCGATCTCCGCGCCACCCTCCGTGCCCATCAGGGTCACGGCAGCTTCGCGCGGGTTCTTCACGTTGAGTGCCCACGCCGCCTCGAGGAAGATCGCCGCACCGTTCTTCATGCGGATGTAGCCGAACGCCGAGTCCTCGACGCTGAAGGTCTCCGGGTCCCAGCCGCCGCCGGGGTTGCCCTCGGGCTTGCCGCGCAGCTTCTCGTAGACCGAGCCGGTGACCGAGTCCACCTCGTAGTTGCCCATGTACCACAGGGCGAGGTCGAGGGCGTGGGTGCCGATGTCGATCAGCGGTCCGCCGCCCTGCTTCTCCTTGTCGGTGAACACGCCCCAGGTCGGGACGCCGCGGCGACGCACGGCGTGGGCCTTGGCGACGTAGACCTCGCCGAGCTCGCCGGCGTCGACGGCTCCGCGCAGGAACTGGGCGTCCTGGCGCAGCCGGTTCTGGTAGCCGATGGTGAGCTTCTTGCCGGTCCGCTTGGCGGTCTCGACCATCTTGCGGGCGTCTGCGCCGGTGACGGCCATGGGCTTCTCGCACATGACGTGCTTGCCGGCCTCCAGCGCTGCGCAGGTGATCTCGCAGTGGCTGATGTTCCAGGTACAGACGTAGACCACGTCGATGCTGGCGTCGTTGACGAGGTCGTGCCAGTCGGTGGTCACGTAGGAGTCGGCGCTGCCGAACTTCCCCTGCGCCTTCTCTGCGCGTGCCGAGGTCGAGGTCACACACCGCCACCACATCGCAGAGGTCGGCGTTGCCCGCCAGGCCCTCGAGATGCTTGAGGGTGCCGATGAATCCGACGCCGATGATTCCTACCCGGAACTTGCTCACAATCACTCCTTCGTAATCGGTGCTGCTTGGCCATCGCGCTCACGGCGGCCCGGATGTCTCCCAAGCCCTCGCCGGGAGCGCCACAGCGCGATACCTTTGAGAGCGCGATCATTCTATCTACAGGAGGCGTTGTGGCCGCAGTAAGCATCCAGCTTTACACCCTTCGGGACCAGCTTTCGTCCGACCGGGACGCGACGCTAGCCGCTGTCGCGGCCATGGGCGTCGACGAGGTGGAGCCCTTCGGCATCGAGAATTTCGACTGGCTGCCCGAGGCGCTCGCGTCCGCAGGCCTCACGGCGGGAAGCGCTCACGCAGGCCTCCTCGCCGACCCGGAGAAGGTGCTCGGCGCAGCGAAGGCGCTCGGCGTCCGCACCGTGTTCCAGCCGTACTGGGACAAGGAGAAGTGGCTGGACGCCGCGGGCATCCGTGAGCTGGCCGACGGCCTCAACGCCCAGGTCGACGCCTTCGCCGACGCCGGCCTCGCCATCGGCTACCACAACCACGACTTCGAGTTCACGGCACCCGACGTCGACGGCGTGCCCGCCTACGACTACTTCGTCTCCCTGCTCGACGAGCGCATCGTCCTCGAGGTGGACACCTACTGGGCAGCAACCGGCGGCCGCGACGTCCCGGCACTGCTGGACACCTACGGCGACCGGATCACCCACCTGCACGTCAAGGACGGCCCCCTGCAGCCGTCGCGCAGCGGCGCGGCCAACGTCGTGCTCGGCACCGGCCTCGATGGACATCCCCCCGATCCTCGACGCGTCGCCGAAGCGCACCTGGGTGCTGCGAGTTCGACTTCGCAGCAGTTGACCCGATCGAGGAGGTCCGTCAGAGCATCGCCTACCTCAAGGCGCGGTGATGGCGGTCGGGATCGGCCTGGCCGGAGCCGGAACCATCTCGACCCAGTACCTGACGAACCTTGCGCGGTACCCGGATGTCGAGGTCGTCGCCATCGGCGACCTCGACACCGAACGGGCAGCAGCGCAGGCCAAGGCCTACGGCGTGCCGGTCCTCCGGCTCGCTGCAGACGGTCCTCGACCACCCCAGGGTGCACATCGTGGTGAACCTCACGATCCCTGCCGCCCACGTGGAGGTCTCCACCGCAGCGATCCGCGCGGGCAAGCACGTGTGGAGCGAGAAGCCGCTCGGGCTCGACCGCGCGTCCGCCCGGGCGCTGCTCGACGAGGCGGCCTCGCTGGGGCTGCAGGTCTGCTGCGCCCCCGACACGGTGCTCGGACCCGGCATCCAGGCGACGCTGCGTGCGATCGCCGACGGCTCGGTCGGGCGGCCGCTGACCGGGCTGGCGATCATGCAGGACGGCGGCCCGGACTCCTGGCACCCGAGCCCGGAGTTCTTCTACGCCGCCGGCGGCGGACCGGTGCTCGACATCGGCCCGTACTACCTCACGTCGCTGGTGCTCGGGCTCGGCGCCGGTCACCTCCGTCGTCGCCGGCGGCGGACGCGCGCGCGACGTGCGCACCGTGCATGGCCGGACCGAACACCGGGACCACCTTCGACGGTGTCGGTGCCGACGACGGCGAACGTGCTGCTGCGGCACGCGTCGGGAGCGTCGTCGGTGTGCCTGTTCAGCTTCGACTCCGGCCAGCGCCGCACCGGCGTGCTGGAGTTCCAGTGCACGGAGGCCACGGTCGTCGCGCCCGACCCCAACCGGTTCGACGGGGTGCTGCGGACGCACGTCGCAGGCGAGGTGCACAGCGAGCTCGACCTGGACGGACGCGGGCATGGGACGCGGCATCGGCATCGTCGACCTCGTGCGCTCACTCGCTGACGGCACCGCCCCGCGCGCCAACGGGGAACTGGCCTTCCACGTGCTCGACATCATGCTGGCGATCGAGGAGTCGATCGCTGCGGCGCGGCCGGTGCCGGTGACGTCGGTTCCACCCATCGTCTCGCCGCTCCCGGCAGACTGGACACCGTTGCGCCTGCGCTGAGTGGGATGCCGGCGACGCGTCTACCTGACCGACAAGTCGAGTACGGAGATCGCATGAAGCTGGGATTCTTCACCGCCTGCCTGCCCTCGTGGACGCTGGAACAGGTGGCCGATTACGCGGTCGCCCAGGGCTACCAGTGCCTGGAAGTGGCGGCCTGGCCCGCCCAGCCCGGACGCGACTTCGAGGCACCCCACCTGCCCGTGGCCACCTGGACCGGCGCCGACGTGGAGGCAACGCTCGGACTGCTGGAACGCACCGGGCTGGAGATCTCCTCCCTCGGCTACTACGAGAACAACCTGATCGGCGACCCGGCACGCCGTGAGGAGATCCGCACCCATGTGAAGGGCTGCATCGACGTGGCGCAGTCGCTGGGCGTGCCGTCGGTCGGCACCTTCATCGGCAGGGATCCGGCGAAGTCGGTCGTCGACAACATGGCGGAGGCCGAGCGGGTCTTCCCCGAACTGGTGGACTACGCGGGCGAGCACGGCGTGAAGCTGATGATCGAGAACTGCGTGATGGAGGGCTGGCATCCCGACGGCTACCCCGGGAACATCGCCTACTCCCCGGAACTCTGGGACTGGATGACCAGCAAGCTCGGGCTCTACCTGAACTGGGACCCGTCCCACCTTGCCTGGATCGGCATCGACCCGGTGGAGACGATCCTTCCGTTCGCCGCCTCGATCATCCACGTGCAGGCCAAGGACCTCGAACTGTTCCCTGACAAGCGCAACCAGTACGGCTTCTTCGGATCGGTGCTCAAGGGCGACAACCCGTGGCACACCGGCTGGTGGCGTTACCGCGTGCCGGGCCGGGGTTCGGTTGACTGGCTGCGGGTCGTCGACCGGCTGTACGAGGCCGGCTTCCAGGGCACGGTGTCGGTGGAGCACGAGGACCCGATGTGGGGCGGCACCCCGGAGAAGGTTGTCGAGGGGCTGCGGATCGCCTACGGCACGCTGCGTCCGCTGATCGGCGACGTCAACGTCTGAGCCGGCGCGGAGCGTCAGCCGCGGGCCTTGCGGACAGCTGCCCAGACGAGTCCGGCGAGGACCACGACTCCCCCGATGATGATGAAGTAAGGCTCCACTGGCTGCGCTCCCGCTCGGATTGGGTGACGAAGGGCCCCGGCTCTGCGGACGCTCCGAGTGAAGTATGCCAAGGCCCAACCCCGTCGCGCGCCCGATGCTTGAATGGGAGTGTGGCAGGGGCACGGGTGGGCCGGAAAGCACCCCGCAGGGCACGTCCCAGCAGGACGGCATGGGGTGCGGCGCTGTGCCGGGTCATCGAACAGGGGCAGCCACCGGCCTCACGGTTGTTCAACGATCCGGTGGTGGGGCGCCTTCTCGACCCGATGATTGTCACCATGGCCGGCGGCCCGATGCGCGAGCTGTACCTCTCCGAATTGGGGTCGGGTACCTACGGCGCGCAGGTCATGCGCACGCGCTACATCGACGACGTGGTGAACGGGCTCGTCGAGGGCGGCACGACCCAGGTGGTCATCCTCGGGGCGGGGCTCGACACCCGGGCCTTTCGCCTGCCGGTGCTGGCCGGTGCCACCGTCCTCGAGCTCGACCTTCCGGGCACGCAGCAGTACAAGGTGGAGCGCCTGCGAGGTGTTCCGGCGCTCGCTGCCGAGGTGAGGTTCATCCCGACGGATCTCACGACGGAGCCGCTCTGCGACGTGCTGGGTGCTGCAGGTCTCGACCGCACGAACCCCGTCCTCTTCGTGTGGGAGGGCGTCACGCAGTACCTCCCCGAGGCTGCTGTCCGCTCGACACTGGCGTGTATCGGAGCTTCCGTCCCGGGCAGCGCCCTCGTGTTCACCTACGTGCGGCGCGGCATCATCGACGGCTCGGCGTGGGACGGCTGGTCCGACGGGCGGCGGCCACGGCTGGACGCATCCGAGCCGTGGATCTTCGGACTTGAGCCCGGCGAGGTCCCCGGCCTCCTCGACAGCTACGGGCTCAGCCTCGTCGACGACGTCGGCGAGGCTGAGTTCCGGTCCCGGTATGCAGAACCCCTTGGTCGACGGGTGGACCTCAACGAGGTCGAGCGCGTCGCCCTTGCCGTGGTCAGAACTGCGTGACCGCGGCGTCGCCCAGCATCTCGATGGCCTTGTCGAAGGCTGCGACGACCTCGGGATCGTCGTAGTGCGCGGAGATCTCCGCGGCGGCGAGCATGCCGCCGAGGTAGGTCTGTGAGACCTCCCAGGGATCGGGCTGCGGACCGACCACCGGCCCCTTCTTCGGCCAGCGCCGCGGCCAGCCCGTGCCGCACCAGTCGTCGAGGTCGTCGGCGAACTGGCCACCGAAGCCCCGGCCGCCGGCCAGTGCAGCAGCGGCGATCTTGTTCATCAGCCGTGCACCGACGACGAGGCCTGCCGGCGGGAGCGGCTGCGGATTCAGGGCGACCTCAGCTGCATGGTTGGTGGTCGCGAACTCCGAGCGCAGGGGACCGCGCGGGATGACATCCGCGGCCTTGGGATTGAGCGCGATGATCAGCGCAAGGCGGTCCCCGGACATCAGGGCACGCAGGATCTGTGACGTCGAAGCCATTGCTGGTCCTCTCCTCGTGGTGGATGGGCCTCCGCAAGATCCCCCGAACGTGCGGATGCCTCAGCCAGTCAGAGCCGCACGCCCGGTGTTGTGATACCCCTTCGGCGGCTGCGGGTAGGTTGCGAAGCATGAAGGCACTTCTCTACGACCAGTACGGCGGCAACGAAAGGTTCAGGATCGGGGCGGTGAGCGACCCGCTGGTGGGGCCGGACTCCGTGCTCGTGAAAGTGGTTGCGGCCGGGCTCAACCCGGTGGACTACAAGGTGCGCGAGGGCTACCTGCAGGGCCTGATGCAGGCGGTCTTCCCCGTCGTGCCGGGCTGGGACGTCGCCGGCGTCGTCGTGAAGGCCGGGCTGGACGCCCCGGAGTTCGCCGTCGGCGACGAGGTGCTCGCCTACGCCCGCAAGGACTTCGTGCACGGCGGGACGCTCGCAGAGCTCGTCGAGGTGCCGGTGCGCACAGCCGCCCACAAGCCGTCAGGGCTGAGCTTCGAGGAGGCCGCAGCCCTGCCGCTCACCGGGCTGACAGCCCTCCAGACCGTGCGACGCTCGGGCCTCGGCGCCGGCTCCACCGTCCTGGTGCACGCAGCTGCCGGTGGGGTCGGATCGTTCGCCACCCAGCTGGCGGTGATGGCCGGCGCTCGCGTCATCGGCACGGCGGGGGAGTCCAACCACGACTACCTGCGCGAGCTGGGCGCAGAGCCGATCGCCTACGGTGACGGCCTTGTCGCAGCTGCGAAGGCCCTTGTGCCCGACGGGTTCGACGTGATCCTCGACTACGTCGGTGGCGAGGCGATCGACACCGTCCCCGACCTGCTGCGTCCGGGTGGCTCGGTGGTCTCGATCGCCGACGGCCGGGTCGCAGGGCTCGGCGGGACGTATGCCTGGGTGCGGCCGGACAGTGGCGAGCTCGCGGAGCTCGCTGCGATGGCTGCGGCCGGACGACTGAAGGTCACGGTCTCCGAGGTGTTCGACTTCGACGACGCGGCGAAGGCCTACGCAGCGCTCGAGGGTGGCCACACCCGCGGCAAGATCGTCGTGCGGGTCGCTCAGCCGTAGTCGCACAAGCAGTTACCCCTTCTTGTCCGGACGCCGCCCGACCAGTGGGACACGCAGCTGCTCCTGGTCCCGGCGGTCAACCCACCTTGAGACCACACAATGCGATCTCGCCGCCTGCGGTGATGCGGTGCTCGCGCACTTGTTCGCCGTCGGTCCATCGGACGGTCGAGTCCACCGTCGCGCTGGTGAGAGCCCGCCCGCGGCGGAACCGCCGAACCGACCCTGCCAGGGCACAGAGTCGAGCGGTCTGTCGGTGGGAGATCTCACCGGGTCCGCTGGTGCGCTTCGAGCCAGTCGACGAGCGCTGTGGTGAACGCCGGGGTGAGGGTTGGTACGTGGGTGCCGCCGGTGATCGTCCACAGCGACACCTCTGTGCCGGCGCGGCAGCCTGTCCAGGTGGCCTGCCGAAGGTCATCCCCGGCCACCTCGGCATCGGCATCGAGCCGGTCGCCGGAACGTGCGTCGCCCGAGCAGTGGTCGGCCTTCCGCCACAAGGCGATGGTCTTCGCGGCCGAGGTGTAGGACCTTCCGGCGATCTCACCGCCCTCGTAGGAGATCGTGTCGTCGGCTGTGCCGTGCACCTGCAGCACACTCACCGGCACGGAGGGTGTGCAGTCGGCGTCTGTGTCGAGGGCGCCGGCGAGAGACGCGACCGCCGCCACCTGGTCGGCGTGCTCACACGCGAATGTGTGGGTCATGAACCCGCCGTTGGAGTGGCCGACCATGTACACCCTTGCCGGATCCAGGCCGTGGGTGGCAACGGCCGTCGCGATCAGCCTGCTGAGATAGCCCGAGTCGTCCACGTTGGAGCCGTGGAAGTTGCAGCACGCCGGGGAGGCGTTCCAGAAGGTGTTGCCCTCCGTATCGGTCGTGCCCTGGGGGGCGAGGACCACGAAGCCACGCTGGTCGGCGACGGTCCGCAGCCCGAAGAAGTCAACCGCGCCTGCCGCCTGACCGGTGTAGCCGTGCAGCACGACGACCAGAGCAGCCGGGAGCCCGGCCGGGCGACTCGGCGGCACGTACAGCGTCGCCGGGCGGCCGTCGACCTCGACGGTAGTCGTGGATGCCGACGCAGCGGACGAGGCGGAAGGCGGGGCGTGGCCCGTGGCCTGCGTGCCGGTGGTTGCGCAGCCGGCGAGCAGCGCCAAGCAGAGCGCGATCTGGATCGCTCCTCTCAGCCTCGCGCCGTCGCGGCGGGCACCGCTTGTCATGCCCCCATTCTGGGTCCTGCGACGAGCGGGCACGAGGGCGCACCCGCGGACTGCGCGGCAGGAACGCGCGTTTGGGAGTACGCGTGGAGTGGCCCAACCCGAAGCACGGACCCTGACCAGACCCGCGGACGTTCAGGCGGCTCGGGCCATGACGAAGAGCCACGGTTCGAGCTGACCGGCGACGTAGTCGATGGACATCACTTCCCAGCGGGTCTGCGCGAGCACGGTACGCAGTGAGGGTTCGCGCCAGTAGGTGAAGTGGCGGGGCAGATCCAGCTTGGCCTCACTCCAGGCATCGCCGTCGCCCTCCTTCAGCGTGAACGCGAAGACACCGCCGCCCACCACCGCTTGGCGGATGCGCTGGAGTGCATCGGCGAACTGCGCGCGATCCAGGTGCAGCAGCACTGCCTGGGCGAGGACGGCCTCCCAGGGACCGCCCAGGTCGTCGGTGCGGATGTCCAACACACGGGCCGCGTGACCCGCGGTGCGCATCATTTCGACGAACGCCAGTGTCGCATCGGTGCGTGAGACGTTCAGCCCGCGCCCTTCGAGGTACGTCGCGTCCATGCCGGGGCCACTTCCGATCTCGAGCACGCGCGCCCCTCCGACGGTGTCAGCGAATCGATCCAGGAAGGCGCGAGAAGCGGGCCCCGGTCCGCCCGTTTGGTCGGCGTAGCGCTGGGCCGCCGTCTCGTAGGAGCGCAACGTGATGTCAACGGCGTTGTCGTCACCGCTGGTCGCCATGTCGTG
The DNA here is from genome assembly GCA_963773595.1 of uncultured Actinomycetota bacterium. Classification (GTDB taxonomy): domain Bacteria; phylum Actinomycetota; class Actinomycetes; order Propionibacteriales; family Propionibacteriaceae; genus Propionicimonas. Next base: position 409,829 of record CAVZBQ010000001.1, read on the forward strand.
ACGATATCGACACGAACCTCGGACGGTGAAGCGCGGTCACTGGCAAGATCCACCCGCGCTCCGCGCGGCGGGTGAGCGCGTGTGGCATGGGAATGGCCGAAGGTACTCTCGGTGGATGAGCGTTGAGGCTTGTGATCGTCGGGTCTCCCATCGCCCGGGTGAAGCGTCGGCGCCCCGGGTGGAGCATCGTGACGGGGTATGGCACTTGCGCTCGACCGAGGCGGTCCGCCAGGTGTTGCGTGAGAAGGACGCCACAACCCAGGCCGGGTTCAGCGCCGAGTCGATGCCTGCGAGCGTCGAAGAGCGGCCGATTCTGTTCATGGACGGCGAGAAGCACCGCACGCAACGCGCGAAGGTGGCGCGCTTCTTCGCGCCGAAGACGGTGGCGAACCGCTACCGCGAGCTGATGGAGAACCGCGCGGACATCCTCGTCGCTGAAGCGGTCGCCGCCACCACGTTTCACCTCGATCACTTGACGCTGCGTTACTCCACCGAGGTCGCGGCGCAGGTGATCGGCCTGACCAACTCGAATGTCGACGGCATGGCCAAGCGGCTCGAACGGTTGTTCGTGCAGCCGGACCGGAGCCCCCACCCGGTGCGCAGGGGAGGTCGCCTCACGGACCTGTGGCACACGGTTCGTGGCCACACCCCGATGCTGGCTTTCTACCTCGCCGACGTCCGGCCCGCCATCGCCGCGCGGCGTCGGGTGCCAGCCGAGGATGTCATCAGCCACCTGCTGGCCGAGGGCTACCGAGATCCGGCGATCCTCATCGAATGCGTGACTTTTGGCGCGGCGGGCATGGCCACCACCCGCGAGTTCATCTCGATGGCGGTACTCCACCTGCTCGCCGACGCCGACCTCCGGGCCCGTTACCTGGTGGCTCAGGAGCCCGAACGTCGCGACATTCTTCACGAGATCCTGCGTCTGGAACCGATCATCGGACACCTGTACCGCCGCGCGGCACGCGACATCGACATCTCGGCGGACGGGGAAACGCTCCACATCCGCAAGGGCGATCTCATCGACCTCTATCTGCGGCAGGCCAACAGCGACGAGGCGACAGTAGGTGAGTGCCCTCTTGACCTACGACCCGGGCGTCCCCTGCCACGCGGCATCGGCCCGGAAATGATGAGCTTCGGTGACGGACACCACAAGTGCCCCGGCAACTCCTTGGCGATCCAGGAGACCGACATCCTTCTCACCCGGCTGCTGCGCCACGACCTTGTTGTCGCGCACGCGCCGGTGATGGCTTGGCACGAGCTCATCGCCGGCTACTCCCTGCGTGAGTTCATACTCACCGTGCCAAAGCCGCTGCCCCTTGCGAACGACCATTGACCCCGTGAGTGCCCCCGACTCGATCCTTCACTGTGGTCGGGCGCCGGCTCAGCCGTTCAGTTCGGCGACCTCGGCCAACAACTCGAAGGAACGCAGGGTTGCTTCGGTGTTGCGAGCCATGGACACAACAATCAACTCATCAGCGTCAGCGTGTGCGACGAACTCGTCGAGGTAAGCACGCACCGCTCCAGGAGTGCCAACCGCGGAGTAGTGGCTCATCTGCTTGATCTGCTGCCCTGACGGCGAGTTGAGGATGGCATCAGCATCGGCGTCGTCGTAAGTGCGTCCGCCGCCCAGGAGTTGGCTGACGCGCAACCGCTGGGATTCTCGCAAGAGCGCCTGCGCTTCCTGGGTGGTGTCGGCGGCCACGACGTTCACCCCGGCGATGACCCACGGATCGGCCAGCTGTTCGGACGGCTGGAACTCACGACGGTAGGTGGCGACGGCATCGGTCAACGCCTGGGGTGCGAAGTGCGAGGCGAACGCGTAGGGAAGCCCCAGCGCTGCTGCGAGCTTCGCACCGAACAGCGAGGAACCGAGGATGTACAAAGGCACATGAGTGTCCTTGCCGGGCACTGCTTCCACCCCGGGGATGAGCGATCGGCCGGTGAGGTAACCCTGCAGCTCCAGGACGTCACGGGGGAAGGACTCCGCCGACCTGGCGTCGCGGCGCAGGGCACGCATCGTGTTCTGGTCACTGCCGGGGGCCCGTCCGAGCCCGAGGTCGATCCGGCCGGGGTGCAGAGTCTCCAGCGTGCCGAACTGCTCGGCGATCACCAGCGGGGAGTGATTGGGCAGCATCACGCCACCGGCACCGAGGCGGATGGTCTCGGTGTGGGCGGCCACGTGCGCGATGAGCACGCTGGTCGCAGAGGACGCGATGGTCGACATGTTGTGGTGCTCGGCGTACCAGACGCGGCGATACCCGCTCCGCTCCGCAAGCTGGGCGATCGCAACACTCGCTCGGAAGCTGTCCGCCGCGCTCCCGACGTTTCCGATGTGGGCGAGATCAAGGATCGAGATCGGGGTGGCGGGCATGTCGGAGCAACCGAACGGTTGAGCGCGCTATTCCTCAGCTGCCGAATCGTCGGTCGAGACGGGGCATGCTCGCGGTGTTCCCGGGCATGTCGGTGGTCTGGCCTAGCGTTGGGGATCGTGGCGACCCTTGGACTGCACACCGTCTTCGTCCCTGGATGGCTCTGCTCTGCGCGGCTGTACGACCCCCTTATGCCGGTCGCCTGGGCGCACGGGGCGGTGACGGTGGCCGACAGCCGCCGTGACGACACCGTCCAGGGCATGGCAGCCCGGCTACTCGAGGGCGCTCCGGAACGGTTCGTGCTTGTGGGGATGAGCATGGGCGGTTATGTCGCCCACGAGGTCATGCGTCAGGCGCCCGACCGGGTCATTGGGCTGGCATTGATCAGCACCTCCGCGCGACCCGATTCAGCCGAACAGCTTGCGAACTGGCAGAGCCGACGGCAGGCCGTGCTCGACGGCCGGTTCGACGAGCTCGTGGAGGCAGTGTTCTCGGTCCTTCCCGACCCGGCCAAAGCGGCGGACGAACACCTGCGGGCGTGGTGGCGGCTGATGGCCCACGAGGTCGGCGCGGAGGCGTGCGTGTCCCAGCTCGATGCGGTGATGGCGCGCCCAGACTCGCGTGCCGGGTTGGTCGCTATCGCCTGCCCCACTGCTGTCGTCCATGGCAGGGGAGACCGAGCCATCACCCCCGAGAACGCCGCCGAGACAGCTGAGGCGATTCCTGGCGCTGTCCTTACTCTCGTCGAGCGCGCCGGCCACCTGCTGCCGCAAGAGCAGCCGGCCGCCGCTCAGGCTGCGGTCACCGCACTGTTCGACCGGGTGACGGCAACCCGCTGATCCACCGCGACACAGCACTCGCCGGTCATCCGGACATGCCGTGTCGCATTCAGGTGCCAGGCTGACGCCTCAGGGCATTGCGATGACGTCATAGTGATGTCATGATGGAGTCATGCAACTCTCTCCGTACCTTGAGGCGGTCGCTCGCGACCTCGATCGCGCGACTGCACTGGCCGACGAGCAGACGCGGGAACTGACTCACCGCGTCGCTTCCGTCATCGAGCCCGGTCTCCGGTTGGCGATGGTGCAGCTGCTGAGCGATGTCGCTGCGCAGCTGACGGCCGAGCTCGACGGTCCCGTCATCACCATCCACATGGAGGGCCGGGACCCCAGCTGGCACATCGTTCGCGACGAGGCGACCCTCGTCGCCCACGACGCCGAACCGGGCGAGGACGACAACTCCGCTCGCGTCACGGTCCGCCTTCCCGAGGTCGTCAAGAAGCGGGCCGAGGCGGCCGCTCAGAATGCTGGCCAGTCCCTGAATACCTGGATCGTCCAGGCTCTTCGCCGCGCCACCACCCCCGACAGCACTTCCCACCGTTCGTCCCGCCGCATCTCCGGCTGGGCCTGAGGAGAACACCATGAACACGATGACCCGCAGCCGCAGCCTCGAGTACACCCTCGACGGGCTGCCCGAACTGACCCTCAACAACCACCGGGGCGACATCCTGGTGGTCCCCGACGGTGCGCCCGGCGAGGTCCGCATCACGCTCACCAGCAACCAGCCGGTCGACTTCGACCTCGTCGAGGCCCGGGCGGACGGCACCCGCGTGACCGTCATGATCCCGCACCTGCCGGCCGAAGGGACGTCCGGTATCTCCTTCAACCTGGGCGCGCTCTCCTTTGCTCTCGGCGGCGGACTCAGGGTGGACGCAGACGTGCACTGCCCGCCCGACGCCGCCCTGTCCCTCGAGACCAAGTACGGCGACATCGACATCCGGGGACGCTCCGGCAGGACCGCGGCCAAGACCGGCGCGGGCGACATCGTCGCCGAAGCCTGCGACAGCGCGGTCATGTCCACTGGTGCCGGCGAGATCCGGGTGCTCCGCGTCGGCTCGGCCAACCTCAACTCCGGCGCCGGCGACATCTCCGTTGAGGACGCGTCCGGCCGGATCGAGATCCGCACCGGTACCGGCGACGTACACGTCGGCTCCTCCAAGGGGCAACTGAGCATCGTCTCGGGTGCCGGGGACGTGCACGCCGCCGTCTACGAGGGCAGCATCGAGGTCCGTACCGGTATGGGCGACGTCACCGTCCAGGTGCCGAGCACCGTCCCCGTCTGGCAGGACCTCACGACCGGCATGGGGGAGACCCGCAGCCATGTGCCCTCACACGGTGAACCGGAGCCCGGAGAGCCGTTCGTGAAGGTCGCCGCCCGCTCGGGCGCGGGAGACGTGACCCTCACGGTGTAGGGCCAACCCCGCAGGCGCGTCGGGGTCCTCGACCGTCCAGAGTCGGCGCAGATCCCCGTGCGTGCGCGCTCCGTCCGTGGGTATAGAACGTCGATCAAGTCCACTCAGCGACCCTTCCCGGTTACGGCAAAGTACGTTCCGAACCCGCGGTTCAGCCGTTGCGGCCAGACTGGGTGTCGGATTCGGAGGTTGCCGTGAGTGGAGCCGTGACGAGGCCGACATCGAGCGGGTTGGTGCCTTTCCTGGCTGCTCCGGGGTTTGTGGTGGGCTTCTTCGTCACTGATCTTTGGCCCGGCATCGGGGTGATGGTTGGGATTCTCGGTGCTGTGCTGGCAGTTGTCTTCTTCCTTTGGCCCAGAGCACCTCGGTGGATCGCGTGGCTGGCTGTCGGAGTGGCGGCAGGGATGGTGGCCCTGTTCCTTCTTGCTCTCATCCAGCTGCTCAATCCGAATGCCACGCCCAGCAGCGGCGAGGGAAGCGGGTCAGCGGCTCCGCGATAGCGGCACCCAGAGTGCGCGGCCTCGGCCGGCGGGGTACTGCCCGCGCTCTGCGGCAGAATCGGTCGATTGCGCGGGGTCGTTGGGCCGTGTCGATGCCGCTCGAAAACTCGTCGGGCGACCCCATCCATGGCGGTTATGAGGTGCGAACCCAGGGCAACTTCGTGTTCGACCCCAACTGTTGCGGTTATGGGGGCTGCGGAGCTGCTGATAACCACCACGAATGGGGTCAGGCTCCTGATCGGACCCGTTCCCTCTTCGATAACCACCAGAAGTGGGGCGATCCCGATCAGCGCGGCGACCCATCCGGACGGCTGATACCGGTGCTGCCGGACGATTCGTGGAGTCAACGCAACCGACGGTATGAAGGAGCCAACGAACCGCTAGGTGACCGCAGCACTGTTATCGGGCACCCGACGTTCGGCCTCCCGCGTCTAGCGCAGTGACTGGGTGCTCGAGATTCGCCGCACACGCGCTCACTCGGCAGTAGCGGTCGTTGGGCAGTACGCGGGCCCGGTCCCGGGGCACGCCGACGAGCATGGGGATGTCCGAACGGCGACGTGATCGTGGGCGACCTCGGAGAGGTGACCGGTCATGCTCTGGCAGAACACGACCCCGTACGTCGGCGCCGCGGCCACGGCCCGCGCGGTGCGTGGTGCTGGCTCGGCCTCCTCACGGTCGTCGGTCGGGTCGCTCAGCTGTAGTCGTAGAAGCCCTTGCCGGTCTTGGTGCCGGCGCGGCCCTTGTCGAGGTAGCCCTTGAGGAAGGCAGCGTTGCGGGTGAGTTGCTCGTCGTGCAGGACCCTCGCCCAGTAGTCGGTGATGTGCCAGGCGGTGTCGATGCCGACGTGGTCGAGCATCCCGAACGGGCCCCGCTGCATCTTGGTGACGGTCGTCCAGGCCTTGTCGATGTCCTCGACACTGGCAACGCCGTTGGCGGCAAGGGTGATGGCTTCCCGGTTCAGCGCGTTGTACATGGCGTTGAACACGTAGCCGTTGCTCTCCCGCTTCAGTTCGATCGGCACCTGGCCGATCCGGACGGCGAAGTCGACCAGCAGGCGCACGACCTCCGGTGACGTGCCCGGGTGTGGCATCACGTCGACGATGTTCGCCGCCCACACCGGCTGGTGGAAGTGCAGCGCTGCGAACCGTGTCGGGCGGCCCGTCGCCTGCGCGTACATCGACGGCAGCAGGGATGACGTGTTCGTGGTGAACACCGTCCGGCCGGGACAGGCGAGATTCAGGGCTGCGAACACCCTGCCCTTCAGTGCGGGGTCCTCCGGCACCGACTCCGAGACCAGGTCGGCATCGGCGCCGGCCGCTGCGACGTCGGTGGTGAAGGTGATCCCTGCGACCGCTGCCGCGAGGTCGACACCGTCGAACACCGGCTCGTTCGCCGCGAAGGCAGCGAGACCCGCAAGGCCCGCGCGTGCGCGCTCAAGGGCAGCCGGGTCGGTGTCGAGCATCACCACCTCGAGGCCGTGCGCCGCGCATTGCAGCCCGATCTGCTGGCCCATCGTCCCTGCCCCGACCACCAGTACCCTGCGGATGTCCACCGCTTCCATGCCGTCCTCCTCATCGACCTCTTCACCGTAGGGCGAAGCCGTTCCCGTTGTCGGCAAATGGCCCAGCCCATGCTGTCGAGGACCGAGGCAGGCGATAACTTGTGCCTCCTAGGCTGTGGAGCTTCGCAAGGACAGGGGCCAGAGTTGAACCCGTACCAGCCCGCAGGGATCCGCTTCGGAGCGGCGTACTACCTCGAGTACCAGCCCTCGCCGGAGCACCTCGAGCGTGATCTCGACCTGATGGCGGAGGCGCACTTCACCGTCATCCGGGTCGGCGAATCGGTCTGGTCCACGTGGGAGCCACGCAACGGCGTGTTCGATCTCGACTGGCTCCAACCGGTGCTGGACGGTGCCCACGCCCGCGGGATCGGCGTCATCCTCGGCACCCCCACCTACGCTGCCCCGCCCTGGCTCGCGCATGCCTACCCGGAGATCGCCGGGGAGCCGCGCACCGGGGAGCCGATGCCGTGGGGGTCTCGTCAGGAGATCGACTACACCCACCCCGGCGTTCAAGTTCCATGCCGAGCGGGTGATCCGCAAGATCGTGGCCCGCTATGCCGCGCACCCGGCGGTGATCGGCTACCAGGTCGACAACGAGCCGGGAAACCTGCTGCTCCACAATCGGGGCACGTTCGTCGCGTTCAAGGAGTGGCTGAAGGACACCTACGGTGACGTCGAGACCCTGAACCGGGAGTGGGGCCTCGTCTACTGGTCCCACCGGCTCTCGGACTGGGAAGAGCTCTGGCGCCCCGACGGCAACGTCCAGCCCCAGTACGGCCTCGCCTGGCGGAAGTTCCAGGCCCTCAAGACCGCGGAGTTCATCGGCTGGCAGGCCGACATCGTCCGGGAATACGCCCGCGCCGACCAGTTCGTCACCACCTGCATCTCCTACGACCGCGCTGCCGTGGACGAGTGCCAGACCAGCGCAGGTCTCGACGTCGCGGCTGCCAACCCGTACTACGGCATGCAGGACCACCTCGAACTCACCGCAGAACTCCAGCGCCCTGACACCTGGGTCCGTACCGGCGTCGACGGGCTCATCGAGCTGGCCGATCGCGGGTTCGCCATGAAGCAGGCCCGCTACCTGGTCACAGAGACCAACGCCCAGGCGATCCACGCCGGTTGGCAGAACCTTCCGCCGTACCCCGGCCAGATCCTGCAGGCCGGGCTCGCCCTCGTCGCCCGCGGCGCAGCCATGATCGAGTACTGGCACTGGCACACGCTTCACTTCGGCGCGGAGACCTACTGGGGCGGCGTCCTGCCGCACTCCCAGGTACCCGGCCGCATCTACGCAGAGGTCAAGCAACTCGGCGAACGGCTCGAGGTCCTCGGCGATCGGCTGGACGGGTACGTGCCCGACCATGACGTGACCCTGCTGTTCTCCAACACCTCCAAGTACGCGTTCGAGGTGCACCCGATGCTGGCGAACCCGGACGGGTCGCCACGGCAGCAGTCCTATCTCGACCTCGTCGAGTCGTTCCTTTCCGCCGTCCTGCACTCCGGGCGACAGACCCGGGTGCTGCACGAGCAACAGTTCGACGCTTTCGAGGTGGCAGACCTCGTGCGTGAGCACCCGGTGCTGGTCGCTGCCGGGTTCTACACCGCCAGCACGGCGCAGCTGGAGAAGCTCCGCGACTTCGCCCTCGCCGGCGGCCACCTGATCGTCGGGCCTCGCACCGGCTACGGCGACCAGGAGAGCCGGGCCCGGTTCGCTGTGGCCCCCGACGTCCTGCGCGAGGTGGCCGGCGTCCACTACGAGGAGTTCGCCAACCTGTCGAGTCCTCTCCCCGTGACCAGCCCGGCCTTCGCCCTCCCGGATGCCGCGCGGGCAACCCGGTGGGCAGATGGCCTCCTCGTCGACACCGCAGAAGTGCTGGTCGGCTATTCGCACCCGCACCACGGAGCGTTCGCGGCCGTGACAACGACACCGGCAGGGGATGGCCGCGTGACCTGCGTCGGTACCCTGCCCAACCGCGCGCTGGGTGCTGCGTTGTTCGACAACATCCTCACCGCGCCGGTCGCGGGCGAGTGGCAGCGGAGCGCCAACGTCACCGTCTTCTCGGGTGCCACCGCGAGCCGGAAGGTGTTCTTCCTCCACAACTGGGGTCCGGAACCGGCCCATGCCACCCTGCCCTGCGCACTCACGGATGCGTTCACCGGCGCCGAGCACCCGTCCCACCACCAGCTCGACCTTCCTGCCTGGTCGGTGTCGGTCCTGTTCGCGGAGGACACCCGCTGAACGGCCGCAGTGAAACCGTAGGGTGGGTGGGAAAGACCCAGGAGAAGCCATGACCGACCCCATCACAGCGATCGATCCGGGCTCCGGGCGTCGGGAGCGGCCGCGTGCGCACCTGGCCTCGGACGCCGCTGCGCTCGACCTCACCGGCACCTGGCGCTTCCACCTCAGCCCCACAGCTGCCCAGGCACCGGCCGACGCCTGGGAGCCCGGCTTCGACGACAGCGGGTGGGACGACATCGCCGTCCCCTCCCACTGGGTGCTGCAGCGCGACCGGTGAATGGGGCTCGCCGATCTACACCAACGTCGTCTACCCGTTCCCGGTCGAGCCGCCGTTCGTGCCGGACGCCAACCCGACCGGCGACCACCGGAGGAGCTTCGACGTCCCGGACGGCTTCGTGCCCGACGGTGGCCGTGCGGTGCTGCGCTTCGCCGGGGTGGATTCGGTCGCGATCGTGCACCTCAACGGCGTCGAGGTCGGCGTCGTGCGGGGGAGCCGCCTGCCGCAGGAACTCGATGTCACGCCGGAGCTCCGTGTGGGCGAGAACCTCCTGCATGTGAGGGTCCACCAGTGGTCGGCGATGAGCTACATCGAGGACCAGGACCAGTGGTGGCTGCCGGGCATCTTCCGCGAGGTCACCCTGCTCGCACGCCCGGCGTCCGGGCTCGACGACGTGTGGCTGCGCGCCGACTACGACCCCGCCACCGGGAGCGGCGCACTGCTCCCCGAGATCCGTGGCGGCTACCCCGTCCGGGTCACCTGTGCAGACCTCGGCCTTGACGCGACGCTGGACGGGCCCACCGACCGCATCGACGTCGGCCCTGTGGAGCCGTGGAGCGCCGACGTGCCGCACCGCTACGACATCGAGGTGTTCAACGCGGCCGAGACCGTGACGGTGCGGGTCGGGTTCCGTCGGGTCGCGATCGACGGCAACGCCTGGCTCGTGAACGGCCGCCGCCTGCGGCTGCGCGGGGTGAACCGGCACGAGTTCCACCGCACGGGTGGCCGCGTGTTCGACGCCGAACAGGCCCGCAGCGACCTGATGCTGATGAAACGGCACAATCTCAACGCGATCCGCACCAGCCACTACCCGCCGCACCCCACCCTGCTCGACCTTGCCGACGAGCTCGGCTTCTGGGTGATCGACGAGTGCGACATCGAGACCCACGGCTTCGGGATGCTCGACTGGGTCGGCAATCCCAGCGACGATCCGGCCTGGCGCGACTGCTACCTCGACCGCGTCGAGCGCATGGTCGAGCGCGACAAGAACCACCCGTGCATCGTCGCCTGGTCGCTGGGCAACGAAGCAGGGACGGGGATGAACCTTGCCGCGATGAGCGAATGGATCCACGCTCGCGACCCCGGACGCCCGGTGCACTACGAGGGCGACCACGCCGGTGACTACACCGATCTCAATTCCCGGATGTACCCGTCGGTGGAGGAGCTCGAGGACCTGGCGGCCGGCATCGGCGACAACGGGTCCGGCATCGACGGCACCGCGGCGAAGCTGCTCGACCGCCCCATGATCATGTGCGAGTACGTGCACGCCATGGGCAACGGCGCCGGCGGCATCGACGGCTACGAGGCGGTGATCGACGCCCACCCGATGATCCACGGCGGCTTCGTCTGGGAGTGGCGCGACCACGGCCTGCTCACCCACACCGCGGACGGCACGCCCTACTTCGCCTACGGCGGCGACTTCGGCGAGGAGCTCCACGACGGCAGCTTCGTCTGCGACGGGATGACGCTCGCCGACGGCACGCCCACCCCGATGCTCGCCGAGTACGCAGCCGTGGTGAGCCCGATCAAGGTTGCACTCACCGGGAACACCCTCACGGTGACGAACCTGCGCCATGCCGGTGACACCAGCGACCTCGACTTCGTCTGGACGCACGAACGCGACGGGCGCCCGCTGGCTTCCGGGTCGGTCACAGCCGTGGTCCGGCCGGGAGAATCGACGACCGTCGACCTGCCGGACCTGGACACCTCAGCACCCGGGGAGCACTGGCTGGGCGTCGCTGCCCGACTGGCCGCCGCGACGCCGTGGGCTGCCGCCGGCCACACGGTCGCCCGTGCCCAGCTCGAGCTGACAACCCCCGAACGGTCCCTGAGGAGCCTCGCGAGCGGAGCGAACGAGGCGTCACGAAGGGCCGCAGGGGCTTCCAGTGAACCCGGAGACGGCACCATCCAGCTCGGCGAAGCCACCTTCGACGCCAGGACCGGGGCGCTCCTGCGCATCGGCGACCTCGCACATCGGCACCCCGGAGGTCACGCTCTGGCGGGCACCGACGGAGAACGACAGCCTTTCCCCGGCGAGCGCGGAACGATGGCGTGCGATCGGGCTCGACCGGCTGCACGTCCGCGTGACCGGAGTGGAAACGGATGACACCGGCATCACCGTCACCCAGCGCATCGCTCCCGCCGGGCACTCGCGGGCTCTGCTGGCCACCCTGCGCTGGACCTGGGCGGACGGCCTGCGCCTTGACCTCACCGCAGAGCCGGTCGGGGACTGGCCCACCACCTGGCCGCGCGCCGGCGTCCACATCGCCCTGCCGAAGGGCTACGAGCGGGCCGCCTGGTTCGGTACCGGGCCGGCGGAGAATTACCCGGACAGCCGCACCGCGGCAAGGGTCGGACGCTTCGACGCGCCGATCGACGAACTGGGGGTGGCCTACGCCGTCCCGCAGGAGACCGGCCACCGGGCGGACCTGCGCGAGCTGGCGATCTCCGGTTCCTACCTGCCGACGCTCACGGTCGTGACGAACGGGGCCGCAGGCCGCCGTCCCGGGTTCACGCTGTCGCGCTACAGCGCTGAGGAGCTGGCGGCTGCTCGCCATCCCCACGAGTTGCCGGTGCCGGGCGCCACCCACCTGTACCTCGACGCCTTCCAGCACGGCCTTGGGTCCAGCTCCTGCGGGCCCGACGTCACGGCCGAGCACCAGCTGTGGCCGAGGGCCTTCTCGTTGTCGGTGCAGCTCCACGTCGCCGGCTGACGTCACGGCGGGGGCGGAAACGGCCCCAGAAAAAGGCTTTGCCCCGCCTCCTGTGAGGAGGCGGGGCCTGAGTCCCCTATCCCTAAAGGACTTGCCATTGGCAAAACACCTACCGGAAGTGTAGTCACCCGTTAGGGGGGAACGCACGTCGACGCGCCTGAGAATTTCCTATGCGGCTTCGGCAAGAACGCCGTCGATCTGCTCGATCGCTCCGGCGAGGCCCTCCTCCATGCCCATCTTCACCATCTCGTCGAGTTGTTCGGCTGAGGCGAAGGTGCTGGTGAGGGTCATCCGGGTGCCGCCGGGCTGTTCGTCGAGCGTCACCTCCATCGTCACGGGGTCGCCGGGAGCGGGGTTTCCCGGCCTCGTCGGTGAACCCGTCGTGCACCACGAGGCGGGTCGGCTCGTCGACCTCCGAGATCTTCCAGTAGCCGCCGGGCTGTTCACCTTCGGGGCCAGTCATGTGGTAGCGGGACTCCCCGCCGGCAACGAGGTCGTGACGGGTGAAGGTGGCCGGCCACTCCGGCGGGCCCCACCAACGCTCGAGCTTGCGGGGGTCGGCCCAGAGCTGCCAGACCTGCTGGATGCCGGCGTCGAACTCCGCGACAACGACCATGGTGAGGGCGTCGAGGTCTTTCGTTGTGGTGACGAGGGTCACGGTTGATCCTTCCTGTTGTCTGTACTGCTACTCGGTTGTGAGGATTTCCCGCATGCGCTCGGCGCGCTCGACCCACAGCGCCTCGTACTGCTCAAGGAGTGCAGAGGCACGCCGCACGGTGGCGGGGTTGCCGCGCACCAGTTGCGTCCGGCCGTTGCGCTCCTTGGTCACCAGTCCTGCCTGCTCGAGCACCGCCACGTGCTTCTGCACGGCGGCGAAACTCATCGCATAGGCACGTGACAACTCGGTGACCGAACGTGGCGCCTGCATCGACCGGACGACGATGTCACGTCGTGTCCGGTCGGCCAGTGCGTGGAAGACCCGGTCGACCTGTGCTTCGGTAATCTCATCTACAACCATTTGGTTGTAGGTTAACGACCCTCAGCGCTCCGTCCCATACGTGCTGTTGCCTAGTGGACGTGCTGGCATGGATGCCGTCAGCGTCGCTGGTAGAGGCGAAGCCCGCTCTCGGAGTAGGCCACCCGGTACGTGGAGTGGAAGCCGGGGTCAGCTGCGATGGCGCGTCCCACCCGGTCGTCCGGGTCGTCGGTTGCCCACACCCAACGGACGTGACCCACGGGGTCGGCGAGCGCTGCGGCGAACGAAGCCGCGTTCGATGACAGGTAGTACTCGCGCAGCGGAAGGCCGACCAGCGGCAGGACGGTGTTGCGGGCCAGCGAGTCGTCGATGATGATCCGGCCACCCTCGTAGTGCTCGCCCAGCCAGGCCGCTGCCCTGCGCGGACCGAACCCGTCGGCGAGCTGGATCACGGCCTCGGAGAGCACCAGCGAACGGCGGTCCGGTGCCGGGGCCAGCCAGAGTGTCTGCGCCACCAGTGCTCCGGCGGTGACGACGGCGACAAGGACCTGCGCAACGGTCACGAACCGGGGGTTCCGGCTGGACAGCGTCCGGGCGGCGAGGTCGACACCGCACGCTGCGAACAGCGCACCGGCGAGGATCATCGGCATGCCGTGGCGGTTGTTCCACACCTCGACGGAGTTCGCCTCGTTCAGCACGACGACGCTCCCGGTGATGAGGGTCACAGCGAGATAGGCGTAGGTGCTCAGGGCGACGGCCAGGAAGCCCGGCAATCGGGGGACGCGGTTCCAGGGCAGCAGGACGCACAACCCCACCGCGGCGAGCCCGACAAGTCCGAAACCGACGGTGTTGACCACCGCGATGTTGAGCGTGGTCAGGCTCAGCGCGACCTGGCCCATGCTGCCGAGCCCCAGGCCGGGCGGACCTCCCGGGGAGGTCGACGTCAGCTCAACCATGTAGGCGAGTGGGGAACCGGTGGCCAGAAGGGAGGCCCCCGACCAGACAGCAACAGCCAGCGCCGGGACGGCGATGAAGCCGGCCACCTCGCGCAACACCGTCGGCAACTCCCGCGCGCTGTGCCAGGTGATGATCGCAACGTAGACCGCGCCAACTCCGACGAGTGCCCAACCCTCGTAGCCAGAGAGCGCAGCCACCGCACCGGGAACGCCGGCGTAGAGGGCCAGTTCGCGCGGCCGGAGGAGGCGGTCGGTCGCTGCCCAGTGGGCGAGTCCGGCAAGGCAGCCGGCCATGCCGGCGATCAGCACCGGCCGGCTGAGTGCCGTGGAGTGCAGGTACAGCATGGTCGGGTTGGCAACGACTGCTGCCACTCCGGCCAGCCGACCGAGGCCGTGCAGCCCCCACCGGGCGCCGATCCGGTAGACGGCTGCCGCCGTCGCCGCCAGGCAGCAGGCGCCGAGCAGGGCTGCTCCCCAGCCGGAGGACCACAACCACAGGCTGACGACGAACGGCGCGAGCAGCAACGTCGGCAGCGGCGGGACGGTGAAGCCGGCGGGGGAGTCGAACAGCTGGCGGGCCACGGTGAGGTGGGCCAGCGCGTCCCCGTAAGCGAGGCTCAGGTCGTGGTGACCCACGAAGTAGGCGGACGCAGCCAGCGAAGCGAGGCCTGCGAGGACGGCAACGGCCACCGTCCCCGGCACGCGGCGACCGGTGACGGGCAGGTGCAGTGCATCGCCGACATCGTCGAGGCGGTCGAGGAGACGCTCACGCAGGAGTGGGCGCGGTTCAGGCGTGGTGGCGGTCACGATGTCCTGTCGCTGGGGCCCCGCCGAGGGGTGTTGGGGGCCGTGGCTCGATCAGGGTACCCGCACCCGGCCCGCGGAAACCGTCACCGGTGCCGGCGCACCCCGTCCGCCACGCGCTCGAAGCGGGCCTTGTCGAGGGCGCCGCTCACCCTCCGGACGCCGTTCGGGTCCACCCGGATGATCCGGTTCACCCGCACTTCGCTGACCCGGTCGGAGGAGTCCCACGGGCCGCGTCCGACCTCGACCCAGTACCGGCCCTCCGAGGCCTCCTGGCGTGCGTCCCTGTCGTGGTCCTTGCTGGTCATGGGCAGTCCGAGGAGCCAGTCGTCGTCCCTTCCGATGATCAGCACCGGGCGGTCCTTGCCCTGGCTGTGGTCCTCCTCGTACGGCACCCAGGTCCACACCACTTCGCCCGGGTCGGGCATCGAGCCGGGGTGCGGCGCGTAGGTGAGGTCGGGACGGCCGCGGAAGTCGCCGGGGTAGTCGCGGCCGGATTGCGGTGCTCCGGCCGGTGCCCGTGCGCCGCGGTGTCGACGGCTTCCGGGGACCACTGCGCCGGGTCGAACTCCGCGGGCGCAGGGCGTCGATGATCGCCTGGCCGATGGCCTTGATGATGTCGCTCGTTGCCGCCACGGCCGCAACCGTACCGTCCGGGCGCAGCGCGCGGCGGGCGAACCCCTATCGCATGATCTGTTCATCAGAACAAGGGTGTTCGGGACTTCACCACTTGGGCTAATCTCAGGTTGTCCAATGGAGGAACACGTTGACAGAGCTCGGCATCGCTGAAGTTCTCGACCTGGCCCAGGTGCAGAAGATACTCGAAGACTTCTCAGAGGCCACAGGTTTGGCGACGGTAGCCGTCGACGCACGCGGTATTCCCGTCACGAACTCGTACGCCTTCACCGACTTCTGCCGGCAGATGCGCTCCGACCCGGTACGGAGCAAGCTCTGCCACGGCTGCGACGCCCACGGCGGGCTGCAGTCCCTGATCGAGGGCTCGCCGCAGGTGTACCGCTGCCACGCCGGCCTTGTGGACTTCTCCGTCCCGGTCACCGAGGGCGACAAGTACGTCGGCGCGATCCTCTGCGGCCAGGTGCGTGTGCCACGGACGGACGAGCCGCGCTTCCTCACGGCCGGATCGAACTGGCGCGGCCAGGGAGCAGGGACTGGAGGACCTGTACGACGAGGTCCCGATGTCGACCCTCAGCCGCGTCGCTGCTGCCGCCAAGACGCTCTTCGGCCTGAGCCGCGTGCTGGACGGGATGCGCGTGCGCAAGAAGAGCCCCGACCTCGGCTGCGGTGGTACCCGCAGCCCCGCAGCGTCCGCTGCTCACCCTCGTCCCGCTCCCGAAGACGAGGATCGAGCCCGAAGCTGTCCCGCCGGTGGAGGCGACGGCCTTCCGGGACAGCCTCGACGCCGAGGACCTCGCCAGCGCCGTCGCAGAGGCCAGCCACCTGCTCGACGAGGTCTACACCGAGGGCGGTGACCTGCGCGACGGCGTCGCGCGCGTCGAGGACCTGGTCATCGCTGCCGCGAAGGACTGCGCACCCCGGCTCGTCCCGCACCTCACCCAGCTGGTGCAGGGCCAGCGCGAGCGCCGGACGGCGTCGATCAACCGCCTGCAGGCGCAACTGCACATCGAGCGCCTGCTCGGGATGGCGCTGGACGAGGTGCTGCGGTCACGCCCGCAGCGCCGGCCCGACCTGCGTGACCTGCTCAACGACATCGCCCGGCACCCGAATCGTGCGATCTCGCTCACCGAGGCGGCGGCTGCGACCCACTGGTCGCCCGGCCACCTGTCGAAGTTGTTCAAATCCGTCACGGGCTACACATTCGTGTCGTATGTGACCGCCTGGCGGATCTCCCGCGCGCAGCTGATGTTAGCTTCCACGCAGATGCCGGTTCAGAAGGTCGCGGCTGCACTGGACTTCAACCAGGTCAACTACTTCTCCAGGGTCTTCCGGGCGCATACCGGAGTCACCCCCAGCGAGTTCCGGCGTCAGTGTTCGTCACGCGACGGGAGACCTGCCGGTGTATCGCTTCCAACTCACAACCACCCTCTACTACGGGCCTGACTCGCTCTCTGCGCTGTCGCAACTCTCCGGACGCCGCGTCCTGATCATCACGGACGCCTTCATGGCCACCAGCCAGCTGATGTTCCAGGTGCGTG
Source organism: uncultured Actinomycetota bacterium (assembly GCA_963773595.1). Classification (GTDB taxonomy): domain Bacteria; phylum Actinomycetota; class Actinomycetes; order Propionibacteriales; family Propionibacteriaceae; genus Propionicimonas. Next base: position 426,653 of record CAVZBQ010000001.1, read on the forward strand.
AGGCGTTGGCCGATTCCACGATCGAGGTGTACGACAAGGTCATCCCCAATCCCGACGTTGCTGCCGTCGCTGCAGGGCTCGCCGCCTTCCTCGCCTTCGAGCCGGAAGCACTGCTCGCCGTCGGGGGCGGCTCGCCGATCGACACGGCCAAGGCCGTGCGGAAGCTGGCCCTCGAGCTGGGGCACAAGGCGGAGGCGGGCTTCTACGTGATCCCCACCACCAGCGGCACCGGCTCCGAGGTGACCTCGTTCGCCGTGGTCACCGACCCGGTCAGCCACGCCAAGCTGCCGCTGACCTCCGACGACATGCTGCCCGACGTCGCCATCCTCGACCCGGACGCGGTCAGCACGGTGCCGCCGTTCCTCGTCGCCGACTCGGGCATGGACGCGATCAGCCACGCCATCGAGGCCTACGTCGCCATCGGCCACAACGACTTCTCCGACGCGCTCGCGGAGAAGGCCCTGCGGATCGCCGACACCTACCTGCTGCGCAGCTACCGCAGCAACCAGGACGTGAAGGCGCGCACGCACGCAGCACACCGGCGCCACCATGGCCGGGATCGCGTTCCAGAACTCCGGGCTCGGCATCGTGCACAGCCTCTCGCACGCCATCGGCGGCTCGTTCAAGGTGGCGCACGGACGCCTCAACGGCATCCTGCTGCCCGCACGTCATCGAGTTCAACGCCGGCGAGCTCGGCATCCGCCCCGGCGAGATCTCCGAGGTCGCGCGCCGCTACGTCACGCTCGCCCGCTCGCTCGGACTCTCCGCGTCCAGCGACCGCAACCTCGTCCTCGGCCTTGTCGGCTGGGTGGAGCGCGTCCGTCGCGAGCTGGAGATGCCTGCGACCGATCGCCGCCGCCGGCATCGACCGCGACGAGTTCCGCGCCGAAGATCCCGGCGCTGGCGGCAACGGCGCTCCAGGACTTCTGCGCAGAAGGCAACCCGGTCAAGGCCACCGAGGCCGACCTCGCCCGGATCCTGGACTGGGTCGCCTGATCGCGTGAACCGCGGGGACGGTTCCTTCGGTTCACCAGACCTGCGGGATCGCCCGCCCAGCAGGTGCGCTGAAGCGAAGGGACCGTCCCCGCGGTTCAGGCGAGGCGCGCGAGCAATGCCGCGATGCCCTCGCCGGTGAGGGCGGAGACCTCGAGGATCTCGGTGGCGCCGGCGAGCCGCAGGTGGTTGCCGGCCAGGTGCACCTGCTCGGGCGTCGCGATGTCGACCTTGGTCACCACCCCGATGGACGGCGGCATGAAGAACGTGGTGAAGCCGGGCTGGAAGCGGCCCTCCGGGACGGTGGCGGACGCGAGCAGCACCACCAGCTCGACCTCGAAGGAGGCCAGCCGCAGGGCGTGCTTGAACCACGGGCAGCTCGAGGTACTCGCCGGGGGTGTCGATCACGGCGCCGGAGGTGTACATCTCGCCGGTCTTGGCGTAGGCGATGTCCCGGCCCGTGCGAGCCGCTGCAGCAGGGTGGTCTTGCCACAACCGACGCCGCCGACCAGGAGGAGCTTCTTCACGTGCGCGTCAGCGGCGGCCGGGCGAAGCCCAGCTCACCGCACAGCACCGCGACGACGGCCTCGACGGCTGTCTGGACGTCGGTGAGGCTGCCGGTCACGACCAGCGATCCGGAGAACCGGTCGACGAAGCCGAGCTCGACCGCTGCGGCCTTCGTCGCGACGTCCGCGGCGATGACCGTGCCCTCGCTGGGGGTGATCGTCATCACGCCGATGGCGCCGCCACCCGGTGGCAGGCCGATCTTCGGGTACAGCCGCGCGTCAGGGTTCGCCACGACGTGAGCAAGCGTTACCTGCTTGCCGGGGACGAACTCCTGGATGATGCGCTGCTTCTCCGACATTTCCACCTTTCGTGGCCCCGGCACGGCGCGCAATACTCCGCCCGGTCAGCCCCATGCTCGGCATTTGCGCACCCGGTGTCAATCAGGACGCCCGTCCTGTGCTCAGGTGCACTTTTTGGTCGTGCAAGCTGCACTTTCTGGTCCTACCCGCTCCGGAAAGCGGATTGAAAGTGGTCGTTGCGTGGCCGTTTAGTGCCGGTGGTTCCGACTTACCCTCAGGACGAACGGCCGCCATGCCCGAATCCGGCTCTGCGCGGCCCACCGACCCAACGGAGGAGTCTGGAATGCAAGAAGCCCTGGGAATGGTGGAGACGAAGGGTTTCGTCGCCGCTGTTGAAGCCGCGGACGCGATGGTCAAGTCGGCCAACGTCGTCCTGATCGGAAGCCAGCGTGTTGGCTCCGGTCTGGTCACCGTGCTCGTTCGCGGTGATGTCGGCGCGGTCAAGGCCGCAACCGATGCCGGCGCCGTCGCCGCTCAAAACGTGGGGGAGCTCGTCTCCGTCCATGTCATCCCGCGCCCGCACACCGACGTGGAGAAGATTCTCCCGCAGCTTGAGAAGTGAGGTTCTGACCCGCTATGGCAAGTGAAGAACTGGTCAACCAGATCATGGCAGCCGTCATGAAGAAGATGGACGCGGCCCGCAGCGGCCCCGAAGCAGGCCGGCGCCCGTCCGGCATCCACGGAGTTCGTCTGCGCCAGCGCGCTCGGCGACACGATCGGCCTCGTCATCGCCAACGTGGACCCCCAGGTCCACGCCCTGATGAAGATCGATCCCAAGTACAAGTCGATCGGCATCGTCGGTGCCCGCACCGGCGCCGGCCCGCACATCTTCGCCGCTGACGAAGCCGTCAAGGCGACCAACTGCGAGATCGTGACGATCGAGCTGCCCCGCGACACCAAGGGTGGCGCCGGACACGGTTCGTTGATCATCTTCGGTGCAGAGGACGTCTCCGACGCCCGTCGCGCCGTCGAGGTCACCATCAGCGAGCTCGAACGGACCTTCGGTGACGTCTACGCCAACGATGCCGGCCACCTCGAGTTCCAGTACACCGCCCGCGCCTCCTACGCCCTGAACAAGGCGTTCGGCGCACCGATCGGCAAGGCCTTCGGCATCACCGTCGGCGCCCCGGCAGCAATCGGCGTCGTTCTCGCCGACACCGCAGTCAAGGCCTCGACGATCGACGTCGTCGGATACGCCAGCCCCGCTGCCGGCACCAGCTACTCCAACGAGGTCATTTCGTTCTTCAGTGGCGATTCCGGCGCAGTGCGCCAGGCGATCATCGCTGCACGCGAGGTCGGCCGCGGCTTGCTGGGCGCCATGGGTGCGTACCCGGAGTCCGTCACCACGCCCTACATCTGAGACGGGAATCAGCGTGAGATCAAAGCGTTTTGAGGCGCTTGACGCCAGGCCCGTCAACCAGGACGGGTATGTGACCGAATGGTCAGAGGTCGGCCTGATCGCCATGAACGGCCCGAACGACCCCAAGCCGTCGATTCGCGTCGAGGGTGGCAAGGTCGTCGAGCTCGACGGCAAGCAGCGCGCCGACTTCGACATGATCGACTCCTTCATCGCCGACTATGCGATCCGGCTGGACAACGCCGAGGCCGTCTGCAAGATGGACTCCCTCGACCTGGCCCGCAAGCTCGTTGACATCAACGTCCCGCGTTCCGAAGTGGTCAAGCTGACCACGTCGATGACGCCGGCGAAGATCACCGAGGTCGTCGGCAAGATGACGGTGCTCGAAATGATGATGGCAGTGGCCAAGATGCGGGCCCGGCTCACGCCGGCCAACCAGTGCCACGTCACCAACCTGAAGGACAACCCGGTACAGATCGCCGCTGACGCCGCCGAAGCCTCCCTGCGTGGCTTCGCGGAAGAAGAGACCACGGTCGGTATCGGTCGGTACGCCCCGTTCAACGCAATGGCCATCATGGTCGGCGCGCAGGTCGGACGTCCCGGCATCCTCACCCAGTGCGCGGTCGAAGAGGCCACCGAACTGAACCTTGGCATGCGCGGCTTCACCGCGTATGCAGAGACCGTCTCCGTCTACGGCACCGAAGCCGTGTTCATGGACGGCGACGACACGCCGTGGTCGAAGGCCTTCCTGGCCTCCTGCTACGCGTCGCGCGGGCTCAAGATGCGGTTCACCTCCGGCACCGGCTCCGAGGTCCAGATGGGCTACGCCGAAGGCAAGTCCATGCTGTACCTGGAAGCCCGCTGCATCTACATCACCAAGGGCGCCGGCTCCCAGGGCATCCAGAACGGTTCGGTCTCCTGCGTCGGCGTTCCCGCCGCCGTCCCGGGTGGCATTCGCGCCATCCTCGCCGAGAACCTGATCGCCATGGCCCTCGACCTGGAGTGCGCGTCGTCGAACGACCAGACCTTCACCCACTCCGACCTGCGCCGCGTCGCCCGGTCCCTGATGCAGTTCGTGCCCGGCACGGACTTCATCTGCTCCGGCTACTCGGCAACGCCGAACTACGACAACATGTTCGCCGGCTCCAACTGGGACGCCGACGACTACGACGACTGGCTGATCATCCAGCGCGACCTCAAGATCGACGGTGGCCTGGTTCCGGTTCTGGAAGTCGATGTCGTCGCTACCCGCAACAAGGCAGCCCGGGCGATCCAGGCGGTGTTCAAGAACCTCGGTCTGACCGAGATCACGGACGCCGAGGTCGAAGCAGCCACCTACGCACGCGGATCGCAGGACATGCCTGCCCGCAACGTGGTGGAGGACCTGAAGTCGGCCGAAGACATGATGAAGCGTGGCACCACCGGCGTGGACATCGCGAAGGCACTCATCAAGGGTGGCTTCGAGGACGTCGCGGATGCGGTGTTCGGCATGCTCAAGCAGCGCGTCGCAGGTGACTACCTGCACACGTCCGCCATCCTCACCCGCAACTTCGAGGTGATCTCGGCCGTCAACCAGCCCAACGACTACCGCGGGCCCATGACCGGCTACCAGATCTCCGACGAGAAGTGGGCGATCCTGCAAGACATCCGCCAGGCCATCAGCCCAGAGAGCATCTGAGGTCATCACCATGGACGAGAAGACGCTCAAGAACATCATCGAAGAGGTCATGAAGGAAATGGCCGTCGTCGGGGCAACCGCGCCTGCGGGCAAGCCTGCCGGACGTTCGGCAGAGTCCCCCAGCACCTCGCTGGTCATCACCGAGACCGGACCGGCCGCGCGGGGCACCAACCCGCGCGAGATCGTCATCGGCCTCGCGGCTGCCTTCGGCGGCCGGCAGACGCAGACCATCATCGGCCTGCCGCACGACCAGGTCGTCAAGGAGATCTGCGCCGGCATCGAGGAAGAGGGGCTGAGCTACCGCTTCATCCGCCTCTTCCGCACCGCCGACGTCGGCTTCATCGCACACGAGGCTGCAAAGCTGTCCGGTTCCGGCATCGGCATCGGCATCCAGTCCCGCGGCACGACGGTGATCCACCAGAAGGACCTGCCGCCGCTGTCGAACCTGGAGCTGTTCAGCCAGTCCCCGCTGATCGACCTGGAGACCTTCCGGGCCATCGGCAAGAACGCTGCCAAGTACGCCAAGGGCGAATCGCCCAGCCCCGTGCCTGTCCGCAACGACCAGATGGCCCGGCCCAAGTACCAGGCCATCGCCGCGCTGCTGCACATCAAGGAAACGCAGCTGCTCGATCCCAACAAAAAGACCCAAGAACTTCGGGTCGAGTACCGGTAGGAGGTGACCAATATGGATCAGGAACAACTCATTCGGCAGATCATGGCCGAGGTCATGGCCAATCTTGGCAAGGACAGCGTGGCCTTCCAGAAGAAGTCGCCGGCTGCCGGCGGCGCCATCGGCAAGGAGCAGTACCCGCTCGGCGAGAAGATGCCGGAGAAGGTCTACTCCGCAACCGGCAAGAAGCTCTCCGACTTCAGCCTCGACAAGCTGAAGAGCGGCGAGCTGACGGCAGAGGACTTCCGGATTGCTCCGGAGACCCTCGAGATGCAGGCCCAGGTGGCCGAGTCGGTCGACCGCGACAGCCTTGCGCGCAACATGCGCCGGGCGGCGGAACTCATCGCCGTCCCGGACGACCAGCTGCTCAGCATCTACAACTCGCTGCGCCCGTACCGCTCGACGAAGGCCGAGCTCTACGGAATCGCGGACGAGCTGGAGACGAAGTACAAGTGCAAGGTCAACGCTGCCTTCATCCGTGAGGCAGCAGACGTGTACGAGAAGCGCGGCCGGCTCAAGGCCGAGTGACGCTGCGTCACTCCGACCGAGCTGAGCATCACGCTCAGTGAGCATCTCGTCAGGCTCAGCCACGGTGGCTGAGCCTGACGAGGCCCCAACTCTGAGGACCTCAACGCAATGGCTTTGATCGCCGGCATCGACATCGGTAACGCCACGACCGAGGTGGCACTCGCGGAACTGTCCGCGGGTGCAGCCCCGGTGTTCGTCGCGTCCTCGATCGTTCCGACGACCGGCATCAAGGGCACGGCCCAGAACACCCAGGGCGTCTTCCAGGCCCTGACGATCGCCCTCGACGCGGCCGGCAGGTCCCTTTCCGAACTTGACCTGATCCGGATCAACGAGGCGGCACCGGTCATCGGCGACGTCGCCATGGAGACCATTTCGGAGACGATCATCACCGAGTCGACGATGATCGGGCACAACCCCACCACCCCTGGCGGCCTCGGCATCGGGGTGGGCATCACCATCGAGATCGGCAACCTGGATCGTGCGGCCGGCGGCACTGCCTACATCGTGGTCGCCGACCGCAGCTACACCTTCGACGACGTCGCCAACCGGATCAATGCCGTCCAGGGCCGGGTGGAGGTCACCGGCGCCATCCTGCAGCGTGACGACGGCGTGCTGGTGCACAACCGCCTGATCCGCAAGATCCCCATCGTCGACGAGGTCAGCCTCGTCGAGAAGGTGCCGATCGGCATGCTGGCCGCCGTCGAGGTGGCCGAGGTCGGCCGCATCATCGAGACCCTGGCCAACCCGTACGGCATCGCCACCCTCTTCAGCCTCACCTCCGACGAGACCGCCTCCGTCGTTCCGATGGCCCGCTCGCTCGTCGGCAACCGGTCGGCTGTCGTCATCAAGACCCCGAAGGGCGACGTCACCGAGCGCCGCATCCCCGCCGGCTGGCTGCAGTTCATCGGCGACCGCACGTCCGAGGTCGACGTCGATCGCGGCGCGGAGGAGATCATGCGCGTGGCCGGCACCGTCGGCCCGATCCGCAACGTCCGTGGCGAGCCCGGCACCAACGTCGGCGGCATGATGGAGAAGGTCCGCGTCGTGATGGGCCGGCTCACCGACCGCGACCCCGCCGGCATCGAGGTCACCGACCTGCTGGCCGTCGACACCGAGGTGCCGCAGAAGGTCACCGGCGGGCTCGCCGGCGAGTTCTCCCTCGAGGCCGCCGTCGGCATCGCAGCCATGGTGAAGGCCGACCGCCTGCAGATGCAGCGCATCGCCCACGACATGACCGCCCAGTTCGGCATCCCGGTCGAGGTCGGCGGCGTCGAGGCCGACATGGCCGTCCGCGGCGCCCTCACCACCCCGGGGTCGTCGATCCCGATCGCGATCCTCGACATGGGCGCCGGCTCCACCGACGCCTGCGTCCTGCGTGCGGACGCGCCGGCCCGCTCGATCCACCTCGCCGGTGCCGGCAACATGGTCACCCTCCTGATCCAGTCGGAGCTCGGCCTGGAGAGCGCGGAGGACGCGGAGAACATCAAGCGCTACCCGCTGGCCCGGGTGGAGACCCTGTTCAACATCCGGCACGAGGACGGGACGGTCGAGTTCTTCGACGCCCCGCTCCCGCCCCACGTGTTCGCCCGCACCGTCGTCCTGCACCCGGAGGGGATGATCCCGCTGCCGCTGCGCCAGCCGCTGGAGGTCATCCGCCAGGTGCGGATCAAGGCCAAGCAGCGGGTGTTCGTCACCAATGCCCTGCGGGCACTCGGCGCGGTCAGCCCCACCAACCATGTGCGTGACATCGCCCACGTCGTCCTCGTCGGCGGTTCCGCCCTCGACTTCGAGATCCCGCAACTGGTCACGAAGGCACTCGGCGAGTACCGCGTGGTGGCCGGCCGCGCCAACATCCGCGGCACAGAGGGCCCGCGCAACGCCGTCGCGACCGGACTCGTCCTCGCCTGGGAGGCGCAGCGATGAGACACCCCACGGAGTTCTTCTCCTCCGCTGCGCTCCCCCGAACAACTCCGCGGGGACCCCGATGAACGCCGATCGCCCCACCATCCGCCTGCGGCTGAACGACCGGGTCGACGAGTCCCGCATCGCAGAGGTCCTGCACGGCATCGAGGAGGAGGGCGTGCCGGTCGAGGTGACCGTGCACGACCAGCTGAACCCGCTGCTGCTCGCCCACGAGGCGAGTCTCGAGTCCCGGCTGGGAATCGGCATCGGGATCAGCCTCGACCACGTCGTCATCACCACCGAGAAGCTGCCGGCCGACCACCCCTACCTCGTGGCCGTGCTCAACGCGTCGCCCACCATCGACCGCAGGGCCGGTGCCAACGCCGCACGTCTCGTCAAACGAATGCCACTGTCCGACCTGAACGCAGAATGAAGGAGCAGCCATGCCACAACTGAGCCTCGGCACCATCGAGGTGCTCGGCCTGCCCGCCGCGGTCGAGGCCGCGGACGTCGCACTCAAGACAGCTGACGTCAAGCTGATCGGCTACGAGACCACCGACGGGATGGGCATGGTGGCTGTGAAGATCGAAGGCCAGGTGTCCGCCGTCCAGGCAGCCGTCGCCGCAGCCAGCGCAGCCGCCGCCCGGGTCTCGAAGGTGTTCGCCACCTCGATCATCGCCCGCCCGAGCGACCAGGTGGAGTCGGTCGTCTACACCGCCGAGACCGTCGGGTTCGCGAAGCCGAAGCCCGCAGCAGCGGCCAAGCCGCGCCGCAGCCGAGCCCGCGGTAGCGCCCAAGCCCGAGCCGGTGGCCGCACCCGTGGCGGAGCCTGAGCCCGTCGCAGCGGCCGTCGTCGAGCCCGAGCCCGTCGCGGAGACCGTGATCGAGCCGGAGCCCGTCGCGGAGACCGTTGTCGAGCCCGAGCCCGTCGCCGAGACCAAGCCGGTCGTCGACCTGCCCGCGCCCCCGAAGCCGCAAACCACCCGACGGGCGCCAGCCCCGAAGTCGCGTCCCACCAAGAAGTAGAGAGAGGAATGCCATGAATGAAGCACTCGGTCTCGTCGAGACCAAGGGTTACGTCGGGGCCGTCGAGGCCGCCGATGCGATGGTCAAGTCCGCCAACGTCATCCTGATCGGCCACGTGAAGGTCGGCGCCGGCCTCGTCACCGTGATGGTGCGCGGCGACGTCGGTGCGGTCAAGGCCGCCGTCGACGCCGGCGCAGCAGCTGCAGCGCAGGTGGGCGAGGAAGTCATCAGCAAGCACGTGATCCCGCGTCCGCACGCCGACGTCGAGATGCTGCTGCCCAAGAAGGCCTGACGTGGCAGCTCCGGACACCCGTCACGTCGTCGAGGAGGTGACCCGCATGGTGCTCACTCGACTGCAGGATCTGGAACTGCAGATCGTCGTGGGTGTGTCGAACCGTCACGCCCACCTCAGCAAGGCCGACCTGGCCACGCTGTTCGGGCTCGACGCCATGACCGTGTACCGGAAGGTCCGCCAGCCGAGCGACTTCGCAGCAGAGCAGACCGTCTCCATCTCCGGGCCGCGGGCGACGTTCCCGAAGCTGCGGCTGATGGGGCCCTGCCGGGCGAAGACCCAGGTGGAACTCAGTCTCACCGACTGCGTCACGCTCGGCATCAGCGCCCCGATCACGCAGTCCGGCTACCTGGACGAAGCCGGGTCCGATCGACATCGAGGGCCCGGCGGGCAAGATCCACGTCGAGCACGGCGTCATGGTGGCCGCCCGGCACATCCACATGGGCCCGAGCCACGCCAGGGCATGGGGCGTGGCCGACCAGGACCTGGTCAAGGTGGCGTTCGGTGGCGAACGTGGCGGTGTGATGGACAACTTCATCGTCCGGATCAAGGACGACTGGGTGCCGGAGATCCACCTCGACACCGACGAGGCCAACGCCCTCGGCCTGCACGACGGGGATGTCGGGAAGCTGATCAAGGAGTGACGACGACAATGGCACCTGCCCTGATGGCACCCGAAGCGGCGATCCGCCGCTTCGCGGAACTGGTGCGCACCGGTGAGGTCGAGGAGCCGCGGGGCGAGCTGCGCCTCGGCATCGACCTCGGCACGGCGAACATCGTCGTGTCCGTCGTGGACGGCGGCAACCGTCCGGTTGCCGGCGCCTGGCTGCACTCCACGGTCGTGCGGGACGGCGTCGTCGTCGACTGGGCGGGCGCGACCACTGCCGTCCGCCGCCTCAAGGAGGACGTCGAGCGTCGACTCGGCCACCGCTTCACAAGGGCTTCGGTCTCGATCCCGCCGGGCATCAGCGAAGGCGACATCAAGGTCTTCCGGAACGTGGCGACGGCCGCGGGCCTCGAGACCGACGAGGTGGTGGACGAGCCGGTCGCTGCCGCCCGCGCGCTCGGCATCACCGACGGCTGCGTGATCGACGTCGGCCACGGCACCACCGGGGTGTCGATCCTCGCCGACGGCCGCGTGCTGAAGAGCATCGACGAGGCCACCGGTGGCCACCACATGAACCTCGTCCTCGCCGGCGCCTACAAGATCGACTACGAGACCGCAGAGGTCATGAAGAAGGATCCGGCCCGGCGCGACGACGTCGTCGGCGTGATCCGCCCCACCCTGGAGAAGATGGCCTCGATCGCGCACGCTGCGCTGGTGGGCTACGACGTGCCGATGGTCTACCTCGTCGGCGGCTCCAGTTCCTTTCCCAACGCTCCCGACGTGTTCGCCTCGCGACTCGGACGGCCGGTCGTCCGGCCGATCGAGCCGCTGTTCGTGACGCCACTCGGCATTCCCATGAAGGAGCTCGACGATGACAGAGGCTGAACTGCGCGCCATCATCCTCGAAGCGATCCTCGAGCTCATGACGCCTGCGCCCCGGCGCGCCCTCGTGCTGTTCACCGGCGGGCTGCTCGGCTTCGACGATGCTGTCGAGGAACTCAAGCTGCTGGCTGCTGCCGGCGTCCAGCTGGACTACCTGCAGACCCCGAGCGCCCTCCGCGTGCTCGACCAGGCCAAGATCGCCTCCATCGGCATGCGGGAAGTGTCGAAGAAGATGGTGGAGGAGCACGACCTGCTGCTCGCCCCGACGCTCACCAGCAACATCGCTGCCAAGGTGGCCCACGGCGTTGCCGACTGCCTCGCCAGCAACCTGTTCAGCGAGTTCATCATGAGCAACCGCCTCGTCGTGGTCTCGCGCAGCGCGATCTGCCCCGACGGAGCACCCAAGCGCGGCTGGTTCCCGAACATGCCGCCGGCCTACGCCGACCTGCTGCGGTCGAACCTCGCAACCCTCGCATCCTTCGGGGTGCGGCTGTCCGACGCCCGCTTCCTCTACCGCACCGTGATCGCAGCCTACGAGCGCCGCGACGAGGCCCGGCGAGCGCCGGTCGTCGCAGCGATGGGCACGTCCGTCGCAGGGTTCGCCACGAACGTCGCCGCGTGGGCCGCGGCCTCTGCCGCCTCGTCCACCGCCGACGCCGACGGCGAAACCACCGCCGTCGATGCGACGCCGGCCCCCACTCCAGGCGTGGTGCCCTGCACCCGCAGCCTGATCAGCAACCAGGTGATCCAGCCGTTGCCCGACGGGGTCGAACTGCGGATCCCCGCCAACGCAAAGGTGACCGCGATGGCGCGGGACCTGGCGGCGGCCCGTTCCATCCGGATCTCACGAGAGGTGTGACATGTTCTTGGCCAAGGTTCGCGGAACCGTCGTCTCGACAAGCAAGGACGAGCGCCTTGTCGGGTTCAAGCTGCTCGTCGTCATGCGGCTCGGCATCAACGGCGAGTACATCGGCCTGCCGCAGGTGGCGGTCGACACGGTCGGCGCAGGCGTCGGCGAGACGGTGATCGTCACCGGTGGTAGCTCGGCACGTGTCTCCTCCCGCCCTGATTCGCCGATCGACTCGACCATCGTCGGGATCGTCGACGCGGTGGAGATCGAGCAGGAGTAGCGGATGCCCAACGTCTACACGCGCACCGGCGACGCCGGGCTGACCGGCCTGTTCGGCGGCTCGCGCGTGCCCAAGCAGGATCCCGGCGTCGAGGCCTACGGCACCGTCGACGAGGCCAACTCGGCGATCGGCGAGGCGAAGGCCGTCGCGATGGACGAATCCGTCCGGGCGACCCTGCACGGCATCCAGCAGCGGCTGTTCGTCGTCGCTGCCGAACTCGCCAGCGACGCCAAGGGCAGGGAGATCCTCGCCAACACCGTCGGTCCTGCCGACGTGAAGGACCTCGAGGACCTGATCGACATGTGCCAGGTGGTGACGGGCCCGCAGCGCGAGTTCGTCGTCCCCGGCAGGGACGTCCCCTCCGCAGCACTGCATCGCGCGCGGACGGTGACACGGCGCGCCGAGCGGCGGGTGCTCACCATGAGCGAGACCATCCCGGTGCGTCCCGAACTGATCAAGTACCTCAACCGGCTCTCGGACACGCTGTACGCGCTGGCCCGACTGACCGAGCACCACCACGACATGACGATGATCGAGCAGGTCGTCCGCGCAGCCGTCCAGCGGGCGCTCGGGGCGGCTTCCCCAGGCAGCATCGGTAGCTACGACCTGGCGACGCTGAAGGTGATGGCGGCGGCAGCAGAGGCGAAGGCAGCAGAGCTCGGCGTGCCGATCGTGTTCGCCGGCGTCGATGCCGGCGGCAACCTGATGCTGCTGCACCGCATGTCCGACTCCCTGATGGGCAGCATCGACATCGCGATCGGCAAGGCCTTCACGTCCGCTGCCTTCAAGCTGCCGACGTCGGCGCTGAAGGACGCTTCGACCCCCTCAGGGGAACTCCACGGCATCCAGAACTCCAACGACGGCCGCGTCGTCGTCTTCGGGGGTGGGTTGCCGGTCTTCATCGACGGCCGGATCGCCGGAGGCATCGGCGTCTCCGGTGGCACGGTCGATGAGGACGTCTGCATCGTCACGCACGCAATTTCCGCAGTTCAGGAAGCGAGATAGCCATGAGCACCATCAGCGACGAGACCGTTCGCCAGGTCGTAGCAGAAGTCGTCCGTCAGGTCGTCGGCGCGAGCAGTTGCCCGCCGGCCATCGTCACCGACGGCATCTTCGGTGACATGGACAGTGCGATCGTCGCTGCGGACACAGCTTGGCGCGCCTACATGAACTGCTCGATGAAGGACCGTGCGCGCTTCGTGAAGGCGATCAGGGACGTCGCGCTCGTCCCCGAGCACCTCGAGTTCATGGCCCGTTCGACGGTCGAGGAGACCGGCATGGGCAACGTGCCGGACAAGATCGCCAAGAACCGGGCCGTCGCTGAGCTGACGCCGGGCACGGAGGACCTGGTCACCGAGGCCTGGTCGGGCGATGCCGGCCTGACCACCGTCGAGATCTCCCCGTTCGGGGTGATCGGCGCGATCACCCCCACGACGAACCCGACAGAGACGATCATCAACAACGGCATCGGCATGCTGGCAGCTGGCAACGCCGTGGTGTTCAGCCCGCACCCGCGCGCAACGAAGGTCAGCCACTGGCTGATCCGCAAGCTCAACCACGCACTGGTGGCAGCGGGGGCTCCGCCGAACCTGATCGTGACGGTGATGGAGCCGTCGATCGAGAACACCAACGCGATGATGCAGCACAAGCTGGTGCGCCTCCTCGTCGCCACCGGCGGCCCCGGCATCGTGAAGGCAGTGCTGTCCAGCGGCAAGAAGGCGATCGGCGCAGGAGCGGGCAACCCGCCGGCCCTCGTCGACGCGACGGCGAACATCGAGAAGGCGGCGAAGGACATCGTCGACGGCGCGAGCTTCGACAACAACCTGCCCTGCACTGCGGAGAAGGAAGTGCATCGCCGTCGCGTCGATCACCGACCTGCTCAAGTTCGAGATGCTCAAGCACGGCGCCTACGAGCTCCGCGACCCTGCGCTGATCGAGAAGCTCACTGCCCTCGTCGTCGACGGCCGCCACGCCGTCACGGACTGGATCGGCAAGTCCGCGCCGTCGATCCTCGAGGCCATCGGCATCGTTGCGCCTGCCGGAACCCGGCTGATCATCGCGGAAGTGCCCTTCGAGCACCCCTTCGTGCGGGTCGAGCTGATGATGCCGGTGCTGCCGATCGTCCGGGTGAAGGACGTCGAGCAGGGCATGGACTACGCCGTCATCGCAGAGCACGGCAACCGGCACACCGCGATCATGCACTCCACCGACGTGAACGCGCTCACCAGGATGGCCAAGCGCATCCAGACCACCATCTTCGTCAAGAACGGGCCGTCCTACGCCGGCATCGGGATCGGCGGCGAGGGGTACTGCTCGTTCACGATCGCCGGACCGACGGGGGAGGGCCTCACCTCCGCCCGCACCTTCGCCCGGCGTCGTCGCTGCGTGCTGGTCGGCGGCCTCAACGTCCGCTGAGCCGATCGGGCGGCCGAACGTCAGGTGAGGTCGCTCGGCTCGCTCGCCGTGGGTGGCCCGTCGCCGAAGACGGGATTCTCGTACCGCTGGCCGGCGGACGCTGGCGTGAAGCCGGGTTGCTCGAACGAAGGCTGTGCTGCGACGGGTTCCGCGGGCTCTTCCACGGCCGCCAGGTCCTCGTCAACCGTGGTCAGCCATCGCGGATCGTCCGCGTCCACGCGCAGGCCGTAGGCGAGCGTGAGGGCGCTGTCGACCTTCTGGTTGATCCAGTCGCTCATGGACATGCTGAGACAGTAGTGGGGCAACCGCGCGAGGGTGGGTAAACGCTTCCAGGGGAGGCGCCGGGATCGCTTGGATACGCTGAGCCTCACATGACCAAGGAGACAAGCGTGCAGGTGTGGCCCGGAAGTCCCTATCCGTTGGGTGCGACGTACGACGGGCGGGGCACGAACTTCGCCCTCTTCAGCGAGGTGGCGGACCGTGTCGAGCTCTGCCTTTTCGACGCGGACCGCAACGAGACGCGCGTCGAGGTGACCGAGGTCGACGCGCACGTGTGGCACTGCTACCTGCCGCAGGTCGACCCGGGCCAGCGCTACGGGTACCGCGTCCACGGCCCCTTCGACCTCGACGCCGGCCTGCGCTGCAACCCCAACAAGCTGCTGCTGGACCCGTACGCGAAGGCCACCGACGGTGACATCGACTGGGGGCAGCCGCTGTTCGGCTACAACTTCGGCGACGAGCGCTCGCGCAACGACGACGACTCGGCCAGCCGCATGATGCTCGGGGTGGTGATCAACCCGTTCTTCGACTGGACCGGTGACCGCACCCTTTCGATCCCGTACAACGAGAGCCTCATCTACGAGACCCACGTGAAGGGAATGACCCAGCTGCACCCCGACGTGCCGGAGGAGCAGCGCGGCACGTACGCGGGGCTGGCGCACCCATCGGTGATCAAGCACCTGCAGGGGCTCGGCGTGACAGCCGTCGAGCTGATGCCGGTGCACCAGTTCGTGCACGACTCGCACCTGCTCGAGCGGGGGCTGCGCAACTACTGGGGCTACAACACCATCGGCTTCCTCGCACCCGCACGCCGATTACGCCTCGGTCAAGGACCCCGGCGGCCAGGTGCAGGAGTTCAAGGGCATGGTGAAGAGCCTGCACGAGGCCGGTATCGAGGTGATCCTCGACGTGGTCTACAACCACACGGCAGAGGGCAACCACATGGGCCCAACCCTGAGCTTCAAGGGCATCGACAATCCGGCGTACTACCGGCTGGTCGACGAGGACCTGCAGTACTACATGGACTACACCGGCACGGGGAACTCCCTGAACGTCGGGCAGCCGCACTCGCTGCAGCTGATCATGGACTCCCTGCGCTACTGGGTGCTCGAGATGCACGTGGACGGCTTCCGCTTCGACCTGGCATCGGCGCTGGCCCGCGAGTTCTATGACGTCGACCGCCTGGCAGCCTTCTTCGAACTCGTGCAGCAGGATCCGGTCATCAGCCAGGTGAAGCTGATCGCCGAACCGTGGGACGTCGGCCCCGGCGGCTACCAGGTGGGCAACTTCCCGCCCCAGTGGAGCGAGTGGAACGGCAAGTACCGCGACGCCGTCCGCGACTTCTGGCGGCAGGAGCCCAACCTCGGCGAGTTCGCCGCCCGGATCGCCGGGTCGGCCGACCTGTACGAGCACTCCGGACGCCGCCCGTTCGCGAGCATCAACTTCGTCACGGCCCACGACGGCTTCACGCTGCGCGATCTCGTCTCGTACAACGAAAAGCACAACGAGGCCAACGGCGAGAACGGTGCGGACGGGGAGAGCTTCAACCGCTCGTGGAACCACGGCGTCGAAGGCCCGACGACCGACACGGCGATCATCGGCGAACGCGCCCGCGCCCAGCGCAACCTGCTGGCGACCCTGCTGCTCAGCCAGGGGGTGCCGATGATCCTGCACGGCGACGAGGTGGGCCGCACCCAGGAGGGCGACAACAACACGTACGCGCAGGACTCCGAGATCTCCTGGATGCACTGGGACCAGCTCGACCTGCCCCTGCTGGAGTTCACGGCAACCATCGCGCGCCTGCGGGCCGAGCACCCGACCTTCCGCCGCAAGCGGTTCTTCACCGGGGCAGCCGTGCGGGTGGGCGACGAGCAGCGACTCAACGACATCATCTGGCTGCGCCCCGACGGCCACCACATGGAGGACGGCGACTGGGCGACCCATGACGCGCGAGCCATCGGCATGTACCTCAACGGGCACGGCATCGCAGGCAGGGACGCGACCGGGAACCGGATCGTCGACCAGCATGCGCTGCTGTACTTCAACGGCGGCCCCGACCCGGTGAAGATCACCCTGCCGCCCGAGGAGTTCTCCGCGCAGTGGGAAGTGGCCATCGACACCGCAGGGGAAGGGCTCGAGCCGAATCCGCTCGATGCGTGCAGCGTCCGCATCCTCTCCGGGCGCAGCGTGCTGGTGCTGATGGAGCACACCGGGGGGACCCCCGAACCCCGACTCTCCGTGGCCGCATCGGTCGAGGCCATGACCGAAATGACCGGATGAGGAACGCATGACCCGCACCCCCGTCAGCACGTACCGCCTCCAGATCACCGAGGACTTCGACCTGGTGGCGGCCGCTCGGACCGTTGCGTACCTGCATGAGCTCGGCGTCGACTGGGTGTACCTGTCGCCGCTGCTGGCGTCAGAGACCGGCAGCGACCACGGCTACGACGTCTCCGACCACCGGGCGATCGACCCTTCCCGGGGACGGGCGTCCGGCCTGGCCGCGCTTGCAACGGAGGCGAAGCGGCTCGGCATGGGCGTGCTCGTCGACATCGTCCCCAACCACGTCGGGGTGGCCCGTCCGTGGGAGAACGAGTGGTGGTGGCATGTCCTCACCCTCGGTCAGGAGTCGCCGTACGCGTCCGCTTTCGACATCGACTGGGCTGCCGGCGGTGGCAAGCTGCGCATCCCGGTCGTCGGTGACGACGACCTGCTGCCCGACGGGCGCATCGACAACCTCACGGTGCTCGGTGGCGAACTGCACTACCACGACCAGCGTTTCCCGCTGGCGCCGGACACCGCCCGGGGCGCCGACGAGGATCCCAACGCCGTCCACGCCCGGCAGCACTACGAGCTGATCAGCTGGCGCGAGGCGGACAGCAGCCTGAACTACCGGCGGTTCTTCGCCGTGAACACCCTTGTCGCGTTGCGGGTGGAGGACCCGGAGTGGTTCACCAAGTCGCACGCCGAGATCAAGCGCTGGTTCGACGAGGGCCTCGTCGACGGCCTGCGCGTCGACCATCCCGACGGCCTGCGCGACCCCGGCAAGTACCTGGACGACCTGGCCACGCTCACCGGCGGCAGCTATGTGCTGGTCGAGAAGATCCTCGCGATCGGACGCAACGATGCCGAGGGCGTGGTTCTCGAACAATTGCCGTCGGTCTGGGCAACGGCAGGCACCACCGGCTACGACGCGCTCGCGCTGATCGACCGGGTGCTGGTCGACCCCGCCGGTGAGGCCGGGCTCGACCGAGCTGGAGAACCAGCTGCGGGGACGCGAGGTGGTGTGGTCGCAGCTCGTGCACGAGAGCAAGCTCTCCGTGGCCTACACGATCCTCAACTCCGAGGTGCGCCGGATCGCGCGTGAGGTCCTTGCCGGCATCGACGCCGCCGACCAGCCCGACCTCGAGCAGGTGGTCGCTGCCGTCGCAGAGCTGCTGGCCGACTTCGAGGTGTACCGCTCCTACCTTCCGGAGGGGCACGAGTACCTCGACCGTGCGTTCGGGTTCGCGTGGGAGCACCGTCCCGACCTCGGTCCCGTGCTCGACCTGCTCTACCCCGTGCTTGCCGACGGCGCTTCCGGCCCGGCGCAGCGCTTCCAGCAGACCTCTGGCATGGTGATGGCGAAGGCCGTCGAGGACGGCGCCTTCTACCGCTGGGCTCGGCTGACCTCGCTGAACGAGGTGGGCGGCGACCCCGACCTGTTCTTCGTCGGCACCGACGACTTCCACCGCCTGATGGGGCTGCGGCAGGAGCTGTGGCCGGCAGCGCAGAACGCCGGCACCACGCACGACACCAAGCGCGGCGAGGACGTCCGGGCCCGCATCAGCGTCCTCTCCGAGGTGCCCGGCGAATGGGCAGCGGCGCTCGCCGAGTTGCAGCGTCTCGCGCCGATGCCCGACCCCGGCTTCGCCAACCTGCTGTGGCAGGCCGTCATCGGTGCGTGGCCGGCAGAGCGCGACCGGTTGCACGCCTACGCGGAGAAGGCGATGCGCGAGGGCGGGGACCACACCTGCTGGACGGCGCCGGACGCAGCGTACGAGTCGGCCGTGCAGGCCTGCATCGACGCAGCCTTCGACGACCCGGCTGTCACGGCCGTGCTGGAGCGGGTGGCGAACCTCGTCGCCGGGCCCGGCTGGGTCAACGCCCTCTCTGCGAAGATGCTCGACCTGACGATCCCCGGCGTGCCCGACCTGTACCAGGGCAGCGAGCTGTGGGAGCTGAGCCTGGTCGATCCCGACAACCGCCGGCCGGTCGACTTCGCCGAGCGCGGACGGCTGCTGACCGAGGTGCGCACCGGACGGCGTCCCGCCCTCGCGTGCGCGCCGGGAGACGTTGGCGAGGCGAAGCTGTTGCTCGTGCACCAGGCGCTCACGCTGCGCCGCGACCACCCGGAGCTGTTCGGCAGCTACACGCCGCTCGCGGCACAGGGGGAAGCCGCCGGCCACCTGATCGCCTTCGACCGCGGCGGCGCGATCACGCTCGCCACCCGGCTGCCGGTCGGCCTCGCTGCAGCGGGCGGGTGGGGCGACGCCGTCCTGCCGCTGCCGGAGGGACGCTGGCGTGACGAGGTGTCGGGACGCCTGGTGGCGACCGACGATGCCGGACGCGCGCTCCTTGCCGACGTGCTGGGCGACTACCCCGTGGCGCTGCTGGTGCGCGAGGAACGTCGCGCGGGTGAACGCGGACGCTTCGACGTGTGGGCTCCACTGCCGGAACGGGTGCGACTGCAGGTCGCCAACCGGGTCGTGCCCATGACGAAGGCGGATGACGGCTGGTGGACCCCTGCCGAGCCCGAGCCGCTGGGCCGGGTCGACTACGGCTACCTGATCGACGACCGCCCGGACCCGGTGCCGGATCCGCGCAGCCGGTGGCTGCCGTTCGGCGTCCATGGGCTGTCGCGCACGTTCGAGCCGGGCGGCTTCGCCTGGCACGACCAGGACTGGACGGGCCGTCAGCTGGCCGGCGGGGTGGTCTACGAGCTGCACGTCGGCACGTTCACGGCAGAGGGCACGCTCGACGCGGCGATCAGCCGGCTGCCGCACCTGGTGGAGCTGGGTGTGGACTTCGTCGAGCTGATGCCGGTGAACGCCTTCAACGGCGAGCACGGCTGGGGCTACGACGGGGTGGCGTGGTTCGCCGTCCATGAGCCGTACGGGGGGCCGGACGGCTACCGGCGCTTCGTCGATGCAGCACACTCCCTCGGCCTGGCCGTTGTCCAGGACGTGGTCTACAACCACCTGGGACCCAGCGGGAACTACCTGCCGCTGTTCGGCCCGTACCTGACGGACGAGCAGAGCGGGTGGGGCAGCAGGATCAACCTCGACGGCCCGGGCAGCGAGGAGGTCCGCCGCCTGATCTGCGAGAACCTGCGGCACTGGTTCGTCGACCTGCACGTGGACGCGCTGCGGCTCGACGCCGTGCACGCCCTTGTCGACGAGTCGCGTCCGCACGTGCTGGAGGAGATGGCCCAGGTGGCCGCCGACCTCTCGGCGCACCTGCGGCGTCCGTTGACGCTGATCGCCGAATCCGACCTCAACGATCCGCGCCTGATCACGCCCGTGGAAGCCGACGGCTACGGCATCGACGCGCAGTGGAGCGACGACTTCCACCACGCGCTGCACGTGGCACTCACCGGGGAGACCCAGGGCTACTACGCCGACTTCGCCCCGCTGTCTGCGTTGGCGAAGGTGTGCGAGCAGGGCTTCTTCCACGACGGCACGTACTCGAGCTTCCGCGACCGTCCGCACGGGCGCCCGCTGGACACCGAGAAGGTGCCGGGTTGGCGGTTGGTGGTCTACAGCTCCGACCACGACCAGGTGGGCAACCGGGCCAGGGGCGACCGTCCGACCGAGGTACTGGACGTCGACCAGTTGGCGTGCGCTGCGCTGGTGGTGTTCACGTCGCCGTTCACGCCGATGCTCTTCCAGGGCGAGGAGTGGGGGAGCAGTACGCCGTTCCCGTTCTTCGCCTCCCACCCTGAACCCGATCTGGGGGCAGCGGTCACAGACGGGCGGCTGGCCGAGTTCGAGCGCATGGACTGGGACACCGACGAGGTTCCCGACCCGCAGGACCCGGAGACCTTCCTTTCGGCGAAGCTGGCCTGGGCCGAGCTGGCCGAGGGTCGGCACAAGGTGCTGCTCGACACGTACCGGGAGCTGATCATGCTGCGCAGGCAGTATGCCGAGCTGACCAACCCCGTCCTGGCCGGCACCACCTGCAAGGTGGACGAGGAGGCCCGGTGGTTCCTGATGCGCAGGGGTGGACTCGCCGTCGTCGTGAACTTCGGTGACCAGGAGGCTGTGGTCGAACTGGACGGCCGGCACCAGCTGCGCTGGGCGACCCCGGCAGGCGCGCGGGTGACGGGAACGACGGTGGTGCTGCCGCCGCACGCCGGTGCGTTGCTGCTTCCGCTGAAGCCCTGACTGCCGACTGACTGGCGACTGCCCGGGGTTGCACCCGGGCTGCCAGCCTGACGAAGGCGCGCCGACGGTCCCCGAGCCTGACGAAGCGCGCGCCAAGACGGTCCCTGAGCTGACGAAAGGCGCGCCAAGGACGGCCCCGGAGCTTGACGAAGGGCGCGCCAAGGATGGTCCCTGAGCGTGACGAAGGGCGCGCCAAGGATGGTCCCGGTGAGCGTGACAAAGGGCGCGCCAAGGACGGTCCCTGAGTCGCGACGGAGGGCGCGCCAAGACGGTCCCTGAGGAGCTTCGTGAGGAACGAACGGAGCGTCACGAAGGGCCGCCGTCACTGTTTCGTCAGCTCAGCCACCAATCCCGGCTTCAGCTGGCGAGTTGGTGGGTGGGTTGGCCGCGGGCGGTGCCGGGGTCATGTCTTGCGTGGCGTAGTGGTTGTTGGTGGGGGTCGCAGCGTCGGGGTGGGATGGTTTCGGGGATCCCGTCGGCGGCGATCCGGATCTGCCACTGGTCCCGGACGCTGTAGCGGGCGGGTTCGAGCAGCCCGTGGTGGTGGTGGCACAACAAGGCCAGGTTCGACAGGGCGGTCACACCGCCGTGCCACCACGGGATGATGTGGTGGGCTTCGCATTCGGTGGGGCGGGCGTGGCAGCCGGGGAACACACACCCCCCGTCCCGCAGCACCAAAGCTGCGCGCAGGTCCGGTGGGACCAGCCGGTGGTCCCGGCCGACATCGAGCACGGTGCTGGGCCCGCCGAGGACGGCGGGGAGGAGGTCGGCGTCGCAGCACACCCGGCGCAGGTCCCCGGCGCTGAGCGGTTCCCCGTCCCCGATCAGCCCGGCAGCTGGTCGCATCGGCGAGGAGTTTGCTGTAGTCGACGGTGACCACGATCCGTGGCCGGTCACCACCCACCTTGGGAGCGCGGCGGCCTTGGGTGTGGTGCAGGATCATCGCGATCAGAGCATCGGCCCGGCGTTGTTCGGGGGTCAGCCCGGTACCGGCCGGGTCGCGTTCCTCCAGCGCGGTGCGGCGCTTCGATTCGGTGTAGGCATCCAGCTGGGCGATCCACGCTTCGCCGTCGACCAAGGGCAGGCTGCCGGTGAACAGGACCGACCCGTTCCCGTCCCGGCGGAACACCAACGACCGGTTCCGCTGTGCCGCTTCGGCCTGGCGCTGCAGGCGCCGTTCCAGGGTCTCATCGGCCTGCGCCGGTGCGACCTGCGCCAACACCTGCGCGGTGGCCTTCGCCAAACGATCGGCGTCCAGGCTGCCCGCCATGTCCAACAGCAACTGCCTCCGCTTGGGCCTGCTGGGTCTCGTCCAGTTCACTCAACCCGCCGAGCACGGTGCCGATCGCCCGTGCCTGGTTGACGCTGATCTGTCCCGCCGTCGCTGCCTGCGCCACGTCAGGATGCTCGGCGAGCTCTTTGGCCTGGTGCAGCATGCCGGCGGCTTCCCGTTTCGACAGGCCGCCCTGCACCGTCAACCACGACGTGGTCGGTGTCCCGCAGCCTGCTGCAGCGACTCCTGCGCGGCATCAGCCTTCGCCAGCAGCACCGCCGACAGGGCCGTCAACCGTGACGCCAGACGCCCGTGCCAACTGGGCACACTCCAACCGCTCACCACGGCCCACCAGGCCGGCATCGAACCCGTCAAGGCTGCCCTTGATCCCGTCCAACACCCGCCTCGCCGGGGACATCTGTTGCTCCATGGAACAAGTCAAACACCCGCCACTGACATTAATCGAACAGGTGAACGATTACGGATCGTCGATGGTGCGGAGGTGCTCGCGACCAGCCCCGTCAGGCCTGGCGGTAGCGGGGCAGCGGCCCGTAGACCACGTCGACGGTCGGCGGGGCGAACACCTCTTGCGGGTGGCGACGGGCCGTCCAGGCGATGAAGAACTTCTTCGCCGGCGGGAGCCAGAGCAGCACGGCACCGATCACCGCCGCGGGGATGGCGTACCAGCCGAGCTGGTTGAGGACGAGGGTGCCGCAGGTGAGGACCGCGCTGATCAGGCCGGCGATCCGCGTCCACCGGTAGCCGGTGAAGGCGTAGTAGCCGACGATGGCGTTGGCCGTGCCGATGATGATGGCAATCACCGTCACCGCGACAGCGAGCAGCACACGCCCCAGCGAGCCGGGCTCTGTGACGAACTGGCCCATCAGCCAGGAGGCCTCCGCGAAGCGGGAGATCGCGTCCCAGTAGACCCACAGGACCGATGCTGCCGTGATCGCGACGGCCAGCCAGCAGAGCACTGTGGCGACGACGATCACGACGGGACGGCGCGGCTCACCCGTGCGCGGGTTGATCGGCACGCCGACGACCAGCGGGGGTGGCGGAGCGACCGTCGCGATCGGGGCCGGCGCTTGCGGGGCAGGTTCCAGCGCCGTGTCCTGGGCAGGTTGAGCCTCGTCGAGCAGCCGTCGGGGCGCCATGGCTTCGACCGGCTGGTCCGCGCTCATCCACACCTCCGCTGTCCTGGGTGCTCCAGCCTACGTCACCACGGATCGACGAGGTGGGCCTGCATGGCCCGGCCGAGCGAGCGCGCGAGAGCCGGGTTGCGGGCCTTCACAAGGGCGGGCAATTCCAGGATGTCGCGACTGAGGGTCAGCCCGAGGAGCAGGCTCACGCCGAGTTGGGCACGGAGCTTGGCGTTGCCGTTCCCCACGGCCTCCGCCACCTTCACCAGCACCTCCCTGCTCATGAACTCGCTGAGCGGACGACGGGCACCAGGGTCGGTGATCGCGGCCCGCATCATCGCGGTGAACCGCTCGCCTGCACCGGGGGCATCCCATGCCTGCAGGAAGACCATGACGGTGCGTTCGCCGATGCCCTCGGTAGGGCCGTCGAGGATCTGCCGGACGATCGCTTCCGCGTCGAGGGGCAGGTCGAGGACCGACCGCGCGAACAGGTCGGCCTTGTTGTCGAAGTAATGATGGATAAGCGCCGGATCGACTTCTGCTGCGCGTGCCACTGCTCGCAGCGAGACTTTCTCGTAGCCCATCTCCGAGAACAGCGTCAGCGCTGCGCTCTGGATGGCACCACGGGTATCGGTTCTGCCGGGCCGCCGGCCCCTTGGCCGGTGCGCCTGGATGGTCACCTGAGTTCCTTTCCTGTCACGGGGTCGTATCCTCGCCGTTGTGTCTACACCCCGATGGTCCGTCGTCGTCTTCGACTTGGACGGGACCGTGGTCAACACTATCCCGCTCATTATCGCGTCATACGAGCACGCAATGTGGTCAGTCTTGGGGGTAAGGCCCTCGCCGGGGGAGGCGCGAGGCTGGATTGGGCAAACGCTCTACGGAACTTTCTCGGGGCGGCACCCCGAACGAGCCCAGGAACTGGTCGACAGCTACGTCGAATGGAACGCAGAACACCTCACAGAACTGCTCGAGGAGTACCCCGGCGCGGAGGACCTGGTCGTCGAACTGGCCGCCTCCGGGGCTGTCATCGGCGTGGTCACGTCGAAGCGCCACGTCTCTGCCATCAACACGTTGCGGGCAGCGGGGCTGGACGGCCACCTGCCGCTGCTGGTCGCGATGGAGGACACCGCCACCCACAAGCCCGAACCGGAACCACTGCTCCTGGCGCTGCAGCGCCTCGGCGTCCGGGCAGTCGAGAGCGTCTACATCGGGGACGCGGTTGTCGACGTTCTGGCGGCCAAGGCCGCGGGCATGGCTGCGATCGCCGTCACCTGGGGGGCGGGGGACCGCGACGACCTGGTGGCCGCAGCTCCGCTGGCAGTCGTCGACACGATGGAGGAGCTCCGCGCACTGCTCTTCGACGAGGCGCCTGACCGAGGCTGAGCTCGAAGCCCGCTAGCAGGAGTACCCCCTGCCGGGTTCTGTCGCGCGGCACCGAACAGGAGAATGCTCAGCCCCACTGGAGCAACTCCCGGGGGGGAATGCAGGATGTCCACACGCACGATGGCGCGCGTCATCTCGGGCCTGCTGGTCGCGATGGGTTCTGTGTTGATCATGCCGGCAGCGACAGCCGAAGCTGCGCCGGCCAAGGCCACTACCGTCAGTGCCGGGTACGTGCACACCTGCGCCGTGACGACGAAGGGCGCCGTGCGGTGTTGGGGCTACAACGCGTTCGGGCAGCTGGGGAACAACTCCACCACGGACTCGAGCAAGCCCGTTGGCGTGTACGGACTGGGGTCGAAGGTGAAGAACGTCACCTCCGGCTACATGCACAGCTGCGCCCTGACCACCAAGGGCAAGGTGTGGTGCTGGGGCTGGAACGGCAACGGCCAACTCGGTGACAACACGACGACCAGCGCGTCCAAGCCGGTAGCCGTCGCAGGCCTCGGCACGGGCGTCAAGGCGATCGACGCCGGCTACTACCACACGTGCGCGATCACGAAGAAGGGTGCCGTGAAGTGCTGGGGCAGCAACAACACCGGCCAGCTGGGTGACAACTCGACCACCAGTTCGCTCACACCGGTCACGGTGTTGGGGCTGACCAAGGGGGTCAGGGCGATCTCGGCGTCCTACACCCACACCTGCGCGATCACCGCGAGCCGGGCTGCCCGGTGCTGGGGGTTCAACGGCCAGGGTGCACTGGGTGACAACTCGACGACCAACTCACTGAAGCCGGTCACCGTCTTCGGGCTGACCAAGGGCGTCAAGCAGATCTCGGCGGGCCAGCTCTCCACGTGTGCGGTGAACAGCAAGAACAAGGCCTTGTGCTGGGGGTACAACGGCCTGGGCCAGCTCGGAGACAACTCGACAACCAGCTCGCCCAAGCCGGTGACGGTGTACGGGCTGGGCTCCGGAATCAAGACAGTCAAGGCGGGTGTGGGCCATGCCTGCGCACTGACGTCGAAGGGCAAGGTGAAGTGCTGGGGCGCCAACGGCTCCGGTCAGTTGGGGGACAACTCCACCACCGACTCGCTGAAGCCCGTCGCGGTCTACAACCTCGACAAGTCCACAAGGCTGACCGTCGGGAACCTGCACACGTGCGTGGTCACGTCGAAGAAGGCAGCCAAGTGCTGGGGCTTCAACGGCTACGGCGCTGTCGGTGACAACACGACCACGGACACCCCGCGGCCGGTGAAGGTGTTCGGTTTCTAGCCGGGCCAGTTGGTCCGGTATCAGCGTTCCGCCAGGCGCCTCTCATCAACGACACTGTCCAGCCAGCTGGCTGGCCCAAAGAGGGGGTTCTCATGGCAAGTCGTCTTTCCTGGCCGCGCGTTGTCGTCGGCCTGCTGGTTGCTGCCGGTTCTGCGCTGGTGATGCCTGCGGCGCAGGCCATGGCTGCGCCGAAGGCCGTCACGGTCAGCGCCGGCTACTACCACACGTGCGACGTGACCACTAAGGGCGCCGCGCGATGTTGGGGCTACAACGGCTACGGCGAGCTGGGCGACAACTCGACCACGAGCTCGACCAAGCCGGTAGGCGTGTACGGCCTCGGCTCGAAGGTGAAGAACGTCAGTGCCGGGTATCTCCACAGCTGCGCCCTGACCACCAAGGGCAAGGTCTGGTGCTGGGGCTACAACGGCTACGGCCAGCTCGGTGACAACACCACGACCAACTCGTCCAAGCCCGTCGCCGTTGCCAACCTCGGCAAGGTGAAGGCCATCGACGCCGGCTACCTGCACACCTGTGCGATCACGACGAAGGGCGCCGTGAAGTGCTGGGGCTACAACGCCAACGGGCAACTCGGGGACAACTCGACGACGAACTCGCTGACACCTGTCACCGTCTACGGCCTCACCAAGGGAGCCAAGGCGGTCTCGGCCTCCTACACGGGCACCTGCGCGATCTCGTCGAAGGGCGCTGCGAAGTGCTGGGGCGACAACACCTACGGTCAGCTGGGCGACAACTCGACGACGAACTCGAACAAGCCGGTCACCGTGTACGGCCTGACGAAGAGCGTCAAGCAGATTTCCGCGGGCCAGTTCTCCACCTGCGCCGTCAACGGCAAGGGCAAGGCGTTGTGCTGGGGCTACAACACGCAGGGCCAGTTGGGCGACAACAGCACGACCAACTCTCCCAAGCCGGTCGGGGTGTATGGACTGGGTTCAGGGATCAAGACGGTGAAGACGGCCGTCTACCACTCCTGCGCACTCACCACCAAGGGCAAGGTCAAGTGCTGGGGCTACAACGGCTACGGCGCGCTGGGTGACAACTCGACCACCAACTCGCTCAAGCCGGTGAACGTGTACAACCTCGACAAGACCACCAAGGTCAGCGTCGGCTACCTGCACACCTGCGTCGTCACAGCCAAGAAGGCCGCGAAGTGCTGGGGCTACAACGCCTACGGCCAGGTCGGCGACAACACCACGACGAACACCTCGCATCCGGTGAAGGTGTTCGGCTACTGATCCACAGGACAGCTGAAGAGTCCCGCTGACAGCACAAGCCCCGGGTCGCCGACAGGCGGCCCGGGGCTTCTGTGCTCAGGAGCCGATCAGGAGCGAGCCATGGTCCCGGTGTCGAGGAACCGTGCGTGCCAGCTCAGCGCCTGGTGCAGGTCGTGCGGCGTGTGCTGGCTGTTGGCGACCTTGACCGAGTGCTCGTAGTACTCCTGCAGCATCGGCTTGTAGGCCGGGTGCGCGCAGTTCTCGATGATCACCTTGGCCCGCTTCTGGGGCGAGAGGCCACGCAGGTCGGCAAGGCCCTGCTCTGTGATGATCACCTGCACGTCGTGCTCGGTGTGGTCGTGGTGCGACACCATCGGGACGATCGCGGAGATGGCGCCACCCTTGGCCGTCGACGGGGTGACGAAGGTCGAGATGTAGGCGTTGCGGGTGAAGTCGCCGGAGCCGCCGATGCCGTTCTGCATCCTCGAGCCCATGATGTGGGTGGAGTTCACGTTGCCGTAGATGTCGGCCTCGATCAGTCCGTTGCAGGCGATGACGCCGAGCCGACGGATCATCTCGGGGTGGTTCGAGATGTCCTGCGGGCGAAGGATGATCTTGTCGCGGTACTGCGCGGCGTTGTCGTTCATCTTGTGGGCGTACTCGGGGCTGAGCGAGAACGCCGTTGCGGAGGCGACCTTCATCTTGCCGGAGTCGAGCAGGTCGACCATGCCGTCCTGGATCACCTCGGTGTAGGAGGTGAGGTTCTCGAAGGGACCCTCCAGCAGGCCGGCGAGCACGGCGTTGGCGATGTTGCCGACACCCGACTGCAGCGGCAGCAGGTTCTTCGGCAGCCGGCCCTGCTTCACCTCGTTGGTGAGGAAGTCGAGCAGGTGGCCGGCGATCATGCGCGACTCGTCGTCGAGCGGCTTGAACGGGGAGTTCCGGTCGGCATCGTCGGTCTCGATGACGGCGACGACCTTCTTCGGGTCGATCTTCATCGTGGTGCTGCCGATGCGGTCACCGGGGTGGGTCAGGGGGATCGGCACCCGGTTGGGGGGCAGCGCAACGCCTTCGTAGATGTCGTGCATGCCGAGGAGGTCGATGCTCTGCCAGGAGTTCACCTCGAGGATGACCTGATCGGCCGCCTCGATCCAGGTCGTGTTGTTGCCGACGGAGGAGGACGGGATGAGTTCGCCGTCCTTGGTGATGCCGGTGACCTCGATGACGGCGGTGTCCAGCTTGCCGAGCACGCCTGCCCAGGTCTGGGGGCCGGAGTGCGACAGGTGGATGTCGCAGTAGTCGCTGATGCCTGCGTTGATCTTCGTGCGCATGATCGGATCGGACTGGTAGGGCATCCGGAAGCTGATGCCGTCGACCTCAGCCAGCGATCCGTCCAGTTCCGGGGCCGTCGAGGCGCCGGTGAAACAGCCGATCATGAATTCTTCGCCACGGCCGTGCGCCTCGGAGATCAGCTTCGCGAGGGCGACCGGCGTCTCCTTGGGGTAGCCAGCACCGGTGAACCCGGAGAATCCGACGTTGGTGCCGTGCTTGATCAGCTTGGCGGCCTCTTCGGCTGTGGTGATTTTCTTGCGGAAGGCCTTGCTCTCGATGCGCGACATGGTCTCTCCTCGACGCTGGGTGAACGAGGAGAAGGGTATCTTTTACTTAGCCCCTCCGGGTTTAGAACGCCCGGATCGGACAGTGGTCAGACCAATTGCAGCGTCTGTGTAAGCGTGTGCGTCCCACCAGATGGGATGGTGACCATCCGATCCCCGGTATTGGCAGCTTCCACGCACACGAATCCCGCCCAGTGCTGCGCGACGTCGCCCATCGCGGCGCCGCGTGCGGCGCCGGGATTCCAGACGACGGTGATCGCGGAACCCTCCTTCGACACCCGGATCCTCCGGCTCCAGTCCGGATCGTCGACCACGACGTCGCCGGTGTGGCTGTACAGCCGATCGGTCTCCCCCGTGAAGCGGACGGGGCCCGCCTGCACCTGGTCGCCACCGTCCACCTTGTCGACGTAGCTGCACCCGTCCAGCCCTTCGAGGCTGATGCGGGCGACGTCGCTGACGGCGAGGTAGGTGTGCAGCGCCTCCTCGTAGCTGAAGTCGGCATCACCGGTGTTCGTGACCGACAGTGACACCCGAAGGTGGTCCCGCGTGAACTCCGAGACGAGCTCAGCACTGAACGGCGCGGAGTCGAACCCCTCGGAGGTCAGCCGGTGGCGCACCTCGAGCCGACCGGTCTCGACCAGGTCGTCCACAAGTCCCACCCGCTGCCATTCCGCGGTGCGGGCGAAGCCGTGGGCCGGCGTGCGGTCACCTGCCGGCCCGGAGCCGAACCACGGGAAGATGACGGGAATGCCCCCGCGGACCGGCACTCCTGGTTCGAAGGTGGCCAACGGGCTGACCCACAACACGGGTACCTGGTCGTGAGGGGTCCAGGCCAGGACATGTGCCCCGGCGTCGAGAACGGCGTGGTGGCCACCCTTGTAGTGGGTTTCAATGCCGGGAAAGAGCGCAGCAGGCATTGACGCAGGTTAGCGCGCCGAGCGCCGGGTGGCATCCCCCAGCAGTTGCCCGTGTCGGCCGCTCTCCGGCGGCTCCAGCCCCTCAGGCCAGCGGGGCTGTCGGTCGCACCACGAGGCCGGTGCGCAGCTTCGGGGTGAAGAACGTCGACTTCGGCGGCATCAGCAGGCCCTCTCGCGCCGTCCGCTGGATCTCGGCCAGCGATGTCGGCCGGATCAGGATGGCGGCGGTGACGTCCTTGGCAGCCACGCGTCCGACCACCTCGTCCAGGCCGTGCTGGTAGTCCACGACGGCGCGGCTGCCCTTGAGCGCGTGCTCGAGGTAGGCACCGTCGAGGGCGCGCACGTCGTCGAAGACACCCTCCTTGGGAATCAGCCACTCGGTGGTGTCCGGCCCGATCAGCACCAGCCTGCCCAGTGCCACCATGTCGGCCAGCAACTGCGGCGTCGGCGCGGGCGCCGGCTCAATGTCGAAGCTGGACGACAGGTCGGCGCGGAGTTCTTCGACGCAGATGTTGCTGTAGACGCGGTGGATGGCCTCGATGCTCAGCTGGTCTGCCACCAGTTCGTTGATGAAGGTGAGCGTGAACTCCGCCTCGGTATCGGTGCGGCCGCTCGCAGCGCGCACCTCGTCGCGGTAGGTGCGGGAGATCGCGTAGCGGTGGTGGCCGTCGGCGATCAGCACGTCGTCGGCGGCGAGCAGCGCTGTGATCGAGGCGATGCGGGCCTCGTCGGTGATCCGCTCGACGGTGTGCACGACGCCCTCGGCGACCATCTCGCCCACCGGCTCGCCCGGTACGCCAAGGGCAGCGGTGAGGCCGGACGCGAGGGAGAGACCCCAGACCGGCGAGAGGTTGGTGGCCGTGGCGCGGGTGAGGTCGAGCCGGTCGGTGACAGCCTTGGCAGTGGTGCGCTCGTGCGGCAGCACGCCGCCGGCGTCAAGGTCGACGACCTCAAGGCCGCACAACACCCCGACGATCGTGCGGGCAGCTCCGGTCGCGTCCGTGAAAGCCATCCGGTACACCGTCAGGGACGGCGCCTCGTCGCGCACCAGCACGCCGGCGTCCAGCCATTCGTCGAGCGTCCGGGCGGCAACGTCGTACCGATCCTCGCCACCGCTGGGCACATCGATGTGGATGATGTTGTGCGGGTCGCGGGCACCGAGCTCGGCGACGTCGGCCGGTGACAGCACGTCGTAGGGCGGTGCGATGACCTGCTGCAGGTCGGTGCCCGGGGCGTAGCGGATGGCCGGGAACGGTGCGATACGGGGCATGGGACAACGCTACCGAACTCTGGTGCGGCACCCCGGCGGGGACCACGGCGGGTGCCTGCTAGGTGCTCCGAATAGGGTGATCACGTGAAGCGCTGGGGGTGGTGGGTCGCCGGAGCCGTGGTCGTCATCGGCCTGGTCGCCGTCGGCATCTGGGGTCTCCAGCGCGCCAACGACTTCGAGTCGCTTGCCCGGGCAGGCAAGTCCGACGCCAAGGCCGCACTGCACAGCCTTGACGCCAAGCAGGCACCCGCTGCGCTCGCGTCCTTCCTGAAGGCGAAGGACGAGTTCGGCAAGGCGCGCGACCTGCTCGGCCCGGACTGGGTCCGCGGACTCCCCTGGCTGGGACACCAGGTCACCGTCGCGGACAACCTCGCAACGATCGGCTACGAGGGGTCCTCTGCCGGAGCGGAGATGGCCCAACTCCTCACGTCCGCCGACTCCGCCAGCGGCGACGATCGCGTGAACCAGGTCCTGCAAGCTGTCCCGGCCGCATCTCGACGCCGCACTCGTCTCCCTCACCACGGTCACACGGCTCGCAGCGGACCTCGGGACGGACGGTCTGGTGCCGCCCCTTGCCGGCGCAGTCACGGAGCTGCAGGCCCAGCTGAAGCCGCTGGCGCCGCTGCTGCAGCGCAGCCAGTCCATGCTCGACCTCGAGCGCTACCTCTTCAGCACGCAGCACCGCTTCCTCCTCGTGTCGCAGAACAGCGCGGAGCTGCGCCCGACCGGCGGCTTCATGGGCACCTACGGACTTGTCGAGTTCGGGCCGGACGGCTTCGTGCTGACCAAGTTCACCGACGTCTACCAGTTGCCCCGCGACACGCTGAACCTTCCGCTGCCCATCCGCGGGCCGGTCGGCTACAGCCACTTCTCGTTCCAGGACAGCAACTGGTGGATCGACTTCCCCACGTCGGCCAAGGTCATGAACCAGTTCTGGGAGAACCTGAAACAGCCGAAGATCGACGGGATCATCGCGATCGACATCCCCACCATCCGCGACCTGCTGAAGATCTTCGGCCCGATCACGGTGCCCGAGTCCTCATTGCCACTCACGGCTGACAACGTGCTCGAGCAGCTGACCTACGTCATCGAGTTCGAGAACGGCGGTCCGGGCACGGACAAGACGCTGAAGAAGAAGCAGGCTGCGCTCTCGTTCGCCGCGGAGTTGCTGCGCCAGATCACGCACCTCAGCAACGACCAGTTCCTGCCCACCATGAACGCGCTGGCCACGTCGACCAACGAGAAGCACGTGCAGCTGTCGTTCAACGACGAGACCGCGCAGGCTGCCCTGGTCGCCCTTGGCTGGGGCGGCGCCATCGATCCACCGGCAGGAACCACCGACCTGCTCGCTGTCAGCAACGGGGTGATCAAGGCCAGCAAGGCCAACATCGGCGTCACCAAGACCCTCGACTACACCGTTGCACTGAAGGCGGACGGCGCCGCCGACACCAGGGCGTTGCTCGGCTACAAGAAGACTTCGCAACAGCTCCTCGGCGTCCCGCGCCAGTGGATGGGCAACTACGTGCGGGTGCACCGCGGCGTGGGCACGACGGGGGTGGCCGCCGGCTCGACGGCCTTCGAGACCCTGGAGGACGCCACCGGCCTGCCGACGTTCGGACACTACTTCCGCCTTGAACCGGCGGCGACGGCGAACCTCGTGCTGCACTCCGCCGTGCCGCAGGCCATGCGTCCGGCCGACGGGGACACCTGGCACTACGAGTTGCTCCTGGTCAAGCAGGCCGACCTCGCCAACACGGCAGCGACGGTGACGGTGACGGCGCCGGCGGGGTGGAAGGTGTCGGGCTCGACCGCGTCCTTCCGGGTGAGCGGCACGGCTGTCCCTGTCACGGCAGGTCCTGGCTCGGTGAGCGTGAAGACCCCGCTCAAGCAGGACCTCGTGCTGGACGTCACCCTCGTCAAGGCCTGACCTGGCGATGGGCGGAGGCTAGACCAGCCAGCTGTTCACGATCGGGATCTTCACCAGCACTGCGCTCACCAGCGTGCTCAGCACGAGCACGGCGAGCCAGATCAGCGGCAACCCGATGAAGCCCGGCAGCAGCCCGGGGGTGATGTTGAACTCCTGCACGATCCGGACGAAGGCCGGGTGGATCAGGTAGATCGGCAGCGTCCAGCGCGCCCACGTCGCAAGCCGGGGACTCGTGACGGCGTCCCCGCCACGCTCCTGGAACAGCAGGAAGACGGCGACCGCTGCGAGGACGACGAACAGGCTGAGGTAGTTGTAGAGCTCACCAGAGGGCTGGCCCTTGCTCAGCGAGAGCCACGCCGTGCCCGCTGCGGTCACTACGGTGCCGGCGATCCCTGCGGCGTAGAGGATCGTGCGCGTCCGCCGTGACAGCGATGCGCCCTTCTCATGCAGCACGTGTCCCAGCACGAAGTAGAACGGGTAGCCGGCGATCAGGTATGGCGCGACTCTCGCCACGAGGTCGGCGGTCAGCCCGCCTGCCACCGGCAGCATGGCCAGCGTCGGCACGGCGATGCTGGGGATGCCGGTGAGGATCAGGAAGTACCGGGTGAGGCCGGGCGAGGCGACCACCCGCTGCAGCAGCGGGATCAGCGCGTACACCCCGGTAAGGGCCAGCAGGTACCAGAGGTGGTAGTAGCCGTCCCAGAGGTGCTGCAGCAGGAACAGCGGGTCGGCCGTCCGCAGGAACACGGCGCTCATCACGGTGTAGAAGGCGCTCCACGCCACCCACATCACCAGCAGCCGCGAGATGTACTTGCGCCACAGCGTGCCCGGGGGGTTCTCCCGCCCGGGGGCGAGGAAGAGCGCACCGGAGACCATGAAGAAGATCGGCACGCACCAGCGGCTGACCGCTGCATAGACGTTCATGGCCTGCCAGTCCGCTGACGCGGGGGAGGTGTCGGGCCAGCGCATGGCGGAGACGTGGATCATCACCACGGCCATGGCTGCGGCAACGCGCAGGCGGTCGAGATAGGCGAGTCGTGCCACGGTCGGTCCCTTCAGGGGTGTGGGGCCATCGTAGGGAAGCCGGGTAGCCCCGGCGCCGTTGAGAATCGCTGCTCAGTAGGCGCCGGAGGAACCGACGATCGCCTTCGCCGTCCGGAACAGGATCATGACGTCCTGGATCAGCGACCAGTTGTCGACGTAGTAGAGGTCGAGCCGGACGGTGTCCTCCCACGAGAGGTTCGAGCGACCGGAGACCTGCCACAGGCCGGTGAGGCCGGGACGGACGTCCAGGCGGCGCCGGGTGTCGGAGTCGTACTGTGCGACCTCGCTGGGCAGTGCCGGACGGGGCCCGACAAGGCTCATGTCGCCGCGAAGGGCGTTCCACAGCTGCGGAAGCTCGTCGAGGGAGAACCGGCGGATGAACCGGCCGACGTTGGTGATCCGCGGGTCCTGGGTCATCTTGAACAGCGGCCCGCTGCCCTCGTTCGCAGCGGCGAGCTCGGCAAGCCGCGCTTCCGCGTCCATGACCATGCTGCGGAACTTGAGGCACTGGAAGTTCTCGCCGCGGAGGCCGACCCGGGTCTGCCGGAACAGGACGGGGCCACCGTCCTCGATCTTGATGGCGAGGGCGACGAGGGCCATCACCGGCGAAGCGAGGAGCAGCAGGACCGCGGCGCCGGCGGCGTCCCAGGTGCGCTTGATCCAGCGGGCAGCCGCGATGGCCTGCGGCCGTGCGACGTCCACCAGCGGGAGGCCGGCGACCGGACGGACGTCGAGCCGCTGGGCGCTGATGTCGGTGAGGGCAGGCACGACGATCATGTGGATCTCGTGCTCCTCGAGCTCCCACGCCATGCGACGGAAGTCGGCAGGGGACTGGAAGGACCCTTCGGCGAAGATGACGGTCGCGATGTCGTGGTTCTTGATGACGTCGACGGTCTCGGTCACCTGGCCGAGGATGGGCAGGCCGTTGGGCGTGGTGTCCCCCCGGTACCGCGTGACGGCGCCGACGACCTTGTAGCCGAGCCAGGTCTCCCTGCGCAGCACCTTCGCGATCTCGTCGACGTGGCCGCTGTCGCCTGCCACAACGATGGGGGTCATCAACGCGCCCTGGCGGTGGATGGCGGCCATCGACTTGCGGCGGATGAAGCGGGCAGCGACGAGGCTGATGGTTCCGAGGCCGAACGACAGCACGTAGAGCCCCCGCGGGAACTCGGCCTTGGTGAGGTAGCTGAGGATGGCGGTCGCGCCGGCCACGACGAACGAGGCCATCAGCACGCGCTTGTACTCGGTGGTGCCGGCCCGCAGGTGGCGGAGCTGGTAGGTGCCGAAGGCGAAGAGGGTGGTGAGCCAGATGGCTCCGACCGCGACCGTTGCAAGGGCCGGCAGGCCCGCTACTCCGCCGTCGAGCGGCACGAGACCGCGGGCGAAGACGCCCAGCAGGAGGGCCGCTGCGATGATCAGCGCGTCCGTCCCGAAGAGCAGGTAGCGCTGGGTGGTGCGCCCCACCAGCCGGTTCTGGCCGATGTTGCGATTGGTGGCGGCGTGACTTGTAAGCGTATCCAGATAACTACTCAAAGTGGTCATGGTTGTCCCCCGACTCTGACCCAGTTGTCTTCTTCTCGGCCTATCCGACGGATGGCCTGCACGGTGGGCGCTCCCCCAAACAACTCACCGACAACACAAGCCTGTCAGAGAGGATGCGATTATTCAATTCGTCTCAGAATGTGCGCCGGATGCAACGTTCTAATGCGTAAGATTGCGCAGCCCGGTGGGCAGGCACCAGCGCAGCGGGGGTTGCCGTCCTTGGTCCTGCACCCTGTGCGACTAGCGTCGATGGCGCCCGTCGCGAGCCGCCGTACCCGCATCCTGACCCATCAAACTGGATTTGACAAGCCTGAACAGCCTTCGGCATGGTCGAAGGACTGCCACCTGCTCCCTGGCGGGCCACCCCCATGTGCCGCGTCGGTCAGCAGGCGGCAGTGCACATCGCGCGACCCGTCGCGTGCGCACCGAATGGTGCTGTTGATCATTTCTTGAATTCACTCGGAATTGACCTGCCATGTAATCGAAACAATTCTGCAACACGCTGCCGCGTATCATTGGGCAACACCGGCAGCGTCGGACTCGCGGATCGAAAGCGCCCAGGGCACTTCCAGTCAGAGGAGGCACCGTGCCAACAGTCAGTGTGATCATGCCCACGTACAACGCGGGCGCGCGCATTGGGGTAGCGATCGGCAGCGTTCTCACCCAGACCCACCCCGACATCGAGCTCATCGTCATCGACGACGGCTCGACGGACGACACCGTCAGCATCGCCCGCGGCTTCGGCGACCGGGTGACCATCCTGCAGCAGGAGAACGCCGGGCCCAACGCCGCCCGGAACACCGGCCTGCGGCACGCGTCCGGGGACGTGGTCGCCCTGTGCGACTCCGACGACTTCCTGCTGCCCAACTACCTCACGGAGGCGCTCGCCGTGATGTCGGCGGCGCCGCCGCGCACCTGGGTCACCTGCGCCAGCGAGCTCATGACCGATGAAGGACTGAAGCCCTACGGGTACTCCCCGTTCGGGGAGGTGCCGCGGGACCAGCAGCGTGAAGCCATCCTGCAGGGCAACATCGTTTCCATCTTCTCCGTCTTCCCGCGCGCGATGGCGGTGGAGATCGGACCGTTCAACGAGCAACTGAAGCGG
This sequence comes from uncultured Actinomycetota bacterium, assembly GCA_963773595.1. Lineage (GTDB taxonomy): Bacteria > Actinomycetota > Actinomycetes > Propionibacteriales > Propionibacteriaceae > Propionicimonas. The sequence goes on from CAVZBQ010000001.1 coordinate 463,426, forward strand.
GCAGAGGACTGGGAGTACTGGGCCCGCGCCATCCTCTCCGGCTGGCGGGTCGCCTTCCAGCCGACCATCGCCTCCTACTACCGGCAGCAGGGGCAGAGCCAGTCCTCGGACGCCGGAGCGATGCTCGAAGCAGAGGACGCGATGATCGCCGTCGTCGCCGAGCGCTTCGCCGGCACCTTCACCGCGCGTGAGGAGCACCTGCTCGCCGTGCGTGCACGGCTGGGCTCCGCCACCCGCCAGCGCCTCCGGGCGCGGGACGCCTGGCGCGCAGGCAACTTCACCGACGGCGCGCGGCAACTCCGCGAGGCGGCGAAGGAGTTCCCGATCTACCCGGGCGTCCGCGGCAAGGCCGTCACCGCAGGGGTGCTCGCGCCCCTCCTCGAGCGGCTGCCGGACGGCTCAGGGCTCCGTGAGAGGCTGCGGAACCGGTGGTGACCGACAGCGGAGTGACCCAGGAGCCCGGGCTGGTCCGGCGTCTGCTCGGCGGCACCGGGTGGCAGGCGCTCGCCCAGATGCTGCCGCTGATCTTCAACCTCGCGCTCACGCCGTTCGTCATCCACGGCCTTGGCGTCGGGATCTACGGCATCTTCCTGCTGGTGATGGTCATCCAGCAGTTCATCGGCAGCGTCGACGGCGGCGTCGGGCCGAGTGCCCGGCGCTACTTCGGGATGTACGCGGGCCGGGGCGACCGGGCAGCGACGACGTCCCTGCTGTCGACCCTCGTCGTGCTGGTTGTCGCGGCATCAGCGGTGATCTGCAGCGTCTTCTACGCCGCGGCACCCTGGATCATGGCGTTCTTCCCCGGCACGGCAGAGGACCCGGACGGAGCGGTGTTCCTGCTGCGGGTGATGATCATCATCGTCGCCGTGTCCCAGGTGCGCGGCCTGTTCACGCAGGTGCTGCTGACCACCAACCAGTTCAAGGTGCCGGCCCTCGGCGACCTGCTCGGCTTCTTCGCCTACGCCACGATGATGGTGATCACGGTGAACAACGGCCTCGGCCTCTTCGGCGTCGGCCTGGCCTTCATCGCGCAGCAGGTCCTGCCGACGCTCCTGGTGCTGCCGGCGGCGCTGTTCCGCCTCGACCGGCACTCCGTCCGCTTCGTCCCGCGCGCCCTGCTGAAGGAGTTCTTCGTCTTCGCCTGGAAGCTCCAGGTCTCCGGCGTGCTGTCCGTGGTCGCAGCCCAGGGCGACGCCATCTTCGTCGGACGGTTCGCTGCACCGCAGATGACAGCCTTCGGGACGGGCGCAAGCTTCGCCGGCACACTCCGTGGCGTCCCGATGAACGCCTACGCCCCCATCGAGACCAGCATCGTGCGCTCACTCGGCGCTGCCGGGCCGGAAGGCGCGACGCCGGAGGTCGCCCGCATCCAGCGGCTCTGGGTGCGCTTCGTCGCCGGCTGGATCGCCGTCGGCGTGCCGGCCTCCTACTTCGGGGTCACAGCCTGGCTGAACCTCGGCTCCGACCTGCCCGGCCAGGTGGCCGCCGTCGTGCTGCTCGCGCACGGCGTCACGCTGGTGATGCTGGTGCAACGCTTCTGGCTCAACGCACTGGGACGCTCGGGGCTCACGCTCTCCCACGACATCGTGAACACCGTCGCGAACCTGGGCCTGACGTTCCCGCTGATCCTGATGTTCGGCGTTCTCGGCACCATCAGCGCAACCCTGATCGCTGCCGTTGCCGCAGCGATCTACCTGACCCGCATCGGCCAGCGCCGGATCGACACGCCCATTCCCACGCCGTGGGCGCAGGTGCCGTGGCTGTCCGTCCTCGGGGCTGCGGCGCTGACCGCCGTCCTGGGCTGGCTGGTCGCCCACTTCGTCGTCGGGACGGTGATCCCGTTCGGTGCGCTCGCGCTCCTTGCTGTCGGCGCGGCCGCAGCTCCCGCGCTGCTGCTCTACCTCGGTCACACCATCGGGTGGCGCCGGCTGCAGGGCTTCGCAGCCCGGATCGCTGCGAGGCGACGGTGAGCGGGCCGGCGGTGGCAGCCACCGGCTCCGACGTCGGCGAGGTGTTCGTCGACTTCTACGACTACCAGAACGTCGGCGACGACCTGCTGTTCGTCACGCTGGCCAACCGCTACCCGCACATCCGGTTCGTCTTCATCGAGGACCAGACCGACGGCGCAACCTTCGCTGGCCTCCCGAACGTGCGGCGGTTGCGGAAGATCCGCTATGTCGACGGGCTGCTGCAGCGGCTGCGGATCCCGCTGCGGGTCAACACGGTGCGTCGCCGCCTGCTGGTGAAGCGGTCCCGGATCGTCGTGCGCCTGGGCGGTTCGCTCTACATGGAGCGGGAGGGCTGGCAGCAGAACGCAGCCCGCGACGCAGGACTCCTCGGCAGCCGTCTCGGCACCTTCTTCCTCAACGGCAACTTCGGACCGTGGCGGAGCCCGGAGTTCCTCGCCACCTACGAACGCATCTTCTCCGGCGCGCGGGACGTCACCGTGCGGGACACCGCTTCACTGGAGCAACTCCGGGCGGTGCCGCAGGTGCGGCTCGCCCCCGACATGCTGTTCTCCGTGCCCGGCCCCCGAACGGACGACCACCGTGGGGGCGTGGTCGTGTCGATGATCGACCTCACCGGACGCGAGGGGCTCAGCCAGTACCGCGAGGCCTACGAGTCCGCCATCGCCGACCTCGTGGAAGACCTGGTCACCCTCCGCGGGGAGCGGGTCACCCTGGTGAGCTTCTGCCCGCACGAGGGCGACGAGGCCGCGATCGAGCGCGTCCTCGCTGCCGTCCCCGATCGTCTCGGGGAATCGGTGTCCACCCACTTCTACCGCGGCGACATGGACGCGATGCTGGGCGTGCTGCGGAAGGCGGACACCGTGCTCGCCACCCGGTTCCACGCCATGGTGCTCGGCTTCGCCTTCGGGTGCCGGGTGGCCTGCGTGGAGTACAGCAACAAGCTGAGCAACGCCCTCGCCGACCTCGACGAGCTCGAAAGGGGCTGGAAGCTGGCCGAGTTCGTCGGAGCCTCCCGCAGTGAGCGCCTCGAGCGTGTCACGGCGCTGGAGCCCGCAAGCCCCTCGGCTGTGGCTGAGCGTGCTGCCGGCCACTTCGCCGTCCTCGACACCTACCTCGGCGCACCCACCCCGTCCTGACCCCTGGACCGAATTGGGGACGGTTCCAATTCGGTCCACACACGGCGCCGGCACGAAAGGGGACTGTCCCCTTTCGTGCCGGCTCAGTCCAGCTGGTGTCAGGCGCGAGCCTTGAACTGCGCCGTGACGGTTGCGGAACTCAGGGCCGAGTTGTAGACCGCGAACTCGTCGAGCGAGCCGGCGAAGTACGCGGACGTCGGCTGGTTCGGCCAGGCTGCGAGGTTGCCGCCGCCGAGGCGCCAGTAGCCCGGAGCCGTGCCCGCACCGGTCGCCGTTGTGGTGGCGACGCGGATGGCGTCGACGTACAGCGTCGTGCCGGTGCTCGACTGGGTGGCTGTTGCCATGTGCCAGACACCGTCGTTGTACTTCTTGCTGCTGACCACCGACATCGCCGTGCCGGCAAGCGTGCCGAAAGCAAGGCGCCCGTCGTTCAGCATGTACAGCGACCGGTCTGCGCTCGTCCCGAGGCCGAGCTGGGACTTCTCCAGCCCTGCGAGCTTGCCACCCTTGCCCGTGCCGGTCTTGAACCAGACCTGGACGCTGAACGCGTCGGTGGGCGTTGCCAGGGCAGAGGCGTAGACCAGCGACTTGTCGTTGCCGTAGGTGGACACTGACGTGTCACCGGTGATCGCTCCCGGGGCGGGACGATAGACCGTGGTCATGGTGCCGGTGCGACCGTTGCCGCTGGAATCGGCGACCGCCGAGCCGGTTTCGTTCAGCCGCCAGTACAGGGCGGGGTTGGCAGCCTTCACCGTCGTCGGGTAGTCGGCGGCCGGGGTCGTCGGCGTCGGTGTCGGTGTCGGGGTGGGGTCGGGTGTGGGTGTCGCGACGGGCACCTGGTAGTTCATCGGCAGTGCAACCAGCTTGTCGAGCGGGAATGCTGCCTCGCCGAGACCGGGGCGGGCCTGCAACTCCTGGAAGGCGTAGCGGTTGCGGAACAGCGCCGGGTAGGGGTTGGTCGCCATCCCGTTGGCGTTCTCCGCGGAGAACGCCACCGAGCCGCCGGTGTCGGTGATGATGATGCCGTACTCCTGGGCAGCCTTCGCGATGGTCTTCGCGAGCGGTGAGAGCGTCATCGCATCGATGTCGAGGCTGGCAGGAAGGCGCAGCATCTGTCCGATGGAGAGCTCTGTGCCCGTCCGCCAGCCGTCCGTCCTGACCGCGGGCGCGGAGATGGTGGACTTCGTGTAGGGAATGGACATGCCGATCACGTGATCGATGCGGCCCTGTGCGATCTCGGACGCCCGGATGGTCGTCGCCCACATGGCCATGCCACTGGCGGACATGCCCCAGGTGCCGGAGAAGACGCCCATGGACTTGTCGGCATCGTTGATCCTGCCGCCCCAGCACGCCTGCCAGACGCCGTCGACCTTGCGGGCCTTCCACAGCTCGACGAGCTGCTTGGTGTCGGCGTTGTAGATCGTCATGCCGCCGTCGTCGGAGGCGTCAGCCACCGCATCGGCGGGGATGTTGATGTCCTGCATGTTCTCGTTGAACATGGTCGCGAGATAGCCGGTGTGGCCCTGGCAGCTCCACGACACCACGTCCTGCAGCGGATCGGTGCTCCGGGCGACGTACATCGGCGGGGTGTGCGTCACCGTGTTGACACCGACGTTGGCGTCGGTGGCCGTGCCGTAGAAGTCGTGGGCCTGCTGGTTCAGGCTGCTGACCAGCGCGGACGAGTCGGCGGCCGCCGGGGCGTCGGTCGGGAGCTTCTGGTAGAAGGGCGACGCGGAGGAGAGGATGCGGGAGGACACCGGACGGGTGTCTGTTCCCGAGAGGGTTGCGGCCATGGCCGTGAGTGATGAGGTGAGCAGGAGAGCGCTTACACCGAGCACGCCGATCGCTGCTCGCGAGAGGTGGTTCACGAGGGTTTCCTTCCGAAGCGGTTCGGGGGGATGCCGCGGACGGCGGGTCGCTTCGTAGGGCTCACCCTACGCCTTGTCTGAGGATTTGATGAATTATCTGTCCCTCGATCTGGACAAGTCCGGCCTGCCGCATTCACACAGTGACTAGGGCTGTCCCCCGTACGTGGGACACGGCTGTCCCCCGTGAGGGGACCGGTTGAGAATTCCCTAAGGGGGTATCAGCGCGCATGAGGAAGAATGGCCGCATGGGTGATGGCAGCTTGACCTTCGCAATCCCGGTCCGCGACCCGAGGGGAGTGGATGACTGGAGCACGGTCAGGGAACTGATGGGCGTCACCCTCGCCTCCCTCTTCTCCCAGCGCGGTCCGCGGCCGCGGGTCGTGATCGGCGTGAGCCCCGGCACCGACCTGCCGGACCTGCCCGAGGGCGTCCAGGTCGTGGAGGTGGACCTGCCGTATCGCCCGTTGCCAGCCGGCGAGGGCCCCGAAAGATGGGACGCCATCCTCGTGGACAAAGGGCTGCGGCTCGCCCACGCCCTTGCTGCCGGCAGGCCGCAGGGGCACGTGATGGTCGTCGACTACGACGACCTGGTGTCCTCCCGGCTGTCGGAGGTGGTTGCCGCCCAGCCCGAGGCGTCCGGCTGGTTCGTCGATGCCGGCTACCTGTGGGACGGCGGCCCGGTGGCCTCTGTCCTGCCCACCGGCTTCAACGACCTGTGCGGCACGAGCCTGATCATCAGGGCCGACCTGCTGAAGATCCCCACGGACCCGTCCGACAGCCGGGACCTCGACTGGATCAAGTCGACCCTCGGGTCGCACAAGCAGTGGCACGGCCTGTTCGAGCTGGAGGACCTCGGCTTCCCCGGCGCGGTCTACCGGATCGGCAGCGGCGCCAACGTTTCCGGGGCTATCGGGCAGGGTCGGCGCGTGCTGCGCGCAGCCAAGCGTCCGGCCGAGCTCGCGAAGCAGCTGCGCGTGCTGCGGCTCTGGAAGTCCGTGCGGCAGGACTTCGGCGTCTGACCCCCGCGGGTCAGGCCGGCAGCTTCGCCCGCAGGGGCAGGTCCGCGGGACGGACTGGAAGCTCGACAAGGATGCCGCGCGCGGCGATGCCCCAGATGAGCCAGACGAGGTAGTTCGGCGTCGGATACGGGTTGGGACTCGACAGCGACGGCATGAACCAGATGAAGAACGCTGCCAGCGCTGCCAGTTTCCAGTACCTGGCGGAGGCCGTCAGGGGCTTCGACAGCAGGCCGAGCAGCGGTCCGGTGACGAAGCACAGCAGCCACAGCAGCAGGCCGGGGATACCGGTCTCCGCTGCCCGCGACAGGAACACGTTGTGGATCTCGATGGTGACGGTGGTCACCGGATAGGTGTCGGCCTGACGCACCCACAGCACGTTCTGGTGAACGAACTCGCCCCAACCGATGCCGAAGATCGGGAACTGCTCGATGACCCGCAGTGCCGCGACGTTGGTGTTCTGGCGGTCGTAGACCGAACGCTCCGTCGTGATGCGGTTGATCAGGACGTCGCGGAAGTCGGGGAAGACGAACACGATGATCGCGACAGCGATCGCGGCCGCGATCAGCATCAGCGGCAACCGGCGCCGGATCCTCGGCACGATGAGCCCGACGACGAGGCCGGCAACGATGAGCGCCAGCCACACCGATCGCACCATGCAGACGACCGAGCCGACGAAGCCGAAGAAGATCCCGAGCATGCCGACGACCCGCCACAGGCGGGTGGCGGTCGTGCGCACGAGAAGGCCCGAGAGGAAGATGGCCAGCGCGCAGACAAGGCCGAGGGGTTCGGGGAAGAGCCACGGCCCGCCGGATCGGATGTCGGTGCTCGGGTTCAGGTTCTCCATGATGTAGCTGGGGAACACGAGCGCGCCGACGCGGATGTACTCGAAGAACCCGATGAAGCCGAGGTAGATGGCCATCAGGGCCGCCGTCCTCAGCAGGAGCTCCCTGCGGTGGTCGGTGGCGAAGATGAGGGCACCGAGCGGGAACATGGCCAGGGGCATGACGATCCGGTCAAGCAGCGCGAACGCCTTCAGCCCGTCGGTGAACGACCCGGTCGCGAACCACGAGAACGCCGTCCACAGGATCAGCAGGACTGCGATGGCGTAGAACCATCGCCACCGGAGCCGGTCGCGGTTCGGGTCGAGGATCAGCAGAAGGACGGCGAAGGCGAACAGTGGCCGGTCCGGAGACAGCGGCAGCCCCATGAGCCCGGTGTTGCCGGAGAACATGGTGAACACCAGGCCGGCGAGGAACAGCCAGACGTACAGCGGTTCCTTCTGCGCCTCGTGGGTGGGCGGAGCCCCCGCGTGGGAAGGGGCCGTCGCCGCGAGCGTTGACGCCACGGTCACACCACTAGCGTCGCGCGCTGCGACGGTTGCGCGAATGGGCCCGCCTGCGCTCGATCACCACGGCAAGGATCAGCCCGACGGCTGCGCCGGCAGCGAGTCCGGCGAGGCCGAGGCGTGCCAGCAGGCTGGTGCGGTTGGACTCGAGGCCGTCGGCGGTACGGATCAGCTGCAGGTTTGCAGCCGTCGATCCGCTGGCGATCAGGTTCGTGTAGCGCTGGCGCAGCGCGTTGGCCGTCAGGGCGGTGTTGTCCGCCTTCGCCGTCGCGGCGGTCACTTCGCTGCGCAGGTCCTTCACCTTGGACTTCGACGGCTTGTCCTTGCCCAGTTCGGTGTCGAGGTCGTGCTGGGCGGCGGCAAGGTCGGTCTGCGCAGCCGCGTCCTCCTTGGCGGCCTTCTCGAAATCGGCTGCGACGTCGGTGGCGGAGCTCTTGCCGCTGCCGTTCACAGCATCCACCAGAAGCTGGGCCGCCTTGTTGGCAGCGTCGCGCGCTGCGTCTGGGTCGGCGGACTCCACCTCGATGCGGATCACGTTCGACTCCGGGATCTGCGAAGCGGACAGCGTCACGTTCTCCGGCAGGTCGGTTGCTGCGACGCCGCGGTCGTTGACGTACCGCGCGTAGTTGGACGCCAGCTGCGAAGCGGCGACAGGGAAGCCGGCGATCGCTCCAGAGGTCAGGTCGCCCGCGCCGACGGCGACGCGCGCCTCCGCCGTGTAGGTGACCGGGATCGCGAACGCCGCGCCCACGCCAAGCGCTGCGCCCAGCAGGGCTGCGACGACGCCAAGGATCCAGTGGTGGCGCCATGCTGCCAGTGGGCCCGCTGCTGCCTGGGTGAAAGGCTCAGCCTCGCGGTACTCGGTGGTGCTCAATGGTTTCATCCCCTCATCTGTGTGCAATGGCTCGTGGCGGTGTGCAGGACAGGAGGCGGTGGCGGGCCCGTTGTGACCAGCCGTGTCGACGTCTCGTTGTCGTAGTTCTCGGTTGCAGAAACCGTTTCAGAGCCGTTGGCACTTACCAGTATGTGCGAATACCACGGCACGGGCAAATCGGTCCAGCATTCCGACTGGCGTCATCGGTGCCGCTGGTATCATTTGCCGGATGGGACTTGAACGTACCAAAATCCTCGCCCTCGCAAAGTCCATTGCGCGTGACGTGATGGTCGGCGCACAAGGTATTTGGACACGCACTGAATTGCGCATGGCCTTCCCGAATGCCCTTATCAGCCGCAACGTCGACATCACGGGCGATGTCTCGAAGGTCGTGCTCGGCGACGGCGTCGCGATCTACGGACCCAGCGTCATCGTGCTGTACGACGGCGGCGGGCTCACCGGCTCAAGGCTCGAGATCGGCGAGGGCACGTTCGTCGGTGAGTTCGCCAACCTCCGCACGGCCGGCGCCCCGATCACGATCGGTGCCCACTGCCTGCTCGGGCAGAACGTGACCATCGTCGGAAGCAACCACGGCACGCGCGCCGGAGCGCCGATCGTCGACCAGCCGTGGGTCGGCACCGGTGTGGAGATCGGTGACGACGTCTGGATCGCCTCGAACACCATCGTTGTCGCGGGGGCACGGATCGCCTCCGGTGCCGTCATCGCAGCCAACTCCGTCGTCCGCGGAGACGTCCCGGAGAACGCCATCATGGCTGGTTCCCCGGCCCGTCAGGTGGGCGAACGCCGTCCCTGAGCCAGGGCTACTGACGGTGGCCGAACTGCCACAGCCGGCTGCCGCCGTCGGACAATCCTGAGCCGCCGGTGCTCGACCAGAACGCAGCTCCACTCGCAGTGAGCGAGTAGTTGTCGCCGTGTGTTGCGTGCCACCACAGCGCTCCCACGGACCGCTCGGCCGCAATAGTGAACACGGTTTGGGCCGATTCATAATTCACGTCATAGACATTCGGTGACTTGTCCTTGCTGACGGTGTAGCCGAACTCGCCCACGAGGGGAGTGAGCCCGGCGTTGCGGACCGTCTCGATATAGTCACCGAACTTCTCGGGCGTCGAATACAACCCATAGGCACCGTAATTGTGCTGCTCCAATATGACATTCCCGTAACGCTTCGCGATCTCCGGGGCCATCGTTGGTTCGTAGGCGAACCCTGCGTCTGTGAAGTACGGGCTGGTGTGGCCGACGTCCTGTCCCCAGCACGGCGCGCCGACAAGGATCGGACCCTTGGCTCCGGTCGCACGGACCGCTCCGGCAAGGGTGTCCATCACCTTCAGCCAGTCGCCGTTGATGTAGTCGGGCTCGTTGATGAGGCCGTACCAGACCATCGGGTTGTCCTTGAAGGCCGTTGCGGCCATCGTCCACCAGTCCACCATCCCGGCCTCGATGGTGGACTGGTCCATCTTCTCCGCCTTGGGATCGTCATGGGCGTCGATGATGACGACGATGCCGGCGCGGGTGTACTCGTCGACGATCTTCCTCGTCAGGGCCAGCAGGTTCTGCTGGCCGAGTTGGGCGACATAGGAGTACGAGTGCCCCGCGGTGACGAGCAGGTTCAGCCGGACGGTGTTCCAGCCCCAGGCGAGCGCAGCCGCCGAATGCCCCTGCGAGTCGCCCTTCCAGTCGAAGGAGCTGGTGGTTCCGACGTTCGCGCCGATCGGGGTGAACAGGCTGCCGTCGGGGGCGTAGATGAACCCGTCGACCGCCTGGTAGGTGGGGCCGGGGTCGCGGCGGGGTGCTGGCGTCCGCCATGGGGTCGTCGACGGTGCGGGCTGCGGTGCGGGGACGGTGCACCCCGCGAGCGCGAGGGGCACAGCAAGTCCCGCCGTCAGCAGGCCGCGCCGGCTGAACGGCGTGCCGGGCTCCGGGGTTGGGCTTGTCATCGGCCCGCCGCTGGAGTCCCTGCAGCTCGTGGCCGGTGGGAGCTGATGAAGCCGTCCCAGCGCTTCAGCACTGACTCGATCCGCAGCGCGTCGTCGAGCTTGGGCGACGGGCGCCCGCCCGAGCGCCACAGTGCGAGCCGCGCCTCGACTGCTGCAGCGTCGGTCGCGTCGAGCGTCTCCTCGTCGGAGAGGAATTCCAGAGCGGAGCCGAAGCGGTGGGCCAGCACAGGGGTGCCGACGGCATGGCTCTCGAGGAAGACGATGCCGAAGGTCTCCGGCACCTTGTTGGACGGGTAGAAGACGCACAGCGAGGTGCTGATGTGCGCCAGCAGTTCGGTCTGGTTGAGGGTGCCGAGGTACTCCACACCATCGGGCATGTCGCCGCCGTCGATCCGGTCGTAGCCGGGCGAGGCCACGAGGAGCCGCAGGGTGGGGAACTTCTGCCGCACGTGCGCGAAGTGCGCCAGCACCATGCCGAGGCCCTTCCACGGCGCGCTGCAGTAGATCAGCTTGTCGATGTCGACCGGTTCCGCCGGTGAGGGCGCCGTGACCGAGATCGGGTTGTAGATCACCTCGGGGCGCAGCCTCCTTGTCAGGAACCGCGGCAGCAGCGACCCCTGGAAGGCAGTGCTGATGTTCGTCGCGTGCGTCTCAGAGACCGCGACGATCCCGATGCCGAACACCAGGTGCAACAGGGCGCGGACGGCGTTCTTGGCACGCGTCCGGGTGCGCGGCACAAGGCCGGCATCCTCGGAACCGTCGGGGACCCAGTCGTGGTACCAGACCGAGACCCGCTTCGCGCGGCCCCGCACCTTGGCGATGACGCCGTACTCGATGCGCCGCAACACCACGACGTGGTCGGCTGTCCTGCCGATCGTGAGCGCCTGGTCAAGGCTGGTCCACCGCACGCCGTCCTCGGTGAGCGGCCGGGCCGCCTCGCGGGTGAGCTGGCCAACGGTCACATCGTGCGTGGGCGCGAGCCCACCGGCGATGCGGATCGTTGTGATCTCTGCGCCACCGATCTTCGTGTCGGGGTCCTCGAGCGATGCCGCCGAGTACAGCACCGGTGAGGAGGCGTCGAGGAAGACAACTTTTTCCACCATCAGTTCCCCCCTAGCCCTGCGTCGCTGGCGATGGCCAGCAGCTCCCTGCGATAGGTGTACTCGTTGAACCGTGTGCGGGCAGCTTCCTTGCCGCGGGCGGCGACCTCGCGGTAGTGGTCGCGCCGGTCAGGGTCGAGGGCGTCGGTGATCGCCGCGCGCAGGGCGTCCGGCTCGGGTGCTGCGATCACACCGGTCACCCCGTCCTCGATGTAGTCGGAGACGCCGGGGGCATCGGTGACGATCACCAGCTTCCCCAGCGCCATGGCGTTGAGGTAGGTCTGCTGCCCTGCGCTGCGGACCGTGCGGTGCAAGGGCACGACGCACACGCCGCAGCCGGCAAGGTCGGCCATGAACTGCTCGTGCGTGAGCACCCGGGCGTGGACGTTCTTCAATCCCTTGCCCTGCCACTTCGCAGCGATGTGCACCTCGATGCCCGAACCGGTGACGGCGGACTCCAGCAGGTCGTAGTCGCGCAGCGAGTTGCCGCCGGCGAAGACGTAGCCACCGTCGGAGGTGGGCGCGTCGAGGGCGTCGTCGTAAAGGGTGTGCGGGAAGGGCGTGAAGTGGACGCGCCCGGGGTCGACGCCCCAGATGCCGGGGAAGGTGTCGACCTCGGCGCTGGACAGCACGCAGTAGTGCACCCGCGGGCTGTCGACGAGGTGCATGGCCGCCCGGGCCAGCTTGGGCACCAGCGGACGCACCCGCGCAGGCAGCCGACGCTCGACTGCGGAGCTGGACTGCTCCCAGGTGGCATCGGTGATGACGACGGCCGGACGGTTCTTCAACCGCTTCGCTGCCATCGCGAGGACGAGGTCGCGGTACCGCTCGCCGAAGGACACCGAGCCGCGCAGGATCACAGCGCGCGCGTCTCGTGCCGCGTCAAGGAACGCACGGACGTCGCGGGGACCGAGCTTGCGGTGCTCGAGCACGCGGACGCGCTCGTTCCAGCGCGGGTCGGTCGGCGCCCACATGGTGCTGAGGTAGGGCTGCGTCATGACGCCACCCCCGACGCAGGGACGTGGGCGAGGAAGCAGCGCTGGGCCTCCGCGCAGCGGGCGAGGGAGAACCCCTCGATGACGTCGGTGCGGGCCTGGTTGCCGAGTTGGCGGCGCAGCTCGGGATCGGACGCCAGCTTCGCGAGCGCATCGGCGAGCAGGTCGGCCCGTCCCGGTGGCAGCAGGTAGCCGTTGCCGCCGTCCTTCACCAGCTCGGGAATGCCGTTGATCGTCGAGGTGACCACGGGAAGTTCCGTGGCCATCGCCTCCATCAGCACGACGGGCAAGCCCTCCTGAAAGCTCGGCAGGCAGAACACGTCGGCCCAGTGGTACTGGTCGAGGATCTCGTCCTGCCCGACGGAGCCCACAAGGGTCACCCGATCGCCGAGGTCACGCTCGGCGATGATTCCGGCGAGGTCCGCCTCGAGGTCGCCGCCGCCGACCAGCCGCAGCTCGACATCGACACCGCGCCTGCCCAGCAGTTCCACGGCGTCGAGCAGGACGGGTGCGCCCTTCTCCGGCACCAGCCGTCCGACGTCGAGGATGCGCAGCGGCCCGTCGGTGCGGGGCTCAGCCGGCGGGATGAACCTGTCGGTGTCGACGCTCATGTGCACGACCTCGAGCTTCGGCCAGTCCGACGGCGCAGCCAGGCGCATGAGCTGGCTGCGCGTGAAGTCGGAGATGCACGCGACAGCGTCGGCGTCCGCAACCTTCGCCGCGAGGTCGAAGCGTTCGACGGCCTCGAACTCGGTGGGCCCGTGCATGGTGAACGACCAGCGCCAGCCGCCGTCGGGGTCAACCCGGCGGGCGTGCGCGATCGCTGCCCGAGCGACGTCGGCGCCGTTGTTGGCGAAGTGGGCGTGGATGTGGCGCACGCCGAGGGTGTTGAGTTCGTCCAGCAGCCGCATGGCCTCGGAGAAGTAGAACAGCTGCCAGACCCGGCTCCGCGCTCGCGCCTCACCGGTCCTGAGAGCCCGTGCGGCGCCGGCGAGCGTCGCTCCCGGGTGGGCCACCAGCTCGCGCAGGCCTGCCTTCGCGATCTCGGGCAGCGAGTCCTGCAGGACGGTCGTCCGTTCGGCCTCGGTACGCATCGCGTCGCTCAGCAGTGCGCCCGGCTGGCGGATGCTGAACGTGTGTACCGGCACCCCCAGCGCGCGCAGTCCTTCGATCTCGCGCTCGATGAACGTGTGCGAGATCAGCGGGTACTGGCTGACGAGGTAGGCCACCGGTGCAGGGCTGGCAGTGCTGTCGAACTTCAAAGGACCTCCGTGGGGAGTCGGGCAATTGACGAGTGGATGGTGCGGAGGGCTGGCCGGTCAGTCCGGACGCCACACCTTGTGGGTGCCGGGCCTGACAACGGCCGGCACGCCGGCGGCCGAGCAGCCGTCCGGCACATCGGTGGTGACGACGGCGGACGGGTAGATGAACGCCCGGTCGCCGATGGTCACGCCGCCGAGGACGAGCGCGTTCGGCCCGATGAAGACGTCGTCACCGATCACCGGTGCGCCGCTCTCGGTGGCACCGACGGTGACGCCCTGATGGATGCGGCAGCGGGCGCCGATCCGGGCATCGGGGTGGATCACGAGCAGCCCGGAGTGGGCGATGCTGAGGCCCGGGTCCGGCAACGTTGCGCCCGATGTCGAAACCGAGGCGTTCGGACAGCCGACGCATCCGGGCCTTGTACAGCGGCGTGACCAGTCGCGCCAGCGGCCCGCTCTGGTTCTCCCAGAACTCGCAGAGCCGCATCACGTGCAGGAAATGGATGACCCCGCGCGTCAGGGCGTGCTGGGGACGCCACCGGTCGACGCCGTTCATGTATGCGTCGGCCGCCTGGAACTCCGCCAGGTCACTTCTGGTGCGGATCGCGTCCGCGCTGGGTCTGTGGTTCACCCGTTCTTCACCCCCCGCGCGCCGCCGACGGTGCTGCGGGTGAGCAGGCCTGCGGCGTAGGGGGCATCGTTCAGCAGGTAGCGACGCGCGAGGCGGCGAGGTTCCTTGAGCAGGCGGTGGATCCACTCACCGCCGAGCTTCTGCACGGTCGGGTTGGCGCGATCGACGGCACCAGCAGCCATGTCGAGCGCACCGCCGCAGCCGAGGAACCAGGTGCGCGGCAGGTACTGCACCAGCTGGGCAGCGACCACGTCCTGCTTCGGGAAGCCGAGGGCGAGGTAGACCAGGTCGGGCTTGGCAGCGTCGAGCTTGTCGATGACGGCGCGCATCTGCTTCGGGGAGTGCTCGAACCCGAAGTCGGGGCTGTCGTACCCGACGATCCTGAGGTCGGGGTAGCGCTCGGTGAACGTCTGGCCGGCGCGCTGCGCGATGCCGGGCATGCCGCCGAGCAGGTAGAGGCTGCGCCCTTCGGCGGCCGCCCGGCCGGCAAGGGACCACACCAGGTCGGCACCGGAGACGCGCTCGGGCAGCGGGGTGCGGAGCAGCTTGCTCGCCCACACGATGGGCATGCCGTCGGCGACAACGATGTCGGCCGTCCGCACGAGTTCGCGGAGCTCGGGCCGACGCCGGACCGCCTGCAGGATGTCGATGTTGGGTGTCACGATCCGCCCGCCGAGGCCGGAGCCGAGGGCGTGGAAGACGCTGTCGACGACCTCGTCCTCGGACTGGCTGCTGAACGGCAGGTCGTCCACCTCCACGCGCGGCGCAGCCCACGGGCTGACCGCGCGGTCCTTCGCGGCCGGACGTCGCGTGGGGGCCGGGCGGGTCGACTCGTCGCGTCCCCAGGCCCGGTCGTTGGAGAACTTCGAGCGCACCTTCGCAACGGCTGTGGTGCCGACGTAGACGCCCGCCGCACCGAGGAGTGCCGGATGCGCTGCGACGGAGCGTGCCATCGCCCTCATCGACGAGTCGGACGTGCGCTCGAAACCCTCGCCGTGGTCCACCGCCGGCGCGGAACCGGCCAGCTGGGCGTTCCCGCGGTCCACCCGGGTGCGCACCTTGACGAGGTCGGCCCAACGGCGGGGCGTCCGGACGGCGAACTCGCCACGGGTGCGCAGTCGCTCGTCCGGGGAGAACAGTCGCTGGATGTAGAGGTCGTCCGCCAGCACGTCGGGGAACTCCTCGAAGCGGTCCCTGCCCTGCGCGGAGAGCCCGTACACCCCGAGACCCACAAGGCCGTCGGTGACGTAGGGCAGTCGCTCGAACATGCGGTAGTACTCGCGCACCCACAGGTCAGCGCCGTCGAGGTCGAACCGGATGTCGGGGGAGCCGGCAACCGGAGCGCTCACGGTCAGGCCCTCCACCATGCCCTCGAGGGCCTCCGGGCCGAGCACGATGTCGGCGTCGAGGTAGATGCGCGGGAAAGCGTTGACCACCTCGTCGCCGAGGTTGAGCGCGTTGGTCTTGCCAGGGGTGCCGGTCTCGACGACGACGAGGCCGGGCACGCGTCGCTGGAAGGCGCGGGCAACGTCGGCGGTCTCGTCGTTGCAGTTGTTGGCGACGACGACAACCTCGAGCGATGTGGCGAGCGGATCCTCTGCGATCCGGTTCAAGGTGGCAGGCAGGACACCGGACTCGTTGTGTGCAGGTATGACGACACTTGCGACGTTCATGGTTCCTCCAAGGGGGGTTTTGGTGGTGACCGACGCTGGCCATGGCGGTGTGGCTGCAATTAGCATTACCCAACCTGGGTGCTTAATCCAAATCGAACTCAGCATGTGAATGCCGTGTTCCTCAGCGGACGAAGAATTGATCGCCGGCTTGGCCGTGCTGAGGCAGCGAAGAGGCTCCCGCAAGCGACATCACGACGCAGCCGGTCGTTCTGCTAACAATTCCTGGGTTGCGGCTAGGGGTTATACCCGGCCGACTTGGCGCTCGCGACGAATAAGCTGGACGATTCGTTTCCAAGGCGCAATGAGTTCGACTTATGACTTTAACAAATGGGCCCATGCATGTCGAGCCGAGTTCGTCCAGTACGTAGTAGTTCGCACATCGATGTCGGCTCAGGGAGGCGGTGCGCACCGTTGCACCTGTGTCCAGCAACGGTGCGCACCGCTAGCGTGCCGTTGTGGCTCGGCTCAATGCGCAGAGCGGCCCGGTCGCCCTCGCAGCGACCTACGGCCCGGCGCTCCTCGTGGGGGTTCTTGCGACCGCCGTCTCGCTGCGAACGCCGTTGTGGCGCGACGAGATCGCCACCCTTTCCTTCGCCGAACTGCCCTTCGCCGACCTGATGCAGGCAATCACCCACGTCGACGGGGTGCTGCTGCCGTACTACATCGTGGTTCACGTCACGCAGGTCGTCATGCCCGGCCCGCTCGGTCTCCGGCTGCCCTCGATCCTGGGTGTCATGATCGCGACGGCAGCAACGTCAGCGATCGCCGGACGCTGGTGGGGGCCGTGGGCCGCAGGCGCCGCAGGCCTCGCTCTCGCGGTCAATCCACTGCTGATCACGCAGGGCTCGACTGCCCGTCCGTACGCGCTGGCCATCTGCTTCGTCGCGCTTGCCGGACTGGCGCTGGCGCAGGCGCTCTGGCCCCGGAACCGGCCCGATGGCGACACCCGGGAGGTGGTTGCCCCGTGGGTGGGCTATGCCGTCTGCGTTGCCCTCGCGGGCCTGATGCACCTGTTCTCACTGTTCTGCCTGCCGGCGTTCCTGCTGCTCGCGCTCGTGGGGCGAAAGCCGGTGCGTTGGCTCATCGCGACCGGACTGGGTGTCGCGGTGGTCCTCCCGCTCGTGCTCTTCGCCTTCGGCCAACGCGGCCAGGTCGACTGGATACAGCGCCCGACGCTCCGGTCCGGCTTCGGTGCCCTTGCAACACTGCTGACCTTCCGCGGGGACGCCAACGTCGGCCCGACGGAAGCCCTGGCTCTCGCTGTGGCCGCGCTCACGGCTGCCGCCGCGATCGCCCTCGTCTGGCTGTTGCCGACCTCCGAGCGACGGGTGGAAGCCGGCAGGGTGGGATTCGCCCTCGTGGCCTTCTTCGGTCCGTGGCTGATGTTGTTCGCGATCTCCCTCGTGTGGACGCCCTACCTGCGCAACACCTACCTGACGCCAAGCCTCGTGGGCTTCGGAGTGCTGCTGGGCGCCGTCGCAGGACTGGGTGTGCGCTGGGTCGCTGGTGCGGCGCAGGGTGGGGTGTGGCGAAGGGCAGCCGTGGCGTCCGTCGTCGTCGCTCCGCTGGTGCTGTCCGCAGCGATGTCCGTGAACGTTGTCGTCCGGCCGTGGTACGTGGACGACATTCCAGGGCTCGGGCGAGCCCTCACCGTTGCTGCACGCCCGGGCGATGTGGTCGCCGTCGTGCAGTTGCACAACGAGGTGGGGGTTGCCTCCGGCCTTGCCCGGGTCCTCGGCGACGGCGCCTACACGACGGAATTGCAGGCACAGCTCGTCTCGGGGAGCCAGCCGACCCTCGGGCTGCGCAGGATCGTCTCCCTCGCGCCGGTGAGCACCGAATCGATCGACCGTGTGCCGCCCACCGGCGCTGTCTGGGTCGTCTACACCCGCGGGGCGATCAGCGCTGAGGACTTCAGCACGAGGGCTGCGGCCATCGGATGTGCCGGCAGCAACCTTGTCGACGTCGGCAGCTACGGCATCCTGCGGCTGGCGAGCGCCAGTTGCACGAGGTGACCCGCTTGCCCCTGTGACCCCGCACAACGCACCCCGACCCGGATGGGTCGGGGTGCGTCGTCAGTTGTGCATCCCGGTGGCGCCGGCAGGGGGATTGACTCGGCGCCACCGTATGCGCCTCAGTAGGCTCCGGAAGAGCCGACGACAGCCTTCGCAGTCCTGACCAGGATCATGAGGTCCTGGATCAGCGACCAGTTGTCGACGTAGTAGAGGTCAAGCCGGACGGTGTCGTCCCAGGAGAGGTTGGACCGTCCTGAGACCTGCCAGAGGCCGGTGAGACCGGGGCGTACGTCGAGCCGTCGTCGCGTGTCGGAGTCGTACTGGGCGACCTCCGTGGGCAGAGCCGGGCGGGGTCCGACCAGGCTCATATCTCCACAGAGGGCGTTCCAGAGTTGGGGTAGTTCGTCGAGTGAGAAGCGGCGGATGAACCGGCCGACCCTCGTGATCCGCGGGTCGTGGCTCATCTTGAACAGGGGCCCGCTGCCTTCGTTCGCAGCTGCGAGTTCCGCGAGGCGTGCCTCGGCGTCAAGGACCATGGAACGGAACTTGAGGCACTCGAACATCACGCCCTTGCGCCCGACTCGTGGCTGGCGGAAGAGGACGGGACCGCCGTCCTCAAGCTTGATCGCAAGGGCGACCAGACCCATCACCGGTGCTGCCAGCAGCAGCAACACCGCCGAACCCAGCACGTCGTAGGTGCGCTTGATCCAGCGCGCAGCTGCGATCGCCCGCGGCCGGGCGACGTCCACCAGCGGGAGTCCCGCGACCGGACGGACGTCGAGCCGTTGGGCACTGATGTCGGTCAGGGCAGGCACGACGATCATGTGGACGTCGTGTTCCTCCAGCTGCCAGGCCATCCTCCGGAAGTCGGAGGGGGCGCCGAACGACCCCTCCGCGAAGAGGACCGTCTTCACGCTGTGCTCGTCGATCAGGGCGACCGTGTCCTCCAGGCCGCCGAGGACGGGGAGCCCGCCCGGCGTCTGGTCCACCCGGTCCCTCGTGATGGCACCGACCACCTTGTAGCCGAGCCAGGTCTCGCGGCGCATCACCTTCGCGATGGCGTCGACGTGGCCACTGTCACCGGCAACGATGATCGGAGTCATCAGTGCGCCCTGGCGGTGGATCGCGTGCATCGACCTGCGACGGGCGAACCGGGCAAGGACGAGGCCGACCGTTCCGATGGCGAACAGCAGCACGAAGAT
Organism: uncultured Actinomycetota bacterium; assembly: GCA_963773595.1. GTDB lineage: Bacteria > Actinomycetota > Actinomycetes > Propionibacteriales > Propionibacteriaceae > Propionicimonas. The sequence continues at coordinate 482,471 of CAVZBQ010000001.1, forward strand.
CCCGCGCGGAAACTCCGACTTCAGCAGGTAGCTGCTGATGCCGACGGAGCCGGCCATGGCGAAGGACGCGAGCATGACCCGCTTGTACTCGACAGCGCCGGCCCGCAGGTGGCGCAGTTCCGTCGCCCCGAACAGGTGCAGTAGTCCTACCCATCCGGCGATGATCAACGGTGCGACCGTGTAGACGAACTGCGCCGATTCACCCTGTCCGTCGAACGGCACGATGCCGCGCGCGAGAACGGCGATCACCAGTGCTGCACCGATGACGAACATGTCACTCAGGTACAGGTAGATGATCTGGCTTCTCCGCGAGATGAGCCAATGGACCGGAGCGCTACGGGCAGCCGTCGGCTGCCGCGTCAGAGCGTCCAGATATGAACTGATAGTGGTCATGATCCCCCCGGACTCAGACCAGTCCCCGAACAACCTTCCCCCCGAAGGTTGGGCGGTGCGCCGACTTCCCAGATCGGCATCCGCTGTTGCCATTCTGGCCTCCCGCGGTTCCCCTGACAAGCCCGATCGCGTACGAGCAGGGGAGGTTACGCACAAGTGAACGGAGTGGACCGTGACTTGGCAGGGCTCGCCGAACACGGGATAATCGAAGATATCCGGCGGAAGCGAAGCCCCGGAGACATATGCCAACGTGGTCGCGGCAGGGGGAAACAGCCCGTGCCCACGTACATCTGGGGGGAGTGGCTATGGAATCCAATCGCGTGCGCAATGGCGTTGTCGGGTACGTTCCGGGCGCCTGGGACATGTTCCACATCGGGCACCTGAACATCCTCAAGCGTGCCCGCGAGAACTGCGACTGGCTGGTTGCGGGCGTCGTCACGGACGAGACGCTTTTCGGGATGAAGGGCAAGTATCCGATCATCCCGTTCGACGAGCGGCTCGCCATCGTCGCGTCCATCGGCATTGTCGATGAGGCCGTTGTCGACCACTCGGCCAACAAGGTCGAGGTGTGGCACGCCGTGCATTTCGACGTGCTGTTCAAGGGTGATGACTGGCGGGGCACCAGCAAGGGCGAACGGCTCGAGCGCGAGCTGGAGACCGTCGGGGCCCGCGTCCAGTACTTCCCGTACACGCTGCAGACGTCGTCCACCGAGTTGCGACGGGTCATCTCGGAGTGGTGATCAACAGTTTGGGGAGCCCGGCCGCCGGTGACTCCGCCCATGCCCCTGCCTGCCGTGTCGCCGGCCGCATCGACGGCGGCCGTCGATGAGGATCGCCATGATCGGGACGAGGGGCATCCCTGCGCACTACGGCGGCTTCGAGACCGCCGTGGAGGAGATCGGTCGCCGGCTCGTCGACCGGGGGCATGAGGTGACGGTGTTCTGCCGTCCCGTCGGCGACGAGAGCATCGACGGCCACTACCTCGGGATGTCCCGGGTCGTGCTGCCTGCACTGTCCTCGCGCACCCTCGAGACACTGAGCCACACGGCGCTGTCCGTCGTGCACCCCTCACTGGCCGACGTTGACGTCGCGCTGGTGTTCAACGCCGCCAATGCCCCGCTGCTGCCGGTGCTGCGCGTACGGCGCATCCCGGTCGCCACCCACGTGGACGGCCTTGAGTGGCAGCGTGCCAAGTGGGGGCCGCTGGGGCAGCGCTACTACCGGGTGGCCGAGTCGCTCGCCGTGCGCTGGTCGGACCAGCTGATCGCAGACGCCGTCGGTATCGCCGACTACTACCACGAGGAGTTCGACGCACCCACGCGCTACATCGCCTACGGTGCACCGATCCTCGAGGGCGTCGGCTCAGAGCTGCTCGAGGAGCTGGACCTGCGCAGCGGGGAGTACCACCTCGTTGTCGCACGCTTCGAGCCGGAGAACCACGTGCTCGAACTCGTGCGCGGCTATGTCGCGAGCGACGCGACGAAGCCGCTCGTGGTTGTGGGATCGGCTCCCTATGCCGACGCGTACATCGCGGCCGTCCGTGAGGCTGCCGACGACCGCGTCCGCCTGCTCGGCGGGGTGTGGCGCCAGGACCTCCTCGACCAGCTGTACGCGAATGCGTTCACCTACCTGCACGGGCACAGCGTCGGTGGCACCAACCCGTCCCTGCTGCGCGCTGCTGGCGCAGGGGCCCCGATCATCGCCTGGGACGTGATCTTCAACCGCGAGGTTCTTGGCGAGCCCGCCTGGTTCGTCGGCGACGAGGCTGGCATCCGTGCGGCCCTCGAAGCAGCAGAGGCCGATCCGGACGACACGGCAGAGCGGGGACAGCGCCTGCAGACGTCGATTCGTCGTTACGACTGGGACGACGTCGCGCTCACCTACGAAGCGCTGTGCGAGGAGCTCGTTGCCGGACACGGTGACGCGCCACGTCCGAGCGGCCGCCGGCGCCGCTCAGGCCGTGGGGCCGGCGTCGAGCGCACGAACACGCCGGTACCAGACGCCGAACACGATCACGGTGTAGCCGGCAGTCGCAAGGCCGAGTAGCCCGTACAGCACGAGGAAGGTCGTCGGGAGCGCGAGGAAAGCGAACACCAGGCACAGGATCCCGTAGTCGGTGGGCAGCTTCAGCGCAGACACCAGGGTGTTGGCCGTGCCAGCAGCCGGCACATCGAGCTGGCTGCGTGCATAGGACAACCGGGTGAAGAACTCGGTGAGCAGCATGCCGAAGAAGTGGATGACGCCGAAGATGCTGAAGCCGATCGGCACAAGGAGCCAGGCCGGCGCGAGGTCGTACCAGCGGAACATCATCACGGCGACCCCGAGGTGGAGGCTCGCGATCTTGCCGGAGTCGACGACGTGGTCGAGCCATTCTCCCGAGAGGGTGCCACCGCCGCGCAGGCGGGCCAGCTGGCCATCTGCTGCGTCCAGCGCGTAGCCGAGCACGAGGCCGACGGTGACGATGACAGCTGTCGCGGGCGTTGGCGGCAGCACGAACAGGCACACGATCGCTGCGTAGGTGAACACCGCGCTGATCGCCGTGACGGCGTTCGGGGTGAGGCCAAGGTTGTGGGCAACGGCTGCGAGGACACGCCCGGCAGGCCGGTTGACCAGTCGTGAGTACAGCGGAGCGCCCTTGCCCGACTTCTGTGCTGCGCGCAGGCGCTGGTAGGAGCTTCCAATGCCGGGCCGGTCGGCTGCTGTCGTCACGGGCGGTCCTCCTCGATCGGTGGGCTGGCAGGCAACTGGAGTGAGCCTAGCCGCCCTCTGTTACGGTCCCGCTAGCATCGGGCCAGCACGTTCAACGACCGACGGGGGAGACGATGGCCGGAAGCGCTGCCGGGAAGAGGCTGTCGGTGCTCGTCGCGCACCCGAGTCCCGACCTCTACGGGTCCGACCGCGTCCTGCTGGAGACCGTGTCGGGACTCATCGCGGCAGGACACCGGGTCGAGGTGGCCCTGCCGGCCAACGGTCCACTGGTCGACCTGCTCACCGGACGCGGTGCGACCGTCACCATCTGCCCTTCCCCCGTGCTGCGCAAGAGCGCGCTCAAGCCTGCCGGGTTCCTGCGGCTGGTCGTCGACACGGTCAAGGCCCTCGGCCCCGGCCTCGCGCTGGTGCGCAGCACCCGGGCGGACGTCGTGCTGGTCAACACGGTCACCATCCCGTTGTGGCTGGTGATCGGCCGACTGAAGGGTCGGCGCGTCGTCTGCCACGTGCACGAGGCGGAGGGCAGCCAGTCCGCGCTGGTTCGCCGCCTGCTGTACCTCCCGCTGCTGCTCGCGCACCGCCTCGTGATCAACAGCCGGTTCAGCCGTGACGTGCTGGTCCGGTCGTGGCGCACCCTCGCTGCCCGCACCCGGGTGGTCTACAACGGCGTGCCGGGTCCCTCGACCGCGCCACAGCCGCCGCGCACCGACCCTTCCGCCGACCCGCACCTGCTCTTCCTCGGCCGGCTCTCGCCCCGGAAGGGACCTGAGGTGGCGATCCGGGCCGTCGCGGAACTGCGCTCGCGGGGGATCGGAGCCGACCTCGCCCTCCTGGGAGCGGTGTTCCCCGGCTACGAGTGGTTCGAGGCGGAACTCATCGCACTGGTGGCTGAGCTCGGCCTGCAGGACGTCGTCACCTTCCTCGGCTTCGACCCCGGCATCTGGGAGCACCTCGACGCCTGCGACATCGTCGTCGTGCCTTCCGTTGTCGACGAGCCGTTCGGGAACACGGCAGTGGAGGCGATCCTCGCGCTGCGTCCGCTCGTCGTCAGCGCCACCAGCGGCCTTCGCGAGGCAGCCGACGGCTATGCGGCAGCACGGTTCGTCCCGCCCGGTGACCCGGTCGCTGTGGCCGAAGCGGTCGCTGCCCTGCTGGCCGACTGGCCCGCCGTTGTGGATGGGCTCCCGGCAGACCGGGAGCGTGCAGAGGTGCGGCATTCCGCGGAGGTCTACGGCGCGGCGATGGCCGCGCAGGTCGCCGGCACCGAAGCCTGACCGGCTGCGGTCTCAGGCCGCTGTGGCCTTGGCCGGACGCCGCCGGTACTCGAAGTAGGAGTAGCCGAAGGCCGCCAGGAACATCCCTGCGCCGCGGAGGGTCGTACGGACGCCGCGGGACCGCACGGGCAGTGAGCGGGTGAGCGTACCGCGCACGACCCCGAAAACGCCGGCACCCATCCGGGCAAGGCCGTTGCCGGCAGCACGCAGCCGCTCGAGGAATTCCGCCGGCCCCTTCGCCGTGTAGATGCGTGCCCGTGCCTCGGTGTTGCCCATGCGGAAGGCCCGTTGCATCACCCACTTGCGGGTGGCCCGTGAGGCGGGCACCCGGTCGGTCACGGCTGCCTCGTCACACCAGACGATGCGCCCGCCGGCGTGGCGGAGTTGCCGGGTGAACACGCTGTCGGAGCCCCCGGAGAGCCCGAACGCCTCGTCGAAGCGCAGCGCGTGCCTCGCGACGAAGGCCCGGTCGAGCAGCAGGTTGTTGGTCGCCGCGACCTCCACCACCGTCCCTGACGGGTGCCGGAGACGGTCGAAGTAGCGGCCGGCAGCGATCCAGGGGTCCAGCGGTCCCTCGAATTCCGAGAGCACCGGGCCGGCGATCGCCTCAGCACCGTAGGTCGTGCGCGCCTCGAGGAGCCGGTCGAGCCAGCCGTCGCACGGTGTCTCGTCGTCGTCGATGAAGATGACCAGCCCGCTGTCGATGGTCTCGTCGAGCCCCCGGTTCCTCGCTGCGGCGATGCCCGGCCTCGGCTCGTGCACGTAGCGCAGCCGCGGGCTGGCGAAGGCATCGACCACCGTCCGTGCGCTGGGCTCGACATCGTTGTCGACCACGAGGAGCTCGGCCTCGGGATGGTCGGCGATCGCGGAGATCAGGGCAGGCAGCGCCTCGGTGAGGTCGGCTGCGCGCTTGTAGGTCAGGGTGATCACGGTGACGGCTGGCGAACCGGTGGCTGGCATCGAAACTCCGCTTGGCTTGGCAGTGGGTTTGACCATATCGCCCGGGCATCGGGGGCATCAGGGCTAGCGCTGGCGAATGATGCCGATGGCGTTGGTCGAGGTGCCGGCAGTGTTCCGCCGGATCGGGTCGTACACGGTGCTGGTGATGTCCCCGGTGCTGGTGTTGATGGTGAGGATCCGCACCGGGTTGTGGGTGGGCCCGCCCAGGTCGTTGCCCAGGTAGGAGACCACAGTGTTGCCGCCGTTGGTGTCGGTGCGGCTGGCGAACCGGCCGGTGTGGCCAGAGAGCACAAGCTTGACGTTGGCGTACCGGGACACGACCCGCTCGTAGAGGTAGCGCGGGCTGGTCGCGCCGTAGCCGCCGTTGGAGGTGGCGATCCGCCCCTTGCCGGTGAGGTAGTTGTGCGTCTGGATGATCACGTTGTGGCCGGGGTGGCCGGCGACGACGTCACGCGCCCAGTCGACGACTCCCTTGCGCGGCCACAGCTCGAGGGTGAGGACCAGCCAGTCGGTGCCGTTGGCTGTGAAGGTGGTCCAGTAGTTGTCCGCTGCGCCCGCGGCGTACTGCCCACCGACGTTGCCCATGCCGCTCAGCGGGAACGTCGCGTTGAACGCATCGGTCTGCCGCACCAGCAGCCAGGACTTGCAGGCGGCTGCGCCCAGCCGGCGGCGGCACTCGGGGTTGTACATGTAGGCACTGCCGCCGTAGCCGGCGCTCCCACGGACGCCGTTCCAGCCGACGGCAGACGTGTCATGGTTCCCGATGGCCATGGCGAAGGGGAGCCCGGCCGCGGTGAGCACGTCCATGGCTGCCCGTGCCCTGCCCAGTTGCCCGGGGTCGAGCCAGCCCCAGTTGGTGACATCACCGGTGTGCAGCACGTAACGCAGGTCGAAGGTGCCCTTGTTCGCAGCCAGCCAGCGGGTGCGGTTGAGGAACGGGGTGTTGGCTGCGATGTTCGTCTCCGCCTGGGTGTCGGGGATGACCGCGATGCTGAACGTGTCCTTCCCTCCGCCGGCTGCCGCGGCCTTTGCCGCGTCCCCGAGGCCGATCTTCAGGGCCCGTGCGGCACTGAACGACTTCGACGACGTCTGCGCGTAGCCGAGCCGGGTGGTGGCTGTCGCCGACGAGCGCGCCCACAGGTACGTGCTTCCGGAGGACTTCAGCCGCGCCGCGCTCGCGTCCCCTGCGCTCACCTGCCACGCCGACGGCTTCTTCGCCCCACGGAGCCAGGCCCGGAGGTAGAGCTTGACGACCGTGCTGCCGACGACGGCGGCCTCGAGGTGCACGACAGCCTTCGGCCTTGCCGTGAAGGCAAGGGGCGACGGTGTGCCGATCGGCGTCTCCACGCCGGCGTCCACCCTGCGGAACCCCGCGGTGACGCTGCCATCGGTGGCGAGTGTGACCAGCGCGCGGTAGCCGCTGCCGCGCGAGGCGGAACGGAGCTGCAGGCCGACGTCGAGCGGACCGGACGCCGGGACGGTCACTGCTGCTGCGGCGATCGATGTGACCCGCTTCTTGCCGATCGACACCGTTGCGTCCTTGCCGGGTGGCAGCGCGAGGGAGCGTTGGGCCCCGGCTGCCGCGTCCGCAGGGACGAGGCCCAGCCCGAGCACCGTCACGAGCAGCGCACACAACGATGCTCGCACGACACGGGGGCGCCCCGATGCGTGACGTGCGTGCTGCGCACCACTCATGCCACTCACCCCCGCAAGCTGGCAGGCCCGGGATCGCCCGGGCGGGTCTGGAAGGACGGTGCCCCATTCTGGCCCGCCCGAAACTCCCGTCACGGGAGCCCCGCGGGATTGACTCGAAGCTGTTACGCGGTGCCGGCGCTGACCGGGCCGGCAGCCGTGCGCAACCGGGGTGTGACCGGGTCGTCGGCGATGGTGAGGACCACCGGCGGCCGCACCTGCGCGTAGGAGTCGCCGACGGACGTCTCCAGCGGTACCTGCCCAAGGGTGAGGAAGTGGGCGAGCTCGGGGAAGCTCGAGTAGTGCGGGCCGAGGATGTGGCACGAGCTGGCCAGCAGGTAGAGGTCGATGACCGACTCCTCGATGGCCTGGCGTGAGTTGTACGCGCCGGACTTGGGCAGGCTCGTCGCAGTGGTGAACTCGCTGCGCAGCAGGGCGTCTGCCTCCGGGGTGTCGCAGGAGAGGTAGAACCGGACGTCGCCGAGGACGTCCTGCAGCTCGTGCATCCTGCTGACGTACCAGGACAGCGGCGAATGCTGCTTGGTCTGGTCGTGGGCGTTCTGGTGCGTCCGGACCATCACGCCGACGTAGGGTTTCGCGCCGAACTCGCTGCTGTGCAGGGATCGGACGGCATCGGCGAGCGCTGCCCGGAGGTGCAGGGCCGCCAGCGAGTCGTGCCAGCTCTGCACACCGTCCGGCACCGGGAGCGCATTGGGGCTGCGGATGTGCCAGATGGGCTGCCGCCCCGCCTGCGGGTCGTTCAGGAGGGCGACGGGGTCGCGATAGGGAGCGACCAGCCGCAGGGCGAGGTCGGTGAGAGGTGCGATCGAGTCCTGGAACGCCCACAGGTCGGTGAGCCGGGCCCCGAAGCCGCTGCCCACCGGCCAGTAGTAGTCGAAGTCCCTGCCTACCGAATGCGCCAACGCCTGACCGCTCAGCACCAGCCGGACCCGGTTTCCCAGGCCGTGCAGTGGTTTGCTGGCAACGATCAGGCGTTGGCGCATGGTGATGATGGTAAACGAGCCATCATCGTGGGTGAGTCAGTTGTGGACCTCTGTCAGAAACGGTTGGCCAGGGCTGCGAGCCGGCTCACCAGCCAGTAGTTGCCGGAGACGGTGAAGCTCGAGCTGCTGGGCAGGCGCATCGGGCAGGTGGCGCCGAACAGGCCGGTGCCGAAGCCGTTGCCGGTGATGCTGAAGGCGTAGATCGCCTTGCCCGCGCCGCCGCGACCCTTCTGGGTCACGTTGATCTGGCAGCCACCGCCGCTGAGCTGGTTGTTGCGGACGGTCACGTTGTGGGTGGCCGAGTAGTTCTGCGTGACCTGGAGGGCAGCGTTGTGGAAGCCGCCGATCTTGTTGTTCTCGATCAGGACGTTCCAGCCGCCCTCCAGCTGGATGCCGTCATCATGCGTCTGGCCGTCCGGCTGGTTCGGGTCGTTGCTCGAGTGGATCGCGTCGTGGAACCAGGAGTTCCTGATGGTGACGTTGGGGCCGATCACCTTCGCTGCGTCGACGACCCCGGAGACATCCAGGTGGTCGGCGGTGTAGTTCGAGCCGGAAATGCCATCGATCAGCAGGCTCCGGTTGGTCGCCTTGAGGGTCGAGTTGACGACCTGCAGGTTCTTCGCCTGCCACCAGGCCTGAATCAGTGCCGTCGGCTTGGTCGCTGCGGCCCCGCCACGGATCACGCTGTTCTTCACGGTGACGTTGTCCGCCTGGACGAGCAGGTTGCCGCGCAGGTCGATGCCGTCGATGACGGTGCCGGCCTTCGTGACCGTCATGTTGCCGTTGACGACCGTCAGCTTCGTGCCGGTCGGCACGCCGTAGCCCGTGGTGACGGTGACGACCGGAGCCGGGGTGGGCGTCGGGGTCGTGACCGGCTTGGCCGGCGTCGGCGTGGTGGTCGGAGCCGGTGCGGCCGCTGCGGCAGACCCAAGGTAGAAGGCGACGCCCACGTCCTTCCAGCCCGCGGAGGCGAGGGCCTTGCGATCGGCAGCCGTGACGGCATTGCGCCGGTGGTCGCCCTTGGCGAACTTGTGCACGGCGACGGTGCACGATGTCTTCGTGTTCGCGGCGTAGAAATTCACGTTCTGGGTCTGGTAGCCGTACAGCTTGGCTGCCGCGATCTCCTTGGCGGAAGTGACCCAGAGGAAGTCCACAGCCTTCGGGTTGTACATCCGCGTGACGGGCACGAGGCCGGTCGCTGCAGTCTTCGAGGCGTAACCGAGCACGCCGTTGTTGGTGGTGAAGCCGTGGGCGCTGGCCGACGCGCGGGACTCAGCCTGCGAGATCGTGAGCAGTTGGTCGCCCAGAACGGGGTTGACGGTCTTGTAGACAGGGCTCGTGAGCGCGCTGCAGGCGACGGTGGCCGCCTCGGTAGGGGGTGCGAGGGCGATGAGGCTCCCGGCACTCGCGGCTGCGACGGCCGTCAGACTGACGGCGCGGCGGATCCATGAACTCATATCGAAAATCTCCTGGTGGGGGGACACATCTTGCAAGAACAGGGCGCCTGTCCGAAGGTTGAGGCGCGACCAAGAGATTATCAGGAATTCCTCAGGATGCCCACGGAGGGTCGTCAGACTACTGACCCGGCGGCCCGGTCCCGAACGCACGATGACCCAGCCCGAAGGCTGGGTCATCGACGCTCTCGAGTGAGAGCTCAGAACATGTTGGGGACCGCGGTCGCTCCGGTCAGCAACCAGGTGTTGGTCGAGACAGTGAAGGTCGAGGTCTTGGGCAGGCGCATCGGGCAGGTGGTGCCGAACTGGCCTGCGCCGAACTTGTTGCCGGTGATGCTGAACCCGTAGATCGGAGCTCCAGCGCCCCCGGCCCCTGCAGAGGTCACGTTGAGCTGGCAACCGCCACCGCTGAGCTCGTTGTTGCGGACCGTGACGCCGTTGGTTGCCGCGTAGTTCTGGGTGACCTGGATCGGGGAGTTGTGGAACCCGCCGATCTTGTTGTTCTCGATCAGGATGGCGGAGCCGCCCTCGACCTGGATGCCGTCGTCGTGGGTCTGGCCATCGGGATGGGTCGGGTCGTTGTCGGAGTGGATCGCGTCGTGGAAGTAGTTGCCACGGATCGTGGTGTTGCCACCGATCACCTTCAGCGCGTCGACCACGCCGTAGATGTCCAGGCCCTCAGCGGTGTAGTTGCTTCCGGAGAGGCCGTCGACGTAGATGCTGGGGAACTCGGCCTTCAGGGTGGAGTTGATGACCTTCAGGTTCTTGTACTTCCACCAGGCCATGATGAGCGCCTTGCCGGAGGTGGCCTTTGCGCCACCGCGGAGGATGCTGTTCTGCACCGTGACGTTGTCGGCCTTGATCGACAGGTACCCGTGCAGGTCGATGCCGCTGATGACGGTGCCGGGGGTGGTCACGGTCATGTCACCGTTCACGACCGTCAGCGCAGTGCCAGCGGGGACGCCGTAGCTGGGGGTGGTCGTCGCCGGAGCAGTGGCGGTCGGGGTGGCGGTCGCTGTCGGGGTGGCGGTCGCTGTCGGGGTGGCGGTCGCGGTCGGGGTGGCGGTCGCGGTCGGGGGCGTGGCGGTCGCGGTCGGGGTTGCGGTTGCAGTCGCGGTCGGGGTCGGCTTCACGTAGAAGATCACGCCGGAGTCCTTCCAGCCAGCGGCCAGCAGGGCCTTCTGGTCAGCGGCGGACGCAGCGTTGCGACGATGGTCGCCCTTGGCGAACTTGTGCACGCCGACGGTGCAGGACGACGAGGTGGTCGGGGCGTAGAAGTTGACCTTCTGCGCAACGTAGCCGTACAGCTTCGCGGCTGCGATCTGGGAGTCGCTGGACGCCCAGAGGAAATCGTTGGTCTTTGCGTTGTACATCCTCGTCACGGGAACGGTGCCGGCGACCGCTGTCGCTGCGCCGTAGCCGAGTACGCCGTGGTCCTCGGTGAACCCGTAGGTGGTCATCGAGGACTTGTACTCGCCCGACGATGCCGTGAGCAACTGGTTGCCGACGGTCGGGTTGACGCTGTTGTACACCGGGGTGGAGAGGGTCGTTGCAGTCGAGGGTTGCTGCGTCACTGGCGGGTGCGAAAGCAACAAGGCCACTCAGGCTGGCGGCTGCCACTGCAGACATGCTGAGGGCGCGACGAATCCATGGATTCATGGGGGGTAACTCCTTGGCGGGGGGATCTCCCTGGGGGGGCCAGGGGTACCTGGCGGGGGGTCCAGGTACGTCGATCAGATTATCAGGAATTTTTCAGGTTTCGCACGTCCCCCCAAGGGGACGTGCCTGTCAGAGCGCGTTTGGCCGCGCTCAGGGACGCTCAGGAAACCGTCAAAACGGCGTGATGAGAAGGTTGTGTTACGACGGCGGAGTCCACCTGTCGGTCCCTCCCGGGCAGTGTCTGGACGTGTTGCCCGGAACCGATACGGTTGGAACGTATGCGCCGAGGTGTTGGGACGCTCCCCCGATGCCACCAGGTCCAGGTCGATGTCGATGCTGATCCAGACCCAGCCGGCCACTACCGGAGCCCATTGAAGGAGACTCAACCTCACGATGACCGACCACAAGTTCGTTTATGAGTTCAGCGAGGGTGACGCATCGATGCGGAACCTGCTCGGCGGCAAGGGTGCCAACCTGGCCGAGATGACGGGGCTCGGAATGCCCGTCCCGGAGGGCTTCTGTATCACCACCGAGGCCTGTACCCAGTACTACACCGATGGCGAGGTCATCAACGACTCGATCAAGGCCGAGATCCTCGCCTACATCACCAAGCTCGAAGCGACCACGGGCAAGAAGTTCGGCGACCCGGGCAACCCGCTGCTCGTGAGCGTCCGCTCCGGCTCCCGCGCCTCCATGCCCGGCATGATGGACACGATCCTCAACCTGGGCATGAACGACACCGTCGTCGAGGCCTTCGCTGCGAAGACCAACAACCCGCGCTTCGCCTACGACTCCTACCGCCGGTTCATCCAGATGTACTCCGACGTGGTCATGGAGGTGGGCAAGTCCTACTTCGAAGAGCTCATCGACGAGATGAAGGAATCCCGCGGCGTCAAGCAGGACGTCGAGCTCACCGCCGACGACCTGAAGGAACTCGCCACCGAGTTCAAGGCCCAGTACAAGGCGAAGATCGGCACCGACTTCCCGTCCGACCCGATCGAGCAGCTGTTCGGCGCCATCAAGGCCGTGTTCCGCTCCTGGGACAACCCGCGCGCCGTCTACTACCGCCGCATGAACGACATCCCCTCCGACTGGGGCACCGCCGTCAACGTGCAGTCGATGGTCTTCGGCAACATGGGCGACACCTCCGGCACCGGCGTCGCGTTCTCGCGCAACCCGGCCACCGGCGAAAAGGGCCTGTACGGCGAGTTCCTGATGAACGCCCAGGGCGAGGACGTCGTCGCCGGCATCCGCACCCCGGAGACGATCGACCAGCTCAAGGACGAGAACCCCGACGTCTACGACCAGTTCGTCGCGATCGTGGACAAGCTGGAGAACCACTACCACGACATGCAGGACATGGAGTTCACGATTGAAGAGGGCAAGCTCTTCATGCTCCAGACCCGCAACGGCAAGCGCACCGCCGCCGCCGCGCTTCAAGATCGCCTGCGACCTGGTCGACGAGGGCCAGATCACGCAGGAGAAGGCCGTCCGGATGATCGATCCCAAGCAGATCGACGCGCTGCTGCACCCGCAGTTCAACCAGGCCGACCTCAAGGCGGCCGTCCCGATCGGCAAGGGCCTCCCGGCATCGCCGGGTGCCGCCTGCGGCAAGGCGGTCTTCACCGCCGAGGACGCTGCAGCCACTGGGCAAGCAGGGCGAGGCAGGTCATCCTCGTCCGCCTGGAGACCACGCCCGAGGACATCGAGGGCATGCACCACGCCAAGGGCATCCTGACCGCCCGCGGCGGCATGACCTCCCACGCGGCCGTCGTTGCCCGCGGCATGGGCACCTGCTGCGTCTCCGGCCTCGGCGAGATCTCCTTCGGCGCCGGCGGCAAGAGCTTCACCCTCGGCGGCAAGACGTTCAACGAGGGCGACTGGATCTCCCTCGACGGCACCACCGGCAACGTCTACGGCGAGAAGATCGCCACCGTTCCCGCCGACGTCTCCGGCTACTTCGGCCGGGTCATCGAATGGGCCGACGCGTTCCGCACGATGAAGGTCCGCACCAACGCCGACACCCCGGCCGACGCCCGCCAGGCCCGCGCGTTCGGCGCCGAGGGCATCGGCCTGTGCCGCACCGAGCACATGTTCTTCGAGACCGACCGGATCGCGGCCATCCGCGAGATGATCGTCTCCAAGACCGTCGAACAGCGCGAGGCCGCCCTGGCCAAGCTGCTGCCGATGCAGCGCGGTGACTTCGAGGGCATCTACGAGGCGATGGAAGGCTTCCCGGTCACCATCCGGCTCCTCGACCCGCCGCTGCACGAGTTCCTGCCGACCGATGAGGACGACATCGTCGCCCTCGCCGCCGAGATGAACCTCGACCTGGCCGAGCTCAAGGAGATCATCTCCTCGCTGCACGAGTTCAACCCGATGATGGGCCACCGCGGCTGCCGCCTCGACGTGACCTACCCCGAGATCGGCGCCATGCAGACCCGGGCGATCATCGAGGCCGCGGTCAACGTGCAGAAGGCACACCCGGAGTGGAAGGTCGTTCCGGAGATCATGATCCCGCTGGTCGGCGAGGTGAAGGAGCTGGCGTTCGTCAAGAACATCGTCACCACCACCGCCGACGCGATCATCGCCGAGTCCGGCATCGCGCTGGAGTACATGGTCGGCACCATGATCGAGATCCCGCGCGCGGCCATCACCGCTGACGAGATCGCCAAGGAGGCCCAGTTCTTCTCCTTCGGCACCAACGACCTGACCCAGATGACGTTCGGCTTCAGCCGCGACGACGCCGGCAAGTTCCTCGACGCGTACTACGCGACGAAGATCTACGAGAGCGACCCCTTCGCCCGCCTCGACACCGTGGGCGTCGGCAAGCTGATGAAGATCGCTGTCGAGCTGGGCAAGTCCACCCGTCCCGACATCAAGCTGGGCATCTGTGGCGAGCACGGTGGCGACCCGTCGTCCATCGAGTTCTGCCAGACGCTCGGCCTGAACTACGTGTCCTGCTCGCCGTTCCGGGTGCCGGTCGCCCGCCTCGCCGCCGCTCAGGCAGCGCTGAACTCGAAGTAGTCGCACAGCTCGAAAAGAGCGCGTCGCCCCGTTCCGGGGCGGCGCGCTCTGCTGTTTGATACACAGCCGAGGTGGGCACATCTGCGCGGGGGGCACCCCGTTGATGCCACTGCGCGACGGTGTGACCATGGAAGAACGACAGATGCGTGCCGAACCTCTGGCCCCCCGGCGCATCGTGGCCGCCACCACCGAAGGGCATCGATATGAGCGCGGGGACCAGGCACAAGAACACCGGCCGTGCCGGCATGAGGCTGCTACTGGCAGGAGTCCTCGCCTGGGGATCCCTGATGGGGGTGGCACCGCCCGCCTCTGCTGCACAGCTGCCGTACCCCGCGCCCGTGCAGGGTCGCAACGCCAAGACGGTGACCAGCGACTTCCTGCCGACCGCCCAGATCAACTCCGGCGTGGTGTGGACGCTGAAGGTGATCGGCAACACCGTCTACGCCGGCGGCAGCTTCTCCGCAGCACGCCCGGCGGGCGCTGCGCCTGGCGTCAACACCGTGCCGCGCAGCAACCTGCTCGCGTTCAACCTGACCACCGGCCAGTTGACGTCCTTCGCGCCGACGTTCAACGGCCAGGTGAAGTCGCTGGCGGCGTCTCCCGACGGCAGCCGCCTCTATGTCGGCGGTTCCTTCACGTCGGTGAACGGCGCGACCCGCTACAACGTCGCTGCCTTCGACACCGCGACCGGAGCGCTCTCGAACACGTTCAAGCCAGCGGTCGGCGGCTCGTACGTGAATGCGATCGCTGCCACCAACACCGCTGTCTACTTCGGCGGGCTGATCTCTGCAGGCAACGGTGTTGCGCGCAAGAACCTGATGGCCTTCGACACCAACGGGGTGCTGCTCGGCTGGGCTCCCACAGCCGACCTGCAGGTCGACGCGATGGTCATGAACACGTCGGGCAGCAAGGTGATCATCGGCGGCCGGTTCTCCACGGTCAACGGGGTCGGGCAGCGTGGGCTGGCGGCCCTGAGCCCGGCGGACGGGTCGATCCAGCCCTGGATTGCACCCAGCATCGTGAAGAACGGCTGGAATGACGGCGGCTCGAACTCGGGCAAGGCCGGCATCTACTCGCTGAGCACCGACGGCACGGCGATCTACGGCACCGGCTGGGTGTTCGCCAACGCAACCGTCGGCAACCTGGAAGGGTCGTTCGCCGCCGATCCGGAGTCGGGAGCGATCAAGTGGCTGCAGGACTGCCACGGCGACGAGTACACCACCTACTCCGACGGCACGAACGTGTATGCCACCGGGCATCCGCACGACTGCGAGTCGGTCGGCGGCTACCCGCAGAAGGACCCGGTCCCTGGCAACATGCACAGCTCGGTGGCCTTCACGGCCACAACAGAGGGCACGCTGTGGCGGAGCCCAAGGGTGAACTCCATCTACAAGGACTGGTCCGGGCAGCCGGCTCCGGCCATGGTGAACTGGTTCCCGGACTGGATCACGGGCAGTGCCACCGGGCAGGGCCAGGCGGGCTGGGTGATGGCTGGTGCCGGCGACTACCTCGTTGTCGGTGGCGAGTTCCCCGGCCTGAACAACCAGACCCAGCAGGGCATCGTGCGGTTCGCGCGGAGCAACGTCTCCGGTGCCGATGACGGCCCGAGGCTGAGCGGCTCCGCCTGGACGCCGTCGGTCCGGTCGCTGTCTGCGGGCACAGCACGCATCACGATCGGCGGCAACTGGGACCGTGACGACATCAACCTCACTTACCGGATCACCCGGTCGGGGCAGGCGACGCCGGTCTTCACGAAGTCGCTCACCTCCTACTTCTGGTACCAGCCGAGCCTCACGTTCTCCGACACCGGCCTCGTGCCGGGCAACACCTACACCTACCGGGTTTCGGCGACCGACGCCGACGGCAACCAGGCGCTGAGCAGCCAGGTGAGCGTGGTCGCGAGCGGCTCGGCGACCCCGGCCTACGTGAACAAGGTCCTCACCGACGGCGCGGTCACCTACCTGCGACTGGGTGATGGGGATGGTGGGGTCGGCGACCTGCTCGGTGCCAATGCAGGAGTGAAGGGGAGCGGGGTCACCCAGGCCACGGCCGGCGCGACCGCCGGCGGCCGTGGGTACCACTTCAACGGCACGACTGCTGGACGCGCGTGGGGAAGCGTCCAGCAACAGAGCCCTGACGGCTGGTCGGCCGGGCTCTGGTTCCGCACGACCAGCAGCACCGGCGGCAAGCTGCTGGGCTTCGGGACGTCACAGTCGACCAACTCGGGCACCAGCGACCGGCACCTGTACATGCTCAACGACGGCAGGCTGAACTTCGGCGTGTTCCAGAACAACACGGCGAGGGTGATCACGAGCCCGGCGTCCTATCGCGACGGCAACTGGCACCAGGCCGTCGTCACCTCGGACGCCACCGGCGCTGCCCTGTACGTCGACGGCGCGCGGGTGGCCTTCGACGCAGGCGTCATCAAGGGCCAGAACTACTGGGGTTACTACCACCTCGGTGGCGACAACCTCACGAACTGGCCGAGCCGTCCGGCGAACGACAACTTCACCGGTGACCTCGACGAGTTCGCGATCTACTCCTACGGCCTCTCCGCAGCACAGGTGTCGTCGCAGTACTCGGTCGGCACCGGATCCGTTCCACAGCACCAGGCCCCGACTGCTGCCTTCACCGTCAGTTCCAGCGGGCTGACGGCGTCGGTCGACGCCTCTGCCTCGACGGCAACGGACGGTGCGACGCTCGGCTACGCCTGGAATTGGGGCGACGGCACGGCCGGTGGCTCGGGCGCGACGGCGACCCACACCTATGCGACCGCCGGCACGAAGTCGATCGTGCTGACCCTCATAGACAGTCTTGGCGGGACGTCGACCCTTGCCAAGAGCGTGACCGTCAGCAGCCCCGTGATCGTCGAGGTGGCGACCGCGACGTTCGGCACCGACGTTGCTTCCGGGTGGGGGAGCGCGAATCCTGGTGGTGCCTTCACCACCAGCGGTGGCACGGACTTCTCCGTCTCCGGCGGCGAGGGCAAGCTGTCGCTGGCCGCGAAGGCCACCCGGACGGCCAACCTCGTCGGTGCGTCGGCAAGGGACGTCGAGGGGCGGCTCGATCTGGGGCTGGACAAGCTCCCGTCCCCGTCGGGCACGCAGGTGCATGCCAACTACGAGCTCCGCAAGGGCTCCGACGGCAGCGACTACCGGCTGAAGGTGCGGTTCTCCGGCACCGGCGCCGTGATCCTCAACCTGTGCAAGTTCGTCGGGACGACGGAGACGTCGCTGGTGATGACGACCGTGCCCGGCCTCACCTACGTCCCGGGTGCGAGGGTGCGGGTCGCGTTCGAGGTGACGGGTACCGGCACGACGAGCCTCAAGGCGAAGGCGTGGAGCGTCGGAGCGAGCGAGCCGACGGCGTGGCTGGCCACTGCCACCGACACGGGGGCGACCCTGCAGGACGCCGGCTCCGTGGGCTTCATCGGTTACGCCAACTCGATCACGAACGGGCCGATCACCGTGTCTGTCGACAACCTCAGGGTGACCACTCCCGCCTGAGCCCGACCGCCGCGGGGGTGCCCAACGATCGGGAGGTGCGATCGCTCCCCGCGCGTGGTGGCACATGTGCGGCGGACAAGGGGTTGGCAGGGCATTCGCAGCGATGGGACAATGTGCTCACGTAGATGCGCGCTCGGCCGGGGGGCCGATGTTTCGGGGGGGATATCGCGATGCATCGCAACATGTGGCGTTCACACGCCGAACTCGGGGGGGTTCACAACCCTTTTTGGTCACCGGAGCCGTTCACGGCCCCGGTAGTTGTTGCGTTCGTGACTCCTCCTGACAGTGCGCCTTGTGCAGCCGCCACGGAAGGGCAGTCGAGATGAGTGCGGGAAACAACAGGATGCGGAACACACGTTCCGGGCTGAGCCTCGTGGTGGCCGGAGTGCTCGCCTGGGGATCGTTGTTGGTGGTGGCGCCACCGGCATCGGCGGCGCAGCTGCCCAACCCTGCGCCCGTGCAGGGACGCAACGCGAACACGGTCACGACCGACTTCCTGCCGACGGCCCAGATCGACAACGGCGTGGTGTGGACGCTGAAGGTGATCGGCAACACGGTCTACGCGGGTGGCAGCTTCACGGCAGCGCGCCCTGCCGGAGCCTCGCCCGGTGTGAACACCGTCCCGCGGTCGAACCTGCTCTCCTTCAACCTCACCACCGGTGCGCTGACGTCCTTCGCGCCCACGTTCAACGGCCAGATCAAGTCCCTCGCGGCGTCTCCTGACGGCACCCGGCTCTACGTCGGGGGCTCGTTCACCACGGTCAACGGGGCGACCCGCTTCAACATCGCGGCCTTCGACACCGCGACCGGTGCGCTGCTCAACACCTTCCGGCCCCCGGTCGGCGGGTCGTCGGTCAATGCGATCGTCGCGACCGACACCACCGTCTACGTCGGTGGCCTGCTGTCGGCAGGCAACGGCGTAGCTCGCAAGAACCTGATGGCATTCAGCACCAGCGGCGTCCTGCTGGGCTGGGCACCGACCACCGACCTCCAGGTCGACGCGATGGTGATGACCCCTTCGGGCAGCAAGGTGATCATCGGCGGCCGGTTCTACACGGTCAACGGCGTCGTGCAGCGGGGTCTGGCAGCGCTCAGCCCCACCGACGGCTCGATCCAGCCGTGGATCGTGCCGAGCATCGTCCAGAACGGCTGGAACGACGGTGGTTCGAACTCCGGCAAGGCCGGCATCTACTCCCTCAGCACCGATGCCAACTCGGTCTACGGCACCGGCTGGGTGTTCGCCAATGCGACGGTCGGCAATCTCGAGGGTTCCTTCTCCGCCGACCCCGAGTCGGGTGCCCTCAAGTGGCTGGAGGACTGCCACGGTGACACCTACACCACCTATTCCGATGGCACGAACGTGTACGCCACCGGTCACCAGCACGACTGCGAATCGGTGGGCAGCTACCCGCAGAAGGACCCCGCCCCGGGCAACATGCACAGCTCGGTCGCCTTCACTGCCGCAACGGAGGGCACGCTCTGGCGGAGCCCGCGCGTCAACTCGATCTACAAGGACTGGTCGGGCCAGCCGGCTCCGGCGGCCGTGCACTGGTTCCCTGACTGGCTCACCGGCACTGCGACCGGACAGGGCCAGGCGGGCTGGGTGATGGCCGGGGCCGGCGACTACCTCGTTGTCGGTGGCGAGTTCCCCGGGCTGAACAACCAGACCCAGCAGGGCATCGTGCGGTTCGCAAGGGCCAATGTGTCCGGAGCCGACGACGGGCCGCGACTCAGCGGTGCCAACTGGACCCCGTCCGTGCTCTCACTGGACGCGGGGACGGCGCGTGTCACCATCGGTGGCAACTGGGACCGTGACGACATCAACCTGACCTACCGTGTGACCAGGTCCGGCGTGGCCCAGCCGCTCTACACCAAGTCCATGACGTCGTACTTCTGGTACCAGCCGACCCTGACCTTCATGGACACGGGGCTGACGCCGGGCGACACGTACACCTACAAGGTGACAGCGACCGACGGGGACGGCAACCAGGTACAGAGCAGCGAGGTGAGCGTCGTCGCGAGCGGTACGGCAGCTGCGCCCTACGTGAACAAGGTCCTCACCGATGGTGCGGTGACGTACTGGCGGATGGGTGACGCCGACGGTGGCGTCGGCGACCTGCTGGGGGCCACTCCCGGCGCCAAGGGCTCGGGTGTCACCCAGGCCTCGACCGGTGCGGTCGCCGGAGGCAGGGGCTACAACTTCAACGGCACGTCGAGCGGACGCGCCTGGGGGACCGTACGCCTGCAGAGCCCTGACGGCTGGTCGGCCGGGATCTGGTTCAGGACGACGACCAACCGGGGCGGGAAGTTGCTGGGCTTCGGTTCATCGCAGTCCACCAACTCCAGCAGCAACGACCGGCACCTCTACATGCGCAACGACGGACGCCTGAACTTCGGGGTGTTCCAGAACAACACCACCAAGGTGATCACCAGTCCGTCCGCCTACAACAACGGCGCCTGGCACCAGGCCGTCGTCACCTCCGATGCTTCCGGCGCGACCCTGTACGTCGACGGCGTGCAGGTGGCCAACGACCCGAACATCATCAAGGGCCAGAACTACTGGGGCTACTACCACGTCGGCGGTGACAACCTGTCCAACTGGCCGAGCCGCCCCACGAGCGACAACTACAACGGCGACCTCGACGAGTACGCGATGTACTCCTACGCGCTCACGCCGGCACAGGTGTCGTCGCAGTACGCGATCGGCACCGGTGCGGTCGCACCGACGGCCAACTTCACCAGCCTGGTGAGCAACCTGCACGTGACCTTCGACGGCAGCTCGTCCGCCACCGTCCCGGGCAGCACCATCACCTCCTACAGCTGGAACTTCGGTGACGGCTCACCGGCGGCCACCGGCGTGAACCCCACGCACGACTACACCGCCGGCGGGACCTTCCCCGTGACCCTCACCATCACCGATTCGCGCGGGATGTCGGCGCAGGCGGTGAACCAGGTGACGGTCAGTGCACCGCATCAGGCCCCGGTCGCGGACTTCACCGTGACCGGCACCGGCCTGACCGCCTCTGTGGACGCCTCGGCCTCCACCGCGTCGGACGGTGCAACGCTCACCTATGACTGGGCGTGGGGTGACGGGACGGCCAACGGCTCGGGCAAGACGGCAACGCACGCCTACACGAGTGCCGGCACCAAGTCGGTCGTGCTGACGCTCACCGACAGCCTCGGGGGTACCTCGACTCTCACCAAGACGGTGACCGTGTCGCACGCCGACCCGGTCGCGGCCTTCACCGTGACGGGCAACGGTCTGACGGCATCGGTGGACGCCGGGGCGTCCACGGCGTCGGACGGTGCAACGCTCACCTATGACTGGGCGTGGGGTGACGGGACGGCCAACAGCTCCGGCAAGACCGCCACGCACGCCTACGCGACCGCCGGCACGCAGTCGGTCGTGCTGACCGTCACCGACAGCCTGGGAGGCACGGCAACGCTCACCAAGACCGTGACCGTCTCCCACGCCGACCCCGTCGCGGCATTCACGACGTCGATCAGCGGGCTGGACGTGTCGGTGAATGCCGGTGGCTCTTCGGCTTCGGACGGGGCAACGCTGTCGTACAGCTGGAACTGGGGCGACAGCTCCAGCAACTCCAGCGGCGTCACGGCCAGCCACACCTACGGTGCTGAGGGTTCGTTCGACATCACCTTGACGGTGACCGACTCCCTCGGCGGCAGCAAGACCCTCACCAAGTCGGTGACGGTCGTCGACCCCGCCAGCCTTGACGTTGCGGTGTCCAACTTCGGCACCGACGTCGCGTCCGGCTGGGGCACTGCCAGCACCGGCGGCGCCTGGACGACCAGCGGCTCAGGGTTCTCGGTCTCCGGCGGCGAGGGCAAGCTGTCCCTCGACGCGAAGGCGACGCGTACGGCCAACCTGCAGGCCGCCTCGGCGCAGAACGTGGAGGGCCGGGTCGACCTCGGCCTCAACAAGCTGCCGTCGGTCGGCTTCCAGGTACACGCCAACTACGAGCTCCGCAAGGGCACGGACGGGGCGTACCGCCTCAAGGTGCGGTTCACCGACACCGGGGCGATCACCCTCAACCTGTGCAAGCTCGTCGGGACGGTCGAGACCTGCCCGGTCACGAGGACGGTCAGCGGCCTCACCTATGTGCCCGGCGACAAGGTGCGGGTGGCGTTCTCCGTCACCGGCGACGGCACCTCCACGAGCCTGAAGGCGAAGCTCTGGTCCGTGGGCAGCACCGAGCCGACAAGCTGGCTGGCAACGACGACGGACACCCAGGCGACCCTGCAGGACGCCGGCTACGTCGGTTACGTCGGTTACGCTAACTCGATCACCAACGGCCCGATCGTTGTGTCTGTCGACAACCTCAAGGTGGTCAAGGTCTGAGCGTCGGGCGGACGAGCGGCAGCGGAGGTTCGGCTGCGAGAGGGAGTGGCTTTGGCTGACCGGCGCACGGTTCCGGGTGAGTTGCGCGCCGGGGTGGCCATCGTCAACTTCCGTTCGCACGCCCTGATCGAGCGGAACTACGCCGGACTTGCGGGCAGCCACGATGTGTCCGTCGTCGTCGTCGACAACTTCTCCGACGATGCCGAACGCTCTGCTGCGTCCGGCATGTGCGAGCGGCTCGGCTGGCAGTTCGTCGAGAACGCCAACACCGGCTTCGGTGACGGCGTGAACGTCGGCATGCAACGGCTCATCGACGACGGGTGCACCGCCCTCGTCACGGCCAACCCCGACCTGGAGCTCACCGCGGCGCAACTGCAGTCGCTCGCCCGGCTCGCGCAGGAGAACCCGCGGACGCTGGTTGCGCCCCTGGTGGTCACGCCTCAGGGCAGGCCGTGGGGACGCCTCGGCGTGATCTCGATCACCGAGGGCAGGCTCTACACCCACGGTGACCACCCGGGGTCGCCGCGCTGGCTGTCCGGAGCCTGCCTCGCCGCGTCAACGAGCCTGTGGCAGGAACTGGGCGGCTTCGCCGCCGGCTACTTCATGTACTGGGAGGACGTCGACCTGGCGTACCGCGTGCAGCGCGCCGGCGGTGCGCTGCTGCTCGCAGAGGACGTGTGCGTTGTGCACGATGCCGGCGGCACGCAGGGCAGCGCCGAGGGCAAGTCGTGGCTCTTCACGTACTACAACTGCCGCAACCGGCTGGTCTTCGCTGCGAAGAACCTCACAGCGCGTGAGCAGCTCGTCTGGCTGTGGACCAGCGGCTCCGAGGTGCGTCGCTCGATCGGAAGGGCCCACCAGCCCGACCTCCGGTCGCGGCTCACCCGCGCGCTCTGGCCTGCGACCCTGGGGACGGTGGCCGGCGCCTCTCTCCTTGTCGCGGACGGGGTGCGCCGGATGGCAGGGCGGGGCCGGCGATGACGACCGGCGACGGTGGCGAGGACGTCCTCGACGGCGCGAACCCGGATCTGCCACCCGCAGGCAAGGGCAGATCGCTCGGCGTCCGGGCGATGCGGGGGGCCGGCAGCGTGATGGCCGGCCAGGTTGCGCGAGTGGTGCTGCAGGTGGGGTCGGTCGCCATTCTCAGCCGCCTGCTCGCCCCGCGTGACTACGGCCTCCTCGCCATGGTCATGGTCGTGGTGGGTTTCGGTGAGGCGTTCCGCGACTTCGGCCTGTCGACGGCAGCGATCCGGGCGCCATCGCTGTCGAAGGAACAGCGTGACGTCCTGTTCTGGCTCAACTGCGCACTCGGTGCCGGCTTCGCCCTTGCCCTCACCCTCGCAGCACCGCTGGTGGCGCTGTGGTTCCGTCAGCCGGAGCTGGTCGGGATGGCCCGCTGGTTGTCGCTGGTCTTCCTGCTCAACGGCGCCGTCGCCCAGTACCGGGCCGGGCTCAACCGGTCGATGCGCTTCAACGCACTCGTCGCTTCCGACCTGCTCGGCAACCTCATCGGTGTCGGCGTCGCCGTGGTCATGGCCCTCACCGGCTGGGGCTACTGGGCGCTGGTCGGCCAGCAGATCGGCGCAGGCGTCGGCGTCCTCGTGCTGGCGGTGATCTACAGCCGTTGGCTGCCCGGGCTACCCAAGCGGGGCACCCAGGTGGGCTCGATGGTGAAGTTCGGGGCCAACATGTCGGCGACCCAGCTGGTGGGCTACGTCAACAACAACGTTGACACGATCGTTGTCGGCAGCTTCCTCGGGGTCGTACCCCTCGGCCTGTACAACCGGGGCTACCAGCTCCTGATGAGGGCGGTGAACCAGTTCCGGGGGCCGACGACAACCATCGCCCTGCCGGTGTTGTCCCGGCTCGAGACCCGGGAGGCCAATGACCGCTTCCTCGTGCAGGGACAGCTCGCGCTCGGCTACTCGCTCGTGGCCGGCCTCGCCTTCTGTGCCGCCGCAGCCGACCCGATCATCGACATCTTCCTCGGCCAGCAGTGGCAGGAGGTCACCCCGGTCTTCGCGCTGCTCGCCGTCGCAGCCATCTTCCAGACCACGGCCTACACCGGGTACTGGGTGTACCTCAGCAGGGGACTCACCAAGCACCTTCTCGGCTACAGCCTCATCGGTGTGGCGCTACGGGCGGTGTGCATCCTGATCGGCCTGCCCTTCGGCATCGTGGGGGTTGCCGCAGGGTTCGCCGTCAGCGACGCCCTGAGCTGGCCGGTCTCGATCTGGTGGCTCTCCCGCTTCACGCCGATCCCGGTTCGGGCCCTCTACGGCGGTGCTGCCCGCGTCCTCGGCCTCGCGGCTGTCAGCGGATTGCTGAGCTACCTGGTGATCGGGCAGGTGTCCGGCTGGCCGAGCATCGCCCAGATCGCGCTGGGCCTGCTGGTAGCTCTGGCATCATATGGACTGGCTGTGTTGCTCATTCCGCGGGTGCGGAGCGAAGTCCTCGAGCTGGCGCGGCTGTTCCTTCGGGCCTGGAGGCCAAGTGCTGCGAAGTCGTGACGTGGGTCGAAGCACCCGGCCGTTGTGCCACCGGAGCCGGCCGTCATGAACCTGATGCTCCTGCTGCTGGTCGCCGCAGCACTCGGCGCCGGTGGCCTGCTCTGGTACGTGTTCGAGCGCTGGCCGGCGGCCGGGCTCGTGTTCTGGATGATCACGGTCTGTTTCATGCCGGTGTGGTGGGCCATCCGCATCGGACTCGACTGGCGGCCGGCCATCATCGGCGGCATCATCCTGCTGAGCACCTACATCACGAGGTTCCCGCGCGTCTTCACTGCTGCCGACCTCGGAGTAGGGCTGCTGTTCATGGCGGGGATCTTCCCCATGATCTTCGGTGGCGCGTCATCAAGCTCGGTGTTTGGCCTTGCCAGCCAGTGGATCCTCGGGTTCCTGCTCGGCCGGCTGGTGTTGCTGCGCCTGGGTGAGGACCTGGTGTACCGGATCATCATCGTGATGTTCGCGATCGTCGCGGTCCTCGCGCTCGTCGAGTTCGTCCTCGACTGGCACCCGTGGTCGCTGATCGGGCCCCACAACGAGATCTACGCCATCTGGGGGCCGATCCAGGGCCGCGGTGGCCTCTCCCGCTCCGAAGGTGCCTTCGGGCACTCCATCGCCCTTGGGTGTTCGATCGCGTTGACGCTGCCGTTCGTCTTCGCCGCACGGTTGCGCCCATGGGTGCGCTTCGCGCTGGCCTGCCTGATGATCGGGGGGACTCTCGTCACCCTGAGCAGGGGCGCGCTGCTCTCCGCAGGGCTGTCCATCCTGCTCGTTGCCGTCTTCGGCGGTCGCCACTACGGCGCGGAGCCACGGCGCACCGCACTGCTCGTGTTGATGGTCGGTGCCCTGGTCAGCCTCCCCGCCCTCTCCAGCGTGCTGGCAGCCGCCGGCGACGAGGCCGGCAAGAGCGCCGACTACCGTGGGCGCCTGCTCGACCTGATCAGCGCAATGGAGCCGCTCGGGCTCTCCGGGGCGGGACGCACCGCCGCGAACGGGGAACGCTACATCGGGACCTTCCAGTCGATCGACAGCCAGATCATCCTGACCGGGCTCACCTACGGCTGGATCGTGCTGCTGCTCGGCCTCGGCCTCGTGCTCGCCGCAGCGGTCCTTGTCATCGTCGGTCGGGCCTCACCGGGCATCATCGCGATCGTCGGACAGGTCCCTGCGCTGGCGTCTGTTGCGCTGATCACGCAGTACAACATCTTCTTCTGGTTCGTCGCAGGCCTCGGGGTCGCGGCGCTGGCCAAGGCCAACCAGGAGGAAAAGGAGGCACTCGCGCAAGGCGATCGGGAACTGCTGCCCTCCGGAGCGGCCGTGCCGTTCCCAGGGGTGCTCCCCAGGCTGTGAGCCCGGGGCTCAGTTCCTGCTGCCTGCTCCGACAGCGACGTGCGTGGCAACCTCGGCCGCGCCACCGGTGAGCAGGGGAGCGATCATCGAGCAGGCATGGTCGAGTTCGTCGATGGCTGCCTCGTACTGGCGTCGGGACTTGCCTCGCGGGTCGGCAATGCTGTCATCGTCGTCCTTGCGCGCACGGGCCCGCGCACGGGGCACGGCGGCAAGGATCCACGGGATGCGCTGGGTCACATCGGAGGGGCTCGCGCCGGACTCCTGGATGAAGGGTGCGTACCGCGCCAGCTGCTTCAGCGTCAGCGTCTTGTGCAGCGCTGAGGGCAGAAGCCGGGCGACGGCTGCACGATGGTTGGTCGACGCGGTGAGGATCAGGTCGGCCGACTCCAGCATCCGGACATCCAGTTCCCGCGAGGAGAAATGGATGGTCTCGATGCCGCGGCGACGCAGCAGGCCGCAGATGATCGGGTCGATCGGCATCTTCGCCACAGCGCGGGTGCCGGCGCTGCGGATCGTGAACTTCCGTGCAGTGGGCCCCAAGAGGTCGGCGAGCAGAAACTCTGCTGCTGGCGAGCGGCAGACATTCCCCGTGCAGACGATCAGAATCGTCAGCTTCCTGATTGGCACAAGCCCTCCAGCACTTCCTATGGCGGTGGAGCGAGAATATCAGTGCGCTCCCGGCGTCGCGGGCCGATGGGCCAGTTCGTACGTGGCCTGGCGACGGGCCCTCGTGGCGTCTGACTAGACTTGCGCCCACTCGGGCCCTCGGAGCCCCCGTCAGCGGAAAGGTGGTCCCCTTGGACATCCTTGGGTTCCTCAACCTGCTCCGCAGGCGGTGGCTGTGGCTGGTCATACCGATCATCGTCGCCGTGACCGCCACGGGCATCTACTCGTTCTCGCAGCCGAAGGTCTACACGGCCAAGGCGAGTTCCTACTTCTCGATCGAGTTCGGCCAGTCGGCGAGCGACCTGTTCCAGGGCGCCAACTACACCCAGCTGCAGCTCGCCTCCTTCGCCAGCCTCGCCGAACAGCCCATCGTCCTCGACGCAGTGATCCAGCAGCTGAACCTGCCCGTCACCACAGCAGAGCTGGCGGCCCGGGTGTCCGTCGTCGCTTCCACCGACACCGTCATCGTCGACATCTTCGCCGAGGCCGAGTCGCCTGAAGCCTCTGCCGAGATCGCGAACGCGATCAATGCAGAACTCGGCAAGGTGGTCTCCCGGCTCTCTCCGCAGAACGCCAAGGGCGATCCGACGGTCCAGGCTGTCGTTGTCAGCCGCGCGACGCCGCCGCTGGAGCCTTCCGGGCCTGAGAACCGCAAGAACCTCGGTATCGGCCTGCTGGCAGGCCTGCTGCTCGGTCTCCTCGCCGCCGTCTCGAGCGACAAGCTCGACACCCGCGTGCTGGGCGAGAAGGACCTGCCCAACGGTCTCACCGTGCTCGGGTCGATCGTCTCGGACAAGGATGCGTCCCAGCCGAGCGCCTGGCACTCCAGTGAGGGCGCTGCGCTGCTGCCCCAGGCCTTCAGCCGCATCCAGGCGAACCTGCGCTTCGCCAGCGTCGACAAGCCGATCACCCGGTTGCTGGTGACGTCCGCCGTCCCCGGCGAGGGCAAGTCGACGGTCGCCGTCGGGCTCGCACTCTCCTTCGCGGAGTCCGGCGCCCGCACGATCCTCGTGGACGCGGACATGCGCCGCCCGAGGGTCGAGCATTACCTCGACCTCGAGGGCGCCGTCGGACTCTCCGACGTCCTTGTGGGCTCGGTCACCTGGCAGGAGGTCGTCCAGGAGTGGGGCGACGAGGGACTGCGGGTCCTGCCTGCGGGCAGCAAGCCCCCCAACTCGACGCTGATGCTGCAGAGCCATGCGATGGCCGACTTCCTCGACCAGCTCGCGGAGAGCTTCGACGTACTCATCCTCGACAGCCCGCCGCTGCTGGCAGTCGTCGATCCGCTCGCCCTTGTTACCCACATGGACGGGATGATTCTCGTGGTCGGACGCGGCAAGGTCCGTACCCACCAGCTCAGGGCAGCCCTGCAGGCGACCGCAGCTGCCAAGGCGAACCTGATCGGCGTCGTGATGAACCGCATGCCGGTGCCGCGCAACAGGATCGAGAAGTACGGCTACTGACGTGATCAGGGTCCTGACGTCGTATCGCGAACCGACCGCGACCACGAATCCCTATGTGGTCCAGCTCAACCGTGCGCTGATCGCAGAACCCGATCTCACCGTCGCGAACTTCAGCTTCCGCGAAGCACTGTTCGGTCGCTACGACGTCTTCCACGTGCACTGGCCGGAGACGCTGTTCAACGCCCGCTCGGCGGGCCGGCGCTTCTTCAAGCAGCTTCTCGTCGTGCTCCTGCTCGTGCGGCTGCGGGTCATGCGCATCCCTGTGGTGTGGACGGCGCACAACCTCGCCAACCACGAGTCGCTCGACCCGTTCGGCGCCTGGCTGGTGCGGGGCCTCCGCTCTCGCGTCCGCCTGTACATCCGCATCAACGCCTACGACGGCGACGGTGTCCCCGAGCCGTCCGTCGTGATCCTGCACGGCCACTACCGCGACTGGTTCGCGCAGTACCCGCAGGCGGCAACAGCGCCCGGCAAGCTCGTCTTCTTCGGTCTCGTCCGGCCGTACAAGGGCGTCGAGGACCTGATCGCAGCCTTCGCAGGCGTCCACGCCGAGGGCGTGACGCTGCAGGTGTCCGGGCGCCCGCTGAACGAGGAGACCGCAGCGGAACTGGCCCGCCTCGCTGCGGGGGACCCGCGCGTCGGGCTCGACCTCCGCTTCCTCGATGAGCCGGAACTGGTAGCCCTCGTGTCGTCGGCAGAACTTGTTGTGCTGCCGTACCGCGAGATGTACAACTCCGGCTCGCTGCTGGCGGCGCTCTCGCTGGGGAAGCCCGTGCTCGTGCCGCAGGGTCCGGTGAACGAGCTTGTGGCTGCGGAGGTCGGTGAAGCCTGGGTGATGACCTACCAGGGGGGCATAACTGCGGGAGTCATCGAGGCGGCTCTCGAAGCCGCGAGGGCGCTTCCCGAGTCGGAGCATCCGCATCTCGACGAGCGGGAGTGGGACCTGACCGGAAAACTCCACGTGAATGCCTATCTCCGGGCCATCAACGGCTTATAGCACGCCGGATCGCGGGATCTCCAGTTCGACGGGCGGACGTGCGGCGGCGGTGAACGCCCCATTGTGGGCGTTCTCCTTGATCGAGTAGCCTGACAACGCACACTCGGCTTCGGGGGGAGATTTCCAAGTGGGCAATGGGGGGTTCTCAATTGCTGTGCGTAGCGTTCTTGCTGCGCCATTCCGCGGGTTCGAGCGATCGGTCGTCCGCGAAGATCACACGCGCGCTGTGACAGGCTGGCGGCTCGTTCCCGTCCTGATCTGCCTCGCCGCCACCACGATCACCGGCTGCACCGCGCCGGCCGGTGGCACGCCGACGCAGACGCCGACGGTCGCGCCCACGGAGACTATGAGTGCTGCGCCGTCCGCGACGCAGTCCACTCCCGCGGTCACGCCGGGCAAGATCGACCAGACGGTCGCTCCTCAGAAGCAGGAGACCGCCAAGCCGGTCGACCTGGACAAGACGCAGAAGGCGGACGCCATCACCGTCTCGCTGAAGAGCATCAAGAGCACGAAGGTGACCGGCCACGGCCCCGGCGAGATCAGCGGGCCAGCGCTCGTCGTCACGGTCGTTGTCAAGAACGGGTCGAAGTCACGCGTGAGCGTCGATTCCGCCATCGTCACCCTGATCGACTCGAAGGGGAACGTGGGAACGCCCATGACCGAGTCGCCCGCACGCCCATTCACCGGCTCGGTCGCGGCAGGGGACTCTGCCACCGGTGTCTATGTATTCCAGATCGGGAAGAAGGTGCGGAATCCCATCCGCGTCTCGGTCACCTACTCCACCGAGCACACCACAGCTCTCTTCGTCGGCAATGCGGGATGACAGGCAGGAATCACATGAAATCTTCGAAGAGTCGCGCCGGTATTGCAGCGCTCATCGCCGTCGGCCTCACCGCCGGCTACGTCGTGGGCGCCCCATCGCCGGTCGCCGTGGCAGCACAGCTGGCCACCCCGGCGCCCGTTGAGGCGCGCAACGCCCAGACGGTGACCTCCGACGTCCTGCCGACGGCCCAGACCGAGAACGGTGTGGTCTGGACCACCATCGTGATCGGCAACACCGTGTACGCCGGCGGAAGCTTCACCGCTGCCCGGCCGGCAGGGGCCGAGCCCGGAGTCGGCGTCGTGACCCGCACGAGCCTCCTGGCCTTCGACCTCACCACCGGGGTCCTCACGTCGTTCGCGCCGACGATCAACGGGCCGGTGAAGGCGCTGGCATCATCGCCGGACGGCTCCAAGCTCTATGTCGGCGGCACGTTCACCACCGTCAACGGCTCGACGCGCTGGAACTTCGCGGCCTTCGACACCGCAACGGGCGCACTCTCGACGACGTTCAAGCCGGCCGTCGGCGGTTCGTACGTGAACGCCATCGCCGCGACCAGCACGGCGGTCTACGTCGGCGGCCTCATCGGCGCCGGTGCCGGCGTCACCCGCAAGAACCTGACGGCGTTCGACACCGCAGGCAAGCTGCTGGCCTGGGCGCCGACCACCGACCTGCAGGTGGACGCCATGGTGCTGACGCCGAGCAAGAACAAGCTGATCATCGGCGGCCGCTTCGGAAAGGTGAACGGGGTGGCCCAGCGCGGCCTCGCAGCCCTCGACCTCACCGATGGCTCGATCCTCCCGTGGATCGCGCCCACCATCGTCCAGAACGGCTGGAGCGATGCCCCGAACGCAGGCAAGGCCGGCATCTACTCGCTGTCTGCCGACTCCAACTCGATCTACGGCACCGGCTGGGTCTTCGCTGACGCGACGATCGGCAACCTCGAGGGCTCCTTCTCCGCCGATCCCGACACCGGCGCCCTCAAGTGGCTCGAGGACTGCCACGGTGACACCTACACCAGCTATTCCGACGGCACCAACGTCTACATGACCGGGCACAACCACGACTGCTACTCCCTCGGCGGCTACCCGCAGAAGGACCCGGCACCGGGGAACATGCGCAGCTCGATCGCCCTCACGGCTGCGACGAAGGGCACGCTGCAGCGCAGCGACAACGTCAACGCCATCTACAAGGACTGGGCCGGCCAGCCCGCCCCTGCGATGATCAACTGGTTCCCCGACTGGACGACCGGTACCGCCTCCGGGCAGGGACAGGCCGGCTGGACGGCGACCGGCAAGGGCGACTACCTCGTGATCGGCGGCGAGTTCCCGTACGTCAACGGCAAGCGCCAGCAGGGTCTCGTGCGCTTCGCCCGTCCGGCGATCAGCGGGGCCAAGGATGGCCCGCGCCTCACCGGTGCCAAGTGGGTCCCGACAGCCAGGTCGCTCATCGGCGGCCAGGTCACGCTCGGCATCCCGGCCAACTGGGACCGCGACGACACGACCCTCACCTACACCGTGACGCGCTCCGGCACCGCAACGCCGGTCTACACCACGACGATGGACACCAACTTCTGGACCCTGCCCGGCATCACGTACGTCGACAAGGGCCTCGTGCCCGGCAACACGTACAGCTACCAGGTGACGGCCACCGACCCGAACGGCAACCAGGCGAAGAGCCAGACCGTGACGGTCACCGTGTCGTCAGCAGTGGTGCCGCCCTACACCAACGCCGTCCTCACCGACGGGGCCGGTCCCTACTGGCGCCTCGGTGGCACCGACGGGTCCTACGACCTGCTCGGGGTCGATGACGCGGTCGTCGGCACCGGCGTCACCAGTGCAGCGACCGGCGCACTCGGCGCCACCGGTGGCGTCGGCTACACCACGGACGGCACGGCGAACGGCGTGCTCGCCACGTCGATCTCGCCCGCCACCCCGAGCGTGTACACGCTCGAGGGCTGGTTCCGGACGACGACGACGTCCGGCGGCAAGCTGTTCGGCTTCGGCAGCGCGCAGACCGGGCAGTCGTCCAGCTATGACCGCCACGTCTACATGACCAACGACGGCAAGCTGATCTTCGGCGCCTACAACGGCCGCACCGACATCGTCACCAGCCCCAAGTCGTACAACGACGGCCAGTGGCACTACCTCGTGGCCGGGCAGGGCGCTGCAGGAATGGCGCTCTACCTCGACGGCAGCCTCGTGGGCTCCAACACCGTGACCACGGCGCAGCCGTACTCCGGTTACTGGAGGGTCGGCGGCGACAACCTGAACGGCTGGCCGAGCCAGCCCGCCAGCGCGTACTTCGCCGGCGACCTCGACGAGTTCGCTGTCTACCCGACGGCTCTCAGCGCGGACCTCGTGCAGAGTCACTACCGTCTCGCCCTCGGTGCGGTCGCACCGACCGCTGCGTTCACGTCCCAGGTCACCGACCTCTCCGTCGCCTTCGACGGTTCGTCCTCCGTCGCGCAGGCCGGCTTCACCGTCGCTTCCTACGCGTGGGACTTCGGTGACGGCGCGACCGGTACCGACGCGACGACGAGCCACGCCTACGCGGCGTCCGGCACCTACACCGTCAAGCTCACCGCCACCGACAACCGCGGCGTTGCAGGCACGGTCACACACACCGTGACGGTCAAGGCGCCCCATACCGCGCCGGTCCCCGTCATCACCGCAACGGTCGACGGTGCGAAGGTCACCGTGGACGGGTCCGCGTCCACCACGTCGGACGACGCCACCCTCACCTTCGCGTGGGACTTCGGCGACGGCAGTGCTCCCGGCTCGGGGGCGACCGCGACCCACACCTATGCAGCGACCGGTCGCTACACGATCACGGCGACCCTGACCGACAGCATGTCGTTCACGGCGTCGACGACACGCAAGGTGATGGTCTCCACCACCCCGCTGCCGAAGTTCACCAAGGACGTCCTCGCTGACGGCGCCTCGCTGTACTGGCGCCTGGGTGGCGACGATGGTGCCCTCGACATGCTGGGAAGCAACGACGGCGTGGTGGGCTCCGGCGTGACAACGGCAGCCACCGGCGCGCTCGGCGCGGCCGGCGGTTCCGGGTCGTCGTTCAACGGTTCCGGCAACGGCCTGATCGCGGCCTCCGTCTCGACGCCGCCCACAGCGGTGTTCTCGCTGGAGGGCTGGTTCCGCACGACGTCGACCACCGGCGGCAAGCTGTTCGGCTACGGCAATCTCAGCTCGGGGAACTCCGGCAACTACGACCGTCACGTGTACATGACGAACGACGGCAAGCTGATCTTCGGCGTATGGAACGGGCAGGCCGACATCGTCACCAGCCCGAACTCCTACAACGACGGACAGTGGCACCACGTCGTCGCTGCGATCGGGTCCGGCGGGATGAAGCTGTACCTCGACGGGCAACTGGTCTCCTCGAACAGTGTCACGACGGCGCAGCCGTTCGGCGGGTACTGGCGTGTCGGCGGGGACAACATCGGCGGCTGGCCGAGCTCCCCTTCGAGCTTCTACTTCTCCGGTGACATCGACGAGTTCGCGGTGTACCCGCAGGTGCTCGCTCCGGCAACCATCGCGCAGCACTACGCCGACGCGGCAGCCGCCACACCACCCTCAGCGGCGTTCAGCTCGCAGGCCACCGACCTGTCGCTCGCCGTCGACGCCTCGGCGTCCGCCGCGGACTCGGGTGCGACCATCGCCTCCTACGGGTGGGACTTCGGTGACGGCACCACCGGCACCGGCGTCACGGCGACCCACGCCTACGGCGCGGGTGGCAGCTACCTGGTGAAGCTCACGGTCACGGACTCGCGGGGTGCCACCGGCACCAGCAGCGAGGTCGTCTCCGTCGTCGCACCGCACACGGCGCCGACAGCGGCCTTCAGTGCACCGGTGACCGGCCTGTCCGTCGCTGTGGACGCCTCGGCATCCACGGTGGCCGACGGGGCGACCCTTTCCTACGCATGGAACTTCGGCGACGGAGCCACCACGGGTCCGGGCGCAACGGCCAACCACACCTACGCTGCCGGCGGCGACTACACGATCACGCTCGTTGTCACCGACAGCCTTGGCTCGACGGCCACAACCACCCACCAGGTGACGGTGGCGCACGCCGACCCGTCCGCGGTGTTCAGCGCCGACGCGACGGGCCTCAAGCTCGCCGTGGATGCGTCGGGCTCGGCCGCCAGCGACAGCGCAACGCTCAGCTACGCCTGGGACTTCGGTGACGGCGGCACAGCCACCGGCGCCAAGCCGTCGCACACCTACGCAGCGAGCGGCACGTACACGGTGGTCCTTGTCGTCACGGACAGCCTGGGGTCGACCGCGACCACCAGCACCGTCGTGACGGTTGCCCATGAGGCGCCGACTGCCTCGTTCACGTCCTCGGCCAGCGGGCTCACCGTCGCCGTCGATGCGGACGCCTCCGCAGCGTCCGATGGTGACGGCCTCACCTATGCGTGGAACTGGGGTGACGGCAGCGCCGCGAGCAGCGGCAAGACCGCGAGCCACACCTACGCAGCTGCGGGCGACTACTCGATCACCCTCACGGTGACCGACGACCACTCCCTCACCGGCACCAAGAGCAAGACGGTGACGGCCAGCCACGCCAAGCCGGTGGCTGCCTTCACGGTCTCGACGGCGGTGCTCGTTGCCTCCGTGGACGCGTCCGGCACCACGGCATCCGACGCGGCGACGCTCGCCTACAGCTGGAACTGGGGTGACGGCTCTGCGGCCGGCACCGGCAAGACCGCCCAGCACACGTACGGCGCAACGGGGACGTTCACGGTGACCCTCACTGCCACCGATTCCCTCGGTGGTGTGGACACCACGAGCCGTTCGGTGGTCGTGAGCAACCCTGCCGACACCACCAAGGCGCTCGCTGACTTCTCCACCGATGTGGCCTCGGGCTGGGGCACGGCGAAGACCGGCGGGGCCTGGACGACGGCCGGCTCCGGGTTCCTCGTGAGCCAGGGTGTCGGAAAGGTCACGCTGCGTCCGAGGGACACCAAGACCGCAACGCTCTCGGATGTCTCCGTCCTCAATCTCTCCGCGAGGTCTGAGGTGATGGTGGACGCGATCCCCACCGGCGGGATGGTGCACTTCAACTACGACGTCCGGAAGACCACAGCGGGCGCCTACCGGGTGAAGACACGGTTCAACGTCGACGGCACGGTCAACGTGATGATCGCGAAGGTGATCGGCACAACGGAAACGTCCCTGGTGTCCAAGAACATCACCGGACTGACCTACACGTCGGGATCGCGGCTGTCGATCGCGCTGGAAGCCAGCACGACGTCCGGCGTCACGACGCTGCGCGCGAAGGGCTGGCTGAGCCAGAACACCGAGCCAACGGCGTGGCTGGTGTCCGCAACGAGTTCGGAGGCGGCCCTCAACGTGGCCGGAGCCGTCTCTGTGCAGGGATACATGCCTTCGACCGTCACGAATTCACCACTCGTGATGTCCGTGGACAACCTCAAGGTGTCCTCGCTTCCCTGAGAGATCGCACTCGATCCCCGCACCCCGGCCAACGCCGGGTGCGGGGATCTCTGCGTTTCGGGTACGTACGGCGCCCGGGAAATTCAACATTGGCGTCGGGGCTAGTCGCGCGGAGTGATGGACGCTCACACCAGAAGCGGGTGAATGGGTGAGGTACGTAGGGATCGTGTCACCCGAAAGGGGGATTTGCAGGGGGTATAGGCCGCTGATAGCTTCTCAGGTGGAACTCAGGAACAACGGGGGGTCGTTCAGCAGTCCCAGCCCACAGTGGAAGGCATTCCCCCCGAATGAACACACGTTCCGTCCTATCCAGCGCCGCTGGTTTCCTGGCTCAGGCCAAGGTGCCAGTCGTCTGCGCAGGCGTGTTCCTGGCAGCGCTCGGACTCGGCGCTGTCGCGCCCACCGAGGCCCAGGCGAGCGACAGTCCGCTCTCCGTCAACAGCCACGGGAAGCTGGTCCCGACCACTCTCGCCGGGAATTTAAGCGGCGAAGAGGCCGTCCTGAAGGGCAATTCGGCAACCGCCAGCCAGACCATCGCCGGCAGCGGCCCGCTCTACCTGATGGCGCGTGGCACGTCCTGCAAGGGCCAGGCCAGGGTTCGCGTCTACGTGGACAACAAGAAGGTCAAGGACATTTCGCTATCTGCCGCGAAGAAGTTCACGAGGTACACCGTCAAGAAGTACACCACCGGTGCCACGCGCACGGTCAAGGTGCGCCTGATCAACAACAAGGGCACGAGGAAGTGCAATCGGGACGCGTTCGTGGCCGGTAGCTACATGGGCGGCGTCGCGGCCCCCAACGGCGCTGCGACCAGTACGCCGACGCCGGAGCCCACCACCTCGCCGACGACGACTCCGACCGAGGAGCCGACGACAACTCCGACGGCAACTCCGACGGCAACTCCCACGGCTTCACCGACGACCACAGCACCCGCGACGGGGTCCGGTTACGGAGTCCCCGAAGGCACAGTGCTGCGGGTCGTGAACGGTGACATGAAGATCACGACCGACGGCACGGTCCTCGACGGGATCGACCTGCGTGGGTTGCTCACGGTGGACGCCGACAACGTCACGATCAAGAACAGCGTGATCCGCGGCGGTGCGGCCGCCACGTCGACCAAGGCCTTGATCATGGCGTGGTGGCAGCCGAAGAACCTGCAGATCCTGCACTCGACGCTGGTGGCGACGAACCATTCGATCTACCTCGATGGGATCTCGGGTAGCGGGTACACCGCTGACGGGGTCGAGATCATCAATACGGTGGACGGGACGAAGGTGATCGGGCCGAACGTGACGATCAAGAACTCCTACTTCCACGGTTCCTATTACTCCAACGTTGACCCGACGCACCCGGACAACCAGACCCACAATGACGGTATCCAGGTGGAGGGCGGCTACAACGTCGTCATCGAGAACAACCGGATCGACGGTTTCCACAACGCGGCGATCCAGGTCACCCAGAACAACCAGGCCACCCACAACGTGACGGTGCGCAACAACAAGTTCACCGGTGGTGCCTGCACCATCAACGTCACCGACAAGGGTGCCGGCGGTGCGGGTGCGCCGATCTACTCGTTCGCGCTGAACAGCAACGGGTTCGGCCCCGGCGACTACGGCACCACCTGCCCGATGCGCCTGCCCAAGACGTCGGAGTTCAGCCTCACCGGCAACTACTGGATGGCGAACGGCAACGTCGCCGTCCCCAACATGTTCTAGAACCCACCCAGCCAGCAGCACAACACCTCGACGATGACCCGGCCCCCGGCCGGGTCATCGTTTGCTTTCAGGTCCGAACCGGGCACGCCCACGGCAATAGCAAAGGGCCCGAAAACCTTTCGGTCCGGGCCCTTCGTTGGGAACTTGTGCAAGGGGTGGGTTTCAGCACCACTCGAAGCTATTAAGTTCCTCTGTCCGGCTAGCTGTCCGGACGTCGGCCGAATGTTCCCCCCCGAGAAGTTCGGCCACTGGAAAGACTAGCCAATCCCGAGCGTGAAAGCCAGTACCGAGTCCCTCCTTCGGGGGACTCGTCCGGCGCGGTCTCCGCTGCGGCGCCTGGCCCGGCGTGGGCCCTAGGTGGCTCGACATCCCTCGGCGAGACTGGACGGATGGAAAGACGAGGATTTCTCCTGGCTGCCACAGCTCTGCTGGCCGCCGGCTGCGCGCGGGTGCCCCCGCCGGCGGTCGCAGGGGTGGCCGGTCTTGCCACGCCGGTGGCCACTGGCCCGCTCCTGATCGGCTCCGAGGGCTCTGCGACGGTGGCGCTGATGGCCCGACTGCTGGTGAGGTCACTGGCTGCCAAGAGTCGCACGGCAGGCACGGAGGACTTCGCCGACGCCTGGCAGGCAGCGCTGGGCGCGGGTGAAGCTGCCGCGAAACCCGCCTATGCGGGCACGCTGTGGGCAGGGCTGGGCGGTGGCGGGGACACCCCCGCTGCGGCGGACCTGGCCGGCGAGGTGGCCGACCTGCTCGCACCCGAAGTCAGCGTCGTCTCTGCCGCCGGGGTGGACGGCTCGCTGATGTGGGTGGTCACGGAGTCCACGGCCCTCACGGGCATCACGACGCTGGACAAGATCGCGCAATGGTCACAGGGCTTGGTGGCTGCCGTCCCGGAGCTCGCGGTCTCGCGCGCCGACGGTCTGCCGGGACTGACGGCCGCGTACGGCGCCGGCTTCACCGTGTCGAAGACCGAGAGCCCGCGCGAGCGCGCAGCGGCACTGACCACTGGTCAAGCGGCCATAGCGGCATTCCGACGTTCCGAGTACAGCGGCACCGGCCTGTTCGAGCTGGCAGACACCAACAAGATCGAGCTGCCCGATCCCGGGGTCATCCTCGTGAGCAGCAAGCTCGTCGACGCCGAGCCCGACATGGTGCTCGCGATGCAAGCCCTGGCAGCCAAGCTCTCGACCGGGCCACTGCTGGACTTCCAGGCGAAGCTGGCAGGCGGGGCGAGCGCCGACGCCGTTCTGGACGCGTGGCTGGAGTCAGAGGGCCTGGCCTGACGACGTCAGGGACTCAGTAGCCTTCTGCGCGTCCCCCGGCGAGCACGGCAGCAGTGCCGGAGAGCCCGAGGCGTGTGGCGCCGGCCGCCACCATCGCAACAGCCGTATCCCAGTCGCGGATGCCTCCGGACGCCTTCACGCCGAGACGGCCACCGACCGTCCGGGCCATCAGTTCGACAGCATGGGTGGACGCGCCACCAGCGGGGTGGAATCCGGTGGAGGTCTTCACGAAATCGGCCCCGGCCGCCTCGGCAGCCGTGCAGGCCGCGACGATCTCCTCATCGGTCAGCGCGGCCGACTCGATGATCACCTTGAGAACCTTCGGGGCGGGGACGGCAGCGCGCACGGCGGCGATCTCCGCCTGGGTGGCGTCCAGCGACCCGGCCTTCACGAGCCCGAGGTCGATGACCATGTCGACCTCGTCTGCGCCGTCGGCGACAGACTGGGCGGCCTCGGCAGCCTTGATGGAAGCGGCGTGCTTGCCGGAGGGGAATCCGCAGACGGTCGCCACCTTGACTGCTGCCGGGAAGCCGAGCGGCAGCATGGCAGGGGAGATGCAGATCGAGTAGGTGCCGAGGGCTGCAGCTTCAGCGGCGAGCGCCGCGACATCGGCGGGCGTCGCTGTGGGCGAAAGGAGGGTGTGGTCGACCATGCCGACCAGTTGTGCGGGAGTGACAGTCACCCAGCGACGGTAGCGCGCTGGTCCTCGGCGCCGCCAGTTCCCGGATGCAGGAGAAGCGGCTCCCCGACAGCGGTCAGTCCGATCGCTTCGTCCTCGTCGCCGCAGCCGAAGCGACGCCGGTAGGCGACCGGCGAGATGCCGATGACCTCGCGGAAGTGCTCGCGGAGCACGACCGGGGAGTTGAAGCCGACCCGACCGGCGATCTGGTCCACTGACAGGTCGGTGCGCTCGAGAAGGGTGCGTGCGGCGAGGATGCGCTGCTGGTTCAGCCACTTGTGCGGCGTGGTGCCCGTCTCCGCGAGGAAGCGGCGTGCGAAGGTCCGCTCGCTCATCAACGCCTTCGCAGCAAGGGTGGAAACCGTGTGCGGCTCGTCGATGTTGGTGACCGCCCACTCGAGGATGGGCGAGAGGCTGTCCGCCGAGCAGGCGGGGATCGGGGCCTCGACGTACTGCAGCTGCCCACCGTCGCGCTGCGGCGGAACGACCATCCGCCGGGCGATGCGGGTGGCGACGGCGGCTCCCAGCTCCTTGCGCACCAGGTGCAGGCAGGCGTCGATGCCCGCTGCGGTGCCTGCGCTGGTGATGACCCCGTTGTCCTCGACGAAGAGGACCCTTGCGTCGACGTCGGCTTCCGGGAAGCGCCGTTGCATCTTCTCCGCGTACATCCAGTGCGTCGTGCAGCGCCGCCCGTCCAGCAGGCCGGCCGCGCCGAGGATGAAGGAGCCTGAACAGAGGCTCAGGACGGTGGCGCCCGCTGCGTGCGCTGCGCGCAACGCTGCCAGCGCCTCCGGCGGGTATTCCTCATCCGCCCTTGGCAGGGTCGCCGCGACGATGACGAGGTCGCTGCCGGCCATGGCGTCAAGACCGAGCTTCGGGGTGATGGTGAAGGGGTCGAAGTTCTTGCTCGCGAGCGGCTGGCCGGGGTTCACGCCGCAGACCCGGAAGTCGAACGGCTCGATGCCGTCGTCGCGGCGGTCGATGCCGAACACCTCGACGGCCACTCCGAACTCGAACATGGCCACGGGTTCGAGGACCAACACGCTCACCTGATGCAGTGTCATGCCGCCAGCATAGTGGCTCTAATCCTTCGATAGCTGTCAATCCAGCCACTGTTGGCGGAGAAACGACGATGGAAGGATTACTGCCATGACCGAATCACTCATCCTCATTGCCATGATCCTGCTGCTCATCGTCGGTCTCGAGGTCAGCCACCGCCACAACGGCGACACCTGGCGACCCGGGTTCGACACCCGCAGGGATCGCGATCGCGCCCGCCTGGAGGAGGAACTCCGTGCCGTGGCCCAACGGGACACCGCCGACGTCCCCACTGTTCCCGTCCACCTTGCTGCACCCCGATCGGCCGCCACCGACTACCGGCTGGTCAACCGGATCGCCGCCTGAGCCGCGCCGCGGTGGCTCATCATCAACCGCAGCGAAACGAAGCGCAACAGGGTCGCTGCAGCATTGGCGATCACGAGGACGCCGACCTCGACGGCGTGGCCGGCCGCCGGCCACCAGGCTGCCAGCAGCCAGAGTGACCCGCTGGTCAGGCACAGCGCGACGCCGAAGGCTGCCAGCCCGCCAAGGTGGTGCCGCAGGACGCCGTCCCTTCCGGTGATGCCGAAGGTGAGCCGACGGTTCGCCGCCGTGTTCCCGATGGCCGTGACCAGAAGGGCCACCAGGTTCGCCGACTGGGCTCCCAGCGGGCGCAGCAGCAGGTAGAGCACGAAGAACGCCAGCGTGCTGGCCACCCCGACCGCCCCGAAACGCACGAGCTGCCCGAGCATTCCGGCCGGCACGCCGGGTACGGCGGAGGGGACGTTTGCCGACCGCGGCAGTTCGGCCCGGAGGCGGGCGACGGGGATACGCCCGGAGCCGAGCCCTCGCAACAGCCGCCACATGCCGCGCAGGTCCTCCGTGGCCGTTGTGACGATGTCGACGGTGGTGCCGGGATCGTCCGTCCAGTCCACCGGCACCTCGTGGATCCGCAGCCCGGCCCGCTGGGCGAGGACGAGCAGCTCGGTGTCGAAGAACCAGTTGTTGTCCTCCACCATCGGCAGCAGCCGGTCGGCGACGTCGCGCCGCACGGCCTTGAAGCCGCACTGGGCATCGGAGAACGAGACTCCGAGGACGGTGCGGAGCAGCAGGTTGTAGCAACGGGAGATGAACTCCCGCTTCGGCCC
Source organism: uncultured Actinomycetota bacterium (assembly GCA_963773595.1). Lineage (GTDB taxonomy): Bacteria > Actinomycetota > Actinomycetes > Propionibacteriales > Propionibacteriaceae > Propionicimonas. The sequence goes on from CAVZBQ010000001.1 coordinate 523,646, forward strand.
GCGGAGCACCCGGGAACCGCGCGCCAGCCGGGTACCGATGGCGACGTCGGAGTGACCGGAGACCAGCGGCGCAACCAGCGGCAGCACGGCGTTCAGGTCGGTGGACAGGTCGACATCCATATAGGCAACGACGTCGGCGGTCGAGGTCAGCCAGGCCTCCCTGAGCGCGCGCCCGCGCCCCTTGGCGTCGAGGTGGAGCGCCTCGACGTGCGGCAGGTCGGCGGTGAGCTCCTCCGCGATCAGCCAGGTGCCGTCGGTCGAGGCGTTGTCTGCGACGACGATGCGGTACGGGTAGGGGAAGGAGCCGGCCAGGTAGCTGTCGAGTCGGTGCACAGAGGCTGCGAGGTCGACAGCCTCGTTGTAGACCGGGATCACGATCTCAACGAACGTCGTGCCCGAGTCACTGCGGGCGGCCACGTGCGGTGATGCCGCAGTGCGGGGCGTCACGGGGCTCACCTCAGCCCTGGGTCAGGTCGTAGACGGTGGTTCCTCCGACGGTGGTCGCCGTGTACGTCTGCGACACCCAGGTGGCTATCTCGGTTGCGCTGGTGGACCCGCCGTTCTGCCGGCCCCCGAGGGTGCCGCCGAGGAAGTAGTGGATCTTGCCCGCTGCCACGTCGGCCTTGAACTCCTCGAGGGTGGGTGAGGGGTCGGAGCCGTTGAAGCCGCCGATCGCCATCACCGCGTCGCCGGTGGCCAGCTGGTAGCTGGCAGCATTCTGGGATCCCACCGCTGCCGCCACCCAGGTGTAGCTGGCCGCGTCCAGGCTCAGCAGGTTGACGAGCTCGGTGGAGGTGTTGGCCCCGTTCAGCAGGCTTCCGGTGCCATCCGCGCCGGTGGGGGGTTGCCCGCCTCCGCCGCGTCCGCCGCCGCCGCGCCCGAAGCTGGTCACGGGGCCGGCGGTGACGATGGAGCCGGTGTGTGCCGTTGCCGCAGTGTTGACGGAGTAGGCGTACGGTCCGGCGAGGCCGGCCGCGATCGCCGCGCTGAGGGTGACGGTGGCCAGCATCCGGGGAAACCGGTCGATCCAGACCATGGCGATGCCGCTGGCCACCCCGACGGCGAGGACCGTCCAGCCCAGCACGGTGTACCAGCTGCCGGCCTGCTGCAGCAGGATGAGCGCCCACAGCCCGGTGCCGGCGCTGGTGGCGGCAAGCAGCAGCCGGGCGGTCAACCGTCCGCGGTGGGACCACAGTGCCGCGCCGCCGAGGGCGACGGCACCGCCGATCGCCGGTGCAAGGGCGACGGTGTAGTAGTCGTGGTAGATCCCTGCCATGAAGCTGAACACGCCGGCGGTGACGACCAGCCACCCGAGCCACACCACAAGACCGCCGGCAAGGGACTGGCTCGGGGTCTGGGCGCGCGGACCTGCAGCGGGCGCAGCCGTCCGGGAGCGGTGCAGGAACGCCAGCAGGAGACCCCCGACGCCGAGCACCAGTGCGGCAGGGATCAGCCACGAGACCATGCCGCCGGAGACACCCTCGAACATGCGCAGGATGCCGGTGGAGCCTGACATGCCACCGCCCCCGCCACCGCCGACCGAGCCGACCTCGTTGCCGGTGATCCGTCCCAGCCCGTTGTAGCTGATGATCAGCTCGAGCAGGGAGTTGTTCTGCGAGCCGCCGATGTAGGGCCGCAGCGATGCAGGAGTGAGCTCGACGACGGCCACGTACCAGCCGGCAGAGGCCAGCATCGCTGCGAAGGCCACCAGCAGGTCGACGATCTTCTTCCGCCAGGTGGCGGGAGCTGCGATCGCGTAGGCGACGACGAGCGCTGGCAGGACCAGGAACGCCTGCAGCATCTTGGTGAGGAAGCCGAAGCCGATCGCGACGCCGGCGAGGGCGAGCCAGCCGCGGGAGGCGTGCTGCGTTGCGCGGACGGTGAAGTAGGAAGCCAGCACCATGGTGAACACCAGCAGGGCGTCGGGATTGTTGAAGCGGAACATCAGCGTCGCCGCGGGGGTGAGGGCGAAGACCGCAGCGCCGGCGAGGGCCGCCCAGTGGGCGCCGCGCTCGGTCAGCGGGTGGGTCTGGCCGTCCACTCCGGTCCCTGAGCCTGGCCTGCCCTGAGCCTGTCGAACCGACGATGGGA
>CAVZBQ010000002.1:0-326403 GCA_963773595.1 uncultured Actinomycetota bacterium
TCGACGGCAAGATCTACGGCATGCCCAGCTCTGTCCTGCCCGGCGGCATCTACTACAGCAAGGACCTCTTCAAGCAGGCCGGCATCGACGCCACCCCGACGACGTTCGAGGAACTCAGCGCAGCTGTCACCAAGCTGAAGGCCAAGAACATCGCACCGATCGCGCTCGGCGGCAAGGACGCCTGGCCGGCAGCCCACTGGTACTACTTCTTCGCGCTGCGCGACTGCTCGCAGGCCACCCTCGACAAGGCGGCCGGCGACAAGGACTTCTCCGACCCGTGCTGGCTGAAGGCCGGCGAGGACCTGAAGGCGTTCACCGCGACCGAACCCTTCAACAAGGGCTACCTCACCACCTCCGCCCAGCAGGGCGCGGGCAGCTCGGCCGGCATGCTCGCCAACCACAAGGCAGCCATGGAACTCATGGGCGCCTGGGATCCCGGAGTCATCGCCGACCTCACGCCCGACAAGAAGGCGCTGCCCGACCTGGGTTGGTTCCCCTTCCCCGCCGTCTGCCGGTGGAGCTGGCGACCCGACCGCGATGATGGGTGGTTCTGACGGGTTCGCGTGCGCCAAGAATGCGCCCGCCGAGTGCGTCGACTTCCTGAACTTCACGTCGAGCAAGGCCAACCAGGAGGGCTACGCCACCGCGTTCAAGACCCTGCCTGCCAACAGGGACGCCAAGGGCGTCGTGACCGACCCCGCACTGAAGGACGTCCTCGCGTCCTACGACAAGGCTGCCTACGTCGAGCTGTGGCTGGACACCCAGTACGGCCAGAACGTCGGCAACGCCCTGAACGGTGGCGTGGTCAACATGTTCGCCGGCAAGGGAACGCCGGCCGACATCGTCGCAGCAGTGAAGGCCGCAGCCGCCAAGGGCTGAGCTGACAACCTCATGAGCGACTCAGTGACCGCACTGCCTCAGCGCTCGTCGAGGTCCGAGTTCCGCCCGGGGTGACGCCCCCAAGGCGTCACCCCGGTCCGACCGGGCCAGGGCCGACTGGAGGAAGCGCTTCGAGATCGCGATCCTCTCCGGACCGGCGATCGTCATGTTCCTCGCCTTCGTCATCTTCCCGGTGTTCATGGCGGCCTACTACGGCTTCTTCCGGTGGAAGGGCTTCGGCGTCCCCACGAACTTCATCGGGTTCCAGAACTACGTCACGATCTTCAGCGACCAGAACTTCCGCGACGCCCTCGTGCACAACGGCTTCATCCTCGTGATGTCGCTGGTGATGCAGGGCCCCGCCGCGGTCGCCTTCGCCCTCCTGCTCAACCAGAACATCCGGGGACGGTCGCTGATCCGCGTCCTGATCTTCGTCCCGTACGTGATCTCCGAGGTCATCGTCGGCACCGGCTGGGGCCTGATGCTGCAGTACACCGGCGCGGTCAACGACATGCTCACGAACATGGGCCTTGGCGCCTTCGCCCACGACTGGATCGCGGACCCGAACATCGCCATCTGGACGCTGATGGTGATCATCTCCTGGAAGTACATCGGCTTCGCCGTCATCCTGATGCTCGCCGGGATCCAGGGCATTCCCGAGGAGCTGTACGAGGCCGCGGCCATCGACGGCGCCTCCTACTGGCAGATCCAGCGCTGGATCACCTTGCCGCTGCTCGGCCCCACCATCCGGGTCTGGGCATTCCTCTCGATCATCGGGTCGCTGCAGCTGTTCGACCTCGTCTACATCATCTGGGGCCAGTACGTCGCGTCCACGGCGGGGACCTCGACGATGGCGACCTACATGGTCCGTGAGGGCAGGCTCGCGGGGAACTACGGCTTCGGCAACGCCGTCGCTGTGGTCATCTTCGTCATCTCGCTCGCCATCGCCCTGACCTACCAGCGGTTCGTCCTCCGTCGCGACACCGCAGGTGCCCTGACCGAGGCCCCGGGAAAGAAGCAGAACTGATGTCCCAGGTAGCCCTCACCGGGCGCGCAACGACCTCGCGCCGCCGGAGCACAACGAGCAAGTCCGGCGCCAGTTGGGGCAGCCCGACCACGTACCTCGTTGCGACGGTCCTGATCTCGGTCTGCATCGCCCCCGTGCTGTACATCATCATCGGCGGCTTCCGGAGCAACTCACAGATCACCGTCAACCCGTCAGGCTGGCCAGACCCCTGGGTGCTCACCAACTACACCTCCGTGCTCACGAGCAGCCTGTTCTGGCAGCAGTTCGGCAACTCGATGATCTCGGCGGTCTCCACGACGGTGGCAGCCGTCGCGCTCGCGCTGATGGCCAGCTTCGTGATCGCCCGCTACAGCTTCGCCGGCCGCAACGCGATGTACGCGCTGTTCGCCGCAGGGCTGATGTTCCCGATGACCGTCGCCATCACACCGCTCTACCTGCTGGTGAAGAACCTCGGGCTGACCAACAACCTGCTCGGGGTGATCCTGCCGCAGATCGCCTTCGCGCTGCCGACGACCGTGATCATCCTCGTGCCGTTCCTCGCTGCGATCCCGAAGGAACTGGAGGAAGCCGCCTCGATCGACGGCGCCAGCCGGCTGGGCTTCTTCTTCCGGATGGTGCTGCCGCTGTCGCTGCCGGGCGTCATCACCACCGGCATCCTCGTCTTCATCGACGCCTGGAACGGCTACCTGCTGCCCCTGTTCATCCTGAACGACTCCAAGCAGTACACGCTGCCGCTCGGTGTCCAGTCGTTCTCGTCCGAACACTCGGTCGACACCGCTGCCGTCCTTGCGTTCACCTCACTGTCCATGATCCCCGCACTGGTGTTCTTCAGCATTTTCGAACGTCGCATCGTTGGCGGGCTCACCGGCGCTGTCAAGGGCTGACGAGCAGGTCCTCCCCTGCCCCATCCCGCCACCAACCCATGAAGGAGCTGGGCCCTGTGTCCACGTCGTCCGCCGCTATTCCTGCGCTTCCCGAGGTCTCCGCCCGAGTCCGGGAGCTGCTCTCGCGCATGACCCTCGAGGAGAAGCTCGCCCAACTGGTGGGCTACTGGCTCGACCAGGGTGGCAATGTCGTCGCGCCGATGCAGGGCGAGATGGGCGGCAATGAGCGGTCCGGCGAGCTGGCCGACGTGACGCGCAACGGCATCGGCCACTACACCCGGGTCTACGGCACCCGTCCCGTGGACGGTGCGGAGCGCGCGGCCTGGCTCTGGCAGGAGCAACGCCGACTGCAGCGCGAGACCCGCCTCGGCATCCCCGCGCTCGTCCACGAGGAGTGCCTCACCGGGCTGGCGGCGTGGAAGGCGACGACCTACCCGACGCCCCTGGCCTGGGGCGCCTCCTTCGACCCGCCGCTGGTCGCCGAGGTCGGCGCGGCGATCGGCCGGTCCATGCACGCCCTCGGCATCCACCAGGGTCTCGCCCCGGTGCTGGACGTGATCCGTGACCCGCGCTGGGGCCGCGTCGACGAGTGCATCGGTGAGGACCCCTACCTCGTCGGCACGATCGGCACCGCCTTCGTCCAGGGCCTCCAGTCCGAGGGGGTCCACGCCACCCTCAAGCACTTCCTCGGCTACTCCGGCTCGGCTGCCGGACGCAACCACGCCCCGACCCATGTCGGTCCGCGCGAGGTGGCTGACGTGTTCCTGCCGCCCTTCGAGATGGCCATCCTCGACGGCAACGCGCGCTCGGTGATGAACTCCTACGTCGACATCGACGGCATCCCGATGGCTGCCAACTCCGACTACCTGACCGGGCGTGCTGCGCGAACAGCTCGGCTTCACCGGGGTCGTCGTCGCCGACTACTTCGCCATCGCCTTCCTGCAGGTCATGCAGGCCGTGGCGGCCGACCGTGGCGAGGCCGCCGCGCTGGCGCTGGTCGCCGGGATCGACGTCGAACTGCCGGCCGGTGACGCCTACCTCGAGCCGCTGGCCGCCCAGGTGCGCTCCGGCGCCGTCGACGAGGGCTACGTCGACCGCGCGGTGCTGCGGGCGCTGGCCCAGAAGGAGTCCCTGGGACTGCTCGACCCCGAGGCCTACGCCGACGAGCCGCCGGCTGCCATCGACCTCGACTCGCCGCAGGACCAGGCGCTCGCCCGCAAGCTGGCCCAGCGGAGTCGGTGGTGCTGCTCGCCAACGACGGGGTGCTGCCGCTGTCGCTCGGTGACGCGCGGCGCCTGCGCGGATCGCGGTGATCGGCCCCAACGCCGACCGCGCCGAGGCGCTGCAGGGTTGCTACTCCTTCGCCAACCACGTGCTGGAGGGCTTCCCCGGGTACCCGGCCGGTATCGCGATCCCCACGGTGCTACGAGGCGCTGGCGGCTGCCGTCGCCGCTTCGGGTGCCCCGACGGAGGTGGTGCTGGCGCTCGGCTGCACCGTCGAGGGCGACGACCGCTCCGGCTTCGCGGACGCGGTCGCGGCCGCGGCGGCGTCCGACGTCGCGGTGGTGGTGGTCGGCGACCAGGCCGGGCTCTTCGGCCGCGGCACCGTCGGAGAAGGCAACGACACCGACACGCTGGCCCTGCCCGGGGTGCAGCGCGAGCTGGTCGAGGCCGTGGTGGCCACCGGGACGCCCGTGGTGCTGGTGCTCCTGACCGGGCGTCCCTACGCCATCGGGTGGGCACTGGACGGGACGCACCAGCGCCCGGCCGCAGTGCTCCAGGCGTTCTTCCCCGGCGAGGGCGGCGGGCTCGCGATCGCCGACATCATCACCGGCGTGGTGAACCCGTCCGGCCGGCTCCCGGTCACCCTGCCCCGGTCCGCCGGTGCGCAGCCCTACTCCTACCTGCAGCCGATCCTCGGCGGCCCCTCCGAGGTCACGTCGACCGACCCGACCCCGCTGCGCCCGTTCGGCTTCGGCCTGTCGTACACCACCTTCAGCCACACCGACCTGGTGGTGGACGACAGCGTCGCGGCCGGGGGCACCTTCTCCGCGGCCGTCACCGTGACCAACACCGGCCCGGTGGCCGGTGCCGACGTGGTGCAGGTGTACGGCCGTGACGTCATCGGCTCGGTGGTGCGCCCGGTGGCCCAGCTGCTCGGCTATGCGCGGGTCGAACTCGCCGCGGGCGAGTGCCGCCGGATCACCTTCGAGGTGCCGACCACCCGCCTGGCGTTCTCCGACCGTCGCCGCGTGCGGATCGTCGAGCCCGGAGCTGTCGAGGTCTGGGTTGCCGCCCATGCCGGCGCGTCCGCGGAGGAGATGCCCAGCGTGAGCGCGACCAACGGCGCGATCTCGAACTCCGCGCTCAGCGTCGCTCCCCCGGTGGCAGGTACGGCCACAGCGCGGGCGTGCCTGCAGATCACCGGGAAGGTGCACGAGGTGTCCACGAGCGACCCCCGGCTGGTCGTCGTGGCAGGCGCTCCGGGCGCAGGCATGAGCGAGGTCGCCAACCCGATCCTGACGGGCTGCTACCCCGACCCGTCGATCTGCCGGGTGGACGACGACTACTACCTGGTCACGTCGACCTTCGAGTACCTGCCCGGCCTGCCGGTCTGGCACAGCACCGACCTCGCCTCCTGGGAGCAGATCGGGCACGTCGTCACCAGGGCCGGGCAGCTCGACTACGACGGCATCGCCTCCTCCGGCGGTCTCTACGCGCCGACGATCCGCCACCACGACGGCCTCTTCTGGGTGGTCTGCACGCTGGTCGACTCCCAACGACGAGAGCCGTGGCGGCAACTTCCTGATGACGGCCACCGACCCGGCAGGGCCCTGGTCGGACCCGGTCTGGCTCGACGTCGCCGGCATCGACCCGTCGCTCTTCTTCGACGACGACGGCACGATCTGGGTACACGGCACCCGGCTGGCCCCCGAACCGGACTGGCACCACCAGACCGAGGTGTGGCTGCGGCAGTTCGACCCGGTCGACCGGGGCGCTGGTCGGACCCGAGCACATCCTGTGGAACGGCGCCATGCTCGGCGTCGTCTGGGCGGAGGGGCCCCACCTGTACAAGGTGGACGGCACCTACTACCTGCTGGCGGCCGAGGGCGGCACCGAGTTCCACCACGCCGTGTGCGTTGCGCGGTCGGCGTCCGTGACCGGACCGTACGAGGGCAACCGCTCCAACCCGATCCTGACCCACCGGCACCTCGGCCGCGGGGTCGACGTCGTCGGACCCGGCCACTCCGACCTGGTGCAGGCGGCCGACGGCAGCTGGTGGGCGGTGCTGCTGGCCATGCGCACCTACGGCGGCTACCACTACAACCTCGGCCGCGAGACGTTCCTCGTGCCGGTGGTGTGGGAGGACGGCTGGCCCGTGTTCGCACCCGGCGAGGGCCGGGTGCCGGCACTGGTCGAGGTGCCCTTCGCCGCTCCCCGCCCGCCGCCCGCCGATGCCGGCTCCGGCCTGGTCCTGCCGACCGACCTGCGCTGGACGTCGCTGCGGCGGCCGGCCTCGGAGTTCGCCGTGGCGAACGGCGACGGCTGGCGACTGCGGGTCCGCCCGGAGACGCTCGCCGACCCCGCCACCCCTGCCTTCCTCGGCGTCCGCCAGCAGCACCGCGACGTGGACGTTGCCGCGGTCCTGAAGGCCGCGCTGCTCCCCGGTGAGGAGATGGGCGTCGTCGTCCGCCAGTCCGAGGACGACCATGTCCGGCTGGCACTGTCGACGGGATCCGGACGGGCAGCTCGTCGTGCGCGCGGTCCATCGTCGCAAGGGTGTCGACAAGGTGCTGGGCGAGGCCAGCTCCGGGCCTGCCCGCCGACGCAGCCGGTCCGGCTGGGGCTCCGGGTCCGGGGCCAGGACTACGCGCTCACCGTCACCGTCGGCGACACCGAGCACGTGGTCGCCACCGCAGACGGCAGGACGCTCGACAGCGTCGCCACCGGCGGCTTCATCGGCCTCTGGTTCGGCGTCTACGCGACCAGCAACGGCGCCGCTTCGAGCACGACGGTGGACCTCGAACGCTTCGAGTATCGTCCAGTGCACCTCAGCAGGTAGCCCACCAAGGAGCCGCACGTGCCTCTCACCGACCTGACCCTGCCAGAGCTCGTCGACTTCCGGCCCGACGTCACGGAACCCGAGGACTTCGACCGCTTCTGGCAGGTGACGATCGCAGAGGCGCGCCAGCTGCCCCAGGAGCCGGTGTCAACGCCCGTCCCTGGTCCGGTCGAGCCAGCTGCTGGTGGAGGACTTCACGTTCCCGGGCTTCGACGGCGACCCGATCCGCGCCTGGATCGTCCGTCCCCGCTCCTCCGAGCGCCTGCCTGCCGTCGTCGAGTTCGTTGGCTACAACGGAGGGCGTGGCCTGCCGGCCGAACACCTCCACTGGGCGGCGAGCGGGTTCGTCCACGTGATCATGGACACCCGCGGCCAGGGCAGTGGCTGGGGCGGCGGCGGTAGCACCCCCGATCCGCACGGGTCGGGAGCTGCGCTCGAAGGGTTCATGACCCGGGGCGTGGAGCAGCCCGAACACCTACTACTACCGTCGGGTCTTCACCGACGCCGTCCGGCTGGTCGACGCCGTGCAGGGCCTCGAGTTCGTCGACCGCGAACGGGTTGCCGTCACCGGTGGCAGCCAGGGCGGGGGGATCACCCTCGCGGTCGCAGGGCTGATGGGGGACGGCATCGTCGCCGCCATGCCCGATGTGCCGTTCCTGTGCCACTTCCGGCGCTCCGTCGCGCTCACCCCCGGCCGGCCGTTCACCGAGGTGACCCAGTACCTCTCGGTGCACCGGGACCGGGCCGACGTCGGTGTTCCACACGCTGTCCTACTTCGACGGGGCGGTCTTCGCTTCCCGCGCCACCGCACCGGCGCTGTTCTCGGTGGGGCTGATGGACGACATCGTCCTGCCGTCGACGGTGTTCGCAGCCTTCAACCGCTACGGCGCAGCGGATCGCGAGATCGCGACGTACGAGTACAACGGCCACGAGGGCGGCCAGCTGTTCCACTGGCAGCGGCAGGTCGCCTGGCTTCAGGCCCGGCTTCAGCGGTAGCCGGCTGCCGCCTCGCGCGTACTGCGTCGCGATCACCGGACGGTGGTCCGGCGCCGGCGAGCCGACGAGTTCGACCGGCCAGGTCGGGCGCTGACCGGTGAGCACCCACGCCGCCTGGCGGGCGGCGCCGTCCGCGACGTACTCGCCGGGCGCGGGAACGTCGACGGGCACGTCGAACACCTGGCCGGCGATCGCCTGCACTCCCGGGTTCGCGCCGCGCCGCCGATCAGCAGGATGCGGGTGGTCGTCCACGCCGGCGTCCCGGATCGCGTCCAGTCCCGCTGCGAGCCCGCACAGCATGCCTTCGATCGCGGCCCGCGCGAGGTTCGCCCGCGTGGTGTTGGCCAGCGTGAGCCCGGCGAGGGAGGCGGTCGCATCGGGCAGGTTGGGGGTGCGCTCGCCCTCGAAGTAGGGCACGAGCACGGCGCCACCGGCGCCGGGCTCGGCCTGCGAGCGCCAGCGCGCCGAGCTCGTCGTGGTCGACGCCGAGCAGGCCGGCGATCGCGTCGAGCACGCGGGCGGCGTTGAGGGTGCAGACCAGCGGAAGGATGCCGCCGGTGGCGTCCGCGAAGCCGGCGACGGTGCCGGTCGGGTCGCGCGACCTGCGTTGTGGTGACGGCGAAGACCGTGCCGGAGGTGCCGAGCGAGACGACCGACGTCACCGGGACGCGCGCCGAGCCCGAGGGCTGCGGCTGCGTTGTCGCCGGCACCGGGGCCGACGAGGAAGCCGGGCACCCTGCACGGACTCGGCCGGGCCGAGCACGCGGGGCAGGATCGCGTCGTGGCCGAGCGCGCGCGACCAGCAGGTCGCGGTCGTACTCGCCGGTGGCCGGTGACCAGTAGCCGGTGCCGGAGGCGTCGGAGCGGTCGGTGACCAGCTCGTCGAGCACCGGGCCGAGCGGCGCTCTCGCCGGCCGGGCCGTAGCCGCGCAGCCGCCAGGTGAGCCAGTCGTGCGGCAGCGCGACGGCGGCGACGCGGGCCGCGTTGTCGGGCTCGTGCGTCGCGCAGCCAGCGCAGCTTGGTGTGGTGAACGAGGCCACCGGCACGAGGCCGGTGCGCGGCGACGAGTCGTCGGCGCCGACCTCGGCGATCAGGTCGGCGGCGGCTGCCGCCGACCGGGTGTCGTTCCAGAGCAGGGCGTCGACGGATCACCCGGCCGTCCGCGTCGAGCGCGACCATGCCGTGCTGCTGGCCGGCGATGCTGACCGCGGCGACGTCCTGCAGGCCCCCGGCTTCGGCGAGGGCTGCCTGCAGCGCCGTCCCACCAGCCGCGGGGTCGACCTCGGTGCCGTCCGGGTGGCTCGCCCGTCCGGACGGCGAGCCAGCTCGCCGGTGTCGGCGTCGCGCACGACGACCTTGCAGCTCTGGGTCGAGGACGAGTCCGACACCTGGCGACGAGCGCTTCATCCGCTGTCGACTTCCTGACCATGCCGGAGCTCTGACAGGCGACGCGGACGTCAGCGGGCGCCGAGCAGGTGCTCGGTGGCCAGCTGCTGCAGGCGGACGAAGCCGAAGCCCTTGCCGTCGTAGTAGGCGCCGGCGTCGAAGTCCTCGTACGCGGCCCGGTCGGCGAGCAGGTCGTCGTAGGTCTCGCCCTCGGCCAGCGTGGGCTCGGCGAGCTCGGCGACCTTGGCTGCCGCCAGGGCCTCCTGCACCTCGGGGTCGGCGCGGAACGCCTGCGGCGCGCTCCTTGAGCAGCAGGTAGGTGCGCATGTTGGCCTGCAGCCGAATCCCACACGCCCGTCTCGTCCTCGGTGCGCGACGGCTTGTAGTCGAAGTGCCGCAGGCCGGTGTAGGCCTGCCCGCCGTTCGGGCCGCCGTTCTCGAGCAGGTCGACGAGGGCGAACGCGTTGTGCAGGTCGCCGTGGCCGAAGACGAGGTCCTGGTCGTACTTGATGCCGCGCTGGCCGTTGAGGTCGATGTGGAACAGCTTGCCGTGGTACAGCGCCTGCGCGATGCCGGCGGCGAAGTTGAGTCCGGCCATCTGCTCGTGCCCGACCTCGGGGTTGAGGCCCACCATCTCGGGGTGCTCGAGCGAGTTGATGAACGCGAGCGCGTGGCCGACGGTCGGCAGCAGGATGTCGCCGCGGGGCTCGTTCGGCTTCGGCTCGATCGCGAACCTGATGTCGTAGCCCTTGTCGATGCACGTACTGGCCGAGCAGGTTGACGGCCTCGCGGTAGCGCTCGAGCGCGGAGCGGATGTCCTTGGCGGCGTCGTACTCCGCGCCCTCGCGGCCGCCCCACATGACGAACGTCTTCGCACCGAGCTCGACCGCCAGGTCGATGTTGCGCAGCACCTTGCGCAGCGCGAAGCGGCGCACGTCGCGGTCGTTGCGAGGTGAAGCCGCCGTCCTTGAAGACCGGGGCGCTGAACAGGTTGGTCGTGATCATCGGCACTGATCAGCCCGGTCTCGGCGCAGGCGCCCTTCAGGCGGTCGATCTGGTTGCGGCGCTCGGCGTCGGTCGACCCGAACGCGAACAGGTCGTCGTCGTGCAACGTCAGGCCGTACGCGCCGAGCTCGGTGAGCTTCTCGACGACGTGCACGACGTCGAGCGGCGCGCGGGTCGGGCCGCCGAACGGATCGGTGCCGTTGTAGCCGACCGTCCACAGGCCGAAGGTGAACTTGTCGGATGCGGCAGGAGTGAGAGTCACGGGAGTCCAATCTCTCGTCGGTGAGCGAATGTTGTGGGACTCAACTTATCTCAGCGCTCGGGAGGTGTCCACAGTCCGGCACGAAACCCGAACGCCAACCGGGATCTCGCTCCGGCGGCGACGCCAGGGCGCCGGCCGGCACGAGATGGCAGGTGCAATACCCAAACAAATCGCCGATTCGGTTACCAAATCGTTATGCAACGACCCTTGAGGTCGTTCGCCGCTCTGGCTTATGTTGCCATCACAGACAAAAGGCAGCTCCGGGCAGCCTCTTGACCCGGCGCCGTTCAGGGTGGTTCGGCCCGGGGTCCGCGACAGTATTCAGAGAGGAACACACATGTCGCAGAAGACCCGTTTCGTTGCCCTCGCGGCGGCGGCCGCGCTGGCAGTCTCCATGAGCGCCTGCTCCGGCGCCCCGGGCGGTGCAGGTGCCGCAGACTGCAACGTCGGCATCACGATGCCGACCCGCAGCCTCGAGCGCTGGATCAACGATGGCGAGCAGCTTCAGGCGAAGCTGAAGGACGCCAAGTGCACCGTCGACCTGCAGTACGCCGACGACAAGGTCGACCAGCAGATCAGCCAGATCCAGAACCAGATCGCCGGCGGCGCGAAGATCCTCGTGATCGCGTCCATCGACGGCACGGCGCTCGGCCCGGTCCTCGAAGAGGCAGCCAAGCAGAAGATCAAGGTGATCGCCTACGACCGCCTGATCAACAAGAGCCCGAACGTCGACTACTACGCCACGTTCGACAACTACAAGGTCGGCACCCTGCAGGGCAACTTCCTCAAGGAGCAGCTGAAGCTCGACTCCGCGACGACGCCGATCAACTTCGAGGCCTTCGCCGGCAGCCCCGACGACAACAACGCGAAGTTCTTCTTCTCCGGCGCGTGGGACGTCCTGCTTCCCTACGTCACGAAGGGCACGCTCGTCATCCCCAGTGGCAAGTCGCCCAAGACCAACGACGAGTGGACCACCATCGGCATCCCCGGCTGGAAGTCCGACAAGGCGCAGGCCGAGATGGACAACCGGCTCTCGTCCATACTACACCGGCGGCAAGAAGGTCCAGGTCGTGCTCTCCCCGAACGACTCCCTTGCCATCGGCATCGAGGCATCGCTGAAGTCGGCCGGCTACAAGGTGGGCACTGACTGGCCGATGATCACCGGCCAGGACGGCGACAAGGCCAACGTCAAGGCCATCCTCGCCGGCGAGCAGTCCATGACCGTCTGGAAGGACACCCGCAAGCTCGGCGACCGCGTGTTCCAGATGATCCAGCAGATCATCGAAGGGCGAGAAGGTCGAGGTCAACGACGACGAAGACCTACAACAACGGCGTCAAGGTTGTCCCGTCCTACCTGCTCGAGCCCGAGGTCGTCATCAAGGACCACGGTGCAGAGCAAGCTGATCGATTCCGGCTTCCTCAAGGCATCCGACGTCGGTCTGTGATCTAGAGCGGACTGCCGGTGGCGGGCAACCGCCGCCGGCGTTCCGCTCCCATCCGCCCTCACGACAAGGTGAACCATGACTGACAGCGATCCGATCCTGCGCATGCGCGGACATCACCAAGGACTTCAGCGGCGTACGTGCCCTCGACGAGGTGTCGCTCGAGGTGGCACGCGGCGAGGTGCACGCGATCTGCGGCGAGAACGGCGCCGGCAAGTCGACGCTGATGAAGGTGCTCAGCGGGGTCTACCCGCACGGCACCTACTCCGGCACGATCGAGCTCAACGGCGAGGAGGCGACCTTCCGCGACATCAACTCCAGCGAGGCCGCCGGGATCGTCATCATCCACCAGGAGCTGGCGCTCAACCCGCTGCAGTCGATCGCGGAGAACATCTTCCTCGGCAACGAGCGCGCAAGCGCGGCATCATCGACTGGGACCGCACCACCATCGAGGCCAGCGCCCTGCTGGCCAAGGTCGGGCTGGCGGAGAACCCGGCAACCAAGATCTTCGAGATCGGCGTCGGCAAGCAGCAGCTGGTCGAGATCGCCAAGGCCATGGCCAAGGACGTCACCCTGCTGATCCTCGACGAGCCGACGGCAGCGCTCAACGACGAGGACTCCGACCACCTGCTCGACCTGATCTCCGGCATGCGCGACCACGGCATCACCTGCATCATCATCTCCCACAAGCTTGCGCGAGATCCGCCGCGATCGCCGACCGCGTCACCGTGATCCGCGACGGCAAGACCATCGAGACCATCGACATGTCCGAGCCGGGACGCCACCGAGGCGACGCATCATCAAGGCGATGGTCGGCCGCGAGCTCAACAACCTCTTCCCGCCGCACGAGCCGACAGATCGGACGCGAGCTGTTCCGCGTCGAGGACTGGACCGTCTACCACCCCGTCGACACCGGACGGATGGTCGTCGACCACGCGTCCTTCACGGTGCACGCCGGGGAGATCGTCGGCTTCGCCGGGCTTGATGGGCGCCGGACGCACCGAGCTGGCGATGAGCCTCTTCGGACGGCTCTGGGGCACCAACATCTCCGGCCGGGTCTTCAAGGACGGCAAGGAGATCAGCACCGCAACGGTCGACGAGGCCGTTGCGCACGGCATCGCCTACGTCACCGAGGACCGCAAGCGCTACGGCCTCAACCTGATCGGGACCGTCAGCACCAACATCTCGGCCGTCGCGCTCGCGCAGTTCGCCAAGTGGGGCATCATCGACCGCAACCGCGAGTACCTCACCGCCGAGGAGTACCGGCGCAGCATGAACATCAAGACCCCTGCGGTCTCCGAGGTCGTCGGACAAGCTGTCCGGCGGCAACCAGCAGAAGGTCGTGCTGAGCAAGTGGCTGGTCTCCGGGCCCGGACGTGCTGATCCTCGACGAGCCGACCCGCGGCATCGACGTCGGCGCCAAGTACGAGATCTACGGCCTGATCAACGAGCTCGCCGCCCAGGGCAAGGCCGTGGTGATGATCTCCTCCGAGCTGCCGGAACTGCTCGGCATGTGCGATCGCATCTACACCATCTCCGAGGGCGCCATCACCGGCGATGTGCCCCGCTCGGAGGCCACCCAGGAAAGCCTCATGTACCTCATGACCATGGGAAAGGAAGCGCTCAAATGAGCACCCAGACCTCCGCCGATCCGACCACCGACAAGCCCGTCAGCTCCCGCAAGCTGGCCGTCGACTTCCGGCAGTACGGCATCCTCGCCGCGCTGGTCGCGATCATCGTGCTCTTCGAGGTGCTCACCGGCGGCCGGCTGCTGCTGCCGGGCAACGTCAACAACCTGATCCAGCAGAACTCCTACGTGCTGATCCTCGCGATCGGCATGGTGATGGTGATCATCGCCGGCCACATCGACCTGTCGGTCGGCTCGCTGGTCGCCATGATCGGCGCCGTCGCCGCCCTCGCCATGAACGACTGGCACCTGCCCTGGTGGCTGGCCGTGCTCGTGGCGCTGCTGGTCGGGTGCGCTCGTCGGCGCGTGGCAGGGATTCTGGGTCGCCTACGTCGGGATCCCGGCGTTCATCGTGACGCTGGCGGGCATGCTGCTCTTCCGCGGCCTCACGCTCGTCTTCCTGCACGGCGGCACCATCGGTGGCCTGCCCCGGGAGTTCGTCGCGATCGGCGCCGGCTGGCTGCCGAACTGGCTCGGCACGGTGGGCAGGACGGACGTGCTCACCCTCGTGCTGGGCGCGATCGCCTGCGTGGCGCCTGGCCGTACTCCAGATCACCGCCCGCAACGGCCGTCGGGCAGCTGGACCTCCCCGTGGAGGGCGCCGCGTCCGTTCTGGGGCAAGATCGTCGTCGCGATCGCTCGCCATCATGGCGGTGTGCTGGCAGCTGGCGAACTACTCCGGCACCCCGATCATCCTGATCATCCTCGCCGTCCTGATCCTCGCGTACACCTTCCTGCTGAACCGGTCGGTCTTCGGTCGTCACATCTACGCCATGGGCGGCAACCTCTTCGCCGCCGTGATGAGCGGCGTCAAGACGAAGCGGGTCAACTTCGCCATCTTCGTGAACATGGGCGTGCTTGCAGCGCTCGCCGGAGTCGTCAGCACCTCGCGCGCCGGGAGCGCCGTGGCCTCGGCCGGCCAGAACTACGAGCTCGACGCGATCGCCGCCGTCTTCATCGGCGGCGCGGCCGTCCAGGGCGGCGTCGGCACCGTCACGGGCGCCATGATCGGCGGCCTCGTCATGGGCGTGCTGAACATGGGCCTGTCGATCCTCTCCGTCGACGCCGCCTGGCAGATGGCGATCAAGGGACTGGTGCTCCTGCTGGCGGTCGCCTTCGACCTGGTCAACAAGCGGCGCGGCGGGCGCTGACCGAAGAGGGCGCCCCGGCGCGATAGCCTCGGCACGCAATTCCGCAACGACGAGCGAGGTGAGCGCTGGTGGCCAACGGCACCGGAACGACCGAGGACGTCCGACGATCCAATCTGTCGGCGACCCTCGGCATCCTCTACCGCACGGGGCCGGTCTCCCGTGCCGCGCTGAGCAAGCGCACCGGCAGGAACCGCTCGACCATCGCGAGCCTCGTCACCGACCTCGTCGACCTCGGCCTCGTCGAGGAGCGTGACCCCGACTCCCTCGGCCAGGTGGGACGACCGAGCCCGGTGGTCACGATCCGTCCTGAGGTGACGGCGATCGCCGTCAACCCCGAGATCGACGTGCTCACCATCGGGCTCGTCGGTCTCGACGGCCAGGTCCGCCGGGTGATCCGGCACGAGTACGACCGGATCCCGACGGCGACAGAGGTGATCAGCATCACCGCTGCGGTGATCTCCGGCATGCAGGTCGAACTGGACTCCCTCGTGGTGGCCGGCATCGGCGTGGCCGTCCCCGGCCAGGTCCGGACCGACGACGGGGTCGTGCGCAACGCCCCCCACCTCGGCTGGCGCGACGAGCCTCTTGCCGAACCCCTGGCCGCTGCGACCGGCTACCCGGTGCAGGTGGCCAACGACGCAGCCCTCGGCGCGCTGGCCGAACACGAATTCGGCGCCGGCCGTGGCAAGGACCACCTCATCTACCTCAACGGCGGGGCCTCCGGCATCGGCGGCGGGGTCATCTCCGCCGGCGTTCCGCTCGGTGGCGCGTCCGGCTACGCCGGCGAGTTCGGCCACGTCCGGGTGTCCAGTTCCGGACTCCTCGACTCTGCCGGCATCGAAGGGCACGCTCGAGGCAGAGGTGACACGGGCAGAGCTGCTCGAGGCCCTTGGCCTGACGAGGGCGGAACCGGGCCAGTTCGAGGAAGCGCTGCTGGCGGACCGGTCCGGGCGCGTGGCAGCGGTCGTCGACCGGCAACTCGGGCACCTGGGCACGGCCCTTGCCGGCGCGATCAACCTGCTCAACCCCCAGGTGGTGGCCCTTGGCGGCTTCCTCGCAGCCCTGCACGCCTACGATCCCGAACGACTCATGCGGGCCGTCGCAGCGTCGACCCTCGCGCCCGTCGCTGGAGGGCGTGCGCATCACCGCTGCCGAGCTCGGAGCCGACCTGCTGATGGTGGGTGCTGCCGGCCTCGCCGTCCGTCCGTTGCTGGCCGACCCTGCCTGGATCAGTCGCTGACGCCAGTCACCCGACTGCCCTGGTCCGGACCGGCCCAGGACCAGTGCGGCAGGACCTCGCCGTCCGGCACGGTGTCCGGCGTGTCGGGGTGTGCGGCCATGCGGGCGGTGGCCCAGGCGAAGTAGTCGTGCAGGACGTCCCGCAGCTCACCGGTGTAGCCCAGGTCGTCCAGCGCAGCGTCGAAGCAGGCCACCGCACGGGCGTCGAGGTCGGCGTGCTCGCCGTTGCCGGCGTGCATCCGGAGGACGCGGGTCTCATCGCCGATCGACGCGGTGTAGGTGGCCGGGCCGCCGAGCGCCTCACCCCAGTAGGCGGCCAGCCGCTCCAGGTGCTCGGCGTGCACGCCATGACTGAACGGGTGCGCGGCCACCGGGTCGGCGAGGCACCGCTCGTGCCAGGCGCGGGCGAGGGCAAGGAGCCCGTCCGCCCCGCCGGCGGCTTCGTACACGCTGGTCACGCCCCCCAGCCTCGCCGCCCCGTCACGGGGAAGGAAGCCGCACTTCTCAGTAGGTGATGACCTGCTCGCTGGAATGGCCGTGGAGCCGGCGGGCAGCCTCGGCCAGCGACCCGGTCAGCGACGGGTACACCGTGAACGTCTCCGCGAGCTGGTCGACCGTGAGCTTGTTGCGGACGGCGAGCGACAGCGGGTGGATCAGCTCGGACGCCGACGGCGCCACCACCACCCCGCCGACGATGATGCCGGTGGTCGGCAGGCAGAAGATCTTCACGAAGCCGTCCGTGAGCGCCTGCATCTTGGCCCGCGCGTTGCCGCGCAGCGGCAGCATCATGCTGAGCCCCCGCACCACCCCGGTGTCGATGTCGGTCTGGCTGCAGCCGACAACGGCGATCTCCGGCGACGTGAACACGTTGGCCGACACCGTGCGCAGGTCGAGCGGGGCGACCGAGTCGCCGAGGGAGTGCCACATCGCGATCCGGCCCTGCATCGCAGCCACGCTGGCGAGGGCGTTGACGCCGGTGCAGTCGCCGGCGGCGTAGACGCCGCGGGCGGTGGTGCGCGACACCCGGTCGACGACGATGTGCCCGGAGTCCGTCACCTGCACCCCGGCTTCAGCGAGGCCGAGGCCGGCGGTGTTCGGAATGGCACCGACAGCCATCAGGCAGTGCGAGCCGACCACCTCACGGCCGTCGGCGAGCCGGACGACCACCTCGTCGCCCCGTGCGCTCGGCTGCGATCGCGCGGGCGCCGTTGATGACGGTCATGCCGCTGTCCTCGAAGACCTGCTGGATCACGCGGGCCGCGTCGTCGTCCTGGCCGGGCAGCACCTGGTGGCGCGAGGAGACCAGCGTCACCTGCACCCCGAGGGCCTGGTAGGCGCTGGCGAACTCCGCGCCGGTGACACCCGAGCCGACGATGATGAGGTGGTCTGGCACCTCGTCGAGGTCGTAGATCTGGGTCCAGGTGAAGATCCGCTCGCCGTCGGGCTTCGCGGTCGACAGTTCGCGCGGGTGGGCGCCGGTGGCCAGCAGCACGATGTCGGCGCCGATGGTCTCCTCGCCGTCCGCCGTGGTGGCGATGACGCGCTGGGCCCCGTCGAGGCGCCCGGTGCCGTTGATGATGCGGATGTCCTCGCCCAGCAGTCGTTCTTCGATGTCGGTGGACTGGGCCTGCGCGAGGCTCCGGATCCGGGCGTTCACCTTGCCGAGGTCGACGGTCACCGAGTCGGCCAGCTGACGGTCGCCCGCGCCGAGCCGCAGTCCGACCTCTTCGGCGTTGCGGATCCTCGTCATCACCTCTGCAGCGGCGATCAGGGTCTTGGACGGCACCACGTCGGTCAGCACGGCCGACCCGCCGAGGCCGCGGCGCTCGACAAGCGTCACCTGGCCACCGAGTTGCTTGGCCACAAGGGCCGCCTCGTAGCCGCCGGGGCCGCCACCGATGATCACCACGTCCGTCACGCTGGGATTCTCCCATGCCCTGCCGCCAGCCCGGCGGCAATGGTCCCGGCATGGGAAGCCTTATCCTCGAACCGTGCTGCGCACCATCCTCCTGCCTGCCCTCGCCGTCGCCGGCGTGATCGTCAGCGTCGCCATGGTGGTGATCGGCTACCCCGAGGCCAACGGCGTCCAGACCGTGCTGCTGGAGCTGTCCTCGCTGCCGCTGTCGTTCGCCGTCGCCGTCGGCATCGTGATCCTGGATCGTCGTGCCGTGCGGCCGCTCGGACGACGGACGCAGGTCGTGCTGCTCACCGGTCTCGGCTTCATCGCGCTCGGCCTGCTGATGATGATGTGGGCCTATCTGCCCGGGCCGCGCGAGTTCGTCCACATCGGCCAGTTGCTGGTCTGGATCGGCCTGTTCGCCGGCCTGCTGGTGACGATCCGGCGGCTGCCGCGGCGCCCGTTCACCAGCTACCACGTCATCGAGCGTGACACCGAGGACGAGGACGTCGAGGATCCCGCTGACCCGGAGCAGGCACCGTCGTTATAGTCATCGGGTGAGCGCCGAGACCGATCCCAAGACCCTGGCCGCAGAGGCCGCCAAAACCATCCTTGACCGCTTCGGCGTCGCGTCGATCGACGTCGCCCTCGTGCTGGGGTCCGGCTGGTCCGGCGCCGCGTCCGGGCTGGGTCGAGTGCGATCGGCGAATGCGAACTTGCCGACCTGCCCGGTTTCGCCAAGCCGGTCGTCGTCGGCCACGGCGGGCAACTCGTCCTGATCCGCACCGGCACCGGGCGGACGGCGGCCCTCTTCACCGGCCGCACCCACTTCTACGAGGGACGCGGCGTCGCTCCCGTCGTCCACGGCGTGCGCACCGCGGCCGCAGCCGGCGCGCGGACCATCGTGCTCACCAACGGGTGCGGTGGGCTGAACCCGGCGTGGGGACCGGGCACGCCCGTCCTGATCCGCGACCACATCAACCTGACGTCGGCCACCCCGCTGGAGGGTGCGACGTTCATCGACCTCACCGATGCCTACGCGCCACGGCTGCGGGACCTCGCCCGTGAGGTCGACCCCACCCTCGACGAGGGCGTCTACGTCCAGTTCCGCGGGCCGCAGTACGAGACCCCGGCAGAGGTGATGATGGCCAAGGCCATCGGCGGCGACCTGGTCGGCATGTCGACGACGCTCGAGACCATCGCTGCGCGCGAGGCCGGGCATGGACGTGCTGGGCATCTCGCTGGTCACGAACGCTGCGGCCGGCATCTCGCCCACACCGCTCGAGCACGCCGAGGTGATCGCTGCAGGCAAGGCAGCAGCGCCCCGCCTGCGCGGGCTGCTCGCCGGACTGCTCGAACGACTCTGAGCTGCCGGCCATGATCGAAGAGACGCTCCGCGCCCAGCTGATCGCCTGGCGCGACCAGGACCCCGACGTGGCCACGGCTGCAGCCCTTGACGGCCTGCTGGCGCGCGCCGACGAGGGTGATGCCTCAGCGGAGGCAGAACTGAGGGACGCGTTCGCCGGCCCGCTCACGTTCGGCACCGCCGGGCTGCGCGGGGCGCTGGGTCCCGGCCCGGGCCGGATGAACCGTGTGGTCGTCAGCCAGGCCGCCGCCGGGCTCGCCGCCTACCTGGTGGGCGCCGGGCTTCACCGGCGGCCGGGTGGTCGTCGGGTACGACGCGCGCTACAACTCCGACGTCTTCGCCGCCGACACCGCAGAGATCCTCGCCGGGGCAGGGCTGCAGCCGCTGCTGTGCTCGCGGGCCCTCCCGACGCCGGTGGTTGCCTTCGGCATCCGCCACTTCGAGTGCGTCGCAGGGGTCGTGGTCACCGCGTCCCACAACCCGCCGCAGGACAACGGCTACAAGGTCTACCTCGGCGACGGCTCGCAGATCGTCCCGCCCGCGGACGCCGACATCGCCGCCCAGATCGCCAAGGTCGCCGCGGCACCGCTTGCCGACATCGCCCGCAGCGACGACTACCCGCTGGTGGGTGACGAGCTCGTCGACGCCTACGTCGCGCGGGCCGCGTCCCTCGTTCCTGCTGAGGCGCCGCGGGAGCTGAACTGGGTCTACACAGCGATGCACGGCGTCGGCGCTGCCGTCGTCGAACAGCTGGTGGCAGCCACCGGGTTCCCCGAGCCGCACCCCGTGTCCGAGCAGATCCAGCCCGACCCGTCGTTCCCGACCGTGCCGTTCCCCAACCCCGAGGAACCGGGTGCGATGGACCTGACCCTCGCCCTCGCACGGGAGACCGAGGCGGACGTGGCGATCGCCAACGACCCGGACGCGGACCGCTGCGCCGTGGCTGCCGTCATCGGCGGCGACTGGCGGATGCTCTCCGGCGACGAGCTCGGCACACTGCTCGCCGACGACTCCGCTGCGTCGCGGCGTGGGTGGCACCTACGCCTGCTCGGTCGTCTCCAGCACGCTGCTGGCGACGATGGCTGCAGCGCACGGGCGGCCGTTCACGACGACGCTGACCGGCTTCAAGTGGATCGGCCGGGTGCCGGACCTGGCCTTCGGCTACGAGGAGGCCATCGGCTACTGCACCGACGCGGCAGCCGTCCCCGACAAGGACGGGATCACGACGCTGGCGCGGGTGCTCACGCTCGCTGCCGCGCTGAAGGCTTCCGGGCAGACGATCGCCGACCGGCTGGACGAGATCGCGCGCACCTACGGGTTGCACCTCACGTCCCAGCTGGCGTTCCGGGTCTCGGAGCTGAAGCTGATCGGCGAGGCGATGGCACGGGTGCGGACCTCCCCGCCGTCCGTGCTCGCCGGCGAGGCTGTGACTGCTGTCGACCTCGCGACCGGGAGCGCCGACCTGCCGCCGACCGACGGCATGCTGTTCGAAGGTGCATCGGTGCGCGTCGTCGTCCGTCCGTCGGGGACCGAGCCCAAGCTGAAGTGCTACCTGCAGGTGAAGCTCGGCGTCGAGGAGAGCAGTGACCTGGCGGCCGCGCGCAGCAGGGCGAGCGCGCTGATGGCGCGGGCGCGGGCGGACATGGCCGCAGCGCTGGGCCTGTGACTACCGGGTCGCCGCGGCTGGTGCTGATCGCCGGGCCGTCCGGCAGCGGCAAGTCGCGGCTGGCGCACGTCACCGGCTGCCCTGCGCTCCGGCTGGACGACTTCTACTTCGACGCCGACCACCCGGACATGCCCCGCTCGCCGATCGGCATCATCGACTGGGACGACCCGCGCTCCTGGAACGCAGAAGCCGCGGTGGCCGCCCTCGCAGAGCTGGTCGCCAACGGCCAGGTGGAGGTTCCCGCGTACTCGATCTCGGAGAGCCGGCGCGTGGGCAGCCACCTGCTGAGCCTCGACGGGGCGTCCTGCCTGACCGCTGAGGGCATCTTCGCGATCGACTTCCTCGCGGTCTGCCGCACCGCCGGCCTCGCCACGGAGGCGATCTACATCGACCGTCCCGGGGTCGTCGTGTTCTGGCTGCGCCTGCGCAGGGACCTGTCGAAGAAGCGCAAGCCGCCGATGATCCTGCTGCGACGGGGCCTCGCCCTGTGGCGCGCCCAGCCCGCCCTGCGTCGCAAGGCCATGGCCGCCGGCTTCACCCCGATGAGCATGCGTAAGGCTGTCGCCCACCTCCAGCCCTCGGCAGCCACCCAGTCGCTCGCCTGACCTCCCGACGCGCCACACCCCTCTATCGCCGCTCACCCTTTGGCCGCCGTCCGCACCATCGCATCACCCTTGCGTCGGCTAACAACGTTAGCTATTCTGGCTAACATCGTTAGCTAAGGAGGACTTCATGACTACCCATGCCGCACCCGTCCGGAGCTCCCGAGCCGCCAGTGCCCTGCTCTGGATTTGCGCGGGGGCCGCTGTCCTTGCCACCGTCTCCGCGGTGCCGGGGGTCCTTGCCGCCGATGGTGCCACCAGGTTCGTCGAGATCTGGCGGGTCGTCGGCTTCGCAACGTTCGCCGGCCTGTTCGCCGTCGTCGCCGCCCGGACAACGCAGATTCCCTCCGGCGTCTGGCTCGTGGTCATCGCCAACAAGCTCGTGCTGACCATCGCTGGCCTCACCCTTGCGGCCAACACCGCCGGCGCGGCGCAGGCTGCCGCCTGGGACGGTGCGCTGACCGTCCTTCTCGTGATCGCCTTCCTGCTCACCCGTGACCGGCGCCGATGACCCGCACCGACGAGATCCTCTCGGCAGCCGAACGCCTGCTGGCAGCGCACGGGCCCCAGGGCCTGACCATGCGGCAACTCGCGCAGGAGATCGGCGTCAAGGCGCCATCGCTCTACAAGCACTTCCCCGACAAGGCCGCGATCGAGGCGGCGCTGCAGGAGAGGGCGCTCAGGGGCCAGGCCGACGCCCTGGCGCAGGCGACTCCCGGTCTTGCGGGGCTCGCTTCCGCCTACCGCGCCTGGGCGCTGACGCATCCACACCTCTACGGGTTGCTGTCACGGCAGCACCTCCATCGTGACCGCCTCCCGGCGGGCGTGGAGGATGCAGCCGCCGCTCCCCTCCTGCGCGAGGCCGGCGGTGACCTCGACAGGGCTCGGGCCCTGTGGGGCATGGCTCACGGGCTCGTCGAGCTGGAACTGGCCGGCCGTTTCCCCGAGGGCACCGACATCGAGGCCGCCTGGCGAGCCGGTCTTGCGGGTTTCGACAGGCCGCGCCGCGAAGGCTTCCGCACGTAACAGGCATCCGACCACCCCCAACCCCCCAAGCCCCGCAGAGAGTGAAGATTCCTCCCGAGTTCAGGCGGAAAGGTCACTGTCTGGGGCCCAGCGGCAGAGGGGGCATCGCACGAACGGTCCTGGCCAGCCACGCGAGGCCAAGGCTGCGGCAACCTGCCAGGCGACCTCGCACGGCTTTCCGCGGACATCGGCGCTCCCGTATCGCAGGGTGATGAACCCGCTTGTGGCGTGGGCGTTGTCCCGACGCAGGTCGCGGAAGGCGCCATCGATATGTCCGACGCGTCCGTCGAGCTCGATCACGTACGCCGTAGCCGTCGTAGAGCACGTCGCTCCGGGTTCGCGTCGACACCGAGATCTGCGCGCTTCGCCTTGGGCAGCCGGTGCGATCGCTCGACGTCTCGGCGATAGGCGTACTCCAGGGCGCTCTCGATGCCCGTCAGGTCGCCCACGAAGTCGGCTCGAAGCGCCGGCGATCTGCGCACTCGCGGACGATCACCGAGCGTTGCGCGAGAGCTGCTTGAGGCTGATCCTTCCGGTCCGCACGGCTTCTGCGATCAATCCGACCAGTTCCTCGGTCGGCAGGAACTGGCCGACGTCGACCAGAGCGTCGACCGGCCCGGATCAGCGGAAGCGTTCGCCCGAGCGTGAGCCAATCGCTGCAAGGGTCACGACGAACGCGGAAGCCGGCAGGGCGACGGCTGGCAGTGTCAGGCGGCACCCAGACCTCGATGTTCCCGACCTCCGCTGGCCAAGCCGGCAAGGGCGAGGGCTGCCTCGCCACCGATCGCCGAGTCGTCCCCGATTGCCAGGTGGCCCGCCCAAGCCCGCTTGCGCGAATCCGCGAGCCGGGGCGCCACGTCGTAGAGGCCCTTGGCGGGACGTTACCAGTGGCCCTGCGCGACCAGGCGCCGCAGGCGCCTTGTCGGCAAGTCCGAGCAGGCGACGCTTGCTCGACGGTGGACTAGCCCGCATCTGGACCGCGATCAGGGCCGGCAGCTCCGGCGTGGATCCTGTCGTCTTCTGCACGCCCTGCATCATCGGCAGCACCGCGTCAGCCCGCGTCACCCAGGTCAGCCTGTGGACGGCGGCTGGATCGTGCGACTTCGGTCGCCCGGGGAGGCCTCTGGTGCGCTCTGGGACGAGAGACGCGCCCTCGAGCGGAGCGGCTACCGACTCGTTGAATGGGTCGATGAGCCTGCGTTCGACAGCTTCATCGAAGTGCTCGCTGCAGACTCGACCGAGTAGGCCCGTTCAGGCGATCGGGGCCCAGCTCCGGGCCGGTCTGGCCAAGGGTGTCGTCGAGCTTGGTGAACAGGGGGGTCGGCTTGACCAGGGGGCGGCCCACCAGCAGCGGCCGCGACGTCCCAGCTCGCCTGCTGGTTGACGTAGTCACCCTGCAGCACCAGGTAGTCGGGGCCACCCTCTTCACTGACCGTACGGAGCTCGGGCTGCGCAGCCCAGACCCCTTCGCCGCCGAGCGCCTCGAACACCTTCTGGGCCGCGTGCGGCAGCAGCGGGGTGAGCAGGGTGTTGCAGTCCTGCACCACCTGCAGCGCGACGTGCAGCACGGTGTCGCGGCGGGCCGGGTCGTCCTTCAGCTTCCAGGGCTCCATGTCGGAGATGTACTTGTTGGCCAGTCCGACAACGCGCATCGCCTCGCCGGTGGCCTGCTTGAAGCGGCAGCGTCCCCACAGCTCGCCGACGACGTCGAACGCGGCGACCGAAGCAGCGAGCAGCTCGCGATCGGCGTCGGTGAGCTCACCGGCGGCCGGGATCGCCCCGTTGTTCTTGTGCGCCATCGAGATCGAGCGGTTCACGAGGTTGCCCCACTCGTTGGCCAGCTCGTAGTTGTTGCGGCGCACGAACTCGTCCCAGGTGAAGTCGGAGTCCTGGTTCTCCGGGCCGGCGACGGCGATGAAGTACCGCAGGGAGTCCGGTCCGAACTCGCGCAGGAAGTCGCGGACGTAGATCACGTGGCCGCGCGAGGATGCCAGCTTCGAACCCGACATGGTCAGGTACTCGCTCGACACCACCTCGGTCGGCAGGTTCAGCGGGCTGTACGCCGAACCCCTGCCGCCCTTGTCGCCCTGGCCGTTGGCGCCGAGCAGGATGGCCGGCCAGATCACCGAGTGGAAGGTGATGTTGTCCTTGCCCATGAAGTAGTACGCCTTGGCGGCGTCGTCCTGCCACCACAGCTTCCACGCGTCCGGATCGCCGGAGCGGCGGGCCCATTCCACAGAAGCGGAGAGGTAGCCGATGACGGCGTCGAACCACACGTAGATCCGCTTCATCGGGGCGTCCTCCCAGCCCTCGAGCGGGATCGGCACCCCCCATTCCAGGTCGCGCGTGATGGCCCGCGGACGCAGCTCCTTGAGCAGGTTCAGGCTGAACTTCATCACGTTCGGACGCCAGTCGGTGCGGGTCGCCAGCCACTCGCCCAGCGCCCCTGCCAGCGCCGGCAGGTCGAGGAAGAAGTGCTCGGTCTCGACGAAGTCAGGGGTCTCCCCGTTGATCTTCGACTTCGGGTTGATCAGGTCGACCGGGTCGAGCTGGCGGCCACAGTTGTCGCACTGGTCGCCGCGGGCGCCGTCGTAGCCGCAATGCGGGCAGGTGCCCTCGATGTAGCGGTCGGGCAGCGTGCGCCCGGTGGACGGCGAGATCGCGCCCATCTCGGTCTGCGCGACCACGTAGCCGTTGTCGTGCAGCGTCCGGAACAGCTCCTGCACCACGGCTGTGTGGTTGAGCGTCGTCGTGCGCGTGTAGAGGTCGTAGGAGCAGCCGAGCGCCTGCAGGTCCTCGGCGATCACCCGGTGGTACTTGTCGGCCGTCTGCTGCGGGGTGAGGCCCTCCTTGTCGGCCTGCACCTGGATGGCGGTGCCGTGCTCGTCGGTCCCGGACACCATCAGGACGTCGTTGCCGACCATCCGCTGGTAGCGGGAGAAGACGTCGGACGGGACGCCGAAGCCGGAAACATGGCCGATGTGCCGCGGGCCGTTGGCGTACGGCCAGGCGACGGCGGCAAGGATGCGCGAACTCACAAACGGTCATCCTATGCGGTTCATCGCCACCCGCAGGCACAGCCGTCCGGGCACCAGAAAGGGCGCCCGTCCCGAAATGAGACGCTCAACAGGCCCTGTCATGGACCGAAACCTGCCGCGTTCCACATCCTGCCGACTTACCCGTACCATGATCAACGTGACCCCTGAGTTCATACTCTTGGCCCTCGTTGTTATCACGGCGTTGGCCTTTGATTTCACCAATGGGTTTCATGACACGGCGAACGCCATGGCTACTTCGATCGCAACCAAGGCGTTGTCACCGAAGGCTGCCGTCACGCTCTCCGCGATCCTGAACCTTGTCGGTGCCTTCCTCTCCGTTGAGGTGGCCATCACGGTCACCAACGCGGTGATCCGCATCCAGAACGCTGACGGCACTCCGAAGAGCGAACTGATGGCGGATGGGGGCCACGGACTCCTCCTGATCCTCATGGCCGGCCTCGCCGGCGCGATCATCTGGAACATCCTCACCTGGCTGTGGGGCCTGCCCTCCAGCTCGTCGCACGCCCTCTTCGGCGGCCTGGTCGGCGCGACCATCGCCGGCATGGGCTGGAGCGGCGTCAAGTGGGTCGGCGAGGGCGCCAAGCTCGACGGCCTCGTCGGCAAGGTCGTGCTACCAGCCCTGTTCTCCCCGGCGATCGCGATCCTCGTCGCCATGGTGGGCACGAGGCTCGTCTTCTGGATCACCCGGGGCGTGGCCGAGCGCTACCAGGAGAGCGGCTTCCGCTGGGGCCAGATCGGCACGGCGTCCCTGCTTTCGCTCTCGCACGGCACCAACGACGCCCAGAAGACGATGGGCGTGATCACCCTCGCCCTGATCGCGCGCCGGCTACTGGAGCTCGACGACGGAGATCCCGGTGTGGGTGAAGGTCGCCTGCGCCGTCGCTATCGCCTCGGGCACTTACATCGGTGGCTGGCGAATCATCCGCACGATGGGCAAGGGCCTGGTCGAGATCTCCTCCCCGCAGGGCATGGCCGCGGAGAGCGCGTCTGCAGCGGTCATCCTCACCTCGAGCCAGCTCGGCTTCGCCCTGTCCACCACCCACGTCTGCACCGGCTCGATCATCGGCTCCGGACTCGGCCGCAAGGGCGCGACGGTGCGCTGGGGCGTCGCCGGCCGAATGGGCCTCGCCTGGCTCACCACCCTGCCGCTGGCCGCACTGGTCGGCGCTGGCGATGTGGTGGATCGGTCACCTGATCGGCGGCACCGCCGGAGCGGTCACCGTCTTCGTCATCATGTGCGTTGCCGCCCTGTACATGCGCTGGCACTCCAGGCGTGACCCGATCGGTCACCACAACGTCAACGACGAGTGGAGCGCTGACTCCGACAAGGTCGACGACCAGGTTCCCGTCTCTGGAGGGGTGCACTGATGGACCAGTTCATTGCAGCGCTCGACGCCGCGCTGGCGCGTGCTCCTCGTCGGCCTGGTGCTCGGCGCCGGCCTTCCCACGATGTTCGCCTTCGGGATCCGCGCCCTCGCCTGGGGCGCCGGCGGCGAGGCCGAGGTGCACGCGGAAGGCGTCGTGCTCAAGCCGAACGTCTGGGGACGCGTGATCGCCTACACCATGTTCGCGTTCGTGATCCTGTCCGTCCTGCTGGGCATCTGCTACATCGTCGCCCACGGTCTCGGTTGGTCCGTCACGTTCAACGGCATCCTCCCGGTCTTCACGCCGAAGTGAGCTCGTAGGCTCCTGCCGCCCAGGTCGGAGGCCGCCCGCCGCATGTCGTCAGCCATGCGGTCGAGGAACGCCCTCGCACCCGCCGTGACATGCGGACGGATCATCTTCTCCGGCAATGGCTGGACGGTGATCCGCGTCCCTACACCGGCAAGGACAAGCGGCAACGTGTAGCCGACCGACGACGGGAAGCTGGCCAGGTGCGTGGCCACCGGGCCACGTCGCAGCTCCACCTCGAGCGGCACCGTCGGGCGCACGATCCGCAGCCCGCTGCGCTGGGCGAGCCGGCGCAACTTGTCCGGGTCCTCCCTGCGGTGCGCGAAGTACCGTCCACCCGCTCCGCTGTCGACGGCCAGCGCCGTGACCGCGTCAAGGTAGCTCTCGGCCTCCACAACGCCGCGTCTCGACAAGGGAGGAGCCGATCACGTCCAGCCCCCGCAGCCGGACCGGTGGGCCGAAGCGCCGCCGCGTCCAGTCGTAGCCGTGGCGCTGGATACGGCTGCCCGGCAGGCTGGTCACCGTCATCACCGTGAAGAGCCGCAGCCGACCGGAGGCGAAGAACGACCGCGCGTTCCTTGCCAGCGGCACGCGCAGGATCCCGGTGCCGGGCGAGGAATCCCAACGGCGCAGGGACCCCCCGTGCTCGACCTGGCTGGCGAACTCGAGGGTCGCGGTGCCGTCGTCGACAACCACCACCTCTGACGCCTTCGCGAACGGCAGCAGGGCCTGGATCATGCCGGAGAACGGGTCGCCGATCACCAGCCGGCGCGCGCCCGCGACGGCGCCCCGCAGCGAAGCGATCGTCCGAAGGCCGGCGAGGGCGGATGCGCGCGGCGCGAACCACTCGGTCTCGATGCCCTCCTCCGCTGCGAACTCGGCCATCGAGCGCAACTGCGCAACGGTCACCTGATCGGCGGGGTTGAGGACGACCAGCCTGGTCCTCGCCGCCGACTGCTCGGCGTGGCACCACTCCAGCACGTGCAGCAGCTGGGCAGGGCTCTCGACGAGGGCCAGGGTGTCGGTGCTCATGCGGGGTTCCGTGGGGTGCTCATGCCACCCGCTCCGGCCCCTGCCCTGCCGCGGCCTCTGCGACGACGCCGGCAACGCGGCGCAGCTTCTTCATGGCGGACAGCTCGCCGGGGTAGACCTGCTTCACGCCGTCACCCAGCGATGCCTCGAGGACACGGATGTCGCGGACCAGGCGCCGCATGCCCTCCGGCTCCACCGATGCCGACTGGTCGGAGCCCCACATCGCGCGGTCGAGGGTGATGTGCCGCTCGACGAGCACCGCGCCGAGGGCGACCGCACACAGCGTGGTCTGCAGCCCCACCTCGTGGCCGGAGTAGCCCACGGGGACGTTCGGGTACTCGGCAGCAAGGGTCTCGATCATGCGCAGGTTCAGCTGCTCGGGCGGGGCCGGGTAGGTGCTGGTGGCGTGGCAGAGGATGATGTTGCGGCTGCCGAGCACCTCGACGGCGTGACGGATCTGGTCGGGGGTCGACATGCCGGTGGAGAGGATCACCGTCTTGCCCGTCGCCCGCATCGCGCGCAGCAGGGTGTCGTCGGTGAGGCAGGCGGACGCCACCTTGAAGGCCGGCTGGTTGAACGCGCCGAGGAAGTCGACGCTCTCGACGTCCCACGGGGAGGCGAACCAGTCGATGCCCACTTCATGGCAGTACTCGTCGATCTGGCGGTAGTCCTCAGCACCGAACTCGACGCGGTGCCGGTAGTCGAGGTAGGTCATCCGGCCCCAGGGGGTGTCCCGCTCGATGCCCCACTGGTCGCGGGGGGTGCAGACCTCGGGGGTGCGCTTCTGGAACTTGACCGCGTCCATGCCTGCGGCCTTGGCGGCATCGATCAGGGCGAAAGCGTTGCGCAGGTCGCCGTTGTGGTTGATGCCGATCTCACCGATCACGTAGACGGGCTGGCCGGGGCCGACGAGGTTGTCGCCGATCCGGCGCAGGCGGGGGTTGACAGAGCTGCTCACAGTTGGTCCTCTCGAAGGATCCACGAGGCGATCTCGCGGACGGCGCCGTGCCCGCCGGGCACGGTGGTCACGCTCCGGGCAGCTGCCCGGACGCGGGGTTGGGCGCTGGCGACGGCCACCGGCCAGCCGACCTGCGCGAAGCAGGGAAGGTCGTTCACGTCGTTGCCGAGGTACAGCACGCGGGCCGGACGCAGGCCACGTTCGGCGAGCCACCCGGCGAGCTCTGGCCCCTTCGACTCGATGCCGTGGCGGCACTCCACGCCGAGCTTGGCCGCGCGGGCAGCCACCACCGGATTCACCTCCGTGGAGAGGATGAGCACCTTCATGCCGGACCGGCGCATCGCGGCGACGCCCATACCGTCGCCGCGATGCACGGCCACCCGCTCGGTGCCGTCGGCCGCCAGCCACGCCCGGTCGTCGGTCTGGGTGCCGTCGAAGTCGAGGACGACGGCATCAACCTCCCCCGGGCCCGGGCGTTCGGTGGCATCGAGTTGGGGAGCGAGCGCGCGGGCGCGCTCGAGGTCTGCGGGCTCGTCGATCTCGAGCACGCGGGACGGGTCAGCAGCGACAGCTGCGATGCGCCCGAAGAAGCGGTGGCCGTGCTTCGCGAACCCGTCTGCGCGCATGGCGTACGCAGCACCGGTCTCCAGCCATTCCGGCTCGCGGTCCTGGCGCCGCTGCCGTCCGGCGGCGTGGTGGTTGATACCGGAGGCATCGGTCGGGTTGCGCCACAGGAAGCCGTGGAAGGGCGCAGCAGTGAACGCACTGTCCGCGCCGTCGTCGACAACGGCAGCGACCACGTCGTCGAGTTCCGCGCTGGTCAGGAACGGGCTGGTGCACTGCACCAGCAGCACGACGGCCAGGTCCCAGGGCCGATCGCCGTAGAGGGTCTCGATGGCGTGCTGCACGGCGGCCTCGCTGCTGGCGATGTCGGAGGACAGCTCTGCGGGACGTCGCACGACCACAGCACCGGCGGCGGCCGCTGCGTCCGCGATCCCCTCGTCGTCGGTGGAGACGGCGACGGTGGTCACCCGGGACGCCTGCAGCGCTGCCCGGACGGCGCGGGCCACCAGCGGCACGCCGCCCACCTGTGCGAGGTTCTTGCCCGGCACCCCCTTGGAGCCACCGCGGGCCGGGATCACGACCAGCACGTCGCCGTTCACAGCGCCGCCAGCTTGCGCAGTGCGGGAGCGACGACGTTCGCCCCTTGGCGGTACATGGTGCGGGCGCTGGTGCGCACAGCCGTCCGGAGCGCCCCCGGCCGGCCTTCACCGTCGTCGAGGGGTCGCCCGTCCGCACGGACGCCGTAGGGGCCCAGCAGGCCGGGCAGGAGCGCCCGTGCGTTGGCATTCGTGTAGAAGGGTTGCAGCGGGGGCAGGGAGGCTCGCCAGCAGCTCCGCGACCCGCGAGGGCAGGCGGTCGACCGACGTGCCCAGTCCGTGGCGCCGGGCCCAGCGCTCGTCGGCCTGCGGCGCGACACCGGCGTCGAGGTCGTCGAAGGAGGCGAGGCAGCCCGAGCCGAGGAAGTAGGCGTTGCCGAGCGATTCCCGGATGCCGAAGTCGGTGAGCAGGGCTGTGGGCACGCCGCGGTGGATTGCTTCCGCTGCAGCCGTCGAGCTGACCGTCAGCAGGAGGTCGGTGTGGTTGAGCACCGTGCCCATGTCGCCGACGGAGACCTTGAGGTTCGGCGGGCAGTCCGCGCCGAGACGGCGCAGCAGCTCTTCGTAGGGGTACGGCTCGTCGTGCGTGATGCGCTCGCCGCGGACGCTGCGGAGCTTCACGAGCACGTCGCGCTCGGGATGCAGCCGGGCGTGCTGGGCAAGGCGCTCGACCAGGTAGCGCCGGTGTCCGCGGGTGGCCGGCACCCCCGGCTGGCCGGCGAAGGTGACGGTGAAGCGGCGCTCCGCTTCGGTGCTGCGCTCGGACTCGCCGAGGAACGGCAGCCGGGTGAGGGCGAGGCAACCGGGATCGACACCTGCGCCGATGAGCACGGACTGGAACCGGTCGAAGTCCGCAGGGCTGTTCGCAGCGATCAGGTCGGCACCGGCGCGCAGCAGCAGGCCCTCGACAACCTTCTCGTAGACCACGCCGACGTAGCCGGTCACGACGAGCGGACGGTTCGGCAGCTCGGCTGCGGCCAGCAGGTGCAGCATCGCCTGGCATCCCCCACCGGGGAGGGCGATGACGAGGACCTCGGGGGTGTCCTCCGCCAGCGCTGCCACCAGTCCCGCCGGCGTCACCGTGCGGATGAGTTCTGGCTCGATGCCGGCCGCTGCCAACTGCCGTGCGCTGGGCTGTGCGACCGAGTCCAGCTGGTACCCGCTCAGCACCGCTGCGGGGTGCAGCCGCCGCGACAGCCCGACGGCCCACTTCCAGCGGCTGTCGGTGTCTGCCAGCACAGCCACGGTAGGGGCCGGACGGGGACGCGGGGAGGAGCTCACACCTGCAAACTAGGCAGCCGCGATGAGCCGACCCGGAACTGCACGTCACCACAAGGTGAACGTTGCGCCAACACTCGCAGGCACTACGCACGAGACGTCGTAACGGATGTCGGCAGAATTCCGCGGTTCCTGCCGGGAACCCACGCAGGTAGCTTCCGACTGTCCTGTCAGTGCGGAAAGGAAAGCGCATGACCAAGCTCGGCACCAGCCTGAGGGTGGCAACCCTCGCCCTCGCAACAGCCCTCGCGGCAACCCTCGCGCCAGCGGTCGCCCAGGCCCACGGAGATGGTCACGGCGGCCACGGCAACGGCGGCAAGGCATTCCCCGCCGTCCTGCAGTTGCCGAACGGCTTCCAGCCGGAAGGCATCGCCATCAAGGGGAGGACGGCCTACTTCGGCTCGCTCGCCGACGGCGACATCTACGCCGTGAACCTGCGCAGCGGCAAGGGAAAGGTGATCAGCCAGGGCCCCGGCACGCCGTCGGTCGGCCTCAAGATCGACAACCGCGACCGGCTGTTCGTCGCCGGCGGCCCTGCCGGCAACGCGCGCGTCGTCGACGTCCGCTCCGGCGCGATCCTGAAGAGCTACCAGTTCACCACCGGCACGAGCTTCATCAACGACGTGGCCCTCGTCCGCAGGACGGCCTGGTTCACCGACTCGTCCAACCCCGTGCTGTACGGCGTGCCGCTCGGCAAGCACGGCGCACTGCCGGACGCGTCCGCCGTCATCACACTCCCGCTGACCGGTGACTACGTGCACCAGGCCGGCTTCAACCTCAACGGCATCACGGGCACCCCCGACGGCAGGGCCCTTCTCGCCGTGCAGACCAGCACCGGCCTGCTGTTCCGGATCGACCCGAAGACCGGCGTGACGACGAAGGTCGACCTCGGCGGCTACGCCCTCACCAACGGTGACGGCCTGCTCACCCTCGATCGGAAGCTCTACGTGGTGCAGAACCAGCTCAACCAGGTGGCGGTGTTCAAGCTCAACCACCGTGGCACGGCGGGTGCCCTGAAGAAGACCCTCACCAACCCGAACTTCGACGTGCCGACGACGGTGGCGAAGTTCGGGAAGTGGCTCTACCTGCCGAACGCCCGCTTCGGTACCACTCCGACGCCCGACACCACCTACACGGTCAACCGGGTCAGGCGGTGACCTGGGGCGAGCTCTGTCGAGACCCCGCGGCTGCGAAGCCAGCCTTCACGCGGTCGATGAGCACCAGCCGCTCGTCGAACGGCAGGAAGGCGCTCTTCGCTGCGTTCACGCTGAACCGGCGCAGGTCGGCCAGCTCGTAGCCGAATGCCTCGCTGAGCAGGGCGAACTCCCTGCTCAGCGTGGTGCGGCTCATCAGCCGGTTGTCGCAGCTCACCGTCACGCGGAACTTCAGCTTCGCGAGCAGCCCGAACGGGTGCTCTTCGATCGTGTTCGCGATGCCGGTCTGCAGGTTGGAGGACGGGCACAGTTCCAGCGGGATCCGCCGGTCGCGGATGTAGCCGGCCAGCTCCCCCAGCGTCCCGTCCGGGGCGATGTCGTCTGCCAGCCGGACGCCGTGGCCGAGCCGGGAAGCGTTGCACAGCTGCACGGCCTCCCAGATGGAGGGGAGCCCGAACGCCTCGCCGGCATGGATCGTGAACTCGAAGTTGTGGCGCTTCAGGTAGTCGAACGCCTCGGCGAAGCGGCTCGGCGGGTAGCCGTCCTCCGCCCCTGCGATGTCGAACCCGCACACCGAGTCGTAGCGATAGGCAACGGCCAGCTCTGCGATCCGGGTGGTCGGCACGCCGTGCCGCATCGAGGTGAGGATCTGCCGCGCGATGATGGGACGCCCCGCGTCCGCACAGATGGCCATGCCGTCGGCAAGCCCGTCCCGCACCGCCTCGACGGCCTCTTCCAGGGTCAGGCCGGCCGTGAGGTGCTGCTCGGGAGCCCAGCGCGCCTCCGCGTAGACGAC
Source organism: uncultured Actinomycetota bacterium (assembly GCA_963773595.1). Classification (GTDB taxonomy): domain Bacteria; phylum Actinomycetota; class Actinomycetes; order Propionibacteriales; family Propionibacteriaceae; genus Propionicimonas. The sequence goes on from CAVZBQ010000002.1 coordinate 33,688, forward strand.
CCCGTCCATCGCCTGGTCCTCCACGAATTCCGCGGCAACCCTGCGCAGCTGGGCTGCGGTCTGCATGACGGCGATGGTGTGGTCGAACGTTTCCAGGTAGCGCACCAGCGAGCCGGAGTCGGCAGCGGCGTAGAACCACTCCCCCAGCGCTTCCGGGTCGTCTGTGGGCAACGCGTGCCCGATCAGCCGGGCCTCTTCGACGATGGTCGCAGGGCGCAGGCCACCGTCGAGGTGGTCGTGCAGGGCGACCTTCGGCAGGCTCCGGCAGAGCTCGATCGGAACCGCCACTTAGTTGTCCTCCGTTTTCGTTTCCTTGCCGCTCACGACGTCCAGTTCGGCGACGCCGAAGGCCATCGGCAACACCTGGTCCATCGTCATCACGCCGGCAGGCGTGTCGACCTGCAGTGCTGCACCACCGTGCTCCCAGAGCAGCTGCCGGCAGCGTCCGCAGGGCATCAGCAGGTCACCGTTGGCGTTGGCGCAGCTGAAGGCCACCAGCCGTCCGCCGCCACCGGCGACGAGGTCGCTGATCATGCCGCACTCCGCGCACAGCGCCACCCCGTAGGCAGCATTCTCGACGTTGCAGCCGACGACGATCCGGCCGTCGTCGACGAGCCCGGCGGCCCCGACGGGGAAGTGCGAGTACGGCGCGTAGGCCCGGGTGGTCAGCTCCCGTGCCCTCGACCGCAGCGCCTCCCAGTCGACGTCGCTAATGGGCCTCACCCTTTCGATACACCTGACCGTCGGCTGCGGGCATTCGCAATCGCTGCGCAGAGAACGCGAGCACCAGCAGTGTCGCGACGTACGGGGTCATGTTGGTGAACTCCGGCGGCACCTCTGTGGTCATCGCGTACCAGGCCAGCACGCCGAGGGCGAGCAGGATCCGCCAGCCACCGGCAAGGAGCTTGCCCTGTGCACGACGGATCAGCTGCCACACGCCCCAGGCCAGCAGCAACAGCCCGATCGGCAGCAGGTAGGCGTGGATCACGTCGCCGCGACCGCGGAGCTGGACGGCATCCGCGTAGCCGAAGAGCAAGGCGCCGGCGGCGAGGCCACCGGGTCGCCAGTTGCCGAAGATCATGGCGGCGAGGCCGATGTAGCCGCGTCCGCCGGTCTGGCCCTCGCGGTACAGGTTCGATGCGACAAGGACGAGGAAGCCACCCGCGAGACCGGCGAGGGCGCCGGAGATCAGGACGGCGGTGAACTTCAGGCGCAGCACGTTGACGCCGAGCGTCTCCGCTGCCTGCGGGGCCTCACCGCAGGAGCGCAGCCGGAGCCCGAACGGGGTGCGCCACAGCACCCACCAGGAGCCGACCAGCAACAGCACGGCGAACACCGTGAGGACGTTCACGTTGGTGGTCAGTGCGCGCAGGATGCCGGCGACGTCGGCGACCAGCCAGGTCTTCGACTGCTCCAGGGACATCAGCCAGTCCCCCAGTCCGGGAATGGACAGGAACGGCAACTGGTCCAGTGGCGGGGATTGGGTCGGCCCGCCACCGGGCAGGCCGGTGAAGGTGCGGACCGCGAGGTAGGCACCCGCACCCATACCGAGCAGGTTGACCGCGACGCCGGAGACGATGTGGTCGACGCCGAAGATCACCGTCGCGAGAGCATGGATCGCCCCTGCGATGGTGCCCATCAGGACCGCGCCGAGGATGCCGGCCCACGGTCCGTAGTGGTAGCCGAAGAAGGCCGCGCCCCAGGTGCCGAGGATCATCATGCCTTCGAGGCCGATGTTCACCACGCCGGCCCGCTCCGACCACAGGCCGCCGAGGCCTGCGAGCGCGAGCGGCATGGCGAGGCCGATGGCAGCGGCGAGCGCGCCGGAGGAGTCGATGTCGTTGGCGCCGGTGAGCACCCGGACGGTGGCGATCACGACGATCGCGCCGCCGACGAGCGCCGGCCAGTACCAGGCCGGACGGCCCTTGGTGATGGAAGCCCTGAGCTTCGGCTGGGGAGGCGCGATGGTGGTCATGCCGGCACCCCCTCAGCTGCGGGCACGGGTCTGGCGAGTTCCCTCGCGACTCTGCGTTGCTCCATCGCGATGCCGGTCCTGCGGACCAGCTCGTAGGCGATGACGACGGAAAGGACGATGATGCCCTGGATGATCAGCACCAGCTTGTCCGAGACGCCGGCGCTGATCTGCAGGCCGTTGCTCAGTTGGTTGAGGTAGCCCCAGAGGACGGCGGCGAAGGCCATCCCGACCGGGTGGTTGCGTCCGAGGAGTGCGACCGACAGCCCGGCGAAGCCGAGGCCTGCCTGCACGGTGTCGCCGTAGGCGTAGTCCTGTCCGAACAGCAGCGGCATGCCCACCAGTCCGGCGGCCGCCCCGGAGAGCACCATCGCCGTGACGACCATGCGCTTGACCTTCACGCCGCTGGCGATGGCGGCGGTCTGCGAGGCGCCGGTGGCGCGAAGGTCGAAGCCGAACCGGGTCTTGCCGAGCATGAACCAGTACACGATGCCGACCAGGATGGCGAGGAAGATCAGGCCATAGATCTCGCGTCCGGTCCCGAGCCACGCCTCCACGCTGATCCCGGGGACGCGGGAGGCCTCGTCCAGCACCCGGGTGCTGGTGGCGTTGCTGCCCTCGACCTTCACGGCTGCACCCTTGAGCAGGTAGGCGACCAGGTAGGTGGCGATGTAGTTCAGCATGATGGTGCTGATCACCTCGCTCACCCCCCGTCCCACCTTGAGCAGGCCGGCGATCAGCGCCCACAGGGCACCGGTGACCATGGCGATGATGATCGAGACGATGATGTTGAGCCAGCCCGGCAGGAAGTTCGCGCCGGCGAAGACAGCAGCTGCGAAGGATGCGATCCGGTACTGGCCGTCGACACCGATGTTGAACAGGCCCATCTTGAACCCGATCGCCACCGCGACAGCCGAGAGGTAGAGCACGGTGGCCTCGTTGAGGATGGCAACGATCTGCCGCGGCAGAGGCGCCTTGAACAGCACCTGCCAGACCGCGAGCACCGGGTCGCCGGCCGCGATCAGGATCAGGGTGGTGAGCGCGACCGCCACAAGGATGGCCAGCACGGGAGCGGCGAGGGCCAGCCCGAACTTGCGCAGGTTCGCAGCGTTCATCGCAGGTCTCCCTCATTGGCTGCGGCACCGGTCATCGCTGCACCGAGTTGCTCCCTTGTGACCACGTCAGGGTCGAACTCACCCGACAGCTTGCCGCGCAGGATCACCCGAATGGTGTCCGACAGTCCCACGAGTTCCTCCAGGTCGGCAGAGATCAGCAGTACGGCCATGCCGCCGCGCCGGGCTTCCTTGATCAGGTCCCAGATGGCTGCCTGGGCGCCCACGTCCACACCACGGGTCGGATGGGCGGCCACGAGCACCCTGGGGTGGTGGCTCATCTCGCGACCGATGATCAGCTTCTGCTGGTTGCCGCCGGAGAGGGAGCCGGACGTCACCTTGATGGACGGCGTGCGGACGTCGAACTCCTTGACCACCCGCTCGGTGTCGGCCTTGGCGGCCTTCGCGTCGATCAGGGGGCCCTTCACGTTCGGCGCCTGGGTCTGATGGCCGAGGATCATGTTCTCCCACAGCGGCGCTTCGAGCAGCAGCCCGTGCCGGTGCCGGTCCTCGGGAATGTAGCCGACCCCGGCCTCCCTGATGGCCCGCACCTCGGCCTCGGTGATGTCTTCTGCGCCAAGGAACACCCGACCGGCGGTGGGCCGTCGCATGCCCATGATCACCTCGACGAGCTCGGCCTGGCCGTTGCCCTCGACCCCGGCGATGCCGAGGATCTCGCCGGCGTGGATGGTGAGGTCGATCCCGTCCAGCAGTTTGCGTTCCCCGCTGCCGGCCAGCTCCACCCCGCGCAACTCCAGCCGTTCCTCTTCCGTCACCGTGGACTCCTCGGTCTGCGGGGAAGGGAGTTCGGAGCCGACCATGAGCTCTGCGAGCTGGCGGGCGGTGACGGACTTCGGGTCGACCGCGGCAACGGTGGTGCCGCGCCGGATGACGGTGATGTCGTCGGCGACAGAGAGCACCTCGTCGAGCTTGTGGCTGATGAAGATGACCGTGAGGCCCTCGGCCTTCAGCTCGCGCAGGTGGTCGAACAGCTCGGTGACCTCCTGCGGCACCAGCACCGCCGTCGGCTCATCGAGGATCAGGATCTTCGCGCCGCGGAAGAGCACCTTGACGATCTCGATGCGCTGCCGGTCACCCACGCCGAGGTCGGCGACGAGGGCGTCCGGGTCGATGGACATGCCGTACTCGTCTGACAGCTCGCGAATCTTCGTCCGGGCAGCGTCGCCGATGCCGTGCAAGCCCTCTGCGCCGAGCACGACATTCTCGAGGACGGTCAGGTTGTCGGCGAGCATGAAGTGCTGGAACACCATGCCGATGCCGGCCCTGATGGCCTCGATCGGGCTCTTCAGGGCGGTCCTGGTGCCGTTGATCGCGATGGTGCCCTCGTCGGGCTGCTGCACCCCGTAGAGGATCTTCATCAGCGTCGACTTGCCGGCACCGTTCTCGCCAACGATGGCGTGAATGGTGCCCCGGCGGACGCTGAGTGAGATGTCACGGTTGGCGACCACTCCGGGAAAGCGTTTGGTGATGCCTTGCAGCTCCACCGCAAGATCAGCCGTGGAGGCTGGTGGTGGCTGTTCGAACTCCACGGCACTCGACATGGGCTGGGCTCCTCGTCCGATTCCATCAGCGGTCACGGCACCGGTGCCGGCTCCCTGACCGTCTGCTCGGCACTCTAGTGGGAACGAACCGGCCCGGGCGACACTGACGTGTTGCCCGGGCCGGCGGATGTTTCTTCAGCTGTGGGATTCAGTTCCCACAGGCGAGGTCACTTCGCAGGAACGACGATCTTGCCGGAGATGATGTCGGCCTTGTAGGCCTCCAGCTTGTCCTTGATGTCGTCGATCATGCCGCCGGTGGTGGCGTAGCCCACACCGTCAGCCTTGAGGTCGAACACGGAGTTGCCGGCCTTGAAGCTGCCGTCCTTGATCGACTTGATGAAGGTGTACACGCCGACGTCGACGCGCTTGATCATCGAGGTCATGATGACGCCCTGGACATCGGGAGCAGCGGTCTTGGCCTGGTCGGAGTCGACGCCGATGGCCAGCTTCTTGGCAGCCTTTGCAGCGGTGAACACGCCACCACCGGAACCACCGGCGGCGTGGTAGACGATGTCCGCGCCACCCTGGTACATGCCCTCGGCAGCGGCCTTGCCCTTGGCGACGTCACCGAAGCCGGAGAAGTCCGGCGGCTGGGTGAGGTACTTGGAGTCAACCTTGATGCTGCCGTCGACGGCCTTGACGCCCGCCTTGAAGCCGGCTTCGAACTTCTTGATCAGGTCGGTCTCGACACCGCCGACGAAGCCGACGTGCTTCGACTTGGTCTTCAGCGCAGCGGCCGCACCGACGAGGAAGGAACCCTCGTTCTCGGCGAACGTGATGTTCATGATGTTGGCGCCGGTGGAGTCCGGGGAGTTGTCATCGACAATGGCGAACTTGACGTCCGGGTTCTCCTTGGCGACCGCGCCGACGGACTTCGCGTAGGCGAAGCCGACCGCGACGATGTTGGTGTAACCGGCGTCGATCAGCTGCTGCAGGCGCTCGGCGCGAGCGGACTCGGCCTCACCGTTGCTGGCAGCCGACTCCTTCGACTCAACGCCGAACTCGGCGATGGCCTTGTCCAGGCCGGCTGCGGCGGAGTCGTTGAAGGACTGGTCGCCACGGCCGCCGACGTCATACGCCATGCCGACCTTGAGGGCGGGGGCCGCCGCCGAGGAACTGGCGGGTGCACTGCTGCCGCTGGCCGCAGGGGTAGGCGCGGCGCTGCTGCATGCAGCGAGGGCAAAGGCGGCTGTTGCCGCGATAGCGATCTTGATCACCTGTCGCACGGTGTCTCCTTTTGGAATCTCTTTTTGGCGCGGAAGCCGCGCTCATCGGCATGACTCTAGTGCTCGCCGGGAGTCACCCGGACCGCGTCTGAGCACCTGTGACGAACCGTTACCGAAACGAAACTGCGATGCCCGCTCACGGTAGGCTGTGTGGGTGGATATGGAGTCCTTCAGGACGGAAGCTGATCAGCTGGTCACCAGCGCCGCGCTCGGTTATGACCAGAAGATCCGGCGCCTTGCCGGGCTCGCCGTGAGCGCGCTCCCCTACCCGGACCTCTCACCGCTGTGTGCGGAGGCGTTGCAGGCGCGGGTGATCTGCGACATGTACGAGGGAAATGCACCGTTCACACCGCGCTACGTGCTTCCCGATTACGCCAAGGCGCTCCGCAACGGCGTCCGGCACCTCGAACTCGAGCCGCCCACCAACCTCGACGATGCCCTCTCCTTCCTGACGATCCTGTACAGCCAGGTGCCCTCTGTGACGACCTACCCGGTCTACCTCGGTGACCTCGACGCCCTGCTGGAGCCGTTCGTCCCCGCCGAGCTGACCGACGACGAGCTGGACGCCAAGCTGCGGCGCTTCTGGATCCAGCTCGACCGGATGCTCCCGGACGCGTTCGTGCACGCCAATGTCGGTCCCGGCGACAGCCGCGTGGTGCGCTCGATCTGGCGGGTGGAGCGGTCACTGCGCCAGGTGGTGCCCAACCTGACCCTGAAGGTGACGGCGGAGACCCCTGACGACCTGATCGAGGACGCCGTCCGCACGGTGTTCGTCACCGGCAAGCCGCACTTCGTCAACCACCCGATGATGGTTGCCGACCATGGCACGGACTACGCGGTGGTCAGCTGCTACAACTCGCTGAAGACCCGCGGCGGGGCGCACAGCCTTGTGCGGCTGAACCTGAAGGAAGCCGTCGGCCGGCACGTCGGCGGCATCGACACCTTCTGCGACGAGGCACTGCCGCACTGGGTCGAGCTGACCGCGGAACTCGGCGAGGCCCGGATCCGCTCACTCGTCGAGCACGCGCGGTTCTTCGAGACGAACTTCCTCGCAACGGAAGGCCTCATCGACCTCGACCGGTTCTCGCTGATGTTCGGCATCTTCGGCCTGGCCGAGTGCGTCAACGAGCTGATGGTCCGCGAAGGGCTCACCGACGCCCGCTACGGCCATGACGAGCGTGCCAACGCCGCCGCCTACCGGCTCACCCGTCGCGTCGCCGAGCTGGTCGCCGCGCGCCCGCTGCCCTACTGCGGCGGCGGCAACGGGTTCGCCTACCTGCACAGCCAGAGCGGCATCGACCTCGACCTCGGCACCACCGCCGGTACCCGCATCCCGATCGGGGACGAGCCCGGACTGCGCGAGCACATCGCTGCCTGCGCGCCGCACCACGCCCTGTTCGCAGCGGGCATCTCCGACATCTTCCACGTCGAGGAGACCGTCAAGGCCAACCCGCAGGCGATGGTGGACGTGATCCGTGGCGCGTTCAGCGTCGGCATGCGTGACTTCACCTTCAACCTCGACTCCAACGAGTTCATCCGGATCACCGGCTACCTCGTGCGCAAGAGCGACCTCGTGGGGATCGAGGAGCACGGCTCGCGCCACTCCAGCGACTACCTCGCGGCAACGGCGGAGATCAACCACACCGTCACCACCCGCGCGGTGAAGCGGATCATCGCCGCGGAGTTGAGCGCGGCTCCCCCCGTTGCCTGAGCTCTCCACCGGCCTGATCACCGACGTCATCGAGTTCTCCGCCGTCGATGGGCCCGGCAACCGGTTCGTCGTCTTCACCCAGGGCTGCAACCTCGACTGCATCGCGTGCCACAACCCGTACACGATCAACCCGTGCATCGACTGCGGCGACTGCGTGGTCTCCTGCCCGTCCGGAGCCCTCAGCCTGGATGTCGCCGGCAAGGTGCTCTGGGACGCCGGCACCTGCACCGGGGGCGACACCTGCCTCGACGTCTGCGAGTACGACTCCACCCCGAAGGCGCGGACGCTCGCTGTGGCCGACCTGATCGCGCGGATCCGTCCGGCAGCACCGTTCCTTTCCGGCGTGACCGTCTCCGGTGGTGAGGCAACGCAGCAGGCCGGTTTCGTCCGCGCCCTCTTCACGGCGCTGAAGTCCGACACCGGGCTCGCCCGCCTCACCTGCTTCGTCGACACCAACGGGGACGCAGACAGCGCCACCTGGCAGCTGCTCCTCCCGGTGATGGACGCGGCAATGGTCGACCTGAAGTGCCTGGACGACGCAATTCACCGCAGCATGACCGGCTCGGGCAACGAGCGCATCCTCGCCAGCATTCGGCTGCTGGCCGCGGCGGGGAAGCTCCACGAGGTGCGGCTCCTGCTCCTGCCCGGGGTCAATGACGCCGACGACCTGCTGGCACGGACCGGACGGTGGCTGGCAGCTGTCGATCCGGGAATGCGGGTGAAGGTGATCGGCTTCCGCCACCACGGCGTCCGGCCGTCCGTCGTTCCCCTGCGCGAGCCCTCGGCCGAGCAGCGTGCCCACTACGCCGACGTACTCCGCGCAGAGGGTGACTTCGACCTCGTCGTGGTCTGACCAATGGGCACGGCAATTCACCCCTCCGGTCTCCCCCGGGAACTCCTTAGCATCTCTAGGGATGCTTGATTGGCATCTCTAGAGATGCTAAGCTCGCCGTTATTGGGATCGACATCACAAGGAGGGCGACATGGCAAAGACAATCGGAGCCATCAAGGACTTCGTCCATTTCCTCACTGACGACCCGTCCCGCCGCGAAGAGTGGCCGCAGCACGTCCGTACGATCCTCGACGTCCTGGAGCCTCGTAGCGCTCGTTGATGAGCACGCGGCCCGAATCACAGTAGGGTGCTGCGTGTGTTGACGACGTCCCAGGCGGCTGAACTTGTAGGCCTCCCGAAGGAGCAGTTCCGCTCTGCGATGTCCAAGGAGCGCAAGAACGGCAAGGAGTTCCACGCCCCGCGCGACAAGTGGCTGGACGCCCGTACCCCGCTCTGGGACGAGAAGAAGGTTCTCGCCTGGGCGAAGGCCCGCAAGAAGCGGAAGAAGCGCGAGAAGGCAGAGAAGCACGACAAGTAGGCCCTGACCCTGCCCGCACGACCTCCCAGGTTTCCCACCCGGCGCTCCCGCGCCTGCAAGACTGCTGCTGCTCCCGAAACACGCCGGCGCTCCCGGAATTCCGGGAGCGAGGGCACGTTTCGGGAGCGAGAAGTGCGAGCGGAGGGCTCATGCGCGCGTCGCGGCTGGTCGGATTGCTCCTGGCTGTCTGCGTCAGCTCGTGCACCGGGCCCGGCACCGTGGTGCCACCCGTCCCGCTTCCGGCAGAGACCACCGTTCCGGCAGCGGCCCGACCGCCGAGCCGCATCACGGACGTGAACTGCGACGGCGTGCCCGACATCGTCTTCGGGACGGTGACAGCTGTGGCCGCTGACGGAGCGCCGTGGCGGGCCGGTTCGGTGACCGTGCGGTACGGAGCGAGCGACCAGGTACAGGTGGTCGACCAGCTGGCACTCGGCGATCAGCCGGCCGAGGCTGGAGGCCGGTTCGGGGGCTCTGTGGTAGCCGGCGACCTCAACCGCGACGGCTGTAGCGACGTGGTGGTCGGCGATGCCGAGGCCGGCATGGACGCGCCGGTCTGGGCACTGTGGGGGTCACCGGACGGGATCGGAGCCAACCACGCCACGCGCCTGCTTTCCGGGGAGCCCGGACTGGGCTACCAGCTTGCCTTCGTCCCTCTGCCCTCCCCGGTGCTGGTCGTGGGCAGCAACGACGGTCCCCGCCTGTACCCGGTCGCGGCGGACGGGACGCTCGGCACGTACCGCCTCCTGGCCCTGAAGTCCCGGACGAGGCATGGCGACTTCCCCGACGACTCCTACGGCGAAGCCCTCTCCTCCTTTGGCGACCTGCTGGTCGTCAGCTCGCCGCAGTACGACGACGAGGGGGCCGGCTTCGGCGGCGAGGTGTGGGTCGTGCGCCTTCTGCCCGGGCTGGAGCACCGGGCCACCTGGATCGGGCAGGACTCCCCGGGGGTACCCGGCTCGTATCGGCTGGGAGACGGCTTCGGCCTCGCCGTTTCGCTCTTCGACGGCTACCTCGCGATCGGTGAACCGGGCGCCCGCCGCCGCGGCGTCGCGGGGTCCGGCCGGGTACACCTGTTCCGGGTGAAGGGCTCAACCGGTGCGCCACGAGTGACCTACCTCCGCTCGATCGACGCGGACAGTGCACGGGTGGATACATCGTTGCCACGGGCGCAGTTCGGCAATGGCGTCATGGTCTACCGGCCCTGCGAAGGGGCCCACGGCGTGCTCGTACAGATCGGATCGCAGTACGGCGGCCCCGCCTGGGCCCTGTCGGTGCCCATTCGCTCCGACCGGAGAGTGCGAAGCCCGCGTGGTGGCGAACTCGCTCACGGGTTGGGCGCCGATCGGCATCAGCCGGAGACGCCTCGACGGGACGTCGCCCGACTCGGCGCTGGCAGTGACGACCGAAGGGGACCTGCTGATGCTGGTCGGGAACACGACCACCGGGGTCCCGCTCGACGAGCCGGCCTTCACCGTACTGGCGCCGGCCGCAGCGTGAACCTGGTGGTCAGTCCGGGTCGACCCGCCAGCGCATCAGCACGTTGCCCGAGTTCGGCCAGGTGCGGGTTTCCAGCAGCTTCAGCGCTACCGGAGGGCGTCCGTCGAACAGCGGGACACCGGAGCCGGCGATCAGCGGGAACGTGACCAGGTGCAGCTCGTCCACAAGGCCCGCCCGCATCAGGTCGTTCCACAGGATCCTGCCGAGCAGGATGAGGATCCGCTTCCCCTGCTGTTCCTTCAGCCGCACCACCTCACTGCGTGCCAGCGTCACAGGGACGATCCGGGTGTTCGGGTAGGGCGCGAGGTCAGCCTCCGTGATGGTGTCGGAGACGACGACCTTCTCGATGGCACCGAACAACTCCGCGAACTCCTTGCGGATCGCCGTCGCCCCGGGATCGTTCGGCACCGAAGCCCAGTAGGACAGGTTTCCCAGCGCTGACCGCTTCCCCGACAACAGCGTGACGTCGGCGTTCCGCAGCAACGGCGTGACGTGGTGGTCGAAGCTGTCGTCCCCGCGATAGTCCGGGTGCTGGTGCTCGAAGAGCGAGGCGATGTCGTGGTTGTCGTCCTCGTAGCGCCCGTCGACGGTGACGAAGTTGCAGACAGTGAGTGTGCCTCCGGTCGGTGCTTCCATCTGCCCACCCCATCACCGTCGCTCGGGTCTGTCGAGTCAGCCGTTGGCGCCGCTCTGGTTGATGCTGCCGTTCACGCCGGCGGGGAAGAAGCCGCCCTTGGTGACCTTCTTGGGGGTCAGGTAGACGATGTTCAGAACCTGAGCCGTCGTCCTGCTGAAGGCGATCCCGTTGGCGTCGGTGGGGACGATATTGGCCATTCCTCCGTTGCGCGTCACTTGCTGGTCGAGGTCGCTGGGGCCGTCCAGACTGTCGCGAGCGACCGAGATCTTGCCCGCCTGCGGATCCAGGCCCTTGTTGTAGATGCTGGAACGCACGATGCCTGCGTGGTACGCCTCCACGGCAAGAATGCCCGCAGCGGCCTCGAGATAGGTCTTGTTGTTGATCAGGGGCGCTGCACCCTTGTAGGCGGTCACCCCGACGTCCTCGAAGATGAAGGCGCCGAGAAGGAAGTTGTCGTCACTCGCGAACGGGTCGAAGACCTGGCCGGCGGAGATGAGGCCCGCGGCCATCGCTGCGGCGGTGAAGCTCTTCTTCAGGTCGATCTGCGGCCGCGAGACCCTGGCCGACCCAAGAGCCGAGCGCAGGAACTCCACGTGACTGAGTTCGTCACCGGCGATCTCCTTGGCGTAGGCCTTGAGGATCCGGGAGGCGAACGGCACCGCATGTCCTCCGGTCACGCCTCCCCGAGTGCCCTTGCCTGTCGTCAGGCTCTCGGCCAGGCCGTGCCCATGGACGGCGTAGGAGTAGAACTCCGCCTCCAGGTACTCGAGGTTGAGGGCGAAGTTGAGTACCGCACCGTCGCTGATGGCAGGGGTCGCAGCGGACGCGGTCGTGATTCCCGTGCCGAGCAGGGTTGCGCTGCCGATTGCGCCGAGTCCAGCGGCACCGGCGGTACGCAGGAACGCGCGACGGTCGTCGGCGTTCTCGGAACTGCGGGTGATCATGTCGACCACCATCTTCTTTCCGAACATGGTTCTCTCCTCCTCAGGAGTTGGGTCTCTCCGTGAGGGGTTCGTAGCCGTGGGCCATCCGGATTGGATCAGAGCCGATCGCTGGCCTTCTTGCTCACGAAAAGTGCCCTCGCTCCCGGAATTCCGGGAGCGAGGGCACTTTTCGGGAGCGAGGAGGTGGGGTCAGTGCTTCTGGTGCTCGGGCCAGAGGCCGGGGGCGTCGGCGGCGAAGGCCTTCAGGATCTTGTCGGAGGCTTCCAGGGCTGACAGGTCGCCGGCCTCCACCCTTGCTTCGAGGTCGGCACGGATCGCGCTGACCGAGCTGGACGTGCGCAGGGCGTCCTCCAGCTCGCCGCGGACGAGTGCCCACAGCCATTCGCGCTGCTGGCGTGCCCGGCGGACCTCCAGCTGACCGTCCTCCTCGAGGGCTGCGCGGTGGCCGACGATGGCCTTCCAGACCTCGTCGAGGCCCTTGCCGGTGAGCGCGCTCGACGTGAGCACCGGTGGACGCCTGGCGTTGGGGTCGGACGTGATCAGCTTCATGGCGATGGACAGCTCGCGCGCCGTCACCCGGGCCTCGCCCTCGTTGTCCCCGTCGGCCTTGTTGACGGTGATCACATCGGCCATTTCGAGGATGCCGCGCTTGATGCCCTGCAGCTGGTCCCCTGCCCGGGCGAGTGCGATCAGCAGGAACGTGTCGACCATGCCTGCGACGGCGACCTCCGACTGGCCCACACCGACGGTCTCCACCAGGACGACGTCGAACCCTGCGGCCTCGAGGACGAGCATCGACTCCCGCGTTGTGCGGGCGACGCCACCGAGGTGCGCACCGGCCGGCGAGGGACGGATGAAGGTGTTCTCGCTCTGGGCGAGCTCGCCCATCCGCGTCCGGTCGCCGAGGATCGAACCCCCGGTCTTGGCTGAGGTCGGGTCGACGGCCAGCACGGCGATCTTGTGGCCGGCGTCGAGCAGCTTGCGGCCGAGGGCGTCGATGAACGTCGACTTGCCGGCCCCCGGAACCCCGGTGATGCCGACCCGCACAGCCTTGCCCGAGTACGGACGCAGGATGCGCAGCAGGTCGGCTGCGACGGCGTGGTGCGCCGGCTTGCTCGACTCGACCAGCGTGATGGCGCGTGCGATCGCCGTCCGTTCGCCGGCCAGCACCTGCTTGGCCAGCAGGTCCGGGTCGAGGTTGGGACGGCGCACGACGGCAGGATCGCGCTGGGGTGGGGCGCTGTCGCCATACTGGCGACCCGGGGTCGGATCCGACCTCAGGTACAGCGGCGCCTGCTCCTCACCCACGGCGCGGTCCTTGCGGGTCCAGGTCACGCAGCGTCGAGCCGCTCACGCAGCTTGGTCAGCAACTCGATTGCCGACTCCGGGATCACGGTTCCGGGCGGGTAGATCGCGTCGGCCCCGGCGGCGTACAGCTCGTCGAAGTCCTGGGCGGGGATGACCCCACCCACGACGATCATCATGTCCGGGCGACCCAGCTCGTCCAGCGCCTTGCGCAGGGCGGGCACGAGGGTCAGGTGACCGGCGGCCAGCGAGGAGACACCCACGACGTGGACGTCGGACTCGACGGCCTGGCGTGCGGTTTCCTCAGGGGTCTGGAACAGCGGGCCGACGTCGACGGTGAAGCCGAGGTCTGCGAACGCCGTCGAGATGACCTTCTGGCCACGGTCGTGGCCGTCCTGGCCCATCTTGGCGACGAGGATGCGGGGACGGCGTCCCTCTGCCTTCTCGAACGCCTCGACCAGCTCGCGGGCCTTGGTGACCCCTTCTGTTGCGCCGGACTCGGAGTTGTACACACCGGAGATCGTACGGATGTTCGCGGTGTAGCGCCCGAACACCTTCTCCAGCGCGTCGGAGATCTCCCCGACGGTGGCCTTCGCCCGCGCCGCGTCGATCGCCAGCTTGAGCAGGTTGCGGTCGGGATCGGTGGAGTCGACGTTGCCGGCAGCCCAGGTGAGCTTCTCCAGCGCTGCAACGGTTGCGGCCTCGTCGCGCTCGGCGCGCAGCTTCTCCAGCTTGGCGATCTGCTCGTCGCGGACCTTGCCGCCGCCGACCTTCAGCACCTCGGGCACAACGTCGTTCTCGACGGTGTACTTGTTGACGCCGATCAGCGGCTGGCGGCCGGAGTCGATGCGGGCCTGGGTGCGGGCTGCCGCCTCCTCGATGCGCATCTTCGGGATGCCTGCCTCGATGGCCTTGGCCATGCCACCGGCTGCCTCGACCTCCTGGATCAGGTCCCACGCCTTGCTGGCGAGGTCGTAGGTGAGCTTCTCGACGTACGCGCTGCCGGCCCACGGGTCGACGACGCGGCAGGTGCCCGACTCCTGCTGCAGGAACAGCTGGGTGTTGCGGGCGATCCGGGCCGAGAAGTCGGTCGGAAGGGCGATGGCCTCGTCGAGGGCGTTGGTGTGCAGCGACTGGGTGTGTCCCTGCGTCGCGGCCATGGCCTCGAGGCAGGTGCGGCCCACGTTGTTGAACACGTCCTGGGCGGTGAGCGACCAGCCGGAGGTCTGGCTGTGCGTGCGCAGGCTCATCGACTTGGGGTTGCTCGGCTCGAACTGGCGCACCAGGCGGGCCCACAGCAGGCGGGCCGCACGGAACTTGGCGACCTCCATGAAGAAGTTCATGCCGACGGCCCAGAAGAAGCTCAGCCGCGGTGCGAACTGGTCGACCTTGAGGCCGACGGCCTCGCCGGCGCGGATGTACTCCACGCCGTCAGCGAGGGTGTAGGCCATCTCGATGTCGGCCGTCGCTCCGGCCTCCTGCATGTGGTAGCCGGAGATCGAGATCGAGTTGAACTTCGGCATGTTCGCGCTGGTGAAGGCGAAGATGTCGGAGATGATCCGCATCGACGGCGTCGGCGGGTAGATGTAGGTGTTGCGAACCATGAACTCTTTGAGGATGTCGTTCTGGATCGTCCCGGCCAGCTTCTCCGGCGTGACGCCCTGCTCCTCCGCCGCGACGACGTAGAGCGCGAGGATCGGCAGCACGGCACCGTTCATCGTCATCGACACCGACATCTGGTCCAGCGGGATGCCGTCGAACAGCTGGCGCATGTCGAGGATCGAGTCGATCGCGACACCGGCCATGCCGACGTCACCGGTCACCCGGGGGTGGTCGGAGTCGTAGCCACGGTGGGTGGCCAGGTCGAAGGCGATCGACAGGCCCTTCTGGCCGGCGGCGAGGTTGCGCCGGTAGAACGCGTTGGACTCCTCGGCCGTGGAGAAGCCGGCGTACTGCCGGACGGTCCAGGGCTGGTTGACGTACATGGTGGCGTAGGGGCCACGCAGGAACGGCGGGATGCCCGGGTAGGTACCGAGGAAGTCGAGGCCCTCGTAGGCGGACTCGTCGTAGCGCGGCGGCACGAGGATGTGCTCGGGGGTCAACCAACCCTCGCCCATCACCTCGGGAGCGGTGTCGGCAACGGTGGGGGCACCGAGCTCGATGCCGGTGAAATCGGGAACCGTGGTCACTTGGCCACTCCAATCCGGTCAAGGGCACCCTCAAGGAAGGCGACCACATCCATTCCGTCGAACACTTCGCCGTCGAGGACGGACTGGTGTCCTCGGCTGCCGGTCTCGGCCATGCGGCCGGCGATGTAGACGGTCTCGACACCGGCGCCCTTCAGCGCGGTGGCGACGGCGATCGCCTGGGTCGCGTAGACCTTGGCGGACGAACAAAGGATCGCCATCCTGGCGCCGGACGCCGCAGCCTGCGCTGCGATCTCCTCGGGCGTGCCGCCCTCGGATCCGGGGAAGTCGATGCCACCGACCAGCAGGACGTTGTTGGTGAACATCTCGCGTCCGCCGAAGTCACGACGGGCACCGAGGCAGGCGAGGAAGACCTTCGGCTTCTCGCCGGCTGCTGCGCGGTCGCGCACCGCCTCGAAGACCTCTGCGTCGCGGACCGGCTTGAGTCCTGCCATCACGACAGCCGGACGGGGCTTGGCCGTGACCGGCTGCTCGTCCTTCATCGGGAACATGCTGACGCCGGTGATCGGCTGCTTGCGGGTGGCGAGGCGCTTGGTGCGCTCCGCGACCGTTGCGGCGATCCGCTCTGCGACCAGGCCCGACTCCAGCGCTGCGACCATGCCGCCGGCCGCCTCGATCTCCTGGAAGGCCGCCCAGGCGTGGGTGGCGAGCTGGTCGGTGAGGCTCTCGACGTACCAGGAACCGCCGGCAGCGTCGCTGACGCGGCCGATGTTGGACTCCTCGGCCGCGACGAGCTGGGTGTTGCGGGCCATGCGACGGCTGAAGTCGTCGGGCAGGCCGACGGCGGTGTCGAAGGGCAGGCAGGTGATCGACTCGGCCCCGCCGACAGCGGCGGCGAACGTGGCGATCGTGCCGCGCAGCAGGTTCACGTACGGGTCGTCGCGGGTGATCATGCGCCACGAGGTGACCGCGTGCTGGATCGCACCGCGGGCGTCTTCCGGCACCCCGGAGACCTCGCCGACACGAGCCCAGAGGCGACGCAGCGCGCGCAGCCGGGCGATGGTGAGGAACTCGTCTGCGTTGGCGCTGACCCGGAACTCGAGCTGGCCGAACGCGTCGGCTGCGCTGACACCGGCAGCTTCGAGGTCACGCAGGTAGGCGACGCCGGTGGCGATCGCGAAGGCGAGCTGGTCGACGTCGCCGGCACCGGCATCGTCGTAGGGCAGCACGTCGACGGTGAGGGCGCGGACGCCGGGCAGCTCTGCCATGGCGGCCTGCACCCAGACGGCGTGCGGCGTGAGGTCGACCTTCTCACCGGTGCGTGCGGCGAGCGCGAGCGCATCCAGTCCGAGGTTGCCCTTGGCGCCGGTTGCGCCGGCACCCTTCCAGAAGGCTGCGAGGGCCTTGGCTGCAGCCACCTGGTCGGTGGAGCTGGAGATCGCGATCGGCGCAAGCGTCGGGTTCACCCCGGCGAGCACTGCAGCGACGTCGTCGATGGCGATGGCGCCCTCGCCGACGCGCAGCCAGATCGAGGTGGCTCCGCGCTGCAGGTCGGCCAGCACCTCTGCGTTGGTGAAGGCGACGTCTGCGTCCTCGTGGAGCGCACGCACGTCCCAGGCGACACCGGCGTCGCGGACGGTTGCACCACGGGTGAACGGCATCGCGCCCGGCAGCCCGAGGGGGGCCACCGCTTCGGTGTACAGGGGCTCGATGGTCAAGCCGTCCACGGTGCTGGTGCGCAACCGCGAAAGGGCCTGATCAATGGTCAGTTCCTTGCCTTCGGGACGTCGCCGGTTGAGGACCTTCAGGACCTCTGCCTCCCACTGTTCACGGGTCGGCGTTGCGAAGTCTCCGGCAAGCATGAGGGGCGTGTCGGTCATGGCAGCACCATATCGCTCCCACTAGCCCCTTCCCGTCCGCGCAATCATTTACGGACGATTGCGCAAGTACCCGCTCAGATGCTGGACGCCAAGGACTACGCAGCTCGCTCACGAGCCAGCCGGTCGCTGCGGCGGCGATCAGGCGCTCACCGAGGGCACGGACGGCCTCGCGGAGCTCGGGACCGGACACCACCCGGAAGGGCGCAGGGATCGAGGCGACGACCTCCGCGTACCAGACCGGGTCGCTGGTGCTGCCGACCAGCCGGCAGGTGCCGGCGTCGATCGGCTCCAGCCTGCCGATGCTGCGCGGCAGCCAGCCGGCCAGGTGCTCGGCCGACGCGGCGATCTCCACCACGGTGGGGAACTCCCACCCGACGGCGAAGTTCTCCTCGAGGAGGGCGACCGGGTCGATGTCGGCGGGCAGGTCGAACTCGTCCGGCAGCATCGTCACGCCGCGGACGCGGTCGAGCCGGTAGGTGCGCATCGCACCGTTGCTCACCCGGCGGGAGAGCAGGTACCAGCGCCCCTGCCGCACCACGACGGCCCACGGCTCCACCCGGCTCGGTCCACCCGGTGCCCTCCTCCGGCCGGTAGCTGATCTCGCACCAGCCGGTGCAGCGAGGAAGCGTGCACCAGCTGGGCTGTGATCGACGGGTCGGCCGGCGCCGCGTACCGGTTGGGCACCGGCCGGGCGGTCCGACGCACCAGCTCGGCCTGGGCCGCGACGGCTTCCGGGAGCGCGCGCATGATCTTGCGCAGCGCGTTCGCCACCGGGTCGGTGGAATCGGCGGCCTCGTGGTGGCCCTCGAGAACGGCCATCACCATGCCGAGCGCCTCGGTGGCGCGAGAACACCAGCGGCGGCAACCGGACGCCCCGCCCCACGCTGTAGCCGCCGTAGCGCCCGCGCACGGAGATGATCGGGATCTCGGCTTCCCGCAGGATCGCGACGTAGCGGCGGGCTGCCCGCTCCGTGACACCGAGCTCTGCCGCCAGCTGGTCAGCGGTGGTGCCCGGCTGGTTCTGGAGCAGCTCCAGCACCTGCAGAGCCCGCGAGGTGGGGCTGGTTTCTGCGGTCATCGCCGCCCTTCGAAACTCCCCGAAATTGGCCGGAACAATCCGGAAGTAGAACGTCCGGAATCGATTCTACGGTCGAGTCATGACACAAGGAATCCAGCACAGCGGTCGTATCCACGAGTTCAGCCCGGCGTACCTCGCGAAGATCACGCCCAAGGTCCGGCCGAAGGCCAGCAAGCGTCAGGACGGCTGGTTCGTCACGGCCCTTTCCGACGTGATCGCGCTTCTGCTGCCCCGCCGCGCCGACGAGGTGCCGCCATCCCTGCTCGAGGACGTCGGCCTCGGCGCCGCGTCCCCCGACACGGAGCTCCGCACCGAGTTCAACCGCCTTGACGCCCAGCTGCACGCACGTTTCTACTGAGGCGATGGGCGACCTTGAGTTCGAGTTCACCGCAACGGTGATCGAGTGGCGGGGCCCGGCACCCTTCTACTACGCGGTCGTGCCCCCGGAGGAGAGCGAGGAGATCGGCGCCATGTCCGGCGCCGTCACCTACGGCTGGGGCGCGATCCCTGTGGAGGCCTGGATCGGCGACCTCCGCTTCACCACGAGCCTCTTCCCCAAGGACGGCGCCTACCTGTTGCCCCTGAAGGTGGCCGTGCGTGAAGCCACCGGCGTGAAGTTGGGCGACAGCGTCCCCGTGCGGATGGGCCTCACCCTGCGCGGCTGATTGATCCCTCCCCCACCCCGGCTAGCTGACCTGACGGACGAGAGCCTCTGCCGAGCCGATCATGGTGGCCGTCTCGCGCTCCCAGTCCGGCTCCTGGCCGCGGAACGGCCCGGTGGCCAGCGAGATGATCACCGCAGCAGCGCGCAGGCGCAGCTCGGTCGCGTCCACCCTTGTGTCGAACACGGGCACCCAGCGGCGGATCAGCTGGTGCACGCGCGCCTCCTGGGCTGCGTTCATGCGCTGGATCGTGGACAAGTGGGCGATCAGGCAGGCGAGGTCGTCGGCGCGGCGGCCGGGGCCGAGGGTGTCGGTGTCGAGCAGACCGCACACCCGTCCGGCCGACACGTGCACCTGGCCCTCGTGGAAGTCGCCATGGGTGGCCTCGTTGCCGGGCGGGATCGGGGCGAGGCCCTGGCTGATGGTCTCGACCAGCCGGTTCAGCTTCGGTTCGAGGGCTGGCAGCGCAGCACTCACCATCCGGGCGTAGTGCCCGACGGCGTCCGACCACGGCGGACGGCGGTCCAGACGGCCAACGGAGGCCGGCATCGCGTCCAGCAACTCGATGAGGGCCTCGGCGGAACACGGCTCGGCCGTGTCGAAGATGGCCTTCGCCAGCGGCTCCCCCGGCAGTTCGCGGAGCACGAGGAGGTGGTCGTCGGTCACGGCGGCGATGGGCGCCACCGGCAGGCCTTCGGCCAGGAGCAGCCGGTGCCGGTCGAGGACATCGTCGAACAGCCGCGCCCTCAGGACCTTCACGTAGACCACCTGTGGCGGCTCGCCGAAGCTCACCCGCACAACGGCGCGGCGCCGCGGGCGGTACCCGATCATCTGCAGCGACAGGTCCTCGGGCCGCACCTCGCCGGTGAAGATGTGGTGGGAGTTGCACAACTCGGCCATGGACTCGACGTAGGCGGCGCGGGCGAGGCCGGGCAGGTCGGGGTCCTGCGGATAGATCCAGACCGCCACCTCGCGCTCGCCGTCGGCGAAGATCTCCGCGACCGTGTCGGTGTCGGCAGGGCCGGAAGCGCGTGCGCTCACGCCGAGCAGTTCCTCGCGGCGTCCGTAGGGCCAGTCGACGAGGGCGGAGTAGGTCGCTGTCGTCGACTGCGCGGGGTTGGCGTCGACGTGATCGAGGGCCCAGGAGACGAGCGTCCCACCGGCGTGCTGGACGGCTGCGGCCAGCAGCGCGCCGACGTCGTCAGAGGTCAGCAGGAGCGAGCCATCGGGATCGCTGGGTACCACCTGACCACCTCCTTGTCCGCCGGGCTGGCAGCAGACTACTTCGCAAGGCGCGACCGTCAGGCCTCAGGGTCGAGCGGCGCGCCGAGTCTGGTGAGCCGAAGGCGTGCGGCCCGGCGTCCGTCGAGCTCCGTGACGCGCAGCTCGAACGTGGCCGGCGGCTGCTGTTCGCTCTCCGCTGCGAGGGTGACGGTGCAGGCGTCGTGGAGCTTCGGCAGGTTGCCGAGCTGCGCCATGACGAACCCCGCGACGGTGTCGTAGGGCCCCTCGGGGAGCCGGTAGCCGATCTGCTGGCCGAAGTCCTCCAGCGTGACGAGGCCGTCGAGGTCGATGGTCGCGTCGTGGTTGGGGACCGACGGCACCTGCTCGGGGTCGAACTCGTCGGTGATGTCGCCGATCAACTCCTCCACCAGATCCTCGATGGTGACGATGCCGGCAGTGCCGCCGTACTCGTCGCGCACGATGACGAGGTGCTGCTTGGTCTGGCGCATCTCCGTGAGGGCACGCAGGATCTTCACCGTCTCCGGCAGGGACATCACCGGGCGCACGAGCTGGCTGACCGGGGCGTTGCGTTCTGCCGGGTCGAGGTCGGCGAGGTCGCGGATGTGGACGAAGCCGATCACGTCGTCCAGGTCCTCCCCGATCACCGGGTAGCGGCTGTGGGCAGCGCCCTGCACCTCGCGGATCGCCTTGTAGGCCGGCATCGACCCGTCGAGGAAGTCGACCTCTGTGCGCGGGATCATGGTCTCGCGCAGGCTGACCTCGCCGGCTGCGAACACCTCGTCGACGATGCGTCGTTCCTCACGGCCGAGGGTGGACGAGCTGCCGACCATCGCGCGTAGTTCTTCGTCGGACACTTCCTCGCGGGCAGCGTTCGGGTCGCCGCCGAGCACCCGGACCAACAGGTCGGTGGACTTGCCGAGGAACCAGATCACGGGTGTGGCGATCTTGGCGATCGTGTTCACCAGCGGGGCGAGAGCGATCGCGAACGCCTCTGCCCGCTGCATCGCCAGCCGCTTCGCAGTGAGCTCGCCGACGACGATCGAGAAGTAGGAGATCACGAGGGTGATCAGCACGAGTGCGAGCGGGCCAGCCGCAGCTTCCGGCAGCCCCCAGCCGATCATGACGACAGCGAGGCTGTCGGCAAGGGTGGCGCCACCGAAGGCCGCGGAGAGGAAGCCGGCGAGGGTCACGCCGATCTGGACGGCCGAGAGGAACCGGTTGGGATTCGAGGTGAGCTCCGCGACGGTCTCGCCCCGTTTGCCCCGACCGCTGAGCTGCCGGACCTGGGATTCGCGCAACGAGACGAGGGCCATCTCCGCCGCAGCGAAGACGCCCCCGATCATGATGAAGACAGCGATCAGCAGGATGTCGCCGACAATCGAGTTCATGCCACCGCCGCGCTAGGGGATCTGTGGTGGCAGAGTCTACCGGCGCTCCCCCTCCATCCGATCTGTCGGGACGGTGCTAGCCTCGCGGCCATGTCCAGCGGGGGGTTCGGTTTCGCCAGGGGAAACCTGAGCAAGCTGCTGTCGCTGCCCCGCTACGTCGCCGGAGCGCTCCGCGCGCGCTGGGTGGAGCGGGATCCGCAGCTGTGGGTGGTCGGCAGCGCCTTCGGCCCCGCTGAGGGCGCGCTCGCCTTCGTCCGCGCGGCAGCAGACCTTCCCGAACCGCCCCGCATCGTCTGGCTGAGCGGGTCGGAGACCGAAGCCGTCGCGGCCCGGGCCGCCGGCATCTCGCGCGTCGTCGACCGCGACTCGGCAGAGGGCCTCGCCATCACCTTGAAGGCAGGCCTCGCTGCGGTCACCCACGGCTTCGGTGACGTGAACCGCTACGGGCTCTCGGGAGCGGTGATCGTGCAGCTGTGGCACGGTGCGCCCCTGAAGAAGCTGCATGCCGACTCGCCGGCGGTCACATCGCTCGGCGGGCTGGAGCGCGTTCCCGGAGTGGCAGCCCTGCTGCGCACGGCCTACCGCAAGGGCACCCGGCGGATCTCGCTGATGCCCACAAGTTCCGGCTACTTCGTGCCGTTCCTCGCCAGCGCTTTCGACCTGCTCGGCGGCCAGGTGCAGGTGCTCGGCGAGCCGCGTGCCGACCTGCTGTTCATCGGGTCGGAGGACGCGCGCCGGGCGGCGGCAAGGGCCGTCCTCGCGCAGCACCTCGGTGAGTTCACCGACAGCCGGGTGGTGCTGTACGCCCCGACCTGGCGGGACGGCGACCCCGACCCCGGTGTGCCGACCGAACTGCAGTGGCAGCGTATCCAGGAGGTCTGTGAGCGGCTGGACGTTGTGCTGTTCGTGCGGCCACACCCCCTCGGCGTCGGGGAGTACAACCATTCCTCGCCGCGGGTGCGGCTGCTCACCGCTGCGATGCAGCCGGAGTCGATGCCGCTGCTCTGGGGGCTGGACGCCCTTGTCACCGACTACTCATCGATGGCGGTTGACTACGTCGTGACCGGTGGGCCGCTGCTGCTGCTCGCGCCCGACCTGGAGTCCTACAAGCGCACGAGGGGGCTGTACGTCGACTACGCCTGGCTGGCCGGTGGCTCCTGGAGCACCGACTGGGACCAGGTGCTCGACCGCCTCGAGGCCGTGTTCACCGACCCGGACGCGGCAGCTGGCGCTGCAGCGCACAGCAAGGAATTGGCCACCCGCTTCCACGAATGGACCGACGGACGCAGCGCCGTCCGCGTTGTCGAGGCGGCAGCTGCGCTGGTGGAGAAGGTCAGGAAGCGACGCGCGAGCGGTCCACAGTGGTTGCAGCGCCCGTCAACCAGCCTTTGATGAAGCCGGCGCCCCACCCCAGGTGCATGGTGACGAGGACGACGATGTTCAGCAGGCGGTCGACGAGCCCGTGCCCACCGAGCCGGGTGGCGCCCACCACCGTGACGCCGGCGAGGTAGCCGAGGGACGGCACGTGCGCCAGCGCCCAGCCGGCGCCCTTGGCGATACCGAAGAGCTGCAGCAGCCCGACCAGCACGCTGACCGCCACGAGGACGGCGACCGCGGGCGGCGGCAGGTAGCGCCACGGGGTCGACTGTTGCCGGCGGACGAGGTGGCCGCGCCACACCCCGGTCGCGTACATCTGGCGACGCAGCGCGTCCCAGTTGTCGCGCGGCCAGTAGGTGACCAACAGGCGCGGGGTGAACAGGATCAGGTGGCCGGCGGCACGGATGCGGTGGTTGAGCTCCCAGTCCTCTGCTCGGCGAAGGGTCTCGTCGTAGCCACCGACCTCTTCCAGCACCTCGCGGCGGAACACGCCGAGGTAGGCCGAATCGGATTCGACCTCTTCCTCACCGTGGTGCCAGGAGCCACCGCCAAGGCCGAAGGGTGAGTTGTAGGCGCGGGCGACGGCGCTCTGGAACGGTCCGTGCCCCTTGGCGACCATGACGCCGCCGACGTTCGCGGCCCCGGTGCGGTGCAGGATCTCGACAGCGGCTGCGGTGTAGCCGGCGGGGAGTTCGGCGTGGGCGTCCACCCGGATCACGACGGGGTTCCGGCTCGCTGCGATCGCGAGGTTGAGCCCGATCGGGATGTCGTTGCGGGGGTTCCGGACCAGTCGCACCCTCGGATCGGACGCCGCGAGCGCCGCTGCGACCTCGTCTGTGCCGTCGTTGGAAGCACCGAGCGCGAGCACCAGCTCCTGCTCCCCCGGGTACTCCTGCGAGAGCACGGCCTTGACGGCCTCACCCAGGTGGCCCGCCTCGTTCAGCACCGGCATCACATAGGAGACCGCCGGGTGCACGGGAAGCGGTTCGAGGTCAGGGCGCACCTTTGCTGCCGGGCCGGAAGTCACCGCGTCATCCTCTCACCCCTCCCCGAGTTGTCAGAACCACCGCGGGCCATGGCCCTTCGTGAGTCTGACAAGTCGGGGGTTGGTGAGGTCAGGCGAGCTTGGCGGCCAGGTTCTCGTCGAGGGCTGCGAGGAACTCCTCGGTGGTGAGGTATTCCTGGTCGGGGCCGACGAGGAGGGCGAGGTCCTTGGTCATCTTGCCGCTCTCGACGGTCTCGATGCAGATCTGCTCGAGGGTCTCTGCGAAGGCTGTGACCTCGGGGGTGCCGTCCAGCTTGCCGCGGTGCTTGAGCCCACCGGTCCAGGCGAAGATCGAGGCGATCGGGTTCGTCGAGGTCGGCTTGCCCTGCTGGTGCATCCGGTAGTGCCGGGTCACCGTGCCGTGGGCTGCTTCTGCCTCGACGGTCTTGCCGTCGGGGGTCATCAGCACCGACGTCATCAGGCCCAGCGAGCCGAAGCCCTGCGCGACGGTGTCGGACTGCACGTCGCCGTCGTAGTTCTTGCAGGCCCAGACGTAGCCGCCCTCCCACTTCATGGCGGACGCGACCATGTCGTCGATCAGCCGGTGCTCGTAGGTGAGGCCGGCAGCGTCGAACTGGGCCTTGAACTCGGCCTCGAAGATGTCGGCGAAGATGTCCTTGAACGCGCCGTCGTAGGCCTTCAGGATCGTGTTCTTGGTGGACAGGTACACCGGGTAGTTCCGCTGCAGCCCGTAGCTGAAGGACGCGCGCGCAAAGTCCTCGATGGACTTGTTGAAGTTGTACATGCCCATCGCGACGCCGCCGTCAGCGCCGTAGTTGGCGACGACGTGCTGGATCGGCTCGGAGCCGTCCTCCGGGGTGAAGGTGATGGTCAGCTGGCCGGCGCCGGGCACCTTGAAGTTGGTGGCCTTGTACTGGTCGCCGTGCGCGTGACGGCCGATGACGATCGGCTTGGTCCAGCCGGGCACCAGCCGCGGGATGTTGGAGATGATGATCGGCTCACGGAACACCACGCCGCCGAGGATGTTGCGGATCGTGCCGTTCGGGGAGACCCACATCTTCTTCAGGCCGAATTCCTCGACCCGGGCCTCGTCGGGGGTGATGGTCGCGCACTTCACGCCGACGCCGTGCGTTCTTGATCGCGTTCGCCGAATCAATGGTGACCTGGTCGTCGGTGGCGTCGCGATTCTCGATGCTGAGGTCGTAGTACTCGAGGTTCACGTCGAGGTACGGGTGGATCAGGCGCTCCTTGATGAACTGCCAGATGATCCGCGTCATCTCGTCACCGTCGAGTTCGACAACCGTGCCGACAACCTTGATCTTCGCCATACCTTGCGCCTCCTGGCTCGCTGCAACAGGGGAAAACATATCGTGGCCAGACCGCGCCCACGGGTGGTCCACCCGGGACGCTACCCTTTCAGCCGTGATCGACTCCACCCACTGGCTGCTGACCCTGTCCTGTGCCGACCGTCCCGGGATCGTGCACCAGGTGACCGGCGAGATCGTGGAGGCCAGGGGCAACATCACAGAACTCCAGCAGTTCACGTCCACCGAATCGGGCCGCTTCTTCATGCGGGTCCAGGTGCAGTCGGGCTTCGACCGGTCACATTTCGAGCGGGCCTTCGCCTCCATCGCCGAGAGCCTCGGTGCGCAGTGGAACCTCGACTACGTCGGACGGCGCCGCCGCACCCTCATCCTCGCCAGCAAGGCCGGGCACTGCGTCAACGACCTGCTGTTCCGCCAGCGCTCGGGCTACCTGCCGATCTCGCTGCCACTGATCATCTCCAACCACCCCGACCTCGGTGACCTTGCCCGCTTCTACGGGGTGCCGTTCGAGCACCACCCGATCACCACCCCCGACACCAAGGCAGAGGTGGAGAAGCACATCCTCGACGTGGTCGCGGAGCACGACATCGAACTGGTGGTGCTGGCCCGCTACATGCAGATCCTCTCCCCCGAGCTGTGCGAGGCGCTGACCGGCAAGGCGATCAACATCCACCACTCGTTCCTTCCCGGCTTCAAGGGCGCCAACCCCTACCGCCAGGCGCACTCCCGCGGGGTCAAGCTGATCGGGGCGACCGCGCACTTCGTCACGTCCGACCTGGACGAGGGCCCGATCATCGAGCAGAACGTCCGCCGCGTCGACCACACCATGGAGGTCACGCAGTTGGTGGCCATGGGCCAGGAGCAGGAGAGCCGGACGCTCACCGAGGCGGTCAAGCTGTTCGCAGAGCACCGGGTCCTGCTGGACGGTGCCCGCACGGTCATCTTCAGCTGACCGGCTCGCAGTGGGCTGGCCCCCACACCCGTCCCGCGAAGCTGCGGACGCACCGTTGGGGACCCGGTTCGCCGACGAGCGGGTGCTCCGCACCGCTGATGATGTAGACGACCTGCTCGCCCTGCAGGGTCGCCGACAACAGGCCAAACACCTCGAGGCGCGGATACATGATGCTGCCGTCGAGCGGTATCACGTCCACAGCACTGGTCGATCCGTTGAACCGGGCGGCGACGACCACATCGGTGCCGACGCCCTTGTCGTCGATCTCCGTCTCCCGCATGTCGCCCCAGAAATTCAGCTTGCGTACCTCACCGGTGGTGAGGTTCTGGGAATACAGCGAAAGGAACCTGTAGGGATCCTCCGGGTAGATCTCGCCGAGGCCGGCGGAGACGAGGTAGTCCTTCCCGACCGCCACTCGGGTGCCCTTCTTTGCCGGCCCACTTCCGAGAACGTACGCTGGCCGGCGCCAGGTCGGGAGCGCTTCGGGTGTGACGACCGGGGTCGGAACAGGTCGTGCGCTCGTGCACCCCGCGAGCAGCACCCCGAGCACGCACACGATCGCTGTGGGACGACGGGCTGCTCGACGCATCAGGGAGCCTCCTGGGGACACTCCGACGCTAGCGGGTCTCGGGCTCCGGGCGGGAAGAACCGTCCAACTCCTCGTCGTCAGCGTCGCGCTCCGCCGTCGCGGACTTCTCGTCGTAGTCCTCGAAGACCCGCGCCCCGACGAGCTCCGCCAACTCCCAGCCAGCAGCGACCGAGCCGTCGGCGACGATGACGCCGGTGTTGTCCAGGTGGGCCTTGCCGAGGGCTTCGGTGAACCCCTTGACCCGCACCATCGACCAGACCCGCAGCGCCGCCCCGTGGCTGACCACCATCACCACGTCCTTGCCCGAGGCTGCGATCTTCGCGATCGCGGAGTCGAAGCGGGCCATGAACTCGTGCGCGTTCTCCCCACCGGGGATGCGCGCCTCCAGGTCGCCCTTGCCCCAGGCGACGAGCGTGCCGATGTAGCGCGTTGCGTCCGAGGAGAGCTCGTCGTCACCGGCAGGGACCTCACGCAGCTCGGGCAGGACCTGCAGTTCGAGGCCGCGCGCCTCCGCGACGGGAAGCGCCGTCTGCTGCGTCCGCACGAGGTTGGACGTGTAGACGGCCTCGATCGCATGGTGGCTGAGCCGCTCCACCAGGGACGCGGCCTGCTCCAGCCCACCATCGTCGAGGTCGGCGCCGGGCTCCGCGGTATCCAGCAGGAACCCGACATTCGAGGCAGTACGGCCGTGGCGGACGAGAATCAGGCGCATGGTTCGAGCATAGAGAGCGGGGGCGCCCCACCCGAACCCCGTCCGTCGGCAACCCGGGCAGCTACCGTGAAGGCGGGAGGTTCCGTGAAGGCTCGGCTTGCGATCGTCGGATTGTCACTGGTGCTCGCCGGCTGCACAGCGCCGGCGCCGGTGCCGTCGACCCCTCCCCCGACCGCCGACTCCTCCTCTGCCGGCACCCCGGCCACCTCACCGGGCAGCACGGCAACCACGGCCACCAGCCCCACACCGGGTCCTGGCCCCAGCACGCCGCCAGCCGGACGCACCGACCTGATCCTGAGCGGCACAGCCATCGGCGACTTCCCGTTGGGAGCCACGCAGCAGAGCCTTGTCGAGCACGACCTGGTCGCCCGCCTGGGAAAGCCGAAGACGGGCCCGACGAGGCTCTGCCAGCTGGCCGGCGAACGCAACCGGTTCGCCGTGTTCGACCACACCTGGAGCGGCCTCACGGTGCACTACGGACGTCGCGGCACGGCAACGATCGCGGTCAGCTGGGAGATGGCGCTCGACCGGGTGCCCGATGGCGTGACACTGGTCGACCGGCTGCCGTGGCGACCGACGTTCGCCGACCTCGCGGCCAGCGACGGCGTCGACATCTCATCGAATGCCGGCGTGAAGACCGCGCTGCTCGACGGGAGGGCGCTCAGCTACAGCGGCCCGATGGGGGCTTCCCGTCCGGACACCGTCAACGGCGGCCCGGAACTGGCCTGCCGCTAGCTCCTCCGAGACTCAGGCCTTCGCGATCTTCGACGTCCGCGGCGAGTTCGCCGAGCGGTTGTTGTAACCGCCGAACTTGCCCGTCACCTGGACCCGCACCCGCAGGCCGGCCAGCGACTTCGGGACGGTGAAGGTCACCTTCGTCTGGCCCTTGAGCTTGGTCGACTTGCCGCTCGCAGCGACCCGGTACCACTGGAAACCGAACTTCACACCGGTCGGCGTCCACGTTCCGGGGTTGACGGTGAGTACGGCGCCGACCTTCGGATGGGTGTTGTCGATCCTGGGGCTTCCGGCTCCGAGCGTGCCCTTGCCGACCTTCGAGGTGTAGGCGGACGCCTTGGTGGTGGCGGTCCAGTACGGCACCCGCCCGGTGACGGCGACCCGCAACTGCTGGCCCAGGTCTGCCGGTGTCACCTGGTAGGTCCGGCCGGACCCGACGGGGGCTGATGTGCCCCTGCGGTACCAGTTGTACGAGAAGGTGAGCCCGCTCGTGGGCGACCAGGCACCCTCGGAGATGCTCAGCGTCTGGCCCACCACTGGAGTGGTGTCGCGGATGGTCGGGGTGGAACCCGTCACGGTGCCGAGCGGTGTCCTGACGACCTCGATCGTGCCGGTGACCGCAGAAGTCCCATCCGCCGCGACCAGATTCCCGGAGCCGTCGACGGCCCCCTGGCTGATCGTCCAGCGGTAGGTGCCCGGCTGCACGAAGTTCGCCCCGTTCCGTGCCGTTCCAGGTCAGCCCGTGCAGCGAGCCGTTCGGGGTAGCCGGGAGCGGAGCGGTGTACACCAGCCCGGCGGCGCCCCTGATGGTCAGGGTTCCGGGGGCGAGCGCCTTGCTCGCGTCGATCGCGAGGGTCCACTTGGCGGTGCCGGTGATCAGGTTCAGGCTCTGCTGGGTGACGACACCGAGGATCCGGGGTGCCGACCGTGCGGCGCCGACGATGTCGCGCACCACCAGCTGTGACCCGGTGCTGTACGCCAGCCGATGGCTGCCGTCGGAGCTCACAGCGCTCCAGTCGCGATCGGGCATGCGCGTGACGGCGCCGGTGAGGATGTTCCACACCGCCAGCACGTCGTCGGTGTTGGGGTCGCCGGCCGCTGCAGGCAGCTGCATGACGACGAACCCGTCCCCCACCTCGATCGGGTAGCCGGTGTGCTACCAGGACTGGTGGGTGCGGTAGTTCAGCACGACCGTCGTCGGGGTCCTGGATGCGCCCAGGCTGTTGAAGCCGAGGACGTAGTCGCCCCACAACCCGATCGCGTCGAAGGTGGCCGGGCCGAACTCGGCCGGCACATCCACCCGCGTGGAAGCAGTGGAGGTCACGTCGGCGACCTCGTACCGGTTGAGGCTCTGGTTGGTGAGCATCAGCGCCTGCGAGCCGAACAGCGCACGCATCTGGCCCTTGCGCAGCGCCTGCCCCGTCCACGCGCATCACCTGGTCGTAGGCGACGGTGCGGCCGACGAAGTAGGGGCCGGTGAGCGTTTCCACGTTCGCGCCGTACTTGGGCGGCGTCAGCGAGCCGGCGGACCGGCCGCCGTCGAACAGCTGCAGACGGGTGCCGTCATCGATCAGCGTGCGCGAGCCGGAAGCGCCGACGCCGACAGCCTCAGGGCCGAACAGCGCCTCCTTGTCGATGGCCGAATCGCTCACCGAGCGCTGCCACGCCTGGTAGCCCGACGCCTGCTGGCCGGTGCGGTCGTCGAGGCCGGTCAACCGGTCGGACGTGAGCCGCAACCCGGTGACATCGACCGGGGTCGTCGGGTGCGTGAAGAGCTTCGAGACAGTGCCGTAGGTGTCCACCTGGCCGATGTAGCCGGTGGTCCCCTTCCACACCGACGCGAGCGGACGGTCCGAGTCGCCGACGGCGAACACCTTCGAGCGGTCGGCAACCGGTGCGACGACGGGCACGGGCACTCCCGGAGAGCGGTCGTGCCGTCCACCACCAGTTGGGCCTGTGAGCCGGCGCCCCACCGCGGGGTGACGAGGACCCAGTCGGCACCGGTCGCGAGCGCTGCCGTCGCCGCACGCGGGTCGGGGACGCCGTCGACGGTGAACGTCGTGCAGGGCGAGTCCACCGGCGCGGTGACGTCGAGGAAGCAGATCCCGAAGCCCTCGGCAGCGACCGTGGCGTAGACCACCTGGTCGCCGCGCAGCACGGCTGCGACGAGGCCCGGCACGACCACGGGAGCCGTCAGCGGCGAGGTCTCGCCCGTCACCGGCTGGAGGTCGAGGTATCCGTCTCCGGCAAGGCCGTCGGCGTCCGTCGTCGTGGTTGTGGCGAGCGCCAACGAGCCGTCGTCGAGGTCGACCGTCGTCCGGGCCGTCCCGGAGTCGCTGGGCGAGGTGAACGCCAGCGGGTGGACGTCCCCGGTGGCCAGGTCCTTCGCCGAGCGGATGGTGACGCCGTCGGCGTCCGACCGGAGGACGGCTGTGTGCGCGTCGGCGGCCTCCACCCAGCCGTCGACGACGGTCTGCACCGGTGCGTCGTTGGTGAAGTCGTAGGTGAACAGGGTGGTGGCGTCACCGATCGTGGCCCACACCACCTTGCCGTGCGCGACGTGGGTGATGCTGCCGTTCGCCGGCACGGTCTGCGTGAACGGCACGAAGGTGGCACCGTTGTCGGTACTGAGCTTGTCGGGGATCCTGCTGCCCGTCGAGGAGACCAGCAGGGACGTGCCTGAGGCCGCGACGACAGTCTGCTCGGCCATCCCGCCTGGGAGCGTGACCCGCAGGTCGTCCCCGGCAGCTGACGCCGTGGGCACGGCCACAGCGAGGCCGCCGAGTGCAAGGGCGACGGCGGACAGCAGGGCTATCCCGGGGCGCACGGGACTCGGCCCGTGCCGCCCGGTCGCCCGGCTGGATCGCACCATGACAGCCCCCGAAATCCCGTCTTCCCCCGAATTGTCGCTCATCGCGACAGTTCGGAAGCTACCACCTCGCCCTTTGGCGGCGCATGATCACCACCGTGTCCATCACCGGTTGGCGACCTTGCCGGAAGCCGCGGATGTCCTTGCCACAGGCGCGTAGTCATCGACGGCAGCAGTCAGCCTCACCTTGATCCGGTGCCCCGCGTCGCCGGCCAGCACCAGGTAGGTCGCACTGGTTGCGCCGTCGATCGCCGTCGAGTCGCGGTACCACTGGTAGGACGGTGTCGCCCCCGCAGGTTTCCAGGCAAGAACGCCGGTGGGAGGTGTGATCCCCAGCACCTGGCCGACCTTCGGCGTGGTGTCGGTCAGCTTGGGGGTCACGGCAGCGATCCCCGCTGCGACCTTGGCGGTCGGCACGGAGTAGGTCGCGCGACTGGGGAGGTAGCCGACGGCTGACCCGATGACCCGGACGACGATGCGGCGTCCAAGGTCTGCGCTGGTCAGCGTGTACTCCGACCGGGTCGCGTGGGAGATGGCCGTCCTCTTCGTGCCCTTCAGGCGGTACCACTGGTAGGTGTGACCGGAGGCTGCGGGGACGTAGGTTCCCGGCACGGCAACGATCTTCTTCCCCACCCGCGCGGTTCCGGCCACCTCCACTGTCGGGGCCGGTGCCGTGGTGAAGGCGCCCTTCGTGACGGTGGCGGTGAGCGCAGAGGACACCGACGTCGCTGCGTAGTTGTCCCTTGTCCCGGTGGCGACGACCTTGAGCCGTGCACCGGCGTCGGCGTCCTTCGGGGTGTACTCCGCGCCCTGGCCCACCTCGGTCGCGCTGCCGGACGTGGGCACCCGGTACCAGCGGAAGGTCACGGTGACCGGATCAGGCGCCCAGGCCTGGACGGTCGCTTTCAGCGGCACGGGCTGTCCCACTGTCGGCGTGGTGTCGCTGATCCTCGGTGCCGGGGTCGCTGTGAGGACGCCGGGAGCGACCTTCGCCGTCGGCGCGGACACCAGCGGAGCTGCAGAGGGGTGCCAGCCGTCGGCTGTTGCGGTGACCGCGACAGACAAGGCCGTGCCGATGTCCTCCGCTGCCACCGGATAGGTCTTCTTGTTCGCGCCGGGGATCGGCGTGCCGTCGCGCTGCCACTGGTACGCGAAGGCGGCCCCTGCCGGATTCCAGCTGCCCGCGAGGGCAGTGAGCGTCTGGCCGAACGCCGGGGTGGTGTCCGACACCGTCGGGGTGGGGCCGGAGACCGTGCCCAGGTACTCATGGGTGATGTGCAGCGTTCCGGTGATCGCCGGGATCGGGTCGGCCGTGCTGGCCGGTGAGCCGTCGATCCCGACCAGGTCGCCGGAGGAGTCCACCGCGGACGCGGTGAGCCGCCAGGTGTAGTCGCCGGGCGCGACCGGCGTCTGGCCGTCGGCCTGGTTGCCGTCCCAGCTGAGCCGGACGGAGCCGCCCGGGTTCGCAGGGATGCCGAGCTCGCGTTGCACCACCCCGTCGCTGTCGACGATCTGCACCTTCGCGGAGCTGAGTTCCTTCGTCGCGTCGGCATTGAGCGTCCAGGTGCTCGACTCCGGCAGGGTGTTGAGCGCGGTACCGGCGGTGTAGCCGAGCACGCGAGGCGCGGAGGTCCCGCCGTACGGCAGGGTGCGGATGACCAGGTCCTTGTCGGTGATGTAGGCAGAACCGTTGGTGTTGTTGAGGGCTGCCGCGCCGGCGATCTCGTCGTCGAGCGGGATGTCCGCGCCCGTGAGGTAATTGAACGCCCGGTCGTTGTAGTTGCTGGTGTCGTGCGTCAGGGCGACACCGTCACCGAGAACGAACACATAGCCGGGGTAGGGGTCCTTCACCTCGCCGGTCCGGTAGTTCACGAAGTAGGTCTGCCACTCCAGGATGTTGGTCGGCAGCTCGGGGTCGATGACCCCGAAGGAGAACGACAGCCAGTCGCCGTAGAAGCAGGCCGAGAGCAGGTCGCCGGTGCCCTTCGGGACGGCGACGGACCAGTTGCGGGGCGCGGCGGGGTTGCCGTAGTCGGTGACCGTTACTCGCGTCACCGCCGAGTTGCCGGTGGCGACCATGCTGCCGAAGATGCCGAACGGACTCACGATCCCCTTCGCGACCGTGCCGCCCGGTGTACGGAGTTCATAGGTGCTCGACCCTGAGGCGGCCTTGACCAGGACATAGGGGCCGCTGGTGTAGAGGAGCTCCTCGACCGCTGGGGTGTGCTTCACGAGCGACCCGTTGTCGTAGAAGTCGAGGCCGTCGGCGCCGTTGGCCACGTAGCGAGAGCCCGAGGCCATGATGATGTCGGCGCGCGTCGACACCACCGTCTCCGGGCCGACTCCGTCCGCCGTCACCCGTCGCGCCCACGCCCGGTAGGAGTCGCCGTCGAGGGTGCCGTCGAGGTCGTCGAGGCCGACGACGAAGTCGGTGCCCCGGTCGACCATCCCGATCGCGACCGGGTTGGTGGCGGGGAGGGTGCCGGCGAGCCGGGCGAGGCTGCCGTTGGGCTTGACCGTGTACAGGGTGGTGACGTCACCGACGGCCGTCGGGCGCGTCACGTAGTACACCGGCCTCGTCGCGGTTCCGGGACCCTGGAAGCGGGCGGCCTCGACGGCAGGCCTGCGCACCTTGACGAGCTTGTGCTTCTCCCAGATGTAGTCGACGCCGCGGATGTTGAGCCCGAGGATGTCGTCGAACCTCGTGGGCGAGGTCACGTCGTCGTCGTGGTGGGCCTTCTTCGACACCGTCACGCAGGTGGCAGCGGAGCCGGCCTTGCGGGTGCAGTCCCGCACCAGTCCGCGATCGAGGGTGATGTAGCGCAGCCGGTTCTCAGCCCCGCGAGGGTTGCCCATGACGGCGATCACGCGGCCAGGGGTTGTGAAGCTGAAGGCCCCGGTGCCGTCCATCGAGTGCGTGTAGACCTGCGAGCTGTAGTGGCCGTCGGCCCACCAGAAGGGAATCGAGTGGGTCCAGGTGAGGTCGGTCACCCAGGAGCCGTTGGTGTCGGTGCCCTCAGCCGTCGGTGGTTGCGGCAACCAGGCGAGCTTCTGCAGCGGGATTGCGGGACCTCCGTCGAGCGGCTGCACCCAGTACTCCTGGTCGGTCTGGTTCCAGTAGACCCGTGCCCGCCGGTTCGCTGCCTGGTTCCGCTGGCCGTCCGGGGCCGTGAAGACGTCGACCTTGCCGGTGGCCATGTTCAGACGGGCGACCCGGGACTGACGGGTGTCCACCAGGATGTCGCCGCCGAGGTAGTACGTACCGTCCTCGTCCGAGTTCATGTTGGTGAACGCGTAGGCACTGCCGGTATCCAGCGTGCGCCACGAGTCCGATCCGGTGGAGAGGTGGAGCGAGCCGTTGTCCGACGGTGACCACACCAGGATGTGCTTCCCGCTGACCGCCTCGAGGTCGCCCCAGCCGGCCCGGTACAGCGGACGTTCGATGCGGACGGCGTCCGCGGTGTCGTCTGCCGTGGCTGTGCCCGGTGCACCGACAAGGCCGGCCATCCCGAGCCCGAGCATGATGACGAGCGGGCCCGCAGTGAACTGCCGCCAACGACGCGCCGCGCGGCGCCCTGAACCCGTAGATGCGCCTGACACG
This sequence comes from uncultured Actinomycetota bacterium, assembly GCA_963773595.1. Taxonomy (GTDB): domain Bacteria; phylum Actinomycetota; class Actinomycetes; order Propionibacteriales; family Propionibacteriaceae; genus Propionicimonas. Next base: position 68,593 of record CAVZBQ010000002.1, read on the forward strand.
ATCGTCCTTTACACGGAGGCCTTGGTGGACCAATCCCACCGAAGCTAACAGCCCGGATCGGCGCCCGTGCCCGGATCGCAAATTCCGAGGTGTACGACTTCGGCTGCACTAATTCCCGCGTCCCGCAGGCGGCTACTGGAAGCGGTCCCGAAGGGCCCCGGGCAACTGCTAGCGTCGGATGCGACTCGCACTGCATCACAACTCATTGAGGAGCCCATCGTGAGCAAGACCCCCGTCAAGGTTGCTGTCACCGGCGCAGCCGGGCAGATCTGCTACAGCCTGCTGTTCCGCATCGCCAGCGGCGCCCTGCTCGGCCCGGACCAGCCGGTCGAGCTGCGTTTGCTCGAAATCACCCCGGCACTGAAGGCGCTCGAGGGCGTCGTCATGGAGCTGGACGACTGCGCGTTCCCGCTGCTGAGCAAGGTGCAGATCGGCGACGACGCCAACACCGTGTTCGACGGCGTGAACCTGGCAATGCTGGTCGGCGCCCGCCCGCGCACCGCCGGCATGGAGCGTGGCGACCTGCTGAGCGCCAACGGCGCCATCTTCACCGCGCAGGGCAAGGCGCTCAACGCCGTTGCCGCTGACGACATCCGCGTTCTGGTGACCGGCAACCCGGCCAACACCAACGCCCTGATCGCCATGAGCAACGCCCGCGACATCCCCAAGGAGCGGTTCAACGCGCTCACCCGCCTCGACCACAACCGGGCGATCTCGCAGCTGGCGGCCAAGCTCGGCGTCGCAGTGACCGAGATCAAGCACATGACCATCTGGGGCAACCACTCGGCCACCCAGTACCCCGACATCTTCCACGCCGAGGTTGACGGCAAGAACGCAGCAGAACTGGTCAACGACCAGGCCTGGATCGCCGACACCTTCATCCCGACGGTCGCCAAGCGCGGCGCGGCGATCATCGCTGCCCGTGGCTCCTCCTCTGCGGCATCGGCGGCCAACGCCACCGTCGAGCACATGCACGACTGGGTGCTCGGCAGCGCTGCCAACGACTGGATCTCGATGTCGGTCCCGTCCGACGGCTCCTACGGCGTGCCGGAAGGCCTCATCTCCTCCTTCCCGTGCGTGGTGAAGGACGGCAAGTACGAGATCGTCCAGGGCCTCGAACTGAACGAGTTCAGCCGCGCCAAGATCGATGCCTCCGTCGCAGAGCTGATCGACGAGCGCGACGCGGTCACCGAGCTCGGCCTCATCTAGATCGCAATGCTTGGCCGAAGGGCGTGGGTGCAGTTGCACCCACGCCCTTCGGCGTCCTAACTACGAGGTTGTACTCAGCCCCGGGACGCAGACTGACCGGTGTGGGCGCCCGTAGGGTGCAGAAGTCCACACCCCCTTCAGGGCACCGATGCCCCCAGTCAGACAACACCCGGGAGAGACATGCTCAGCAGAACGTCCCGCAGCATCCGGACCGGCCTCGGCGTCGGTCTGGCGGTCGCTGCACTGGTCAGCACCACGCTTGCGGTGCCCGCCAACGCCGATCCGCTCGACCGCACGGGTAAGGACCTCACCGCCCGCAACGTCCCTGACCAGCTGAAGGGCAAGGCTCTCCCCGACAAGTGGTTCGTTCAGGTCTCCGGCGCCCCGTCCCTGCGCGGCGGCAGCCGGACGGCTGCCAAGTCGCGGCAGGCCAGCGTCCAGAGCGCCGCCCGTGACGACGGCGTGAAGCTCTCCGTGCTGCACAGCTACACCCGGGTGTGGAACGGCTTCTCTGTGAAGGCCAGCAAGGCGGAGGTCGACAAGCTGCGGACGCTGCGCGGCGTGACCGCGATCTACCCGGTCTTCCCGGTGGCGCTCCCTGACCGGAAGGTGGAGCCTGAGCTGAAGTACTCGCTGCCGATGATCGGCGCAGACGTCGCCCAGGTGGCCGGCTACTCCGGCGACGGCATCAAGGTCGGCGTCATCGACACCGGCATCGACTACAACCATCCCGACCTCGGCGGATCGGGCACGCCGGGGAACAACGCCGACTTCGGACCGAGCGCCCCTCGGGTGAAGTACGGCTACGACTTCGTCGGCGACGACTACGACGCCGACACCGCTGGTTCCGAGCCCGCGCCGGACGCGTTCCCCGACGACTGCAACGGCCACGGGACGCATGTCTCCGGCATCATCGGCGCCGACGGCGACCCGGCAACCGGGCATGCCCGGGGCGTCGCTCCGCAGGTGACCTTCGGCGCCTACCGGGTGTTCGGCTGCGAAGGCTCCGCCGACACCGAGGTGATCCTCGCTGCCATGGATCGCGCGGCTGAGGACAAGATGGACGTGGTCAACATGTCCCTGGGTGACGCCTTCGCGACCTGGCCGGACTACCCGGACGCAGCCGCTGCCGACGCCCTCACCGACGCCGGCACCCTCGTCGTCGCTTCCGCCGGCAACTCCGGCGAATCCGGCCTGTTCTCGTCCGGCTCCCCCGGCGTTGGCAAGAAGGTGATCTCGGTCGCCTCCGTGGAGAACACCAACATCACCCTGCGCTACTTCACCGCCGACCCCGTCCCGGACGGCACCGATGGCCACTTCGGTTACGTGCCTGCCGAGGCGGCACCCCTGCCTCCGGACTCCGGATCATCACCGCTGGCCGTCCCGCCGAGCGGCAACACCCAGGGCTGCGATCCGCTCACCGGCCTCGCCGGACAAGGTCGTGCTCATCCAGCGCGGCAGCTGCTCGTTCTACCAGAAGGCTCTCGATGCCCAGCTCGGAGGGCGCGGCCGGCGTTGTGATCTACAACAACGCGCCCGGCATCCTGAGCCCCACCGTCGAGGGCGACGAGACGATCACCATTCCGGTGGTCCTCGTCTCCCAGAGCGACGGCGCTTCGCTGGTTGCGCAGGTCAACGCCGATCCCACGAGCCTCACCTGGACGACCTCGACGAAGGCGTCCCCCAACCCGACGGCTGGCGTGGTCTCCGACTTCAGTTCGTTCGGGATGTCCGCCGACCTCACCCTCAACCCGGACGTCGCAGCGCCCGGCGGCAACATCTGGTCGACCTTCCCGATCGAGACAGAAGAGCTACGCCAACCTCTCGGGCACCTCGATGGCCGCTCCGCACGTGACCGGCTCGGTTGCGCTCCTGCTGCAGGCAGCACGCCTGGCCCATCGTGATCTGGACGGGGACGTGTCGGCTGTGCGTTCTGCGCTGCAGAACACGGCCAAGCCGATCAGTTCGCTGTTCCAGTTCGGACAAACGGTCGTGGAAGGTGTCTACGAGCCGACGGTGCGGCAGGGCGCCGGCCTGATCCAGGTCGACAAGGCGATCTCCGAGGCGCTGACGGCCACCACCGTCAGCCCGGGCAAGATCTCCGTCGGAGAGAACCGCAGCAGCTACTACAAGAAGACACTGACCCTCACCAACCACGGCACGAAGACGGAGAAGTACACCCTGAGCGTGCAGAACGCAGCAGGTGTCGGACCGAGCCCGACGACCTTCTGGTACGACTACAGCACCAAGAAGGTGTCCGCGAAGTTCTCCTCGAAGTCGGTGACGGTGAAGGCCGGCAAGACGGCGAAGGTTGCGGTGTACCTCAAGCAGCCGTCGCTGAAGACGGGCTGGCTCTACGGCGGCTGGGTGAAGTTCACGAAGTCCGACAAGAGCAAGACCCTCGTCGTCCCGTTCGCCGGCATCTACGGCGACTACCAGAAGGTGAAGGTGCTGCAGGACCTCTGGGACGTGAACAGTGCCGGCACAGCCCTCGAAGTGGTGGCGGACCTGCCGGCTCTGGCGACCTCCGGTGACCCCGGCGACATCGTCGCTCCGACGGACCCGAAGCCGACGTTCACCCTTGTGGACGCTGCGCACTCCCCGCACCTGCTGTTCCACTTCGACTACCCGGTGAGCAATGCCGTGTTCAACGTCTACAAGGCGACGGCCAACGGCAAGAAGGGTGCGGAGGTCTTCCCGGGCCACAGGACGTTCCTCGAGCTCGGCGAGTTCGGGCGCGACGACAGCTTCCTCGACCTGACGTTCGACGGGAAGATCCCCTTCAACAGCACCACGGCCGCCGGCCTGACAGTGCCCAACGGTGACTACGTGCTGGAGCTCAGGGTGCTGAAGGCGCTCGGCAAGAAGGGCACTTCCAGCCATTGGGAGACCTACGTCACACCCGCCTTCACCATCCAGCGGACCACTCCGTAGGGGGCCGCGCAAAAGCAAGGTGTACGGGATCGGACCGCACCCCGAAATCGGGGTTGCGGTCCGATATCCTGCCTGCGTCCATGCGCTCCGGGGGGAGCGGACGAGTACCCCAGCAAGTCCGGACTTTCAGGAGAAAGCATGTCTGCAAACTCACGTGCACGGGCTTTGTCAGCTGCGGCCGCAGGCCTCACCGTCATTGCCCTTTTTGGTGCCACCATCGACCCCGGCCTCGGCAGCGCCGACGCCGCCGATCCCGTCCCCGTCCGTGGCGAAGCTGAAGCTTCCCGACGGCACAGCTGCCTCCCGGGTGATCCCGGGCCGCTACCTCGTCGAGACCGTGGCGACGCCGCTGTCCCGCGGTGGCAGCAAGTTCTCCAACGACAGCACGACCAAGGCGACGACGCGCTGCAGCGAAGGCGGCCGGCGCGAAGGTCGGCAGCCAGCTACTCCGAGCTCTGGAGCGGCGTGAGCGTCACCGCCACCGATGCCCAGATCAAGGTGCTCGCCCAGTCCCCCAGCGTCAAGGCGGTCTACCCGGTGCTCCGGGTGGCGCTGCCCAAGACCACCAAGAGTGCGACCAAGGTGTCGAGCGCGCTCGACCAGATCTCCGCGCTCGGCCTCGGCCAGGACGGCACCGGCATCAAGGTCGGCGTCATCGACACCGGCATCGACTACAACAACCCCGACCTCGGTGGCGGCAGGACACGCGCTTCCCGACGACCCGCGTTGCCTACGGCTACGACTTCGTCGGCGACGACTACAACTCCGACGACACGAACGACGACGCCGGTTCCCGACGCCGACCCCGACGACTGCGAGGGCCACGGCACCCACGTCTCCGGCATCATCGGCGCCAGCGGCTCCGGTGACGGCGACTCGGCCACGGGCGTCGCCCCGAACGTCACCTTCGGCGCCTACCGCGTCTTCGGCTGCGAGGGCAGCACCGACACCGCCGTCATCCTCGCCGCGCTGAACCGGGCCAAGGCCGACAAGATGGACGTCGTCAACCTGTCCCTCGGCAGCGACTTCGACTCGTGGCCGAGCTACCCCGACGCCGTCGCCGTCGCCAACCTGGCCAAGGCCGGCGTTGTCGTGGCCGTCGCCGCGGGCAACTCCGGTGACACCGGGCTGTTCTCGGCAGGCTCGCCTGCCGTCGGTGCCGGCGTCATCTCGGTCGCCTCCTACGAGGGCGCAACGATCAAGACCAAGGCCATCGCGGTCAACGGCGTGAAGTACGCCTACACCGCTGTGGACGGCACGGCCGATCGCTCCGGCCGACAACACGAGCCAGCTCACCCTGGTCGCGGCATCGCCGCTGGACGGTTGCACCGCCATCAGCGCTGTCGAGCCAGGGACCGCCCTGCTGATCAAGCGCGGCACCTGCGAGCTTCCGCGACAAGGTGCAGAACGCCATCGCGGCCGGTGCCGAGGCTGCCGTGATCTACAACAACGTGCCGGGCCTGGACAGCTTCACCGCGGCCAGCGAGACCGAGCCCGGTCACCTCGTCGATCCCTGCCATCAGCATCGGTGGCGCGCAGGGCGAGGCCCTGGCCGCCGACCACGCAATCCCGATCGACCGACGATGACCTGGATGAGCGTCCAGTCCGACCTCGATCAACCCTGACGGCGGCCAGATCTCGACGTTCAGCTCGCGCCGGCCTCGCCGCCGACCTGAGCCTCGTGCCGACGATCAGCGCGCCCGGCGCCAAGATCTACTCCACCCTCCCGGTGGAGCAGGGCAGCCACGGCAACCTGTCCGGCACCTCGATGGCAACGCCGTACATCGCCGGAACCGCAGCGCGTGCTGCTGCAGGCCAAGCCCGACCCTGAAGGGTCACCCGGCCGACCTGGCGAAGCTGCTGTACAACACCGCCAACCCGGTGCTGAAGAACACCGAGCTGGGCACTGACCAAGGCCCGAGGGCGTGTTCCGTCAGGGCTCCGGCCTCGTGAACGTCGCCAGCGCGCTGTCCGCAACGGTGACCGCTTCGCCGTCCGACCATCAAGCTCGGTGAGGGCACCAGCCACACCGTGACCATCTCGCTCACCAACAAGACCGCCGGCACGCTCACCTACAAGGTGGCGCGGATCTCCGGTGTGAGCGCAGCTGCCAGCACCAGCGGCGGCAACCAGGTCGGCACCACCACGCCGATCTACGGCTGGTCGCGACGTCGGCTTCAAGGCCAGCAAGACCGTCACGGTGAAGGCGGGCAAGACCGTCAAGGTGAAGGTGAAGATGACGGCCCCGAACCCGTCCGTGCTCAAGGGCAAGGCCGGCATGCTGTACGGCGGCTGGGTGCAGTTCACCACCACCGGCGCGGGCAACACCGTGACGGTGCCGTTCGTCGGCATGCGCGGCGACTACCAGGCCGTCAAGGTGCTCAACAAGTTCAAGTATCGACGACGGCGTCAACGCTCCTGGTCGATGCCGGGCCTCGGCGTACATCGACGGACGATGGTACCTGCAGCTTCGAGACCGGACAGCCCGCACAACTACACGAACGTCCGGCGAGCGACGTTCCGTTCGCGATCTACCACCTCGATTACCCGGCCAGCGACGTGCAGTTGAAGATCACGGACCAGAAGACCAAGAAGTCCTACTACGCGATCCTCGACGACTCCACGTACAACGCCAGCACCGGGAAGATCAGCAGCAAGTCGACCCACCTGTACAAGCAGTCCAGGGATGCCGGCGCACAGGTCATTCCGCTGGTCGGCCTCTACTACAAGGGCAAGGCGTACAACGTGTACGACGGCACCTGGAAGATGCAGCTGCGCGTGCTGAAGCCGCTGGGCACCTCTTCCAAGAGCAAGCACTGGGAGTCGTGGACCAGCAGGGTCTTCACGATCGGGTGATCACACTCTCCTGACAGTGCGGCCGGCCCTTCGGGGCCGGCCGTTCTGCTTTGTCCGGCGGCTCGGGCGATACAACCTACGGTTGCGTAGCTCGCGGCGATAGGGTGTGCAGCGACCTGAATCACGTCGAAGGAGTTCGAACAATGGCGTTCACCGGCCGCCCCGCCACCCCAGCCACCGAGGCGGTGCGCAAGGTCCGCGACTTCCTCCTCGAGCACGGGCAGGACTACACCGGTGCGGTTGCCGGCTTCGAGTGGCCGGAGCTCGAAGAGTTCAACTTCGCCACCGAGTGGTTCGACGTCGTGGCCGACGAGCATCCCGACCGGGCCGCCGTCACCATCGTCTCCGCAGACCTGAGCACGCAGTCGTGGACCTACGGCGAGCTCTCCCGCCGCTCCGACCAGGTGGCGCGCTGGCTGCGCAGCCAGGGCCTCGGCGCGGGCGACCACGTCATCGTCATGCTCAACAACACGATCGAGCTCTGGGAACTGCTGCTCGGGCTGCTCAAGATCCGCGCGGTCGCCATCCCCACGTCCACCCTGCTCGCTGCCGCCGACCTCGCCTACCGCACCGAACACGGCGAGGCGCGCGCCGTCGTCGCACCGACGAACCTGAAGAACCGGCTCGACGGCCTCCCGAAGTCGGTCCTGCGCATCGGCGTGGGCGAGGGCACCCCGTCCGGCTGGATCTCGATGGCCGACTCGCACAACGCTTCGTCCTCCTACCTGCCGAGGGCCGGGACGAAGGCGTCCGACCTGAGCCTGCTGTACTTCACGTCCGGCACCACCGCCCGGCCCAAGCTCGTCGCGCACACCCACGTGTCCTACCCGGTCGGCCACCTGTCGACGATGTGGTGGCTCGGTGTGCGTCCCGGCGACGTGCACCTGAACATCTCGTCCCCGGGGTGGGGCAAGCACGCCTGGAGCAACTTCTTCTCCCCCTTCCTCGCCCAGGCGACGGTCTTCGTCTTCAACTACGAGCGGTTCGACGCCGGCAAGCTGATGCAGGTGATGGACGCGCACGACGTCACCACGTTCTGCGCGCCGCCGACGGTGTGGCGAATGCTCATCCAGGCCGACCTCACCCAGCTCTCGAAGCCGCCTCGCGAACTGGTCGGCGCGGGAGAGCCGCTGAACCCCGAGGTCATCGCGCAGGTGCGCAAGGCGTGGGGCGCGACGATCCGGGACGGCTTCGGCCAGACCGAGATGACCTGCTGCATCGGCAACTCCCCCGGCCAGCTCGTGAAGGACGGTTCGATGGGACGGCCGATGCCCGGCTACCCCGTGGTGCTGCTCGACCCGGTGACCGGTGAGCCCAGCCCCGACGAGGGCGAGATCTGCCTCGACCTGTCCCAGCCGATCCTCGGGCTGATGGCCGGCTACCACAACGATCCGGACATGACAGCAGAGGCCTGCCGCAACGGGTTCTACCACACCGGCGACATCGCCTCCTGTGACGCCGACGGCTACCTCACCTACATCGGACGGGCCGACGACGTGTTCAAGGCCTCCGACTACAAGATCTCGCCGTTCGAGCTCGAGTCGATCCTGCTGGAGCACCCGTACGTCACAGAGGTGGCGATCGTGCCAAGCCCCGACCCGTTGCGGGCAGCGGTGCCGAAGGCCTTCATCACCCTCGCGATGGACGCCGCCACCCGCCAGCAGGAGGCGGCCCGCGAGATCTTCGCCCACGCCCGCGAGCGCCTCTCCGGCTACCAGCGGGTGCGGATCGTCGAGTTCGTCACGGAGCTCCCCAAGACCATCTCGGGCAAGATCCGCCGGGTGGAGCTCCGCGAGCGCGAAGCCAAGCGCGTGGCAGAGCAGGTGCGCGACAACCAGTTCCTGGAGAGCGACTACCGCTAGCCCCGTGCTCCCTGAGCTTGACGAAGGGTCGCCCCTACGATCCCTGAGCCTGACGAAGGGTCGTCCCACCGCGCCGACCGCAGCACCCCCACAGCAAGCCACCCGGCGAACACGGTCACGCAGGTGAAGATCGCGAACGGCACCACCTCAAGGCTGCCCTCCACCATCCAGGCGGAGATCAGCATGGCAAGGATCGCCCCGGCCATGGTCACGGCCTTCACGCTGAGCAGCGCTGCCAGCAGGTGCCCGGCCGGACGCCGACGCCAGACCAGCACAGCCGTGGCGAGCGCCAGCGGCACCACCAGTCCCAGGTCGAGGGCCTGGACGGAGAGGGTCGGCGTTCCGAGCAACCCGGCCCCGGCCAGATCACCCGACAGCCCGGTGGAGATCCGTGGAACCCACATCGCCACCAGCAGTGCAGCAGCGAGGAAGCCGAACGTGATCAGGCTGCGACGCGGGAAGCCCACCGCCTGCGCGGCCAGCGTCCCGGCGTCCAGCGTGCGACCAGAGCCAGGCGATGCCGACGAGGCTCAGCGGGAAGAGCAGCACGAACAGCGGGAACAGCGGGCCGAGCGCCCAGAACACCGCGTACATCAGGTACTGGTAGGCGAAGTAGCCGAGGATCCCCAGCGCAGCCAGCCGTCCGCGCACCGATCCGCGGGCGATGAAGGCTGCCGCAACGAACAGCGCCGGCGCAGCGAGGAAGAGCGTCACCGCGTCCCAGCCGACCCCCTCAGCCACCACCCGAACAGCGTTGTAGGCGTACACGCCGTCGGTGGCGTACCGGTACGCCTCGCCGCGGATGCTCGTCGCCGGTGCGCTGGCGCCACTCCCCCGCGCGAAAACGCCGATCGCGGACGCCGTCGCAGCAAGCAGGCCGATGAACCCGCAGTACAGCGCGAGCCATCGCGGTGAACCCGTCATTTCGCCGCTCCGTTCCAGAAGAGCTCAAGGAGCTGGTCGACAGCGACCTCGATCGCCGCGGCGTCCGGAGCCGCGAAGCCCAGCACCGTCCGCATGATCACGAAGCTCGACGTGAGGCTGAAGAAGGCCTCGGCAAGCACGGCGGCCGGCAGGTCGTTGCGCACCTCGCCTGCCGCCTGGCGGGTGGCGAAGAAGCCCGCCATCGCCGCGAGGTTGCCCTGCGGACCCCCGGCGAAGAGCTCGGCAACCTCGGGCACGGTGCCGGCCTCGAACGCCAACCGGGTCATCAGGCCGCCGTCAGCGATGCCGTTGGCGACCTCACGCTGCGCGAGTTGCCGCACGGCCTCCCTGACCGGGACCGTCTCGAGGCTCGGCAAGGGCGCTGCCGGGCTGGCGCGCGGCAACCCTGCCGACGACCGCGGCGAGCACGCCCTGCTTGTTGGTGAAGCTGCGGAAGATCGTGACCTCGTTGAGGCCCGAGGCCTCGGCGATCATCCGGGTGGTTGTCGCCTGGTAGCCACGCTCGGCGAACAGGCCGGACGCAGCGTCCAGGATCTTCGTTGCTGAGTCCTGCGGTGTCATTTCCATCCTTGCGTGTAAGTGCTTACTTGCATGGTAGGCCACGTCATTGTGGAGTTGTCCAGTGAGGGCGAGGGCCCCTGGGAAGGTCCCGCGGAAGACTCGGAGAGGACTGTCAGAGGCGGCGTCTAGATTAGAACACGTGAGCGAATCAGGGTTCTCCGGGAGGGCGACAGGCGCCGGCCTGATCGACCCGTGCCCCGGTGAGGCCGCGGAACTGCTGGACGCGATGGTTGCCGCTGTCGCCGATCTGGCGCCCGAGGAACTGGAGCCCTGGCGGCTCACGGATCGTCGCCTGATCGCTGAACTCGCGGCGGCCCAGGTGCAGGCGACCCGGGCGCAGGCCCGCTGGCTCGCCCTCCTCGCCGAAGCGGAAGCCCGCGAGGCCACCGAGCACGAACTGGGCCTCCACACCGCGAACTGGGTGACCAACCAGAACACCCACTGGGCACGATCGGCGCGCGAGGAGGTGCGGTTCGCCGTTCGGCTCGCTGAGGCTCCGGTGGTCGGCACCGCGCTCGGACGCGGACAGGTGTCGGTGGAGCAGGCGCGGGTGATCGTGACCGGCCTGAGCCGGCTCCCCGCCGAGCTGAACGCCGGCCAGCGCGAGCAGGTGGCAGAGCACCTCGTTCGCCTGGCTGGCGAGTTCGGCCCCTACGGCCTGTCACGCCTGGCGAACCGGGCCGTCGAGGTGGTCGCACCCGAGGTTGCCGAGGACGCCGACCGTCTGGCACTCGAACGCATCGAGGCAGAACAGGAGCGCGACCGCTACGTCAGCTGGACCCGCGACCCCGACGGCGCCTGGATCCTGCGCGGCAAGTTCGGCAAGGTCGCCGGCGCCCAGATCGTCGGGCTGCTCCGCGCGATCGCTTCACGCCACCGGTCCGACAGCCCTGCTGGCCGGTGAGGAGATCAGCCATGCCCAGGCCGCGGCCGACGCACTGGTCACGCTCGCCGACCACTACTCCTCCTGCGGCGAGGCACCCCAGTACGGTGCTGACCGTCCCCGGATCCTGGTGAACATCGACTACGAGACGTTGGTCGGCATGCTCGGCACGGCCACCCTCCTCAACACCGGCGACAGCATCACCGCCCGGGAAGCCCGCCGCCTCGCTTGCGACGCCGAGATCCTCCCCATCGTGATGGGTGGCGACTCCGTGCCGCTGGACGTCGGAAGGGCACAACGACTCTTCACCTCCACCCTGCGGCACCTGGTGATCCTGCGCGACCAGGGCTGCGCGTTCCCGGGCTGCGACCGCGGACCTGCCGACTGCGAAGTGCACCACATCGTGTCCTGGCTCCTCGGCGGGGTCACTTCACTGTCGAACGGCGTGATGCTGTGCAGCTACCACCACCACATCGTCGAACCAGACCCCAAGGACCCGGACGCCGGTTGGCTGATCCGGCTCGACGCCCACGGCAACCCCGAGATCGGCGCTCCACCCGGACGCGGCGCACCGCCGGGCGAACGACGATGGCGACAACACCACCGCTACCGCACGTGATGCTGGCAAGCTCTTCGCCATGAAATGGACGGGCGACGTGGGCCGCGGCTCCTGGATTGGCGCGAGGCTTCGCGGTTGGGGAACGGTGAGCAGCACCACGCCTGCAGGCTTCGATGCCTACGCGCGCATCTTCCACCCGTTCAGGGCGAGCCGCGGGGAGCAGAGCGACGACTGGACGTGGGCCGAGCTTGCCGAACGCACCGGACGGACCTTCCACCCGCTCGCGCAGGCAGCCAACCTGTTGGGCTCCCACGAGTTTTCCGCGGTGGGCGACTGGAGTGTGGGGTTCCCCAGCCTCGGGTTCCTTGCACCGGTGTCCCTCGCTGCGCTGGTGGAGCCGCTGGGGGCAGCCACAACAACGCCGGACGACGTCACGATCGGTGTCTGGGACGGCTGGGGTGAGCTCTCCCCCGAAACGATGTCGGTCTTCGCCTGGTTCGATGAGCCCCACGGGTCGCCGGAGGCCGCGGCCAAGACCAGGGCGCTCGAAGGAGAGCTCCGGGAACACAAGTCCGCAGCCGTGAGCGCGGAGGTCGCCCGGGCAGTGCACACCGGATCGTTCGGGGACCCCCGGCAGCTCGTGCTGCAGCTTCCGGGTCGCGATTACGTGCTGCTCACCACGGCCCTCGATGAACTGGCCGACCCGACCTGGCCGTATCGCGCCGGAATCGGCTGGATCCCCGAAAGTTCGCCGTTCGGGGGCAGTGGACCGATGCCCCAGCTGATCTGGCCCGCAGACCGGGCCTGGTGCATCGCGAGCGAGATCGACTTCGACTCAACGGTGATCGGTGGCTCCCGGTCGCTCATCGACGCGATCCTCGCGTCTGGCCTTGAGGCTCTTGCTGTCCCCGAGGACGGCGACCTGAGCGAGAACGGCGACCGGATCAACCCGAAGCCGTCGCGCTGATGCCTACTCGCTGGGCGGGATCCACCACGCGAGGATCATGACGCCGATGCCGACGCCGAGCAGCAGGATGCAGTCGATTGCCCGGTTGCGGACGGCGAGCAGGCCCACACGCTGCTGCGGCATGAGTCGCAGCAGCCCGCCCGCGGTGATGGCCGCCCCGATCAGGCTGCTGCCGGCACGCCAGTGCCCGAGGAAGACGATGAAGAGCCCGATCGTCACCCCGGTCAGCACCGACGCCAGCGGCCACTGCCCCAGCGACCTGCTGGACGAAGTTCTTCGGCGGCCGTCTGGTCAGTGGTCATTGCGCGAGCTCTTCGGCCCGGTCCACGACGTTGCTGAGCAGCATCGCGCGGGTCATCGGCCCGACGCCGCCGGGCATCGGCGCGATCAGCGAGGCCACGTCCCAGGCGCTGGCATGCACGTCGCCGACCAGGCCTTCGCTGGTGCGGGTGATGCCGACGTCGAGCACGACGGCGCCCGGCTTCAGCAGGTCGGCGGTGATCAGGCCGGGCGAGCCCGCGGCGGCCACGACGATGTCGGCGGCCCGGGTGTGGGCGGCCAGGTCACGGGTGCCGGTGTGGCACAGCGTCACGGTCGAGTTCTCGCTCTTGCGGGTCAGCAGCAGCCCGAGCGGACGCCCGACGGTCGTCCCGCGTCCGACGATGCAGACCTCGGCCCCGTTCAGCTGCACGTCGTAGCGGCGCAGCAGCTCGACGATGCCGCGCGGCGTGCACGGCAGCGCACCGGGCATGCCGAGCACCAGCCGTCCGAGGTTCACCGGGTGCAGGCCGTCGGCGTCCTTCTCCGGATCGATCAGGGACAGCGCCCAGTTGTCGTCCAGGTGTCGCGGCAACGGCAGCTGCACGATGTAGCCGGTGCAGTCGGGATCGGCGTTCAGCCCGGCGATCGCCTCGGCGACCTGGTCGGCGGAGGCGTCAGCCGGCAGGTCGACGCGGATCGACTCGATGCCCACCTCTGCGCAGTCGCGGTGCTTGCCTGCGACGTAGGAGCGGCTGCCCGGGTCGTCGCCCACCAGCACCGTTGCCAGCCCGGGCCGCACGCCCCGGGCGGCCAGCGCGGCCACCCGGACGGCGAGCTCTCCCTTGATCGAGCGCGCGACGGCGACGCCGTCCATCCTTGTCGCTGTCATTGGCGCAGTCCTTAGTGGAAGAAGTGGCGGGTGCCGGTGAAGTACATGGTGACACCGGCGGCCTGCGCGGCGGCGATGGTGTCGGCATCCCGCACCGACCCGCCCGGCTGGACGATGGCCTTCACGCCCGCCTCGATCAGGATCGCGGGCCCGTCGTTGAACGGGAAGAAGGCGTCGGACGCGGCCACCGAGCCCGCCGCCCGCTCGCCGGCGCGCTCGACGGCCAGCTTGCAGGAGTCCACCCGGTTGACCTGGCCCATGCCCACCCCGACCGACGCCCCACCGGAGGCCAGCAGGATGGCGTTGGACTTCACCGCGCGGCACGCGCGCCAGGCGAACTCGAGGTCGGCGAGGGTCGCGGCGTCCGCGGCGTCGCCGGAGACCAGCTGCCAGTTGGCCGGGTCGTCGCCGGGAGCGTCGATGGCGTCGGCGGCCTGCAGCAGCAGTCCGCCGTTGATGCTCTTCATCTCCACGCCCGCCGGACGAATAGGGCTCGGCAACGCAGGACGCCGGAGGTTCTTCTTCGCCTGCAGCACCTCGAGCGCGCCGTCCTCGTAGCCGGGAGCGATCACGACCTCGGTGAAGATCTCCGCGATCTGCTTCGCAGCCTCGACGCTGATCGGACGGTTGGTGGCGATCACGCCGCCGTAGGCCGACACCGGGTCGCAGGCGTGCGCCTTGCGGTGCGCCTCGGCGATGTCGGCGCCCACCGCGATGCCGCACGGGTTGGCGTGCTTGATGATCGCGACCGCCGGCTCGCTGAAGTCGTACGCGGCGCGGTAGGCGGCGTCACCGTCGGTGTAGTTGTTGTAGCTCATCTCCTTGCCGTGCAGCTGCTCGGCGGTGGCCAGCCCGCGGGCCTGGTAGCCGTTGCGGTACAGCGCCGCCCGCTGGTGGGAGTTCTCGCCGTAGCGCAGCGTCCCCGCCTTGTCCCAGGTGGCGCCCACCCAGGCCGGGAAGCCGTCGCCGCCGGAGGAGTCGGTGAGCACGCTGCCCATCCAGGACGCCACGGCGACGTCGTAGGTGGCGGTGTGCACGAACGCCGCCGCGGCCAGCGCCTTCCGCGGAAGCGAGGGTGAAGCCCGCCGTCGGCGAGCGCTGCGGTCACCTGCCCGTACTGCTCGGGGGAGGTGATGATCGCCACCGACGGGTGGTTCTTCGCCGCCGCCCGCACCATCGACGGCCCGCCGATGTCGATCTGCTCGACGCACTCGTCCAGCGCCCGCGCCGGAGGCGACGGTCTGGGTGAACGGGTACAGGTTGGACACCACGAGCTGGAACGGCTCGATGCCGAGCTCGGTCAGCTGCGTCCGGTGCGACTCCAGCCGCAGGTCGGCCAGCAGCCCGGCGTGGATGTGCGGGTGCAGCGTCTTGACCCGGCCGTCCAGGCACTCCGGGAACCCGGTGACCTGCTCCACCGGCGTCACCGGCAGTCCGGCAGCGGCCAGCGTCCCTGCCGTCGAGCCGGTGGAGACGATCTCCACGCCCGGCATCGACCAGGGCGCGGCCGAGCTCGACCAGCCCGGTCTTGTCGTACACCGACACCAGGGCGCGGCGGATTGGCAGCAGGTCGTTCATCTGTTCCCTCGGCTGAGTTCGTTGACGGTGTCGACCAGCAGTTGCCGCTCGACGATCTTGATGCGTTCGTGCAGGGACTCGACGGTGTCGTCCGGCAGCACCCGCACCGGCTCCTGCGCGAGGATCCGGCCGGTGTCGACGCCTTCGTCGACCAGGAAGAGGGTCGCGCCGGTGACCTTCACGCCGTGGGCGAGCGCGTCGCGCGGGCCGTGGATGCCGGGGAACGACGGCAGCAGCGCGGGGTGGGTGTTGATCGTGCGCCCGCCGAAGCGCGCGAGGAAGGCAGGGCCGACCAGCTTCATGAAGCCGGCGCTCACCACGAGGTCGGGCTCGTGGGCTGCGACCAGCTCGGTGAGGCTCGTGTCCCAGGCGGCGCGGTCGCCGCCCTTCTCGAACGGAACGACGAAGGTCGGGACGCCGGCCTGCTCGGCCCGCACGAGGCCGTAGGCATCGTCACGATCGGCACCGACGGCGACGACGGAGGCGTCCAGCTCACCCGTGAGCGGACGCGTCGATGAGGGACTGCAGCAGGGTGCCCGAGCCGGAGACCAGGACGACCAGGCGCATCGGCATGGCCACGACCCTATCGAACAGCCCCTGGGGTCACGCCGCAGGGCCCCTCCGGCGGACGAACCAGGTGACCATGGCAGCGAGCACCGAGCTGAACAGCAGGATCGGCACCCCGAGGATGAGCGCCTCGAGCAACCGCGGCCCGAGCGCTGCCATGCGCAGGCTGCCGAGCCCGCCCCGGCTGGACGCCGCCCAGGCCAGGTACGCGATCCCGGTGAGGCAGTCCCGCTGCCCCGCCGGCAGCGAGCGCCCCGAGTGGTCCGGTGCGCCCGGAACGCACGGCCACGACGCCGGCGAGCACTGCGGCAGCGACACCGAGTGCCAGCCAGGCGAGCATCCACGGGTCGGCGGCACCGACCGGCGGCAGGGCCCCGAACACCGGGATCGGCGGGCAGCATGCCCAGCTCGGTGGTGGACAGCGACACCAGTGACCCGGTGCCGACGGTGAACCCTGCTCCGAGCAGCCATGCTGCCGCCCAGCCGAGCAGGTTGGGCAGGTAGGCGAGCACCACCAGCGACCAGACGAACGACGCCGCCGGTGTCGAACCGGAGCCCGGCTTCGAGCGCTGCGATCCGCGGTTCGCCGAGCACCGTGCCGGTGGCCAGCACGATCGCGGCGGCTGCGACGAGCCCCAGCGTTCCCGCAGCGGCCCCGCGCAGCACCACGTCGCGAGCCAGTCGGGACGCAGGTGGGCAGGGCGCAGGCCGGCGGCCATCCCTGCCCCGATCGCTGATCCGACAGCGCTCACCACCAGTGCACCGAGGGCCGGCCGCCAGATCGCTGCTGCGCCGGAGACGGTCCAGGCGAGGATGACGGCGAACACGATGTAGCCGGCGCTCACCTGTCCGACCGAACCCAGCAGGAGCAGACGCCGCACGCCGTGCCTGTGCAGCGGTGCGGGCCTGCCGCCCCTGCCGGTAGGCGAAGCCGCCGACGGAGGCGCAGATGGCGCCGAAGACGATGGTCAGGCCCAGCGGCACGAGGGTGACGGCTTCAGAGCCGACCTCCAGCTCGCCGCCGTGGGCGAGGAGCCACACCTGCGCCGCGAAGCGCAGGACTGTGGGCAGGGCGATGGCGAGCGCACTCAGCCAGGCGATCATGACCACCCCGGCCACCAGCAGGGATCCGGCCAGACCCGCAAGGAGCCCGCCGCCGAGGGCCGCCAGCGGCCACGGCAGCAGTGGCGGCGCGTCGGGAATGTGCGGCAGCCGGACGGTTCGGGCGCTCGAAACGGTGAACCTGAGCCGCTCGGGGTCGCGGTTCCTGGGGATTCGCATGGTTCGTCCATGCTGACCCAACCCCTCCGTTACGGATGTGGGGACACGCCCGCGATGGCTACACTGACGAGGACATCCAGCGTCGACGACAAGGGAAAGCAGTGGCAGAAGAGGGAACGTCTGCGCCCAGGAGGGCGCTCGGACCGCTCCCGGACGATGCTGGCGATTCCTCCGCCGGTGGCCGTTTCGGCTCGCGGGCGTTTCCCGACGACGGTCCGTCACCCACCAGCCCCGCCGTCTCCTGTCAGTGGAAGGGGCGGCCGGTTCGCGCTGAGCCCGATGAGCCCGGAGAGTCCTGACGACGATCCGCTGGACGTCGACTCCTCCACGCCGGTGCCTCCGCCCGTTCCCGTCCTTCCCGATTCCGAAGCGGGCCTCGCACCTTCGGCCGGCCGGCGTTACTCGGCCAGCATGGAGCCGGGCGAGGTCGTCCACGCTGCGCCGCGGCGCTCCGCCGCCAGCAGCAACGTCGCCCGCTTCGGCTCTCGAGCCGCACCTGCCGCCGGTCGTGCGGCCCACGGCTCCGCCGCCGACCACCGTGCAGGCACCAGCAACCCAGGCGCTCACGGCGCCAAGCCTCCCCACGCCGCCGCCGGTCACCCGGCCGCTGCCACCGCTCCCGCCCTTCCCACGCCACCGCCGGTCACCCAGGCCGCTGCCACCGCTCCCGCCCTTCCCACGCCACCACCGGTCTCCGCCCAGGCGGCAGCCACCGGTCCCGCGCTTCCCGCGCCGCCGCTGACGTCCCCGCTGCGCTCCGGGTCGAGCCCCACGCCGTTCAGCGCCTACCCGCAGTCGGTGGCCACAGCCCCGACGGCGCCGACGGACGCACCGATCCTCACCCCGCCGGTCGTGCGCGCTGCGTCCTCCGAGCCGAGCTTCTTCTCCCGGTCGCAGCCGACGCCCGCTTCGGACACCGCTGCTTCCGGAGAGCCGGCGACCAAGCCGGGCAAGGCAGGGAAGCCACCGCGCGCTCCCCGCGAGAAGAAGGTCCGTGAGCCGAAGGTCCGCCCATCCAAGCCGGTCACAGCAGTCACGGAGGAGTCGGCGGGCGCCGCTGGAGGTCCCGCGGCAGCCGCGTCGCCGAAGGGCCGCAGTTCGCGGCCGGCCCTGATCGTCATCGCAGCCGTCGCAGCCGTCGTCGTGGTCGTCGCCGGAGTCGTCTGGGCACTGACCCTCCGCTCGACGGCCCCCAGTGGCGGTCCCAGCGAGAGCGGCACCGCCGTTGCGCAGGACCCGTTCCTCACCGCTGCAGACCTCGGCACCCTCGGCGGTGTGACCTGGGTCGACCCCAACGTCGATGCTGCCGGACTTCGCCCGCTGTGCCTGCCCGCTACGGCGGACGGCCTACCGGCGGCCCAGCGGAGCCCTTCGCGGAAGGTCACAGCCTCCGGCTCTCCGACCGACACGGTGGTCCAGGTCGATCGACATCTACGCAGACGATGCGACCGCGACCCAGGCCTACGCCGCCCGGCTGATCCAGGCCGGCACCTGCGCGGACACGGTCGCCCTCATCACGGGTGCGAACACGATCACCGGCCTCGCCGACTCCGCCCAGCGTCGTCCGGCTGACCGTCCAGGAGCAGACCGACCAGTTCCACTCGCTGCTGATCAGCCGCACCGGCCGCAGCGTGAGCCTGATCGACGTCACCACCGCGACGGCAGTGACAGCTTCCGACCTCGCCAATGCCGCAGCAGCAGCACTCAGCCGCGGCTGTGGCGGCGAGCTGGGCACCTGCCCCGGCAGCATCTCCGTCGCCACGTCGCCGCCCCCTGCCGGCAATCCGTTCGGCTGGCTCGTTCGCCGCCGACCTGCCGCGCATCACCCCCGGCGCCGGACGCTGGGGCGCCACCGAACCGAAGACGACCCTCGACGTCGTCGGCAGCCTGTGCGAGGCGATCAACCTGAAGACCGTTGCCGGCACCCAGTCGGTGGGCCAGCGCACGCTGCTGCTGGCTGACGACAGCAACGCCCCACAAGGGTTCGGCGTCGACCAGGTCGTCTACACGTTCGCCGACGCCAAGGGCGTCAGCACCCTCGCCAACAAGCTGGACAAGAACCTCACCGGCTGCGCCGATCGCGCGCCGACGGCCAGCGTGACGGAGGGCCCGACGGTCAAGGGCACCGGGGCCGACGGTGCGAAGATCAGCGGCTCCACCTACCTGGTCACGCAGAAGACCGGGCACCAACACCGTGGTCTTCCGGGTCGCCGTGCTGACGCGTCGACAACCGCCTCGTCTACCTGCTGGCGAACCCGTCCACCAGCTTCGACTTCACCGACGCAGACTGGGCGAAGGTCGCTGTCCGCGCCGGCGAGCGGGCCAGCCAGTCATCCTGAGCCTGTTGTCGGCTGAGCCTGACGACGTCCTCAGTGCAGCCCTGCGATCACCTCTCGCATCAGGGAAGCCGTCTCGCTCGGCGTGCGACCGACGCGCACCCCTGACGCTTCCAGCGCAGCCTTCTTCGCCCGTGCGGTGCCCGCGGATCCGGTGACGATCGCGCCGGCGTGGCCCATGGTCTTGCCGACCGGGGCTGTGAAGCCGGCGACGTAGCCGACGACCGGCTTGGTGACGTGGTCGGCGATGTAGGCGGCAGCCCGCTCCTCCGCGTCGCCGCCGATCTCGCCGATCAGCACGATCGCGTCGGTGTCCGGATCGGCCTCGAAGGCGGCGAGGGCGTCGATGTGGGTGCTGCCGTTGACCGGGTCGCCACCGATGCCGACGGCAGTGGAGAAGCCGATGTCACGCAGTTCGAACATCATCTGGTAGGTCAGGGTGCCGGACTTCGAGACCAGCCCGATGCGGCCGGGGCCGGAGATCGACGGCGGGATGATGCCGACGTTCGACTTCCCCGGCGAGATCAGTCCCGGGCAGTTGGGGCCGAGCAGCCGGGTGTGCCCGGACTCGCCGGCGTAGGCGACGAACTCGGCGGTGTCCTTGACGGGCACGCCCTCGGTGATCACGACGACGAGGTCGAGGGCAGCGTCCACCGCGTCCATCACGGCCTGGCGGGTGTAGGCGGCGGGGACGAAGACCACGGACGTGTTGGCGCCGGTGGCCTGCTTCGCCTCGAGCACGGAGTTGAAGACGGGGACGCCGTCCTCCTCGAAGATGACCGACTGCCCGCCCTTGCCGGGGGTGACGCCGCCGACGATGCGGGTGCCTGCCGCGATCATCCGCTGGGTGTGCTTGCGGCCCTCGGAGCCGGTCATGCCCTGGACGATGACCTTGTTGCGCTGGTCCAACCAGATCGACATCTGTGATTCCCCTTATTCGGCCGCTGCGGCCAGCTCGGCAGCCCGGCGGGCGGCTTCGTCCATGGTGTCGGCCAGCTGCACCAGCGGGTGCGCCGCCTCGGTGAGCATGTGCCGGCCGATCTCGACGGCGTTGCCGTCCAGCCGGACGACGATCGGCCGGGTGGCCCGCTCCCCCAGCATGCCGAGGGCGTCGATGATGCCCTTGGCCACCTCGGAGCAGGCGGTGATGCCGCCGAACACGTTGACGAAGACCACCTTCACCTGCGGGTCGGAAAGGATGATGTCGAGCCCGTTGGCCATCACCTGGGCCGATGCGCCGCCCCCGATGTCAAGGAAGTTGGCGGGCTTGGGCTGGCCGGGCAGGTTCTTGCCCGCTGCCGCGACCACGTCGAGGGTGCTCATGACAAGGCCCGCGCCGTTGCCGATGATGCCGACAGAGCCGTCCAGCTTCACGTAGTTGAGGTTCTTCTCCCGCGCCCTGACCTCGAGCTCGTCGTCCGCCGACTCGTCGGCGTAGGCGTCCCAGTCGGGGTGGCGGAAGGCTGCGTTGCCGTCGAGGGTGACCTTGCCGTCGAGCGCGACGATGCGGCCCTCGCCGGTCTTCACCAGCGGGTTCACCTCGACAAGCGTCGCGTCGTTGGCGCGGTAGACCTCGCCGAGCAGCACCAGCACGCGGGCGATCTCGGCACGGTCGTCCTCGCGGAAGCCGGCGGCTGCGACGATCTCGTCGGCCTTGGCTGCGTCGAGGCCCACCAGCGGGTCGACCTCGATGCGGGCGAGCGCGTCGGGACGTTCCCTCGCAAGGGTCTCGATGTCCATGCCGCCCTCCTTGGAGCACATGGCGAGGTACTTGCGGGTCGAGCGGTCCAGCAGCAGCGAGAAGTAGTACTCCTCTGCGATGTTCGCGCCCTCGGCGATCATGACGATGTCGACCCTGTGGCCGTTGATGTCCAGGCCGAGGATCTCGCCGGCCCGTTCGGCCGCCTCGTCTGCCGAGCGCGCGAGCTTCACGCCGCCGGCCTTGCCACGGCCCCCGGTCTTCACCTGCGCCTTCACAACGACAACCGGCGTGCCCAGCTCGACCGCGGCTGCCCGCGCCTCCTCGGGCGTGCGGGCAGTGATGCCCCGCAACACCGGGACGCCGTGCGCCTCGAACAGCTCTCGCGCCTGGTACTCGAACAGATCCACTCCGACTCCGTCCACTTCTCTTGTTCGCCCGCCGGCGAAGTCCTGCCGAGCCTAGTGGGCGGGTACCCCGGTTGCACCGGGTTGATGCCGCCTCTGACACCTTCTACCCAGATTCTGAGAGATTCTGAGAAACAGCCAAGGAAATGCTAAGCTCGGTCCTGCCCGCTTGGGGTGGGCATGTTCGGTACAAACGGGGACTCTGACGGGGAGACAAGTGATCGTTCCACGACTGCGGGCTGACAAGCCGCGTCGCGCGCTCCCCGGAAACTCCGGTGCCGAGGCCACGAGCAAGCGCTTCTCTGCTGCCCACCTGCGCAACCTGCTGAAGCGGGGCGTGACCGTGGTGGTTGTCTCAGGAATCGCCGTTGCCGGCTTCGGTGCCTTCACCACTTCCTCAACGAACTCGATCGGTACGGCCTTCGCCGATTCCGGTGCCCTCGCCATCGCCAGCATCCCCGCGGTTGCTGCTGCCAGCGGGACGGCCGCCCCTTCGCTCTCCGACCTGGCCGCCGAGCGTGCCCAGCTGCTCAGCGAGAGCGGCGAGGACATCGTCGCGACGCAGCAGGACGCGGCCCTTGACGCCCGCACCAGCGAGCTCAGCGGCGACGCCTCCATGATCAGCAAGGAAATCGAGCGGCTGAAGAGCCTCGGCAAGTTCCTGTGGCCGACAGAGGGTGGCGTCGGTTCGCCCTTCGGTTACCGGATGCACCCGATCCTCCACTACATGCGCCTGCATGACGGCGACGACATCGGCGGCAAGTGCGGCCAGCCGATCTACGCAGCGCAGACCGGTGTCGTGGTCAAGGCAGCCGGCGGCGGCTACAACGGCGGCTCCGGCAACAACGTCCGCATCGACCACGGCGACATCAACGGCATCAACGTCCAGACCGCCTACCTGCACATGACGAGCTTCGTCGTGAAGGTCGGCGAGAAGGTCGACAAGGGCCAGCTGATCGGCCACGTCGGCAGCACCGGGCTCTCCACCGCGTGCCACCTGCACTTCTCGGTCTACAAGAACGGCCACGGGAGCGATCCGATGGAGTACATCGGCTGGAACCCCGAGGCCAACCGCAAGGGCGACCCGAACACCGACGCACCGCCCACCGACGGCTGAGCGCGCCGCTCCCTGAGCCTGACGAGACGAAGGGTCCCTTGCGGGTTCCCTTTACAACTTCTCCATCGGAGCGTGCTTGAGAGACAGCCGCTTCACCCCGCTGGACCCGAAGTCCACATCAGCCTTGGCGCCGTCGCCGGCCCCGGACGTCGCGATGACCGTCCCCATGCCGAACGTTGTGTGCAGCACCCGGTCACCGACGTCCACAGAAGCCACCGTCTTGATCGCCGGACGCGCACCGAAGCTCACCGTCGAGCGCCAGGCCTGCTCACTCCGCGCCGCAGCCTGTGAGGCGTAGCTGGTGCGGACGATGCCGAGGCGGCGCCAGTCGATCAGGTGCGCGGGAATCTCGTCCGTGAACCGGCTCGGCGGGTTGTACTGCGGCGCGCCCCACTGGGAGCGGACGCTGGCCCGGGTGAGGTACAGCCGCTGGCGGGCGCGCGTGATGCCCACATAGGCCAGCCGCCGCTCCTCCTCCAGCTCGTTCTTGTCCACAAGGGCCCGCTGGTGCGGGAAGATCCCGTCCTCGAAGCCGGTGAGGAACACCGTGTTGAACTCAAGGCCCTTCGCCGTGTGCAGGGTCATCAGCGTCACGACGCCGGCAGCTTCAGGGTCGTTGTCGGGGATCTGGTCGGAATCGGCCACCAGCGCGATCCGCTCGAGGAAGGCCGGCAGCGAGTCGTCGGGCTCCGGGGCACCGGCAGCCAGTTCGCTCTCGTCCTCCGGCACGTCCACGGCGTGGGCAGCTGCGACGAACTCCCCGGCGACGCTGACCAGTTCCACCAGGTTCTCCACCCGGCTCTCGTCCTGGGGATCGGTGGAGTTCGTGAGCTCCGTCGAGGTAGCCGGAGTCCTTGAGGATCCCGGCGAGGATCTCGTCAGCCGGGCACCCCGTCGGCGACCTTCTGCGCGGTAGCCGGCCATCAGCTCAGCGAACCCGCGCACCTGGTTCAGCGAGCGGACGGCGATGCCGGGGGCCTCGTCGGCCCGGTCGAGGGCTGCGCCGAAGGAGATCTGCTCGGAGGCGGCGAAGGCCTCGATCATCGCCTCCGCGCGGTCGCCGATGCCGCGGCGCGGCACGTTCAGCACCCGGCGCACCGACACGTCGTCGTCGGGGTTCGCGATCGCCCGCAGGTACGAGATCGCGTCCCGCACCTCCTTGCGCTCGTAGAACCGGACGCCGCCGACCACCCGGTAGGGCATGCCGACCCGGATGAACACTTCCTCGAAGGCTCGCGACTGCGCGTTGGTGCGGTAGAAGACAGCCACGTCGCCGGGACGCGACGAGCCGGCGTCGGTCAGCCGGTCGATCTCCTCCGCGACGAACTGGGCCTCGTCGTGCTCGGTGTCCGCGACGTAGCCGACCAGCAGCTCGCCGTCGCCGGCGTCCGACCACAGCCGCTTCTCCGGCCGGCCAGGGTTGCGGGTGATCACGGCGTTGGCGGCGTTCAGGATGTTCTGCGTGGAGCGGTAGTTCTGTTCGAGCACGATCGTGCTGCGCACCAGGGAAGTCGGTGGCGAAGTCGAGGATGTTGCGGATGGTCGCACCCCGGAAGGCGTAGATCGACTGGTCGGAGTCACCGACCACCATCAGCTCCGGCGGGTCCACCTCCGGCCCTGCGCCTTCGTCGGTGTTGACACCGCAGAGCTCGCGCACCAGCGCGTACTGGGCGTGGTTGGTGTCCTGGTACTCGTCGACCAGCACATGGCGGAAGCGCCGCCGGTACTGCTCGCGCAGGTCGGGGAAGGCCTGCAGCAGGTGGACGGCGGTCATGATCAGGTCGTCGAAGTCGAGGGAGTTGGCCGCCTTCAGCCGCCGCTGGTACTCGGCGTAGGCGTCGGCGTACGTCGCCTCGGTGGAGCCCTCCTGCACCCGGCTCCGCGCCGTCTCGTGGTCGACCATCTCGTTCTTGCAGTTCGAGACCCAGTTCATCACCGCCCGCACCGGGTAGCGCTTCGGGTCGAGCTCGAGCTCGCGCAGCACGAGGGTCATCAGCCGCTTGGAGTCGGTGTCGTCGTAGATCGAGAACGTGCGGCTCATGCCGAACCGGCTGATGTCGCTGCGCAGGATGCGGACGCAGGCCGAGTGGAACGTGGAGACCCACATCAGCTTCGCCCGGTTGCCCACCAGTTCGACAACGCGGTGCCGCATCTCCGCGGCTGCCTTGTTCGTGAACGTGATCGCGAGGATCGACCCCGGATGCACCCTGCGGACGCCCACCAGGTGCGCGATCCGCCGGGTCAGCACCCGCGTCTTGCCGGAGCCGGCGCCCGCAACGACCAGCACAGGGCTGTCGGCGTGCACGACGGCCTGGCGCTGCGGCGCGTTCAGCCCGTCGAGCAGTTCGTCCTCGCGCACCTGCCGCCGCGCCGCCCGTTCCTGGGGACTCGACGCCTGCTCGCCGGACGCCGGCTGCTCACTGGGGGCAGGCCGCACCGGCGGCTCGAAGGCCGCGCTGAACAGGTCCGGAAAGAGGGTCTCTGACATGGCCCGGCAAGCCTACGCCGCCGCACCCCCACCGATTGCCGGGGCTCGCCCCCTCGGCGGTTCAGGGTCGAGTGGTGGACAGTCCCGATACGCAAGAGGGGTGGCCTGCCCCTAGCGTGAAGGACATGAACTTCATTGCCTGGATCATCATGGGTCTCATCGCCGGAGCGATCGCGAAGTCGATCATGAAGGAGAAGGGTGGCTGGGTCTCCTCGCTCGTCATCGGCCTCATCGGCGGTGTCGTCGGCGGCTGGATCGGCTCGGCCATCTTCGACCGCGGCGTCACCGGCTTCTTCTCGATCTGGTCGTGGCTGCTCGCCATCGGCGGTTCCGTGCTCGTGCTGTGGATCTACAACCTGATCCAGCGCAAGCGCTGACGAACCGGTCCCTGAGGAGGGCTCGCGAGCGGAGCGACGGAGTCCGTCACGAACGGCCGCCGACGCAATTCACACGAGCTTGCGGTCGGTGGCCCAGCGGGTCAGCTGGTGACGGTTCGACAGCTGGAGCTTGCGCAGCACGCTGCTGACGTGGGTCTCCACCGTCTTGATCGAGATGAACAGCTCGCGGGCGATCTCCTTGTAGGCGTACCCGCGGGCGATCAGCCGCAGCACCTCGCGCTCCCTGATGGAGAGCCGGTCCAGGTCCTCGTCGATGCTGGCCACGTCGATGGCTCCGGAGAACGCGTCCAGCACGAAGCCGGCCAGCCGCGGGCTGAAGACGGCGTCGCCCTCGGCCACCCGTCCGATCGCCTCGACGAGTTCGTCGGCGGAGATCGACTTGGTGACGTAGCCGCGGGCTCCGGCACGGATCACGCCGATCACGTCCTCCGCGGCGTCGGAGACCGACAGCGCGAGGAACTTCACGGTCGGCTCGACGGCGATCACCTGCTTGATCACCTCGACGCCTCCACCGCCGGGCAGGTGGACGTCGAGCAGCACCACATCGGGGGTACCTGCGAGGATCGCCGCCACAGCAGTGGGCACGTCCTCCCCCTCACCGACCAGGTGCACCCGGTCGCCGATGTCGTGACGGACGCCGCTGCGGAACATGGCGTGGTCGTCGACGAGCACCACCCGCCAGGCAGCGGGGGTGGTCGGGGTCTCGTGCTTCGGTCATCGCGGCAGCTCCAGTCTCACTTCGGTGCCCTCACCGGGCGCCGTCCTGATTATCGCCCGTCCGCCGACACGTTTCACCCGCTCGATGATCGAGCCGCGGACACCCATGCGGTCATCCTCGACGTCGGCGAGGTCGAAGCCGCGTCCCGCGGTCCCGCACGTACACCGACAGCAGGTCGGGGTCGGCCTCGGCGTAGACGTCGATCCGTTCGGCCCCGGAGTGCTTGGCGGCGTTCACCATGGCCTCCCGCGCTGCCTTCACGACGGCTGTCACCTCAGGGGTCAGCTCGCAGTCGCCGACGCTCACCAGCTCGACGTCGACGCCGTGCCGGTCCTCCACGTCGATGATCTCCGCCGACAGGGCCTCCGAAAGGGTCGCGGAGCCGAGGCTCTCGCCGTACAGCCACTGCCGCAGTTCGCGCTCCTGCCGCCGCGCCAGCGCCGTCACGGCCTTCGGGTCGCCGGCACGGCGCTGGATCAGCGCAAGGGTCTGCAGGACCGAGTCGTGCAGGTGGGCGGCCATGTCGGCCCGCGCGTCGGCGACGAGCGCGTCGTCGCGAGCCTGCGCGAGGGCCTGCCGGACGCTCAGGATCCACGGCAGCACTGCCAGCAGCGAGGCTCACGACGGCCAGCCCGAGCACCAGCAGGGTGCGAGCCACCTCGCCGAGCGCCGGCTGCGCGACCACGACGATCGCGACGGAAGCCGTCAGTGCGACCAGTCCCACCCCGATGGTCACGAGGGTCGTCCAGTGCGCCATCAGGGGCGCGAGCAGCCGCCGCCAGCCGGAACCCCTGCGCAACTCCCGTGTGGAGAGGTGGTCTGCCTGCCACCAGATCAGGCCGAGCCCGGTCGCCGCCAGCAAGCCCTGCGATCAGCACCCAGGCAGGCAGGGCGAAGACGGACGCCTGCAGCATCCACAACAGCCCGACGCCGAGCAGGCCGAGCGCGCTCGCCATCCCGAGGTCGACGGGGGTCAGGTTCACCGAACCGCGGGGACGCAGCCCCTTGCGGGTGTTCGCCTCGAGGCCGGGAGCAGATCGCTGCTCCGCCGACGGCGGCATCACGAGCCAGAGTGCGAAGTAGATCGCCACCCCGACCAGCCCGATGGCGCCAAGGACGACAGCGACCACCCGCAACAGCAGCACCGACCAGCCGAGGTGGTCGGCAAGGCCGGCGCAGACTCCGCCGACCCAGGCCGCATTCAGCGGACGCGTGGATCGCGGCTGCAGTTCCGTGGCCTGCCCTGAGGAGACCGGGCGAACTGCGCCCTCTTCGGATTCGGCCGGCGGCCGGTCGTCACGAAGGCTCATGTGGAGCCGCGTACCACCAGCTGGCTTGCCGCCATGAGGTTCCGGGTCTCCGGCACGCCACCGGCGAGGATCTCGATGAGCAACTCCGCTGCCATCCGCGCGTGCTCGCGCAGCAGGGTTGGTCATCGTCGTGAGTTGCGGCGTGCACTGCCGTCCGATGGATGCGTCGTCGAACCCGATGATCCTGACGTCCTCCGGCACGCGCCGTCCGAGCCGCTGCAGCACTCCCATGGCGGTCACAGCCATCAGGTCGTTCGCGGCGAACACGCCGTCGAGGTCGGGGGCACGGTCGAGCAGCTGCTCGACGACCTGGCCGCTCTGGGCGTTGTAGCCGCCCTCGACGAAGAGGTCGGCCTCCAGCCCTGCCTCTGCCATCGCTTCCCGGAAGCCCTCCAGCCGCTGGCGAGCCGAACCCATGTCCAGCGGTCCGGTGATGGTGCCGATCCTGCGCGAGCCACGCTCGATCAGGTGCTGCACGGCAAGCCGTGCCGCAGCCCGGTTGTCGAGCTCGATGAACGGGACGCCCGGAACCTCCGGGTCGCCGATGAACACCACCGGTTGCCAGGAGTTCGCGAGGGCCTGCGCGAGCGAGGGGCCGTGATGGGACGCGATGAGCGCACCGTCGACATGCCCGGACTCGAGGTAGCGGACCATGCGCGAAGCACTGTCGCCGGGCTGGGACATCGCCAGCACCACCTGCACGTCCGAGTCGCCGAAGGCCTGGAGTGCGCCGTGGTAGACCTGCGGGAAGTAGGGATCCGCGAACACGCGCTCGTCGGTTTCCGGCACGATCACGGCGATCACGCCGGTCCGCCGGGTCACCAGTGCGCGGGCAGCACGGTTGGGGTGGTAGTCGAGCTGGGTGATGGCCTCGCGCACGGCCTCCGTGGTCTTTGCGGCCACCAGCGTCCCGCCATTCACCACTCGCGAGACCGTGGCCCGGGAGACGCCCGCGATGCGGGCAACGTCCTCGAGGGTCGGCGCCGAGTGTCCCCCGGTGAACCTGACCACTCCGGTGCCCTCCTGTCTCAGCGACCGGGGCCGACGAGGGCGCCACTCCATCGTGGATGGTGCCGTCGACCTCTGCATCTCATGCCTGTGCGAACGCTATCAGCGCAACCGGGGCCGCGTAATGCAATCGCTCTCAAAGCTACCTGAGACTTTGCCCCGACCTGAGGATGCGGGGAGCCGTCAGGGTCTCCCCCGATGGTCGGATCGGGTAAGGGAGCGTTGAATGGTCATGTGCCCGAGAACCTCCCCGCCATCATCAGCCGCCCCCGTGCCGGCGCAATGGTGGGTGGCGTCTGCGCCGGCATGGCGCGGCGCTGGCGGGTGGACCCCAACCTGCTGCGCATCGCGATCGTCGTGCTCGCCTTCTTCGGCGGCCTCGGCCTCGCAGCCTACGGAGCCGGCCTGCTCCTGATGCCCCGCGAGGGCCAGACGCAGATGCCTGTGCAGCGGTTCCTGCCCTTCACCCGCTCGTGGTCGACCCCGACGGTGATCGCAGCCACGATCGGCGCCCTCGTCGTCATCGTCGGCCTCACCAGCTCCGGCGGCATCGGGCTCGGTCCGGTACTGATCATCTTCGCCGTCTGGTTCTTCGGATTCCGCAACCACGGACAGACCCGTCCCGCAGCGCCCCCCGAGCCCACACCGTTCGAACGGGCAGCGGACGCCTGGCGGGTACGGCTGGCCGAGCAGAAGACCCCCGGCTACGAAGCCGTCGCACTGCCTGCCCCGACCGAGCAGCGCTGGACGCAGCCGTACACCGATCCCGCAGCCGACCTCGTCGTCCGCGACAACGAGCCGCCGGCCGTCATCGCCGACCGGCGCCGTCGCCGCCACTTCTGGTGGCTGGCACTCGCCCTCGTCGGCGCAGGCGTCCTCGTCGTGACGATTCTCGGCATGGCCGGACTGCACGGCGGCCCGCTGGCCTACGCCGCGGCCGTGCTCGCAGGGCTCGGCCTCACGCTCGTCCTCGCCTCCCGCACGGGACGCCCGCCGCTGCTGCTTCCTGCGACGATCATCGCCGGGCTGGTCACCGCCTCGATGATGGGCACCGGCGCGGCCGTCCAGCTCTCGGAGGTGGGCGACTTCAAGCGCGTCATCACGACGGGCACCGAGCTGCCGGCGGATGTCAACGTGACCGCCGGTGACGTCACGCTCGACCTCAGCAAGCTGGACCTGACCACCGACCGCAACCTGGCGATCAAGGTCAACGCCGGCACCGTGAAGCTCACGCTGCCTGACGAGGTCGCCACTGAGGTGAACTGGAACGTCAGCCTCGGGGAGTTCACCACCGAAGGGGTCAGCCGCGACGGCGTCGACCTCTCCGGGGTGAACAGCTACCCGGCGACCGTCGCCGGCGCACCCACCCTGCACGTCACGGTGGACGTCGACCTCGGTGAAGTGAAGGTGGTGCGCGGATGACCCGTGATCGCGCAGCGTTCGCCTTCGGCGTCCTCGCCCTTGCCCTTGCCGGGCTCGGGTTGTGGAACAGCTATGGACATGTCGACTGGCACCTCGTGGGGCTTATGGCTCCCGCCGGGATGGTCGTCATCGGAGTGGGCATGCTCCTGCTCTCGAGAAATCACAACTGAAGTTCCCCGAAAGGAAGAAAGAGAATGAACCAACCACTCACCCGTTCCGCCACCGACAAGATGATCGCCGGCGTCTGCGGCGGCATCGCCCGCTCGTTCGGCATTGATGCCAGCATCGTGCGCATCCTCGCCGTCGTGCTGTCGCTGTTCTTCGGCGTCGTCCTGGTCATCTACATCGCCCTGTGGCTCGTGCTCCCGCTCGAGGAGGGTGGCCCGACCGGCTTCGACGACCTGAAGAAGATGTTCAGCGGCAGCAACAACAGCACCCCGCCGCCGTCCGACTACCGCTGACCCAACCGCGGTGAACGGAAATGGGGACGGTTCCATTTCCGTTCATCCGGGCAGACGTCACCGTGACGATTCACCCTCGTGAGGGTGAACGGAAATGGAACCGTCCCCATTTCCGTTCTCCCGCGGTACTCACTCCCACTCGATGGTGCCCGGCGGCTTGGACGTGACGTCCAGCACGACGCGGTTGACCTCGGGCACCTCGTTGGTGATCCGGGTGCTGATCCGCTCCAGCAGGTCGTAGGGCAGCCGGCTCCAGTCGGCGGTCATCGCGTCCTCGCTGGACACCGGACGCAGCACGATCGGGTGGCCATAGGTACGGCCGTCGCCCTGCACCCCGACCGAACGGACGTCGGCCAGCAGCACCACCGGGAACTGCCAGATGTCGTGGTCGAGGCCGGCGAGGGTCGTCTCCTCGCGGACGATCGCGTCGGCCTCGCGCAGGATCCGCAGGCGCTCGGCGTCCACGGCCCCGACGATGCGGATGCCGAGGCCCGGACCGGGGAACGGGTGCCGGTCGACGATGTGCTCGGGCAGCCCGAGCTGACGGCCCACCTGGCGCACCTCGTCCTTGAACAGGGTGCGCAGCGGCTCGATCAGGCTGAACTGCAGGTCGTCGGGCAGCCCGCCAACGTTGTGGTGGCTCTTGATGTTGGCAGCGCCCTCGCCGCCGCCGGACTCGACGACGTCGGGGTAGAGCGTGCCCTGCACGAGGTAGTCGATCGGGCCGGACGCGTTGATCTTGCGGGCCTCGTCCTCGAACGTGCGGATGAACTCCCTGCCGATGATCTTGCGCTTCGTCTCCGGGTCGCTGACCCCGGCGAGGGCGTTCAGGAACCGGTCCTGCTCGTTGGCCACCACCAGCTGGACGCCGGTCGCTGCGACGAAGTCCCGCTCCACGCGTTCGGCCTCGCCCTTGCGCAGCAGCCCGTGGTCGACGAACACGCAGGTCAGCTGCTCGCCGATGGCCGCCTGCACCAGCGCTGCTGCGACGGCGGAGTCGACGCCGCCGGACAGGGCGCACAGCACCCGGGCGTCGCCCACCTCTGCCTTGATGCGCGCGATCTGGTCGTCTGCGATGTTGAAGCTCGTCCACGTCGGACGGCAGCCGGCGATGTCGAGCAGGAAGTGCTCCAGCACGGCCTGCCCGTGCTCGGAGTGCAGCACCTCCGGGTGCCACTGGACGCCGGCGAGTCGCAACTCGTCGTTCTCGAACGCTGCGACGGTGGCCCGCGGCGACCGCGCGTTGACGGTGAACCCCTCCGGGGCTGCGGTGACCTCGTCGCCGTGCGACATCCAGGAGCTCAGGCTTGCCGGCAGGCCGTCGAGCAGCCGGCCCGGCGCCAGCACCTCGACGGTGGTCCTGCCGTACTCGCGCTGGCCGGTGCGGGCGACGGTGCCGCCGAGTGCCTGTGCCATCGCCATGAAGCCGTAGCAGATGCCGAACACGGGCACGTCGGCCTCGAGCAGGGTCACGTCGAGCTGCGGGGCGCCCGGTTCGTACACCGAACTCGGTCCGCCGGAGAGGATGATCGCCTGGGGCTTGCGGGCGAGCATGTCGGCGACGCTCATCGTGTGCGACACGATCTCGGAGTACACCTTTGCCTCGCGCACGCGGCGCGCGATGAGTTGGGCGTACTGGGCGCCGTAGTCGACAACCAGCACCAGATCGTGTTCTGCACTCATGGCAGAGGAGTCTATTGGTGTCCGGCGTTCTCGGATTCCAAGACCAATTGACCATTCAATGGACGCCCCGATAGTCTCCGCGCATGTCCTCGATGCGCTCCGCGACCATGTGTTGTCGCTGCCTGCCGTCGATGGTGTGTTGTCGAATGCGCTGATCAGCCATTCCTGCAACACAACACCTCACACCCAACGCCATTCGCTGATCCGCGTCCGGATCGGTTCGAGGCACACCCACAGGCACCGGCCCAGTCAGGCCGGAAGCAACTCGGCAGCACCACCACAGCGATCACCACACAGGAGCGAAATGTCCCAGAACCCGAAGACGCAGCATCCCGACACCCTCAGCGTCCACGCCGGCCAGGAGGAGGCCGACTCGGCCACCAACGCCCGCGCCGTGCCGATCTACCAGACCACCTCGTACGTGTTCGACGACACCGAGCACGCGGCCGACCTGTTCGCGCTGAAGGTGCCGGGCAACATCTACACCCGCATCATGAACCCGACCCAGTCGGTGTTCGAGGCCCGCGTCAATGCCCTCGAGGGCGGCGTCGGCGCGCTCGCGACAGCTTCCGGTTCCGCTGCGGTCACCTACGCCGTGCTGAACCTGACCTACGCCGGGGACAACATCGTCGCCCTCTCCACGCTGTACGGCGGCACCTACGCCCTGTTCGCCCACACCCTGCCGCAGTACGGCATCGAGGTGCGCTTCGTCGATCCCGGCAAGCCCGAGGAACTGGCAGCCAGCGTCGACGAGAAGACCAAGCTGGTCTTCGGCGAGACCATCGGCAACCCGGCCATCAACGTGATCGACCTGGACGCCTGGAGCGAGGCCGCGCACGCCCTCGGCCTGCCGTTCATCGTCGACGCCACCGTGACGACGCCGATCCTCGCGCAGGTCTTCGAGCACGGCGTCGACATCGCCGTCCACTCGGCGACCAAGTACATCGGCGGCCACGGCACCTCGATCGGCGGCATCCTCGTCGACTCCGGCAAGTTCGACTGGGCTGCCCACGCCGACCGCTTCCCCGGCCTCACCGCACCCGACTCCGCCTACCACGGCGTGGTCTGGACCGACGCCGCCGGCCCGGCCGCCTACATCATCCGCGCCCGGACGGTGCTGCTGCGCAACACCGGCGCAGCGATCTCGCCGTTCAACGCCTGGCTCTTCCTGCAGGGCCTTGAGACCCTCCACCTGCGCATCGAGCGCCACTCGTCCAACGCCCTGGCCGTCGCGCAGTACCTCGAGGGCCACGACAAGGTGGCCTGGGTGAACTACCCGGGCCTGGAGTCCTCGCCGTACAAGGCCGATCGCCGACCGCATCTTCACCGGGCGCGGCTACGGCGGCATCCTCGCCTTCGGGCTGAAGGCCGGCCGCGAGGCCGGCTCGAAGTTCATCGAGTCCCTCGAGCTGTTCTCCCACCTGGCCAACATCGGCGACGCCAAGTCACTGGCCATCCACAACGCCACCACCACCCACTCCCAGCTGACGGAGGATGAACTGGTGGCGGCAGGGGTCGCGCCGGAAATGGTGCGGCTCAGCGTGGGTATCGAGTACATCGATGACCTGATCGCCGATCTCGACCAGGCCCTCGCCGGCATCTAGCCGACGAAGCACCACACGACTGCATCGCAACAACACACACAGAAGAACAGGACACTGACAATGGCTTACTTCGAAGACGCGACCAAGCTGATCGGCCGCACCCCGCTCGTGAAGATCAACCGGCTCTATGGCGACAGCAAGGCGATCGTCCTTGCCAAGCTCGAGTTCTACAACCCGGCGAACTCCGTGAAGGACCGGATCGGCGTCGCGATCATCGACGCGGCAGAGGCCAGCGGCCAGCTGCAGCCCGGCGGCACGATCGTCGAGGCGACCTCCGGCAACACCGGCATCGCGCTCGCCTTCGTCGGCGCTGCCCGCGGCTACAAGGTGATCCTCACCATGCCGGACACCATGAGCAAGGAGCGCCGCGCGCTGCTGCGCGCCTTCGGCGCAGAGCTGGTGCTGACCCCGGGCTCCGAGGGCATGAAGGGTGCTGTTGCCCGCTCCGAGCAGGTTGCAGCCGAGACCCCGGGCGCGATCCTCGCCCGCCAGTTCGCCAACCCGGCCAACCCCGACATCCACCGCAAGACGACGGCTGTCGAGATCTGGGACGACACCGAGGGCGCTGTCGACTTCGTCGTCGCCGGCGTCGGCACCGGTGGCACCATCACCGGCGTGGGGCAGGTGCTGAAGCAGAACAAGCCCGAGGTCAAGATCATCGCCGTCGAGCCGTCGGAGTCCCCGCTGCTGTCCGGTGGAGCCCCCGGTCCGCACAAGATCCAGGGCATCGGAGCCAACTTCATCCCGGAGATCCTCGACCGTTCGGTGATCGACGAGGTGCTGCCGCAGAGCAGCGAGACCGCCGTCGCCTGGGCCCGCAGGGCAGC
The DNA here is from genome assembly GCA_963773595.1 of uncultured Actinomycetota bacterium. Classification (GTDB taxonomy): domain Bacteria; phylum Actinomycetota; class Actinomycetes; order Propionibacteriales; family Propionibacteriaceae; genus Propionicimonas. The sequence continues at coordinate 103,423 of CAVZBQ010000002.1, forward strand.
AGCCGAGGAGGGCCTGCTGGTCGGCATCTCGTCCGGTGCAGCACTCGCAGCAGCCGGTGAACTCGCCGCCCGTCCAGAGAATGCCGGCAAGACGATCGTCGTGATCATCCCGTCCTTCGGTGAGCGGTACTTGTCTACGGTGCTGTACGCCGATCTACTGGACGCGTGAATCTCGCCGCTATCCTGCAGTCCGCGCGGGGGCGGGTCTCCGAAGACCTGGAGACCGCCCTCCGCGAGGACCCCGCCGCCACCTCGAAGATCCTTGTGGCACTGACCTACCCCGGCATCCACGCGGTGTGGGTGCACCGGTTGGCGCACCGACTGTGGACCTCCGGCCCCGCCGGCAAGCCGCTGGCGCGGGTGCTGTCCCAGCTCTCCCGGTTCTTCACCGGGATCGAGATCCATCCCGGCGCCGTCATCGGACGCCGGTTCTTCATCGACCACGGCATGGGCGTCGTCATCGGTGAGACGGCGGAGGTCGGCGACGACGTCCTGATGTACCACCAGGTGACGCTCGGCGGGCGTTCCCGCGGACGGTTCAAGCGCCACCCCACCATCGGCAACAACGTGCTGCTCGGCGCCGGCGCGAAGATCATCGGCCCGATCACCATCGGCGACGGCACCAAGGTCGGGTCGAACGCCCTCGTCGTCAAGGACGTGCCGCCGAACTCGATCGTCACCGGCATCCCCGCCAACACCTCCCCGGGCGACGTCATCGCCTGATTGCACCCAAACGCGGCACGAAAGGGGACTGTCCCTTTCGTGCCGCGCGTTCGTGCAGGGCCTGTTTCCCGACAACGTCACCGCCTGAACGGGCCTACAGTTGCGCCATGAGCCCTGTCAGTTACGACACCTCGTCCGGTGTGCAGGGCGCGGATGCATCAACGACCGTCGCGGCATCGCTGCCGCGCTGATCGTCGGGATGTACCGTCCCGAGTTCCTGCTCGTGTCGCCGGCGTGTGCGCCGTGATCGCGGCCATCGTCTGGCTCACCAAGCTCCGCAAGCGGCTGGGGCTCGTCGCCCGGTTCGGTCTCGGGCGTCGCCGTCGGCACGGCGCTCTTCTACGGCCTCGTGGCCATCGGGGTACTCCCGCACAGCTGAGCACTCCGGGGTCATCCCATAAGCTGTGCGCGTGCAGAGCGACCCCGAACTCGAACGGCTGCGCGGCTCCATCGACAACCTGGACGCCGCGATCATCTGCCTGCTCGCTGAGCGGTTCAAGATCACCCAGCAGGTCGGGGTGCTCAAGAAGGTCCGCGGGCTCGCCCCGGCCGACCCGGAACGCGAGGAGCAGCAGATCGCCCGCCTCCGCGACCTGGCCGTCCGCGCGCAGCTGAACCCCGAGTTCGCCGAGAAGTGGCTGGAGTTCGTGGTCGCCGAAGTCGTGCGACACCACGAGGCCATCGCCGCCGAGTCGTGACCGGGAGCCACGCGGCCGCGCTGCGCTCGCCCGGCGTGTGGGCCGGGTTCTTCGGCGCCATCGCCGTCGCCTGGGGCGGCTGCCATCCCGAGTTCTCCTTCGCCGCGGACGGCTGGCCGCCCGAGCTGGTGAATGCCATCGGGCTCAGCGCCCCCCTGCCGCTCAACCGGATCCTGATCGTCCTCGGCATCGTCGCCATCACCTGGGGCTGGTGGCACATCCGTCCCACCCGCACGCGGCCGGCCGTGCACGCCTGGCCGACGCTCGGGCTGTGGAGCCTCCCGCTGCTGCTCGTCCCGCCGGTGCTGAGCAACGACGCGATCCTCTACGCCGACCTCGGCTGGACGCTGGGCACCGGCGCCAACCCCTATCTCGTGGGCGTCGCCACCTCCGGCAGCCCGTTCGCTCCCTGGGTCGACCCGCTGTGGGCCGGCAGTGGCGTCGCCTACCCGCCGCTGACCCTGCGCCTGAACGAGCTGGTGGTGCATGGCCACCGGGCTCCGACCCCTACTGGTCGGTCGTCGCCATGCGGCTGCCTGCCCTCGCTCTCGGTCGCCGCGATGCTGCTGCTGGTGCCGCGGATCGCGGCCCTGCTCGGCGTGCCGCGAGCGTGGGGCTGTCTGGCTGGGCGTGCTGAACCCGCTGCTGTTGCTGCACTTCATCGGGGCGGCCCACAACGACGCCCCGATGGTGGCCATCACCCTCGCCGCGATCTGGGTCGCCTGCCGGTGGCCGGGCCTGGTGACCGTCGCTCCTCGTCGGACCCGTGCTGGTCGGGCTGGCCATGGCGTTCAAGCAGCAGGGCGGCCTCGCCGTCATCGCCGTCGCCGGGTTGCCGGTCGCTGCGCGGCTGGCTGCGCTGCCGCTGGGACGCCGGCTGTGGCTGCTGGGCTGGCGGACGGCGGTCGCCACCGTCGTCACCCTCGTGACCTTCGTGCTGGTCAGCCTCGCCACCGGGCTCGGCTTCGGCTGGCTGCAGTGGCTCGACCTGATGGGGCTGGCGGGCACCCCGGCCCCGCTCGCGCTGCTCTCGAAGGGGGCGCCCTCTTCTGGCAGCTGGGCGGCGGCTCCTACACCGGCTTCCTCGTCCAGGCCGGACGCGTCGGCACGCGTCATCCTGCTGCTGGTGCTGGTCTGGATCGGCGTCCGTTTCGCCGACCGTCCGCTCAGCCTCGTCGCCTGGGGCTCGCTGGCGATCGCCGTCCTCGGCCAGGCCCTGCACCCGTGGTACCTGCCGTGGAGCCTTGCCCTGCTCGCCCTCGTCCCGCTCACCCGTCGCCAGCGGTACTGGGTCTTCGGGTTCGCCATCGCCTTCTGCATCTGGAACGCGATCCAGACCGTGATCTGGCACGGCCAGGTGTGATCCCTCACCTGATCCTGACCCGCGGGTTGCAGGCCGGTGGCAGGATCGACTCATGCGGGTAGCAATCGGCGGCAGCACCGGGCTGATCGGAACCGCCCTTGCCCGGCACCTTCTCAGGTCCGGACACGAGGTGGTGCGACTGGTCCGCGGTGCGGTGACGGCATCGGACCAGCGGCACTGGGACCCGGACGCGGGACGGATCGACGGCCCTGGCCTCGACGACGTCGACGCCGTGGTGAACCTCGCCGGCTCGCCGATCGGCGGCGTCCGCTGGACGAAGGAGCGCAAGGCGGAGATCCGGCGCTCGCGGACCACCTCGACCCTGACCATCGTCACCCAGCTCGCCCCCGACGGACGCTGCCAGCGGCTGCTCAACGGCTCGGCCGTCGGCTACTACGGCGACACCGGCACGGAGATCGTCGACGAGACCTTCCCGCCGGGCCGCGGCTTCCTGTGCGGGGTCGTCACCGACTGGGAGGCGGCCGCCGACCATTCGCCGGTCCCGACGGTGAAGCTGCGCACCGGCCAGGTGCTGACCCGCGACGGCGGCTACCTCGCCATGCAGTGGCCGCTGTTCGCCCTCGGCCTCGGCGGCAAGATCGCCAGCGGCCACCAGTTCGTCTCCTGGATCAGCCTGATCGACCACGTGCGGGCGATCGAGTTCCTGCTCACCTCCGACCTCACCGGACCGGTCAACCTCTCCTCGCCGAACCCGGTGAGCAACGCCGAGTTCACCGCCACCTTCGGCGCGCACCTCAACCGGCCCACCCCGCTCCCGCTGCCGCTGCCGGGCGTGCAGCTGCTGTTCGGGCGTGAGTTCGTCAAGGAGGCGCTGCTGACCGGCCAGCGGGTGCGTCCCGCACGGCTGCTCGACGCAGGGTTCGAGTTCCAGCAGCCGACGCTGATGCAGGCCTTCGCCGCCATCGGCTGACCCCGCAGCAGGTCGGCCCGCCGCGCGGCGATACACTGACCACTCGCTATCCAGCAGACAGATTGGTGAGACGTGTCGATTTCTGCCGAGCTCACGCCGTCCGGTGTGCCGGGACCGTTCGCAGCCCTCGGACTGACCTTCGATGACGTGCTGCTGCAGCCGAACGAGAGCGACGTCATCCCGTCCGCCGTCGACACCACCACCTCGGTGAGCCGCGGATCCAGCTGCGGATCCCGCTGCTGAGTTCGGCGATGGACACCGTCACCGAGTCGCGGATGGCCATCGCGATGGCCCGCGAGGGCGGCATGGGCATCCTGCACCGCAACATGTCGGCAGAGGAGCAGGCCAGCCAGGTCGACCGCGTGAAGCGGTCCGAGGCCGGCATGATCGACCAGCCGATCACCACGACCCTCGAAGCCACCATCGGCGAGGTCGACGAGATGTGCGGCCACTTCCGCATCTCCGGCGTACCGGTCGTCGACTCGGACATGAAGCTGCTGGGCATCGTCACCAACCGCGACATGCGGTTCGAGGACGACCCCAACCGCCCCGTCGGCGAGGTCATGACCCCGATGCCGCTGGTGACCGGCAGCCCCGGGATCAGCAGCGAGGACGCCCTGAAGCTGCTTGCCAAGCACAAGATCGAGAAGCTGCCGCTGGTGGACGAGCACGGCCGGCTGCGTGGGCTGATCACGCTCAAGGACTACGTGAAGTCCGACAAGTACCCGCTGGCGAGCAAGGACCCGCAGGGCCGGCTGCGCGTCGGTGCGGCGATCGGCTTCTTCGGGGACGCCTGGGAGCGGGCCATGATGCTGGTGGACGCCGGGCGTGGACGCGATCGTCGTCGACACCGCCCACGGCCATTCCCAGGGAGTGCTCGACATGATCCGCCGGCTGAAGGCCGAACCGGCCGCCGCGGAGGTCGACATCATCGGCGGCAACATCGCAACGTTCGCCGGCGCGAAGGCGCTCGTCGAGGCGGGCGCTGACGGCGTCAAGGTCGGTGTCGGCCCCGGCTCGATCTGCACCACCCGCGTGGTCGCCGGCGTCGGCGTCCCCCAGGTGACCGCCATCTACGACGCGGCCCGCGCCTGCCAGCCGGCCGGCGTCCCGGTGATCGGTGACGGCGGCCTGCAGTACTCCGGCGACATCGCCAAGGCGCTGGTCGCCGGCGCGGACGCCGTGATGCTCGGCTCGCTGCTGGCCGGCTGCGAGGAGAGCCCCGGCGAGCTCGTCTTCATCAACGGCAAGCAGTTCAAGAGCTATCGCGGCATGGGTTCGCTGGGCGCAATGGCCGCCCGCGGCCGCAAGGTGTCCTACTCCAAGGACCGCTACTTCCAGGGCGACGTCGTCAGCGACGACAAGCTCATCCCCGAGGGCATCGAGGGCCAGGTCGCCTTCCGCGGCCCGCTGTCCGCCGTCGCCTACCAGCTGGTCGGCGGCCTGCGGCAGTCGATGTTCTACACCGGCGCGATCACCATCGCGCGAACTGCACAGCAAGGGCCGGTTCGTCCGGATCACCGCCGCCGGGCTGCGCGAATCACACCCGCACGACATCCAGATGACCATCGAGGCACCCAACTACTCCTCGCAGTCCTGAGCAAGGGAGCTCATTCCATGATCGAGATCGGCCGTTCCAAGCGAGCCCTGCCCGTCTTCGGCTTCGACGACATCGCCATCGTGCCGACCCGGCGCACCCGCGGCATCGAGGAGGTGAACCTGTCCTGGCGGATCGACGCCCTCACCTTCGACTTCCCGATCGTCGCCGCACCGATGGACTCGGTGATGTCGCCGGCGACGGCCATCGCCATGGGCAAGCTCGGCGGCCTCGGCGTCCTGAACCTCGAGGGCCTGTGGACGCGCTACGACGACCCGGAGCCGCTGCTCGCCGAGCTGGCCGGAGATCGAGGACCCGGTCGCCGCGACCAAGCGGATGCAGGCGCTGTACGCCGAGCCGATCAAGGCTGAGCTGATCACCGAGCGGATGGCGCAGATCCGTGCGGCCGGCGTCCCGGTCGCCGGCTCGCTGTCGCCGCAGACCTGCGCGCGAGTTCGCCGAGCGTCGTGGAGAAGGCCGGCGTCGACTTCTTCGTGATCCGCGGCACGACCGTGTCCGCAGAGCACGTCTCCGGCGTCGACGAGCCCCTGAACCTGAAGAAGTTCATCTACGAGCTCGACGTGCCGGTGATCGTCGGCGGCTGCGCCACCTACCAGTCGTCGCTGCACCTGATGCGCACCGGCGCTGCCGGCGTCCTCGTCGGCTTCGGCGGCGGCGCCACCAAGCGCACCCGCAACGTCCTCGGCGTCGAGGTGCCGATGGCCTCCGCGCTCGCCGACGTCGCGGAGGCGCGTCGCGACTACCTCGACGAGTCCGGCGGCCGCTACGTGCACGTGATCGCGGACGGCGCCCTCGGCCGCTCCGGCGACATCGCCAAGGCCCTCGCCTGCGGTGCGGACGCCGTCATGGTCGGCACGCCGCTGGCACGCGCCACCGAGGCACCCGGCCACGGCTACCACTGGGGTCCGGAGGCCTGGCACGCCACCCTGCCGCGCGGCGAGCGGGTGAAGTTCGGCGCCATCGGCACGCTGGAGGAGATCCTGCTCGGGCCCTCGCACATCGCCGACGGCACCATGAACCTCGTCGGTGCCCTGCGGCGGGCGCTGGCCACGACGGGCTACACCGACATCAAGGAGTTCCAGCGGGTCGAGGTCGTCGTCCACTCCTGATGCGACGACGATGATCGCGCTCGACCATCGCCCTCGCGGCCCTCGCCGCGGCGCTGGCGGCCGTCTGCGTCGTCCTGTTCGTCGCAGAACCGGCGTTCCCGGGCTGCCCTCGGCGTCGCGCAGGCCGCGCGCGCCCGGGTGCTGGACTCGCAGAACCTGGCTGCAGAGGCCGCGGTCGCAGCGGAGCGCATCCGCATCCTGCGGGAGATGCACGACGTGATCGCCCACTCGCTGGCGATCATGATCGCCCAGGCCGACGGCGGCAGCTACGTCGTCGCCGACACCGCCGCGTGCCCGGCGGGCGTTCCTCACCATCGGCGAGACCGGAAGGGCAGCGCTCACCGACACCCGCCGCATCCTCGGCATGCTGCGCCACGGCGAGCAGCCGGTCCGGAGCTCTCGCCGGTCCCCGACCAGGCACCGCTGGACGAGCTCGTCGAGCAGGCCCGCGCGGCCGGGCTCCAGGTGTCGCTGATCCGGGTCGGCGACCCGGGCCGCTGCCGTCGGGCTCGCGGCTCGCGCTGTACCGGATCTGCCAGGAGGCGCTCACCAACGTGCTCAAGCACGGCGGCGAGGGCGTCAAGGTGATCGTCGCGCTCAGCTGGACGCGCGTCGGAGGTCGTGCTCACCGTCACCGACCGTGGCGGCGCCGGCACGCCGGAGGTCGACCCGGAGGCGGAGGAGCCGCTCGCCGGGCTGGGCCTCGGCCTGATCGGCATGCGGGAGCGCGCGGAGATCGTCGGTGGCACGCTGGAGGCCGGGCCGACGGAGGACGGGTTCCGCGTGCGGGCGAGCATCCCGCTGGCGACACTGACCGAGGAGGTCGAGCTCGTGGCTGAACAGATCCGGGTGGTCCTGGTCGACGACCAGCAGCTGGTGCGCGCCGGGCTCGCGATGGTGATCGCAGCCCAGGACGACATGGTCGTCGTCGGCGAGGCCGGGCGACGGCGCGGAGCGGTCGCGCTGGTCGCGACGCACCGCCTGCGACGTCGTGCTGATGGACGTCCGGATGCCCGGCATGGACGGTCTCGAGGCGACCCGCCAGATCCTCGCCGCTGCCGACCTCGCCGGCGTCGAGCAGCCGCCCCGCATCGTGATGCTCACCACCTACGACCTGGACGAGTACCTGCTCACGGCGATCCGCAGCGGCGCCTCCGGCTTCCTGCTGAAGAACGCTCCCCCGGCCGACCTGCTGGGCGGCATCCGCACCGTCCACACCGGGGACGCGGTGATCGCACCGTCCGCCACGCGCCGGCTGCTCGCCCACGTCGCCGTCGGGCCTGACGTCGCCGGCATCGAGGACCCGCGCTTCGCCACCCTCACCGACCGGGAGCGCGAGGTGCTGGAGCTGATCGCCCGCGGCCAGTCCAACGCGGAGATCTCCACCAGCCTCTTCCTCTCGGAGACCACGGTGAAGACGCACGTGCGACGGGTGCTCGCGAAGCTCGGGGTGCGCGACCGGGTGCAGGCTGTCGTTGCCGCCTACGAGTCGGGCATCGCCCGGCCCGGTGGCGGCGCCTAGCCTCAGTCCTCCGTGAAGACCGGGCTGCCGTCGACACAGGTCGCGCGGATGTGGCTCTCGCCACCGGCATCGTTCTTGCGCTCGAACTCCAGCAGCAGCTGGATGGGACCGCGGTCCTTCACGTCGACGCCGAAGCCGTCGGACGGCGTCGCTGCCACCAGTGAGATGTCCTCGTCCTTGCAGCGGGCAGTGACCTTGCCCGAGGCGCCCGTCCACGTCGCAGGATTGTGCCCGGGAGTCGCCGATGACGCCGGCGCCGTCGGGATGGCGACGACCGCCGGCTGCCCGACGCGGGCTCCGGCCAGCGAGATCACGCTCCAGGTCAGGGCGGAGGCAGCCGCGACGGTGATCAGCCAGACGCCGGTGATGGCGATGGCGCTTCTCATGGGCACGTTCCCATCATGTCACCCGATCCGGCAGCCCCAGCGGGAGTACGTTACGGCCATGACGCGTGTGCTGCTGGTGGAGGACGACCCGGAGATCGGACGGTTGCTCCGCAGGAACCTGACAGAGCTCGGCCACGTCGTCACCGTCGCAACAGAGGGCGGCGCAGGACTCGCCCTCGCCGTCACCGACGAGCCACAGGTGGTCCTCCTCGACCTCGGCCTGCCCGACCTGGGCGGCCAGCAGGTGCTGGAGATGCTCCGTGGGGTGAGCTCCGTCCCGGTGATCGTCATCACGGCGCAGGATGACGACTCCTCCATCGTGCGGGCACTGGATGCCGGGCGCGGACGACTACCTGACCAAGCCGTTCGGCACCGAGCAGCTGGCCGCGCGGATCCGGGCCGTCCTGCGCCGTACCGAGCCAGGGCAGCGCCCCGCCCAGGAGGTACGGATCGGCGAACTGCTGATCGAGCCGGCCGCCAGGACCGTCATGCTGAATGGCGAGCCCATCGACCTCTCGCGCAAGGAGTACGACCTGTTGTGGGTGCTGGCCACGCGGCTGGGCGAAGTGGTGACCAAGCGCGAACTGCTCGCCGAGGTGTGGCAGCTGCCGTTCGGCGGCGGCGACCGCACGGTGGACGTCCACCTCAGCTGGCTGCGTCGCAAGCTCGGCGAGACCGCTGCCGAGCCGCGCTACCTGCAGACGGTGCGGGGGGTCGGCGTCCGCCTGGTCGACCCAGGGACCGAGCACTGAGGTGCGCCGACAGGTCAGCGTCCTCGTCGCTGTCGTGAGCACGGCGATCGTCGCTTCCTTCGTGATTCCCCTGCTGCTGCTGGTGCAGACGCTGGCGGCAGACCGCGGCATGGCCGTGGCGAGCCAGCAGGCCAACACCGTCGCCGTGGTCGTGTCCAGCCTGCACGACGACCCGCAGCTGGCCAGCCTCCTGCAGCCCACCCTCACCGACTCGGCAGCCCTGACCAGCGTCGTGCTCGCGGACGGCACCGTCCTCGGCGCCGCCTGGCCTGACGCTGCCGACGACGAGTCCTACCTGCGGGCAAGGAACGGCGAGGCGTTCTCCGTCCGCGACTCCTCGGGCGGCCAGGTGTACGTGCCGATCCTCGTCGACGGCGGCGTTGCCGTGGCGCGGGCATCGATGACCCCCGAACAGCTGTCGGAAGGCGTCCCGCTGGCCTGGGCCAGCATCATCGGCCTCGGCCTCGTCCTCTCGGGACTGGCGGTCGGTCGTCGCAGCACAGGTCGGCCGCCAGGTCAGCCGTCCGGTACTTGCCGTCGCGAACACCGCCCACCGCCTGCGGGCGGGCGAACTGCACGCACGCGCACCGCTGGACGGGCCGCCGGAGACGGTCGAGCTGGGCGAGGCACTGAACGGGCTCGCCGTCCGCATCGAGGAACTGCTGGTCATCGAGCGGGAAGCCGTGCGCGAGCTGGCCCACCGGCTGCGGACGCCGGTGACAGCGCTACGGCTGGAGAGTGAGAACGTGCCCGACCCGGAGTCGCGCGCAGAGCTCGGTCGGCTCGTCGGGCTGCTGCAGGCAGCGATCGACGACCTGGTGCGGGAGGCCAGGCGCCCGGTACGCGAGGACCTCCCCGCCGACTGCGACGCCGTCGCCGTGACGGCAGCGCGGGTGGCCTACTGGACGCCGCTGGCGGAGGACCAGGACCGCGTCCTCCGCGTGGCCCTGCCGACAGCGCCGGTGCGGGTGGCCCTCGGCGCAGCCGATCTCGGCGACCTCGTGGACATCTGCATCGACAACGTCTTCGCCCACACCGCGGACGGGACCGGGCTCGCCGTGACCCTCACCCGCGCCGGTGCGTCAGCGCTGCTGGTCGTCGCCGATGAGGGCCCCGGTTTCGCAGCGACGCCCGGAACGCAGCGCCAGGGCTCTTCCGGCTTCGGCCTCCAGATCGTCGGAAGGGTGCTCGCAAAGGTCGGCGGCAGCCTGCGGACGTCAGCGCCCGGGGAGCCGGGTGGCCGCGTCGAGCTCACCCTGCCCCTGCGCGCAGCGAACTGAGCAGCCCGCTCAGGCCACCCGGGTACCGGGCGGGAGCTGTCCGTAGGGCACCTTCAGCCGGCGGACGGCCACCCAGAGGAACGTCGCACCGATCAGCAGGTTCGCGCCCAGACCCCACGGCCAGATCGGGGAGTCGATCGTGACCGGACGCCGTTTCACCGGGCTGTCGATGTCCACGGGGTTCCCCGAGGCCGTCGTCACGCGGGGCGTGCCGTCCGCGTCGTAGTCGACCCGGTAGTAGTCGCTCATCGCGTACAGCTGGATGCAGTCGTCACGCTCGGTCGCCGGTGGCATGGACTATCGACCGCACGCCGAGGCGGATCATCGCCAGCGGGTCGGCAGCGGAGTTCGCGTACTTGTTGAGGTCGGCGTAGGCCTCGTCCGGCAGGGGCGCGGCGTCGGCAACGATCACGAACGGGTTGATCACGGTGATCCACCAGATGCGTTCCATGTGGATGTTCTCCTGCGGTCTCCGTCTTCCAGGTGCACTTGTCGGTGGGCGGCTGCGGAAGGCCGCTGGAGTCGCCGTCGGTGTGCGTTGCCCAGTAGTTGTCGATCCCGGCCTGGTATTCGGCCTGCGACGGCGTCCGGGATCCCCCAGACGCGCACCACGTCGTCGCTGCGCACCAGTGGCGACAGCATGGCCATCACGAAGGTGCTGATGACGGTGAGGGCGACGACGGAGAGGTAGGTCATCACCGTCGAGCCGGCCGGACGGGACAGCAGCGCCGACCAGCCGAGGCCGATGGCGCAGACCACTGCCACCAGGATGAAGACGACGGCGAAGCAGGCCACCACCTGCCACAGCGAGATCGAGCCGGACACCATCGACCAGGCGATGAACGGCAGGCCGACGACGAGGAACACCAGGGCCGTCAGCCAGGCCGCCAGCAGCTTGCCGATGGCGATCTCCGCGGCACTGAGCCGCGTGGCCTGCAGGGTGGCGAGCGTGCCGGCGCTGCGGTCACCGTTGATCGAGGTGGCCGTGAAGGTCGGGGCGATGATCAGGCCCATGCCCAGCACGAAGAAGACGTTGAGGGCGAACGCCATCGGTCCAGGGTTCGGGGCGTTGTCGTCGCCGCCGGTCAGGCGTGTGGTCGCGAGGATCACCAGCGAGGTGATCGCCCCGATCACGAGGAACCACACCACGCAGGGCGACGATCCAGCGCCGCGAGCGGATGCGCTGCTTGAGTTCGAGTTCGGTCACGGTCCGCAGGCCGTTCACCGACAGGCGCCAGGCGTTCATGACCGCTCCTCGTTCAGCGAAAGGTAGGTCTCCTCGAGGCGTCCGGCCACCGGGGTGATCGTGTGCAGCGGGACGTCGGCGCCGACCGCTGCGCGGATCAGCTCGCGCGCCGACTCGTAGCCGGCCAGCTGCACGATGACCTCGCCGTTGGGCTGGCCGGTCCACGGGATGCCGACGGCGTCGAGGAAGGTCCGCAGCGCCACCGGGTCGGCGGCCTCGAGGCGCCAGCCGCGCTTGGCGGCCTCGGTGGGCTGGGCGGAGGTGTCGACCGTGCGTCCGCGGGAGAGGAACACGGCCTGGTCGTAGACCTCCTCGAGCTCGGAGAGCACGTGGGAGGAGACCAGCACGGTCTTGCCGTCACGGGCGAGTTCGCGCAGCAGGTCGCGCAGCTCGATGCGGCTGCGCGGGTCGAGCCCGGACGCCGGCTCGTCGAGCAGCAGCACGTCGGGGTCGTGGATCAGGGCGCGGGCCAGGCCGAGCCGCTGCTTCTGGCCACGGCTGAGCACCCGCGCGGGACGGGCGGCGAACTCGCCGAGGTGCACGCGGTCGAGGAGCGTTGCGACCCGGGCGGGGCTTGCCAAGCGAGGAATCCCGTACGCGTGGGCGAAGGTCGAGAGGATCTCGGTGCAGGTGAGCGCATCCCAGGTGCCGAAGGAGTCCGGCATCCAGCCGACCCGCGAGCGCGCCTCGAGGTTGTCGGACGCCACGTCGTAGCCGGCGATGTTCGCGCGACCGGCGTCGGCCTGGAGCAGGCCGGCCAGCAGGAGCAGCAACGTTGTCTTGCCGGAGCCGTTGGGCCCGATCAGGGCCGTGACCGCTGACGCGGGTGCTGTGAAGGTGATCCCGTCGACGGCGCGCACGTCGCCGAAGGCCCGCTTCAGGCCGATGGCTTCGATGCCCGGCGCCGGACCGTCTCCCGAGGAAGGGTGGTTGTCGCTCATGGTGCCAACCTATTGAGCCCGCGGGTGTGGTCGCGTCATCCTGAGCGGCGAACCTCGTCATCCTGCAGGATGATCCGGCGGCTAGGGTCGGCGCATGCGCATTCTCGGGAGCCTCCTCCTCGATATCGTCCTCGTCGCCGTCTTCGCCGTCATCGGACGGGCGAGCCATGCCGAGTCCCTCGACCTCGCCGGCATCGCGACGACCGCCTGGCCCTTCGTTGTGTCGGTGGCCCTGGGGTCGGTGGTCGCGTCCTGGCGGAACTGGCCGTGGTGGGTGCAGGGCATCTTCGTCTGGGTGGTCGCCCTCGTCGGCGGCATGGCGCTGCGGGTGGCCTCCGGCGGCTCCACAGCACCGGGCTTCGTCATCGTCGGCGGCATCAGCCTCGCCGTCTTCCTGATCGGCTGGCGCGCGATCCTCCGCAAGCGCCTGACCACCGCCACCGGCGTCCCCACTCCCGACTTGTCAGGGCCTCACGAACCTATGACTCGGTGAGATTCTGACAAGTCGGGAAGGGGTTGCGCTCAGACGGTGAGCTTGGGGCCGTAGGCGGCGTACCAGGCGGTCACGACCGCAGCGGGGGCGCTGCCCTGGAACTCGAGGTCGGCGTTGCGTGCCACCGCGGACCACGTCGCGGCCGGCCTGGCCCTCGAGCAGGTCACGGCCACGCTCGCCGTAGAGCCGGTCGCGGCCGGTGCCACCCAGCAGGTGGTCGTTGCCCGTCCCGCCGTAGACCTTGTCGTCACCGTTGCCGCCGTTGACGACGTCGCGTCCGTCGCCGCCGCCGACCACGTCGTAGCCGTCGTCGCCGTTGACCTTGTCGTTGCCCGGGCCGCCCCAGACGCGGTCGTCGAAGGCGCCGCCGGAGAGCACGTCATCGCCGTGGCCGCCGGAGATCCAGTCCTTCCCAGCCCCACCGATGACGCTGTCGTTACCCGTACCCGCGCAGATGACGTCGTTGCCACCGAGGCCGTCGATGACGTCGGCGCCGCCGAGCGCGACGATCACGTCCCTGCCCTCGGTGCCGGTGAGGGTGTCAGCGGCGTCGGTGCCGACGATGGTGGCCTTGAAGCCGTGGCAGGTGTAGGACGCGGGGTGGGCGTCGGCGTGGTGGTCTCTGCGCTGGCGGGCAGTGCCGTGAGCACGCCGAGGCCGGTGCTCAGGACGGCGAAGGCTGCGAGCTGGAGGGTCTTGTGCATGGCTGTCATCTCTCCTCTGGAGTAGTGGATGACGCCATCCTGTTGGGCCTGCGGCCGGCTCCGCACCACGATTCGGCCGACCTCCAGCAAACCGCCAGCCTGCCTCCAGCCAATCCCCAGCAGACCTCCAGCAAGGCCCGGAAAAGCAAGGACCCCAGCCCCCCGGAAGGGGCTGGGGTCGCTGCGCTGACGGACTCAGTGGTTGTGGCTGTGCCCGTGGCTGTGGTCGTCCTCGTCATCTGCCGGCTTCTCGACGACCGAGGTCTCGGTCGTGAGCAGCAGGGCAGCGATCGAAGCGGCGTTGGCCAGCGCGGAGCGCGTGACCTTCACCGGGTCGATGATGCCAGCGGCAACCAGGTCGACGTACTCGCCGGTCGCGGCGTTGTAGCCGTGACCCGGCTCCATCTCCGCCACCTTGTAGACGATGACAAGACCCGGCTCGCCGCCGTTCTCTGCGATCCAGCGCAGCGGCTCACCGACGGCCTTCGCCACGATGCTGACGCCGGTCTTCTCGTCCCCTTCGAGGCCGAGACCGTCGACGAGCACGCGGGCAGCGTGGACGAGGGCGGAGCCGCCACCGGCGACGATGCCCTCCTCGATGGCTGCACGGGTGGCGGAGACAGCATCCTCGATGCGGTGCTTCTTCTCCTTCAGCTCCACCTCTGTGGCAGCGCCGACCTGGATCACGCAGACGCCGCCGGCGAGCTTCGCAACCCGTTCCTGCAGCTTCTCCCGATCCCAGTCCGAGTCGGTGCGCTCGATCTCGGCGCGCAGCTGCGCGACCCGACCGGCGACCTCTTCGGACTTGCCAGCGCCTTCGACGATGGTGGTGTTGTCCTTGGTGACAACGATGCGGCGGGCGCGGCCCAGCACATCGAGGCCGACCTGGTCGAGCTTGAGGCCGACCTCAGGAGCAACGACCTTCGCGCCGGTGAGGATCGCGATGTCCTCCAGCATGGCCTTGCGACGGTCACCGAAGGCCGGAGCCTTCACTGCGACCGAGGTGAAGGTGCCCTTGATCTTGTTCACCACGAGGGTCGACAGCGCTTCGCCGTCCACGTCCTCGGCAACGATGAACAGGGTGCCGCCGGCGCCGATGACCTTCTCCAGCAGGGGCAGCAGGTCGTTCATCGAAGAGACCTTGCCCTGGTTGATCAGGATGTACGGGTCGTCGAGGACGGCCTCCATGCGCTCCGGATCGCTCACGAAGTACGGGGAGAGGTAGCCCTTGTCGAACTGCATGCCCTCGGTGAACTCCAGCTCGGTGCCGAAGGTCTGGGACTCGTCGACGGTGATGACGCCGTCCTTGCCGACCTTGTCGAACGCGCTGGCGATGAGGGCGCCGATCTGCTCGTCACGAGCCGAGATCGTGGCCACGTGGGCCATGTCGTCGGTGGTCTCGATGTCGCGGGCAAGCCTGCGCAGCTCGGTGACGACGGCCTCGACGGCCGCGTCAATGCCCCGCTTGAGGGCGATCGGGTTGGCTCCGGACGCGACCGCACGCAGGCCCTCGTGGACGAGAGCCTGGGCGAGCACGGTTGCGGTGGTGGTGCCGTCGCCGGCCACGTCGTTGGTCTTGGTGGCCACCTCTTTGGCGAGCTGGGCGCCGAGGTTCTCGAACGGATCGGAGAGCTCGACCTCCTTGGCGACGGTGACGCCGTCGTTGGTGATGGTCGGCGCACCCCACTTCTTGTCGAGGACGACGTAGCGGCCCTTCGGGCCGAGCGTCACCTTCACGGTGTTGGCGAGGATGTCGACGCCGCGCTCGAGAGAGCGACGCGCCTCCTCGTCAAACTGAAGGATCTTTGGCATGTATCGGTTCCTTACTTGGTAACGACGGCGAGGATGTCGCGGGCGTTGAGCAACAGGTACTCCTGCCCGTCGTACTTGACCTCGGTGCCGCCGTACTTGCTGAAGATGACGACGTCACCCTCGGCGACGTCGAGCGGGACGCGGTTGCCGTTGTCGTCGATGCGGCCGGGACCGGTGGCGAGCACCTTGCCCTCCTGCGGCTTCTCCTTGGCGGTATCGGGGATGACGAGGCCGGAAGCGGTGGTCTGCTCGGCCTCCAGCGGCTGGACGAGGATGCGATCCTCGAGAGGCTTGATCGTGACTGCCACGTCAAAACCCTTTCGTTCTGCAGGGCGCAACCGCCCTGAATGGTCAGCTGTGGTGAGACCCGGCGTCGTCGCGGTGCCGCCGGAGTCTGGTTGGCACCCTCGTGGTGAGAGTGCTAAAGCGAATCTATCGCGGCCTTAGCACTCGATCAAGCCGAGTGCCAGCGACGACCTCGCTAGGCTGGCTTCACTTCGACGGAGGGAGTCGGCATGGACTGGCCGGGCAGCGTCATCTGGTGGCACGTGTTCCCACTGGGATTCGTCGGCGCAGAACGTGGTGCGGTCAGCGAGGTCCACCACCGCCTGCCGCAGCTGTCGGCGTGGCTGGACTACGTGATCGAGCTCGGTGCCAACGGCCTGCTGCTCGCGCCGGTGTTCGCCTCGGCGAGCCACGGCTACGACACCCTCGACCACTTCAGGATCGATCCCCGGCTCGGTGACGACGCCGACTTCGACGCGCTGGTCGCCGGTTGCCACGAGTCGGGGCATCCGGGTCTGCCTCGACGGCGTGTTCAACCACGTCGCACGCGAGCACCCGATCGTGCAGGCTGCGCTCGCGGGTGGGCCGGAATCGGAGGCCGGTCGCTGGATCCGGTGGGAGGGCCCCTATCCGTATTACTTCGAAGGCCACGAGGCGCTGGTCGAGCTCGACCTGAGCCAGCCTGTGGTGGCCGACTACGTCGCAGACGTCATGACGCACTGGCTGTCCCGCGGCATCGATGCCTGGCGCCTCGATGCTGCCTACGCGCAGGGAGCCGAGGCGTGGGCGCCGATCCTTGCGAAGGTGAAGGCTGCCTACCCGGAGGCCTGGGTGTTCGCAGAGGTGATCCACGGTGACTACAGCGAGTTCGTCGCAGCGTCCGGCGTGGCGAGCGTCACCCAGTACGAGCTGTGGCACGCCATCTGGGACTCCCTCAACGACCGCAACTTCTTCTCCCTCGACTGGACGCTGAAGCGGCACAGGGAGTTCTGCGAGCACTTCCGCCCGCAGACCTTCATCGGCAACCACGACGTCACCCGCATCGCGACGCAGCTCACCGATCCGGCCGACGTGCCGCTGGCGACCGCGCTGTTGTTGCTGCTGCCGGGCATCCCCTCGATCTACGCCGGCGACGAGCAGGGCTTCACCGGCGAGAAGCAGGAGCACAGCGCCGGCGACGACGCCGTGCGGCCGCCGTTCCCCGCCGACCCGTCCGGCCTGCTGCCCTTCGGCAAGCCGACGCTGGCCAGCTACCAGGAACTGATCGGCATCCGCCGGCGCCATCCGTGGCTGACCGATGCGGTGGTGACCACCAGCGACGTGACCAACACCTCGATCGCCATCCACCTGGACGGGGACGGCCAGCACCTCACGCTCCGGCTGAACATCGGCGACACGACAGTGGACGGGGTCGAGCCGCACGGCTGGTCAGTGAGCTGACCCTGCTGGCGGTCGTCAGCGGCGACGCGAGGCCCGCGCGCCTGCGCCGCCACCGCCGCCGAAGAACAGGGATGCTCCGAAGACGAAGCCGAAGTTGTACCAGCCGCCGTTGTTGTACACCTCGTAGATGCCGACCTGGTGGTTGAACAGGGAGACGACGAAGGCGATCGGCGAGATGAACCCGTGCCACAGGCCGAGCCAGAACCCTGCCTCCGCGCCGGAGCCCTGGACGGGGTTGGGACCGGCAGCGCACCCGGCGACCAGGCCGAGGATGGCCATCGCCGCCACCACCATCAGGAAACGTCGAACAGCCATCGCGCACCTCCTGGAGACGACGCTACTCGCGGTCGGCGCGCGGCGCCGGGACTTCGGATGGTCAGCCGGCGCTGTTGCCGACCCGCCGTGCCACCAGCGCCCGTGCACCCGCTGTCGTCGGGGTCAGCACCATGGTCGCGGACGCCTTGCCGGCCGGCTTGAGCCGCTTGCGCAGCACGGCCGGGTCGACGTCGATGCCGCGGACCTTGATCTCCAGGGCGCCGACGCCCTGCTCCTGCACCCAGTGCCGCAACCCGCGCTCGTCGTAGGGGAGTTCTGCCAGCACCTCGAAGGCCGTGGCGAAGGGCGTCGGGCGAAGGGTGTCGGCGAAGAGGTAGGCGATGCCGGCCTGCGGACTGCGCGCGTCCAGCACCTCGGCGAGGGCAGCGAGGGCACCGGCCCTGATCACAGCGGGGTCGGGCTCGTACAGGTAGCGGCCCACCGTTCCCACCGGTGGTTCGCGCCGCTCGCCCGCGTCCAGCTCCTGCCCGGACGGCAGCAGCACGGCCGTCCGTGAGCCGGCAGGCCACGGCCCCGACCAGAGGGAAGCCTCGACGAGGTCGCCGCGGTGGCTCACCCAGGTGGTCGCGACGCCGTCGGGGATGACGTTCGACGGCAGGCCGGGAGCGGCCTTGATGCAGCCGATGCGACCGGGCAGCAGGCCGGTGACGAAGTCCCAGGACGGCGTCAGGTCGGCGACCCGCCACGTGCGGCCGGCGGTGGTCCGCCGCGCCGGGTCGGCGAACACGGCGGCACCACCGGCCAGCAGGTCGGCGGCGTGCTCGACGGCGTCACCGCAGACCACGTGACCGGCGTCCCCGAGGTTCGCCGCTGCCAGCACAGCTGTGGCCGGGTCGAACTCCACAGCCACCACGCCGAGGCCGGCTGCTGCGAAGGCGAGGGCGTCGGCGCCGATCCCGCACCCGAGGTCGACGACCTGCGTCGCGCCCGCGTCGCGGAGCCGTTCGGCACGCCACAGCGCCACGTCTGCGCGGGTGGCCTGCTCGAGGGCGTCCCTTGTGAAGAACAGTCGGGCGGCAGCCCCCCCGAACTTGGTGACGGCCCTGCGGCGCAGTTCCGCCTGGGTGAGGACCGCTGAGGCCTGCGCCGGGGTCCAGTGGCGGCGCAGCGCTGTCGCAGCTGCCAGCGATCCGGGGTCCGGCTGGGCTGCCGCCTGCGCGAGCGCTTCGGCAGCACCTGCCGAAACCAGCCAGCGCGCCAGATCTGCATCCACACGTGAAACCTAGCGGGCCGGACGTGCCGACCCCGCCGCCGCCCTCCTATGATCAGGGGAATGAAGGCAATGTCCGTGGTGAGCGCGTTCTTCGGTGTCCTGCTGGTCCTTGCCGGACTGGGGGGCGTGATCTGGGGCGGCTGGATCTCCTACCGCCAGTGGCTCGCCCTCGACGCGCTGCGCAGCGCGGACGTGCAGACGGCGACCCTTCCCCTTGCGATCGGGGCGCTCGGTCTCCTCGTCGGTGGCTTCCTCGTCGGTCTCGCCATCGGTCGTCCCCGCAAGGTCATCGCGCCGATCCCCGTCCCCACGGAGCCGACCGCCTGAGCCCTAGCGCACGAGCCAGTGCTGCACGAGGACCACGAGTCCCCACACTCCGGCAGCTGCCAGCGCCGCGAGGTAGGCAAGCACGAGGCGGGTGTCGCGCAGGTAGCACCGTGACCGGGTGAGCCCGGCCTGGCGCGCCTTCCAGTAGCCGGCGAAGCCGACCCCTGCGAACACAACGACGGCGAGTGGTCCGAAGACCCAGCCCAGCAGCGAGATGGTGGCGAAGATGCACAGCCGCAGCGGGTCGAACGGCTTCGCGTCCTCGACCGGCAGCGGCGCCCCCGGGGTTCCCCCGGCGATGAAGTCCGAAGGGCGCGGCCCCTTCGCGAGCCGGGAGGCAGCCTCTGGGGTGGTGTCGCTCATGCGTGGCCCTTTCTCGAGGTACTGACGCGCTGGTCGCCGAGCTTGCCCCACGCCTGGACGGCGCAGAACGGCGCGCACTGGGGGTCGCCCTCGTCGCTGAAGGTGCCGACGTGGACGCAGCACTGGGTCAGCCGCTCCTCCAGCATCGTGGAGATGTCCATGAACGGCTTGACGGTGATCCGCTTCACCCGCTCGGCCAGCAGCCGGCGCATCCGGTCCTCCTGGCCGGGGAGCTTGCCTGCGGCGAGCGTCGCAAGGGTGCTGATGCCCAGGTCGCACTGGGTGCAGATGTTCTTCCACAGCTGCCCGGTGCTGGGGTTGGTGAGGGTTGCCTGCTCGCTGAGCAGGTCGAGCATCGAGCTCTTCATCATCTCGCGCAGCTGCGCAGGGAGGTCACGGTCGGCCACCCGGTTGGCGAGGTGCTCCGGGTCGAGCTCCAGCCAGCGCAGCAGCTCGTCGTGGCCGACGAGGGCTGTGAGCGAGCGCCAGACCCCGGCGTCGTCCTTGAGCATGTAGCCGACCGAGGAGCAGTGCGGGTGCGAGCACGGCAGCGCCGTCAGGTCGTGCCACTGCACGACGTTGTCGGTCTGCGGGCCGAGCCGGGCGAGGACGCCGGTGTGGGTCAGCCGGTACATCGGGTCGATGCCCTGCCCGCGTCCCGAGCCGAACACCGGCTGGATGGCCACACCGCCGATGAAGGGCGTGTCGAGGGCCTTGCGCACGACGGCACCGATGTCGCCGTCGTTCACCCCGAGGGCTGCCGTCATCACCAGGGTCGTGAAGATGCCGGCGGCGGAGAGCCGCTCGATGGCTGCCTCCTTGAACCGGGTCAGGTCCGCGCCGCGGTGGTGCCTGGACGCCTCCGGGGACGGCCCGTCGTACTGCAGGTAGATCTCGAGCCGGTCGCGATGGCTCTTGAGCAGTTCCAGCAGCGCGTCGTCGGAGCCGACCAGCAGGCCGTTGGTGTTCACCATGATCCGCACGATCGGGCGCGCGACGAGTTCGTCCAGCAGTTCTGCGAGCCTCGGGTAGAGCGTCGGCTCCCCGCCCGACAGCATCAGGACGTCGAGGCGGCCCTCCTCGCGGGAGAGCCGTGCGTCGACGTTGGCGAGGATGTCGGCCAGCGGCGCCACCCCGGTGAGCGCCGGGCCGGAAGCTGTGAAGCAGGTGGGGCACTTCAGGTTGCAGTGCTCCGTGACGTCCTGGATCAGGATGCAGGTGTGCTGGGTGTGGAAGGCCGGCAACCCGTAGGCGAACGCCTCCGGCATCTGCCGGAAGTTCCCCGCCTGGTCGGGGACGTGCACCTTCGTCGGCGCCTGCCACTGCTCGAGGTAGCGCAGGATGTTGGCGTCCTCGTCGTACAGGGTCTCGACGAGCCCGTGGGTGGGGCAGGCGCGCTGCAGCCAGACCCGGTCATCGCGCACCAGCAGGACGCCGGAGAGCCGCTGGACGCTCGCCAGCTCCGCGTCCGGCTCGTGGCACTCGGGGCAGTAGGCGGTGACGTACTTGTGGATCCGGTCGCCGCGCAGGGGCTGGCCGGCCCCCAGCGTGCGGGCGCGGACGGGGGTGTTCAAAAGGTTCGTCATCAGCGTCTCTCCTTGTCAGGGCTTACCGTAGACGCTGACGGGTGCGAAGTCCCGCGTGAGGCTCACCCTCCGGAACCGAGCCCGAGGACGAGCGCGAAGCAGAGGCCGCCGGCGATCAGGATGCCGGCGCCGATGCCGATCAGGATGCCCGCACCGGTGCGGGTGGTCCGCGGGATGGCTGCCATCACGATGCCGCCGAGCACGAGGGCGAACGGCAGTCCGGCGGCCAGCAGGTTCGTGACGGGGGCGAGGGAACTGTCGTAGGGCACCGCCGACGTCAGGCCCCAGGACACCAGCACCACGGCGATCGTGATCCCGATGCCCAGCCAGATCGAGCCGCGGCCACCCTTCGCGGGCGGGGGCTGCAGTGCGTACGGCGGGTAGCCGCCGGGCGGCGCCGACGGCGGGAACTGCGGATAACCGCCCGGCTGCGCGGGTGGCGGGTACGGCTGCTGGTCGGCCGGCGGGAACGGCTGTGCGGGACGGCTGCGGCGGCTGCGGGAACGGCTGTGCGGGCGGCACAGCGCCAGGGAACGGCTCGGGGAAGGGGGCGGCGGCGGGGGCACGGACGGATCGCCCGGGCCTCCGCCGGGCGGCTGGAACTCCGGCCGTTCCCCGGGCGGTTGTTGCTCAGTCATCGTGGCCTCCAATGGTCGCAGGGACTTCCATGACGGACGGGGTGCGCGGGCGCCAGATGCGGCTGACCCGCCAGGCGAGCAGCGGCAGCGAGCAGAGCAGGAACCACTGGGGACGGGTCATGCCGAACCACACCTGCTCGTTCGCCCGGAAGAACTCGACGCAGAAGCGGAACAGGGCGTACGCCGCGACGTAGACGATGAACAGGTCGCCCGGACGGGGCAGGCGGTCGCGGTGCCGCCACAGCCAGACGAAGGCGACGACCTGGAAGACGATCTCGTAGGCGAAGGTGGGGTGCAGTCCGACGCCTGCCGGGCCACCGATGATGGCCGCCTGCTCGGGAGTGACGACGATGCCCCAGGGACCGCCCGTGGGATGCCCGGGAAGTTCCGTGAGCAGGCAGCCGATGCGGCCGATCGCCATCGCGAGCGCGACCGACGGCGCGAACAGGTCGCCGGTGGACGGCTTGTAGCCGGTCATCCGCTTGCCGAGGAGCACCCCGATCCACGCCCCGACCAGCGCGGCGAGCACGCTGCGGTTCCCGTCGCTCCACCACTGCAGGAGCGGCTCGTTCTGGGTCGGGTCGAGCTGCTGCCACCAGGTGCCCATCCGGGAGGCGATCGCTGCGAGGGCGAGGCACATGCCGGCGATCACCCACAGCCGGTCGTCGCGGAGGTTGCGACGTCGCACCTCGAACGCGAACAGCGCGAGACCGGCAGCGATGCCCAGCCCCATGAACAGCCCGTGCACCAGCCCGCTGCCGGCGAACGGGAGCCCGATCATGCGGCACACTCTAGCGGTGCGTCAGGCCTCGGAGTAGCTCCAGCCGGCCGGTTCGCCGTCCACGTAGGGCATCACGCCGTGGAAGGCGCGGGCCGTCGGCGAAGACCAGCGGCAGGAAGTTCCGGTCGCCCTCCCACATCGGCAGGCCGTCCAGCTCGTCGATGCTGTGCCACACCAGCGGACCGTCGGCGTTGCGCTCCGGCAGGGTGCCCTCCCAGGCGTCCACGACGAAGAGGAAGCCGAACCAGTCCTCGCCGCCGGTCCCGAACCCGGGCCAGGAGACGGTGCCGCGCAGCCGGGCGGACGTGACCGTGATCCCGGCCTCCTCCTTCAGTTCGCGGCACAGGCAGGAGTAGATGTCCTCGTCGGGCTCGAGCTTGCCGCCCAGCCCGTTCCACTTGCCGGCATGCACGTCGCCCTCGCGTCCGCGGTGCACGAGCAGCACCCGGCCGTCGGCGACCAGGTAGCCGAGGGTCGCGACGATCGGGGTGTAGGCCATCAGACCAGGACGGTGCTGACCGGCAGGCCCGAGTTGGCGCCGATCTCCAGCGAGGACGGGCGCAGGCCCGCGCTGACCACCTGGGCGCCCAGCACGGCGATCATGGCGCCGTTGTCGGTGCACAGTGCCGGACGCGGCCGGCGCAGCGTGATGCCTTCCGCAGCGCACCGCTCCTCCAGCAGCGCGCGCAGCCGCGAGTTGGCGGCCACTCCCCCACCCAGCAGGAGGTGGTCGGTGCCGAGGTGGTGGCAGGCGTCGACGGCCTTCGCCGTCAGCACGTCGCACACCGCCTCCTGGAAGGACGCTGCGACGTCGGCGATGGCGAACTCCTCGCCGTCGCGGCGACGGATCTCCACCCAGCGGGAGACGGCCGTCTTCAGGCCGGAGAACGAGTAGTCGAACCGGTGCTTTGCCTGGTCCTTGTTGGCGGTCAGCCCGCGCGGGAAGGCGATCGCCCGCGGGTCGCCGTCCGCGGCAGCCTTGTCGATCACCGGGCCGCCCGGGTACGGCAGGCCGAGCAGGCGCGCCACCTTGTCGTAGGCCTCGCCGGCGGCGTCGTCGATGGTGGCGCCGAGCTCGACGATGTCACCGGTGATGTCGTTCACGGCCAGCAGCGACGTGTGCCCGCCGGAGACCAGCAGCGCGGCGCAGGGCTGCGGCAGCGGCCCGTGGTCGAGCAGGTCGACAGCGACGTGGCCGACCAGGTGGTTCACGCCGTACAGCGGCTTGTCCAGGGCGACGGCGAGCGCCTTCGCTGCGGCGACGCCGACGACGAGCGCCCCCATCAGGCCGGGGCCGGCGGTGACGGCGATCCCGTCCAGCTCGGACAGGTCGATGTCGGCGGTCTCGCAGGCGCGGCGCAGGGTGGGGATCAGCGCCTGCAGGTGGGCGCGGCTGGCAACCTCGGGCACGACGCCGCCGAAGCGGACGTGCTCCTCGACCGAGGAGGCGACGGCGTTGGCCAGCAGCTCGTTGCCCCGGACGATGCCGATGCCGGTCTCGTCGCAGGAGGACTCGATGCCGAGGATCAGCGGGCCGCCGGGTGCTCATGCGCACTCCACCGCCCAGGCGTCGCCGTCGCGCAGCGCCCGCAGCATCACGAGGGCGTGGTGGCCCGGGCCGTAGTAGTCGCGCCGGGTGGTGACGGGCTCGAAGCCGAGGCGCCGGTAGAGCGCGACGGCCGGCTCGTTGTCCGGCCGCACCTCCAGCAGCATCCGCCGCGCGCCCACGGCGCTGGCCCAGTCGAGGCCGGCGCGGACCAGTGACGCGCCGATGCCCCGGCCACGGAACTCGGGGTGCACGATCACGCGGTTGAGGTCGGCCATCTCCGCGACGCGGCTGAAGGTCGCGACACCGATGATGGCGTCGTCGACGTCGAAGCGGGCCAGCACGTAGCGGTCGTGGGCTGCGAGCTCCTCCGCCCAGGCGGTCTCCGACCACTGCTCGGCGGCGTCGAAGCCCACCTTCTCGAGTTCGACGATGCCGGCGAGGTCGTCGGGGCGGGCGTGGGAGATGATCATGGCTTCACCATCATGGCGAGACGGGGCTGGAGCAGGGTCGACTTCCGAGTGGTGGGCACCTCTGCGTCCGGACGGCGCAGGTACAGCGGCTCGAGGCCGGCGTCGACCAGCCGGTCGCCGAGCGCGGCCATCAGGCCGGCGTCGATGCCGTCGGGGCCGGCGCACTCGCGGCCGGTGAGCGTCGCGCCGGGTCCGGCGAGCGGCAGGTCGGACACCTCGCCGGGAGCGGTCACGAACGGACCGTCCACCCGGGCGCCGGCGCTGTCGTAGGCGGCCCAGTAGACCTCCTTGCGGCGGGCGTCGGCGACGACGGCGAAGCCGCCGGCAGGGGCGTCCCCGCGGTCGGCCCACGCCAGCGCCACCACGTCGAGGCTGCACACGCCACGCACGGGCACCCCGAGCGCCTCGGCGAGGGTGATGGCTGCTGCCACCCCGACCCGCAGGCCGGTGAACGGACCCGGTCCGACGCCGACGACGACGCCGGTGAGGTCGGACGGGGTCGCGCCGGCGGCAGCGAGCACGCGCTGCACCAGCGGCAGCAGCTGCTCGGCGTGCGCCCGACGGTCGGCGACCACATCACTGGCCACGACCACGACCGTCCCGCGCCACGCCCGGCGCGCACGTCGGTGGCGGTGTCGATCCCCAGCACCACCGAGTCGTCGGGGAGGGGGGTGCTCACAGTGCCTCCAGTTCGGCGCGGGACGCCGTCCAGCGGTCACCGATCGGGGTGAGGAAGATCCAGCGGGTCTCGTCCTCGGGATCGAGGCCGCGGCGGATGTCGAGTTCGAGGTAGTCCTCGGCGAGGCCCTCTGCGATGCCGGCGCCCCATTCGACGAGGGTGACCGAGTCGTCGAGGGAGATCTCCAGGTCGAGGTCCTCGAGTTCGGCGAAGGAGCCGAGCCGGTAGGCGTCCACGTGCACGAGGCCGGGACCGCCGGTGGTCGATGGGTGCACCCGCGACAGCACGAAGGTGGGCGAGATGATCGAGCCGGCGACGCCCATGCCCGCGCCGAGGCCCTGGGTGAACGTGGTCTTGCCCGCGCCGAGGTCACCGGAGGCGATGATCACGTCGCCGGCGCGCACGACGGCGGCGAGGCGGCGGCCCAGCTCCGTGGTGTCCTCCGCTGTCGGGGCGGCCTTGCGCACCGGCAGCTGCCGGGCGAGGGTGAGGCTGGTGCCCTGCCGGTCGACCTCGGTGAACCCGTGGCGCTGCCACCAGGCGACCACCTTCGGGAACTCGGCCCGGGCGATCAGTTCGACCGCTGCGACGCCGCGGGCGGTGAGCACCTCGATGGCCACCTCCACCATCGCTGCCGCGATCCCGAGGCGCTGGTAGCCGGGGCGCACCGACACCCGGTGGATGCCGGCCATCGGGCCGTCGACGCTCACGATCACGATGCCGGCCGGCTGGTCCTCGACGATGGCGAGGACGCCGAAGCCTTCCGCCAGCGCAGCGCCGACCTTGGCCGGCGTCTCGGAGAGGGCCGGCGGTGGCGGATCGACCGGCGGACGGTTGCCGAACGCCTCGACGATCAGGTCGCAGATGGCCTGCGCATCCTCGGGCGTCGGCTCGACCAGTCGCAGCCGTCGGCCGTCACCCAGCAGGGTCTCTGCGAGCACGGTCCGCTGCATCAAGAATCCTCCCGGTTGCCGCCTCGATTTCCGGCGTTTCAGCCCGAGCGATCCTACCAGTGCGTTCAGTGCGCCTGACGGGCCTCGACAACCGCGAGGACGTCTGCGTACAGCGGGTGATCCGTGCGCGAGCCCGGTGACCTTCTCGACGACCTCTGCTGCGGAAGCCGTGCCCAGCAACTGCTGCAGCTCGACCGCCTCGGGGTCGTCGGCAGCGTCGAAGCGCAGGCCAGCGCCCATCGCCTCCAGCAGCGCAGCGCGGCCCATGCCGCGCTCTGCCAGCTGGGACGCGGGGCTGACGAACCGCTCGTTGCGGCTGAGCTTGCGCAGCGGCGCCCGCCCGACCCGCAGGGTGGTGTCGGGCAGGTAGGGGTTGGCGAAGCGCTTCAGGATCTTCTCGACGTAGGCGGCCTGGGTCTCCGCCGAGCACGCCGTGCTTGGCGACGATCAGCGAGGCGGTCTCGACGAGGACGGCAGCGACCTTGGCTGCGACGCCGGGATCGGCGAGCGCGTCGGAGATCTTCTCGATCCCGGCCGCGTACCCGAACCAGGCGCTGGTCGCGTGCCCGGTGTTGACGGTGAAGAGCTTGCGCTCGATGTAGGGCTCGAGATCGGGCACCCAGGTGACACCCGGGATCTCCGGGTGGACCTCACCGAAGGGCGGGGTCTCGATCGCCCACTCGTAGAAGTTCTCGACGGTGACGTCGAGGCCGGCGTTCGGGTCCTGGTTGGGCACGATCCGGTCGACGGCGGTGTTGGCGAAGATGACCCTGTCGTCGAGGTCGGCCCCGGTGTAGGCCTTGCGGACCTCGCCGGCGAGGATGTCCGTGCCGTTGATGGCGTTCTCGCAGGCCATCACGGCGAGCTTCGCCGCACCGGCCGGACGTGCGGCGATGCCGGCGGCGATGGCGGGGGCGACGAACTTGAGGATGTGCGCGCCGACGGCCGTCGTGACGATGTCGGCGGAAGCGATCGCAGCGGTCAGGGCTTCCGCCTCCGTTGCGGAGTTGAGCGCGGAGAACCCGCGGACCTCATGGGTCCGCGGGTTCTCCCCGACTTCGTGCACGACGTAGCTGTCGGCGTCCTTGAGTCGCTGGATCAGCGCATCGGCGACGTCGGCGAACACCAGGTCATAACCAGCGTTGTGGAGCAACAGTCCGACGAACCCGCGTCCGATGTTTCCAGCTCCGAAGTGCACTGCTTTCATCAGCTATTCATTCCCTTGAAAGTGTCGGCGATCTCCTCGCGGCTACCGGCCTTCTCCAGGGCCGCCACCGCTTCGGTGTCCAGGAACACCTCGGCGATCTTGCTCAGCAACTCCAGGTGCTCGTCGTTCGCACCGGCGATGCCGATCACGAACTTCACGGGGTTGCCGTTCCAGTCGATGCCGTTCGGGTACCGCACCACGGAGATGGCGGAGGACTTGATCAGTCCCTTTGCCTCGTTGGTGCCGTGCGGAATGGCGAGGAAGTTGCCCATGTACGTCGACACGGACTTCTCCCGGTCATGCATGGACGTGACGTAACCGGTGTCCACGGCGCCGGCGTCGACGAGCAGCTTGCCCGCCTCGTCGATCGCGGAGACCTGGTCGTTGGCCGTACCCGAGAGCACGATCGAGGACAGCTTCAGCACACCGGAGTCCGGTCGGTCGTCGCCACGGGAGCAGCCTCGGCCACGGGAGCCGGCTCGGGCACGATCGCCCGCGCCGGAGTCGTCTGCACTGCCACAGGGGCGGCCGCGGCTGCGGTCACGGCCGGAGCAGGTTCAGACGCGTCTTGGGTCGGAGTTCGCCTCCTTGACCATCTCGACGACGTCGTCGTACCGGGGGCTGGCCATGAAGTTGTCCACCGCGACGTGCACGGCCGACGGGGTCTTCTGGCTCGCCCGCTCGATCAGGTCCTGATGGGAGACCACGACGTCGTAGGTGTCGTCGAGGTTGGCGATGGCCTTGTTGACGACGGTGACGTCGCTGAAGCCGGCGGCCTGGATCTTCTTGCGCAGGACGGAGGCGCCCATGGCCGAGGAGCCCATGCCGGCGTCGCAGGCGAACACGATGGTCTTGATCACACCAGTCGGCGCACCAGCCGGTCAGCAGGCCACCGACGCCGAGGACTTCTTGCCCTTCAGTGGCCTCCATCTCGGCGGTGGCGCCGACCAGGTCATCCTCGCCGGGGCTCTTGCCAAGGCGCAGCAGGATGGCACCGAGCACGAGCGTGACGGCTGCTGCTGCGATCCAGGAGATCGTCACACCGAGGAAGCTGTCCGGAGCGGTCTGGGCGTAGCACGGCGAGGATCGAACCCGGAGCAGCCGGAGCCCGCAGGCCGACGTTGAACGCGACGTTGACGAACACACCGGTCATGCCGCCGGCGATCATGGCCAGGATCAGGATCGGCTTCATCAGCACGAACGGGAAGTAGATCTCGTGGATACCACCGAGGAAGTGGATGATCGCCGCACCCGGAGCGGACGCCTTCGCGTCGCCCTTACCGAAGATCGAGTAGGCCAGCAGGATGCCAAGACCCGGACCGGGGTTGGCCTCCAGCAGGAACAGCACCGACTTGCCGGTCGTCTTGGCCATCTCGATACCCAGCGGGGTCAGCACACCGTGGTTGATCGCGTTGTTCAGGAAGAACACCTTCGCCGGCTCGATCAGGATCGACGCCAACGGCAACAGCCCGGTGTTGATCAACGCACCCACACCGGCACCGAGGGCGCCCATGATCAGCAGCATCACCGGAGCGAGCAGGAACAGCGAGGCGATCGCCATCAGTGCGGCGAGGATGCCGGCGGAGAAGTTGTCGACCAGCATCTCGAACCCGGGAGCAATCTTGCCGGCCCAGATACCGTCGATCTTCTTCATCAGCCACGCCGTCAGCGGGCCCATGATCATCGCGCCCAGGAACATCGTCGAACCCGGACGATCACCGAGGATGGTCGGGTCGGAGGTGCCGAGGATGACACCCATCGTCGCGACCGCACCGACAACGCCACCACGGTGGTCATAGACCATCTTGCCGCCGGTGAAGGCGATCAAGCTCGGCAGCAGGTAGGTCAGGATCGGGCCCACCATCGTCGCGATGGTCGCGTTCGGCGTCCAGCCCACCGGAATGAAGAACGCAGTGATGATGCCCCACGCGATGATCGCCGCAATGTTGGGCATGATCATGCCGGACAGGAAGGTGCCGAACTTCTGCACCGCTACGCGGGCCGAACCCTTCTGCGCCACTACTTCGGTAGTCATGTGACTCCCTTACTGGAACGTAGTTTCAGCCGTGACCTCGCCGCTGTGGTCCCGACCAGGCGGCTCGGTGTGTCCGCCGCCAAGCAGGCTAACCCCGAACCTCACGCGAAGGCGAGAACCCGCGTCACGCGCCGTCCAATCTCAGCACGATTCCTCCCACGACGTTGAACATGCGTTCAGCAATGGCCTGAGGGGGTAGCGGACCGGGATACTGCCCTGCGGTTATCGCCTGGATGCTCGCTGCTGCGAGCGCGGCCTCGAAGGGCGCGAGCCCCGCGGCGAGCAGCGCCCCGCAGGCCCCGGCGAGAACGTCCCCCGAGCCAGCCTGCGCCGCTCCAGCCCGGACCCGGAGCAGCCAGCCAGACCCGGGTCTCCCCCGGCGTCGCAACGTACTGGGTGGCACCCTTCAGCAGCACCGTGCAGCCGGTGCGGGCAGCCGCTGTCCGTACGGCCGTGAGCGGGTCCGACTCGACCTCCGCGCGCTGCAGGCCGAGCAGCCGTGCCAATTCACCGGCGTGCGGCGTCAGCACAACTGCCGCGTGCCCGCCACGGGTGGGCAGGTGTCGCAGCGCGTCGGCGTCGACCACCATCGGGACGCCTGCCTTCAGCGCGCGGGTCACCACGCCGGTGTCCTTGCGTTCGCCCCAGCCGCTGCCGACGACGAGGGCCTGGACGCGGCCCTGGCCGACCACGACGTTGGGGAAGCGGTCGAGCACGCGCGGCGCGACCGGGAGCGGGCCGAGGTAACGCACCATGCCGGCACCGGCGCCGACGGCACCGGCCGCGCTGAGGACGGCTGCGCCGGGATAGTCGACCGAGCCGGTGTCGAGCCCGACCACGCCACGCGAGTACTTGTCGCTGCGCGCGTCGGGCACGGGCCACACCGCGGCGAGGTCGTCGACATCCCACCGGCTGACCACCGGTTCGCGCAGGTCGAGCCCGATGTCGACCAGTTCCAGCTCACCGCAGGCCGACCTGGCCGGCTCCAGCAACTGGCAGAGCTTGTAGCCGCCGAAGGTCACGGTGAGGTCGGCGACGAAGTGCTGCTCGTCACCGAAGGGCGGCTCCGGCGCAAGGCCGGACGGCAGGTCGACGGCCACCACGGGCACGCGAAGGTCCTTGCAGGCCCCGGCGAACGCTGCCACGGCCGCGTCCAGCCCCGGGCGCGAGCCGATCCCCGCCACGCCGTCGATCACGAGTCGCTGGCGCGGGAGCTGGGCACGGGCGCCCGGCTGCGTCCAGCTCGCGTCCGCCGGCGGCGAGGAAGGCCGCCCAGCCGGCTTCGTGCACCGTCGAGCCGGTACGCCAGGCGCTGACGGCAACGCCGCGTGCCGCGAGCCGTGCACCGGCGAACAGTGCGTCACCGCCGTTGTTGCCCGAGCCGACGACGAGCAGCACGCGTGCCCCGTACGCGCCGCCACCACGCGAGCCGCCGCAGCACGGCCGTGGCGAGGCCTGCGGCAGCACGCTGCATCAGCGCGTCGGGGCCGAGCACTGCCATCGCTGCGGCCTCTGCCGCGCGGATCTGGGCGACCGTGTAGCCGTTGTCCATCAGGACTCGCAGACCACCACGGCCGCGGCGATGCCGGCGTCGTGGGTGATCGAGAGGTGGATCGCTGGCGATGCCCGCGCTCGGCGACGAGGGCTGCGACCGTGCCGGTACAGGCGAAGTAGGGCTTGCCGTCGTCGTCCTTGCGCACCTCGACGTCGGTCCAGACCAGCCCGGTCGGGGCACCGAGTGCCTTGGCGAAGGCCTCCTTGGCCGCGAACCGGCCGGCCATCCGCTGCATCGAGGCGTCCTGCTCCGCAGGGGTGAAGACCCGCTCCAGCAGGCCCTGGCGCCCGGCGGCCTGCGTGAACCGGGACACCTGGGTGACGTCGATGCCGATGCCGACGATCATGGCCGCTACTCGACCGTGACGCTCTTGGCCAGGTTGCGCGGCTGGTCGACGTCGTAGCCCTTCAGCGTCGCCAGCTCGCAGGCGAACATCTGCAGCGGGACGGTGGCCACCAGCGGCTGCAGCAGGGTGGACACCTTCGGCAACCGGAACAGCACGTCGGCGTAGGGCTCGACCTCGTGGTCGCCCTCCTCCGCGAGGACGATGGTCAGCGCGCCGCGGGCACGCACCTCCTGGATGTTGGAGACCACCTTGTCGTGCAGCTGGTCGCGGCCCTGCGGGGGCACGATGATGAAGATCGGGATGCCCTCCTCGACGAGCGCGATCGGGCCGTGCTTGAGCTCGCCGGCCGGGAAGCCCTCCGCGTGCAGGTAGGCGATCTCCTTCAGCTTCAGCGCGCCCTCGAGGGCCACCGGGTAGCCGACGTGGCGGCCGAGGAACAGCACCGACTTCTCGTCGACGAAGCGCTTGGCCAGTTCCTTGATGGGGTCGAGCTCGTCGAGCACCTTCTGGATCAGCGGCGGCGTGGCTGCCAGCTCCGACATGACGGCGTGGATCTCGTCGTCGTACATCGTGCCGCGCACCTGGGCGAGGTAGAGGCCGAGCAGGTAGCAGGCGGCCACCTGGGTGAGGAAGCCCTTGGTCGAGGCCACCCCGATCTCCGGGCCGGCGTGGGTGTAGATGACCGCGTCCGACTCGCGCGGGATGGTGGCGCCGTTGGTGTTGCAGATCGCGATCACCTTGGCGTGCTGCTCGCGGGCGTGCCGGATGGCCATCAGGGTGTCCGCGGTCTCGCCGGACTGGCTGAGCGTCACCACGAGGGTGGAGCGGGTGATGATCGGGTCGCGGTAGCGGAACTCGCTGGCGATCTCGACCTCGCAGGCGATCCGCGTCCAGTGCTCGATGGCGTACTTGGCGACCAGGCCCGCGTAGTAGGCGGTGCCGCAGGCGACGATGACGATCTTGTCGACCAGCCGCAGTTCCGACTCGGGGATGTGCAGCTCGTCGAGCTTCAGCGAGCCGTCGGGGTTGTACCGGCCAAGCAGCGTGTCCGCGACGGCGCGGGGCTGCTCGTAGATCTCCTTGCGCATGAACCAGTCGTAGCCGGACTTCTCTGCGGCCGAGAGGTCCCAGGTGACCTCGAACGGGTGGGTCTCGGCCGGGTTGCCCGCGAAGTCGGTGACGACGATCGAGTCGGCGGTGACGTCGACGACCTGGTCCTGGCCGAGCTCGATGGCGAACCGGGTGAACTCGATGAAGGCCGAGACGTCGGAGGCGACGAAGTTCTCGCCGTCCCCCACGCCGACGACGAGCGGGGAGTTGCGACGGGCTGCGACCAGCCGGTGCGGTTCCGGCGCGTCCACGGCGACGAGGGTGAACGCACCCTCGAGGCGGTCGCAGACCGCGCGCATGGCGTCGGCGAGGTCGACGCCGGCGGAGACCTCGCGGCCCAGCAGCTGGGCCGCGGCCTCGGTGTCGGTCTCGGAGTGGAACTCGATCCCCTCGGCCTTGAGCTCGGCGCGCAGCACGGCGAAGTTCTCGATGATGCCGTTGTGGATCAGCGCGACCCGGTCGCCGGCGGAGACGTGCGGGTGGGCGTTGGGGTCGGTCGGGCCGCCGTGGGTGGCCCACCGGGTGTGGCCGATGCCGAGGCCGGAGTCCGGGAGCGGGTTGGCCTCGAGGTCTGCGACGAGGTTGGCGATCTTGCCTGCCTTCTTCCGGTACGAGATCGCCCCGTCGGCCACGACGGCCACGCCGGCGGAGTCGTAACCCCGATATTCCATCCGCCGAAGTCCCGCGACAACGACGTCGCGCGCGACACGGGGGCCGGTATAGCCGATAATTCCGCACATAGCGGCCACTGTAGTGGCGGCGTCGACCGACAATGGCTCGTTGTCTCCTGACGAACCAGCGAGTCCCAGAGGTGGTAATGGCACCAGCAGCACGCGTCTTCGACGAGGTCGACGCGCCGGAAGACAATCCGTACGGGCCATACCTGACCCTGGATCGCCAGCACTGGGCGTCGCTGGCGGCCTCGCGTCCCGACAACCTCGACGACGCAACCCTCGAGCGCCTGCGCGGCATCGACGACCCCACGGACGCCGCGGAGGTCCGCGAGGTGTACCTGCCGCTGACCGACCTGCTGAGCCTCTACATCGAGCGCACCGGAGCGCTCTTCGCCGACAGCCACCAGTTCCTCGGGCTCTCCGGGCGCCGCACCCCCTTCGTCATCGGGGTGGCCGGGTTCGGTGGCCGTCGGCAAGTCGACGACGTCCCGCATGCTGAAGGAACTGCTGGGACGGCTGCCGGGTGCGCCGCGCGTCGACCTGGTGACGACGGACGGCTTCCTCTACCCGAACACCGAGCTGGCCGAGTACGGCCTGCTGGAGCGCAAGGGCTACCCGGAGTCCTACGACCGGCGGAAGCTGGTGCAGTTCGTGATGGACGTGAAGTCGGGCATGCCGCGGGTGACGGCGCCGGTGTACTCGCACCTGGTCTACGACATCGTGCCCGACCAGGTGATCACGGTCTCCCAGCCCGACATCCTGATCGTCGAGGGCCTGAACGTGCTGCAGCCGGCCCGACGCCGCGCCGACGGCACCACGGGGCTGGCGGTCAGCGACTTCTTCGACTTCTCGGTCTACGTCGACGCTGCGCACGCCGACGTGCGCAACTGGTACGTGAAGCGCTTCCTCACGCTGCGCGAGACCGCCTTCCAGGACCCGGCGTCCTACTTCGTGCGCTTCGGCCGGATGAGCGAGGACGAGGCGGTGCAGGAGGCCACCGACATCTGGAACCGCATCAACGGCCCGAACCTCGAGCTGAACATCCGTCCGACGCGGGCGCGGGCGACGGCGATCCTGCGGAAGGGCCCCGACCACCAGGTCAGCTGGGTCCGGATCAGGAAGGTGTGATGATCGCGTCCCTCGGGCCCGACGACGTCACGGACGCCGTCGCACTGTGGACCGAAGCCGGCCTCACCCGTCCCTGGAACGATGCCGTCGGCGACTTCCTGCGGGCTGTGGCAGGCCCGTCGTCCGTGGTGCTCGGCATCCGGGAGGACGGTGAGCTGGTCGGCTCCGCGATGGTCGGCCATGACGGGCACCGCGGCTGGGTCTACTACCTGGCCGTCGCGGCGTCCGCGCGCGGACGGGGCCTCGGCAGGGACCTGATGGCGGCGGCCGAGGCCTGGCTGGTCGAGCGCGGGCTGCCGAAGATCCAGTTCATGGTGCGCAGCGACAACACGGCGGTCCTCGATTTCTACGACCACCTCGGCTACGCGAAGCAGGACTGCCTGGTGCTCGGTCGGCGCCTGGACTGAGCCCTGGGCTGTGCGTGTCAGCGCGCAGAGTCCAGCGACAGCCGGTCGCGCACGACGTCGACGAGCCGTTCGGCGACTTCCTGCGCCCGCTCTGCCGTCTCGGCCTCGACCATCACCCGCACGAGCGGCTCGGTGCCCGAGGGACGCAGCAGCACGCGGCCGTTGCGGCCGAGGGCCTTGGCCTCTGCGGAGACGGCGGCGTTCACGACCGGGTCGATGCCGGCGCGTGACTTGTTCACGTTCGGGACGTTGATCATCACCTGCGGCAGGCGGGTCATCACCCCGGCGAGCTCGCGCAGGGTCTTGCCGGTGCGCATCATCCGGGCTGCGAGGTGCAGGGCGGTGAGCACGCCGTCGCCGGTGGTGGCGAACTCGCTCATGATCACGTGGCCGGACTGCTCGCCGCCGAGGGTGAAGCCGTTGGCGTTCATCGCCTCGAGGACGTAGCGGTCGCCGACCTTGGTTGCGTCGACGTGGATGCCGGCGTCCCGCATGGCGTTGAGGAAGCCGAGGTTGCTCATCACCGTGGCGACGACCGTGTCGCTGTGCAGGGTCTGGTCGGCGCGCATCGCGAGGGCGAGGATCGCGAGGATCTGGTCGCCGTCGACGATCTCGCCGGTGTGGTCGACGGCGAGGCAGCGGTCGGCGTCCCCGTCGAGGGCGACGCCGAGGTCGGCGCCGTGTGCGATGACGGCTGCCTGCAGCGAACCCATGTGGGTGGAGCCGCAGTTGTGGTTGATGTTGAGGCCGTCGGGTTCGGCGTGCAGCGGGATGACCTCTGCGCCCTGGGCGTCGAAGGAGGCCAGCGCGGTCATGTGCGCTGCACCGTTGGCGCAGTCGATGACGATCTTGAGGCCGGCGAGGCTGGCGTCGGTGCCGAGGCTGGCGACCAGGTGGGCGACGTAGGCCTCGATCGCTCCGGGATCCTCGGTGACCCGGCCGACGTCGGCACCGGTGGGACGCAGCCACACCTCGGTCATGCGTTCCTCGATGGCGTCCTCGATGTCGTCGTCGAGCTTGACGCCGCCGCGGGCGAAGAACTTGATGCCGTTGTCGGGCATCGGGTTGTGGCTGGCCGACAGCATCACGCCCAGGTCGGCGTCACGCTGGCCGACGAGGTGGGCGACGCCGGGGGTCGGGATCACGCCGAGGCGCACCACGTCCACTCCGGCAGAGGCCAGCCCTGCCACGACGGCTGCTTCGAGGAACTCCCCGCTCGCGCGGGTGTCCCGCCCGACGAGCGCGATGGGACGTCGGGCACTCCC
The DNA here is from genome assembly GCA_963773595.1 of uncultured Actinomycetota bacterium. Classification (GTDB taxonomy): domain Bacteria; phylum Actinomycetota; class Actinomycetes; order Propionibacteriales; family Propionibacteriaceae; genus Propionicimonas. The sequence goes on from CAVZBQ010000002.1 coordinate 139,348, forward strand.
GAACGCTCCGGCCTCGCCCAGCACGTGGGCTGCGGCCATGGAGAGTTCCAGGGCAATCTCGGCGGTGAGCTCGAGGTTCGCGGTGCCGCGAACCCCGTCCGTGCCGAACAGTCGAGCCATGGCCCGACCGGGATCAGCGCTTGCTGTACTGAGGAGCCTTGCGGGCCTTCTTGAGACCAGCCTTCTTGCGCTCCTTGACGCGGGCGTCACGAGTGAGCAGGCCGGCCTTCTTCAGGACCGGACGGCTGGCCTCGGTGTCCACGGCGTTCAGCGAGCGGGCGATGCCGAGACGGAGCGCACCGGCCTGGCCGGTCACACCGCCGCCGACGATCGTCGCGATCACGTCGTAGGAGTCGACGACAGCCGCGGTCACGAAGGGCTCGTTGACCGTCTGCTGGTGCAGCTTGTTCGGGAAGTACTCCTCGAGCGTGCGCCCGTTGATGGAGAACTTGCCGGTGCCGGGGAAGATGCGCACGCGGGCGATGGCTTCCTTGCGACGGCCGGTGGCCGCGGACGGCGCAATGATGGCGGGGCGGCCGCCGGGCAGCGGAGCGCTGGCAACAGCCTCGGCCCGGTACGCGATCTCGCGGTCTTCCTCAACGAACGGAACGACCTCGTCGGTCACGACGGTCTCTTCAACGGTCTCGGTCACGATGCTTCCTTGGCTCACTGAGCGATCTGGGTGATCTGGTACGGCTGCGGCTTCTGCGCGCTGTGGGGATGCTCCGGGCCGGCGTAGACCTTGAGCTTCTTGATCAGCTGACGAGCCAGCTTGTTCTTCGGCATCATGCCCCAGACCGCGAGCTCAACTGCCTTGCGCGGGTCCTTGTCGAGCAGCTCGCCGTACGGGACGGCCTTGAGGCCACCCGGACGACCGGAGTGCCGGTAGGCCATCTTGTCGGTGCGCTTGTTGCCGGTGAGGGCGATCTTCGACGCGTTGACGACGACGACGAAGTCGCCACCGTCGACGTGCGGGGCGTAGGTCGCCTTGTGCTTGCCGCGCAGGAGGGTCGCCGCAGTGACGGCCAGCCGTCCCAGGACGACGTCCTGAGCATCGATCACAAGCCAGGCCCTGGTGATCTCACCAGACTTGGGGCTGTACGTAGACACGGTCAACGACCTGCTTCCATGAGTTGTACCAACGAGCTCTATGCGGGATCCGCCTTGGACAGACAGACCACAGCGCAACAGCGGTTTAGATTACCGTGCGCCGGGGAGGGGTCAAAACCGAGGCGGTCGCCGAGGCGCCGGTGACGTCGGAACGACCGTCACGCCACACCTAGCACTCCGTGGCCGGGCGTGGGCGAGGCCCGGGCCGAGGAAGAGCCCGGCCCGGCGCATGGGGGCGGCCGGACCCGGACACCCGGGAGCGGATCGTTATCCAGGCTTCCCGCGGCGTCGCCCGACGCGCCCCCCGGCAAGACGACATCTTGCCGAAATAGATCGGCCCTATCGTGCGTCCATGGCAGACATGCTCCAGATTCGTTACCCCGCCACCGGCGTCGAGGCTGAGCTGGCGATCACCGATGCCACCATCAAGGCTCCCGACCTCCGGCAATTCAGGATCGGCGAGGAGCCCCTTGCCACCTTCGACCCGGGCTTCATGAACACGGCAGTGTGCCGCTCCTCGATCACCTACATCGACGGTGAGGCCGGCATCCTCGAGTACCGCGGGTACCCGATCGCGGAGCTGGCAGAGAAGTCGACCTACCTCGAGGTGGCCTACCTGCTGCTGCACGGCGAACTGCCGAACCCGACGCAGCTGGCCGCGTGGGAACTGTCGGTCACCGAGCACAGGATGCTGCCGGACAAGCTGAAGACCGTGCTGGCCGGCTTCCCCTACGACGCCCACCCGATGACCATCCTGATGGCCTCGGTCGCGGCGTTCTACTCGTTCTATCCGGACGCCCGCAACTTCGAGGACCCCGCAGCACGCGACCTCAACATCACCCGGCTGATCGCCAAGATGCCGACGCTGGCCGCCTTCGCCTACCGCAAGGGCAAGGCCCGGCCCTACGTGAACCCCGACGACAACTACGGCTACTGCCACAACTTCCTCGCCATGCTGTTCAAGCAGAACGAGCGGCGCTACGTCGCCGACCCGCGCCTCGTCCGTGCGATGGAGGTGCTGTTCATCCTGCACGCCGACCACGAACAGAACTGCTCCACGAACGCCGTCCGCTCGGTGGCCAGTTCCGGCAACGACCTGTACACCTCCGCGTCCGCCGGCATCGGGGCCCTGCACGGTCCGCTGCACGGCGGTGCCAACGAGGCGGTGCTGAAGATGCTGCGCGAGATCGGCACCGTCGACCGCGTCCCCGAGTTCATCGAGGGCGTCAAGGCCGGCAAGGTGCGCATGATGGGCTTCGGCCACCGCGTCTACAAGAACTACGATCCGCGGGCCAAGATCATCAAGAAGTCGGTGGAGGACGTCTTCGAGGTCACCGGGGTGAACCCGCTGCTGAAGGTGGCCCAGGAGCTGGAGACGCTACGGCCTCAACGACGACTACTTCGTCAAGCGCCGGCTCTACCCGAACGTCGACTTCTACTCCGGCCTGATCTACGAGGCCCTCGGCTTCCCGCCGGAGATGTTCACCGTGCTGTTCGCCGTCCCCCGCACGTCGGGGTGGGCGGCCCAGTACCAGGAGTTCATCACCGATCCGGAGCAGAAGATCATGCGGCCCAAGCAGATCTACACCGGCTGCCGCACCCGCGACTACGTTCCCATGGAAGAGCGCGCCTGATCGTCTCGTTCGGGCATCCGAGCAAGTCAGCTGGAAAATCCTGGGTTGACCCTTGCGCGCCCTTACCTGCGTGGCAAGGTATTGCCCATGAGTTCAAAGATGAGCGCTGCCTCGATGCAGGTGACCAGTCCCGATGACGTCCGCAATGTCGTTCTGATCGGAAACGCCGGCTCGGGGAAGACCTCATTGTTCGAGCAGCTGCTCAAGGCCCGCATCGCCGGCTACCGCGGCGAGAAGGAGGACGCGGAGCGCGCGGCCCAGCTCTACCTTGCCTCGCTGGTGACCGGCGACGTGCTGGTGAACCTCCTTGACGCCCCCGGCCACCCCGACTTCGTCGGCGAGCTCCGCGCCGGCATCCGTGCGGCGGACGCAGCCATCTTCGTGATCTCCGCAGCGGACGGCATCGACGGCGCAGCCCAGGCCCTGTGGGAGGAATGCACCGTTGCCCACCTGCCCCGCATCATCGCGCTGACCAAACTGGACGCCGGCCACGCCGACTTCGACTCCTCCGTGGCTGACGCGCAGGACAAGTTCGGTGAGGGCGTGCTGCCCACCCACGTGCCGACGCAGAGCTCCCCCGGCGTGATCTCGGGCAACATCGGCCTGCTCAGCCTCGAGGAGCACGACTACACCAGCGGCGAGGTCGTGAACCGCAAGCTCACGGCCGACGACTCCCACGTCGAGACCTACCGCGGCCCCCTGATCGAGGCGATCATCCAGGAGGCGGAGGACGACTCCCTGATGGACCGCTACCTCAGCGGCGAGGAGCTCGACACCGACTACCTGCTCGATGACCTGCGCAAGGCTGTCGCCACCGCCAACCTCTACCCGGTGGTACCGGTCGCCTCGAACACCGGCGTCGGCGTCGAGGAACTGCTGCGGCTGATCGAGCACGGCTTCCCGACCCCTTCGCTGCACCCGAACCCCTCGGCAACGAGCCTCGACGGCAAGGACCTGCCGAACCCGCCGACCGACGTGTCAGCACCGCTGGTTGCCCAGGTGATCCGCACCACCACCGACCCGTTCGCCGGCCGGCTGTCGATGGTGCGCATCTTCTCCGGCACCCTCCACGCCGACGATGTCGTCCACGTCTCCGGCCACCGGTCCCGCGCCGGCCACGGGGAAGAGGCCCATGAGCACGACCACGACAACGACGAGCGCGTCGGGCTGATCCAGGCAGCCGTCGGCACGGAGCTGAAGCCCCGCCCGACAGCCATCGCCGGCGAGATCGTGATGGTGCCGAAGCTGACCACGGCAGAGACCGGCGACACGCTCTCCGCCAAGGACCGCCCGGCGATCGTGGAAGCCTGGAACCTGCCCGAACCGCTGCTGCCGCTGGCCATCCGCGCTTCCACCCGCAACGACGAGGACAAGCTCGCCACAGCCCTGCAGCGCCTTGCCGTCGAGGACACCACCGTCCGCCTCGACCGTGGCGGCAGCGACCAGCTGGTGCTCTGGACCACCGGCCAGACCCACGCCGACCTGCTGATCGCCCGGCTCGTCGAGCGCTACGGCGTCAAGGTCGAGCAGGAGGAGCTGAAGATCCCCCTGCGGGAGACCTTCATCGCCAAGGCGACGGCGATGGGCCGCCACGTGAAGCAGTCCGGCGGCCACGGCCAGTACGCCGTCTGCAACATCGAGGTCGAGCCGCTCCCCCGCGGCAGCGGCTTCGAGTTCGTCGACAAGGTCGTCGGTGGTTCGGTGCCACGCCAGTTCATCCCCAGCGTCGAGAAGGGCGTCCGCAACCAGCTCGAGAAGGGCGTCTTCGCCGGCTTCCCGATGGTCGACGTCCGCGTCACCCTTTTCGACGGCAAGTCGCACTCGGTGGACTCCTCCGACATGGCCTTCCAGATGGCCGGCTCCCTCGCGATCAAGGAGGCGGCAACGACAAAGACCGTCGCCCTGCTGGAGCCGCTCGACCTGGTGACGGTGACGGTCGGCGAGGAGTACCTCGGTGCGGCGATGACCGACCTCACCGGGCGCCGTGGCCAGCTTCTCGGCTCGGACTCGGAGAACCACAAGGCGATCATCCGTGCGCTCGTCCCGCAGACGGAGCTCTCCCGCTACGCCATCGACCTGCGCGGCATCGCCCACGGTTCGGGGACGTTCACCCGCGAGTTCCACGGCTACGAGCTGCTGCCGACCCCCTTGATGGAGAAGTACGCGAAGTCGAGCTGACCTCCGGGAATGCCGGACCACAGGTGTGGGTTCGCTTCGACGTGCGCATAGACATCTGGTCCGACATTGCCTGCCCGTGGTGCTACCTGGGCCTCACACGGCTCGAGGCAGCCCTTGCCCGGTTCGAGCACGGGGACGCGGTGGAGGTGCAGCTGCACTCGTTCCAGCTCGACCCCAGCCTGCCCGACTCCTACCCGGGCACGGAGGCGGAGTACCTCGCTGCGAGCAAGGGCCTCGACACGGCGACGGTCGAGCAGATGTTCACGCGGGTGAGCGCAGCCGCCGCCCCTGACGGCCTGAAGCTCGGCTTCGACACCCTCGTCGTCGCGAACTCCCGCCGCGCGCACCGACTCCTCCAGCAGGCGAAGCTCTCCGACCCGTCCGGACGGACGGCGTGGAAGCTCGAAGTGGCGCTGTTCGAGGCCCATTTCCGGGACGGCCGCAACATCGGCGACCCGTCCACGCTCGTCGAGCTCGCCGTCGGGGTGGGACTCGATGCCGACGCGGCAACCGAAGCCCTCGATTCTCCCGAACGGGACGCGCAGGTCACCGCAGACATCGACGCAGCCGCCCAGCTGGGTATCCGCGGGGTGCCGTTCTTCGTGCTCGCCGAGAAGTACGGCGTCTCCGGCGCACAGCCGGCGGAGGTGTTCGACGACGTCCTTCGCCAGGTGTGGGCAGAGCTGGAGCCTGTCACCTGAACCGCGGGGACGGTTCCGCCGGTTCAGCGGTGCGCTGCGATGAAGCCGAAGACGCCGTCCGCGACCATCTGGACGGCGATCGCCGACAGCAGCAGGCCTGCGATGCGTGAGGCGAGCACCGTGCCGGACTCCCGCAGGATCGCCCGGATCAGCCCGGCGTAGCGCAGGAACACCCAGACCAGGAACATGACAGTGATCAGGGCGAGCGCGACGGTGAGGTAGCCGGCGAGGCTTGGTGAACGCTGGACGGCCAGCATGGTGGCGACGATCGCACCGGGGCCGGCCATCAGCGGCGTCCCCAACGGGACGATCGCGACGTTCACCCCGTCGTGGGACACCGGGTCCTCACCCTTGCCCATCAGGAGCTCGAGCGCGATCAGGAGCAGCAGCAATCCGCCGGAGACCTGGAGCGCCGGCACGGAGACCTGCAGGTAGTCGAGGATCTGCTTGCCGAAGATCGCGAAGACGGCGATCACACCGAAGGCAACGGCAGAGGCCCGGTCCGCTGCGCGGCGCCGCTGGCGGGCGCTGAGGGACTTGGTGAGACCGAGGAAGACGGGCAGCAACCCGGGCGGGTCGACGATCACGAAGATCGTGACGGCTGTGGTGAGGAACAGCTCGATGTCGAAGAACTGGTCCACACCACCAGCGTATTGCTGCCGGCCGGTGCCGGGCGAATCAGCGCAGCAGGATCAGCGGAGGATCAGATGCTGTGCAGCGGACGCGCGCCGTACGGGATCGAGCGGGCGTCGACGATGTCCTTGCCGAACGGGAAACAGGTGACCGGGATCATCTTCAGGTTCGCGATCGCCAGCGGGATGCCGACGATCGTGACGGCCTGCGCGAGCGCCGTCGTGACGTGGCCGATGGCCAGCCAGAGGCCCGCGACGAGGAACCAGATCACGTTGCCGACCGACGAGCCGATACCGGCCCCCGGCCTGGCGATGACCGCCCTGCCGAAGGGCCACAGGCAGTAGCCGGCCATCCGGAACGACGCGATGCCGAACGGGATCGTGATGATGAAGATGCAGGCAACGATGCCGGCAGCGACGTAGCCGACGGCCAGCCAGAAGCCACCGAAGACCAGCCAGATGATGTTGAGGATCGCGCGCATTCTTCTCCTTGTTCGACGCCTCTTCCATGTAACCGTGCGGATCCGCGAATCCCCAGCGGTGGCGTCCCTGAGCGTCCCCTGACACCACCCCGGCCGCGCGTCCCTAGAATGTCGCCCATGCCCGTCGCCGAACGTATCCATCGCGACGTGGTCTCCTACGTTCGCCGCAGTGCCCGCATGAACACTGCCCAGCAGAAGGCCTGGGACCTCCACCACGAGAACTGGGTCGTGCCGCTGGACGCGGGCGAGCGTGACACCTCGGTCGCGGCGTCGGCCCGCGTCGACTGGACGGCCGTCTTCGGCCGTGAGGCGCAGCTCATGGTCGAGATCGGGTCGGGCACCGGACACGCCATCACGGAGCTGGCCCTCGCCCACCCCGACGCCAACCTCGTGGCGTTCGAAGTGTTCATGCCCGCTGTCGCCTCCACGCTCGGCCGGCTCGCCCGCCACGGCGTCACCAACGTGCGCCTTGTGGTCGCCGATGGCGCCCAGGCCCTGCCGGTGGTCTTCGACGAGGCGAGCATCACGGAACTGTGGACCTTCTTCCCCGACCCGTGGCACAAGGCCCGCCACCACAAGCGGCGCCTGGTCAGCGCGGAGTTCGCCCGCGTCGTCGCTTCGCGCCTCACAGCCGACGGCACGTGGCGGCTGGCCACCGACTGGGACGACTACGCAGAGGCGATGCTGGCAACCCTCGAGGCCGAGCCCGGCCTTGTGAACCGTCACGACGGCTGGGCGCCGCGCTTCGAGCTGCGTCCGCTCACCAAGTACGAACAGCGCGGGTTGGACGCCGGCCGCACCATCCATGACCTCGCCTTCGGCCGCCGATGACCCGCTATCGCCTCGACATCGCCTATGACGGCACGGCCTTCCACGGCTGGGCCATGCAGCCAGGCCTGCGCACGGTGCAGGAAGAGCTCGAGATCTGGATCGAGCGGGTGCTGCGGCTGCCCTACCGGCCGCTGCTCCTCTGCGCGGGCCGCACCGACGCCGGGGTGCACGCCAGGGGCCAGGTGGCCCATCTCGACCTCGACCTGCCCGAGCCGGAGGTGGTGGCGGAGAAGCTCGCCCACAAGCTGCGCATCGCACTGCCCGAGGACGTCGCCGTGCGCAGCGTCCGCGTTGCCCCGGCGGGGTTCGACGCCCGCTTCGCTGCCATCTGGCGGCGCTACGCCTACCGCCTCACCGACGGCTATGTCGACCCGCTGGACCGCCTCGACACCGCCGTCATCCGGGGACGGCTCGACATCGACCTGGTCAACACTGCAGCGCAGACCCTGTTGGGCCTGCACGACTTCGCAGCGTTCTGCCGCTCCCGGCCCGGCGCGACGACGATCCGCAAGCTGGAGTGGCTGCACGCCGAGCGCCTGCCCGACGGCCGCGTCGAGATCGGCGTCCGGGCCGATGCCTTCTGCCACTCGATGGTCCGCTCGCTTGTCGGCGGGCTGGTGGAGGTCGGCACGGGCAAGCGGGACATCGCCTGGCTGGCAGCCCTTCCCGACACCGACCGGCGGTGTGGCCAGATCCGCGTGATGGCGGCCCGCGGGCTGGTGCTCGAGGAGGTCGGCTACCCGCCGGACGACCAGCTCGCCCACCGGGCGCGCGAATCGCGCGCGCTCCGCAGTTTGACCGAGGGCAGCATGACCGAGGAGTGCGAGTGAGCCATTACTTCCAGACCCCGACCGGCCCGGAGAACCGTCGCACGGTCAAGGCACGGTTCTGGGACACCGACTGGACGTTCACCACGGCCGACGGGGTGTTCTCCGGCGGCGGACTCGACCTGGGCACGGCCGTGCTGTTGCGCGAGTCGGCGCCGCCCAGCGGAGCCCGGCGCCTGCTCGACCTCGGTTGTGGCTACGGCGTGCTCGCGGTCGCCCTCGCCACGGCCTGCCCCGAGGCCGTCGTCGATGCCGTCGACACCAATGAGAGGGCCCTTGCCCTCTGCGCGACCAACGCAGCCGACCACCAGGTCGCCGACCGCGTCGTCCCAGCGCTCCCCGAACAGGTGGATGCCGACGTCCGCTACGACGAGATCTGGTCCAACCCACCGATCCGGATCGGCAAGGCTGCGCTGCACGAGCTGCTGCTGAAATGGCTCCCGCGACTGGTTCCCGGCGGCGTCGCCCGGCTGGTCGTCGGCCGCAACCTCGGGGCCGACTCCCTGCAGGCCTGGCTGATCGACTCCGGCTACCGCTGCGAGCGGGTGGCCAGCGCCAAGGGTTTCCGGGTGTTCGAGGTCAGCGCGGAAAGCGCCGATTAGCCCTGCCCTTGTCCGCGGCTGGGTCCTAGGCTTTGTGGTGCACGTCCACCCACACAGAAGAGGGAACACATGACCGAAGAGAACACGACGCCTGAGGCCGAGGGCGGCTTCCTCGGCGGCCTGCTCGGCAAGGCCAAGGAGTTCGGCGAGAAGGCCAAGGACCTGGCTGAGGACGCCATCGAGCACGTCAAGGACTTCGCAGAGGACCTGCCGGAGAACGCCAAGAAGGTCACAGACGACACCGTCACAGCGGTCAAGGGCTTCGCTGAGGACTTCCCCGAGAACGCCAAGAAGATCACCGACGACACCGTCACAGCGGTCAAGGGCTTCGCGGAGGACCTGCCAGAGAACGCCAAGAAGGTCACGGACGACACGGTCGCCTCGGTCAAGAACCTGGTGGACGGCGACGCCCCCACCGAGCCGCCGGCACCGACCGCGTAGCACAAATCGATCACGTGCAAGGCACCCCCACGGGGTGCCTTGCACGTTTTGGTTGAGGTTCTGACAAGCCCATCTAGGTGGGTTATGGTGATGACACCTGAACCTTTGCAGGGGAACCCGGTGCAAGTCCGGGACTGACCCGCAACCGTGAAGCCGGCGCAAGCCGGCAAGTCGGACTGCCTGCACAAAGTTCTGGCTCAACAAATGACCCGTCGAGGTACGCGGGTGGAGCCGGAAATCGCGCCATTGGCCGGGATCCGAAGCCCGAGTTCCTCGCGCGAAAGGATCCAGAATGCTCACCAAGTCCACGCGACTCCTGGCTGTCGGGACAGCGGCCGTGATCGCCCTCTTCGGCCTGCCAGCAGTGACGCCGGCGAGCGCCGTCCCCCCAACGCTCAACGCGACCAAGGCCGCCAACTACATCGTCAGGAACCTGCCGTCGGCGAAGACCGACGTCGCCCTCGCCGCAACCGCAGCGCTCGGCCTCGCAGCCGTGAACGACTGCACCTACGCCCCGTCGGTGCGGACCCTTGTCAGCGGACTTGAGAGCCGCGCCAAGAAGTACGTGTCCGGCCAGCCCGGACGCGCGGCCAAGCTCTCGATCACCGTCAGCGCCCTCGGCCTCAACCCGAAGAGCTTCGGCAAGGTCAACCTGGTCTCTGCGATCACCAAGGGCCTGCCGGCCGACGGTCGCGTCGGTTCCTCCGACTCCGCCTTCGTCCAGAGCCTCGCGATCATCGCCCTCAAGCGCGCGGGCGCCACGATCCCCGTCACGCTGCTGACCAAGCTGCTCAGCCTGCAGGACTCCACCGGCGCCTTCGGCTACGAGTTCCCGGCCGGCACCTTCAATGCCGACCCCGACACCACCGCAGCAGCCATCGTTGCGCTGGACGGGCTCGGACACCTCGACCCGCAGCTCGACGATGCCGTGGCCTCTGCCAAGGCAACCCAGCACGCAGACGGCTACTGGCCCTCCTTCTCGCCCGTCGACTCCACCGGCCTGATGGGTTCTGCCCTCGCCGCCGCCGGCGAGGACGTCACGAGCGCGAAGAACTGGCTCGCCGGCCAGCAGCGGACCGACGGTGGCTTCCCCGCCGAGCTCAACGGCTCGTCGTCCGACGTGATGGCGACCTCCGAGGCGATGTTCCTTGCCACCGGCAAGAACCTGCTGGACGCCTCGCTGAAGCTGAGCAAGTGCCCGAAGAACCCGAAGAAGCTGCCCGCCTCGACCACGTCCTGCACCGGTGTGTGGGTCGTCGTCGACCGCGGCAACGGCCAGGAGACGGCTCGGTGCGCCACCAAGTACTCGACCGGCCTTGAGGCGCTGAAGAGCGCCGGCTTCACCGTCGGCACCGACAAGGGCTTCCTCAATCGGATCAACGGCTTCCCGATGATCCTCGACAAGACCTTCAGCATGTACTGGGGCTACTGGCACGCCACCCCGAACCCGGACGGCACCTGGGGTAGCTACGAGTCCTACATGACCGGTCCTGCGCAGTCCGCACCGGTCAAGGGCTCCGTGGAGGGCTGGTACTACGGAGGCTTCTCCCCGACCGCCTCCTTCCTCACTCCCCCGCTCGGCTACGCGACGTCGCCCGTCCCCACGATCGACAACGCCGCGCCCAAGGTCGGCGACACCCTCACCGCCACCGCGGGCGTGTGGACGCCGGCTCCGGCCACCGTTGCGATCCGCTGGTACCGCTCAGGCAAGGCCATCTCCGGGGCCACCAAGGCCACCTACAAGGTGACCAAGGCCGACTACAAGAAGGCCATCACCGTCAAGGTCACTGCCAGTGGCAGCGGCTACCAGACGGTGACAAGGACCTCACTTCCGACAGCAAAAGTGACGAAGTGAGACTACGCACCATCGTCGCGACGCTGATGGCGACCTTCGCCCTCAGCGTTGCGATGCCTGCGGCTACCCAGACCCCCGCGCAGGCCGCCACCTGCACGGGTGTCTGGGTGGTGGTCGACTACGGCTCGCTCGGCGGCACCAGCACCAAGTGCGCCACCAGCTACGGCACGGGAACCGCTGCGCTGAAGAGCGCTGGCCTGCCACCCACCCTCGACGGCGGGATGGTCGTCAAGATCTCCGGGCAAGCCGGGCAACCCCGATATCAACAAGGCCTACTGGTCGTACTGGCATGCCACGAAGCAGTCCGACGGCAGCTACTCCGGCTGGAGCTACTCCAACCTCGGCGCCGGCAGCTACCACCCCACCAAGGGCAACGCGGAGGGCTGGCGCTACCAGGACCTCTCCGACGGCAAGGTCGCCCCGGGGGCGAGCCCTCCCAAGGACGATCCGACGCCGACCCCGACACCGACCGTGACGAAGAAGCCGACCCCCAAGCCGACCCACACGGCAACGAAGAAGGCGACTCCGAAACCGTCGGCCACGGCAACCAGGTCGGCGTCAGCGAAGCCTTCTGCAAGCGCAACGGCAGTTCCGAAGGCGAGCGCGACTCCGTCGGCCAGCCCGACGGCCACGCCCGTCCCGACGCCCACCGGCACCGACCCGGCCACGGCTGAGGCCGAGGCCCAGGTGACCCCTGCACAGCCGGTCTCCGACAACGGCAGTCCTGTCGGCGCGATCGCCGTCGGCGCTGTCGTCGTCGCCGGCGGCGCAGGCGTCGGCGGCTGGTGGCTCCTGAAGGGACGACGACGCTGACCACATTGCACCCATGGGCCTGGTGGTGCTGGGCGATCGGTATCGGGATCGCCGTCAGCGGTACCACCAATCCGCTGCTGCTCGCACTCATCGCGACCGCCATGGTCGTTGTCGTGATGTTGCGACGCAGCAGCGCCCCGTGGGCGCGGTCGGTGAAGGCCTACCTGCTGTTGTCGTTGTTCGTGATCGGCATGCGGGTGTTCTTCCAGGTGGTGATCGGGAGCGGTTCAGGGGACACCGTCCTCTTCGCCCTTCCCGAGATCCTGCTCCCCGACTGGGCGGCGGGCATCCGGCTCGGCGGCGCTGTGACGGCTGAAGGCCTCGTCCGCACCCTCTACGACGCCCTCCGGCTCGCGGTCATGCTGCTCTGCATCGGTGCAGCGAACGCGCTGGCCAACCCTCGCAGGGCCCTCCGGTCCGTGCCGGCAGCACTGTACGAGGCATCGGTCGCCGTCGTTGTCGCCCTGAGTGTCGCTCCCCAGTTGATCGAGAGTGCTCAGCGGGTGCGCAGGGCACGACGCTTGCGCGGCGAATCCTCCAAGGGGCTCGGCGTGCTCTCCACCGTTGCCATGCCGGTGCTGGGCGACGCCATCGAGCGGTCCATCTCGCTGGCAGCAGGCATGGAGTCGCGGGGCTTCGCCCGCACCAGAGGGCTCCCGATCCGGGGCGCCCTGCCGTTGATGCTCGCCTCGGTCCTCCTCTCCGTCCTCGGGCTCTTCCTGCTTGCTCAGCTCCACCTGGTGGTTGCCGGCGAGCAGCCTCCTCATCGCCGGCCTCCTCGGGACGGCCTGGGGCTTCCACCGCGCCGGCCGCGCACTGCGGGTGACCGCCCACCGTCCCGATTCCTGGGGCTGGCGGGAGACCCTCGTCGCCGCGTCCGGCGTCGGTGCTGCCGTGCTGGTGCTCGCGCTCGGCTGGCTCGACCCGTCCGGTGGCGCGCTGCACCCGTCCACCGACCCGCTGCAGTGGCCCGACCTCACCGTCGCCATGCTCGTGGTCGCGGCGCTCACCCTCGCCCCGCTGCTCCCCACAAGGACGCACGCCCTGCAGACCGTCCCTTCCGTCCGGCACGACACCCGGGTGCGCTCGTTGCGGCCCCAGGTCGCGCCGGAACTGGCGTCACGGTGATCACCTTCGACCGGGTCTCCGTGCGGTACGCCGACGCGGACTCCTCCACCCTCGACCAGGTCTCCCTCCAGCTGCCCGAAGGCGACCTCTGCCTCGTGATCGGGGCAACGGGGAGCGGCAAGTCCACCCTGCTCGGTGCCATCAACGGCCTCGTGCCGCACTTCACCGGCGGGACGCTCGGCGGCCGGGTCGTCGTCGACGGCTGGGACACCGCCCTGCACCGACCCCGCGACATGGCCGAGGTGGTGGGCTACGTCGGCCAGGACCCCCTGCGCGGCTTCGTCACCGACACGGTCGAGGACGAGATCGCCTACGGCATGGAGCAGCTGGGCATCGACCCGGTGGCGATGCGCAAGCGGGTGGAGGAGACGCTCGACCTGCTCGGCATCGCCGACCTGCGTCGCCGGCCGTTGACAGAACTCTCCGGTGGCCAGCAGCAGCGGGTGGCCATCGCCTCCGTCCTCGCAGCACAGCCACGGGTCCTCGTCCTCGACGAGCCGACCTCAGCCCTCGATCCCACCGCCGCCCAGGACGTGCTGTCCGCGATCGCGACCCTCGTCCACGAGGTCGGGCTGACGGTCGTCCTCGCAGAGCACCGGCTCGAACGGGTCATGCAGGCTGCAGACTCGATGATCTGGCTCCCCGGGGACGGCAGCGCCGTCCACGGGAACCCCCGCGAGGTCCTCGCGGCAGCGAGCATCACGCCGCCGCTGGCCGCGCTCGCCCGCGCCGTCGGCTGGACCGAGGTGCCGCTCAGCGTCCGCGAGGCCCGTCGCCGGGCGCTCGCTGAAGGACTGCTCCCCACACCGCCGACCCCGCCGGCCGCGGAGACGGCCCCCATCGTGCTGCGGGCGACCGATGTCGAGGTGCGCTTCGGTGACGTGACAGCCGTCCGCGGCGTCGACCTCGAGCTGAGGGCGGGCAGCGTCAAGGCGCTGATGGGACGCAACGGGGCAGGGAAGTCCTCCCTCCTGTGGGCCCTGCAGGGCGCCCTGACGTGCGCAGGACACATCGAGATCGCCGGCGATCGACCCCCGCGGGCTCGGCGCAGCGAAGGCCCGCCGCCTTGTCACCCTCGTGCCGCAGACCGCCGCCGACCTCCTCTACCTCGCAACGGTCGGCGCGGAGTGCGACCAGGCCGACCGTGAGAGCGATGCACCTGCAGGCACGACGGCCGGCCTGCTGGCGGAGCTCGGCATCCAGCTGCCGCCCGACCGCGACCCACGCGACCTCTCGGAGGGCCAGCGGCTCGCCCTCGTCCTCGCCATCCAGCTGGCAGCAGGACCCCGGGTCCTGCTGCTGGACGAGCCCACCCGCGGCCTGGACTACCGGTCGAAGGCCGAGCTGCACTGCATCGTCGACCGCCTCGCCGCACGCGGCATGGCTGTCCTGATCAGCACCCACGACGTCGAGTTCGCAGCCCTCGCCAGCCGCGGGACGCTGCTGATGGCCGACGGCGAGCTCATCGCTGAAGGTCGCACGGCCGACCTGCTCACCTCATCGCCCGCGTACGCACCGCAGATGTCCAAGGTGTTCGCCCCGATCCCCGTCCTCACCCCCGACGACGTTGCGAGGGGGCTGCGATGACCGGCAGCGACCGTCGCGTGTCCGCAGCCCTGCTGGTCGCGCTCGTCGCCGGCGTGGTCGCGTTCGCCTGGCCGCTGTTCCTCCGCCCCGAGTCGGGCATCTCCGCAGCACAGGCGCCGATCCTCTTCGCCCTCGTCCTGCCACTCGTGCTGGCCATCGTGTTGTCCGAACTGGCCGGCGGACGCATGGACGTGAAGGCGCTGGCCATGCTGGGCGTACTGGCGGCCGTCGGCACCATCCTGCGTCCGCTCAGCGCAGGCACCGCCGGCTTCGAGCTGATCTTCTTCCTGATGATCCTCGCCGGGCGCGTGTTCGGTGCGGGCTTCGGCTTCGCCCTCGGCGCGATCACCTTGTTCACGTCGGCCCTGATCACGTCCGGCGTCGGGCCGTGGCTGCCCTACCAGATGCTCACCGCCGGCTTCGTCGGACTGTTCGCCGGCTGGCTGCCGAAGGCGACCGGACGCGCGGAGCTGCTGCTCCTCGCCACCTACGGCATGGTGTCCGCCTTCACCTACGGGTGGTTGATGGACTTCTCGTTCTGGCCGTTCGCGATCGGCGACGGCACCCAGCTGTCCTTCGACCCGGCCGCCTCCCCGTGGGAGAACCTGCACCGGTTCGTGCTGTTCAACCTCGCCACGTCGATGGGCTGGAACCTCGGCCGTGCCCTCACCAACGCTGCGCTGGTCTTCCTGCTCGGCACGCCGCTGCTGCGACTGTTCCGGAGGACCGCTCGCCAGGCCGCTTTCGTACCCCTCGGTAGTACCGCGCCTCTGGCGGAATAGGGGGTGCAGGGGGCAGGTTGGGGGTAGAAGAATGCCACTAACCGAATTGCGAAAGGGAAACCTGATGGCCTACACGCTGCCGGACCTCGACTACGACTACGGAGCACTCGCCCCGCACATCGCTCCGGAAATCATGGAGCTGCACCACAGCAAGCACCACGCCGCCTACGTCGCTGGTGCGAACACCGCCCTGGACAAGCTGGCCGAGGCACGGGCGTCCGGCGACTTCACCAGCGTCCCCAAGCTCGAGAAGGACCTGGCCTTCCACCTGGGCGGCCACATCAACCACTCGGTGTTCTGGAAGAACATGTCGCCCGATGGCGGCGGCGAGCCCGACGGTGACGTCGCTGCGGCCATCGACGAGTTCTTCGGGTCGTTCGCAGGCTTCAAGGGCCAGTTCGGCGCCGCAGCCAACTCGCTGCAGGGCTCCGGCTGGGCACTCCTCGTCTGGGACCCGCTGGGCAAGCGCCTCAACATCAACCAGCTCTACGACCAGCAGGGCAACCTGCCCGTCGGCCAGCTGCCCATCCTGCAGCTCGACATGTGGGAGCACGCCTTCTACCTGCAGTACAAGAACGTGAAGGCCGACTACGTCACCGCCTGGTGGAACGTCGTCAACTGGACCGACGTCGCGTCCCGTCTCGCCAAGGCGCGTGCGGCCGACATCCTCTGATCCAAGGCACGAACCGGGGTCCCCCGAGGGTCGAAATCCTGAGAGAACTTGACCGATCTCTCAGAATGAGGGAGGCTTTTCTCAGGAAAAGCCACCTAGACCCTCGGGGGACTCTGTCTTGAACAAGGCGATCACCGCTACCGCGCTGGCAGCAGCTCTGCTGACCGGCGGCACGGCCACCGCCACCGGCCTGTACAAGGACGTCGAGCTGAGCATCGACGGGCAGACCGAGCACGTCGGCGCTTTCGCGCTCACCGTGTCGGACGTGCTCGCCGCCCGCGGGGTCACCCTTGGAGCCAAGGACGTGGTCAGCCCGGCCCTCGACGCAACCGTCTCCGACGGCACCGTCGTGGACGTGAAGTACAACAAGCCGGTCACCCTCAACGTCGACGGCACGCCGCTCACCATCGAGACCACGGCCTCGACGCTCAGCACGGTCCTTGCAGCTGCCCCCGTGAGTGGGCTCGGCGCAGCCTGGTTGTCCGTCAACCCCGCCTCCCCCCTCCCCCGCGCGGGCCTCAGCGTCACCGTCAGCACCCCCAAGCAGGTCGAGCTGAAGATCGCGGGCAAGAGCACAGAGGTGACAACGACGGCCACGACGATCGCCGACGTGCTCGCTGAGCAGAACCTCTCCCTCTCCACCACCGACGTGGTCAAGCCGGTGCTCTCCGCCCCTGTGGAGGCCGGTCAGCAGATCGTCCTCGACCGGGTCGTCGTGAAGACGACGACGAAGACAGAGTCCGTGAAGTACACGACGGTGCAGAAGAAGAACACCAGCCTGTGGAAGGGCGAGACCCGCGTCCTCACCGCAGGCAAGAGCGGCAAGGCCAAGCGCACGTACAGCATCACCGTCGTCAACGGCGAGGTGACCAAGAAGGTCGTCGTCAGCGAGACCGTGCTCAGGAAGGCCGTCACCCAGGTGGTGCAGGTCGGCACGAAGACCTCCTCCAACGGCGTCGGCATCAACCTCGCCCGAGCAGCCATGTGGGACCGCATCGCCCGCTGCGAGTCCGGCGGCAACTGGCACATCAACACCGGCAACGGCTACTACGGCGGCCTGCAGTTCAACCGGGCGTCCTGGAACTCGAACGGCGGGCGCGAC
This sequence comes from uncultured Actinomycetota bacterium, assembly GCA_963773595.1. GTDB lineage: Bacteria > Actinomycetota > Actinomycetes > Propionibacteriales > Propionibacteriaceae > Propionicimonas. Next base: position 156,726 of record CAVZBQ010000002.1, read on the forward strand.
TTCGCCGCCTACCCGCACCAGGCCAGCCGGGCCGAACAGATCACTGTTGCCAACCGCTACTACGCGAAGGCTGGCACCAGCCCCTGGACCTGCGCCTAGGCGCAGCACCACCCTCCCCCGCACAGACGGCCCCGAGAACCTCCTCCCCCCTGGTTCCCGGGGCCGTTGCGCGTCTCCTGCCTCCTGTACAGACAACGCACAGCACACTCACTGACACGCGCGGTGTTCTTGATCCATCGACGGATCAGGAGCGCAGGACCATGAACGACAGACCGGCAGTGAGCAAGTCCCGCAAGGCACTGGCAGCCATCCTCACGGCCGCAACCCTCGCCACCGGCGGGGTTGCGTTCGCCCTCTCCGGGGCGACGGCAGCAGCGACGACCAGCACCACGACCACCTCGACCGACTCCGGCTTCACCTCGACGGGGTCGACGAGCACCTCCACGGGCACGTCACAGACCACGACCAGCGGATCCTGACGGCTTGAGGAGGACTTGAGGTCGGTTTGACAACCGCTTGGGGCCCTCGACAGGCAATCCACAGGTGGGGGCGGAAGAGTCATGACCATGAGTTCTCCAGCCCTTTCCAAGACCAGGATCGCCCTCGGCATGCTGATGGCAACGGCGACCCTCGCCACCACCGGCCTCGCGGGCACGCTGGCACTGTCCCGCAACCACACCACCAACAGCGACACGGCGAACAACGCCGCCGGAGGCGCGACGGCTCCGGCGTCACCGCGGCAGAAGCACCAGAAGCCGACAGCAACCGGCCAGAGCTTCACCCCCGCGAGCAAGCCCAGCCCGACAACCAGACCGAGCCACACCAAGACAACGGGCTCCTGACATCACCAGACGAGGAGGGACCATGATGACCGACCAGCAGGCCACCGAGCCCCTGACAGCGTCCTTCACAGCCATCGGCACGACCAACCGCATCCTGGTCACCGTCGGCTCCAGCCTGCCCGCTGCCGTCGAGATCGCGAAGGGACACCTCGCAGAGCTCGACAAGGCCGTGTCCCGCTTCCGCGACGACTCCGAGGTGAGCCGGCTCGCCCGGATGGCGGAGACCGGCGAGGCCTGGTACTTCGGCTCCCCCCTGTTCAACGACCACCTGGACGCCGCCCGCCACGCAGCCCGCATCAGCGGCGGCCTCGTCGACTTCACCGTCGGCGCAGCGGTGATCGCCTCCGGTTATGACGCCGACCTGGACATCGTCCGCGCCCGCAGCGGCTACAGCCTGCCCGCCCGTCCCGTGAAGGGACCGGGCTGGGAGCGGGTGGTCCGCGGCGGAGCCGGACGGATCTCCACCCCGCGCGGCACCGTGCTCGACTTCGGCGCGACAGCGAAGGCCCACGCCGCCGACACCATCGCTGACCTTCTCAGCGCCGCCCTTCCGGGAGGCTTCCTCGTGAACCTCGGTGGCGACATCGCCACCGCAGGACCTGCCCCCGACGGGGGCTGGCGGGTCGGCATCGAGGCAGCAGACGGCGGCATCCGCCAGGTGGTTGCGATCATCGACCAGGGCATCGCCACCTCCTCCACCCAGCTGCGCCGCTGGCAGACCGACGCCGGCACGGTCCACCACATCGTCGACCCCCGTACCGGACGGACTGCTTCCTCGGTCTGGGCCCACGTCACCTGCGTCGCGTCCAGCGCGCTGGAGGCCAACACCGCCTCCACGGCGTCCATCGTGCTCGGCGAGGAGGCCCCGGCCTGGCTCAACCGCAACGGCGTCGCCGCCCGGCTGGAACGCGCAGACGGCAGCGTCGTCCTCACCTCCGATTGGCCACTGCCATGAGCGGCTCAGCCCTGTGGTACCTGTCCCGCGCCACCGGCGTGGTGACGATCGTCCTGCTGACGATCGTCGTCTGCCTCGGCGTCATCACAGCAGGACGCCGCCGGCCCAAGGGCGAGAGCGCGACGATCGTCATGGGCCTGCACCGGTGGCTCTCCCTCGGCATGCTGGTCTTCCTCGGCATCCACATCGTCACCGCCATCCTCGACGGCTACGTCTCGATCAGCTGGCTTGCCGTGCTCGTGCCGTTCACTTCGGGCTACGAGACGCTGCTCGTCGGGCTCGGCACGATCGCCCTCGACCTGCTGGTCGTCGTGATGGTGACCAGCTACCTTCGCCACCGCATCCCTGAACGCCAGTGGCGGTTCGTGCACTGGGCCTCCTACGCCATGTGGGTGGTCGCCCTCTTCCACGGCTTCCTGATGGGGACGGCCGACCAGGCAGGACTGCGAGCCGTGACCCTCGCCTGCGCAGCTGTCGGCGGCGTGATGGCCTGCTGGCGGGTCGTCGCCACGCATTCCGACAAGGAACGACGCAAGACAATCGACGCCCAGGAGTGGTCATGACCGACATCGCAGAACTGCTCGAGACCGCCGGCCTCACCGGACGTGGCGGCGCGGCCTTCAGCACCGCCATCAAGCTGAAGGCAGCGAAGGAGAACGGCGCGGAGCTGATCGTGAACGCCTGCGACGGCGAGGTCGGAGCCGCGAAGGACGCCTGGATCGTCGCACACCATCTCGACGAGCTGATCGAGGGCGCCGCGCTGGTGGCGAGCGGCAAGCGGCCGCGCATCAGCTATGCAGCCCACCGGGGCTCGCGGACAGCGGAGTTGATCGCCAGAGCGGGGCTACCGCTGCTGGAGGTCCCCCACCGGTACGTGTCCTCGGAGGAGACGTCCCTGATCTCGCTGGCCCACGGAGGCCTCGCCAAGCCGATGACCAAGCGGGCACCGTTCGTCTTCGGCGGTCGCGACAGTCAGGGCCGCAGGGTCTCGCCGACCGTGGTGCTCAACGCGGAAACGGTCTGGCGGATCAGCCAGATCAACCGCCTCGGAGCGGAGTGGTTCCGGTCGTTCGGCACCACGGCTGAGCCGGGCCCGCGCCTGGTCTGGGTCGGCGGGTACGTCGCCCGTCCGGGTATGTGCGAGGCCGCAGCGGGTGTCTCCCTCAACGACCTGCTCGACTTCGCCGGCGGCCTGCCGCCGGACGCCCGGCACGTCGGTGTCGGCGGGCTCGGCGGCGTGGTCATCACCGCTGCTGATGCGCGGACGACCATCTGGGACACGCCGAGCATGAAGCGGCTCGGCGGGTCCTCGGGCCCGGGATCGTCACGGTCTGGAACCCGGCCGAATGCCCGATCGAGACGGCTGCCGGCCTGATCGCCTACGGCGCAGGCGAGTCGGCCGGTCAGTGCGGGCCGTGCATGTTCGGGCTGCCTGCCCTTGCGGCCGACTGGGCCGACCTCGCACGCAACCCCACCGGCAAGGGCAGGGAGCACCTCAGGCTCCGGCTCAGCCAGCTGGAGCGTCGCGGCGCCTGTGCGCACCCCGACGGCGTCTCCCGCTTCGCCCAGTCGGCGTTGCGGACGCTGGCACCGGAGTTCGCGGCCCACGCCAACCACACCTGCCAGAAGGTACGGACCCAGAAGGCAAGGACACAGCATGCCCAGTTCGCCTGAAGCCGCCCGCGTGGCCATCGACCGGGTGCTCTGCACCGGCCACGGCGTGTGCGCCCAGACCCTGCCGGGCGCGATCGTGCTCGACGAGTGGGGTTACCCGATCATGCGCCACGAGGCCGTCGAGCCCGAGGCTGCCGCGCTGGCGGTCAAGCTGTGCCCTGCGCGCGCGCTGTACCTGCGCTCGTGACCGGATGGCCGAGCCGCTCCGCGAACCGCGCGATGGCGTCCTCGGCCTTCGGCACCGCGCCGAACAGCTCAGCCTGGCGATGGGTGTTGGCGACGTAGTTCCCGGTGGCGAACCAGTCGACCATGGCCGCGAGGTCCTTCATCGGCGGCATCACCAGCCCCATGGCCCGCATCACCGGGGCCGGCAGGCTGCCGACGGTCATCTTCCGGCCCGACAAGTCCCGTGGCGATGGTGGCGACCTCCTGCATGCTGAGCGGCCGGTCCCAGCCGATGTCGACGCGCTCACCGGTGCCGGATGTTGGCATCGACGGCGCGCACGAGGTAGCCGGCGAGGTCGGTGGTGAGCACGAAGGTCAGCGGCACCGTTGCCGAGCCGATCCAGCGGAGCCTGCCCGTCCTGAACGGGTCGCCGCCCATCGTCGTGACCTGGTCGAGGAAGGCGCCCGGCCGTAGCGCGACGAACGGGACGCCGAGCTCCTCGAGCCGGTCCTCCGTCGAGCTTCTTGTGCCAGAAGTGGGGCACCTGCGGCGTCTGGTCGCAGGTCAGGATGCTGGTGAAGATGAACCGTCCGACCTCTGCCCGTGCAGCCGCCTCTGCAAGGTTGGTGTTCCCGACGGTGTCGATCTCGTTGGCCTGCTTGCTGCGTCGGGTGTAGCCGGCGGCCGTGCTGATCACGGCGTCGACGCGGGTCATCGCCCGCACCAGCGACTCGAGGTCGAGCATGTCGCCGATCGCGATGCCGACGCCCCGTGTCCTGAGCTTGGTGGGGTCGGTGCCGGGACGCACCAGGGCGGTCACGCGCGTGCCGCGTCCGAGGAGCTCGTCGATCACGAGGCCGCCGACGTGCCCCGTGCCACCGACGACGAGGACGCGCCGCGTTGGCCGGGGAGGGTCCGGTCATCGCAACTCCTTCACCGTTGAGGTTGTCTTCAAGGATCAACGTTAGGAGGGCGGAAACAAATCCGCCCGCTTCCCAGGAGGGAAACGGGCGGATCGGTGAAGCTGTGGAGCTCAGGCCTCTTCGTCCTTGCCTGCGAGGACGTTGACGAAGCCGGCGGCCTCTGCTGCCTCGACGGAGTTGAACCAGACCTCGGCCTTGGTGGCCTCGTACCACTGGGAATCAGTGGTGTGGAACTTCATCGAGTCGGCGTTGCCCTTGATGTCGAAGCCGGCCGGCGGCTCGTCACCGACGTAGGAACCTTCGCCGTAGTCGGGACCGTCGGTCGCCTCAACCTCTGCCACCGGAGCAGCCTCGACCTCGACGGCCTCGACCTTCTCTGCTGCGACGTCGGCCTTCTTGGCTGCGGCCTTCTTCGCCGGGGCCTTCTTGGCCGGCTCAGCGGCCTTGACGGTCTCGGTCTTCTTGCCCTTGGCCTTGTTCTTGCGGGACTCCTCGACGGTCTCGCTCACGACCTCGATGACGGCCATCGGGGCGTTGTCGCCCTTGCGCGGCCCGATCTTGGTGATGCGCGTGTAGCCACCATCGCGATCGGCGAGCTTCGGTGCGATCTCGGTGAAGAGCACGTGCACGACGCCCTTGTCCGTGATCGTCTCGAGCACGATGCGGCGGTTGTGCAGGTCGCCCCGCTTGGCCTTGCTGATCAGGCGGTCGGCAAGCGGCTGGACGCGCTTGGCCTTGGCCTCGGTCGTGGTGATCTTGCCATGCTGGAACAACTGGCTGGCCAGGTTGGCCAGGATGATCCGCTGGTGTGCCGGGCTACCGCCGAAGCGGGGACCCTTTGTCGGCTGTGGCATTGTGTGTTGTCTCCTGTATGGCTATTGATCAGTACGAGTCGTCGTAGTCGACGTCGGTGTCGTAGTTGGACAGGGCGCTCAGCGGGTCGAAGCCCGGGGAGCTGTCCTTGAGCGAGAGGCCCATCTCGTGCAGGCGGAGCTTGACCTCTTCGATCGACTTCGAGCCGAAGTTGCGGATGTCCAGCAGGTCCTGCTCGGAGCGGGAGACCAGTTCGCTGACGGTGTGGATGCCCTCGCGCTTGAGGCAGTTGTAGCTGCGCATCGTGAGCTTGAGCTCCTCGACCGGCAGGGCCAGGTCGGCGGCGAGCTGCTCGTCGACCGGCGACGGGCCGATCTCGATGCCCTCTGCGTCGACGTTCAGCTCGCGGGCGAGGCCGAACAGCTCGACGAGGGTCTTGCCGGAGGATGCCATGGCGTCCCGCGGCTTCATGGACATCTTGGTCTCGACGTCGACGATGAGCTTGTCGAAGTCGGTGCGCTGCTCGACGCGCGTGGCCTCGACCTTGTAGGTGACCTTCAGGACCGGCGAGTACACGGAGTCGACCGGGATGCGGCCGATCTCTGCGTCAGGGTTCTTGTTCTGGACGGAGGAGACGTAGCCACGGCCACGCTCGACGACCAGTTCCATCTCGATCTTGCCGGTCTCGTTCAGGGTTGCGATGTGCAGACCCGGGTTGTGCACCTCGACGCCGGCCGGGGGCGCGATGTCGGCAGCGGTGACCGCGCCGGCGCCGGACTTGCGCAGGTACATGACCACCGGCTCGTCCTCCTCGGAGGACAGCACGAGGGACTTCAGGTTCAGGATGATCTCGGTGACGTCCTCGACGACCCCCGGGAGGGTGGAGAACTCGTGCTGGTTGCCCTCGATCTTGATGCTGGTGACCGCTGCGCCCGGGATGGACGACAGCAGCGTGCGGCGGAGCGAGTTGCCAAGGGTGTAACCGAAGCCCGGCTCGAGCGGCTCGATGACGAACCGGGAGCGGTACTCGTCGACGACCTCTTCAGTAAGGATCGGACGCTGTGCGATAAGCATTGTGTTTCTTCATCCTCTCCACCGCCCACTATTTGACGGTGACTTTGCTGCCCCGGACTACCTGCCCAGAGCGGTAGTGCTCCCTGAGCCTGACGAAGGGCAATCGAGGCCCTTCGTCAAGCTCAGGGATCCAGGAACTACTTGGAGTAGAGCTCGACGATCAGCTGTTCGGTGACGTCGATGTTGATCTGCTCGCGAACCGGGAGCTGGTGAACCAGGATCCGGCCCCTGTTCGGGCGGGAGGTCAGCCAACCGGGAACGGCCTGGTCGTTGTGCACCTCGCGGGCGACAACGAGCGGGTGCAGGTTCGCAGACTTCTCCTTGACGTCGATGACGTCGTAGGCGCTCACGCGGAAGCTGGGAACGTTCACCTTCTTGCCGTTGACCGTGAAGTGGCCGTGGACGACCAGCTGACGGGCCTGGCGACGGGTGGAGGCGAAGCCTGCCCGGTAGATGACGTTGTCCAGACGCGACTCGAGGATGATCAGCAGGTTGTCACCGGTCTTGCCGGAAACCCTGTTGGCCTCTTCGTAGTAACGACGGAACTGCTTCTCGAGAATGCCGTAGGCGTAGCGGGCCTTCTGCTTCTCACGAAGCTGGAGAAGGTACTCGCTCTCCTTGGTGCGGCCGCGGCCGTGCATGCCCGGCGGGTAGGCGCGACGCTCGAAAGCCTTGTCGCCGCCGACCAGGTCGACGCCAAGCCGGCGCGACTTCTTGCTCATGGGTCCGGTGTAACGGGCCATATCTGTTCAGTCCTCTCTTCGGCTCAGGGTTTAGACGCGACGACGCTTGGGCGGACGGCAGCCGTTGTGCGGCACCGGGGTGACATCGGCGATGGGGCCGATCTCGAGGCCAACCGCGCCGAGTGAACGGATCGCGGTCTCACGGCCGGAGCCGGGACCCTTGACGAAGACGTCCACGCGCTTCATGCCGTGCTCCATGGCGCGACGCCCTGCGGCCTCGGCTGCCATCTGCGCGGCGAACGGGGTGGACTTGCGCGAACCCTTGAAGCCGACGGTGCCGGCAGACGCCCATGAGATGACTGCGCCGGTGGGATCGGTGATCGAGATGATCGTGTTGTTGAACGTGCTCTTGATGTGAGCCTGCCCGGAGACGATGTTCTTCTTCTCCTTGCGGCGCACCTTGGTTTTCGCGGCCTTCTGGCTCGCGGTACGGCCTGCTGTAGCCAATTCAGTTTCTCCTGGAGTTTCTGGTGTCTATGGGCCCGCGGTTAGCGGACCTTCTTCTTACCGGCGACGGCCTTCTTCTTGCCCTTGCGAGTGCGGGCGTTGGTCCGGGTGCGCTGACCACGGACAGGAAGGCCCATACGGTGACGACGGCCCTGGTAGGAGCCGATCTCGATCTTGCGACGGATGTCTGCGGCCACGCTGCGTCGCAGGTCGCCTTCCGTCTCGTAGTTCGCCTCCATGTAGTCGCGCAGGGCGACCAGATGTTCGTCGGTGAGTTGGTGGACACGGATGTCGCCACTGATACCAGTGGCCTCCAGGGTTTCCTTGGCTCGAGTACGACCGATGCCGAAGATGTAGGTGAGGGCGATCTCCAGGCGCTTTTCGCGCGGGAGGTCGACCCCAATGAGGCGTGCCATCAGGCGGTTACCTTTCAATAATCAGGCCGGTGTCCCGACCCGCGAAGGTGTCTGGCGTGATGCGTCCCCTTGCCGCCTGGCATGGGCCCCGGCCTTCGTCCGGGGGTGGCTGCCGGAGCTGGGCTCCGGCAGGTGCTATCACGTTTAGTTGTTGATCCCCTTGCGGAGGATCAGGTGTTTCCGCGTCCCGCGTCAGCTTCCCGCGGTAGGGCTGAATCAGCCCTGGCGCTGCTTGTGGCGCGGGTTGTCGCAGATCACCATCACGCGACCGTGCCGGCGAATCACCTTGCACTTGTCGCACATCTTCTTGACGCTCGGGTGAACCTTCATCGAGCAACTTTCTGACTCATCGCCGCGCGCAGGTCTGCCCTGTGCCCGAACTGGTGGTGGATTCTTGCGTTCTCTGCTTACCGGTGCCGGAAGACGATGCGTCCACGACTCAAGTCATAGGGAGAGAGTTCTACGACCACCCGGTCGGCCGGAATGATGCGGATGTAGTGCTGCCGCATCTTGCCGCTGATGGTCGCCAGAACCCGGTGCCCGTTGGCCAGTTCCACGCGGAACATGGCGTTGGGCAGGGCTTCGACGACGGTTCCCTCGAGTTCGAGGGCGCCTTCCTTCTTCGCCATTACTCCCAATCGTTAAAGTGATGTGGACGCACGCCTGCGCAGGCACAGGTCATGCAAGGGTCAAGACTACTTCACAGGCGGTAACGCGCCCAAATCGGGGGGTGTTCGCGTCCGGCCGGACGGAATGTCGCAGGGCAACGGGTGGTTGCCGGTGGTATGCGAGCAATCCAGTTCACCCAGTATGGCGGCCCCGAGGTCCTCACCCTCGTCGCTGATGCTCCCGAGCCAACGGCAGGCCCGGGACAGGTCAGGATCCGCGTCCACGCGACGACGGTGAACCCCTTCGACTACAAGGTGCGTTCGGGAATGATGGCGGCCGGCAAGGAGCTCACCGGTGCCGTGATCCTCGGCCTCGAGGCGTCCGGGCTGGTCGACCAGGTCGGCGAAGGGGTCACCGGGGTCTCGGTCGGGGACGCGGTGTTCGGTCTCGGTTCCGCCACCTACGCCGACTACGCGGTCCTGCGTGCGTGGGCACCCAAGCCGGAGCGGCTCAGCTTCGCCGAGTCGGCATCGCTGGCCGTCGGCGGCGAGACGGCGCTCCGGGTCCTCGGCCTGCTGGGGCTGGAGCAGGGCCAGGTGCTGCTCGTCCACGGTGCTGCGGGCGGCGTCGGCCAGGCGATCGTCGCACTGGGCGTCGCGGCTGGCCTGCGTGTGATCGGGACGGCCAGCGAGGCCAACCACGACCTGCTGGTCGAGCTGGGTGCAGAGCCGGTGGTCTACGGCGACGGCCTTGTGCCGCAGGTCGACCTGCTCACCAACGACGTCGCCGGCATCGTGGACGCAGCCGGCACCCAGCTGGCTGAGCTGCTGGCCATCGCCGGCTCCCCCGACCGCATCGTGACGATCGCCAACTACGCGGCGCGCGACGCCGGCGTCCGGTTCTCCGGAGGCGGTGGGGACGCGAAGGGTGCACTCGCCCGGGTTTCCGAACTGGCAGAAGAGGGCAAGATCGCTGTGCGCGTCGCCCAGGCGTTCGACCTCGCAGAGGCCGCAGACGCCCACCGGCTCAGCGAGTCACGGCGTGCCAGCGGGAAGATCGTGCTGACCGTCACGTGAGCTGTTCTGACTGTGGGCGACGCGGCAACGCAGGCGCGGCTAGACTGGTCCGTCGCGCACCTTTGGCGAAGGACACATAAGTGGATTCGGCTCAAACACCCCCCAACGCACTAGAACGCGAACTGGCGATCGAGCAGGCGCACGTCGACCTTGTCTACGAGCACCTCGAGCACGCCACCCGTTCGGCACGGAAGGTTGCCTCCCAGGGAAGGGAGATCTTCCACTCCGACCGGGAGAGCTACGTGCGGGAGGAGGACGGCACCGCGCTGTTCGAACGCGATGCGTTCGCCTTCCAGGCAGCCCGGCGATTGGCGACCCTCGACGCGGAGCACGAGGGCCTCGTCTTCGGACGGCTCGACCACGTCGACGGGGAGATCCGCTACATCGGCCGCATCGGCGTGCGCGACGAGGAGTACGAGCCGCTGGTCATCGACTGGCGGGCGCGGGCAGCTGAGCCGTTCTACCGGGCCACCCCCACCGAGCCGATGGACGTGGTGCGCCGGAGGGTGCTGCGGTGCCGCAACGACATCGTGACCGGCATCGAGGACGACCTGCTCGACGACAGCCATGGCACCAACCAGCTGGTGATCGTCGGCGAGGGCGCGCTGATGGCCGCCCTGAAGCGGGCCCGCGGGCACCGCATGCGCGACATCGTCGCCACCATCCAGGCCGAGCAGGACGAGGCGATCCGCGCCGACTACCCGGGCGTCACGGTCATTTCCGGCGGTCCCGGCACCGGCAAGACGGTCGTCGCGCTGCACCGCGCCGCGTACCTGCTGTACTCCAACCGGCGCCGGTTCGAGCGCGGCGGGATCCTCGTCGTCGGGCCGAGCGGCCTGTTCATGAACTACATCGAGCGGGTGCTCCCGTCCCTCGGTGAGGACTCGGTGGTGCTGCGTCCGATCGGTGGCGTCGCCGTCGACACCCTGAGCTTCACGGCCGTCCGCATCGACAAGGCAGAGGCTGCAGCGGTCAAGGGCAGCCTGCGGATGGTGCCGTTGCTGAAGCGGCTGGTCAACCTGCCGCTGTTCGAGGCTGTGGCCGGGGACGTCCCGCTGCGGGTCACCGTGAAGGGTGAGGCGCTGTCGCTGGACGCGACAACCCTCGGCAGGATCCGTCGCGACGTGCTCACCCGCACCAAGGCCAACGCCGGGCGCGCTGCCGCAGAGGCCGCCGTGATGGCTGCGCTGTACGCGCGGCTGTCCGAGGACCTGGACATGGAACTGGAGGACATGACCGAGCTGGTCAGCGACTCCGCCGCCTACAAGATGTTCCTGCAGGCATGGTGGCCCGACCTCACGGCCACCGACGTGCTCCGTCGCCTTGGTTCGCCGAAGGTCGTTGCCCGGGTGGGCGAGGGCATCCTCGACGCTGCCGAGCAGGCAGCGCTGGCAGCCAGCTACGACGAGGACGACTGGACGGTGGCCGACACAGCCCTGCTGGACGAGCTGGTGGCCGTGCTGGGCCCGATCGAGGAGGACGAGGACGACGAGCCGCTGCTGTTCCTCGGCGAGGAGACCAGGACAACAGAGGTGATCACCACCGCCGACTGGCTCCGCGACGTGCGGGAGGCCGACCCGACCGCCGACCCCCACGACACCTTCGCCCACGTACTGGTGGACGAGGCCCAGGACATCAGCCCGATGCAGTGGCGCATGCTGCGTCGTCGCGGCTCCCAGGCGAGCTGGACGATCGTCGGCGACCCGGCCCAGAGCAGCTGGCCCGACCTGGACGAGTCCGCCCGGTCGCTGCAGGAGCTGATCGGTGCCGCCCCGCACCGCAACTTCCGGCTGTCCACCAACTACCGCAGTCCCGCTGAGGTGTTCACGCTGGCGGCAGAGGTGGTGCGTCGCGCCTACGCCGACGCCGACCTGCCCGTCGCCATCCGGACGACCGGGGTCGAGCCGCTGCTGCTGACCGCTCCGGAGGCAGAGCTGTCCGCTGAGCTCGAACGTCAGGTGGCAGCGCTCGCAGAGAACGTCGAGGGCACGATCGGCGTGATCGCCGCGCCGTCACGGCTCGGGTCGCTGTCGTCGCTGGCGACGAACGGGACCGGAGCGATCAGCGCCAACGCCGAGCGGGTCGTGTTCCTGAGCCCGCTCAATGCGAAGGGCCTCGAGTTCGACGGCGTCATCGTTGTGGGACCGGACGAGATCGTCGCAGAGTCACCGGGTGGGGTGCGCGTGCTCTATGTCGCGCTGACCCGCCCGACGCAGCGGCTGGTCACCCTCGATGTGGGGGAATCTGCCGGAGCCTGGCGAGAATCTCTGCAGTAGCCCGGGAGCGGTTCTGGGTGAAGAACTGCAGGCCGGGAGCTCCGCCGGCCAGCAGCCGGTCGCACAGCTCTGTCGCCACCTGCAGGCCGACGGCGCGCACAGCTGCCGGGTCGTCGGCGACGGCGTGCAGGCGCGCCACCAGCGGCGCAGGCAGGTCGGCGCCGGAGAACGTGGCGAACCGCTCGATCTGGGTGACGCTGGTGACCGGCATGATGCCGGCGATGATCGGCAGCTGGCAGCCCGTTGCACGCACCCTCTCGACAAGCCGGAAGTAGGCGTCGGCGTCGAAGAAGAGCTGGGTGATCGCGAACTCCGCGCCGGCCTGCTCCTTGTCGGCGAGGATCCTTGCGTCCAGGTCGAAGTCGTGGTGCTCGGGGTGCGCGTCGGGGAAGGCCGCCACGCCCACGCGGAAGTTGCCGCTGGCCTTGATCAGCCTGACCAGGTCGGTGGCGTTGTCGAGGCCTTCCGGGTGCTTCTCCCACGGCGCGGTCGGTCCGCCTGCCGGGTCGCCGCGGACGGCGAGGATATGGGTCACACCGGCCTCCGCGTAGGAGTCGATGGCGCCGGCGATCTCCGCGACCGACTGGCTCGCGCAGGTGAGGTGGGCCATCGTGAGGGCGTCGGTCCTGGTCTTGATCAGCCGGGTGGCGTCGATGGTGCGCGCCCGGGTGGAACCGCTCGCCCCGTAGGTCACGGACACGAAGTCGGGACGCAGCGGGTCGAGGCCGGCGATCGTCTCAACGAGCTGCGCTGTGCCCGCGTCGTCCTTCGGCGGGAAGAACTCGAACGACATCGTCGGATGGTCACCGCCGGCCAGGACGTCGGGGATACTCGGCGCCGGCCTGGTCGTGGACATGGGGGCAAGGGTAGGCCCGCGTCCACGAGCCGGGCAGTCTAGGCTCAGACCGTGGTCAACCTGGACGCTGCCGATCCCCTTTCCGCCGAGTTGCGGGCGGCCGTGGGCGCTGAACTGGCGGGGTTCCTCGATTCGCGTGGACCCCGGCTGGCCGAGCTGGGGCCGGAGGTCGGCGAGCTGGTCGAGTTGGCTTCGGCGTTCACTGCTGGTGGCAAGCGGCTGCGCCCGGCGTTCTGCTGCTGGGGCTACCTGGCCGCGTCCGGGGGTAGCGAGGTGCCGGCGCACGTGGTGCGGGCGGCAGCGAGCCTCGACCTGCTGCACGTCAGTGCTCTCGTGCACGACGACGTGATGGACGGGTCGGACACCCGCCGCGGAGTGCCTGCGGCCCACGTCCAGCTGGCCGGCAAGCATGCCGATGGATCCCATCGTGGCGAAGCGGAAGCGTTCGGACGGGCCGGCGCGATCCTGCTGGGCGACCTGCTGCTGATGTGGTCCGTCGAGCTGTTCACCGAGTGCGGCGCACCGGCGGAAGCCCTGGCCAAGGCGCAGCCGCTGCTGGCAGCTATGCGGGCTGAGGTGACCGGCGGACAGTACCTGGACATCACCGCCCAGACCCGCCAGCCACTGGACGCCCGCAGCGACCCCCAGTCGGTGCTCGCGCAGGTGCGGCGGGTGGTGGAGTACAAGACCGCGCGCTACACCGTTGTGCGGCCGCTGCAGATCGGCGCCGCTCTGGGTGGGGCAGGGCCGGAGCTCCTGGCGGCGCTCGGCAGCTACGGCTCGCCGCTGGGCCGGGCTTTCCAGTACCGCGACGACGTCCTCGGGGTCTTCGGGGACGAGGCCGTGACCGGCAAGCCTGCGGGCGACGACCTGCGCGAGGGCAAGCTGACCGTGTTGATCGCCAAGGCGATGGGTGCTGCGAGCGAGGCGGAGGCCGAACGTCTGGACCGGCTGCTCGGGACGCCCCTGTCGCTCGACGACGTGGCCGAGGCGCGCGGGATCATCTCGGGTTCGGGTGCGTTGGCTGCCACCGAGCGGGAGATCGAGGACGCCACAGCTGAGGCCCTCTCCTCGCTCGAGTCGGCGGGGATCGCTGCACCCGCGCTCGTTGGTCTTCAGCGGCTGGCGGGGCTGGCGAGCCAGCGCGACGCTTGAGTGTTCGTCGTCTACTTCACGACAAGGGCGTTCAGCTCGCCCACCGGGAGTGACCACTGACCGGTGTGCGTCCCCGGAAGGGCGCCGGACTGTCCCAGGGCGCTCCAGCTGATGCGCCAGTTCGTCGTGGCCGTGACGGTGTAGTTGCCCCTCGGCAGTGACGACGTGAGGTAGGTGTAGCCACAGGCCGGTGACTTCCTGCCCGGCTTCGTGTTGCTCGGGTAGACCAGGGTGCGGCCGCAGGTGACCCGGTGCCCGTCGCCCATGTCGAAGGTGGTCGACTGCCAGTCGGCACGCAGGGCGAACGTGATGCCGTAGGCCCGCACCCGACTGGAGACGACGGTGGGACCGTCCGTCCACAGCCACAGCGGGTAGCCGACCGCTGCCATCTTCCACTCGTTCACGGACGGGTCCGGCCCGAACCTCGGGGTGGGGTCGGGAAGCTGGAGCTTGACGATCAGTGTGCGGGCGAGCTGGTTGAGCCCTCCGACGAGCTTCGCCGGGCTGAGCTTGTTCTTCGCCGTCGCTTTGGGTCCGGAATCGTCGCAGATGCCGCCGGGGGCCTCGCGGCACATGGCCTCGATCGCGGCGAGCTCTCGTTTGCTGAGCTTGTGGGGTTTGGGTGCTGTGTCACTGTGCGAAGCCGCGCCGGCTTGCTTGCCCTCAGGCGCGGTGGGACGTCTGCCTCTTGCCCGACCCTTGCACCAAGGTGGCCCGAGCCTGCCTTCGTAACTCCCGTTGCCATCGGTCACCACCGGATCCGTCGGTCAGTCGCCGTCGGCCGCAAGCCGGCTCGCACCGGCCAGCGAACCATGCAAGCGATCGCCAGCAGCGACTGCTCAGAACCATCCGCATGACTGCCCTCCTGCTGCCCATCAGCTCCCATGAATCTTGAGCGGCGCCATCGAACCGGCCGAAGTAGATCATCGTCCTCAGTCGAGCACCCGTGACCCACCGCTTCTCCCGTGCTCGAGACCTCGGCAGTGCGCGCGTCCGTACACGACGCAGAACACGAGCAACCGACGAACCCTCCTTCGAGACTCCCGGGTCTCGCTGAACGAGACTGCACGAGATCGTACCTCGCCGTCCAGCGCGTCTCGATCTGCGTATGAGCGTCCGGTACAGGTCCATCGACGTCGTCGAGGAAGCTCGCCGATGTGCGTCTCCAGCAGAACTGCAGTGGGCTGCTCGACACCGCCCGCCTCGCAGGATCCGAACGTCCTCCGCGAAGAACTTCCGATACACGGCCTCGGCCTCGGCGTAGAGCTTGTCCTTGGCGACCATGTCGTCGTACTGCTTCTGGGAGCAGTCGAACTCCGCCCCTCCGGCCTCGGGCGTGCAGCGATAGCTGGGCAGCGGAGAAGGTGTCGGCACCGGCGGCTGACAGCCGGTCAGAAGGCACGCAGCAACCATGATCGAAGCGAGTCGCCCTGACAGAGTCGGCATGGCACCTCCTGGAGGTGGCAGGAGTTTGACACACATGCAGACCCGGAAAACAGACCCGATCGGGGTTATCCACAGTGTTTCTCTCGAACTCGTGCAGTTCTCCACAGGTGGCAAATCGGCTGAAGCAATGTCGGTGGCGATACCTAAAATAGAACACATGTACGAAGTGCGAGAGTTGCGGGGAATGCCACTGCCGGAGGCGATGGACGTCCTGTTGGATGCCCGCGCGACCCGGCGCGGCGCCGAGGTGCAGGAAGCGGTGGCGATCCTTCACATCGTCGAGAACTACCACCGTGACCTGCCCGAGAACCCGATGCCCGGCCGGGGACGACTGGTGGAGCTCGCCGCGGAGGGCGGGCCGACGCTGAACGAGTTCGTCCCCTTGGAACTGTCAGCGGCATTGGGGGTGAGTCAGCAGTCGATCACGCTGTTGATCGCCGATCTGCTCGACCTCGAGTACCGGCACCCCATGCTGTGGCAGCAGGTGTGTGAAGGTCACACCCCCCTGTGGCAGGCCCGCAAGATTGCCCAGCGGGTCTCCGGTGTCGACCTTGGGCTGGAAGCAGCACGGGAACTGGACCGGAGCCTGGCGCCGACACTCCCGAACCTCACGGTGGGTCGGTCGTTGAAGCTGCTGGAGGGTCTGATCGCGGCGGTCGATCCGCGGGCGGCGGAACTTCGCGCCGAGGCCGAGCTGAAGAAGCGCTGGGTACGGATCCAGCCGGCCACCGACGGGGTGAGCTGGCTGGACGGCAAACTCACCTGTGCCGACGGCCGCGTCCTCGACGGAACCCTGAACCGGATCGCCGCCGCGCTCAAGGCCGAGGGCGACACCGACAACCGGGACGCTCGCCGGGCTTCCGCGCTCGGCGTCCTGGCCAACCCAGCCCTTGCACTCGCCCTGCTCCACCGCGACCAGCTTCGCCGCACGTCCGGACAGACTGCGAGCGGGAGCGCTGACGAGTTCGAGAGGGCTCAGGACGCGGCGGACGCCCCGGCAGGAGACCTGCTGGCAGGCGTTCCGGCAGGCCTTCTCGCCGAGTTGGCCTCGATCGATCTCAGGAAGCTGCTTCCTCCATCGACTCTGGTCATCCATCTGAGCGACCGGGCTGTGCGCACGGGACGCGGAGTCAGCCGGGTGGAAGGTGTCGGGCCGGTCCCCGTGAAGCAGCTGCGACACCTGCTGAAGGGCACGCGGGTGCGGGTGCAGCCGGTGTTCGACCCCGGCGCGGTGCCTCCCGTCGACTCCTACGAGATACCGGCGCCGATGCGACGAGCCGTCCTTCTGCGCCAACCTTGCGACGTGTTCCCGTTCGGCTCCTGGCCCAGCCGCGGCCTCGATCTTGACCACACCGATCCCTATCGCTTCGGCACGGGCGAACGTGGCCAGACTCGCATCGACAACCTCGGTCCGCTCACCCGGCGACCACATCGCGCCAAGACCCACGCCGGATGGCTGGTCAGACAGGTGCTTCCCGGGTGCTTCCTCTGGCGCAGTCCGCTGGGCCTCACCTACCTCAGGACGGCCGACGGCTTGACCTTTGCCCTGGGCCGAACGGGTCCGCCGACCTCGGGTGAGCTCACCGAGGAAGTTGCCCTCTCGGCGTGAGGGTCTAGTTCTGGAACATCTTCAAGGTGAGGTTCTGCATGGCCGGATCCTCGTTCCAGACGTGCCGCAGCCGATCCTTCAAGGCCATCGCTGCCGCCTCGGGGTCGTCGGCGTCCGTGATCGCACGGGAGACGGCAATCCGTCGCGCGCCGGCGTCCAGCACCTCGTCGAGGTTCGAGGCCGTCACGCCACCGACCGCGAACCACGGCTTCGACTCCGCCGAGCTCGTCGGTGCCACCTTCGCGGCATGGCGCACCAGGGCGAGTCCGGCATCGCCCATGGGCAGACCGCCGTACACGGGGCCGACGGTCAGGTAGTTGACGTCAGGGTCGGCGACGGCGGCATCGATCTGCTCGGCCGAATGGCAGGAACGCCCAATCAGCCCCCACTGGTGCAGGTGGGTACGCGCGACCGAGGCCTTCTCCCCGCGTTCGGAGAGATGCAACAGGTCGGACTGGAACTTCTCGGCCAGAACGCCCGAGTCGTACACGCTCACCAGCCCCTGGTAGCGGTAGCCGATCTCGCGCATCACCTTCAGGGCGGCGAGGAGTGCAGCCTCATCCGCGTCCGGGTCACGCAGCTGGACCATGTCGACGCCGCCGGCGAATCCGGCGTCGATGAACCCCGCCAGATCGCCCACGTCAGCGCGCGTCCCGGTGATGAGCAGCAGGCGGGCCAACCCGAGGCGAGTGGCCAGGCCGAGGAGTGCGGTCATTCGCCCAGCCTATTGCCGCGGCGGGTCGGCGGACCGAACTTGACCCGCTCTCCTAGAATCGCCCCTAGGTCTGGCAGGCCTACTTCCCCGACCCTGTCCGGAGCCAACGTGACGACCATGAACAACAACGACCCCCTCGTGGGGCACTTGTTGGACGGCCGATACGAGATCCTCCGCAAGCTCGCCCGTGGCGGCATGGCCACCGTCTACCTCGCCACCGACCGCCGGCTCACCCGCACGGTCGCCGTGAAGGTCATGCACGACAACCTCGGCAGCGACCAGGACTTCGCCAATCGCTTCGACCGCGAGGCCCGCGCCGCGGCCCGCCTCTCGCACCCGAACGTTGTCTCGGTCTTCGACCAGGGCAACGACAACGGCCGCCCGTACATGGTGATGGAGTACGTCGAGGGCTCGACCCTGCGGAACCTGATCACCCGCGAAGCCCCGATGGAGCCGCAGCGCGCCCTCGACCTGCTGATCCCCGTCGTCTCCGCTGTCGCCGCTGCCCACGAGGCCGGCATCATCCACCGCGACCTGAAGCCCGAGAACGTCCTGATCTCCAGCCGCGGCCAGATCAAGGTCGCCGACTTCGGTCTCGCCCGCGCCATCACCGCGCACACGGCGACCGCCAACGGCATGCTCATCGGCACCGTCTCCTACATCGCCCCGGAACTCGTCACCCACGGCCACGCCGACACCCGCTGCGACGTCTACGCCCTCGGCGTGATGCTGTTCGAGATGCTCACCGGACGCAAGCCGCACACCGGCGACACCCCGATCCAGGTGGCCTACAGCCACGTGCACAACGAGATCACCCTTCCGTCGATCAGCGCCCCGGCGCAGTGGCGGGACACCCGCTCCGCCGTGCCGGCGTACCTCGACGCTCTCGTGGTGTCCGCAGCCGCCCGCCAGCCCTCCGACAGACCGATGGACGCCAAGGTGCTGCTCGACCACCTTCGCGCCGCCCGTGACGCCATCGGCCACGGCGTGATGGACGACCCGCAGCTCACCATGCGCATGCGTGAGACCACGCTCGACGATGCCAACCAGGTCACGGAGATGGTTCCTGCCTTCAGCGGAGCACACGCGGAGGTCCAGCGGACGGCGACCCTGCGGTTCACCCCGTCGACGCCCATCAGCCCCAACCACCCCGGCGTTGCTGACGGCATGCCGTACTACGATGACGTACCTCAACGCCAGCCGTCGCCCGCCGCCGTCCCGCTGCAGCAGCGCCAGGCCCGCAAGCGTCGCCGCAGCGGAATCTCGCTCCTGGTGCTCCTGCTGGTCGCGGCCATTCTCGGTTTCGGCGCCTGGTACTTCCTCTCGGGGCAGTTCACCACCACGCCCGACTTCACCAACCAGACCAAGGCGCAGGCCAGCGGACTTGGCAACGAAGAACGGGCTCCAGCTCGCCTGGGGCGAGGACTTCAGCGAGACCGTCCCCGTCGGACAGGTGATCCGCACCGATCCCGGCACCGGCGACCGCGTACGCCGCGGCGGCACCGTCACGGCGTTCCTCTCCAAGGGGCCCGAGCGCTACCCGGTGCCATCGCTGGCCGGACGAACCCCCGAGGATGCGGCCCAAGCGCTTGAGGACGCCCACCTCAAGGCCGGCAAGCAGATCGAGGTCTACGACGAGACCATCCCGGTCGGCACGGTGGTCGGTGGCTCGATCGAGGCCAGCAAGCTGGTGAAGCCCGGAACCGTCGTCGACATCAATGTCTCCAAGGGCCCCGCTCCCGTGAAGATCATCAGTTTCAAGGACAAGCCGTTCACCGACGCGCAGACCTACTTCACGAGCAAGGGCCTCGTCGTGCAACGGGCACCCGAGGACAAGTTCGACCAGAAGATCGCCGCGGGCAATGTGATCTCATCCGATCCCAAGAGCGGCACGCTCGCCCGGGGCGAGACCATCACGTTCACCGTCTCCAAGGGCCCCGAGCTGGCAGAGGTTCCCAACACCTACCTCATGACCGTCGAGGACGCCCGACGGACATTGACGCGGAGTGGGTTCAAGGTCGCTGTCGTGTATGACTCCCGCATCTTCAATCGGGTGAAGGGCACCGATCCGGCCAGTGGCCAGATGGCCCCGAAGGGCTCGGTCGTCACCATCCACGTCGGCTGACGGTCAGGCAGGCGTCCAGGGACCCTTGCCACGCAGGTCGACCAGCTTGCACGGCGTCATGTCGGTGACGCGGCCGAACACCAGGCCCCAGCCCCGCTCGTTCAGCAGGCCGTCGTGGATCGGGAAGCCCTGCACCGCGCCCACCGCCCGCGCGAAGTCGACGGTCTCCTTCATCGCAGCCCACGGCCCGTACGCCGGCACACCCAGCACGTCGACGCCCGACGGCGCCTCAGCGAGGCTGTCGCCGGGGTGGTAGAACGTCGGCTCCCCCTCGCCGCTGACCACGAGCCCGACATTGCCGATCCGCGGGATGTCGCGGTGGATCACGGCGTGCAACCCGCCGACGGCCGCCACCGTCACCCCGCCGAGGCTGATGCTGGTGTCAGCGGTCAGCGCCTCCGCACGTTCGAGGTGCACGGCGTCGATCACACCGGGCTCGACGAGGACGCGGGCCTGCGGGTTGGCGGCGAGCAGGGCAGGGACGTTCGCGGGGTCGACATGATCGGGATGCAGGTGGGTGACCAGGACGGCGTCCAGGTCGACCAGACCGTGCCAGGCATCCGACATGTTCCCCGGATCGATCAGGATGCGCAGTCCGCCGGTCTCGACGAGCACTGCGGAGTGGCCAAGGTGCGTGAGCTGCATGTCAGGCTCCCAATCTCTCGATGACGTAGTCCATGGCCATCCGGTACCCCGTCACCCCGAACCCGGCGAGCACGCCGACGGCCAGGTCGGCAAGGAACGAGTGGCGGCGGAACTCCTCGCGGGCGTGCACGTTGGAGATGTGCACCTCGCAGAAAGGGACGGCGACGGCGGCGAACGCGTCACGGATCGCGACCGAGGTATGCGTGAACGCGCCGGGGTTGATGATGATGAACCGCGTGCCGTCGGTGCGGGCCTCGTGCAGGCGGTCGATGATCGCGCCCTCATGGTTGCTCTGGAACGTGTCGACGGCCAGCCCTGCGGCCGCGCCCTGCGCGACAAGGCCGGCCTCGATCTCGGCCAGCGTCGTTGCACCGTAGATCTCCGGCTCCCGGGTGCCGAGGGTGTTCAGGTTGGGCCCGTTGATGACCAGCACGTCCATGACGCCTACTCTCCCACGCCGTCCACGCCGAGCGCGGCCAGCACGTCCGCGACGACCTCGCGTGGCGAGCGTCCGCTCACCGGCACGGCAACGTGCGCAGCTTCCCTGTAGTCGTCCTGGCGCCGGTCGTACAGCCCGGAGAGGTCCGGCCGGTGGAGCATCGGACGCCCGGGGTCGGAAGCCACCCGCTCCAGCGCCTCCTCGAAGGCGACGTCCAGCAGCACCACCTGGTGACCGAGGAGCGCCGCACGCACCTCTGCGGTCGTCAGCGCCCCGCCACCGACGGCGAGCACCACGTCCGGCCCTGCCAACAGGCGAGTGATGGTGGCCGCCTCGACCCGCCGGAACTCCGCCTCACCCCGCGTCGCGAAGATCTCGCGGACGGCCAGCCCCTCGGAGGCCTCGATCACGGCGTCGGAGTCGACGAACGGCATGCCGAGGTGTTCGGCAAGGAGGCCACCCACTGTGGTCTTGCCAGCTCCCATGAACCCGATCAGGACGATCACGACGCCTCCCCCAGCGCAGCCCGGCCCGCGGCGAACATGGCCTCCAGCGGCGCGTCCCGTCCGGTGAACAGCGCGAACTGCCGTGCTGCCTGGTGCACGAGCAGGTCGAGGCCACCGACAACCGTCATGCCGGCGACGGCGGCTGCCCGCGCCAACGGCGTCGGCCAGCCCGCGTACACGGCATCGAACAGCAACCCCTCACGACGGTCAGGGAGGACGAAGCCGTCGGCCGCGCCGCCGGGCAAGGTCGACAACACGGCCGGTTCGGTCCCGGCGAACCAGTGGTCCAGTGGCGCGGACGAGACGTGCAGCCCTGGTGCTGCCGTCGCAGCCCAGGAGAGGAGCTGCTCGCCCTTCGCCTGGTTGCGTGCGTACACGTGCACCCGGGTGACCTCGAGTTCAGCGAGCGCCAGCAGTGCAGAACGCGCGGTGGCCCCCGCTCCGAGGATCGCTGCCCGCGTCCAGCCCGCGTCCCAGGCCGGACGCAACGCGTCAACGAGGCCGGGCACGTCGGTGTTGTCGGCACGCCAGTCGCCGGAGTCGAGCCGCACGAGCGTGTTGCCTGCGCCCGCGCGCCGTGCGAGGGGGGTCGACCTCGGCAGCAACAGCGAGGCAGGCCTCCTTCAGCGGCATCGTGAGGCTCAGCCCACGCCAGTCGCTGTCGAGCCCCGCAACGAAGCCGGCCAGCTCGTCGGCCTGCAGTTCGAAGCGGTCGTAGGACCACCCGGTGAGCCCGAGCTCCGCGTACCCGGCCGCGTGCAGCACGGGCGACAGCGAGTGCGCGACGGGCGAACCCAGGACGGCGGCTTTCACCCCGCGAGCACTTCCGCGACGATCCGGCCCGCGGCGATCGCCTCGTCGACCGAGACCTCCTGGTGCGTCACTGCCCGCACCGCACGCGCGCCGACGGCCGAGAGCTTCACGCCCGCAGCAGCGGCCGCCGCGACGACGGAGGCAGCGGTCGCCTCGCCGGCGTCGAGCACGACGATGTTGGTCTGCACCCGCGCGACCTCGACAGCTGTCGGCACCACTGCGGCCACCTCTGCGGCGAAGGCCGCTGCTGCCACGTGGTCGTTCGCGAGCCGCGGCAGGTGGTGGTCGAGGGCGTAGCCGGCAGCAGCAGCCAGCACGCCGGCCTGTCGCCAGCCCCCGCCGAGCCGCTTGCGCTGCACGCGCGCCTTTGCGATGTTCGCTGCCGTCGAGACCAGCATCGAGCCGATCGGCGCGCCGAGGCCCTTGGAGAAGCAGACGTTGACGGTGTCGAACAGCCTGCCGTAGTCGGCCAGCGGCACCCCGGTGGCCGCGTAGGCGTTCCACAGGCGCGCGCCGTCGAGGTGCAGGCTGACCCCGGCGTCGTGGCAGAGCTGCGACACCTCGGCGAGGTGCTCGTACGGCTGGATGGTGCCGCCGCCGAAGTTGTGCGTGTTCTCCAGCGCCACCGCAGCCGTCGACACCAGGTAGGGACCGGCGTCGGGAGCGATGATGCCGGCGATCGTCGCGGCATCCGCGACGCCGTAGGCCGAGTCCCAGGTGCGCATCGTGATGCCGTGCAGGGCTGCGTGCGCCCCCATCTCGGCCCGCGCGACGTGCGCACGGACGTCGCAGACCAGCTCCTGGCCGGGCTGCACGAGGAGCCACACGCCCAGCAGGTTCGCCATCGACCCGGTCGGGCAGAACAGGCCGGCCTCGTGGCCGAGCAGCTCCGCCACCCGGGCCTCGAGGGCGTTGACGGTGGGGTCCTCGCGCATAGACGTCGTCACCGACCTCCGCGGACGCCATCGCGGCCAGCATCCCGGCCGTGGGTCGGGTGAGCGTGTCACTGCGCAGGTCGATCAAGGTCATCCGTCCCTCAGAAATCTTCGGCAGAGTATTCCTGCACAGGGTTCACCCGGCGGATGCGACCGTCAGTGAGCCGTTCGGCCACCATGAAGGCCAGCTCCAGCGACTGGTTGCGGTTCAGGCGCGGGTCGCAGGCCGTCTCGTAGCGGTTCGACAGGTCGGCCTCGAGGATCTCGCCCACGCCGCCGACGCATTCCGTGACGTCGTCACCGGTCAGCTCGATGTGCACACCGCCGGGCCAGGTGCCCAGCTCCTGGTGCACGTCGAAGTAGCCGTTGAGCTCGTCGGCCACCTGGTCGAACGCGCGGGTCTTGTAGCCCAGCGACGTCTCGAAGGTGTTCCCGTGCATCGGGTCGCAGACCCAGGCGACCTTGCGGCCGCTGTCCTCGACAGCCTCGATGATCGGCGGCAGCACGTCGCGGACCTTCTCCGCCCCCATGCGGGTGATCACCGTCAGCCGGCCCGGCTCCTGGTCGGGGTCCAGCCGCTCGGCCAGCTCGACGGCCTGGGACGGTGTCACCGTCGGCCCGAGCTTCATGCCGATCGGGTTCCGCAGGTGTCGCAGGTACTCCACGTGCGCCCCGTCCAGCTGGCGGGTGCGCTCCCCGATCCAGACCATGTGGGCGCTGGTGTTGTACGGGGTGTCGGTGCGGGAGTCGATGCGGGTCAGCGCGTGCTCGTACTCCAGCAGCAGTGCCTCGTGGCTGGAGTAGAAGTCGACCGTGCGGAACGTGTCGGAGTCCACGCCGCAGGCAACCATGAACGCCAGCGCCCGCTCGATCTCTGCAGCGAGGCTCTCGTAGCGCTCCTCCACGTTGGAGTTGCGCACGAAGTCGGAGTTCCAGGTGTGCACGGCCCGCAGGTCGGCGAAACCGCCCTTCACGAAGGCGCGCAGCAGGTTCAGCGTCGCAGCGGAGTGGTTGTAGACCTCGATCAGGCGGCGCGGGTCGGGACGCCGGGCTTCCGGCTCGAACGGCAGCGCGTTCACGGCGTCACCGCGGTAGGCCGGCAGCGTGATGCCACCACGGGTCTCGGTGTCGCGGCTGCGGGGCTTCGCGTACTGCCCGGCGATGCGTCCGACCTTCAGCACCGGTACCTGCGCAGCGTAGGTGAGCACGACGGCCATGCTCAGCAGCACCCGCAGCTTGCCGCGGATGTTGGCGGCCGTCACCGACTCGAAGGTCTCAGCGCAGTCGCCGCCCTGCAGCAGGAAGGAGCGACCGGCTGCGACGTCGGCGATCTTGCCGCGCAGGTCGTCACACTCCCCTGCGAACACCAGGGGCGGACGGTGCCGCAGCTCCGCGAGTACGCGCGCCACCTCGTCTGCGTCCGGGTACGCCGGCTGCTGGGCAGCGCCCAGGCGGTGCAGTTCGGCAAGGGACGGGATCGGTGAGAGCACGGCGGTCAGGATAGTCCGCCGGAGGGCACCTGCGGCGGGGTAGCCCCGTAGCCGGGACGCGGCAGCATCCTGGCCTCCACATCCGCGGCGCTCAGCGACCCGTTCTTGACCGACGTGCCATACCCGTCGATGTAGGTCTGGCCGGAGAGCTGCTGGATGTCGTGCATGACCTCGTCGGTGATCCACCTCAGCGTGTCGCGGTCCTCGACCAGCGCAGCGTAGGCACTGAAATCGTGGGGCTTCCCGATCACGATCCGCGGCTTCCAGATCCACGGGAGGCCGATGGCCGTCCGGATCGGCGCGGTGTCCGCGACGGCGACAGGGATCACGGGGACGCCGGCGGCGAGCGCCATCCGGGCGACGCCGGTGCGTCCCTTGTAGAGCCGGCCGTCCGGCGAGCGCGTGCCCTCGGGGTAGATGCCGACAAGGCCGCCGTCCGCGAGCACCTGGAGGACGGGGCTCAGGCCCTCGAGGCTCACCCGGCCACCGGAGCGGTCGAGCGGCACCTGGCCGACGGCCTTCAGGAACCAGGCGATGATCTTCGACCAGATCCCCCGGTTGCCGGCGAACAGTTCGGCCTTCGCGGGGAAGGTGACCTGCCGGCGCAGCAGGGCCGGCATCACGAACGTGTCGCCCGCAGCGAGGTGGTTGCTGGCGAGGATGGCGCCGCCGGTCTCCGGCACGTTCTCCTCACCTGTTATCCGCGCCTGGAACAGCCACCGCACCACTGGTGCGAAGAGCAGGTTCTTGAACAGCTGGTAGTACATCAACGCCCTCCGCGTCCGGTGCCTCCCGACAGCCTACGATGACCGCATGCAGGTGAGCGATTTCGCGCAGCCCTTCCACGCTGACGGCGGGCGGGTCGGGGTCTTGTTCTGCCACGGCTTCACGGGATCACCGTGGTCGCTGCGGGAGTGGGCGCAGGTGACAGCCGACGCCGGCTACAGCGTGTCCCTCCCCCGGCTCCCCGGGCACGGCACGAGCTGGCAGGAACTGAACGTCACCGACTGGCGGGACTGGTACGGCGAGGCGGAACACGCCTTCCTGGAGCTGCGCGCGCACTGCGACACCGTCTTCATCGCCGGTCTCAGCATGGGCTGCGCGCTCGCCCTGCGGCTTGCGGAGAAGTACCCCGACCAGGTCGCCGGCCTCGCACTGGTGAACCCGGCGGTCATGGGCTACCCCAAGATGCGGGCATTGCCGGTACTGCACCACTTCCGCGCTTCGGCGAAGTCGATCGGCTCCGACATCGCCGAGCCGGGCATCCAGGAGCTCGCCTACGCGCGGACGCCGCTGAAGGCCGCCAACTCCATGATGCGCATGTGGGTGGACGTACGCGCCTGCCTCGACCTGGTGAGCTGCCCCCTGCTGGTGTTCCGCTCGGCCACCGACCATGTCGTGCCGGCCGCGTCGACAGCCTTCGTCCTCAGCCATGTGTCCAGCGACGTCATCACCGAGCGCATCCTCGAGCGCAGCTACCACGTCGCGACGATGGACCGCGACAAGGAACAGATCTTCACCGAGTCGCTGCAGTTCTTCGCTGAGCACTCAGCCTGACGCTGCCAGCCGTCGCAGTTCTGCCGTGTAGAGGTCCGTGACCTTTCCCAGCTCGGCCGGCGTGACTGTGCTCGCTTCGTGCGTTGCACGCGCGAGCAGGTCGTCAGCCTTCGTGCCGAGGCGGGCACGCACCTGGTCGACGGCGAGCTGGGCCAGCGCGTAGCTCGTGAGGTCCTCCAGCTGCGCCGGCAGGGCCGTGGGCACAGCGTGGCCCTTCAGGTAGTCACGCACCAGCCCGCGGTTGCGGGTGGCCGTTGCGGGGTCGTTGCGTGCCGTCACCGATTCCGCGAGCCCTTCGACGGCCCACCCGAGCGCCTCCCCGGCAGGCACGCACGCGGAATCGGTGGCCACGTGCACGGCCTCGTGGACGAGGGTGCTGTCCAGCCAGCTCGTCCGGCTGCTCGAGGACCAGCGGGTTGACCACGATCCGTGGGGTGCCGGTGCCGCAGGCCGTGAGCGCGGAGGCGGTGTTGGGCAGATCGTTGGTGATGGCCTGGAAGTCCGACCCCGTGGCCGGCACCTCCACCACAAGACCGCCGGCCCAGCCGTCCTCACCGGGCGGCGGCGTGCGGGCGACGGCTGCTGCAGCGCGGTCGATCCGCTCCGCCCAGGCCGTGCGCGCGGGCGCGTCCAGCCCTGAGCTCAGGAGCGTGCCGCGGGTGGCTGTGGTGACGTCGACCCGGCCGAGCGCCCAGATCGGACGGTCGGGCGTCGGTGCGACCCCGCGGATCCGACCGGTGGCGTCGTCGAGCTCCAGGTACAGGGTCCAGGTCGCAGGGCGTCGGTCCCCCGGCATGGTCGCTGTGACGACGAGGGTCTTGCCGTCGCGCTGGGTGAAGGTGGCGGCTGCGCCCCTGAGCACTGCGAACCACTCACCGCCCGCGGTGGAGTCGGGGGTGAAGTTGCTGGCGAAGGCTGCCTCGTCGGTGCGAACAGAGGCGTTCAGGCGATCAGCGAGGGTTCCTGCGGGGACGGGCGCAGCGGTGCAGCCGGCGATGGCGAGGAGCAGGGCTCCCGACCAGGCGCGGAGGGTCAGCCGACGACGCGGCGGGCGCCGGCCCACGGAGCCGGGTAGGAGGCGAGCGACTGGATCACCAGGTCGGCGCGCGGGTTCCTTGCGTGGACGATCATGCCGTTGCCGATGTACATGCCGACGTGGTGGATCGGGTGGTACCAGAAGATCAGGTCGCCGGGCTTGAGCTCGCCACGGGAGACCGGACGCCCGATGTGCGACTGGGCCTGCGAGGAGTGCGGCAGCGAGATGCCGGCTGCGCGGTACGCGGCCAGCATCAGGCCGGAGCAGTCGAACCTGGTGGGGCCGGAGCTGGACCAGACGTACTGGCCGATCTTGACCTTGGACGTCGCGTAGCGCACTGCGGCGAGCGCCCGGGCGTTGGCAGAGGCCGGGTCGAGCTGAGTTCGGGTCCCAGCTGGAACTGCCGCCGTCGGCCTGGTTGAGCGCCTCACGCTCGGCTGCGGTGAGCTGGAGGACGAGTGCCTGGGCTGCGTCGACCTTGTCCTGCAGGTCCTTCTTCATCGCAGCGAGCTTCTGCTCCTGCTCGGCGAGGGCCGCGACCTCTGCTGCTGCGGTGCGCTGCATGTCGGTGAGGTTGGCCTGCTCGGACTCGTGGGCCGCGAGCGTGGCGTTGATGTCGTCGTCGATCTTGCTCGCCGTTGAGAGCCGGCCGAGCAGGGTCTCCGGGTCACCGCTGGTGAAGATCTGGACGGTGGTGTCCACCTCGCGGTTGCGGAACTGGTCGAGGGCGATGGCCCGCACCTGCTCGCCGAGGGCGTCGACCTTCTTCTGCTGCGAAGCGATGTCGGCTTCGAGGACTGCGAGACGCTGCTTGCTGTCGTCGAGGGCCTGGGCGGCGGCGTCGTAATCCTCGCCGACCTGGCTGGCCTCGTCCTCCAGTTGCTGCACCTGCGCCTTGGCGTCCTTGATCTTCGTTGGCGCCGTCGGAGAGGGCGAAGGGCTCGGGGTGGGGGCTGCCTGAGCAGTCACAACCGGCTGGCCGCCGAGCAGGACCACAGCGGCCACCGCCACGGCGAACGCAGAGCGCACGCCTGTCAGGTGCCGCATCAAATCCCCTCCCGCTGAAGCAAAGCTGAGAAAATCCTAAGGGAGCGCGGCGGGATAGGCAACTCCTTCGAGATCGACGGGGGGTACGGAGCGCACCAGACGCAGGGGCGGCAGCAGGCCGGAGTCGGCCATCACCTGCAGCGCGGCCTGCTCCTGGTCGTCCAGCAGCACCTCGTCCGTCATGGGTCCGAGGAGTACCGAGATCACGCAGTCAGAGCAGGCCGGGCCTCGGGCCCGGCAGGTGCCGCAGTCGACATGCAGAACGTCCATGACCACATCGTGACGGCCCCCTCTGACACTCCCGCACCCGCTGGCCTACGCTGCGCCCATGCTCCGGCGGACGTCCTTGACGGCTGCGGCGATCGCTGCGGCGATGCTGGTGGCGGCCGGTTGCACGGTGTCCCCCGGCGTTGCCCCCGCGTGGCAGCGCGTCGTGCTGCCGCCCAACGTCCGGGCGGCCTCCCTCGCTTCGGGCAGCGACACCGTCCTCCTGGGTGGCCAGGCCGACGGCCACCCCGTCCTGCTGCGCATCGACGGCCTGAAGACGGGCACCGCTGTCACCCTGGACCCCCGGGAACCGCCGGCTGCGGACGCCGACCTGATCTCCGTGACCGCCGACGGCGATGACCTCCTCGCGATCGGACGCTGGTTCGGTGGCGCCCACTCGAATCCGCGCCTGACCATGTGGGACGGCACCATCAGCGGCAACCTGCTCACCAGCCGGCCGCAGGCCTTCTTCACGTTCGGCGGCCACGATGCGGGGAACCTGCTGGGGATCGAGGTGATCGCGGGCAGGCCGGTGATCTTCGGGCTGCGGTCGGCGACCACCGGCATCGAGGGCGTGGTCTGGACCCGGTCCGGCACGACCTGGACCAAGCACGTGCGCCTCGACCCCTCGCTGGTCTCCAGCCCCGACCGCGTGGTCAGCTTCACGGCACTCGACCGTCTCGGCGACCACCTCGTTGTCGTCGGCGACGAGGTCGGCCTCGCCGGCGGGCTGACGCAGCAACCCTCGCTCTGGGTGGGCTCGCCGGACGGCCCGTGGACGCAGGCGCTGCTGCCGCTCCCCGCCGACCTGCCACCCGTGGCCGGCCAGCTGTCGCGGGCGACCTCCGTCGCCTGCGCGGAGGGCGCGGGGTGCTGGGTCGCCGGCTGGGTGCGGGGCAGGCCGGTGGCGTGGGGCATCGACATCGCGATCGACGGCTCGATCACTCCCCGGCAGCCGACCGTCCTCGACGGCACGCCACCGTCGGGCGCCGATCCGAATGCCCTTGTCGTCCTCATTGCCGACCGCCCGGTTGTCCTCACCGGAGCCGCAGCGCCGAGCCTGCAGCTGGGCTGTCCGGACGGCTGGCGCGCCCTCCCGGCGCCCCCGGGGACGGCCTCTGTGCTGCAGGCGGCAACCGCAGGGCTCTACGCGATCACCGGCGATGGACTTCAGCGCCTCGACCTGCCGCGCTGCTGAACGGAATTGTCAGGGCAAGGTCCTAGCGTCATTGCCGTGACCACGCCAGCTTTCGCGCAGCCGAGCTTCGAGGACCTCGGCCGCCCGCTGTCGCAGGTCACGTTCTGCGTCGTCGACCTCGAGACGACCGGCAGCACCGGTGAGGACACCATCACGGAGTTCGGAGCAGTGAAGGTCTGCGGCGGCGAGGTACTTGGCGAGTTCCAGACGCTTGTGAACCCGAGCACCCACATCCCGGCGCTGATCGCCGTACTCACCGGCATCACCGACCTGATGGTCGCAGGCGCGCCGAAACTGGCCGAGGTCCTGCCGAGCTTCCTCGAGTTCTCCGCGGGCACCGTCCTCGTCGCGCACAACGCCGGCTTCGACATCGGCTTCCTCAAGCGGGCGTGCGCCACCCACGGCTACCCGTGGCCCAACAACGAGGTGATCGACACCGTCGGCCTCGCGCGGCAGGTGCTGCTGCGTGACGAGGTGGCCAACGTGAAGCTGTCGACGCTGGCCGCGCACTTCCGCGCAACCACCACCCCCAACCACCGTGCCCTGTCGGACGCCCGCGCCACCGTCGACGTGCTGCACGGCCTGCTGGAGCGCATCGGCAACCTAGGTGCCACAACGATCGAGGACCTGTTCGAGTTCACCCGCCGGGTCTCCCCCGAGCGCAGGGCGAAGCGCGGGCTGGCCAAGGGTCTGCCCGCAGCCCCGGGGATCTACCAGTTCATCGCTGAGCTCGCCGGTCCTGACGGGCGCAGCCGGCGCCAGGTGCTCTACGTCGGCAAGAGCCGCAACCTGCGCAAGCGCGTCGCCACCTACTTCACGGCTGCAGAGACCAGGCCGCGCATCGACGAGATGGTCCGGATCGCCACAGGGGTGGAGACGACGGTGTGCCGCACGCCGCTGGAGGCCGACGTCCTCGAGTTGCGGCTGATCGCTGCCCATTCGCCGCGTTACAACCGCCGATCGAAGTTCCCCGAGCGGCAGGTCTGGCTGAAGCTCACCGTCGAGCCGTTCCCGCGCCTGTCGATCGTGCGGGCCATCGCCGCCGACGCCGCCGCCTACTTCGGGCCGTTCCGCCGGAGGCAGGCGGCAGAGCAGACCATGATGGCGCTCTACGACGCGTTCCCGATCCGCCAGTGCACCACGCGGCTGTCAGCGAAGAAGCCCACCTCTCCGTGCGCCCTGAGCGGTATGGGCCGCTGCTGCGCACCGTGCGAGCTGGCCGTCACCACCGACGACTACGGCGAGCTGGTCGACCGGGTGCGGGCGAGCCTGCAGGCCGACGTCCGGCTGGTGCTGCGGGCCGTCGAGCCGCGGCTGAACCAGCTCGTGCGCGCGGAACGGTTCGAGGACGCAGCAGTGCTCAGCGACCGGCTGGAGGGCTTCAGCAGGGCTGCCCTGCGCCACCACCGCCTGGCCAGCCTCGCCCGCTGCCCGCAGATCGTCGCTGCCTACCGGTCGGAGCCCGGCTGGGAGATCCACGTGATCCGCCACGGACGGCTGGCGGCAGCTGCGCTGGCCCGGCCCGGCGAGGTGCCGCAGCAGGTCGCACGCGACGCCGTGACGACAGCGGAATGGGTGGCTCGTCCCGTGGGTCCGGCAGCCGCTGCGATCGTCGAGGAGACCGAGCGGATCGCCGACTGGCTGGAGCGTCCCGGCGTCCGCATCATCGAGATGGACGGGGACTGGAGTTGGCCGCTGCGCATCGGCCCTGCGGCGTCCGCGCAGATTAGGATCGGCGCATGATCACCGCGATTGTGTTCGTCAAGGCCGATGTGGCCCGCATCCCCGAGGTCGCCCAGAAGCTCGCAGACCTGTCGGGGGTGTCGGAGGTCTACTCGGTCACCGGCACGATCGACCTGATCGTCATGGTGCGGGTGCGCACCATCGACGAGGTCGCAACCACGGTGGCGGACCAGATCAACAAGGTGTCGGGAGTGGAGGGCACGGAGACGCACATCGCGTTCCGCGCCTACTCCACCCACGACCTGGAGGCTGCCTTCGCCATCGGGAGCTGAAGCCCCCACGGAGGGCTCAGCCTTCCGTGACCTCGACCGACTCGATCACGACCGGGTTCACCGGCTTGTCGTTGCGACCGACCGGCACGGCTGCGATCTCGTCGACGACCTTGCGTGACGCCTCGTCAGCGACCTCGCCGAAGATCGTGTGCTTGCGGTTCAGGTGAGGGGTCGGGCCAACGGTGATGAAGAACTGGGAACCGTTGGTGCCCTTGCCCATCCGCAGGCCTGCATTGGCCATGGCCAGCAGGTAGGGCTTGCTGAAGACGAGTTCCGGGTGGATCTCGTCGTCGAAGGCGTAGCCCGGGCCACCGGTGCCGGTGCCCAGCGGGCAGCCGCCCTGGATCATGAAGCCGTTGATCACACGGTGGAAACCGAGGCCGTCGTAGAAGTTGCCCTTGGTCGGGGCCCCCGTCTGCGGGTCGGCGTACTCCTTGGTCCCGGTGGCAAGGCCGACGAAGTTGGCCACGGTCTTGGGGGCGTGATCGCCGAAGAGGTTGATCACGATGTCCCCGTGATTGGTGTGCAGTGTTGCCTTTTGGGCCATGCTGGCCTTCCTTTCTGTCCGGACCCCCCATCCTGACAGATGCTGTGTGCCGTAGCGCCGCTACGGGTACGGTGGTGACATCCGAGCTCCCGGGAGGCAAAGTGAAGAGCAAGAAGCTACTCAGCGCGGTCGAGGACGGGACCCACACCGCTGTCGAGTACCTGACGCCCTACGTCGAGCAAGCGCTCCGCGATGGCGGGGAATTGGCTGACCAGACCTATGCGCGAGTGCGTCCGGTACTCAAGGATGCGCGCATCTTCGGGGCCCGCCTCGCGGCGGACACCTTCGACAAGGTGCACCCAGTGATCGACGACGCGCTCGACCGGGTTTCGCCTGCGGTGAACGCAGGAGTGAATCGGGTGAAGCCTGCCGTCGATGACGTGCTCCAGATGATCCCGCCGACGGTCGACCGCGCAAGGGAGGCCGTCCAGGAGGACTTCCTCCCGAAGCTGGCCGACCTGCTCACCGAACTCGCGCGCCAGCCGCTCGCACGGGAACTGAAGGTTGCTGCTGCAACAGCCGCGCTGTCCAAGGAACTCCGCAAGGCCTCGAAGCCGAAGCGGTCGGGCTGGAAGACGTTCGGCAAGATCCTGCTGGCCGGCGCAGCACTCGGCGCTGTCGCGGTGGCGATCAGGAAGCTGCTCGCCGACCCGTCCACCGGCTGGGAATCGCACGTGCCCAGCACGGCCTACGTCGCCGACCCGGTCAGCGACGTTGTCGATGACGTGAAGGACAAGGCTGCCGACGTGGCCAAGGACGTCTCCGAAAAGGTCGAGGACGCTGCGGCGAAGGCTGCCGACGTTGTCGACGACGTCAAGGACAAGGCGGCCGACCTGGTCGATGACGCCAAGGACGTGGCGGTCGACGTGGCCGATGCGGCCAAGGAGACCACCGCCAACATCGAGGACAAGCTCGACAAGCTGGCCGACGAGGTCGAGGGGGGCGATGCGTCCCCTTTAGCCGATAGCCCCTACGGTGCAGGCTCGTACGTTGGTGACGAGCCGCCGGAGGGGTACAGCATCAAGGGCAACGACCGCTCGATGAAGTACCACGTGCCGGGCAGCGCTGCTTACGAGCGGACGATCGCCGAGGTGTGGTTCAACACCGAGGACGCCGCCCGCGAGGCAGGATTCGTCCGCGCCCAGCGCTGAGGAAGAACCTGAAGAAGTCCTGAGAATCCGGGGCGCCGACTCACAATCGGCCCCCGGATTCGACTTTCCCGGGTGTGAACGACCATGACTCCACCGACCACGACGCATGGGTGCAAGCCGCACCGTTCCGCGCGTTGCTCGCACGCCTGATGGACGTCACCGGCCTGCCTTTGCCGGTGCTCGCCGACCACGGCCGGTTGCCACCCCAACTGGTCCACCGCCTGCTGTACGGGCGCGACGGCCGCAGGCTGTCGCGGATCCCGCGCGACTGCGCGTGCCGCATCCTCGCCCTCGACGAGAGCAGCCTCGTGCGCGTGGCCCGCCGGCAGGGCGTGTTCGCTTAAGCTCGGCCCGTGCCCATCCCGGCCCTGCTGGCCGCCCCCCTGCTCGCCGTGGTCCTCGCCGCCGCCGTCGCCCTCGCAACGCCCGCGCTGCTGCGCTGGCTGCCGATCCCGCCGGACGAGGAAGGCGTTGCGCCGTTCATCGAGCTGGCGACGCCCGGCTTCCGGGTCGCTGTGTTCGTCTGCTCTGCGATCGCCGGCACCATCGCTTTCGCCTGCCTGCCGACCGTCGAGTGGCCGTCCTGGATCGGGCTGGTCAGCCTCGGCGCACTGCTGGGCCTGATCGACCTCCACACGACCTTCCTGCCCCTGCGGCTCAACTACCTCACCACGGCCGTCTCGGCCGTGGGGGTGGCCACCTCGGCATGGCTGCAGGGCGACTGGTGGGTGCTGGTGACGGCGGCCATCGCCGGGTGTGTGGGCGCTGCGCTCTTCTGGCTGATCTGGCGGGTGAGCCACGGCTTCGCGTTCGGCGACGTCCGCCTCGCCGGACTGATCGGCATCGTTGCCGGCGGCAGGGGCGGGTCTTTCGCCTTGGCAGCGTTCTTCTTCGGCACGCTCGTCGGCGCCGCCTGGGCGCTGGTGCAGCGCGCGGCGAAAAGGGGTCGACGAGCCGTTCGCCTACGGGCCGGCACTCCTGCTGGGACCGCTGGTCGCGCTCCTGGTCACCCGGCTCGGGCTGCCTGGCTGACACGCACCCAGGTGTCCAGCACCGAGGCTGCAGCACCGGAATCAATCGCCTCGTAGGCACGCCGCAGTGGGCCGGCCAGCTGGTCGGCGAGCGGCAAGGACAGGTCGGGGCCGGCGAAGGCGAGCTGTGCAGCCGCCGAGTTGAGGGCCACGATGTCGCGCACCGGGCCGGGCTGACCGGCAAGCACCTCGCGCACCACCCCGGCGTTGTGGGCCGGGGTGCCGCCCACGAGGTCCTCCCGGGTGGCCGGCACGACGCCGAGCGCTGAGGGGTCGAGGGTGGTCGGCTGCACAGCCCCGTCCCGGATGAGCCACACGTCCGAACTGGTGGTCGTGGTGAGCTCGTCGAGGCCGTCGCTGCCGTGGAACACCAGGCCGCGATGCCCACGCCCCGCGATCACGCCCGCAACGAGCGGTGCCATCCGGGCGTCAGCCACGCCGACGGCCTGCGCCACCGGACGGGCGGGGTTGGCCAACGGGCCGAGGAAGTTGAAGGTGGTCGGGACGCCGAGCTCGCCACGGGCGGGCGAGGCGTAGCGCAGCGACTGGTGGTACATCGGGGCGAACAGGAAGACGATGCCCGCCTCTGCCAGCACGCCGGCCTGGGCGGACGGGGGCACGTCCAGCGCCACCCCGAGCGCTTCGAGGCAGTCGGCGGTGCCGCACGCGCTGGAGGCCGCCCGGTTGCCGTGCTTGACCACCGGCACGCCGGCGGCAGCAGTCACGATGGCTGCCATGGTGGAGACGTTCACCGTGTTGGCGCGGTCGCCGCCCGAGCCGACGACATCGACAGCCTCGCGGGGCAACTCGATCGCTGTGGCCCGCGAGAGCATCGCCGTGGAGAGCCCGGTGAGCTCATCGACCGTCTCACCCTTCGCCCGCAGCGCGATCGCGAACCCCGCGATCTGCACGCTGGTGGCTTCACCGGCAAGGATCTGGTCCATCGCCCAGTTCGCGGCCTCCGGGGTCAGGTCGCGTCGGCCCACCAGTTCGGTGAGCACCAGCGGCCAGGAAAGGCTCACGCCGTCGCCTGGGCCGCCAGCCGGGCCCGCAGCAGTTCGGCAGCCTGGGCCGGCAGCCGGACCGGGTCGACCGGATACGGGGTGACGGCGTCGGCCTCAGCCCACGTGGCCAGCCAGGCGTCGGCGACGCGGGCGACAAGGAGCAGTACCGGCGGGCAGTTCTCGATCTCGTTCTTCAGCTGGTGGCACAGGCCCATGCCGCCGGAGGGAACGGCCTCGCCGTCGAGGATCACCAGGTCGATGCCACCGGCGTCCATCGCCTGCAGCACCACCGGCTGGGTCGCCACCTCGAACACGTCGAGTTCGGGCAGGTCGGCTGCCAGCCGCTTACCAAGGGTCAGGCGCACCTGCTCCCGGGTCGTCCGATCGTCGGAGTACAGCAGCACCCGGGCAGTCGTCTGTTCGGTCATCGATCATCCTCATCCGGCGCCGCGACTGCGCGGCCGCCTGTGGCGTCATCGTAACGGTTTCCCTCGCCGGGGCTCGCTGCCGCCCGCTGTGCAGCGATCCGCTCCTCACGGTCGAGCTTGCGGTCGATGCGCACAGCTTCACGCTTGCTGTCGGCGTACCACTGGGCGAGGAAGACGGCCATGATCACCCCCATGGTCAGGTCGCCCGTCGCCCACATGATCGCGCCCGCGTAGTACTGGTCATCGATGGGGCTCGGTGGCCAGGCCCGACGGAACGACAGGTACCAGTCCTCCGCGATCAGCCTGGACGACCCCATGATCGTCGTGCCGAGGAAGGCCTGCGCCGGCATCGTGACGAAGAGCAGCAGCAGCCGCATCGGGTAGGGCAACCGGTGGGGCATCGGGTCGTTGCCGAGGATCGGGAAGAAGAACAGGCAACCCACGGTGACCATGTAGACGTGCAGCAGGTCGTGTGCCCACCC
Organism: uncultured Actinomycetota bacterium; assembly: GCA_963773595.1. Taxonomy (GTDB): domain Bacteria; phylum Actinomycetota; class Actinomycetes; order Propionibacteriales; family Propionibacteriaceae; genus Propionicimonas. Next base: position 193,237 of record CAVZBQ010000002.1, read on the forward strand.
GACCTGCAGGGTGTAGGGGTAGATCGCGGTCAGGTAGAGCACGAACGGTGTCGTGATCAGCAACGCCGTGGCCAAGGGCGGGAAGAACAGCACCCGCAGGGGCCACGAGTGCAGGATGCCCATCACGCGTCGCTTTCCGACGCCACCGAGGTTGCGCAGGAGCAGGGTCACCGGCGCGCCGATCGCGAGGAACACCGGCGTGATCATCGTCAGCATCATGTGCTGCACCATGTGGACGCTGAACAGGACGGTGTCGTAGGCGCCGAGCGCGCTCATGCCGGCGATCGACGCCGTGCCGATACCGCCGAGGCACCACGACCAGGTCCGCACCGCCGGCCAGGCATCACTGCGCGCCCGCAGCCGCCAGACACCCCAGAGGTAGAGACCGAGGCCGAGGGTTGCGGGAATTGCGAAGAGTGGATCGAACTTCCACTCGGTGAGCAGCCGGAGCCACGTCAGCGGAGGCGGCTGATTACCCGGGTCGGCATGCAACGGCATGATCCACCCGGCGAATCGCATGGCCCATTATCGGTCTCCGGTGGTGACCATCGGGCGTTGTGTTGGACATAATGGCGCAATGGCCCACACCACGCCGCTGAGCGCACCCGCCGGGGCCAGCCCCGGCGCGTTGCACCCGATCGCCTCCAGTCGGCTGCAGGGCAGCAGGACCCGACCTGACAACCTCGCCGTCGGCGTCATCATCTGGCTCGCCAGCGAGCTGATGTTCTTCGCCGCGCTCTTCGCCGCCTACTTCTCCTTGCGGGAAATCACGACGGCCGCGGCTGCCCCAGGAACGACCACGATGTGGTCCTGGGGTGCTTCGCACCTAGACAACAACTGGTTCGGGATCACGTTCCCGTGGTTCGCAACGATCAACACAACGATCCTGATCCTGTCTTCGGTCACCTGCCAGCTCGGCGTGCATGCTGCAGAGAAGGGCCAGGTCGCTCGCACCGGGAAGCTCTCCAGCGTCGGCTCCTGGGGTCTCCGGGAGTGGTACACCCTCACGTTCCTGATGGGCGCGGTCTTCATCGGCGGCCAGGCTTACGAGTACGCCAACCTCGTCAGCGAGGGTTTTGTGATCTCCACAAATGCCTATACGTCGGCATTCTTCCTCGCCACCGGCTTCCACGGCCTGCACGTCATCGGCGGCTTGGTGGCATTTTTGCTTATGTTGGGACGGACTTACGTCTCGCGCAGGTTCACTCATGAACAGGCCGTACACGCCATTGTCACGTCGTACTACTGGCACTTCGTCGACGCGATCTGGGTCGTGCTCTTCGGTGTGCTCTACCTGCTGCGCTGACCACTGACTTCCTTAGGAGGAACCCTGATGAGATTCCTGGCCTCAGGACGTCGGCACAAGGCCGCGCGGCCCCTGCTGCTCCTGCTCGCCCTGTTCCTGGTCGGAGCTGTCTACGCTGCGGTGTCCCCGGCAACGAGCTCAACGGCTGAGGGTGTCGCCGACGCCCAGCTGATCGCTGCGGGCAAGAACCTCTTCGCTGTGAACTGCGCGTCCTGCCACGGGCTGAACGCGGAGGGACTGGCCCAGCAGGGAGCGCCGAACCTCACCAACGTCGGCGCTGCCGCCGTGGACTTCCAGGTACGCACCGGACGCATGCCGATGGCCAACCCGCTGGTGCAGGCCCCGCGCAAGGAGAACACCTTCACGGAGGACGAGATCGCAGCCCTGGCTGCCTACGTCGCCAGCCTGGGCAACGGCCCGGCCATCCCCGACGAGAGCCAGTACGACCCCAGCAGCGTGAGCGCTGAAGGGGTGGCACGCGGCGGCGACCTGTTCCGCACCAACTGCTCCGCCTGCCACAACTTCAAGGGCGCCGGCGGCGCCCTGCCTGATGGTCGGGTCGCGCCGAGCCTGCAGGGCGTGGACGCCAAGGAGATCTGGGAGGCCATGCGCACCGGACCCGGCCAGATGCCGGTGTTCGCCTCCGGCTCCATCCCGGACGAGGACGTGCAGAAGATGGTCGCCTACCTCGAGCAGGTGAACGCGACGCCGTCCGCAGGCCTGGCGCTCGGTGGCCTCGGGCCCGGTCGCTGAGGGCTTCTGGGCGTGGGTGGCCGGCATCGGCTCGCTCGTACTGTTCGCGATCTGGATCGCTACCCGGGGGGCCCGCGCATGAACGAGCAGAAGACCCCGCCGGTCGCCGATCCGGGCCTCGAGGAGCACGAGCACCGCTTCACCGACGTCGACGAGGCAGCCGCCGATCGGGCCTACAGGCAGATCGTGCGGCATGCTGGCCTCCGTCCCGGTGCTTCGTCCTGGCCTTCCTCTTCGTCTACTTCGGCGTCCCGAAGGACGCCGAAGCTGGTGCTCTTCGGCGCCAACTTCAAGATGCAGACCACGCTCCTCGGACTCACCGGTGGCCTGGCCACCCTGATGATCGGCGTCGCGGCGATCGCCTGGGCGCGTTCGCTGATGAGCGACGAGGAGATCGTCGGCGAACGCCACGGTGCAGCGTCCCCGCCGGAGGCCCGCGAGCGCGTGCTGGCCGACCTGGAGACCGGTATCGAGGCCTCCGGGCATCCGCCGACGCAAGCTGCTCGGCACCGGCATGGCCGGTGCGCTCGGCCTGATCGCCGTGCCGGCCCTGGTCAGCCTCGCCGACCTCGGGCCCGTGGCCCACCGCCGGCGCTGCGCGCCGAGACCCTGGAGAAGACCATCTGGGCAGAAGGCATCCGGCTGGTCAACGACGTCAACTACCTGCCGCTGAAGGCCTCCGAGCTCCAGGTGGGCCAGTTGGTCAATGCAGTACCGGCGAATCTCGAGGAACTGCACGGCGCCGAACACCAGTCGGCGAAGGCGAAGGCAGCAATCATCATCGTCCGGATGGACCCGAACTCCATCAAGATCCCCGATTCGCGCAAGGACTGGCAGGTCGACGGGATCCTCTGCTACTCCAAGATCTGCACCCACGTCGGCTGTCCGATCAGCCTGTGGGAACAGCAGACCCACCACCTGCTCTGTCCCTGCCACCAGTCGACCTTCGACCTCGGCAACTCCGGGGTGGTCGTCTTCGGTCCCGCGGCGCGCTCGTTGCCGCAGCTGCCGATCACCACCGACGCCGAGGGGTACCTGATAGCACGGAGCGACTTCACGGTCCCGGTGGGTCCCAGCTACTTCGAGCGGGACTCGTCCAAGGACTACAAGGAGGGTGATCGCTGATGGCAAAGCCAGCAGAACTGAGCCCCGAATCCCCGGCAATGGAGGTTCGAACCCCACCGAAGGAAGCCGCGCCGAGCAAGCTCGCCGGTCCCGCCACCTGGGTGGACGACCGCATCGGCCTGGCCAAGCTGATGGGCAACATCCGCAAGGTGTTCCCCGACCACTGGTCGTTCCTGCTGGGCGAGATCGCGCTCTACTCGTTCGTCATCCTGCTGCTCACCGGCGTCTTCCTGACCATCTGGTTCAAGCCGTCGATGGCCGAGGTCGAGTACGCCGGCACCTACGAGCTGATGCGCAACGTCCCGATGTCGGAGGCCTTCGCCTCGACGCTGTCGATCAGCTTCGACGTGCGCGGCGGCCTGCTGGTGCGCCAGATCCACCACTGGGCGGCGATGCTGTTCGTCGCGGCGATGACCGTCCACATGCTGCGGGTGTTCTTCACCGGCGCCTTCCGCAAGCCGCGCGAGCTGAACTGGCTGATCGGCGTCGGCCTGTTGTCCATCGGCGCTCGTCGAGGGCTTCGCCGGCTACTCCCTGCCCGACGACCTGCTGTCCGGCACCGGGCTGCGGTTCGTCGACGGCCTGGTCCGTTCGATCCCGCTGATCGGCACCTGGGCGGAGTTCTTCGTCTTCGGCGGCGAGTTCCCCGGCGAGCTGGTGATCGCGCGGCTCTACATGGTGCACATCCTGCTGGTGCCCGGCCTCCTGCTCGGCCTGATCAGCGCCCACATGGCGCTGCTGGTCTACCACAAGCACACCCACTGGCCGGCCCCGGGACGCACCAACCACAACATCCAGGGCTACCCGTTCTTCCCGATCTACGTTGCGAAGGCCGGCGGCTTCTTCTTCATCGTCTTCGGCATCACGATCCTCATGGGTGCCCTCATCCAGATCAACCCGGTGTGGCTGTTCGGCCCGTACAACCCGGCCCAGGTGACCGCCGGCTCGCAGCCCGACTGGTACATGGGCTTCGTCGAGGGTGCCATCCGGATCATTCCGAACTGGGAGATGGCACCTCGCTCGGCACCACCTGGTCGTGGAACATCTTCCTGCCCGGTGTCGGCCTGATGGGCCTGCTGTTCACAGCACTGGCCGTCTACCCGTTCATCGAGGCCTGGATCACCGGCGACAAGTCCGAGCACCACCTGCTCGACCGCCCGCGCAACGCCCCCAACCGGACGGCGTTCGGCGTGGCCGGCATGGCCGCGTACGGCATGTTCTGGCTGGCCGGCGGCAACGACATCATCGCCACCCAGTTCCACGTGTCGCTGAACAACGTCACCTACTTCATGCGGGTGGCCGTGTTCGTCGTGCCGGTGCTCGCGTTCATCGTGACCAAGCGGATCTGCCTCTCGCTGCAGCGTGCCGACAGGGACCGCGTGCTGCACGGGTCGGAGTCGAACATCATCGTCCGCAGCCCCGACGGCGGCTACAGCGAGGCGCACGCGCCGATCTCGCAGGGCGAGGCCTACTCCCTCACCCGGCATCCCCAGCTCGAGGCGCTCACGCCGAACGGCGAGAAGGTCGGACGGACGCGGCAAGCGGCTGTCGCGCTGGTACGCCGACGGCCAGGTGCCGACGCCGACGGCCGAGGAGATCGAGGCGGCGGCCCACCACTCCGACGCAGCAGCGATCGAGGGCGGCGAGACCGAAGCCTCGAGAGCGGCGAGACCGAGGCAGCGGGGCGTCCCACTGAGCCCGCTGGTGGAGGTGGTGCGGTCGGGTGCCGTGCTGCCGGCGCCGTCGGACGTCGAGGAGCTGTACGCCCTCTTCGACCGGCGGCGATCCCGGTGAGACGGCCGAGCTGTTCGCGACCCTGTACGACCTGGCGCTGGACCGCAACGACGTCGTCGCGGTCACCGCGCGGGAGGTGGGCGAGCTCGTCGGCTTCGGGTACGGCCACCGCTGGCTGTGGGCGGAACAGAACGACGACTGGTCCGGCGAACTCGCAGCGCAACTGGGCGACGACGCGCACCGGCTGGAGCAGGCGTTCGCCGTGCAACTGCTGGCCGTGCACCCGAAGTTCACCCACCGCGGCCTGGGCTTCGAGCTGCTCAAGCAGCTGATGGTGGCCTCCGGCTCCGCCGGTGCACTGGCTCCAGCTGGAGGACTCCGACACCCCCGCGCGGCGGCTCTTCCGGCGCATGGGCTACCGGCCGCTGGGCGACGACGGCACAGGTCCTCGTTCACGGCTGAGCAGGACCGCTAACCTTGACCGGTGCGATTTCTCACCGGCAAGCCCTACTACGACCTGACCTACGACGACGTCTTCATGGCGCCACGCCGCTCGCTCGGTCACCTCGCGGCTCGACGTCGACATGACCAGCACCGACGGCCTCGGCCTTCCGCTGCCCGCTGGTCGTCGCGAACATGACGGCCGTCGCCGGACGCCGGATGGCGGAGACCGTGGCCCGCCGCGGCGGCATCGCGATCATCCCGCAGGACCTGCCCACCGACATCGTCGGCAACGCGATCGCGCAGGGTGAAGGCCGCACCGACGGTCTTCGACACCGCCATCACCATCGGGCCGCACGCCACCGTCGGCGAGGCCCTGATGCTGCTGCCCAAGCGCGCGCACGGCGTCGTCGTCGTCGTCGACGCACGGCGAGCCGGTCGGCACCCTCACCGCGGCGGAGGCCGAGGGTCTCGACCGGTTCGCGCAGGTGCACGAGGCCATGAGCACCGACCTCACCATCGTTGACGCCGGACGCCACCCCGACCGAGGTGTTCGACGAGCTGTCCGCGCGTCGGCACAAGGCGGCGCTCGCCGTGATGGACGGCCAGCTGGTCGGCCTGATGACGATCAAGGGCGCCCTGCGCGCGGCGCTGTACGCCCCGGCGCTCGATGCGGACGGCCAGCTGCAAGATCGGCGCCGCCGTCGGCATCTCCGGCGACGTGGAGCGCCGGGCGGAGGCCTGCTCGAGGCCGGCGCGGACGTGCTGGTGATGGACACCGCCCACGGCCACCAGGAGCGGATGATCAGCGCCGTCCAGCGGTGCCGCGCGGTCGGTGACGGCGTCGGGACGGAACGTGCCGATCGTGGCCGGCAACGTGGTCACCGCCGACGGCACGGCCGACCTGATCGAGGCCGGCGCCGACGTGGTGAAGGTCGGGGTGGGACCGGGCGCGATGTGCACCACCCGGATGCAGACCGGCGTCGGCCGCCCGCAGTTCTCCGCGGTGCTCGAGTGCGCGGACGAGGCCCGCGACGCCGGCAAGAGCATCTGGGCCGACGGCGGCGTCCGGCACCCCCGCGACGTGGCCCTGGCCCTCGCCGCCGGCGCCGGCGCCGTGATGATCGGCTCCTGGTTCGCCGGCACCCACGAGTCCCCCGGCGAGCTGCTGTACGCCTCCGACGGACGGCCCTACAAGGAGTCCTTCGGCATGGCCTCGGCGCGCGCCGTGCGGGCCCGCACCCGCACCCAGTCGGCCTTCGACCGGGCACGGGCAGCGCTGTTCGAGGAGGGCATCTCCTCCTCGCGGATGTACCTCGACCCGGCCCGTCCCGGCGTGGAGGACCTGCTCGACTTCATCGTCTCCGGCGTGCGGAGCTCCTGCACCTACGCCGGTGCCCGCACCCTGACCGAGTTCGCACAACCAGGCGATCGTCGGCGTGCAGTCGGCGTCCGGCTACAACGAGGGACGGCCGCTGCACTCCAGCTGGTGACCCGGGCTCGGTGAGGATCATTCCTTGCCCTCGGCCAGCACGATGATGCGGTCAGCGGGCGGCGAGGGTGAACTGGTCGCTCTTCTTCGGGTTCACCTTCACGCCGTAGCCGGCTGCGCTGACGTGGGCGTCGGCTGCGACCCGGTAGCCGATGGCCGTCTCGCCGCGGCGTCGCGCAGCCTCGAGGACGGCGTAGAAGTCCACCGTGCTGCCCGGCGTGACGTACTCGGCGGCCGGGTTGAGGTAGATCTCGCTGCCGGCGCTGGAGAACAGGTGTCGAACACCTCGGTGAGCTTGCGGTTCTCCGACACCTGCGACAGCATCAGCGCGATCAGCTTGTCGCTGACGATGAAGTCGTCGGCCTGGGTGACCTCTGCGAGCTCGCGGTTCGTGTCGTCGAGCATCTCGCTGACGATGTTCAGGTCGAAGCCGCGTGCGTCGGACATGTCGCGGCAGCTGGAGCAGCGTGACGAGCGTCCGGCTGTCGGCGCGCTGCAGGTCGGGCTCGTCCTTGTCGGCCAGCACGATGACGTGGTCGAAGTTCTCGCACCTCGAGCCCGTCGAGGACCGCGCGCTTCGTCGGGTCGCCCGACACATGGACGTTGCCGTGACGTTCGCGAAGATCGGCAGCTCGGGGGTCGGTGGTGGACACGACGTGCACCGACGGAGCCGGCCGCGACGTACTCGTCGAGCTCGCGCAGCATCGCTGCGAGCCCGGCGTTCCCGCCCAGCACCAGCGTGCGCTCGGGCGCCGACGGGGCGCTCGCTGCCTCGGAGATGGCCTCGACGGACGGCGGCCCGGTTCGCCGAGGGTGATCAGGCTGTCGTCCTCGGCGATCACGATCACCTGGTCGCCGGCGCCGATGACGGTGTCGTCGGCGGGTTGATGGCTGACCACGCCGTCCGTCACGAGGCCGATGACCGGCGCTGTCCGGTGAACGACGAGCAGGGCATCGCCGAAGGTGCGGCCGACCAGGGCCGGCTGCTCGGTGAAGTAGATCTCGTCGCCGTCGAAGTCGAGCAGCTCCTGGTAGACGACCGACAGGCCGGACTGGCGGCAGGTCTGCACGGTGATCCGCGCGATCAGGTCGTCGACCAGCACCAGCTCGGCCTCGTCGCTCGCCGACCAGGCGGGCCACCTCGAGGTTCTGCGGGTCGCGGATCTCGGCCACGATGTGGTACGGCTCGGCCGCGGCGGTGCGGGTTGTTGGTGAGGGCGAGGAGCGTCTTGATCGACCTCGGCGTCGGGGTCGTCGCTCCTCGGGCGCGAGCAGGATGATGACTGCGGGCGCTCGGCGGGCTGACGATGGCGAGGTCGGCCAGGTCCATCGGGTCGCCGGTGCGGCAGACGATGCGGGTGCTTGCCGCAGGTTGCCGGACCGCGCGCGCGGATCTCGTCCTCCATCTCGACCTTGTCGTGGTCGGCGAGGACGACGATGCACGCGCGCCGCCGGTCTCGTTGGCGATGGCCAGCTCGGTGCACGATCGGTGAAGATCTGCGGCGACCAGCCGAGGATCACGCGTGTGGTCGCTCTCGAGGACGCGCGAGCGGCCCTTGCGCAGCTCGTCGACCTTGCTGTCGAAGGCGCTGGTGAGCACGCCGATCAGGCTGGCGATGATGAAGATGCCGCCGAGGGTGACGACCAGCATGAGCGAGCGGAAGCCCCAGCCCTGCGTCGCCGCCCATGGTGCCGGGGTCGAGGGTGCGCATCAGACCACCCCAGAGGATGTCGATGAAGTCGCCGTCGTCGGCGTGTCCGGGAACGCCCGGAACACCCACACCAGGACGCTCACCACAGCCACCAGCGCGATGGTCGCAAGGCCCAGCAGGCCCATCAACGCAATGGTGCCGCGCGACATCCAATTGTCGAACCAGTAACGGAATCGCTCGGCGAACTCGGCTTGTCCATCTATTCCTCCCCGGGCCCCGGAGTGGGGCGGGGACAGCCTATTGGCTACGGTGTTCGCGTCGTCACCCCGGCGGTGGACAAGCCCTTTCAGGGAATCCCCGAGTACCCAGCTCAGTGCTGGTAGTCGTCGCGGTAGTACTGGTAGCACCAGCCGGTGACCGCCCAGATGCCCAGGCCGACGCCGAGCAGGGTGATCCACCAGCCGAACACCGGCCCGAGCGCCATCATCGTCGACGGTCAGTGCCGGCCCAGAACGGCCAGATGCTGCTGGACGGGAAGAAGCCGACCTCGCCGGCGCCCTCGATGATCTCGCCGTCCTTGCGGTCCTCGGGGCGCGGGTCGATCTTGTTCGACTGGATCGGTGAAGAAGACCGCCAGCATCCCGCAGAAGGCCACGGTCAGCAGGAGTGCCACCGTGCCGATGATTTCGTGGCTCATGAACCAGTAGATCGGCACCACCACGACGAAGAAAGCGGCGACGAAGACGAAGATCCACCGTTCGGCCTTCACTTCTCGACCTCCTCTGCCACGGCCTCGTCGATGACTTCCTGGGCCGGGTTGATCGGCCGCGGGAACGGCCGGGTGCGAGAGGTCGAAGGCCGGCGACTCGGAACGGATGCGCGGCAGCTTGTCGAAGTTGAACCGCGGCGGCGGGCTGCGAGGTCGCCCACTCCAGCGACCGGCCCCAGCCCCACGGGTCGTCGACGTTCACCAGGGGCGCCTTGCGGCTGATCCAGACGTTCCAGAGGAACGGCAGCATCGAGATGCCCGAGCAGGAACGCGCCGACCGTGGAGACCTGGTTGAGGAAGGTGAAGCCCTCCGTGGGCAGGTAGTCGGCGATGCGGCGCTGCATGCCCTCGACGCCCAGCCAGTGCTGCACGAGGAAGGTGGTGTGGAAGCCGATGAACAGCAGCCAGAAGTGCAGCTTGCCGATGCGCTCGTTGAGCATGCGCCCGGTGAGCTTCGGCCACCAGAAGTAGAAGCCGGCGAACATCGCGAACACCACGGTGCCGAAGACCACGTAGTGGAAGTGCGCGACGACGAAGTAGGTGTCGGAGACCTGGAAGTCGAGCGGCGGGGACGCCAGGATGATGCCGGTCAGGCCACCGAACAGGAAGGTGGTGAGGAAGCCGATCGCCCAGAGCATGGGTGTGTCGAAGCTGATCGGCTCCGCCCCACATCGTGCCGATCCAGTTGAAGAACTTCACACCGGTCGGCACGGCGATCATGAAGGTCATGAAGGAGAAGAACGGCAGGTTCACCGCGCCGGTGACGAACATGTGGTGGGCCCAGACCGACATCGACAGGGCGCCGATGCTCAGCGTCGCGGCCACCAGGCCGATGTAGCCGAAGATCGGCTTGCGGCTGAACACCGGCAGGATCTCGGTGATGATGCCGAAGAACGGCAGCGCGATGATGTAGACCTCGGGGTGCCCGAAGAACCAGAACAGGTGCTGCCACAGGATCGCGCCACCGGTGGCGGGATCGAGGATGTGCGTCCCGAGCCTGCGGTCGGACTCCAGCACCAGCAGGCCGGCCGCCAGCACCGGGAAGCAGATCAGGACCATGATCGAGGTCACCAGGATGTTCCAGGTGAAGATCGGCATCCGGAACATGGTCATGCCCGGCGCCCGCATCGTGATGATCGTGGTGACGAAGTTCACCGCGCCGAGGATCGTGGACAGGCCCATCACGTAGAGGCCCATCATCCACAGGTCACCGCCGACGCCGGGCGAGTTCACCGCGTCCGACAGCGGGCACGTAGGCGAACCAGCCGAAGCTCGCCGCGCCACCGGGGGTGAGGAAGCCGGCGCAGGCCGTCAGCGACCCGAAGAGGTACAGCCAGTAGCTGAACGCGTTCATCCGCGGGAACGCCACGTCGGGAGCGCCGATCTGCAGCGGCATGATCGCGTTGGCGAACGCCACGAACATCGGGGTGGCGAACATCAGCAGCATCAGCGTGCCGTGCATGGTGAAGAACTGGTTGAACGTCTCGTAGTGCATGAACTGCAGGCCCGGGAAGGCCAGTTCCGCACGGATCGCCAGGGCCAGCAGGCCGGCGAACGCGAAGTAGGCCAGCGAGGTGACGAAGTACATGTTGCCGATCACCTTGTGATCGGTGGTGGTCAGCAGCTTCATCGCCAGGGTGCCCCAGCGCTTGCGTTCGACCACCGGCGCGGCCTCGACCACGTCGGCGCCGACGCGGGGCGACGTCGTCATTTCTTCTCCCCCTCAACCGCCGGGACGCTCGGTACGACGTTCGGGTACTCCGGCGGCCTTGATCTCACCGACCTGGCCGGCTTCGCCTTCAGCGTCGTTGAGGTACGCGATGTACTCCTCCTCCGGTCACCACGTGGACCGTGAACAGCATCGCCGCGTGGTAGGTGCCGCAGAGTTCGGCGCACTTGCCGGAGTAGGTGCCGATCTTGTCCGGCGTGACGTCGAAGGAGTTGTGCCGGCCGGGGATCACGTCCAGCTTGAAGTAGAACGCCGGGACCCAGAAGGAGTGGATCACGTCGGCCGAGGCGAGGTTGAACCGCACCGGCTTGTTCACCGGCAGGTAGAGGTCGGGGATCTTGTCGATGGTGCCGGCCTCGTGCACGACGGCGCCGACCGCCGGGTTCGACGCCTCCATGTAGTTGAAGGTCCACGACCACTTCTGGCCGATCACGTTGACGGTGGTCAGCGGCTTGGCCGTCTCCTTGGCCAGGACGCCGTTCTGGGCCTGCACGGTGAAGAAGAACAGCACCCCGATGATCAGGAACGGCACCAGCGTGTAGAGGAGTTCGAGCGGCAGGTTGTACCGGGTCTGCCGCGGCTGCTCGTCGGTGTGCCGCTTGCGGTACCGGATCATCACCCAGACGATCAGGCCCCAGACGAAGACGCCCGACGACCAGCGAGGCGATCCAGGCGCCGACCCAGAGGTTGCCGATGAACGGTGCGCGGTCACTGGCCGCCTCAGGAAGGCCGAACCGACCCCACTGGGCCGTGGTCTCCGCACTGCACCCGGCGAGGGCCAGCGTGGCGCCGAGCACCGACCCGGCAAGCAGCAGCTTCTTCGGGCGTAGCTGTCGGACCACGAGGGCGCCTTCCGGTTCGATACCTACTGGTGCGCGAAACCCTAGCTGTCAGCCCTGCTCAGTGGAAGCTGTCCCCACACGCGCAGGACCCCTGTGCGTTGGGGTTGTCGATGGTGAAACCCTGCTGCTCGATGGTGTCGACGAAGTCGATGGTCGCACCCGAAAGGTAGGGGGCGCTCATGCGGTCGGTGACGACGGTGACCCCGTGCCAGTCGGCCACGACGTCGCCGTCGAGTTCACGGTCGTCCAGCTGCAGCTGGTAGCGCAGGCCGGAGCAGCCACCGGGGGCAACGGAAATGCGCAGCGCGAGGGTCTCGACGTCCTCGTTGGCGATCAGGTCCTTGACCTTCTGGGCCGCAACGGGGGTGAGGGCAAGGCCATCGGTGGTGGTGATGGGGGATTCGATCGTCGTCATATCTGCCTGAATTTCCTTCCGGACTGAGGTTCCAGTGCGTTCAACCTGCCCAGTCGGGCCGGTATTCCGCCGGTCAGGACAGTCTACTCAAGGCCTCCCGACACCCGGTAACCCACCCAGCCGCGATTCGGGCAGCCGTGGCGGTGAGGCCGCTCCGGCGGTCGGCGGCCCGGGCGGCAGCAGGTGCGCAGCCTCGAGGCCGAGCGTGCGCAGCTCACGCCGGGCAAGGCCGGCACCCGTGGTGAACAGGACGCAGGGACGTTCCGCCTCGTCCGCCCACCCGGCGACGGCCTGCACGACCGGGCCGCCCCGGTCGAGGGCCGACAGTTCGGTGCAGCCGGTGACGACGAGATCGGCCCTGGCGAGCGTCTCGGCGAGGCCCGCGAGGCGGTGGCAAAACTGCGTACCGGTGCTCAGCTCTCCGCCGTTGGCGAGCACCGCGAGGCCGCAACCACCGGCAGCGCCACCGCCGGGGGCAGTTGCCAGGCCCGCGCCGAGCGAGGCAGCCCGCGCGGCAAGGACGGCGTCGGCAGCGAGCAGTTCCGCGACGTCCACCCGGCCTGCGAAGGCCCGCCGGGCCAGTCCGCCGCCGATCCCGGTCGCCGGAAGCTCCAGCTCGTCTGCGGCGACCAGGCCGACCAGCTCGCGGCCGGCCAGCGCTGCACCGGCTGCTGCGAGCAGGCCCTCCCCGCCGTCGTGGGCCGTGACGCCGGTGAGGTCGAGCACCACGCGTTCCGCGTCACCGACGCTGGCGGCGATCCACTCCCCCACGTCGGCGGTCGTCGCCCCTGGCGCCCAGGCCGGCACCTCCGGTTGGGCGAATCCGATCAGCACGGCACCCGGCCAGCGGACCAGCCAGCCCCGTCCCTCGGTGCTGGCTTCGCCGCCGGTGAGTGCCGCAACGGCACCGGCGAGGTCGGGGCCACCCGCAGCGATCGGGGCGAGCGCCACCTGGGCGTGGGGGGCGATGCCGCGGGCCAGTGCCGTGCCTGCGGCGACCGGGTCGAGGTCGCCGATGCGTCCGCAGACGACGGCCACCCTCACGGGCCGGGCCTCGAACGGCGGCTGCTGGAACCCCTCGCCTTCCGGCTCCTCCGGCAGGTCGTCCGGTTCGCTGCCGGTGTCGTCGGTGAGCCGGCGCAGTTCCGCGCGCAGCGCCGAAGCCTGCTCGCGCAGGGCGTCCACCCGGGACGTGAGGGCTGCGTGCGCGGTCTCGAGTTCCGCGGCCCGCGCTGCCCGCTGCCTCAGCCGACATGCGCGTTCGGTCGAAGGCGAAGCGGCGCCGCGCGGCTGCGACGTCGGACAGCTCTGCCCTCGCCTCGTGCAGCGCCGTGAGGGCGCGCTGGTAGGCCAGCTCTGCCGCTGACAGCTCGTCGGCCTCGACCACGTGCAAACCCCCTGAACCCGGCGAGTGCCGATTGACCTAGGATGTTGCAGACATCCTTCACCACAGCGAGGTATTGAAGTGGCATTGTTCCGTCCCTACGACCGGTCCGAGAAGGCCTAGCCCGAATCGAAGCCTGTCGAGACCGCCGACCAGGCGAAGTCCGCGAAGAAGGAGGCCCCCACACCTTCGCGTCGCGAGGCCGAGGCTGCACGCAGGGAACGGCTCAACCCCACCCTGAGCGCCAAGGAGATGCGGGTCAAGGAGCGTGCGGCGAAGAACTCCCTGCGCGACGAGCAGTTCGCCCGGACCGAGGGCACGCCGGGCAAGGTCCTGATGCGCGACTTCATCGACTCCCGCCGCAGCGTTGCCGGCTACTCGATGCCGATCCTGATGATCACGCTCGCCTTCTCCCTGCTGGTGAGCTCGTTCAGCACCGACGCCGCCTACCTCGTGACGTGGTTCACCTACGGCATCTTCGCCCTGATCGCCATCGACATCTTCGCGATGTGGACCAAGTACAAGAGGCTGCACGCCGCGCGCCTGCCGAACGTGCCGCTGAAGGGTCTGCTCGCCTACATGCTGAACCGCGCCATCAACCTTCGCCGGCTGCGCATGCCCGCGCCGCGGGTGAAGCCGGGCGACGAGATCTGAGCCATGGGCTACTACTGGGCTGCGATGCCCGAGCCCACGCAGGAGGCTGCGGCCGATCTCGGCCTCGACGTCGAGTTCGACGACCAGGCAGAGGCTGAGGCGTGGCTCAGCGCGAGCTACGCGGAGCTCGCAGAGGGTGGCGTGCACACAGTGACGCTCTACGAGTCCGACCGGCTGGTGTACGGGCCGATGAGCCTGGAGGACTAGGGCGCTTCCCCGTCGAGCCGGTCCCGCTCCTCCTTCTCGAGCTGGGTGTAGGCGATCTTCCCCACGAGGGTTGTGGGCAGCGACGTGCGGAACTCGATGCTGCGCGGGACGGCCCACTTCATGAGGTGCTTGCGACAGTGGACGATGAGTTGGTCCTGCAGAGCCTGGTCGCCCAACGCTGTGCCGGCCGGCACGACGAAGGCCTTCACCGATGACATCTGGTACTCATCCGGCGTCCCGATGACGCAGGCTCGCTGGACGCCGGGATGGGCCTCGAGCACCTGCTCCACCTGTGCCGGGTAGACCGAGACCCCCGACACCTTGATGATGCGCTTCGTGCGGCCCTTGAAGTAGAGGTAGCCGTCAACGTCCATCGTGCCGATGTCACCGGTGTGCAGCCAGGTGCGCCCGTCGTCGTGCACCCGGAGGGTGTCGGCCGTCGCCGTCGGCTCGTTGAGGTAGCCGTTCATCAGGGTGGGTCCCGTGACGCAGATCTCGCCCTCCGTTCCGTACGGCAGCTCCGCTCCCGTTGCGTCGGCCACTTTCACGCGCATGCCAGGAATCGGGATGCCGATCGAGTTCTCGCGGTAGGCGTGCGGCGGCGACACCGTGCAGGCGGTGACGCACTCGGTGAGGCCGTAGCCCTCCATGAGCTCCACCCGACTCCCCTGGGCGGCGAGCGCCGAGTCGAAGCGCGCCTTCAGGTCGCTGGTGAGCGAGTCACCCCCGGAGTAGGCGCCGAGGAGCTTGGTGAAACGGACCTTTGCGAACTTCTTCTCCGCGAGGAGCGCCTGGAAGAGGGTCGGGACGCCGGCGATGAAGGACGGCGAGTGCTTCACGAGGTTGTCGATGTACACCTTGGTGGAGAACTCGGGCACGAGGATGGCGAAGGCGCCGACGGTGAGCGGGGTGTGGATGCACAGCCCGAGACCGAACCCGTGGAACACGGGCAGGATCGCCAGCACGCTGTTCCCCGGCCTGATCCCCGTGATGGCCTGCATCGAGACCGCGAGCGCGTTGAAGCTGGCAGAGGAGAGCTCGATGCCCTTCGGCAGGGCCGACGTGCCACCGCTGAACAGCACGACGCTCCCTTCCTGAGGGTCGCCGGCGCGGACGTAGCCTCCTCGCGGCCGCGCGCCCTTGAGGAAGTCCTTCCAGTCCAGCACGCGCGGATCCCCTGCGGGCACCGGTGCGATCTTGCGACCCTTCGTGACCGTGAAGCCGAGCTTCTTCGCCCCGCTCAGGTAGTCGGAGAACCGGGTGATCAGCAGGCGCTCGACAGTGGTCTCTTCGAGGATGTCGCGGAAGCGGCCGTAGAACAGGTCCATGGTCACAGCCCACCTGCTGCCGGTCTGGGTCAGGTAGTGCTCCAGCTCGGTGGGTGAGGACAGCGGGTGCGTCATCACTGCCCTCGCCCCGATGCGGTTCAGCGCGTAGAACATGACGATCGCGTTGGGCACGTTGGGCATCGACAACATCACGCTGTCGCCGGGCCCGATGCCGTGCAGGCGGAAGGCATCTGCGCACCGGTCGATGTCTGCCAGCAGGTCGCGGTAGGAGATCTTCCGGCCGAAGTAGATCAGGGCCGTGGCCCGTGGCACCCGTCGCGCCGTCTCTGCCACCAGTTCGTACATGGTCGCGTCCGGCACCTCGATGTCGGTCGGCAGGTCACCGTAGGAGGCCAGCCAGGGTGTGCTGGACATCGTCGTCCCGTCCTAGATCCGCTCGAGCTGCGTGGGGTCGTTCAGGTAGGTGTCGAAGAGCTCGAGGGCGCGGGCATCGTAGTAACCGTCCGCGATCCGCTCGTCGAGGGCGATCTTCAGCTCCATGGTTCGCCGTACCGTCGGCTGGCCGTCCTCGCCGACGACGACGGTGGGCTGCACCTTCCCCATGGTGACGAACAGGCTGCACGTGCCCCACTCGAACAGGTGGTGGTAGGCGGCGCCGAGCCCGACGCTGCCGAGGTTGGCCACGTAGGCGCTGCAGCGCAACGGGTCGATGCCGCGCAGGAAGGAGGGGGTGTCGACGTAGAAGTCCCACAGCCCAAGGAGATTGATCGCGGCCTGGAGCAGGGCGCGCGGCAGGTGCAGGAAGATGTCGAGCAGCTTGTCGTCGGACTTCTCCTCGCCGGATTTCGCCGTCCGGATCTCGCCGCGAAGCTTCGCGAGCGCGGTGGCTGCGTCGTCCTCCGGCTTCACGGTGACGTAGACGTTCGTCTCCGTGCTGTCCTCTGTGAACTGGCGGCGGGCGATGAAGGACAGCTGAACGTCCCGGCGCTGGTAGAGCCGGCGCCCGATGATGTAGCGGTTCAGGGTCGGCCGCTCACGCAGGATCTTGACGAGGGCAAGCATCACAGCCTCGAAGAGGCTCAGCTGTCCGGGGGTGCCCTTCAGCTGCTCGAGGTGGTCGAGCAGGTTCTCCACCTCGATCGTCACCGGGTAGTAGGCGATGGAGTCGTTGCGGCCCTTCATCAGGAAAGGGAACATCGCTGCGAAACCGCGGCCCAGGTCGACCCGGGTCGCGTCGTGACGATCCCCCCGCTTGCGTGGTGCGCTCGTGGACACGGAGCTAATCAAACACGCATCCGCCATTCGGCGCAGCCGCTACGCCGTGCGCAGGTGCTCCACCAGTGCAGGAACAATCGTGCTCAGGTCACCGACGACGCTCAGGTCGGCCATCCGGTGGATCGGGGCGTGCGGATCGCTGTTGACAGCGACGATCCGCTGCGACGTGCGCATGCCTGCCACGTGCTGGATCGCTCCGGAGATGCCGAGCGCGACGTAGAGACCTGGCGAGACCGTCTTGCCGGTCTGGCCGACCTGGAGGCTGCTCGGCACCCAGCCCGCGTCCACGGCAGCGCGTGAGGCGCCCACAGCACCACCGAGCGCGTCAGCGAGGGCCTCGACCAGCCCGAAGTCGCCATCGACGCCGCGTCCGCCGGCGACGACGACGCCGGCTTCCGCGAGCTTCGGGCGCCCGGTCGCCTCCGGCGGTTCCCAGGAGGTCACCGTTGCCTCGGGCACGGCGGCAGCGTGGTCGAAGGCGACGTCGTGCACCACCGGTGTGCACGGCACGGCGGTCGTGGTGTCGATGCTGTTGGGCTTGACGCTGAGGACGGCGACCGGCGTCCGGACTGCTGCCGTCACCGTGTACCTGCCGGCCCAGACCACCTTCTCGGTCACGAGGGTGCCGTCATCGTTGCGCGCGGCGACGACGTCGGTCACCAGGCCCGCGGCGAGGCGGGCTGCGGTGAGAGCTGCCACCTCGTTGCCCTCGGGGCCTGCTGCCACCAGCACCACACCGGCGCCCAGCGTGCGCGCGAGCTCTGCAAGCAGAGCTGCCTTCGCCGTGACGACGGTGGTCGCCAGCTGGGGGCAGCTCACCACCTGCACCTCTGTTGCACCGATGCCACCGAGCGTCGCGACGGCGTCGGCGGAGGTCACGCCGGCAAGCAGGGCGACGGGTTCGCCGAGCGTTGCGGCGAGGGCAACAAGTTCTGCTGCTCCGGCGTCGACGACACCGTCGGTCGTGGGGACCATCACAAGGATCTTCGTCATCACATCCTCCTCATCGGGCTGCGGTCAGGAACTCGACCAGCTCAGGCACGCTGTCGCCACCGGTGTCGACGAGCACGCGGCCGGCCGCGCGGTCGGGGTTGCGCGTGACGGCGGTCACCTCGACCCTGGCAGCCGCCGCGCCGACGGCCGCCGGCTCGAGCCCGAGGTCGGCGAGGGTGAGGACGCCGACGGTCTTCTTCTTGGCAGCGAGCACGTCCTTGAAGCTCGGGTAGCGCGGCTCGCCGGACTGGTCTGTGACGCTCAGGACGGCGGGCAGCGCCGCCTCGACGACCCGCCTGCCGGCCTCATCGACGCGCTGGATGCTGAGCCCCGCCCCGGCAGGGACCACCGAAGCCGCCCAGCTCAGGAGAGGCCAGCCGAGGGCGTCGGCCAGCAGGACGGGCAGCACACCCGTGCCGCCATCGGTCGAACTCATGCCGCAGACGACCAGACCGACCTCGCCGACGGTTGTCGCGGCCGCTGCAAGGACGGTTGCGGTGCCGAACACGTCGCTGCCGGCGATCGCCGGGTCGCTGACCAGCACGGCGTCGTGTGCCCCCATCTGGAGCGCCTTGCGGAGCGCGGCCGTAGCTGCGTCCGGCCCGACGCTCAGGGCTGTCACGGTGGCGTCGGGCAGCCGGCCAGCGAGCACCAGTGCCTGCTCGACGGCGTACTCGTCCAGCTCGGAGAGCAGGCCGGACCCTCCGTCCCGCGAGAGGCGGCCGCCGGTGAACGTGACGTCGTCTGTGGGGTCGGGAACGTACTTGACGCAGACCAGGATTCGCATGGTTGTCAGCCTTCCTTCGGGGTTCGCTTGACGCCGGCCAGCACGAGGTGGGCGACGTCACGGACTTCTGGCGCTGTACCTGCTGCAGCAGCGGCGTCGCCGAGCATGATCGAGCAGTAGGGGCAGCCGGTGGCGATCACGCCGGCACCTGTGGCGGAGGCCTCCTCGAGGCGGGCGTCGCTGATCCGGGTGCCGATACGCTCCTCCGTCCACATCCGGGCACCGCCCCCGCCACAGCACATGCTGGTGGAGCGGGAGTGCTCCATCTCCACCAGGTCCGTGCCGGGCAGGGCGGCGAGCAGCTCGCGGGGGGCGTCGTACTCGCCGTTGTGGCGACCCAGGTAGCACGGGTCGTGGTAGGTCAGCTGCACCCGCTCGTCCGCCTCGGGTGGGGTGAGCGTGAGCCGCTTCTCGCGCACCAGCCGGTTGAGCAGCTGGGTGTGGTGCGTGAGCCGGAAGGTGCCGCCGAGCTGGGCGTACTCCCGGGAGAGGGCGTTCAGGCAGTGGGCGCAGGTGACGAGGATGCGGTCAACGCCGAGCCCGGTGAGGGTCTCGATGTTCGCAACGGCGAGGGCCTGGTAGGTGGCCTCGTTGCCGGCACGACGGGCAGGGTCACCACAGCAGCTCTCGCCCTCGCCCAGCACGGCGAAGGTGACGCCGGCGAGGTGCAGCAGTTCCGTCACCGCGCGGGTGGTGGCCTTGGCCTTCTCGTCGTAGGCGCCGGCGCAGCCGACCCACAGCAG
The DNA here is from genome assembly GCA_963773595.1 of uncultured Actinomycetota bacterium. Taxonomy (GTDB): domain Bacteria; phylum Actinomycetota; class Actinomycetes; order Propionibacteriales; family Propionibacteriaceae; genus Propionicimonas. The sequence continues at coordinate 212,827 of CAVZBQ010000002.1, forward strand.
GTAGTCGATGCCTTCGAGGCTGTCGATGTCCTTGCCGACAACCGGGACTGCGAAGGGCAGCCCACGGGTCCAGTCGAGGCGTCCACGCTGCGGCAGTCCCCAGGGGTTGCCCTTGCTGTCGAGGTTGCCGAACAGGCTGCCGAATTCCTCGGGGAACTCCGACTTCGCCATCACCTCGTTGCGGCGCAGGTCGAGGATGTGGTCGACGTGCTCGATGTCGACCGGGCACTGCTCGACGCAGGCGCCGCACATCGTGCAGGCCCACAGCACGTCGGGGTCGATGACCGGCCCGACCAGGTCGACGACGGTGGTCGCGACCCCTGCCGGCCCGGTCGCCTTCGCTGCGACCAGGGCCCCCAGCAGGTCGGCGCTGTGGGCTGAGGCCCCGGCCTTCGACGGTGCGAGGGCTGCTGCGGCGTGGTCGCGCAGGGCCAGGGTGAACAGCTTCGGCGACAGCGGCTTGCCGGTGTTCCAGGCGGGGCAGACGTCCTGGCAGCGTCCGCACTCGCTGCAGGATGCGAAGTCGAGCAGGGACTTCCAGCCGAAGTCGGTGATGGTCGCCACCCCGAAGGTTGCGTCGTCCGGCAGGTCATCCAGTTCACGGATGTCGAAGGGGCGCCCGTCCACCAGCATGGGCGCCGCTGCGCCGAGCGCGGGAGAGCCGTCCAGCTCACGGCGGGCGTAGACGTTCACCACGCCGAGGAAACGGTGCCAGGCGACGCTCATGGCGATGCCGTAGCCGACCACCCCGAGCCAGGCCATGGAGATCAGGATCTTGGCGAGAGCGACGGTGCTGATGGCCGTGGCAAGGGCCTCGGGCGGTACGCCCAGCAGCAGCGTCCCCAGCCAGGTCGTGGTCGGGAAGTGCAGCCAGCCGGCCTCGGCGGCCGTCGCCGGATCGCTGCGGAGCAGGGCGTTCTCGAGGGCGTGCAGGCTGAGGACGCAGACCACGACGGCTGCGATGACTGCCTCGACGAACCAGGCCTGCCAGCGGGTCGAGCCGTAGAACCGCGACCTCCAGTCCCGGGCGGTCGCCGGTTCCGGCGGCCCGCTGTAGCGGACGCGGAGCACGACGAGGGCTGCGATGCCGGCCAGCCCCGTCCAGGCGAAGAACTCCACCAGCCACTGCCACGGTGCCCAGCCGCCGATCAGGGGGAGTCCCGCGTGCGGGTCGACGAGCTGGGCATAGGCGCTGGCAAGGGTGGGCACCAGCACGACGAAGGACATCATCACGAACCAGTGCGCCACCTTGGCCACCGGTCGTGTGCGGAAGCGCTCGTGGGTCAGGATCTCCCGCAGGGTGTTGCCGAGGCGGCGCCCGACCGGCCGCAGCCGTCCCGGGCTGGCCGAGCCCGCGCGCACCTGCCGGACGAGCCGGACGCTGCCGCGCACGAACAGCCAGATGCTGATGGCCGTGGCGGCCAGCGCGAGGGCGAGGAGGATCATCGGATACCCATTGCGCCCCGGTAGACGTAGGGGCTGACGAGCAGGTCGCCTTCCGCGAAGCGCGAAAGCCGGAAGTCGGCGGCCTTGACGTTCGGGATGGTGGTCTCGCCATCGAGGATCAGCTCTGCTGTCAGCCGTCCGATCGCCGGGGAGGTCTTGAAGCCGTGGCCCGACATGCCGGTCGCCAGGTAGAGCCCGGCGTAGTCGGTGGCAGAGATGATCGGGTTGTTGTCGGGAGTGATGTCGATGACACCGGTCGAGGTGGTCGACACCCGCGGGTCGTCGATGCCGGGGAAGCGGTGGATGGCCTTCTCTGCCGTGGCCTCGATGGCCTCGTTGGTGGCGTGGTTCGGGTACACATCGGGGTCGGTGACCGGGCGCACCGAGCCCTGCCCCGAGCTGTTGCCGAAGAGCATCTCGCCGTTGCGCATGTGGACGTACTGCATGGAGACGAGGTCGGAGAACACCGGCGGGGCGCCGAGGTCCATGCCGGGGTCGATCACGACTTCCTGCACGAACGCCGGCGAGATCGGCAGTTCGATGCCCAGCGGGCTGAGCAGCGGCATCGACCACGGCCCGGCTGCGACGAGGACGGTGCCGGCAGGCACCACCTCGCCGTCGGCGAGCTTCACTGCCGTGACCCGGTCCCCGTCGGTCAGGATGCCGGCGACGGCGGCGCCCTGCCGGATCGTCACTCCCCGAGCGCGCAGGGAGGTTGCCAGCGCCTGGGCTGTGGCGTAGCCGTCGCCGTAGCCGCCACCCGGTTCGAAGCAGAACGTCGCGAAATCGTCGGTGAAGGCAGTTGGCCACAGCTCCTTCACCACATCGTGTCCCACCTCGCGGGTGTCGACGCCGATCGAGCGCTGGTTGGCGAGACTGGCCCGGAACGGCTCGACGTTCTCCTCGCCGACGCCGACCAGGTAGCCCACCTGCTCGAAGCCGATGCCGGCACCGAGGATCGTCTCGGCGTTCTCGAAGAACTCAAGGCTCTCCAGTGCAAGGGCCGCGATCGAGGTGACGCCGTAGTGGCACCGGATGATGCCGGCCGACTTGCCCGTACCGCCGGAGCCCACCGAATCCCGATCGAGGATCGTGATGTCGGTGACGCCGCGCTCGAGAAGGGCGTGGGCTGTGAAGGTGCCGATCACGCCGGCCCCGATGATGACGACTTCACTCATTGCTGCAACTCCTGGGTGTGGTGGCTGGGGCGACATCGACGTGACGATCAGGCAAGGGCCGGGACGCTCCACAGCGGCAGTTCGACCCCGATGCCCTTGGCCTTGGCCGTGCGGTACACCTCTGACCCCCAGGCGATGTCCTCGATCGGCATGCCGCCGACGCTGAACACGATGATCTGGTCGTCACTGGTGCGGCCCGGCTTCGTGCCAAGGGCGACGTCGCCGATGTTGACAAGGGACGCGGCAGGCACGAGCGAGTCATGGACGAGGTCGACGAACCGGCACCCGATGATGCCGATGGTCTCGTAGACCGGGTACTCGTACTCCTCCTGCCAGTCGTGGTACATCTGCACGTTGTCGATGAACAGCCCGGTTGCCGGGTCCTTGAGCAGCTCGTCGTCCAGCTTGAGGTTGGCCACGGAGCAGACGAACGCCCCGGGCTTCAGCCACTCGGTCTTGATGTGCGGGTAGCCCGCGCTGCCGGACGGACCCGAGACGCCGGAGTGCACGATGTCGGCGCCCTTGACCACCTCTTCGAGGCTGTCGCAGATCACGACCTCCTTGACGCTCGGGAGCTTCTCGAACACCCAGTCGCGGTAGGCCTCTGAGCTCTCCTTGCGCCGTCCGAGTACCCGGACGGTGGTGATGTCGCGGACGGCGGCGTACGCCTCCAGCCCGGTCTTGCCCATCACACCGGGGCCGATGATGGCAACGGTCGAGGCGTCCCTTCCTGCCAGGTACTTCGCGCCGACGCCCGGCACGGCACCGGTGCGGTACGCGCTGAGCAGGTTGGCCGACATCAGCATCAGCGGGGCGCCGGTGTCCTTGTCGTTGAGCATGAACATCAGGATCGAGCGCGGCAGGCCCTTGTCGCGGTTGGCCATGTTGGAGCCGTACCACTTCATGCCGGCCGCGTCGTACTCGCCGCCCAGGTAGGCCGGCATCGCCATGAAGCGGCGGTCCGGCCCGTCCTGGGGCATGTTCGGGTACGTGTGCCCGGGCGGGAACGTCACCATGGCGCCGTGGGAGTTGCCCTCAAGGCCGGCCATCCGGAAGTCGCCGAGCTGGAGGAGCTGCAGGGTCTTGTCCATCGCCTCGACGCACGCCGGCATGTTGGTCACGCCGGCCTCGATGGCGTCGGGCTCGCTCAGGTAGATGAAGGAGACAGCTGTGTCGGTCATTGTCGGGATTTCCTTTCCGTTGGTGAGCGGGAGTCAGCCGGCGATGGCGTCGATGACGTTGGCGTAGATGTGGGGACGCCGGCGCTTGAGCGAGTAGGCGACACCGATGCCGAGGGCAAGCGCGATGAGGATGATGCTGGCCAGCGCGATCGCCAGGGGCGCGTCGCCACCGATCAGGGTCGGGAAGTTGACCGCGACGACAACGGTGAGGAAGGTCAGGCCGACGGCGCCCAGAGCGGGAGCGATCTTGGTGTGCCAGACGCGGGTGTCCGCCTTGGTGCGCTGGAAGTAGACGAGGACCGCGACGCTGGTGAGCGTCATCAGCAGCAGCACACCGAGGACGGCGATGCCGGAGCCCCAGCTGAACACCTGCAGGATCGGGTCCATCCCGAACAGGGCGCAGGCTGCGACGAGGATGGCGGCAGAGGCGGACTGCACCAGCGAGGAGGCCGCCGGCGAACCGAACGTGTCGTGGACCCTGGAGAGGGAGCTGGGCAGCACCTCCGTGGAGGCCATCGCGTGCATGTAGCGGGCGAGGACGTTGTGGAAGGAGAGCACGCAGGCGAAGGCGGAGCTCAGCATCAGCACCTGCACGCTGGCCCCAGCTGCGCTGCCCAGGTAGCGGGTGGTGGTGGACACCATCAGGCCGGACGGGTCGGCCGTCGCAGCCGCGAGGATCTGGGACGGGCCCCAGGCGAGGACGAGCGCCCAGGCCGAGATCGCGTAGAAGATGCCGATGGAGATGATCGCGATGTAGGTGGCGCGCGGGATGGTCTTCTCCGGGTCGCGGGCCTCGTCGCGGAAGATGGCGGTGGCCTCGAAGCCGAGGAAGCCTGCGACGGCGAAGGTGATGCCGACGCCCGGGCTGCCGGACAGCCCCTCACTGATGCTGAAGGGTGCGAAGGAGATGCCCTCAGCGCCCCCGCTGACGAACACGGCGATGTTGAGCGCTACGACGATCAGGACCTCGGCCAGCAGCAGGATGCCGAGCACCTTCGTGCTCAGGTCGATGTGCCGGTAACCCAGCCAGGCCGTGCCAGCGATGATCGCGAGGGCCCAGGCCCACCACGGCACAGAAGGGAAGCCGACGGCGACGGTGGCGATCCGCAGCTGCTCGCCGAGGAAGCCGTACACCCCGATCTGGACGAGGGTGTAGGTGGCCAACGCGACGAAGGCCGAGCCGACCCCGAGCGGGCGGGACAACCCGGAACCGATGTAGGTGAAGAAGGCTCCGGGGCGCGAGATCGAGCGGCTCATCGCGGACATGCCGACGGAGAAGAGCAGCAGGATCACTGCGGAGATCACGTAGTTGAGGGGGAAGCCGGCACCGTTGCCGAGCATCATTCCGACCGGGGTGCCACCACCGACGACGGTGAGCGGGGCCGCTGCTGCGACCACCATGAGCACGATGGGGATCGGCCCGAGCGTCCCCTGGAGACTGCCCTTGGCTGTCGCGGGGGCTGGGCTGGTGCTGCTTGCCATTTCCTGAACTCCTAGCTGTCAGGTCCGACACGGTGAGTCGGTTGGCAGCAGTCTTGGCCTGCCCGATTCCGCGTCGATGTCGCCGGTGGCACGATCACGGAACGCGGAGTGCGAAACCACCGGTGGCCGGTTCTCAGTCGCGACGGACGGATCGGAACCGGACGGGAACAGACCGGTAACACGCAGGCCCTATCAAGGAGGAATGGCTCCTGACCTGGCTGGCACGCTGCAGGCCCTCGACCGGCCGAGCCCTGTCGAGGGACTCGAACGCGGGCGCCTGCGTCCGATCGAGGTAGCCGCCCAGTCCATCGCAGCGGCCGCCCCGACGGCGGGCCTCGTCACCACCCCGAGCCTCGTGCACGCCACCGGTGCGCCGGCGGCAACGGCAATGGTGCTGGCGACGGTGCTGATCATGCTGGTGGCCTCGTCGATCAACCAGTTCACGAGACGGCTGGCCGCGCCCGGCTCGCTGTACACCTTCGTCGTCCGCGGGCTCGGGCCGCTCGCCGGCCTTGTGAGCGCCGGTGGGCTCGCCGTCGGCTACCTGTTCGTGAGCCTCTCCTCGGCTGTCGGCGCCACCTCCTACCTGTCCCGCAGCATCGTGATCGCCGTCCCGGCGTGGGCGGACGCCGTCCCGCGGCTGGAGCCGTTCGTCGCCGTAGCCCTCATGCTGGGCGTGGGGGCCCTGCTCCTGATGGGGGTGCGACGCGCGACCGTCGTGATGCTGGTCATCGAGGTGATCGCCATCGGCACGGTGGTGACGGCGCTGGCCTTCGCGGCCGGCAAGCTCGGCGGCCTGCCGGGCTCCGCCTCGATGGGCACCTCGGCCTGGACGCAGGACGCGCCGCCATCGTCCCTCGTCGCAGCAGTGGTGATCGCGCTGACGGCGTTCATCGGCTTCGAGAGCTCCAGCGCGCTGGGGGCCGAGGCGCAGCGACCCATGCGCACCCTGCCGAGGGTGATCACGTGGACGGCCGTCGGCGTGGGCGTGCTGTTCACCGTCGGCACCTTCGTGCAGGCGACGGCCTTCGACCTCCTCGGGCTTCCCCCTTCGGCCAATCCGGTCGACGACATCCTCGCCCGGCTCGGGATGGGCGGGGCGCTGCCGATCTTCGACCTGGCCGTGATGGCATCCTTCCTCGCCTGCGCAACAGCGTCGATGATGGCCCTGGTGCGGCTGATCATGGCTCTCGCCATCGACGGCGTCCTGCCCGCAGCGCTCGCGCAGGCCCATCCCCGCTGGCGGACCCCGCACCGCGCGGCGCTCATCCTGCTGCCGGTGCTGTGCGGCGTGCCGGCGATCCTGCTCGGCGTCGGCGTGCCGGTGCAGCTGGCCATGGACCACATGATCCAGGCCTCCGTCGTCGGCTACCTCGTCGCCTACCTGCTCGTCTGCGCCTCCGTGCTGAGGTTCCTTCCGCGGATCGGTGAGAGCACCGTGCGCCCGATGCTGGTGGCGGCCGCCGGCGGGGCCGGCCTGCTGGTCGCACTGGTCTTCTACCTCGCCTTCAGCCTCGGCAGTGGCGTCCTCACCCCCGCGATCGTGATCGGGGTGTCCACCGTCCTCGCCGCCTGCTGGTGGTGGTGGGTCCGCCGGCGCAACCCCGAGACCCTCGGACGCCTGGGCAGCTACGACCAGCCGTCGACAACGTCGGTGTGGTGGGGACCGTCGCCATGAGCCACTCCTTCGCCGGCATCGACGACGCCGGCGGGCGGCCGAAGACCGTCCACTCCGCGCTGTTGCTCCTGGAGGCCGTTGCCAGTCTCGGCCCCGGTGTGACAGCACAGGACCTCGCGCACGAACTGAACCTTCCGCCGGCCACCGCGTACCGCCTGATCAACCTCCTCGTCGGCGAGGAGTACCTGATCCGCCTGCCGAACCTCTCCGGGTTCGCGCTGGGCAGCCGCGTGGCGGAACTGGCCGGGGTGGCCCACCAGCCGACCATGCCTCGCGCTGCGCGCGCCGTCATCGCGGAGCTCCGGCAACGCACACGGTGCGGGGTCCACCTCGCCGTCCTCGGTGGGCGGCGGATCCACATCATCGATGCCGACCCCGACAACCCGCCGTCCCATCCCGGCCTGTACGCGCGGTATCCGCAGGCCGTCGCGCTCGGGAAGGTGACGATGGCCGAGCTCGACGACTGGCACAGCATGCTGCCCGGCAGGAAGCTCCACACGGCGACCCCCCACACGCTGAGCAGCGAGTCGCAACTGCGGATCGAACTTCGGGAGGTCGCTCGCCTGGGGTACGCGCTCCAGAGCGACGAACTCGTCGTGGGGCGGTCCTGCCTCGCCCTCCCGATCCGCGACGAGCGGGGCCAGCTGGTCGCCGGCCTTGCAGCGAGCGGGTCGTCTGCGGGCTGGCGGGAGCGCAGCGCCTCGCTGATCCGGATTCTCGCCGATGCAGGCGCCCGTCTCTCGCCGCTGTTGTCCTGAGGGCACGCTTGCGCACCCGTTGCGTCGCAGCCTCAGGCGAAGAGGAAGAACGACATCAGCGCGACGAGGGTGATGAAGCAGCACCCGACGAGGAACCCGGTCGCGATCTGCATGCGGCACCCCGTCCAGCTCCGGTCGAGCGCTGCGCCGGACGCCAGCAGCAGAGCGAGCCCCGCGAAGGTCCACGCCCACACCGACAGCACGACGCTCCCACCGCCGACCACGACGTCGAAGACCAGCATCAGCAACGGCATGCTGATCACAACGCCGAGCGCCAGCGCATCCTGCCGGGATCGCTCCGGCACCCAGAACCTCCAGCCGAACGGCGCGGCCGGCCAGGTCAGGTCCGGACGCCAGCCCGGCGGCGGCAGCCAGCCACGGGCCTGGGCCGGCCACCCGGGCGGAACGACGAACCTCTGCCGGGCAGCCATGATCAGGCCGTGAGGAAGTAGGCCAGCAGAACGGGCAGTGGCAGGCCGAGCAGGATTCCGAGACCGAAGGACCGCCTCGCCGGGCTCGCCGTGAAGATGGCGCCCATGAGGCCCATGCCCGCGCCGGCAATCCACAGCCAGAACCAGGCAGCCCTCGATGCGGCGGTGAACAGCGTGAGGTCGAGCTGCGCGAACCCGAGCGTGACCAGCCAGACGGTGAGGAAGACGGCGATGTCGAGACCGACACCGAAGCCCACCTGGACGGGGCGCTCCTCCCACCAGAAGTCCCAACCCTCAGGCGCCCGCGGCCAGCCGGCGCCGGGAATGAATCCCGGCGGCGGGACGGTCCGCGGCCATCCTGGCGGCGGCTGATACCGGAACTCCATGGCTCCTCCCCAACACCTTCAACGCTAGTCCGCCCGCCTTCGGCCCGCAGCCGAATCAGCGCTGCGGCGCGCCTCGTTCGGGTCCAGCGAAGGGGCGCCCGGCAAGGACGGCAAAGGTGGTCGCCGCGGGGTCGAAACCGGCCCCCGCCACGTCGCCGAAGTACTCGGGCTCCCCGAGACCGGCAGCAGCGAGCTCGGCTGCCACCTCGTCCGGGGTGAGGCAGTGCATCCAGTTCCAGAAGCACCTCTCCGCCGTGGCGGTCTCGATCACGAACCTCTCGAGGATGAGGTGCAGGGCGGGGTAGGTCCAGGTCTCGTGCGTCCCGACGTACGGGGGCTCTGCCCAGAAGCCGTCCATCAGGTTCGGTTCACGGGTGACCGCGTCCCGGTACTCGCTGAAGCGGGGCACGGCCGAGACGTCGAACACGAACCGGCCTCCGGGACGCAGCGCCGCGCGGACCCGGGCCAGCAGGCACGCTCGCTGGTCGGGAGCGAGGGCGCAGTAGTCCTCGTAGATGAGGATCGCCGCGTCATGGCCGGAACCGAGCTCGCAGGTGAGGTAGTTGCCCTGCAGGAAGGTGGCGGGCAGCGACCGGTCCCGCGGCAACCTCCCGGGCGAACTCCAGCGAACGGTGGGAGACGTCGATGCCGAGCACGGTGATGCCGCGGGCCGCGAAGCGCTGGGCGTACAACCCAGGGCCGCAGCCGAGGTCGAGCAGGCGGGACGCCTCCCCCAGGTGCAACGCCGGGATGAGCCAGTCCACCGACCGGTCGATGAAGTCGTGCCGCCGGGACGCCGGCTCGGAGTCGGGGTCGAGATGGAAGCGCAGCATCTGCGCCGAGATGTGCTCGTCGTTCCAGAACTCCGGCGTCGTGTACTCGCTGAACGCGTCCGGCCTCACCGTCCCAGCCTAGGGTCCGGATCAGTCAGCGCAGGCGGGATTCGATGGTTGCAGCGGTCTGTTGCAGCGCCGCCAGCACCAGTTCGGGGTCGCGGTCGAGCGGAGAACGCCAGGTGAGGGCGACCGCTGCGAGGTTGGACGGTGACCGCAGGCCGACTGCGACGGAACTGAACCCCTCCGTGACCTCGGAATCCTCCTCGGCGTAGCCGCGGCGCCGGGTGGCTGCGAGGACGGCGCGCAGCTCCGTCAGGGAACGGGGGCCGAGCCCTGTGCGTTGCACGAAGCTGTCCCTGCCCGGGTAGAGCGCCCGCACCTGGGCCGGCGGCAGCGCGGCGAGGATCGCCCGACCGGTCGCGGTCAGGTGGGCGGGCAGCCGGACCCCGACGTCGGTGACCAGCCGGCCCCTTGCCGGTGGCACGTTCCTCGATGAGGTACACCACGTCGGCCCCGTGCAGGACGGCGAGGTGCGCCGACACCCCGGTCGCGTCGACCAGCCGGGCGATCGGCACCCGGGCCAGCCGGGTCAGCGGCTCCTGCCGGGTGAAGCCCTGTCCCACCTCCCAGGCTGCGACGCCGACACCCCACAGCTGGTCGTCGGGATAGTGCACGACGAACGCCTCCGCTGCCATGGCGTGCAGCAGGTGGTAGGTGGTGGAGCGGGGCAGGCCGAGGTCGAGCGCGATCCGTCCGGCGGGAACGGGCGCGGTGCGCAGCGAGAGGTAGCGCAGCACCTGGAGTGCTGCCGTTGCCGATGGGACTGGGCGACTCACGCCGTCCAGTCTCGCATCCGAGACAGAACCCGTGTCCAGGCACTCCGTCCCGGCCACTCGGCTGCACTTCAATTCATCCATGGAGCAGATCATGGTCGGCATCGGCGCAGTCAGCCGGTGCGATGTCGTCGCCGTCGCCCGCACGGGCGCCCGCGTCGCGTTGACACCGGAGGCCGAGGCCGCTGTCGCGACAGCCCGCGCCCACATCGACGTCCTCGCTGCCGGCGGCGACGGGGTGTACGGGGTGTCCACCGGCTTCGGGGCGCTGGCCACCCGCAGCATCCCCGCCGGCGACCGCACCCGGCTGCAGCAGAGCCTGATCCGCTCGCACGCCGCCGGCAACGGCCCGCGCGTCGAGGACGAGGTGGTGCGCGCGATGATGCTGCTGCGCCTTTCCACCCTCGCCAGCGGCCACAGCGGCGTCCGCCCGTCCACCGTCGCCGCCTACGCAGCCCTGCTGAACTCCGGGCTGGTGCCGGTGGTGCACGAGTACGGCAGCCTCGGCTGCTCCGGGGACCTCGCGCCGCTCTCGCACTGCGCGCTGGCGCTCATCGGTGAGGGCACTGTGGTCGACGGCGGCAGCGAGCGCCCCGCAGCGGAGGCCCTCGCCGACCACGGCCTCACCCCGGTGGTGCTGGCGGAGAAGGAGGGCCTCGCGCTCATCAACGGCACCGACGGCATGCTCGGCATGCTGGTGCTGGCGCTCGCCGACCTCGAACTGCTGCTCGACACCGCCGACCTCGCCGCAGCGATGAGCGTCGAGGGCCAGCTCGGCACCGACCGCACGTTCGCTGCCGACCTGATGGCGCTGCGTCCCCACCCGGGCCAGGCGACGTCTGCTTCCCACCTGCGGCAGTTCCTCGCCGGCTCCCCGATCATGGCCAGCCACCGGGTGGGCGACGGCGTCGTGCAGGACGCCTACTCGCTGCGCTGCTCGCCCCAGGTGCACGGCAGCGTCCGGGACGCCGTCGGCTACGCAACGCTGGTCGCCGAGCGCGAACTGGCCTCTGCGATCGACAACCCGTCCGTGCTCGACGACGGACGGGTGGAGTCGCACGGCAACTTCCACGGCGCACCGGTCGCCCACGTCCTCGACTTCCTCGCCATCGGGATCGCCGACCTCGCCGGCATCAGCGAGCGACGCACCGACCGCTTCCTCGACGTCGCCCGCAACCGCGGCCTGCCGCCGTTCCTCGCCGACGACCCGGGCATCGACTCGGGCCTGATGATCGCCCAGTACACCCAGGCCGGCATCTGCTCTGCGCTGAAGCGGCTGGCCGTGCCGGCGAGCGTCGACTCGATCCCGTCCAGCGCCATGCAGGAGGACCACGTGTCGATGGGCTGGCACGCAGCCCGCAAGCTCCGGACGGCCGTCGACGGGCTCGCCCGCGTGCTGGCCATCGAGATCCTCACCGCTGCCCGCGGCATCGAGCTGCGCTCGCCGCTGGTCCCGGCCCCGCGACGGCTGCTGCGATCGCCGTGCTGCGCGAGGACGTGCCCGGGCCAGGGCCCGACCGGTTCCTCGCCCCCGACATCGAAGCCACCTACCGTCTCGTCACCACCGGCCGCCTGGTCGCCGCAGCCCTTTCAGCAGAGGAGCAGTCATGACCCATCCGCCCGTCCGCGCACCCCGCGGCACCCAGCTGACCGCCCGTTCCTGGCAGACCGAGGCCCCGCTGCGGATGCTGATGAACAACCTCGACCCCGAGGTCGCCGAGCGGCCGGAGGACCTGGTGGTCTACGGCGGCACCGGGCGCGCAGCCCGTTCCTGGGAGGCGTTCGACGCGATCGTCGACACCCTGCGCGACCTGGAGTCCGACGAGACCCTGCTGGTGCAGTCCGGCAAGCCGGTCGGCGTCTTCCGCACCCACGAGTGGGCGCCGCGGGTGCTGATCGCGAACTCGAACCTCGTCGGCGACTGGGCCACCTGGCCCGAGTTCCGCAAGCTCGAGGCCGCCGGGCTGATGATGTACGGCCAGATGACGGCCGGCTCGTGGATCTACATCGGCACCCAGGGCATCCTGCAGGGCACCTACGAGACCTTCGGTGCTGTGGCCGGCAAGCGGTTCGGCGGCACCCTTGCCGGCACGCTCACGCTCACCGCCGGCTGCGGCGGCATGGGCGGGGCCCAGCCGCTGGCCGTCACCATGAACGAGGGCGTCGTGCTGATCGTCGACGTCGACCCGACCCGGCTCGCCCGCCGCGTGGAGCACGGGTACCTCGACGAGTACACCGACGACTACGACGACGCAGTTGCCCGGGTGCTGGCTGCGAAGGCCGAGCGCCGGGCCCTTTCCGTCGGCCTCGTCGGCAACGCCGCCGAGGTCTTCCCGCGACTGCTCGCCGACGGCGTCGCGATCGACATCGTCACCGACCAGACCAGCGCCCACGACCCGCTCTCCTACCTGCCGATCGGGGTCTCGGTCGCGGAGTGGCACGAGCTCGCCGCCTCCGACCCTGTCGGGTTCACCGAGCGGGCGCGGACGTCGATGGCAGCGCACGTCCAGGCGATGGTCGGGTTCCTCGACGCCGGCGCCGAGGTCTTCGACTACGGCAACTCGATCCGCGCCGAGGCCGAGCTGGGCGGCTGCGAGCGCGCGTTCGCGTTCCCCGGGTTCGTGCCGGCCTACATCCGTCCGCTGTTCTGCGAGGGCAAGGGCCCGTTCCGCTGGGCCGCGCTGTCCGGCGACCCGGCCGACATCGCCGTCACCGACGCTGCGATCCTCGAGCTGTTCCCCGAGGACGAGCACCTGCGTCGCTGGATCACCAAGGCGCAGGACAAGGTGCACTTCGAGGGACTTCCGGCCCGGATCTGCTGGCTGGGCTACGGCGAACGCCACCTGGCCGGGCTGAAGTTCAACGAGCTGGTCGCCTCCGGCGCGATCTCCGCCCCGATCGTGATCGGCCGCGACCACCTCGACTCCGGCTCGGTCGCCTCCCCGTACCGCGAGACCGAGGCGATGGCCGACGGCTCGGACGCCGTCGCCGACTGGCCGCTGCTGAACGCACTGCTGAACACGGCGTCCGGGGCCACCTGGGTGTCGATCCACCACGGCGGCGGTGTCGGCATCGGACGCTCGATCCACGCCGGCCAGGTGATCGTCGCCGACGGCACGGAGCTGGCTGCGGAGAAGATCGCCCGGGTGCTGACCAACGACCCCGGCACCGGGGTCATGCGGCACGTCGACGCCGGCTACGACCGGGCCCGCGACGTGGCTCGCGAGCGCGGCGTGCGCATCCCGATGCTGGACCGCTGACATGGGCGCCAACGAGCTGCTGGCCGAGCTGGCCGGCATCGGCCGCACCTCCTCTGGCGGCTACTCCCGGCTGTCCTGGGACCCGGCGACGATGCAGCTGCGGGAGTGGTTCACCGGCCAGGCCACTGCCGCAGGGCTGGAACTCACGGAGGACGGCAACGGCAACCAGATCGCGTGGTGGGGACACGGGACCCGACGCCCTGCTGCTCGGCTCCCACCTCGACTCGGTGCCGGACGGTGGCCCCCTCGACGGACCTCTCGGGGTCGCGTCTGCACTGGCTGCGATCGGCCGGCTGCAAGTCGGAGGGCTGGCAACCGTCGCGTCCGCTCGCCGTCGCGAACTTCACCGACGAGGAGGGCGCCCGCTTCGGGGTCGCCTGCCTCGGGTCGCGGCTGGCCACGGGCGCGATCGCCACCGACCACGCGCTCGGATTGAAGGACGCTGCCGGCGCGACCCTCGCCGAGGTGATGGCCGCCCGCGGACGGGATCCGCACGCTGGCCGGCCCTTCGGACTGGCTCGACGACGTCAAGTACTACGTCGAACTACACGTCGAGCAGGGCCGCTGGCTGGCTCCCCATCGACGCTCCTGTCGGCGTGGCATCGGCCATCTGGCCGCACGGCCGCTGGCGGCTGGACTTCTGCGGCCAGGGCAACCACGCCGGCGCCACGGCGATGGTCGACCGCTACGACCCGATGCTCACCTACGCCGCCACCGTTCTCGCCGCCCGCGAGCTCGCGCTCGACTCGGGCCAACGTGCAACGATCGGCCGTGTGCAGGTGGAACCGGGCAGCACCAACTCGATCCCCTCACGCGTGACGGCCTGGCTGGACGCCCGCGCCGAGTCCGAGCCAGCACTGGAGGCCCTGGTCGCCGACCTCATCGAGCGTGCGCACGATCGCAGCCCGGGACGACGGCACGACCGTCGAGGTGCGCGCCGAGTCGATCACGGGCGCCGTCGACTTCGACCCCGAGCTGCGCCACCGCCTTGCCGCCCTGCTCGACGCACCGGTGCTGCCGACCGGGGCCGGGCACGACGCCGGCATCCTCGCCGCGTCACTGCCCACGGCGATGCTGTTCGTCCGCAACCCCACCGGCATCTCGCACGCGCCGCAGGAGTCGGCCTCCGCGGAGGACATCGACGCCGGGGTGGATGCGCTGGTGCAGGTGGTCAGGGAGCTGGCATGACGCCGCTCAGGCGTGTCGCCGGCATTCGCGAACTGCCACTCCCACGCTTTCCACCGGGCACTGCGCGGCCGGAACCACCGCGGGTCGACGTTCTGGGGCTGGCGGGACGGGATGTACGGGGTCGCCGAGGCGCTCGACCCCGACCTGTACCACCGGCTCGCCCGGGCGACCTACGCGGAGATGGCGCTCGCCGGCATCGGCGCCGTCGGGGAGTTCCACTACCTGCACCACGCGCCCGGCGGCATCCCCTACGCCGACCGCCACGCGATGGCGGAGGCGGTGATCTCGGCGGCCTGGGAGGTCGGCCTGCGCATCTGCCTGCTGGACACCTGCTACCTGCGGGCGGGTTTCGACGGCGAGGACCTGGCCGACGCCCAGCGCCGGTTCACCCATCCGAACGCTGAGACCTGGGCGGCCGGGGCGACAGAGCTCGCCGCCCGGTACGAGGGCAATCCCGCCGTCGTCATCGGGACGGCGATCCACTCCGTCCGGGCAGTCGAGGAAGCCGTCACTGGCGACCGTGGCAGCCACCCTGCCGGAGGCGCCGCTGCACGTGCACGTGTCCGAGCAGCCGGCGGAGAACGCTGCCTGCCTCGCCGCCACCGGCCGCACCCCCGTCCAGCTGCTGGCCGATGCCGGGGTGTGGACGCAGCGGACGACAGCCGTGCACGCCACCCACCTGACGCCCGAGGACATCGCCATCCTCGGCGACGCCGGGAGCTTCGCCTGCTTCTGCCCGACGACCGAGGCCGAGCTCGCCGACGGGATCGGGCCGAGCGTCGCGCTGCGGGAGGCCGGCGCGCGCCTCACGCTGGGCTCGGACTCGAATACCGTGATCGACATGTTCGCCGAGGCCCGCGGGCTTGCCATGCACGAGCGCCTTGCCAGTGGCCTGCGCCAGGGCTGGTCGGCCGACCAGCTGTGGCAGGCGGCCACCACCGACGGCGCCGCTTCGCTCGGCTTCGGCGGCCTCGGCGGCTTCGAGCTGGCCGATTCGGTGCGGACGGCGGGGGCGACCGAGCCGCTCTGGGCGGCGACGGCCGCCGACGTCGTTGCACCGCCGGACCTCGACCCCGCCTGGGTGCGCGCAGAACTGACGGCGGTGATCGACGAGATCTGGAGCCGGCTGTGACCACCGTCGCCATCGCCAACATCGGCGAACTGGTCACCTGGGCCGACGACCGGCCCGTGCGCAACGACGCCGGGCTGGTGCTCGCCGACGGCATGGTCGCCTGGGTCGGCGACACGGCCGACCTGCCGGCGGCCGACGAGGTGATCGACGCCGGGGGACGTGCGGTCATCCCCGGCTTCGTCGACTCCCACACCCACCTGGTCTTCGCCGGCGACCGGGCGCAGGAGTTCACCGCCCGGATGGCCGGCGAGCGCTACGCCGCCGGCGGCATCCGCACGACGGTCGCCGCCACGCGGGCCGCCGGGGAGGCAGAGCTCACCCGGCTCGCCACCGCCCGGCTGGCCGAGTTGCGCGCGCAGGGCACGACGACGGTCGAGATCAAGAGCGGCTACGGCCTCGACACCGACACCGAGGAGCTGCTGCTGCGGGTGGCCTCACTGCTCACGCCGGAGACGACCTTCCTCGGTGCGCACGTGGTCCCGGACGGCTGGACGGCCGAGGCCTACGTCGCGCTGGTCACCGGCGAGATGCTGGACCGCTGCGCCCCCCACGCCCGCTGGATCGATGTCTTCTGCGAGACGGGCGCCTTCGATGCCGACGCCGCGCGCACGGTGCTCACCGCCGGCATCGCGGCCGGTCTGCAGCCGCGCATCCACGCCAACCAGCTGGGCCACGGCCCCGGCGTCCAGCTGGCCTGCGAACTGGGCGCTGCCGCCGCCGACCACTGCACCTACCTCAGCGATGCCGACGTGACAGCGCTGGCCGACTCCGGCGTGGTCGCCGGGCTGCTGCCGGGCGTCGAGTTCTCCACGCGCCACCCGTATCCGGACGCACGGCGCCTGCTGGCAGCCGGGGTGAGGATCGCGATCGCCACCGACTGCAACCCCGGCACGTCCTACACGTCGTCGATGCCGTTCTGCATCGCGCTCGCCGTGCGGGAGATGGGGATGACACCGACCGAGGCGCTGCACGCAGCGACCGCCGGCGGGGCTGCGTCCCTGCGTCGCGACCGACGTCGGCCACCTCGGCATCGGCGCGCGGGCCGACCTGGTCATCCTCGAAGCGCCGAGCCACGTGCACCTCGCCTACCGTCCCGGCGTCCCCCTGGTCCGCCGGGTCCTCACGGCTGAGCGGGCGGCTCAGCTCCTCGCGGACCCCGGCTCGACGAACGGGGGCTTGACGACTTCGAAGGGCTCGAGGCGGTCGCGGACGACCACGTCCACGGTGTCGCCGACGGTCACCGTGCGGTCGAGCAGGGCGAGGGCGATGCCGACGGACAGCGTCGGGGAGAACGTGCCGGAGGTGATGGTGCCGACCTCGGCGCCGTCGACCTGTACGGCCATGTCCGGACGCGGGATGCCGCGACCCTTCGCCTTCAGGCCGCGCAGCAGCCGTCCCGACTTGGCCTCACGCTGCGCGCGGAGCGCGTCCGCACCCCAGAAGCTGTCCTTGTTCCAGCCGACGGCCCAGCCGAGGTTGGCCATCACCGGCGAGATCTCCGGGCTCAGGTCGTGGCCGTGCAGCGGGTAGCCCATCTCGGTGCGCAGGGTGTCGCGGGCGCCGAGGCCGCAGGGCAGGATGTCGTACTCGGCCCCGGCGGCCAGCACCGCGTCCCACACGGCACCGGCGTCGGCGGCGGGCACGACCAGCTCGTAGCCCTTCTCGCCGGTGTAGCCGGTGCGGCACACGATCAGGTCGATGCCGCGCCAGGTGGCCGTGGTGAAGCTGAGGTACTCCATCGCGACCGGCAGGCCGAGGGCCGCGAGCACCTCGTCGGAGCTGGTGCCCTGCACGGCGAGCACGGCGTGGTCGCGGTGCTCGTTGATCACCTGGACGCCGGCCGGCGCCGCAGCGGCCAGCAGCGTCGCCCACCGTCGTGGTGTTCGAGGCGTTGGGAATCAGGAAGACCTCATCGGGTGAGATCAGGTAGCTGATCAGGTCGTCGACGACGCCGCCCGCCTCGTTGCAGAGCAGCGTGTACTGGGCCTGGCCGGGTGCGATCCGGGTGAGGTCGTTGGTGATGCAGGTGTTGACGAAGTCGGCAGCACCGTCGCCGACGATCCGGAGCTTGCCGAGGTGGCTGACATCGAAGATGCCGACTGCCGAGCGCACGGCGCGGTGTTCGGCGACGACCCCGGAGTACTGCAGCGGCATCAGCCAGCCGCCGAACTCGGAGAACTTCGCGCCGAGTGCGACGTGGCGGTCGTGCAGGGGCGAGTGCAGCGTTGCTTCTTCGGTTCCAGTCATCAGTGCCTCCTGGCGCTCAGGGTAGTCACAGCGAACGCCGCAGGACGGCGGCAAGGTCTGCGGTGGTCATCTGCACCGGGTTGCCCTTCGTGCTGGACGCCTTCGACGCGGCCTCCGCGACCGGCTCGATGCCGTCGTCGTCGAGGCCGAGGGCCGCGAGACCGGGCACGCCCAGCTGGCCGGCCGTCTCGGCCCACCAGTCGAGGAAGGCCCGCGGATCGCGACGCCCGGTGAGCAGCTCCCCCACCTCCGCGTAGCGCGCGACGGCGACCTCTCCGGCGTGCTCGAGGTTGTGCTCGCTGACCGCGACCATCACCGCTGCGGTGATCGCGCCGTGCGGTGCTCCGGTGTAGCCGCCCAGCGGGCCGGCCAGCCCGTGCGCTGCCCCGAGCTTGCCGTTGGCCAGCGCCAGCCCGGACAGCAGCGCGCACAGGCTGACGTCGCTGCGGGCCTCGATGTCGTCGGGGTTGCTGTAGGCCCGGCGCAGGCCGGAAGCAGCCCGCCGGATCCCCTCGCGGCAGAACCCGTCGACCAGCGGGTTGGCGAACGGCGAGACGAACGGCTCGATGCACTGCACGAGCGCGTCCAGCCCCGCGTGGGCCGTCACCGACGGCGGGCACGCGATGGTGAGCTCCGGGTCGACGAGGGCCAGCGCCGGCAGCATGGACGCCGAGCGCAGGCTCACCTTCACCTTGTGCTCCGGCGAGGTGACCACCCCGTTGGCCGTCACCTCGGAGCCGGTTCCCGCCGTCGTCGGCACGGCAACCACCGGGAGCGAGCGCACCGAGAGTGGGCGGCCCTGCCCGATCACCTCTGCGTAGTCGAGCGGGTCGCCGCCGTTGGTCGCCAGTGCAGCGACGATCTTCGCCGCGTCCAGCACTGCGCCGCCGCCGAGGCCGACGACGACGTCGGCGCCGTGCTCCCTCGCTGCTGCCGCCCCGGCCCGGACCACGTCGAGGGTCGGCTCACCGCGGACGGCGAAGGTGGCGGCGCCGGCGAGCGTCGCGATCAGCTCTGCATGCCGTGTGGGGTCCGAGCCGGTGCAGACCAGCGGACGGGAGCCGAGGCCTGCGACGGCTGCGGCGAGTTCTGTGCGGCGCCCGGGCCCGAAGGCGATCCGGCCGGCAGTGGCGAAGGTGAAGGAGGTCACGGGGCACTAGCCTAGGCTCGGTGCGCCGAAGTCGGCGCGAAGGATTAGGAAGCAATCGTGATCAGTAGCGGACAACCCACCATCACCCTGGCCACAGCAGTGGGCAAGGAACCCGGAGTTCTCGTGGTCGGCCTCGCCGAGACCTCGGAGGGCGACATCCTGATCGGGCTCCCCGACGATCTGGGCAAGACCTTCACCAAGACCCTCGGCGCCGACGTCGCCACCGTCGCACGGCAACTGGGCGGGTCGGCCAAGACCGGCAAGACCGTGCTGGTCGCCGGCCCGGCCGGCTGGCGCATCGTCGTCGTCGGCGTCGGCCCGATCGACGTCACCCCCGAGCAGGTGCGCCGCGCGGCCGGCGCAGCCGTCCGCCTCGTCGCAGGCCTGCCGGCGAGCGCACCGCACGTGGTGACCCTCAGCCTCGAGACCGCGGAGCCGCAGGTGATCAAGGGCGCGGCAGAAGGTGCGCTGCTCGGCGCCTACAGCTACCGCAAGGGCTCCGGCGCCGGGGTCGGCCAGCTCGTGCTGGTGAGCCAGAACAAGCGTCCAGAGGCCCGTCAGGCCCTCGAACTCGCCGTGACCACCGCCGCGTGCCGTCGACCTCGCCCGCGAGTGGGTGAACCTTCCCGGCAACGACCTGTTCCCCGAGTCGTTCGCCGAGCTGGTGAGGCCGGTGGCGAAGAACGCCAAGCTGGCCATCGAGGTGTGGGACGACAAGGCCCTCGAGCGCGACGGCTTCGGCGGCATCGTCGCCGTCGGCGGCGGTTCGACCCGCAAGCCGCGCCTCGTGAAGCTGTCCTACGCCCCGCGCGGCGCCAAGTTCCACCTCGCGCTGGTCGGCAAGGGCATCACCTTCGACGCCGGTGGCCTGAACCTGAAGCCCGGCGACGGCATGTACACCATGAAGTGCGACATGGCCGGCGCCGCAGCCGTCATCGCCGCCACCGCAGCCATCGCGGAGCTCGGCCTGCGCATCCGCGTGACCGACCTTCGCGGCGCTCGCGGAGAACCTGCCCTCCGGCAGCGCCTACCGCCCGTCCGACGTGCTCACGATGTACGGCGGCAAGACCGTGGAGAACGGCAACTCCGACGCCGAGGGCCGCCTGGTGATGGCCGACGCGCTGGTGAAGGCTTCCGAGGACCAGCCGAACCTCGTCATCGACGTCGCCACCCTCACCGGTGCCTGCATGGTCGCCCTCGGCGAGCGCGTCGCCGGGCTGATGGCCCGCGACGACGAGACCGCCGACCTCATCCTGGACGCGGCGGAGGCCGCCGGCGAGCAGTTCTGGCAGCTGCCGATCCCCGAGGACGCGCGGCCGAAGCTCGACTCGAAGGTGGCCGACCTGAAGTCCACCGGCGACAAGTACGGCGGCGCCCTGACCGCTGCGGCGTTCCTCTCCGAGTTCGTCCCGGAGGAGACCCCGTGGGCGCACCTCGACATCGCCGGCCCGTCCTTCAACTCCGGCGCCGCCTACGACTACACCCCCGCCGGCGGCACCGGCGTGGGCGTGCGGACACTCGTTGCGCTTGCCCACGCCCTGGCCAACTGACCATGGACACAGAGTTCGACCTTGTGGTCGTCGGTGCCGGCACTGCCGGCCTGCTGGCTGCCGTCGCAGCCCACCGTCTGGGTGAGCGCGTGCTGGTCGTCGACGCCGACCACCTCGCCGGTGGCAGCACCGCGGGATCGGACGGACGCTTCTGGCTGCCGGCCAACGACCTGATGACCAAGCTCAACGTCACCGATTCGGTCGCCGAGGCCGCCGAGTACCTGGAAGCGCTGCTCGGCCCGACCACGCCCGCATCCACGCGCCGAGCGCCGGAAGGCCTACGTGCGCACGGCCGGCAAGCTCGCCCGCTGGCTGACGCAGTCGAACGTCGCGCTGACCGCGGTGAAGGGCGTCCCCGACCACCACAGCGACCTGCCCGGCGGCAAGCCGCAGGGTCGCGTGCTGCAGGCGCAGCCGATGGACCGCCGGCTGCTCGGCGACTGGGCCGCATCGCTGCGTCCGGAATCGGGCGTGGAGACCAGCCGGATCGGCCGGCTGCTGCCGGGGCGCAGGAACACCGAGACGGCAGGCGAGGCCCTCGCCGGCCAGCTGCTGCACCGCGCAACGGCCAACGGCGTCGAGGTGTGGCTGGACAGCCCTGTCGTCGGACTGCTGGGTGACGGCTGCGTCACCGGTGTCGTTGTCCGCAAGGACGGGGAGGACGTCGCCGTCCCCGCCGGACGCGTGCTGCTCGCCAGCGGCGGCTTCGAGCGCAACCAGAGCCTTCGCGAGGAGTACCTGCCGCTGCCGACCGAGGCCGACTGGTCGGTCTCCGGCGCAACCAACACCGGCGACCTGCTGAACCTCGCCGTCGCGCACGGCGGGGCGACCGCAGCCCTCGACGACGCCTGGTGGGCGCCGGTCATGCTGGTCGACGGCGAGGCCTACTCCCTCGACGGGGCGCGCGGGAAGCCGCACAGCCTGATCGTCGACTCCGCGGGCGACCGCTTCTTCAACGAGGCAGCTCCGGCCAACACCGCCGGCCGCGCGCTGTACGACCGCAGCCGCGGGGTCCGCGCCGTGCCGTCCTTCCTGATCATGGACAAGGTGCACCGGCAGAACGTCCCGCTGGGGCCCTGGGCTGCGAACAACACGCCGAAGGCGGCGATCGAGAATGGCGACATCGTCCGGGCCGGCAGCCTGAACGACCTGGCGACAGCGCTCGGCGTCGACCGGGCCGGCCTGCTGGGCTCGGTCGGTGCGGTTCAACGGCTTCGCCGGCAAGGGCAAGGACACCGACTTCAAGCGGGGCGAGTCCGCGTGGGACACCGCAGCGGGCGAGGCGGGCAAGCGCCGCAACCCGAGCCTCGGCAAGGTGGAGAAGCCGCCGTTCTGGGCCGTGAAGGTCTACCCCGGCGACACCGGCACCAAGGGCGGGTTGCTGATCGACGCAACCTCGCGCGTGCTCACGGCCGACGGCACCGTCCTGCCGGGGCTGTACGCCTGTGGAGGCGCCGCAGCTTCGATGTTCAAGGGTGCGAGCCCTGCCCCGGGCGCCGCGCTGGGAGCAGCGCTCGTCGAGGCCTTCCTCGCAGCAACCGATCAGCCGGAGCGCCGCCGCGAGTTGTAGTCGCGCATGCGTTGCGGGTAGCCGACAACGCCTGCGTCGTAGGCCGGCAGCCGGTGGGAAGCGGCGAAACGGCGGGCCCAGTCGACGCTGGTGACGCTGCGTCGCGTCCACTCGCCGTCGTGCGCGATCAGCAGCACGGTGGTCCTCGTCATGGTCGTCGGTTGCTCGATGAACGCCTCGACGCCGCGCCTCGTCGACACGAAGTCCTCGAGGTGCGCGATCGTTGCCGACTCCATGGAGGCACCACGCGCCGACTCGGCACGCTTGCCGCGCTTTCTCGAGAACCAACCCACGCCGCCCATTATGGTCGCGGATTTCCGGGCTAGTCTGAACCTGCACTGACAAGAGATGACGAAGGAGCCCGCGAGATGTCCACTCCCGTACCACTGCCAGCACTTGGGGAAAGCGTCACGGAAGGCACGATCTCCCGCTGGTTGAAGCAGGTCGGCGACCGGGTGGAGATGGACGAGCCCATCGTGGAGGTCTCCACGGACAAGGTCGACACCGAGATCCCCGCCCCCGCAGCAGGCGTGATCCTCGAGATCCTCGTGCCCGAGGACGGCGTTGCACCGGTCGGCGCCGTGCTGGCACTGATCGGCGAACCGGGCGAGGCCACCGGCGGTTCGGCACCCGCGCCCGCAGCACCCGCCGCTGAGCCGGCCCCGGCAGAGGCCGCTCCGGTCGAGGCCCAGGAGCAGGCAGCCCCCGAGCCCGCACCGGCACCGCCGACACCCGCAGACACGGACGTGCCGGCTCCGCAGGCACCCAGCACCGAGAAGGAGCCGGGCACCGAAGCCCCGGCGCGCCGGGCAGGGTGGTGGCACCGAGGTGCTCCTGCCCGCAGCTCGGCGAGTCGGTCACCGAGGGCACCATCTCGCGCTGGCTGAAGAAGGTCGGCGACGCCGTCGATGCCGACGAGCCGCTCGTCGAGGTGTCCACGGACAAGGTCGACACCGAGATCCCCTCCCCCGTCGCCGGAACGTCCTGATCGAGATCCGGGTGGAGGAGGACGCGACAGCAGCCGTCGGCTCCGTGCTGGCCGTCATCGGCGCCGCCGGGGTCCGCCCCGGCAGCAGCCCCGGCTCCCGCAGCCCCCGCTCCCGCCCCCGCAGCACCCGCTCCCGCCCCCGCTCCGGCCCCTGCCGCCCGCTCCGCGCCCCCGCTCCGGCCCCCGCCGCTGCTCCGGCACCGGCAGCTCCGGCTCCCGCCCCGAGCCCCGCTCCGGCACCTGCCGCCTCCGCACCGTCCCCGGCTCCCGGCACGTCGGGCAGCCGAGGACGCCTCGGAGACCAGCTACGTGACACCGCTGGTGCGCAAGATGGCCGAGGCCAACGGCGTCGACCTGAGCACGCTCAACGGCACCGGCGTCGGTGGCCGCATCCGCAAGCAGGACGTCCTCGCCGCCGCTGAGGCTGCGAAGGCTGCCGCAGAGGCCAAGGCCGAGGCTGCCCGCAAGGCTGCCGAGGCGCCCGCACCGGCCCCCGCCGCTCCCGCTCCCGCGGCAGCAGCCGCACCGGCTGCCGTCCGGCACCGACTCCGGCAAGCGCGGCACGACCGAGAAGATGACCCGCATCCGCGCCACCATCGCCAAGCGCATGGTGGAGTCGCTGCAGGTCTCCGCCCAGCTGACCGCCACCGTCGAGGTCGACCTGACGGCCGTCTCGAAGCTGCGCGCGAAGGAGAAGGACGACTTCAAGGCCCGCGAGGGTGTCGGGCTGTCGTACCTGCCGTTCATCGCCAAGGCCGCCGTCGAGGCGCTCAAGCAGTTCCCCAAGGTCAACGCGACGATCGACACCGAGGCCGGCACCATCACCTACGCCGACGCCGAGCACCTCGGCATCGCCGTGGACACCGAGAAGGGCCTGATGGTCCCGGTGGTCAAGGACGCCGGCGACCTCATCGGTGAGCGGGCTGGCCAAGAAGATCGGCGACCTCGCCGCCCGGAGCCGCTCCAACAAGGTCACCCCGGACGAGCTCGGCGGTGGCACGTTCACGATCACCAACTACGGCTCGGCCGGCACCCTGTTCGACACCCCGATCATCAACCAGCCGCAGGTCGGCCATCCTCGGCACCGGCGCGCTGGTGAAGCGTCCGATGGTCGTCAAGGACCCCAACCTCGGTGAGATCATCGCGGTGCGCGACATGATGTACCTCTCGATGAGCTACGACCACCGGCTGGTCGACGGTGCCGAGGCCGCCCGCTTCCTGAGCTTCGTCAAGGCTCGCCTCGAGGAGGGTGCCTTCGAGCTGTGACGGCCGCTCCGACGACAGGCAGGGACCAGGTACCGGACGCCCGTCCGGTCGGTTTCCGCTACCTCGGGCTGACCGAAGGACAGCTCACCGACTACCACGAGGCGTGGGACCTGCAGCGGCAGGTGCACGCCCAGGTGGCCTCCGGTGAGCTCGGGCCCGCAGGTGCTCTACGTCGAGCACCCGCCGGTCTACACCGCCGGCCGGCGCACGGAGCCGCACGAGCGTCCCTTCGACGGCACGCCGGTCGTCGACGTCGACCGGGGCGGGAAGATCACCTACCACGGCCCCGGCCAGCTGGTCGGGTACCCGATCGTGTTCCTGCCGCGGGGCATCGGCGTCGTCGACTACGTCCGGCGGGTCGAGGAGGCCCTGATCCGCCTGCTGGCCGGCTACGGCGTCGCCACCGGACGCGTGCCCGGACGCACCGGGGTCTGGCTGGCTGCCGACGACGGACGGCCGGAGCGCAAGATCGCGGCCATCGGCATCCGGGTGTCCCGGCAGACCACGATGCACGGCTTCGCCCTGAACGTGTCCAGTGACCTCGCCGACTTCGGCAGGATCGTGCCCGTGCGGCATCTCCGACGCCGGCGTCACCTCCCTCGACGCGGAACTCGGCGGCTCCGCACCCACCCTCGTCCAGGTCGGGCGCGATCTCGAACCGTACCTCGCAGAACTGCTGGCCTTCGAGCCCTTCGAGCAGTCGGCGGACCTCCACCCGATCGCGGCGAGGTCGTCGAGGCCAACGGCCGACGACGATCACCTACGGCCTGACCGGCTGAGGGTCGCGGAGCGTAGCTCGGCAAGGGCAGTTACCATAGCCGGGTGACAGACACCCAGCCCCGGCGACTGCTCCGCCTCGAGGTGCGCAACGCGCAGACCCCGATCGAACGCAAGCCGCCGTGGATCAAGACCACGGCAACCATGGGCCCGGACTACCGCGAGCTCCAGAAGCTGGTGAAGGACGAGGGCCTGCACACCGTCTGCCAGGAGGCCGGCTGCCCGAACATCTTCGAGTGCTGGCAGGACCGTGAGGCCACCTTCCTGATCGGCGGCGACTCCTGCACCCGGCGCTGCGACTTCTGCCAGATCGAGTCCCGCAAGCCGTCCGGCTACGACACGGCCGAACCCGTGCGGGTCGCCGAGTCGGTGCGGACCATGGGCCTGCGCTACGCCACCGTCACCGGCGTCTGCCGCGACGACCTCGAGGACGAGGGCGCCTGGCTGTACTCCGAGACCATCCGGCAGATCCACGCCATGAACCCCGGCGTCGGCGTCGAGATGCTCGCCCCCGACTTCTCCGGACGACGTGAGCTCCTGCAGCAGCTCTTCGACACCCGGCCGGAGGTCTTCGCCCACAACGTCGAGACCGTGCCGCGGATCTTCAAGCAGATCCGTCCCGGCTTCCGCTACGACAAGTCGCTGCAGGTCCTCACCTGGTCGCGCGAGGAGGGGCTGGTCACCAAGTCGAACCTGATCCTCGGCATGGGCGAGACCCGCGAGGAGATCAGTTCCGCGATGCGCGACCTGCACGACGCCGGCACCGAGCTGCTGACGATCACGCAGTACCTGCGTCCGAGCGTCCGCCACCACCCGATCGACCGGTGGGTGACCCCGCAGGAATTCGACGAGCTGGCAGACGAGGCCACCGCAATTGGCTTTGTCGGCGTACTGAGCGGACCATTGGTACGTTCTTCCTACCGCGCCGGCCGGTTGTACCGGCAGGCAATGGCCGCCCGCGAACAGCGGCAGCCGCAAGACGAGACCCGGAGTACCTAGATGGCGAGCGAGAAGGCCAAGGAACTGGCCGCCAAGCAGAAGGCTGAAGTAGCGGCCCTCAAGCTGGCGAAGAAGAACTCCACCAATCCCAAGGATTGGCCCTGGTACAAGCAGATCTGGCAGACCTACAAGGTCACCGCTGAGGCCGATCCGCAGCTGAACTGGTGGCTGCTGGGCGCCTTCTTCGCCGTCGTCGTGCTCGTCATCATCCTTCGGCATCCTGCCTGCCGCCGTGGTGGATGTGGCTCGATCCTCGGCGTCACCGGCGGCCTCACCGCAGCCCTGTGGGTGCATGCTCGACCGGGCGAAGAAGGCCACCTACGTCCGCTACGCCGGCCAGCCCGGCTCGGCCGAGGTCGCGCTGTCGATGCTCGACAAGAAGAAGTGGTTCTACACCCCGGTCGATCACCGCCACGCGCCAGCTCGACGTCGTGCACCGCGCCGTCGGCCCGGGCGGCATCGTCCTGATCGGCGAGGGTGCGCCGGCGCGCGTGAAGGCCCTGCTGGCCAGCGAGGCCAAGAAGCACGAGCAGGTGGCCTACGGCGTCGCCGTGACCAGCATCCTGATGGGTGACGGCGAGGGCCAGGTGCCGCTGGCCAAGCTGGCCAAGCACCTGCAGAAGCTGCCCGAAGAAGCTCGAGCCCAGCCAGGTGACCGACGTCAAGGCCCGCCTGCGCGCGCTCGACGCCGCCCGTCCCAAGGTCCCGATCCCGCGCGGCCCGCTGCCGTCCATGAAGGGCGCCAACCGCGCCATGCGCGGTCGCTGAGCTTGGCGAACCTGGTCAACGCCGAACGCGTCTCGCTCGCGTTCGGCACGCGCACGATCCTCGACGGGGTCTCGCTCGGCCTCGACAACGGTGACGTCGTCGGCGTCGTCGGACGCAACGGCGACGGCAAGACCACCCTGCTGGAGCTGCTCGTCGGCACCCGCCGTCCCGACTCGGGGCAGGTGGTGCGCAACCGCGGCGCCTCCATCGGGCACCTCGGCCAGACCGAGGACTTCGCCTGCGGGAGCGACGGTGCGCGACGTCGCCATCCAGGGCCGCGCCGACCACGTCTGGGCAGCGGACGCGGCCAAGCGCGCGGTGGTCACGCACCTGCTCGGCACCCTCGACCTCGCCCAGCCGGTCGGCAGAGCTCAGCGGTGGCGAACGCCGTCGCGTCAGCCTCGCTGCCGTGCTGCTGGCCGGCCACGACCTGCTGGTGCTGGACGAGCCCACCAACCACCTCGACGTCGAGGCGGTCGCCTGGCTCGCCGGGCACCTGAACCTGCTCCAGTCGGCGGGGACGGCGATGCTGGTCGTCAGCCACGACCGCTGGTTCCTCGACGCGGTCTGCAACCGGGTCTGGGAGGTCCACGACGGCGTCGTCGACGCCTACGACGGCGGCTACGCCGCGTACGTGCTGGCCCGGGCGGAACGCGTCCGGCAGGCAGCGACCAACGAGTCGCGCCGCCAGAACCTGCTGCGCAAGGAGCTCGCCTGGCTGCGACGCGGCCCGCCGGCGCGCACCAGCAAGCCCAAGTTCCGCATCGACGCCGCCAACGTGCTGATCGAGGACGAGCCGCCGGCCCGCGACACCCTGCGGCTGCGCGACTTCGCGACGGCGCGCCTCGGCAAGGACGTCTTCGACCTGCACCAGGTCAACTACGAGCTGCCCGACGGGCGCACGCTGCGTCGACCACCTCGACTGGTCGATCGGGCCGGGCGACCGGATCGGCCTCGTCGGCGTCAACGGGTCGGGCAAGACCACCCTGCTCCGGCTGCTGTCCGGTGACCTCGCGCCGCAGCGGGGACGCGTGAAGCAGGGCAAGACCCTGCGGCTCGGTCACCTCTCCCAGGCCGTGACCGAACTCGACGACAGCGAGCAGGTGCTGGAGTCGGTGCAGAGCCTGCAGCGCGCCACCCGGCTCGCCACCGGCAGGGACATCACCTCGACCAACCTGCTGGAGGACTTCGGGTTCACCGGCCAGAAGCTCGTGACCCGCATCGGCGAGCTGTCCGGTGGCGAGCGTCGCCGGCTGCAGTTCCTGCGCCTGCTGCTCAGCGAACCGAACGTGCTGCTGCTCGACGAGCCGACCAACGACCTCGACATCGACACCCTCACCGTCATCGAGGACTACCTCGACACCTGGCCCGGCACCCTGATCGTCGTCTCCCACGACCGCTACTTCCTCGAGCGCACCTGCGACGTGCAGTACGCGCTGCTCGGGGACGGGAGCTGCGTGCTGCTCCCCGGCGGCGTCGAGGAGTACCTCGAGCGTCGCCGCAGCCGTGCAGACTCCGCACGCCAGGCGTGCCGGCTCGAGCGGCCCCGCCCGCACGACCAGCGCTGCCGACGCCGCCCGGCACCGCCAGGCCCGCAAGGACCTTGCCAGGGTCGAGTCCCAGCTGGCCAAGCTGGCCACACGCATCGAGGGCCTGCACACCGCCCTCGCGGAGGGCTCCGCCGACTACGCGAAGCTGGTCTCCCTCGGCGCGGAACTCGAGGAGGCCGTCGCCCGTCAGGGCGATCTCGAGGGCGAGTGGCTGGAGCTCGCCGAACGCCTCGGCGAATGATCCGCTGATCCTCGCCGACGCAGGGGCCGCTGTGGGAGGCTTTTCCGGTGAAGCAGTGGTGGCGCACCGCGCTGGTGACGATTCTCGTCGCACTGACCGGCATCGTCGCCCCGGTCTCCGTGGTGGCGGCGTGGGCGCAGACCCAGGTCAGTGACACCGAGGCGTTCGTCGCCGCCTACGCCCCCCTCTCCCGGGATCCTGCCGTGCAGCAGGCGGTGTCCTCGAGGCTGAGCTCGACCATCCAGGACCGCCTCGACCTGCCGACGCTGACCCAGCAGCTCATCGACGAGGTGTCCGGTTCGCGCCCGTTGGTCGGGCGGCTGCTGCCGTCGCTCACCGGACCGCTGAACTCCTTCGTCTCGGACTTCATCGACAAGCAGGTGGACCGCTTCGTCACGAGCGAAGCGTTCAGCCAGGTCTGGAACGTCGCCCTGCGCACCACCCACACCCAGTTCGTCGCGCTGATCAGCGGCGACGAGGGTGGCCCGCTCACCGTCACGGAGGGCACGATCCAGCTGCAGCTCGGGCCGTTCGTCGAGGCGGTCAAGCAACGCCTGATCGCCAACGGCTTCCCGCTCGCCGAGCGGATCCCGACGGTGACAACGACCATCGACCTCGTCCAGCTCGATCCGCAGCGGGTGGCCCAGGCGCAGGCCGGCTACCGGGTGCTGACCGTGGTCGCCGAATGGCTGCCGTGGCTGCTCCTGCTGCTGCCGGCCCTTGCGCTGCTCGTCGCACGGGACCTCCGGCGCACCGTGATCGCGTGCGGCCTCGCCGTCACTGCCGGCATCGTTGTGGCCTGGCTGGCCTTCCGCGCTGTCGTCGCAGAGGGCATGGGCGTCGCAGCCGCCAACGGTGTCTCCAACGCTGCAGTCGCCGCGCTCACCGACGGGGCGCTCGGACCCATGCGGGGTCCGGCGCTCGCCCTCGGCGTCCTCGGACTTGTGGTGGCCTTCCTCGGCTGGCTGACCGCGCGGCCCACTACTGCCGGGTAGCGATCGACACAAGGACGTCTGCCAGCTCAGCGGGCTGGGCCCACATCGGCCAGTGCCCGCCGGGCAGGTCGACGTAGTCGAGATCGTGCAGTTCGAGGGTCGGGGCGAACATCGGGTTGCCGGCTTCCGCGAGCTGACGCGCGGTCGCGCCGGGGATCCCGCAGCACACCAGCGTGCTCGGCACGTCGAGGCGGGCCGGGTTCGAGAGCTCAGCTGTGTCCGTGGCCACGCGGCCCGGCTGCGGGACTCCTCGCGCGGCAAGTTCCGCCCGCTGTCCGGCTGACAGGTCGGCTGTCATCGGACCCATCGCGTCCAGCTCTTCGATGGTCGGCACCGGAACCACCGTCAGCCCGGCAAGGTCGGGACGCGGCACCTGGCCGTCCGTCACGGGGCCGCTGTCCACATAGACCACCCGCGCCACGACGGAGGGATCCCGATCGGTCACTGCCGAAGCGACGGCGCCCGCCCCGGAATGGACCACCAGCACCGGGTTGACCAGCGTTCGGAGGAGCGCGAGGACGCTGTCGGCCTGGTCGCAGAGTTGGACCGTCTCGGGCGGGGTGCCATCGCCAAGGCCGGGCAGGGTCGGGGTCGCCACCTCGTGGCCGGCGGCCTCCAGCAGCGGGGCGACCTCAGCCCAGGCCCACGGGCCCAGCCAGTAGCCGCCGAGCAGGACGAGAGGAAGTGGATTCACGGGAGTCTGCGTTGTCATGCCTCCAGCATGCAACCCCTATTGGTGACACCGTGGTGTCACCTACTCTGGCACTGTGCGAAGAGCCGATCGTCTCGATGCCGCGCGGGAGGCGCTGCGGCGTGCCGGCCCACGGGGCTGCACGGCGACGCAGCTGGCCGGACAGCTGGGCGTGAGCATCCGGACGGTGCGGCGCGACCTGGAGGCCCTGATGGGGTCGGGCTTCCCGGTGTGGGCGCAGAGCGGGCCAGGAGGGGGCTACTTCGTTGACCCGGCGGCCACCCTGCCGCCGATCACCCTGACAGCAGAACAGGTGGTGGGCCTGCACGCAGCCGTCCGCGTTGCCGGTGACATTCCGTTCCGGCGTGACGTCGAGGCAGCCCTCGCCAAACTGGAGGAAGCCCTGCCAGCCTCCGTGCGCCAGACCTCGCGAACATCGCGCTCCCTTGTCTGGGTCGATGGAGGGTCCCAGCAAGGCACGTCGCGCTCCCGGAGCGTTGTGGAACACGCGACCCTGCACCGCCTGGTCACCCGCATCACCTTCGTTGACCGCAACGGTTCCGTCACCCGCCGCGATGTCGAGCCGCAGGCCCTCGCCTACACGAGGGGCACCTGGTACCTGCTGGCGTGGTGCCGCCTGCGCGCGGCCCCGCGCTGGTTCGTCCTCGACCGGATCACCCGCGCCGAGGCCACCACCGAGCCGGTGAGCCGCGACTGCCTTGCGGAGTTCGGTGAGCCCCCGCCCACGGCAGGACCCCTCGTGCCGGCTGTCGCCGGGCAGCGGTAGCGTTCTCGGATGCCCACCTCGCTCCCCCTGGCTCCTTCGCCTGCCCGCACGGCCCGCGCGCGCAACGGCGACCTGCTCGTCTTCGCGATGAACGGGTTCAGCATGGCCGCCTGGATGTCCCGGGTGCCTGACGTGAAGGAGATGCTGTCCCTCACCCCCGGGATGCTGGGTGTCGTGCTCCTTGCGGTGTCCGCCGGAGCACTGTGCGGGCTGCCGCTGGCCGGCCGGGCGACGCATCGCTTCGGCGCGAAGCTCGCCGTCCGGCTCGCGATGGCGGTGGCGATGTCGGGCCTTGTGCTCGCAGCCGTGGCGGTCGAAGCTCGCGCCAGCATGTTCTGGGTGATGCCCGGACTGTTCCTCTTCGGCGTCGGCAACGGTGTCTGGGACGTCTCCCAGAACCTGGAGGGCACCATCATCGAGCAGTCGCTCGGGCGGGCGATCATGCCCTGGTTCCACGCAGCCTGGAGCGGCGGCACCGTTGTCGCATCGCTGATCAGCGTGCTCCTGGTGTGGCTACGGGTGCCGGTGCTGCTGCACATCAGCGTCGTCGCAGCGCTGACCGTCGTCGCAGTGCTCTGGGGAACGTCGCAGTTCCTGCCGGCGTTCGAAGAGACCGGCGATGCCGAGTCTGCCCCGGCCGGACCGGCCCGCTCCGCCTGGACGGAACCGCGCACCCTCCTCATCGGCGTGATGGTGCTGGCCGCAGCCTTCACGGAGGGCACGGCCAACGACTGGCTTGCGGTCGCCTTCGTGGACGGCCACCAGCTCGACAAGGCGCTCGGCGTCGTCGCGCTCGCCGTCTTCCTGACCTTCATGACGGCCGGACGCATCCTCGGCACGGGCCTGCTGGACCGGTACGGGCGTGTCCCCGTGCTGCGGATCCTCTTCGGCTCAGCAGTCATCGGGTGCCTGCTCGTCGTCTTCGGCAGCCCTGTCGTCGCCTTCATCGGCGCTGCCATCTGGGGGGTTGGTGCCAGCCTCGGCTTCCCCGTCGGCATGTCCGCTGCCGCCGACGACCCGGCCCGTGCCCACGCGCGACTGAGCGTCGTCGCAACGATCGGCTACACGGCCTTCCTCGCCGGGCCGCCCCTCCTCGGCTTCCTCGGCGACCACTTCGGGATGCTGCGCGCACTGCTCGTCGTCGGGGCCGTCTCGCTGCTCGCACTGCTCGTGCTGCCGGCTGCGCGTCCGCTGAAGCCGGGCAGCTAGCCCCGGTCGGCCGGCGGCGCGGCAACTTCGGCCGCGATTCCCCGGACGCCACCCGCGGGCGGGTCCAGCGTTCTAGGCTGAAATTGCTTACCCGTTGACGGGGGGATTCAGATGAAGCGCTTCTTCAAGATCCTCGGCAGTTCGCCTCCTTGCCCTGATCGTCATCCTTGCCCTGGTGTTGTTCACCTCGATCACGGACCCGTACCTCACCTCGCATCCACATCCCGCCGGCAACCTACGAGGCGGCAGCAGCCGGCATCCAGGCCGTTGCTGCGACCGAGGCAGGCATGGACCTGCAGCCGGAGGGCCACAGCATCGCCATGCTCACCGGCGCGCACGCGGCGAAGGCCGTGGTCATCTTCCACGGCTACACCGTGCTGCCCGAGCAGTTCCGGCTGGTCGGCGACGCGTACCGCGCGCAGGGCTACAACGTCTGGATCCCACGCCTGCCACGCCACGGCATGGCCGAACCGGATGACCGACGAGTTCTCGAAGATCACGGCGACGGAGTTGCGCGACTTCGTCGACAGCCAGCGTCGACATCGGCGCAGGGCTGGGCGACGAACTGACGGTCATCGGAATCTCCGGTGGCGGGTCGCTGAGCGTCTGGGCAGGGTTCGAGCGGCCTGAGGTGGACCACACGGTGCTGCTGACGCCGCTGCTGCACCCGCTGGGCTACCAGGAGTGGCAGGACCGTCCGCTGGTGCGGGCGCTGCGCCTCTCACCGGTGGACATCTGGAACTGGTGGAGCGACGAGACGAAGGAGAAGAACGTCCAGGGCTACGACTACCCGCGCTTCTCCCTGAAGGGCATCGCCGGCCTGCTGTCGACTGTTCCACTGGGCGGACTCGCAGAACAAGGCCCCGGCGACACTCCACCTTCACGCTGGTGCGCAACGACGCGGACCCGACGGATCGACGGCGGCGTTCAACGAGCGCTTCCTCACCCGCCTCGTCCCGGCGGACCAGCTCGACGTCGTGGTCATCCCTGCCAGCGCAGGCCTCGGCCATGACCTGGTGTCGTGGCAGCACCACAGCGAGAACTACGCCAAGCTCAACGAGTCCTACGGCTACCTTTCGAAGGCCCTCGGCATCCCGATCCCCAACCCCAAGGCCGGCTGAGGGAATGATCCGGCGCCCGGCGCGTTTCCATCGGGTGTGAAGAAGATCGGATTCCTGTCCTTCGGCCACTGGTCGGACTCGCCGCACTCAGCGGTGCGCAGCGCCTCGGACAGCCTGCTGCAGTCGATCGAGCTGGCCGTCGCCGCCGAGGAGGTGGGTGCCGACGGCGCCTACTTCCGGGTGCACCACTTCGCCCACCAGCTCGGCTCGCCGTTCCCGCTGCTCGCTGCGATCGGCGCGAAGACGTCGCCGGATCGAGATCGGCACCGGCGTCATCGACATGCGCTACGAGAACCCGCTGTACATGGCCGAGGACGCCGGCGCGGCCGACCTGATCTCCGGCGGCAGGCTGCAGCTGGGCATCAGCCGGGGATCGCCCGAGCAGGTCATCGACGGCTACCGCTACTTCGGCCACGTCCCGCCGGAGGGCTCCACCGACGCCGACATGGCCCGCCAGCACACCGAGGTGCTGCTGGAGGTGCTGAAGGGCGAGGGGTTCGCGCGGCCCAACCCGCGTCCGATGTTCCCCAACCCCGCCGGGCTGCTGCGGATCGAACCGCACTCCGCCGGGCCTGCGCGACCGGATCTGGTGGGGTGCCGGCAGCACGGGCGACCGCCGAGTGGACGGGGACCAGGGCATGAACCTGATGAGCTCGACGCTGCTCACCGAGGACACCGGCGTGCCGTTCCACCAGCTGCAGGCCGAGCAGATCCAGCGGTTCCGCGACGCCTGGGCGGCCGCCGGCCACGAGCGCGAGCCGCGGGTCTCCGTGAGCCGCAGCATCTTCCCGCTGGTCGACCGACCTCGACCGGGCCTACTTCGGCGGCGGCGGGGACGACGCCGACCAGGTCGGCTTCCTCGACGGCGGCGCTGCCCGCTTCGGCCGCTCCTACGCTGCGGAGCCGGACGAACTGGTGCGGCTGCTCGCCGAGGACGAGGCGATCGCTGCGGCCGACACCCTGCTGCTCACCGTGCCGAACCAGCTCGGCGTCGACTACAACGCGCACGTCCTCGACAGTGTCGTGCGCCTGGTCGCGCCCGGGCTGGGCTGGCGCTGAGGCTGCGATGAGGGTTCCGCTCCAGATCCAGCAGACCAACGGACGCCAGCTCGCCGGGCAGCTCTCCGGGCCGCTGCGCCACTTCCTCGCCACCGAGTCGGGCAGTGCGCTGGTGCTGGTGGTGGCGACGGCTGTCGCCCTGCTGTGGGCCAACTCGCCGTGGTCGGCCGGCTACACCGCGACCTGGGAGACGGCGGCCTCCGTCCAGCTGGGCACGCTCGGCCTGGAGATGAGCATCGGGCACTGGATCAGCGACGGCCTGATGGTGCTGTTCTTCTTCGTCATCGGCCTCGAGGTACGCCGTGACCTCGCCATCGGCGAGCTCACCGACCGCAGCCGGGTCGTGCTGCCGCTGCTGGCCGGGTTCGCCGGCATGCTCGTGCCGGCCCTCCTGTTCCTGCTGATCGCCCCTTCGGGCGAGGCAGCGGCCGGCTGGGGTGTGGTGATCGGCACGGACACGGCCTTCCTGCTCGGCACGCTCGCCCTCGTCGGGCCCTCGATCTCCACCCAGCTGCGGGTCTTCCTGCTCACGCTCACCGTCGTCGACGACATCGTCGCCGTCAGCGTGATCGGGGTGTTCTACGCCCACTCCATCGACCTGGTGGCCGTGGGCGTCGCCCTCGCCGGCGTCGTGGCCCTCGTGCTGCTCGCCCGTTTCGGCGTCTGGCGGACGTGGCCCTACGTGCTGACCACCCTGCTGGTGTGGCTGGCGACGATCGCCTCCGGCGTGCACGCCTCGATCGCCGGCATGGTCTGCGGCCTGCTGATCCCCGCCTTCTCGCCGCGTCGCGAGGTGGTGAAGGACGCAGCGGTCCAGTTCCGTGCCTTCCGGCAGTCCCCGCTGCCCGAGGTCGGGCCGCTCGGCACGGGACGCCGTCGCGCGGGCCGTCTCGGTGAACGAACGGATGCAGCTGGTGCTGCACCCGTGGACGGGCTACGTGGTGGTGCCGCTGTTCGCCCTCGCGAACGCCGGGGTCGACCTGCGCGGTGGCGTGTTCCTCGACGCCCTCACTTCCCCGCTCACCTGGGCTGTCGTCGTCGGCCTCGTCGTCGGCAAGTTCGTCGGCATCGGGGGCGGGGCGCTGACCGGTGCCCGGCTCGCGGCTCGGCCGGTTGCCGCAGGGCGTCGGACCCGGCCAGGTGCTGGGCGGGGCCGCCCTTTCCGGCATCGGCTTCACCGTCTCCCTGCTGATCATCGGGCTGGCCTTCGAGTCACCCCAGCTGAGGGCGGAGGCGACGATCGGCGTCCTGCTGAGCCTCGTCCTCGCTACGGCGCTCGGCTGGGTGTCGTTCCAGGTCGCTGCCCGCTGGCACGGGGAGACCTCTGCAGGGCTCCCGACCGTCCTCTCCCGTCCGGTCGACCCCGCGCGCGACCACATCGTCGGACCGGTGGACGCCCCGCTGACCCTCGTGGAGTACGCCGACTTCGAATGCCCGTTCTGCGCGAAGGCCACCGGGGTGGCCCGCGAGGTGCGCGAGCACTACGGGGACCGCCTCCGCTACGTGTTCCGCCACCTGACGCTGCCCGAGGTGCACCCGCATGCTGAACTCGCTGCCGCTGCTGCCGAGGCCGCAGCGGCGCAGGGGCGGTTCTGGGAGATGAACACCATGCTGTTCGCGAACGCAGACGAACTCGAGCTGGCAGGACCTCGCCGGCTACGCCGGGCAGCTGGGGCTGGACGTGGAGGAGTTCCTTCGCGACATCGACGAGCAGCGCCACGCTGCACGGATCCGGGAGGACGTGGCCAGCGCGGAGGCCAGCGGCGCGCGCGGCACTCCCACCTTCTTCATCGGTACCCAGCGCCACATCGGGCCGTGGGACGCCCAGAGCCTCATCGAGGCGCTCGACGCCGTGGCGGTCCCTGACGCGGC
The DNA here is from genome assembly GCA_963773595.1 of uncultured Actinomycetota bacterium. Taxonomy (GTDB): domain Bacteria; phylum Actinomycetota; class Actinomycetes; order Propionibacteriales; family Propionibacteriaceae; genus Propionicimonas. Next base: position 249,456 of record CAVZBQ010000002.1, read on the forward strand.
CCAGCTACCGTAACGGCCGTGTCCCGCGCGGTCCGCCGCCATCCCTGCGTTCGGGCTGCGCGTGGCACAGGCAATCGCAATGCCAGGTGTAGGTGGCCTTGGGGGTGCCCATCGTGATCCTCCCGACGCACTGAGCATGATCTTCTGCGATGCAACGACCGCACCTGATCGGGTTCACGGAGTGCCTTCCCTGCATGGGCCGTAGCGAGACGAAGTTTCGCCTGGACCCCAACAGGTCAACCATACGCACCTTGCCCATACCCGGTTCACCGCAGCGGCAACAAGCAGCCCGAAGGGACGCTCCGGGCGCACGCCAGCGCACGGGGAACAACAGGGAGGAAAGGGACCGGGGAGCGCCGGTCAGCCGATGCGGCGGTACTCGGTCTCGCCGGGCTCGTCGTCGGCGGAGTAGCGGTCGGCAAGACCGCTGTACTGGTCGTCCTCGGGCTCCTCGACGGGCACGGGAACCGGCTCGGCGACGTAGCCAACGTCGCCTGGCTCGCTGCGCAACTCCCGCTCCAGGGACCCGAAGTCCGTGGAGTAGGAACGGTATTTCAGATCGCGAGCGACTTTAGTCTGCTTCGCCTTGGCACGGCCGCGCCCCATGGGTCAGCCCCCTTCGCAGCGGTCGAGCCGCTTTAATAATCAAGTTTCGTCGTGAGCCAAGGGTACCCAATCCGGGCACCTCAGCAAAGCGACGTCAGCGGCGGTGGTCGGAGTGCAGGTCGACCCGCGCTTTCGCCCCCGGCGCAGCGCTCGCGACACCGGCAACCCACGCTTCGATGCCGGCCTCGGCAGCGATCCGCGAAGCCTCGGCCACCGACGACTCCGGCAGCACCAGCGCCATGCCGACGCCCATGTTCAACGTGGCCTCGATGTCGGGCTGGGAGAGCTTCCCCACGTGCCTGGACGAGCTCGAAGATGGCCGGCGGACGCCAGCTGGCACGGTCGATGTCGACCCCGATGCCGTCCGGCAGCACGCGCACGAGGTTGTTCGCGAGACCACCGCCGGTGATGTGGCTGATCGAGTGCACCTCGCACCCGTCGATGATGGCCAGCAGGTCCTTCGCGTACACCCGCGTGGGCGTCAGCAGGGTCTCGCCGAGCGTGGCGCCCAGCTCGGGGACGTCCTTCTCAAGGCCCCAGCCGGAGAACACGTGACGGACCAGCGAGTAGCCGTTGGAGTGCAGCCCGGACGAGGCGAGGGCCAGCACGACGTCGCCGGCGCGCACCCGGTCGGCACCGAGGATCTCGTCGTACTCCACCACCCCGGTGGTCGCGCCTGCGATGTCGAACTCGTCGGTGCCCAGCAGGCCCGGGTGCTCGGCGGTCTCCCCGCCGAGCAGGGACGCACCGGCAGCCGTGCACGCTGCGGCGATGCCGCCGACGATGGCTGCGATCCGTTCGGGGTAGACCTTGCCGCAGGCGATGTAGTCGGTGACGAACAGCGGTTCCGCGCCGGTGACCACCAGGTCGTCGACGAGCATGCCGATCAGGTCGAACCCGATGGTGTCGTAGACACCCATGGCGCCGGCGATGGCCACCTTGGTGCCCACGCCGTCGGTGGACGTCGCCAGCACCGGGTGGCGGTAGCGGGCGAGCGCTGAGGCGTCGAAGAAGCCGGCGAAGCCGCCGAGCCCGCCGAGCACCTCGGGACGGTGACTGCGGGCGACCGCGTCCTTCATCAGCTCGACGGCGCGATCGCCGGCGGCGATGTCGACCCCGGCTGCGGCGTAGGCGCTCTCAGCTGCCACGGTTCTGCTCCAATCCCATCTGCAACGCCCGGCCGGCCGGGATCGGCACCGGGTACACCCCGTCGAAGCACGCCCGGCAGAGCTTCGCTGCCGGAGATGCCGGTCGAGGCGGTCAGGCCCTCGAGGCTGATGTAGCCCAGGGAGTCGGCACCGATCGAGCGGCAGATCTCCTCGACGCTGAGCCCGGGCGCGATCAGCTCGGCGCGGGTGGCGAAGTCGATGCCGTAGAAGCACGGCCACTGCACCGGCGGGGAGGCGATCCGGACGTGGACCTCTGCTGCACCGGCCTCGCGGAGCATCTTCACCAGCGCGCGCTGGGTGTTGCCGCGCACGATCGAGTCGTCGACGACGACGAGGCGCTTGCCCTCGATGACGTCGCGGATCGGGTTGAGCTTCAGCCGGATGCCCAGCTGGCGGATCGTCTGCGACGGCTGGATGAACGTGCGCCCGACGTAGGAGTTCTTCACCAGGCCGAGGCCGAACGGGATGCCGGACGCCTCCGCGTAGCCGATCGCGGACGGCGTCCCCGACTCCGGGGTCGGGATCACCATGTCGGCGTCCACCGGGGACTCCAGGGCCAGCGTCCGGCCGATCTCGACGCGGACGGCGTGCACCCGGCGGTCGGCGATCAGGGTGTCGGGACGGGCGAGGTAGACGTACTCGAACAGGCAGCCCTTGGGGTCGGCCTGCGCGAAGCGGACGCTGGAGAGCCCGGCCTCATCGATGGAGATGAGCTCGCCGGGCTCGATCTCGCGGATCAGGGTCGCGCCGACGATGTCCAGGGCTGCGGTCTCGCTGGCGACCACCCAGCCGCGCTCGAGGCGGCCGAGCACCAGCGGGTGGATGCCCTGCGGGTCACGGGCGGCGAAGAGGGTCTTCTCGTTGCGAGAACACGAGGCAGAACGCTCCCTGCAACCGGGGCAGCACGGCCAGCGCGGCGGCCTTGAGCCCGTCGTCGGCGTAGACCGCCATCAGGGCCGTCACCAGCGCGGTGTCGGAGGTGGAGTCCATCCCGTCCTTGTGCGGCACCTCCGAGGCCTCGATCGAGGTGGCCAGCCAGGCCTCCAGCTCGTCGGTGTTGGTCAGGTTGCCGTTGTGGGCGAGTGCGAGCCCACCGGCCGCTGTGCCGCGGAAGGTGGGCTGGGCATTGCTCCAGGTGCTGGAACCGGTGGTGGAGTAGCGGCAGTGGCCGACGGCCATGTAGCCGTTGAGGGAGTTCAGGGTCGGCTCGTCGAACACCTGCGAGACCAGGCCCATGTCCTTGAAGACCATGATCCGCTCGCCGTTGCTGACCGCCATGCCCGCGGACTCCTGGCCACGGTGCTGCAGCGCGTACAGGCCGAAGTAGGTGAGCTTGGCGACTTCCTCGCCGGGTGCCCACACCCCGAACACACCACAGGCGTCACGGGGTCCAGGGTCGTCGAACAGCTCGTCGGGGCTCTGCACGCGCCAACTGTACCGGCGGGCGCCGGGGGCGCCCGACCGGGTTCACTTCACCAGGCGGATGTTCACCGGGTAGCGGTAGTCCTGGCCGGAGGACGTCTGGACGGAGGCGAGGATCCGCAGGATCAGCCAGGCCAGCGGGATCAGGATCGTCGTGACGATGCCGACGACGATGAAGATCAGCAGGATGCTGGCGATCATCGCGATGATGAAGGTGATCTCGAAGTTCAGCGACTCGACGGCGTTGGCCCGCACCCGTGGGCTCTTCGCGCCCTGGGTGAGCAGGACGATGAGCGGGCCGAGGAAGCCGAGGCCGACGAAGCTGGCGAGGATCGCCGACCAGTGCGCGGCAGCCGGACCACACGTTCTCGTCAGCTGCGCTGAGCTCACTGACCGGGTAGGCGAGCTGCTGCCCGCTGTAGGACGGCGCGTAGCCCGGAAGCGGCGCCTGGCCCTGCTGCGGGGCGTACGCAGGCTGGCTGAACTGCTGGCCGTAGGCCGGCGCGGCCGGGGGCTCCGGCACGGCGTAGGGAGTCTGGCCGTAGGCCTGGCCAGGAGTCTGGTAGGCGGCGGCCGGCGGAACCGGCTGCGGCTCCGGGTAGGCCGGGTGCGGCAGCTCGAGGCTCGGCAGGTCGAGGTTGGTCGCCGTGCCGCTGGTGGACGGGAAATCGGGCTGGACAGCGTCGAGGTCGGGTGCCACCGGCACCGGCGGCTCTGCGTCCTCGACGGTCAGCTTCGGCGCGAGCTCGTGGGAGATCAGGTCATCGGTGATCGGCTCTTCTGCCGCGGGCTGCTCGGGTGCTTCCGCAGCGGGCGTTGCCGGAGCAGGCACGGGCTCGGTGACCTGCGGATCGATGTCCTTCTCAGTCGGTTCCATGGGTCCAACCCTAATGACGCCCACCCGCGCGTAACAGCCCGGGACGCCCCCGAAACTCCCCTGATCAGGCGTGCATGGCCGCCGGGATCGGCGCCGTCCAGCGCTGCCGGATCTCGTCCATCGGAAGGGCGAAATTGCCCTGCAGCTCGAGGAAGCCCGTCCTCGTCACCTCGCCGAGTCGGGTCACCGGCAGGTGGTGCTGCGCGCACAGTTCCGCGAAGGCGTCCAGCGTTGCGTTCGGCAGCGACACCAGCACCCGTCCGGGCGTCTCGGAGAACAGCTGGACGCAGGGGTCGCCGGACGGCAGCGTCGCCGACACCGACAGGTCGTTGCGCAGGCAGGACTCGACGAGGGCCTGGGCGAGGCCGCCGTCGGCAAGGTCGTGGGCGGAGCTGAGCAGGTGGGCCTTCGATGCCGCGACCAGCATGCGGGCCAGCCGCTGCTCGTGGTCGAAGTCGGGCGTCGGGGGCACACCGCCGATGTGGCCGTGGATGGTCTCGGCCCAGGCGGTGCCGGACATGTCCTCGTGGGTCTCGCCGACGAGGAAGACGTTGTCGCCGGGGGTGGTGAAGCCCGAACGGATGCGGTCGGCGACGTCCTCGATGATGCCGAGCATGCCGATCACCGGCGTCGGCATGATGTTGGCGCCGCCGGTCTGGTTGTAGAAGCTCACGTTGCCGCCGGTGACCGGGGTGCCGAGGGCCTTGCAGGCGTCGACGAGGCCGAGGATGGCCTCGCTGAACTGCCACATGACCTCCGGGTCCTCCGGCGAGCCGAAGTTGAGGCAGTCGGTGATCGCGACCGGCTCCGCACCGGTTGCCGCAACGTTGCGGTAGGCCTCGCACATCGCCAGCTGGGCGCCGAGGTACGGGTTCAGCAGGGCGAACCGTGCGTTGCAGTCGGTGGCCAGCGCGATGCCGAGGCCGGTCTCCTCGTCGATCCGCAGCATGCCGGAGTCCTCCGGCTGGGCGAGGATCGAGTTGCCGCGCACGTAGCGGTCGTACTGGTCGGTGACCCACGACTTGTCGGCCTGGTTGGGCGCGCCGACCAGCTTCAGCAGCGTCGCGGCCAGGTCGTCCGGCTCGCTGGCGCGGGGCAGGACGTTGGCGCTGCGGGCGTTCAGGTCGTCGATCCACCACGGACGCTCGATCGGACGGTTGTACACCGGGCCCTCGTGGGCGACGGTGCCGGGCTCGACGTCGACGACGCGCTCGCCGTGCCAGTCGATCAGCAGCCGGTCGCCCTCGATGACCTCGCCGATCACGGTGGCCAGCACGTCCCACTTGGCGCAGATCTCGAGGAACTTCGTCGACGTCGGCCGGCTCGACGACGGCACACATGCGTTCCTGCGACTCGCTCATCAGGATCTCCTCGGGCGAGAGCGTCGAGTCGCGCAGCGGCACCAGGTCGAGGTCGACGTGCATGCCGCCGTCACCGGCGCTGGCCAGCTCGGAGGTGGCGCAGGAGATGCCGGCAGCGCCGAGGTCCTGGATGCCGACGATGATCCCCGCTGCGAACAGCTCCAGCGTGCACTCGATCAGCAGCTTCTCCATGAACGGGTCGCCCACCTGCACGGCCGGACGCTTCGCCGGACCGTCGGCCTCGAACGTCTCGGACGCGAGGATGGAAGCACCGCCGATGCCGTCGCCGCCGGTGGCAGCGCCGTAGAGGATCACCTTGTTGCCGGTGCCGGAGGCGAACGCGAGGTGCATGTCCTCGTGCCGCAGCACGCCGACGCACAGGGCGTTGACCAGCGGGTTGCCGTAGTAGGTGGGGTCGAAGACCACCTCGCCGCCGATGTTGGGCAGGCCGAGGCAGTTGCCGTAGCCGCCGACCCCGGCGACGATGCCCGGCATCACGCGGGCGGTGTCGGGGGCGTCGAGGGCGCCGAAGCGCAGCGCGTCCATCACGCCGATCGGGCGGGCGCCCATGGCGAGGATGTCGCGGACGATGCCGCCGACGCCGGTCGCAGCGCCCTGGTAGGGCTCGACGTAGGACGGGTGGTTGTGGCTCTCGATCTTGAAGGTGACCGCCCAGCCGTCTGCCGACGTCGACGACGCCGGCCTGCTCGCCGATGCCGGCCAGCAGCGGGCCGCGCGGGGTGTCCTTGCCGACGGCAGCGAACTTCGCCAGGTGCACCTTGGAGGACTTGTAGGAGCAGTGCTCGCTCCACATCACCGAGTACATCGCCAGCTCGCAGGAGGTCGGGCGGCGGCCGAGGATCTCCTTGATGCGGGCGTACTCGTCGACCTTGAGGCCGAGCTCCGACCACGGCTGGGAGTCGTCGGGGTTCTGAGAAGCGTTGCTCACGGTGTCGGCCACGGCGGCAAATCTACCGTGGCAACTGCTGCCGACTCGGCTGCGTCCGCGTACCCTGACAGCCAGGGGGCAGAGGAGGGGACATGTCGTCCAACCGGGACCTTGTGGTGCGTTGCCCGTTCGACGACAGCATCTACGGCACGCTGCAGTCGACGACGGCAGAGCAGGTACCTGCAGCGATCGCGACAGCACGTCGGGCGCAGGCAGTCTGGGCAGCAGTGCCGGTCGCAGAGCGGGCCCGCGTGTTCCGGCGGCTCGCCGGCCTCATCCTCGACGGCCGCGACCGGATCCTCGACACCATCCAGGCGGAGACCGGCAAGGCGCGCCTCAGCGCCTTCGAGGAGGTCATGGACGCGGCGCGCGCCGTCCGGGTGTTCGCCGGCAGCGCGCCCGGCCTGCTCCGTCCACGGCGTCGCGGCGGCGCGATCCCCGTACTCACACGGACCTTCGAGCACCACCGTCCCCTCGGGGTCGTCGGCATCATCAACGCCTGGAACTACCCGTTCAACCTTCCGGCCAGCGACGGTGCTGAGGCGCTCCTCGCCGGCAACGCCGTCGTGCTGAAGCCCGACTCCCAGACCCCGTTCACGGCCCTCCTGCTGGCAGAGCTGCTCGCGGAGGCCGGCCTGCCCGACGGGCTGTTCCAGGTGCTGCCGGGCTCGGGCGCCGAGCTCGGTCCTGCCCTTGTCGCCGGTGTCGACCACCTGATGTTCACCGGCTCAACGGCCACCGGACGGAAGCTCGCCGTCGCGTGCGCGGAGCGCCTGATCGGCTTCTCCGGCGAGCTCGGGCGGCAAGAACCCGCTGCTGGTGCTGGACGACGCCGACCTCGCAACGGCCGCAGCCGGCACCGTCGCACGGCGCCTTCGCGAACACCGGGCAGGTGTGCGTCGGCATCGAGCGCGCCTACGTCCACGACTGTCGTGTACGACGAGTTCGTCGAACGCCTCGTTGCGCGGGTCGGTGCGCTGCGGCTCGGGGTGGGCTACGACTGGAAGCTCGACGTCGGGTCGCTGTCGTCGGCCAGCGCAGCTGCGGCCGCGTCTCCGCGCACGTCGACGACGCGGTCGCCAAGGGTGCGACCGTGCTGGCCGGGGGCCGCGCGCGACCCGACCTCGGCCCCTACTGCTACGAGCCGACCGTGCTGACCGGTGTGACCGAGGAGATGGCGCTGTGCCGGGAGGAGACCTTCGGGCCGGTGCTTGCCGTCTACCGGGTCGACTCCGACGACGAGGCCGTCGCCCGCGCCAACGACAGCCGCGTACGGGCTGAACGCCAGCGTGTGGTCCGCCCGCCGCGGGCCCGAGGTGGCGGCGCGGCTCCGCACGGGGACGGTGAACGTCAACGAGGGCTATCGCCGCCACCTGGGGCTCGCACGCTGCGCCGATGGGCGGCATGGGCGAGTCCGGCATGGGACGGCGCCACGGCGACCACGGCCTGCTGAAGTACACCGAGCCGCAGACCGTCAGCGTCCAGCGCCTGCACCGGATCGCGCCGCCGCCGAAGCTGGGCAACGAGGGCTACGCGACGGTGCTGACCGCAGCCATCCGGATCCTGAACGGGCCGCCGGCGATGACCACCCTCGTCACCGGGGGCGGCAGCGGCCTCGGCCGCCAGCTGTGTCGCCAGGCAGCTTCCCGCGGCGCCCGGGTGATCGTGTGGGACCTCGACGGCGATGCGGCTGCGCAGACGGTCGAACTGATCACAGCTGCCGGCGGGTCGGCGTGCCACCACCAGGTCGATGTCACGGACGCGGCGGCCGTCGCTGCCGCAGCAGCGAGCGCCGGGCCGGTGGACGTCCTGGTGAACTGCGCAGGGATCGTCACAGGCAAGCCGCTGCTGGAGGCCTCCGAAGCCCAGATCCGGCGGACGTTCGACGTGAACGTGCTCGGCCTGTACTGGACCACCCGCGCCTTCCTGCCCGGGATGCTCGCCCGCGACCGCGGCACCATCGTCACGATCGCCAGCGCCGCCGGCCTCGTCGGCGTTGCCCGCCAGACCGACTACTCGGCCAGCAAGTGGGCTGCCATCGGGTTCACCGAGTCCCTGCGGGCAGAGCTGCGCGGCACGGCGTGTCGACGCTCATCGTCGCGCCCTACTACATCGACACCGGCATGTTCGCCGGGGTGCGCACCCGGTTCCCGCTCCTGCTGCCGATCCTGCGCGAGGCCGACGTGGCGAGGAAGGTGCTGGACGCGGTCCAGGCCGGGAGGAAGCAACTCGTCCTGCCGCCGCTGGTCCGTGTGCTGCCGGTGCTGCGGGTGCTGCCGGTCGTCGCCTTCGACGCTCTGCTGGACCTGTTCGGGATCAACCGGTCGATGGACCACTTCGTCGGCAGGGGACGTTGAGCGTCTTCGCAGCCTTCGACCTGCCGGCTGAGCCGCCGGGACGGGAGCAGCGCCTTCGCGGCCGGTTCACCGAGCCCGCCGCTCCAGGTACTCTCCGCTGCTCACCCCCGCGAGGTTCCTGCCGTCGTCGCGGCAGCAGAGCAGGCTGCGCTGGCCGGCAACTGGGTGGTCGGTGGGCTGAGCTACTCGGCGGCCGGAGCCTGGGACGCGGCCCAGCGCGCCGTGACCGACTCCCCCGCTGCCCATTTCGAGGTGTACGCGACGGTGGAGGACTGGCCGGTCGGGGCGGCTCCCCCGCTGCCGGCGCTGGACTGGCGCGACGACCCGGGCCTTGCCGGCGGGCACGCCGCCGGAGTCGGCGATCCGGGCGGTACGCGAGCACATCGCCGCCGGCGACTGCTACCAGGTGAACCTCACCGGCCGTTGGCGGGCGGTGCGGCCGGTCGGCCTCGACCCGTTCGCCTACTTCGCTGCGCTCGCCGCAGCCCAGCCCGGCGGGTATGCCGTCTACTGTGCCGGCGCCGGGGTGGCGAGCGTCTCGCCGGAGCTGTTCTTCCATCGCTGCGACGGGCTGCTGGTGACCCAGCCGATGAAGGGCACCCTCGGCGTCGAGCATCCGCCGGAGGCGCTGCTGGCCAGCGCGAAGGACCGGGCAGAGAACCTGATGATCGTCGACCTGCTCCGCAACGACCTCGGCCGGGTCTGCGAACCCGGGCACCGTCACGGTGGAGCGGCTGTTCGAGCTGCACCGGCTGCCGACCGTGTGGCAGCTCACCTCGACCGTCACCGGCCGGCCACGCCCCGGCGTCGGGCTGGCCGAAGCGTTCGCCGCGCTGTTCCCGTGCGGCTCGGTGACCGGGGCGCCGAAGCTGGCAGCGATGTCGGTGATCGCGGAACTGGAGGACGGCCCACGTGGCTGGTACTGCGGAGCGTTCGGGGTGATCCGTCCCGGCGGGACGGCAACCTTCAACGTCCCGATCCGCACCGTCGACCCTCGGCGAGCGGTGGCTGGCCTGCGGTATCGGCAGCGGGATCGTCGCCGACTCCGACCCGGCGGCGGAGGTGGCGGAGTGGCGGGCGAAGGCGCGGTTCCTGGCAGGCATCGCCGCTGCGGGCGCTGGAGACCATGCTGGCGGTCGACGGCCGCATCCAGCGGCTGGAGGCCCACCTCGCCCGGCTGGCCGGATGCTGCGCCGACCTTGGTCTGGCCCTCGACCTCGCAGAGGTGGCTGCCGCGCTGCGCGGCTGCGACCCCGCCGTCCGGACGGCACCGCCTGCGGCTGGTCGCCGGTGACGGCCCCTCGCTGGTCGAGGTGGCGCCGGCGCCGGCGGCCGGCGCCCCGGTGCCGCCTGCAGCTGGCTGCCGAACCGCTCGACGTGGTCGGCGCTCGCGCCGGTGATCCGCAACAAGACCACCCACCGGGCCCACTACCAGCGGCTGCGCGACCAGGCCTCGCCCGGCGTCTTCGACGTGATCTGCCACACCGGCGCGGAGGTGACCGAGTGCTGCCTCGGCAACCTCGCCGTGAAGCTGGACGGTGAGTGGGTCACGCCGCCGGCCACAGCCGGGCTCCTGCCCGGGACGCTGCGCGCGGAACTCCTAGCCAGCGGTCGACATCAGGGAGCGCACCGTGCTGCTCGACGACCTGGCGGCAGCAGAGGGGCTCGCGTTCCTCAACGCCGTCCGTGGATGGTGCCCTGCGACCCTCGTTGCTCGCTAGGGTGAACCCCATGACCGAGCGCATCGCTGTCGACGCCGGCCAGACCGGAATTCGTCTGCGCTGGGAACACGACCGGGAACGCCTCGAAGCCAGCGCCCCCGGCGTGCTCACCGACCGTCCCCTGATGCCGCAGCTGGCCGCAGCCGTCGCGCACCATCGTGACCGCCCACGAGCTGAAGCCGGACTTCGTCGGCGTCGGGTGCTCCGGGCTGGTCACCCCGGAGGCGACCGAACTCCTCGGGCTCCTGTCCGGGTACGGCGTCCGCGAGGTTGCCGTCGCCCACGACGCGACGACCAGCTACCTCGGCGCGCTCGGCGACGCGCCGGGCGCGGTGATCGCAGCCGGTACCGGTGTGGTGACGCTCGCCGTCGGGCGCACCGTCGCACGCGTGGACGGCTGGGGCTACCTGATCGGCGACGCGGGCAGCGCGTTCTGGATCGGCAGGGCCGGCATGGACGCTGCCATGCGCGGCTACGACCGCCGCGGCCAGCTCACACCCGCTGACCGACCGGCTGCAGCAGATCTTCCCCGACCTCGACAACGCCTACGTCGAGTTGCAGTCCGACGAGCGCAGGGTGAGCCGGATCGCCGACTTCGCCCGCGTCGTCGACGAGCTGGCCACCACCGACCCGGTTTCTGCCGGGATCATGGACGCAGCGGCCGCGGAGCTGAGCGAGTCCGTCGTTGCCGGGTTGCGCCGGGTGTGCCTGATGGAGAACCCGACGGTGTGCGCGCTGGGCCAGGTGCTGCGGTCGGCCAACATCCGCAGCCGGTTCGTCCGCTACCTGCGGCTGCAGTGGCCCGACCTCGAACTGGCCGAGCCCCAGGGCAACGCCCTCGACGGTGCCGCCCGGCTCGCCGACCTGCGGCACGACTCGCCCCTGTCCGGCCTTGTGGCCAGGGCGGTCAGCTGACGGTTGCGGCCAGGAAGCGCTGCACGCTGGTGAAGAAGCCGAGGCCGTCGATCGACGCGCCGGACAGTTCCTCGACGTTGTGCTCGGGGTGCGGCATCAGGCCGACGACGTTGCCACGCTCGTTGGTGATGCCGGCGATGTCGTTGATGGAGCCGTTCGGGTTCACGTCGAGGTAGCGGAACACCACCCGGTTCTCCCCCTCGAGTCGCGCGACGGTCTCCGCGTCGGCCTGGAAGTTGCCCTCGCCGTTCTTCAGCGCGATCACGATCTCGTCGCCGGTCTGGTAGTCCAGCGTCCAGACCGTGTCGGCGGACTCGACGCGCAGCTTCTGGTCGCGGCAGACGAAGGTGCGGCGGTCGTTGCGGATCAGCGCGCCGGGCAGCAGGTGCGCCTCGCAGAGCACCTGGAAGCCGTTGCAGATGCCGAGGACGGGCATGCCCTTCGCCGGCTTCTCTGATCACTTCGCCCATCACCGGGGAGAAGCGGGCGATCGCGCCGCAGCGCAGGTAGTCGCCGTAGGAGAAGCCGCCGGGCAGGATGACGGCGTCGACGTCGAGGGAGTCGCTGGCGTGCCAGAGCGACACCGGCTCCGCCCCGGCGAGACGGACGGCGCGGGACGCGTCCGAGTCATCGAGCGAGCCGGGGAAGGTGACGACGCCGATGCGTGCCGTCACTGCTCGGTCCGCACGTCGAAGGACTCGATCACGGTGTTGGCGAGGAGGGTCTCCGCTGCGCGGCGGATGTCGTCGAGACGCTCGGGGGTGACGTCGCCGTCCACCTCGATCTCGAACCGCTTGCCCTGCCGGACGGCAAGTCCGGAGAAGCCGAGCCGGCGCAGTGCACCGGTCACAGCCTTGCCCTGCGGGTCGAGGATCTCGGGCTTGGGCATCACGTCAACGATCACTCGGGCCATGGCAGGGAGTCTAACGGCCGTGCCCGGGGCCGACCCGCGCGGCCCAGCCTGCAAACTGCCGGCCCGGCCGGGTGATGTCAGAGCTGCTGGCCGGTGAGCCGGGTGTACGCCTCGAGGTAGCGCGCCCGCGTGGCCGCCACCACCTCCGGCGGCAGGGCGGCGGGGGCGAGACCCGGTCCCAGCCGGAGTCGTTGGCCAGCCAGTCGCGCACGTACTGCTTGTCGAAGCTGGGCAGGCTCTTGCCCGGCTGCCAGGCTGCCGCGTCCCAGAAGCGGGACGAGTCGGGGGTGAGCACCTCGTCGGCGAGCACCAGTTCGCCGTCGCGCAGTCCGAACTCGAACTTGGTGTCGGCGAGGATGATGCCCCGCTCGGCAGCGAGACCCGCTGCCGTCGTGTAGATGGCGAGGGTCGCCTCGCGGAGCCGGGTGGCCAGGTCCTCGCCGTGCAGGCCGACGATGGTGGCGAAGTCGACGTTCTCGTCGTGCTCGCCCATCGGCGCCTTGATCGCAGGGGTGAAGATCGGCTCCGGCAGCTTCGACCCGTCCACCAGCCCCGCCGGCAGCGGCACGCCGCACACGGTCCCGGACGCCTGGTACTCGACCCAGCCCGACCCGGTGAGGTAGCCGCGGGCGACGCACTCGACCGGAACCATGTCCAGCTTCTCCACGACGACGGCCCGCCCGGCGACCTCCTCAGGGACCTCGGTGGAGACCACGTGGTTGGGGAAGGCCAGCTGGTTGAACCACCACAGCGAGAGCTGGGTGAGCACAACGCCCTTGTCGGGGATCTCCGTCGGCAGGACATGGTCGAAGGCGGAGATCGCGTCGGTCGCCACCATCAGGATGCGTCCGCCGGGCCAGTCGTACAGCCGTCGGACCTTGCCAACGTGGATCGGGTTGTCGAGCACGGCGCCAGCCTAACGGCAGTCGGCCGCGCTCCCCCGTCCGTCTGCCTACGCGAGCTTGCGGCGGTAGGCGGCCATGGCGAACAGGTACGCCACGACGAGGATGGCCACACACCAGGCGAGGGCGATCCACAGGTCGGCGCCCACCGGCTGGCCGGCGAACAGGTCGCGGATCGCGTTCACGATGGAGGTCACCGGCTGGTTCTCCGCGAACCAGCGCACCGGGCCGGGCATCGTCTCGGTCGGCACGAAGGCGGAACTGATGAACGGCAGGAAGATGAGCGGGTAGGAGAAGGCGCTCGCACCGTCCACCGACTTGGCTGTCAGGCCGGGGATGACGGCAAGCCAGGTCAGCGCGAGGGTGAAGAGGACGAGGATGCCGCCGACGGCGAGCCAGCCGAGCACGCCTGCACCGGAGCGGAAGCCCATCAGCAGGCCGACGAGCACGACCACGACGATCGAGATCAGGTTCGCGACCAGCGAGGTGATCACGTGCGCCCACAGCACCGACGACCGAGCGATCGGCATGGAGTGGAACCGGTCGAAGATGCCGCTGGTCAGGTCGAGGAACAGCCGGTAGGCGGTGTAGGCGATGCCGGAGGCGATCGTGATGATCAGGATGCCGGGCAACAGGTAGGTCACGTAGGAGTCGGTGCCGGTGTTGATCGCACCGCCGAGCACGTAGACGAACAGCAGCATCATGGCGATCGGCGTGATCGCCGTCGTGATGATGGTGTCGAGGCTGCGGGTGACGTGACGCAGCGAGCGTCCGGTCAGGACGGCCGTGTCACCGAAGAAATGGGTGGTCATTGTCGTTCCTCACTTGTCCTTGCCGACGAGCGCGAGGAACACGTCCTCGAGCGTCGGCTGCTTCTCGACGTATTCGACCTTGGCCGGCGGCAGCAGCTGCTTGAGCTCAGCGAGGGTGCCGTCGACGATGATCCGGCCGTCGTGCAGGATCGCGATCCGGTTGGCGAGCTGCTCCGCCTCGTCGAGGTACTGGGTGGTGAGCAGCACGGTCGTGCCGGCCGCAGCGAGTTCCCTGACGGCCTGCCAGACCTCGAGCCGCGCCTGCGGATCGAGCCCTGTGGTCGGCTCGTCGAGGAAGATGACCGGCGGGTTCCCGATCAGGCTCATCGCGATGTCGAGCCGGCGGCGCATGCCACCGGAGTAGGTCGACACCTTGCGGGTGGCTGCCTCGGTGAGCCCGAAGCGGCCGAGCAGGTCGTCGGCGATCGTTCCCGGGTTCCTCAGGTGCCGCAGCTGGGCGACGAGGACGAGGTTCTCCCGTCCGGTGAGGATCTCGTCGACGGCAGCGAACTGCCCGGTGAGGCTGATCGACTGCCGCACGTCGGCGGCCTGCCGCGCGACGTCGAAGCCGTTGACGCCCGCGGTTCCCGCGTCGGCCTTCAGCAGCGTGGAGAGGATCTTCACGACCGTGGTCTTGCCGGCCCCGTTGGAGCCGAGCAGGGCGAAGATGCTGCCCCTTGCCACGTCGAAGTCGACGCCCTGCAGCACCTCCACCTTGCCGTAGGACTTCTCGAGGCCGCGGACGGTGATCACCGGTTCGGCCACGTACGTGCTTGTCATATCGATCTCCGTTCAGGAGTTACTTGTCGGTGCCTGCGACGCGATCGATGGCGTCGATCAGCCGGGTGCGTTCCTTGTTGATCCACTGGCCCTCGGAGTAGTTGGCGATGAACGTCTCCGCGAACTCCACCGGGTCCTCGCCGACGATCACGCGGATCGGCGTCGCGTCGGCTGCTGCCTGCTCGAACAGGTCGGCCAGGTCGTCGAGCATCTTCAGAAGGACGTCGCCCTTCGAGATGCCCCCGAAGTACATGTAGTAGCGCTCGAGCGCTTCGACGGCCGTCCGGTAGCTCTCGGGCAGGCGGCTGACGCGCACCTTGTGCTGCTTGTACTGCTTCTTCTCCTCCAGCGATCCGGTGACCGCCTCGATCCATTTCGGTGCCATAGCTACTTGCCTCCTTGTTTGAGCTGTGCGAGTCGTTCGGTGAGGAAGCCCCAGGTCGTCCAGAACTCCTCGAGATCACCACGTCCGGCGTCGTTGAGGGAGTAGACCTTGCGCGGCGGGCCCTTCTCCGAAGGGACCTTCTCGACGTCGACGAGGCCGCGCTGCTCGATCCTGACCAGCAGGGCGTACACCGTGCCCTCTGCGATGTCGACGAACCCCTGCTCCCTGAGCCAGGCGGTGATCTCGTAGCCGTACGCGGGACGCGCAGCGAGGAACGCGAGGATGATGCCCTCCAGCGTGCCCTTGAGCATCTCCGTCATCTGCTTGCCCATCGGGCTCTCCCAACTACTCAGCGTGACTGACTACCAGTAGATAGTAACACTGAATACCGGACGCGCAAGAGGGCCCCGATGTGCAGGCACGGCCGTCCCGGACCAGATTGGGGACGGTTCCAAACTCGGTCCAGGTCAGGGTTGGACCGAGTTTGGAACCGTCCCCAATTCGGTCCGGGACGCCTAGAGGACGGCGCCGGGGGTGTAGGCGGCACCGTCGGGGAAACGGGCGGCGAGCTCGGCCACGCGGGCTGCGATCGCGTCCACCTGGTTGCGGGCGGAGCCGGTGAGCTCGAGGGGGTCGACCCCGCCGAGCTGGTCCCTGCCGAGGCCGAGCCGCGGATCGGCGGCCAGCCGGTCGTACAGGTCGTTGGCGCCACCGGCGCGCATGCCGAGTGCGACGGCGACGGCGTGCTCCTTGATCACCTCGTGGGCGGTCTCGCGTCCCACCCCCGCGCGGACGGCTGCCATCAGCACCCGCGTCGTGGTCAGGAACGGCAGGAAGCGCTGCAGCTCGGCCTCGATGACGGCGGGGAAGGCCCCGAACTCCGCCAGCACGGTGAGGAAGGTCTCGAACAGGCCGTCGAGGGCGTAGCAGGCGTCCGGCAGGGCGATGCGGCGCACGACCGAGCAGGAGACGTCGCCCTCGTTCCACTGGTTGCCGGCGAGCTCGCCGGCCATGGACGCGTAGCCGCGCAGCACGACGGCGAGGCCGTTGACCCGCTCGCAGGACCGGGTGTTCATCTTGTGCGGCATCGCAGACGAGCCGACCTGGCCTTCGGCGAAGCCTTCGGTGACCAGCTCCTGGCCGGCCATCAGCCGGATCGTCGTCGCGAGGCTGGACGGCCCCGCAGCCACCTGGACGAGGGCCGTCAGCACCTCGTAGTCGAGCGAGCGCGGGTACACCTGCCCGGTGGCGGTGAACACGCCGCCGAAGCCGAGGTGCGTGGCAACCAGGTGCTCCAGCCGCGCGAGCTTGGCCGGCGTCCCCGCCGAGCAGGTCGAGCATGTCCTGGCTGGTGCCCATCGGGCCCTTGATGCCGCGGGCCGGGTAGCGGCGCGATCAGCTCGTCGACCCGGTCGAAGGCCACCAGCAGCTCGTCGGCAGCGGAGGCGAACCGCTTGCCGAGCGTCGTCGTCTGGGCAGCGACGTTGTGCGAGCGTCCCGCCATCGGCAGGTCGCGGTACTCCACGGCGAGCCGGGCGAGGTTCACCAGCACGGTGACGATGCGCTCACGCACGAGCTCCAGCGAGCTCAACAGCTGGCGCTGCTCGATGTTCTCGGTGAGGTCGCGGCTCGTCATGCCCTTGTGCACGTGCTCGTGGCCGGCGAGGGCGTTGAACTCCTCGATGCGCGCCTTCACGTCGTGGCGGGTGACCCGCTCGCGGGCGTCGATGCTGGCGAGGTCCACCTGGCCGACGACGGCCTCGTAGTCGGCGATCACCGCGGCCGGCATCGTCACCGCCGAAGTCGACGCCGAGGTCGGCCTGCGCCTGCAGGACGGCGATCCACAGCTGGCGCTCGGCGACGATCTTCGCCTCCGGCGACCAGATCTCGCGCATGGCGGCGGACGCGTAGCGGTTGGCAAGGACGTTGGGGATCATCGCACCTCGGTGAGGCGGCTGCGGCCGCCTTCGAGTGCGATGTCGGTGCGGGAGAACCCGCCGGGCAGGTCGATCAGGGCGACCTTGGCGTAGGCGGCGTCCCGCGCCGCGGCGAGGTCGTCACCGGTGCCGACGACGGTCAGCACCCTGCCGCCGGCGCTGACCAGGCGGCCCTCTGCGTCCAGTGCCGTGCCGGCATGGAAGACGCCCTCGATGTCGGCGCCCGTGATCGGGTCGCCCTTGCGGGGTGCCTCCGGGTAGCCATGGGCTGCGACGACGACGCCGACGGCAGCACCGCTGCCCCACTCCAGCGGGGCGTGGCCGGCGAGCTTCCCGGTGGCCGCAGCCAGCAGCACCTCGCTGAGCGGGGTCTTGAGCCGGGTGAGCAGCGGCTGGGTCTCCGGGTCGCCGAAGCGTGCGTTGAACTCCACGACGCGCAGCCCTCTGGACGTGAGCGCGAGGCCGGCGTAGACGAGGCCGACGAAGGGGGTACCGCGGCGACGGAGCTCGTCGACGGTGGGCTGGATGACCCGGTCCACGACGTCGGCGACGAGGCCGGCGGGTGCCCACGGCAGGGGGGTGTAGGCGCCCATGCCGCCGGTGTTGGGGCCGGTGTCGCCGTCCCCGACGCGCTTGAAGTCCTGCGCGGGCTCGAACGGCAGCACGCTGGTGCCGTCGCTGAGCGCGAAGAGGCTGACCTCCGGGCCGTCCAGGTAGTCCTCGACGATGACGCGGCGGCAGCCGGCGGCGTGCCGGATGGCGGCGTCCCTGTCGTCGGTGACGATGACGCCCTTGCCTGCGGCCAGCCCGTCGTCCTTCACGACGTAGGGGGCGCCGAACTCGTCGAGCGCTGCGACCACCTCGCCCATGTCGAGGCAGAGCCGGGCGTCGGCCGTCGGAACGCCGGCCGCCTCCATGATCTCCTTGGCGAAGGCCTTGCTGCCCTCGAGTTGCGCTGCGGCTGCGCTCGGACCGAACACCGGGATGCCCGCGTGAACGGACGGCGTCGGCCACTCCGGCCACCAGCGGCGCCTCCGGTCCCACCACCACGAGGTCGGCTGCGAGGGCTACGGCGAGGTCGGCGACAGCCTCGCCGTCCATGGCGTCGACGGGATGGTTGGTGCCGACCGCTGCTGTACCGGGATTGCCGGGAGCGATGTGGACATCGGTGTCGCGGCTGAGGGCCCAGGCGAGCGCGTGCTCCCGTCCGCCCGATCCGATCACCAGTACGGTCAGGTTAGTCACGCGGTGATCCTACCGAGGCCGGAGCCCCACAAAGATTTTCCCGTCCGCCCGGCACGATCAACGCACAAGCCCCCTCGCGGTTCTGTGCCGGTGCGGACGGGTTCCCCAGGAGAAAAAGTCTGCAGCGATAGCTTAACAGGAAAGACTGTTTTCGGATAGTGTCTTTTCAGTATCTTCCTGACTACGGCCGTGAGAGCGGCGAAGACTCGTTGGATGAGGAGTTGGCGTGAAGAGGATCCCGTTCGTCGTCGCTGCTGGTGCAGTGGCCGTCTCCCTGGTGCTGACTGCGTGCACCACTACCCCGCCCACGCCGACGGCGTCCGCATCCGGCTCGACTGCTCCCAAGGCCTCCGTGCTGCGGGTGTGGGCCGGCAGCTCGACCCCGATCACGGTGGACTTCAACCCGTTCCACGTCGACACGGCACTGTTCGGCACGTACGGCCCGATCTACGAACCGCTGTTCTTCTACAACCAGCTCTCCGCCGACCCGCCGACGCCGATGCTGGGCGAGAGCTTCAGCTACAGCGCGGACGGGCGCTCGGTCACGATCAAGATCAAGCCGAACGTGAAGTGGAGCGACGGCGAGCCGCTGACAGCTGACGACGTGGTGTTCACCCTCGGCTACGGGCCGAACAAGACCGACAAGATGATCTCCGCCACCGCCACCGACGCCACCACCGTCGAGGTCAAGTACTCCACGCCGCAGTTCACGAACGAGTCCCAGCTGCTCGGCGCGACCATGATCGTCCCGAAGCATGTCTGGTCGAAGATCACCAGCTACATGAAGGAGACCAACCCCAAGCCGGTCGGCTCCGGTGCCTACATCGTGAAGACCACCTCGGACGCGTCCTACACCTTCACGGCCAACCCGAACTACCGCGACGGCGCTCCCCCGATCAGCGACGTGCAGTACCTCGGCCTCGACTCCAACCAGTCCGGCCAGGACATGCTGACCACAGGACAGATCGACTGGACCGGCATGTTCGTCGCCAATCCCGACACGGTCACCGGTGATGGCGCGATCGCGACCATGAACCAGCAGCAGGACCCGACCGTCATCGTCACCTGCTCGGACGCCGTCCAAGGGCTGCAAGGGCGCCCAGACCGACCCGGCCGTGCGGCAGGCGCTGAACGTTGCCATCGACCGTCCGGCGCTGGCGGAGAAGGCGTGGGCCGGCCTCGTCGGCGAGGCCAACCCGGCCTTCGTGCTGCTGCCCCGCGACCAGCAGTGGCTCGGCGACCCCAGCCTCGCCCCCAGCCCGCAGAGCCCCAACGCCGCGCAGGCCGGCCAGATCCTCGAGGCCGCCGGCTACGCGAAGGACGCCAAGGGCTTCTACGCCAAGGACGGCAAGGAGATCGACCTCGACCTGTTCAGCCCCGACGGCTGGACCGACTACAACGACGCGGCCAAGCTGATCGCCGAGGAGGCCGGCAAGGCCGGCATCAAGGTCACCGCCCGCACCGTCTCCGAGGCCGAGTACTGGACGCCGGTCACCAACGGCGACTTCCAGCTCGCCATGTACGGCCTCACCCAGTCGCTGGTCGCCGACCCGTTCAGCAACTACGACCAGTACTTCTATGGGAAGTCGACCGCCAAGGTGGGCGACGCCCCGACGCGCGGCCAGAACTACTCCCGGTACTCCAACCCGGTGGTCGACGCCGCCGTCGAGGCTGCCGGCGCCACCAACGACGCGGCTGCGAAGAAGGCCGAGTACGCCAAGATCCAGGCGCAGATCTCCAAGGACCTGCCCTACATCCCGGTCGTGCTCAACGCGTCCCAGGCCTTCTTCAACACCAGGGGCTTCACCGGCTGGCCGACCGACGACAACCTGTACGCCGACCCGCTGCCCTACCTCTCCGTCGCGCCGGCGATCGTGCTGCTGCACCTGAAGCCGGTCTCGTGAGCGGCTGCCCCCAGCGAGGCCGGTGATGGTCTTCTACCTCCGGCGGATCGCCTTCTACCTCGTCACGCTGTGGGCGGCGATCTCGCTGAACTTCCTGCTTCCCCGCATGATGCCCGGCGACCCCGCCGCGATCATGATCGGGAAGCTGCGCCGCGCCAGTGGCGGCAGGGAGCTGTCGGAGGAGACCGTCAAGGCCATCTACGCCCTGCTCGGCGCGGACAAGAGCGTCCCGGCGTGGGACCAGTACCTCGCCTACTGGGGACGGCTGCTGTCCGGCGACCTCGGCATCTCCTCGACGCGCTACCCCTACCCGGTGGCGACGCTGATCGGGAACGCACTGCCGTGGACGCTGCTGATGGTCGGCGCCGCGACGGTGATCTCCTTCGTGCTCGGCATCGTGATCGGCGCCTGGGTCGGCTGGAAGCGCGGCACCTGGCTCGACCACCTCGTGCCGGCCACGTCCCTGCTGCAGTCCATCCCCTACTTCTGGCTGGCGCTGGTGCTGGTCGCGGCGTTCTCCGTCCAGCTGCGCTGGCTGCCGATCGTCGGCGCCTACGACGTGTTCGCCTTCCCTTCAGGGCCGGAGTGGAGCTGGGAGTTCGCGCTCAGCGCGCTCTACCACGCGTTCCTGCCGGCCCTGACGATCGTGATCTCGTCGGTCGGCGGCTGGCTGCTCGGGATGCGCAACATGATGGTCTCGACGATGAGCGAGGACTACGTGCTCACCGCTGAGGCCAAGGGCCTGCGTCCCGGACGGATCCGCGACCGCTACGCCGCGCGCAACGCAGCCATCCCGAGCCTCGCCGGGCTTCAGCATCGCGCTCGGCTTCGTCGTCGCCGGCTCGATCGTGACCGAGCAGGTGTTCAGCTACCCGGGCATCGGGAAGCTGATGATCCAGAGCGTCCAGGGCCTCGACTACGCGCTGATGCAGGGCGTGTTCCTCGTGATCACGCTGACCGTGCTGGCCGCCAACTTCCTGATGGACCTGTTCTACGGCCTCATCGACCCCCGGGTGCGCAGCCATGGCTGACCGCTTCGCGAGCATCCGCTACCTGCTGCCGACCTGGTCGGGCAAGCTCGGCTCCGGGCTGGTGATCGTCGGCGCTGATCACCGCCTTCGGCGTGATCGCACCGTTCTTCACCGCCGACCCGCGGGACTCCGGCAACAAGGGCCTGCGGCCCCCGTCCGCCGAGCACCTGCTGGGCACGACGAAGCTCGGCTACGACGTCTTCGCCCAGCTCGCTGCCGGCACCCGCGGATCGCTCTACGTCGGCCTGATCGGCGGCCTGTCGGCGATGCTGCTGGCGATCGTCTTCGGCATCCTCGCCGGCTACTTCGGCGGCTGGCTCGACGAGGTGCTGATGCTGGCGACCAACATCATGCTCGTGATCCCCGGCCTGCCGCTGGTCATGGTGATCGCCGCCTACGTCCAGAACGCCGAAGGGCTCGGCGACTTCGCCCGCAGCTCGACGCTGGTGGCCCTGATCCTCGGCATCACCGGCTGGGCCGGGTCGGCTGTGGTGCTGCGCGCCCAGGCACGGTCCCTGCGGACGCGGGAGTACGTGGCTGCCGCCCGGGTGGCCGGCGAGAGCGGGCTGCGGATCATCTTCGTCGAGATCCTGCCCAACCTCGTGCCGCTGATCGCAGCCCAGCTGATCTTCGGGGTGATGGCCGCCGTCCTCGGCGAGGCCGGCCTGAGCTACCTCGGCCTCGGCCCGACCAACTCGATCACGCTCGGCACCATGCTCAACGACGCCCAGACCGGGCAGGCCGTCGGCTCGCGGGCCTGGTGGTGGTTCGTGCCGCCGGGCCTCATGATCGCCCTGCTCGGCACCGGGCTTGTCCCTGATCAACTTCGCCATCGACGAGATCGTCAACCCCAAGCTCCGGCTCGCCCCGCAGGCCGCACGTCTGCAGCGCAAGGCGACGAAGGCGGGCAAGGGCGTTGCCGGAGGAGGTGCGTTCGCATGACAGCTTCGTCACGCCCAGCCGGCGACCCGGTGCTCACGGCGCGCAACGTCTCGATCACCTACGAGGTCAACCCGCCGGTGGACGCCGTCCGCGACGTCTCCCTCACCCTGCACCGCGGCGAGATCCTCGGCCTCGCCGGCGAGTCCGGGCTGCGGCAAGACCACCTTCGCCTACGGGGTGAACCGGCTGCTCAAGGCACCGGCGGTGATGACGTCCGGCGAGGTCACCTTCCACGACGCGAGCGGCGAGGACATCGACGTGGGCACCATGGGTCGCTGAGGCGCTGCGCCGGTACCGCTGGAGCAAGGTCTCCATGGTCTTCCAGGGCTCGATGAACTCGCTGAACCCCGTCATGAACGTCCGCTCGCAGCTGGCCGACGTCTTCACCACGCACCAGCCGTCACTGGGCCGCAGGGCGAAGGACGACCGCTGCGCGGAACTGCTCGACCTCGTCGGCGTCGACCCGTCCCGGCTGTCCGCCTTCCCGCACGAGCTCAGCGGTGGCATGCGGCAGCGGGTGATGATCGCGATGGCGCTGGCGCTGGACCCGCAGGTGATGATCATGGACGAGCCGACCACCGCGCTGGACGTCGTGGTGCAGCGCGGCATCATCCGCGCAGATCATGCGGCTGCGCGAACGGCTCGGGTTCGCGGTGATCTTCATCACCCACGACCTGCCGCTGCTGATCGAGATCAGCGACCGGATCGCGATCATGCGCGACGGGCGGATCGTCGAGGAGGGCGCGGCCGAGCAGATCTACCACGACCCGCAGGCCGACTACACCCGCCACCTGCTGTCCAGCTTCCCCAGCCTCACCGGCGCCCGCGGCGCCTTCGTCCGGGGAGGTGCTGCATGAACGGCTGCCCTCGAGGTGCGCGGCCTGAACAAGGACTTCCGCCTGCGCAACGGCATGACGTCCACCATCCTGCACGCCGTTGCCGACGTGTCGTTCACGGTGGAACCACACCGCACCGTCGCGCTCGTCGGCGAGAGCGGCTCGGGCAAGTCGACCATCGCGCGCATCATCGCGAAGCTGGAGACGCCGACGTCCGGCGAGGTGCTGCTGGACGGCCGTCCGACCCCGGCACGCGCAACGGCCGACTACCGGCGCCAGGTGCAGATGGTGTTCCAGGACCCGTTCGCCTCGCTCAACCCGTTCCACTCGATCAGCCACCACATCGAGCGGCCACTGCGGATCCACCACCCCGAGCTGTCGACGGAGGCCGTCCGCGCACGGATCGTCGAACTGCTCGAGCGGGTGCAGCTGACTCCCGGGGCCGCCTACCTCGAGCGCCGTCCGCACGAACTGTCCGGCGGCCAGCGGCAGCGGGTGGCGATCGCCCGGGCGCTCGCACCGGGCTCCCGGTTCATCGTCGCCGACGAGCCGGTCTCGATGCTGGACGTGTCGATCCGGGTGGGCGTGCTCAACCTGCTCGCCGACCTGCAGCGGGCAGAAGGCCTCGGCGTGCTCTACATCACCCACGACCTGGCGACGGCCCGCCACTTCTCCGACGAGATCCTCGTGATGTACCGCGGCCACATCGTCGAGCGCGGACAGGCGGACGAAGTGATCCTCAACCCCCAGCACGAGTACACCAAGCGATTGCGCGAAGCAGCTGCCGACCCCGACCGGCTCGGTGAGCTGCGCGACGAGGTCCGCAGCGAGATGGCCGGAGGGGCAGCATGACCGACGATGGGGACCCCGGCCTGGCTGGCAACGCAGAACGACAGGGCGGCGTTCCGGCTGCTGCTCGCGCACGGCCCGCTGAGCCGTTCGCAGCTCGGCGAGCTCTCCGGGATGTCGAAGCCCACGGCGGGCCAGATGATCGCGCGCCTTGAGCGGGCAGGGCTGATCAGCCCTGCCGGCGAGGTGACCGGCGCGCGCGGGCCGAACGCCACGTCCTACGGCGTGCGCACCGACAGCCTCACCGGCGTGGCGATCAGCATGCTGGAGGAGGGCATCGAGGCCGTCCTCGTCGACCCGACCGACGCCGTCCACCCGGTCACGGCGCTGCCGACCGGCACCGACCGCACGCCGGTCGGCGATGTGACCGCTGCCGTCGTCGCTGCCTGCGCAGCTGCCGGCGTCCGCCGCGACTCCGTGAGCCTCGTCGTGATCGGGGTCCAGGCTGCCTTCGACTCCGACAGCCGACCGGCTGTCCTTCACCGACACCCTTCCCGGCTGGCCCGAGCAGGGCGCCCGCGCAGCGATCGAGGAGGCGACCGGGCTCGCCGTGATCATCGAGAACGACGTGAACCTCGCCACCCTCGCGGAGGGCGCTGCCACCGGGCTTGTCGACTTCGCCTACCTGTGGCTGGGCGAGGGCCTCGGTGCGGGCTTGGACGCGGGCGGCCACCTGCAGCGCGGGGCAACCGGCTCAGCCGGCGAGATCGGCTACCTGGAGGTGCCCCGCTCCGCCGCTGGCGATCGACCCCGACGCCCTCGACTTCACCGACCTCGTCGGCTGGCCGGGCATGACGGCCCTGCTCGGCTGCGAGACCTACGCCGGAGGCGCTCGCAGCGCTGCCGGGCAACGACAAGGCCCTCGACTCGCTGGCCGATCGCATCGCGCTGCTGGTCGACACCCTCGCCGCCGTGGCTGATCCGGCGCAGGTCGTGCTCGGCGGCCCGACGGCCCTCGTCGGGGCCGAACGGCTCGCCGCGCTGGTGCAGGCGCGGGTGGCACTGCGTCGCGAACTGCCGGTCCTCGCAGCGCGGGCCGGCTCCCATCCCGTCCTGCTCGGCGCCCGGCGGCTGCTGGTGGAGAGCATCCGGGAACGACTCGAGGACGCCATCGTCGCGTCCGCAGGCAAGGAGGACTGATGAAGCTCACCATCGTCGGGGGTGGATCGACCTACACCCCGGAACTGGTCGACGGGTTCACCCGCACCGACCTGCCGATCACGGAGCTGTGCCTCGTCGACCCCGATCCGGCACGGCTGGGCCCGGTGTCCGCCATGGCCCGGCGGATGCTGGCCCGCGCCGGGCACCCCGCGACGGTCGTCGCGACCAGCCGACCTGGTCGCCGGCGTCACCGACGCCGACGCCGTGCTGCTGCAGCTGCGGGTCGGCGGCCAGGACACCCGGCGCACGCGACGAGACCTGGCCGCACGAGGTCGGATGCATCGGCCAGGAGACCACCGGGCCGGGCGGGTTCGCCAAGGCCCTGCGGACGGTGCCGGTGGTGCTGGAGATCGCGGACGCCGTGCGCACGCACGCCAAGCCGGACGCCTGGATCGTCGACTTCACCAACCCCGTCGGCATCGTGACCCGCGCCCTGCTGGAGGCCGGCCACCGCGCCGTCGGGCTGTGCAATGTCGCGATCGGCTTCCAGCGCCGCTTCGCCGGCATGCTCGGCGTCGCCCCGGACGACGTCGCCCTCGGCCACGTCGGCCTGAACCACCTCACCTGGGAGCGCAGCGTGAGCGTCGGCGGGCAGGACCTGCTGCCCGGCATGCTCGGCACGCGGCTCGGCGAACTGGCCGAAGAGGTCGAGTCGGCGCCCGCCGTGCTCGCCCAGCTGGGCATGATCCCCTCCTACTACCTGCGCTACTACTACGCCCACGACGAGGTGCTCGCCGAGCAGCTGCGCGAACCGACGAGGGCCGAGGCCGTGAAGGCGATCGAGGACGAGCTGCTCGCCCTCTACGCCGACCCGACCGGTGGACACCAAGCCCGAGGCGCTCGAACGCCGCGGCGGCGCGTTCTACTCCGAGGCTGCCGTCGAACTGCTCGCCGCCATGCGGGGCGCCGACGGCCCGCCGCGGGTGGTCAACCTGCGCAACGACGGGACGCTGCCCTTCCTGCCCGACGACCACGTGATCGAGGTGCCCGCACGGTTCACCGGGGGCAGGTTCGTCGCAGAGCCGGTCGCCGCCCTGCCCGACGACATCCGCGGCCTCGTCGCTGCCGTCGCCGGCTACGAGCGGCTGGCCCTCGACGCTGCCGTCCACGGCGGCAGGGAGCGCGTGCTGCGGGCGATGCGCGCGCACCCGCTGGTGCTGCAGCACGACCGCGCGGAGAAGCTGACCGACCTGCTGCTGGCCGCAGAACGCGAGGTTCCTGCCATGGGCCTGAGCCCTGTGCGTCGTCGCCGTCGACGGTGGCGGCTCGAAGACCGACGCCGTCGCCCTCACCCTGGACGGCGAGCTCGTCGGCCGCAGCCGCGGTCCGGGCAGCAGCCCGCACTACCTCGGCCTCGGCGACTCCGTCGCCATCGTCGACCGGCTCGTGCGCGAGGCAGCGGACGGCGCGGACCGGTGGTGCGCACGGGGCTGTACCTCTCCGGCCTCGACCTCGAGAGCGAGGTCACCGCCTACCGCGACGCCGTCGCCGACCTGCCGTGGGCCAGCCGCCGGCCTCGATGTCGACAACGACCTGTTCGCCCTCCTGCGCGCCGGCACCGACCGAGCCCGACGCCGTCGCTGTGGTCTGCGGAACGGGGATGAACGCTGTCGGGCGTCCGGGCGGACGGTGCCAGCGCACGCTTCCTCGCGCTCGGTGCGATCTCCGGTGACTGGGGCGGCGGGCAGGGCCTCGGCTCCGAGGCGCTGTTCCACGCAGCGCGCGAGCTCGACGGGCGCGGTCCGCACACCGCTGCTCACCGCCGCGCTGGAGCGCGAGCTCGGCGCGTCCGCGCTGACGGTTGCTGAAGAGCTGCACTTCGGCGAGCGGGAGTACTCCGACCTCGCCCGGCTGGCGCCGGCGGTGTTCGCAGCTGCAGAAGAGGGGGACGCGGTCGCGCAGGCCCTTGTCGACCGGACGGCTGACGAGGTGCTGGCCTTCGTCCGCGCGAGCCTGAACCGACTCGACCTCACCGACCCGCGCCGTGCCCGTGGTGCTCGGCGGCGGCATCCTGCAGGCCGGTCACGCCCGCCTGCAGGACCGGATCGCCGACGGTCTCGCCGCCATCGCGCCTGCCGCGAGGCTCGTGGTGGTGTCAGAGCCGCCGATCCTCGGTGCTGCCCTGCTCGCCCTCGCGGGGGCCGGCGGTCAGCCACGAGGCGTTGACCCGGGCGCGGACAGTCCTGCACTGACGCCAAGCGGCGAGCGACCGGGTTCAGCGCGGCGCCCAGGTGCCCATCATGCGGGAACAACACCATGCTGGCGGCAACGAAGGTGAACAGCACGACCCACCACGTCCAGTTCACCCGTCCGCTGCGGGCGTCCATGCCGGTGGCGACGATGGCTGCGATCGTCGCGCACGAGGTTGGCCAGCACCATGACCAGCCCGAACACGTACAGCTTCCCCGCCACCTGGATCCAGGAGAGGTAGGCGACGGTGAGGAAGCAGGCGGTGAGCCCGAGGAACGACAGCAGGATCGGCACCCACCACGGGGACGGCTGCGGGCGGCTTCATCAGAGCAGGTCGTGCAGCATGACCACCTGCTCGCGGGACGGGCCGACGCCGATCCCGGAGATGCGGCAGCGCACCAGCTCCTCGAGCCGGCGGACGTAGGCCTGGGTGTTCGCCGGGAACTCGTCGAAGTTCCGGCACCCGGAGATGTCCTCGGTCCAGCCGTCGAGGTACTCGTACACCGGTACCGCGTGGTGGAAGTCGGTCTGGGTCATCGGCAGCCGGTCGGTGCGCTCACCGTTCACCTCGTAGGCGACGCACACCGGGATCTTCTCCCAGCCGGTGAGGATGTCGAGCTTGGTCAGGAACAGGTCGGTGAACGCGTTGGCCGTCACGGCGGCCTCGACGACGAGCGCGTCGAACCAGCCGCAGCGACGGTTCCGTCCCGTGGTGGTGCCGAACTCGGCGCCGTCGGTGCGCAGCTTGTCGCCGTCGTCGTTCAGCAGTTCGGTGGGGAACGGGCCCTCGCCCACCCGGGTGGTGTAGGCCTTCATGATGCCGATCGTGCGGTCGATCCGGGTCGGGCCGACCCCGGCGCCGATGCAGGCACCGGCGGCGATCGGGTTGGACGAGGTCACGTACGGGTAGGTGCCGTGGTCGACGTCGAGGTGGTGGGCCTGGGCGCCCTCGAAGAGCACGACCATGTCCGCGTCCAGCGCGTCGTTCAGCACCCGGGTGACGTCGGTGACCATCGGACGCAGCCGCTCCACGTGGGACAGCAGGTCGTCGGAGACCTCGGCGGGGTCGATGGCGCGGCGGTTGTAGACCTTCACCAGCAGGTGGTTCTTCTGTTCCAGCGCCGCCTCGACCTTCTGGCACAGGATCGAGGTCGTCGAACAGGTCCTGGACGCGGATGCCGAGCCGGTTGATCTTGTCGGAGTAGGCCGGGCCGATGCCGCGTCCGGTGGTGCCGATCTTGCGCTTGCCGAGGAACCGCTCGGTGACCTTGTCGAGTTCCTTGTGGTAGCGCGTGATGATGTGCGCGTTCGCGGAGACCAGCAGCCTGGAGGTGTCCACGCCGCGGGCCTCGAGCCCGTCGATCTCCTCGAACAGCACGTCGAGGTCGATCACGACGCCGTTGCCGATCACCGGGGTGCTCTTGGGGCTGAGGATGCCGGACGGCAGCAGGTGGAGGGCGTACTTCTCGCCGGCGACCACCAGGGTGTGGCCGGCGTTGTTGCCGCCGGAGTAGCGCACCGTGTAGTCGACGCGGTCACCCAGCTGGTCGGTCGCCTTGCCCTTGCCCTCGTCGCCCCATTGCGCACCGACGACCACGATTCCCGGCATTGTCTGCCCCTCTTCGTCAGGAAAGCCCGCGGCAATGCCGAGCGGGCTCTTGCGACCTCACTTTACCGGTTCGGCGCTCAGCCGGGCGACGACGCCGGTGTCAGGCCCGCGTTCACCAGCCGCGAGCTGCGGGCCGATGGTCAGCGCGATGAAGCCGACCGACATTGGCAAGGGCTGCCAGCCAGAACCCGATCTGGAACGACTGCCTTGCGATTCTTGTGCCGCAGGGACTGCTGGGCGAGGACTGCGCCCGGCCAGCCGCCGAGCAGGGCCGCGACGCTGCAGGGTGCGCTCGGCGGGTGCGGGCGGTCCCTGCCACGGCCGCGCGCTTGTCCCAGGAGTACAGCAGGAAGGTGACAGGCGCTCATCACCAGGTAGTACGTCGCCCACCAGAACGGCAGCCTCGAGCACGGTGATGACGACGGCCAGCATCGCCGCCGAACACGAGCACGCCGGGGCGAACGCCACCAGGTCCATGCCTGCGCGCCTGGCCGGACCGCTGGCTCTGCGCGGCCGCGGTCAGGGAGAAGATCCGGCTGACGCTCACGGCGCACGGACGCCCGTCCGGACCCTCGCCGAGGGCGAACTCCACGAACTCCCCTGCCTGTGGCCTGCCTTCGGCTGCCTCGAAGGCCGAGATGTGGACGAAGTTGCGTTTCCCGCCGGCCTCGACGAAGCCGAACCCGCGCTGGTCATTCCACTCGGCCAGCACGCCGGAGCGGCGGCGGCCAGCGGAACCCATGCGGCGATGCTAGCGGGCATGGCGACGGGATCCGCTCTGGCGTGGCGGCTGGCGCGCCAGAACGGGGCGAACTGCTCGTCCAATGTCGACCGATCCGCCGGACATGCAGAACGGCCCGGGACCGAGGTCCCGGGCCGCTCGCTTGAGCGTGGCGTGTCAGCCGATGGTCTTGCCGACGCTGCGCAGGTACTCGCAGGCCTCGACGACGCGCTTGGCCATGCCGGCCTCGGCCGACTTGCCCCAGGCGCGGGGGTCGTACTGCTTCTTGTTGCCGACCTCGCCGTCGATCTTCAGGACGCCGTCGTAGTTGCGGAACATGTGCTCGACGACCGGACGGGTGAAGGCGTACTGGGTGTCGGTGTCGATGTTCATCTTGATGACGCCGTAGTCGACCGCGTCGGAGATCTCCTGCGGGGTGGAGCCGGAGCCGCCGTGGAAGACCAGGTCGAACGGCTTGTCCTTGCCGTACTTGGCGCCGACGGCGTCCTGGATCTCCTTCAGCACTGCCGGACGCAGCTTGACGGCACCCGGCTTGTACACGCCGTGCACGTTGCCGAAGGTGAGCGCCGTCATGTAGCGGCCCTTCTCGCCGAGACCGAGCTTCTCGATCGTGGCCAGGCCGTCCTCGACGGTGGTGTAGAGCTTGTCGTTGATCTCGGCTGCGACGCCGTCCTCTTCGCCACCGACGACACCGACCTCGATCTCGAGGATCTGGCGGGCCTTGCTGGTGAGGGCGAGCAGCTCGTCGGCGATGATCAGGTTCTCTGCCATCGGCACGGCGGAGCCGTCCCACATGTGCGACTGGAACAGCGGCTCGAGGCCGCGGTCGACGCGCTCCTGCGAGATGGCGATCAGCGGACGGACGAAGTCCTCCAGCTTGTTCTTGGGGCAGTGGTCGGTGTGCACGACGACGTTGATCGGGTAGTTCTTCGCGACCACGTGGGCGTACTCGGCCAGCGCGACGGCGCCGGTGACCATGTGCTTGATGGTCGGGCCGGAGGCGTACTCCGCGCCACCCGTGCTGACCTGGATGATGCCGTCAGAACCCGCCTCTGCGAACCCGGCGAGGGCGGCGTTGATGGACTGCGAAGAGGTGATGTTGATCGCCGGGTAGGCGTACTTGCCGGTCTTCGCGGCATCCAGCATCTCGGCGTACTTCTCAGGACTGGCAATGGGCATTCGTATTGGCCTCTCTCAGGTGACAGCGCCCGCGACGGTGCGACCGCTAGGCGGAACACCCCCAGTCTCTCAAACCTCGGGCTGCCTTGGTATTCCGTGCAGAGAATGGACGCGGTTGACCCAAGTCGTGCATCAGTCCATGCGGGACAGGTCGACCCACGCCCGACCCGACGACAGCACGCGGACGGCGGCGTCGAGCGTCGCCGGCATGGTGTCGGTGTAGTCGATCGGCACCGAGTCCGGTGCCGCGCGCGCGGTCGGTGGTGACCAGCGAGGTGGACGCGCCGAGGACGCCCGGCTTGAGCACGACGGAGCCGACCTCCGGCCAGGGGAACCAGCGCTGGCCGATGCAGCATGCCCTGGCGGTTGAGCCCGATCGCGAGGCCCGGCTGGGCGAGGCGGGCGTCGGCCCGCACCCGCAGGAACTCGATCAGGCTGTACACCGTTGTCGCGAGACCGGTGGCGACGGAGAGGCCGATCATCCACGGCGCCCACGAGCCGAACTGGTCCGGCCAGAAGTACCAGCCCGCCGCGACGAGCCCTGCGCTGATGACGGTGGAGACGGCGCGGGAGACGAGCATGCCCCGCGCGCGCCGCACCCGGTTGGCCACCAGGTCGGGGCGGTAGTAGACGCCGTACTCGTCGCTCACCGGGCCAATCCTAGGCTGCCCACTGGCGGGCCCAGTGGTACATCGCGATGGCGGCGGCGGCACCGGCGTTCAGCGACCGGGTGGAGCCGTACTGGGTGATCGCGACCAGCTGCGTGCAGCCGGCAGCGAGGGTGTCGGTCAGCCCCGGCCCCTCGGAACCGAACACGAGGCAGCAGTGCTGTGGGCAGTTCAGCGGTCTCCAGCGGCACCGAGCCGGGGATGTTGTCCACGCCGACGGCAACGACGTCGTTGGCGTCGAGCCAGGCGAGGAAGCTCTCCTCGTCGGGGTGGTGGTGCACGTGCAGGTAGCGGTCGGTCACCATCGCGCCGCGACGGTTCCAGCGCCGCCGTCCCACGATGTGCACGCCCGCGACGTTGAAGGCGTTGGCGGTCCGCACGATCGAGCCGATGTTGAAGTCGTGCTCCCAGTTCTGGATCGCGACGTGCAGGGGCTGCCGCCGGGTGTCGAGGTCGGCGACGATCGCCTCGACGGTGAGGTAGCGGTAGGTGTCGCCGACGTTGCGCCGGTCACCCTCTGCGAGCAGGTCCTGGTCGTACTGCTCGCCGTCGGGCCAGGGCAGCGGGTGCGGCCCCACGCCGGGGGCGCTCACGGCTGCCACCTCGTCGTCGCTCAGGGTCGCCATGGCGGTCACGGTACCCTGAGTGATCATGGACTTGTTGCCCCAGCTGGCCATCGTGCCCCTGCTGCTGCCCGACTGGCTGGATCCTGCCGTCATCATCCACGGCCTCGGGAACTGGGCACTGTGGGGTGTGGCGCTCATCATCTTCATCGAATGCGCGATCTTCCCTGTGCTGCCCGGGGACTCGCTGCTGTTCACCGTCGGCATGTTCATCGCCATGGTGCCGCCGTCGATCACCTTCCCGGGCATGCTGCCCTGGCAGGTGCTCGTGGTGTCCTGCGTCGTCCTGACGATCGCTGCCATCGCCGGGCAACGTCGCCGGCTACTGGCTGGGACACCTGATCGGGCCTGCCCTGTTCAAGCCACGCCAGGGCTTCTGGGGCAAGGTGTTCGACCCCAAGCGCGTGGACCAGACCCACGAGCTGCTCGCGCGCTACGGCAACCGGGCCCTCGTCCTCGCCCGCTTCGTGCCCTTCGTCCGCACCTTCGTCACCCTGATCGCCGGCATCGGTCGCATGGAGTTCCGCTCCTTCATCACCTGGACGGCCATCGGCGGCGTGATCTGGGCTGTCGGCGTGACCGTGCTCGGCTACTTCCTCGGCAACGTGCCCCTGATCGCCAACAACATCGACGCTGGTGCTGGTGCTGATCGTCCTCGTCTCGGTGCTGCCGATGGTGGTCGAGGCGATCCTCGCCCGCCGCCGGGCGGTGGCAGCCAAGCCCTGATGGTCGCGGTCCTGATGGTGCAGCACCGGTCGATCGCCTGGATGCCGGCCGCAGCCGACACCCGTCCGCCGGCCGGCCCTGCCGAGCTGGACGCAGCCGTCGCAGCCCTCTCCGGGCACCGGCTCGCCGTGCTCACCGGGGCGGGCCTGTCCACCGACTCGGGGCTGCC
The DNA here is from genome assembly GCA_963773595.1 of uncultured Actinomycetota bacterium. GTDB lineage: Bacteria > Actinomycetota > Actinomycetes > Propionibacteriales > Propionibacteriaceae > Propionicimonas. Next base: position 282,436 of record CAVZBQ010000002.1, read on the forward strand.
CGACTACCGGGGACCCGAGGCAGCACCGCGGAACCCGATGACCTACGAGCAGTTCACCTCCAGCGCGCGCTACCGGCAGCACTACTGGGCGCGCAACCACCTCGGCTGGCACAGCATGTACCGCACCGAGCCCAACCAGGGCCACCTCGCCCTCGCCGCCATGGAGCGGGCGGGGACGGTGCTCGGCGTGATCACCCAGAACGTCGACCGGCTGCACGAGCGGGCCGGCTCCGGCCGCGTCGTCGACCTGCACGGCAACTACAACCGCATCCGGTGCCTTTCCTGCGGCTGGGAGTGCACCCGCGCAGAGCTGGACGAGCGGCTGCTCGCCCTCAACCCGGGCTTCCTCGAGCGCGTCAAGGAACTCGGCGACGTCGAGATCGCCCCGGACGCCGACGCCGTGCTGGAGTCGACCACCGGCTTCGTCGTCGCCTCCTGCCCGGTCTGCGGCGGGGTGCTGAAGCCCGACATCGTGTTCTTCGGCGAGTCGGTGCCGCAGCCGCGGGTGCGGGAGGCCTTCGGGATCGTTGACGACGCCGGCGCCCTGCTCGTTGCGGGCACCTCGCTCGCCGTCATGTCCGGGCTGCGGTTCGTGCGGCACGCTGCCCGGCAGAAGAAGCCGATCGTGATCATCAACCGCGGACTCACCAGGGGTGACGAGCTGGCCTCCGTGCGGCTCAACGCCGGCACGTCGGAGGCACTGAGCGCGCTCGCGGAGCGGCTCACCCCGTAGCCCAGCGCCGGGTCGGCTGGGTAAGACTTGGCCCATGACGACGATCATCTCCACGCTGTTCATCTCCCTCGACGGTGTCGCAGAGATCGACCCTGCCTGGCACTTCCCCGTACTTCGACGAGAACATGGGCGCCGCCGTCACGGAGGACTACGAGGGCACCGACGTGCTGCTGCTCGGCCGGGTCACCTACGACAGCTTCGCCGGCGCCTGGCCCGACCGGGAGTCGCCGGCGAGGTGGACGCGCCGTTCGCCAAGCAGCTCGGCGACACTCCGCAAGGTGGTCGCCACCCGCGGCGACCAGGACCTCGGGCTGGCGCAACGTCGAACGCACCGCCGACGTGCTGGCGACGGTGAAGGCGCTGCGGCGAGCAGCCCGGCGTGGAGAAGGTGCTGGTGGCCGGGTCGATCTCCGTCGTCCGGCAGCTGCTCGCCGCCGGCGAGCTCGACGAACTGCACCTGCTGGTGCACCCGGTCGCCGCCCGCCACGGCGAGCGGCTCTTCGACCGACGACGGACGCGCCGCAGCCGCTGACGCTGCTGCGCTCTGCGGTCTTCCCGACCGGCGTGGTGCGGCTGGTCTACGCGCCCAGTCGAGTTCCCGAACGCGCGACCTACGACGACGTCAGCGGACAAGCTGCCCGACGCCTGGAGGCGTGCAGCCGTCACTGCTGGGGCGGCTGCTGGTAGGTCGGCGGCTGCTCCGTCGGCGGGGTGTAGGTGGGCGGCTGCTGCGCCTGGACGGCCGGCGGCGCGTAGGTGGGCGGCTGCGGAGCCGGCGCGAACTCACCGGGAGCCTGGGCCTGCGGGGTGGCCTGCGGGTAGGCCTGCGGGTTCGGCAACGCAGACGGGACGCTGCCCGCGGCGAGCTGGTCGTTGGTCGGCTCGGGGATGGCGCCGGCGGGCCGGTCGCTGATCTCGCCGAAGCTGACGTGCGGGGCCTGGCGGACAGCCGCCTCGTTGACCTCGAAGTAGGTGGCCTTCTCGAACTTGAACATGCCGGCGAGCACGTTCGAGGGGAACGACTCCACCTGGGTGTTGTAGTTGCGCACGTTGGCGTTGTAGAAGCGCCGTCCGGCGGCGATCCGGTCCTCGGTGGCGGTCAGCTCGCGCTGCAGCTCGAGGAAGTTCACGTTGCTCTTCAGGTCGGGGTAGGCCTCGACGCTCACCAGCAGGTTGCGGACGGCGCCGCTCAGCTGCTCCTCGACCTGTGCCCGCTCCTGGGTCACCTGCACCGCCGCCGGCCTGGGCCAGCGCTGCGGCCTGGTTGCGCAGCCGGGTGATGCCCTCGAGGGTGTTCCGCTCGTGCGCTGCGTAGGCCCGCACCGTCTCGACGAGGTTGGGGATCAGGTCGTAGCGCCGGTTCAGTTCGACGTCGATCTGGCGCCACGACTCCTGGATCAGGTTCCGGGAGCGAACGAAGCCGTTGTACAGCGAGACCGCATAGAAGGCCACGCCGACCACGACCAGCAACACCACGATGAGGAAGATCACGCCACCAGTCATTCCAGGTTCTCCAATCCGAGGGATGGTCCCGGCCGCTCACGGCCAGGCAGGGCCCAGCCTAACGGCAGACCCCCGCCGCTGGTCGAGAGCCTGACCCCCAACGTTCCCTGAGCTGCCCCGTGATCCTGCCGCCCGGACGAGCCTGGCGCAGGGTCAGGACAGGTCGAGGTCGGCCAGTCCGACCGCGTACCGGTAGGGCACGCCCTCGGCCTCGATCTTCTCCTTGGCGCCGGTGCTCCGGTCGACGATCACGGCGACGCCGATCACCTCTCCCCCGGCTTCGCGGACGGCGTCGACGGCGGTCATCACGGACCCGCCGGTGGTGGAGGTGTCCTCGACGACGAGGCAGCGGCGTCCGGCCACCTCGGTGCCCTCGATGCGGCGCTGCAGGCCGTGCGCCTTCGACTCCTTGCGGACGACGAACGCGTCCAGCCGGCCGCCGGAGTGGGCGGCGTGGTGCAGCATCGCAACGGCCACCGGGTCGGCACCCAGGGTGAGACCGCCGACGGCGTCGAAGTCCCAGTCGGCGACCAGTTCCGTCATCACCTCACCGACCAGCGGGGCTGCAGCGCCGTCCAGCGTCACCCGGCGCAGGTCGACGTAGTAGTCGGCCTCCTTGCCCGAGGCGAGGGTGACCTTCCCCCGCACCACTGCAAGGGTCTTGACGTATTCGATGAGCTCTTCGCGCGCTGCCATGGCAGCAAACTACAGCCATGCTCAGGAGAACCAGCCCCGGCTCCACGCCGGGGACGGTGAGCCCTCGGCGTCCTCGTCGGTGAACGGCACGGCGCCCGACAGCCAGCGGGCCAGCTCGCGTCCGGCCAGCAGCCGGTAGGGGAACCCTGCGCGCTGCAGCCGTCGCTCGAAGGCCTGCAACGGCAGGTCCGTGCCGCCGACGGCGACGAAGTTGCCGAACCTGCGGCCCTTCCAGACCGGCACCTCCGCACTCACCGCCACCTCGTCGAAGCGTCGCGACGATGCCGGCGAGACAGCGCTTCGCCCAGCCGAACGGGGCCGAGTCGGTGAGGTTCATCACCGCCTGGCCGCCGGGACGCAGCGTGCGGGCCACCTCGGTGAAGAACTCGAGCGGTCGCGAGTTCTGGCGGCACGCTCGCGCCGGCGAACGCGTCGATGATCACGGTGTCCGCGCAGCCGGACGGCAGCGCGGCGACGCCGGTGCGGCCGTCCACCGGCCGCACCTTGATGCCGGAGTTGCGCGGGCAGCGGCAGCTTCTCGCGCACAGAGGCCGTCAGCTCCTCGTCCGGCTCCAGCACCACCTGAGCCGTGCGGGGACGCCGGGCAGCGACGAACCGCGGGCAGGGTGAGTCCCCCGCCGCCGACATGGATGACCCGGAGGTTCTCGGTCAGCGGCCGGGCGAGGATCGTCTCGTCGAGCACTTCCGCGATCCGCTGGACGTACTCGAACTCCAGCCGCAGCGGGTCGGTCGGGTCGACCCAGGACTGCTCGGTCTTGCCGTGCATCACCATGAACGCCCGACGGTCGTCGGGGGCAGGCACCACACGGTTCATGTCGTCGCAGCCTACCTGCAGGCCGCTTCACCCAGACGCCTCCGAAGGGCCATGCTCAACCGCTAGGGTGACAGCACGCCGGAGCTGCCCGGCGAGCGCGGACCGAGATCGATCCTGGAGTCGACGTGACCAACAACCAACAGCCCGGGCCCACCGGCGTTCCCACTCCTGGCGTGCCAGATCCGGGGCAACAGCCCTACCCACCCCAGCAGAACCCGCCGCAGCAGTACCCGCCCCAGCAGTATCCGGCGGCCTACCCGGGTCAGCAGTACCCGGCCCAGCAGCCGATCCCCGGCCAGCAGCCCATCCCGGGCCAGCCGTACGGCGCGCAGCCCTACCCGGGCCAGCAGCCCGTGCCCGGCCAGCCTTACGTCGCCCCGCCGCAACAGCCGTACCCCGGCCAGCCTTACGCCGCCCAGCAGCCCTACCCCGGTCAGCAGCCGTACGGCTCCGCAGGGTCCTGCGCCGTCGCCCTACGGTCCGGCCGGGCAACCACCGGGCAAGCCCAAGGGGAAGGGCGCGCTGATCCTCGGCATCACCGGCGGAGTGGTCGTCCTCGCTGTGATCGCATCGTTCCTGGTGCCGAGGAATCCCGTGCTGCCGGTCACGCCACAACTGCCGGCGACGACAGCGAGCGTCCCGAGCGCCCCTGCCAGCGTTCCCGGGGCCACCGTGACGGCCGTCACGCAGACCGACACCGCCCAGGCCGCTGTCCAGGGCTACCTGCAGGCCGTCTCCAGCGGCGACGCGGCGTCCGCCATCGCCTATGCAGCGAACCCGCCGGTGGAACAGTCCCTGCTCACCAACGAGATGCTCGCCGCGAACCAGGCGGTGGCCCCGATCACCGACATCACCGTCACAGAGGGGACGGGCAGCGACCACCAGAGCGTCCAGGCGGCCTACAACCTCGGCGGCGCCCCGGTCAGCACCACCTTCGAGGCCACCCAGGTCAACGGCACCTGGAAGCTCGACTCCGTCGCGGTGCCGCTGCCCCTCGACCTCTCCGGCACCGTGGGCGTCGACCTGGCCATCAACGGTGTGCCGCTGCTGAACATCAGCCCGTCGGTCTTCCCCGGCAGGTACACGATCGAGTCGATGAGCGGGTGGTACAAGCTGTCGGGAGGCACGGTGCAGGTGGACAACGCCACGCCGTCCGGCACATCGCCGGAGGCCAAGCTGTCACTGGCCTCCTCGGGCGTCTCTGCCATCCGCAAGGCCGCCCAGGCGAAGCTGACTTCATGCCTGAAGAAGAACTCGCTCGCGCCGGCCGGCTGCGGGTTCGGCACCTACCTTCCGGGCAACAACAAGGTGCGGTCCTCCTCGATCACCTGGCGGGTGGTGAAGGGCGGCACAGCGATGCGGAAGCTCACGCCGAGCCTCGATGCCCCCGACTCGGCGATCGCAAAGGTGTCCGTCAAGACGAGGGTGGACTGCTCCTCGACCAACGGACGGCGGTGGCGCGGGTTCTCGACCGTCCACTACGTCTACGCCACCCTGAGCGACGGGAAGGTGCAGGTCACTCTCGGCGCCTGAGGGTCAGCCGTCTGGTCTCGTCAAACCGCGCCCTGAGCCGGTCGTCCCCCGCTACTGTGAAGCAGCCGGAGCGGCCCGGCGCTGCCCCCAATGAGCTGGAGTCGACGTGAACGACAGGCCCGGACCTTCCGGCGAGCAACCCACCCCACAGACGCCGGCACCAGGGCAACAGCCCTATCCGCCGCAGTCGTATCAGCCGCAGTCGTACCGGGCCTACCAATATCCCCCTGGCTACGCGGGGGAGGCGTACCGCCCGCCGGTCCAGCCCGACATCCCGGACCTGGAGCCGCCGGCTGACCCCAAGGGGAAGGGCGCGTTGGCCATCGGGATCGTTGGCGGCATCGTCATCCTCGGACTGATCGTGGTCGTCGCGTTCCCCGGCATCCTCGGCGGCGCGGTTCCCACACCGATCGCCACGACAGCCGGTGGCACGACGGGCGCGGGCGCACCCCCGTCGGCAACGGGCGCAGCAGCGGTCAAGGGCTACCTCAAGGCCGTCGCCGGCGGCCACGCTGCGACCGCCATCTCCTATGGCGCGACCATGCCGATCGACAAGTCGTTGCTCACCGACGAGATGCTGACGGCGAACCGCGCTGTGGCTCCGATCACCGACATCAAGGCCACGGAGGGAACCGGCGACGACCACCAGACCGTTCAGGCCAGCTACAAGCTCGGCGGAGCCCCGGTCAGCACCACCTTCGAGGTCAGCCGTGCCAACGGCACCTGGGTGCTCGATGCCATCGCAGCGCCACTGCCGCTCGACCTGTCCAAGACCACGGGGGCCGAGCTGAGGATCAACGGCAGGAAACTGCCGAACCTCCACCCGACGGTCTTCCCGGGCAGCTACACCGTCACGACGTCGAACGGGTGGTTCACGGTGTCGGGGGGCAAGGCGCAGGTCAGGATCGGGGCTGCGCCCGGAACTGCGCGGGTGGCGAAGCTGACGCTGAGCGCCTCGGGGATCTCCGCCATCCGCAAGGCCGCGCAGGCGAAGCTGAACTGGTGCCTGAAGACGAACTCGCTGACGCCCGCTGACTGCGCCGCCGATCTGGCCCTGCCGAGTGGCACCAAGGTGCGTCCCTCATCGATCGACTGGCAGGTGACCAGCGGCGCGAACGCGATGCGGACGCTCAAGCCGACCCTCGATTCGGCGCGCAGTGCGCACGCCAAGGTGCTGGTGAAGACCCGGGTGTACTGCGCGGCCAGCGATGGGCACCGTTGGCGTGGCTACGCCACCATCCGCTTCGTCTACGCGACGCTCACCGCGAAGAGCGTGAAGATCGAATTCACGTCCTGACGACAGACGAACGGCCTCAGCCGGCGGGCACCCCCTGCACCGCGACAAGCCCGGTGGAGTCGGCATTGACGTCGAAGGCGATGGTGTCGCCGTCGGCGATCTCGCCGGCCAGCACCTTGCGCGCCAGCGCGTCCTCGATGGTGGTCTGCACCAGCCGCTTCAGCGGACGGGCACCGTAGACCGGGTCGAAGCCGGTCAGCGCCAGCCAGTCCTTGCCGGCCTGGGTCACGTCCACCTCGATGCGGCGGTCGGCCAGGCGCTGGTTCAGCCGCTTCAGCTGGATGTCGACGATGCGCGTGAGCTCGGCCGTGCCGAGGGCGTCGAAGATGACGATCTCGTCCAGCCGGTTCAGGAACTCGGGCTTGAAGGCCTGGCGCACGACGCCCATCACCGACTCGCGCTTGGTGTCGGCGTGCAGGGTCGGGTCTGCTCAGGTACTGCGAGCCGAGGTTCGAGGTCATGATCAGGATCACGTTGCGGAAGTCGACCGTCCTGCCCTGGCCGTCGGTCAGCCGACCGTCGTCGAGCACCTGCAGCAGGATGTTGAACACCTCCGGGTGTGCCTTCTCCACCTCGTCCAGCAGCACGACCGAGTAGGGACGGCGGCGCACGGCCTCGGTGAGCTGGCCGCCCTCCTCGTAGCCGATGTAGCCGGGAGGGGCGCCGACCAGTCGCGAGACGGTGTGCTTCTCGCCGTACTCGCTCATGTCGATGCGCACCATCGCGTGCTCGTCGTCGAACAGGAAGTCGGCCAGCGACTTGGCCAGCTCGGTCTTGCCGACGCCGGTCGGTCCGAGGAACAGGAAGGAGCCGGTGGGACGGTTCGGGTCGGAGATGCCGGCCCGCGAGCGGCGGACGGCGTCAGCGACGGCCTGGACGGCCGGGCGCTGCCCGACCAGGCGCTCGCCGAGGCGGTCCTCCATGGTGAGCAGCTTCTCGCTCTCGCCCTGCAGCAGCCGGCCGACCGGGATCCCGGTCCAGGCGGCGACGACCTCGGCGATGTCGGCGGCGGAGACCTCCTCGCTGACCATGGAGGTGGCGTTCTTCTCCGGCCTCCGTCGCGTTCTCCAGCTCGGCCTCGAGCCCCGGGATCCGGCCGTAGAGGATCTCGGAGGCCCGGGTGAGGTCGCCCTCGCGCTGGGCGCGCTCTGCCTCGATCCGGAGCTTGTCGATCTCGCCCTTGATCTCGCCGACCCGGTTCAGGCCGGACTTCTCCGCCTCCCAGCGGCCCTCCAGCCCGCGGAGGTCCTCCTTGGCGTCGGCCAGCGCTGCGGTCAGCCGCGTGTAGCGCTCCTTCGAGCCCGGGTCCTCCTCCTTCTCCAGCGCGAAGGCCTGCATGGTCATGCGGTCGATGTCGCGGCGCAGCTGGTCGATCTCCTCCGGGGAGGAGTCGATCTCCATGCGCAGCCGGGACGCCGACTCGTCGATCAGGTCGATCGCCTTGTCCGGCAGCTGCCTGCTGGTGATGTACCGGTTCGACAGGGTCGCTGCCGCGACGAGCGCGGAGTCGGTGATCCGCACCTTGTGGTGGGCCTCGTAGCGCTGCCGCAGGCCGCGCAGGATGGCGATGGTGTCCTCGACGGTCGGCTCGCCGACGAAGACCTGCTGGAAGCGCCGCTCCAGTGCCGGGTCCTTCTCGATCCGCTGGCGGTACTCGTCGAGCGTGGTCGCGCCGATCATGCGCAGCTCGCCGCGGGCCAGCATCGGCTTGAGCATGTTGCCGGCATCCATCGAGGAGTCGCCGGTCGCGCCGGCACCGACGACGGTGTGCAGCTCGTCGATGAAGGTGATGATCCTGCCCTCGGCGTCGCGGATCTCGTTCAGGACGGCCTTGAGCCGCTCCTCGAACTCGCCGCGGTACTTGGCGCCGGCCACCATCGAGGCGAGGTCGAGCGAGACGACCTTGCGGTCGCGCAGGGAGTCGGGCACGTCGCCGGCGATCACCCGCTGGGCGAGGCCTTCGACGACGGCGGTCTTGCCGACGCCGGGCTCGCCGATCAGCACGGGGTTGTTCTTGGTGCGCCGGGCCAGCACCTGGACGACGCGGCGGATCTCGGCGTCGCGGCCGATCACCGGGTCGAGCTTGCCCTCCCGCGCGCGCGCGGTCAGGTCGATGGAGTAGCGGTCGAGGGCGGACTCCGCGCCCTCCGCCTCGGCGGAGGTCACGCGCTTGTCGCCGCGGGAGTCGGCGAAGGCCTTGGCCAGCTTGTCCGTCGTTGCGCCGAGGTCGATGAGGATCTTGCGGGCGTCGGTCTGGACGGCGGTGAGCGCGAGCAGCAGGTGCTCGGTGGCCACGAACAGGTCGCCGAGTTGCTGGGCGCGGGTCTCCGCGTCCGCCAGCACCCGGGCGAGGCCGCCGGACATCGCCGGCTGGCTCACCGAGGAGCCCTGGGCGGACGGGCAGCTTGGTGATCGCGCCGCGGGCGGCGGCGTCAACGACGGCCGGATCGACGCCGATCGACGCCAGCAGCGGGGCGACCGTGTTCTCCGGCACGAGCAGCAGTGCGTGCAGCAGATGGACGGGCTCCGCCGTGGGGTTTCCGTTGGTGAGCGCAGTGCGCACAGCGGCAGAGACGGCGTCCCTGCTGCGGGTGGTCAGCTTCTCGGTGTCCATCGGTTGAGTTGTCTCCTCGTAAAGTTGAGTTCACCAGACTCAACTAGCTTAGCGGTGTCGCTATTCCGCGGAGAGATCCACCGGGATCGGGTTCTGCCCTGAGGTTTCCCCGGTGCCGACAGAGACGGAGGCCCTCGCAGCCAGCAGGGCGGTTGCGCCGAAGATCGCAGCGGCGACAACGCCGTACGAGGCGCGGACGGCGAGTCCGCCGAAGCCGGAGTCCATTGCCCAGGCGAGCGCCAGCTCGAGCAGGACCAGCCCTGCAGCCAGTCGCGCGGGGAACCGTGGCCCAGCGCGCTCGGCGCGGCGGGCCGCAAGGGCGATGAGGGCTGCGGCCCCCACGGCGAGGCCGATGCGCACGACCTGCAGCCAGGGCCAGCGGTCGGCCTCGAGGACGCCCAGCGGCCAGCCGAGGCAGCGGGTGAAGGAGTCAGGGCCGGCGACGGCGATGCCGGTCAGGTGCAGGGCAGCGAGGACACCGACGGCTGTCCACGCGATCCGCGCGGTGAGGCCCGGCGCCCACGTGGCTCCGGGCGTGAGCAGGACGCGGGCGAGCAGCAGGCTGGTGGTGGCGGTCAGGGCGCACGCCAGGTCGATCATGCCCAGCCACCACGGGATACCGACCTTGACGGTCAGCATGCCGAACACGCCGGCAGCGACCGTGCCGGCGAGGCCGACCCACGCCAGGATCCGTGGCCGACGGTCGGGTAGCCGGCGGGCGAGGAGCGCAGCGACGAGCACAGCCGGGCCGGTGATGCCCGCGATGACGCGGTGGGTGAACTCGATCATCGGGTTCAGCTGCACGGCAGGGGCGAAGCTGTCGGAGTAGCAGCCGGGCCAGTTGGGGCAGGAGGCGCCGGACTGGGTCGCGCAGACCACGGCACCCATCACGACGGAAGCGAAGGCGAGCAGGGCAGCGGCGGTGAACCAGCCCCGGGTGGCCCGGCTCATGCGGGGACCTCATCGGTCACGGCCGCGGCCGCCGGACGGGAACGTCCCCACGGGCCGAGCGCCGTCGCAGCGGAGACGGCCAGCAGCGTGACGCCGGCGAAGACGCCGATGTTCACGACCACCTGCTGCCACCACGTGTACTGGAGTTCCAGCTCGCCGCCCATCGGCAGCAGCATGAAGGGCGCCAGCGCTCCCCACAGGGCGTAGCCGAGGCCGGGCCAGCGCAGGTAGCCGGGCAGTTCCCTCGCCTGCCAGAGCACGAGGCCCAGCGGCACCACCCACACGTAGTGGTGCGACCAGGAGATCGGCGAGGCCAGCAGGCTGGTCAGGCCGGCGAGGCACAGGGCGAACGCCACCTGGCCGCGGCGGTGCATCAGCACTGCCGCCCAGATGCCGAGCGCGACGACGAGTGCGCTGAGCACCAGTCCGCCCCTGCTGGGCTCGCCGGTGAGCCGGTTCCACACGCCCAGCACCGACTGGTTGGACGCGTAGAGGATGCCGGAGTTCAGGCCCGAGTCACCGGTGGCGAGCTTGCAGCCAGTAGGACAGCGATGCCTGCGGCAGCACGACGAAGCCGATCGCTGTCGCGGCGAGGAAGGCTGCGAACGCGACGAGGCCGGCCTTCCTGCGTCCCGGCGAAGAAGTTGTAGGCGGCAACGACGGCAGGGGTGAGCTTGATGGCCGTGACCACGCCGACCAGCCAGCCCTCGGGCAGGATCCGGCGGCGGAACAGGCGCGGGCCGGGCATCGAGTCGAGGACGGCGGCAGCGACGAGGAAGATCGCGAGCTGGCCGAAGCCGAGCGTGTCGCGCACCGGCTGGCACAGCAGGATCAGGCCGGTGGTGAGCAGGCTCAGCCGCCAGCCGGTGTAGCCGAGCCGGTAGCAGATCGCAGCGAGCGCTGCCGTGCACAGCGTCAGCCAGACGAAGGCCGCCAGCACGAACGGGATGACCGCGAACGGCACGGTGAGCATGGCGGCGAACGCTGGGTAGATCCAGGGCAGCTGGCCGCCGGCGTCGAAGATGTCGCCTCCGGCGAGGAGCTTCTGGCCGGTGCGCTGGTAGACGTCGAGGTCGATCATGTTGGGGTGCCAGGGCCACAGCGTGCTGCCGGGAATCTGGGTGCCGCCGATGTAGTAGGCAGCCAGCAGGGGTGGCAGGAACAACAGCGCGGTCAATGCCACCGTCCGTAGTCGCTGGGTCTGCACCCGTACCTCCCTCACGCAAGCCGCTCTAGCTTACGGGAGGCCAGTGCAGCCGGTGCTGCATGAGCACGACCTGGTAGGGGTTCCAGGTGGAAAGCGTGTAGCGCAGGACCAGTTCGTCACCCTCGAGGCGGGTGTCGAACAGGTAGGGCGCGTAGGCGGCGCCGGTGCCGTCGGCCTGTCCGGGGAAGATCCGGTCGCCCACCGGGTCACCCTCGCCGGCAGCCTTGATGAACCGCGTGAACGGGTCGGCCTGCGACATGCCGGTGGCCACCCAGTCGAGCAGCCGCAGCCGTGGCGACCACGGTCCCCAGGGGTTGGGGGCGAAGCGCAGCGTGATCGCAGGCCCGATCGGGTCCTCCGGCCCTGAACCGGCCAGCATCAGGTAGGCGCCGACAGCCGGCACCCAGCGGACCGACAACTCCCCCAGCGCTGCCGGGGTGAACAGGGGCGCGGCGTCCTCCTCCTCGTGCGACCAGCCAGTCGCCGTCCCAGTAGCGGACGCCAAGGGCGACACGAAAGGGGACAGTCCCCTTTCGTGTCGAAGCGGCATGAAAGGGGACTGTCCCCTTTCGGCCAGCCGGGCGAGCGCCTCGCCGTCCAGCTTCGCGAGCCGAGGCTCTGAGGCACGGTAGGGGCCGCTGCCCCAGATCAGCAGGTCGCCGCCGACGAGCTGGGTGGAGACGTTGATGAAGTGGCGGTCGCTGAAGGTGCCGAGCACGCGGAAGCGCACCGGTGCGCGACGGCTCGCCGGGTCGATCACCAGCCGGGGGTCCTCCGCGCGGGCGAGGACGGAGCGTCCCATCACGCGCCGGCGGTGGAAGTGGTTCGAGCGTGAAGAAGCCGTACAGCTCTCCCCCGGTCGAGAACGCGTCCAGCGGCACGTCGTACTCGCGCATCGTCGTGCGGCCGCCGACGAGCTTCAGTGGCGACCCGTGGAACCGGACGCCCGGCAGCCCCTCCCGTGGCCCGGCATCTGTGACCTCGGCGATCGAGTCCCGCGTGGTGAGCCAGCGGCTGGTCCAGTGGGTGTCGCCGAACAGCAGGAAGCTGCGTCCGTCGTGGTCGAAGCGGACGCCGAGGTCCGTGCCCCTGATCCCTGCGGTGGACAGCGAAGCGCTCAGGGTGGGTGTGCGCTCGCCCCACGGCGTCGGGGTGGCATCGACGTCGCCGGTCACCTGGGCCAGCTTCACCGACTCGGGCCCTTCCGCGATGAAGTCCGGATCGTGCAGACGCAGGCAGGCGTTGCGCTCCCAGCGGCCTTCCGGCGTCCGGTGGTAGCTGAAGACCGAACCGTCCTCATCGGTGAGCGCCTGGGCCCAGCCGGACGCTGTGAAGGTGGCCACCGCCCGCAGGTGGGACGAAGCCGCACCCAGATCCTCAGCTGTGGGTGGTGCGGGCCGATCGGGGGCATCCAGGTGCAGCTTCGTCCCGATGACCGGCTGCCAACCGGTGGCCTCGAAGCGGTAGGCCACCGTCCGGTCGCCTTCGGGGACGACGGCAACCAGGGCCCCTCCGCTCCGGGTGAGCCGGCCCGGCCCCGTCGCCTGCCCGGTGACCGTGCCGACGCGCACCCAGGGACGGTCGGGGCGGTCGAGCCGGCGCCGGTAGTGGCCGAGTCGTTGTCCGTCGAGGACGACGGCGTCCACCCAGCGCGGGCGGATGGCCCGCTGCACCAGCGCTGAACCTTCGCCGACCAGCCCGTCGCCGATCAACACGGTGCGCCGATCACCGTGCCGTCCCGACCCCGGCCGCCGGCTCGGGCGTTGGAGTCACCCTGCGGCCCGGCAGCAGGCCGACACCGAGGACGAGGAGCACGGCGAGCGCAGGCAGTTCGATCCCGATGCCGAGCAGCGTCCCGACCGTGCCGGCCGGGTAGTCGTCGAACCAGGGGTAGCCGAGGAAGACAACGAACAGGGCCGTGCCGACGAGGGTCGCCGTGCGCCCACCCAGCAGGACGTACCAGCACGCAGCCAGCACCAGCCAGAGCTGGTGGTGGGGCCAGGAGATCGGCGAGACGGCGACGGACAGGGCCCCGACGGCCAGCGTTGCGGCCAGCGGGCTGCCGTCCCGCAGGTGCCGTGCGGCCCGCCAGTACGCAAGCACGCCGACGGCTGCGGCGACGGCCAGCCAGACCAGGGTCGTCGGGACTCCGTCGGGCAGTTGGCGGGACAGCAGTCCGAGCAGCGACTTGTTGACGGTCGAGTCGGTGCGTCCGACCCGTCCGGTCTGCCACAGCTTGTCGGTCCAGTACGACACCGACGCTGCGGGCAGGACGAGCCAGGCAAGGCCGGTCGCCCCGACGAAGGCGCCGGTGCAGATCGCTGCCTGGCGCCACTGCTTCGTGAGCAGGTAGTACGGGAGGAACACCAGCGGGGTGAGCTTGATGGCTGCGGCGATCCCGACGAGGGAGCCCTGCCAGCGGCGAGGCAGCAGGTGGTCGAACAGGGCGAGCGCGATGACGAAGAGGCTCACCTGGCCGACGACAAGGTTGTGCAGGAACGGATACGAGAGCATGACGGGGATCGAGAGGCCCGCCACCCAGGCTGCCCGGTGGGAGCCGCTCGGCGAGCCCGCGACGACGCCCCGCCCGGACGTGCGGACCAGCAGGTAGATGCAGCCGACCGTGACGACGAAGGTGAGCGCCGTCCAGATGACCTTCGCCGACACCGAATCGAGCAGTGCGAACGGCACGAGGACGAGGGCTGCGAACGGCGGGTAGGTGAAGCCGAGGCCGTGGACCGTCGGGTGGACGTAGGTGTAGGAGTAGAGGTCCTGCCCGGCGAGCGCCGTCTGCACGGCGCCGCGGTAGATGTCCAGGTCGCCGAGGAGCCCGGCCGTGGAGTTCGTTGCGAGCGTGACCACCAGCATGACGGCGACGGCGACAGCTACAGCGGCAAGGCCGACGGCGAGGATCCAGGCGCGGGGACCGGTGGTGGCTGTTGCGTGCACAGCGCACCTCCCTGTCCCAAACCGTGCCGGTCAACTGGGCGACACCCTAACCGGTAACCGGGGACCTGTCTGGCACCCGAACGGAGGACCGTGCGCTTCTCAGACCTCCGGGTGCCGGATGCCGCGCTCGAGGGCGAGCGGCCGGTGACGGGGCGTCCGTCCGATGTGGACGGAACCGCCGGCCTCTGCGGTGAACAGCCGCACCCCCTCGGGGATCAGCTGCAGTTCCTGCACCACCTGTGCGAGGCGGGTCACCTGGCCGCGCAGGCCGTCCAGCTCGGATTCGAGCGCGAGGATGCGCCGGACGCCTTCGAGGTTGATGCCCTCGTTCTGGGAGAGGTGCTGGATGTGGCGCAGCTTGGCGATGTCGCGCAGCGAGTAGCGCCGGCCGCGTCCCCGGGCGCGGCCGGGCACCACGAGGCCGAGACGGTCGTAGCCGCGCAGGGTCTGCGGGTGCATCTCGGCCAGCTGGGCGGCCACCGAGATCACGAAGATCGGGGCGTCGGCGTCCATCCGGTCGGGCAGGAGGTCCATCAGTGGCTCCCGAGCAGGTGGGCCCGCGGGTCACCACCGCCGGCCTTGGCCTGGAACTCGACCAGAGCAGCCCGTGCCTCCTCGGAGAGGTGGCGGGGAACCTGGACGTCGACGGTCACCAGCATGTCGCCGTCGACGGCACCGCCCTTGACGCCACGCCCGCGGACGCGGAAGGTGCGCCCGTTCGGGGTCCCGGCGGGCACCTTCAGCCGCACCCGGGTGCCGTCGAGGGTCGGCACTTCGATCTCCGCGCCGAGCGCTGCCTCGGCGAAGGTCACCGGCACGGTGATCGTGAGGTGGTCGCCCTTGCGGCCGAAGAGCTTGTGGGGACGGACGTGCACGAGCACGTAGAGGTCGCCGGCAGCACCGGAGTTCTCGCCGGCACCGCCCTTGCCCTTGATCCGGATGCGCTGGCCGTCGGTGACGCCGGCCGGGATCCGCACCTGCATGGTGCGGGTCGAGCGGCTGCGTCCACTGCCGGCGCAGGTCGGGCACGGGTCCTCGACCACCATGCCCCGACCGCGGCATTCGCGGCAGGGCTCGGTGACGGCGAACACGCCGCCGGAGGTGGACGTCTGCATGCCGCTGCCCTGGCAGGCCCGGCACACCGTCGGCTGGGTACCCGGACGGGCGCCCGTGCCGTGGCAGGTCTCGCAGGCAGCGTCCGACGTGGTCTGCATGCTGACGAGCGAGCCGGCGAGGGCGTCGGCGAAGTCGATCGTCACCTCGCCCTCGATGTCGGCCCCACGGCGCGGCCCACGGGTCGAGGTGCGCCGGGTGGTCGTGCCGCCGAAGAGGTTGCCGAAGAGGTCGGAGATGCCGGAGTCACCCGCGCCGCCGCCGCGGAACAGGTCCTCCATGGACGGGCCGCTGCCCTGCCCGGCGCCGGGGAACCGGAATCCCCCGCCACCGAACAGGCTGCGCGCCTCGTCGTACTCCTTGCGCTTGGCCGGGTCGGAGAGGATCGAGTTCGCCTCGGAGATCTCCTTGAACCGTGCCTCTGCGCCGGCGTTGTCCGCGTTCTGGTCAGGATGGAACTGCCGTGCCAGCTTGCGGAACGCCTTCTTGATCTCGTCGGGCTTGGCGTCCTTGGAGACGCCGAGCACCTTGTAGTAGTCCTTCTCGAGCCAGTCCTTGGTACTCATCGCGCCTCCTTCCTCATCACTCGGGGTTCGCCACGCCTACGCGGGCCGGACGCAGCACGCGATCATTCAACTTCACTCCGCGCTGCATCACTGCCGAAATCGTCGGGACGGTGATCTCGACCTCGATCGGCATCTGCATCAGGGCCTCGTGGATCTGCGGGTCGAACTCGTCGCCCACCTCACCGAAGGTCTCCAGGCCGTACTTGGCGATGATCTTCTCCAGCTCGTCGGCGACCAGCTTGAAGCCACCGACGAGTTCTGCGTGCTCGCGGGCGGCCTCGACGCTGTCGAGGACGGGCAGCAGGTCGAGGATGACGACCTCGACCCCGCCCTGCCGGGCCAGCGCCCGGTCGCGGTCGACCCGCTTCTTGTAGTTGCTGTACTCGGCGTGCAGGCGCTGCAGGTCGTCGGTGCGTTCCTCCACCAGTTCCTGCAGTTCTGCCACCTTCGCGTCGAGGATCGGTGACCCGGTCGAGGCCTTGGCCTCGATCGGCTCCTCGGCCCCGTCCCCGCCGGCCTCGCCGTCGGGAACGAAGCCGTCGTCCGGCTCGCCGAACGTCCTCGGCCGAGCCTGACGAGGCCCCCTCGACGGGCTCAGTGCCTTCGTCAGGCTCAGGCGTCGTCGTGGGATCCGTCACTTGTCTTCCTTGCCGTCCTCGTCAACGATCTCGGCGTCGACGACATCGTCGTCGGCAGCCTGGGCGCTGTCACCGGTCGCCTGGGCGCCTCGGACTGCTGCTTGGCCTGGGCTGCGGCGTACATCGCCTGGCCCATGGCGCCGGCCTTGGTGTTCAGGTCGTCCATGGCAGCCTTGACCGCGTCGTTGTCGTCGGTCTTCAGGGCTTCCTTGAGCACCTCGAGGGCCTCGACCACCGGCACCTTGGTGTCCTCGGGAATGGTCTCGGCGTTGTCGGCGAGCAGCTTCTCGGTGCGGAACGCCAGGGCGTCCGCCTCGTTGCGCATCTCGACGGCCAGACGACGCTGGTGGTCCTCCTCGGCGTGCGCCTCTGCCTCCTTGACCATGCGGTCGATGTCCTCGCGACCCAGCGCGGAACCGCCGGTCACCGTCATGGACTGCTCCTTGCCGGTGGCCAGGTCCTTGGCGTGCACGTGGACGATGCCGTTGGCGTCGATGTCGAAGGCGACCTCGACCTGCGGCAGGCCACGCGGGGCCGGCATCAGGCCGGTGAGCTCGAAGTTGCCGAGGCTCTTGTTGTCCCGGGCGAAGTCACGCTCGCCCTGGTACACCTGGATCATCACCGACGGCTGGTTGTCCTCAGCCGTGGTGAAGACCTCGCTGCGCTTGGTCGGGATCGTGGTGTTGCGCTCGATGATCTTGGTCATCACGCCGCCCTTGGTCTCGATGCCGAGGCTCAGCGGGGTGACGTCGAGCAGCAGCACGTCCTTCACCTCGCCCTTCAGCACACCGGCCTGCAGGGACGCGCCGAGGGCAACGACCTCATCGGGGTTGACGCCCTTGTGGGGCTCCTTGCCGCCGGTGAGCTCCTTGACCAGGTCGACGACGGCCGGCATGCGGGTGGAGCCGCCGACCAGGATCACGTGGTCGATCTTGGCGACGCTGGAGTTGGCGTCGGAGATGACGTTGTTGAACGGCGCGCGGGTGCGCGTCGAGCAGGTCCTGCGTCATGCGCTGGAAGTCGCCACGGCTGAGCTTCTCGTCGAGGTGCAGCGGGCCGTCGGCCCCAGCGGTGATGTAGGGCAGGTTGATCGAGGTCTCCTGCGTGCTGGACAGTTCGATCTTGGCGCGCTCGGCAGCCTCCTGGAGGCGCTGGCGGGCCATCTTGTCCTTGCTCAGGTCGATGCCGTTCTTGTTCTTGAACTGGGTGACCAGCCAGTCGACGACGCGCTGGTCCCAGTCGTCGCCACCGAGGCGGTTGTCGCCCTTGGTCGCCTTCACCTCGAAGACGCCGTCGGCGATCTCCAGCAGCGAGACGTCGAAGGTGCCGCCGCCGAGGTCGAAGACGAGGATGGTCTGCTCGACGTGGCCCTTGTCGAGGCCGTAGGCGAGCGCGGCGGCGGTGGGCTCGTTGATGATGCGGTCGACGACGAGGCCGGCGATCTCGCCGGCTTCCTTCGTGGCCTGGCGCTCGGCGTCGCCGAAGTAGGCCGGGACGGTGATGACGGCGTTGGTGACGGGCTCGCCGAGGTAGGCCTCGGCGTCGCGCTTCAGCTTCATCAGCACGCGCGCGGAGATCTCCTGCGGCGTGTACTTCTTGCCGTCGATGTCGACGGTCCAGTTGGTGCCCATGTGGCGCTTCACCGAACGGATGGTGCGATCGACGTTGGTCACTGCCTGGCGCTTCGCGACCTCGCCGACCAGCACCTCACCGCCCTTGGCGAAGGCGACGACCGACGGGGTGGTGCGGGCGCCTTCGGCGTTGGGGATGACAGTGGGCTCGCCGCCCTCGAGGACGGCGACGACAGAGTTGGTGGTGCCGAGGTCGATGCCGACTGCTCGTGCCATGTTGTACTACCTCCGGTTGAGTCTTGGACAGGGTTGAGCTTAACACGCTCAACTTCTGTTGTTGAGTTCACCAGACTCAACTGTGGGTCAGCTGGGGGTATTCCCTGAGTCGCGAAGCTCCGCTTCGCCCAACATGGCCCGGGTCAGCTGCACGACGATCGGGAACGAGTGCCACAGCTGGTGGCCCATGCCCTCGACCGTGATCGTCGGGCCGGGAACCCCGCGCTCGCTCGAGGCTCTCGTCGAGCCTGTCGTAGTCCGGACGGCGGCACAGCGAACTGCGCGAGCCGCGCACCAGCGCGCAGCGGACGAGCTCCGCCGCGTCCATGCCGTGCAGCAGCCCCTGGCTGGACAGCACCTGCCCGATCGCAACGCAGGTCGACGGCGGAGTACTTCACCGACGGCTCCCTGCGCTGCCGACGTCGTGCGCTCATCACCCATTCGCTGCCGCGGTTCGTCGCGAGGACGGTGCCCATCCGTCCCCAGTCGGCGAGGTTGTGGGCCTGGAGCGAGGCGACGTTGCGCTGGGAGATCGCCACCGGCTCGACGAGGTTCAGGCCCTCGATCGGTCCCCACTCGGCCAGCACGGGAAGGGAGGCGACGGCGAGCGAGCAGCCGGTGGAGTAGCCGAGCACCTGCATGTACTCCGGGTTGCGCACCTCGCCGACCCTCATCGCCGCGTCGATGTAGGAGAGGTTCAGGTCGGCCCACGATTCCACCCGGCCGGTCAGCATGTCCTTGCGGACGGCCTTCGGGATCGGGTCGGCGAAGCGGCTCATGCCGGGGATCTCGGTGAGCACGACGGTGAGCGACGTTGCGTCGGCGAGGTGCGCGCACTTGGCGATCTCCCACGGGCCGAGCGGGGTGTTGAAGCCGGGGAAGTACAGCAGGACGCCGACCGGATCGGGCGGGGTGGCGATCAGGGCGTCGAGCGGGGCGAGTCCTGACGGGCGCAGGGTGTGCTGCCGCACCGGCGAGGTGGGACGGGAATGCAGCGACCTCGGGTCGACCCAGAGGTTCATCCTCGGCCGGGCTACTCGCTCCACGATGCGATCGTAGCTGCACGCCGGGAGCGAGGTGCGGGCAGTCAGCGCTTCCCCGATTTCGCGGCAATCCGCGCGGCGCGGAAGAATGCCAACCATGACTGCCGTGGTGTTCGACATGGACGGGACCCTGACCGACACCGAGCACATCTGGGATGTGGTGCGCCGGGGACTGGCCGAGGCCGAGGGGCTGCCGTGGCCCGACGAGGCCACCCGGGCGATGATGGGCATGTCCACCCAGGAGTGGTCGGCCTACCTCGCCGACGTCGTCGGCCTCGCCGGCACGCCCGAGGACGCAGCGAAGAAGACGATCGACGGCCATGGTGGCCGCCTACGCCCGCGGCCTCGACGTGCTGCCCGGCGCCGTCGCGGCCGTCCAGCGGATGCACGCGCGCGTGGCCGCTCGGGCTGGCCAGCTCCTCGCCGCGGGTGCTGATCGACGCGGCGGTTACTGCGATGGGGATCGGCGACCTCTTCGTCACGACGGTGAGCACGGAGGAACTCAACGGGGCGGGCAAGCCGGCCCCCGACGTCTACCTGGAGGTCTGCCGCAGGATCGGCGTGGCCCCCGCGTCCGCCGTTGCGGTGGAGGACGCCCACAACGGCATCCTCTCCGCCCACGCCGCAGGGCTGAAGGTGGTGGCGATCCCGCCGCACTTCAATCCGCCGCCGGCCAGCGACCCTCGCCCTCGCCGACGTGATCCTCGACTCCCTCGACGACCTGACCACCGACCTCGTCGCCGGACTGGTGGGTGCGGCATGAAGTCGGTCGACCTCGTCCTGCGCAACATCCTGCTCGGCCTCGCCCGCAGCGCCCGGTTCAAGGCGCTGGCCGTCCGGCTGCCGATGACGGCTGCCGTCGTCGCCCGGTTCGTGCCCGGGGAGACGGTCTTCCACTGCGTCACAGCCGTCCGCACCCTCGCCGCGGACAACCTGCTGAGCAGCATCGACTACCTCGGCGAGGACACCACCACGCCCGAGCAGGCCGCCGCCATCCGGGACGGCTACCTCACCCTGATCTCCGAGCTGGCAGCTGTCGGCCTCACCGGCTACGCCGAGGTGTCGGTGAAGCTGACCGCCCTCGGGCTCGGCCTGCCCGGCGGACGCGAGCTCGCCTTCGGGCTTGCCCGTGAGATCTGCGCGGCAGCCGCAGCCGTCGGCACGACCGTGACCGTCGACGCGGAGGACCACACCACCACCGACACGACGCTGGGGATCCTCGCCGACCTGCGCAAGGAGTTCCCTGCCACCGGCGGCGTGCTGCAGGCCTACCTGCACCGGACGCTCGAGGACTGTGCGGTGCTGGCCGGTCCGGGCTCGCGGATCCGGCTGTGCAAGGGCGCCTACGCCGAGCCGGTCGACGTCGCACTGCAGGGACGCGAGGAGGTCTCGACAGCCTACGTCGCCTGCGCCCGGACGCTGCTGGCCGGCGACGGCTACCCGATGCTGGCCACCCACGACCCGGAGATGATCGCCGCCGTCGCAGAGCTCGCCCGCCAGCTGGGTCGCGAGCCGGGCACCTTCGAGTACCAGATGCTGTACGGCATCCGCAGCGACGAGCAGCGCCGCCTCGCCGCCAGCGGGGCGAAGGTGCGGGTGTACGTGCCGTTCGGCACCGACTGGTGGGGCTACTTCATCCGCCGCCTCGCCGAGCGTCCGGCGAACCTCGTCTTCTTCGCACGCGCCCTGTTCGGTCGCTGACTAGCGCCCGTACGCCTCCCACTCGGCCTGGCTGCCGGCGAAGACGTCCAGGTCGATGAAGGGCTCCTGCCCGGCGTAGCCGGCGAGCCGGTGGCGGTCGCTGAACTGCCAGAACGTCCATGCCCTCCCGTCGGAGAGGGCAGGCTCACGCCAGATGTCGCGGATCCAGATGTCGACGTCGGGGAATGACCCGGCCAGGTAGCGGTCGTACGACTCCGCAGTGGCATAGACGACAGGGCGGCGTCCGTAGGCCGCCGAGATGCGGTCGAGCAGCACGCCGAGCTCGCGCCGGACGTCCTCGGTCGGTGCAGGGTTGAGCCCGAACTCGCCGTAGGACTCGAGGTCGACGACAACGGGAAGGCTGAGGTCCTGCGCAGGGACGGTACGGATCACATTGTCGGCCTGGGTGGCACCGGGGCTCTCGAAACTGAAGAAGTGGTAGGCCCCGACGCGCAGGCCGGCGGCGTTCGCCCCGGCGAGGTTGGCTGCGAAGCGGTCATCGACGAAGGCGCTGCCCTCCGTGGCCTTGACGAAGGCGAAGCGGATGCCCTGGCCGGCGAGGACGGGCCAGTCGATGGTGCCCTGGTAACCGGAAACGTCGACCCCGCGCACCGGGTAGTTGCTCGTCGAAGGGTTGTTGGCGTGGACGGTGCCCGTCCACAGCAGCCACCCCAGCGTGATCGAGGCCACCGTGACCACCGCGACACCGCCACCCAGCCAGTACCGGGCTCGGCGGATCGCGGAAGTGCTCACTCTGCGAGCCTAGGCGGACGCCCTGAACTGGGCAGCGATCGTGCTCGCAGAAAGGGCGGTCCCGTAGTAGGCGAACTCGTCCAGCGAGCCGGCGACGTAGGCGCTCGTCGGCTGCAGCGGCCAGCCGTCGAGGTTGCCCCCGCCGATGCGCCAGTAGCCGTCACCCGGCTGGGCGCCGGTCAGCGTGGTGCTCGCCACAAGGGCACCGTCGACGTAGAGGCGTGTGCCGCTGGATGCCCTGGGTTGCCGTGGCCTGGTGCCAGCGGCCGTCGTTGTAGGACTTCGGGCTCACCACCTTCCTGATGGTGGTGCTGTAGGTGCCGAACACCAGCTTCCCGCCGTCGGTGAGGTACAGCGACCGGTCGGCCCGGCTGCCCTTGCCGACCTGGACGTTCTCGAAGCCGGCGATCTTCCCGCCGGCGGTCGTTGAGGTCCTGAACCACACCTGGACGCTGAAGGCCTTCGCCGGTGTCGACTTCGACGACTGATAGACCCCGGAGGTCGGGTCGCCGTCGGTCTGGATCGCGTTGTTGCCGCGGATCGCGCCCGCCGCGTACCGGGTGACGCCGACCATCCGGCCGGCGAGGCCGCGTCCGCTGGCATCGGCGGCGACGGAGCCGGTGTCGGCAAGGCGCCAGTGGATCACCGGCTTGGCCTTCTTCACTGCTGCCGCGTACGCGGTGTTCGTTGTGACCTTGCCACCGGCGGACGCAGGGGGCACCTGGTAGTCCAGCGGGAGGGCGACGAGCTTGTCGAGGGGGAAGGGCACCTCACCCCTGCCCTTGATGCCGGTCATCTCGAGGAACGGCCAGCGGTCACGGAAGATCGTCGAGTACTTGTTGTCCGCGAGCGCGATGGGGTTCTCTGCTGCGAAGGCGACCGAGCCGGAGGTGTCGGAGATGACCACCCCGTACTCCTGCGCAGCCCTTGCGACGGTCAGCGCTGCGGGCGACAGCTTGAGCCTGGAGAGGTCGAGGCTCGCCGGCAGCCGCAGCATCTGGCCGATGGCGAGCTGGGTGCCAGGGGAGTTGCCGTCGGTGCGGTTGGCAGGCCAGGAGATCGTGTTGCGGCGGGTCAACGGGACGGCGAGGTTGATCACGTGGTTGATGTGGCCGTCGAGGAGTTCCTGCTGCCGGATCGTCAGGCCCCAGAGGGCAAGGCCGCTGGCGGACACCCCGTAGTAGTTGCCGAAGGTGCCGCGGGACTGGTCGGTGCGGGCGATCCTGCCGCCCCAGCAGGCCTGCCACTGGCCGTTGACCTTCCGCGCCTTCCACAGCTCGACCAGCTCGTGGGTGTCCACGTTGTAGATCGACACCGAACCGTCGGTGGAGGGGTCGGGCTGCAGGTCGGCGGGCACGTGGATGTTGCGCAGCTGCCGGTTGAGGTCGTTGTCCCAGCCGTCCCACTTGCGCTGGCAGTTCCAGCCCTTGATGTCGTAGACCGGATCGCTGTTCCTCGCCACGTACAGCGCTGGTGAAAAACGGTTGGTGTTGATGTTGACGTTGGCGTCGGTCGGGGTGCCGTAGTACTTGTGGGCCTGTGCGTTGAGGCTCGCGATGAGCTGGGACGAGTCGGGGGCAGCGGGCGTGGCTGCCGGCAGCTTCTGGTAGAGCGGCGACGATGCGGCGAAAACCCGCGCTGGGTAGGGGCGGGAGTCCGAGCCGGACCGGCTCTCTGCAGCCGCGGGAGACAGCGGCGTCACCAGGAGCGCCAGCACGCCGGCGGCGGTAAGGCAGGTACGTATCAGGGGGGTCATCAGCGTCCAATGCGGTGGTGCGGGCGTGCGTGCGGACCCCCGGACGCTCGGATCATCGAGGGACGGGGTGGCCGCACTGGGTATAGGTGAATTCTGCACGGGGTGATCTCGTGAGGTAAGTCCCCGTACGGGCACGTGTGGCACGGGTGCCGATGGGGTATTGGGTCCGACGATCGGAGGTGGACCATGGCACGGATCGGCAAGCGCGAGGACGTGAGTCCGACGGAGGGCACGCGGGAGTACGGCGACGTGGAGATCGAGGACTGACGCCGCACGCCGCCGTTGGCGACTGAGGTCAGGCGACCGGCCCGAGGTAGCGCAGGTAGACCCGGTCGGTGCCGCCCGGCCAGGAGAGGTCGAGCTGCCAGCACCCCTTGCCGGGGAGGTCGATGATCGACGGCCCCGGCCCGTCGGCGACCTCGCGACGGACGGAGTCGGTGTCGGACTCACGGCGGGCCTCGATGACCAGCGGTCCGCCCGTGTCCAGGTCGGCGACCCAGAGCACCTTGTTCGACCGGCCCTCCGGTTGCTTGTCCCGCAACGGCCACCCGAAAGGCACCGCGACGACGTGGCCCTGGACGGACGCGATGTGGGCAACGTCCTGGTCCGGCGGGGTGAAGCCCGTCCGCGCCCATTCGGGCAGCGGGCTCACCACCGGGTCGGCGCAGGCGAAGGCTGCTGCCGGAGTTGTGGGAGCAGGGGGCGGCGTCGGCGAGGCCGTCGAGCAACCGGACAATGATGCGCTGACAAGCAGCGTCAACGCCCCCGCCCGGGTGGATGCACGCATGGCTCCCTCTCGTCGGCCAGGTTCCAGTGTGTGTCCGGAGCCGGCGATTCCTCAAGGGCTGCCGTGCCGGAGAGTCAGCCCAGGGCCAGAACCCGATCGAGGCCGGCCCTGAGGTCGGCCACCAGGTCGGCCGGGTCCTCCACGCCGAGGCTGAGGCGCAGCATGCCGTCGGTGATGCCCGCCGCGGACCTGATGTCCTCCGGCATGGAAGCGTGGGTCATCGTCGCCGGGTGCGACACCAGCGACTCGACCCCGCCGAGGCTCTCCGCGAGACAGAAGAAGTCCAGGCCTTCCACCAGTGCCCGCACAGCCGCCTCGGTACCGACGTCGAACGTGACGATCGCGCCGAAGCCGTCCTGCTGGCGCACGGCCAGCTCGTGCTGGGGATGGTCCTCCAGTCCCGGGTAGTGCACGGCCTGTCACCGCGGGGTGCCCCAGCAGCAGCTCGACGACAGCCGCAGCGTTGCGCTGGGCCTGCACCATCCGCAGGTGCAGGGTGCGCAGCCCGCGGAGCGTGAGGTAGGAGTCGAGGGCGCCACCGGTGACGCCGAGGGTGTTCGCCCACCAGGCCAGGTGGGTGAGGCGTTCGGCGTCCGCTGCGACGATGGCCCCCGCGACCACATCGCTGTGGCCGTTGAGGTACTTCGTCGCAGAGTGCACGACGATGTCCGCGCCGAGGCTCAGTGGCCGCTGCACCACCGGTGTCGCGAACGTGTTGTCTGCGACAACGAGGGCACCGACCGCATGGGCGGCCTCGCTGGCTGCAGCGATGTCGGTGATGCGCAGGAGCGGGTTGGACGGGGTCTCGAGCCAGACCAGGTCGACGCCGTCCGCGATCTCCTCCAGCGCACGCTGCGGGTCACTGAAGTCGGTGAGCCGCAGCTTCAGGCGTCCGGTGCGTTCGAGGGCGTCGAACAGCCGCCACGAGCCGCCGTAGCAGTCGAAGGGCGCCAGCAGCGTCCCGCCGGGCGGCAGCAGCGCCAGCACCGGGACGGTCACGGCGGCCATCCCGGAGGCTGTGATCACTCCCCCGGCACCGCCCTCGAGGTCCGACGACGGCGTCAGCGAGCACCGTGCGGGTCGGGTTTCCTGCGCGGCTGTAGTCGTACTGCCCGGGGCTGTTGAACGCCTCGAACGCGTAGGTCGTTGACAGGTAAATGGCCGGAACCACCGCACCGTGGGCAGCGTCGGTGTTGATCCCGGCGCGTACGGCCCTGGTCTGCGGGGATTGCTCGGTCATGCCCGCAGACACTACCGGACCGCACTTGCCGCACCGCGCGTTCTCTGGTGCACAGGCGTCCCGGCGGGGTAGCGTCCGGCCTATGAAGATCGAGGACATCATCCGCAAGAAGGGCGCGGACGTGGTGACCATCGCGCCCGCCGCCACCGTCGCAGAGCTGCTCGAACTGCTCGCGAAACACAACATCGGCGCCGTGGTGGTCAGTGACGACGGCGTGACCATCAGCGGGATCGTCTCCGAGCGTGACGTCGTCCGCCGCCTCGCCAAGCAGGGCGCCGCCGTACTGGACGAGCAGGTTTCGGCCATCATGACCGCCGACGTGAAGACGTGTGGCATCGAGGACAGCCTCGAGTCGACCGCCCAGACGATGACGTACGGCCGCTTCCGCCACCTCCCCGTCGTCCAGGACGGCAAGCTGGTTGCGATCATCTCCATCGGCGACGTCGTGAAGAACCGCATCGACCAGCTCACCGACGAACGCAACCACCTGCTTGAGTACCTCCACACCTGAGCCGGCGCCCGCGGAGGCAGCCCTTGCCGCCTCCGGTGTGCCCTACCGGCTGACCCGCCACGAGCGGGTCGGCTCCCTTGCTGAGGCCGCGGCGCTGCGCGGCGTCGATCCCGCGGACATCATCAAGACGATCGTCGTGCGCCGCGGGGAGGCCGACTACCTCTTCGTGCTCGTTCCCGGTGACCGCGAGATCGCCTGGCCCAAGCTCCGCGCGCACCTGGGCGTGAACCGCCTTTCCATGCCGGACGCGGCAACCGCGCTGGCCGTGACCGGCTACGAGCGCGGCACGATCACCCCGTTCGGCGCCAGCACGGCGTGGCCGGTGATCGCGGACGCCACGATCACGGGACGCAGCATCTCCCTCGGCGCCGGCCAGCACGGGGCCAGCGTGACCGTTGACGCCGACGTGTCGCTCGCCGCTCTGGGTGCGGAGCGAGCCGACATCACCGAACCGTCCGCCGCGGCCGGCGAGAGCTGACCGAGGCCGGGTGGGTGACGGCAGATGAGGCGACCGACCCTGTTCCTGATGGTAGGGCTGCCGGGCACCGGGAAGACCACGGAGGCACGACGCCTGGAGGTCGAGGAGAACGCGCTTCGTCTCACCAAGGACGAGTGGGTGAAGGCTCTCTACGGGCTCGCCAACCCGCCGTCGGCCTCGGATGTGATCGAGGGACGGCTCATCGAGATCGGGCTCCGTGCCCTTGAACTCGGCACCAGTGTCGTCATCGACTTCGGACTCTGGGGTCGGGACGAGCGCTCCGCGCTCCGGAAGGCTGCAGCCGAGCGGGGTGCGGCCGTGGAGGTGCGCTACTTCGAAGTCGCAGCGTCCGAGCAGCGGAAACGCCTTGACCGGCGCCATGCCGAGGCGCCGCACACGACCTGGCACATGTCGGACGAGGAACTCGCGGAGTGGGCCGCCATCATCAGCGTGCCCACGCCAGGTGAACGTGATGGCAGCGAACCTGTCGATGACCCACCGTCAGGATTCACGACCTGGGACGCGTGGCGCAGCCACCGCTGGCCCCCATCCTTGCCCTGACGCCGGCGTGCGTCCGGCACCGAAGGGAGCGCCATGGACGACCCCATCACCACCACGAGCACGGGGCTCTGCCCCTAGAACGACTGTCCCGTGATCAGTGCAACCAGCGCCACCGAGGCAAGCGATACCCAGGCGATGACGGGCACGAGGAGACCGGCCCCCAGCTTCGAAACCGGCCAGATCGACCAGACCGCGATGGCAGCAACCGCGAGGACCACGCCATTCCCGATCAGCGCGATGATCGGCTGGTTGAGGCTGCCGGTGTAGGCCGGATAGGCGACACACAGCAGGACCAGCGCCACGACAAGCCAGGCGCGGCCACTCATACGCTGGGCCTTCTGAGCCAGAAGCCAGAACGTTGTGCCCATACCTGCATAGAGGAAGAGCCACACATACGGCACGATCACGGCTATGACGGCCCCTACCGGTCCCGTCTGGTCGATGGGGATACCGAGGGTAGCCCCGAAGGGCCGGGCGACGATGATGTAGACGTTGGCGAGTACAGCAAGCAGTACAGCGCCCAAAGCGCATACCAACCAGCCAATCCAACCGAGGCCCGCAAGTCGCTTCACCACTCATCCCCTCCCTGGCTTCATAGAGCCTACGGGGGCCACCAACCGCGACGGCCAGTGCCGGCCCTCCGCAAGGCGGCGGCCGACCTGGGTGCGGAACTCGCGGAGTGGGCCTCCATCTTCAGCGCACACACCCCCACTGCCGCACCTCGTCCGGGACGCGTGCGCCGTCCACCCTTGCGAGGGCGCGGGAGGGGTAGCACAGTGCTCCTCAAGCGAGGTGCTTCCCGGCACCGAAGGGAGCGACATGGATGACCCGATCACCACCAATCCCGACCTGTACCACCTGGTCTTCGAGAACGACCGCGTGCGGGTCCTCGAGTACCTGGACGCGCCCGGCGACGCGACCCGGCCACACTCGCACCCCGACAGCGTGATGGTCACCTTGAGCACCTTCCGACGCCGTCTCCGATCGGGCGCTCACGAGGTCGACGTGGAGCTGCCCGCGTTCCAGGCCCGGTGGCTGGACGCACAGGAGCATTCGGGAACCAACATCGGTGACACCCCGACCCACACGATCTTCGTTGAGCTCAAGGAGCCCGGACCATCGGATTCTCCCGAGGGCCGCCTGGGACCATCGGCATCCTGATCGGTTCGCCGGGCATTCCGGGGAGTCAGTCGAAGAATCCCTGGATGACGTCGACCACGGCACCGGCGCCCCGCGAGCTGTTGCTGAGCACTGTCGCTGTGGTGGCCGACTCCGGGTCGTGGACGGATCGCGCCGCGACACCGGCGTCGTAGCCGGCCATGATGAGCGCGGGCCCGGTGGGGTGCAGCCACAGGCCGGCGGCGTAGCGCATGCCCTCGTCGGGCACGTTGACACGAGGCCGGGTGAGCTCGGCGACGAGCTCCGGCCCCACGATCCGGCCAGCCAGCACTGCCCGCCAGAACAGGTGCAGGTCACCGACGGTCGTGTACGCGCCACCGTCGCCGTTGCCACGCACCGGAAGGTGCAGCACGTTGGTGCGGTTGCCGGCCTTCTCGAAGTAGCCCAGCGCCGCATCGCCGGGGAGGTCGTCGGAGCGCAGGAAGCCGGTGTGGGCGAGAGCCGCGCGGGCGAACACCTCCGTTTCCACGAACTCGTGGAAGCCGGCCCCTGCGACGCGTTCGATCACCAGCGCCAGCACCATGAAGCCCTGGTTGCAGTAGCCGAAACGCTGGCCCGGGGCGAACTTCTGCGGGTGTCCCTCCAGCATCGGCAGGAACCCGGAGGTCTCCGCGAGCACATGCACCGGCACGGTCAGCACGTAATCGTCGGGCTTCCAGTCGGCCTCCTCGTCGAGGTAGTCGCCGATACCCGAGGTGTGGGTGAGCAAGTGCTCGATCGTCACCGCGTCGTCGATCAGCGGCAGGTCGTCACCGAGGATCGGGCGCACCGGATCGGTCAGCCGCAGCAGCCCCTGCTCGACGAGGCGCAACACGGCAAGGGCGGTGAACGTCTTGCTGCCGCTCGCAAGGCCGAACCTGGTGTCAACAGTGTTGGGCACCGCCAGTGCCCGGTGAGCGAAGCCGTAACACCGCTCGAACACCCGCTCGTCCCCGGCGTCGATCGCCACCACTCCGGTGAAGCCGGAATCGGCCGCTGCGGCGTCCACCGCCGGCTCGTCGATCAGCATGATCCATGGTGGCACGAGTCCTCGACTCCTGTCGGAGGGCCGATGCATGCTGGAGGCATGACTCACCCCGGACGCCCGGTCACCCACATCGTCCCGCCGTACCTGCTGCGCCACCTGGCCACGACGACGGAACCGATCGCCGAGTTCGCGAAGGCCACCCTGACAAGGGACCAGCGGTACCGCCACAGCCGTGCCGCCGGCACCGGCGACCAGCACGGCCACCCCTCTGCGATGGCCACGCCAGCAGCCGCTGCCCCATCGCGGCGGATCTCCGATGCCGCCAACGCCGAGCAACTGCCCGGCAAGACGGTCCGCGACGAGGGCGCGCCCGCCACGGGGGACGCAGCAGTCGATGAGGCCTACGACGGCTTCGGCGCCACCTGGAAGCTGTACGACGACGTCTACGGCCGCAACTCCATCGACGGCGAGCGGCCTGCGGCTGCTCGGCACCGTCCACTACGGCGAGGGTTACCAGAACGCCTTCTGGAACGGCACCCGCATGGTCTTCGGCGACGGGGACGGGGAGATCTTCGGCCGGTTCACCGCCAGCCTCGACGTGATCGGCCACGAGCTCACCCACGGCGTCGTCGAGCACACCGCAGCCCTGACGTACTCCGGCCAGTCCGGGGCGCTCAACGAGTCGATCGCCGACGTGTTCGGGGTGCTGGTCAAGCAGTACGCGCTCGGCCAGGACGCCGCAGCCGCCGACTGGCTGATCGGCGGCGACCTGCTCCTTCCGGGCGTCAAGGGCGTCGCGCTGCGCAGCATGCTGCATCCCGGCACCGCCTACGACGACCCCCGGCTCGGCAAGGACCCGCAGCCGGACAGCATGAGCGGCTACGTGGAGACCACGGACGACAACGGCGGCGTGCACTACAACTCCGGCATCCCGAACCGCGCCTTCGCACTCGCCGCCACCACCATCGGCGGCCCGGCCTGGGAGAAGGCCGGACGCGTCTGGTACGACGTGCTCACCGGTCCGGAGCTCAAGGCCGATGCCGACTTCGCCGCCTTCGCGCAGCTGACCATCGCAGCAGCGGCCGCCCGGTTCGGGGCCGACTCGCCGAGGCCGCGGCCGTCCGCGACGGCTGGACGACCGTCGGGGTCGGCGCCGGCACCACCACGCCGGCCCCCACCGGCGGCAAGCCTCCCGTCGACAAGGAGGCAGAACTCCTGCTGCGCCGCACCGGCGGCTTCGCCGGCATCCCGCGCCAGCGGCAGGCGAAGCTGGCCGACCTGCCGGCCCGCGACCGGCGCACCTGGCAGGGCCTGCTGGCCGACGACCTCCTGCCGCGCCTCGCGGCGGAGAGCTCGCCCCGCCCGGACGCCTTCGCCTACTGCGTCACGTGCATGGCGGTCGAGCTCGACGTCGAGGTGGCCGAACCTGACCTGCCCGAACGGCTCCGCCGGCTGTTCGAGCGCACCCTTTCCGGACAGTGAGGAGGTGGACATGCGGAAGCTTGACCTGGTCGAGTTCGTCTCCGTCGACGGCGTGATGCAGGGCCTTGCCGGGCCCGACGGTGACTTCCCCCACCCGGGCTGGGGCCTGGGCTACCCGGTCGAGTCAGAGGAGGACCCGGGCTCCCGGACCGTTCGACGGCACAACGGCCTACCTGTTCGGACGGCGCACGTACCAGGAGATGGCAGCCTTCTGGCCGCACCAGCCGGACGACAACCCGATGGCTGCGAGCCTCAACCACACGCAGAAGTACGTGGTCAGCGGGACGCTCGGGACGTCGGCCTGGGAGCCGACCACCGTGATCTCCGGCGACGTGGCGGAGGCCGTCACGGCCCTGAAGTCGGAGGGCGACGGCGCGATCGTCGTGCTCGGCAGCGGCCAGCTGGCCCGCTTCCTGCTCGCCGAAGGCCTCGTCGACGGGCTGACGCTGTTCGTCCATCCCCTCCTGCTGGGCACCGGCACGCGCCTGTTCGGCGAGCTCCCGGACCTTCGCCGCCTGCACCTGGAGTCCTCCCGCACGTCGGAGCGGGGTTCGCTCATCCTGAACTACACGTTCGGCGACGCCTGAGCGTCGCTAGCCTGTCGGGGTGCCAGCACCCACCCGCCTGCGTCCGGCACTGATGATGCTCGCCGCAGCGGTGCTGTTCGGCACCACCGGCACAGCCCAGGCCTTCGGTCCTGCCACGGCCAACCCGCTCAGCGTCGGGGCGGTCCGCCAGGTGGTCGGCGGCTCCGTGCTGCTGGTGATCGTTCGTCGTGTGGTGGCTGCGGGTGCACGGCAGGCGCCTCCCGCGATGGTCGGGAAAGGTCGGCTGGCTCGTGCTGGCCGGCGCCTGCGTGATGGCGTTCCAGGCCACCTTCTTCTTCGGCACCCGGAGCAACGGGGTCGCCGTCGGCACCGTCATCGCGCTCGGCTCCAGTCCGCTGTTCGCCGGGTTGTTCGACGTGGCTGCTCGGGCGCAGGCCGTCTCGCCGCTGGCTCGAGGCGACAGCCGCTCGCCGTCGTCGGCATCCTGCTGCTCTCCGGTGCCATCGGACAGGCTGTGGCGCTGCAGCCGGTCGGCGTCCTTGCCTCCCTTGTGGCGGGCGCCGGCTACGCCGGTTACGCGGTCTCCGCCGGCAAGGTGGTGCAGCAGGGCGTCTCAGCCGTGCCGGCCACAGCCGCGATCGTGGGGACCAGCGGCCTGATCGGCGCGGCCGTCCTGCCGTTCACCGACAACTCCTGGCTCGCGGAACCCCGCGGACTTGCCGTCGCCCTGTGGCTGGGCGCGGTCACCGTCGTCGTCGCCTACCTGCTGATGGGTGCTGCCCTGCGCCATCTGCCGTCCTCGACGGCGATCACCCTCGGGCTGGCGGAGCCGCTGACCGCCGCAACTCTCGGCGTCGCCGTTCTGGGCGAGACGCTCACCCTGCTGCAGCTCGTCGGGGTGCTGCTGGTGCTCGGCGGCATCGTGATCGCCGGCACCGGAAAGGCTGTCACCCGCGTGCCCGTCGTGGCATGATCCTCGAACCTGCGATAGGAGGACGCCATGCCGAGCTTCACCACCACCCTGCTGCTGACCGGCAACAACGTCGGCATCGTTGTGCCGGAAGAGGTCGTCGAGAGCTTCGGCGCCGGCAAGCGGGTGCCGGTGATCGTCACCATCAACGGCTACAGCTACCCCTCCACCATCGCCGTGATGGGCGGGCAGTACCTGGTGCGGCGTCGCTGCCGTCCACCGCGAGGCTGCCGGGGTGGCCGGCGGCGAGACCCACGAGGTCACGCTCACCCATGACACGTCCGCACGCGACACCCCCGTCCCCGACGACCTCGCCGAGGCGCTGGCAGCGGCCGGGCTGCGAGCGGCGTTCGACGCGCTCGCCCCGTCCCACCGCAAGGAACACGTGCGCTCGGTGACGGAGGCGAAGGCAGAGGCGACCCGTCAGCGCCGGATCGAGAAGGTCGTCGCAGCGCTCAGCTGAGACCATCCCGGCGAGGATCAATTGTCGGTGGAGTGGCCCTTCAGCGGCGGCTCGCTCGACCACGGGAAGGCGATCCACTCGTCGGTGCGCTTCCACACGTAGTCGCACTTCACGACCGACTGCGACTTCTCGTACAGCACGGCGGTGCGGGTCTCCGCGACGTGCTCCTCGCAGAAGTCGCGGACCATGCGCAGCGTCTCGCCGGTGTCTGCGACGTCGTCGATGATCAGCACGGTCTGGCCGGACAGGTCGACGGCGACGGGCACCGGCGGCAGCAGTACGGGCAGCGGCAGCCGCTCGTCCACCCCGGTGTAGAACTCGACGTTGATGATGTGCAGGTTCTTGATGCCCATCGCGTAGCTCATGGTGCCGGCCGGCAGCATGCCGCCGCGGGTGATGGAGAGGATCAGGTCGGGCTCGAAGCCGGAATCGACCACCTGCTGGGCGAGTTCGCGGGCCGCCTTCCCGAACAGTTCCCAGGTGAGTACTTCGCGGACCGGTTCGCTCATGACGAGCATCCTTCCAGAAGAGTCGGTCGGGTCGGGCTGCCTCTCGAATCACGGCGGGCGACCATGGCCTGGTGTTGAACCGGGCAGCGCCGCTGGCGTTGAATGGGCGCCATGCTCGCCGTCCTGATCACCGTCCGCGGACGCGTGCAGGGCGTCGGCTTCCGCTGGTGGGCCACCGGCGAGGCGAGGTACCTGAACCTCTCCGGCTATGCGGAGAACAAGGCGGACGGTTCGGTCGAGATCCGCGCCCAGGGCGAGGACGAGGCCGTCGGACGGATGATCCGGCTCACCCTCGAGGACCCCACCACCACGGCCCGCCCCGGACGGATCGAGGACTACGACCTGAAGTGGACCGACGTGATCCTCGGCGCGAAGGCGTTCGGCTACCGCTGAGCTCACTGCCCGACGGTGTTGTCGTTGAACGGCATGTACGGCGCGATCACGCGGGAACACCCAGGTGAACAGGACGGCGACGACGGCCAGCACCAGGATCACGGCCTCGACCACCTTCAGCGCCGTCGGCCCCGGCAGGATGCGCCACACGAGCCCGTAGAACGACACGTCACTCACCGACCTTCAGGATGTCCGCGGGCACGCCCTTGTCCCTGGGGTAGGTGGCGTCGAGCTCCGCGTGCACGACGTAGCGCTCGCGTGCGCTGAACTCCGGGTGGCAGCTGGTCATCGTGAGGGTGGCAACGGTCGGCTTCGCCTCCGGTTCGTCGGGAACCGGCAGCAGCACGGACACCTGGGTGGGCGGCACGATCTGGTGCCCGGTCACGCGGTAGACGAAGTAGGTGTCCTTCGTCTCGACGAGCACGACGTCGCCTTCGATCGAGCTTGTCGATCTGGTTGAACGGCTTGCCGTAGGTGGTGCGGTGGCCGGCCATGGCGAAGTTGCCGACCGCACCCGGCAGGCTGGTGTCCGTGTAGTGCCCGATGCCGCGCATCAGGACGTCCCGCGTCGTGCCCTCGTACAGGGGCCGGGCGAACTTCGCGCCGAAGCGCGGGATCCGGACGATCGCGAACGCGTCGCCGAGCTTGGCATGCTTCGGCTGCACCCACTCCGGGCCGGTGGGGTCCTGCTCGATGGTGGTGACGACCTGGCCGGCGTCCGCGTCGGAGACGACATCGGTCCAGAACAGCTGCCAGCCGACGAACAGCACGAGGACGACGCCGATCGTGATCAGCAGTTCACCCAGCAGTCCGGCGATGCCGCGGACGATCCGCATGACGCCTCCTGCCGGGGTACGCACCGGCGATCACCGGGCGGCGCCAAGATTATCCGATGCCGGACCGCACCCCCGAGGAGTCACAGGGTTCCCACAGGAAACTGCCAGCCGACACTCACCCGGCGCTGGGATAGTGAAGCCATGGCCATCACTGCGCGAAGCGGACAGGAAGCGCTCACCCGCCCCGACGGGACCGCGATCCGGGTTCTCACCGTCGACGACGAGACCAGCCTCACCGAGTTGCTCAGCATGGCGCTGCGCTACGAGGGCTGGGAGGTCTCGACGGCGGCGTCCGGTCTGGCCGCGGTGAAGACCGCGCGCGAGGTCCGCCCCGACGCCATCGTGCTCGACATGATGCTGCCGGACTTCGACGGCCTCGAGGTGATGCGACGCATCCGCACCGAGCAGCCCGACGTGCCGGTGATCTTCCTCACCGCCAGGGACGCCCTCGACGACCGGATCGGCGGCCTCACCGCCGGCGGCGACGACTACGTCACCAAGCCGTTCAGCCTCGAGGAGCTCGTCGCCCGGCTGCGGGCGCTGCTGCGCCGCTCGGGAGCGACCACGCTGCGCAACGAGTCGCAACTGGTCGTCGGCGACCTCACGCTCGACGAGGACAGCCACGAGGTGGCCCGCGCCGGCGAGATCATCGGCCTCACCGCCACCGAGTTCGAGCTGCTGCGCTACCTGATGCGCAACCCGCGCCGGGTGCTGAGCAAGGCCCAGATCCTCGACCGGGTCTGGAACTACGACTTCGGCGGCCAGGCCAACGTCGTCGAGCTCTACATCTCCTACCTGCGCAAGAAGATCGACGCCGGCCGCCCGCCGATGATCCACACCATGCGCGGCGCCGGCTACGTGCTCAAGCCGGCCGCCGAATGACGCTCCCCGTCCCGGTGCCGGCGACGGCGTCCCTCGCCGATGGGCAAGGGGACGCTGAGCCGTCAGCTGGTGGTGCGCACCACAGCGCTCTGGTCGCCCTCGTGACGGTGGTGCTGAGCCTGTTCACCGCCCTGGCCAGCTTCCAGATCCTGCAGCGCCAACTCGACGACCGGCTGCAGGTCGCCTCCGGGCGGCCCGCGACGCGGTCGGCGGCTCGACCGACACCGACCAGAACGGTCCCGCCGACCCGGCCGGTTCCGGCCTGATCCGCACTCGACGAGCTGAGCGGTGGCATCCTGGCGTCGTGACCAGCGCGCCCGACAGCTTCGACCAAGGACGCCGCCACGGCGTCTGACTCAGCGCTCGGGCCGACGCAACGGCCCGGTGACGGTCGAACGTCACCGGGTCTCGGCCTCTACCGGGTGCTCGTCAGGAGCGAGACGGAACGGGCGTGACCACCGTTGTCGGCCTGCCCTACAGCGAGGTGTCGCAGGCCGATGACCAGCCAGCTGATGATGGCCGGCCTGCTCACCCTCGGCGCGATCCTGCTCTCCTACGTCGGGGCGCGACGGGTGGTCGAGCGCAGCCTGCGTCCGCTCACCCGGCTGGCCGCCACCGCCACCCAGGTCTCCAACCTTCCGCTGGACAGCGGTGACGGCAACGTGCCGATCCGGGTCGCGCCCGGCGACGCCAACCCCGCCTCCGAGGTCGGCCAGGTGGGCCTCGCGTTCAACCACATGCTCGACAACGTCGAGGGCGCGCTGGCCGCCCGGCATCGCAGCGAGACGAAGGTGCGCCAGTTCGTCGCCGACGCCTCGCACGAGCTGCGCAACCCGCTGGCCTCCATCCGCGGCTACGCCGAACTGACCCGGCGCGGATCCGAGGAGCTGCCCGACGACGCTGCGCACGCGCTCGGCCGCATCGAGGCGGAGTCGGAGCGGATGTCCGCCCTGGTGCAGGACCTGCTGCTGCTCGCCCGGCTCGACTCGGAGCCGACGCTCGACCTGCAGCCCACCGACCTCACGGAGATCGTGCTCAACGCCGTCAGCGACGCCCGCGCGGCCGAGCTCCGACCACACCTGGGCGCTGAACCTGCCCGAGGAGGTGGTGATGGCGCAAGGCCGACGCGCACCGCCTGCACCAGGTGGTTGCCAACCTGCTCGCCAACGCCCGCACGCACACCCCGCCCGGCACCCGGGTGGAGACCGCACTGAGCGCACAGGACGGCTGGGCGGTGATCTCGGTCACCGACAACGGTCCCGGGCGTGCCCGCCGAGATCCAGGAGAGCGTCTTCGAGCGGTTCACCCGGGCCGACGTCAGCCGCGTCCGGCAGGCCGGTGGTTCCTCGACCGGGCTCGGTCTCGCCATCGTGGCAGCCGTCGTCAACGCCCACGGCGGCAAGGTCGCCCTGGACAGCCGCCCCGGCTACAGCCGGCTTCACGATCCGCGTCCCGCTGGCCTGACCCTTCGGACCTCAGCCGGATGGCCGGGCTCGACCGGACTCGCACTCCGGCAACGCCCGGTAGGGCTCCGAGGACACGGCTCGGTGTGGACGGGGTCTCCACTCCCGGGGGTCACAGCCCGACCCTCAGATGCGGGCCAGCCCAGTTCCCGGCCCGCTGCCGCATGACCGGATCGAGACCGACGTGCCGACCTGGCGCCGACGGCTACCTGCACCTACGTCGACGACCGGCGCCCGCACCGTGCTGGCCTCGCGAGGACGGCCCGACTGGTCGCCCGTGGGAGCTGATCGCCTGCTGGTGGCACCGCCGTCCTCTACCTGTGGGGCCTCTCCGCTTCCGGGTACGCGAACTCCTTCTACTCGGCAGCCGCGCAGGCCGGTTCGGAGAACTGGACGGCCTGGTTCTTCGGCTCCCTCGACGGCGGCAACAGGATCACCGTCGACAAGCCCCCCGCCGCGATCTGGCTGATGGCCCTCTCCGTGCGGCTGTTCGGGCTGAGCTCGTGGAGCATCCTCGCCCCCGAGGCACTGCTGGGCGTGGCCAGCGTCGGCGTGCTGTACGCCGCGGTGCGCCGCAGCCTGCTCGGCTGGCGCCTTCGACGGCCGCAGGCCGGCTAGGGACCGGAGACGCCAGACCCACCCGCTGACCGAGCGCGGCGCCCACTGGGCCGCGCTCGCCGGCGCGGCGGTCTTCGCCCTCACCCCGGCGGCGACGCTGATGTTCCGCTTCAACAATCCCGACGCCCTGCTGGTGTTCACCATGGTGCTGGCTTCCTACTTCACCGTCCGGGCCACCGAGCACGCCTCCCGCGGCTGGCTGGCGCTGGCCGGCGTCGCGATCGGCTTCGGCTTCCTCACCAAGATGCTGCAGGCGTTCCTGGTCCTGCCGGCGCTCGTGGTCGCGTACGCGATCGCCGCTCCGGCCACCTGGCGCAAGAAGATCGTCGACCTGCTGGTGGCCTTCGCCGCGATGATCGTCTCGGCCGGCTGGTACGTGGCCGTCGTCGAACTGACCCCGGCATCGCTGCGGCCCTACATCGGCGGCTCGCAGACGCAACTCCCTGCTCGAGCTGATCGTCAGCTACAACGGCCTGGGCCGGATCACCGGCAACGAGGTCGGCTCGGTGGGCGGCGGCGGGGGCGGCGGCATGTCGGGCTCGACCGGCATCCTGCGCATGTTCGAGGGTGTCTCCGGCGGCATGGTCTCCTGGCTGATCCCGGCGGCGCTGGTGCTCGGCGTCGGCGGGTCTCCTGCTGGCGTTCGCCTGCACGCGCTCCCGGACGGCTGCCGACCGCACGACGCGGTGACCGCGCGTCCCAGACCCCGAGCCAGGTCCCTTGCCGGCGGCCTCGTCGTGTGGCTCGGCTGGCTGGTCGTCACCGCCGGCGTGTTCAGCTTCATGGCCGGCATCTACCACGACTACTACACCGTGGCCCTGGCCCCGGCGATCGGCGGTGCCGTCGCCCTCGGCGGCGCGGCGCTGTGGGCCCACCGCGGACGGTTGACCGCCGCGGCTGCTCCTTGCCGGCGCCACCGCCGGCACCGGCGCTGTGGGCCCTCGTGCTGCTGCAGCAGGCCGGCGGCTGGTACACCGTCGCTGGGCTGGGCGGCCGCTCGGCCTCGGTGCGGCCGCGGCGACTCGCCACTGTGTCTCGGTCGGACCGGCTGCCCCGGGTGCTGGCCGCGCCGTCACTGCGCGCCGCGGCGATCGCGGCCGGCCTGGTCGGGCCCGTACGCCTACTCGGTCAACACCGCGGCGACCGCGCACACCGGCTCGATCGTGACCGCCGGCCCCGTCACCAGCGGGTTCGGTCGCGCGGCGGCGGGCCCCGGACGGCGGCCCGGCGGCGGGCAACCACCCGACCGGCGCCGGCACGGCGACCCGCCGGACCGGGCACCACCGGTCGCCGGCACCGGTCAGGGCACCGGACCGGCATGGGCGGCCTGCTCAACGGGGCAGCACGTCGCACCGAGCTGGTCACACCTGCTCGAGCCAGGACGCGGCCAGCTACACCTGGGTGGCGGCGACGGTCGGGTCCCAGAACGCGGCCAGCTACCAGCTGGCCACCGGCGAGCCGGTGATGGCGATCGGCGGCTTCAACGGCTCCGACCCCTCCCCGACCCTCGGCGCAGTTCCAGGCCGACGTGGCCGCGGGGAGGATCCACTACTTCCTCGGCGGCGCACTCGGCGGCCGGCAGAACGGCGGGTCCGAGCGCGGCCGACCGAGATCGCGACCTGGGTGTCGCAGACCTACACGGCCGACCACCGTCGGCGGCACCACCGTCTACGACCTGACCCAGGGCCGAAGTGAGCCCGTGAGGCCATGACTGCGCGTCATGCACCGCACGGTCGAGGCCGGCCCGCCGCGGCTCGGCACGGCCTTGGTCGACGTGGTGATCCCGGTCTACAACGAGGAGGCCGACCTCGCCGCCTCGGTGCACCGGCTCGACGGCTACCTCGCCGGCTCCTTCCCCTACGCGTACCGGATCGTCGATCGCCGACAACGCCTCCACCGACTGCCACCTGGCCGATCGCCCAGCGGCTCGCCGCCGACCATCCCGCACGTCGAGGCCGCTCCACCTCGACGCGAAGGGCCGCGGCCGCGCGCTCGAGGCAGGCCTGGCTCGGCCTCGACGGCCGACGTCGTGGCCTACATGGACGTCGACCTGTCCACCGACCTGAAGGCCCTGCTGCCGCTGGTCGCGCCGCTGGTCTCCGGCCACTCCGACGTCGCCATCGGCACCCGGCTGGCGCGCGGGCTCGCGGGTGGTCCGCGGGCCGAAGCGGGAGTTCATCTCGCGGAGCTACAACCTGCTGCTGCGCGCCATCCTCGGGGTGTCGTTCTCCGACGCGCAGTGCGGGTTCAAGGCGGTCCGACGCGACGTCGCCGGACCGCCTGCTGCCGCTGGTCGAGGACAACAACTGGTTCTTCGACACCGAGCTGCTGGTGCTCGCCCAGCGGGCCGGGCTGCGCATCCACGAGGTGCCGGTGGACTGGGTCGACGATCCCGGGCACCACCGTCGACATCGTGGCCACGGCCACCGAGGACCTGCGCGGGATCTGGCGGCTGCTGCGCGGCTTCGGCTCGGGACGCATCCCGGTCGCGACCGGCTCGCGGGCCGAGCTACCGCGGTCGGCCGAGTCCCCTCCGCCGTGCCCGGGGTGCCGGCCGGCATGCTCGGGCAGCTGCTGCGCTTCGCGGCGGTCGGGGTGGCCAGCACGCTGGCCTACTTCGTGCTCTACCTGCTGCTGCGTCCGCTCGGGGCGCAGGCGGCGAACCTGGTCGCCCTGCTGGTCACGGCCGTCGCGAACACCGCGGCCAACCGGCGGCTCACCTTCGGCATCACCGGAAGCGGCCGGCGCCCTGCGGCACCACCTCGGCGGGCTGGTCGCCTTCGCCGTCGCGCTGGGCCTGACCAGCGGCTCCTCTGGCTGCTGGCAGCCTCTGGCCGGAGGCCGGCCACGCGGTCGAGGTCGGGTGCTGGTGCTCGCCAACGCGGCCGCGACCCTGCTGCGGTTCGTCTCGCTGCGGCTGATGATGCACCGCGGCGCGGCGTCAGGCGGCGATCCGGTTGACCAGCCGGTAGTCGGTGGCGGCCGATCGGGGTGCAGCAAGGTGGACGGGAACAGTGGGGACGTCGGCGGTGTCGCGCTGGGCGACGGCACGGAGTTCGTCCTCCAGGCGGGCGCGATCGCGGTCCCTGCGGGTGTCGAACCCGGGTCGCCAGGTGCCGGCGATCGCGGCGGTGGGTGACCTCGAGACCGACGATGAGCAGCAGGATCATGCCAAGGAGGATGAGTGATCCGGTCATGGCAGTAATCCTTCCTTCGTCGTTTCTCCGCCACCAGTGGCTGGATTGACATGCTATCGAAGGATTACAGCCACTATGCTGGTGGCATGGCACTGCATCAGGTGAGCGTGATCGTCCTCGAACCCGTCGCGATGTTCGAGTTCGGGGTGGCCGTCGAGGTGTTCGGCATCGACCGCCGCGACGACGGCATCGAACCGTTCGACTTCCGGGTCTGCGGCGTCAAGCCCGGCCAGCCGCTGGCGAGCAAGAACTTCGACCCGTTCACCATCACCCCGCAGCTCGGTCTGGACGCCATGGCCGGTAGCGACCTCGTCATCGTCGCGGCCACCCTGCCACGCGCGGACGAGGAGTACCCGCCGGAGGCGCTGGCAGCCTTGCGCGCGGCGCACGCAGCGGGCGCCACCGTGCTGAGCCTGTGCTCGGGCTCGTTCGTCCTCGGCGCCGCCGGCCTGCTGGACGGCCGTCGCTGCACGACGCACTGGATGTACGCGGAGGAGATGCAGCGGCGCTACCCGAAGGCCGGTCGTCGACGCAGGGTCCTGTTCGTCGAGGACAGCGGGATCGTCACCAGCGCCGGCACCGCAGCCGGCATCGACGCCAGCCTGCACCTGGTGCGCAAGGAGCTGGGCGCCGCCGTGGCCACCCGGATCGCCCGGCGAATGGTCGTGCCGCCGCAGCGGGACGGCGGGCAGCAGCAGTACGTCGAGGCCCGATCCCCGCCTGCTCGGCCGACAGCCTCTCGCCCCATCCTGGACTGGGCGCACCGAACGTCGGACGAGCCGCACACGGTCTCCACCCTGGCCGCGAAGGCACTGATGAGCGAGCGCACCTTCGCTCGCCGCTTCCTCGCCGAGACCGGCACCACGCCGCACAAGTGGCTGAACCAGCAGCGCGTCCTCGCCGCGCGCACCCTGCTCGAGCGCACCGACCTGTCGGTGGAGCAGATCGCCGGTCGGGTCGGCTTCAACTCCGCGGTGGTGCTGCGCGACCACTTCCGCGAAGTCATCGGCATGTCGCCGGTCGCCTACCGGCGTCGCTTCGGCTGCGGCGACGAGGATGGAGCGGTCGAACTGACTGCGGTCGAGGAGCCGCGTCTCCTGCACCTGGGAACTGGCGGCGCCGAGGACCAGCGCGCTACCGTCGCGGGTGACTGTCACTCCCGCACAACTGGTCCGCATCGTCGACCACACCCTCCTCTCGCCCACGGCCACGGCCGCCGACGTCGCGGCGCTCGCCGCTGAAGCCGCAGCCTCGGCACCTACTCGATCTGCATCTCCCCGGCCATGCTGCCGGTCGGCTTCGCCGCAGCGATGTCAAGGTCGCGACCGTCTGCGGATTCCCTTCCGGCAAGCACACCGCGTCCATCAAGGCCGCCGAGGCCGCCGAGTCGGTGGCCGACGGCGCGGACGAGGTCGACATGGTGATCGACCTCGGCGCTCGTGAAGGCCGGGTCCTCGACGCGACCCAGGCCGAGATCGCCGCCGTGCGCGCCGCCGTGCCCGCCCCGAAGGTCCTCAAGGTGATCATCGAGTCGGCAGCGCTGACCGACGAGGAGATCGTCGCGGCCTGCAAGGCAGCCGAGGCCGCCGGGGCCGACTTCGTGAAGACCTCGACCGGCTACCACCCCGCTGGCGGCGCCTCGGCGCACGCCGTCGAACTGATGGCCGCGGACCGTCGGCGGCCGTCTCGGCGTGAAGGCGTCCGGCGGCATCCGCGACTGGGCCACGGCGGTTGCGATGGTCGAGGCCGGCGCCACGCGCCTCGGGCTCTCCGGCACCGCTGCCGTGCTCGCCGGGGGACGCGCCGAAGGCTACTGAGCCCCGGACGTCGTCAGGCCAGGCCCTCTGACTTCAGCCACGCGTCCAGGACCCCGTCGGCGCTCGCCCCGCCGGCCAGCTTCGCCTGGAAGTCCAGCAGTGGCCCGGTCGAGAGCTTGGCGGCGAGGGCCTGCATCGCGAGCACCAGGTCGGGTTCGGCGTCGACGAGCTTGCTGCTCACGAGGATGACCGCGGGATCGGGCAGCTCGATCTTGTTGGTGTCTGCCAGCTCGAACAGTCCGGTGCCGCTGTACTCGGAGCGTCGGAATGCTGCGATGGCCGCTCGACCGGTCGTCAGGGCCGCGGCACGC
The DNA here is from genome assembly GCA_963773595.1 of uncultured Actinomycetota bacterium. Classification (GTDB taxonomy): domain Bacteria; phylum Actinomycetota; class Actinomycetes; order Propionibacteriales; family Propionibacteriaceae; genus Propionicimonas. The sequence goes on from CAVZBQ010000002.1 coordinate 325,383, forward strand.
TCGCGCGGGCTCTCGGTCTTCGACACGGTGAAGCCGGCGCCGTACGCGGCCTTCAGTCCCGGCAACCCGTCGGCGCGCGAGACGGCGAGCTCCGGAACGGCAGCCACCTTGCCCCGTGACCATCGCGCGATCTTGTCCAGTGTCGTGATGCCCGTGAGCGCCGTGACCTCCGTGACCACCCACATCAGCGAGCCGTCCACCCCGGCAGCCGAGACCACGCTCACCTCCGGCGAGAGCAGGTCGGCAACCGCGCCGGGGAGGTCTGCGGCAGCAGGTGCGTCGCTGCCGCCGAGACTCGCCCACAAGGTGCCCGCATACGCCGGCTTCGCCGCCGATTCCCCCGCGCCCAGAGCCGCCTGCCAGGCTTCGCCGAACACCTCTGTGCCTGCGGCGCGTCCCCTGGCGGCAACGGCCCTGACCAGCAGCTGCGCCATCAGGGCAACCGGCGCGGCATTCTCCGTGCCGATCAGGAGGGGGGCAGCCACTGCGGGCGTGGCCAGACCGGCAGCTCCTGCGATGGCTGGCGGGGGTACGCGCGCACAGCCGGCGGCCAGCAGAGCTGACGCAGCCAGAAGGAATCCTCGTCTGTCCATCCGTCCAGTGTCGCTGACAAGCACCAACGGCACCTCCGGCCACGCCGGGCGGTCACCCGTGCGGAAAAGTAAGTCCTGTCACCCGTTAGAGGGACCGAGTGCTGGTATTCAGTCGTCGCATTGGCTAAGCTTTCATCTGGCCGGACTTCTCGGGGGGGAACAATCCGGCCGCCGTCCGGACAGCTAGCCGGACACAAGGAGCTACAAGTTGTGAGTGGTGATTGATCCCGCTTCACACCGCAGTTCCTGACGAAGGGCCCGGACCGCAAGGTTTTCGGGCCCTTCGCAACGTCCTGGGGTTGCGAGTGATCCGCTCAGGTCGCTCCGAGCTCGCAACTGCCCCACGAACGCCAAAGGCGCGCCGCCCCTTGCGGAGCGGCGCGCCTTCGTCAGCAGTGGACTACCGGGCGTTCAGAGCAGCCTGCGCG
>CAVZBQ010000003.1:0-347367 GCA_963773595.1 uncultured Actinomycetota bacterium
TCTTGCCCGGTGGCTTCCCCGGCAGCGAACAGCCCATCGAAGGCATTCCGTATGATCCAGCCGCCGGCGTCGCGCTTCTCCAAGAGGCTGGCATTGACCCTGCCTCGATCAACCTCACGCTGACCTATGGCGTGGAAAGCGATAACGAGCGCGTGGCAACGGTCCTCCAATCGATGTGGCAGGAAGGCTTAGGCGTGACGGTCACGCTCGAACCGCTGGAACTCTCGACGTTCAGCGACCGCCTGAATACGACGTTCGCGGACCCTGCCAACGGTCTGCAGGCCTATTACAGCATTTGGGGCGCGGACTATCCCGATCCCCAAAACTTCCTGTCGCAGCAACTGCGCACGGGCGTGGGCAACAACAACGCGCACTTCAGCAACGCTGACTTCGACGCGCTGGTGGACCAGGCGGATGCGAGCGGCGTGTGGGAAGAACGTGCCCCGCTTTACAACCAGGCCGAGCAGATCGCCGTCAGCGAAGTGGGCTGGCTGCCGCTGTTCTCAGGCAAGGTCAACGTGCTCATCCGTGACTGCGTGGAAGGCGTTGAACTGATGGGTCTGTTCTACTCCTTCGTCATCCCGGACTACAGCGCGCTGGTCGCCTGCCCGGCGTCGTAAGCAACCTCAGCAAGCCGCTCATCCCGGCCCCTTTTCCGTGAGGAGAGGCCCGGGGTGAAGGTCATGTGCCCTCCCTCACCCCGGCCCACCGCCGGGGTGAGGCTTTTTAGGCTTGAACCTGTGTTTCACGCTATGCTTAACGGACCATGCTGCGAGTCACCTCCCGCAGGTTGATCAGCCTGCCTTTCGTCCTCTTCGCCGTCACCTTCCTGACGTTCATTGTCGGCTACCTTGCGCCCGGCGACCCCATCCTCAACCTGATGGGCAACCGGCGCGATCCGGCGATGTACGACCGGCTGCGCGAGCTGTATGGCCTCAACCTGCCGTGGTATCAGCAGTATCTGAACTATCTCGGCGGCTTGCTGCAAGGCAACTTTGGTTACTCGTTCCGCTATGCCCAGCGCCCGGTGATTGACCTGATCAGCAGCGGCATCGGTGTTTCCATCATTCTCGGGCTGGGCGCGCTCATCCTCAGCCTGGCAATTGGCATCCCGTCCGGGCTGTACGCCGCGCTGCATCGCAACCAGATTGGGGATCGGCTGCTGATGGCGCTCATGCTCGGCCTGTTCGCTGTCCCTGCGTTTGTACTGATTCCGATTCTGCGCTGGGTCAATTTCCAGGCCTACAACGCCGGGCTGCCCTCGCTGCCCGCCGCCGGATGGGGCCGACCCGAGCACTGGATTTTGCCCATTATCGTGCTGTCGGCGGCCAGTCTCGGCCTGATTGCGCGCATCACCCGGGCCAGCATGCTCGAAGTGCTGAATGAGGACTACATTCGCACGGCCTACGCCAAGGGCCTGTCTGAGCGCGCAGTGCGCTGGCGGCATGCCTTCCGCAATGCCCTGCTGCCCATTGTGACCATCATCGGCCCGTCGGTCGCCTTTCTCGTGACCGGCGCGTTCGTCGTTGAAAGCCTGTTCTCGATCCCTGGCATTGGTTTTCTGTCGGTCACAGCCATTCAGCAACGTGATTATCCGGTCATTCAGGCGACGACCGTCATCCTGGCCGTATCGGTCGTCGTCGTCAATCTGGTGGTTGACCTGTTCTATACGGTGCTCGACCCGCGTGTGCGGGTGGACAGCTAGCCAATGGCCGTCACGTCGCTTTCCGTCCAGAGCGCTCGCGAGCCGGAGTCGCCGAGCGCTATCTTCTGGCGGCGCTTCCGAGCGAATCGACTGGCAATGGTGAGCCTGGTCATCCTGATCGGGCTGATCCTGATCGCAGCGTTTGGGCCCCTGCTCTATGGGCAGAGCGCGATCAAGCTCGATTATGGCGCGCTCAATGCGGCTCCCTCCGGCAGCCATCCCTTCGGGGCGGACAATCTGGGCCGGGATACGCTGGCACGGCTGATACTCGGTCTGCGCGTGTCGCTACTCGTTGCCTTTTATGTCGAGATCATCAACATTGTGCTTGGCGTGCCGCTGGGCCTGGCCGCGGGCTACTTTGGCGGGCTGCCGGATACCATCGTGTCGCGCATCGGCGACGTGCTCTTCGCCTTTCCGGGCCTGCTGCTCGCCATTCTGATCGCGGCCATTTTCGGCTCAGCAGTCAGCGAGCGATTTGGCGGAATTGGCCGCCTGCTTCTGGTCGCCGGGGCGCTCAGTCTGGTGTCGTGGCCGCTAATGGCACGCCTGGTGCGAGGTCAGGCGCTGGCCCTGCGCGAACGCGAGTTCGTTGAAGCCGCGCGCTCAGTGGGCGCGACCGGCAACCGCATCGTGACCCGCCACATCATGCCGCCAATCCTCGGCCTGATCGTGGCCACCAGCACGCTCAACGTGGCGTCGGTTGTGGTCGCGGAGGCCGTGCTCAGCCTGCTCGGCCTGGGTATTCAGCCGCCCGACCCGAGCATCGGCAAAATGATCACCGAGGCCATCCCTTACCTCGAACAGAATCCGCTGCAGGTGTTTCTGCCCAGCGCCGTACTGATGCTGCTCGTACTGACGGTCTCGTTTGTCGGCGATGGCCTGCGCGACGCGCTCGATCCGCAGAGTCTTAGGTGAAGTTGAAAGTTCCGGAAAAAAGCGTACGAACCAGTCGGCAGATCCTCCGACATAACCTTATGTCTTGTCTTCAATTCTTGCACGCCATCAACTGACCCTCAATGACTTCTTGGGAGCCCACCATGCTCATTCGTGCCGCGGTACTCGATGCCCCGAACACGCCGTTCCAGATCGAAACGCTCACGCTCGAAGGGCCGCGCGCCGGCGAGGTGCTGGTGAAACTGGCCGCTTGCGGAGTGTGTCACAGTGACTGGCACGTCGCGACCGGAGACACGCGCCACCCCCTGCCCTGCGTCTGCGGGCACGAAGGCGCGGGAATCGTCGAGGCGGTCGGTTATGACGTGCTCGGCATTGCACCGGGCGATCATGTCGTGCTGAGCTGGGCGCCCGACTGCGGCCACTGCTTCTACTGCGAGCACGGCCAGCCCAATCTGTGCGAAACGTTCACCGGGCCAATTTGGGCGGGGACGATGCTCGATGGCACGCCGCGCCTGCGCCGGACCGATGGCTCTCCGGTCTATCACTACTGCGGCACGGCGGCTTTCGCCGAATACACGGTCGTGCCACAGCAGAGTTGCATCGTCATTCGCCGCGACGTGCCGCTGGATGTCGCTGCGCTCGTCGGCTGCGCGGTCGCGACCGGCGTCGGGGCGGCCCTGTACACGGCGGGCGTGCGACCGGGAGAGAGCGTTGTCGTCTATGGCTGCGGCGGCGTCGGGCTGAGCACGGTGCAGGGCGCGGCGCTGTGCGGCGCGGGCACGCTTATCGCCGTGGATCCCAGCCCGGAGCGGCTGACGCTGGCCCGTGAACTGGGCGCTACCCACGCCCTGAACGCCGATGCGGCCGCACTGCTGCAGATTCGCGCGCTCACCGGCGGGCGCGGCGCCGACCATGTCTTTGAGGCGGTCGGGCAGCCGCGCGTGCAGGAAGCGGCGCTCGACGCCGTGCGGCCGGGCGGGACGCTCACGCTGGTCGGGCTGTCGCCGATGGGCACGGGCACGAATCTGCCCGGCGCAGTCATCGTGCGTCAGGAGAAAACGATTAAGGGCAGTTACTACGGCTCGGTCCACGCCCGCCGCGACTTCCCCCTGTTCCTCGACTTGTTTCAGGCCGGGAAAACTGCCCCTCGACCGCCTCGTCACGCACCACTACCCGCTCGACCAGATCAACGAAGCCTTTGCGGCCATGCTTGGCGGCAGCGGCGCGCGTGGCGTGATCACGTTCGGGTAACGCCGGCCCCGCACGCGGCCATCCACTGAAGAACCGATCAATACAGGGAGTGGGGAAAAGTGAGTGCACTCACCGAACCTCACCCCCGGCCCCTCTCCAAATCGAGAGGGGAGAACGACTCCACGCCTCGATGCTCCCCCTCTCCCGAGTTCGGAGAGGGGGCTGGGGGGTGAGGTTCGGATGCTCCATCGCCTTCATGTTCCTTGTTCTCTTAAAACGCCGCAGGTTGCGGCGTTTTGTATTTCCAGTACTATCAGGAGATGTAATTTCAACGAAACAAACAATGACTGTACGGGTGACGCCATTTTCGGCGTATGCCCGCAGTGGAGGCCGTGGTGAAGCGCAACCCGTCTTACGTTCTGACCGCCAGTATGCTCCTGATCGCTTTCACCTGCGTGCTCGCCATCATCCTCAGCTGGTCCACGCCCGTCGCGCCGACCGAGGCGGCGCCAGGGATCCTCGAAGACCTGCCCGCACAGGCAGCGACGGCCACCCGCACCCCCACGCCGGTCAACTTCGGCAACTTCGTCTGGGACGATCTGGATCAGGACGGCCGGCAGGATGCCGGAGAACCGGGCCTGGCCGGGATCACCGTGCAGTTGTGGAACAGCGCCAAGACGCAGATGCTCGACCAGACCTCGACCAACGGCAGCGGCAACTACACGGTCACGTCGCCCGGGCCAGGCAACTACCGCGTGCGCGTGGTGCTGCCTACCATCAATGACCAGTTCTCGCCCAAGGACAATGCGGCTGCGGGCGACACCGCCGACAGCGACATCAACCCGACGGGGACCAATCTCGGCTTCACCGACATCATCGTGGTCGCCTCGAATGTGATCAGCATCACGCAATATTGACGCGGGCATCATCAAATTCCGCACGGCCACCCCTACGCGCACGCCTACGCCGGTCAACTTCGGCAACTTCGTGTGGGATGACCTCGATCAGGACGGGCGGCAGGACGCGGGCGAACCTGGTTTGGCGGGCGTCACGGTGCAGTTGTGGAACAGCGCCAAGAATCAACCTGATTGACCAGGACTTGACGAACGCGAGCGGCATCTACACGCTGCAGTCGCCCGGCCCCGGCAACTACCGTGTGCGCGTCGTCCTGCCCAACATCAATGACCAGTTCTCGCCCAAAGATCAGGCGGGTGGCGACGACACCGACGACAGTGACATCAACCCGTCGGGCGGCGACCTCGGATTCACCGACATCATCGCTGTCGCATCGAACGTGATCAGCATCTCCAGTATTGACGCCGGCATCATCAAGTTCCGCACGGCCACGCCCACGCGCACGCCCACCCCGATCAACATCGGCAACTTCGTGTGGGATGACCTCGACCAGGACGGGCGGCAGGACGCCGGCGAACCCGGCCTGCCCGGCGTGACGGTTCAGTTGTGGAACAGCGCCAAGACGCAGATGCTTTTCCAGACCTCGACCAATGCCAACGGAAACTACACGGTGGTCGCACCCGCTGCCCGGCAGTTACCGGGTGCGCGTGGTGCTGCCCAATATCAACGACCAGTTCTCGCCCAAGGACAATGCCGGCAGCGGGCGATACAGCTGGACAGCGATATCAACCCGACCGGAACAAGTCTCGGCTTCACGGACACCTTCAGCATCGCCAGCAACGTGATCAGCACGACGATCGTGGACGCCGGCATCATCAAGTTCCGCACCGCCACGCCAACCCGCACGCCCACGCCGATCAATATCGGCAACTTCGTCTGGAACGACCTGAACAGCGACGGCGAGCAGGACGCCGGTGAGCCGGGCCTCGTGGGGATCACCGTGCAGTTGTGGAACAGCACCAAGTCCCAGGTTCTGTCCACGGACGTGACCGACCTGAACGGCATTTACAGCGGTGTCGCGCCGGTCCCGGCACCTATTTCGTGCGCGTGATTGCCGCCGGTGGGCGCACTGTTTCACCACCAAGAACGCGGCGGGCGTAGCGACAACCGACAGACAGCGACTTCAATCCGGGCGGCGGCTGAGCTGGGCTTCACGGACACCATCTCATCGCCAGCAACGTGATCAGCATCGGCAACATTGACGCCGGCATTCGCAGCGTGCCGGCCACGCCGTCGGTAACGCCAGCACCGACGCGCGACGCCCACATTGACCATCGACGCCAACGCCGACGACGACCCCGACCCTGACGCCGTCGCTCACCCCGTCGCCGTCGCTGACCCCGACAGCGACCAATACACAGGCGCCACGTGGGTTACCACCCCCGACACGCCGGCCCCCAGTGACGCGACCTCACGCCAACGGCCTCGGCAACGCCGACGCTCGATCCGTCCATCACACCGACGATCACGCTGACGCCGAGCGAAACGCCGAATCCGTTCATCACCGACACGCCGGAACCGACGTTGACGCCGACCGCGACGGACACCGCTCGATCCAGCCTTTACGCTGACGCCCACCGCCACCCGAGCGAAGGTCAGCGTGTTTCATCGCTGACACGCCCACGTTCGCCTATCCCACGCCGCCGCCTGCGCCCGATTGCGATCTGCGCGGCGCGGAGGCGAGCGACATCATGCGCGCGGGCGTCCGGTCCGAGTTCGACCTGTTCTGCCGCACGCTCGTGCAGAATGGCGAGTTCACCTACCACTTCGGGTCTGCCCTGACCAGCTACGCCAACGTTGGCATCGAGGCGCTCATCCCGCTCGGTATCCGCCAGGCCGTCGATATCTTCAGCCCCTCCGGCCAAAGTTACTTCACGGGCGGCTACGTGGCCTGCCTGCAAGGTGCCGGAACGCTGGTCTGGCTGGATGCGACGAACGCGCCGCGCCGCGCCGAGATCATCGGCAGCTACACCGTGCCCGAGTGGCCGGGCTTCACCTGCGCCACCCTGTTCACGCCCGGCACGCTGGTCCTGTCCGAACAGAATCCCATGCAAATGGCGCAAAAACGGCGCTAGGGCAGCCCAGCGATTTGGTCTCAAATACAAGAACGCCGCCTCCGATTTCGGAGGCGGCGTTTTGTGCAGTCTGGTGAGGGTGTGAAGCCTAGAGGCCGAGGATCTGCTTCTTCTTGGCGTCGAACTCTTCCTGCGTGATGATGCCCTGCTTCTGCAGTTCGGCAAGCTGGGTCAGCTGATTGATCTGGTCCTGCGAGATGCCACCCGGCGGCTGGCGGCGGCGGCCGCAGGGGGCGGCAGGCGTACTGGGCGGAGGCTGCTGCTGATACTGCGGCCTGCTGGGCGGCGGCCTGCTGCGCTGCCGCGTCAATCTGCGCCTGCTGGGCCAGCGCCTGATTGGCGTATTTCTGCTGCTGGTGGTGACTGTACCGCACCAGCCGTACCGGCAACCACGGCAGTGGTAGCGGCAACCCCGAGCAACGATGGGCCACGACGACGTCGCATCATGATAGAATCTCTCCTCTTCTCGTTCGGTTAGTTGGTCAGTTACGCGCCGGACTTGCCGGCTTCAATCGCGGCCAGCACAAGGTCACGCGGCACGCGCTCATTGGCCACCAGCACGCCGCCGGAATTGCGCACAGCCTCAGCGAAGCGGGTCGCCCACTTGTCTTCCCAGACCATAATCGCGGCCGTGTAATTCGGCTCAAGGGCTTCCGCCAGCACCAGCAGGTCGTCCGAATTGAGCAGTTCGCTCACTTCGGCGCGCAGCGGCTCCAGCAGTGCGGCTTCGCTCACCGACAGTTCCGACAGTTCGGCGATTGTGATCGTGCCGTCCGCGTCCTTCTTCACGATCACTAGGTCGATGATGCTGATGATGTCCCGTTCCACCAGGTCTTGCAGGGCGGGCAGGATTTCACCGTTGAATTGATTACCCGGGAAGGCCAGTTCGATGTACTCGACGGGGCCAATGCTCATTGTTTTTCGCTCCCTATGCCGATTTGCCAATGATGACTGCCGGAGCAGAACGTACCCCTGCTCGTGCGTCTTCCGCCTGAATCCAGGCGCGATCGATCCATTCCGGCGAATGGCGTTCAGTATAGCACTGCCTGAGGCGGTGGCAATCCCGCCAAAAGGTGTAGAAAAGGCGCATTCACCCGGCGGCGCTGAAGTGCCCGTGCACCAGCGTCACCAGCGAGTCAATGTCTTTGACGACGTGCTCGCCCTCGGCGCACATGCCCCACACGAAGTTGTTCTTCCAGCGGATGTCATCGGTGATGGCAAAGATCGGCTTCTGGCGCGCATAGGTGTAGCCGATTTCGGCGCACGTCCCCGAGTCGTGGTCCGTGCCGGAGAGCAGCGCCACCACTGCGTCGCAGCGTTCCAGCGCCTTCATGTCGCCCCAGAAGGTCGCCTTGCGCTCGGCCGGCCCGAAGTTGGTCAGCAGCCCGACGTCGCGGTGCGGCAGAAAGGTTTCGTAGCCGAGCGCCTCGAAACGCGCCGTGATCTGTTCCAGATACCAGCGGTCCTGATAGTTGAACAGCGGCCCGGCCATGTACAGATAAGTCATGATGCAACTCCTTGAGAAATCAGGATGGCGGCTCAGGAACGGCAGGGCCGTTCCTGCGGCTCAACGCCTCGAACGGCTTGCGGTCGGCGTGGCAGATCCACTGCACCGCCATCCGCCCGCTGGCCGCCGACATCGGCACGCCGCCGCCCGGCTCGACCCACTGGCCGGCCATGAAACAGATTGTCCAGCCCGCGCACGCGCTTGTCCATGCCCATGACCAGCGCCGGCATCACCTCGCGCGACAGCAGGAAGCCGGTCGTCGCGCCCCACGAGTTGTTGGTGTAGCGCTCGTAGGTGAGCGGCGTCGCCTCGTCCGTCACCTCGATGTCGCCGCGCAGGCCGGGGTACCACTGCTCGATGCTGGCCGACGACGATCGTCGGTCACTTCGCGCTGCTCGGTGTCATAGGTGCGTCGGCCAAACAGATTCTGCCAGTAGGCGTAGTCGGACGCGGATCATGACTTCCATCACCGACTTGCCGGCCGGCGCCAGCGACGGATCGAAGCCGTAGTGCTTGACGCCCAGTTCGCGGCGCGGCTCGCCCGTTAGTTCCAGCGGCTGATCGAGCAGATACGTCGTCCAATGCGGCTCAGCGCTCAGGTTGCGCTTCACGCCGAGCGACACCTGCACCTGCGTATGCATCGGCAGGTGACCGTCATAGCGTTTGGCGATCTTCTTCGTCAGGTACTGGCCGCCCAGCAGTTGATGGTGCAGCGTCTGACCATCGGCCGCCGAAATCACGATAATCCGCGTCGTAGACCTCGTCGTTGTACAGCCGTACGCCGGTCGCCCGGCCATTTTGCGTGAGAATGCGTCTCGACCTGCGAGTCATACTGGATCTCGCCGCCCAGTTCGAGAAAGCGGCGCTCGAGCGCCCGCGCGAAGTCGAGCGATGCGCCGACGGGGAATCCGGCGTTGCGGTTGTGCAGATAGGCGAGCAGGAACATGCCCATCATCACCGGCGCTTCTTCCCAACTGAACATCTGTGGCACCGCGCGGCGCAGGAACGGGTCGCTGAAGCGCGCGGCAAACGCCTTGGCCGAGACCATGCCCCAGCGAGCCATCGGCAGCAGGAAGGGCATCATCGCCATCCCGAAGCGCTGCCAGTCCTTGCCGGTGTAGAGGGGACGCGGCTTGTCGTAGAGCGGCCGACATGTCGAAGCGCGTGAACTGGCGCACGCCCGCGCAGAAGGCGCCGGATCAGGTCAGCGTCGGCGGGGAGAGCCGCAGCATGTGCTGCTTCCAACCGGTCGGGGTCGGCATAGACGATCAGCGTCTTCTCGCCGTCGGTCACGCGCTGGTACTCGTCGTGATGAACGAACGCGCGCCCCTGCACGGCACCCAGTTCGCTGCCACATGCGCGTGAAACGGCTGCCCCTCGCCCGACCCGAACAGGTAATGGATGCAGCCGTCGAAGGTGTACCCCTTGCGCTCCCAGGCCATGCACAAGCCCACCGGGCAGGTGTGCAGTTCGAAGATGGTCGCCTGGTAGCCGTTCATGCGGGCATAACAGCCGGCCGCCAGCCCGGCAACACCCGCCCCGATGATCAGAACCCGCTTCTCCCCCATGCCCTCGCCCCCTGACGGATCCGCGCGCAAAGGCGCGCAAAGGCGCGGCCCGTCGTACGAGCCGCGCTTCGGCCATGCATTACAATTCATGTTACTCCGATTTCGGAATTTGAAAAGAGACCAGAGTCCGCGTTATGGGGCGTTCGACGCGATGATCTCGGCAGGGACGGTGCGCAAGGTGACGACCACCGGATGTCCCAGTGCATTGGCCAACGTATTAGCCAGATCGCGCGCCGGCCGCAATTCACCGCTGCCCTCAATGGTGACCACCGCCAAGTCATCGGATACCGTGACGGCCAGCAGTTGATACGACGTGCCATCGAGCCACTTCCGGGCCTCTTCCGCCGCTCTTCCGGTCTCAAGCGTGCTGTTCAGCGTGTGCGCCGATGTGACAGCCAGAGGAACCGTGACGATCAGAATACCGGCGAGGAAGAGCACAATGCCGGCCTGACGCACGCGCTTCTGCCCACGGTTTGGCGCACTGCGCCACATGCCGAGCAGCAGAAAGGTGATTCCACCCGCCAGCAGAATGGCCAGATAGTTGGTGAAGAACAGCAGAAGGGCGCCCTGCGAGGCCTCTAGCTGCCCCTGCTCGAGTCGCGATCCCGACAACGCACAGCGGCGGGACCAGCGAGATCGCAATCGCTACACCGCCGATCGAGTTCGCGATTTCGGCGCGCGACGTGATAAACGCGCCAGCCGCACCCGAACCGAGTGCAGTGAGCAGCGCGAGCAGGCCGGGATTGATGCGGGAGGCCAATTCCGGAGTTATTGGTGAATGAGACCAAAACATCCGGCACGATGAGCGAAAGCAGCGTCGAGAAGGCGATGACGAACACGATCCCGGCAGCAGTCAGGGCCAGCGCACTCAGCGCACGCCGAGTTCGAACCTAGTATGACCGCCGCAGTAGTCGCCATGATCGGGCCCATCAGGGGAGCGACGATCATCGCGCCGATCACAGTGGCCGTCGAACCAGACGAGCAGCCCGTAGGTCGCAATGACGGTCGCCAGTCCAAGCAGGCTGAAGAAGTTGACCAGCCGACGTGCCTTATCCGGTCCTTCGATGAACATCTGCCGCTGGAAGTCAGGCAGGTAGGCTGGGTCAAAACCCAGGCGACGCTTGAAGGGGTGGTCAACAGCGCTTGACATGGAAGGATTCTCACTTGGCTAGGGGCGGCTGTGCGGGCAAGAGCATAACGCGCCCTAGCCCTAAAAATGAAGCGAACTGGGCACTAGGATGCACAAGCCGGCGGCGATCCAGCGGTTCAAGGCACATCGCACTTGCTTGACAGGCCGCAAAAATCGGGCTACGCTTCGGAGAAATCGTTTACGCAAACGTTTTTCTGCGAACCTGCGAGCGTTTAATGGCCACCATTCGTGATGTCGCCGCTCAAGCCGGGGTCTCCGTCAGCACGGTCTCGCATGTCGTGAACGGCACCCGCTTTGTCGAACCGAGCACCGAAGCCCGCGTGCGAACCGCCATTGCTGAGCTGAATTACCGGCCGAACTCGGTTGCGCGCAGCCTGCGCCGCCGCAGCACCGCCACCATTGGCCTGCTCGTCCCAGACAACTCCAACCCCTTCTTCGCGGAAGTCGCCCGCCTGATCGAAGATATCGGCTTTGAGCAGGGCTACAGTGTCATCCTGTGCAATTCCGATGGGCTGCCGGCCCGCGAAGCCGCCTACATTGACGTGCTGCTCTCCAAACAGGTGGACGGCCTGCTAACCATTTCGGCGGGCAGCCACCCCGATTTCCTCAAGTCCGTATTCGAGGCCCGCGTGCCGGTCGTGGTCGTGGACCGGGCCGCCGACGAGTGGCCGGTGGACCAGGTACTGGTGGATAACGAGGAAGGCGGCTACATGGCCGGTCGCTACCTGATCGGCCTTGGTCACCGTGAAATCGGCTTCATCGCCGGTCCGCGCGTGGCCACGCCCAGTGCCCGGCGCCTCGTCGGTTTCCGCCGGGCTCTCGCAGAGTGCGGCCTCACGCTGCCGGATTCGGCCATCACCGGTGGGGATTTCCAATATACGGGCGGCGCTGTGGCCATTCGAACCCTGTTGGAACAGCACGCGAATCTCACCGCCGTCTTTGCGACCAATGACCAGATGGCGCTCGGGGCGATCAATACCCTGCAGCGCATGGGACGGTCTGTACCGAGCGATATTTCGATCCTCGGCTTCGACAACATTCCACAATCGTCTGCCTTCTACCCCGCGCTGACGACCATGGCTCAACCCGTTGAGGCGATGGCGCGTGAGTTCCGTGCGGCTACTCATCGAACGTATCGCGGGCAGTACTGCTGAACCGACGTGCGTCACCCTCAATGCCACATTGATTGAACGTGAGAGCTGTGCAGTCGTCTCTTCCGCCCACTCCATTCTTGAAAGGTCTGTTCCGTGAGCGCACGAATTGTCGTCCTTGGCAGCTTCAACGCCGACCTCGTGAGTTACGTCACGCGCTTGCCCAACCGGGGCGAGACCGTGACCGGCACTCGCTTCGTGACCGGGCCGGGCGGCAAAGGCTCCAACCAGGCGGTCGCGGCGGCGCGGCTGGGCGCGCAGGTCACGTTCATCGCCCGTGTCGGCCAGGACTCGCTGTCCGAAATTGGGCTCAGCCTATGGCGAGAAGAAGGCATTGATACCAGCTACATCAGTCGCGATCCAGCCGCCTCGACCGGCGTCGCCAGCATCTTTGTCGACGAGGATGGCCACAATGTGATTGTGGTCACACTGGGGGCCAACGGTGAATTGCGTCCCGCGCACATCGACGAAGCGCAGGCGGCCATCGTCGAGCGCGGATGTGCTGCTTACGCAGTTGGAAAGCCCGCTCGACACCGTTGCCTACGCGCTGAAGCTGGCCAAAGAGCATGGCGTACGCACTATTTTCAATCCCGCCCCCGCCCACCCACTCGACGAGTCCATCCTGCAATACGTGGACATCCTGACGCCGAACGAGCATGAACTGAGCATGTCGGTCGGAGAAGCTGAGACCGAAGCCGCGACACAAAAGGCCCTGCAACGCCGGTGTGGACGTGCTGATCGTCACCTTTGGCAAGCGCGGCGCGGGTTTTGCCACGAAGGATGGGGCCGGCGGGCTGATTCCGGCGTACAAGGTCGAAGCCGTCGATACGGTGGGCGCGGGCGACGCCTTCAATGGTGCGCTGGCGGTAGCCCTCGCCGAGGGCAAGCCCATCGAGGACGCGATCGGTTTCGCCAACGCAGCCGCCGCTGTGTCGGTCACACGGCCAGGTGCGGCAGCCAGCATGGGCCGCCGCGACGAGGTAGACGCATTGATGGCGGCACAGCGCTGAAAAGAGGCTTGTCATGAAAAAGACCGGGCTGCTGAACCAACCGCTGTCTGAAGTCATCGCCGGCATGGGCCACTTCGACACGCTGGTCATCGCCGACGCCGGGCTGCCCATTCCGCCCACAACGCGCCGAATTGACCTGGCGGTTTCGGCGGGCGTGCCCGCTTTCCTCGACGTGCTGCGCGCGGTGCTGGGCGAAATGCAGGTGCAGAGCGCCGTCATTGCCCAGGAAATGGCTACGCGCAGCCCCGAAGCCTATGCGGCGCTGCGCGGCGCTACTGGGCGATATCCCTGTCGAGATGGTGGCACACGAGGACTTTAAGGCGCAGACCGCGGCGGCACGCGCTGTCGCACGCACGGGGGAGTTCACGCCCTACGCCAATGTCATTCTCGTCAGCGGGGTGGTGTTCTGAATACAAGATGACGCACAGCGGGTCGTGAAGTTTACGACCATGGAAACCGCAGTCGCAGCAGAAAATCAGTTTGGAATGGAAAGGCCCTTTTGATGCTCAAGTCGACACTTCTTCATCCTGAGATTCTGCACGCGCTCGGCCAGTCCGGGCACGGCAGCCGAAGTCCTGATCGCAGACGGCAATTACCCATTCAACACGGGCACCAATCCGGCTGCCGACGCACGTCTATCTCAACCTGCGGCCCGGCCTGGTCACCACCGTCGATGTACTGGAAACGCTCGCGACCGCCGTCCCGATCGAGGCGCTGCACGTGATGGACCCTTACGACGACAGCGAACCGCCCATCTTCGCCGAGTTCAGGAAGGTTCTCGCCCGGCCTCGAACTGCAGAGCGTCGAGCGTTTCTCGTTCTACGACGTCAGCCGCGAACGGGACGTGTCGCTGGTCATCGCGACCGGTGACCAGCGCTTGGTGCCAATATCTGCTCACCATTGGCGTGGTGCCGCCCGCACTAGGTTTCGAGTGGTTCGCGACGGAAGACGGGGAAGGGAGACGATGGCGATGAGCGGAACCCGTTCTGAAGATGGAAGGTATCAGCAAACGCTTTCCCGGCGTGCAGGCG
Organism: uncultured Actinomycetota bacterium; assembly: GCA_963773595.1. Taxonomy (GTDB): domain Bacteria; phylum Actinomycetota; class Actinomycetes; order Propionibacteriales; family Propionibacteriaceae; genus Propionicimonas. The sequence continues at coordinate 14,198 of CAVZBQ010000003.1, forward strand.
CTGGACGACGTCCACCTGGAGGTACTGCCGGGCGAGGTTCACGCGCTGCTGGGCGAAAACGGCGCAGGCAAATCGACGCTGATGAAGATTCTGTCCGGCGTCTATCACCGTGACACGGGCGAGATCATGCTCGATGGCAAGCGACATCGAGCTGAGCAATCCGCATCACGCGCAGATCGCTGGGCATCAGCATCATCTATCAGGAACTGAACCTGATGCCCAACCTGACGCGTGGCGGAGAACGTGTTACATTGGCCGCGAGCCGAACCGCTTCACGTTCGTGCAGTGGGGCGAGCTGCACCGACAAACCCGCGAACTGACCGACCGCCTGGGTATTCAGCCTGTCGCCGTCGGCGCTGGTGCGCGAACCTGAGCGTCGCCGAGCAGCAGATGGTCGAAATCGCGCGTGCGCTTGTCGGTGAAGTCGCGCGTGATCATCATGGACGAGCCGACGTCGGCCCTCACCGAGAATGAGGTCGAGCACCTGTTCGACATCATGCGCGAACTGCGCGCGCAGGGCATGGGCGATCATCTTCATCTCCCACCGTATGGACGAGGTCTTCGAGAATCTGCGACCGCATCACCGTGCTGCGCGACGGCAAGTACATCGGCACCGTCCAGACGGCGGAGATCCAGCACGGACGAAATCATTCGCATGATGGTGGGCCGCCCAGTCGCCGAGTACTTCGGCAAGGCAGAGAGCAGACCCGGGCGACGTGGTGCTGGAAGTGCGCAACATCAGCAAGACCGGGACAGCGAGCTGGACCCGCACAAGCAGGTGCTGTGCAACGTCAGCCTCAACGTTCGCGCGGGCGAGATCGTCGGGCTGGCCGGGCTGGTCGGCTCCGGCCGCACCGATCTGGCGCGCTGCATCTTCGGCGTGGACCCGCGCGACAGCGGCGAGATTTTCGTCAACGGGCAGCCGCGTCGATATCCGTCGCCCGCAAGACGCCATTCGCGCCGGCATCGGCATGGTCCCGGAGGATCGCAAGCTTCAGGCGCTGTTCCTCGCGATGTCCGTCGAGGACAACGCCAGCATGGCCATCGTTGGGCGACGTCGCCACGCTCGGCTTTGTCAGCGATGGGCGAGAGCGCCAGGTGGTTGAGCGAGTATCGTGGACAAGCTCAGCATCCGCCTGGCCAGCATCGAGCAGCGCGTGCTGGACCTGAGCGGCGGCAACCAGCAGAAAGTCGTCATCGCCGCGCTGGCTGGCCCTGAAGCCGCGCATTCTGATCATGGACGAGCCGACGCGCGGCATTGACGTGGGCGCGAAAGCCGAAGTCCACGACACTGATCCGCCAGCTGGCGCCGCGAAGGCGTCGCCATCATCATGATTTCGTCCGAACTGCCGGAAGTGCTGGCCATGAGCGATCGCATCGTGGTGATGCACGAAGGGCGATCTGGTCGGCGAATTGACCCGCGCGGAGGCCACGCCCGAACGCGCATTGGCACGCTGATGACCGGTGAAAGCGCCTCTGCGGTGGCGTAGCTTGTCTAGTCATTTGAGAGAAGGCCGGGATGATGACTCAAGCAACGAGAGCCATGCCGCTGAAACGAGCTGCCGGAGCGTCGCAAGCGCGCGCAGTGGAACGCTCCGCACCTGTTCGGGCGCTTTGGCGCGCTGATCTTTCTGATCGCGCTCTTCATCTTCTTTTCGCTGCTGAAGCCGAATTCGTTTCCCGACGCCGTTCAACCTGTTCAACATCGTGCGCCAGGCGTCGATTTATGGTCTGATCGCGGTGGGCATGACTTTCGTCATCCTCACCGGCGGCATTGACCTGTCGGTCGGCTCGATCATGGCGCTGTCGGGCATTGTCGCGGCGGCGCTCTACAAAGGCGGCACCGGATTGCTCGACACGGCTGCCGGGCAAACGTCCGGCGTGGGCGTGGTGGGCGCGCTGTCTGGTCGCCTGCGCTGGTCGGGCTTGCTCGGCGGGATCTTTCAAGGGTACGCTCATCACCCGGCTTGAAGATTCCACCGTTCATCGTCACGCTGGGCGGAATGACGGCGTTCCGCGGTCTGACGCTGATCGTCGGCAACGGTGGCCCGATCAGCGCCTTTGACGAGACCTTCAATTTCCTGGGCCAGGCCAAAATCGGCGACGTGATCCCGATCCCTGTGATTCTGTTCTTCGCGGTTGCGCTCATCGCTCACATCGTGCTGCGCTATACCCAGTACGGACGCTACGTATACGCGGTGGGCGGCAACCCGGAGGCAGCGCGCCTGTCCGGCCTCAACACGCGCCTGATGATCCTGAGCGTGTACATGATCGTCGGCCTGCTGGCCGGACTCGGCGGCTTTGTGCTGGCGTCCCGTCTGAACTCGGCCGAAGCGATCGCCGGGACGGGCTATGAACTGACCGTGATCGCCGGCGTCGTCATCGGCGGCACCAGCCTGACGGGCGGCGAAGGTCGCATGTCTCGGCACGTCATCGGCTCGCTGCTGATCAGCGTGCTCACGGCCGGCCTGACCCAGATGAACGTCAATCCCTACATTCAGCAGATCATGATCGGCCTGGTGATCGTGTTCGCGGTCTGGTTCGATCGTTTCACCAAAGCGCGCCGTCAGTAGCGAACGTTCTGCACCTGCTCCGCTTCGGAGAATGTGCACAGTGAGCTACCAGGCGTACGTGGCTGAGAAAGGAGGTGATGCGCCGAAACGAAGAGATCGAATGCACGGTATGTACGGTTCCGAATGGTCTTCAAGGTTGTTCAACGTCTGAAGGTCAGATATGAGGAGTCGATTGAATGTTTAGGAAGTTGATTCTCGTGCTCGTCGTACTCGGCGTCGTGACTGGCGTCGCCCTGGCGGCGGTGCCGGTGCGCGCACAGGACAGCGCTGCGCATTGCGTTCTCGATCCCCGGTCTGTCGTTCCCGTTCTTCGTCCACATGGAACGGCAGATCCGGGATGAGGCAGACCGCCCTCGGCAACATCGAGCTGGTCACGTTCGACGGCCAGGACAACACCGACAAGCAGATCGGGGACCTGGAAGCGGTCATCGCCGAAGGATATGACGGTCTGATCATCAGCCCGCGCACGGCCGATGCCCTCGCCCCGGCGGTTCAGGAAGCGATTGACGCCGGCATCCCGGTCGTCACCATTGACCGCAACGTCGCTGGCGACACCGCCAACGAATACGCTCGCGCACGTCGGCGCGGACAACGTCCTGGGCGGCGAGGCGCAGGGCAACCTGATCCTGAAGCTGTTCCCCGATGGCGCGAACGTCTTCAACCTCCAGGGCACGCCCGGCGCGTCGCCCGCCATTGACCGCAATGCCGGCCTGCACAACGTGCTCGACGGCGTCGCCGAGCAAGTACCAGATCGTCTTCGAGCAGACGGCCAACTTCAACCGCGCCGACGGCCTCTCGGTGACCGAGAATGGTCTGTCGGCGCAGGATACCCCGCCCGCAGGTCATCAATGCCGCCAATGACGACATGGCCCTGGGCGCGGTCGAAGCCCTCAAGGCGCGTGACCTGGTCGGCCAGGTCGCAGTGATCGGCTTCGACGCCCTGCCGGAAGCCCTGCTCGCCATTCAGAACGGCGAACTGACCGCCACCATCGAGCAGTTCCCCGGCCTGCAGGCCCGTACTGCCCTCGACCTCATGAACGACTATCTGGTCAACGGGACCGCCCCGGCCCAGCACGACAATTTCCTCACCCCGATCGCCATCACGATGGACAACTTTGACCAGGCCGAGCGTTTGGGCGAAATCCAGGCTGTTGAGCCGACCCCGGCGCCGATTGTCGCTGGCGATCCCATCCGCATCGCCTTCTCGATCCCCGGCCTGCAGTTCCCGTTCTTCGTCCACATGGAACGGCAGATCCAGGATCAGGCGGCCAAGCTCACGAACATCGAACTGGTGACATTTGACGGCCAGGACAACACGACCAAGCAGATCGGGGACATCGAAGCGATCATCGCCGAAGGATATGACGGCCTGATCATCTCCCCGCGTGCGGCCGATGCTCTCGCCCCGGCCATTCAGGAAGCGATTGACGCCGGCATCCCGGTCATCACCATCGACCGCAATGTCGCTGGCGACACCGCCAATAATACGCTCGCTCATGTCGGCGCGGACAACGTCCTCGGCGGTGAGGCGCAGGCCAATCTGATCCTGTCGCTCTTCCCCGATGGCGCGAACGTGTTCAACCTCCAGGGCTCGCCCGGTGCGTCGCCCGCCATTGACCGCAATGCCGGCCTGCACAACGTGCTCGACGGCGTCGCCGAGCAGTACCCGATCGTCTTCGAGCAGACGGCCAACTTCAACCGCGCCGACGGCCTGTCGGTGAGCGAGAACGGTCTGTCGGCGCAGGATACGCCTCCGCAGGTCATCAATGCCGCCAATGACGACATGGCCCTCGGTGCGGTGGAAGCCCTCAAGGCCCGTGACCTGATTGGTCAGGTCGCCGTCATCGGCTTCGACGCCCTGCCGGAAGCCCTGCTTGCCATTCAGAACGGCGAACTGACGGCCACCATCGAGCAGTTCCCCGGTCTGCAGGCACGTACCGCCCTCGATTTGATGGCTAACTTCGTGTGGAACGGCGTTGCGCCTGCGCAGCACGACAACTTCCTCACCCCGATCGCCATCACGCTGGACAACCTCGACCAGGCAGAGCGCCTGGGCGAGATCCAGCAGTAAGAGGGTCGGCCATACCGTGCGGTGCCACTCGATGCGCCGCATACCATAAGCACGAGGGGCGCGGCGTGCTGCGCCCCTCTTCCTTATCCTGAACTATGGGGTTGCACATCATGGCGAATGCACAAACAAGACAGCTTACCGTTCAGGCGTTGGAGCAAGGTGCGGGCGTCGTGCGCCTGACGCCGACGTGGGTGCCCCGCTCGTTCTGCGTGCCGGGCCGGCGCCTGCGCCTGCATCCGAACGACCTGTATGCGCTGGGCGCCAATCGCGGCGGCATTGACGAGCGCTGGTTCTCCTCGACCACCAAGGCCGACAACGGGCCGCTGACCGCCCCGGATGAAGGCCTGAGCTATATCTATGTCGACGGCAACAAGGTGCTGCTCGTCGAGGCCATCGATGAACTGCCGCGTCGAGTTCCTGGGCCAGGAGCCAGGTGGACCGTTACGGCGGCTGGATGATGTACAGCAAGTTCTTCGACAACATGTACCCGCTGCCGCACCACCTGCACCAGAGCGATGAGATGGCGGCGAAAGTCGGCCGCATGGGCAAGCCGGAAGCGTATTACTTCCCGCCGCAGTACAACTTTGCCAACGACACGTTCCCGTACACCTTCTTCGGCCTCGAACCCGGCACGACGCCGGAACAGGTCATGGACTGCCTGAAACGCTGGAACGAGGGCGACAACAAGATCCTCGACCTGTCCAAGGCCTACCGCCTGCAGGTCGGAACCGGCTGGGACGTGCCGCCGGGCATTCTGCACGCGCCGGGCACGCTCTGCACCTACGAGCCGCAGCGCGCCAGCGACGTGTTCTCGATGTGGCAGTCGCTGATTGCCGACTATCAGTTGGTGGACTGGTCCATGGTGGTCAAGGACGTGCCACCCGAACACCAGCACGACTACGACTATCTGCTCTCCCTGCTGGATTGGGATGCGAACGTCGATCCGAACTTCAAGGACAACCACTTCCTCGAACCCCGACCCGCTGGCGACGCCGAAGCGCAGCACGCGGAAGGCTATCAGGAGAAGTGGATCGTCTACGGCAGTGAGTGCGTTCAGCGCCAAGGAACTGACGGTCTGCCCGGCCGTACGGTCACGATTCACGATCCGGTCGCCTACGGCATGATCTGCGTGCAGGGTTACGGGCGCTTCGGCAAGTTCGCATCTGTCGTCGCCGTCGCTGATCCGCTTCGGCGAGATGACCGAAGATGAGTTCTTCGTCACGCAGAGCGCCGCAACAAACGGGGTGACGATCACGAACCTGAGCAGCACCGAACCGCTGGTCATCCTCAAGCACTTCAACCCCGGCAATCCGGAAATGCCCAAGCGCGTATAGTCAGGACAAAACCTCCGATTCCGCAAAGAGCCCATAGCGCGACGTTATGGGCTCAGTGCTGGATGGACCTATGCCGACCAGCCGTGCACGTAGTAAGGGCGCGGGGTAAACTTCGCTGCGTCGGTGTGGGGGCGCTGGCACAATGGACGCATTCGGCTATCTTTCGGTTCTGACGTCGCTGGTGATCGGCCTGGGAATTGCGCGCCTGCTCTCTGGCGTGGGTGGCATGATGCAGGCCCGTGGTCACGTCCGTTACTCGTGGACGCATGGCCTATGGATCGCGAACGTCTTCCTGTTTGCGCTGCTGAACTGGTGGATCCTCTTTCGCTGGCGCATCCAGGTGGAGTGGACGTTCTTTCTCCTGCTGTTCGTGCTGGCCACTCCAACGCTCACCTATCTGCTGACGGTGCTCCTGTTTCCCGGCTCCGTCGGAGAAGACTTCGATTTTAGAGACCACTTCGCGCGCAATCGCGTGTGGTTCTTCACACTGGGCGCATTGATTGCCCCGCTCGATGCCATTGATACCGCGTTGAAAGGGCCAGAGCACCTGGCGGCGCAGGGGGTCATCTACCCCGTCACCATCATCCTAATCACCGCCTTGATGATCGGGGGCGCACGGACGGCCAACCGGCGTTATCACCAGTTCTTCGCCGTCTTCTTCCTGGCTTACCTGCTTGTCTTCATCGGGATCAATCTGCGCATGCTGGGCTAGGGTCCGTGCTTGTGCTCGCCAGCCGAATCACCCAGATACGGGGCCACGCTGTGAATCGTCAGGGTGGTATCAGGCGCTGGTTTTCCCGTCAAGCGACGCCCGGCATCGCGCAGCAGACCACCTACCACTTTTGTCGGCGTCAGCACGGTCTTCTTCAGGCCGGTTTTGCCGTCTGTCGCTGAAGATGCCAGCCACACAGCCTGCTTGGCGGGCACGCTCGGCGGGTTGGCCCAGAATCGCATGACGGTGCTCAGCGGCGCGAGTTTCGTCTCGAACCCCTCGATGGCCTCCACCTGGCGCAACATGTCCGTGTCCACGAGTCCCGGATTGAATGCGAAAATGCCAATCCCAGGCACATGTTTGTACTCTCCAGCGAGCGACATGGTGAACGAACGCACCCAGGTTTTGCTGGACGAATAGGCGTTCTGATACGGAACCGGCTTGTTGTCGCCTCGGCCAAGCATGTTGATCAGTTTGCCGCTGCCCTGGCTCACGAACTGGCGCACCGCGATCAGGGAGCCGGTGTACACGCCGCCGATGTTGGTGTGCACCACCTGCGTAAAGCGGTCCACCGGCACATCCAGCGTTCGGCCATATGGCGCGCTGAGACCCGCATTGTTGACCCAGATATCAAAGCGACCAAAAGCAGCGCGCGCAGCGTCGGCCAGTGCTTCCATCTGCGCGGGATTGGTCACGTCGGTGGGGACACCGATCGCCTTGCCGCCCGCCGCCGTAATTGCCTCAACCGCTGCGTTCAGTGTGCCCTGCGAACGGCCCGACAGCACAACCGCCGCGCCTTCCGCCGAATACGCCTGCGCGATACCCAGCCCCAATCCGCGCGAACTGCCGGTGATGACCGCAACCTTGCCTTGCAACACACCCATTATAGCCGCCCTATCCGTATGCGAAGTCGCCGCTCATTCAGCGGCGGACCTGAAGATTACGAATTGTAGTACGAGGAATGGGCGCTATCCAGTCGAGAAGAAGTGGAAACGCCAAATCACCAAGGCCGCCGAGATCGGTTTTTGACTTCCCTCATGGCGTTCGTGGCGACTTGGCGGATCAGAGTCTCGTTCGCTCAGGCGCTGATGTCTACGATGGAATGAACGCGCAGCAGGTCGGGCAGATAGCCGGATGCCCCTTCGACAATGATGTGCTTGGTCACGCCGGGCCGCAGGTGGAAGAAGTTGTCCGAGGTGCGGATTGGTCCCTGCTCGTGCTCCAGCCATACCCATAACGCTGGTGTGTCGCTGGTGAGCGAGACGTTCCACGCGCCGTCCGGACGGGGGCGCACATCCAGCCGCACCACCGGACCAGGCAGTTCCAGGTGTTTGGGTCGGGCCAGCGTCACGAGGTTTTCGGACACCATTTCGCCGTTCAACCGCAGTTCGAGCCACACCAGCAGTCGGCGTGCGCCTACGTCCTCGATCCACGGCGCACCATCCAGCGTGCCGACAGGCGTATTGCCGCTCGGTGCAATTGTCACTGGCTGCGCGCCCTCGGCAACCAGCGCCCCGTCGGTGGTCGTCACCGTCCAGCGCGCTTCGCCCTGCACGGTATCCAGCCGGTCGCTCGTCACGGCGATCTCAATTTGGCCACTCGCCAGGTCCTCGGACGCGCTGATCAGCAGCGGGCTGTAGAAGCGCCGGGCCGTGTAGTGCAGCGCCTTCCAGCGCCCCTGAAAGTCGAGCGACGACCCAGCTCGGCCCGGGCCAAATGTCGTTGAGCTGCCAGTAGAGCGCGCCCATCGAGCGCGGCATGTTGCGCCGCCAGTGCTCGACGCGCATAGCGGATCGTCTCGGCCTGCAGGATCTGGCTCAGCCACAGCATGCCCCGAACGAGGTCGGCATGCGAAACCACTCCAGCAGGTAGTGCATGATCGTTGCGTTGCCGATGCCGCTGCGCTGGTGATACTCCATCACATAGCTGGTCAGGTTGCGGTCGTCCGGCGCGTAAAGGCGTCCACCACGTGCGGTTCGGGGAACGACTGGAAACCAAATTCGCTCACGAAGCGGTGGCAGGGTTGCGATACCACTCGAACGGGCTGCTTGCCGTGCCACACGCCCCACAGGTGCGCATCGCCGCTGGTCGGGTTCGTTGAAGTTCGTCCCGGTCGCCAATCGGCGTGTGCGGACTGGCCGGCCAGTACGGGCGTCTGCGGGTCGAGTTCGGCGCGCACGAGTCGGGCAGCAGCACGTCGAACAGCTTACCGTAATCGGCCCAAGCTCATCGTTGTGTCGGTCCATTCCGGTGCCGACCAGCCCCTGCTCGAGTTCGTTGTTGCCGCACCACAGCGCGAGCGACGGGTGATGACGCAGGCGGCGTACGTTGTCGCGGGCTTCAGCGCGCGACATTCGCCATGAACGCGGCGTCAGTCGTCGGGTACGTGCCGCAGGCGAACATGAAGTCCTGCCAGACGGCAGATGCCGAATTCGTCGCACAGGTCGTAGAAGTCGTCGTCTTCGTACACGCCGCCGCCCCACGACGCGCAGCATGTTCATATGCGCATCCGCGGCCGCCTGCAGAAGCGGCTCGTACTAGTGCGCCTGCAACTCGCGCCGAGAACGGATCGGCGGGAATCCAGTTCGCGCCCTTGGCGAAGAACGGCACGCCGTTGATCAGGCGAACTGGAAGGACTCGCCCCATTCGTCCGGGTGGCGTTCCAGCGTGAGCGTGCGCAGGCCGATGCGCCGCGTCCACGAGTCGAGTTCGATCGTGGCCCGCGTCCAGGCGTACCGAGACGGTGTAGAGCGGTTGCGCGCCCAGGCCGTTCGTCCACCACAGTTCTGGGTCCGTCACAACCAGTTCTGCGCGGAAACGGCCGTCCTGCACCGCGACCGACACTACGCCGACGTATTGCCCACGCAGCGATGAGCGCGACATCGGCCGTCAATTCAGACGCCTGCAACTGCTCGACTGCGCCTTCGATGGTCAGTGTCACCTGGCCGAGCGTACTGTGGTCCTGCAGCACACGCACGTCATCAAGCCGGGCCGTGCTGAAACCGACCAGCTCAATGGTGCGCCAGATGCCGCTGGTGACCGTCCGCGGGCCCCAGTCCCAGCCGAAGTTGCACGGCTCCTTGCGCAACCAGGCGCCCGCATTCAGCCGGTGCTCGCCGATACTCCATGCGAACAGCAGGCCTTTCTCGGCTTCCGTCTGGCGCAGCCAGGGCATCGGCGCGGCGAAAAACACTTCGATCGTGTTGTGGCCCGGCAGCAGAAACGGCTTGACGTCGAATTCCCACGTTCGGAACATATTGTCCGCATAGCCAACCATCGCATCGTTGACCCGAATCGTCGCCAATGTGTCAAGGCCGCCGCAGCGCAGGAGCACGCGCTCGTGGGCCAGCAACTCGGGCGTTACATCGAAGGCGCGGCTATAGCGCCAGTCGGTTTCGCCGATGAAGTTCTGGTCCTTCTCCTGATCGCGGTAATTCAGGTCCTTCAGCAGGCCGGCCGCCATCAGGTCAAGATGGACGCATCCCGGCACGTGGGCGGGAACGCTTTCATACGGCGCAGGACCATGCAGAACCCACGCGCCATCGAGGGAATGGTGAAGCATGAAGGTATCCTGGGAGGCTCAGCGGAGCGCAAGCGCTTACAATACCCCGCCGTCCTCATACGCGCCAATCCCGCACGGGAGTGGGGAAAACCAGGATGATGCCACCCCACTTCAACCCCGGCCCGCTCTCGTTACGTTTCAAATCCCGACAGTTCCAACCTGTTTCGCTCAAATCGGCCCTCACCCTTTATCGCTCTCCCTCAGAGTTCAAATCCCGACAGAACCGAGTCCTTGGGTGCGGGCGCAGCCCGCTGCGCTACCCCTCACCCCGGACTGCGTCCTGCCCCTCTCCCACGTAAACGGGGAGAGGGGCGAAAGACCCCCGCACAACGGTCGGGATTTGAACCGTGCACGGAGAGGGGGAGAAGGGTGACCGGAATACCGAAATAGCGTAGCGATTCAAGATAACGTACTCCAATTGAGGGGAAAACTTATCGAATTAACGAAAAATAACGTAGAACGGGTGCGCGGCGGCGGGCGAACGGTGTGACGGACCGCTCCGCGCGGCACGCTGGCACGGTCTTATCGTAGGGCCGGGGCGCTCGTTTCGGGCGACGGCATGGGTGATCGCGTGGACCCAGATGGGAGAAGCACCGGCGAGTATCCCCCTCTGCCCCGCACAAGTGTCGGGTTTTGAACCACTACGTCATAGAGAGGGGGAGCATCCACCGCGCACATCATTCTCCCTCAATTGCGCAGCGGAGAGGGGGCAGGGATAGGGGGTTGCCCGTGTCGGCGCAATTCTCCACTCCCCCGCACAGCGAGTGGGCGGCGGTAGACTTGGGCGGTGTGCGTTGAAAGCTACGCGTGACGAGCACCGGGCATTCGCGCCTTTGAGCCGTTCCGTACCTTGTGTGGTTTTTCCTAGCGAGGGGTCTCTCATGGCGCAGCCGGTCATCGTGGCCATGGATGTGGGCGGGTCGTCGGTCAAAAGCGGATTGGTGGACCCGGACTGGCTGCGCCATCCGCCGGAACCCTTCCCGGCCGACCAGGTGAAAGCGAGCGACACGCCCGTTCAGACGGAAGCCGCCGCGTCGGTCGTGTCGGAGGCGCTGGCCACCATCATTCGTACGGAGATGACGAACGCCGGCGACCACCCGATTCTGGGCGTTGGGTTTGGCTTCCCCAGCCCGTTTGACTACAAGAAGGGCATCTGCCTGATTGACCATATCTATAAGTATCAGGCGCTGTACGGGATGGACGTCGGTGCGGCGCTGCGCAACGAACTTGGCCTGCCCGATCTTGCAATCGCCTTCCGCAACGACGCCGAAGCCGCCATCGTCGCTGAAGCGACCTTCGGCGCGGGCCGCCCCTATCGCCGCGTGATCGGCCTGACGCTCGGCACCGGCCTCGGCTCGTCGTTTGTGGTGGACGGCGTGCGTGTGGCCGATGGACCGGGCGTGCCGGCGCGCAGCGAGGGTTTCCTGCTTCCCCGAGCCGTACCGGGATGCCACGGCCGACGACACTTTCTCGACGCGCGGTCTGCTCAAGCGGCTGCAAGCGGCCGATCCCTCGATTGCCAGCGTCGCGAACGGCGCAGAACATGCTGCCGACAACCCGGCGCTGGCTGCCGTCTTTGCCGGCTGGGGCACCGGACCTCGGCGCGTTTCTGGCCGGCTATGCGGTCGACTTCAGACCGGAAGCGATCCTGATCCTTGGCGGCATCGCGCGCGCCTTCGAACTTGTTCGCCCCAGCCCTGAGCGCGGCGGTCGGCGTGCCCTGCCTGCCCTCGGCACTCGGCGCGACGGCGGCGCTATTCGGCGCGGCGGATGGGCTGCTGCGGAAGCTGAGCTGAACCGACTATCAATCGCCGTCAGGCCAATTCGATGCAGACCATCGTCCAGGTTTCGACGCGCGGCACGATGGTGACAAGTTGTGCGCCCCGCTGCGTGAATGATAGCACCTGAGGCAGCATGTCCTGGTCAGGCGAATCGCACCAGACGCGCGTCACCGCGCCTGAGACCGGCACCGACAGGCGCACGTGCTCCTGCAGCGTCCGGACCGGCAACGCGTCATTCCAGCATTCCTCCGGGGCCGCGTTGAGCAAATGAATCGCCAACCGTTGACCGGCCCGCCGCTGGATCACCCACAATGGCACTGAAACGTCGGCATCACTATCTACCCGTTCGGCAAAACCAAGCAGCGCGCCGTAGGCCACGCTGAAATCGGCCAGCCGCTGGAGTTGCTCGGCTAACACCGGGGACGGACGACCCGATCGCGGGAAGTAGGGGTCGCTCAGGTATAGTCCGTCCTCGCCGTGCGCAATATGAGACGCCCCGCTGGCCAGGATGACCGCCTGCGTCATGGCGACCGTCGTCTCGTGAGCAGGGTCCACATAGACCGCCATCACAGGGATGTGGCCCCCGGACGCCGCACGGTTCTGTTCCGCAACCCGCGCCAGATCGCCAAGCGTCGTCATGGGCGGCCAGAGCTCGCAATAGAGGAAATCGAGCGGGGCTTGGGCCACCGCCTCGAGCGGCCAGTTGTGGACCAGATTGAACAGGACTGCCTGATCGCGCGGGGTGGCGGTGCGTACCTGCTCGATGGCACCACGCAGCGCGGCCGGCAGGTTGACGGCATGTCCCGTGGCATCGAAGCCGGTTTGGGGTTCCCCATACTGATCAAGATGGATGCCGTCAAACGGAAGAGCGTCCAGCACGCCGGCGCACTGCTCGGCCAAGTGGGCGCTCCATCCGGACGCCGGATTCATGATCTTGAGAAACCCGTCCGCAAAATCGAACAATGTGCCGGTCGCGTCGTACAGACCCCAGCCGGGGTGCGCAGCGGCAAAGGGAGGCGAGGCCGCATAGATGGCTGTGTAGGGCATGGCGGCCATGCCACGCCGATGCGCCTCGTCAATCAGGCAGCGCACGGAATGAAGGGACTGCGGTCGCCCCAGCGGATCGCTGAACGTCTCGGCGGGCGGCAGCAGCGTGTCGTGTCGATAGAGCCAGTCATAGAACTGAAGTCCGTTGACGTGCAGCGCCAGCAGCTGATCAAGGTCGAACGAGGGGCGCTCAGGCCGGAAATCAAACAGGTAGCCGTAGCGTGGCGCATCCGTCCAGCTATCGAGCACGTCAAAAGCCGTCCAGTGCACGCCTGAGTCGGTCTCCGCGCGAACGCGATAGCCCTGGCGAGCGACGGCTGGGGGAGACCAGCACAACCGGTCGCGGCCCGTCACGTCGGCGACTTGTTCGGCCAGATGCCAGATCGAGGCGCGAAAATCACCAGGGATCAGGATCTCGGCAGGCTCGCCCGGCCGGAAAAACGCCTTTGCAGGAACGATCATGATTTCATCCCGGTGGTGGCAATGCCCGCCACGAAGTAACGCTGAAAAAGGACATAGACAATGAGGATAGGGATGAGCGCCACGATGGATGCCGCGAAGACCTGCCCCCATTCCGTCAGATGCTGATTCTGAAATAAGGCAATTGCGATGGGCAGCGTGCGCCGGCTGGCTTCTTTAATCGCCACATGCGCCCAGGGGAATTCGTCCCAACTGTAGAGAAAAGTGAAGATGACCACGACGGCGAGGCCCGCCTTGCTGAGCGGCAGGATGAGCCGCCAGAAAATCCGCCACTGGCCCGCGCCGTCAATCAGCGCCGCATCAATCAGGTCCTGCGGAATCGTGCGGAAGAAACCCGTGAGCATGAATGTTTGCAGCGAGAGGTTCATCGCCACATACACGACGATCAGGCTGGCCAGCGAGTTGTAGAGGCGCAGGTCCTTGATGACCAGAAACTGCGGGATGATGAGCATCACGGGCGGGATCATTAACCCCAGCAGCAGTGCGCCGAACAGCACGCGTTTCCCCCGGAATTCCATCCGCGCAAAGGCATAGGCCAGCATGGAGGACAAGAGGACCGTGATGGCCGTCGCGGTGATGGCCACAAACAGGCTATTCAGGAAGTAGAGGCCAAAGTTGTCGGTCCGCAGCGCATCCCGGTAATTGTCGAGCGTGATTTCGGAGGGGACTATTCGCGGCGGCATCTCCATGACCATGGACTGCGGTTTGAGCGAGGAGGTGACCATATAGATGAAGGGGACGGCCACCACCAACACACCAAGGAGCAGAAGCGCGTAGGACACCACCTTCGTGAACAGGGGTGATCGGGCCATGCGCTAGTACTCCACCTCGCGCCGCAGCAAGCGAAGCTGCACGAGGCTGATCAGGAAGACCACTGCCGTCAGCAGGTAGCTGATCGCTGCGCCGCGCCCAAAATTGAAGCGGTCGAACGTGTCTTCGTACATCAGCGTCAGCACAAAATGCGTGCGGTCGAGCGGGTTGCCACCGTCGGTCATCAGCAGGGCCGAGATATAGACGTTGAGTGCGCCGATGGTGAGGACAACGATCAGAAAGGCGAGTGTGGGGCGAAGCAACGGCAGCGTGATGCGGCGAAAACGCTGCCATGCGTCCGCGCCATCCACAGCGGCGGCCTCGTACATGACCTGCGGAATAGCTTGAAGCCCGGCCAGCATGACCACAGCCGTCCAGCCAACGCCTTTCCAGATGCCAAGCAGGAAGATGGGCACCATGGCCAGGTATTCGTCCGCCAGCCAGCGCACGGGCTGATGAATCAGGCCCACGCTCATGAGCAGGTGATTGATCAGCCCGGCTTGTCCATTAAAGAGAAACTCAAACAGAAGCGAGACGATCACCCACGAGGTAATGACCGGCAGGTAATAAATCGTTCGAAAGAAGGATTGGCCGCGCAAACGCTGATTGAGCAGGACCGCGATAGCGAGCCCAATGCCCAGTTGCGCCGGCACCGTCACCAGCGCGTAGGCGGCCGTGTTGAGGACCGCACGCTGAAACACGGGGTCTTTGAGGATGCTGGCGTAGTTGCCCAAGCCGAGCCACTCGCTGTTTACCGGCTGAACAATGTTCCAGTCATACAAGCTGATCCGGAACGAATACAGCATGGGCAGCAGCACCAGCCCGAAAAACAAGATCAAGCCCGGGGCCAGGAACAAGTACGGAGTGAGGGAGAAGGCCGGCCAGTTTCGGCGTCGAGCGCCACTCGCGGCGGCCTCGGGGGTGAGGCTCTTGTGAGCCTCACCCTTCCGCAAATCAGTCATCGTTACTGGGCCAGCAACGCGTCAATCTCGGTTGCAGCGTCATCCAGCGCGGTCTGCACGTCCTTCTCACCGCGCAGCATGTACTGGAAGGCGTTGTTGATCGCGTTGTCCATATCGCCCCACACCGGGGTTGGTGTGCGCGCCTGTGCCGTCTGAAGCTGCTCCATGAAGATACCGAAGTACTCGGGAAGCGCGGCGTTGCCCGTCAGGCTGGTCAGCGTCGGCATCACGCCAACTCCGGCCATGCCCAACTGGTACTCTTCGCTCAGCATGAAGTTGATCCAGGCGATCGACGCATCCCGTTCGGGCGAGTTGGCAAACAGCACCACGTCCTCACCGCCGACGACGCTGCTCGTACCATTGGCGCCCGCCGGCACCAGCGCAAAGTTCACTGGGAAGTCAGGGTAGCTGTCCTTGTAGATGTCCACCATCCACGGGCCGTCAACGATCATGCTGTACAGGCCCGTCGCATGCCCGTCTGCCGTGCCCACACCGCCGCCGAGCAGGTTCGGGGAAATGCAGCCCTGGTTGTACAGGTCCACCAGCGTCTGGAACGCCGCGACACTCTCGGGGCTGTTGATATAGCCGTCGGCCGTGGTGACGTCAGCGTCGGTGATGCTCCCGCCCTGCGCGTAGAATAGTGGCGCTGGTGCCCAGAAGTACGTGCCGCCGAGTGCATAGCCATACTGCTCTTCGCCCGTGGTCAGGGCACACGCCGCCGCCGCGAAATCCTCGATGGTCGTCGGCAGCTTCAAGACCGGCCGCCTCAAACTGCGCCGCGTTATAGAGCAGGACCTGGGTATTGGTGTTCAGCGGCATGCCCCAGTACTGGCCGTTCCAGAAGTTGGTCGCCAGCGGGCCGGGGAAGAACTGGTCGAGCCGATCCGCCAGATCGGGGAGGGCCGTATCCATCGCTTCCAGCGCACCCATCTCAGCGAACTGCGGCACCCACACGATATCGAGGCGCGCGACATCCGGCGGTTCGCCACCAGCGATACCCGTCAGCAGCGCCTGCTTGAAGTCGTTGTAAGCGTAGCGCGTCGCCTCGACCCTGATTCCAGGATTGGCGGCCTCAAAAGCGGCGATCATTTCATCCAGCTTGGCTGTTTCGGGGTCACTCATCGTGTGCCAGTACTGCACGACCACTTCATCCTGCGCGACGGCCGGAAGCGCGGCCACGACCAGGAGCAGCAGAACTACCAACATGAGAAAACGAGTTTTCACGATCATTCACTCCCTTGTAGAACGTTCAGAACCGAACGAGTTGAGTCAAAACACCGTGTTTTCCGATTGCATGTTCCCCTTTCCGCTTGTTCTGGTGGTGTTACGCCCCGTCAACCAGCCAATGACGGCGGGGCGGCCGTGGATTCTCGGATCCGCAGTTCGGGCTTGATGAGCCGGCCAGTCAGCCCGTCGGTCGGCTGGCGGCCAATGACAGCCATCAGGAGATTGAAGAGTTGAACGCCGATTTCGTGGATCGGCTGGCGAATCGTGGTCAGAGGAGGCACGCTGAACCGCGCGCCTGGGATATCGTCGAAGCCGATTACCGACCAGTCGCGCCCTGCGGTTCGGCCGCGCCAGCCTCCCGCGCGCATGGCACCAATCGCCATACGGTCATTGTTGCAGATGAGCGCCGTGGGCGGTTCCGTCAGTGAGAGCAGGTGCAGGGCGGCCGCTTCGCCGCTGGCTTCGCTGTAGTCTCCCTCGACGATGAGCGACGGATCGATGGGCAGCCCGGCGCGCGCCATCCCATCGGCAAAGCCTTGCCAGCGATAAGCCGCCAAAGGTTGCTCGGCGGGCGGCGCGAGATAGGCGATACGCCGGTGGCCGAGCTCGGCCAGATGATCGACGGCCAGCCCTACCCCATGCGCGCCGTCCACATCAATCCAGTGGAGCGGCGGCTCACCATCCCAACGCCCAAACAAGACAAACGGGAATTGACGAGCGAGAAGAAGCGGGACACGTGGGTCCTCGTCACGCAATCCAAACAGGATCAACCCATCCACCCCGCGACCACCCACCAGCCGCCGATATAAGGCGGTTTCGCGTGAGCCAGCGGGAATTGTCCAGAACGTCAGTCCAACGCCCGTTTCGGCGGCCGCACTGGTCACGCCTTCGATCAGATCGAGCACAAACGGGTCGCTTTCGATCTTGTCGCTGCGCGGGCGGATTTCCGTGCGGACGAGGCCAATGGTGTTGGTGCGCTTGGTAATGATGCTGCGGGCAGCAGCATCCGGGTGGAAGTCGAGCGCCGCAATCGCCGCCAACACGCGGTGACGCGTTTCTTCCTTCACCAATGGGCTGTTGTTGAGCACATTGGAGACAGTGCCTACCGAAACATCGGCCGCACGGGCCACATCACGAATAGTCGGAGCCATCACTCGCCCAGATTTGAACCGTTTCAATTTCAGAGTAGATCGGAATTGGGGGGTTGTCAACAAGGTCGTGGGACTGCGGTTTGACGAGTGGGCGTATCAGGAAGAAACGGCGGCGGACAGATACCGGGGATCGCCCTGCACCCAGCCGATGAACAGCCGAATTGCGCCGGGGTGAGGCACTTCAGCCAACTGGCCGGCCAACACTGCCACCCCATAGGCAGAGGCGAGCGCTTCGAAGGCCCCGACATGCTCGCGCGTGGGGCTGAAGGAGTGAACCAGCATCACCGCATGGGCGCGCGTTGAACGTTTCTGCCTCGATGATGGCGCTGGCGGTGCGCTGAATGAGCTGATAGGCCACCGGGTCCGCCTGGGCTTCGGTGAGTTGCAGTTTGTCGAGGAACTGAAGGAGACGCACGCGGCGATTGGCGGTTTTCCCCGCGCGCTTCCAGGCGGCGACGGTCTCATTGCCATCGCCAAATGGCTCATCGACTTTGCCCTCGACGGTCAGCTGACGAGCTGGCTGTCGGCGGTTTTGGCCAGCACAAAGACATCGCTATGCGGCGGCTCCCCTGCCCCGGCGACGGGCGTCACCTTCTCGGGGATGACCAGCAGCGGACTTGCGTGATCGCAGAGACGCCTCCGGGGCCGCCGCAAAGGCCTGCGCGACTTCGGGCGGCCAGCCGTTCGAGCCCTGCCAACTGTGAGCGACGGCCCAGGCTGAGTAGCCCACGCGCCAGTGCCTGACGGGATCCTTCAGAAGTCGCTGCCAATCTTCCGGCGTACGCGCCGGGACGTAGACAGGGGCCATGATCACTTCCGATGCGGCTGACCGACCATACAGTGACGGTCCCCATCATGCCCCTTGTGCGCCTGCAAAGGCAAAAAGACGTTCACTGTCCATTTCGCACAAGCACATTTCGTACACTCCGCCCAGTTGTCACAATGCCGCGAAAGCGTGCTACGCTTCGTGCATTCAGGAGCAACCGTTGTGACCGCGATCCGCATCACCAAGAAGGCGAAGAAGCCCACCACCGCATAAGCGGGTGGACGTTCGCGCTTGTTGGGTCGCACAGACCAGACACCGAACCCGCCCGCACGGCGGGTTTTTTGTTGCCCTGAAGGAGAACAATGATGGATGCCATACCCAACCTGAGCAGCCTGAAGCAGAGCAAGAAGCCGAACCGAACCCCTGCGTTCCGGTAGATTGCGCTGCGCCTGACCTGTGTCAACGCCGCCGTCCGGAACTCCGGGCGGCGGTTTTTATTTTCTCGCCCTGCTCTGCCGAATTCACGAGAGGAGACCCACCATGATCCAGACCAGATGCTCGTCGAATGCCCGGAATGCGCCGCCGACGTCCACCTGCCCCACGACGTGATGGCCAACGAACTGGTCTCGTGCGCCGACTGCGGCATCGAACTCGAAGTGCTCAGCGTGAACCCGGTGGCCGTGGATTACGCGCCGATGGTCGAAGAAGACTGGGGCGAATAGCGTGCGTATCGGCATCCTCGTCACGCACATCCGCCCCGAAGAAAAGCTGCTGATCGCGGCGTTTCAGGCGGCGGGCGTCGAGCCGGATATCCTGCTCGACCGCGACCTCAACTTCGACCTGATCGCCGGGCCGGAGCAGCTCGCGCCGTCCGGCGTGCCGTGGGCGGACTACGCGCTCGTGCTCGAACGCGCGGTCAGCACGTCGCGCGGGCTGTACACGCTGGCCATCCTCAACGCCTGGGGCATCCCGACGATCAACAGCAGCCACACGGCGAATACGTGCGCCGACAAGCTGCTGACCACCGTGGCGCTGGCTCGCGCCGGCGTGCCGCAGCCGCCCGCTCGCGCCGCCTTCGACCACCGAAAGCGCGCTCGCCGCCATCGCAGACTCTGGGCTATCCGGCGGTGCTCAAGCCCGTCACCGGCTCGTGGGGGCGGCTGCTCGCCCGCGTCAACGACCGCGACGCCGCCGAAGCCATCCTCGAACACCGCGAAACGCTCGGCGGCTACACGCACCAGACGTTTTACGTCGCAGGACTACGTCGAGAAGCCGGGCCGCGACATCCGCGCCTTCGTCGTCGGCGACCGCACGATCTGCGCCATCTACCGCACGTCCGCCCCACTGGATCACCAACACGGCGCGCGGCGGCCAAGCCACGCAATTGCCCGGTCACGCCCGAACTCGACGACGCTGTGCCAGCGGGCCGCGCGCGAGCCGTGGGCGGCGGCGTGCTGGCGCTCGACGTGTTCGAAGACGCCCGACGGCGGCCTGCTCGTCAACGAGATCAACCACACGATGGAATTCCGCAACAGCAGCGCCACCGACCGGCGTGGACATCGCGGCGCGAAGTCGTGCGCTACGCGCTGACAGCAGGCGCGGGTGACGGCATGATGCGCCGGCGTCTCGATCGTCGGCGGC
Organism: uncultured Actinomycetota bacterium; assembly: GCA_963773595.1. GTDB lineage: Bacteria > Actinomycetota > Actinomycetes > Propionibacteriales > Propionibacteriaceae > Propionicimonas. Next base: position 34,315 of record CAVZBQ010000003.1, read on the forward strand.
AGCGGCTACACGGGCGGCGAGCTGCTGCGCCTGCTGCACGGCCATCCGCAGGTCGAGGTCGCGCAGGTCACCAGCCGCGAGCACGCCGGGCACTATGTGCATACCGTCCACCCGACCTGCGCAAGCGCACGACGCCTGCAGTTCGTTCACCCGGACGCGCTTGAAGCCGTGCGATGTGCTGTTTCTGGCCGTGCCGCATGGCAGCGCCGCCCGCGACATCGAACGCTACGCCGCGCTCGCCCCGCGCATCATCGACCTGTCCGCCGATTTCCGCCTGCGACGACCCCGACGACTACGCACGCTGGTACGGCGAGCCGCACCCCGCGCCGGATTGGCTGCCGCGCTTCGTCTACGGCCTGCCGGAACTGCGGCGCGAGGCACTGCGCGGCGCGCACTACGCCAGCGGCGTCGGCTGCAACGCGACGGCGCTCAATCTGGCGCTGTGGCCGCTGGCGCAGGCCGGGCTGATCGCGCAGGTCAGCGCCGCGCTGTCGAGTCGGCTCGTCGGAAGGCGGCGCGGCCGTCAACGAGCGGGTCGCATCACCCGGTGCGCAGTGGTGCGGTCCGCACCTACAGCGCCGGCCGGCCATCGTCATCTGGCCGAAGTGCGGATGGTGCTGCCGCACCGACGCGCCGATCCGCTTCAGCGTGACCGCCATCGAGATGGTGCGCGGCGTGCATCTGCTGGCGCACGTGGACCTGACCGAAGCGCGCGACCGAAAAAGACCTGTGGAAGCTGTACCGCGCGGCCTATGGCGACGAGCCGTTCGTGCGGCTGGTCAGCGGCAAGATCGGGCTGCACCGCCTGCCCGGAACCGCGCATCGTCGCCGGCACCAACTTCTGCGACATCGGCTTCGAGACGCGACCCGGACGACGACCGGCACCTGATCGTGGTGGCCGCGCTCGACAACCTGGGCAAAGGCGCGGCCGGGAGCGCCGTGCAATGCCTGAACCTGATGTGCGGCTTTGACGAAACGGCCGGGCTGACCTTCCCCGGAATCTTACCCGTGAGGACTATGAACGAGTGACGTGCTGGTGGTGAAGCTGGGCGGCGCGGCCGGTCTGAATATGGCGCGCGGCGCTCGCGGACCTGGCGCAGATCGCGGCGAGCGGCGGCCGGTCGTGGTCGTGCACGGCGTCAGCGAGCGCATGGCGGCGCTGTCTGCCGAACGCGGGATGGCCGTCGAAACGCTCGTCGTCGCCGGCCGGCCACGAATCGCGGTACACGCCGCCGCCCGTCCGTGATCTGTTCGTCGAAGCGGCCGGCCAGATCAACGCCGAAATCGTCGCCGGATTGAGCGCGCACGGCGCGCAGGCGACCGGCCTGACTCGCGTCGCTCGTCCTGCGCGGAGCGCGCAAAGACGCCGTGCGCGCGGTGGTGGACGGCCGCATCCGCATCATCCGCGACGACTACACCGGCGCGATCACCGGCGTCGAGCCGACGCTGATCCACGACGCGCTGGCGAGCGGCCGTGATCGCGGTCGTGCCGCCGCTGGCCAGCAGCGCCGACGGACCGCTCAACGTGGACGGCGACCGGGCGGCGGCGGCCGTCGCCGGCGCGATTGGAGCGACCGACCTCGTCATTCTGAGCAACGTGCGCGGCCTGCTACCGCCAGTTTCCCGATGAAACCACCTTCGTGCCCGCCGTTCGCCTGGCCGAGCATCGAGGACGCGCAGCGGTGGGCGGCCGGGCGCATGAAGCGCAAGGTGCTGGGCGCGCAGTCGGCGCTGGAAGGCGGCGTGCAACGCGTCGTGATTGCCGATGGGCGGCTAGCGCTCAGCCGGTCCAGGCCGCGCTCAATGGGGAAGGCACGGTATTCACGCGATGACCACACAGACGCTTTCGATTGCCGAGCGCGAGGCCCTGCACACGTCCGGCGCGACGCCAGCAGCGGCCGCTCACGCTCGTGCGCGGGCTGGGCAGCACCGTCTGGGATGACGACCGGACGCGCCTATCTCGACGCGACCAGCGGCCAGGGCGTCGCGCTGATCGGGCACAGCCATCCGGCGGTCGCGCGGGCCGTCGCCGAACAGGCTGCGACGCTCATCACCTGCGCCGACAGCTTCCACAACGACCGCCGCGCCGCGCTCTACGAGGCGTTGACCGCGCTGCTGCCGCCCGGCTTCGACCGCTTCTTCCTGTGCAACAGCGGCACCGAAGCGAATGAAGCGGCGCTCAAGCTGGCCCGCCATGCTGACCGGGCGGAGCGGCATCGTCGCCGTCGAAGCGCGGCTTTCACGGGCGGACGCTCGGCGCGCTGGCGCTCGACCTGGAACCCGAAATACCGCGAACCGTTCCAGAGCTGGCTGCCCGACGTGACGCACATCGCGCCAGACGACCTCGACGCGGCGCGTGCGGCGATCACGGACGAAACCGCCGCCGTGGTCTTCGAGGCGGTGCAGGGCGAAGGCGGCGTCCATCCGCTCGACCCGGCCTATGTTCAGGAACTGCGCCGCCTGTGCGACGAACGCGGCGCGCTGCTGATCGTCGACGAGATTCAGACGGGGCTGGGCCGCACGGGACGCTGGTTCGGCTTCGAGCATGCGGGGGTGACGCCGGACATCGTCACGCTCGGCAAGGGGATCGCGGGCGGCGTGCCGATGGGCGCGGCCGCGTGGCGTGGGGCGCTCGGCCAGTTCGAGGCGGGGACGCATGGCAGCACGTTTGGCGGCAATCCGCTGGCGTGCGCCGCGGCGCTGGCTGCGCTGCGGCGTGCTGCGCGACGAACGCCTGCCGGAACGGTCAGCGGAACTCGGCGGCGCACCTGCTGGACGAACTGCGCGCCCGCTAGCTGCCGCAGGTGCGCGAGGTGCGCGGCTCGGCATGCTGATCGGGCTCGAACTGCGCGGCCGCGTTACGCCGGTGCTCAAGGATCTGCAGGAGCGCGGCGTGCTGGCCTTGCCCGCCGGGCTGAATGTGCTGCGCCTGCTGCCGCCGCTGGTGCTGACCGATGAAGAAGCGGAGCGGCTGGTTGATACGGTGCGCGGAGGTGCTGCGATGACGACGGCCCTCACCCCCCAACCCCTTCTCCCTCAGGGCGAAGGGGCGAAGAACTCGCGCAGATTGCCGACACACAACTTCACCCCCCGGCCCCCTCTCCAACGTGGCGAGGGGGAGACAAGCAACGATGCCGCCGCCCTTCTCCCCACTCCAGATTGGAGAGGGGCGGGGGTGAGGTTGCCGGAGGCGCTTCTCGTGTCCCTCGTCAGTACCCCCAGCCTGTCGGGCGACGAAGCGGCTGCGGCGCGGCTGCTGGTGGACTGGATGGCGACGCACGGCTACGACTCGGCGTTTGTGGACGAGTCCGGCAGCGCGGTCGGCGTCATCGGGCATGGACCGCGCACGGTGGTCCTGCTCGGCCACATTGACACCTTTCCTGGCGTCGTGCCGGTGCGCGTCGAGGGGCGCCGGCTCTACGGGCGCGGCGCGGTGGACGCGAAGGGACCGCTGTGCACGTTCGCGGTCGCGGCGGCACGGGCGAAATCTACCGCCGGATCTGCGCGTGGTCGTGATTGGCGCGACGGAGGAAGAAGCCCGCAGCAGCCGGGGCGCGCGCCATGCCCTGACCCAGTGGCAGCCGGACGCCTGCCTGATTGGCGAGCCGAGCCAGTGGGACCGCATCACGCTCGGCTACAAGGGGCGGCTGATCCTGCGCTGGCGTTGGCACGGCGCACTCGCCCACAGCGCGAGCGAAGTGCTCACGCCTGCCGAGCGCGCCGTCGCCTACTGGCAGCGGGCACGAGCCTATGCCGAGGCGTTCAATACCGGCCGCGAAGGCACGTTCGCGCGGCTGGACGCGACGCTGCAGGACATTACCAGCGGGCGCGACGGCGCGTACGGCTGGGCAGAGGCCGAGATCGGCTTTCGCCTGCCGCCCGGCGTGGACCCGCACGCACTGGCCGCCGCCCTTGCGCCCGAAGACGACGCGCAGGTCGAGGCCAGCGGGCACGAGGTCGCGCATGTGGCGGACCGCGACACGGCCGTCAGCCGGGCGCTGCGCGGCGCGATCCGGGCGCAGGGCGGGCAGCCGCGCTTCGTCCACAAGACCGGCACCAGCGATATGAACGTCGTTGGGCCGGTCTGGAACTGCCCGATCGCCGCCTACGGCCCGGGCGACTCTGGCGCTCGACCACACGCCGGACGAACACCTTGATCTCGACGAATACCAGCGGGCGATCGCCGTGCTGACCGACGCCTTGGGCCGGATTGAAAAGGACCTCACACCCGCGGCCCTCGTGAAACCTCACCCCCGGCCCCCTCTCCACTGGCGCAAAGAGGGGGGTGACCGGCGGCGGCGCAGGCGGGAATGGCGGGCCCGTGGCGGAACGAGACTAAGAGACATACAGACAGAATTCGAAACTAAGAGACAGCAGCTGAGGGAAGAACGAACGAGACAAAGAGACAGAATAAGAGACACCTGACGCGAGACGCGCCGATTTGACGGTCCGGCGGCAACCCTGCCTTCTTCATCGTAGAACAGGCGCGGTCGTTCGGGGCGAAGGCCTAGTGGATTGGGCGGTCGCAGATGGGCGGGGTGAGGACCAGGGAATGAGGTCAACCAGGAGACGAGCGTATGCCGTTTGACCAGTACACCATTATCGAAAGCACGCTGCGCGAAGGCGAGCAGTTCAGCACCGCGACCTTCACCACGGCGCAGAAGATTGAAATCGCCGCGCTGCTGGATGAGTTCGGCGTCGAGATGATCGAAATGACCTCGCCGTGCGCCTCGCCGCAGAAGCGAAGCGGACATTCGCGCGGTCGTCGCCGCCGGACTGCACGCCCGCATCCTGACTCATATCCGCTGCCACCGAGACGACGCCCGCCGCGCCCTGGATACCGGCGTGCACGGCCTGGACATCGTGATCGGCACGTCGCCGCAGTTGATGCAGCACAGCCACGGCAAGGACATCCGCCAGATCATCGATCTGGCCGCCGACGTGCTCGGCTTCGTCCGCGCGCAGGCCCCGGACATCATCCTGCGCTTCAGCACCGAAGATACCTTCCGCAGCCGCGAATCCGATCTGCTGCGCGTCTACCTGTCCGTCGCCGATCTCGGGGCTGGTCAACCGGCTGGGCGTGGCGGATACGGTCGGCGTCGCGACGCCCGCAGCAGGTCTACGCGCATGGTCCAGCCAGCTGGTGCGCCTGACCGGGCTGGACGTGGAGTTTCACGGGCACAACGACAGCGGCTGCGCCATCGCCAATGCCTGTCGCCGCGCTCGAAGCGGGCGCGACCCACATCGACACGACCATGCTGGGCATCGGCGAGCGCAACGGCATCACGCCGCTGGGCGGCTTGATCGCGCGGCTGTATACGCTCGAACCGCGCCTACGTGGCCAAGTACAACCTGCCGCTGCTGCCCGAGCTCGACCGCGCTGATCGCGGACATCTGCGGACTGGATATCCCGTTCAACAACTACATCACCGGCTCGAGCGCCTTCATCCACAAGGCGGGCATTCACGCCAAAGCCGTGCTGGCCGATCCGTCGACCTACGAGATCCTGCAGCCGGAGGATTTCGGCCTGACGCGCGAAGTCGCCATCGGCCACCGGCTGACCGGCTGGAACGCGGTGCGCAACGCGCGCCAACGTGCTGGGCCTGAGCCTGGACGATGCGACGCTGCGCGCAGTCACGCAGGACGTCAAAGCGCGCGCCGATGACGAGCCGCTGTCGCTGGCGCGATCGACGCGCTGCTGCGAGAGGTGGCGGAGCGCAACCTGCATGCACTCCGCATCGTTGCCGGAAGGCGGGTGAGGTCAATCGATGGGATCGGGCCGCACCTTCGCCGAAAAAGCCCTGGCGCGCGCCGCCGGAGTAGCCTCGGCGCCGCGCCGGGGATATTCTGGACGTCACGCCGGACGTCGTGCTCAGCCACGACAACTCGGCGGCGATCCGCACGCATCTTCGTGAAGATCGGCGCGCGCGCGCATCGCTCGCCCGGAGCGCGTCGCCATCACGCTCGATCACGCCGTGCCCGCGCCGACCACCGAACACGCCCAGAATCACGCCGAAATCCGCGACTGGGTGCGCGAGCAGGGCATCGGCCACTTCTTCGAGGTCGGGCGCGGCATCTGCCATCAGGTGCTCAGCGAAGAGGCGCTGATCCTGCCCGGCGAAACGATCCTCGGCGCGGACAGCCACAGCACGCATTTCGGCTGGCTGGGCGCGTTCGGCACGGGCGTCGGGCGCACCGAGATGGCGGCGCTGTGGGCGACCGGCGAACTGTGGATGCGCGTGCCCGAAGCCATGCGGATCACGCTGAGCGGCACACGCCGCGCCGGGCGTGACTCCAAAGACATCGAGCCTGCGCATCCTGGGCGATCTGGGCGCGGACGGCGGGCTGTATCGCTCGGTCGAGTTCGCGGGCGATACGCTCGGCGCGCTTCTCGCTCGACGAGCGCGCCGTCATCCCGAACATGATGGCCGAGTTCGGCGCGAAAAACGCCTATCTGCCGCCCGATCAGGCCGTCTTCGACTATCTCGAAGCGCGCCGCACGCGCGACTACACGCCGCTCTATCCCGATGCCGATGCGGTCTACGCCGCCGAATATACGCCTCGACGTGAGCGCGCTGGAGCCGCAGATCGCCTGCCCCACCCGCCCGACAACGTGGTGCCGATCTCCGAGGTCGCTCGGCCAGCCGGTGCAGCAGGCGTTTCTCGGGCACCTGCACCAATGGCCGCTACGAAGACCTGCAAGCGGCGGCGGACGTGCTGCGCGGGCAGCAGGTGCGCGTGCCGCCTGATCGTCATCCCGGCCAGCGCGGAGGTCATGCTGCGGGCGCGCTGCACGACGGGCGTGCATCGAAACGCTGATCGAAGCGGGCGCGGCGATCGGCACGCCGGGCTGCGGGCCGTGCATGGGCAATCACATGGGCATCCCCGCGCCGGACGAAGCGACGATCAGCACCGCCAACCGCAATTTCCAAGGGCGCATGGGCACGCCCGACGCGCCGGTCTATCTGGCCAGCCCCTACGTCGTCGCCGCCAGCGGCGCTGCGCGGCGACATCACCGATCCGAGGGAGTTTCTCGTCATGAGCCGACACACCGCTGCTGGGTTTACGGCGACAATGTCAACACCGACGTGATTTTTCCCGGCAAGTACACCTACACCGCTCACGACGCCGGAGGACATCGCCGCGCACGCGCTGGAAGACCTCGATCCGGCCTTCGCGGCGAACGTCCAGCCGGGCGATGTGATCGTCGCCGGGCGCAACTGGGGCTGCGGCAGCAGCCGCGAGCAGGCCGTGACCGCGCTCAAATACGCGGGCGTGCGCGTCATCATCGCGGCCATCGTTCAGCCGGCATCTACTTTCGCAACTGCATCAACCAGGGCGTGCTGCCGGTCGTCTGCCCGGCACTGCGTGACGCTCGTCCAGACGGGCGACACGATCGAGATTGACCGTCGCGGCGATATCGCGGTCAGCGCATTCCCGAGCGGCCAGACGTTCGCCATTCCGCCGCTGGCTCGCCCTGCCGGTGCCAGGCGATCCTGCGACGCGGGCGGACTGACTCGCCAGATGCTGGCAGCGGCGCTTTGAACCGCACGAGGAGAAGCGCTGCAGTGATGGCGCACACGATTACCCTGATCCCCGGCGACGGCATCGGCGCAGGAAGTGATCCCGGCGGCGCGCGCGTGTGCTGGAAGCGCTCGATCTGCCGCTGCGCTTTCAGCGAGGCCGACGCCGGCTTCGGCACGTTCGAGCGGCGCGGCAATGCCCTGCCCGCCGAGACGCTGCGCCCTGTGCGCGCACAGTGACGCGATGCTGTTTGGCGCGACCAGTTCGCCCATGACCAAGGTCGAGGGCTACCGCAGCCCGATCTTGCAGCTGCGCCGCCACTTCGACCTGTTCGCCAACCTGCGCCCGGCCGGCGCAGGACGGGATCGACCTGCTGATCGTGCGCGAGAACACCGAAGGACTGTACAGCGGGCGCGAGCGCGTCGAGGACGGCGGCGCAACGGCCATCACCGAGCGCGTCATCACCGAGCGCGCCTCCGAGCGCATCGTGCGCGCGGCGTGCGAGCAGGCGCTCAGGCGGCGCGGCAAGCTCACCATCGTCCACAAGGCGAACGTGCTCAAAGAGACGTGCGGCCTGTTCCGGCGGGTGGCGCTCGAGGTGACCGCGCGAGTATCCCCGATCTGACCGTCGATGAGCTGCTGGTCGATACCGCGGCGATGCGGCTGGTGCAGGATCCGCGGCGCTTCGACGTGATCGTGACGACCAACCTGTTCGGGGACATCCTGAGCGACCTCGCGGCCGGGCTGACGGGCGGGCTGGGGATCGCGCCGTCGGCCAACCTGGGCGCGGGCGGCCCGGCGTGTTCGAGCCGGTGCACGGCAGCGCGCCGGATATCGCCGGCCAGGGCATCGCCGATCCGCGCGCCGCCATCCTGAGCGCCGCGCTGATGCTCGACCATCTCGGCTATGCAAGACGGGCGCTATGCTGCGCGCCGCGACGCTCGACACGCCGCACACCGGCAACACGCAGGCCACGACGACAGCAATCCTCGAAAGGCTACTGCAAACGAAGTAGTCAAAAATTGGTTCGTTGCTGAGGCACAGAGAAAGACCAGAGAAAAGCGGAGGATGTTCCTCAGCGTCTCTGGCCGTTGGTCGCGTGTCTGCGATGAAACATGCGTCTTCGGGGAGATGGATGCCGGGGCCTGTGGTAGCTGCATCGACCTGCGTGTGAAACGCGGTGCATAGAAATGCAGGGTGCGTCAAGAACCAGGTTCTTGACGCACCGTGCGTGAATGATGAAGAACGGGAGTAGCTGTTCGCGCAGTCTCGCTCTTCTTAGCGTGCCGGTACGGCGTCCCGATCATCGTTAGTGTCCACCGCGTTACGCGAGCGGGTGCCCAGCAGGCCACCACCCAGTGCCGCACCGGCACTTACGCCCAGTCCCAGCAGTGCCCACCAGGCTGCCGCGCTGGCATTCTGAGCCGCTTGCTCGACCTCTGCAGGTGAAACGTCAGCCACCTGAGCTGAACCTCAGTAATCACCGCGCCGACTGCATTCTCAACTGCGGGCGCCTGCGAGGTTGCAACCGATTCTGACGGTCGCCTGAAGTGTGGGGTTCGCCGCGACGGCCTGAGCGGCATCGCCAGCCAGGTTCGAGCCAGCCACTGCAGCCGTATTGGCCGCACTGCCGGCCAGATTGAGGATGGTGCCCACGCCGCTGCCGATGAAGTTGACGATCAGGGCAATCGTGACAATCCAGACCATCCCGGATTGAAGAACGGCATTCCCTGCACCACGGCGTCCGGCCGTCTTGGCTGCAATGAAGCCGCCAAGTGCAAACGCAACCAGAGCGCTTACGACGCCGTACAGACCGGCGCCGATGCCAAGGCCGCGAAGATTGTCGGCGTCAAACGCGGTGAGCCCAGCGGCGATGCCGAGGACGACGAACACGATGAGCGCAGCCAGTACCGTGAAGATACCGGCGAGAATAGCGGCCCAGCGCACTCGGTCGGCGGGGGCGCGGACATCGGTTTCGGCGTATTCGACGACCAACGGGCTACGGTGCGCGGCACAGCCGATGAGGTATACGCCATCACCGTTTGTTTGCGTACTTGCGGGTGGATTCGAGCGGATAGTCATGGGTGCTCCTCCTTCTTGTTTGGTCACGATACTACACATTCGGGATCCCAATTGAAGTGATTGGTGAGTTCGCATACAGACTTCATCTTAGATGGACATTCGTAATGGTAATGAGGGCCACACGGCCAAGGTCAGAATAGTTCTCTTGGGTAGCCCGAAATAGGACCCATTCACTTGCTTTTGGATGAAACCTGCTTCGGCCGGATTACGGTCGACTGTCTGCAAGCGATGAGTGCGTTGACGACCTCATCGATGCACAGCATGGGCAGCCAGCGGTTTACGCGCCATCGGCGCACCTGCCGCAGAAGTGCTCAACACGCGTAGGTGGATCATGGGATGGTCACGGCCACTATGCCACAGGAGCTACGCGCGCCACGACGGCGATCGCGAACGCGGGTAAAAACCGACACGAGGGACTTCGCTCAACGGACTCTTTTGTGTCCCGCGCACTTTCGTGGCGTGCTCTATGTTTTACCCGATTTCGCGGACGTCCACGGCTTCTTCCGAATCACGGTTCTTGGGCCTTGTCGAACATCGGCTGCAGGAAGAATGAGACCTTGGTACCGATCATCAGGCGGTCGCGCGGGCTGACGAAGCTGCGATAGCGGAAGAAGAATGTCGGCCGTCGTCGGCACGGATGGTGCCGGTGCGCTTGCCGGGGTCGGTGCGCTCGATCTCGCCGGTCACGCGTTCCTGGTCGGCGAATTTGAGCGCGCGCCACGTCCCTTCCAGTTCACGGACGAGGTCTTTGGCGGGTTGGGCGGGCGCGGGCGGCAACTCGCGCACGTGCGCGGCCAGGTCGCTGTCTTCGCGCCAGCCCTGCTCGGCACGCAGTGCCGAGGCGAGCCGGTAATGCTGCCGGCGACGATCCGGCTTGCCCTGAGCGGCCAGCAAGTCACCCATCAACGCGAACAGTTCCCACTTGAAGGCGAGGTCGCCGGGGCCGAGCGCCGCGTCCACCGCATAGTCGAGCGCCGCCTCATCCTGTTCCTTCGCGTGGAGCAACCGCGCCAGATCGTCCTGAATGAACCAGTCGGGCTTCTGCCGGACGAGGACCTTGAGATCGCCGATCGCCGCGTCGAGGTCACCCAGTTCGGCTTTGGCGGTGGCGATGCGGCGGCGGAACCAGATTTCGTCGTTGTAGTGGAAGGTCGGTTAGCCGGTCGAGCGCCTCGTGGCAGACGACGATCAGTTCTTCCCAGCGGCGCAGGTGTTCGAGGGCGCGGGTTCGATGGCCGTACCATTGTTCGAGTGGCGATGCCTCGACACGCTCCTTGCCGTCGCGGCCGGTGTAGGGGCGGAGTCGGTCGAAAGCTGGTCGGGGTCGAGCTTGTCACACCAGGCGAGAATTTCGTCGGCGGGGTACGTCTGGCGGTCCTTGAGGTAGCGCAGCACGAGAAGACGGTGCGCTCGTAGGGCGAATACGGCTCCTGCACGGTGAGCTGGGTGATGGCCTCGGCCGCCTTGAAGAAGATTTTGACGTCGGCCGGTTCGCCGTCGCGCAGCGGCTTGATTTCGAGGTCGTAGACGCACCAGCCGTAGAGGTGGCGGTTGGGCGAAGGTCGGGATTGGTGCGGTAGATCTCACGGCACAGGTCGAGCGCCTCGGTTCTGACGGTCCAGATCACGCAGGCAGAAGGCCTTGCCCCAGCGCTCGCGTTCCGTCGGCCTGATCAGGGTACAGGTTCAGCAACTCGTCAAAGACGGCCAGCGCCTGCTCGAACTGCTTGTCGCGGCGCAGTATTTCGGCCTGGTCTTTGAGCGTTCGGAAATCGGGCATCGGCGGGGTTCCCCAAGTTGGACACCCTTTCAGCCTAGCGCGGCGGGCGGGGAATGGCAATGGAAGAGGGAAAAGTACCGCGTGAAAGTAGAGAGTGTCGGGCGAAGAGATGAACCTTCAGTCGAGCGGAACCCATATCCGAACAGGGAAGGATTATGATATCGCTTTTTCTTACGGCAATTGTGAAAGGAATCCGCGAAGGGGGGAGCCGATTGAGGGACGGAGCGCTGGTTATCGCTTGAGGCTAAAGCCGTCAAGCTGAAGTTGCGCCCCGTGAACGGGGCTGAACCGGCTGATCGTGAATCTTCAGAAAACAGCTATGGGAATCCTGGCCGCGGAGCGCTCGCGAGCGCTTTCCATCCGGGGAACACCAGGCAATACCACGAAGACGCATCAGTGGGCGCAGCTACAGCTTGCGGCAAATCACCTGCTTTCTACCACTGCCCCACTTTCGCATGGAACTGATAGAGGTCGGCGCGGAATACGGCCGGCGGCCCGGAGGTTCTCGAGCTGGTCGACCTGCCCGACCCGACACCGGGTCCCGGCGAGGTCCTGGTCAAGACGGCTGCGGCCGGCATCAACTTCATCGACACCTACCGCCGCGGCGGCATGTACCCCATGCCGTTCCCCCACGTCCCGGGCAGCGAGGGCGCCGGCGTGGTGACCGCAGTCGGGGACGATGTGACCGACCTGGCCGTGGGCGACCTGGTCGCCTGGAATGACTCCCCCGCGTCCTACGCCGAGCTGGTTCGGGTCAAGGCCGATCGCGCGCTGCGCGTGCCCAATGGTGTCGATCTCGACGTCGCGGCCGCCCTTCCGCTGCAGGGCATGACCGCCCACTACCTCGTGACATCCACCTACCCGGTGCAGCAGGGCGACGTGATCCTCGTCCACGCCGGCGCCGGCGGTGTCGGCCTGCTCCTCACCCAGCTCGCCAAGGCGCGAGGTGCCCGCGTCATCACCACCGTCTCCACCGGCGAGAAGGAGAAGCTGTCCCGCGACGCAGGGGCTTGCGCAGTGATCCGCTACGACCTGCTCCAGGACCTGACCGCCGAGCTGCCGTCCCTGGTGCGTGAGCTCGCCGGCGGCGGCGTGGCGGCGGTCTACGACGGGGTCGGCAAGTCCACCTTCGACGCCTCCCTGGCCTGCCTGCGGCCGCGCGGGATCATGGTGCTGTTCGGCGCCTCGAGCGGGGCGGTGCCGCCGTTCGACATCCAAAGGCTCAACTCGGGCGGGTCGCTGTACCTCACCCGTCCCACCCTGGGGCACTACACCGCCACCACCGAGGAACTGCGGGGACGAGCCGATGAGCTGTTCGCCGCCGTGCTCGACGGCACGCTGAACGTCCGGATCGGTGCTCGCTTCCCACTGGCCGAGGCGGCCGACGCGCAGCGCGCACTCGAAGGACGCGCCACCACCGGCAAGGTCATCCTCGACATCAATTAGCGCCGGCGTTCAGGTCACCGAGGTGCCCTGAACGCCGGAACGAGATGCTCGACCAGCTACGTGGTCAGGCCGGGCCGCCCTCGCGGCGAATCATGTCCGGATCGGAGTCCGAGGTTCTCGTTGCCGAACGCGGTCGCGGCGTCGGTGGCGTTGAGCCCATCGCCGTCGCAGCGCGCTCTTCGCCGGCTGCCGGGTTGCCGGTGACGTCGTCCTCGATGCCCCGCGAGCCCCGGAAGGTCGCCTCCTGCTCGGCGGCGTCGCCGACCTTGCCGGTGTCACCGTAGGAGGAGGCAGCATCCTCCACGCCGGGCGTCCGGACGGTCGCGCCCTGATTGATCGAGCCGCGCCAGGCGCCAGTCTCGTAGCCCTCGGACTCGATGAACCGCTTGAAGTTCTCCAGGTCGTGCTCGGCCTGATGCTCCACGATGTGCAGCTTGTCGGCCACGGTCTCGAGGAAGCCCTCCGGCTCGAACTCCATCGTCAGGTTCACCTCCGTCCGCGTCGGACCGACCGCAGCGAAGGTGACTGCGCCGGCGTTCGTCGCACCCTCCACCGCAGCCCAGGCAACCTTGCGGTCCGGCACCTGCTCGAGGACCTTCGCGACCCACTGACGGCGAACTCCGCCCATCTCGGCCACCCACTCCAGCCGGTCGTCGGCGAGCTGGGTGATCTTCTCCACCCCGCCCATGAACTCCGGGAACTCCTCGAACTGCGTCCACTGGTTGTAGACCGTGCTCAGCGGCACGTCCACAACGACCGTCTTCTCCACCTTGGTTGTCATCGGGTTCTCCTTTCAGTTCACGGACCAGTACCCATCTCCTGGAGCTACTCGCACCCCTACTACCGCCTGGATGGGTTTCCGGGGATCAGCTGGTCGGGAAGTAGCGACCAATTGGAAGCGCGCTGACGACAGGGCGCATCATCGACTGCGGCGACGCGCGGCGAGGCCCACTCGGAAGATCGGCTCACTGCGGAACTGCGGGCTGCTCCTTTTGGCGCGGGAAGGCTTCGTGGAGTTGCCACTGAAGATCGGCGATGCGGTCGGGCTCGAGCGGGCCCGGCTCGATCAGCCTCTGCTTCAGCTTCTTCATCCACAACACCGCGACACCCTGGACAGTGAACGAGCCTCCGATCAGCGGCCAGTCGGCGTCCACGAAACACAGCACGCCGTGCACCGGCACGTCCGGCTGATCCGCGAGGGCGGCCCGAACCAGTGCCGACCTGCTTGTGCATCCCCTGAACCAGCTTGGTGCGGTCGCGGCCACCGACGATCAGCAGCTCCTCCCGGGGGCGAATGATCCCGCCCTCCACCCGGAGTTCTGGCCGGGCGTCTCGGTAGCGCTTGGCGTCGATGATGAACACACCGGCTGGACACACCACCATGTGGTCGATGTTCGCCGTCGACTTCGGGATCCGCCGATCGTGAAGCACGCGGACGGTCGGCCCGGCGATGGCTGCGAGCGCTTCACCGAGCCGCTGCTCGCCGATGGCCCCAACCGACCACGCGGTCGTTGACTGCGGATCATCGAACACCGCCAGCAGGAACTTGCCGATCTTCGGGTGTGCGCCCTGCACCCGGTCACGCCTCGCGTCGTGTCGACGGTCGAACTCGCGCACGGCTGACCCACCGGCCGTACCGTCGACGACCTCGAGCTCCACAGGGACGTCCGGGGTGATCGCGTGCCGTGGGGACGCCGTCGACTCCGCCTGTTCGGGAATGCCCCGTCGAGGGGGGCATGCGATGCAGGCGACCGTCTTGCCCGCGCGGTCGTAGTCGGCCGTTACGCCGGCGTCCAGCATGGTTCCGCACCGCGAACACGGCGCCTGCGTAGCGGAGCTTCATCCGTTTCACGGTTGGATACAGGCGCCGCTCCCGAGGAGGGGCGGCATCGATCTGGCTTTCCACCCCTACCTCGCCGCGTGCGGGACGAGGCCGCTGGTTGCTGCCATCAGGCTGCCAAAGAAGAGCGGCACAGTGATGATCCCCAGGATCGTCAGGACGATCCAAATGATGATCATGACCTTGAAGAACCGGGCAATGAACTGCAGGTCGTCCGACGTCTGGCGGGTGAAACCGTAGCCATAGTGGGGGTCGCTGAATCCACCACTCTGCGGCCCGCGCTGCTGCCACATTTGGAAGGGAGGCGCCCCCGATCCACCCAATGGTGGGACGTGCCGCGGCCCCGGCGAGGCAGGCTTGCGGCGGTATCGGCACCCACTTGCCACCGTCCCAGACGTGGCCGTTCATCTCGATACCGATTGCACGCTGATTACCGTCCACCGGGCACCCGGCTATCGCTGGCGCGGGCGATGAGCGGCTGGCAATTGCAGGTGCCGCTCACTTCTTGCAGCCCTTGAGGTTCTTCTTGGTCATGGACCATCGCCACGTTCCATCCTCATAGAACATGTGAACCGTGACCGGCAGTGTGAACCTGCTCACCCGCAGCCGTGCGGTCACAAGCGTCGCCGGAGCCTTATGCGAACTACCCGGGATGCTCGATGTCACGTTGGGCCTGGTCTTGACGGTCTTGATCCACTTGAGCGCGGGGTTCACTGACTTGTCCAGGCACGCCGCGTACTTCTTCGCGGTGATCAGCTTCTGCTGAGCCGACACCAGCGTCCGGTAATGCTTGTCCCATTGTTCGTCGTTGTACTGCTTCACCCAGGCCCTGAACGCCACCGCGGCGGCCGCTCCGGTCTGGGGCTGAGCGGGTGTCGACGGGGTCGTCACGCTGGCTGTGGGAGTTGCCGATGCCGTGACTGGGGACTTGGGCATGGCGCTCGTGGGAGCGGTTGGTGGTGCCACGGCTGGCGCGGGTACGGCGGAGCAGGCGGAAAGCGCCAGAACGACGCCGAGCACGGGCACTATCAAGGTCCGCAGGGGGTGGAATGTCACGTTAAGTGAGCCTCCCATGGGATTCACCACACGATGAAGTCCCCACCCGGGCGACCGACAATGTTGGCCAGACGGCTCTCTGTCGAGATGCGAGCAATGAAGCTAACGGTGGCTTCGATGCTGGAAAGCCCGGCGCGAGTCTGCGGCACGGTCGCCATGAATCACGCCCGCGCTGAGCCGATCACCCATGTGTCGCCAGATCGAGGCGACACTCGGCAGCGGACTCGCACTCCGCTGGGTACGCCCTCAAGCCCTAATGCCCACGGCGCCATGCGCCTTGTTCAGACGCAAGGAACACCTTGGGTTGATCCCACCTCTTGAAGCATCGTCGAGGGGATGCCTGCGACTACGGATATGGAAGACCTATACCCCATGCTTGGGCGCCATCTACACCCGCAACAGCAGGGACCCGGCGGGAGCTGGCCAAGGCGTCACCAAGCAGGAGACGAGCTGGCGGACCTTGTGCGCCAATACGGGCATTTACATAGTGGCTGTGTACTCCGACAAGCACGCTAGCGCGTACAGCGGCGCACCACGCCCCGTATACAAACAACTCGTTGAGCCACGGTCCATCAGTCGTTCTCAAACAGCGATGTATCGCTCAGAGTTGCGGCAGGTCCAGACGGTAGAGCAATCGGTGTGCCACACGTTCAAGTCTCTCGAGCGCGCAGGGTAGGCCGCGGGCCGGTTTGCTCCGCTTCGGCGCTCTGCGCCACCCGACAAGAGCCATCTGTCCCGCGACGCCGCATCCGCCATTCAGCCAACCAGTCCCGGCGAGGTACTCAAGGGCCTCCTGTTCCGACCACGTCTCGTCGAGGTGAGCTGAGACGTTACGGACGCCTGCGTACGCTCCCTGGCCAAGTGGAGCCCTTGTTGACGTGACTTCCACATTTCGTCGTCTCGATCACCTTGAAACTGAGAGACGGATGGCACCCGCCCGCGGCGGCTCGATGGCGAAGACATCCTGCACGAGTTTGCGATCTGTAAGCCTGGATTGAGCACGCGCCTTGATGTGGGTTGCCAAGCTCAGGGCAGCTTGTCCCACGGCGACCCGATATTGACCGGTATCCCAGGTCAAGGCCGCCGCTTGCCACACTGTTGGGTGGAATTGGTTTGCCGGAAGGTCGGGCGACTGGGGCGCCATGTGGGCTTCGAGGTCTGCTCGATCGCGGAGGGCGCCGAGAGCCTTTCGTACGCGTTTCTCCCCATCGCGACTGCTGTAGGACGGCGGCCAGAGCTTCTCAGTGTCCGAACTGTCGATCCATCTCAGGATCCGTTCCACCGTGTGCAGCATCATTTCTGCTTGCTGATTGAACGCGCCAGCTCGGTCGTTCCAATGCTCGCCCGGCGGAACAGCGTCCTTTACGGCCTTGCACAGTGCGAGATAGTCAACGAGCTTCTGATCGGCCCACGCCACGTCCATGCTGAAAGCCTATTGAGCCGGCGCCCTCGTGGGCGGGCCTAAGGGAATCCAATCTCCGCACCGACGAGTGCGGCGACCGACGACCGCTCGGTCGGCGTCGTCGCACTGTCGGTACCTGAGGCGTGAAACCATGCGCTATTGCGTGGAACCCGTGGGCCCTAGACCATCCCTCTTCCCTTCTTGGGGTCGCGGTCTCTTGCTGGGGCCGCGTAGCCCAGATGACCTGGTTGTTTCCGACGTAGGTCGTTGCGGAGTCGTGCGCAGATTCGATGCCCGCCCGGAGCTTAGTGGTTCCTGTTGCATCCTTCGTGAGCAGGTACAACGACCACGGCGGACCCCGAGTGCAGGGCCCGGTCCTCGCCCATCTTGTGGTCGTAGTCTGCCTCTGCCCCGCTGTAGGAGGTCTGGAGAACCAGGAC
This sequence comes from uncultured Actinomycetota bacterium, assembly GCA_963773595.1. Lineage (GTDB taxonomy): Bacteria > Actinomycetota > Actinomycetes > Propionibacteriales > Propionibacteriaceae > Propionicimonas. Next base: position 51,884 of record CAVZBQ010000003.1, read on the forward strand.
GTCGAGCGTCTCCAGCGCGGCTCCCAGCGCACAGTGGGCCGCTAGCGCAGCGCCGGTGGACCCAGTGACTTGCTGGAGCACGTTATCTACTGTCTGCAGCAACTGTTCGCAGGACTTGATGATGTAGCCGTGCTTCGCGGTATGGCCCGGGCGTCGTTGGCCGCCCGAACTGCTCTGCTAATCAGTCCTATCGTCTCGTCGAGCTTGGCGGACTCGACCTTGCAGTGCTCAGCGAGGACGACCTTCCATGCTCAGCCTCCGCGGTCGCCGCTGCTTCGTCAGAACTGGGTGACCATTCGCCTTGCGCCTTCACCAAGGCCGCGTCCAGCGCATCCCGAGCAGTTTGGAGGCCCTTGATGAGGTCATTCAAGTCGGCGTTGGCAGGCGGGGTGATACCCAATACGGACACGGGGAGCTCGGGGTCGGCGGCTGCGACGGCCGCTGCGGCGGACTTGAAATCTAGGGTGACGCCCGCGGTCACCACTGTTCGGCTGGTGGCAAACAGCGATATCAGCGCCGGCACTGCCGCAGCGGCCGACGCGACGGCCATCTCGGGCAGGAGGTTCATCCCGCCGCCATTGGTCGTGACACTGGTGACGGCGTCGGTCGAAAGGTTAGTGAGGCGCGTCAGCTCGTTGGTCACTGCGTCGTACGACGCGATCGCTGTGTGAAACTCGCCGTCGGGCACGATCCAAACATCGCCCGTTGAGGGAAGCTCTTTCACGATCATCTTGCCGATATCTCCGAGTGCCCTGTACGCGGCCACTGTGGCGATTGGCGTAGGCGTGGTGGGCGGGGTGAGAGTGGATGTGGTCGCCTTTGAGATATCCGGAACGAGATTGGCAACTTGGGCTCGGTCGCCTCGGCCGCGGCCTTTGAGGCGTTGGCCTCTGCGATGTCGATCTCGGCGGCGATCTCTCTTGGGTCCTTTGGCGATGTCGTGTCGGCGTCATCTCCGCTCCTTTCAGCGTGTCCGTGAGGTGTGTCGACCGAGTGATGGGCAAGCGACAACCCTGTCGCCGCGTGGGGGACTCGCCCGCCCGGATACCATCCATCCTCGACCTGCTGCCTGAACGCGCGGAAGAAAGAACTCAGGCACGTATGCAGCGACACATTGCACACATGCCCGGCGTCGGCCCGTCAGCGTGAAGCAGTGCCGCTCGTTGGGCGGCGCAAGCCGTGCCGAGGAACTGCTGACCTGAGTCGGTCGGGGTGGGCGGGACTTCCAGAGCCCGGCGATGGGCGCGATGGTCGGGATCAGCCGACCCTTCGTGACGCGCTGGCTCGCAAGCTCACGAGCGCTCCTCAGGGATCGTGGGGAGGCAAGGGGTGGGCCCACTGGGAATCGAACCCAGAACCCGCGGATTAAAAGTCCGCTGCTCTGCCTATTGAGCTATAGGCCCAGCGCCTCGGCGCCCTCGTAGCGTACCGGCGGCTGGTGCGCCCGTGCACACTGGAGGCGTGGATGCGCGCTACCTGGGGATCGGCCTCGTGTTGGTCATCGGGATCGCGGTCGTCGTGTACGGCTGGCTGGCCGACCGTCTCGACACCAAGCGTCGCCAGGCGGCCCTCGAGCAGGCCCCTGATCGTCCCATTCCCGGCCTCGAGCCGGACGCTCCTGCACCGGCCTACGTGAGCGCCGCGCAGCCCCTCAAGCCCCGTCCTCGGCCCGTCCTCACCGACGAGGTTCGCGCCGGGCTGCAGCAGCGGCTCGACGGCGCTCCGAGCCTTGCCTACGGGCACGCGGCGTCCGAGTTCGTCACCGACGCCGACAGTGGCTTCTGCGTCCTTGAGCAGCCCTGGATCCTCGTTGCGAACGAGGCCGTCGACTCGATCCGCGAGGTGCTGCCGTTCCTGCAGAAGGCTTCTGCTGCCGGGCACAAGGTTGTCCTGGTTGCGCCGGCCATCGAGGAGGCCGTGCTGGGGACGCTGCGCATGAACGCCGTCAGCGGGACGCTGGACAACGCCGCCGTCCTTCTTCCGAACCTTCATCATCGGCGGGCGTTGTGCTCGCTGGTGGGGGCTGATCTTCTCTCTCGGCAGGATCTGCAGGCTGGGTATGTGCCGCCGTCCGCTATCGGGACTTGTGGGACCTGGGTCAGCAACGGCGAGCGGTTGTGGATCTTGCGGGATTGACGTCCCGTGGGTGACCTGCGGTCCGGTCGTCGGTCTCAGGGACCGTTCCTCGACTCTCAACTCAGGGCCCTTAGCAGGGGTCAAGGTCTCAAGTGGGGCTCTAGGTGAATTCTCAGGGTCAGGCGTAGCCGAGGTCGTGGAGTTCGTCGTCGTCGATGCCGAAGAAATGGGCGATTTCGTGCAGCACGGTGATGCGCACCTCTTCGATCAGCTCGCGTTCGCTGCGCACCATTCGCAGGAGCGGGCCCTTGAAGATGAAGATCCGGTCGGGCAGCACGCCCGAGTACTGCGAATCCCGCTCTGACAAGGGGATACCTTCGTAGCAGACCCAGCGTCCCGGCCAACTCCGGCGGCGGCTCGTCCTCGATGATCAGGAGCACGCAGTTCTCCACCAGATCGAACAATTTGTCGGGGATTTCGGCCAGTGCCGCATCCACCAATTCCTCGAATCGTTCCGGGCTCACGGGCAGCGCCATGACCCCAACCCTAGCCTCCCGAACGGGCCCAGTAAATGACACGGATGTCATTATCCCGTCCTCAGAATTCTCCTGACAGATGGCCATTCCGAGCTTAAAGTTCGTGACACCTGAGGCAGTGGTGACGGGTGTGACGTGAGTCACGGGGAAGACCCTTCCCCTGCCTCAACTTCATCCGCATTGGGGGCCGTCACGAAAGGAACCGCCGAATCGTGAAGAACGCGCTGGCCGCCACACGCGCCACCCTGACCTGGCTCGTGGTCACTGCCTCCCTTGTCACCGCAGGCCTGATCTCCGCCGTCCCCGCGGGCGCTGCAACCAAGACCTACACCGCCTCGGCCGTCGCCGAGGTCCACGCCTCCCCCGCTGCCACCGCCGCCGTCCTCGGCACCGTCGCCAAGGGCGCGCACGTCGCTCCCCACCGCCGCTGCGAAGTCCGGCTGGCTGCCCGATCACCTACGCCGCCACCACCGGCTACGTCGCCACCACGGTCGTGAAGGCGGACACGAAGGCAGCCACAGCCATCGCCACCGGACCGGCCGGCAAGAAGGTCGCCACCGTCAACGTCAATCTCCGCAAGTCCGCCAGCCTCAACGCCGAAATCCTTGCCGTCGCCAAGAAGAAGGCCGTTCTTAAGGTCAGCGGCGTCACCTCCGGCACCTTCACCCAGGTCACCTACGGCACCGCTCCCGGCTGGGTCTACTCCGAGTTCCTCACCGCAGCCACCGACACCACCCCCGACGTGGTCGCCACCTACTCCACCATCGCCGACCTCGCCCTGCGCGAGACCGGCGTTGTCACGGCCAAGAACCAGGGCACCATCAAGAAGGGCGCCAAGGTCGGCGGCACCGGCATCCACGCCGGCAGCTACAGCCAGGTGCTCTACAAGGGCAAGGTCGGCTGGGTCATCACCGGCTACCTCAAGGCCGTCACGGGCACACCGAAGGCGCTCGTCCTGCCCATCCGCAAGTACACCCGGTACGCCTTCGTCGCCGACACCGTCATCCGCAAGGACGCCGACGCCGCCTCCGACCAGGTCGGGACCCTCGCCGCGGCGGAAGCCGTCCGCACCACCGGGACGGTCAAGGGCAACTTCACCCAGATCATCTGGGACGGCGCCACCAAGTGGGTCGCCACCATCTCGCTCTCCGTCTCCAAGCCCAGCGCGGACGGTTTCGGCGACCTCGGCTCGGACAGCCTGAACAAGCTCGAGCCCAACGGCAAGGCCGCGGTCATCGCACTCCGCGCAGCCTTCCCCCAGATCAAGACGATCTACGGCTGGCGGGCCTCCAGCGCCTACTCCAGCGACCACCCCAACGGCCGCGCCACCGACAACATGATCCCCGACTACAAGAAGAACAAGGCCCTCGGGGACGCCGTCGCGGCCTGGGCGATCGCCCACGGCAAGGAACTGCACATCACCTACCTGATCTGGCGGCAGCAGAGCTACACGATCAGCCGCGGCACCTGGAAGAAGATGGCCGACCGTGGCAGCGACACCGCCAACCACATGGACCACGTCCACATCTCGTTCGAACCCAGCTGACCAACCGAACCTCCCCCGAGCCGAGCGACCCCCGTCCCACCAGGGACGGGGGTCGCTTGGCGTTCCGGGCCGGATCGCCCGTTTTGGGCCGCGCCAATGACACCCCGTATAGTTTCGGCTCAGGTCCCCATCGTTTAGCGGCCTAGGACACCGCCCTTTCAAGGCGGCAGCGCGGGTTCGAATCCCGTTGGGGATACCAAGCGAAAGCCCTTGTCGGAGTCATTCGACAAGGGCTTTCCTCACCATCTGCGCTGCGTCCGCAGGCAAGCGCCGGACCGACTATTGATTCACTCCCCGGATTGCTCAGATCGGACGGGGTCGATCCAGACGCAGATCCGCTCCTCCGAGTTGCCGCCGCGCGGCCAGACCGCCGCCAGACGCTTGGGATCGGCCCCCTCTGTCAGCCCGTGCGGATGGGTGAGGATCAGGAACATCTCCTCCCCGTCGATCGAAAGGGTTGCGGGCTGGTCCGGTCCCACCGAGCCCCACACCTTGGTGACGCCGGTCTCCGTTCGCTTCTGGGCGGGGCACACCCCTCCGTAGCCACGCCGGTCGGTCAGGTCCACCGGGTAGAGCGCCTCGCCGTCGTGCAGCACTCCGACTCCCCGGGTCACCTCGAACGTTCCCCGGACGGAACAGGCGAGGTGGTCATCGATGACGGGCTCCCGCAAGAACTCATGCACCGTGAAGCCGCCCTCGGTGGGGGTCACGCTCTCCGTGTCGTCGCCGCACCGTGACGTCCAGGCGATCGGGATCGGCACCTGCACCGCGGTTCCGTCGGGGCGAGCCAGCCAGATGTGCCACTGCTCGCGGAAGCGGTTCCCGTCGCGCTGCGCGATGGTCACGGCCAGGTCCTCCAGGCCGTCCCCGTCGGCGTCGGCATAGACCGGATCGCCGACGCTGTAGGTGCGGCCTGACTCGTCCGGCTTCGTGACGTCGACCGGCTCGAAGTCGGTGTGGGCCTGGAACCACCGCCACTCCAGCGCTGCAGGGTCGAGTTTCCGGATGCCGTCGGCAGCGGGTCCGGACGGTGACATCGAGACGGCAGTCTCGGGCTGCGCCGGAGGCGCCACCGCTGGTGAGCAGCCGGCCAACACGGACGCCGCCAGCAGCCCGATGATCTGCGCGGTAGCCCTGCGGGCGACGGTTGGAGGGAATGGATCGTCCACGGCATCTCCTGCGGCTGCTGGTCGGCGGCCCGCGCCGGTCGGCGCAGTCGCCGACGATGGAAAGGCTTCCGGCAACGGTAACGGCCACCCCAGCGGGACGCCACGGCTGCGCCGGTGTGGTGAGACGGCGATGGGCCTCCCCCCGTGCTCGACCTGCCCGCACCTGGTTTTCGGTTTCCCGGAGGTCCGCCGATGGCATAGCGTCGCGGAATGAGTGCCTCCCCAGCGTCCGCGATCCTTGTCATCGATACCCAGGTCGATCTCATCCAGGGCAAGAAGCCGGTGTACAACGGCAGCGCCGTCGTGGCACGCATTCGCAGCCTGACCGAGCGCGCCCGGCTGGCAGGCGTCCCGGTCGTCTACCTGCTCGACAAGGACGTCGCTGAGCCGGACAGTCCCGGGTGGCAGCTCGAGCCCGGGCTGCACGCCCGCGACGAGGACCTGCGGATCCGCAAGGACTACGCCGACTCCTTCCACCACACCGACCTCCACGAGCAGCTGCAGGAGCGTGGCGTCACAAGGGTGATCGTGTGCGGCTGCACCACCGATGCCTGCGTCGACATGACCGCCCGCCGCGCGGTCAGCCCTCGGCTACGACGTCGTCCTCGCCAGCGATGCCCACACCACGACCGACAACAGCTTCCTCAGCGCGCAGCAGAGCATCGCCTACTACAACCTCATGCTGGACGGGTTCGGGGCTGAGGACGGGTTCGGCAACGGCGAGCACGAGATCGTGGCGAAGCCCTGCTTCGAGATCGACTTCGCCTAGGACCCTTCGTCAGGCTCAGGGAGCCGTGTGACCTCAGTCGATGTTGATCGTGCGCTCTTCGCTGGCGCCGAGCAGCCAGCGTCCTGTGGTCGCCAGGTCGAAGTTCTCGGGCTGCCAGCGCAGGGCGTTGAGCCAGGGCAGGGCCAGGTGGGCCGAGGTGACGCCCGGGCGGGCGCCCAGCACCTCGAGCTGGCCCTGGGTCACCAGCGCCAGCGAATGGCCCGTGGCGGGGTCCCTGAGCGTCTTCAGGCGCTTGGCGTCGGCCAGGTCGGACGCTGCCACGCCCTGCTCGCCGGAGAGCAGCATCGAGCGCTGCGCGTCCCTGCTGATCCACAGCGGCTCGCCGGTGATGGCCAGCGACGTCTGCGCCACGTCCCGTCCGGCGTTGGGCCGTCCGACCCGGCGCGCGTTCTCGGCCAGCCGCGCCAGCCGTTCGGGGTCGGCGAGCAGCTGGTCGATCTTGTGGCCGACGGTGGTGGCGTAGTTGCAGCGCACCGCCGCGCCCTCCTCCAGCAGGTAGTCGGAGTTGCGCACCTCCTGGCCGGGGATCGGGTTGATGATCACCATCGGCAGCCCGACGGCCATGCACTCCGAGGACGACAGCCCGCCGGGCTTGCCGACGAACAGCGACGAGATCCGCATCAGGTCGGCCATCTCCGTGGTGTAGCCGAGCACCCGGTAGCTCTCCGCCCGTTCGGCCACCTGCGCCTCGATGGAGTCCTTCAGCTCGGCGTTGCGTCCGCACACGACGACGGCCTGGAACGGGCTGGCCATCCGCAGCGTCTGCGCGACGATCTGCGTCGTGTACGCCCCACCGGCCGCTCCGGCGCTGATCAGCACCACCGGCAGGTCGGGACGCAGGTCGAAGCGCTTGAGGACGGCCTCGCGGTCCACCGGGTCGCCCAGCCCCTGGCGGACGGGGATGCCGCACGCGCTCACCCGGTCGGACGGGATCCCGATGCTGGTCAGGTACTGGCGGGACTCGTCCCGCGCGGCGAAGAAGTGGTGGAACGGGCTGGTCAGCCACAGCCCCTGGAAGTCGTAGTCGGTGTCGACGACGGTCAGCGTCGCCTTCAGCTGGCGGCGGGCCAGCATGATCGAGACCAGCCGGGCCGGCAGGAAGTGGGTGCAGATCACCACGTCCGGGTCGTAGTCGCGCACGTCACGGATGAACGAGATCGTGTTCAGCTGCTCCAGCCACTTCACGATCGAGCGCAGCTTGAACGGCGCGTCCGCCTGGTCGTAGCCCCAGCCGACCAGCCAGGGCGCCTCGGACACCAGCGCGAAGTAGGCGTCGTCGTAGACCCGGTTGAAGACCTCGTTGGTGGTCTCGAGGATGTCGAGGCGTCGCACCTCGTCGTCGGTGCCCAGCGTCGGCGAGCGCGGCCTCCACCGCACTGGCAGCCTGGTTGTGCCCGGAACCCACCCCGGCGGCAAGGATCATCACTCGTCGGCCCATGCGCGTCAGGTTAAGGGAACGGACGCGCAAGCGGGGCCGATTTTCACGCGGACGAGGTCCTACGTTATAGTTTCGGGGCTGGCCGGGTATCGGTCGGTGAGGCCTTAACAAGGCCCCGTAGCGCAGTTGGTTAGCGCGCCGCCCTGTCACGGCGGAGGTCGCGGGTTCGAGTCCCGTCGGGGTCGCTGAAGCGAGCGAATTGCTTCATCCGGCCAGGTAGCTCAGTTGGTAGTAGCGTTCGCCTGAAAAGTGAAAGGTCGGCGGTTCGAGCCCGCCCCTGGCCACGTTTTCGCGATGGAATCTGATTCCATCGCGTTTTGCGTTTCCGGACCAGATTGGGGACGGTTCCGAACTCGGTCCACCTCCCGCTTCGTGAAGGTGGACCGAGTTGGAACCGTCCCCAACTTGGTCCGGACAGGCAACAGGGGCCGGACCCGAAGGTCCGACCCCTGACTGCTTGTAGCGGTTAGAGCGTCACTTGGTGAAGCCGACGTTCTGCCAGATCGGGTAGCGGGCCATGCCCAGCGCGCCGATGTTGGCCAGCTTCTCCCGCACGCCGATCAGCATCGGACGCTGGTACAGCGGGAAGGGTGTGGACGTCTTCCCAGATCGCCTGCGCGGCCTGGTTGCCGAGGTCGGCGCGCTTGGCAGCGTCCATCTCGGTGTCGATCAGCGGCGTGAGCTCGTTGACCTTCTTCACGTCCAGCTGGGCGAAGTTGGAGTCGTTCGCGGTGAACTTGCCGTCCTTCGTCGTGCCACCGTAGATCTGGCCGATGTTGCGCAGCGGGTACGGGGTGCCGATCCAGGAGAACGCCACGATCCCGAACTTGTGCTCAACGAGCACGCCCGGCCAGTCCTTGTTCACGTCGACCGTGCGCAGCTTCAGGTTGACGCCGATTTCCTTCAGCATCTTCTGAGCCTGCAGGCCCTCGTTCTCGGAAGCGGAGACGCCACCGAGAACCGCGAACTCGACATCCAGCTGCTTGCCGTCCTTCTCACGGAAGCCGGTGCTGTCGTTGAGCTTCCAGCCGGCCTCGTCGAGGGTGGACTTCGCCTTGTCGACGTTGAAGTCGATGCCGGTTGCCTTGGCCTGGTCGACGTAGCCCTTCTGGCTGGCGACGTACAGGTTGTTGTTCAGCGGCACCTGGTCGCCGGGCAGGCCGGCGAGGTCGGACTTGGCGATGACCGTGCGGTCGAGACCCATCACGATCGCCTGGCGCACCTTCACGTCAGTCAGGAACGGAGCCTGCGAGTTGAAGGTGAAGTGGCGGAAGTTCGGGCCGGCTGCAACGCGCACCTTGGAGTTCTGTGCACTGCTGGCCTGCGAGTAGCCGTCCGGGTCGGCGCCGATGTCGTAGTAGTCGACTTCCTGGTTGGCGAAGGCCGCGGCCAGGCCGTCGGACTTGATCTGCTTCCAGGTGAGCTTGGTCAGCAGCGGCTTGTCGCCCCACCACTTGTCGTTGGGGACCATCGTCACGTTGCCGCTGGTCTTGTCCCAGTTCTCGACCTTGAACGGACCGGTGAAGTAGGACTCCTTGTACTCCTTCCAGCCATCGTTGAAGGCCTCCGGAGTGGCAGCACCCTCGGCGCGGATCGGGCCGTCACCGACGACAGCGACCCAGTCGGGGTAGGTGGACTTGAAGGAGACGATGACCTCTTGGGCGTCGGCACCCGCCTTGACGGACTCGATCTGGTTCCAGCCGTCGGTGGACGCGGCCGCGAACTTCTCGTTGCTGCCGTTGAGCGCCTTCCAGGTGGCGATCCAGTCGTCGGCGCCGATGACCTTGCCGTCGTTCCAGACGGCCTTCGGGTTCAGCTTCATGGTGACGACGAGCTTGCCTGCGGTGACGACGGGGTCGGCAGAGAGCAGGAAGTCCTTCTGCATGACCGGCTCGCCGGTGCCGGTGTAGCTGTAGTAGATGGGGCTGATCGGCGACTCCAGCAGGGTCAGCTCCGCGTCGTTGCCGTCGACCGATGCGACGTTCCAGGTCGCGATCGGGTAGCTCATCGAACCGATGAACTCGCCAGCGGTCAGCTGGTCGCGGGGCGTCTCATTGATGTCCCAGCCGGAGCTGGTCGTCGGAGCGCTCGAACCACCGGACGACGCGCCCGCTGACGGACTCGACACCGGCCCACCGCACGCTGCGAGGGCGAGCGCCATGCCACCAGCCACCAGGGGCATCAACAGTTTTGAAACTTTCACGTTTCCTCTTTTCCTTACGTTCCCGTCCCGGTTCCCGCTAGGCGGCACGCCGAGTGTATGGATCTGTTCGACAATACCCTTAAGGGCCTTCCCGCACGCTCGCGGTGATATTACGACCTGCTAACGAATTGCGCTTGTCCCACCGCCACACCCTCGGCGTGGCTGCCGTAATGGCAGGCAGCGGTGTGGTCGACGGCATAGGGCTGGAGCAGCGGCACGACGTCGCGGCACTTCACCTTGTCGGCCTCGTTGAGGGCCGCGTACTTGAAGCAGCGCGTCCGGAACTTGCAGCCGGACGGGGGGTCCGCAGGGCTGGGCAGGTCACCGGAGAGGACGATCCGCTGCCGCGACCGCTCGGTCTTGGGGTCGGGGATCGGGATCGCCGACAGCAGCGCCTGCGTGTAGGGATGGACGGGGGCCGAGTACACCTCGTCCACAGCGCCCACCTCGACGATCGAGCCCAGGTACATCACGGCGACGCGGTCGGCGATGTGCCGGATCACCGCGAGGTCGTGCGCAACGAACAGGTACGACAGCCCGAGCTTGCCCTGCAGGTCGTCCAGCAGGTTGATCACGCCGGCCTGGATGGAGACGTCGAGCGCGGAGACCGGCTCGTCGAGCACCATCACCTTGGGTTCCAGCGACAGGGCACGGGCGATGCCGATGCGCTGCCGCTGCCCGCCGGAGAAGTGCTGCGGGTACCGGCTGGCGTGCATCGGCTCGAGCCCCACCAGTTTCAGCAGGTCGGCGACGCGCTTCTCGATCTCCGCCTTCGGGATCTTGTGGACCCCCATCGGCTCGGCGATGATGTCGAAGATCGGCATCCGCGGGTCCAGCGACGCCATCGGGTCCTGGAACACCACCTGCAGGTTGCGCCGCAGCGCCTTGCGCTCCCGCTTGTTCAGCGTGGACGTGTCCTTGCCGAGCACCTCGATCGAGCCGGCCGTCGGCGTCCCCATGTTGAGGATCTCCAGCAGCGTCGTCGTCTTGCCGCAGCCGGACTCCCCCACCAGGCCGAGGGTCTCGCCCTCCCGGATGTCGAGGTCGATCCCGTCGACGGCGTGCACGGTGCCGATCCGTCGGCGGTAGATGGCGCCCTTCATCAGCGGGTAGTGCCGCTTGAGGTCCTTCAGCTCCAGCACGGCCGGACGCTCCTCGCGCGGGATCTCCGCCAGCTCGGACGTCGTCAGCACCGGCGCAGGGAAGATGTCGCCGTGGCGCAGCTCCTGCCGGATGATGTCGGCCGTCCGGACGCAGGCCGCGACGTGCTGCGGGTCGTCGGTGGGCACCAGTTCGGGCTCGGTGCCCATGCAGGCGTCGATGACCATCGGGCACCGCGGCGCGAACGGGCAGCCCGGCGGCAGGTCCACCACGGACGGCGGGTTGCCCTCGAGCACCGGCAGCGCGCCGTGCGACGACTCGTCGAGCCGCGGGACGGTGCCCAGCAGCCCGATCGTGTACGGCATGCGCGGCCGGTAGAAGATGTCGTCCACCGTGCCCTGCTCGACCGGGCGGCCGGCGTACATCACGACGACCCGCTCGGACATGCCCGCGACGATGCCGAGGTCGTGGGTGATCAGGATGATCGCTGCGCCGGTCTCCCGCTGCGCGGTCTTCAGCACGTCCAGCACCTGCGCCTGGATGGTGACGTCGAGGGCGGTGGTCGGCTCGTCGGCGATGATCACGTCGGGGTCGTTGGCGATCGCCATCGCGATCATCACGCGCTGGCGCATGCCGCCGGAGAACTCGAACGGGAACGACTTCACCCGCACCTGCGGGTTCGGGATGCCGACGAGGTCGAGCAGTTCGATCGCCCGCGCATAGGCCTTGGCCTTCGGCACGTCGAAGTGGGCCTGGATCGTCTCCACGATCTGGTCGCCGATCGTGTACACCGGCGTCAGCGCCGACAGCGGGTCCTGGAACACCATCGCCAGGTCGCGTCCACGGATCTTCGACATGTCGTTGTCCGACTGGCCGAGCAGCTCGGTGTCGTGCAGCTTGATCGAGCCGGTGATCCGGGTGGTCGACGGGTGCAGTCCCATGACGGCCAGCGAGGTCACCGACTTGCCCGAGCCGGACTCGCCGACGATGGCCATCGTCTCGCCGGCGGCCAGGTCGAAGCTGAGCCCGCGGACGGCCCGCACGGGGCCCGCCTCGCTGGGGAAGGTGACGTGCAGGTCGCGGACGCTGAGGACGGTGTCGCCGGCCTTGGTGCGCCGGTCCTTGGGGAGCGGGGTGATGAGGCTCATTTCGGGGTCCCCTCGGAGTTGTTCGGGGGAGCGCAGCGGAGGAGAAGAACTCCGTGGGGTGATTTCATGCTTGCCCTCCGGAGGCCGAGCTGGGGTCGAGGGCGTCGCGCAGGCCGTCGCCGACGGCGTTCACGCACAGGACGAGGAACACCAGCACGGTGGCCGGTCCGAGGAAGACCCACGGGAAGGTGGTGGCCATGCGCGCGCCCTCACCGATCAGGGTGCCCAGCGAGGTGTCGGGCGGCTGGACGCCGAACCCGAAGTACGACAGGCCGGTCTCGCTGAGGATCGCGTAGCCGACGCCGAGGGTGGCGTCGATGATCAGCAGCGAGGAAGCGTTGGGCAGGATGTGCCGCACGATGATCCGGAACGACCCGAGCCCCATGAACTTGGCAGCGAGCACGTACTCGCGTTCCCTGATCGACAGGGTCAGCGAGCGCACGACGCGCGCAGACAGCGGCCAGGCGAACACCGCCAGCAGCACGGCAAGGATGATCCAGGACGCATCACCCTCGGGTGCCCCACGGGACGCGACGGCGATCAGGAAGAAGCTCGGCACGACCAGCAGCAGGTCGACGATCCACAGCGCGAACTTCTCCCACCAGCCGCCGAGGTAGGCAGCGGATGCGCCGACGAGGGCGGCGATCGTCGTGGACATCAGCGCCACCATGAAGCCGATCAGCAGCGACTTCCCCAGGCCGCGGACGGTGAGCGCGAGCACGTCGCGTCCGGCCCGGGTGGCGCCGAGGATGTGCGACTCGCTGGGCGGGGCAAGGAAGCTCTGGGTGTCGATGTCGTCGAACTTCCAGTACAGGAAGCTCGAGCCGAACACGGCGAGGAACACGAGGAACAGGATGCCGATCGCGCCGACGACGGCCGTCTTGTTGCGCAGGAACCGCCGCCAGACCAGCCGTCCACGGCTGAGGCGCTTCGGGTCGGCCTTGACGAGCTCGACCTCGGTCTCGACCTTGACTGCCGCTTCGCTCATTGCAGCCTCACTCTCGGGTCGAGGATGGCGACCATGATGTCGGACAGCACCGCTCCGGCGAGGACGCAGACGCCGGCGAACGCCGTCACGGCGACGACGCCGAAGACGTCACGGTTGGTGATGGTGTCGACGCCGTACTGGCCGATGCCGGGGAAGCTGAAGATGCGTTCGGTGAACGTCGCGCCGACGAACATCGTCGCCACGCTGAACGCGAAGTAGGTGCCGGTGGGGATCAGCGCCGTCCGCAGCGCGTGCTTCATGACGGCCTTGCTCTCGCGCAGGCCCTTGGCCCGGGCGGTGCGGACGTAGTCGGCGCCCAGCGAGTCGAGCATCAGGTTGCGCTGGATCCGGCTCATCGACGCCGCGCCGAGGATGATCAGCACGAAGCGTGGGCAGCAGCAGGTGCTGGGCCCTGTCGACCAGGTCGGCGAACGGGATAGTCGCCCACGTCCCCGGTTTCACCGATGAACTCGAAGGTGCGGGTGCGGCTGGTGTTGTTGTACCAGGTGGCGCCGATCTGGGTCAGGTGGCCGATGACGAACGCCGGGGTGCTGATGATCAGCAGCGAGATCGCCGTGATCGCGCGGTCACTGAGCTTGTACTGCCGGGTCGCCGTCCAGGCGCCGACGGCGACGCCGATGATGATGCCGGCGAGGGTGCCGATCAGCAGGAGCCGCAGGCTCACCCACATGCGCGTGCGAGATCTGCTCCGCCACGTCCACGCCCAGCGGCGACTTGCCCCAGTCGCCGCGGAAGATCCCGGTCAGCCAGATCCAGTAGCGCTCGATCAGCGGGACAGTGTCGCTGAGGTTGTACTTCAGCAACTGCTGTTCGATGATCGCCGGCTCGATCGGCGGCTGGCGCAACTGGAAGAGCGCTCGTGGATTCAACTGGGTGGCTGCCAGCACGAACGTCAGGGAAATTGCCACATAGAGGAGGACGGCGTAGTTGAGCAGGCGCCGGCCGATGTAGCGAAGCATGTCCGCGAAACGTACCTCAGCGGGCAATCGGACGGAAACCTTGACAGCGGCCGCGTCAGCGTCTGTTGACCACGACTGTGCCGAGGACAAGGTCATTCAGTGCGCGACGCTCGGCCCCGATCACCACCGTCGGCAGCACGAGGCAGATCATCGCAGCGCGTGCCAGCGCCCGTCGCCCAGCCGAGGCGCTGCCCGTCGAGCCGGTGGACGCCGATGCGGGCGAGCAGCTGGCCGAAGCTGCTGCCGGTCAGCGCCGTCAGCACGGCGCTCTGCACGAAGAAGACCGCGAGGATCATCCAGGCCCGCCAGCCGCCCTCGCGGATCACGCCGTCGCCGAACAGGAAGGTGGCCACCAGCATGGAGGCGCCCCAGTCGAGGACCAGGGCGGCGATCCGGGCGAACCAGGATGCCAGCGAGCCGCGTCCGCTCTCGGGCAGGCCGATGCTCTGGCCGGGGTACTCGGCTGCTGCGGGAACGGTCACACCCGTGAGCTTAGGCCGAAGGGTTTGGTGCCAGCGGTTCACCTCGTAACCCCCCTGAAACAATGGCGCAACTCGATGGTTACTGCTGATCCCTAGCGTTGGCAGAGTTCAATCCCTTGACGTGTGGAGGAAAGATGTTCCAAGGCGCCGACGACCTGTTGGCCTTCATCAAGGACGAGGGTGTCGAGACCGTCGACGTCCGCTTCTGCGATCTTCCCGGTGTGATGCAGCACTTCACTGTGCCGGTCCAGTCCTTCGGCCCCGAGGTCTTCGAGGACGGGCTCTCGTTCGACGGTTCGTCGATCCGCGGGTTCCAGAAGATCCACGAGTCCGACATGACCCTCATGCCCGACCCCACCACCGCGTACCTCGACCCGTTCCGGAAGTCGAAGACGCTGGTCGTGAGCTTCTTCGTCCATGACCCGCTCACCAAGGAGCCCTACAGCCGCGACCCGCGCAACATCGCCCGGAAGGCCGAGAACTACCTCGCGTCCACCGGCATCGGCGACAAGGCGTTCATGGGCCCGGAGGCGGAGTTCTACGTGTTCGACTCGGTCCGCTTCGAGACCAAGCAGAACGCCTCCTTCTTCTACATCGACTCCGAGGCCGGCGCCTGGAACAGCGGTTCCGAGAGCGACAGCGACGGCCGCGGCAACCGTGGTTACAAGGTCAAGTACAAGGGTGGCTACTTCCCGGTTGCACCCGGTCGACCACTTCGGCGACCTGCGTGACGACATGGTGCGTCACCTGATCGATGCCGGCCTGGTCATCGAGCGCGCGCACCACGAGGTGGGCACCGCCGGTCAGAGCGAGATCGCGACCAAGTTCGACTCGCTGCTCGCAGCCGCCGACAACCTGATGAAGTACAAGTACATCATCAAGAACACCGCGTGGGCCGCCGGCAAGACCGCGACCTTCATGCCGAAGCCGATCTTCGGTGACAACGGTTCCGGCATGCACGTGCACCAGTCCATCTGGAAGAACGGCGAGCCGCTGTTCTACGACGAGGCCGGCTACGCGGGTCTTTCCGACATGGCCCGCTGGTACATCGGTGGCCTCCTGCACCACGCACCGTCGCTGCTCGCGTTCACCAACCCGACCGTGAACAGCTACCACCGCCTGGTGCCGGGCTTCGAGGCTCCGGTCAACCTGGTGTACTCCAGCCGCAACCGCTCGGCGTCCATCCGGATCCCGATCACGGGCACGAACCCCAAGGCCAAGCGCATGGAGTTCCGTTGCCCCGACCCGTCGGCCAACCCGTACCTGGCATTCGCTGCCATGCTGCTGGCCGGTCTCGACGGCATCCAGAACAAGATCGAGCCGCCCGCTCCGGTCGACAAGGACCTCTACGAGCTGCCGCCCGAGGAGCACGCCAACATCGCCACCGTCCCCGGCTCGCTGGATGCGGTGCTGAACGCGCTCGAGGCTGACCACGAGTTCCTGCTCGCCGGTGATGTCTTCACGTCCGACCTCATCGAGACCTGGATCGAGATGAAGCGTGCCGACATCGACGCGATCCGTCTCCGTCCGCACCCGCACGAGTTCGAGATGTACTACGACCTCTGATCCAAGGATCAGCAGTCTGAGCTAGACGAGAGGCCCCCGGTTCGCCGGGGGCCTTTCGCTGTCCTGACAGGAGCCTGGCGGCTCAGGACGCCAGGACGGACGCGAGGATGCGGACCTCTCCCCTTGCGCCGTCGACGACGACCCGGTCACCGGTGTGCAGCCGGGCTGTGGCATCGCCGCAGCCGACGACGGCAGGGATCCCCAGCTCACGGGCGACGATGGCGGCGTGGCTCAGCGGGGCACCCAGGTCGGTCACCACGGCGC
Source organism: uncultured Actinomycetota bacterium (assembly GCA_963773595.1). Lineage (GTDB taxonomy): Bacteria > Actinomycetota > Actinomycetes > Propionibacteriales > Propionibacteriaceae > Propionicimonas. Next base: position 68,171 of record CAVZBQ010000003.1, read on the forward strand.
CGGCCCGCGGGAACAGCGGCGTCCAGCCGATGTTGGTGAGGTGCGTGACCAGGATCTCGCCGGGCTCGAGCTCGCCGGCCTTGTCGAAGTCGTCGAGGCGGCGGACCACTCCCTCGACCTCGCCGACAGCACCCGCGCAGCCGTGGATCACGGCGGGATCCTCGTGGTCGGAAGCGCTCGGCGCCGTGACACCGGCCACCCAGTAGTCGGTGCGGCGATCCGGGTCGGCAGCCCAGGCGAACGGGTCGAAGGCGCCGTAGATCATGCCCGGGCAGCGGCGGCAGCGCCTGGTACCGCAGCGATGCCTCCTGGCGCAGCTCGAGCAGGTCGAGCGCATCCCGCTGGCCGTCGAGGGCTGCGAGCAGCTCCGGGAGCGGTCAGGAAGAACACCTTCTCGCCGATGCCGAGGAGCTCCCCGGCGCGCAGGGCGAAGCGCCGCATCACCCACGTGCTGCGCACGCTCTCGGAGCGGGCGGCTTCGCGGGCGGCGGCCTGCCGGGCAGCCTTGCGCAGGCGACGCTCGAGCTTCGCTCGCGCGGCGTGGGTCGGCCGCGCGCAGGCGGGTCATGGCCTCGTCGAACACCGAAGCCTGCCGTGCCTGGAGCACGCCGACGTCGCTGCCGGCAGCTGCCGCGGCCAGCGCAGCGTCCAGCCAGCCCGGGTCCTCCGCCGGACGCGGCCAGGCGAGCTCCACCTCGTTCACGCCGCGATGCCCGAACCGGGCGGTGTAGTCCTCGCGGCTGAGCCGCCCCGCGACGGACTTCCTGCAGGCCCACCGACGGGCCGAGGCTCGCCAGTTGCCCGGCCAACCCGGACATGTTCGACATCAGCGCAGCGGTGTCGGCGTCGCCCAGCTCGGCACGCAGCTCGGCCTCGAGCTGGGCCGGGCCCTCGGAGCTGGCAGCGATGATCGTCCAGAACGACTCGCAGCGCCTGCGCGAACAGCCGGGTGCGCCAGAGTGCGCGCGAGGTCCTCCGGCGTGGTTGCTGCGGCGATCGCGGCAGAACTGTCGGCGCAGCGCTGCGGGTTCGCCCGCAGGTACCCGTCCAGCCGACGGCGGTACCAGGCCATCTTCGCGAGGGTGACGAGCAGTCCGAGTCCTGCGTCGCCGCCAATCGCCCTTCGTCATCGGGATCAGCGTCACCGGCACCTGGTCGGGCAGCTCGCCCCACCAGCCGGCGAGCCTGCGGTAGGCCTCGCGCGGCTCCACCTTCGTCCGGCCGCGCCGGGCAGTGATCTGCACGCTCAGGTTGGCGTACGGACGCCCGCCGATGTAGCCGGCCATCTCGCGTCCCCGGATCGCCATCGACGGGCCGCCGTTGGCCTGCAGGTAGGCCGTGTGCGAGATGGTCAGCGGCGTCTGCGGCACCGGGTTGGCCTCGCCGAGGTTGGTGGCCGACCACAGGCAGTTGCCGCTCACCGAGTCGTTGCGCTCCGCCGTCCGCGGGTTGGCCGGGTTCAGCGTGGTGATCGGCCGCGACTGCAGGATCCACAGCTTGCCCGCGACGACAGCCCACTCGATGTCCTGCGGGACGCCGTCGAAGGTGCCCTCCACCAGGTGCGCGCGTCGTGCAACCGCTTGGCCATCGGACGCAGTGACTCGGGACCGGTGAAGACGGCGTCCGGGCGGGAGAGCGTGAACTCCGCGCCGGTGTCCTCCCCGGAGACGAGGGCCTCCCCCAGCCCGGTGACGACGTTGCCGAGCATCGTGGTGAGGTCCCGGGTGATCGGGTGGACGGTGAACAGCACGCCGGCCAGTTCCGCCGGCACCATCGCCTGGATGACGACGGCCACCTCCCCGGTTCCGGTGGCACCGGACGCGGCGGCGTAGGCCTGGACCCGCTCGGCCTTGCGGGACTCGCGCACTGCGGCGATCGCCGCGGCGAGACCGTCGGCTGCGACGTTGAGCACCGACTCGTAGGCACCGGCGAACGACGCAGCAGCCGAGTCCTCCGCCAGCGCGGACGAGCGGACGGCGAACAGCTGATTGGTCGGGAACGCCTTGACCTCCCGCTGCAGCCACAGCTCGCACAGCCGGATTCAGCGGAGTCATCGACGAAGGCGGACGGCAGCAGCACGAGCCCGGTGGGCACGGGGTGTCCGGCCTGCACCATCGCTGCCAGTGAGCGGGCCTTCCCGCCGGCCGTGGTCTCGGACGGCGGCAGGTCGCGCAGCCGGTAGGCGGGGCGTCCGGGAGCGGCGTAGCGGTGGGCTCGCAGCCAACCGGTCAGGGGCATGGCGAGCAACGAGCCGAGCATCCAGCCGACGGTGCCGGCCAGCATCGCGACGGGGATCGACCAGGGCAGCTGGAAGCCCGTCGCCGCTGCACCGCCGAGGCCCGCGAGGCAGGCTGCGAGGTTCGCCACCACCGATGCGAGGACCTTCAGACCACGGTCAGTCATTGTCGGCAGCGTCCCCGAGGATCTGTTCGACACCGGGGGCCCGGGCGATGATGTTCTCCGCCTTGTCCATGGCCAGGCCGTGCCGCAGGTCGCCGAAGACCAGCAGCTTGTCCCCCACCTCGATCCCGAAGTCACGTCGGGCCTGGGCCGGAATCACGATCTGGCCGCGATCGCTGACGGTGATCGCGCCGTAGAAGCGCTTGTTCGGGTCTGCTGAAGCATTCACGTCGTCTCCAAGATTCGTCTTGTATACAAGACGCTACACCTCCACTTCCCTCGGTGGGGCATGAATTCTGCGCGAAGTGGGTACTGGGCTGGGATGGAACCGATCGGCCTGCTCGCCCAATCCACCGTCTCCGACCTCGAGGCTGCCCGCAGCTGGTACGCCGCGGTCCTCGGCCGTGACGCAGACGCGAACCCCATGACCGGCCTGCTGGAATGGCACTTCTCGGACGACGCCGGCGTGCAGCTCTGGCGGGATCCCGCTCGCGCCGGCAGTTCGACGATGGTGGTGGAGGTGGCCGACCTCGATGACGAGCTCGCCCGCCTGGACAAGGTCGGCATCGCCTACGACGACCCGATGAGCACCCCGCGCGTCCGGCTCGTCACGCTGGAGGATCCCGACCGCAACCGCCTGATCCTCACCGGCGTCTAGGTCTCTCTACTTCCAAGGTATAGCGCCGCCGGGGGCTTGCCGCAAGGCCCCCCACCGGGCGCAGAATCGTCACTCCGCTGACCCCAGGGAGTGCCATGTTTCCCAGCGCGACAAGCGCCTTCGCCCTTCCCGACCATCTGGCCGCCAAGGCCGACCCTGCCCTGATCGCCCGCGACGAGCAGCAGTTCGCAGCCATCGCCGAGGCCATCGAGCAGCAGGTCGCCGGCGTGCTCGACCGGCTCGCCGTCCTGCGCAAGGAGCCCGGCGGCAAGGGCAGGCAGGCGATGGACCGCGACATCGAGATCCACCACCTGAGCGCTCGTCTCCGCGTCCTCCGCCGCTTCGGGCTCGACGTCTGCCTCGGCCGCATGGTGCCCACCGACGAGGAGCCGGTCTACATCGGACGGGTCGCGCTCGCCGACAGCACCGGCGAACCCCTCCTGCTGGACTGGCGCGCTCCGGCGGCGGAGCCGTTCTTCGCGGCGACGCACGCCTCCCCGATGGGGCTGGCCAGCCGTCGCAGGTACCGGTGGACGGCTGGCCGCGTCACCGACTTCTGGGACGAGGCGTTCACCCCGGACGGGCTGGAGTCGCGGGCTGCGCTCGACGACGAGTCGGCGTTCATCGCGAGCCTCGGCAGCAGCCGGTCCGCCCGGATGCGCGACGTGCTCAGCACCATCCAGGCCGACCAGGACGCGATCATCCGCGCCGGCTCGCGCGGGGCGCTGGTCGTGGACGGCGGGCCGGGCACCGGCAAGACGGTTGTCGCACTCCACCGCACGGCCTACCTGCTCTACGCCGACCCCCGGCTCGGTCACCGTCGCGGTGGCGTCCTCTTCGTCGGACCCCACCCGCGCCTACCTGTCCTACGTGGCCGACATCCTGCCGGGCCTCGGCGAGGAAGGCGTCCAGACCGTCACCCTGCGCGACCTGCTGCCGGAGGGGCGTCGGCCGGTACGGAGACCGACCCGGAGGTCGCCCGGCTGAAGGCGTCCGCGCAACTGGTGACGGCGATCGAGCCGGCGGTCGGGCTGTACGAGGAGCCGCCGACGAAGGGGATGCTGGTCGAGACCGACTGGGCCGACCTCTGGCTCAGCCCGGCCGAGTGGGCCGACGCCTTCGACGCCGCCGATCCCGGGCACGCCGCACAACGAGGCGCGCGACCAGATCTGGGAGGAACTCCTCGACCTGCTCGTCGACAAGGTCGAGGACGACGACGTGCCGCCGGAACTGCTCCGTGCATCAATCGCCCGGAACGACGAGCTCACCGGCACCTTCCGCAGGGCCTGGCCGCTTCTGGACGCAGCAGAGCTGGTCGGCGACCTGTGGTCGGTGCCCGCCTACCTGCGGCGGTGCGCCCCGTGGCTCAGCCCGGAGGAGGTGCGGGCGCTGCAGCGCGATGATCCGCAGGCGTGGACGGTGCACGACCTGCCGCTGCTGGACGCCGCACGGCAGCGGATCGGCGACAGGACCGCCTCCCTGCGCCGGCGCCGGCGGGACGCTGCGGAGGCCGACGAGCGGCGCCGCATGGACGAGGTCATCGACTACCTCCTGGAGACCGATGACAACCCGGAGAGCTCACTCGTCGCTGCTGCGCAGGGAGAGCGTGCGGGACGACCTGGTCGACGATGCCGCGCTGCCCACCGCGGATCCCGACCTGCTCGCCGGGCCGTTCGCGCACATCGTCGTCGACGAGGCCCAGGAGCTCACGGACGCGGAGTGGCAGCTCCTGCTGCGGCGCTGCCCGTCGCGGAGCTTCACGATCGTCGGCGACCGGGCGCAGGCGCGGCACGGATTCGCGGAGTCCTGGGTGGAGCGGCTCGAGCGCGTGGGCTTCGACCAGGTCGCCGTCGCGACCCTGACCATCAACTACCGGACCCCCGTCGAGGTCATGGCCGAGGCGGAACCGGTCATCCGCGCAGTCCTGCCGGACGCGAACGTGCCGACGTCTGTCCGCAGTACTGGCGTCCCGGTCTCGCACGGGTCGAGGTCGGAGCTGCACGCCATCGTCGAGGGCTGGCTCGCCACCAACGACGGCATCGCCTGCGTCATCGGCGATCCGGGCTTCCCGGACACCCCGCGCGTGCACTCGTTCGACGCCGAGCACAGCAAGGGTCTCGAGTTCGATCTGGTCGTGCTGGTCGCCCCGGAGACGTGGGGCGACGGCATCGAGGGCCAGATCGACCGCTACGTCGCCATGACCCGTGCGACGCGGCAACTCGTGATCCTCACCGCGTGACGGGATCTGCCCTGTCGTTGGCGCGAACGGCCCCATTCCGGGGCGATCCGGGCGACGACACTGCAAATCCCGTCAGCTGTCACGCAAAGACGCCAGGACCGGTCCCCCCAACGGAACCGGCCCTGGCGCCACCCCCCATTCTCAGAACGCTGTGGCCCCCTGGATGTTGGTCGGGGCGGAAGCTCCCCCGGCCTTCTCGATGCTGATCGCGAGGGCGTCTGACTGGGCCACCGGGCCCGTGAACCACTGCTTCACCGCGCTCCCCCCGCCCACGAGGGCGTCCGGGGTGACCCGGGTCGGCGCCGCGAGCGGACCGGCCAGCGTCCACAGCTGGTAGGTCTCGTCGCCCGGGAGGGCCGGCAGGTCACCGCTGGAGAACATCGCCTTGTTCAGGCTCTTCGATGCGATGAAGGTGGCCTTCCCGCCATCCTTCAGGTCGATCGTGTAGGCCTTCAGGTCCGGCGCCCGCAGCAGTTCCGTCTCCGCTGTCGCGCTGGCCACCGGCGGACGCTGGCTCAGCGACACCACCCAGCCACCGAGCACGAGGGCGACGACCGTCACTGCCGCAACGGCCAGCGACAGCAGCCGGGTCGTCCGCCGCTGGCGGCGTTCCGCCAGCTCGTCGACCGGCTCGACCGGCACCTCGTCCAGGGCCCGACGGGGAGCGGCTTCTGCAACGACCGCTACCGGCTCGGGATCAGCCAGCACCAGCCTCCGGCGGCAGTACCCGGACGCCGGCAATGGCAGCCATCACCGATTCCTTCAGCGCAGGCGGCGGAGCCGTCCGCGACAGCAGTGACATCTCGCTCGCCGTCTCGCGGAACTCGATGACCTCACGCTGGCAGGTGGCGCAATCGGCGAGGTGGGTCTCGAACTCGTCGAGCTCCGCACCGTCCAGTGCGTTCATCACGTAGGCGCCGACAGCGCCATGGATCTCGCTCATGCCTCCACCCCCAGCGCGTCACGCAGGCCGATGAGGCCGTCGCGTATTCGAGTCTTCACAGTGCCAAGGGGCAGCTTAAGGAGCGATGCCACCTGCGTCTGGGTGTAGCCACCGAAGTAGGCCAGCCCGAGAGCCTCCCGCTGGATGGCTGTCAGTGATGCCATCCCCTTGCGGACGCGTTCGGTGTCCAGCTTCTGCTCGACGTGCTCCCACACGTGGTCGGCTTCGCGGACGACGACCGTGACGGCGTAGTGCTCGTCGCGGGCCACCTCGCTGCTGACCGAGCGCACCCGGTCGACCGCGCGGCGGTGGGCCATCGTGGACATCCAGGCAAGGACGCTGCCCTTGTCAGGGGCGTACCGGGCCGACTGGCGCCAGACCTCCACGAACACCTCCTGGGTGACTTCGGCCGCATGGTCGGCGGAGCGGAGGACCTTCAGCACCAGCCCGTAGATCCGGGAGGCCGTGAGGTCGTACAGCTCGGAGAACGCTTCTTCGTGGCCCCGTGAGGAGCGGGCCACCAGCTCGGCAAGGTGCGCGGCTTCTGCCTCGCGCCCCAGGCCTTCACTACGGGCCGCCGGAGCGGTCCGGGAGGCGTCGCCTCCCGGACCGGACGGCACTGCGGAGATCCCCATCCCTCAATCTCCCGTCAGTGACTTGTCGGTGTCGTCATAACGACCTGGTACCCGCTGGCAAACCCTGGTCAGGAAGCGGGCAGCAGGACGGTGTCGATGATGTAGACCGTCGCGTTGGCGGTCTGGACGTTGCCGCACAGCACCTTGGCGGTCTTGTTCACCATGAAGTCCTCGCCGGAGCCGGTGACCATGACGCCCTGCTTGGGGTTGAGGCTGTCGAAATCGCCGGCCAGCTTGTCCGGGGTGAGGGTCTGGCCGACGACGTGCTCGGTCAGGATCGCGGTGAGCATCTTCTTGTCAGCCAGCACCTTGTTCAGGGTGGCCTTGTCGATCTTGGCGAAGGCGTCGTTGGTGGGCGCGAAGACGGTGATGCCCTTGGCGTTGTTCAGGGTGTCGACGAGGCCGGCCTTCTTGACCGCCGTGACGAGCGTGCTGAGCAGCGGGTTGTTGCTGGCTGCGGTGGCGACCGGATCCTGCGACATGCCGTCGAAGGAGCCCTTGCCGTCCTTCGGGACGGCTGCACAGGCGGCACCGAAGGGCTCGGCCATCGTGCTGGCGCTCATGGAGGGCGTCATGGCCGGCGTGGTCATCGGCGCGCTGGCGCTCATCGACGGTGCCGACGACGTGGCCGGCGCTGCCGGGGTCATCGCACCACTGCAGGCGGTCAGTGCCAGCGGAAGGGAGAGGGCTGCGGCGAGGCCGGCGAGCTTGGCGGTGCGGTTCTTGGAGAACATGTTGGGGAGTTCCTTCCCATCGGGTGGATAGACCAGGCTGGTCTGTCTCTCACTGGGTATTCGGTGCGGTCGGCCGGACGGATTGGTCGAACCTCAGACGGAGGTGAATTGGATCTGGTGCCAGCCGCGCGCACCGCTCGGGAAGACCTTGGTGCGCTCCTCCGGCTGGGTGTTGCCGTCGAGGTCGGTGGCCCGCACCTGGGCGCTGTGCAGCCCGGCGGGCCCGTCGTAGACGTAGGACCACTGCCGCCACAGGTCGATGCCACCGTCGGCTGCGAGCTTTGCTTCCTTCCACTCGCCCTCGTCGATGCGGAGCTCGACCTTGGCGATCCCGCGGTGCTGGGCCCAGGCGACGCCGGCGATGACCGGCTTGTCCTTCGGCAGCGTTGCAAGGGATTGCGGCACCTCGATGCGGCTCTGGGTGAGGATCGGGGCGTCGGTGGCCCAGTCCCGCGCCGTCCAGTAGGCCGTCCGTTTCGCGTAGCGTGGTGAACTCGATGCGCTGCAGCCACTTGGTGGCGGAGACGAAGCCGAACAGGCCCGGCACCAGCATGCGGGCCGGGTAGCCGCGCTCGTCGGCCAGCGGTTCGCCGTTGAGGCCGACCACCACCATCGCGTCCCTGCCGTCGGTGAGCGCCTGGAACGGGCGTCGAGCAGGTGTAGTTGGAGTCCAGCGAGTACGAGTAGACCTGGTCGACGCCGGGCCGGACGCCGACGCGGGCGATCAGGTCGCGGAACGGCACGCCCAGCCAGCGTCCGGTGCTGACGTAGGGGCCGCCGACCTCGTTGGAGACGCAGGTGAGGGTGATGTCGCGCTCGACCAGCGGCATGGCGAGCAGGTCGTCGTAGGTGAGGGTGAGCGGGTGGTCGACCATGCCGTCGAGGGTCAGCGACCACGTCGACGCGTCGATGTGCGGGGTGACGAGGCTGATGTCGACCCGGTAGAAGTCGGCCGCCGGCGTCGTGAAGGTGCTCACCCCTTCCACCTGGACGCCGTCCGGCAGGGCCTTCGCAGCCGAGGCGGGTGCCGGAAGGCCAAGGGCACGGCGGGCTGCGGACGCCGCGTCGCGGACCCGTCCGACGACGAACCCGCCGGCCCCGGCGACGGCAGCGACGGCGGTGGTTGCGCCGAGGGTGGCGAGGAAGCCGCGCCGGGAGCGTCCCTTCGCTGCGTCGAGCGCTGAAGCGTCCCCTGCCTGAGGAACCGGGCGGGTGCGCAGCAGGTGCAGGGCAGCGACGCCCACCGCGCCGGCGATGACGGAAGGGATTGCATCCGTCCACGGCCCACGGGTGAGCGCCGCTCCTGCCCCGGCGACGCCGAGCAGGCCGATGGCGACGGCGGCGATGCGGGGACGCCGCCACGCGATCAGGCCGACGACGGCGCCGAAGATGACGAGCACCACCGCGACGCTGCCGACGAGGATCGGCTTGTCGGCGGTGCCGAAGGTGCGCACGGCGAACTCCTTCGCCGGGGTGGGGGCCGCGTCGATCAGCGCGGAGCCCACAGCCAGCAACGGCGAGGCGACCGGGTTGACCAGCGCTGCCACCAGGTGGCCCACCCCGACGGCAGCGCCGGCCGCCACCACCCCGGCCAGGGCGCGCAGCACCGCCCGCGGTTGTGCCGGGCGGTCAGGTGGCAGGGATGTCGAACGCGCGCGCGAAGTGGTCACGCCCTTGGTTCGTAGCCGACGGCCATCCGGATTGGTGCGGGCCTCCCGGCAGGCCGAAATGGTGGAACCGTCTGCGGCCACCCCAACGCATGGGGTATTTTTACGAATAGTTCGTGTCAAAGGAGGAATGGGTGCCCGCTGAGGCCGGAAACGACCGTCGCGATCGTGCACCACAGGCCATGAGGCGCGGGCGCTCGCCCTGGCGTGACTGGCCGCTGCTGGGCTGGTTCGTGACCGCCGTCGTCGTCGCGCTGACCCACCGCTGGCTCCCCGACGCGTCGTGGCTGCTGCTGCACCTCGTCTTCCTCGGCGCCATCACCCACTCGATCATGGTCTGGAGCGCCCACTTCACCCAGACGTTGCTGCGCCTGCCGGTGCCGCCCCACCAGGACGCCCGGCTCGCGCTCCTCACCGTCGGTGCGGCGCTGGTCCTCGTCGGGGTGCCCACCACCTGGTGGCCGCTGACCCTCCTCGGCGGGGTCGTCGTGGCCGGCGCTGTCGGCTGGCACGGGGTGGTGCTGTTCCGGATGCTGCGCCGGGCACTTCCCGCCCGGTTCCGCGTGACCGTCCGCTACTACGTCACCGCCGCCGCCAGCCTCGTGGTCGGGATCGGCTTCGGGGTCACCCTCGCCTGGGGCTGGGACGACACCTGGCACGGTCGCCTGCTGGTTGCCCACGCGCTCACCAACGTGCTCGGCTGGGTGGGGCTGACCCTCACCGGCACCCTGCTCACCTTGTGGCCGACCATGCTCCGCACGCGCATGGATGCGTCGGCCGAGCTCTGGACGCGCCGCGCGCTGCCGGTGTTCTGTGCGGGGATCCTGGTGGCGGACGCGGGCGCGCTGGCGGGCGTTGCCTGGCTGTCGGCCACCGGCCTCGTGGTCTACCTTGCGGCGCTCGGCCTGTGGGGCCGGATGCTCTGGCAGCCGCTGCGCACCAAGCCGCTCACCGAATTCGCACCGGCGTCGGTGGCCGCAGCCATGGTCTGGCTCGTCATCGGCCTGGCCTGGGCCGGCTGGGTGCTGGTGAGCTCTGCCGACTGGGCGTCGGTGCGCGAGGCCTTCATCTGGCCTGCGGCAGCGCTCGGCGCCGGCTTCGGCGTGCAGCTGCTCACCGGCGCACTGTCCTACCTGTTGCCGTCGGTTCTCGGCGGCGGCCCGAGCGTTGTCCGCGCGGGACAGCGCTGGTTCAACGCCGGCGCAGGGTTCCGGCTTGTCGCCATCAACGGTGGCCTGGTGCTGTGGCTCGCCCCCACCCCCAGCTGGGTGAAGGTCACCGGGTCGCTCCTCGCTCTCTGCGCCGCGGCTGCTTTCCTGCCGATCATGGTCGCCGGACTCCGGGCGTCGGTGGCTGCGCGGCGGACGATCGCCGGCGGTGGCGAGGTGGCTGACCTGCCGCCCCGTCCACCCGTTGCCTCGGCCGGCCAGCTGATCGCCGGACTGACAGCACTGGCGATCGCCGCCGTCGTCGGTGTCGGCATCGACCCGCAGGCAGCAGGGGCCGCGCCCGTGGTGCAGGGAGCAGGAACCGTTGTCGCCACCGGCACCATCGTGCGGTTGAAGGTGGAGATCCGCGAGATGCGCTACCACCCCAACCAGGTGTCGGTGGCCGCCGGCGACCGGCTCGTCATCGAGCTGACGAACGCAGACACCAACACCCACGACCTGGTGATCGGCGCGGCGCGGACACCGCGGATCGGCCCGGGGAAGACCGTCGAACTGGACGCCGGCGTCATCTCGGCGTCCACCCAGGGCTACTGCTCCGTCGTGGGCCACCGGCAGATGGGCATGGTCTTCGACGTCGTCGTCACCGGCGCGGCCTCCGCCCCGTCCGCCTCTGCGACGCCCGGCGGGAGCCACGACATGGGTGCGATGCCGGACGCCGACGCGACACTGTCCGGCGTCATCGACCCGGTGCTGCCTGCGCTCACGTCCGGCAAGGTGCACACGCTGACGCTCGAGGCGAAGGAGGTGCCGCTCGAGGTGGCCCCCGGCGTGTGGCAGCGGCGCTGGACCTTCAACGGGCGCGCTCCCGGGCCGACGCTGCACGGCCGAGTCGGCGACGTGTTCGAGGTGACGCTCATCAACTCCGCGACCATCGGGCACTCCATCGACTTCCACGCCGGAGCCCTCGCGCCGGACCGTCCGATGCGCACCATCCAGCCCGGCGAGTCGTTGGTGTACCGGTTCACCGCCACCCGGGCGGGCGTGTGGATGTACCACTGCTCCACGATGCCGATGACCGCCCACATCGGCGCCGGCATGTTCGGCGCGGTGGTGATCGAGCCCGACGGTCTCGCGCCGGTGGACCGCTCGTACGTGCTGGTGCAGTCCGAGACCTATCTGCAGACGGCAGCGCACGATGCTGCCTCGGCCACCGAGGTGAACGCCGACGCCGTCAAGGCAGAGGAACCGACCTATGTGTCCTTCAACGGCATCGCGAACGGCTACGACAGCCACCCGCTCACGGCGGGGGTGGGCGACCGCGTGCGGTTCTGGGTGCTGGACGCCGGCCCCAACCGCGCCAGCAGCTTCCACATCGTCGGCGCCCAGTTCGACACCGTCTACGCCGAGGGCGCCTACCTGCTGAAGCGGGGACGCGACGCCTTCGGTAGCAGGAACGGCGGCTCCCAGTCCCTCGCCCTGCAGGCTGCGCAGGGCGGCTTCGTCGAAACCGTCTTCGGCGAGGCCGGACGGTACGCCATGGTCAGCCACTCGATGGTGGACGCCGAGCGCGGCGCCCACGGTGTCGTGGTGGTGCGTTGACCCCTCAGCGATCCGGCGGCAACCGCCCCGGCACGGACCTCCCGGCATCGGGAGAACACGAATGGAGATCGACATGACCAACCCCATCCAGCTGGAGACCGTCGGCGCGAGCACCGGTTGCGCGTGTGGCGGCCACGATGAGGCTGCCCCCGTCCTCGACGTGCGGGCGATCCCGCACGCGATCCGTCACGCTGCCGTCTTCGGAGCCTTCGACGCGATCAAGCCCGGCGGGTCCATCGTCCTGATCGCACCGCACGCCCCTGTCCCGCTGCTCAACCAGCTGGCGTCGCGCGCCGTGATCGCCGTCGAGTACCTGGTCGAGGAGCCCGAGGAGTTCCACGTGAAGATCACCCGCATCGCCGAGTAGCCCGCCCGGGCCGGTGATAGCGTCGCCCTGAGCGACTCTGAGGGGTGCGGCGCCATGCCTGCTTTCTCGCTTTCCCGGTGCGAACTCGGCGTGGCCACGGCCGCCACCCAGATCGAGGGCGGCGTCCTCGACACCAACTGGCAACGCTGGGCCGATGCCGGCCGGATTCCGGACGGCTCGTCCCCGGCGCGGGCCGCCGATCACTGGAACCGGGTGGCCGAGGACGTCGCGCTGCTGGGCGAGCTGGGCATCCGGCACTACCGGATGGGCCTGGAATGGGCGCGCCTGGAACCCCGACCCGGAGCCTTCGACCCGGATGCCGTTGCGCACTACCGCGACGAACTCACCCGGCTCCGCGACGCCGGCGTCCGGCCGCTGGTCACGCTGCACCACTTCAATCCGCCCGGCTGGTTCGTCGACGCCGGCGACTGGCTGGCGCCGGACGCCGTGCGCACCTTCCTGCGCTTCACCGGAAGGGTCGTGCGCGAGCTCGGCGACCTGGTGCAGGACTGGATCACGATCAACGAGCCCAACGTGCACGCCACCCAGGGGTCCCTCTACGGGACCTGGCCGCCCGGAGACCACTCGTACCGTCGCACCATCGCCGTGATGCAGGCCCTCGTCGCTGCCCACCTCAACGCCTACCGGTTGATCCACGAGTTGCAGCCCGACGCCAGGGTGGGGGTGGCGCACCACGTCAGGGCCTTCGCCCCGCAGAACCCCCGGAACCCGGTCCACCGGTTCGCTGCCGCGGCGACGCGCTACCTGTTCCAGGACGCGATCATCACGGTGACGGCCACCGGCAGGGCTGCGCCGCCGCTGGGGACGCCGAAAGGCATCCGACCCGGCCGCTACTACGACTTCCACGCCCTCAACTACTACACGCGGGGCACCGTCCGCGGGATCGGCGACGGCATGGCCACCGGCGTCGAAGCCAATGACCTGGGCTGGGAGGTCTACCCGCCCGGACTGGTGGAGGTGGCGGCGTGGGTGCACGCCCGCTACCCGGGGCCGATCTGGATCACGGAGAACGGCACCTGCGACTCCGGTGACGCGTTCCGTTCCCGCTACCTCTACGAGCACCTGGCGCAGATCGCTGCGTCCGGCCTGCCGATCGAGCGCTACTACCACTGGTGCTTCACCGACAACTGGGAATGGGCAGAAGGTGAGGCCGCGCGGTTCGGGCTCGTCCACCTCGACTTCGAGACCCAGCAGCGCACGATCAAGGAGTCGGGACGGTTCTACGCCGACATCATCGCCAACCGGGGCGTCACCGAGGCCGCCTACGAGCGCTACGTTGCCGGCCGGCAGTACGTGACCAGGGGAGGACGGTCATGAGCGACACACAGCCGGCTGAGACAGCCCAGCCGACCCAGGCCGGCCTGGATCGCCGCAACAAGTGGGCGTTCGCTGTCGGCACCACCGGCCGGGACATGGTCTACACGCTGGTCAGCCTGTACCTGGTGTTCTTCCTCAGCGACGTGCTGAAGCCGCCGCGGGAGGAGTTCCTGTGGGCCAGTTCGCTGATCCTGCTCGCCCGGCTCTTCGACGCCGTCGCCGACATCGTCATGGGCGCCGTCGTCGACAACACAAGGACCCGCTGGGGGCACTACAAGCCGTGGATCGCCGCCGGCGTGGTCGCGTCCGCGGTCTTCACCGTGCTGCTGTTCACCGATCTCGGCCTCACCGGCGCTGCGTTCGTCCTCGGCTTCGCGCTGGTGTACCTGCTGTGGAGCCTCTCGTGGACGGCCAACGACATCCCGTACTGGTCGTTGATGCCGGCGCTGACCCTCGACCAGAAGGAGCGGGAGCGGTTCGGGTCGCTGGCCAAGATCTTCGCAACCATCGGGCTGTTCGCCGTCGTTGTCGCTGTGATCCCGGTCACCAAGGCGCTCGCGCCCACTGTCGGCGAGACCGGCGCCTGGATGTGGTTCGCCGTTGGCGTTGTCGTGGTCATGCTGGCCAGCCAGTCGGTGACCCTCTTCGGCGTCAAGGAGCCGAAGATCGTCGTCGAACAGGAGCGCACCAACCTCCGCGAGCTCGGCAAGGTGGTCTTCGGCAACGACCAGTTGTTGTGGACGGCGATCGCGATGGTGCTGTTCATGACCGGGTACCTGACCACGACGACGTTCGGCACCTACTACTTCAAGTACGTCTACGGCGACGAGTCGATGTACTCCCCGTTCGGCGCGGTGCTGGTGGCGAGCCAACTGCTGGGTTACGCGATCTTCCCGACCCTCTCGAAGCGGTTCTCCCGGCGCACCCTGTACACGTTCGCCACCGTCCTGATCCTCGCCGGCTACGTCGTGTTCTTCTTCAGCCCCACCCACATCGCGTTCATCGCGGTCGCCGGCCTGCTGCTGTTCATCGGCGACTCCTTCATCACCTTGCTGATGCTGGTGTTCCTCACCGACACGATCGAGTACGGCCAGTGGAAGCTGGGACGGCGCAACGGCGCGGTCACCTTCGCCCTGCAGCCCTTCATCAACAAGGTGGGGGCTGCCCTTTCCACCCAGATCGTCGCGGTCGCCATCGTGATCGCAGGGGTGAATCCCGACCGGCCGGCCGACACCACAGCCAGCGGCCTGCTGACCATCAAGATCGGCATGCTGGTGCTGCCGCCGATCCTCATCGTCGCCAGCTACCTGATCTACCGGGCGAAGTACCGCATCGACGATGCCCTGTATGCCCGGATCGTCGCCGAGCTGCGCGAACGCGGCGACCTGCGGCCGGGTCCCTGACCACGGCCTACCCTGCGGCGGGCCTCCGCCAGGTGAGGTGGGTGACGTACGGGGTGGTGCGGCTGGAGACCGGGACGAGGGTCAGGTCTGGCACGCCGTCGAAGACCCGGATCCCCTCACCAAGGGTGATCGGCACGACATGCAGCCGCAGCTCGTCGATCAGGCCCAGCGCCAGGTAGGCGTTCGTCGTGCCGGGGCCGCCGGCGATCGAGACGTTTCGATTCCCTGCGGCGGCCCGGGCACGTTCCAGGGCCGCTTCGGGGCCGTCAGTGACGAAGTGGAAGGTGGTGCCGCCCTCCATCACCAGGTCGGCACGCGGACGGTGCGCCAGCACGAACACCGGCCCGTGGTACGGCGGTTCCGGGCCCCACCAGCCCTGCCAGTCCAGGTCCCAGTCACCGCGGTCGGCGCCGAACATGTGGCGTCCCATGATGAAGGCGCCGGCGTCGACGATCGCGTCGATCTCCTCCCGGCTCTCCTCGGGATGCTCGAACATCCAGGCTCGTGACCCAGACGCTGCCCCACGTGGGCGCCGAACGGGTTCTCCCTTGTCTGGTCGCGTCCGGCGGCGACCCCGTCCAGCGAGACGATCAGGTCGGCCTTGACGAGCTGCATGCGTCCTCCGTGTTCTGGGCCTCGCCATGCTCCCTGAGCCTGGCGAAGGTGGTTGTCCGACGCTACGCGCGGCGTGGGGACGGTTTCAATGGCCGAATCCCTAGGGTGGAGGGGTGACTGATCGAACCAGCCAGGTGGTGGCCGTGATGGGCCGCGGCGTCGTGCCCAACCAGACCCCGCTGCTGATCGCCGACGACCTCGGCTTCACCCGCGGCGACGGGTGCTTCGACGCCGCTCGCGTGACGATCGTGGACGGCGCGCCCCGCGTCGACCACCTCGACCGGCACCTTGCCCGTTTCGCCCGCTCCGCTGCGGCCCTCGAGCTGCCCGCGCCCGACGCCGCGGACTGGCAGGAGCTCATCGACGCTGCCCTTGCCGAATGGTCCGGTCCGGGCGAGGCCGTGCTGAAGCTGGTGCTCACCCGCGGCCCGGAGCATTCCGCGTCCGGGGTGACGGCACTGCTCACCGTCACAGCCGCAGGGGACGCGAGCGCAGCCCGACGCGGCGTGACGGGCGCGACCCTCTCGCGTGGCTATGCCAGCGACGCCTTCGCTGCCGCGCCCTGGCTGCTCGGCGGCGTGAAGACGCTGTCCTACGCGGTCAACGTCGCGGCCAAGCGCGAGGCCGTCCGCCGGGGTGTGGACGAGATCGTGTTCACCTCGAGCGACGGCTACCTGCTCGAGGGCCCGACCGCCGGCCTGCTGGTGGCGGCCGACGACCAGCTCTGGACCACCCCGCTCGGCGCCACCGGCGTGCTGCAGAGCGTGACGATCGACGTGATCATGGACGCGGCCCGCGTCCGAGGGCGTGGGTGCCACCTCAGGCACTGTTCCGCGCCGACGACCTGCCCGCTGCCGACGGCGTCTGGCTGGTGTCGGCCGTCCGCGGCGTCCTGCCGGTGCTGGAGCTGGACGGCGTCCGCCTGCCCCACAACCCGGCGCTCAGCGCCCACCTGGCCGCGACCGCCGGCTTCTGAGGACCTGAACCGGAACGTGCGAACCGTCCCCGGGCTTCGTTACGCGCCGCTGAACGAGACCGGGGACGGTTCCAGCTCGCGTTCAGTTGCCGTCCGGCTCAGCGAGGGTGCGCTCGACGCGGCGGTCAGGGATGAACCAGACCACGGCGACGCCGGCGAGGCAGATGCCCGAGACGCACGACGCCGGCCTCCCCGAAGAACGGGGCGATGATCGCGATGATGTAGGCGCCGATCGAGATCGTCCCTTGAGGTCGGTGCCGGCCGCCTGGGCTGCACGCGCGTTGGACTCGTGGGCCCGCACGATCACGACCTGCAGGATCGTGTAGCTGATCGCTGCCATCAGGGCGACGACCGCGTAACAGGTCATCGGGATCGGCGCGAAGTGGCTCTCGCCCGCCCAGCCCGTCACGAACGGGAACAGTGACAGCCAGAACAGCAGGTGCAGGTTCGCCCACAGGACGGAACCGTTCACCCGCTCGACGAGCTGGAACAGGTGATGGTGGTTGTTCCAGTAGATGCCGACGTAGACGAAGCTGATCAGGTAGCTGATCAGCTTCGGCCAGATCGCCAGCACGTCGGTCCACTCGTGACCCTCCGGCACCCGGAGCTCGAGCACCATGATCGTGATGATGATCGCGAGCACGCCGTCGGAGAACGCCTCGACCCTCGATGTGCGCATCCGTCCCCTCGTGCGCGGTGGGGCCTACTACGGTAGGCAGGCTCAGCGGCTAGCGGTCGGGGTCGCCACCGTGACGAGGTTGCCCCAGGGGTCCTCGACGCTCAGCTGGGCGAGTCAGCGGGCCCGACTCCAGCGCGACGGACAGCCCGCGGGCGGTGAGCCGGCGGGCGGCGTCCAGCACGTTGTCGACGGCCGGCACCTCGATCGCCACCTGGCCGAGGCCGAGGCCCGGCGCACGCAGGCCGACGCCGGCGGTGCCCCAGGTGTTCATCGCCATGTGGTGGTGGTAGCCGCCGGCGGAGACGAACAGGGCGCCGGGCAGCTCCGCGGTCACGTCGAAGCCGAGGGTGTCGACGTAGAAGTCCTTGGCCTTGGCGGTCTGGCCGACCTTGAGGTGCACGTGGCCCACCACCTGCGCCTCGCTGCCGGCGAGGGCCGGACGGCGATCGGGTGCCGTCTCCAGGAGGTTGCGGGCCTCATCGGTCAGGTGCTCGGCGAGGAAGGCGTTCGGGTCGAGGAAGAGGGTGTCCATCATGCACCTGGTCGCCGTTCCACGTCCACTGGTCGCGGGGCCGGTCGACGTACAGCTCGACGCCGTTGCCCTCCGGGTCGTCGAGGTAGAACGCCTGCGACACCAGGTGGTCGCCGCTGCCGGTGTACAGCTCGGGGTTGCGGGTCGCGACCGACGCGAGGACGGTGGCCAGCATGCGCCGCGTCCGGGTGCAGCAGGGCGGTGTGGAAGAGTCCTGCGCTGCGCCGCTCCCCCTGCGGCAGGTCGGGACGGTGCCGCAGCACGACGAGCTCCTGACCGCCGCGGCCGAGGCTGACCGTGCCCGCGCCCTGGCCCACCGGCTCGAGCAGCAGGACGTCGGTGTAGAACCTGGTCATCAGGTCGAGGTCGGCGACGTCGAGCGCCACCTGGGACATCCGGGTGTCTGCCGGGAGCTGCTCAGTGGCATGGGTTCCTCCTGTACTAGTTGACCATTCAACCACATTTGCGCCCGAAATGTTCCTTGGCCGATCCACAGGGTTCGTTAACGAAGATCACAGACACCAGGAGTTGAGTAGGGAACAGGCAAGGAACCGAGCACACACCGGGAGGCATATGACAGCAGACAGCCTGATTTCCCCAATGCATCGCGGCCCCGCCACGTTCCCTGACGGGGCCGCTGCTGCGTCCGTGGACCCCTACCCTGTTGCCATGCCGATCCGCGCCGCGAGTCCTGACGTGGAGGTCCTGCTGCTCGGCACCGGTGCCGCCGACGGCATCCCCAACCCGTTCTGCCGCTGCGCCACCTGCACCGACCACCGCGAGCGCGGCGAGCTGCGCACCCCCACGTCCGTCCTGATCGACGGCCGGCTGCTGATCGATCCCGGGCCCGGAGGCGCCGCGGCAGGTGTCGCGCTACGGCCGCGACCTCACCGGCCTGCGTCGCCGTGCTCGCCGGCCACGCCCACAGCGACCACCTCGACCCGGCGCTGCTGCATGCACCACAGCTGGGTCACCCAGTCGCCGCTGGAGGTGGTGGGCCCGGAGCCGGTGGTCGCCTGGAGCCGGCAGTGGCTGGACGGTGACCAGACCGCGATCACCTTCCGGAGCGTGACCGCCGGCGACACGATCGACGTCGCCGGCTATCGGGTGACGGTGCTGGCCGCCAACCACGAGGCGTTCGGCGAGGCCTGCTGCTACCTGATCGAGGACGACTCCGCGTCCGTGCTGTACGCCACCGACACCGGGCTGCTGCCCGAGCGTCGACGCTGGCCGCGCTCGCCGGCACGGCAGGTCGACCTCGTGCTGCTGGAGGAGACCTTCGGCCCCGCACCGACAAGGGCGATCGCCACCTGCACCTGGCCACGTTCGGCCGAGACGGTCGCCCGGCTGCGGGAGCTCGGCGTGGTCACGGAGGGGACCCGCGTGGTGGCCGTCCACCTGGCCCACGACAACCCGCCGCTGGCGCAGCTCGGCGCCGAACTCGCGGAGTTCGGCGCCGAGGTGTTGCCCGACGGGACGGTGATCACGCTGGGCTGATCGCGTGGCGGGAAAGGGGACGGTTCCCTTTCCCCGCCAAGCGCGTCGGGCTGCAGGCGTGGCGGGAAGAGAGAACCGTCCCCAGTTCTCCGCCAAGCACCGATCAGGCGGTGGCCAGGCGGCGTCCGGACGGACGCTGGTCCAGCCGGGCGGCCACGGCGAGCTCGAGGCGTGCTGTGCGCCGCAGGATGGCGGCGGCAAGCGAACCGGGAGCGGGCCGGACGGGTGACGGCCTCGCGCTGCGGAGCATCCGGGAACGCCGAGGTGTTCTCGGTGGCGGTGTGCTCCAGGACAGGGGCAAGGCTGATGAACATGGACATAGTTGTCTCCTCAAAGGTGGTTGTCGTGCCCTGAGGTCAGGCCACAGGGCGGGTACTGCGTCGCACGATCAGCTCGTGCGGCAGGATGATCCGGCGATCGGTCCGCTCGGGTCGAGCAGGAGTTCTGCGGCGAGGCGTCCCTTGTCCCGAACGGGTTGTCGAATGGTGGTGAGTCCGGCGTCCGCGGCTCTCCGGAAGGCCGTCGAAGCCGGCCACCGAGATGTCCTCGCCGGGCACGAGGCCGCGCTGGCGCACACGCGTCCATGAAGCCGAGGGCCATCACGTCGCTCACCGCGACGACGGCCGTCGGACGGTCCGAGCGGTCGAGCACGAGGGTGCCGGCGGCCTGTCCCGCGGCCCGGGAGTTCGTGCCGACCGGCACGATGGTCACATCGAGGCCGGCGCAGGCCCTCGACCAGGCCGAAGAGGCGCAGGTCGTCGGAGGAACAGGTAGTCGGCGTGGTCGTCGACGAGTGCCCGGAACTCCGTCCGGGCTGTACTCCCCATCCGGGGCTGTCCCGGGTAGGGAGTCTCGACGAGCAGGAAGATCCGCTTGTGGCCGAGCCGGCGCAGGAGGGCCGGCCATCTCGAGGGCGGCGGCGTGGTCGTCGATCACCACGTAGTCGCCCTTGCCCTCGGCGTCCGCCCGGGTGGCGAGCGTGCAGTACACCGTCGGCATCCCGCGCTCGCGGGCCCGGATCATCGCCGGCTGGTTGCCGCACAGTCCGGCGATGCCGTCCACCGCCGCGTCCTGCACCGCAGCCAGCGCCTCGTGGTCGCCGGCGGGAACGCTGAGCAGCATGATGCTGGCCCGGTGCTCCTCCATGACCTCGCTGAACGCGGCCAGCCAGGCCACGGAGAACGGGTCGGAGAACGCGTAGGACAGCTTCTCCTCGAAGGCGACGGCGAAGGTGTTCGTCCTTCCCGAGCGCAACTGGCGGGCGATGGCGTCCGGGCCGGTGTAGCCCATCTTCGCCGCGCGCTCGAGCACGCGGGTCCGCAGGTCCGGCGACAGCTGGTCGGGACGGTTGAAGGCGTTGGAGACCGTCATGACCGATACCCCCATCACCTTCGCGATGTCCTGCTGGGTGACCCTGACCATCTCCTGCACCTCCTTCGTTGTTCGACTACCTCCATGGTGTTCTTTATCGTTACAGAGAACAAGGGCCTGAGCGTCTGTATCGTTAAAGATGTTGGCCGACGCCGGACGCGGCCTGCGATACTCGCCGGATGACCAGCCGGATCTCCCACACCACGATCGACTGCGAGGACGCCTACGCCCTCTCCAACTGGTGGAAGAAGGTGCTCAAGTACGTCGACGACCCCGACGACCCGAACCTGCCGGGCCACCAGGAGTGCCTGATCATCCCCAAGGCCGAGGGCCCGAGGCTCCTGTTCATCGAGGTTCCCGAGGCCAAGTCGGTGAAGAACCGCCTGCACTTCGACCTGCGTCCCACCGACCGCACCCGCGACGAGGAGTTCGACCGGCTGCTCAAGCTCGGCGCCAAGTACGTCGCCGACCACCGCGGCATCCACGGGCCCGGCACCGGCTGGATCGTGCTCAGCGATCCCGAGGGCAACGAGTTCTGCATCCTGCGCTCGGACGCGGAGGTTGCCGCACAGGAGGCCTGAACCGCAGCCGGGAGCGAGTGCTGAATTCCTCGCACCCTGAATAGGGTACGTATTTCGGTTCATTCCCCACGTGAACGCTGAAATTCACCCTAGGCTCCGCCCATGCAGACCCGGGGGGTGGTTGGCGTCTGGTTGACGCTCGTTCTCTTGGCTGGGTGCACCGGTGCACCCCAAACCCCGGCACCCACGGGCGCCGTGAGTCCCGCAGCTTCCACCGTCGCCGACCTCGTCGACGGCGACCACCTGCGCCCCGAGTCGGTGGAAGCTCTCCGCACCCGCTTCTCCGCCGTGCCTCGGGCGGCCCAGGACCAGGAGCTGGCCGATATCGACCTGGCCGTCGAACGGCAACTGTGGTCGTTGTCAGGCCTCGAGGCCGCACTGGGTGGAGCTCAGCAGGCCGACGACCTCTTCGCGCGGACGAACACGGCGATCAGGGCAGAGCTCGACGCGGCCAGCGGCACCGTGACCGCGAGGGTGCAAGATCGGCAGGAAGGGCGTCGTGCTGCCCGCCGACAGTCTGTCCGAAGCCAACGGGGCCGCCCTGATGGGTGGGCTGATCATCGCCGGCATCTCGGCGTCCTCCGCCGCGAACATGGTCGACGGCAAGGCCATTGGGAGTGCCCCGCCGGAGAAGGGCATCACCCGTAGCGTGACGCAGACCACCGGAACCATCGAAGTGCACTCCAGCACGACGGTCGAAGGCGTCGAGGTGAGGATGGACACCAAGGCAACCGTGCAGCCGTGCCCGGACGCGTCCGGCAGGGTGGTCGCCAGTGTCACGGCGAGTGGTTCCACCCATCAAGGTGCCACCGGGATGCGCTACAGCTACCACGTCGATGTGACCGTGCAGGTTGGTGACGACGCCCAGATCATCGACCAGACCCAGGCGTTCCGGACCGAGCAGTCCGAGTACTCACCCTCGGGGCGTCGCTTCCTCGACATCGCCTATGGCGCCGACGGCACATCGTCGGTCAAGCGTGCGGTCGGCGATCTCCCGGACGACTTCGTCAGAAAGACCGCGACCGGCGGTGTGGTGATGGGCATGACTCTCGCAGCCATGGCCACCGATGGTGCGAAGGAGAAGTGGCTGAGCGGGGCGTGCGTCATCCTCAAGCCAACGGTCTCTGAAGGTCCCAGCGGACTGCGTCCGGGCGCACACGGTGAAGATCACCGCCGCACCCCGTGCGACGTCGACGGCGCCAGCACCGGCGGCACGGTCACAGCGCAGATGGCGGAGGGCGAGGGCTCCGTGGCTCCTTCGGGCACCAAGGTCCCCGCCGATGCGACCTTCACCTACACTCGCTCCGACCGAGCCCCAGAAGACCGGAACGGTGTCCCTGGAGTCACGCTCGAAGCGCGGGGTGGGCAAGGCGAGCATCCGGTTCGACACCTATCCCGCTGTCCTTCTCGGCCGATGGCGGCGCGGCGGAGTTCCACGGCACGGGGACGATCTGCGACCTCCGGAAGCCGTTCGTCATTGCGGGCACTGGCCTCAAGCTGGACTTCACGCCGTCCGGCGCGAGCGGCGGGAGCTACAAGCTCAGCGGTAGCGCCGGCGGCGTGGCGTGGAGCGGCGGCGGAAGCTACACCGTCGCCATCAACGAGAGCGGCACCTCGGGCAAGCTCGTCGCCGAGCGGGGTGAACACGATCAGCACGCCCAGGGGGACCTTCTCGGACAGCGCCGTGGCGAAGTTCACGCTGCGCAGCATCGCTCCGTGCGGAAGCTGACTCGCGCCGCAGCGGCTGAGGAAGGGGGCTGTCCTGCTCAGATGCGCGTTCCAGACCCAGGTGTAGAACTCCTGCTTCTCCGCGTCCCGCTCGATGCCGTAGCCCGTCGAGGAAGGCGGGCTCCCAGCCCTCGCCGAAGTTCCAGCCGAGGCTGAGCAGCGCGGGCGCGAGGTCGGCCCACCGGTCGCCGACGCCCAGCATGCCGAGGTCGACGTAGCCGACGCAGCGTCCGGCCTCGTCGAGCAGGAAGTTGGGGTTGCAGGCGTCGCCGTGGCAGACGACCGCGTCCATCGCCGGGCGGTCCGCCACCGGTGGCGGCACGACGGCGGTCGGAGCGAGCCGGACGTCGACCGAGTACTCCCAGCGGCAGCCCGTCGACGGGCACGAGGTCATGGAAGCGTCGCAAGGCCCGGCCCAGTTCGGGCACGACCACGTCCGGATGGTTGCGCCAGCCGTCCAGCACGGCGGACGTCGCCGGGATGCCCGACGGTGCGCAGCCAGCGGTTGCCGGTCCCGTCCACGCCGTGGTCGATCGGACGCGGGGCGTTGACGAAGGCGCTCACCCAGCGCAGGCGGGCGAACTCCGGGTCCGGATCGAACTCGTCATGCGGCGGGCCGTACTTCACGTACTCGGCACCGCCATCGATGGCGTAGGTCACTCCGCCGATCTGGTTCACCCAGACCGGGTCGACCGACCGTCCGGCGGCGAGCTCGAGCACCAGCGGCGGCACGACCACGCCGTCGAAGTTCGTGTTCGGGTTGTCGTCAGTCACGTTGCTCCCCACCCTTCGCGATGGTGACGGCGGCCCAACGCGGGCGCCCGCTCGCTACGCTCACGGGCTCCTCAGGGACCGTTTACAGCGGCAGGAGGCGGAAGATCGGGGCGGGGATGTGCTTCAGGACGATCATCACGAAGCTGGAAGGGGGCCGGGACCCAGATCAGCTTCTGAGCCCTTGCGGGCGGCGTCGACGACCTGGGTGGCCAGCTGCTCCTTGTCGACGGTGAGCGGGGCTTCCTTCACGTGGGCCGACATCCGCGTCCGCACCTGGCCGGGACGCACCACCAGCACCTTCGGCCCGAACGGGGCGAGCGCCTCGCCGAGCAGCCGGTAGAAGCGAGTCCAGGCCGGCCTTGGTGGAGCCGTAGACGAAGTTCGAGCGGCGCACCAGCTCGCCGGCGACCGTCGACATCGCGATGATCTGGCCGTAGCCCTGCGCCTTCATCTTCTGGCCCAGCAGCACGCCGACGCTGACGGCACCGGTGTAGTTCACCTGGGCGGCGCGGACGGCCTTGGCCTGGTCCTGCCACAGCTCCTCTGCGTCGCCGAGCAGGCCGAACGCGACGATGGCCACGTCGATGTCCGCGATCCGCCAGGCCGCGTCGATCACGCCCGGGTGGGAGTCGAAGTCGACAGCGTCGAACTCGAGGACGTCGACAGCGGTCGCACCGCTCGCCGTCAGGGCAGCGACGGTGGCGACGGCGAGCTCGTCCCCGGGCTGGACGCCGAGCACGACCCGCAGCGGCTGCTTGGCGAGGTACTCGTTGACGATGGCCAGCCCGATCTCGGAGGTGCCTCCGAGGAGCAGGACGGTCTGGGGGTTGCCGGTGGCGTCGATCACAGAATTCTCCTGGTTGTCAGAGCAGTTCCAGCCGGCGGGCCAGATCGGAGGCGAAGACCCCGTGCGGGTCGATGCGGCGCCGGGTGGCGATCCAGCCGTCGATGCCGGGGTACATCGCGTGGAAGGTCTCGGCGGTGGTGCGGGAGTCCTTCGCGGTGTACAGCCGGCCGCCGAAGGAGAGGATGCGGGCGTCGAGGCCGTGCAGGAACTCGTGCAGCCCCGCCTTGATCGGGAAGTCGACGCACACGTTCCAGCCGGCCATCGGGTAGCTCAGCGGCGCCGCGTTGCCCTCCCCGAACAGCTTGAACACGTTCAGGAAGGAGTAGTGCCCGGACGCCTGGATGTCGCGGATCAGCTGCTTGAACTCGGCGACGGCCGTCGGCGGCACCACGAACTGGTACTGCAGGAAGCCGTGCGAGCCGTAGGCCCGGTTCCACTCGCCGAACATGTCCAGCGGGTGGTAGAAGCCGGTGAGGCTCTGGATCTTGCCGGTGTAGTTGCCGCTCTTGGCGTACCACGCCGTGCCCAGCAGGCCGAAGGTGCAGCTTGTTGGCCAGGCCGTTCGGGAAGACGTCGGGCAGCTCGAACAGCGGCTTGGCGTTGAACGCCAGCGGGTCGGCGGCCAGCTTCGGGGCGTGCTCGCGCAGCTCGTCGAGCGTCGCCAGCGAGCCGCGCGACAGGGCCGCCCGGCCCAGCTTCGGCTCGGGCGAGATCGCGTCGAACCAGGCGCTGGAGTAGTCGTAGCGCGACTCCGAGCCGTCGGAGTGGACGGCGATCGTCTCGTCGAGGGTGTGGGTGACCACGCCGTCGGCGATGAAGTACGCGGTCTCGGTGCGGGTCATGTTCAGCACGACGCGCAGGATGATGCCGGTGAGCCCGACGCCGCCGACGGTCGCCCAGAACAGGGTGCCGTCCGGGTCGTCCGGGGAGCCGTCCGGGGTGAGGGTGAGGACGCGTCCGTCCGCGACCAGCAGCTGCATCGAGGCGACGTGGTCGCCGAACGAGCCGGCGCTGTGGTGGTTCTTGCCGTGCACGTCGCACCCGATGGCGCCGCCGACGGTGACCTGGCGGGTGCCCGGGCAGCACCGGCACCCACAGGCCGTACGGCAGGGCGGCGCGCATCAGCGCATCGAGGCTCACGCCGGCGTCGACGTCGACGGTCGCGGCGTCCGGGTCGATGCTGTGGATCGTGTTCAGCGGGGTCATGTCGACCACGATCCCGCCGGCGTTCTGGGCCACGTCACCGTAGGAACGGCCGAGCCCGCGCGCGACGATGCCGCGCTTCAGGTGGGACGGGGAGTCGGCGTTGTGGTCGGCGACCGCTGCCACGGCCTTCGCGATCAGGTCGACGTCCGGCGTGGACAGGACCTGCGCTGTGGTGGCGTGCGGTGCGCCCCCAGCCGGTGAGGCGGGTGGTGCTCGGTGGGCAGGTCGGGTTCAAGGGTGTCGCTCATCGCGCCTCAGACTACTCTGCGACGCGGCTCCCCGAGTGCGGGTGGACCCGGGACTAGCATCGATACCGATGAGCGCCAACGAGACCCTGATGCGCGTCTGCGACGCGGCCCTGTTCGATCTGGACGGAGTGCTGACCCCCACCGCCGAGGTGCACATGCACGCCTGGTCGCGGATGTTCAACGAGTACCTGACTGCCGGGCTTCGTCCGGCGCAGCCGACACGGAGGCTGACTCGGCCGACACGCGGCCGTACACCGACGCCGACTACTTCGCGCACGTCGACGGCAAACCGCGCTACGACGGGGTGCGCGACTTCCTCGCGTCCCGCGGCATCGTCCTCCCCTGGGGCGACCCGTCCGACCCGGCCGGAGGCCGAGACGGTCTGCGGCCTCGGCAACCGCAAGAACGTCAGCTTCGCCGCCGTGCTCGCCAGCGACGGCGTCACGCCCTACCCGGGCTCGGTGCGGCTGCTGGACTACCTCGCGACAACGCGGCGTTGCCGTCGCCGTCGTCTCGTCCTCGCAGAACGCGGACGCCGTGCTGACCGCCGCCGGCCTGCGCGACCGCTTCGAGGTGGTCGTCGACGGCAGGCTCGCCCACGCCGAGGGGCTGCCCGGCAAGCCGGCCCCCGACACCTACCTCCGGGCGGCCGCAGGCCCTCGGCGTGCCGAAGGAGCGTGCGGTCGTCTTCGAGGACGCCGTCTCCGGCACCGAGGCGGGACGTGCCGGGCGCTTCGGCCTCGTCGTCGGGGTCGATCGCGGCGTCGGCGCCCAGACCCTCCTCGACTCCGGCGCTGACCTGGTGGTGAGTGACCTCGCGGAGTTGCTGCCGTGAGGGCGCCCGCGGCTGACCCGGTCGACCGCAGCCGCTTCCCCATCGAGGACTGGGGACTCACGCGAGAACCGCTACGACACCGTCAGGCCTCGGCCAGCGCGAGACCGTCTTCGCCGTCGGCAACGGCTACCTCGGCCTGCGCGGCAACAACGAGGAGGGCAGCGTCGAGGCGTACGCCCACGGCACCTTCGTCAACGGCTTCCACGAGACCTGGGACATCCGGCACGCCGAGGACGCTTTCGGTTTCGCCCGCGTCGGGCAGACCATCGTCAACGTCCCCGACGTCAAGACCATCGTGATCAGCCGTCGACGGCGAGCAGTTGCGGCTCTCGACGGCGGAGCTCGAGTCGTTCAGCCGCACCCTCGACTTCCGCGACGGCGTCCTGCGCCGCGAACTGCTGTGGGTGACCGAGGCAGGCCAGCGCGTCCAGCTCCGCTCGAGCGCGGATGGTGTCGTTCACCCGCCGCAACCTCGCGGTGATGACCTACGAGGTCGTCGTCCTCGACGCCGACGCCGAGGTCGTGATCACCTCCGAGGTCCGCAACCGGCAGGACGAGGCGCCGCGAGGGCTCCGTCGTCGGCTTCGACCCGCGGCGCTCGGCGCCAGTTCGAGAACCGGGTGCTGCTGCGCCAGGTCAACGGCGAGGAGCAGGGCCGGATCATGTTCGGCTACCGCGCTGCCCACTCCGGGCTGGGCCTCGCGATCGTGCGTCGACCACGAGCTGTACACCGCCGACGCCGTCTCGATCGACACCCGGATGAACGCCGACCTTGGGCGCCGCACCTACCGGATCGCCGCGACCATGGGCGAGCCGATCCTGCTGCTGAAGTGGGCCGCCTACCACGACGGCCCGCCCGGAGGTGGAGGTCGCCGACCTCGTCGGGCTTGCCCTGCTGACCATCGACGACGCGCAGGCCGTGGGACGCGAGGCGATCGAGGCCGAGCAGCAGGACTGGCTGGCCGACTACTGGCGCGAACGCCGACGTGCAGCTCGACGGGCAGCCCGAGCTGCAGCAGGCCGTGCGCTGGTGCCTGTTCCAGCTGGCCCAGGCAACCGGCGCGCGCCGACGGCGGCGGGCATCGGCGCCAAGGGCGTCACCGGCTCCGGCTACCAGGGCCACTACTTCTGGGACACCGAGATCTACCTCGTGCCGTTCCTCGCCCACACGAACCCGGGGCTGGCGCGGCGGGCACTGCGGTTCCGGATCGCGATGCTGGACAAGGCGCGGCGACCGGGCCAGCGGAGATGGCCCAGCGCGGCGCCCTGTTCCCGTGGCGCACGATCAACGGCGAGGAGGCGTCCGCCTACTACGCCGCCGGCACCGCGCAGTACCACATCGACGCGGACGTGGCGTTCGCGATCTGCAAGTACGCCGACGTGTGCGACGACCCCGCGTTCCTCGCCGGGCGAGGCACTGCCGGTCCTGGTGGAGACCGCCCGGCTGTACGCCGACCTCGGCTTCTTCCGCGGGCCCGAGCGCAGCTTCCACATCCACTCGGTCACCGGGCCGGACGAGTACAGCGCCGTGGTGAACAACAACCTGTACACGAACCTGATGGCGCGGGCGAACCTCTGCCGGGCGGCCGAGGCCGTCCGGCTGCTGCAGGGCACCGACCCGGCAGCCTACGCCGACCTGGTCGCCGCGAGCTGCAGCTCACCCAGGCGGAGGTGACGTGCTGGGCAGCGAGGCCGCCGACGCCATGACGATCCCCTACGACGAGGGCTTCGGCGTGCACCCGCAGGACGAGGACTTCCTGCGACCGCGAGGTCTGGGACCTCGCCAACACCCCGCCGTCCCGGCTGCCGCTGCTGCTGCACTACCACCCGCTGGTGATCTACCGGTTCCAGGTGCTGAAGCAGGCCGACGCGATCCTCGCGCTCTTCCTCGCCGGCGACGAGTTCACGCCGGAGCAGAAGCGTGCCGACTACGAGTACTACGACCCGATCACCACCGGCGACTCGACGCTGTCGGCCGTCGTGCAGTCGATCATCGCCGCGGAGGTCGGCTACCAGGACCGGGCCCTCGAGTTCTTCATGGACGGCATCTTCGTCGACCTCGCCGACCTGCACCACAACACCGGGGACGGCGTGCACATCGCCTCTGCCGGCGGCGTCTGGAACGCCCTCGTGTACGGCTTCGGCGGCCTGCGCGACTACCGCGGGCGGATCAGCATCGACCCGCGGCTGCCGCTCGGCTGGACGTCGCTGCGGTTCGGCTTCCGGCTGCAGGGCTCACGGGTACAGCTCGAACTGCGGCCGGGACGAACTGCGTGCTCACCCTCGTCGACGGGCCCGGCGGGACGGTGACCGTGCGCGGCCACGAGGTGGCTGTGATCGGGCCGAGCCGGTGCGGGTGCCACTGGACGACCAGGGCCCGCGGCTGCCGACGATCACCGGCCACGTCCCGCTGATCCACGGCCGTCCCGCCCGACCCGACGAGGTCACGATCGGGCTGCCCAGCGCGGCCTCGTGAGTCAGCCGGGGTTGAACTCGCCCCACTCCTTGTCCTCACCGGGTTCGGCGTGCGGGTGCCCGGTCGCTCCCTGCAGCTGGCCCTTGAGCTCCGCCACCTGCTCCTCGAGCTCGGTGATCCGTTGCTGCAACTCCGCAACCGTCGGTTCGTCCGTCATGAACGTCAAACTGGCACTGACCCCCGGGAGCGTCAAGGGCTTCTACTCCTCCCTTCCCGCCGCTGACCCTGCGTGGCGGTCGATCGTCAGGGCTGGTCCCAGAAGACCCGGTCCATCACCTGCGCGCGCCAGCCGGGCGCGCTTGCGGTAGTCCTCGACCAGCAGCGACGACTCGCCCTTGGCGTAGCCGAGGATCTAGCGCGACAGCCGACAGCTCACGGCTGTCGGTGGGCAGGCTGTCGGCCGGCCCGGCCGCGCAGCAGCATGACGGCGTTGCGGATGCGGCTGGCCATCAGCCAGGCGCTGCGCAGCGCGTCGGCGTCGTCGAGACCGATCAGGTCGGCCTCCGTCGCCGCGTCCAGCGCCTCGAGGGTGCCGGTGGTGCGCAGCTCCGGCGACGGTCGGCGGCGTGCTGCAGCTGCAGCAGCTGCACCACCCACTCGACGTCGGAGAGGCCGCCGGGCCCGAGCTTGACGTGGCGGCCGGGGTCGCCGCCGCGCGGCATCCGCTCGGCCTCCATGCGGGCCTTGAGCTTGCGGATCTCGTGCACCTGGGACTTCGACGAGGCCCTCGACGGGGTAGCGGATGCGGTCGATGTCGGCCAGCAGTTCTTCGCCCAGCGCGCGCGTCGCCCGCACCGACCGATGCCCGCAGCAGCGCCTGCGACTCCCAGGTGGACGACCAGCGCTGGTAGTAGGCGCGGTAGGAGCCGAGGCTGCGCACCATCGCGCCGCCCTTGCCCTCGGGACGCAGGTCGATGTCGATCTCCAGCGCCGGATCCGGCCCGGGCTTGGCGAGCAGCGCCCGCAGGCGGCTGACGACCGTCATCGCCGCCGAGGTCGCGTCCGGGTCGTCGCTGTCCGCCACGACGAACATGGCGTCGGCGTCGGAGGCGTAGGCCAGCTCGCGTCCACCCCAGCGGCCCATCGCGATCACGGCGATCGGCGGCACCTGCACGCCGCGGGATGCCACCTCCAGGGCCGCGTCGATGGTGGCGCCGGCCAGTTCGGACAGTGCCGCTGCCGAGCTCGGGGATGTCGATCTGGCCGAGCAGGTCGGCCATCGCCAGCCGCAGCAGCTCGTTGCGCCGGGACGCCCGGATCGCAGCGACGGCCTCGGCCGGCGACTCGTGGCGGCGGGACGCCGTGCGCATCTCCGCCAGCACGTCCGCGCCCGGACGCGGCAGCAGCCCCTTCGGGTCGCCGAGCAGGGCGGCCTTCTGCGGCGCCCGCAGCAGCAGGTCGACCGCGTAGCGGCGAGGAGGCGAGGATGCGGGCCAGGTGCTCGGCCATCGCGTCGCCGTCCCGCAGCGCCCGAAGGTACCACGGTGTACTACCGAGCTCCTCGGACACCTTGCGGAAGGCGAGCAGCCCGTGGTCGGGGTTGGGGCCGGCGGTGAACCAGGTGAGCATGGCCGGCAGCAGCTGCCGCTGGATCTCGGCCTGCCGGGTCATGCCCTGGCTGAGCGCCTGGATGTGGCGCAGGGCGGCCTTCGGGTCGCCGTAGCCGAGCGCCTGCAGCCGGATCTCGGCCGCCTCGGTGGTGAGCGTGACCTCCGCGGACGGGATGCGGGCCACCGCCTCCAGCAGCGGGGAGTAGAACAGCCGCTGGTGCAGGGTGAGGACGCGCCGGGTGGTGGCGCGCCACAGGTGCATCAGCTCGTCGGTCTCGGGCAGCCCGATGCTGCGCGCCAGCCAGCGCTGGTTCAGCTTGTCCTCGGGCATCAGGTGGGTGCGTCGCAGCCGGTACAGCTGGATGCGGTGCTCGAGCAGCCGCTGCAGCCGGTAGGCGGTGCCGAGGTCGAAGCCGTCGCTGCGTCCGACGTAGCCGTGGTCGACCAGCGCGTCCAGCGCCTCGAAGGTGCCGCGCAGCCGCAGCCGCTCGTCGGCCCTGCCGTGCACGAGCTGCAGCAGCTGGACGCTGAACTCGACGTCGCGCAGGCCGCCGGCGCCCAGCTTGATCTCGTGGTTGGCCTCCTTGGCCGGCAGCAGGGCGATCACCCGCTTGCGCATGGCCTGGGTCTCGCCGACGAACTGGTCGTTGTCGGCCACCCGCCACACCATCGGCCAGACCAGGTCGACGAACTCCGCCGCCAGCGCGAGGTCGCCGGCCATCGGCCGGGCCTTCAGCATCGCCTGGAACTCCCAGTTCTTCGCCCACTTGCCGTAGTAGGCGCGGTGCGAGGCCATGGTGCGCACCAGCGGTCCGGCCTTGCCCTCCGGCCGCAGGTTCGCGTCGACCTGCCAGATGGTGCCGGCAGCCGTGTGCGCCGAGCACACCCGGCTCAGCGCGCTGGCCAGCTTGGTCGCGATCGCCGATCGCCACCGCCGGCTCGCAGACCGGCTCTCCCGGTCTCGTCGAGGGCCGGTTCGGCGACG
Source organism: uncultured Actinomycetota bacterium (assembly GCA_963773595.1). Classification (GTDB taxonomy): domain Bacteria; phylum Actinomycetota; class Actinomycetes; order Propionibacteriales; family Propionibacteriaceae; genus Propionicimonas. The sequence continues at coordinate 100,223 of CAVZBQ010000003.1, forward strand.
TAGAGCACGTCGACGTCGCTGACGTAGTTCAGCTCCCGCGCGCCGGTCTTGCCGAGCGCGATGATGCCCGATCCGGCAGCGTTCCCAGCCGGGCACCTCGCCGCGGGCGAGGGCGAGGGCCGCCTCGACGGTGCCGTCGGCGAGGTCGGCCAGCTCGCCGGCGATGTCGGGCAGGACGGCCAGCGGGTCGGCGGCGGTGAGGTCGCGCGCGGCGATCCGCAGCAGGCAGCGACGGTAGGCGCGGCGCAGGTCGTCGGAGCGGTTCCGCGTCCGCGACCGGAGTGGCGCTCGCCGGGGTCGGCGCCGATCGCGGCCAGCAGCTCGGCGCGCAGTTCCGCCGCCGACCGCCGTTCGACGCTGCCGAGCAGCACGGCGACGTCCTCGGGGTGGCCGGCAAGGTGCTGGTTGAGCGCGACGCTCGCGCCGAGGACGCGATCAGTCGCCGCGAGAATGCCGGGTTGCCCTCGAGTTCGGCGAACAGCCCGGGTCGCACCCGCACCAGCTCGTTGAAGCCGGCGAGGGCAAGGTCGGGGTCGGCCGTGCCGGGCAGTACTGCCAGCGCCGCCTCGATCTGTTCCGCCGTGCCGTGCTCGGCCCAGGCCTCGACCATCGCCGCGGCGGTTGTGGCGTCCGCGAAGCCGAGTCGGGCCAGCCGCCCTGGCTGGCTGTCGATGCGTGGGTCCACTCTGGCGATGCTAGCGTCTGGCAGGTGCCGAGAACCCCGTCAGCAGCCGATGTATCTGCGCTGCGCGCCGCCGTCCGTGCGCTGGCGGACGACCCGGCGACCGAGCTCTCCCGCACGCAGTTGGCCGACGGGTCGCGCACGGTGTGCGGGCTCCTCGCCCTCCGCTACCCGGGCGGGACGGTGGAGCTGCGCGTGCCGCCGTTCGCTGCCGTCCAGCTGGGCATCGGCGATCGCGGCCGACACACCAGGGGCACCCCGCCCAACGTCGTCCAGCTGGATGCTGCCACCCTCCTTCGCCTCGCCGGCGGCAGCCTCACCTGGGACGAGGCCGTGGCGACCCACGCTGTACGAGCTTCGGGGATTCGCGCCGATCTGGCCGCGCTGTGGCCCCTGCCGGAGCTAGCGTGAGGGTGTCCCCGAGGAAGGAACACACCCCATGTCCGTAGGACCCGTCGGCGGAGGGACCGGTGGCGACCTCAGCGTCGGCCCGGCACTCGAACAGCTGCGCAGGGACAACGCCCTGACCAACCAGGTGCACGATCCGGCGGAGGACGAGCCGCACATCGTCGGCATCCCGAAGCGGTTCCTGATCCCCGACGACGAGGCTCCAACGCCGCCACACAGCTGAACCACAGGTAGGCACAGGATTCGGCACAGGTCATTGCCTTAGCGTCCTCATTGTGGGCAGCGCGCCCGGAGGAGAACGCACCAATGACAACTGAGAATCCGCAGGCACCCGAGAGTGCCACGGCCCCTGAGAATCCACCGGCCCCGGCGACGCCGAGCGGCCGTTTTCGCATGTCCGGCAAGAAGTGGCTGGTCCTCGGGCTGGCCATCGTCGTGCTGGCCGGCGTCGGGGTCGGCACCTGGTTCCTGCTGAAACCCAAGACGTCCACCGCCGCGTCGAGCAGCCGCACCGTCCAGGTGACGAAGGGCACGCAGACGATGTCGGTGGCCTTCGACGGCACGCTCAGCCCGCGCAAGCAGTCGAACGTGAACTTCAGCGTCTCCGGCACCGTCACCTCCGTGAAGGTGAAGGCCGGCCAGACCGTGAAGAAGGGCCAGAAGCTGGCAGCCGTCGACGACTCCGACCTGGCAGGACGCCGTCGACCTGGCCAAGGCCAACCTGACCACCGCACGAGGCCAACCTCTCCGACGTGTACGACAACGACGGCAGCAGCGCAGCGATCACCTCTGCCAAGGCGCAGGTGACCTCGGCGAAGGCAGCCCTCGCCCAGGCCAACACGAACCTCGACGACGCCGTGCTCCGCTCCCCCATCAGCGGGACGGTCGCCAGCGTCAGCCTCGAGGACGGCGACACCGTGACCGGCAGCGGCAGCTCCAGCAACTCCTCCAACTCCAGCGCATCGACGACGTCGACGGCCAGCACCGCCCAGTTCGTCGTGATCTCCACCAGCACCTGGAAGCTCGAAGGCAGCGTCGGCAGTGCCGATCTCGCCAGCCTCAAGGCCGGCCAGGCCGTGGCCATCACCACCGACGCCACCACGGACAAGCTCACCGGCACGGTGGCCTCCGTCGGCATCGTCGCCACCTCGACCAGCGATGGCGCGGCGACGTTCCCGATCGTGATCAACCTTGCCGGCACCCACAAGGACCTCTACTCCGGCACCACGGCCTCCGCCGTGATCACCACCGGCAGCTACCCCGACGTCCTCACCGTGCCGACGGCCGCGATCCGCACCGAGAACTCCAAGACCGTGGTCACCAAGGTCACGGGCACAACGACCGCGACCACAGAGGTCACGATCGGCAAGGTGTTCGGCAACTACACCGAGATCAAGAGCGGGCTCGCCGAGGGCGACTCGGTGCAGATCACCTTCACCCGGCCCACCTCCACCTCGACCTCGAGCTCCAGTGGTGACTCACGGCGGCGGCTTCGGCGGCGGCCTCGGCGGCATCACCGACGGCGGCGGACCGCCCGCCGGTGGCGGCGCCCCGCCGGCAGGCGGGACCGGACCGATGAGCCACCAGCTGAACATGCGCGGGGTCCGCAAGACCTACGCCACCGGAGCCGTGGAGGTGGAGGCCCTGCGCGGCATCGACCTCCAGGTCGAGGAGGGCAACTACGTCGCGATCATGGGGCCGTCCGGCTCGGGGAAGTCGACGCTGATGCACATCATCGGCTGCCTCGACACGCCGTCGGCCGGCACCTACGAGCTGGACGGGATCGACGTCAGCTCGATGACCGAGAAGTCGCTCGCCGAGGTGCGCAACCGCAAGATCGGGTTCGTGTTCCAGCAGTTCAACCTGCTGCCGAGCCTCAGCGCCCTGCGCAACGTGGAACTGCCGCTGATCTACGCCGGCGTCAACGCGGCCGAGCGCAAGGAGCGGGCAAGGATCGCCCTCGACCGCGTCGGCCTCGCCGACCGCGTCCAGCACCGACCCGGGGAACTCTCCGGCGGCCAGCAGCAGCGGGTCTCCGTTGCCAGGGCGCTGGTCACCGACCCGACCCTGCTCCTCGCGGACGAGCCGACCGGTGCACTGGACTCGCGCTCCACCAAGGACATCCTCGCCCTGTTCGAGGAACTGAACGACTCGGGAAGAACGATCGTGATGATCACCCACGAGCATGACGTGGCTGCCCACGCCCGTCGGATCGTGCACATCTACGACGGCCTGCTGACCGACTCCGCACCGGTGGCGGTGGCCGTCCGATGATGGAGTGGACGGAAACCATCCGCACGGCGGTCTCCGCGCTGAACGCGCGGCGGATGCGCTCACTGCTCACCATGCTGGGCATCCTGATCGGCATCGCTGCTGTCATGCTGACCGTCGGCCTCGGCCAGGGCGCACAGCAGCAGATCACGTCGCAGATCAACTCGCTCGGCTCGAACATGATCATCGTCACGCCGAGCTCCTCCACCTCCAGCGGCGGCTTCCGCGGCGGCGGCGGCACGGTCTCGACCCTGACCACGGCCGACGCGGCGATGCTCGCCGACCCGGCCATCGCCCCCGACGTCGCTGCGGTCGCACCGACGTCGTCGGTCTCCGGCTCGCTGCAGTCCTCCACCAGCACCTGGACGTCGACCGTCGTCGGCACCGTCCCGGACTGGCAGTCGGTGCGGGCCCGGACGCTGGGCTCCGGCCGGTTCTTCACCACCGACGAGGTGAACTCGTCTGCCAACGTCGCGGTGATCGGCACAGAGACGGCGACAGAGCTGTTCGACACCGGTTCGCCGGTGGGCCAGACGATCAGCATCAACGGCCAGTCGTTCACCGTCATCGGCGTCCTCGCCTCTGCCGGCTCATCGCTGGGCAGCAACGAGGACGACACCGTCGTGGTGCCGTTGACCACCTTCGCCTCCCGGCTGTCGACCTCGAGCAGCGCCACCAGCGTCTCCTCGATCTACCTCGAGGGCAAGGACGCTGACAGCCTTTCCGCCGCCTACCAGCAGGTGAAGACAGCGTTGCTCTCCTCGCACCAGGTGACCGTCGGACACCGCCGACTTCTCCGTCAGCACCCAGGCATCGCTGGTCGAGACCGCGACATCGATCACCGGCATCCTGACCCTGCTGCTCGGCGGCATCGCCGGCATCTCGCTGCTGGTCGGCGGCATCGGCGTGATGAACATCATGCTGGTGTCGGTGAGCGAGCGGGTGCGTGAGATCGGCCTGCGGAAGGCACTCGGCGCGACGCCCGGCGTGATCCGCCGGCAGTTCCTGGTGGAGGCCGGCATCCTCGGCATCCTCGGCGGGCTCGTCGGTGTGGGGCTCGGCTTCGCCGGGGCAGCCATCCTGACCCCGATCATCGGGATCACCGTGTCCATCTCCGCACCGGCCACCCTGATCGCGCTCGTCGTCTCGCTCGGCATCGGGATCGTCGCCGGCGTCTACCCCGCTTCACGGGCTGCCAAGCTCGCCCCGATCGACGCGCTGAGGAGCGAATGATGAAGTTCTGGAACAACAGGGTTCGCGCCGTTGCCGCGGCCGGCACCGCACTCGTTGTGGTCGCCGGGATCGGCCTCGGGGTGGCCAACTCCTCCCAGGCCGCCAGCGCGAAGTACGTGACGGCGACCGTCGGTACCGGCGACGTCGTGCAGACCTACACCGCCACCGGCACCATCTCCCGCGACAACACCGTTGCCGCAGCGTTCACCGTCGACGGCACCGTCAAGGCGGTTGCCGTCTCCGTCGGTGACTCCGTCGATGCCGGCGACGAACTGGCAACGCTGAAGACCGGCCCGCTGAAGCTGGCCGTGCTGAACGCTGAGACCGCGGTCGCCCAGGCGAAGGCCTCGCTGTACGCGGCGGAGAACCCGACCAACAACGAGCAGCAAGTCCGGCTCGGGCAGCGGCTCCGGCAGCGGTTCCGGCGCGGGCTCGGGCAGCGGGACGACGGTCACCATCGACCCGACGGTGCTGCTCGCTGCAGCCTCCCGGATCAATCTCGCCGTGCTCGACGAGGCCCAGAAGTGCGAGCCGGTGTTCGGCTCGATCCTTCCTGCTCCCGACCCGACCCCGACAGCGACCCCGACAGCAACAGCCACCTCAACGGCATCGTCGGATGCGACCCCGGCCGCCACGGAGACCGCGACCCCGACGGCCACAGCATCGGCGACCCCGACGGCCACCCCGACAGCTGCGGAGACCACGGCTGCGGCAAAGGCAACGACACAGGCCGTGCCGGAACCGACCACGTCGGCCTCCCAGCTGAAGGCCATCGAGGCCAACGACCCGACCAAGGCCGAGCTGCAGGACTGCGCGAACGCAAGGGCTGAGGTGCTGGCCGCGAACACCAACCTGCAGACCGTTGTCACCCTGCTTGACCACCCCGAAGCCGTCGACCCCGACGACGACGGTGAAGAAGTCCTCGTCGTCCTCGAGTTCCAGCTCGAGCTCGTCCAACGCCCGCGCGGTCGCGTCGGCCAAGGCCGACCTGCTGCAGGCGGAGCAGGACCTGCAGGCAGCCAACGACGACCTCGACGCAGCGACCCTTGTTGCGCCGATCTCGGGCACCGTCGGCGTGGTGGGACTCACCAAGGGTGACTCCGCCAGTAGCGGAACGATCACCATCGTCGGCAGCGGCAACGCTGTCGTGACCCTCGAACTGCCGCTGAAGACCAGGTCACTGGTGACGGTCGGCCAGGAGGTCACGGTCACGCCGGCAGGTTCCACCACGGCGATGAAGGGCAAGCTGACAGCGATCAGCACGCTCGAGACCAGCGGCACCAGCGGCTCAACGACGACCTACGCCACAACGGTTGCGGTCTCCGATGCCGACCAGTTGCTCGCAACCGGCGCGAAGGCGTCCGTCGCGATCGCGGTGAAGTCGGCCAGCGGAGTGATCAGGGTGCCGGCTTCCGCCGTCACCCCGACCGGCACCGGGACGGCGACCGTGCAGCTTGTCGCCTCGGCAACCGCGGACACGAGCCACCAGCGTGACCGTGAAGACGGGCACCGTCGGTGGCGGCTGGGTGGAGATCACCGAGGGGCTCGAAGCAGGGAAGCTGGTGGTGCTGGCAGATCGCACCGCCGACATCCCGACCAACGCCACCCGGCGTCGCACCACGACGACGTCGACGTCGAGCTCCTCGGCTTCCGCTGCGGCGTCCGCCACAGCGCAGCCGACCAGCGGGGCCAGCACCCAGGCGTCCGCCCAGCCGACGGCGTCCGCCACGAAGTAGCCCGGACCCGACGAAAGAAGCTCCCGAAACGTGCGCCTGCTCCCGGAATTCCGGGAGGGAGCGCACGTTTCGGGAGCTTCGGCGTGTGGGTGGAGCGCGGGGGCGTGGGTGGACGCGAGCCCGCCGGGATCTCCCCCTGGGGATCCTCGGCGGGCTCGCTCACCGGATGCGGAGGCACCCTGCCCCCCGGCAGGGTGCCTCCGAGCTGCCCGTGGCCTGCCATAGGTCGGGCCGGTGCCTATCCATTGAACCGAGGCACGGCAGCAACCCGCAGGGACCCGAACGAGTCCGTACGATCTCGTTCGCCGATGAATCCCGTCTAGAGGGACGGCAGCGAGTTGCGCAGTTCCCACTCGCTGACGTGGCCGCGGTAGGAGTCGTACTCGGCCTTCTTGTTGCGCAGGAAGAAGTCGAAGACGTGCTCGCCGAGGGTGTCGGCGACCAGCTGCGAGCTCTCCATCAGGTCGATGGCGTTGCCGAGGCTGCGCGGCAGCGGGTCGATGCCCAGCGCCTGCCGCTGCTTGTCGGTCAGCGACCAGACGTCGTCCTCTGCGCCTTCGGGCAGCTCGTACTCGTTCTCGATCCCGGCCAGGCCGGCAGCCAGCACCATCGCGTAGGCGAGGTAGGGGTTGGCCGCGGAGTCGATGGAGCGCAGCTCGACGCGGGCGGAGGCGCCCTTGTTCGGCTTGTACATCGGCACCCGCACCAGCGCGGAGCGGTTGTTCTGGCCCCAGCAGATGTAGCTGGGCGCCTCGGCGCCGGCCACCAGCCGCTTGTAGGAGTTCACCCACGGGTTGGTGACCGAGGCTGATCTCGCCGGCGTGCTTGAGCAGGCCGGCGATGAACTGCCGTCCGGTCTTCGACAGGTGGTACTCGGCGCTGGCGTCGTAGAACGCGTTCGTGTCGCCCTCGAAGAGCGAGAGGTGGGTGTGCATGCCCGAGCCGGGGTGGTCGCTCAGCGGCTTCGGCATGAAGGAGGCGAAGAGGTTCTGCATCACCGCGACCTCCTTGATCACCACCCGGAAGGTCATGATGTTGTCGGCCATGGTGAGCGCGTCGGCGTAGCGCAGGTCGATCTCCTGCTGGCCGGGGCCGCCCTCGTGGTGGCTGAACTCGACGGAGATGCCCATCTGCTCCAGCAGCGTGATCGCCTGGCGGCGGAAGTCGGCGCCCGGCGAGGTGGTGGTGTGGTCGAAGTAGCCGGACTGGTCGGCCGGGACCGGCGGCTGGCCGGGCACGATCGGCTGCTTGAACAGGTAGAACTCGATCTCGGGGTGGGTGTAGAAGGTGAACCCCATGTCCGAGGCCTTCTTCAGCGACCGCTTCAGCACGAAGCGCGGGTCGGCGAAGGACGGCGAGCCGTCGGGCAGCCGGATGTCGCAGAACATGCGCGCGGTGCCCTGGGTCGATGCCGCGCCAGGGCAGCAGCTGGAAGGTGGACGGGTCGGGGTGGGCCACCATGTCGGACTCGTAGACCCGGGCGAAGCCCTGGATGGCCGATCCGTCGAAGCCGATTCCCTCGCGTGAAGGCGCCCTCGAGCTCAGCGGGAGCGATGGCAACGGACTTCAGGAACCCCAGCACATCGGTGAACCAGAGCCGGACGAAGCGGACGTCCCGCTCCTCCATGGTGCGGAGCACGAACTCGGTCTGCTTATCCATGGTGCCCAGTCTGCCGCCGGAAATGTTTCAGCATGGTTACATCACAGTCCTGACACGCTGGGTAACCTGACAGCCATGGCTCCAACCTTCAACGCCATCGGCATCACCGTCACCGACATGGCCCGCACGTTGGCCTTCTACCGCCTGCTCGGACTGGAGTTCCCGCCCGCGGACGATGCGGAGGGACACGTCGAGTGCGAAGGCCCCGGAGGGGTCCGGATCATGTTCGACACCGTCTCCGTCATCCACAGTTTCGACCCCGACTGGCAGGCTCCCGTCGGCGGCCCCGCGATGAGCCTCGCCTTCGAGTGCGCTGACCCTGCGGAGGTGGACGCGACCGTCGCCCAGATCGTGCAGGCCGGCTTCAACGTCCATAAGGTTCCCTGGGACGCGTTCTGGGGCCAGCGCTACGCCACCGTCGCCGACCCCGACGGCAACCACGTCGACCTGTTCGCCTGGACCTGAGCCCGGACCGAATCGGGGACGGTTCCCACTCGGTCCACTCCCCGCCGGAACGGCGCGAAATGGGGACGGTTCCTTTTTCCGCCACCCGAGCCCGCCGAGCCGCGCCCATGAACGGAAATGGAACCGTCCCCGATTCGGTTCACGCGCCGAACGGGCCGGGATCCTTCTGCTTGTCTTCGTCCTCGTCGTCGTCCTTGAAGCGCGGGTCGTTCTCCCAGTCGTCGTTGCGCTGCGGCCACCCGTTGCAGGGCGTTCGCCGCGTCGGCGGGCGTCGCGTACGGGCCGAGCCGTGACTCGCTCTTGCACGCCTCGTACGGCTCCACCGTGTGGTGGTCGAGACAGTAGTACCACTCGCCCTGCGCCATTTGCCCGCCTCCGATCACGTGAACTCAGCCCACTATGATCGCCCCCGTGACCGCTGATCAAGCCCTTTCCGGTGTCCCCGCTGCGGCCGGTACCCGACCACATCGAGCGTCCGCACTACGTCGGGCAGCCCGCGCCCGGAACGCTACGACGGGTCCGACGTGCAGACGCCGGAGACGATCGAGAAGATGCGTGTGGCCGGCCGGATCGCCGCGCAGGCCATGGCACGCGGGGGCTGCCGTCATCGCCCCCGGCGTGACGACCGACGAGATCGACGAGGTGGTGCACGACTTCATCGTCGCCAACGACGCCTACCCCTCGACGCTCGGCTACCGCGGCTTCCCGAAGTCGTGCTGCACGTCGGTGAACGAGGTGATCTGCCACGGCATCCCGGACGCGCGCCCGCTCGCCGACGGCGACATCGTCAAGATCGACGTCACGGCCTTCAAGGACGGCGTGCACGGCGACAACTGCGCCACGTACTTCTGCGGCGAGGTGGACGAGGCCTCCCGACTGCTCAGCCGAGCGGACCGAGCAGGCGATGAACCGCGCCATCCGCGCGGTCCTGCCCGGCCGGCAGGTGAACGTGATCGGCCGCGTGATCGAGTCCTACGCCCGCAGGTTCGGCTACGGCGTGATCCGCGACTACACCGGCCACGGCGTGCACACGGCCTTCCACTCCGGCCTGGTGATCCCGCACTACGACGAGCCACTGGTCGACACGGGTGCTCGAGGTCGGCATGACCTTCACGATCGAGCCGATGCTCGCCCTCGGCGACCAGCGCTCGCACCTGTGGGACGACAACTGGACGGTGGTCACCAACGACCGCAGCCGGGTCGCCCAGTTCGAGCAGACGCTGGTCGTCACTCCGAGCGGCGCAGAGGTCCTCACGGTCCCCTGATCGGCGCTCGACGAGCAAGTTTGAGACGAATTTGTTCACTACTTGGCGAAATAGCGTTGCGCGTTTCGAGAAAGTGGTTGCAAGCAGCTAGCGTTGTACCCAGCCGCTGGCCTCCGCCCCCCTCGCAAGACACCTGGAGTGCCCGGTCAGGCCCCGCCAGGCCCCCAACCCCCCGGTTTGTCTGGCTGGGCCGTCCTCAACCTTTCCGGCGGGCGCACAGGGCTACTTCAGGCACGCCCCTGCCTTCGCCGATGCCTTGTCTGTTCCCTTGATCGGGAACGAGAAGACGGTCGAGGCCTTCGTCCCCAGTGACGGCTCGTTGGTGACGAAGTACGCGACGGCCGGCACGTTGTCCTTCGTGAAGCCCTGGCTGTTGGGATTCACCTGGACCGCGATGGCCACCGTCCACCACTTGCGGTTGGCGCGCACCATCTGGCCACGCGGGTAGGTGATCGCTCCGCCGACCTGGCCGACCTGCTCCAGGTAGCCCAGCAGCGCGTCGGAGACCTTGTGGCAGGTGGCGGCCCGCGCGGGCTTCCCGTTGTAGGTGTCGGCGGGGGACGCGGGCTTGGGTGGCTTCTTCACCAGCACCTTCGGTGCCGGCAGCTTCTTCAGGCACGCCAGCGCCTTGGCCGCGGAAGCGGTGCCGCCCTCGACGCTCCAGGCGAAGTCGTCGTCGAGGTACTTCTCCGCATCACTGGTGAACAGGTTGGTCGCGAAGTAGGCGAAGGTGGGCACGTCGCTGCGCTTGAGGTCGCCGTAGGGGTCGACGGCCGTGCGGACGACCACCGTCCACCACTTCGCGTTGGACCGCACCGCCACCCCCTGGGAATAGGTGATGGCACCGCCGACGTTGCCGGCGTCCTGCAGCAGGGAGAGGTCGTCCTTCGGCACGGTCTTGCACTCGGTGGTCGCAGCAAGTTCGCCGGTGTAGGGGTGCAGCGTGCGCTCGTCCGGAGGGGCGGGCGCCGGGGTGATGACCGGCGGCGGTGCGGGGACGTCGCTCCAGACCGCGCGCAGTCCACAACCGCTGAGCAGGGTGGCCGCCATGACCATGCCCAGGATCCGTGCCGGGGTGAGCATGAACCCACAGTAGGTGGGCCATCGGCGCCCTGTCGCGGGATCGGCGCAGGTTCGTACAAGCGCACGGATGGGGACGAGCCGGCCTGTAAGCCGGATTCTGTGCCCCGAGGGGCGGTGATCATCCATCTGCGAGGACTGTTGCCAGCCCCCTTCGCCGTTGCCGGCGTGCGACCTACCCGGACGCCTCGCGCGAGCAGCGCTCAAACGGCGTCCGCAGGCTCCGCGTCCGAAGACCCGAGGCCCTTCTTGGTCTTGCTCCGGGTGGGGTTTGCCGAGCCACCCCAGTCACCTGGGGTGCTGGTGGTCTCTTACACCGCCGTTTCACCCTTACCCCGCCGGTGAGGGCGGGGCGGTCTGTTCTCTGTGGCACTTTCCCGCGGGTCACCCCGGGTGGGCGTTACCCACCACCCTGCTCTGTGGAGTCCGGACTTTCCTCTGCTCGCGCAGCGATCACCCGACCGACTCGTCCGCGTCCAGCGTATCGGAGCGCGGACGGCCAGCATGAACCGCAGGAACCGTCCCCGCCGTTCACGTGAACTGAGGGGACGGTTCCTTCGGTTCAGGTCAGGACGCGAAGACGCGGAACTCGACCTTGCCTGCGAGCAGGTCGGCGGAGACGAGCGTCGCGGGGATCTGCTGGCCCAGCACGAGGTCGCCGCCCTTCACCTTCGCCTCGACGGCGGGGTCGGGCAGCTGCAGGACGCCGTAGTCGTCCTCGGTGTCGACCTCGAGCACCGTCCCGGTGAACGTCTGGCCCAGGTGCGGGGCGAGCACCATCGCCTCGACGAGGTCGATCGTGCCGCGCTCGTACTTCTTGGCCCGACGGTCGGACTCGTCCATCACCGCCGGCAGCGCGGGCAGCGCCTCAGCCACCCAGTCCGGCACCGGCTACCCCGCGCAGATCGCCACGCAGGTCTCGCCGGTGTAGCGGTCCACCAGCCGCCGCAGCGGGGCGGTCGTGTGCGCGTACGGCGCCGCGATGGCTGCGTGCATGGGCTGGTCGGGCGCCTGCGCCGGTGAACGCCTGGTAGCCCGGCGCCGCGGAACAGCATCGTGCAGGCGTTCAGCATCGCGGCATGCGCGGGGACGGACGCGGAGAGGCTGCGCACGAACTCGGGGTACCCCATCGCGTGCGGCCAGCTGATGCCCAGCGCGGACGCGGTGCGCCGCAGCTTGGCGATCGAGCCGTCGCGGGCCGGCGGCAGCGTCCGCAGGATGCCGACGCCGGCCTTCAGCATCAGGGCGGCCGCAGCCATGCCGGTGGCCAGCGACAGCTGGGCGTTCCAGTCCTCCACCGGCAGCGGCGCGCGGTAGGCCAGCTCCCAGCGCTGGTCGGTGGCGACGATCTCCTGCTCGGGCACGGAGAGGCTCACGCCGCCGCGCTGCACCTCGATCTGCTGGCGCAGGGTGCCGACGGTGCGCAGCAGCTCGAGCTGCTCGCCGCCGCGACCGGCGTCCAGGTCGGCCTGCGCCCCGGTGTAGCTCAGCTTGGCCCGGCTGCGCACCAGCCCGCGCGCGACGCTGGTGTCGGTGAGCGCGCCCGTGCGCGTCCATGGACAGCTCCCACACCAGCGCGGGACGGGTCTGGTCGGGCAGCAGGCTCGCCGCGCCCTCGGAAAGCACGGCCGGGTGCAGCGGGATCTTGCGGGTGGGCGCGTACAGGGTCTCGCCGCGCTGGTGGGTCTCTGCGTCCAGCCGGCCGCCGGGAGCGACGAACGCTGCGACGTCGGCGATGGCGTAGCGCAGCAGGTAGCCGCTCGCCGACCCGGGAGAGGTGGAAGGCCTGGTCGAGGTCGGTGGAGCCCTCGGGGTCGAGCGTGACGAACTCGATGTCGGTGCAGTCCCGCGCCGGCAGGACGGGACTGGCCGCGACACGCTCGGCCTCCGCCAGCACGTCGGCGGGGAACTCACCGGGAACGCCGAGCCCTGCCCGGAGCCGTCGCAGGCCCTCGCGCAGCGCCGGGCGGCTCGGTGTCCTTCAGCGAGACGTGGCGACTCGGCATGGTTCCTCCTCAGTTGCGTGGGCGCGGGTGCCCGTCGAGCGCAGCGTTCACAAGGGCGTCCGCGGCCTTGTTCTGTTCACGCGGCACCCAGGTCCAGGTCACGACAGCAGGGCGTGAGCTGGCGGGCCTTCGCGAACAGCGGCTTCATCGCCGGGTGCTTGACCTTCCAGCGTCCGGCCATCTGCTCGATGACCAGCTTGGAATCCATCCGGACGTCGAGGGCTGCGTCCGGATCGATGGCGCGGGCCATCTCCAGCCCTGCGACCAGCGCCGAGTACTCGGCGACGTTGTTGGTGGTCACGCCCAGCGTGCAGTCCCTCGCTGTTGAGCACGTCGCCGGTGGCCGCGTCCCGCACGAGGGCGCCGTAGGCAGCGGGCCCGGGGTTGCCGCGGGCGCCGCCGTCGCCCTCGACGATGAGGGTGCGCCTCGGCCCTTCGTCAGGCTCAGGCCCTTCGCCGGGATCAGGGAGCATCGCGTCGAAGATGGACGGTCCACCCTGCGGGAGCCGCGGGGCTCGGGGCATCAGGCGTCCACCGCTCCGACGCGGACCAGCACCCGCTCACACTCCTCGCAGCGCAGCACGTCGTCTTCTGCGGCCGCCGCGTACTCGGCCAGCGCCGTCGGCGTGGCCTCCAGCTGGCAGCCGCTGCACCGGTGGCCGCGCAGGGCAGCTGCACCGAGGCCGCCGGAGCGCACCCGGATCTTGTCGTAGAGGGCGAGCAGGTCGGCGGGGATCTCTGCAGCGATCGACGCCCGCTTGGCCTGGTGGGTGCCGAGGTCCGCGTCCAGGACCGACACCTGCTCGTCGCGGGCAGCGATCAGTGCCCGCATCGAGTTCTCCACCTCCGTGAGCTCGTTCGCGAGCATGTTCTGGCGTCCGGTGGCCGCCTCCAGTTGCTCCATCACCTCGAGCTCGATGTCCTCGAGGTCGCCGATGCGGCGTCCGAGGTGGGTGATCTCGTCGAGCAGGGCGTTGAGCTGCTTGGGGTCGGTGACGGTGCCACCGTCCACCCGCTGCTGGTCGCGGACCTTGCGTTCGCGCACCGGCACGAGGTCGGCCTCGGCCTTGTCGACCTCCAGCTGCAGGTCGCCGACGCGGGTGCGGGCTGCGACCAGGTCCTGGTGGAGCCGGGCCCGGACGGTCTTGGCTGCTGCGATCGCAGCATGCTCGGGAAGCGAGCGACGGCGGTGCTCGAGCTGGGAGATGGCGGTGTCCTCCGCCTGCACGTCGAGCAGGCGGAGCTGGGCCTTAGCGGCAGCCTTCATCTGGGGCCTCCTGAAGTTGTGAACACAGACTCTAGTGGGTGGTCCCTGCCTGTTACGCCTGACGCCGGCACCGGCCGGTGTGATGATGGCGAGATGAGACTGACGCAACCCCCGGCAGCCGAATGGAACCCCGGATCGACCGCTCCGGTCCCTGCAGGCGAGGGCGGTGACCCGACCTGGGCGGCCTACCCGCCGGTGGCGGTGCCCGCGCCGCTCGCCACGACCGTCGGCACCAGCCAGCTCCTGCCCGACGGGTTCGCACGGGTGGGCCGGGCCGTCCAGGTCATGCTCGGGCTGTCCGGGATCGCCTCGCTGGCAACCGTCGGGTTCGAGCTCTGGGGCCTGGCTGCGATGCGGGCTGCCGCCGACGATGACTTCGCAGCGCTCGACCTCTACGGCGGGCTCAGCGGATACTTCGCGTTCGGCCCTGCCGTGCTGATGGCCATCACCGGCGTGCTCTGGATGGCCTGGCAGCACCGGCTGGCGGCAGCAGTCCCGCGTCGGAAGCTGCGACGCTCGCCCGGGTGGCACGTGGGCTCCTGGTTCATCCCGGTGGCCAGCCTGTGGTTCCCGTTCCAGAACGTCAGTGACCTGCACAGGGCTGTCACGCCGGGCCCTGATGCCGACAGGACCCCGCCGACCTACCAGCTGTGGTGGGGATTGTGGGTGGCCAGCAGCATTGCCGGCTGGGTGACCAACGCTGCGGCGCAAGGCGAGACGACCCTTGCCTCGCTCACGCAGGGAGCTGTGGCCAATGCCGTCGGGGAGTCGCTGAACGCCGGAGCAGCGGTATTCGCCGTCCTCGTCGTCGGCGACCTCACCCGCCGCGCCGTGCAGGCGCGCGACGATGCCGTCGCTGAGTCGGAGCTGCGCTGAACCGTCCGCGCGCCGGGCTACGATCGCTGCCATGACCGAGGAGTCCACCCAGCCCGAGCCCGAAGTCCTCACCGAACCGGGGAATCCCCTTCTCCGAGGCCTTCCGGGAGTTCATCCCGACCGACTGGGCGCCCTACCCCACCGAGCTGCCGGCCGAGCTCGCCGCCGCCGGCCCGGCGGCGCTGCGGCGGCGTGCCCTCGCCGAGGCGCATCCCGGTGAGCGACTGGTGATTCCCGCCGGCGGCTTCAAGGTGCGCGCCAACGACACCGACTACCGGTTCCGCCCGCACTCGGCCTTCGCCTGGCTCACCGGCCTCGGCAGCGACCGCGAGCCCGACGCCGTCCTGGTGCTGGAGCCCACCGACACCGGCCACGAGGCCACGCTCGTACTTCAAGCCGCGCGCACCCCGCACCGATCCCGAGTTCTACGCCGACTCCCGCTACGGCGAGATGTGGGTCGGCACACGCGAGTCGCTGGCGGAGATGACAGCCCTCACCGGCATCTCCTGCGCCCCGATCTCCGAGCTGGACGCGGCCCTCGGCAAGAACATCGGCGCCACCACCGTCCGCCTGCTTGCTGAGGCGGACGAGGTCATCACGCGGCGCGTCGGCGAACTGCGCGCGGAAGCCGGCGTCGACCTCGCCACCGCAACCGAAGGCGACGCAGCGTTCCTCGTCACGCTGTCGGAGGCCCGGCTGGTCAAGGACGACTTCGAGCTCGACCAGCTGCGGCAGGCCTGCAACGACACCGCCGTCGGCTTCGAGGCCGTGGTCGCCGACCTGCCCGAGGCCGTCCGCCGTGGACGCGGGGAGCGCTGGGTGGAGGGCGTCTTCGGCCTGCACGCCCGGCACCAGGCCAACGCCATCGGCTACGACACGATCGCCGCCTCCGGCGACCACGCCAACACGCTGCACTGGATCCGCAACGACGGCGACGTGCGGCCCGGCGACCTGCTGCTGATGGACGCCGGCGTCGAGGTCGAGTCGCTGTACACCGCCGACATCACCCGCACCCTGCCGGTCTCCGGCACGTTCAGCCCGGCGCAGCGGAAGGTGTACGAGGCCGTGCTCGCCGCCCAGGAGGCCGGGATCGCCGCAGCGAAGCCCGGCAACAAGTTCTCCGACGTGCACAAGGCCGCTGTCGCCGTGATCGCCGAGCACCTCGAGGCCTGGGGGCTGCTGCCGGTGACCGCCGCCGAGTCGCTCGACCCCGAACGCGGTGGCCACCACCGGCGCTGGATGGTGCACGGCACGTCCCACCACCTCGGCCTCGACGTGCACGACTGCGCCCAGGCCCGACAGGAGAACTACCGCGACGCGCGAACTGCGTCCCGGCATGGTGATCACGGTCGAGCCCGGCCTCTACTTCAAGGCGACCGACCTGCTGGTGCCCGAGGAACTGCGCGGCATCGGCGTCCGGATCGAGGACGACATCGCGATCACCGAGGACGGCAACGAGATCCTCTCCTCAGCCCTGCCGCGGGACCCCGACGCCGTCGAGGCCTGGATGGCCGGCATCTGGGCCCGTTAGGTCGACACCGAGCTTCCCGACTTGTCAGGGGTGGCGGGCGAGGTAGCTTCTCCACCCGGCTGCGCAGCACGCGTCCCGTCCGGGTCTCTGCGGCGAACGCCGGGAGCAGTCCCGGCTGGGTGGTGCGATGCGCGGAAGGCCTGTAGCCGACGGTGAGGTCGTGCGGCCGGGTCTCCGCGACGGTGATCTCGTCACCTGCCGCGACCTCGCCGGGCTCGATCACCCGCAGGTAGGCACCGGGAACGCCGTGCTCGGTGAACCGGCGCACCCAGTGGGGCTCGTCGACGAACCCGGCGAACACCGCGCACGGAATGCGCACGTCGGTCACCTCGAGCAGGCAGCCACCCACCCGCCAGCGCTCGCCGATGCGGGCACCCTGCACGTCGAGGCCGACGGTGGTCAGGTTCTCGCCGAAGGCGCCGGCTGCCAGCGGACGGCCGAGCTCGGTCTCCCAGTGGGCGTAGTCCTCGCGGGCGAAGGCGTAGACGGCCTGGTCGATGCCGCCGTGGTGCTTGAGGTCGGCGATCTCGTCACCGTCGACACCGAGGGGCTCGATGCGCACCGGCCCGGCGACGGGGCGCTTGTCGATGGCCGTCCGCTTCAGCACGCCGTGCTCGCTGGGACGGGCTTGTCCCCGGTTGACCGCTTCCAGAATCGCCACGCACCGACCCTAGCCGGAGCCCGGCCGAAGCTCCGGGACAAATCTGCACCTGGTTGCCGCAGGGGCGGCCGAAGCGACCGTCTGGCGCCGGCTGGCTGCAGATTCGTCCCATTTCGGGCGGGCCGGGGGGAAGGTTCCCACCACTGACGGGATCGTCGCTGGACCGCGACCATCGGCCACGGGTTTCGCCCTAAAGTGCTGCCCGTGAGCGATCCCAAGCAGACCAAAGTAGTTCTCGACGAGATCGCAGATGCCGACCCACTGGTACAACCTCGTGGCCGACCTGCCCACTCCCCCGCCGCCGCACCTGCACCCCGGCACGCAACCAGCCGCTGGTGCCCGAGGACCTGGCTGCGCTGTTCCCGATGGGCCTGATCGAGCAGGAGGCGTCCACCGAGCGCTGGATCGAGATCCCCACCGAGGTGCACGACATCTACCGGCTGTGGCGGCCGTCCCCCTTCTACCGGGCACACCGCCTGGAGAAGGCGCTGGGCACCACGGCCCGCATCTACTACAAGTACGAGGGCGCCTCGCCGGTCGGCAGCCACAAGACCAACTCGGCCGTGCCGCAGGCCTACTTCAACAAGATCGCCGGACGCACCCGCCTGACCACCGAGACCGGCGCCGGCCAGTGGGGTTCGGCGCTGGCGTTCGCCTGCCAGATCTTCGGCCTGTCCTGCGACATCTGGCAGGTGCGCAGCTCGTACGAGGGCAAGCCCTACCGCCACGTGCTGATGGAGACCTTCGGTGCGAGCGTCGTCGCCAGCCCGTCCGAGCTGACCGAGGCCGGACGCATGCTGCGCGAGCAGTTCCCCGACACCACCGGCTCGCTGGGCATGGCGATCAGCGAGGCCGTCGAGGCCGCTGCGAAGGACGAGAACGCCAGCTACTCCCTCGGCTCGCGTGCTGAACCACGTCGCCCTGCACCAGACGGTGATCGGCCAGGAGGCGCTGAAGCAGCTCGCGCTGTTCGGCGAGCGTCCGGCCGACTACCTGTTCGCGTGCGCCGGCGGCGGCTCGAACCTGGCCGGGATCAGCTTCCCGTTCATCCGGGAGAACCTCGAGGGCCGCTCGGAGACGAAGATCATCGCCTGCGAGCCGAAGGCAGCGCCGTCGCTCACCGAGGGCGAATACAAGTACGACTTCGGCGACACCGCGCACCTGACGCCGCTGCTGAAGATGTACTCCCTCGGCGCCGACTTCGTGCCCGACTGCCGTGCACGCCGGCGGCCTGCGCTACCACGGCATGTCGCCGCTGGTCAGCCACTGCTACCACGAGGGCCTGATCGGGGCGATCTCGGTGCGGCAGCTGGACGCGTTCGAGGCCGGGGTGCTGTTCGCCCGGGCCGAGGGCATCGTGCCGGCCTCGGAGTCGAACCACGCCATCGCCGGCGCCATCGCGCCAGGCGCGGAAGGCGACGGAGGCCGGGGAGTCCCCGGTCATCGTGATCGGCGTCTCCGGTTCGGGCCAGCTCGACCTGCCCGCCTACGCCGAGTTCCTCGCCGGGGACATGGCCGACAGCTGATCCGCCGACCCTCCAGCCAACCCGGCGCCAGACGCCCCTGAAACGGAAGGATGCCCCCGGGATTCCGGGGGCATCCTTCCGTTTCGGGGGCGTCTGGGTCGGAGGTCAGGGCTTGGGCTCGGCCTGATCCTCGTCGGAGGTGTTCGTCGGGGGCGCGGCCGGGGGCTCGGTCTGCTCCGGGTAGCCGAGCCCGGTCGGGTGCACCTGCGGGTCGCCGGCGTACGGGTTCGCCGGCGGGTAGCCGGGCTGGCCGTAGGGGCCGGGCTGCTGCCCGTAGCCGTAGTGCTGCTGGGTCTGCCCGTACGGCTGCTGGGCCTGCGGGTAGGGCTGCTGGGCCTGCGGGTAGGGCTGCGGAGCCTGGCCGTAGGGCTGCTGGCCGTAGCCGGGGGCCTGCGGGAAGGATCCGGCGGCCGGTGCAGCAGCGGGGTTGAACTGGGCGGCGCGTGCACCGGGCATGCCGGCGAGCAGCTCACGGGCGTTGCCGGCAACCTTGTGCTCCGCCAGCACCTCGTACTTGGTGGCGATGGTCTGCGACACCGAGGTGAAGTCGCGCTTGCCCTGGCTCATCCAGTAGCCCAGCGCGGCCATGCCGATGCCGACGACGATGCCGATGACCAGCGCGTACAGCGCCAGCAGCAGCGGGTTGTCGTTGGGCACGAACAGCCACATCAGCAGGGTGATCATCAGGCCGGTCGAGACGCCGCTCTGCACGCCCTGCCCGATCACGGTGCGCCAGCTGCGGCGTCCGAGCACACGCTCGACCGAGCGCAGTTCGGTGCCGACGATGCAGAGGTTCTCCACCGGGAACCGGGAGTCGGCAAGGAAGTCGACCACCTTCTGCGCCTCGTCGTAGGTGTTGTAGACCCCCACCGACTGCGGGTATTCGAGCTTGAACAGACTGCTGAGCCTCGGGTTGGGCTGCGTCACTTGGTCTCCTCCATCCCTGCGGCCCGCCCTCGGGCCAGTATCGCAGCGGCCAGTTTGACCCCCGCCTCATCAACCATCTCGTCGTCGACGACGATGGCACCTACGGCCCCCTGGGCCAGTTCTGCTGCATGCGCGTACGCAGCCATGATGCGCTGCGCCCGTTCGAAGTCGGACGGCTTGGGCGAGTACACCTCGTTGCCGGCGTCCACCTGTCCCGGGTGCAGTACCCACTTGCCGTCGTAGCCGAGCGCAGCGCTCAGTTCGGCGGAGCGCCGGAAGCCCTCGACGTCACGGATCGCCACGAACGGCCCGTCGATCGCCTGCAGGCCGTGCGCGCGGGCAGCGACGAGGATCGACATCAGGACGTGGTGGAAGGCGTCGGCCGGGTAGCCGGCCGGCTGGGCTCCGACGTTCAGGCCGCCCATGCCGAGGCTCGCCATGAAGTCGCCCGGGCCGAACACGAGGCTTGCCAGCCGCGGGCTCGCCGCGGCGATCTCGGTGACGTGCAGCAGCCCGATCGCGTCCTCGATCTGCACCTCGAGCCCGATCCGTCCCACCGGCAGGCCGGCGGTGTGCTCCACCTGGGTGAGCAGCAGGTCAAGGGCGTGCACCTGCGACGGCCGACTGGGCCTTGGGCAGGACGAGGGCGTCGATGCGGGCGCCGGCCCCGCAGACGACGTCGATCACGTCGCCGTAGGTCCAGGGGCTCTCCCACCCGTTCACGCGGACGGTGACCAGCCCGGCAGCGAAGCCGGCGTCACTGTTCAGCGCTGCGACGATCCGCTGCCGTGACTCCACCTTCACCGCGGGCGCGACCGCGTCCTCGAGGTCGAGGAACAGGCCGTCGACAGCCAGCGTCCGCGCCTTGTCGATGAACCGGTCGGACGAACCCGGGCACGGCCAGGATGGTGCGGCGCGGCACGGCACGGTTGGTGGTGGTCACCGCTCCAGCCTATTGCAGCCCCAAGAGCCGACGACCACACCCGAGCTGTGCAGTGACTGTGTGGATTCCCGCCCCTTCTGCCGGTCGGCGGGTGCAAGCTGCTGCCATGGAGACCGTGGACCTCAAGCGGCAATGGCGCCACCTCTACGCACCCAAGCCGGGACGCTTCGAGCTCGTGGACGTGCCCCGAGCTGCCCTTCCTCGCCATCGACGGACGCATCGAGCCCGGCAGCAGCCCGGGCACCTCGGAGGAGTTCGCGGCCAGCACCGGAGCGCTCTACGGGCTCGCCTACACCCTGAAGTTCACCCTCAAGAAGCGGGCTGACGACCCGCTGGACTACCCGGTGATGCCGCTGGAGGGACTGTGGTGGGTGGAGGACGGCAGGTTCGACCTCGCCCAGCCCGACAACTGGCACTACACGCTGATGATCCTGCTGCCCGAGGCGCTCGGTGAGGACGACGTGGCCGCCGGTATCGCTGCCCTGCGTGCCAAGCGCGGCAACAAGCGCGAGTTCGCCGGGCTGCGGCTGGAGCAGTTCACGGAGGGCCCCTGCGCGCAGGTGATGCACATCGGTCCGTACGCCACGGAGCCAGAGACCATGGAGGGACTGCCGGCGTTCCTCGCCGCAGACGGCCTCGTCGACCTGGTGGGCCCCGCCGGCGGCAAGCACCACGAGATCTACCTCAGCGACCCCGGCAGAACGGCACCCGAGAAGCTCAAGACGATCCTCCGCCACCCCGTCGGCCCCGCCTGAGCCCCCGGACCGGATTGGGGACGGTTCCCTTTCGGTCCACTTTCCTTCCTTCGTCGTCCCTTCCTGGACCGAGTTTGGAACCGTCCCCAATTTGGTCCAGGACGTCCCCGATCCTTACAAGGTGAGGCCGTGGCCGAAGGGGAAGAGCGGGTCGTCGAAGCCGGGCTGGTCCTCGGGGTGGGCGCGGACGGCGTCCATCGAGCGGGGCAGGTCGAACGGCAGCCTGCCGAGCGGCGGGACGCGGCCGGTGACCGCGTCAGCGTAGGGACGGTCGCCGGTGCCATAGGTGACGGTGATCGCCGCAGCCACGTCGACGAGCGGGGTGAGGATCGCCGGACGGTCGCAGGTCACGTCGATCAGCAGCGGGCACACCGCGGCGATGCGCTGCAGCCGCACCATCAGGCCCGGCGGGAAGTCGAGGTGGCCCTGGTGGAACCACGCCTCGAGGAACAGGTCGGAGCGCGGCTCGAAGGGAGCCTGCAGCCGGACGATCGCGACGTCGGCCTCCTCCGGGGTGGCGACCGCCGTGAACGGCACGCTACGAATCTTCGGAACCGTCCCCTCGGAGGGCGTCCACGTCGAAGCCTTCCGCGTACACCAACAGATGCGGACGCAGCGGCAGCAGCCCGTCATTGGTGAGCACGGTCACGGACTCGGCCTGGGCGCGGATGCCCTCGGCGAGGAAGCCCGCGGAGCCCACCACCTCGACGGCGTTCTCCTCGTCGACGAAGGGGTTGTCGAACAGCCCGAGGTCGAACTTCACCGCCAGCAGGCGACGCACCGACTCGTCGAGCCGGGCCTCGGTCACGCGCCCCGACGCCACCAGCTCCACCAGCAGTTCGACGCACTCCTCGCCACCGAACTGGTCGCAGCCCGCCTGCAGGATCCGTTCCATCCGCTGGCTGGGAGCGAGGTGCTCCACCCCCCACGCCCGGGCGGGCAGGATCTGGTCGCCGACCGTGTTGTCGTTGATCAGCTCCCAGTCGGTGCACACCACGCCGTCGAATCCGAGTTCCTCACGGAGCAGGCCGGTGATGATCCGCGCGTTGTAGCTGAACCCGACCGGCTCGACCGGCTCGCCGTCCAGCTCCAGGCCGACGGGCATGCCGTAGTAGGGCATGATCGCCGAGGTCCCGGCCGCGATCATGGCCGGGAACGGACGCAGGTGGTCGGCGAACCGTCCCGCCGGGTACACCTGCTCACGCCCGTAGGGGAAGTGGGCGTCCTCGCCGCCGGCCTGCGGCCCGCCACCCGGGAAGTGCTTGGTGGTGCAGGCGACGCTGGTTCGCCCCACCCTTCCCTGCTGCAGCCCTTCGAGGTAGGCCACCCCCAGCGCTGTGACGAGTTCCGGGTCCTGGCCCGAACGTGCCGGCCTGGCGGGCCCACCGTGGCTCGGTGGCCAGGTCGACGGTGGGGTGCAACGCAGCCCGGATGCCAAGGGCCCGGTACTCGAGATTGACGATCTCCGCGAACCGCCGGACGCGGTCAGGGTCGCGCAGCGCCGCAAGGCCCAGCGGCTCGGGCCACTGGGACAGCCCGCGGGCAGCGAACGACGCCCCGGCATTCTCCGCGAACGCGTGCCGCGGATCCGTCGAGACCGTCACCGGGATACCGTGCGGGGCCCGCTCGGCCACCCGCTGGAGCTTGTTGGCCCAGCGGGCAGCCAGCCGCGGCTCCGGCAGGACATGCACGTTGAAGTGGTTCACGAGCTTGCCCAGCACCACCTCTTCGGTACCGGTCTTGCTGATCCGGCCCGGCCCGGTGAGCACCTCACCGTCGCCGCCGGCCTCGATGACCGTGTGGAACATCAGCCCGGCCTTCTCCGCCACGCTGAGCCGTCCGACCAGGTCGTCCACCCGGTCGGCGGTGCTCAGCCGTGGATCCTCGAACGGGTCAAGCTGTCCGTTGTGGTTGAGGTCGCGGTACGCGGTGCCGTCCGCGGCGATGAGGGTCACAGGCTCCATGGCTACAGTCTGGCGGCGTCAGCTGCCCGCGCCGAACCGCTCCATCGACAACACCGGACGCAGCTTCCGCTCGACCGTCCGTGTGGCGAAGGCCCGGCGCACAACGTCGCGGCCCAGCACGTTGCCGACAGCGCCCATGATCATGGCCTGGTCGAGGGAAAGGTAGCGCTTGGCCACGGTGCCGGACTTGCTGGCGATGGCGTCGAAGAACCCGCCGTCGCCGTAGCCGTCGTAGTCGTGCTGCAGCTTCGACCAGGTTCTCGTACGCCTGCCGCGGCTCGTACGCCATGGCGAGGAAGGACGCGTGCGGCGTCGCCACCCCGTCCCCGAAGTCCGGGACGGGGTTGGTGCCCACCCGGCAGGTGCCGAAGCCCGGGTCGTAGTTGGTCTTCTCCTGGTCGGAGAAGTAGCCCTCGGGGTTGAGCCCGAGCGCGTCGACCCCGTACTCCCGGTAGCCGCCCGCGGGGTTGGACGAGGGCGAGAATCCCCAGATGCCGTAGCCGGCCTCGACCAGCCCGTGCTCACGCTGGGCGCGGACGTGCAGCGGGTGGTTGCGGCCCCACGACCGTGGCGCCCACTTGGCCTCAGGAACGAAGACGTCCGGCATCAGTTCCTCGAACATGCTGCCGCCCCACCCGGGGACGATCCGCATGCCGCGGTAGCTGTAGGCACCCTCGTACACCTCGAGACCGAGGTAGGTGCGGGTCACGCCGACCGGCTGCGACTCGGGCCACGACCAGTCACACGAGGACGGGAAGGTGCGCCACATCGCGAAGTAGTGCTTGGCCGGAACCTGCCCGGTCATGATGCCCAGGTAGCTGGTGATCCGGGTCTCCGACACCGTGGTGTCGTAGTGGTGGTTGGTGTACCAGACGTCCGGCCCGACCCCGATGTGGTTGCCGGTGTAGCCGGAGAAGCCCTCCGGCGGCGCGTCGTCGTAGAAGCCGCCGTGCATCAGCCCGCCGGGCCGCACTCCGGGGTGAGCGGTGTCGGCGTCGTAGAACATGTCCCAGCGCATCCGGGTGAACAGCTTGTCAGCAGCTTCCCGCACCTCGGGGACGGCGTTGCGCACCACCCACAGCGCTGCACCCAGCCAGCCGTTGTCGACGCTGGAGGCGAACGGGTAGACCCGGTTGCCGTCCTCCGGCCAGCTCAGGATCACGTCGCCGCTGGCCTCGTCGTACCAGTTGTAGTACATGCCGGACGGGACGTGGTGCTTCATCCTCGCCAGGGTCTTCAGCGTTTGCCGGCAGCGGCGGACGAGCTCGCCCCTGCGGATCAGGCCGAGTTCCTCCGCGGCCACGGCGCTCCACAGGTAGCCGCCGATGTTGGTCGGCGAGGTGTAGCCGCTGCGGTCGCCGGCAGCCAGCGAGGCAGGGATGTTGTCGGCCGGCAGCCCGGTGTGCTCGTCGGTCATCGCGACCAGCGAGTGCCAGGTGTCACGCGTCCAGCCGACGACCGTGCGGGCGTTGAAGCTCGAGGCCGGCCTGTGCAGGGGGGCTGCGACGGCCGTGGTCGGGCTCACGGCCGGCAGGCCGGCGGCGAGCCCGACGGCAGCAGCGCCGGTGAGCAGGGTGCGGCGGGGAACGGGGTTGGGTGTCATATCGGTTTCCTTACTTGATTCCGGATGTGGCGATGCCCTCGATGAAGAAGCGCTGGAAGAAGAGGAACACCGCGAGGATGGGAATGACCACGACGGTGGCGCCGGCGAGCAGCAGGCCGTAGTCACTTCCGTGCTGGCCGTTGGCGACGAGAGCGAGGCCCACGGGCAGCGTGTAGGTGGACTCGCTCACACTGACCACCAGAGGCCACAGGAAGTTGTTCCAGGAGCCCAGGAACGTCAGGATGCCGAGTGTCGCGAAGGCAGGAACCGCCAGCGGCAGGTAGATCCGGAAGAAGATCCCGAGCTCTCCCGCACCGTCGATGCGGGCAGCCTCGGCGAGCTCCTTGGGCAGGCCGAGGAAGAACTGCCGCATCAGGAACACACCGAACGGCTGGACCAGGAACGGCAGGATCAGCGCGGAAAGGTTGCCGATCAGGTGCAGGTTGGCGGCGAGGATGAACTGGGGGATGAACAACACGAGCCCGGGGATCATCAGACAGCCCATCACGGCACCGAAGATGATCCGCTTGCCCGGGAAGTTCAGGCGGGCCAGGGCATACCCGAGCATTGCGCTGAACAGCAGGTTGCCCGCGACGACGGCCACGGCCACAACGATCGAGTTGAAGAAGTAGCCCCCGAAGGCGTACTTCTCGAACAGGAGCTGGAAGTTGGCCATGCTGGGGTCCTGTGGGAGCCAGGTGGGCGGGGACGCCATGAGTTCCGAGTTCGGCTTCACCGAGCCGAGGAGCATCCAGATGAACGGCAGCATCACCATCAGCAGCAGCAGCGACAACAGGCCGTAGAGCCACCATCGGGTCTTGGGTTTGGCGAACATCAGTCCTTCTCCCTCGTGAGCCGGAACTGGACGATCGTCACGACCAGGATGACCGCGAACGTGAGGTAAGCGATCGCGCCGGCATAGCCCCACTTCCCGAACCCGAACTGCTGGAAGGTGTACATCGATGCCGACAGGGTCGAGTTGAGCGGGCCGCCCTGGGTCATCACGAACGGCTCCTCGAAGAACTGGATGTAGCCGATCGACGTGGTCACGAGCACGAACAGCAGCGTGGGCCGCAACGCGGGGAGCGTCACGTGCAGGAACCGCTGCCACGTGCTCGCCCCGTCGAGGGCGGCCGCCTCGTGCAGTTCCCAGGACACCCCCTGGAGGCCGGCCAGGAGGATGATCATTGCGTTCCCGAAGTTCCGCCAGACGGCCATCATGATCAGCGACAGCAGCGCGGTGCGCTCGTCACCGAGCCAGTTGGGTCCCTGGATGCCGACCGCCCCCAAGACCTGGTTGAGGATGCCGAAGTCGGGCTGGAGCAGGAAGCGCCAGACCACGGCCACCGCGACGATCGACGTGATGACGGGGGTGTAGAAGCCCATCCTGAAGAAGCCGCGCGCCTTGGTGATGCCCTTGTCGAGGGCCACGGCCGCAGCCAGGCCCGCCAGAATCGTCACCGGGACGCCGACCACGACGAAGATCGCCGTGTTGAGCGCCGCCTTCCGGAAGGTGGGGTCGTTCACGGCCCGCACGTAGTTGTCCAGCGCGACGAAGTTCACCGCGAACGGGGACTGGACGTCGTTGCGGCTCATGTCTGTGAACGACATGTACAGCGACTGCACCACTGGCCAGGCCGTGAAGGCCAGGAACAGGAGGATGAACGGGGCGGAGAGCAGGAGGCCCGCGCGGGCCTCCGCCCCGCTCCGGACGGCGGCCCGGCCCCGAGGTGTGGGGACCCGCTTCCGTCCGGCTTCAACGGGGACGGAGGTGACCGCCATGGTCAGGCCATGCCGATGGATGTGGCCTGCTCCTGGAGGGCCTTCAACGAAGCCGCAGGGTCGGCGCCGGTCTTGGTCACCTTCTCCACCGTCGAGTCGAACTGCTTGGCGATCTGTTCCCAGGTGCCTACCGATGGCGGAGCGAACGCCGTCTTGAGCTGCTCGGCGAACACGGCAAACTTCGCGTCACCCTTGACCGACGGGTCGTCCAGCGCAGCGGTGACGCTCGGGAGGTCGCCGACCGTCTTGAACCAGTCAACCTGTGTCTGCGCCTGCGTCAGGTAGTCCACGAACTTCCAGGCGGCGTCGCGGTTCTTGGTGGACTTGAAGACGGCGAGGTTGGAGCCCCCGATGAACGAGGCGCCGGTCTCCTTCTTGGGCATGACGAACACGCCGTAGTCGTCCTTGGCCATCTTGCCGTCCTTCTCGACCGAGGCCATCATCCACGGGCCAGAGATGAACATGGGCACCTTGCCCGAGGAGAAGTCAGCCACGAGGGTGTCGCCCACGGGTGCCTTGTTCGCCAGGCCCTGGGTGAAGAAGTCCTGGTAGAACTTCATGCCGTCGACGTTCTTGGCATCGTCGAAGGTCCAGGCCTTGAGGTCGTCGGAGTTGATCTTCCCGCCGCCGCTCCACATCATCGGCAGCACGGTCTGCCAGGAGCCGTCACCGCCGGGTTGCAGGCTGATGCCGTAGCTGGCGCCACCCTTCTCCTTCATCGCCTTGACCATGGCCATGAACTCGTCCCACGTCTTCGGCTCGGTGGTGACGCCGGCCTTCTTGGCCGTGGCCTTGTTGTAGTAGACGACGCGAGTCTCGACGTACCACGGGACGCCGAGCGACGTGCCGTTGACGACCGTGGTCTTCTGGGCGCCCTCCAGGAACTTGCTGTTGTCGATGTTCGAAGGCGTCGGATCGATCTGGTTGGCGAACTCGGCCACCCACGTCGTGCCCACCTGGGCGACGTCCGGCAGCACGTTGGCGGACGCCGCGCTGACGAACTTGTCATGCGCGGACGACCACGGGATCGAGGTCACGTTGACCTTGACGCCCGGGTTCGCAGCCGTGAACTTGTCGGAGAGTGTCTTGAGCTGGTCGCCCTCTGCGCCCATGGCCCAGACCTCGAGGGTGCCGCTCGCTGCCGCCGTGGAGTTCACAGTGGCTCCACCGGCTGTGCCTTGTGCGGCGGGAGTGTCGGATCGGCCACAGCCGGTGATGGCCAGAGCCGCCGCCAGGGTGATGGCAGCAATCGCGGGTGTTCTCATTGCAGTTCCTCCTTCATGAGTCCTGCCCTGGACCTCGCTGAACGGTCCCGGGTTGCGTCCGCGGGCGCCGGCTGGGCCGCTTCGCGGCAGCCGCACGAACCGCGGACAACGATCCGGGTGGGCAGGATGCGAGGGCTGGCGGCCGGGGTGCCGCCAGCCATGAGCTGGGCAAGTGTTGTGGCGGCGAGCTGGCCGAGTTCGCGTACCGGCTGGGCAACCGTCGTGAGTCCGGGACGGGTGTAGCGAGCCGTCATCACGTCGTCCCAGCCCGTGATGGCGATGTCGTCGGGAATGGTGAGCCCGGCCCGCTGGAGCTCGTCGATCAGGGCGACGGCCACCTCGTCGTTGACGCAGACCAGACCGTCGGGACGCTCGTCGTCATCCAGCAGGTGGTGGGCGAAGCGTCGGCCGTCGTCCTCGGAGTAGCCGACGCGCGCCGGCTCTGTCACACCGATGCCGGCAGCAACATGGGCCTCGACGAACCCGGCGTAGCGTTCGGCAGCGTCCGGGGCAAGGTCGGGGTCGCCGACGAAGACGAGGTGCCGACGACCGTGGCCGAACAGGTGCTCGGTGAGCTGACGGGCGCTCGCTGTGTTCTCCGTGCCGATCGCGTTCGGACGGAGACCGGCAGCGACCTGGAGCACGGGCAGCCGGCGGGCAAGCGAGCTGAGCTCCTCGTCCGCCAGCTGGCCCGGCCGGGCCATCACGGCCAGCCCGTCGACGCGGGCAGCGAGCTGGCGCAGGGGGCGTGACAGCCCTGGCTCATCTGTCATCAGGAGGGCAACGGAGAGGCCGAAGTCGGCGGCGGCGGACTCGAAGCCGACGAGGAGCTCTGCGAAGTAGGGACCGGTGAGCTCCGGCAGCATGAGGCCGACGGCCTCGTGCTTCTTCGCAGCAAGCGCGCGGGCGGAGCCGCCGGGCAGGTAGTCGAGGCTGCGGGCGGCTACGAGAACCTTCTCGCGGGTGGCCTCCGCCACCCGGCCGGCGCCCTGCAGGACACGGGAGACGGTGGCGATGGAGACGCCGGCAGCTTCAGCGACGGCATAGATCGTGGCCGGGCGAGGCCGGGGTCCGGTCACCGCTGCTCCCTCCGTTGGGTGTGTAAGCGCTTACGCTTCCAATACCCGGCTTTGGGAAACCCAGACCGTCATGGGTAAAGATTTGTAGTTTTCGACGTCCGGACCGCGAGCCCGCTGCGTGGAGTGGAGCTGCGGCCCGGCAGCGGAGGGCTAGTTCTGTACGGGCGTCAGGCCGAGCTTGCGTCCCACGAGGTTGCGCTTGCGGGCGCCGAGGCGGGCAGCAAGGGCGATCAGCACCGCAGCTGCGGGGCGATCGGGATCCGTGGCCACCAGCGGCACTCCGAGGTCGCCACCGGCGGCAAGGGCCGGGTCCATCGGGATCTCGGCGAGCAGGGGCACCTCGTAGCCGAGTCGCGTGCTCAGCGTCCCCGCAACCTCTGCGCCGCCGCCGGAGCCGAAGACGTCCACCCGGTGGCTCTCGCCGCAGTGCGGGCACGTGACGTCGAGGAAGGCCATGTTCTCGACGACGCCGATCACCTTCTGCTCGAGCATCGACGCCATCGTGCCGGCGCGCTCCGCCACCTCTGCAGAGGCCTGCTGCGGCGTGGTGACGACCAGCACCTCTGCGTTGGGCAGCTTCTGGCCGAGGCTGAGCGCGACGTCACCGGTGCCCGGCGGCAGGTCGACGATGAGGAAGTCGAGGTCGCCCCAGTACACGTCGGCGAGGAACTGCTGCAGCGCGCGGTCGAGGATCGGCCCGCGCCAGGCGATCACCTGGTCGCGGCTCTGCTTCAGCATGCCGATGGAGATCACCCGCAGCCCCATGCTCGGCACCGGCATGATCATGCCGTCCACCGAGGTGGGCATCGCTTCGGTGAGGCCCAGCATCTGCGGGATCGAGTGGCCGTAGATGTCGGCGTCCAGCACCCCGACGGTACGGCCCTGTGCGGCGAGGGCCATGGCGAGGTTGACGGTGACAGAGCTCTTGCCGACACCACCCTTGCCGGAGGCGACGAGGATCACCTGGGTGAGCGAGTCGGGCTTCGCGAACGGGATGTCGCGGTCCTCGCGTCCGCCGCGCAACTGCTTCTTCAGCTCTGCGCGCTGCTCGTCGCTCATCGTGCCGAGCGTCAGGTTCACCCCGGTGATCCCGTCAACGGCAGCGACGGCGGTGTTGACGTCCGACTCGATGGTGCTGGCGAGCGGGCAGCCGGCGATGGTCAGCAGGACGGTGATGGCAGCGACGACCAGAGGCGTCGACAGCGACCGATTCGACCATGCCCAGGTCGGTGATCGGACGGTGGATCTCAGGGTCGATGACAGTGGCCAGGGCAGCGTGAACGGCGCTATCGATGTCGGACATGCGCGCACACCCTACCTTCGCCGCCGGACGTGCAGATGCCCGGGTCCGGCGTGCGGTCAGCCGATGTGTTTGCGGTTGTCCTCGGGCTCGCGGTTGTCCAGCTCCTCGAGCAGTTCGCGCAACTCCGAGCGGATGAAGTCGCGGGTGGCGATGTCGTTCATCCGCATCCGCAGGGACGCGATCTCGCGGGCGAGGAAGTCCATGTCGGCCCGCGACTGCGCGGAGACCTCGCGGTCGTGCTCGAGGCTCACCCGGTCACGCGCCTCCTGCCGGTTGGCTGCGAGCAGGATGAGCGGCGCGGCATAGGACGCCTGCAGCGACAGGGCCAGCGTGAGGAACAGGAAGGGGAACGGGTCGGGCGCGCCGGGCCAGACCACGTTCCAGACCACCCAGGCGATGATGAGCGACCGTCATCCACATCAGGAACTGTGCCGTGCCCATCCAGCGGGCGAACGACTCGGCGAAGCTGCCGAAGGCGTCGTGGTCCATCCGCAGCCGCGGGATCCACTGCGTTCGACTGCGTCCCGGGATGTCGAGGCGGTCCTGCTTAGCCATCGCTCACCTCCGAATCGAGCCGGTCGAGCTGCACCCCGCGCCAGTCGTTGGGCAGGATGTGGTCGAGCACGTCGTCGACGGTGACCGCGCCGATCAGGCGGCGATCGGCGTCGACGACCGGAGCGCACACCAGGTCGTAGGTGGCGAAGTAGCGGCTCACCTGGGCGATGTTGCTCTGCGGCGTGAGCGGCGTGATGTCGGGGTCGATCAGGCCGGCGACCAGGGTGGACGGCGGCTCGCGCAGCAGCCGCTGGAAGTGGACGGCACCGACGTAGCGCCCGGTCGGGGTGTCCATCGGCGGCCGGCAGATGAACGCCAGCGCTGCCATCGCCGGGGTGATCTCCGGCCGGCGGACCGCTGCCAGTGCATCGGCCACCGTTGCGTCGACGTTGAGGACGACCGGCTCGGGGTTCATCAGGCCACCGGCGGTCGCTGCGTCGTAGCGCAGCAGCGTGCGGACGTCCCTCGCCTCCTCCGGCTCCATCCGGCCGAGGATGTCCTCCGCCGTCTCCGAGTCGAGTTCGGCGATCAGGTCGGCGGCGTCGTCGGGGTCCATCTCCTCGAGGACGTCGGCTGCCCGCTCGTTGTCGAGGGAGTTGATCACGTCGACCTGCTCGTCCTCGGGCAGCTCCTCCAGCGCCTCGGCCAGCCGGTCGTCGTCCATCGCGTGCACGACGGCGGCACGCAGTACCGGATCCATGTCGTGCAGCTCGCGGGCGACGTCGGCGGCCTTCAGGTCGGAAAGGCGCATCGCCTGCTGCTCGGCGTCCCTGACGGCCGGGATTCTCGATGAAGTCGGGCACCTCCGACCAGTCGACGATGGTCACGTGACCGCGCTGGAACGGGCGCCGGCCGGCCTCGCGCAGGGCCACCTCGGCCAGCATCCAGTCGCGCGAGCGGTTGCGCTTGATCGCCACGTCGAAGATGGTCTCCGGGCCGCCGGCGTCCGGCCGGTGCACGGTGCGGTCGAAGAGGTCGTCGACGACCAGCATCTCGCGCTCGCGCACGCGGAAGCGGACGGTGTTGACGAGCCCGGAGATGATCACCTGGTGGGCGTCGATGGAATGCACGCGCTCCATCGGGAAGAAGATCCGCCGCAGCGCGAACAGCTCGACCACGAGGCCCTTCACCCGCGGTGCGCGGTTGCCGGACCTGTTCTGGATGACGACGTCGCGCACCTTGCCCACCTGCTCGCCGTTGGGGTCGAGCATGGGCAGTCCCTTGATCCTCGAAACGAAGATCGACGAAGCCGAGGTCACGTTGGGCAGGGTACCGCTTGGGGGCCGCCAACTCATCCCGAACGGCTCAGGTGGCCTCGGTGTCGAACGCGACGGCCGCCATCGCGGGGACCGGCTCGACCGGGGCAGCCGCGGCATGCTCGGGGGCCGATGGCCCCGGCGCACCCGTTGAGGCAGCGATCGCCTTCGACGTCGCCGGCGATGTTCAGGTTGCTTGACCTCTGTCTGCACCGGGTCGAGCAGGTTCTTCTGGACGAAGGCCCGCGGGATTGAGGTCGGCCAGTTCGAGGTCGGCGAACTCCGGGCCCAGTTCCTGGCGGAGCCGGCCCTGGGCGTCGTTGGCGATGTTGCGCAGGTAGTTGAGCACCCGGGCGGCCTTGCGGGCCACCTCGGGCAGCTTCTCCGGACCGAAGATGATGACCGCAAGCACGCCCAAGACCAGGATCTCGGACACGTTGAAGTCGATCATGGGATGAAGGCTAGTCCGCTGTCCTCAGAAGCCGTTGGCTGCCAGGATGGCCACGAAGGTCGCCGCCTGCTCGGCCGTGGCGTCCAGCAGCGGCTTGCGCACCGGGCCGGGAGCGAAGCCCGCGCGCGGCGAGACCGGCCTTCACCAGCATGCAGCCCTGGGTGGCGAACACCCCGAGGTAGACCGGCAGCAGCGCGGCGTTGAGCGCGGTCGCCCGCGCGGTGTCGCCGGCGACGAAGGTCTCGATCATCTCCCGGGTGCGCACGCCCGGTGAAATGGGTGGAGGTGCCGACGACGCCGACACCTCCCACGCTGAGCAGGGGAAGCGTCATCGCGTCGTCGCCGGAGTAGTAGGCAAGGCTCGGTCGCTGCGATCACCTGCGCGGAGGCGACCGGGGAGCCCTTGGCGTCCTTCACCGCGACGATGTTCGGGTGGGCCGCGACCTGCGATCATGGTCGTCGGTCTCCACCGGGATCCCGGAGCGGTGCGGGATGTCGTAGATCATGATCGGCAACGCGCGTCGCGTCCGCCACCGTGAGGAAGTGGTCGGCCAGCGCGTCCTGCGGCGGCCGGCTGTAGTACGGCGTCACCACCAGCAGCCCGTGGGCGCCGGCCTGCTCGGCCTGGCTGGGCGAGCTCGATGGTGTGGCGGGTGTCGAAGGTGCCGACACCGGCGACGATCTTCGCGCGGTCCCCCACCTCGTCGATGACGGCTTCGAGCAGGGCGAGCTTCTCCGCGTCCGTCGTGGTCGGTGATTCGCCGGTGGTGCCGTTGATCACGAGGGCGTCGTTGCCCTGGACGTCAACGAGGTGTGCGGCCAGGCGGCGGCTCTCGGCGAGGTTCAACGATCCGTCGGCGTTGAACGGGGTGACCATGGCCGTCTGGACCCGGCCGAAGGGCAGCGCTGTCATGGGGGCCAGCCTAAAGGGTGGCGATCACGACCAGTGGGTCGCCGTCTCGAACCACGTCGCCCACCTCGACCACGACCTCGGTGACGGTGCCGGCCGCATCGGCAAGCACCGGGATCTCCATCTTCATGGATTCGAGGATGACGACGGGGTCAGCAGGCGACACCCGCTGCCCGGGCTCGACCTCGACGGAGAGGACGTTCGCGACCAACTCGGCGACTACCACGTGACTCATGGGCGCAATGGTAGGGGCAAGACCGTCGAGACTCCCTGTTTGGCGACGCGGAGGCGGCTCTCCGGCCGTCACCCGGTCGTTCCTCACCCAAGGTTGAGACTCTCGCTGCTCATCCGCCCGCGGGCCGTCCCTGCGGGGAGGAATCGCTTACGCTGAGGCCGTGACCGCAGCGAAGAATCCGGGACGGGCAGCCTCGCTGCCGGCAACACTCGCCTACGCCGAGGCGTTCACCGCCGAGTCGGAGGGCGCGGAGACGCGCGCGCCAGCGTGCGGCGGAGTTCGGCGTCGAGCCGATCAGCACCGGCGTCGCAGCCGTCCTGACCTTCCTCGCCCGCACGGTGTCCGCGCGGGCCGTCGCAGAGATCGGTACCGGCACCGGGGTGTCCGGACTCGCACTGCTGGCCGGCATGGCCGCGGACGGCGTCCTGACCAGCATCGACTCCGAGACCGAGAACCAGGTCGCGGCCCGTGAGGTGCTCACCGCGCAGGGCATCGCCGAGCCGTCGCATCCGCCTGATCGCCGGGCAGGCGCTCAACGTGCTGCCCAAGCTCACCGACGGCGCCTACGACATCGTCTACGTCGACGGCGACCCGCTCGAGTACGTCGAGTACGTCGCCCAGGCCGAGCGGCTCCTGCGCTCCGGCGGTCTGCTGATCGCTGCACCACGCGCTCTGGCAGGGCCTTGTCGCGGACGAGCGCAACTTCGACGACGAGCCGCTGATCATCCGTGAAGCGCTCGCCGCGGTCATCGACGACGGGTCGTTCACCCCGGTGCTGCTGCCCGGTGGGCGACGGACTCCTGGTGGCCGTCAAGGCCTGACGCCGTTGGCCTCCGCCGCGCGGATGTCGGAAGGGCGCACCGCAAGGCCGAGGTAGAGGCACGCCACCAGCGAGAGCGCGACCGCTGCCGAGGAAGGTGGCCGGCAGCCCGGCCCGCTCAGCCACCACTCCGCCCGAGCACCGCGCCCACCGGCATCAGGCCGAAGCCGATCGTCCTGCTGGCCCCACCGACCCGTCCCAGCAGCGCACCGGGCACCAGGCGCTGGCGCAGGGACTGCGAGACGACGTTGCCGATGGTGTTGGTGATGCCGACCAGCGTCACCGCGGCGGCCACGGCCCACCCGTCCGGCCAGAACACCGGAACCAGCAGCAGGAGGACGCTCGCAACGAGCGTGCCGAGGATGGTGGGCATGACCCCCAGCCGACGCTGCACGGGCTCGGCGAGGAACGAACCGGCCACCGCCCCGAGGGCGAACCCCAGCATCACGAGGGGGTACTGCGACTCGGTCAGGCGCATCGCGGAGGTCGGGCCCACGGCCCAGAGCACGAAGACGGCGAAGTAGGCGGTGCTGGCGAGGTTGAGCACGCTGCTGGAGATCACCAGCGGACGCATCACCGGATGCCGCACGAGGAAGGCCAGCCCTTCGCGCACCTGACCCAGCGCCGACTCGGCGGAGCCCTCGACGGCCCTGGCACGGAAGCTGCCACGCAGCCCGACGGCCAGCACGACGGCTGCCAGCGCAGCGAGCGCCGCCGAGGTGCCGAACCCGATGCCTGCGCCGAGCACGACGAGGACGCCGGCCAGCGGTGCACCGAGGAAGGCGTTGGCCACCTGCTGGACGGCGATCACCCGTCCGTTCGCTGCCGAGAACCGGTCGGCCGGCACGAGGTCCGGCACGATCGAGGTCGCGCCGAGATCGGCGAACACCTCGGTGGCGCCGTAGGCCAGGACAAGGCAGACCAGGAGCGGCATGGTCAGCGCGCCGGTGAACCCGAGCGCTGCGCCGACGGCGAGGACGCCGGCACGGATGCCGAGCGACACCACCTGGGCGCGGCGCCGGTCGACCCGGTCGATGACCACGCCGGCTGCGATGCCGAACAACAGCCAGGGCAGCCAGGTGGCTGCGGAGAGCAGCGAGATCTGCAGCGGCGAGGTGGTCAGCGACAGCGCGACCAGCGGCGCCAGCGTCCCGAGGATCCCGTCGCCGAGGTTCGCGAGGCCGGTCGAGGTGAGCTGGGCAGCGAACGGCCGGCCAAGTCCCTTCCGGCTTCCGTTGGCAACCTCTGTGGTCGAGGGGGCTGCGGTCATGGCCTGTTTCCTCCTATGATCGGGAGTGCAGAGGAACCTCTGCAAAGAAATCTATGCAAAGGTAACTCTGCAAATGGCCGATGGCAAGAGCGAGCCGGTGCCGAATCCTCCGGCTGCCGTGAAGCGACGCAGGGCGCCGGTCGAGCCGGCAGCGCTGAAGGCGTTCGCGCACCCGCTGCGGATGGCGATGTACACCGAGCTCCAGCGACAGGGGTCGGCGACCGCCAGCCAGCTGGCCCGCTCCCTCGGGGAGAGCAGCGGGCAGACCAGCTACCACCTGCGCCAGCTGGAGCGACACGGCTTCGTCGAGGACGACCCCCTGCACCCGGGCGGCAGGGACCGCTGGTGGCGTCCGGTGGGCTTCGACCTCACCGAGCCGTCCCTGATGCGCGACCCGGAGACCGCCGGCCCGGTGCGGGCCATCGTGCAGCAGGTGATCGCCGAGCGTGCGGCCGCGCTGAGCGCCTGGTTCAGCTCGCTCGACCCCGACGGACGACGACGGCCCGGGCCTGCTCAGCTCGTCCACTCTCGCCCTCACCAGGGAGGAGGCGGAGGCGCTCACCACAGAGCTCAACGGAGTACTCACCCGGCTCGCCGACGAGATCAGGGACCGGACGCCGCCCGACGGCGCGCAGCGCTTCCGCGTCCACGTCGACGTCTTCCCGCTCGACGGCGCGCGGAGTCACCCCGCCTGAACCGAATCGGGGACTGAACCGAATCGGGGACGGTTCCATTTCCGTTCAGCTGGAGTCGAGCTGGACTCCGTCTGAACGGAAATGGAACCGTCCCCAGTTTTCGTTCAGGACCGGTCACCAGTTGCCGGGGACCGCCTCGTTCTTGGCGACGACGGTCAGGCCGCCCTCGACGTGGAAGCCGCGGGCCCGGTCGTGCTCGGGGTTGACGCCGATCTCGACGCCGTCGGGAACGACGATGTTCTTGTCGAGGATCGCGCGGCGGATGACGGCGTTGCGACCGATCCGGCAGCCGGAGAAGATCACCGACTCCTCGATCTTGGCCCACTTGTCGACCATCACGTTCGGCGACAGCACCGAGCGGTCGACGTCGCCGCCGGAGATGATGCAGCCGGAGCCGACGATGGAGTCCTCCGCCGTGCCGCGCAGGGTGAACTTGGCGCCTGGCAGCTGTGCCTGCGACGTCCAGATCGGCCACTTGCGGTTGTACAGGTTGAACTCGGGCTCCACCGACACCAGGTCCATGTGCGCGGCGTGGTAGGCCTCGATCGTGCCCGACGTCCCGCCAGTAGTTGCGGTCCTTCTCCGTCGAGCCGGGCACGTTGTTCTTGGTGAAGTCGTAGACCTGGGCGTCGCCCTTGTTCACGAAGTAGGGAATGATGTTCCCGCCCATGTCGTGGCGCGAGTCCGCGGTGGCTGCGTCGTCGTTGAGGCACTCCACGAACGCCTTGCGGGTGAAGACGTAGTTGCCCATGGACGCGAACGACTCGTCAGGGCTGTCGGGCAGGCCGGGCGGATCCTTCGGCTTCTCCAGGAACTCCTTGATCTTGCCGTCCGCTGCCGCGTCGATGATGCCGAAGGCGCTGGCCTCCTTGCGCGGCACACGGATGCCGGCGATGGTCGCGTCAAGGCCGGACTCGATGTGCGAGTTCGACCATGTCCTCGACGTTCATCCGGTAGATGTTGTCCGCGCCGAAGACGACGACGTAGTCGGGGTCCTCGTCGTTGATCAGGTTCATCGACTGGAAGATGGCGTCGGCGCTGCCCTGGTACCACTGCTTGCCTGTCCGCTGCTGTGCGGGCACGGACGTCACGTAGCTCCCGAGCAGGTTCGACATGCGCCAGGTCAGCGAGATGTGCCGGTCCAGCGAGTGCGACTTGTACTGAGTCAGGACGCAGATCTTGGTGAGGTCGGAGTTGGCGAGGTTGGACAGCACGAAATCGATGAGTCGATAGGTGCCGCCAAATGGCACTGCTGGCTTGGCCCGGTCAGCCGTCAGCGGCATCAGCCGCTTGCCCTCGCCGCCAGCAAGGACAATGGACAGAACGTTCGGTCCGCTAGTCATATCCATGAACCTAAGACCTCACGCCTGCTGCCACAAGAAAACTGCCCAAAACCGCGGACGGATCTGGACCCGCCCTTGTGGGAGAGCGCTAACTCCGGACAACCCGTGCCCATCCGGAGCGTTCTGTGACACGATCGCGCTCATGGCTCTTCGCGTCTCGATCCTGACCCGTGAGTACCCGCCCCACATCTACGGTGGCGCCGGCGTACACGTCGGACAGCTGGTTCCCCAGCTGCGCAAGTTCACCGAATCCGTCGAGGTCCAGTGCATGGGCGAGCCGCGCGAGGGCGCGACGGCCCACGCCGAGGACTTCCCGCCCGGCGCCAACGCAGCGCTCCGGGTGCTCGGCGCCGACGTGTCCATGGCCAACGCCATCGGTGACGTCGACGTGATCCACTCCCACACCTGGTACGCCAACTTCGCCGGCCTGATCGGCTCGAAGTTCCGCGACGTCCCGCACGTGGTCACCTCGCACTCCCTCGAGCCGCACCGTCCCTGGAAGGCCGAGCAGCTCGCCGGCGGCTACCGGGTCTCGTCCTGGGCGGAGAAGACCGCCTTCGAGGACGCCGCAGCGGTGATCTCGGTCAGCAACGGGATGCGCGCCGACGTGCTCGACTCCTACTCCGACCTCGACCCCGACGCGGGTCTACGTCGTCAAGAACGGCATCGACCCCGACGAGTTCAAGCCCGACTACGGCACCGACGTCGTCGACGGCCTCGGTGTCGACCGTGACCGTCCGCTCGTGGTGTTCGTCGGCCGGATCACCCGGCAGAAGGGCCTCGTGCACCTGGTGCGGGCCGCGCAGCAGTTCGACGCCGGACACCCAGCTGCTGCTGCTCGCCGGCGCACCGGACACCCCGGAGATCGCCGCGGAGTTCGACGCGGCGTTCGCCGAGCTCAGCACGTGCGCGGTCCGGGCACGTGACGTGGGTGCAGGAGATGCTGCCGCGGGCGTCCGTCCGCCAGGTCCTCACCCACGCCACCGTCTTCGCCTGCCCGTCGGTCTACGAGCCGTTGGGCATCGTGAACCTCGAGGCGATGGCGTGCGAGACGGCCGTCGTCGCCTCCGCCGTCGGCGGTATTCCCGAGGTGGTGGTGGACGGCGAGACCGGCACCCTGGTGGCCTACGACCCCAAGCAGGCCGGCGACCCGGCGTTCGTCGCCGACTTCGAGGCGAAGTTCGCTGCCGAGATCAACCGGATCACCCGTGACCCGGCGCTGGCCGAGCGTTACGGCAAGGCCGGCCGCCAGCGCTGCATCGACGAGTTCTCCTGGGAGAAGATCGCCAAGGAGACGGTGGCCGTCTACGAGAAGGCGATCGCCTTCCACCAGGGGCGATGACGCCGCGCACATAGCAAGACGAAGGGCCCCGGGATCTTCCGGGGCCCTTCGTACTACGGTCGTCAGTCGGTCAGGCTACGACAACACCCTCAAGTGCTGCCTTCAGCTCGGCCGCTTCGGTGGCGTTCATCTCGATGACCAAGCGCCCGCCGCCTTCGGCAGGGATGCGCATCGCGATAACGCGACCCTCCTTGGCCACCTCGATCGGGCCGTCACCGGTCCGCGGTTTCATCGCTGCCATCGCATACCTCAATTTCTGGCTGATTTGGATCGAACTCCCCCATTATTCCATCCCGGGCGGAATGTCCGCGCACCGACAGCCCAGCCCGCGGGTTGCGGGGTTTCAGGCTTCCGGTTCGGCAGAGGCTTCTCCAACTGGCCGGCGACACGGTCGAGGAGCTCGTCCACCTGCTGCATGGAGTACCCGCGCATGACGACTGCGAACCTCAACCCGCGCAGGCCGTCAGCCGTGATCGGCCCGGACGGGAGGTGCGGACGGGGTGTGTCGGTGACGGTGGCGGGGAACTCGCCCAGCCGACCGCTCGACGCGACCGCGGCAAGTCCGAGGATCGCGACGGCGATCATGCACAACACCCACACCATGGCCCGAACTCTAGCGAGTCAGGACATGCTGGCGGACGCGTTGGGCCGCGCCGGCCCGGGCGAGGTGACGATGCGCGACCGCTTCGTCGGGGTCGTCGGTGAGCCGCATCAGCGACCGGTCGTCGGCGGAGATGTAGCCGTCGCCGAGCACCCGGCTGTTGAGCCAGTCGAGCAGCGGTGACCAGAACTCGCTGCCGAACAGCACGATCGGGAACGAGGTCACCTTGCGGGTCTGGACGAGGGTGAGCGCCTCGAAGACCTCGTCGAACGTGCCGAAGCCGCCCGGCATCACGACGAAGCCCTGGGAGTACTTCAGGAACATCACCTTGCGGGCGAAGAAGTAGCGGAAGTTGATGCCGAGCGAGACGTACTTGTTCAGCGACTGCTCGAACGGCAACTCGATGCCGAGCCCGACGGAGACGCCACCGGCTTCGAGGGCACCCTTGTTGGCGGCCTCCATGATGCCGGGGCCGCCGCCGGTGAGGGTGGCGTAGCCGGCCTCGGCCAGCCCGCGTCCGATCTTCGTCGCGGCGACGTACATCGGGTCGCGCCGCGGCGTCCGGGCCGAACCGAAGACGCCGATGCCGGGACCGATCTCGGCGAGGGTGCCGAAGCCCTCGACGAACTCCGCCTGGATGCGCAGCACGCGCCACGGGTCGGAGTGGACCCACTCGCCGTCGCCCTTGTTGCTCAGCAGGCGCTGGTCGGTCGTCGTCGGCTGGACCTGGTCGTGGCGCCGGATGACCGGGCCCTGCGTGCGTTGGCTCTTGCTCACACCGCAATCATCCTGCACGGGCTGAACGGATGCTGCTGCGCGCGCGGACCGCCGCTCGTACGTCAGTGACGACAGCGTGCTCGTCGGCGTGCAGGGCCAGCCGGGTCTGACGTCACTAGAGTCGTGGCCGTGAGCGACAAGGACCGTTGCCCGTGCGGGTCGGGCGTGTCGTACGCGGACTGCTGCGGGCCGCTGCATCGTGGCGAGCGAGGGGCCGGCACGCCGGAGGAGCTGATGCGGTCGCGCTACTCGGCCTTCGCTGTGGGTGACGCCGGCTACCTGCTGCGCACCTGGCACCCGCGAACGCGCCCGGCAGAGCTCGACCTCGATCCTGAACTCACCTGGCTGTCGCTGCAGGTTCTCGACACGGGGCCGGCAGAAGTGGAGTTCATCGCGCGCTACCGCGGCCCGGGCGGACGCGGGTTCCTGCGGGAGCGCTCGCGCTTCGCCCAGCAGGATGGCAGCTGGTTCTACCTCGACGGGACCACCGGCTGAGGCTCAGCCCAGCCAGCGCAGCAGGGCGTCCCGGCAGGTGAAGAGGTCGGCCACCGGGCAGAACTCGTCGTCGGCGTGCGCCTTGCCCGGATCGGCCGGGCCGAAGTTCACCGCAGGCACGCCGAGCGCAGAGAAGCGGGCGACGTCGGTCCAGCCGTACTTCGCCCGCGCCTGCCCCCCGACGGCTGCGAGGAACTCCTGCGCGATCGGACGGTCGAGGCCCGGACGCGCCCCGAGCGCGAAGTCGATGAACGTGAGCTCGTGGCCGTCGAAGAGCTGCCGGCAGTGCGCGAGCGCGTCGGCCTCGTCCCGGTCGGGAGCGAAGCGGAAGTTCACGGTCAGGGTGCAGGCGTCCGGGATGACGTTGCCGGCGATCCCGCCGCTGATGGCGACGGCGTTCATGCCCTCGCGGTAGGTGAGGCCGTCCACCTCCACCGTCCGCGGCTCGTAGCTCGCCAGCCGGGCCAGCAGCTCGCCGGCGTCGTGGATCGCGTTGTGCCCGAGCCAGGCGCGGGCCGAGTGTGCGGCGAGCCCTGTGGTGGTCACCGTGAAGCGGAGCGTCCCCTGGCAGCCGCCCTCGACCCGGGCACCGGTCGGCTCCATCAGCACGGCGAAGTCGCCGGCCAGCCATTCCGGGTGCTCGCGGGCCACGCGGGTGAGCGAGTTCTCCTCCGCCGTGACCTCCTCGTGGTCGTAGAAGATCCAGGTCACGTCCCGGCTCGGCGTCGCGAGCTGCGCAGCGCAGGCCAGCGCCACCGCGACCCCGCCCTTCATGTCCGCCGTGCCCCGTCCGTAGACCAGGTCACCGTCACGCCAGGACGGCAGGTTCGCCGCGACCGGGACGGTGTCCAGGTGCCCGGCGATCACGACGCGCTCGGCGCGCCCGAGGTCGGTCGAGGCGATCACGGTGTCACCGTCGCGCACCACGCGCAGGTGCGGCAGCGCCCGCAGGGCTGCGTCCACCTCGTCGGCCAGCGCGGCCCTCGTTGCCGCTGACCGATTCGATGTCCACGACTGCGCGGAACAGGGTCACCAGGTCACCGGTCAGGTCGAGGCTCATGGCGCTGAGCCTACGTCGCACCCGCCACCGATCGAGGTCGTGGGGGCCCGGGTAGGCTGGCCGCCATGACCCGACCCGCGCACGGCTGGGGCCTGGCCAGCATCCACGAATCCGGCCAGGTTCTCGACACCTGGTTCCCCGCTCCCGCCCTCGGCGAGGCCGACCGACCGCGAAGCCCCGAAGGCACTGGTCGCCGCCGGCCAGCAGCGACGAGGAGCGCCTCGTCACCACCGAACCGGTCCTCGTCGAGATCGACCTCGACACCCCGCCGGCCGACGTCGCCGACGCCTACCTGCGGCTGCACCTGCTCAGCGCGCGGGTGTGCCCGCCGCGCAGCATCGACCTGACCGGCATCTTCGGTGTCCTGCCCAACGTGGTGTGGACGAACTTCGGCCCGTGCCTCGGTGGACGGGTTCGAGGACGTGCGGCTGGCGCTGCTGTCCGCCCGCGGCCGGGTCAGCGTGTTCGGGGTGGACAAGTTCCCGCGCATGACCGACTACCTGGTGCCCAGCGGCGTCCGGATCGCCGACGCCGACCGCGTCCGGCTCGGTGCGCACCTCGCCGCCGGGCACGACCGTGATGCACGAGGGCTTCGTGAACTTCAACGCCGGCACGCTCGGCTCCTCCATGGTCGAGGGCCGGATCTCCGCCGGGGTCGTGGTCGGGGACGGCTCCGACATCGGCGGCGGCGCGTCCATCATGGGCACGCTTTCCGGCGGCGGCCAGGAGCAGATCACGATCGGCGAGCGGTGCCTGCTCGGCGCCGAGTCCGGGGTCGGCATCTCCCTCGGCGACGACTGCGTCGTCGAGGCAGGGCTCTACGTGACGGCCGGCACGAAGGTCACGCTCGCCGGCGGAGCCGTGGTGAAGGCCGCCCAGCTCAGCGGGCGCAGCGGGCTGCTGTTCATCCGCAACTCGGTCACCGGCGCGGTCGAGGTCCGCGACCGGGCGGGCACCGGCGTCGAACTCAACGACGCGCTGCACGCCAACTGAGGTGGCGATGAAGCGCGCCAGAGCGGTGCTCGTGGCGATCCTCGGCATCGTGGTCGTGGTCGCCCTGATCGCCGGCGGCGTCGTGCTGTGGTCGGCCTACAACAAGACGCCGCTGCCCATCGACGACCGGTGCGTCGCGACCGCCGGCGGCCACACCACGACGATCACCCCCGAGCAGGCACGCAACGCCGCGATCATCGCCGGCATGTCGATCAAGCGCGGTCTGGTGCCGCGGGCGGCGTCCATCGCCCTGACGACCGCCTACCAGGAGTCCGGGATCCGCAACCTCGACTACGGGCACGCGGACTCGATCGGGCTGTTCCAGCAGCGCCCGTCGAAGGGCTGGGGCACCATCGAGCAGATCATGGACCCCTGGTACTCGACGCGGGAGTTCTACCAGGCCATGGAGCGGATCAAGAACTGGCGTACCCGCAGCATCAACGACGTCGCCCAGGCCGTCCAGCGCAGTGCCTACCCCGACGCCTACCGGCAGCACGAGGCGAACGCGCGCGCCCTGGCCAGCTCCCTCACCGGGGAGACGCCGGCGTCGTTCACCTGCGTCGTGAACGCGCCCAAGCCCGGTGACCCCGACGGGATGGCCACGTTCCTGAAGAAGACGCTCGGCTCGGACACGATCACCACCGGGGTCAAGGACGGCGTCCTCACCGTCAAGGCCGGCAACGCTTCCCAGGCCTGGTCCGTCGCGCACCTGGCCATCGCCACAACCGCCGACTACGGGCTGGTCTCCGCTCAGGTCGGCCCGTACGGCTGGACGCATTCGACGAGCTCGCTGGCGTCGTGGCAGGGCAAGGGCCCGACCGACACGACCGATTCGGTCACGCTCACGTTCAGTACCGCAACGCCGCGCTGAGTCGGGCCCGGGTCACTTCGCTGCCGGCACGTAGCCCGGCGTCCACCACCGTCTTCTGGCCGTCGGCGGTCAGCAGCCATTCCATGACCCTGCGGGCCGGGCTGCCGGCCGGCTCGTCAGCCCGCACCACGGCGTAGAAGTCGTTGGTGTAGGGGTAGGAGCCGTCGGCGATGGTCTCTCTGGACGGCTTGACGCCCGAGACGCCCAGCATCTTGATGCCGTCCACCGCGTACATGTTGGCCAGGTAGTAGTAGACGCTGTAGCCCAGCGCGTTGCCGGAGTTGGCGTAGCTCGACGACGCCGGAGACGATCTCGCCCATGTCTGCCGTGATCAGCTCCGACGGGGCCTTCGCCATCTTCGCCTTGCCCACGACGTACTTCCGCAGCAGCGCCTGCGACCCGGACTCCTCCGGCCGCTGGTAGGCGACGATCTTCGCCTTCGCGCCCGCCGACCTGCGACCAGTTGGTGGTCTTGCCGGTGTAGATCGACCGGAACTGCCTGGTGGACAGTGACGTGACGGGGTTCGAGGAGTTGGTGAAGAAGACCAGTGCGTCCCGCCCGATCGGGGTGCAACTCGAGCGTCACACCGGACTCCCTGATCTCTGCCTTGACGCCCTCGTCGGCCTCGTAGACCAGCAGCAGGTCGGTGTCGAATCCTCCTCGACGAGCGCGCGGTAGGCGTCGGGTGTTCCCGACGTCTTCACCGTGTTGTCCGCCTGCGTCCTTGGAGACCCCGGTCAGCCGCTGGATGACCAGTGAGATCAGCGGGATGTTGGCCGTCGACCCGTCGATCCGCGGCAGGTCGCCGGGTGCGAACGTCGGGGTCGAGGACTGCGGGGTCGGGCGAGGGCTGGTGGGAGTGCTTGACGGGGTCGCTGGGCAGAGGTGGTGCCGGTCGCAGGGGCCGTCGACGTTGCCGGGGGAACCGTCGGTTGCCCGACGCATCCGGCAACG
Organism: uncultured Actinomycetota bacterium; assembly: GCA_963773595.1. Classification (GTDB taxonomy): domain Bacteria; phylum Actinomycetota; class Actinomycetes; order Propionibacteriales; family Propionibacteriaceae; genus Propionicimonas. The sequence goes on from CAVZBQ010000003.1 coordinate 145,140, forward strand.
ACGGCCAGCAGCACGGCTGCGACGAGAACGGGTCGCTTCACGGTCACTCCTCCACTCGGGTGTAGCGGCTCTCGCGATACCGCCACGCGCCGCTGTCGTCGATGAATCCCTGGTACTTGCCCGCCAACGACCCAGTAGTAGGTGGCTTTCCCGGAGTCGGCGGGGTCGAGAACCGGCTCGATCGTTGCGAAGGCTGTCCTGCGTCCCTTCGCGTCGACGACGACCGGTGGCAGCACGGCCCACCCGGCCGAATCGCACGCCACCCAGGCTGTGCCGACGTGATTGCACGACGCCGATCCGTCGAGCTCTGCGACCCCGCCGGAACCGATGGCAAGGATCGACTTCGCCACGTTGCCACCCTCCGGCGTCCGCTCGGCGAGGAACGAAGGGCTGAGGGCGTGCACGAACCCGTCAGGCATGGCTGTCACGGTCCCTTCTGGCAGGACGACGAGCGACGTCCGACCGTCCGCCCCGGTGACAGCACACGCGCCGTCCGCCTCGGAAAGGCATTCGATCGTCCCCGATCCTTGCGCGACGATCGTGCGCAGGTCGGTGCCCAGCAGCACTTGGCCAGTGGCATCGGAGACGAGGTAGCCGCCCACCTTCCCGCTCTCCACCGGGTCAAGATCCACGGGCTCGATGCTGGTCCACTCACCACCGACCCTGCGCATGCTCCCGTCGAGGAAGGTGAAACGGTCCTCGGCGAGCTTGACGACGGCATGGCCGCTGCGGAAGGGCGAGCCCTCGACGAACTGTGGCTTTGCGAGCCAGTTGCCGCCGAGACCGACGTACCCGATCGTTCCCGGCTCTTCTCCGCCGGGCGGCCGTTTGCCCGTGGCAGGCAGGGCTGTGGCACCGGGATCGGTGCCGACGTCCGCCACCCAGCCCTTGTGCGGCGTGCGCTTGCCGGTGCGGGGGTTCAGGAAGTACTCGCCCTTCAGGTCGGAGACGTTCACGCGGACGCCGTCGGCGAGCGCTTCGATGTGCCGGCCAGGGGCGAGCGGCAGCAGGATCCGGCCCGTGCCGACGTCCATCAACCCGTCCTTGTGGTGGCCGAGCTCTGCGTCGAACCAGCGGGAGAAGACCAGGTCGCCGGCCGGCCCGCAGGTGGCCGACCGGGTCGGCGCGTGCGCGACCACCTTTCCGGTCAGGTCGAGCACGACAGCGTTGCGCCCCGTCTCCAGGGCGATCACGAAGGAGACCCGGCCGGCCTTGTCCCTGCACGACGAATAGCCCTCGTAGATCGGGGGGACGACAAGCTTGCCGGTCACGTCGACGAAGCCGTAGCGGGTGACCTCCGTGCTCCAGTCGACCCACACCGTCATGGTGACCGACGTCGGCCACAGCATCGGCCCGGAGTCGCCCGCCGGCATCGGGCGGCGCCCGTGGTACTCGGGCAGCGACATGCCCGGAGCAGCCGGCTGTGCCGGAGGACTGACGGGAGCGCTGGAGGACGGGCTGGCGGGCGGCGACGGCGTCCCGGCCGTCTCTGCAGGGGTGGTTGGGGCAGGGGTGAGGCCAGGCGGGGTCGGGCCGGAAATCCCGGGCCCGACGCAGCCGGTCAGCACCAGCAGGCCCGCCACCAGTGCGCTCCCGAGTCTCACGGTCTCTCACTCTGCTGGCACGCGGGGCCGGGCGCAGAGGTTGCACCGATCCCTCACCGAGTTCTCAGGCTGAAGCGAGCAGCCTCCGGGCGGCGGCGGCGATCCGCTCGTCGGTCGCGGTGAGCGCGACCCGGACGAACTGCGTCCCGGCCTCGCCGTAGAAGTCGCCCGGGAGCGACGAGGATGCCCAGGCCGGCGAGGTGGTCGACGCTCGCGCGGCAGTCCTCGTCGCGGGTGCACCACAGGTACAGCGAGCCCTCGGAGTGCTCGACCCGGTAGCCGGCCGCAACCAGCGCCGGACGCAGCAGCGCGCGGCGCTGCCGGTAGCGGGCCCGCTGCTCCTCGACGTGGTCCTGGTCGTCCAGCAGCGCCACCATGGCCGCCTGGACGGGGGCGGGCACCATCAGGCCGGCGTGCTTGCGCACCTCCAGCAGCGGTCGGCACGACCCCGGGTCGCCGGCGACGAAGCCGGCCCGGTAGCCGGCGGCGTTCGAGCGCTTCGACAGCGAGTGCACGGCCAGCAGGCCGTCCAGCGAGCCGGCGTTGACGTCCGGGTGCAGCACCGACATCGGCTCGGCGTCCCACCCGAACTCGCCGTAGCACTCGTCGGAGGCCAGCACGGCGCCGACCGCGCGGGCGCGTCCACCCACGCCCGCAGCCGGTCGGGGGCGAGGATCTCGCCGTGCGGGTTGGCCGGGGAGTTGATCCACACCAGCCCGGGACGGAGCTCCGCGAGCCGCGCCGGGTCGTCGCACGGCCACGACGGTGGCGCCGGCGATCCGTCCACCCACGTCGTAGGTCGGGTAGGCGGTGTCGGGGATGACGACCGTCTGGCCGGCACCGACGCCGAGCAGGGTCGGCAGCAGCGCCACCAGTTCCTTGGTGCCGATGACCGGCAGGACGCCGGCGTCGGTCAGGCCGACCGCGCCCCAGCGCCGCGTCAGGTAACCGATGATCGCCGTCCGCAGCGCCGGGGTGCCCCAGGTCGTGGGGTAGCCGGGCGCGTCCGCGGCGGCGGACAGCGCCACGACGGCCGAGCTCAGGGGTCGGATCGACCGGGGTGCCGACGGACAGGTCGACGATGCCGTCAGGATGTGCGGCACGCGCGCGCCTGTGCCTCGTCCAGGGAGTCCCACGGGAAGTCGGGCAGGATGCCCGGCCAGCCCGTGGCTCACTCGCCCTGCGGCGGCAGGGCCGCGACGACCGGATGGTCGGCGTCGATCGCGGCCCATCTTGGCCGCGCCTCCGGGCGAACCGATCTCGTCGAAGAAGTGCACGTTGACGTCGTAGTACTCGGCCTGGTCGGCGGGCACGTCGTCCTCGTAGAAGATCGCCTCGACCGGGCAGACCGGCTCGCAGGCGCCGCAGTCGACGCACTCGTCGGGGTGGATGTACAGCATCCGGTTGCCCTCGTAGATGCAGTCGACCGGACACTCCTCGACGCAGGCGAGGTCCTTCACGTCGACACACGGCAGAGTGATGACATAGGTCATGAACCGGCTCCTCATTCAGCGATACTTGCCCAACTCACGAGCACTCTACAACTCACAAGGGAGGATGCGACGACGTGGCCCGCCAGCTTCCACAACCCGGCCGCCGGGTGAGCCTGCGTCGCGTCCGGGACGACGGCGAGATCGGCGACATCGTCGGCTTCGTGCGGGACGCAACGGCGGACGGCCTGACGATCACGGACCGCCGCGGCCAGCTGCACGCCCTCGCCTGGGACCAGGTGGTGGCGTGGCGTCAGGTGGGTGTCGCGCGGGGACGCGACCCTCTGCGCACGCCACTGGTGGAACTGGACGCGCTCGCTGCTGCGGCCGGTGTGCGGGGACGGGTCTTCGTCGCTCGCCTCGGTGACCTGCTGGACGGGGTGCAGGCGCCGCCGGTTGTGGAGCTCGGCACTCCCCCGCCGCAACCCGCCGTGGTCGCCGGGGAGTGGGTGACGGCCGGGACGACCAGGGACCTGCTGGCCCTCGGCTGGTGGGCGACGCACCACGACGCCCGCAGCATGCAGGTGCGTACCGATGATCCCGCCGCCGTTGGGCAGCTGCTCGCCGCCGGCTTCACCGAGCGCATCGCCTGACTGCCTGTTCTCGGGTCGCCAGGACGACCGGGTGGCTGGAATGTCCCGAAACGCCGGGTGGAACCCAAGGGCGCAGATATGAGCACTTGGCAGGCAGCACGCCCGCAGGCAGCATCGAGACATGACCACGTACCTCATCTCCTTTCCTGCCGCTGCCATGGTGCTGACCGAGGAGGAGTTCCCGATCGTTGCCGCCGATGCCAACGCGGTCATCGAGGAGGCGAAGGCCGCAGGGGTCTACGTCTACGCCGGCGGGATTGAGGAGCAGGCGGACCCGGTGCTGGTGTCCGCTGACGGTTCGGTGACCACAGCCACCTACCCCGGCTCGCACCTCACCGGCGGGTTGACGATCCTCGAACTGCCGCACCGCGCGGCTGCTGAGGAGTGGGCACGAAAGATCGCGACCGCCTGCCGCTGCTCCCAGGAGCTCCGCGAGCTGGGGTAAGGCGCGATGAGCTAGCCAGGGCCGCGTTCGGTGGCGTCGGTGAGCTCAGCCAGCGGCGCAGACGGCAGCCCGATCTGCGAGACGACGATGCCGGTGATCATCAGGGCAGCGCCGATGTAGCCGCGCAGTCCCATGTTCTCCCCCAGCAGCAGGGCCCCGCCGAGTGCTCCGAACACCGACTCGGTGGCCATGATCAGGGACGCGTGGGTGGCCAGCGCGTGCCGTTGGCCGACCACCTGCAGGGTGTAGGCGATGCCCACCGACACCAGACCGCCGTACAGCAGCGGCACCAGCGCCTCCCCCATGCCGGTGAACGGCGCCGGCGTCGAACACCAGGGCGCCGAGGCTGCTGAGCACAGCGCAGGTGACGAACTGGGCAAGGGCGAGCCGGAGCACGGACAGGCGCGCGCTGTAGTGCTCGATCATCAGGATCTGCACCGCCCACGGGATGCAGCTGAGGATCAGCAGCAGCTCTCCCCTGCCGATGGTGAGCCCCTCGGTGACGCTGATCAGGTAGAGCCCGACCATCGATGCGACGACGCCGACGATCGTGTTCAGGCTGCTGCGGTGACCACGGAAGGCCGCGATCACCGGCACGAACCACCATGTACAGGCCGGTGATGAAGGCTGCGTTGCCTGCGGGCGTGTCGCTCATCGCCCCCTGCTGCAGGTTGACGGCGATGGTGAGCAGGGTGCCGATCAGGATGCCCGGCAGGACGACGGCCCTGGTCGCTGCCCTTCGTGCGCTCACGCGGCACCTTCCGGACGCGGTCGGAGACGAGGATCAGTGGCGCCAGCACCAGGGCGCCGAGAGCGAACCGGACGCCGGTGAACGTGAAGGTGCCGACATGCTCCGAACCCACCCGCTGCGCGACGAACGCGAGCCCCCACAACGCGCTGGCCAGCAGCAACGCGCCGTTCGCGCGGAGCCGCTGGCCAGCGGTGGACGTGCTCAGGGTCAGGCGATTCGGGACAGCGCCGTGCGCGCGTGCTCTGCGACGTTGTCGGCGGTGAAGCCGAACTTGGCGAACAGCACGTTGCCGGAGGCGGATTCGCCGAAGTGGTCGATGCCGACGATCTCGCCGTCGTCGCCGACGTACTCGCGCCAGCCCATCGCGACGCCGGCCTCGACGGCCACCTTCGCGACCCCGGCGGGCAGCACCGCGGCCCTGTATTCAACCGGTCTGGTCGTTGAACCATTCCTGGCACGGCATCGAGACGACACGGGTGCCGGTGCCCTCTGCCTGCAGCAGGTCGCGGGCGGCAAGGGCCACCTCGACCTCGGAGCCGGTGGCGATGATGACGACCTTCAGGTCGCCGTCGGCGTCGACGAGGGTGTAGCCACCCTTGGCCAGGTCGGACGCCGGTGCGACGCCGGCGGCGTCGCGGTCGACGGTCAGCAGGTCCTGGCGGGAAAGGATGATCGCCGACGGGCGGTCGGTGTGGGCCAGTGCCTGCGCCCACGCCTGCGCGGTCTCGTTGGCGTCCGCAGGCCGGATCACGTCGAGGCCGGGAATGGCGCGCAGCGATGCCAGGTGCTCGATCGGCTGGTGGGTGGGCCCGTCCTCGCCGACGCCGATGGAGTCGTGCGTCCAGACGAAGATGGTCGGCGCCTTCTGGATGGCTGCGAGGCGGACGGACGCCGCGCATGTAGTCGGCGAAGACGAGGAACGTGCCGCCGTAGGCGCGGGTGAGCCCGGACATGTTGATCGCGTTGAGGATGTTGCCCATCGCGTGCTCACGGATGCCGAAGTGCAGCGTCCGGCCGGTGTAGTCACCGGAGAACTCCGGGGAGGACTGCTCGGGGGGCAGGAACGACTTCACGCCCTTCATGGTCGTGTTGTTCGAACCCGCGAGGTCGGCGGAGCCGCCCCACAGTTCCGGCATCACGTCGGCAAGGGCGGACAGCACCTCACCCGAAGCTGCGCGAGTGGCCTTCTTGCCCGCTGCGAACACCGGCAGCGCCGCTGCCAGCCCCTCGGGAAGCTTCTCGGCGAGGACGCGGTCGAAGAGCGCTGCCTGCTCGGGGTTGGCGGCGCGCCAGGCCTCGAAGCTCGGGCTCCCAGGCTGCCCTTGCCGCTGCGGCACGCTCGGCAGCGTTGCTGCGGGTGTGCTCGAGCACGTCCGGCGTCGACCTGGAACGACTGCTCGGGGTCGAAGCCGAGTTCGCGCTTCAGTGCTGCCACTTCCTCGCCACCCAGCTTCGAGCCGTGCACCGAGTGGTTGCCGGCCTTGGTCGGCAGGGGCCAGCCGATGACGGTGGTGAGCTTGATGAAGGACGGCCGGTCGGTGACGGCCTTGGCAGCCTCGATCGCTTCGAACAGCAGCGGCAGGTTCTCGGTGTAGCCGGTGCCGCCGTTGGTCCAGTCGACGTGCTGCACGTGCCAGCCGTAGGCGGCGTAGCGGGCTGCGACGTCCTCGGTGAAGGCGATCTGGGTCTCGCCCTCGATGGAGATGCGGTTGTCGTCATAGATCAGGACGAGGTTGCCCAGCTTCTGCGCTCCGGCGAGGGAGGATGCCTCCGAGGCAACGCCCTCCTGCATGCAGCCGTCTCCGGCGATCGCGTAGACCGTCCTGTCGAAGATCGAGGGCTGGTCCAGCGGGGTGTTCGGGTCCAGCATGGCGCGCTCACGGCGGGCGGCCATCGCGAAGCCGACGGCGTCGGCCACGCCTGCGCCCAGCGGGCCGGTGGTGCATTCCACGCCGAGCGTGTGGTGGAACTCCGGGTGGCCCGGCGTCTTCGAACCCCAGGTGCGCAGCGAAGCGAGGTCTTCGACCTCGAGGCCGTAGCCGGCAAGGAACAGCTGGCAGTACTGGGTCAGCGAGGAGTGGCCCTGCAGAGAGGACGAACCGGTCACGGCCCACCCAGCGGGAGTCGCCGGGTCGCCGGTCATGACCTTCTGGTAGAGCAGGTACGCCAGCGGCGCCAGCGAGATCGCGGTGCCCGGGTGGCCGTTGCCGACCTTCTCCACCGCGTCCGCAGCCAGGATGCGCGCAGTGTCCACCGCCCGCTGATCCAGATCCGTCCACGTGAAATCGGTCATCTTCGGCCTTCCTCAAGGTGTCTCTGAAACGTTACAAGCGAACCCTACCGGCTCGTTGTATCCGCTGGACAGTTTTTCACACTGCGCGGGGAAGCCTGCACACGTGCCATTAGTTGCAGGGTGCAACCATCGGTGTTCTTCACCGGGAATGGACGAAGACCGCAGCCGTCCGGGCGGGGACGGTGATCCAGTCCCTTCCGACCTCGCTCTGGCGCACCACGGGGTCGGCACCCTCCGCCTGCACCGGGTGCAGCTCGTAGCCGGTCAGGTCGAGCGGCATCGTCTGGCGGACGAGCCACGGCGTGGAGTTGAAGACAGCCATCACGCCCGACCACTGCTCGTCCACCGGGTTCACTGCGATCGTCGAGGGCCATCACGATGACGCCCGGCAGCTGGTGCCAGCTGTTGGCGACCGGGAAGGTGAGCTTGGCCTGCACCAGGTCCGCGCTGCCCGAGGCGGAACAGCCGGGTGGACGCCCGCAGCCGCAGCAGGTCGAGCGCCTGGTCGTGGGCAGCGCGGATGTCGGCAGGGGACGGCTTCAGGCGCGGGTCGGCCAGCAGCGGGTGCCAGCACGTGCCACTTGTCACCGTTGTCGCGCTCGGGCGGCAGCCCGGACGCGAACCCGTTGTCGGTCATGGTGAAGTCGAGGTAGTTGAACCAGTCGCCGGAGTCGTAGGAGTTCCGGTCGAGGCTCTTGCTGCGCAGCATGTCGGTGCCGGCGTGCCACATCACGGGGCTCTGGCCGAGGGTCGCCAGGGCGAGGCAGACGGTGTTCAGCCGGACGCGGGCAGCCATCGGGGTGGCCGGGTGCAGCTTGAGCGTGAGCGCGTCGAAGAGGGTCTCGTTGTCGTGGGCGTCCACGTAGCTGATGACTTCGTCCGGCGACTCCGCGTACCCGGCCGGGCGTCCGCCGAAGTCGAGGTCCGCGCCACGGACGATCGTGTGCCGGCAGTTCGACCCGAACCGGAAGCCGCGCAGGTTGCCGGCCAGCCCGAGCTGGACGAGGTCGGTGTACCAGGCGAGCCGCTCACCCCGGGCACGCTCGTCACCGTTCACGCCGCTGCCGTTGTCCGCGGTCAGCAGTCCGGTGCCGAAGCCCTGGCCGCGCGGGTCACCGTCCCACACCGACCCGCCGCGCACGGCGTCGCGCAGCCGGTCGGAGAAGGTTGCCGATCCCGGTGCCGCCGAGCTGGCCCTGGGTGGCCTGGACGAAGCGGGCGTTGTCGGCGACCTCCCCGAAGTTCCAGCCCTCGCCGTACATCGTGACGGCCCGGCCGTCGACGCCGTCCGCTTCGAGGGTGAGCGCATCGAGGGCGGCCCGGACGGCCAGCATGTTGGCCCGGCTGTGGTGGCCCATGAGGTCGAACCGGAAACCGTCCACCCGGTAGTTGCGGGCCCAGTGGACGCAGGCGTCCACCATCAGCTTCTGGGCCATCAGGTGCTCGGTGGCGACGTCCGGGCAGCAGGTGGAGGTCTCGACGACCCCGGTGGCCGACAGCCGGTGGTAGTAGCCCGGGCACGGTGCGGTCGAGCACCGACTTGCTGTCCTGGCCGGCGCTGGCGGTGTGGTTGAACACCTGGTCGACGCACGACGCGGAGGCCGATGCGCGTGGAAGGCGCCCGACCATCGCCCGGCACTCGGCCACCCGGCCGGCACCCTCCGCGGTGGCGAGGGTCGAGGAGTAGGAGCCCTCCGGGGTGAAGTAGTGCCAGGGGTCGTAGCCCCAGTTGAAGCCGCTGCGGCCGCCGAGCGGCGCGGACCCGCCGCTGCTGCTCGGGGCTGTCGGGTGGCAGGCTCTGCAGCTGGTCCTTCTCGCGGCTGGACCTGCTGCCCGGGATGCTCCTCGACCGTCGCGTTGTCGAACAGCGGCAACAGCTGGATCGGTGTTCAGCCCGGCCTCGGCCAGCCGGCGCAGGTGCGCCATGCCTGCGCTGTCCACCGTCGGGGCGAGGAAGCTCCCGCGCAGCTCCTCCGGGACGGTGCGGTCGGAGATCGAGAAGTCGCGCAGGTGCAGTTCGTAGATGACCTGGTCGACGGGGTTCGCCAACCGTCGGTGACGGGGACTCGAGCCACTGCGCGGGCGCCAGTGTCGGGTCGTCGAGGTCGACCAGCACCGAATGGGTCGAGTTGACCGTCAGCGCCGTGCGAGTAGGGATCGGTCACCTCGTTCACGACCACGCGGCGGCGGTGCGGGGCGAAGACGGTCACCTCGTACCGGTACCGCGCGCCGCGCCACTCCGAGTCGCCGGTGATCGCCCAGGTGCCGTCGGGGGCCGGGATCATCCGGTGGCGCTGCGGCTCGTGGTGCAGGTCGAGCCCCGGCCGGCCACAGCAGCAGGGCGACGTCGCGTGCGGTCGGGGCCCACAGGCGCAGGGTCGGGCGTGCCGCCGTGCCAGGTCGCGCCCGAGTTCGGCATCCTGCGCGGCGGCGTAGAGCTCGTCGATCACTCCCGGCAGCTGCAGCTGGCCGGCGGTGACCAGCCGTCCGGACGGGAGGTGGACGCTGACGGCCACCTGGCACCGCAGCGCCTCCGGTGCCCGGGCAGCGGTCTCCGGCGACAGCCGGAGCGCCAGGTGGTTGCGCAGGTGCGGGAATGCGTTGCGGCCACGTCGGCCGGTATCCCGGCCGGGTCGAAACGCAGGGACGATGCCACCCACGGGCACCGGCTCGCTGGCCGCGGGATCGATGTGGTCGTCGGCCGACCAGTGCAGTCGCCAGTCGAGGCTGGCCGGGTTCTCGCCGGGCGGCAGGTCGGCCGGCGGCCAGGCGATCAGGTCGGGGCGCAGCCAGTGCCCCTGGGCCTGGTCGAGGCCCCGGGCTTCAGCGGCCGGACGGAACACGGACCCGATTCTGCCATCCCGGCCCGCCCCGCTTGATAACGCTCCCAGCGTGAGCCGCGGATTTCGGGACAAACGTGCACGTCGATGCCGGGAACGGGTGCCGAAGTGCCGCTCCACGGAGACCAGCGGCAGTTCTGTCCCAGAAGGCCGGGAGCGCGGCGCCCTGCGGCTACCGGCTCAGGCTGGCGTAGCGTCCGCCGGAGCTCAGCAGGTCCTCGTGGCTGCCCCGCTCGACCACCCGGCCGCCCTCGAGCACGACGATCTGGTCGGCGTTGCGGACGGTGCTCAGCCGGTGCGCGATGGTCAGGGTGGTGCGTCCGGCCATCAGGTTGTCCAGCGCGGCCTGCAGCTCGCGTTCGGTGTCGGTGTCCAGCGAGGACGTGGCCTCGTCGAGCACGAGGATCGGCGGGTTCACCAGCAGGGTGCGGGCGACGGCCAGCCGCTGCCGTTCGCCGCCGCTGAAGCGGTGGCCACGGGCACCGACCACCGTCTCGAGCCCGGCGGGCAGCGCAGCGATCACGTGGTCGACCTGGGCCGCGGCGAGCGCCGACCAGAGCTCCTCGTCCGTCGCCGACGGGCGCGGCCTGCCGCAGGTTGTCGGCGATCGTCGCGTGGGCGAGGTAGGTCTCCTGGGTGACCATGCCGACGATCCGGCTGCGGTCGGACGCGGCGAGGTCGCGCACGTCGACGCCGTCGATCAGCACCCGTCCGACGGTGGGATCGGCCAGCCGCACCAGCAGGGCTGCCAGCGTCGACTTGCCGGAACCGGTCTCCCCGACGACAGCGACGGACTGGCCTGCGCCGATGGTCAGGTCGATGTCGCTGAGGGTGTCCTCGTCGCCGTCGGGGAAGCGGTAGCTCACGTGCTCGAAGCGCACCTGGCCACGCACGTCCGACGCCTTGACCCGCACCGGGTGGGTGGGCTCGACCACCTCGACCGGCAGGTCGAGGTAGCCGAAGATCCGGCTGAGCAGGGCCATCGATGCGACCCACTGGGCGCCGATGTTCAGCAGGCCCATGATCGGCCGGAAGATCGAGCCCTGGAGGCTGGCGAAGGCGATCAGGGTGCCGATGGAGATGCCGCCGGAGATCGCCGGGAAGCCGGCGACCAGGTACAGCAGGGCGGGGATCGCTGCGAAGACGATGCCCATCGTGGCCATCCGCCAGCGTCCGGCCAGCTGCGAGCGCACCTCGAGGTCGATCAGCCGCGAGGACGTCTCGGTGAACCGCGCCTGGCCGGCCGGGCCGCTGCCGAGGGTCTTGGTGAGCAGGGCGCCGTTGATGCTGAGGGTCTCCTCCACCTGGGTGTGCAGGTCGGAGAGGGCCTTCTGCTTGGTCATGGTGAGGTCGCGCCGCACCAGCGCGACGCGGCGGGTGAGCAGGATGGCCGGCGGCAGCACGAGCAGCGACAGCAGGGAGAGGCGCCAGTTCAGCGCGACCATGGCCACGGCTGTCGCGACGGCAGTGGTCAGGTTGGAGGCGATCGAGGTGGCCGTGCGTGGTGATCACCGACTGCAGGCCTGCGACGTCCTGCATCAGCCGGGACTGGATGTCGCCACCGCGGGTGCGCTTGAAGAAGGCGATCGACTGGGCCTGCAGGTGCGCGAAGACGCTGGTGCGCAGGACGTGCATCACCCGCTGGCCCATCGAGGTCGCAAGCCAGGTCTGCCACACCCCGAGGACGCCGGTGACGGCCGCAACCGCGACCATGCCGCCGACCAGCCAGGCCAGGAGCCTTGTGTCGCCGGTGGGCAGCGCGACGTCGATGATCTCGCGCAGCAGGAAGGGCTGCGCGAGCCCGACGACCGAGGCGACGACGATGATCGCCGTCACGGCTGTCAGCTCGGGGGCGTGCCCGCGGAACAGCCCGGCGACGCGTCGCAGGCTCACCGGGGATTCGGCGAGCTGCGCCTTGTCTGCCGGGTTGATGCGCGCCGGCCCGCGCGCTTCCATGGGGTGGATGTCTGCCATCTGCGTCTCCGATATACTGAGGTAACCACAGCATATAAGGCGGGATCGCATGGAGATATTCCCCGAGGCCCTCGCGGAGAGCTTCCTCCGGGTCGCCCGCAGGCTGCGGCGCGAGACATCGCTGCGGACGGCCCCGCTCGGGCTCAACCTGCACCAGTCGCGTGCGTTGCGGGTCATCGGGGACGCCGGACCGCTGCGCCCGTCCGAGGTGGCAGAACGCCTGGGGATCGTCGCCCGCTCAGCGACCGACGCCGTCGCAGGGCTGGTGACGTCAGGGTTCGTCGAACGCACGCACCGACCCGGCGGACGGCAGGGCCCAGTTGCTCGCCCTCTCCCCCGCCGGTCGCGCAGCGCTCGCGAAGGTCGAGCAGATCCGGGCAGAGGTGGGCCGGGACTTCTTCGGACGCCTGCCCGAGGCCGAACGCGTGGCGCTGGCCGCGGTGCTGGACCGGCTGGACGGCCCCGCTTCCCTCTAGACTCCACCCCTGAGGAGGTGAGTCCGCTGGACCGATTCGGAGCCGATGTGATCCTCGCGATCGCCGTCGCGGTCTGGTTCGTTGCGTCCGGGATCGCGAAGCTGGCTGGCGCGGCCCGCTGCCGGGCGTCGCGCAGTGGCCGCGGAACCCGGCTGGCAACGGGTGGCGCGACGCATCCGTGGCGTGCTGGAGATCCTCGGCGGGCTCGCAGCGGCTGCCGGTGGTGCGATCAGCCTCCTCGGCCTGCGGCTCCCGTTCACCGTTCCCCGGCGTACCGCTCGCCTTCGCCCTCAGCGGGCTTGCGGCCTGGACGGTGGTCGACAACGTGCGGACACCCGTCCGGGTCGTCCGGCTGGTCGTCGCCGTGTTCGGCTTCGCGCTGGTCGTGTTCTTCGCGGGGTTCAGGGACTGATGGACCGCACCGACGTCCTGCAGGCCCGGCTGGCCACCCAGCGCCTCAGCGGCCCGCCGGCCGCGAACCCCACCCAGGCCGTGAGCGAGCTGCTCTGCGTGCAGTCCCAGGACGCCCCGATCGCCCGGGCGATGATCGCCCAGCGCTGCGAGGGGGCACGGAGGCCGGCGTCCGTTGCTGCGATCGCCGCCGGCGACATCGTGCGCACCCACGTCCTGCGTCCCACCTGGCACTACGTCGCTGCAGCCGACCTGCGCTGGCTGCTGGCAGCTGACCTCACCCAAGGTCGAGTCGGGCATGGGCTCACGGCACCGGCAGCTGAGTCTCGTGGAGCCCCGGGTGTCTGCGGCCCTCGAGGTGGTCGCCGCGCGGCTGGAGGGCCGGCAGTTCGCGAACCGCACCGGTGCTCGGCGCGACGCTCGTCGATGCCGGGCTGCTGACGCCGGAGGATCCGCTGTTCGGCCAGCAGGTGGGCCATGTGCTGCTGCTCGCCGAACTGCGCGGACTCATCTGTTCCGCGCCGCTCGACCTCGCAGAGCACCACTACGCCCTTGTCGAGGAGGTGGTGCCGGCAGCCCGGGAGCGGAGCCGCGAGGAGGCCGTCACCGAACTGGTCTCGCGCTTCGTCGCCGGTCACGGGCCGGTGGCGCTGTCGGACCTGATGCGCTGGGCGAAGGTCACCCTCGGCGAGGCGCGCGGCAGCGGTCGCCGGTCTCGGCGACAGCGTCGAACGCGTCGTCGTTGACGGTGAGGAGCTGTGGCACTCCCCCGCGTCCGCGCTGCCGACGACCCGTCCGCAGGAGGCGTGGCTGGTGTCCACCTTCGACGAGGTGCTGCTGAGCTACCGCAAGGTGCCCTGGCCGCGCTCAGCCGGGCACCCGCTCGGCGACGACCCCAGCTGGTTCTCCGAGTCCGGCGGCGGCGTGGTGATCAGCGGCCTCGAGGACGTCGGAGCCTGGAAGCGGGTGCGCGATCGCGGCGCGGTGAGGATCCGCTTGTCGGTCGACGAGACGCTGTCCCGGGCAGCGCGGAACGGGATCGACGCGGCCGTCGAACGGCTGCTGTCCATCATCGACTGATTTGTCTCCGACCTGTCCGTCCGGACGCTTAGGCTGGGGGCGATCAAGACCCCCGAGGGAGCCGCATGAACGCTGACCGTCCACTGGACGGCACAGGTGAGGATGCGCCCCAGCAGGCGAGGGCGGTCACCACGGAGCCGACGGAGGTCATTCCGCAGCTCGAGCCGACCGAGGCCATTCCCGCGTCCGCACCCCGGGGCTCCGCGGCCGGCGACTCGTGGGCTTCCGGTCCCTCACCGTGGGCACCGCCGCAGGGTGCACCGATCGCTCCCGCGCAACAGGCCTTCCCACCGTTCAACTCCGCCGGACCGGCCTACCCGCAGCCGGGTTACCCGCAGCCCGGCCCGTACGGGCAGCCCGGCCGCGCTACCAGGGAGGACAGGGCTTCGTCGGGCAGCAGGGAGGCTACGGCTGGCAGCAGCCCAGCGGGCCTCCCGGGCACTGGACGGCCGCGCCGCCGCAACCCCTTGCCGGATTCCCGCCGCCGGCGCGCCCACCCCACGGTGGCCGTGGCTGGGTGGTCGCCCTCGTCACGGTGGGCGCGGTGCTGGTCGTCAGCCTGATCGCAGCCCTCGCCGTCCCGATGCTCACGCAACTCCCGAACCGGCACGGCGGGTCGACGACCCCTTCCGCCAGTGGTGGACCGACAGCGAAGCCGTCCAGCTCGCCGAGCCCGGGATCGTCGCCGACGTCGAAGCCGACCGCAACGATGCCGTCGAACCCGACGGACGTGCTGAAGAAGAACCCGGTCTATGCGCTCAAGGTGCCGGCAAAGTGCCCCTACCAGTCCATGCCGGGCAGCCAGGCGGCCTTCCGCAAGCAGGTCGGGAAGCTGGTCGACTGCGAGAACGCTGCGTGGAAGAAGGCGCTCGCGCCGACGGCCGTCGAGTTCACCAAGCCGAAGGTGAAGTTCTACAGCACGTCGGCCAAGTCACCCTGCGGCAAGCTCGGGACCACCTTCCCCGCCAGCTACTGCACCGGCGACTCCACCCTGTACTTCTCCCTGCAGTCGTACGTGCAGGGCCGGTACTTCCGGCTGTCGGTCGCCCAGTTCGTCATGCACGAGTACGCCCACCACGTGCAGAACCTCGCCGGCATCTTCGAGTCCAGCGACGTGATGGACGAGTCGTTCGCCGTGACCACCCGCCGCATCGAGCTTCAGGCGCACTGCATGGCCCACTACGCGCTCAGGGTGTCGGGCCTCGGCTACACAGCACTCGACAATCGGGAGATCGAGTTCCAGTGGGGCTACACCACTGACCCGACCGGCCATGGCAGCACCAAGGCGGAAGCATTCTGGGGACGGCGCGGCCTCAACGCCAAGACCATCGCCGCCTGCAACACCTGGACGGTGAAGGCCAGCCGGGTCAAGTGATCCCAGCTCGGGGCGACACGTCCGGGTCGGACCCGTCATCAGTGTGAGAATCGGCGCATGGATCCCCAGCAGGTCGTAGCTCACTCGCATGCCGGCCCGACAGAGGCGAGCCGGACGGTCACGTGGTTCCTTGGCGTCCTGATGACCGTCCTCATGCTGGGCACAGCCATGGGCGCTGTCGCGCTCTGGCCGCGGGATGCCGCAGCCCGGTCACCGTGGCTCGACCCGGGTGCGTCACTCGTGAACGGCACGGTCGTCGGGGTGGTCGTCGACGACGGCGCGAGCGGGCACCTGGTCGTCCGCCTCGACAACGGCACGACGGTGAACGTGCCTGCCGACCCGAGTGCACCGCTCAATGAGGCAAGGGTCGGTCAGGGAGTCAAGGTCATCACGCTCCCCGACCAGGCGGACGCCTACTTCTTCGACTACGAACGTGGGCTGCCGCTCCTCCTGCTCGCCCTGGGGTTCGTGACCGTGGTCGCGGTGGTGGCGCGCTGGAAGGGTGTGGCCGCCCTTGCCGGACTTGCGACCGCCCTCACCGTCGTCTGGACCTTCACGCTGCCGGCTCTGGCGACGGGCCGCAATCCGCTCCTTGTCGCCCTCGTCACCGCGGCCATCGTGATGTTCGTTGTCGTCTATCTCGCCCACGGGATTTCGGTGAAGACCACGACAGCCCTCCTGGGGACCTTCGTGGGCATCGCCGTCGTCGCCACGCTCGCCTGGTGGGCGATTGCGGCAGCCAGCCTCACTCCGCTCCAGGACGAGGTGATGGGCCAACTCCCTTCACAGTTCCCCGGCATCGATGCCCGGGGGATCCTCCTGTGCGGCATGGTGCTCGCCGGTGTCGGAATCCTCAACGACGTCACCATCACGCAGGCCTCGACGGTCTGGGAGCTTCGCACCGCTGCACCGGAAGCGAGCCGGCGGTCGATCTACCGCCAGGCCATGCGAGTCGGTCGGGACCACATCGCCTCCACGGTCTACACCATTGCCTTCGCCTATGTCGGCACCGCTCTGGCGATGCTGCTGCTCGCCTCGCGCCTGGACTTCACGATCATCCAGCTCCTCACGTTCAACACGATCGCCGAGGAGGTCGTCGCCACGCTCGTCGCGTCCACAAGCCTGGTGGCAACGATTCCGCTCACCACAGCTCTCGCGGCCTGGCTCGCCAGCCCGAGAACCGCCCCTCCCGCAGAACAACCCCGACGGGCGATGCACGGGTCGTCCTCCGACGGCGGGGAGCCGAACCTCACTGAGTGAGGTCGGGTTCTGCGCTCGCGCGGAACCCCTGCGACGGGGAGCGGAACTCCACCACGTGGGCCATCGGCAGTGGCTTACCGGCCTGCGGTCTACCGAGAAGTTGTCACGAAAGAGCAACATTCGGGCACAGACAAACCCCGCTGCGGAGGCCTAGAGTCCGACCCGAGTCAGGTTCCTGGGTGCCGCACCGGAGGAGAAACCCATGTCCGTGGTCAAGGATGATGCGCCGCTGGGTTACCCGGAGGCGTCCGAGAAAGGACTGAAGGGCGGGGCCCTCGGCCTGCTCTCCAGCGTGGTTGTGGGCATGTCGTCCACAGCCCCCGCGTACTCCCTCGCCGCGAGCCTCGGGTTCGTCGTGGCGTCCGGAGGTGCCCTGCTGGCCGGGGTGAAGGCGCCGGCCATCATCATCCTTGCGTTCATCCCGATGTACTTCATCGCGATCGCCTACCAGGAGCTCAACAAGACCGACCCCGACTGTGGCACCACCTTCACCTGGGCCAGCCGAACGTTCGGCCCGATCATCGGCTGGCTCGGTGGCTGGGGCATCATCGCCGCGGACGTGATCGTGATGGCCAACCTCGCCCAGGTGGCCGGGTCCTACTCCTTCACGCTCTTCGGCTTCGCCGACCTTGCCGACAACGTGGTGGCGTCCACAACGGCGGGCCTGCTGTGGATCGCCCTGATGACCTGGATCTGCTACAAGGGCATCGAGATCAGCGCCCGGCTGCAGTACCTGCTGCTGTCGATCGAGGTCGTCGTCCTGATCCTGTTCGCCGCCTTCGCCCTCTTCCGGGTGTACTCCGGGACCGCCTTGTCGTACTCGCTGGTACCGACCCTTGACTGGCTGTGGCCCGGTGGGCTGGAGTTCGGCGCGGTGATCGCTCCGGCGCTGCTCACGGGCTTCTTCATCTACTGGGGCTGGGACACGGCGGTGGCCTGTAACGAGGAGAGTTCCGACCCGGGCAAGACCCCAGGTCGTGCGGCGGTCATCTCCACGATCCTGCTGCTGGTCACCTACGCCACGGTCACTGTCGCAGCGGTGGCCTTCGCCGGAGTCGGTACCGACGGCATCGGCCTGGGCAATCCCGGCAACGCAGAGGACGTCTTCAACGCGATCGCCCCCGAACTCTTCGGCGACAGCCTGCTGGGCAGGATCGGGATCGTCCTCCTGGCCGCGTCGATTCTCACGTCCGCCTCGGCGTCCACCCAGACCACGATCCTGCCGACCGCCCGCACCGCCTTGTCGATGGGCGTGTTCAAGGCCCTGCCGAAGGCCTTTGCGAAGGTGCACCCGAAGAACCTCACCCCCTCGTTCGCCACCATTGCCATGGGCGTGGTCTCCGCGGTCTTCTACCTGGCCTTCACCGCGCTGGGCACCGAGATGCTGGCAGCCCTGATCGGCTCGATCGGCCTGATGATCGCGTTCTACTACGGGCTCACCGGCTTCGTCTGCGCGTGGTTCTACCGGAAGAACCTGTTCTCCAGCGTGCGCAACTTCTTCCTGCAGGGCATCATCCCGCTCGCCGGCGGGGTGGCGATGCTGGCGACGTTCTTCTACGGGCTGAACCAGTTCCTCCAGCCCGACTGGCTGCAGAACGAGGACGGCGAGGACATCACGCTCTTCGGCTACGGCGCTGTCGGCGTCACCGGTCTGGCGGCCATGGGCCTCGGCGTGGTGCTGATGTTCATCTGGTGGGCGGTCGAGGAGGACTTCTTCCTCAACCGGACGCTGCCGATGCGCTCCTCGCACGATCTCGTGCTCGCCGGCCCGCACGTCGACATGACGGCCGTGCGCATGCCCGACTCCGGGCTTCCGGAACTCGTGATCGCCCCCGACCTCTCCAACCTCCCGCCGGGCGGACGGGCTGTGGACCTGGCCACCGGCAAGGTCTACGACCGGGAGGACCCGCCCGCGGACGACTGAGCCGTCTCCTGACAGCAGACCTGTCGGAGAGGCTCGCGGGGTTCCCTTCCGCCGGGCGCGGGTATCTCGTCGGTACCAACGAAGCCCGACCAGAGGACCGCAACAATGAAGACAGCCCGCGACCTGATGACCTCTCCCGCAGAATGCATGGCCCCCGACGAGACCCTTGTGGACGCCGCCCGCATGCTCAGCAAGTACGACGTCGGCTCCATGCCGGTGGTCGATGGCGACACCCTTGTCGGCATGATCACCGATCGCGACATCATCATTGAGGGCGTCGCCAAGAACCTCGACCTCGCCGGCACTCCGGTCTCGAAGATCATGTCAACGAGCGTCGTCACCGTGGACGTGACCGACGACGCCCAGGCGGTGGCCACGGTGCTCGCAGACAAGCAGATCCGGCGAGTCCCCGTTGTGGACGGCCATCGAGTCGTCGGCGTGGTGTCCCAGGCAGACATCGCCCTCGAGCTCGACAACGCCACGGCCGGTGAGGTCGTGGAGGACATCTCGAAGGCCTGACCCCCGGCAGGGGTCGGCGTCACACGGACGCCTACGACGAGAAGCGGAACTCCACCACGTCGCCGTCGGCCATGACGTACTCCTTGCCCTCCATGCGGGCCTTGCCGGCCGCGCGCGCAGCGGCGATCGAGCCGAGGTCGACCAGGTCGTCGTAGCTGATCACCTCGGCCTTGATGAAGCCCTTCTGGAAGTCGGTGTGGATCACGCCGGCCGCCTCGGGTGCAGTGGCGCCCTTCCGGATCGTCCAGGCCCGGGACTCCTTCGGGCCCGCGGTGAGGTAGCTCTGCAGGCCGAGCGTCTCGTAGCCGACACGGGCGAGGGTGTCGAGACCCGGCTCGGAGATGCCCATCTCGACAAGGAACTCGCGCGCCTCGTCGGCCTCCATCTCGACCAGCTCCGACTCGATCTTCGCGTCGAGGAAGATCGCCTCGGCCGGGGCGACCAGGTCGCGCATCCTGCCGATCAGGTCGGTGTCGGTGAGCTCGTCGGAGTCGCAGTTGAACACGTACAGGTAGGGCTTGGCCGTGAGCAGGAACAGCTCCCGCAGCGGTTCGAGGTCGAGCTTCGCTGCATGCACGCCGGTGCCGCCGTCGAGCACGGTCTGCGCGTGCTGCACTGCCTCGAGGACCGGGATCCGGTCCTTGTGCAGCCGGACGTCCTTCTCCAGCCGGGGCAGCGCCTTCTCGATGGTCTGCAGGTCGGCGAGGATCAGCTCGGTCCGAATGGTCTCGATGTCGTTGCCCGGGTTGACCGCGCCGTCGACATGGGTGACGTCGGGATCGCGGAACACGCGGGTCACCTGGCAGATCGCGTCGGCCTCGCGGATGTTGGCCAGGAAGGCGTTGCCCATCCCCTCGCCCTGGGACGCGCCCTTCACGATGCCGGCGATGTCGACGAAGCTCACCGTCGCAGGCACGAGCCGCTCGGAGTTGAACAGCTTGCCCAGCACCGGCAACCGCTCGTCCGGGACGCCGACGACACCCACGTTCGGCTCGATCGTCGCGAACGGGTAGTTCGCCGCGAGCACGTTGTTGCGGGTGAGGGCGTTGAAGAGGGTGGACTTGCCAGCGTTGGGCAGTCCGACGATTCCGATGGTGAGAGCCACGTCGGAACAGCTTAGGGGACGACCTCCCGCTGGCGCGCCAGCGTCAGCGGGAGGAGAGGTCCGAACGGGCTTCCGGTACCAGGTTCGTCCCATTTCCGGGACGGGCGGTGGTGCCGGTGGGCGCCGGCCCCCGGTCTCGGCCATGCTTGGCCCGTGACAACAGTGATCTTCGACCTGGGTGGCGTGCTGATCAGGTGGGCCCCGGAACGCGCCTTCGAGCAGGTGATGCCGTCGGAGGCGGTGGAGGAGTTCATGGAGCGCGATCGGCTTCGACGAGTGGAACCGCACCAACGACGGGCTCCGGAGCATCGCGGCTTCCGAGGCAGCACTCGCGGAACGCTTCCCCGACAAGGCTGACGGCATCCGCGCCTACCGCGAGCACTTCCCGCACACGGTCACCGAGATGGTGCCCGGCACCGGGGCCGTCCTCGCCGAACTCAACAAGGCCGGCGTCGCCACCATCGCCCTCACGAACTGGGCGGCAGACATGTTCGCGATCGCCAGGGAGCGCTTCGGCATCCTCGCCCGGTTCAGCGACATCGTCGTCTCCGGCGAGGAGGGCATCGTGAAGCCCGACCCGGCGATCTACGCGCTGGCCTGCCGGCGTGCGGGGGTGGAGCCGAGTGCAGGCGATCTTCATCGACGACTCCCCGCCCAACGCCGCTGCCGCCACCGATGCGGGACTGACCGGCCTCACCTTCACCTCTGCGGAGCAGCTGCGCGCCGACCTGGTCGAGCTCGGCCTGCTCGGTGCACCGCACGCCGGTCACGGACCGATCTTCCACTGGACCCCGCGCGCCGAGTGGGAAGCAGCCCTTGCCAGCGGCCACTACCCGTGGTCTGGCCGCGGCATGGGCTACCTCGCAGAAGGCTTCGTCCACTTCTCGTTCGAACACCAGCTGCCGGCCACGCGGGCACGCTTCTACGCCGACCTCGCGCCCGAGGACCTCACGCTGCTACGGCTCGATCCCGACCCGCACCTGCCGATCGTCGTCGAGGACGGCTTCCCGCACCTCTTCGCTGAACTCCCGGTCGACCGGGTTCAGGCGTCCGCCCCGGCGTAGAACGCCGTCAGCGCCTGGGCCAGCCACAGCGGGTCCTGCACGCCGCACAGCTCCCGCGCCGAGTGCATGCTCAGCAGCGGGACGCCGACGTCGACGCTCTCGATGCCCAGCCGGGTGGCGTTCAGCGGTCCGATCGTCGAGCCGCACGGCACGGCGTTGTTCGAGACGAACGGCTGCGTCGGCACGCCGGCCGCCCGGCAGATCCGCAGCCACCGCGCGGTCGACGGCCCCTCCGTCGTGTAGCGCTGGTTGGCGTTGATCTTCAGCAACGGCCCGCCGTTCACGCCCGGACGGTGGTCGGGGTCGTGCAGCTGCGGGTAGTTCGGGTGGATCGCGTGGCCGGCGTCGGCGGAGATCACGAACGACGCAGCCAGCGCGCGCTCGAAGTCCTCGCCGCCCCAGCCGAGCCCGCCGGCGATCCGCCGCAGCATGCTCTCGAGGAACGGCCCGGACGCACCGGTCCGCGACGCGCTGCCGATCTCCTCGTGGTCGAAGCAGGCCAGCACGTCGATCCGGTCGCTCGCCGCGGCCGTGACGAGGGCGACCACCCCGGCGTGGACGCTGGAGAGGTTGTCCAGCCGCGCGGAGGCGAGGAACTCCCCGGTCACTCCGATCACGGCCGGCGTCTCGGTGACGGCGGCGAACAGGTCGTGGCCGTCGATCTCGTCGCGGTGCAGGTCGAGGCTGCCGGCGACGGCGGACAGCACGTCGACCGAGGCTGTGCCGAAGATCGGCTTGAGGTGCACCTGACGGTCGAGGTGGAGGTTCTCGTTGACGCTGCGGTCGAGGTGCGGCGCGACCTGCGGGATCCGCAGCCATGCCGGCGTCGACACCAGGTGCACGTCGCCCGACCGTGGTGACCACCCGTCCGGCGAGACCGAACTCGCGGTCCAGCCAGGAGTTCAGCAGCGGACCGCCGTAGACCTCCATGCCGGCCTGCGACCAGCCGAAGGCGTACGCGGACGGCTCGGGCTTGAGCTTGAAGCCGGGCGAGTCGGTGTGGGCACCGACGATCCGGAACCCGATCGGTCCGGCGACGTCGTCGGGCACCCGCCAGCCGATCACGGCACCGTCGCGGCGCACGAAGTGGCGTCCGCCCGGCTCCCAGGCCTCGCCCTCCGCCAGTTCCGTGAAGCCGGCCTCCACCAGGCGGCGCGCCACCTCTGCCGCAGCGTGATAGCTGGACGGGGACGCGGAGACGAAGGCTGCCAGGTCATCGATGTGCGAATTGGCGGACATGCCGTCC
The DNA here is from genome assembly GCA_963773595.1 of uncultured Actinomycetota bacterium. Taxonomy (GTDB): domain Bacteria; phylum Actinomycetota; class Actinomycetes; order Propionibacteriales; family Propionibacteriaceae; genus Propionicimonas. The sequence continues at coordinate 167,590 of CAVZBQ010000003.1, forward strand.
AGTATGGAGCCCAATCCGGCCGCACCCTGCGTCGGTCACGCAAAGTGTCAGTGCCGGCAGGCAGGATCAGGGCATGCAGAACATCGGCTGGTTGCTCCTGGCCCTCGTCATCGGTACCGCGGTGGGCGCGGCGGCCTCCTGGCTGTTGTGGCGCTCACGCACCGGGGAGTCCGGCGCCCACGACCAGGCCACCCTCGAGCGAGCCCGCACCGAGGCAGCGCAGGCCCAGACCCAGGCGGCGGAGGGACGGGCGGAGGCTGCGCAGGCACGCTCCGAGCTGTCCCGGCTGGTCGCCGACGTCGCCCAGGCCCGCGAGGACGCTGCGCTCGCCCGCGCGGAAGCAGCGGACGCGGGGGCAGCGCTCTCCCATGCCCGCGCCAAGGCCGACGGGGCGATCGCGGAACGCGACGCGGCCGTGGCACGGGCGCGGGAGCTGGCCGAGGACCGTGAGTCGATCATCAACCAGTTCAAGGTGCTGTCGGCGGAGACCGCGGCCCACCAGGCCAAGCAGGGCGAAGCCGTCGCCGAGCAGCGGCTGAAGGCCACCGAGCAGCTGATGGTTCCGGTGAAGGAGAGCCTCGAACGGTTCAACAACCGGCTCACGGAGGTGGAGAAGGAACGGGCGGCGATCAGCACCGACCTGCGCAACCAGGTGGCAGAGGTGAAGCTCACCGGCGAGGCACTGCGCCGGGAGACCGCAGCCCTCGTGACGGCGCTGCGCAAGCCGCAGGTCCGCGGCGCCTGGGGCGAGCTGCAGCTGAAGCGGGTCGCGGAGATCTCCGGAATGCTGGAGTACTGCGACTTCGTCCAGCAGGAGACCACCCAGACCAGCTCCGGCGCGATCATCCGTCCCGACATGAAGGTCACGCTGGCCGAGGGCAAGTTCGTCTACGTCGACTCCAAGGTGCCGCTGAGCGCCTTCCTCGACGCACACGAGGCGAACACCGACGCCGAGCGCGAGCGCTGCCTCGGCCTGTTCGCCAAGAACGTGCAGAGCCACATCGACCAGCTGTCCCGCAAGGACTACTTCAAGGCCGACCCGTCGTCGCCGGAGTTCGTGGTGCTGTTCCTCGCCAGCGAGGCACTGGCTGCCGAGGCGCTCAGCCAGCTGCCCGACCTGCACGACTACGCCGCCCGGCGGAACATCATCCTTGCCACCCCGACCACCCTGATCGCGATGCTGCGCGCCGTCGCCTACTCGTGGCGCCAGGCTGCCCTCGCCGACTCCGCCAAGGAGGTCTTCGGTCTCGGCCGTGAGCTGTACGACCGCCTCGGCACCCTCGGAAAGCACTTCGACAAGGTCGGACGCTCGCTGACCGGCGCCGTCAGCGCCTACAACGACGCCGTCGGCTCGATCGAGGGCCGGGTGTTCCCGACCGCACGCAAGCTGCGGGAGCTGCAGGTGGTCACCAAGGACCTCGACCACGTGGACAGCGTCGACGTGTCGGTGCGCCACGTCAGCGCCCCGGAACTCGTCGAGGACGCCGCCGGCGTTGCGCCCATGATCGGGCGCACCCGCAGCCGGGGTGACGAGCTGGCGCTGAACCGGGCCCAGCCCGCACTCGAGGACCTGCTGACCACAGAGGCGTCGACCCCACCCGAACCGGGAGCCCAGACCGCCTGACACGGCCTGTCGGCCCCGCAGCGGTCGTGGCTCGGGAGGCTGTGAGCGTGCCGGTGCCACAATGACCCGGTGACCATCGATGCCCGGGCCGTGGACGCGGCCGCAGAGCGACTGGCGGGCGTGGCCGCCCGCACCCCGCTGCAGCTGAACGAACGACTCAGCGCGGCGACCGGCGCCTACGTCTGGCTGAAGCGCGAGGACCTGCAGCCGGTGCGGTCCTACAAGATCCGCGGCGCGTACAACCTCATCTCGCAGCTGGAGGAGGCGCACCGCGCGGCGGGCGTCATCGCCGCCAGCGCCGGCAACCACGGCCAGGGCGTCGCGTTCGCCTGTGCACGACTCGGCATCAAGGGAAGCATCTTCGTGCCGGCGACGACCCCTCGCCAGAAGCGCCAACGCATCCTCGCCCTCGGCGAGGGCCGGGTCGACCTCGTGGTCACCGGCGACACCTATGACGAGGCCTCCGCCGCTGCCACCCTCGAGGCGCAGGCAGACCGGCGCCACGCTCGTGCCTGCCTTCGACGACGAGCGCACGATCGCCGGCCAGGGCACGGTGGCCAAGGAGATCATCGAGCAGTTCGGCAAGGCGCCGGACGTGCTGATCGCGCCGGTCGGTGGCGGCGGCATGATCTCCGGCTGTCTTGCCTACCTGTCCGAGCGTCACCCGGGCACGCGCGTGGTCGGCGCCGAGCCTGCCGGCGCGGCGTCCATGGCTGGCCGCTCTTGCTGCGGGTCGGCCGGTCGAGCTGGACCGGATCGACACGTTCGTCGACGGCGCGGCCGTCCGCAGGGCGGGCGACCTCACCTTCGCGATGGTGCAACGCCACCGGCCCGACCTGTACGCGGTGCCGGAGGGCCGGATCTGCTCGGAGATGCTGGCGCTCTACCAGACCGAGGGCATCGTCACCGAGCCCGCCGGCGCCCTCGCCACCGCAGCCCTCGGGCTGTTCCGGCCCGAACCGGGCCAGACCGTCGTGGCGATCGTCTCCGGCGGCAACAACGACGTGTCCCGCTACGCCGAGATCGTCGAGCGGTCACTGGTGTACGAGGGCCGCAAGCACTACTTCCTGGTGAACTTCCCGCAGGAGCCGGGAGCGCTGCGCCGCTTCCTCGACGAGGTGCTCGGCCCCGACGACGACATCACCCACTTCGAGTACGTCAAGCGCAGCAACCGGGAGACCGGCCCGGCGCTGGTGGGCATCGAACTGGGCGACCCGACCTCGTTCGGCGACCTGCTGCTCCAAGATGGACTCGAGCCCGATCACCTTCGAGGTGGTCGCCTCCGACAGCCCGTTCTACCGCTTCCTGGTGTAGTCCTCACGACGATCCCCAGACGACCACAGCAAGCTGTGAGTTGACCGCCGATGTCGGCGTCGACTCACAGCTTGCGCGTGACGAGGTCAGCCGAGACCGTTGCTGGACAGGAACTCGGCGGCAACGGTGGCCGCGTCGTCCTTGTCGACGACGACCTTGGTGACCATCGCTGCCAGGGTGTCGGTGGTGAGCTTGGCCGAGACGGCGTTCAGGGCTGCCGTGACCTCGGGGGTCGCCTTGGACTTCTGGATCACCGGGATGACGTTCTGCGCGCCGAAGAACTGCTTGGTGTCCTCGAGCGAGACGAAGTCGTTGGCCTTGATCGACGGGTCGGTGGTGAACAGGTTCGCTGCCTGCACCTGGCCGTTCTTCAGGGCCTGCACGGTCAGCGGGCCGGCCACGTCCAGCGCCTTGAAGTCCTTGAAGGTGAGCCCGTAGGTCTTCTTCAGGCCGGGGACGCCGAGCGCCCGGTTCTTCCACTCCGGCGGGCCGCCGAGGACGAACTGGCTGGCGACCGGCGCCAGGTCCTCGATGGTCTTCAGCGAGTACTTGTCGGCGGTTGCCCTGGTGACGGTGATCGAGTCCTTGTCCTGCGCTGCAGAGGGCTCGAGTGCCGTCAGGTTGTCCGGGAGCAGCGACTTCAGGGACGCCAGCGCCGCCTCCTCCGTCGAGGTGTCCGCGTCGGCGTTGAGGTACTTGGAGAAGCCGCCGGTGTACTCCGGGAACAGGTCGATCTCACCGCTCTTCAGGGCCGGCACGTAGGTCTCGCGGGAGGCGATGTTCAGCTTCGTCGAGACGGTGATGCCCTTGGCCTTCAGGGCGCCGGCGTAGATGTCGGCGAGGATCTCGCTCTCGGGGAAGTTGGCCGAGCCGACGACGACCGAGATCGCTGCCCCGCTGGATGCCGGCGCCGAGCTGGCTGGGGCTGAGCTGGCAAGCGGGTTGCCGGACGAGCACGCCGTCAGTGCCAGAGCTGTGGCTGCTGCGGCAAGGGTTGCGAGGTGTTTCTTCATCTCTTTCCTTCTTCCTGTTTCCTGCTGTGTGTCAGGTCGGGTTGGCGGCGAGCTGCGCCCTGGTGCGGACGCGCCGGGCGGAACGGGACGGGGGCGAGGCCGGGCGAGACCACCAGGCGCTGCACCCCCGCGAAGACGAGGTCGACGAGCACGGCGAGCACGGCGACGAGCAGGGCGCCGCCGGCCATCTGGCCGTAGTCGCGGTAGGCCTGGCCGTCGATCAGGAACCGGCCGAGGCCGCCGAGGCTCACCGACGCGGCGAGGGTGGCGGTCGCCACCACCTGCAGCGCGGCGGACCGCAGCCCGCTGAAGATCAGCGGCAGGGCGCAGGGCACCTCCACCTTGAACAGGATCTCCATCGAGCTCATGCCCATGCCGCGGGCGGCGTCCCGGGCTCCGGGATCGATGCCCTCCACCCCGGCGTAGGCACCGGCGAGGATCGGCGGGATCGCCAGCAGCACCAGCACGAAGATGGACGGGAGCGAGGAACGCGATGTCGCCGCCGAGCAGCGGGCCGACCACCAGTACGGCTGCGAACAGCAGGCCCAGCGTCGGCACCGACCGGACGCCGTTGACGAGGTTCACCACGGCGACGCGGCCGCGTCCGGTGTGGCCGATCCACAGCCCCAGCGGGATGCCGACCAGCGCGGCGAGCAGCAGGGTGGCCGCCGAGTACGCCAGGTGCTCGGCGATCCGGACGGGGATGCCGGAGCTCCCCTGCCAGCTCTCCGGGTTCGTCAGCCAGGTCCACAGGAGGTTCATGCCGCCGCCCCCGTCCGCAGCCAGGGCGTGGCAGCCCGGCTGATCCAGAGGATCGCCAGGTCCATGGCCAGCGCCAGCACCATGCAGGCGAGGATCCCGACCGCGATCGGGTCGAGGAAGTTGCGGGCGAACCCGTCGGTGAACAGCGAGCCGAGCTGCGGGATGCCGAGCAGCGCTGCGACGGAGACGATCGACACGTTGCTCACCGCAGCGACCCGCAGGCCGGCGGCGATCACCGGCACGGCCAGCGGCAGCTCGACCGACCAGAAGCGCCGCACGCGTCCGATGCCCATGGCCGTCGCTGCCTGCACCACGTCATCGGGCACCGAGCCGAGCCCGTCCGCGACCGTTCGCACCAGCAGGGCGATCGTGTAGATGGTGAGGGCGACGACCACGTTGATCGGGTCGAGGATGCCGGTGCCCAGCACCAGCGGCATCAGGATGAACAGGGCCAGCGACGGGATCGTGTACAGCAGCCCGGTGCCGGCGATCAGCGGCGAGTAGAGCACCCGGTAGCGCTTGGCGAGCCAGCCGAGCGGGAATGGCCAGCAGCAGCCCGACGACGAGCGGGATCAACGCGAGGACGGCGTGGTTCAGCATCAGCTGCCACACCTGGTCGAGGTGCCCGAGGAACCACTTCACGCCACTGCACCTGCCGGCCGGCGTTCGATCGCGGAGAGGACGTCCTGGGCGCGGACGGTGCCGACGAGGCGTCCCGTCGTCGTCGACCAGCACCCCACGCCGGCTGGGCGCGGAGAGGGCTGCGTCGAGCGCGGCCCGCAGCGAGCCGCCGACGCGGGCGACGGTGCCGCCCCGGTGCAGGTGGTCGCGGTCGATGAGGCCGGTGAGCCTCGCCGGCTCTGCCCAGCCAAGGGGCGCGCGGGCCTCGTCGACGACCAGCACCCACTGGTCACCGGCAGCGATCTCCGCAGCCTGCGCGACGGTCGAACCGAGCAGCACGACCGGCTCGTCGCGCAGCGGAAGCTCAGGGGCTGCGGCGAAGGCGAGGCCACGGTAGCCGCGGTCGCGGCCGAGGAAGTCGGCGACGAAGTCGTCGTGCGGATCGGCCAGCAGCTTCGCAGGCGTGGCCAGCTGGGCGAGGATCCCGCCGACCCGCAGCACGGCCACCTGGTCGCCCAGCTTCATGGCCTCGTCGATGTCGTGGGTGACGAAGACGATGGTCTTGTCGAGCTCGCCCTGCAGCCGCAGGAACTCGTCCTGCAACTGCTCGCGCACCACCGGGTCGACGGCGCTGAACGGCTCGTCCATCAGCATCACCGGCGGGTCGGCGGCCAGCGCGCGGGCCACGCCGACCCGCTGCTGCTGGCCGCCGGAGAGCTGGTTGGGGTACCGCTTGCCGAGGACCGGGTCGAGCCCGACCCGTTCGAGCAGCTCGTGCGCCCGCGCCCGCGCCTTCGCCTTGTCCCAGCCGAGCAGCAGCGGGACGGTGGCGATGTTGTCGAGGATCGTGCGGTGCGGGAACAGCCCGCCGCTCTGGATGACGTAGCCGATGCCGCGGCGCAGCTCGTTGGGGTTGAGGCTGGCGGTGTCGCGGCCGTCGATCTCGATCGTGCCGCTGGTGGGCTCGATCATCCGGTTGATCATCCGCAGCGACGTCGTCTTGCCGCAGCCGGACGGTCCGACCAGCACGGTGATCTTGCCCGTGGGGGCGGTGAGGCTGAGACCGCCGACCGCCGTGGTGCCGCCCGGATAGACCTTGGTGACGTCAGTGAAGCTGATCATGGTGTGCCCCTCCTGGTCGTGGTCGCCACCGATGGCGGTACGGAAGCACACCCTTGGTCATGGAACCGGTCGTTCGCGGCGATCGCACGTCCTGACATACCCGTTCGGTCGTCACGCCAGTCCCCTTGCGCCGCAATCTGGTGATGGACGTCAGCCACGTCTGACAGCTCACCGCGACGCCGTAGCCCGGTCGGGCGGAGGACGGCGCGTGCGGGCGCCGTCGAGCGAAGCGGTCGAGGGTCGCCCCGACGGGTCACGCCAGCGAGGCGCTGCCCGGAGGGGCAGTGCCATCACGGCCGCGGCGTGGCTCACGACTGCCTTAACGCCTCGGAGCGCGGTTTATTTCCGGCCAGGACGACCGGGAGTGTACGAACCATGTCCGCACGGTCGGATCAGTCGCCGGCGGTCTGGCGGCGCAGGTCCTTGCGCAGCTCCGGCGGCAGGGCGAAGACCAGGTTCTCCTCGGTCAGCCGCTCCTCTGTCGCCTGCGGGAAGCCGCGCTCCGTGAGGTAGTCGAGCACACCCTGCACGAGGGCGTCGGGCACGGACGCACCGGAGGTCACGCCGACGGAGTTGACCCCTTCGAGCCAGGCCGGGATCGATCTCGCCGGCGTTGTCCACGCGGTAGGAGGCCTTCGCCCCGGATTCGAGCGCCACCTCGACGAGCCGCACGGAGTTGGACGAGTTGCGACGAGCCGACGACGATCACGAGGTCGGCGTGCGTGGAGATCTGCTTGACGGCCGACTGCCGGTTCTGGGTGGCGTAGCAGATGTCGTCGCTGGGCGGATCGATCAGGGCTGGGAACTTCTCGCGGAGCCGTCCGACGGTCTCCCAGGTCTCGTCGACGCTGAGGGTGGTCTGGCTGAGCCAGGCGACCTTGGTCGGGTCGGCCATCTCGACGCCGTCCACGTCGTCGGGGTGCTGCACGAGCGTGATGTTGTCCGGCGCCTCGCCGGTGGTGCCCTCGACCTCTTCGTGCCCGGCGTGGCCGATCAGCAGGATCTGGATGCCCTGGCCGGCGAAGCGCTTGGCCTCGTTGTGCACCTTGGTGACCAGCGGGCAGGTGGCGTCGATGGTCTTCAGGCCACGCTCGGCCGCCTCTGCGTGCACGGCTGGCGACACCCCGTGGGCGGAGAACACGACGGTGGCGCCGGTGGGCACCTCGGCGAGTTCCTCGACGAAGATGGCGCCGCGGGCTTCGAGGTCCTCGACGACGTGCCGGTTGTGCACGATCTGCTTGCGCACGTAGACCGGCGGGCCGTAGACGTCCAGAGCCTTCTCCACGGTGATCACCGCACGGTCGACCCCGGCGCAATATCCGCGCGGGGCGGCGACGACTACTCGCTTGGTATCAGGCATGTCGGCCAGTCTACGTGGGCCCGGCGAGCCGTCCGCGGCGGGCCTACCAGCCGCCGAGCTGGCGGTGGGTGGGGCAGTCGAAGGGGTCGCGGGCCGAGAGGCCGACCTCGTTGAGGTAGCGGATGACGATCCCGTAGGAACGGAACAGTCCGACCTCGGTGTAGGGCAGGTCGTTCGCGATGCAGTGCTCGCGCACCATGACGCGGGCCTTGGCGAGCTGTGGCCGCGGCATGTTGGGGAAGAGGTGGTGCTCCACCTGGTGGTTGAGGCCGCCCATGAACTGGGTCATGAACCAGCCGCCGGCGATGTTGCGCGAGGTCAGCACCTGCTTGCTGAGGAAGTCGAGCTTTGCGCCGGCCGGGATGATCGCCATCCCCTTGTGGTTGGGGGCGAACGAAGCGCCCATGTACACGCCGAACACGGCCAGCTGGACGCCGACGAAGGCAGCGGCGATACCGGGCGGCAGCAGCCAGAAGACGAGACCGAGGTACAGGCTGAGCCGGGCGGCGATCGTGACGAGTTCCCAGGTGCGCATCCGGCTGCGCGGGGACGCGATCAGCGTCCGGAGCGACACCACGTGGAGGTTGAGGCCCTCGAGCAGGAGCAGCGGGAAGAACAGCCAGCCCTGGCGGCGGGTGAAGGCACCCATGAGTCCGCGCTTCTTGGCGGCGTCCTCGGGAGTGAACGAGATCGTGTCGAACTCGATGTCGGGGTCGCGTCCCAGCTGGTTGGGGTTGGCGTGGTGCTTGTTGTGCTTGGTGACCCACCAGGAGTGGCTGATGCCGACGACACCGTTGGCCAGCAGGCGTCCGAGGCGGTCGTTGGCCTTGCCGGGCTCGAAGACCTGGTGGTGGGACGCCTCGTGCGACACGAAGGCGAACTGGGTGAGCAGCACGCCGAGCGCAGCTGCGAGCAGCAGCTGGAACCACGAGTGCCCGAGCATGAAGGAGCCCACGACGAGGGCGATCGTCGCCCCGGTGAGCACCCCGAGGAGACCGAGGTAGAAACCCGGTCGACGGGTGAGGAGGCTTGCGTCGCGCACCTGCTTGGCGAGCGGGGTGAAGATCGAGGCGACGGCCGGGGCGCGCCCCCCGACGACGGCGGAGATCGAGGGTTCCATGCGGGGTACTTCCCAACTTCAGGTATCGAGGACCCTACGGCCGGGAAGGCTAACGCCCAGCGTGCAGATGACTTCGAGGTTACCCGCTGACCCTCCGTGTCCGACCGTTCGGCTAGCCTGCCGCTGTGCCACTACCCAATTCTGCGGATGCGCCACAGCCCCTCGGGCTGTCGTTGCGGCGACCAAGAACTGGGTGGAGCGCCTCAGCCCGATCTGGGTCGAGGGCCAGCTGATCGAGATCAAGCGACGTTCCGGGGCCGTCACCCAGTTCCTGACCATGCGGGACACGCTCGCCGAGGTCTCGGTGACACTGTCGACGTCACAGGCGGTGCTGGACGCCGCCGGACCGCTCACGGAGGGCACCGTCGTTGCCGCCTGGGTGCGTCCGACGGTGTGGAGCAAGTCGGGCAGCCTGACCTTCGAGTGCAGGGAGTTGCGCCCCTCCGGCGAGGGACGGCTGCTGGCCGCGATCGAGCAGCGCAAGCGCATGCTGCAGGCCGAGGGACTGTTCGACCCGTCCCGCAAGCGGAGGCTGCCGTTCCTGCCGCGCCGGATCGGGCTGGTGACGGGTGCGAAGAGCGCAGCTGAGCGGGACGTGGTGGAGAACATCGCCCGCCGCTGGCCGGCTGCTGTCGTCGACGTGCGCCACGCCCTGGTGCAGGGGCAGCAGGCTGTGGAGCAGCTGATCGACGCCGTGCGCTCGCTGGACGCGCAGCCCGACGTGGACGTGATCATCATCGCCCGCGGCGGCGGGTCGCTGGAGGACCTGCTGCCGTTCAGCGACGAGGCCCTTGCCCGGGCGGTGTTCGCCTGTCGCACGCCGGTGGTGAGCGCGATCGGGCACGAGACGGACACCCCGATCCTCGACCTCGTCGCCGACGTGCGGGCCTCGACCCCCACCGACGCCGCCAAGCGGGTGGTGCCGGACGCTGCCGCAGAGGCAGAGCTGGTGCGGACGGCGCTCGGCCGCGTCCGTGCGGCGATCGTCGGGCGGGTGGAGTCGGAGCAGCGGCGCCTCGGGGAGCTACGGAGCCGTCCGGTGCTGCGGGACCCGGCCGCATTCCTCGCCGGGCACGACGAACGTCTGCAGACGGCGCGCGACCGGCTGGGACGGGCGATCGACGGCCGGCTGCGCGAGGAACGACTGGGCCTCGGCCACACCGTCGACCGCGTCCGGGCGCTGTCGCCGCTTGCGACCCTGCAACGGGGGTACGCCATCCTCGCCGACGCCTCGGGCGGCTCGGTCGAGCGCGTCGGGGCGACCGAGCCCGGCGCGACGCTGATCGCACGACTGGCCGATGGCCGCCTGAACCTGACCGTCAACGAGATCGAAGTGCAGGAGTAGCCATGGCCAAGCCAGAACTCAGCTACGAGGAAGCCCGCGAGCAGCTGGTCGAGATCGTCCGGAAGCTGGAGGCCGGCAGCGTGCCGTTGTCGGAGTCGATGGCGCTCTGGGAGCGCGGCGAGCAGCTGGCCACGATCTGCCAGAAGTGGCTGGACGGCGCGAAGGCGAAGATCGACGCCGCCCGCTCGGAGGCATCGGGGGCAACGCTGCATCGGGCGACAAGGCCTGAGCTGCACGATGGCGACGTTCAGCGGGCAGTACGTGATCGCGCCCGGCTACCAGGACTCCGACGCCGGTCACTGGCAGACGCTGTGGCAGGCGGAGCTGGGGCCTGCCGCCGTCCCGGGTCTGCCGTCGTGTTCGTGGGATGAACCGGAACTCGAGGACTGGGTGGCCGGGCTGGACGCAGCGATGACGCCGGGCGCGGTGATCGTCGCGCACAGCCTCGGGTGCCTGACGGCGCTCGCCTGGCTGGAACGACACCCTGGCGTCGCAGCCGGGGCGTTCCTCGTCGCCGTGCCCGATCCGGAGGGCCCGGACTTCCCCGACACCATCACCGGCTTCACCCGGCCGCGGACCCGCCCGGACGAGCGGCTGCTGCAGGTCGGCTCCACCGACGACCCGTACGCCGGCTGGGACTACACCGTCGCCACGGCTGCAGCGATCGGCGCACCCCTGGTGGAGCTGGACGCAGCCGGGACACATCAGCACGGCCTCGGGCCGCGGGCCCTGGCCGGAGGGCCGGGCCCTCCTCGCCGGGTTCGTTGCCGGCCTCCCCACAACTGGGTGAGGAGGCCCGCTCAGGGTCAGCCCTGGGGGCTGCCGCCGATGTTGAACATCCACGGGGTGCCGTAACGGTCGTTCAACTGTCCGAACGAGTCACCCCAGGGCGCCTTCTCCAGCGGCATGGTGATCTCGCCGCCGTCGGCGAGCCCGTCCCAGTAGCCACGGAGTTCCGCCTCGTCGGTACCGCTGATCGAGATCGGTGATGCCGCCGCTGCTGTCGTCGTACGGCATGCCTTCCGGCGTGTCAGCGCCCATGAGGGTGAAGCCGGCCGGCGTGGTGAGCTGGCCGTGCATGATCTTGTCCGCTTCCTCCGGGCCGATGCCGGGCATCTGGAACTCCCCGAAGGTGGAGACCGTCAGCTCGCCGCCGAACACGGACTTGTAGAACTCCATCGCCTCGCGTGCGTTCCCGCGGAAGCTGAGGTAGGGGTTGAGTATTGCCATGGTGGTCCCTCCCGTTTGTTGGTTCGCGGCCAGTCTCCTGCAGCCCTCTGACAATTCCGAGGGCCGGTGACGACACCGCCCGTGGGTATTTCCGCCCACCCCACGGGCGTCGCCGGTGGGGTAGACCGGTGGCCCTAGGTATCGGCGAAGGGAACGACATGACTGCCACCATCGTCCTCGTCCATGGCCTGTGGATGACCCCGAAGAGCTGGGACACCTGGATCGGCCGCTTCCGCGCGGCCGGCCACACCGTGATCGCGCCGGCATGGCCGGGGATCGGCGACCGGACGCCGCAGCAGGTGCGGGCGAACCCCGAGGCGCTGAAGGGCATCGGGCTGAAGGAGATCGCCGACCACTACGAGCGGATCATCGTCGCCCTCGACGAGCGCCCGATCATCATGGGCCACTCCTTCGGCGGCGCGCTCACCCAGATGCTTGCCGATCGCGGGCTCGGGCGGGCCTATGTCGGCGTCGCACCGGGCCAGCCGGCGGGGATCACGACCTTGCCACCGTCCACGGTGCGCACCGGGTTCCCGATCCTGCGCAACCCCTTCAACCGCAACGGCGCGTCCCCGATCTCGAAGCCGCACTTCCACTTCACGTTCGGCAACGACCTGAGCAGGGAGGCCTCCGACGCGATCTGGGAGGAGTACGCGATCAACTCCTACAACCGGGTGTTCTTCGAAGGCGTGGCCGCTGCTTTCAACGAGAAGGGCGGGGTGACCCACGTCGACTACGGACGCGCCGACCGGGCACCGCTGCTGGTCATCGCCGGGAGCATCGACCACGTCGTCCCGCCAGCGATCTGCAAGGCCATCGTCGCGAAGTACAAGGCCTCGGGCGGGCCGGGTCTCGTGGAGTATCGCGAGTTCGCCGGCCGGACGCACCGGCTGGTCAGCCAGGACGGGTGGGAGGAGATCGCCGACTACGCCCTCGACTGGGCGCTCGCGCACGCCACCGAGACCGGCGGCTGAACCCGGCATCGTCGGGACCTCGGGCCTCGGCACCGTAGGCTCACTGGCGTGAACCGACGATGAGCAAGGTCGATGCCCAGAGGGCGATGCGTGAAGCCAAGTACGCCAGCAACCGGGCGAGCGGCTCCAGCCGCGGTGCCGCGGCCCCCGTCGGACGAGTAGCCGCGCCGGCCGCCCAGACGCCAGCAGCCCGTACGCCGGCAGCCAAGCCGGCTCGTGCCGCCGCAGCCGTTCCGACCCCCGCCGCCGAAGGTGCGCGCTGCGGGCACAAGTCGATGAACGGCCGCGCGTGCACCCGCGAGGCGGGTCATTCCGAGAAGAACCACCGCTACAGCTGACCGACGTCTTCGAGCCTCACTCCTTCGTTGACTTCCGGTCCTCCTCGCTGAACGCCACGGTGGCGAGCGGGGCGCCGGCGACCGTCGCAGCCTTGAGGCTGCGGGTCAGCTTCGAGCTCGCAGCGTAGGCCTCCCTCGACTTCCCGCGGGCGTAGGTCAGCGAGCGGTCCGCGCGGACGCCGATGCGGGCACCCACCTCGATGGCGTCCTGGTCCGCGCCCATGTACAGGAACTGCCAGCCGTAGGACTGCTCCTGCTGGGTGATCAGCGCCTTGATCGCCTCGTGCGTGAACTCGCTGGAGGCGTTCTCCATGCCGTCGGTCATGATGGCGACCACCACCGTGCCCGGCCGATCGGCCTCGGGCAGCGCTGCGAGCCGCTCCCCCAGTGCGATGACGCTGCGACCGATCGCGTCCAGCATGGCCGTTGCTCCACGGGGCTGCAGGTTGAGCGGACGCACCTCGCGGACGTCGATGGCTGTGAAGACGGTCTCGTACTCGTTGTCGAACTGGGCGAGGCTGACGGTGCACTCGCCGGGATGGCTGCGCTGGTCGGCGATGAAGGCGTCGAAGCCTCCCTGGATGTCCTCCTTGATGGAGTGCATCGAACCCGAGCGGTCGAGCACGAACTCGATGTGGGAAAGATCGGGATTGGTCATTTGCTGTCCTTTCTGCGCGGCGTGAAGGTCATGGGCGGACGGCCCGAGGCCGCGTCGTAGCGGGCAACGGCGATGAGCTGGGACGTGATCGAACCCTCGTCCGCGTAGGGGCTGAGCGACTTGCTGCGCGCCAGCCTCGGCGGTACGGAGTTCGGCGCCATGCCGGCGATCTCGGCCAGCCGGCGCATGCTCGTGCCGGCGAGTGCCGATGCAGCCATCGCCTCCCTGAGCGCATCGTCCAGGGCCTTGCCCGCGCCACTCAGCTCCGCGACAACCGTGTCGGGCTCTGTCGCGCCGAGCGCGCGTTCGATCGCCTGCTGCGCCTGCTCGGCACTGTCACGCCATCCCGTTTCGTCCATGTTCTGAGCATATGCAACTTCTGCACATAGTCAAGAGCTGCGCAGGATTCTCCACGAGCGCTACCACCGGTTGTGCACGTCCTCCGCCCACCCGTAGATGCCGTCGAAGGCGAGGTCGCCGAAGGATCCCGACCAGTACCCGAAGCACTGGTCTGTGCGCGAGGAGATGATCCCCAGGTTGGTGGCGGCCTTCCGGTCGTACTCCGGGGAGAAGGTGGCATCCAGTCCTCCCCCGGTGACCCGCCAGGGCCGCCGCCAGTCGGCAAGGTCGTAGGTCCACTCGAGCTCTTCGGAGATCTTGTACAGGCGCCCGTCGACGAGGATCACCGTTCTCCGTCGAACCGGTGCCCTTCGTCCACCGACCGCCCACCTGGATGCCGATCACATGCCCTTCGCTGACCCCGGAGCCCGCGCCCCAGTTCCAGCTGACGTCGTAGGGCCACCGTCCGCGACCGTGGTCGAGCACGGCCCAGGACTCCCCCGGCGGCACCGGGAAGGTCGTGCCGACGATCGTGACCGTGCCGGTGGCCGGGAGCGCCACGTCCTTCACCGTGTACTGGAAGCGTCCGCGCGACCACGGCACGACGACGGCAAGGCAGTCGTGGCCTGCGATCTGGTCGACGGACACGTCGAAGCTCGCACCGGGAATCGCTGCGTGCAGCCGGGTGCCGCCGTCCTGCGGCTCGACGTCGATGAACAGTCCCTTCGCTCTCGCCCGGGCCGGCCCGTCGCCGAGGGAGGCCGGCAGCTCCGACACCTCGGGACGGGAGCAGCGTGACCGCGTTGCCCGCGCGCCTGCTGGGTGGCGCGGTCGAAGATCCACACCTCGTTCACCGCCGCGTAGTCGATCGAGGAGACGGTGAGCGCGAGCACGTGGGTGGGGGTGACGACGTTCCAGTACTCCCACCGCTTGTTGCGGCCCCAGCCGCGCCGGCCGCCGATGCCGGACGTGTCGAGCAGCGGACGCCGGGCCCAGCCCACCGCGTCCGGGTTCAGCGAGCCGTCGGGCATGGTCAGGGACACGCGTTCGGTCAATTCACGCTCGGCCATGGCCGCCATCATGGCCGCCTTTCGACGCTCGCCGGTGCAGCCGGCGCACAACCGTGGACACCGGCTCTCCGAGGTGGCCGGGACCACACCGGTGAGGTGGGTGCCGGGTCGTCGCCGGTGGGTTAGCCTGACTCCGGCAACAAGGAGCCCGAGCCCTCGCGGAACGACGGCATCGGCACGACGGAAGGTGGGCAGCGATGGCCGCGGAGACAGCTGGCACCCTCGTCCGTGCCGCAGGCCGGTCGCTGTGCCGGATCCCGTGATCGTCTGCGAGAGCGTCGTCCGCATCCACCAGCACGGGCGGATCGAGGTGCAGGCCCTCCAGGGCCTCGATCTCCACGTGGACAAGGGCGAGATGATCGCAGTGGTCGGGCCGTCCGGCGCGGGCAAGTCGACGTTGCTGTCGATTCTCGCCGGCGCCGACACCCCCACGGCCGGCACCGTGCGCGTCGCCGGCTGGGACCTCACCCGGATGACGGGCAGCGAACGTGTGGCCTACCGGCGCGGTGTGGTCGGCCTGGTGCAGCAGCAGACGTCACGCAACCTCATCCCCTACCTCACCGCCGCCGACAATGTCGCCGTCCCGCTGGGACTGGCCGCCTACCCACGCCGCCTGCGGGCCGCGCGCGCGGCCGAGCTGCTCGATCGCGTCGGGGTGGCCCACTGCGCCGGCAGGCTGCCCCGCCAACTGTCCGGTGGCGAGCAGCAGCGGGTGGCGATCGCGGTCGCTCTCGCCAACGACCCGCCCCTCCTCCTCGCTGACGAGCCGACGGGCGAGCTCGACACCGCGACGTCCCACGAGATCTTCGACACGCTGCGGGCGGCGAGCGCCGAGGGTGGCGTCACCGTTGTGGTCGTGACCCACGACCCGACCGTGAGCGACCAGGTGGGACGGACGGTCTCGATCAGGGACGGCCGGACGAGCTCTGAGGTGCTGCGCCACACCGAGCACTCCGACGACGGCGAGGCACGCATCGTCGCCCAGGAGTTCGCCGTGATGGACCGGGCCGGACGGGTGCAGGTGCCGCGCGAGTTCCGGCAGGCACTCGCCCTGACGCGGCGGGTGCGGCTCGCGCTCGAGGCCGACCACCTCGAACTGTGGCCGGACGGCCGCAAATGACCTTCCGCCGCATCTACCGCCTGATCGTCGACCTGCGCTCGGTGAGTCGTACCTACGGCTCCGGCCACTGCGGCCGTTGACGGCACTGCGCGATGTCTCGCTGCAGGTGCCGGAGGGAGAGCTCGTCGCCCTCGCCGGCCGGTCCGGCTCAGGGAAGACGACGCTGCTGAACATCATCGGCGGACTCGACCGGCCCGACCATGGCGAGGTGATCGTCGACGGCACCGACCTGGCACAGCTGGACGAGGCAGGCCTCGAGCGTGTCCGGCGCGAGACGGTCGCGTTCATCTTCCAGGGCTTCGGGCTCGTGCCGGAGCTCACGGCGACGGAGAATGTCGGGCTGCCGCTGCGGCTACGGCGCACGCCGCCGGAAGCGCGGGAGCGGAGGGCAGCGCTGCTGCTCGACCTCGTGGGACTCGGTGAGCACGGCGAACACCGTCCCGACGAGATGTCCGGCGGGCAGATGCAGCGGGTCGCGATCGCGCGAGCCCTCGCCGGCTCGCCGCGGCTGCTCATCGCGGACGAGCCGACCGGCCAGCTCGACACGGAGACCGGTCTTGCCGTCATGGCACTCATCCGTGGCGTCGTCGAGGCCGAAGGGATGACGGCGATCGTGTCCACGCACGATCCGGTGATGATCGCGCTGGCCGACCGGGTCCTGCGGATCGAGGACGGCGCGCTCGTCGATGACTGATCCCGGGCCAGCCGGGCCGGCCCGGGAGTGCGGACGCAGCGGGTGAGGTCCCGCGGCCTGCGTCGGGCTGCGTCCCAGGCCGGTCTCATCCTTGCCCTGCTCGCCGTGTTCACCGTGTGCGCCACCGGAGCCGGCACCTGCGCGCTGCTGCTGACGGTGGGCAACGAGAGCGCGCTGTCTGCGGCCGTCGCCCAAGCGGACGGCAGCGAGAACGCCGGCAGCCCCGACATCACGACCGTCGTCGTCACCGGCGAAGAACTCCGACCGCGGACTCCACCGCAGGGGCCGCTGGCCAGGCGGACGCTGCGACGCTCGTGCCCATCACCCGGCAGGCACTCACCGATGCTGCGAAGCCCTACAAGGCCGATGTCTCGCTGTGGACCCTCACCCCCATGCTCTTCCTCGCCGGCAGGGATGTGCGGGTCGGCTACCTGCTGGACGCAGACAACATCGCAGCCAACGCCTCGCTGCGCGCCGGAGCCTGGCCGACACCTCCGGCGACAACGGGCGGAGCCATCGGCGTGGCCATCCCCGCAGCGACAGCTGCGGCCCTCGGCGCGAAGGTCGGCTCGGAGTTCCGGCTGTCGCAGGACCGCCACAACGGCGAGCCGGTCGCTCCGGTGTACACCGTCGTCGTGGCGGGCATCTTCGATCCGTCTGACACCCTCGCCTGGGGCCGCGAGATCCTTCACGGCCGCGGCTACGAGCCGAGCTACCTCCGGCTGCCCACGTTCGGGCCCTTCGTTGTCGCCCCCGGCACCCTCGAGGCGCTCGCCGCACCCGTCGGCAAGATCTCGGCCGTGCTGGATCCCGACTTCGCCGGCGACGCGGCCGGTGTGCCCACGCTGCTTCGCGGCCTGCAGGCGGTTCCCGAGCGCATCAAGAACGCGGCCGGACCGGTGATCAAACCCGTCCGGCTGTGGTCGACGTTCGGCGAGACCTTCGATGACATGCGCGCACAACTGAGCGTCACCAATGCGCTGGTCCTCGCCGTCCTGCTCATCGTGCTGGCCCTTGGCGTCACCACGGCTTCGCTGGTGGCGCGGGTGCTCGTCGGCAGGCGCGCCGGCGAGATCACCCTGCTGCGCGATCGGGGTGCCGCCACCTCCCAGCTCATGGCGGGCGCAACGACGGAAGCCCTGCTCATCGCCGCTGCGGCCTTCCTCTGCTCCGCCCCGCTCGCCCTCGCTGCCTACGCCGCCGGGCGCTCCGGGCGCGCTCCGCGGCGTCATGGCTCGCCCCCGGCACAACCCACGGGGCCGTGTTCGTACTGGCCCTGCTCACCGGAGCAGCCCTGCCGGCGGCGGTGGTCGTGATCGCAGCGCTTCCCGAGCGTCCACGACGCGGCCGTCAGGTCATCTCCGGGCCGGTGGCCCGTTCGGGCATCGACGTCATGCTCGCGGTCGTCGCAGCCGTCACCTATTTCCAGCTCCGCTCGCACGTGGTGTCCTCAGGCGCGGTCGATCCGCTGCTCGTTGTCGCCCCGGCCGTCTGTGTGGTCGCGCTGTCCGCGCTCGTCACCCGGCTGCTGCCTCTCGCCGCGCGGGCGGCGAACTCCGCTGCCCGGCGCGGGAAGGGGGTCGTGCTCCCCCTTGCCGGGTGGCACCTTGCACGCGGCGGTGCCGCGCAGGGCGCCTTCCTCCTTGTGCTCGCCGCTGCGGTCGGCACACTCGGAGTGACCTTCCTCGGCACCTGGTCGACGTCCCAGGGTGATCAGGCGGCCGCGATCGTCGGGACCGACCTGGTGGTCCGACAGGCCGGCGGACCCGGCACCGCCCGGCAGGTGGCCGAGGCAACCGGAGGAACCGTCAGCCCGGTCGCCGACCGTCCCATCGTCCTCGGCACGAGGCCAGCGGGCGTGCGGGTCGTCGGGGTCGACTCGACGCTGGCCGACGACCTGCTGCGGGGCAGGCTGCCGGACGCAGCACCGTGGTCGAGCGCGATGGCCGGGCTGGCGCCTGCGGTCGGCGGCACACCCCTCTCCGTCGCGGGCGGGTCGTTCGGGCTCACCGTCACCGGTGGCCTGGCGGCCGGCGCGGCCGCCCCCGGGACGGTGATGCCCGTGGTCACAGCAACGCCGACCCTCGTGCTCGCTGACGAGACCGGCTACCGGACCACCCAGGTGGGTGCCGAGGTCGCCCTTGACGGCCGTCCCCACGCAACCCGGCTGCCGATACCGGGCCAGCAGCCACTGCCCGCAGGCACCTGGCGGATCGTGGCGATCGACCTCCACCTGGTTGACCACACCATCGACGACCTGATCGGGTGGGGAAACACGAGCGCGACGATGAACGTCAGCGTCTCCGTCGAAGGCGCATCGTCCGCCGGCGGCGCCTGGGACGTCACGGGCGACCCCGGGCAGGGCGGCGTCCAGCCCGGCGAGGCGACTGCGCACGGCGACACGGTGGACGCCTCGTTCTCGTACTCCGTTCTCGGCCTGTCCTGGGCGGAGGCCCACGCAACGCTGCTGAGTTTCCCCGCCTCCACCCAGGTGCCGGTGGTGATGACCGACGCCCTCGCCGGCGAACTCGGGCTCGCGGCGGGTGACCGGATCGCACTCACCTGGAGCACGACGGCGGTCGAGGCCGTGCTCGTGCGGACGGTGCCGTACGTGCCCTCGCACGTGCGGGAGGCCGCCCTGCTCGCCGACCGGACGTCGCTGGAGCGCGCGCTGCTCAGCGCCGGCCTGCTCGACCCGGTGATCGACGCATGGTGGGTGGGTTCCCCACGACCCGATGCTGCCGAGGCGTTGCGCGCAGCCGACCTCGGTCCGGTCTCCACGCGGGCAGCGGAGACAACGGCACTGCGTGACGGTCCCCTGCGCGGGCCGCTGCGGTTCGCCTGGCTGCTGGCCATCGCCGCGGCCGTCGGCCTCGCCGTGACCGGTGCCGCCGCCCATGCTGCGGCCGAGGCTCAGCGCCGGGCGTCCACCATCGCGCGGGTGCGCGCCATCGGGGTGTCGCAGCGCGATGCGCTCGCCAGTCACCTGCTGCAGCATGCAGCGATCACCACGACGGCCGTGGTGCTCGGCACGATCTCCGGCGCCGTCCTCGCCTGGCTGATGGCACCGGAGCTGGTGGTGTCGTCCCGGGGCGAGCCGGCGATCCCGCCGGCTGTCCTGGTGTGGTCGGTCGCACCGACGGCAGCCGTGGTGGGGGGCATCCTCGTCGGCGGCCTGCTTGCCGGTATCCCCGCTGCGCTCGCGGTCGTCCGGCGATCCACCGTCGCAGCCCTGCGGGCGGGGGATGCACCGTGACCCCGGCGAACCGAAGCCGTGCGGGCGTCCTGCCCTGGCGTGGCGTGTGGCACCAGTCGACGGTGGATGCAGCCCCCCTGATCGTCGGCATGGTCGTCGTTGCGGTCGCAGCCTTCCTTTCCTGCGCCGTCCCGCAGACACTGGACGCCGCAGCCACCTCAGAGGTGAAGGCGGCCCTGAGCGCAAGGGAGCCGGTCACCGTCGTCGTGGAGGTGCCCGACGACACCGGCAACGGGCCGAGCTACGACCCTGCCGGTTCGGCAGCGTCCATTGGGGAACTGATCGATGCCCGCATGCCCGCAGAGCTGCGCAGCGTCCTCGCAGAACCCGTCACGGCCCTGATCGGTCCAGAACTCAAGGCAGGGGCGATCGCCGACCGTCCAGGAAGGGTCCGCTTCGCGTACGTCTCGAGCGCCACCGGGCCCGCCGTCGAGTGGGTCGAGGGCAAGGCGCCCGCTGCGACACAGAGCTCTGTCAGACTCCCCCCACCCGACGGGGAACCGGTGATCGTCGAGGTCGCGATGTCCGAGGCCGCGGCAGCCCTGATGGGCGTGCACGCCGGCGCGAAGCTCGACGTGTCCAACATCGACAACGGCCAGCTCCTCGCCGTCACGTTGAGCGGGATCTACCGCGTCACCGATCCCGCTGACCCGGCCTGGGCGGTGGCCCCCACCCTGGTCAAGCCGCAGCTGATCGGGGGTTCCGCAGCCCTCGCCTCTGTGGGGCTACTCACCTCGCCCGAATCGCTGACGTACGCAGCCTTCGCCCTCTACCCCACCGGGATGACCCGCACCTTCACCTACCAGGTGGTTCCCGGCGGGGTGGACGCGAAGCTCGCCGCCGAGATTGCGACGCAGGCCCGCGGCCTGGCATCAGGACGCAAGGTCTTCGACATCCCGGGCGCGAGGCCAAGGGTGGTCACGCAGCTCGACAGGGTGGTCGGCAGTGCGCTCGCGCGCGTGGACGCGGCAACGGCGCAGGCCTCCGTGCTGCTCATCGGCCTGCTGGCTGTCGCCCTGCTCGTCGAACTGCTCGCGGCCGGCCTCCTGGTCGAGCGCAGGGCTGCCGTGCTCGTGCAGTGGCGGGCGCGGGGCGCAACGCTGTCGTCGATCGGCCTCGCGAACGCTGCCGAGTCGAGCCTTGTCGCGATCGTCGGGGGGCTGATCGGCGTTGCCGCAGCGAACCTCGCTGTCGGGGGCCTTCCGCCGTGGGGCTGGATCCTGCCCCCGCTCGTCGCAGCTTTGCTCCCGCAGCCCTTCCTCGCGATGCGGGCGGCCAGCCGCTCCTCCGTCGTGCGGCGCCCGGCCAGCGGGCGGCGCACCGCGCTCACTGCCGCCCAGGTACGCCGGGTGGGAGCGGAGGCGATGCTCGTGCTCCTCGCGCTCGCCACCCTCGCGACGTTGGTCGTGCGTGGCGTGACCGCCTCCGCTGGGTCGGTGTGGTCCGACACCGTCGTGCTGGCCGCTCCTGTGCTGGTGGCGCTTGCGGTCGCCCTCGGCCTTGTGCGTGCGTGGCCAGGCGTCCTGCGCCTTGCGCGGACGGCTGCCGCCCGCGGGACCGGAGCCGTTCGGCTCCTTGCGGCAGCGCGCACGCGGGCGAGCGGGCTGGCGACCGCTGCGCTGGTGACCGGTGCGGCGATCGCCGCGATCGCGGCCTCCGTGGCCGGCACGGTGAGCCAGGGCCAGGTGGACGCCGCCTGGGATGCGATCGGTGCCGACGCCACCGTCACCACGACAGCCCCCGCCGGCCTGCCGCCGGCTGTGACGGCGCTTGACGGCGTACGCGGGACCACGGTTGCGACGGGGACGACCATCACCAACGCCCAGGTGCTCGGTGCGCGGCTCGACGCTGCGGTGACCGTCATCGCCATCGACGCCGACGCCATGGCCCGGCTGCTGGCTACCAGCCCGGCCCCCGACGCCCCCCAGCTCGCCTTGCTGACAGCAGGCGGCGCCGGCGACCCCGTCCCCGTACTCTTCACCGGCGGGCAGGGGGCGGCGAGCGCGACGCTCCGCTGGGGGGAGGACGCGGTCCGCGTCCGATTGGTCGGCGACGCCACCGCGCTTCCAGCCAGCGTGACCGGCGAGGGGCGAGTCGTCGTTGTCGATCGTGAACTGCTCGGACGGGCGGCCGGTCACCAGATCCCGGCGACGCAGGCCTGGGTCGTCGGAGAGAGCGCAGCGGCGGACCTCGTCGCCACCCTGGCAGGCGACCCCGACAGCACGGTCGCCACCCGTGGCGACTGGCTCACGGAGCGGAAGAGCTCTCCCGTGACGGTCGCGCTCGGGTTCCTGTTCGCGGGTGCCAGCACTGTCGCCATCGCGTTGGCCGGCCTCGCTGTGGTGCTGATGGCCGCCTCCGGCTCGTGGGAGCGCACGCGCGCAGCGGCCCAGATCAAGGTGCTCGGCCTTCCCCGCGCAGCGGCTGCCCGGATCGGGTGGCTGGAGGCGACCATCCCCGCCGTCGTGGCCAGCGCGGTGGGGATCGGTGTCGGCATCGGGCTGGCCGGTCTCCTTGTGGGGGCGCTCGACCTGCGCTCCGTCACGGGCGGCAGCGGGACGCCGCACCTGGTCATCGGGTGGTGGAGCCTCGGGATACCGCTCATCCTCGGGCTGGTGGCACGGGTCGCCGTCGCTGCGGTAGGCCTGATGCATCGCGGCGAACGGCTCGGGCCGCTCCTGCGGGCCAGCTGAGCCCGACGAAGGGTCGAGATCACCCACAACCGCTGATCGAGCCTGTCGAGATCACCTGGTCTCGACAAGCTCGACCACCGATTGGGGTGTCACGGGCTGCTCACTCCTCCAGGGTGCTCAGGTCGCCCTCGTCCTGGCCGAGCGCGCGGGCCTTCAGGACACGGCGCATGATCTTGCCCGAGCGGGTCTTCGGCAGCTTCTCGGTGAAGTCGATCCAGTCGGGCTTGGCGATCGGCGACAGGTGCATCGAGACGTGCTTGCGCAGGTCCTCCGCCAGCTCCTGGCTGCCCTCGAACCCCATCCGCAGCACCACGAACACGTGGATGGCGTTGCCCTTGACCTCGTGCGGCAGCCCGATCGCCGCGGCCTCGGCCACGGCCGGGTGGCGACACCAGCGCCGACTCGACCTCCGCCGTCCCGAGCCGGTGCCCGGAGACCTTGATGACGTCGTCGGTGCGTCCGATCACCCAGTAGTAGCCGTCCTCGTCCCGCCGGGCCGAGTCGCCGGCCAGGTACTTGCCCGGGTACTTCGACCAGTAGGTGTCGATGTAGCGCTGGTCGTCCTTGTACAGCGTCCGCATCATCGCCGGCCACGGGTTCTTCAGCACGAGGAAGCCCTCCTCGCCGTCGGCCACCGGGTGGCCGGCCTCGTCGAGGATCTCCGCCTCCTGGCCGTAGAACGGCTTGCCTGCCGAGCCCGGCTTGAGCGGCATGGACGGGGTCGGGCAGATCTGGAACATGCCGGTCTCGGTCTGCCACCAGGTGTCCATGATCGGGCAGTTGTCCTTGCCGACCACCCGGTGCAGCCATTCCCAGGCCTCGGGGTTGATCGGCTCACCCACCGACCCGAGCAGCCGCAGCGACGACAGGTCGTGGCGGTTCGGCCAGGCCTCGCCGAAGCGCATCAGCGACCGGATCGCCGTCGGCGCGGTGTAGAAGGTCGTGATGCCGTAGTACTCGATCAGCTGCCACCACCGGTTCGGGTAGGGATAGGTCGGCCCGCCCTCGAACATGAACGACGTCGCACCGTTCAGCAGCGGCCCGTAGACGAGGTAGGAGTGCCCGGTGATCCAGCCCGGGTCGGCCGTGCACCACCAGCGGTCCTCGTCCTTGATGTCGAAGGTGTACTTCAGGGTCGTGTAGGTGCCCACCATGTAGCCGCCGTGGGTGTGCAGGATGGCCTTCGGCTTCCCGGTCGAGCCGGACGTGTACAGGATGAACAGCGGGTCCTCGGCGTCCATCTCCTCCGTCGCGCACGGCCCGTTGGCGATCGGGAGCGCTGTGAGGTCGTGGTACCAGTGGTCGCGCAGCGGATCCATCGTCACCTCGTGGCCGGTGCGCTTCACAACGATCACGTTCTCCACGGACGGCGAGAACCGGATCGCCTCGTCGACGATGTCCTTGAGCTTGAAGATGCCGCCGTTCACCCACGACCCGTCGGCGGTGATCACCACCTTCGACTCGGAGTCGTCGATCCGGTCGGCCAGTGCGTCGGCGGAGAAGCCGGCGAAGACCACGGAGTGCACCGCGCCGAGCTTGGCGCAGGCCAGCATCGCGAACACGACCTCGGGGATCCGCGGCAGGTAGATGGTCACCCGGTCGCCCTTGCTGATCCCCATCGCCTTCATGACGTTGGCCATCTTCATGACCTCGCGGTTCAGGCTGAAGTAGCTGAAGGTCTGGTAGTCGGTGCCGTTCTCCCCCACCCAGATCAGGGCCAGCTTGTTCTTGTACGGCCCGGACAGGTGCCGGTCGATGCAGTTGTGGACGATGTTCGTCTTCGCACCCGTGAACCACTTGTAGAACGGCGGGTTGGAGTCGTCCAGCACGGTGTCCCACGGCTGGTACCACTCCAGCTCCGCGGCCCGGTCGGCCCAGAAGCCGACCGGGTCTGCGGCAGCGGCAGCACGCAGTGCGGTGTCCTCCGGGCCGAAAGACGGGTCAGGGTTGTACATCAGCGCCTCCTTGGATCGGGCCAGAGCCTAGGTCTCACCCATACCCGTCCGTAACCCCCGGCAATTGCTCTCCCTTGCCACGAGTTGTTCGGCAGAATTGGCCCGTGATCATCGCTCGCGCCGACACACCAGCCGGCGAGGTCGTGCTGCGCCGGCGCGACGACGTCGACGAACTGGTGGTCAACGGGGTGTTCGCGATGGACTCGGCAGAGGTCACCTCGGAACTCGCCCTTGCCGACGCCGCCGGCTCCCCGCCGGGACGCGTCCTTGTCGGCGGCCTCGGTCTCGGCTACACAGCGGCACGCCTGCTGGACGCGGGCGCGGAACGGCTCCGGGTCGTCGAACTGGCCGATCCGCTGCATCACCTGGGCCCGCGAGGGTCTCACCGAGCAGCTCGGACGCGTGGCCGCCGACCCGCGGGCGGAACTGGTGGACGGTGACATCGTCGACCAGGTGGACGGCACCTGGGACGCGATCCTGCTCGACGTCGACAACGGCCCCACCTTCCTGATCCACGACCACAACCGGCGGGTGTACGCAGAGGCCTTCCTCCGCAGGTGCCTGCAGGCGCTCGCCCCGGGCGGACGCCTTGTGGTCTGGTGCGAGACGGCGAGCCCGGAGCTCGCGTCCACCCTGGAACGGATCGCCGGCACGGTGGAACTGATCAGCGTCCCGGTCACCCGCCAGGGACGCAGCTTCGACTACGCCCTCTACCGCGCCCGCCCCTCCGCCGACTTGTCCGTCAGGGAGTGAGCGAGCTGGGGTCGTCGGGGACGTCGACGGCATGCTCCTGCAACGCCTCCAGCGGCACCAGGTCGAGCACGGCGGCGTTGGTCGCCGCCAGCACCACCGGGGCGGCAACCCCCGCGGCGTAGGCGCGTGCCCAGTTCACCGCCGTGACACACCAGCGGTCCCCCGGCACGAGGCCGGGGAAGCCGTACATCGGCATCGCTGCGGTGAGGTCGTTGCCGATGCTGCGCTGGTGGTCGAGGAACTCCCGCGTCACCACAGCGCAGATGGTGTGGCTGCCGACGTCGTCCTCGCCGGTGTTGCAGCAGCCGTCGCGGAAGAACCCGGTGACCGGGTCGGTGCCGCAGAGCTGGAGCTCGCCGCCGAGGACATTGCGCTCCATCAGATGCCCACGTCCTCCAGCAGGTCGGTGACGAGCGCGGCGATCGGCGAACGCTCCGACCGGGTGAGGGTCACGTGGGCGAACAGCTGGTGACCCTTCAGCCGCTCCACGACGGCGACGACACCGTCGTGGCGTCCGACCCGCAGGTTGTCCCGCTGGGCGACGTCGTGGGTGAGCACGACCCGCGAGTTCTGGCCGATGCGGCTCAGCACGGTGAGCAGCACGTTGCGCTCGAGCGACTGGGCCTCGTCAACGATCACGAAGGCATCGTGCAGCGAGCGGCCGCGGATGTGGGTGAGCGGCAGCACCTCGAGCATCTCCTGCGCGAGGATCTCGTCGATGACGTTCTTGCTCGTCACAGAGCCGAGCGTGTCGAAGACCGCCTGGCCCCAGGGCGACATCTTCTCGTTCTCGCTGCCGGGCAGGTAGCCGAGCTCCTGGCCGCCGACGGCGTACAGCGGCCGGAACACGATCACCTTGGAGTGCTGGCGCCGTTCGAGCACTGCCTCGAGGCCGGCGCACAGGGCCAGCGCCGACTTGCCGGTGCCGGCCCGTCCACCCATGGAGATGATGCCGATGTCGGGGTCCTGCAGCAGGTCGAGCGCAACGCGCTGCTCCGCGGAGCGACCGTGGATGCCGAAGACCTCCCGGTCCTTCACGAGGCGGACGGAGCCGTCGGGCAGCACGCGTCCGAGCGCAGAGGAGCTCGAGCCGTGCAGGACGACCCCGGTGTGGCAGGGCAGGTCCAGCGCCTCGGGGACGACGACGCTGCCGTCGGCGTACAGGTGCTCGATCGTCGCCGTCGTGACGTCCACCTCCGCCATCCCGGTCCACCCCGAGTCGGGGGTGATCTCGTGGCGGTATTCCTCGGCAGCGAGGCCGACAGCCGAGGCCTTCACCCGCATCGGAAGGTCCTTGCTGACCAGCACGACGTCGTTGCCCTCCGCCCGGTAGTTCAGCGCGACGGCGAGGATGCGGGAGTCGTTGTCGCCCAGCCGGAAGCCCGGTGGGAGCACCTCGGGGTCGGTGTGGTTCAGCTCGACGCGCAGCGTCCCCTCGGCCTCGTTGACCGGGATGGGCGCGTCGAGACGGCCGTAGCGGATGCGCATGTCATCGAGGTCGCGCAGGGCCGTGCGGGCGAAGTAGCCGAGCTCGGGATGGTGGCGTTTGGCCTCCAGCTCCGTGATCACCACGATCGGGACGACAACGTTGTGCTCTGCGAAGTTCCGCAGGGCATGCGGATCGCTGAGCAGGACGGAGGTGTCGATCACGAAGGTCTTCAGCGCCAGCGCGGACTCACGGTTACCTGCGAAAGCAGTCCGGGTCGAGGAGCGGGGCATTGTCGTCCTGTCCGAGCCGCACGCCACCACGTCCGGCTCACGTGGTAGTCAGCCGAAGGGGCTCGGGCCTGGTGCGGACCCGCGGGTTGCACGGTGGCAACGACGCATCTGGTGCCTCTCGAGCGACGGGAGGACCCCCGTCTTGTCATCGAGAGTAGGCCGCGCCAAAGCACCGGCAATTGGCGACACGCCGCCCGTGGGGTGCAGGCAACCCGTTCGTAATGTTGCCGCCACGCCACCGTTCCCTGTTCGTCTTCATAGACTCCTTGCCATGCCTGCAGTTCCGAGTGCCCCGATCGCCCCCGTCGCCAACCAGGTGACCGGTGACCACTACCGCATCACCGTCCTCACGTCCCGCATGCTGCGGCTGGAGTACTCGCCGGAGGGACGCTTCGAGGACCGCGCCACCCAGATGGTGGTGAACCGCGACCTCGGCCCGGTGGAGTTCGAGGTCGTGCGGGACGCCGCCGGCCTCCATGTGTTCACGGAGGCGCTGATCCTCGACTACGACGAGCAGCCGTTCTCGGCTTCCGGGCTGACCGTGCGCCTTGCCGGCCCCTACGGCTACCACAGCCAGTGGCGCTACGGGGTGCCGAACGAGCCGAACATCTACCATCGCGGCAACCTCGGCGGCACAGCACGCACCCTCGACATGATCGACGGCGCCTGCGCTCTCGAGGACGGGCTCG
Source organism: uncultured Actinomycetota bacterium (assembly GCA_963773595.1). Lineage (GTDB taxonomy): Bacteria > Actinomycetota > Actinomycetes > Propionibacteriales > Propionibacteriaceae > Propionicimonas. The sequence continues at coordinate 195,359 of CAVZBQ010000003.1, forward strand.
TGGCGACCAACGGCTACGCCGTGCTGCCCGACGACACCATCGCGATGGACGGAGACTGGGTCGCGCCACGCATCGAGGGCAACATCGACACCTACTACTTCGGCTACGGCTACGACGCTGCCGGGGCCGTCCGCGACTTCTACCGGCTCACCGGACCGCAGCCGCTGCTGCCCCGCTGGGCACTGGGCAACTGGTGGAGCCGCTACTACGCCTACTCCGCGGACGAGTACCAGGCGCTGATCGAGCGCTTCGAGGCAGAGGACCTGCCGTTCAGCGTCGCCGTCGTCGACATCGACTGGCACTGGATCGACGTCGACCCCAAGTACGGCACCGGCTGGACCGGCTACTCCTGGAACACCGACCTCTTCCCCGACCCGCCGGCCTTCCTCGCCTGGCTGCACGAGCACGGGCTGAAGGTCACGCTGAACACCCACCCCGCCGACGGCGTCCGCGCGTATGAGGACCGGTACAGCCAGATCGCCACCCGCATGGGCATCGACCCGGCTTCCGGACTGCCGGTGAACTTCGACATCGCCAACCCCGACTTCCTGAAGGCCTACTTCGAGGAGCTCCACCACCCGCTGGAGGCGCAGGGCGTCGACTTCTGGTGGCTGGACTGGCAGCAGGGCAACTTCACGTCGATGCCGGGGCTCGACCCGCTGTGGATGCTGAACCACTACCACTTCCTCGATTCCGCACGGGACGGGAAGCGCCCGATCACGTTCTCGCGGTACGCCGGTCCGGGTTCGCACCGCTACCCGGTGGGGTTCTCCGGCGACACCGTCACGTCGTGGGCGAGCCTCGACTTCCAGCCGTACTTCACCGCGACAGCAGCCAACATCGGCTACGGCTGGTGGAGCCACGACATCGGCGGCCACATGTTCGGCATCCGCGACGACGAGCTGGCGACCCGCTGGTTCCAGCTCGGCGCCTTCTCGCCGATCAACCGGCTGCACTCCACCAAGGACGTCTTCGCAGGCAAGGAGCCGTGGAAGTACTCCGCGCCGGCCCGGACGGCGATGGGCGAGAGCCTGCGCCTTCGTCATCGGCTGATCCCCTACCTGTTCACGATGTCGGAGCGCGCGCACCGGCTGGGTGAGCCGCTGGTGCGTCCGCTGTACCACCTGGACCCGCGGCTGGAGGCGCTCGCTTCGAAGAACTCCTTCGCCTTCGGCAGCGAGTTGCTGGTCGCGCCGCTGACCACGCCGGCCGACCGCCGCACGACACTCGCCCAGGTCACCACCTGGCTGCCGGCCGGGGACTGGACCGACTTCTTCACCGGCGTCCGGTACTCCGGCGGACGCACCGTGCAGCTGCACCGGCCGCTGGACGGCTACCCCGTGCTGGCGCGGGCCGGCGCGATCGTGCCGCTGGCCGACGGGCTGGAGGTCGGCAACCCGGAAGCCTTCGAGCTGCACGTCTTCGCCGGCGCCGACGGCGACTTCACGCTGTACGAGGACGACGATGCGGCCGAACCGCGCGCCGTGACCACCCGCTACCGCTACGACCAGGCAGCCGGCGAACTGGTGATCGAGCCGGCGTCCGGGGCACTCGACCTGGTGCCGGAGGTCCGGGCGTACCGCGTGGTGGTGCACGGGCTGGACGGTGTCGGCGCAGCGGCGGCGGACGGCACGGTCCTTGCGGCGGAGACCGCTGCCGGCCCACTGGTGGTCGAGCTGTCCGTCGTCACAGCCGAGGGGGCGACCGTGAAGCTCACGGGTGAGCGGCGCGCGTCCGACAACCGCGTGGAGTCGCGGATCTTCGACCTGCTGGCGACGGCCCAGATCGAGTACCCGCTGAAGGACAACATCTGGCGGATACTCCAGGACGAGACCGACACCGGGCGCCGCGTCTCCGCGCTGCAGGTGATGGAGCTCGAGCCGGCCCTGCAGTCAGCGCTCAGCGAGCTCCTGCTCGCCTGAGTGGCCCGGAGTGGACCGAATTGGGGACGGTTCCAAACTCGGTCCACGGACCGAGGGAAGCGTCAGCGGCCGTAGCGGCGCTCGCGCTGGGCGTAGGAGCGCAGCGCGCGGATGAAGTCGACCTTGCGGAAGTCGGGCCACAGGGCCTCGCAGAAGTAGAACTCGCTGTGCGCCGACTGCCAGATCAGGAAGCCGGACATGCGCTGCTCGCCCGAGGTACGGATGATCAGGTCGGGGTCGGGCTGGCCGGCGGTGTAGAGGTGCTCGGAGATGTGGTCGATCTCGAGCGTCTCCGCCAGCTCATGGAGGGACGTGCCCTTCTCTGCCTCGCTGGCGAGGAGCGAGCGGAAAGCGTCCCGCAGCTCGCGGCGCCCGCCGTACGCGACGGCGACATTGACGTGGATGCCGCCCTCCTTCTTCAGCTCTGCCGCGCGCAGCCGGTCGGCCATGTCGTCGGGCAGCATGGCGAGGTCGCCCACCACCTGGACGCGGTAGCTGGCGGCGAGGTCGGTGACCAGGTTCTCGATCACCCGCAGCAGTGGGGCGACCTCGTCCGAGCCGGAACGGGTCAGGTTGTCGGTGGAGAGCACCCACAGCGTGACCACGCCGATGCCGAGGTCGGAGCACCAGTCGACGAACTCGCGCAGCTTGTCCGCACCGGCCTGATAACCGACGACCAGAGGGCTGTCGGGAGCGTTGGTGCGAGCCCAGCGGCGGTTCCCGTCCGCAAGGACGGCGACGTGGCGCGGCAGCGCCGTGCGGTCGAGTTGTGCCAGCACCTGGGTCTCGTAGGCGGAGTACAGGAACCCGAGCGGTTGCAGCTTGTTCAGCCTCTCGCGAATTCGCAACCTCTCGCGAACCCGCAGCTTCATGAGAGCACCTTATCGCCGCTGGCGAGGCCCGGGCGGCACCAACACCGCAGGCCATTCCGTGATCAGATCGTCCATCAGGTGGTCACGGTTCTTGAACGCCGCCAGAACCTACGCTAACGTAACTTACTGAACCGTAGGTTGGAGGGTCAGGATGGTCGAAGCGTTGGCCGTGTCGGTGACCCCGGACAAGCCGCGTCTACGAGGCTGGCTCCACCTGGGGATGACCCCCCTCGTGGTTGTCGGTGGCGTGATTCTGGTGATCCTGGCCCCCAGCCTGACGGGCAAGATCGGTGTGGCCGTGTGGCTGGCCGGCGCGCTGCTGCTGTTCGGCACCAGCGCCGCGTACCACCTCGGCAACTGGGAGCCGGCGACCAAGGCCGCCCTGCGTCGCTGGGACCACGCGAACATCTTCATCTTCATCGCAGCCACCTACACCCCGCTCGCGCTCGCGCTCCTGCCGCCCGACGAGGCCGTCAAGCTGCTCATCCTGATCTGGTCGGTCGGCGTGATCGGGCTGGTCGTGCGCGTGTTCTGGCACACGGCGCCGCGCTGGCTCGACGTGGCCTGCTACCTCGGCATGGGGTGGGCCGGCGTCGCCTGGCTGCCGGCGTTCTGGGCGCAGAGCCCGCTCGTCGTCGGCCTGATCGCCCTCGGCGGGCGTGTTCTACACCGTCGGCGCCGTCATCTACGGGCGCAAGTGGCCCAACCCTTCGCCTGCGTGGTTCGGTTTCCACGAGATCTTCCACGCCTGCACCCTCGCTGCGGCCATCTGCCACTTCGCAGCCATCGCGGTCGCCATCTTCGGCTGAGTATCGTCTGCGGCATGCTGCTGTCCGATCGAGATATCCGTGCAGAGATCGCCGCCGGACGGGTGGTCCTCGAGCCCTACGACGACGCGATGGTGCAACCGTCGAGCATCGACGTGCGGATCGACCGCCTCTTCCGGCTCTTCGACAACCACAAGTACGCGGTGATCGACCCCGCGGAGGAGCAGCCCGACCTCACCCGCCTCATCGAGGTGCCGCCGGACGAGCCGTTCGTGCTGCACCCCGGTGAGTTCGTCCTCGCCAGCACGTACGAACTGGTCACCCTGCCCGACGACATCGCCGCCCGCCTCGAGGGCAAGTCCTCGCTGGGCCGGCTGGGGCTCCTGACCCACTCGACGGCCGGCTTCATCGACCCCGGCTTCTCCGGACACGTGACGCTGGAGCTCTCCAACGTCGCGACCCTGCCGATCAAGCTCTGGCCCGGCATGAAGGTCGGGCAGCTCTGCTTCTTCCGGCTGTCCTCACCGGCGGAGCAGCCCTACGGCTCCCCCACCCACCAGTCGCGCTACCTGGGCCAGCGCGGCCCGACGGCCAGCCGCTCGTTCCTCAACTTCCACGTCACGAAGCTCCCGGACGCCGACTGACGCCACCACCCTCGCCAGCTCCCTCGCCGCCTCTTGCCGACGTTGCGTCGAGGGTGGTCGGGAAGGCTGGCCGGGAGGCGGGGTCAGTTGACGCGGCTCCACAGGGCCGTGCGGAGCTCGACGAGGTCGGAGGTCGGCGGGAAGCACGTGGTGCCCCGGCAGACGTAGACACCGGGCTCGGTGCGGTCGTCGAAGTGGTGTGCGAAGCCCGGCGTCCCGGCAGGACCGGTGAGCACGGCCGTGCCGATCGGGGCCATCCGCCAGGTCGCGCGGGCGTCCTGGCCGAGCGGGTCGCCGATCACGACGGCAACGGCCGGACGCAGCCCGGTGCGGGCCTCATCGGCCACCAGCGCGTCGAGCAGCGCCGAACCGGCGAACCGGGGCGCCTGCTCGAGCATCCCGCGGATCGTGCCTGCTGCCAGGTCGGCCCGTTCGATGAGGGCTGCGTCGTCAGCGAGCAGGCCGACCAGCCGCAGCGCGGCGATCAGCGCACTCGTGCCCGAGGGCGTCGGGTTGTCGCTGACGTCGCGGGCACGAGCGAACAGCTGCTCCGCGTCGGCCGCGGCATCGTGGAAGCCGCCGTCGGCTGCACCGAACAGCTCGAGCGCCTGCGCCAGCAGTTCCTGGGCCCTGCGCAGCCATTCTGCGTCACCCAGGGCGCCGGCCAGCCGCGCGAAGCCCAGTGCGACGGCGCCGTAGTCCTCGGCGAACCCGGCAACGGTGGAAGCCTCGCCGGCGAGCGAGCTGCGGCGCAGCCGTCCGTCCCAGTGGTCGCGCCACAGGCAGTCGGCAGCACCCTCTGCCAGCTTCAGCCAGCCGGGTTCGTCGAACACCGCCGATGCCCAGACCAGCGAGTCGATGGCCCAGCCGTTCCAGGCCGCGACGACCTTGTCGTCCCTTGCCGGCGCGAAGCGCAGCTGCCGTTCGGCGAGCAGCTTCGCCGACACTGCTGCCAGCCGGGCCGCGTCCGGGTTGCCCCGCAGCTGCAGGGTCGAGAGGCCGTGCTCGAATGTGCCGTTGGTGGTGACGTGGAAGACCTCCGCGGCCCAGGCGCCGTCGGTCTCGCCGAGGGCGTCGGTGAGCAGTTCCGGCGTCCAGCAGTAGTAGATGCCCTCGTGCTGCATGCCGCGGCTGTCGAGGCTGTCGGCGTCGAGGCTGGAAGCGAACCCGCCCGACGGCAGCAGCAACTCCCGCTCCAGCCAGCCGACGATGCCGCGCACGACCCGCTCGCACTGGGCGCGCAGCAGCGGGTCGTGGTCGGGGACGCGCCGCCAGCCGCGGACATAGCTGCCGAGCAGCAGCGCGTTGTCGTAGAGCATCTTCTCGAAGTGCGGCACCACCCAGCCGGCGTCGACGCTGTAGCGGGCGAAGCCGCCGCCGATCTGGTCGTGGATGCCGCCGCGCGCCATCGCGTCGAGCGTGCGCTGGGCGACGTCGAGCGAGCCGGGCTCCCCCTTCACCAGCAGGGCGTCCACCAGCAGCGGCGCGGGGAACTTCGGCGCGGTGCCGAAACCACCGTGGATCGGGTCGAACTCGCTGCTGAGCCGGTCGAGGGTGCCCCAGACGTCGACCTTCGGCGTCGTGGCGGGGGCGGGCTCGAACGCGTCCGCCAGGTGGGCGGCGATGGCCGATGCGCTCGCGTCCGCCTCGTCGCGGCGCTGCCGCCACGCGGTGTCGATCGCCGTGACGACCTCTGCGAAGGACGGCATGCCGCCGGTGCGCACCGGCGGGTAGTAGGTGCCGGCGAAGAACGGCAGGCCCTCGGGGGTGAGGAAGACGGTCATCGGCCAGCCGCCGGAGCCGGTGAGTGCCTGGGTGGCCTTCATGAACACCGCATCGAGGTCGGGACGCTCCTCGCGGTCGACCTTGATGGCGACGAAGTTGGGGTTCACCAGCGCGGCGACGTCCGGGTCGGAGAACGACTCGTGCGCCATCACATGGCACCAGTGGCAGGCGGCGTAGCCGACGGACAGCAGGATCGGCCGGTCGGTGGCCCGCGCCTCTGCGAGCGCGTCAGGGCCCCATTCGCGCCAGTCGATCGGGTTGTCGGCGTGCATCCGCAGGTACGGGGACGTGGCCTCAGCTAGGCGATTCACACCCGGCAGCATAGGTCAGGGCACGCAGGCCCTATTCCAGCGGCGATGCCGGTGAGTCCGGCGTCGTCGCTGCCGGGGCACCCGTCGGCTTCTCCTCGAAGTCGATGCGGTTGAGGTTGCGGCGCATGCTCCAGTACAGGAAGCCGATCAGGGCCAGCAGGACGACCACCATCAGCAGCGGCAGCCAGGGCGGCGTTGCCGGCCCCGGACCTAGATCGAGTAGCACCATGGGCCAAGGCTAGTCCCGCTCGCGTCCCGCAGCCCCGCGAACAGGTCCGACTCGGGAATCGTCACCGGCACCGTCGAGCGCACCAGCTCGAAGTCCTCCGTCGGCCAGCCAGCCTTCTGGATCTCCAGCGGCACGGCGAACCACTGGCCGTCCGGGTCGATCTGGGTGGCGTGCGCGAGCAGTGCGGCGTTCCGCACCTCGAAGAAGTCCGCGCAGGGGATGAACGTCGTCAGCCGGGTCTCGGTCTCGTCGGAGCCCATGTGCTGCAGCCACTCGGTGTACGGGTTGCCCAGACCGGCCTGATGCATGGCGGCGTCGAGTGCTGCGAACCGTCCCCGGTGCAGCGAGCGGTCGTAGTAGACCTTCGCCACCCGCCACGGCTCACCGTGCTCCGGCCAGGCCTGCGGGTCGGCGGCGGCGGTGACCGCCGCCATCGAGATCTTGTGGCACATGATGTGGTCGGGGTGCGGGTAGCCGCCGTTCTCGTCGTACGTCGTCAGCACCTGCGGACGGAACTCGCGGATCACCTTCACCAAGGGCCCGGCAGCCACCTCGGGGTCGAGCAGCGCGAAGGCCTCCGGCGGCAGTTCTTCCTCACCCTCCGGCATCCCCGAATCGATGTAGCCGAGCCACACCTGCCGGATGCCGAGGATCGCGGCAGCCTTCTCCATCTCCGCGCGGCGCAACTCAGGCGAGGTTCGCCTCGTTCTCCGGGCTCTCCATCTTCGGGTTCAGGATCGAGCCCCGCTCGCCACCGGTGCAGGTCGCCACCATCACCTCGACGCCCTGGGCCACGTAGTACGCGGTGGTCGCCGCGCCCTTGCTCGACTCGTCGTCGGGATGGGCGTGGACGTGGAGAAGCTTCATGCCCCCCATTCTGGACACCCGTGGCCGTCCGTCCAATCCCGGCGGTGGAGAATGGACGCCGTGACCGACGACGCCGCAGCCCGCCTCGCCCGCAGGTACCCGCAGCAGCGCACCGGGCGCTGGTGGATCCCGGTGGCCCTCGTCCTTGCCGCTGCCGGCGCGGTTGTGGCTGTACTGGGCCGGCACCTACGGCGCGACCGGAACGATCACTGCCCGCGTGGACGCCTTCGAGGTGCGCTCCGACACCGCCATCGGTGTCACCGTCACCGTCGACCGGCCCGACCCCTCAGTCGCGGCGGAGTGCCTGGTCTTCGCGCAGGCCGTGACCTACGACCGGGTCGGCGAGACCCGGGTGCGGGTCGAACCGGGAGGCACGGGCCTCACGACTATCCGGTTGGAATTACGCACCTTCAAGCGGGCGACCACTGCTGCGGTGGAGTCCTGCCGTACGGCGGGCTGATGGAAGTCGGATAACCTGCAACCATGACCGACTTACCCATCACCTGGCTGACCCAGGAGGCGTTCGACCGCCTCACCGCCGAACTTGAGTACCTCAAGTCGGAGGGCAGGACGAAGGTGACGGCAAAGATCGCCCAGGCCCGCGAGGAGGGTGACCTCAGCGAGAACGGCGGCTACCACGCCGCCCGCGAGGAGCAGGGCCACCAGGAGGCGAGGATCCGCCAGCTGGCAGCGATGCTCGAGAACGTCCAGGTGGGCGAGGCCCCGGTCGGCGCGGAGGCAGTGACTCCCGGCGCAGAGGTGACCGTCTACTACGACGGCGACAAGAAGGACACCGACACGTTCCTGCTCGGCTCGCGCGAGCTGATCGACGTCGACGAGTCGGTCGAGATCGAGGTGTTCTCGCCGCAGTCCCCGATGGGCGCAGCGATCCTCGGGCACAAGGTCGGCGACACCGTCGTCCTACCGGGCGCCCAACGGCGGCACGATCAAGGTCACCGTCGCGAAGGTCAAGGCCTTCAGCGCCTGACAGTCCGTCCGAACAGCGGGGACGGTTCCTCCGGTTCAGCTGAACCGGGGAACCGTCCCCGCTGTTCGTTGTTCAGGCGAGCTGCGCGAGCACTTCCGCGGCCTCCGCCGGCGACAGCGCGCCGGAGGCCACCTCGCTGAGCACCTGCTCGCGGGTCATGGCCGTGATCGGCTCGGCCTCGCCGGCCAGCCCCAGCTTCATGAGCAGTGCCGTGAAGCGGGCCCGTGCCGTCGGGTAGGAGACACCGAGGTGCTTCTCCACCTCGCGCAGGTTCCCCCGGGACGCGAGGAAGACCCGCAGCAGTTCGACGTCCCTCGCCTCAAGGGCGCAGAAGTCGCAGTGACCGAACTCGCCGGCCAGCTCGGAGCCGCAGTTGCGGCAGCCGAGCCGGGTGGTGATCAGGTCACCGCCGCAGACCGGGCAGTCCGAGGGCGCCCGGTACTTCGGTTCGGTGGTCACCGCTGGTCCGCATGGGCAGTTGCCGGCCTGGATGTTCGCCCAGCCCATCACCACGCCGACGTCGAGGCGTGCCGAGCCGTTGCCGAGCACGACCTCGTCCACCTGGCCGGTGTGCGCACCGCTCCAGCTCACCTTGCCCAGCTGCGCGTCGCCGTGGACGGTGACGTTGGAGTCATCGGCCAGGTCGATGGTCAGCTGGCCCGACTCCACCCGCACGCGCGAGCGTCCGGTGGTGATGGTGCCCTTCAGGGTGGCGGAACCCGCCTGCACCAGCACGTCGTTGGCTTCTGCGACGCCGGACAGCTCTGCGCCGCCGGCGGTGACGCGCACCTTGCCCAGGTAGGGCAGGTCGGTGCAGGTGAGGTGGCCGGCGGTCACCTCGACGTCGACGATGATGGCCGGGTTGATGCGCAGGAACAGCTCCTTGCCGAGGCCCATCGCGCGCAGGTCGTCGAAGCTGCGGGGCGGACGCAGGATGCTGAAGCCGTCGAGGCTGGGGCCGAGCTCGCCGTCGCTGGTGACCTCGAGGACGGAACCGTTGCGGCGCAGCACGTGCGGGCCCTCTGCTGAGGCGGTGGCGACCGTCGGGTCGCCGACGATGCGGACGCGGCGTCCGACGGCGTGCACGGAGATGCGGTCGACACCCTTGCTGCCGGTCGGGCGGCGGCGTCCGGTGCCGGGCGAGGACGACTCGGGCCCGGGCTGGCCGAACACCTCACGGGCGTACGGCGGGAACTGGCGACGGCCGGCTTCCTCGTCCTCGGGTTCGTCCTTCAGTTCTTCGTTGGTCGGTTCCGCCGGCTTCGGCTCCGGTGCAGCGGCCTTCAGTTCGTCGATGCGGCGCGCGGCCTCGGAGGCGTCGATACGGCCGGCGGCCAGGTCCTCAAGGATCGGACCCAGATCAGGAGTGCTCATGCCCCTAGCTTAGGCGCCACTTTCCATAAAGGAAAGCCCGACTTTCTATTCTCTAAGTTCTGGCTGCAGTTCGCCATCGAAGCGCGCCGGATCGAGCCCCCGGATGAAGGCCACGCCGAAGGCAAGGACGGGGATCACCAGCAGTGCACCGACGATGCCGGCGAGTGTCGCGCCGACGGCGAGACCGATCAGGACGGCCAGCGGGTGCAGCGAAACGGCCCGTCCGAGCAGGATCGGTTGCAGGAAGTGGCCCTCGGTCTCCATCACAGCGACCGTGATGCCCAGCATGATCAGGGCACTCACCGGGCCGTGCGTGACGAGCGCGAGCGCGCACGCCACCGTCCCGGCGAGGACGGCACCGACGACGGGGACGAAGGCCGTCACGAAGGTCAGCGCGAACAGTGCCAGCGGGATCGGGAGTTGCAGGGCGAGCGCGCCGATCAGGATGCCGACGGCGTCGACCAGGGCAACCAGCACCTGGGCGCGCATGTAGGCGACCAGCGACGCCCACCCGCGCTCGGACGCCCGCGCGGTCGCTTCCTCGTAGTGGCTCGGCACGAGCTTGGTGGTCGCAGCCCAGATGTGGCGCCCGGAGGCGAGGAAGAAGAAGGCTGCGATCAGGGCGATGGCGAGGCCGGCGAGGAAGTGGCCGACGCCGACGCCGGCGCGGCCGGCAGCAGCAGCAAGGTCGGCACGCGAGTTGTTCACCCAGTCGGTGATCTGGGCGAGGTAGCCGTCGAGCTGGGCCTGGTCGATGTGCAGCGGGCCGCTGGCGAGCCAGCTGGAGAGGGTCTTGAACGCCTCCAGCGACTTGGTCCACAGCTCGGGCCACTCCTTCGCGATCTGGGCACCGACGAGGAGGAAGACGCCGCCGACGACGAGCGCCATGACGAGCAGGCACCCGGCGGCCGCGAGCGCCGGCGGCCAGTTCCAGCGCCGGAGCAGCCCGTTGAGCGGGCTGAGCAGCGCCGTCAGCAGCACGGCGACGGCGAGCGGGACGGCGACGCCGGAGAAGTACTGCAGCCCCAGCCAGAGCAGCGCGACGAAGCCGGCGATGACCAGCACGCGCCAGGCCCAGTCGGAGGCGGTCACCAGTCCCTGCGGAACGCGGGATCCCTGGGCGGTCTGGTCGGCACGGCGCGAGCGGGGAGTGAGCACGCTTCACTGTAGCCAGCGCCATACCGCCGAGACCTCGGGCGGAACCCCGACCCACCCCCTCCTCGCCCCCGGCAACCCTCCCCGCTCCCGATGTGCGCCGTCGCTCCCGGAATTCCGGGAGCAACGGCTCGTTTCGGGAGCGAAGGGCAGGGGACGCGGGGTGGCCGGACGGCTACTAGGGTGGCGCGGGTGAGGAAGCCACTGTCCGAGCAGGTCGCAGCAGACTGGGCAGCAGCCCTTGCCCCCGTCGAGCCTGTGATCGCACGGATGGGCGACTTCCTTCGGGCGGAGCTGGCCGCCGGCCGCGACTACCTTCCCGCAGGGCCGAACGTGCTGCGGGCCTTCACCCGGCCGATGGCCGACGTGAAGGTGCTGGTCGTCGGCCAGGACCCCTACCCCACCCCCGGCCACGCCGTCGGGCTGTCGTTCTCCGTCGCACCCGACGTGCGACCGCTGCCCGGCAGCCTGCGGAACATCTACACAGAACTCCAGTCCGACCTCGGCATCGAGCCCGCGGCCTCCGGTGACCTGACGCCGTGGTTCACCCAGGGGGTGCTGCTGCTGAACCGGGTGCTCACCGTGCGTCCGGGAGCTGCCGGGCTCGCACCGCGGCAAGGGCTGGGAGGAGGTCACGGAGTGCGCCATCGAGGCGCTCGTCGCCCGCGGCGGTCCGCTGGTGGCCATCCTGTGGGGACGCGACGCGCAGTCGCTGGCCCCGCGGCTGGCCGGCGTCGCCCAGATCGCCTCCGCGCACCCGTCCCCGTTGTCTGCCTACGCGGGCTTCTTCGGGTCACGGCCGTTCAGCAGGGCCAACGCAGCGCTCGAGGCTCAGGGCGGCACCCCCGTCGACTGGCGACTCGCGTGAGCTGGAATGCCGGGGACCCCGGCAGCGTTTCCACGAACGTGTTCGGAACCAAGTCACAGATGATCAGCCCCGAGGTCGCCCTGCCCGGAAGGGAGCGCGGCCTGCTCATGGGGCCCGCCTTCCACGAGGTGCTCGGCACCCGCATCGACCAGGTGCCTGAGGGCGCCGAGGTCGCCTACTTCGCACTCGGGTGTTTCTGGGGTGCGGAGAAGCTGTTCTGGCAGGTCGACGGCGTCATCACCACGGCGGTCGGCTACCAGGGTGGCTACACGCCCAACCCGACCTATGAGGAGGTGTGCTCCGGTCGCACCGGGCACGCAGAGACCGTCATGGTCGTGTACGACCCGAAGAAGGTGTCCTACGGCACCCTGCTGAAGGTGTTCCTGGAGAACCACAACCCCACCCAGGGCATGCGCCAGGGCAATGACAAGGGCACCCAGTACCGCTCTGCGCTCTACGTCACCGACGCCGAGCAGGACGCGGCAGCGCACAGGGCGATCGCCGACTACCAGCCGGAGCTCTCCGCGGCCGGTTTCGGAGCGATCACCACCGAGGTGCTGCCGGCCGGCCCGTTCTACTACGCCGAGCGCTACCACCAGCAGTACCTCGACAAGAACCCGAACGGGTACTGCCCGATCCACGCCACCGGCGTGACCTGCCGCGCTGCCGGCTGAGGCAGCAGTGGCGCCGCGACCTTGACCGGTTCTCACCTGTGCCGGTTAACTGGCCGCGACGCCACCAGAAAGAACCATGAAGCATCCCGAGCAGGACACGGCCCGGCCAACGATGGCCGATGTGAGCCGGGCTGCCGGTGTGTCCCCGACAACGGTCTCGCTGATCCTGAACGGCCGTGACGGGAAGATCAGCAAGGCGACCCGCGAGCGCGTCCTCGCCACCGTCGCCGATCTCGACTACCGGCCGAACCGCGCGGCGCAGAGCCTGCGGCTCGGCAAGACCAGCACCATCGGGTTCCTCACGGACGAGATCGCCATCGAGCCGTTCTCGGGGCCGATGATCGCCGGCATCCACGACCTCGCGTGGGAGGAGCGCTCCCTGCTGCTGATGGTGAACACCACCCGCAACCCCACCCGGCTGCGCATGGCGATTCACGACCTGCTCGACCGCCAGGTGGACGCCCTGATCTTCGCAGCCATGGGCACCCGGCAGGTCGACTTCCCCGACGTCGGCGGCAGCAAGGTGCCGATCCTGCTGGTCAACGCCTTCACCCCGGACGGGCGCCTGCCCTCGATCCTTCCCGACGAGCTCGCCGGCGGCCGCGCCGCCATCGAGCACGTGCTGGCGATGGGCCACCAGAGGATCGCCTTCATCGCCGGACGCGAGGGAGCCTGGGCGACCAAGATGCGCATCCAGGGCTACCGCGAGGGACTGGAGGCCGCCGGCCACGACCCAAGCCGGCACCCGATCTACCTCGGCAACTACCGCATCGACTCCGGCTACGAGCTGACCCTGCGGGTGATGCGCGGCAAGAAGCCGCCGACGGCGCTACTCCTCGGCAACGACCAGATGGCCACCGGCGCCTACCTCGCCCTCGCCCGGATGGGCGTGCGGATCCCTGACGACGTGTCGGTCGTCGGCTACGACGACGAGCCGATCGCCGCCGACCTCACACCCGCGCTGACCACCGTCCGCATCCCCTTCTACGAGATGGGACGGATCGCGGCCCAGCACACGCTCGCCGGCACCATCGGGCAGCTCCCTGCGCGCACCTTCGAGCCCTGCACGATCATCCACCGCTCCTCGACCAACCCGCCGCCCGGCGAGTGAGGGTGGAAGAACAACCGACCCTGTGATGGTTGGCCGCGGGGCGCGTTCGGGTTAGCCTCGCCCGCATGTGTCGAAACATCCACACCCTGCACAACTTCGAACCGCCGGCCACCAACGACGAAGTGAACGCCGCTGCCCTGCAGTACGTCCGCAAGGTCGCCGGCACAACGCATCCCTCCCGGGCCAACCAGGAGGCCTTCGATGAGGCGGTGGCAGCGATCGCGCACGCCACCGAGCACCTGCTCGACCACCTGACCAGCTCTGCCCCGCCGAAGAACCGCGAGGAAGAGGCAGCGAAGGCGCGGGCGAGGGCAGCGACGCGGTACGCGACGGTGGGCTGAGCGGAACCGCTGCTGCCCATGGCCGGCGCTACCGGCATCGGACGTCTGGACTGGGTTCCGGCCCGCCACGCTGCGAACCGGAACCCGCTGCCAGGGGCCTAGCCTGCGGCTGCGGCCAGTTTCTCCAGAGCCTGCTCCCACTTGTGGGTGATGGCGCTGGTGTCGAAGTACGAGGGGATGTGCTCGTGGCGGATCTCCACCTTCGTGCCATCCTCCGCCGCGGAAAGGTCGACCTCGACGATGGTCTTCGGGGCCTCCTCTGCGGCGTGCCAGCTGAAGCGGATCTGCTCCAGCGGGTGATAGGAGCGGATGACACCGAAGGTGCCGTCCGCAGCGTGCCAGCTGTCGCCCTTGTCACCGAGTTCGCCACCGGCCCCGAGCAGGGCCTCGGCACCCTCGCGGGTCACCAGCAGTTTCCAGATTTCCTTGACAGGTTGGGACACCGACCGGCTGACAGTGACGGTGGTGTCCACAGGGTTCACGAGAGTGTCGCCCTGGCTCTGTTCGATCATGTAGACCTCGTTCCACTCAGTGGTTCGAACGGCCCCCGGGAGGGGCCGGATACCGACACACTACTCGCGATCAGCCCCCGTGGAAGGGGGTTCAGAAAGCCGCGACGACGACCTTCTGCTGCCGCTCCGCGTGTCGCTCCCCGGGGTTCGGGAGTTGACCCGACAGACTGGTCGCAGGCCGGACCAGGTATGAGTTGGTCCGGCTTTTCACATCCCCGAACCACCTCTGGCGGTGCAGTTGGGACGGATGTGAACGCCTGTGACAGGGCCTGGGAAAGTCGTCGGAAAATCTTCGGAAAACCACTTGCGCACAACTGCGCCCGGGCGTAGAACTGTCCTACGCCGATGACGGAGCCGGCCCCGAAAGGGAACGGAAGACCGGATCAGCGGCCGGACAGCAATCGAGGTCCTCAGCCGGCGGAGCAATCCGCAGGAGCCCCCGGACGGGGGGTGGGGCCAGCTGGGCTGCCGGGTTCGGGAGTCGTTCGACCCGGACGAACCTGAAGGCCGGACCAACTCATACTTGGTCCGGCCTTCGCCTTTCCCCCGGGCCTTTCCGGCCTGAAACCACCGATGCTGCGGCCTGTCAGGCGCCCTGCGTGACCGGTCGCCCGGGAGAGGCTTCCAGTGC
Organism: uncultured Actinomycetota bacterium; assembly: GCA_963773595.1. Taxonomy (GTDB): domain Bacteria; phylum Actinomycetota; class Actinomycetes; order Propionibacteriales; family Propionibacteriaceae; genus Propionicimonas. The sequence goes on from CAVZBQ010000003.1 coordinate 210,410, forward strand.
GCCCGGTAAGGTCTGACGAACACGACCCGGGTGGAGGTGGCCGTCATGCTCATGTTCCTGATCTCAGCCCACCTCGTCCTGGCCCTCGTCGCCCCGCTGCTCACCCGCTTCGTCGGGCACCGTGCGTTCCTGCTGGCGGCGTTGGCGCCGGCGGCAGCGTTCGCGTGGCTCGTCAGCATCGGCGGGCCGATCCTTGCCGGGCAGCCGCTCACCGAGTCGGTGCCCTGGATCCCCGCTCTCGGGGTCGTCCTCGGCTTCACCGTCGGCATCGTCCAGTGGACGCTCGCGCTGATCGTCACCGGCATCGGCGCCCTCGTCCTGCTCTACTGCCGCTGGTACTTCGAGGCCGAGCCGCCCCAGACCCGGGTGGTGGCCCTGCTGACGGCGTTCTGTGCAGCCATGATCGGCCTGGTCACCGCTGACGACCTCATCACCATCTATGTCTTCTGGGAGGCCACCACGGTCCTCTCCTACCTGCTGATCGGTCACGACCCCACCCGCAGGGCGAACCGGTCGGCGGCCCTCACAGCGTTGATCGTCACGACGACCGGCGGGCTGGCCATGCTGGTGGGCTTCCTCGTGCTGGGTCAGGCCGCCGGCACCTTCAGCCTCGCAGCGATCCTCGCCTCCCCGCCGTCCGGCCCGACGGTGACCCTCGCGGCGCTCCTCGTGCTCGCGGGGGCGCTGAGCAAGTCCGCCCTTGTGCCCTTCCACTTCTGGCTGCCGGGCGCGATGGCTGCGCCGACCCCCATCTCTGCGTACCTGCACGCGGCAGCGATGGTGAAGGCCGGCGTCTACCTGGTCGCCGTGCTCGCCCCTGCCCTCGCAGGAACGCCCGGCTGGCGTCCGGCGGTCTGGGTGCTCGGCGCGCTGACCCTGTTCCTCGGTGGGTGGCGCGCGCTCCGCCAGGACGACCTCAAGCTGCTGCTGGCCTACGGGACGGTGAGCCAGCTCGGGTTGCTGATCCTGCTGCTCGGCACCGGCACAAGGGCTGCGGCGCTGGGGGGCCTCGCCATGGTGATCGCCCACGCCCTGTTCAAGTCGACCCTCTTCCTCGTCGTCGGCGTCGTCGACCACTCCACCGGCACCCGCAAGCTCAGCGAACTCAGTGGCCTGCGCCACCGGCTCCCGGTGACAGCGACGATCGCCGCCATCGCTGCTGCGTCCATGGCCGGCATCCCACCCACGCTCGGGTTCATCGCGAAGGAGGCAGGGCTCGAGGGCGTCGCCAACCTGGCCCTGACCGGGGATGGCACCGGCATCGCTCCCGTCCCTGCCTGGGCGTTGTTGGTCGTGGTCATCCTCGGCTCGGCCATCACCGTCGCCTACTCCCTGCGGTTCTGGTGGGGAGCGTTCGGCACCAAGGCAGGCGTCCCGGAAGCCGTCGTCGGGCACCGTCCGGCCGCCGGGTTCGTCGTCGCCCCAGCCCTGCTCGGCCTCGCCTGCCTTGCCGCCGGTTTCCTCGGCGACCCGCTCGCCACAGCCATCGCACCCTATGCAGAGACCCTCGGGGTGGGCGCGGAGAGCCACGGGCTGAAGCTCGTCCCGGCCCTCGGCCTTCCGCTGCTGGCTTCTGCGATCGCGATCGCCGGTGGTGCGGTCCTGTTCTGGCAGCGGGAGCAGATCGCGGCGATCCAGCAGACCTTCCCGAAGGTGCCGGGCGCCGTGGACTTCTACCGGGCCACCATGCTGGGCGTCGACCGGTTGGCCGTGGAGGTCACCGCGCGGACCCAGCGCGGCTCGCTGGCCCAGTACGTCGGCACGATCCTCGTGGTCGTGACCGCCTCGATCTTCATCACCCTCTCCGGCGTCCGGGCCTGGCCGGCTGTGCGGCTGGCCGACAACCCTGGCCAGGTGGCCGTTGCCCTGCTCACAGCCGTCGCAGCCGTCCTTGTCGCGACGTCGCGCGGACGGCTCCGTGCCGTGCTGCTGCTGGGCGTCACCGGCTACGGCACCGGCATGCTCTTCCTCCTGCACGGCGCCCCCGACCTCGCCCTCACCCAGGTGCTGGTGGAGACGGTGTCGCTGCTGGTCTTCCTGCTCGTGCTGCGCAAGCTGCCCAAGTTCTTCACCGAGCGGCCGCACACCTCTGGACGCTGGTGGCGGATCGTGATCGCTGCCGGCACCGGGCTGGCGTTCAGCCTCGTCGCGCTGCTGATGCTGGGTTCGCGGACGGCGACCCCGGTGTCCGCGCCGTACCCGGACACCGCCTACTCCTTCGGGTACGGGAACAACATCGTCAACGTCGTGCTGGTGGACACCCGTGCCTGGGACACCATCGGTGAGATCGCCGTGCTGAGCATCGCTGCCACCGGGGTGGCGAGCCTGATCTTCCTGCGCGGCCGCACCGGACCGCTGCAGCGCGCGTCCGTGCCGCCCGAAGGTCCGACCAGGGGCTGGCTGCAGGGCAGCCGTTCGATGCCGGCGGCGCAGCGCTCGCTCATCTTCGAGGTGGTTACCCGGCTCCTGTTCCCGGTGATGATCCTGGTCTCGCTCTACCTGCTGATCGCCGGCCACAACCTGCCCGGCGGCGGCTTCGCCGGTGGCCTCGTCGCCGGGACGGCACTCCTGATCCGCTACCTCGCCGGCGGTGGCCAGGAACTGAACGAGGCCCTGCCCGTCCCGGCCGGAGCGCTGCTGGGCAGCGGGCTCGCCCTCTCCGTGCTGACGGCGGTCTTCCCGCTCGCCTTCGGCGGCCTCATCTTCCAGAGCTACGACATCCACCTCCGGATCCCCGGCTGGGAGAGTCTCGCGACACCCTGGGGGAACTGGACGCTGCTCGGCGACATCCACCTGGTCACGTCGACCCTCTTCGACATCGGCGTCTACCTCGTCGTGCTCGGCATGATGCTCGACCTCGGTCGCAGCCTCGGCACCGGCATCGACGTCCACGCCAAGGACGAGCTGACGCCGGCGCCGGTGCCCGACTCCCACCACGCCATGCCCGGACGGAGGTGGACCTGATGCCGGCCAACCTGACCCTCGCGCTGGTCGGCGGGCATCCTGATCGCCTGCGGGGTGTACCTGATCACCGAACGGTCGCTGTCGCGGATCCTCGTCGGGGTGGTGCTGGCCAGCAACGGCGTCAACGTGCTGTTCCTCGTCGCGTCCGGACCGGCCGGCGGTGCCCCGATCATCGGCCTCACGCCGGCGGCCCTGATGAGCGACCCGCTCGCCGCAGGCGATGGTGCTCACCGCGATCGTGATCACCCTGAGCGTCGCTGCCTTCGTGATGACCATGGCGTACCGGAGCTTCCAGATCAACGGCAACGACGAGGTGGCAGACGACATCGAGGACGCCCGGATCGCAGCCCTCGCCGAGGCCGACCTCACCTCCGAGACCTATGAGGACCTGGGCTTCTCCGACACCGGCGAGGACGTGGTGAGCGAATGAACAACCTGCTCGCCGTCCCCACCCTGCTGTGCCTCCTCGGCGCGGCCGTGACCTTCGTCGCCGGTCGCCATCCCGCCTTCCAGCGTGCTGTCTCCGTGACCGCCGTCGCGGCGGTCTGCGCCGTGGCGGGTCTGCTCGTGTGGCTCACCGACACGGCCCCGCTGGTGCTGTGGGTCGGCGACTGGCCGAAGCCGCTCGGGATCGTCCTCGTCGCCGACCGGCTGGCTGCGCTGATGCTCCTCGTCGCCGCGCTGGTCTCGCTGGCCGTCCTCGTCTACTCCACCGGGCAGGACGAGGACGAGATGCGCCGCGAGACGCCGGTGTCGATCTTCCACCCCACGTTCCTGCTGCTGGTCGCAGGGGTCTCCAACGCCTTCCTCGCCGGCGACCTCTTCAACCTCTTCGTCAGCTTCGAGCTGCTGCTCTTCGCCTCCTACGTGCTGCTCACGATGGGCGGCACCGAGGACCGTATCCGCGCAGGCAGCGTCTACGTCGTGGTGAACCTGGTGTCGTCCTCGCTGTTCCTCGTGCGATCGCGAGCATCTACGCTGCGACCGGAACCGTGAACCTCGCCCAGCTGGCGCTGCGGCTCGGCGACCTCCCGGTCGAGGTGCGCGGCGTCCTGCAGGTGATGCTGCTGGCCGTCTTCGCCATCAAGGCCGCCGTGTTCCCGCTGTCCGCCTGGCTGCCGCACTCCTACCCCACGGCACCGGCGCCGGTGACGGCCGTGTTCGCCGGCCTGCTCACCAAGGTCGGGGTGTACGCGATCATCCGCACCCAGACGCTGCTGTTCCAGGCCGAACCGCTCACCCTCCTGCTGGGGGTGGCCGGCGTTGCGACGATGGTGATCGGGATCCTCGGCGCGATCGCGCAGACCGAGATCAAGCGAATGCTGTCCTTCACCCTGGTCAGCCACATCGGCTACATGATCTTCGGCGTCGCCCTTGCCACGCCCGCTGCGCTCGCCGGCTCGATCTACTACGCGGCCCACCACATCACCATCCAGGCAACGCTGTTCCTCGTCGCGGGACTCATGGAACGGGTCGGGGGCTCCACCTCGCTCGACCGGCTGGGAGGGCTCGCCAAGCTCTCCCCGCTGCTGGGCGTGCTCTTCTTCGTCCCGGCGATGAACCTCGCCGGCATCCCGCCGTTGTCCGGCTTCATCGCCAAGCTCGGCCTGCTGCAGGCCGGTGTCGCGGACGGGACGCCGATCGCCTGGGTGCTGGTGGTTGCCGGCGTCGCCACCTCGCTGCTCACCCTCTACGCCATGGCGAAGGTCTGGAACCGGGCGTTCTGGGGGGTCGCTCCGGAATCCGTCCTCGAGTCGTCCGGCAGCTATGACTCCCCCGAGCGCGGCCGGCTGCTGCCAAGGCTGATGGTGGGCTCAACCCTTGGACTCATCGGCCTCGCGTTGGCGTTCACCTTCTTCGCCGGCGACCTGTACGGCTATGTGGAGCGCTCGGCGTCAGCCCTCTTCGACCCCAGCTACATCGCCGCAGTACTCCCGGAGGGCACGAGATGACCGCGACCAACCGACTGCGGTTCCGCTTCCAGTGGCGGGCGGTGATCCTGCTGGCCGCCATCTGGGTCCTGCTCTGGGGCGATCCGTCCCTGCTGAACATCCTCTCCGGCGCCCTGCTCGGGTGGCTGGTGACCGTGGTGTTCTGGCTTGCCCCCATCCGGTACTACGGCAGGGTGCACCCGTGGCGGTTACTGGTCCTCCTTGCCACCCAGCTGCGGGAGCTCGCCGTCGCTTCCTTCCAGCTCGCTGCTGTGGCGTTCCGGCCCCGGGTGCAGCTGCGCCCGGGGGTCGTGCGGGTGGAGCTGCGCAGCAACAACGACCTGTACCAGGTCGGGTTGGCGCAACTGATCTCGATCGTCCCCGGCACCCTTGTCGTCGAGGTGGTGCGGCGACCCCGGCTGTTGTACCTGCACGTCTTCGACCTGCCCGACGACGCCAGCATCGAGGCCGAGCGCACCCATGCCCTGACCCTCGAGCGACGCCTGGTCGAGGCAATCGGCAGCACCTCGGAGATCGAGGCGGTGCGGCGATGATCTACATCCTCGGCGCAGCGGCGGTGATGCTCAGCATCGCGGCGATCCTCACCCTGTGGCGGCTCGTGGCCGGCCCGACCCCGCTCGACCGGATCATCGCCTCCGACGTGATCGTCGCGATCGCGATCGCTGCTGTGGCGGTCTACTCGGTCATCGCAGGCAATGCCACGGGCCTGCCGATCGTCCTCGGGCTTTCGCTGGTCGGCTTCACGGGGGCTGTGGGGGTCGCCCGGCTCATCTCCTCCTCCGAGGGCGTCCGCCGGCTCTTCGATCGCCGCCAGGCCATGAAGGACGACGATGACCGCTGAACTGGTGATGGACTACCTCGGCGCGCTCTGCCTCGCTGCAGGGGCCCTCTTCGCCCTTGCTGCCGCGGTGGGACTCGTCCGCTTCCCCGATCCGCTCAGCCGGATGCACGCTGCGACCAAGCCCGCCGTCTTCGGACTGGTGCTGGTGCTACTGGGCGTTGCCCTCACCCTGCGCGACCCCAAGGTGATCACCCTTGTCACGTTCGCCGTCGTGATGCAGGTGATGACGGCGCCCGTCTCCGGGCACCTCGTCGCCCGCACCGCCCACCGCACCGGGCAGTGGGATGCCGAACACGCCGTGGTGGACGAGCTGGCCGACGACCAGGCCGCAGACAAGGACGACTAGGCACGCTCCCCCTTCCCGACATGCCAGAAGGGTGCGGTCACCAGTCGAGGTGGCCGGGCACGATCCGGGGGCTCGGGCGGTAGGCGGAGACGGTGGGATCGCCGTCGGCCCAGAAGCGCCACGGACGCCGGTGGGCGACGCTGACCCCGACGCGCGGCCCCGCGGCCACCGTCCCGGTGGGCCGTCCCGGGCTGCCAGCTCGAGGTCGCCGGCGGCGAAGCGGCGCCCCGAGTCGGCCAGCGTCCAGCCGAGGGCGCGGCCGAAGTTGCCCGGCCCACGGGCGAGGGCAGCATCGGGGACCCCTGGCCGGCGTTCACGCACGATGTCGATGCCGGCGACCACCCGTCCGGCTCGCAGCAGCACCGCCGATCCCCCGCCCTCGACGCCGCAGACCACGTTGCCGCAGGTGTGCAGGCCGTGCGACAGGTAGCAGTACAGCGTCCCCGGCGGGCCGAACAGGTGCAGCGTGCGCGGCCGCGGACCGATGAACGCGTGCGCAGCCGGGTCGTCCGCGCCGGCGTAGGCCTCCACCTCCGTCAGCCGTACGGTCACGCCGCCGTCGGTGAGCAGGGCACCGACCAGCAACGGCGCCAGGTCAACGGCGGGCAGGGTGAGGTCGAGCACAGCGTCCAGTCTGCTCCTGCTCGCGCTACCCTCGACGGGTGACCAGCCGTCCTCGCGCAGCAGCGATCATCGGCTGGGTGCTCGCTGTCGCGATGACCGGCTGCGTCCCGGTGCCCACCAGCGCGCCGACAATCGGCGAGCAGCCCCGCCTCGACGCCCGCCGATCCAGACTTCACGGAGCCCGGCGCCGCTGCGTCCATGGTGACCTCGCTGCTCACTGACGCCGGCAGCCGAGCAGGCCCTGATGGTCGAGATCGCCAAGGACAGCGTGCAGGTGAGCGTCCTCTCCGCTGAGGGCAAGCCGGTCACCTGGGCCCACAGGGACGGCAAGTCGGCCGAGGTGCCCAGCGACCTCGCCTACGTCGACCAGGCCACCTTCGACGTGTCCCGGTTCAACATCTCCAATGTCGGCGGGCTCTTCCGTGCGGCTGCCAGCATGTCGGGCTCCGAGGAGCACCAGAGCCTCACCATCGTCGACTACTCCGGCGGTGAGGTGGTCATGTCGGTCTCGACCCTGCCCGGAATCGCGCACGGTCTTCTTCAACCCCGACGGCTCGCTGCTCGAGCCGCTGAACTTCGACGCCCCCGGCGGCATCGCCAACGGCATCAAGGAGGCGATCGGGCTCCAGCTCACCGTCTACTCGGTCACGGTGCAGTCCGACCAGGGCGCCTGGGCCGACTACCCCGGCGACAAGGAGGGCACGACGGTGCGTCGCACGCGCACGGCGAAGGTGCCCGTCACGACCAACACCCGCAACGAGACCTCCAGCCTGCAGGTCTTCCTTGCCGCGCGGATCCACCCGGATGCTGTCTGGAAGATCGTGGACGCCGTCCGCGGCACCACCGACGTGCCGGAGGACGCCAAGTGGAGCGTCGTCATCGAGGATCGCGACCACACCGGCGTGCCGCGGATGTACTTCACGCATCGGCTCCAAGTCGGTGACCACCGACCTGAACGGCGCCGTCATCGCGTGACCAGGACCTCACCGACCGGCTCGGGAGCGCTGACCAGCACGTACTCGATGTTGCGTTCCGGGCCCGGGGACGCCGACCTTGCGGCCGTCGGGGCCGAACACCCCGAGGCGCTGGCCGATGTAGCGCCGGGTGTCGAAGGCCAGCACCTCGACCGGGTGGCCCCGCACCTCGCACATCTCGACAAGGGCAGGCAGCCCGACGAAGCCCTCGTTGTTGAACGACACCACGACGGTGTCCGCCCGCACGGCCTCGATCACCCCTGCGAGCGCGGAAGCGATCGTGCGCTTGGAGTTGAACGGGCTGCGGGTGGCGTCGTCGCGGGCGTCCACCCGCTTGCAGGCCACCCCGTAGTGCTCGGGGGCGTCCCAGCGCACGAGGGTCTCCCACACGTGGTAGTTCGTGAAGTAGCGGTGCTGGTTGTACGGCGGGTCGAGGTAGGCGACGTCCATCGGCTCGAGGGTCGGCACGATGGTGGCTGCGTCGCCGCGCAGCGCCCGTCCGGTGCCGGGGGTGAGTTCCGGCGCCTTCAGCCGCAGGGGACGCAGCGCGCGCGGCGCCCACTCCTTGAGGTAGGCCATCTGGAGCCCGACGGTGGAGTCGACGCGGTCGGCGGCCTCCAGCAGCGCCGTCAGCAGGACCGGACGCAGCCGGTGGTCGCCGTAGAGGTCGTCGATGCCGTCGCGGATCGCGTCGATGCGCACGCCGTTGTCGGGGTGGAAGTAGCGGGCCTGCTCACAGAAGACCTCCGTCACGTAGCCGCGCCGGCCCGGCAGCGCCTGCAGGCGGGCCAGCGCCTCGGCCAGCTCCTCGGCGTCCACCTCCGCAGCGTCGGTGACCACGTAGCACTGGGCGAGCACCTCGGAGTAGGCGGCGGTGTCGACGCAGGTGGTGAAGCCGCCCTGCCGGTTGAACTCCTGCGCCACCCGGGTGGTGCCGGTGAACAGGTCGAGGCCGGTCCGCGCTCCCGCAGCGGCGAACAGCCTGCCCAGCTCGCCGACGAGGCGGCGCTTCGAGCCGAGGTACTTGATCACTGTTGCATCGTCAGGGGGCTGTGGCAGCGAAGGTGTCGCACTTGTTCGCGTCACCGGAGTTGAACCCGACGGCGAGCCACTTCCTGCGCATCGCCGACGAGCCGTGGGTCCACGACTCCGGTGAGACCTGGCCGGTGGAGCGCAGCTGGATGCGGTCGTCGCCGACGGCCTTGGCTGCGTCAACGGCGTTGGCGAGGTCGTCCGCCGTGATGGTCTGGATCGGCGAGTTCGGGTCCTTGGTCGCGTTGGCCAGCCACACCCCGGCGTAGCAGTCGGCCTGCAGCTCCAGCCGCACCTGCGCCGACTTCGGGCCGGTGCCCTGGTAGCTCTGCGCCTTGGCGAGGGTGCCGGTGAGGTCGGAGATGTGGTGGCCGTACTCGTGGGCGATCACGTAGGCCTCCGCCGCGTCCCCGCCCTTGGCGCCGAGCTGGCCCTTGCAGCATCTCGTCGAAGAAGGTGCCCTCGAGGTAGACGATCTTGTCGGCCGGGCAGTAGAACGGCCCGACCTCCGCCGTCGCCGTCCCGCAGCCGGTGGCGATCTGGCCGTCGAACACCTGCGTCTGCGTCTGCTGGTAGCCCGAGTACGCCTTCGCCCAGTAGGCCTGGATCGAGTTGGTGTAGGCGACGAAGCGGCAGTCGCGGTCCTTGGAGATGTCGGTGACGGTCTTGCAGTGCGCGAACCGGTTGGTCTCTGCCGTCGTCGGGGTGCCTGCCGTGGTCCCGCCGAGCAGGTCGGAGGGGTTCAGCCCGAACAGCATCGCGACGATCGCGACGAGGATGGCAGCCCCGCCGCCGAGGGCTACGGTGGTGCCGCGCCGCCCCCCGCCGGAGCCCATCTGGGAGGAATCCAGCTTCGCGCCCGATCTGTACTGCACGTCGTGCACCTCCATCGTCTGGCTGGTCAGCATACCGAGCGGGCCTCGGGTTACCACTGGGTTACCTGGCGGGGAGCCAACTTGGTTAGGCGCTACCTGCGGGACATGATGGACAGATGCGGATCATCGGCGTGGAAATGCCCGGGGGGTCGCCGGTGTTCACCGGCACGCTCGGCCACGGCGCCGACCCGCACCGGCTGGCCTGGGAGAAGGGCTACCGCATCGTGCGTCCGCTCTCCGCCACCGGCGGCGCCCCCGACCTCACGCTGACCGTGCAGGTGGGTCGCCACGGCCGCAACAGCGTGCTCACCGCACCCAAGACCCGCTCGATGGATCCCGACCTCGACCTTGCCGTCGAGGCGCCGCCGGTGGTGCGCCAGCGACTCGCCGCGTACGGCATCGTCCTCTCGTCCCGCGGCCTGCTCGCCACACAGTTCTCCGACCTCACCGCCGTCCCCGGCCTGTGGGGCCTGCCGGGCGGCGGCATCGATCCCGGCGAGAGCCCCAGCCACGCGCTCATCCGCGAGGTGGCGGAGGAGACCGGCCAGGAACCCGACATCTCGCACCTGCTCGACGTGCAGACCGACCACTGGATCGGACGCTCGCCCGCCCGGGTGGTGGAGGACTTCCACGCCGTCCGGATCATCTACGCGGCCGCGTGCTCCGCCCCGTCCGACCCGATCGTGAACGACAGCGGCGGCACGACGGCCGCGGCGGAGTGGGTTCCGCTCGAGCGCTGGGCGCACGTGGCGTGGGCCTCCGGTGCGAGGGCGCTGCTGGATCGCCACCTGCGCGACCTTGCCCGCACCCTCGTCTGATCAGCCCCGGCTGATCAGCCCTCGACGACGCTCGCGGCGAGGACCGACTCGTGCGCACGGATGGCTGCCAGCAGGTCCGCGTCGGGCTGCTGCTCGAGCGAGATCCGTGCGACGGCGGCCTCCGAACCCTCGAAGACCGTGTTGGACATCTCCTGGACGTTGATGCCGGCGGCGCTGATCGCGTCGAGGCAGGCGGCGAGGACGCCGGGACGGTCGAGGTGGCGCACGACGAGGGCGCACACGGCCGGCGTGACAGCTGCGATGTTCACGGCGTTCGGCACCTCACCGGTGCTGGCGAACACGCTGATCACGCGGACGGCCTCGGCGGCGATCGCTTCCTGCGCCTGCGCGGTCGATGCGCCGATGTGGTGGGTGCCGTACACGTCGGTGAGCTTGCCGACAGCCCCGCCGTACTCGCCGCTGCCACCGGCGGGCTCGTCGGCGTACACGTCCAGGCCGGCACGCAGCCCGTGGCTGTCGATGGCTGCGATCAGCGCGTCCTCGTCGACCACCTCTCCGCGGGAGGTGTTGATGAAGAGGGCGCCCGGCTTCATGGCACCGAAGAACGCAGGCCCGCAGAGTCCGCGCGTGCCGTCATTGAGGGCGACGTGCACGCTGACCACGTCGGCGGCAGCTGCCACGGCCTCCGGCGATGCGAGCGCCTTCACGCCGAGGGCCTCGGCACGCTCGGGCGTGAGGCTGCGGCTCCAGGCCACGACCTTCATGCCGAACCCCTTGGCGATGCCGATCATCGCGGAGCCGATCCCGCCGACACCGACGAGGCCGAGCGTGCGTCCGTACAGCCCGTTCGCCGCCGAGTACTCCGCCTTGTTCCAGCGGCCCTCGCGCAGGTCGAGCGCGTTGTGCACGATCCGCCGGTCGAGCGCGAGGATCAGCCCGAACGCCAGCTCCGCGACGGCGATCGCGTTCTTGCCGGGGCAGTTGGACACGTAGATCCCGCGGCGGGAGGCCTCGGCGACGTCGATCGTGTTGTAGCCGGCACCGGCGCGCACGACGAGCGCGAGCGCACCGGCGGCGAGCACGTCGGCCGGCACCTTGGTGCCGCGGACGACGAGCACCTCGGGCTGGAGTGAGGCCACGGCCTCGGCGAGCGCGGCGCCGGAGAGTTGTGGGTTGATGGTGACGTCGATGCCGAGTGCGGTCAGGGCGTCGATGCCCGACTGCTCGAAGCTGTCAGCGATGAGTACGTGCATGGCTCGACCCTAACGCCACCAGGACGCGCGAAGGGCCCCCGGCGGCAATCGCCAGGGGCCCTCTCAGCTACCGGTTACCGGCGGAAGTACGACAGCAACCGCAGGATCTCGATGTACAGCCAGACCATGGTCACGGTGAGGCCGAAGGCCGCCCGCCAGGACTCGGACGCGGCCGCGCCCATCGCAACGCCCTGCTCGATGAAGTCGAAGTCGAGGATCAGGTTGAACACGGCGAGGCCGACGCCGAGCGCGGAGATCGCCAGCAGCAGGCACCATGCTGGTGCCGGTGCCGAACAGGAAGTTGACGCCGAACAACGACATGATGAAGTTCACGAACAGCACGCCGGCGTAGGCGATCGTGCCGATCATGACCATCTTGCGGAACTTGCTGGTGACCCTGATCCGGAAGAACTTGTAGGCCGCCGAGCGTGACGGCTGCCGCCACGAGGGTGCCCATGACCGCTGCCGGGACGATGCCGCTGTACAGGGTCTCGAAGACCTTGCTGATGGCGCCGATGAAGACGCCCTCGATCGCGGCGTAGGCCAGCACGAAGGCCGGGTTGATCTGGCGGCGGAAGCTGACCAGCAGCACGACGCCGAAGGACACCAGCCCGCCGATGATCCATGCCGGCATCAGCAGGGCCGGCGGCAGGAACAGGAACGTGAGCGCAGCGACGGCCATGAGGGTGCCCATGGTGATGGCGCTCTTGGTGATGACGTCGTCGATCGTCATCCGGCCGGCCTGGACCGGCGGGTTCACCTGACCGAAGTCGGACGGCTGGCCCGGGTAGCTGTCCGGGCACTGCTGGCCGGGGTACTGGGCGTACTGGCTGGATGTGGTCGTACCCTGCCAGGCGTCGGGCCTCGACAGGACCGGGTTGTTGCTCTGCATGATTTCTTGATTCCTCCCTGGATGGGCGACGGCGAACCGTCGTCGGGTTCCATGTTAGGGAACGTTCCTGAGACCCGGCTATGTTCCGTCGTCCAGCGCGTCCCTGATCCCACCCTGATCCCTGCGTAGTCCAGAAGTCGTAGGCCAGACCCCTTTTGATCGATCCAATGACCTTGCTAGTGTGCTCGTGAAGTATCCGCGCCTTACGTCCCCTGCGAGCTGCCACATGAACGAGCTGCGTGCCCTCGACCTCGCCGCCGGCGACCCGGCGACCTGGCAGGTCAGCGAGGACGCCTTCGACCCCGACGCCCAACTCCACAGCGAGACGGTGTTCACGATCGGCAACGGCCAGCTGTGCGTGCGCGGCAGTTTCGAGGAGGGTTACCCCGGCGACCACCCGGCAGCGTTCATGCACCGCGTCTGGGACGACATGCCGGTCTCCGTCACCGAACTTGCCAACCTGCCCCGCTGGTGGGGCGTCGACCTGTGGTTCGACGGCGAGCGCTTCCGCCTCGACACCGGCCGCCTGCTCGGCCTTCACCCGGCGCCTCGACCTGCGCACCGGCGTCCTCAGCAGGACCGTGCGCTGGGAGGCGCCCTCCGGCGCCGTCGTCGAGCTGGGCTTCGAGCGGTTCGTCGACTTCTCCTCCCCGCATCGGGCGGCCGTCCGCGTCAGCGTCGCCAGCGACCGTCCCGTCCAGGTGCGGACGCGAGCGGGCCTCGACGCCCACGTCGAGAACACCGGGCTGCTGCACTGGCGACTGGTCGACCAGGGCGCGACGACGCTGCGGCCTGGCTGCACACCCGCACCAGGACGACCCGCATCGACCTGGGCAGCGCCTGCGCCGTGACGCTCGACGGCGTCGAGGCGGACGCGGCGGCAGGCGGCACGGACGGCGTCCCGACCGTCGAGCACGCCTTCGAGCTGCGCCCCGGCCGGACGGCACGGCTCACCAAGCACGTGGCGATCGTCTCCGGCGTCGACGCAGCCGACCCGGTCGCCAGCGGCGTCCCGCCTCGCGCGGGAAGCGGCGGAAGCCGGCTGGGAACGCCCTGCGGGAGGCCAGCGACACCGCCTGGGCCGCAGGCCTGGGAGCGCAGCGACGTCGTGATCGAAGGCGACCCCGAGGCGCAGCTGGCGCTGCGGTTCAGCCTGTTCCAGCTGCTCATCGCCGCCCCCCGGTTCACCGAGCACGCCAGCATCGGCGCCAAGACCCTCAGCGGGTTCGGCTACCGGCACCACGTGTTCTGGGACACCGAGACGTTCATGGTGCCGCCGTTCAGCTACAGCCAGCCGGAGATCGCCCGGAACATGCTGATGTACCGCTGGCACGGCCTCGCCGGCGCCCGCGACAAGGCGCGTGGCAACGGCCACCGCGGCGCCCAGTTCCCGTGGGAGTCGGCCGGCACCGGCGAGGAGGTCACGCCCACCTGGGTGCCCGACCCCGACGACCGCACGAAGCTGATCCGCATCTGGACCGGCGACATCGAGATCCACATCACCGCCGACATCGCCCTCGCGGTCATGCAGTACTGGCTGGTCACCGGCGACGACACCTTCATCTGCGACCACGGCGCGGAACTGATCCTCGACGGTGCGGTCTTCTGGGCCTCCGCAGCGACGCTGGAGGACGACGGCAGTTACCACTTCCGCAACGTCGTCGGACCCGACGAGTACCACGACCGGGTGGACGACAACGCCTACACCAACCAGCTGGCCGCCTGGCACCTGCGGACGGCGACAACGATGGCCGGGTGGCTCGCCGAGCACCACCCGGAACGCTGGACGGAGCTGTCGGCGGCGCTGGCCATCGACGCGGCAGAGCTCGACCGCTGGTCGGCGGTGGCCTCGGCGATGTACCTGCCGGTGGGCTCCGACGGCCTGCTCGAGCAGTTCGCCGGCTACTTCGCGCTCACCGACCTGGATGTCGCGGAGCTCCGCGACCCGTCCCGCACGGTCTCCATGCAGCAGCGCTACGGCATCGACGGCATCGCGGAGACCCAGGTCCTGAAGCAGCCGGACGTGCTGATGCTGGCCTACCTGCTGCCCGAGTTGTTCCCCGGCGACGGCGCTGGCCCGCAACTACGCCTACTACGACCCCCGCACCGACCACGAGCACGGCTCGAGCCTCGGCCCGGCGATCAGCGCTGTGATGGCCTGCCGTGCCGGCGAGCCGGAGGTCGGCTACCAGCACTTCCTGCGTGCGGCGCGGGCCGACCTGCTCGACGTGCGGCACAACGCCGGCGACGGGATCCACGGGGCGTCTGCCGGCGGCCTGTGGCAGGCGGTCGTGTTCGGCTTCGCGGGGCTCGAGGTGACAGCGGACGGCTGGCACACCACGCCGATGCTGCCGAAGCACTGGACGCGGGTCGAGTTCGGCTTCGACCACCACGGCGTCCGCCAACGCGTGGTGGTGGAAGCCTGAGGGGATGCCGGGAGCTCGGCTACTGCGCGAACGGCGCAAGTTCGCGCAGCACCAGCTCTGGGATGAGCAACTGCTGCGGTTCCTGCGGCGTCCGGCCGTCGAGAAGGTCCGCCACCATTCCGATGAGCCGCTCGGCTGCGAGCTCGACGGGCTGGTGGACGCTGGAGAGACCCAGTGCACGCGCGACCGGGGTGTCATCGAAGCCGACCAGGGGCAGCCGGCCGTCCTTGCGGAGGCCCCGGAAGACGGTGAGCGCGCCGAGGGCGAGGGAGTCCGAGGCGCAGACGAGCGCGGTCGCGCCGCGTTCGAGCAGCACGGCTGCTGCCTCTGCGCCCGGCTGGGCGCCGTCGTCGACGCCCAGGTCGAGTGCCCGCGAGTCCGGGTAGGTCGCTGACCGCCCGCACCCACCCGGCGCGACGGTCGTCGCCGACGCCGGAGCCGGCGGGCCAGCCGAGGAAGCCGATCCGGGTGTGGCCGTCCGCGCGCAGCGACCTGGTGGCTGCCTCCGTGCCGACGCTGCCGTCCACGTCCACCCAGCAGTGGCTGTCGCCACGCTCGCCCCACGGCCGTCCGAACGCGACGAACGGCACCCGCGCCGCGATCAGGCCAGCCGGACGGGTGTCGCCGGTGAGGGTGTCGGTGAGCACCGCGACGTCGATCGACGAAGCCCGGTGGAGCGCGTCGATCACTTCGACCTCGTCGTCGGCACTGTCGGCGGCGAAGAGGCTGATGCGGTACCCCTCGTGCTGCGCTGCGACGGCGAGGCTGTGCACGAAGCGGTCCATGATGGTGCCATTCACCCCGTCCACGGCCGGGTAGAGCCGCAACGCGATGCTCAGTGACCGCTGGGTCCGCAGGGCACGTCCCGCTGCGGACGGCCGGTAGCCCGGAAGCTGCGATGGCTGCCAGCACACGGTCGCGCGTCTCCGGCTTCACGATCGCGGGGTTGTTGATGACATTGGAGATGGTCTGACGGGACACGCCCAGCTCGCCGGCCAGGCTCAACAGCGTCGGCCGCGCAGTTCTCAGTTCCGGGTTCATGCCCCACAGTCTTCCGTTTGGATCGATCAACTGCGACTCCGCCAAGCCGTCTCCGCAACTTCGGGGAGCTTGTTTGATCGATCAAATCTCTCTCAATGTTCGAACGTGCCACGAATGGTTGTCAAGCAGTTCGGTGCGACCCGTTGGGCACGGTTCGATAACGGTCCCCTGCCGCGCCGCGGGCCACCGACAGGGAACCCGCTCGCACGCGCTCCAGCACACGTCGCCTGAAGCCCGTGCCCCCAATGGGATTTGAACCCATACTTGGGCGGGTTTAAGCCGCCTGCCTCTGCCAGTTGGGCCATGGGGGCCTGCGCGCGATTCTAGGCCCCGCGTGCCGTCGCTCGGCCGGGCATGACAAAGCCCGGCAGGGCCGCCGCGTCGAAGCGTCACGAAGGGCGCCGTCGCGGCTTCGCCAGGCTCAGCCACCACATCCGGGGCTTCGTCAGGCTCAGCCATCGAGGCTGTCAGCCAGTCCGCCCCGGGGCTTCGTCAGGCTCAGCCACCACATTCAGGCCAGCCAACCTCCCCGAGCCGTCAGCTGGCGAGTTGGTGGGCTGGGTTGGCCTCGGGCGGTGCCGGGGTCTTGGCCGGTGTGGTGTCGGGCGTGGCGTAGTGGTTGTTGGTGGGGGTCGCAGCGTCGGGGCGGGATGGTTTCGGGGATCCCGTCGGCGGCGATCCGGATCTGCCATTGGTCCCGGACGCTGTAGCGGGCGGGTTCGAGCAGGCCGTGGTGGTGGTGACACAACAAGGCCAGGTTCGACAGGGCGGTCAGGCCGCCGTGCCACCACGGGATGATGTGGTGGGCTTCGCATTCGGTGGGGCGGGCGTGGCAGCCGGGGAACACACACCCCCCGTCCCGCAGCACCAGCGCTGCCCGCAGGTCCGGCGGTACCAGCCGGTGGTCCCGGCCGACATCGAGCACGGTGCTGGGCCCGCCGAGGACGGCGGGGAGCAGGTCGGCGTCGCAGCACACCCGGCGCAGGTCCCCGGCGCTGAGCGGTTCCCCGTCCCCGATCAGCCCGGCGCCGGTCGCGTCGGCGAGCAGCTTGGCTGTAGTCGACGGTGACCACGATCCGTGGCCGGTCACCACCCACCTTCGGGGCGCGGCGGCCTTGGGTGTGGTGCAGGATCATCGCGATCAGCGCATCAGCCCGGCGTTGTTCCGGGGTCAGCCCGGTACCGGCCGGGTCGCGTTCCTCCAGGGCGGTGCGGCGCTTCGATTCGGTGTAGGCATCCAGTTGGGCGATCCAGGCCTCGCCGTCGACCAGGGGCAGGCTGCCGGTGAACAGGATCGAGCCGTTCCCGTCCCGGCGGAACACCAACGACCGGTTCCGCTGCGCCGCCTCGGCCTGGCGCTGCAGCCGCCGCTCCAGGGTCTCATCAGCCTGCGCCGGTGCGACCTGCGCCAACACCTGCGGCGTCGCCTTCGCCAAACGGTCGGCGTCCATGCTGCCCGCCATGTCCAGCAGCAACTGCTTCGGCCTGGGCCTGCTGGGTCTCGTTCAACTCGTCCAGACCCGCCGAGCACGCCGCTGATCGCCTTGGCCTGGTTCACGCTGATCCGTCCCGCCGCCGCTGCCTGCGCCACGTCAGGATGCTCGGCCAGCTCCTTGGCCTGGTGCAGCATGCCGGCGGCTTCCCGTTTCGACAGGCCACCCTGCACCGTCAACCACGACGTGGTCGGTGTCCCGGCCTGCTGCAGCGACTCCTGCGCCGCATCAGCCTTCGCCAGCAGCACCGCCGACAACGCCGTCAACCGCGACGCCAAGCGCCCGTGCCAGCTGGGCACACTCCAACCGCTCACCACGGCCAACCAGGCCGGCATCGAACCCGTCAAGGCTGCCCTTGATCCCGTCCAACACCCGCCTCGCCGGGGACGTCTGAAGCTCCATGGAACAAGTCAAACACCCGCCACTGACACTAATCGAACAGAGGTACGAATGTGGGGGTCAATCAGGAACGCGGCGGCGGAGCGGTGCTGGCCCGCACCACCAGCTGCGGCACCCGCAGTAGCGGGTTGGGCGCCTGCTCGTCGCTCAGGACGGCGAGCATGACCTCCATGGCGTCGCGTCCGAGCTGGGCGAAGTCCTGGTGCATCGTGGTCAGCGGCGGCGAGAAGTGCGCGGCCTCGGGGATGTCGTCGAAGCCGACAACGCTCACCTGGTCGGGCACGGAGAGGTGCGCCTCGGTGAGGGCGTGGATCAGGCCGAGGGCCATCTGGTCGTTCCCGCAGAACGCGGCGGTGAACGGGCCCTCGGCGAGCAGCCGCTGACCGCCGGCGTAGCCGCTGGCCGCCGACCAGTCCCCGATGATCGGTTCGTGGGCGACGAGACCGTTGTCACCCAGCGCGTCCCGCCAGCCGCGGATGCGCTCGAGGGCGTCCATCGAGTCGATCGGGCCGGCGATGTGGCGGATCTCGCGGTGGCCGAGCTCGATCAGGTGACGGACGGCGCGGCGCGCGCCCTGGTACTGGTCGAGGTGCACCCGGTGGAGCTGCGAGCCCTGCGACACGACGGCGAGGAACGGCACGCCCGAGTTCCATGCCCTGCAGCACGCCGAGGGACGAGCGGTTGCGACGTGATCAGCACGATCGCCTCGACGTTCTGCCGCACCAGCACCTCGGCTGCCTGGCGCAGCGCGGCCGGGTCCGCCTGCAGCAGGCTGGCCATGATCACCGCGTAGCGCTCGTCGCGCGCCGCCTCGTTGAAGTACAGCGCCGTCGTCGTCGGCCCGTGGTCGGGGGCTCCGGTGGTGATCAGCCCGATCGTCCGGGAGCGCCGGGTGACCAGCGCCCGCGCGGCAGGGGACGGGATGTAGCGCAGCTGCTTGATCGCCCGCTCGACCCGCTCGCGCGTGGCCGGGCGCACGTTCGGCAGGTCGTTCAGCACGCGCGACACCGTCTGGTGGGACACCCCAGCGAGGCGCGCCACATCGAAGATGGTGGCGGCCTTCGTCCGCTCCTCTTCGATCAAGGTGCCTGCTGTTCCTGACTTGCGTCGTTCTGTGCCCGCGGCTGATGTTATCGACACTGGAAGTGCCTCACGTCCGTCTGGAGGTGAGGACCTTCTGCAGGATGATGAAGACCAGCAGCAGCGCGCCGATGAAGATCTTGGTCCACCAGGAACTGAGCGTTCCCTCGAACGTGATGATCGTCTGGATCAGGCCCAGCACCAGCACCCCCAGCGCAGAGCCGACGACGAACCCGTAGCCACCGCTCAGCAGCGTGCCGCCGATGACGACCGCGGCGATGGCGTCCAGTTCCGTGCCGACGGCTGTGAGCGCGTAGCCCGACAGCGTGTAGAAGGCGTAGAGCACCCCGGCGAGGCCGGAGCAGAAGCCGCTGATCACGTAGACCAGCACCTTGGTGCGGGACGTCGGCAGGCCCATCAGCATGCCGGACTGCTCGCCGCCGCCGATCGCGTAGGTCGTGCGGCCGAAGCGGGTGTACTGCAGCACCCACACCCCGATCGCCAGCGCGACGAGCGCGACGACGACGCTCGGGCTGACGCTCAGGCCGAACCCGAGCGGGATCCGCACGTTGGCCATCGCGACGAAGAACGGGTGGTCGATGCTGATCGACTCCTTGGCGATGATGTAGCACAGGCCGCGCGCGAGGAACATCGCAGCGAGGGTCGCGATGAACGGCTGCACCTTGAAGATGTGGATCATCAGCCCCACCAGCAGGCCGAGGGTCGAGGTGGCCACGAGGATCACGAGGATCACGAGCGCCGGGCTCCAGCCCGCCTGCAGCAGCCGCGCAGCGATGATCGTGGACAGCGCCACGACCGCTCCCACCGAGAGGTCGATGCCGCCGGTGATGATCACGAAGCTCATGCCGATCGCGAGGACGATCAGGTAGGAGTTGTCGATCAGCAGGTTCAGGAACACCTGGCCGGAGAAGAACCCGCGGTAGCGGAGCCCGCCGGCGATGAAGATCAGCACGAACAGCACGGCGGTCACGAGGATCGGCCCGGACTTGGGGCTGGTGAAGACATCGACGATCCGCCGCCAGGCGCGGGTCAGGCCGGACGCCGGCGCGAGCGTGAGGCTGGTCATTGCGACACCGCCACTTCTGCGACCGGCTTCGGTGCGGGCGAGCGGCGTCGTCGCCATCGGGCGAAGGCCGCGGAGGTGGTCTCCGACTGCAGCAGGCAGACCGCGGTCACGACGGCGGCCTTGAACACCATCGTCGCGATCGGCGGGATGCCGACGGTGTAGACGGTGGTCACGAGGGTCTGGATCACCAGTGCGCCCACGAGCGTGCCGGCGAGGGAGTACCGGCCACCGTTGAGCGAGGTGCCGCCGAGGACGACCGCGAGGATCGCGTCCAGCTCGATGAACAGGCCGGTGTTGTTGGCGTCGGCCGCCGTCTGGTTGGACGTGAGGATCAGGCCGGCGATCGCTGCGAGGACTGCGCAGAACGCGTACACGGTGAACAGCAGGCCCCGGGCGCGGACGCCGGCCTGGCGGCTGGCCTCGGGGTTGATGCCGACGCTCTCGATCAGCAGCCCGAGCGCCGTCCGGCGGGTGAGGAGCGCTGCGAAGATGATGATCACCGCGCCGACGATCGTCGCGACCGGGATTCCGAGCACGAAGCCCGAGCCGAGGAACTTGAACGGCGCGCTCTCCACGGTGAGGATGTTGCCCTCGGTGATCAGCATCGCGATGCCGCGTCCGGCCGTCATCAGGATCAGGGTCGCGATGATCGGCTGGATGCCGAGCACGGCGACGAGGAAGCCGTTCCAGACGCCCAGCAGCAGCGACAGTCCGACAGCTGCGAGCACGGCGACGCCAACGACGGCCGGATCGTCCGGGTTCGGCGAGCCGAGGATGATCGAGCAGGCGACGGCCCCGGAGATCGCGCAGACCGAGCCGACCGACAGGTCGATGCCGCGGGTCGCGATCACCAGCGTCATGCCGACGGCGATGATCAGGGTCGGCGCACCGTTGCGGACGATGTCGATGAGGCTGCCGAACAGGTGCCCCTCGCTGTTCACCGTGATCGAGAGGAAGCCGGGCACGGCGATCACGTTGATGGCCAGCAACGCCACCAGCATGACCACCGGCCAGAACAACCGGTGGGAAACGGCACGGCCCAGGTACTTCACGATGCGGCTCCGGTCACTGGTTCGGGTTCGGTGGCGCCCTCGGCGATCAGGGCCAGCAGGTCGTCGACGTCCAGGCCGTCGTTGAGCAGGTCGGCCACCTTCTGCCGGTCGCGCAGCACGACGATCCGGTTGCTCAGGCGGAGCACTTCCTCGAGCTCCGCGGAGATGAACAGCACGCTCATCCCGTTCTCCGCGAGGCTGTAGACGAGCTTCTGGATCTCGGCCTTCGCGCCGACGTCGATGCCACGGGTGGGTTCGTCGAGGATCAGCAGGCGTGGCGCGATGGCCAGCCAGCGGGCGAGCAGCACCTTCTGCTGGTTGCCGCCGGAGAGGTTGCGGACGGGGGTGTCCGCGTTCGGGGTCTTGATGTTGAGGGCCTCGATGTAGCTGGCGGCGAGTTCGTCCTGGCGCTTGCGCGGGATCGGCCGGAACCAGCCACGGTCGGCCTGGAGCGCGAGGATGACGTTGTCGCGCACGCTGAGCTCGTCGACGATGCCCTTCCGCGCGCCGGTTCTCCGAGGAGTAGGCGATGCGGTGCTTGATGGCCTGCCGCGGCGTCCGCAGCTTGATGGTCTCGCCGTTGACCTCGAGCTGGCCCGCGTCGGTGCGGTCGACGCCGCCGATCAGGCGGGCGATCTCGGTGCGTCCCGAGCCGAGCAGGCCGGCGAGGCCGACCACCTCACCCGCGCCGACGACCAGGTCGACGGGCGCGATCGCGCCCTTGCGGGTGATGCCGGTCGCGACGAGGAAGGGCTTGACGCCCTCCTCCGGAGCGACGTCACGCTCGCCCGAATGGACGCGGCTCTCCAGGTCTTCGAGGGTGGCGAGTTCCTTGCCGATCATGGCCTGCACCAGGTCGATGCGCAGCAGCTCCGGGGTGAGGTACTCCCCCACCAGCTGCCCGTTGCGCAGGACGGTGAGCCGGTCGCTGATCTCGTAGACCTGGTCGAGGAAGTGGCTGACGAACAGGATCGCGACGCCCGGACTCCTTCAGGGAGCGGATCACGCGGAACAGCTCGGCGACCTCCTCGAGGTCGAGGCTCGAGGTGGGCTCGTCGAGGATCAGCACCTTGGCCTTGATGTCGATGGCGCGGGCGATGGCGACCAGCTGCTGGACGGCCAGCGAGTGCGAGTTGAGCAGCGAGTTGGGATCGACGTCGAGGCTGAGGCCCTCGAGGATCTCCGCCGCCCGGCGACGCATCGCCCGCCAGTTGATGCCACCGAAGCGCCGGGGCTCGCGTCCGAGCAGGACGTTCTCCGCGACGGTGAGGTTCCCGCAGGAGGTTGACCTCCTGGTACACGGTGCTGATGCCGGCGGCCTGCGCCTGGGCCGGCTCGGAGAAGGTGACCTGCTCGCCGCCGAGCCGGATGACGCCGCTGTCGACGCTGTAGACGCCGGTGAGCGCCTTGATCAGGGTGGACTTGCCGGCGCCGTTCTCCCCCATCAGCGAGTGCACCTCGCCGGGGAACATCCGGAAGTCGACCCCGTCCAGGGCCTTCACGCCGGGGAAGCTGATCGAGATGTCTGTCATCTCGACGACCGGGGCCTGGCTGGGGACCGGCGCTTTCACAGTGTCAGGCATCGTTGCTTTCCTTCTCCCGGTTCGGCTTACCCGCACGCCGGTGGGTGCGCGGCCAGGGCCACGCACCCACCTTGGGGCGGGGAAAGGGTACTGCGCCGAGGCTCAGTACTTACGGTTGGGCAGGGCTGCCTTGGCCTGCTCCTGGGTGAAGGTGCCTTCCTCGGTGACGATCCGCGCGGGGACGGTCTCGCCCTTGTTGAGCTTGGTGATGATCTCGATCAGCTGCTTGCCCAGCAGCGGGGAGCACTCAACGATGTAGTTGATCTTGCCGTCGGCCAGGGCCTGCATGCCGTCATGGACGGCGTCGACGGTGATGATCTTGATGTCCTTGCCGGGAACCTTGCCGGCAGCTTCGATGGCCTCGATGGCGCCGAGACCCATGTCGTCGTTGTGGGCGTAGATCACGGTTGCCTCGGGGTGGCTCTTCAGCAGTGCTTCTGCGACCTGCTTGCCGCCCGCACGGGTGAAGTCACCGGTCTGGCTGGCGACGACCTTGATGTTGGTATCGGACGCGATGGTGTCGGCGAAGCCCTTGGCGCGGTCGATGGCCGGAGCCGAACCGGTGGTGCCCTCGAGCTGGATCACGTTGACGGGAGCGGAAGCGCCCTTGGCGTCGGCCGAGCAGCCACTCGCCGGCCTTCTTGCCTTCCAGCACGAAGTCAGAGCCGAGGAACGTCTTGTACAGCGAGGTGTCCTTGGAGTCGACCGCGCGGTCGGTGAGGACGACCGGGATGTTGGCGGCCTTGGCCTCGTTGCAGGACGGCGTCCCAACCGGTCTGGACGACCGGGGAGAACGCGATGTAGTCCACCTTCTGCTGGATGTAGGAGCGGATCGCCTTGATCTGGTTCTCCTGCTTCTGCTGGGCGTCCGAGAACTGCAGCTTGATCTTCGCATCCGCGAACGCTGCCTGGATGTCCTTGGTGTTGGCGGTGCGCCAGCCGCTCTCCGCGCCCACCTGGGCGAAGCCGACCACGAGCTGGTCAAGCGACTTGGCCCCGCCGGTGTTTCCGGCCGGAGCTGCTCCGCCACAAGCTGTCAGTGCCAGCACCAGCGCGCCGGCGGCGAAAAGACCGATGGTCTTCTTCATTCGACAAACCTCCTTGTTCGCACCCGGGGGTGGAGCGAACCCACCGGCACCGGACGGCCGCCTTTGGCCGTTAGCAGGAATGTTAAGGCTCACATGTGAGCCTTAACAACGTCTCACAGGATCCGTTACCAAGTCGTTATCAAGCGCTCCCTCACGAGTGATAGCGGACAACATCCGGAATCGTGAGTAACGCTCACAACTGGGCGCTGCGCACGAGACCGAGAACCAGACCGTCGAGGATGTCCGCCTCACTCACGGTGAGCTCGGGAGCGAGGCGGGACGCGACCCGCCGTGCGATCAGCGCACCGCAGCAGATGACGTCGGCCCGGCCGGGAACCATCGTCGGCAGCTGTGTGACCGCGGCAACGGGCATGGCAAGAAGGCGCAGCCCCAGCTCCTCGAGCTCGCCGTGCGTGACGACCGAACCGTGCACCCGCGCGCGATCGTAGGTTGCCAGTCCCTGCGCGAGCGCGGAGAGGCTGGTCACCGTTCCACCCACACCCACCCACGTGCGCCACCGTCGCGAAGTCGATGCCGGAGGCGTCCAGCAGGGCGTCGATGTGGGCGGTCGCGGCGGCCACCTCTGCGGGGAGTGGCGGGTCGCCGTGCATGAAGCGCTCGCGTACCCGCACCGAGCCGATGTCCAGGGAGATCGCGTGCCGCACCTGCCCGTCACTGCCGAGCACGAGCTCTGTCGAGCCGCCGCCGATGTCCATCACGAGCACCGGCTGCGCGACGTCGGGGAGGGCTCCGACGGCGCCGGCGTACGACAGCCGGGCCTCCTCCTCGCCGGGGATGATCTCCGCTTCGACGCCGAGGCGGGCGCGGGCACCGTCGAAGAACTCTGCCGAGTTGGCGGCGTCCCGTGCTGCGGAGGTCGCAACGACCCGTCGGTGGCTGACGCCGAGCTCGTCGAGTTCTGCGCCGAAGTCGGCCATGGCGTCCAGCGTGCGGGCGAGGGCCTCGGGGTGGAACCTGCCGGTGGCGTCCACTCCCTGGCCGAGTCGGGTGAGGTGCAGGCGGCGGTCCACCTCGACAAGGCGTCCGTCGACCAGCCGGCTCACCAGCAGGCGGACGGAGTTGGTGCCGCAGTCGACGGCTGCCAGCAGGGGCTCACTCATCGCCGGTCTCCTGTGCAGCGTCGTGCCCGCTGAGGCAGGGCCGCGCCCAGAACTCGCCGAGCCGGGCGAGGGTGATGTCGCCCAGCGGATTCACGCCGGGGCCGGCGGCGAGGGAGTGTGCTGCCAGCACGTGCAGGCACTTGACCCGGGTGGGCATGCCGCCGGCGCTGATGCCGTCGATCTCCGGCACCGTCCCCAGCCCTGCCCGGTCTGCGAGGTAGGCGACGTGCGCCCGCTCGTACCCTGCGGCCAGGTCGGGCTCTGCTGCGAGGCGTCCGGCCAGTTCGGTCATCAGGCCTTCCGCCTCCAGCGTCGAGCAGGCAGCTGTCGCCCGTGGGCAGGTGAGGTAGTAGGTGGTCGGGAACGGGGTGCCGTCCGGCAGTCGCGGGTGCGTGGCCACCACCCCCGGCTTCCCGCACGGGCACCGCCACGCCACTCCGGCGACCCCACGGGCCTCACGCCCCAACTGGGCTGCGACGGTCTCTGCGTCCGCGGGACTGAGGGGTTCGAAGCTCGGCACGGCCGTCATTCTTCCATGACACCCTCGCGACACCCTCCGCCCCATCAGCACCGTTGCTCCCGAAACGTGCGGTCGCTCCCGGAATTCCGGGAGCGCGGGCGTGTTCCGGGAGCAGGAAGGCGGGCGGGGGGCGGACGCCGCGAATCCGGGTCAGGGGATGACGATCTTGCGGGTGGGGGCGTCGGCCGTGCGGACAGAACCCCAGAGGCGGTCCCACCAGACGGGGTCGTGCTCGCCGGCGGGCAGGGCCTGCTCCGACTCGATCACCACTCCCCCGCCGATCGGCTTGCCGTCGGCGCCGACGACGCGGTAGCCGGTCTCGCCCGGCATCACCCAGCCGAGCCGGTCACGGGCCTGGGCCTTCACGTACTCGGGGTCGTTCCAGCGGGCCAGTTCCGTCTCCAGGTCGGCGATCTGCGCCGAACGGTCACGGATCTGCTGCTGGGCGACGGCCAGGTCGTGCTGCTGGGAGAGGTAGATCCGCAGCGACTGCCCGAACGAGATGGCCAGCACGACGACGACGAGCAGCAGGACGGACGCGCGGCGGGTGAGGTGCAGGCCGCGGCGCCACGCCGGGACGGCGGCCTGCGACGTCACCGGGGTCGCATCGGGCGTCACGGGGCTGGACGTACGAGTACCGGCCCGGGAGCGCCTGTTGGTGCGTCCCGGGCCGGTACTGGTGCTACGTGGGCTACGCGGTGTGCGTGCCATGATCCTCGGCCCTCATCGGGTCAAGGATAGGTTCCTCAGGCCTTGAACCTGGGGAAGGCAGCGGCACCGGCGTAGCGTGCCGCCTCGTCGAGGTCCTCCTCGATGCGGAGCAGCTGGTTGTACTTGGCAACCCGCTCGGTCCGCGCCGGGGCGCCCGACTTGATCTGGCCACAGCCGAGGGCGACGGCCAGGTCGGCGATCGTGGTGTCCTCGGTCTCGCCGGAGCGGTGGCTCATCATCGTCTTGTAGCCGGCACGGTGGGCCATGTCGACGGCGTCGATGGTCTCGGTCAGCGAGCCGATCTGGTTCACCTTCACCAGCAGCGCGTTGGCGGAGTTCTCCGAGATGCCGCGGGCGAGGCGCACCGGGTTGGTCACGAAGAGGTCATCGCCGACGACCTGGATCTTGTGGCCGACCTGCGCGGTGAACTTGGCCCAGCCGGCCCAGTCCTCCTCGTCGAGCGGGTCCTCGATGGAGACCAGCGGGTAGGAGTCGATGAGCTCCTCGTAGTAGGCGACCATCTCGTCGGTGGTCTTGACGCCACCCTCGAAGGTGTAGCCACCCTCGGCGACGAAGGCAGATGCTGCCACGTCGAGGGCGAGCGCCACGTCCTTGCCGGGCTCGAAGCCGGCGTTCTTGATGGCCTCGATGATCAGGTCGAGGGCTGCACGGTTGCTCTCGAGGTTCGGGGCGAAGCCGCCCTCGTCGCCGAGGCCGGTGGACAGGCCACGCTTCTTCAGCACGGCCTTGAGGGCGTGGTAGACGCCGGCGCCCATCTCGAGGGCCTCTGCGAAGGTCGCAGCGCCGATCGGGGCGATCATGAACTCCTGGATGTCGACGTTGGAGTCGGCGTGGGTGCCACCGTTGAGGATGTTCATCATCGGGACGGGCAGCACGTTGGCTGTCGGGCCGCCGAGGTAGCGGTACAGCGGGAGACCGGCCGATTCGGCTGCGGCGTGGGCGACGGCCATCGAGACGCCGAGGATGGCGTTCGCGCCGAGCTTGCCCTTGTTGTCGGTGCCGTCGAGCTCGATCATGGCCTGGTCGAGCAGGCGCTGCTCGTCAGCCTCCATGCCGATGACCTCGGGGGCGATCTGCTCCACGACGTTCTCGACGGCCTTCAGGACACCCTTGCCGCCGTAGTGTGCTGCGTCGCCGTCACGGAGCTCGACAGCCTCGAAAAGGCCGGTCGAAGCGCCGGACGGAACGGCGGCGCGACCCTCTGCGCCGTCGTCGAGCACGACCTGGACCTCAACGGTGGGGTTGCCACGGGAGTCCAGGATCTGCCGCGCGTCAACGAATTCGATGCTTGCCACGATGTGTGCCTTTCAGGAGTGATCAAGTCGTCGGAAACACCCTATCGTCAGGTCCGCCCGCTGGACGCCGACGGACCTTGTTCGTCAGGGTTCCCGGACTGCGCTATCCGGCCCTGTCGGGTTCGT
The DNA here is from genome assembly GCA_963773595.1 of uncultured Actinomycetota bacterium. GTDB lineage: Bacteria > Actinomycetota > Actinomycetes > Propionibacteriales > Propionibacteriaceae > Propionicimonas. The sequence continues at coordinate 237,985 of CAVZBQ010000003.1, forward strand.
TGCCGGACGTCGCGCCGGACGCGAACTCCGGTGGTCACCCCGGTTGGCCCTCCGCCGCCCTCCACCGATCACCTGCTCGTGCGAGACCTGGTGCGAGTGGTACCGTCGACGAGCTGGCCCTCACGCGCCCGGATCGTCGGGCCCGGCGAGGTGCCGTTGACGGCGTAGCCGGCCACGCCGAAGTTGCCGATCGTCACCGACAGCGAGGACGGCAGCAGGCTCGACCACCACAGCACGCCGAGCGGGACCAGCAGGACGACGGCGACGGCGATCGGCAGCCAGACCCGCAGCCGGAGCCGGCGGCGACGTGCCGCCGGCTCTGGCGTCGCTGTCACCTAGGCGACCGCTGGCACCGACTCGGCCGGCGCCGTCACGGCCGCTGCGCGCCAGCGCCCTCTGGCCGGCGAGGAGCGCGACGGTGAACAGCAGCAGTGGCGTTGATGCCGTGGCTCAGGCCGGCGATCGAGACGCTGTGGCCGAGGATGCCCAGGGTGACCTGCAGGGCACCAGCGCGGCGACGCCGACAGCCCACGCGACGCCGCGCGGGATCTTGGCGAAGAACGAGATCACCAGCAGGAGCAGCGCCACCACCGGGATCACCATCATGCCGTTCATGCCGTGCAGCATGAAGCCTGCGGCTTCGGGGAACGGCGGCGAGGCCTCCGACTCGAGGGTGGCCTGGTCGATCGTGCCGCCGCCGCTGATCCACAGGAACAGGCCCGAGTCGGCCCAGACGGCGAAGCGATGCCTGGAGTGCGACGAGCCCGCACACGATGAAGGCGAGCACGGCGTAGAAGCGTTTCATCTCATCCCCTCTTCTCCGACTGAGACGAGGATGTGCAACCGCGCCGGGTGCCCGCCAGCCGCAAGATTGCCCAGCCGACGCGGTGTCTCAGGGACGAATCAGGGTTGGCTCTCGGCCGCCCGCACGCGCTCCTCCAGCGCCCGCAGGGCCGAGCGGGCCTCCTGCTCCGGATCGAGCCCGAGCTCCTCCGCCCGGGCGACCAGGCGCAGGAACTCCACACCCACGGCGTCGGCAGGCGACGTCCGTACCGGTCACGTCCAGCACCCCGGGGTCGAGCCCGTGGCTGCGGGCGCGCACGAGGACCTTGTGGGCACGGGTCAGCGCGGACAGCCGCTCGGGGATGCCGTCGAGGGCGGAGTCGCGCGACTTCTCGACGGCCTTCGCCCGCTCCCACGACCCGACGAGGTCGGTGGGCACCTCTGCGTCGGTGAACACGTAGGGGTGGCGGGCGATCAGCTTGTCGCTGATGCGGCGGGCGACGTCCTCGATGTCGAAGCGGCCGCTCTCGGCTGCGATCTCCGCGTGGAACACGACCTGCAGCAACAGGTCGCCCAGCTCCTCGGTGAGCTCGGTGTCGTCGCCGGCCTCGATGGCCTCGACCACCTCGAGGGTCTCCTCCACCAGGTAGCGGACGAGGCTGGCGTGGGTCTGTTCGGCGTCCCACGGGCAACCGGTGCGGAGGCGGTGCATCACCGCGACCAGCCGGCTGAGTTCAGGTTGGGTGTTCACCCCTTGGTGGGGGCCGCCTCGGACAGCGAGCCGGAGCTGCCGTCGACCAGGCCGTGCTTGGTGTCGTCCCACACGCCGAAGCGCGGGTTCACCCGCACCGGGGTCTTCGCGAGCAGGTCGCTGAACGCCGTTGCCGCAGCCTGGTCGCTTGAGGACGGTGCTGGCGTCGGCGAAGCGCACCATGAAGCCGGACGTGACCGGGTTCTTCGCCAGCGCCGGGTACAGGTCGACGGTGGCGTAGAAGGCGTCGCGCTGCGCGTCGGTGACCGTGATGGCCTTGTCCTTGGCGACCTTCGCTGCAATCTCCGACTGCACCATGATCTGCATCACGTTGGCCGCGAACGAGGCGCCCGTGTCGTAGGCGTCACTGGTCGTGGCGGCGATCTCGTTGGCGATGGTGTCCACCTCCGACTGCGTCACCGTCATGTTGACGGCACTGCCAGGGCCGCCGACGTAGGCAGCCACCTGCGGGTTGCTCCCGCAACCGGTCAGCGCCAGCAGTCCGGCCGTAGCCAGAGCCGCAACCATCACACGTGCCTTCATCCTGCCCGCCTTCTCAACGTAGACCGTGGCGATCCTACCGGCTGCCGGGGGCACCGAAGACGTCGACCAGCACCTTGGCCGCCCACGCCAGCAGTGCGGCGTCGGTGACCGGCTGCCCGCCGATCGGCGCGGTCATCGGACGGGGCACGAGGATGTAGCTGGACGCCTTGCGCACCTGCGAGCCCGGATAGAGCCGGTTCAGCCGCAACTGGGCGGAGTCGGGCAGGTCGGCCGGCGCGAACCGGATCATGGCTGCCGTTCGCCACGACCTCGTGGACGCCGCGGCGCCGGGCCTCGATGCGGAAGGCTGCGACGGCCAGCAGTGCCGCGACCGGGGCCGGCGGCTCGCCGTAGCGGTCGACGAGCTCGTCCCGCACGGCCGCGATGTCGGCGTCGCTGGTGACGGCGGCGAGGCGCTTGTACATCTCCAGCCGCAGCCGTTCGGACTCGACGTAGTCGGCGGGCAGGTGCGCGTCCACCGGCAGTTCGATCTTCATCTCCGGCTCCGGCTCGGTGTCGTCACCGCGGAAGTCGGCGACGGCCTCCCCCACCAGCCGGATGTAGAGGTCGAAGCCGACCTCTGCGATGTGGCCGGACTGCTCGCCGCCCAGCAGGTTGCCTGCGCCGCGGATCTCGAGGTCCTTCATGGCGATCGCCATGCCGGCGCCGAGGTCGGTGTGGGCAGCCATGGTGGCCAGCCGGTCGTGCGCCGTCTCGGTGAGCGGCTTCTCCGGGGGATACAGGAAGTAGGCGTAGCCGCGCTCGCGGCTGCGTCCCACCCGTCCGCGCAGCTGGTGCAGCTGGGAGAGGCCGAGCAGGTCGGCGCGTTCGATCAGCAGGGTGTTGGCCGTGGAGATGTCCAGGCCGGCCTCGACGATCGTCGTGCAGACCAGCACGTCGGAGCGGCGCTCCCAGAAGTCGACCATCACCTGCTCGAGGGTGTGCTCGTTCATCTGGCCGTGCGCGACGGCCACGCGCGCCTCCGGCACGAGCTCTGCGATCTGCTTGGCCGTCTTCTCGATCGAGTTCACCCGGTTGTGGATGTAGAACGTCTGGCCCTCACGGGCCAGTTCGCGACGGATCGACGCCCGCACCTGGGCGGAGTCGTAGGGCCCGGCGAACGTGAGCACCGGGTGCCGCTCCTCCGGCGGGGTCGCGATCACGCTCATCTCGCGGATGCCGGTGATGGCCATCTCCAGCGTCCGCGGGATCGGGGTCGCGCTCATCGCCAGCACGTCGACGTTGAGCCGCAGCTTCTTCAGCTGCTCCTTGTGCTCGACGCCGAAGCGCTGCTCCTCGTCGATGATCACGAGGCCGAGGTCCTTGAACGCCACCTCGTCCGCGAGCAGCCCGTGGGTGCCGACGACCACGTCGACGGTGCCGTCGGCGAGCCCGGCGATCACCTTCTTCTTGTCCGCGGGGCTGGAGAACCGGCTCAGCGACGCCACCGTCACCGGGAAGCCGGCGTAGCGGTCGGCGAAGGTGGCGTGGTGCTGCTGCACGAGCAGGGTGGTCGGTACCAGCACGGCGACCTGCTTGCCGTCCATGACCGCCTTGAACGCTGCGCGGACGGCGATCTCGGTCTTGCCGTAGCCGACGTCGCCGCAGATCAGGCGGTCCATCGGGATCACCTGCTCCATGTCGGCCTTCACCTCGCTGATCGCCGACAGCTGGTCGGGGGTCTCGACGTACTCGAACGCGTCCTCCAGCTCGCCCTGCCAGACGGTGTCGGGTCCGAACGCGTGCCCGCGGGTGGCCTGGCGCGCCGCGTACAGCTTGATCAGTTCGGCTGCGATCTGCCGGACGGCCTTGCGGGCCCGCGACTTCCGCTTGGCCCAGTCGCCGCCGCCGAGCTTGTCGAGGGTGGGTGCCTCGCCGCCGACGTAGCGGGTGACGAGGTGCAGCTGGTCCATCGGGACGAACAGCCGGTCGCCCGGCTGCCCACGCTTGGACGGGGCGTAGTCGAGCACCAGGTACTCGCGGGTGGCGCCGGCCACCGTCCGCTGCACCATCTCGACGTAGCGGCCGACGCCGTTGGTCTCGTGCACGACGGCGTCACCGGGGCTCAGCTCGAGCGGGTCGATCTGGTTCTTGCGCCGGGCCGGCATCTTGCGCGAGGCCTTGTCCGCGTCCCGCTGCCCGGAGAGGTCGCCGGCGGTGAAGACGTCGAGGCCGAGGCCGGGCAGGCTGAACCCGTGCCGCAGCTCGGCACGGACAACGGTGACCAGGCCGGTCGGCGGGTCGGCCGGTCAGGGAATCGGGACGGGAGACCGGGATGTCGGCGCCCTTGAGGATCTCCTCCATGCGCGCTGCGAGACCGCTGGAATCGGCGACCAGCACCGTCCGCTTGCCCTCGGCAACGGAAGCCCGGATGGTGGCGACGGCAGCCTCGGTGTCGCCGCGCCAGACCGGGCGCCTCCGTCGCCTCGACGATCCGGCTGGGCACGGCGCTGACGTCCGCGGCCGTGTAGCGTGCTCGCCTGAGCGTGACGAAGGGACGCCGGCTTCGTCAGGCTCAGCCGAACAGCGCGTCCGTCCTCGCCGGAGCTGAACGCTGAGAAGCTCCACCAGGCCTGGCCGCGCCCGAGGGCGTGCGCGCGGACGTCGGCGATGCTGCGGTAGGCGGAAGCGCCCAGGTCGATCGGCGCCTTGCCGCCCTCTGCGGCAGCTGCCCACGAGGCCTTCAGGAACTCCTCGCTGGTGATCACCAGCTCGTGGGCGCGGGCGCGGATGCGTTCGGGGTCGCTGAGCAGCACCTGGGTGTTGGCCGGCAGCACGTCGACCAGCAGCTCCAGCCCGTCGACGAGGACGGGGGCGAGGGCCTCCATGCCGTCGACGGCGTGGCCGGAGGCGATCCGGTCGAACATCTCGCCCGAGGTTGCCGGGGGTGTTCAGGTGCACCCGGGCGAGCACTGCTGCCCGCTCGCGCACCGCGTCGGTGAGCAGCAGCTCGCGGCAGGGCGAGGCGACCACCCTGTCGAGGGTCTGGTCGAACGACCGCTGGTCCGCGACGGCGAACGGCCGGATCTCCTCGACGGTGTCGCCGAAGAAGTCGATGCGGACGGGGTGCTCGAGGGTGGGCGGGAACAGGTCGATGATGCCGCCGCGGACGCAGAACTCGCCGCGACGCTCCACCAGGTCGACGCGCACGTACGCAGCGTCGACGAGGCCCTGCGCGACGTCGGCGATGTCGTAGTCCTCGCCGGCCACCAGCTGCACCGGCATCAGGTCGCCCAGGCCGGTCACCTGCGGCTGCAGCACCGACCGCACCGGCGCGACCACAACCCTCGGCATCGGCAGCGGGTCGTTGCCGGCGAGCCGGCGCAGGACGGCCAGCCGGCGTCCGACGGTGTCGGAGCGGGGGCTGAGCCGTTCGTGCGGCAGCGTCTCCCAGGCCGGGTAGTAGGCGACCTCGTCAGGCCCCAGCAGCGACGTGAGCGCAGCCGTGGCAGCCTCCGCCTCGCGGAACGTCGAGGTCACCAGCAGCAGGGGGCGTCCGGCCTGGCCGGCCAGCGCGGCAACCATCAGCGGCCGGGCGGGTTCGGTGAGGGTGATGTCGAGCGTGGGAAGCCGACCGGAACGGCAGTCAGCGATGGCCTCTGCCAAAACGGGCTCGTTCCCGACGAAGTCCACCAACCCGCTCAGATCCACCGCATCACCCTACTCGTCTGCACAGACGACATCCGCAGCAGAGCTGTGCCCTGCTGCGGATGCTGTTGGTCGTTCAGGCCTTGATGGTGCCGTACTCGACACCCTTGACGCACTGGGTGGCGCCGGGGGCGACGGTCGCCTTGATCTCGAAGCTGGTCTTCTTGCCGGGAACCAGGTCCTGGATCACCTTGAAGCCGCGGCCCATGACGTCACCGGACGCTGTCGTCCAGCTCACCGTCACGAGGAAGTCCTCGGTGGTGGTGAGGGTGGAGGTCAGCTCGCCGGTCACGACCTGCTCGCCGGCTGCTGTCTTGCAGTCACCCAGCACGAGGTCCTTCACGTCACCCTTGGAGTCGGTGATGGTCGGCGGGGTGGGCAGGTCCGTCGGGGAGACCCGGCTGGGGTCGACTGAGGCGCCGGCCGTCGGGGCCGCAGGAGCGACGCAGCCGACGAGGCCGCTTCCCAGCGCGACGCTCAGAAGGGCGACGGCGATCCGTGTGGTGTTCATGTTCTCCTTGATTCGATTTCCAAGCCAGGCTGGCGGGCCGGCCGTCAGGCCTTACGGCGGCGTCGGGCCGCCAGCAGCAGGAGTACGCCTGCTGCGAGGATACCGCCGCCGAGGGCGACGAGTTCAGGGGCACCGGAAAGGCCGGTGTAGGCGAGGCCGCCGCCGCTGTGACCACCGTGGCCGCCGCCCCCGTCGGTCTCGCCCTCGACCACTGCGGTGGTGACGGTGACGGTGTCGGTGGCATCGACCGGCACGCAGCCGGCGGTCGCGCACCAGGAGGTGGACACACTGGCGACGTTGGTCACGTGGCCGAGCTTCACGTCGGCCTTCGTGATCGCGTACGGCGCACCGGTGCAGGTCATCGAAGCCCCCGGCGCGAGGGTGTCGGTCGGGCAGCTCAGGGAGGCCAGCAGCGGGTCGGCGAGCGTCGACGCCGCTCAACGTGACGTTGCCGGTGTTCGTGACGACGAAGGTGAAGTTCACCAGGTCACCCTCGACGACCTCTGCCATGACGTCGGCGCTCTTGTCGAGGCTGAGGGCGGGCAGCTGCGCCAGCGGCGTGCTGACCGAGTCGGCGTCGCTCACCGGGTCGCCGGTCGGCGGGGTGCCGGTGACTGCTGCCGTGTTGGTCACCGTGCCCGCGTCCACGTCGGCCTGGGTGAGGGTGTAGCGGGCGGTGCAGGTGGTGGTCTCACCGGGTGCGAGCGTTGCGACCGGGCAGGTCACGGTGCCCACCTTGGCGTCGGTGACGGCCACTGCTGCGAGGGTCACGTTGCCGCTGTTGGTCACCTCGAAGGTGTACTCGATGGTGCCGCCGGCCTGCGCGCTGGACGGTGCCCCGGCCTGCTTGTCCAGGGTGATGGACGGGCCGGGCGTGATCGGGAGGTCGACGGCGTCGGTGGCGGTCACCGGGTCCCCGGCCGGCGTGGTGCCCGAGACGGTGGCCTCGTTGTGCACGAGGCCGGTGTCGACGTCGGCCTGGGTGAGCAGGTAGGTCGCGGTGCAGGTGGTGGACGCCCCCGGCGCGAGCGTGGTGTCCGGGCAGGTGACCGTGCCGGCCTTGGCGTCGGTGACCTCGACTCCTGCGAGGGTGACGTTGCCGGTGTTGGTGACGGCGAAGGTGTAGTCGATCGTGTCACCGGCGTGCTGACCGTTGACCGTGCCGCCCTTCACCAGGTCGATGCCGGGGTTGGCGACGATCGGGCTGGTCTCGGTGTCCGTCGCGGTCACGTCGTCGCCGGCGGGCGGGGTGCCGGTCGCCGTCGCGGTGTTGACCACGACGCCCGCGTCCACGTCGGCCTGGGTCAGCGTGTAGGTGGCCGTGCAGGTGACGGAAGCGGCCGGGGCGAGCGTGGTGTCCGGGCAGGTGACGGTGCCGACCTTGGCGTCGCTGACGCTCACCGGGTTCAGGGTGACGTTGCCCTCGTTGGTGACGAGGAAGGTGTAGGCGATCGTCGACCCGGCGGTGTTGCCCGTCGGAGCGCCGGCCTGCTTGTCGAGCGTGAGCGCCGGCGCTGCTGCGATCGGGGTGCTGGTGGTGTCACCGGCGGTGACGGCGTCGCCCGTCGGCGGGGTGCCGGTCGCGGTGGCGCTGTTGTCCACGACACCGGCGTCCACGTCGGCCTGGGTGAGCGTGTACGTCGCGGTGCAGGTGATGGACGCGCCCGGCGCAAGCGCGCTGTCCGGGCAGGTGACGCGTGCCGACCTTCGGGTCACTGACCGCGACAGCGGTGAGGCTGACGTTGCCGGTGTTCGTGACGATGAAGGTGTAGCCGATGGTCGAGCCGGCGATGGTGCCGGACGGGACGCCGGCCACCTTGTCCAGCGAGATCGCGGGACCGGAGTTGATGGTGGTGTCGGTGGCGTCGTTGGCTGTGACGTCAGCACCGCTCGGCGGGGTGCCGGTCACGGTGGCGGAGTTGGCGAAGTGCCCGGCGTCGACGTCGGCCTGCGTGAGCGTGTAGCCGGCCGTGCAGGTGGTGGACGCGCCCGGCGCCAGTGTCACGGCCGGGCAGGTGACCGTGCCGACGCTCGGGTCGGACACCGCGACGGCGGTCAGGGTCACGTTGCCGGTGTTGGTGACGGCGAACGTGTAGGCGATGGTCGAGCCGGCGATGTTGCCGGTGGGCGTCCCCGCCTGCTTGTCGAGGGCGATCGACGGGGTGCGGGCGATCGTCGTGCTGGTCGTGTCACCACCGGTGACCGGTGCACCGGTCGGGGGCGTGCCCGTGGCGGTGGCGCTGTTGTCCACGTGCCCGGCGTCCACGTCGGCCTGGGTCAGCGTGTAGGTCGCTGTGCAGGTGATGTCGTCACCGGGAGCCAGCGTGACGGCCGGGCAGGTGACCGAGCCGACCGGTCGGGTCGGACACCGCGACCGCGGTGAGGGTGACGTTGCCGGTGTTGCGTCACGAGGAAGGTGTAGGCGATCGTCGAGCCGGCGGTCGTGCCGGACGGCGTCCCTGCCTGCTTGTCGAGCGTGATCGACGGCGAGGCAGCGATGCGTCGTGCTGGTGGTGTCGCCGGCGGTCACCGTGCCGCCGGTCGGCGTGCGTGCCGGCGGCGGTGGCGGTGTTGTCGACCTGCCCGGCGTCCACGTCGGCCTGGGTCAGCGTGTAGGTCGCCGTGCAGGTGGTCGTCGTCACCGGGAGCCAGCGTGACGGCCGGGCAGGTGACCGTGCCGACCTTCGCGTCGGAGACGCCGACAGCGGTCAGCGTCACGTTGCCGGTGTTGCGTGACGACGAACGTGTAGGCGATCGTCGAGCCGGCGGTCGTGCCGGACGGCGTCGCCTGCCTGCTTGTCGAGCGTGATCGCCGGCGACGCCGGCGATGCCGGTGCTCGGTGGTGTCGCCACCGTTGACCGTGCCGCCGGTCGGCGTGGTGCCGGAGGCGGTGGCGCTGTTGTCCACGTGCCCGGCGTCCACGTCGGCCTGGGTCACGGTGTAGGTCGCGGTGCAGGTGGTGTCGTCACCGGGGGCGAGCGTCGGCGACCGGGCAGGTGACCGTGCCGACCTTCGCATCGGAGACGCCGACGGCGGTCAGGGTCACGTTGCCGGTGTTGGTCACCAGGAACGTGTAGGCGATCGTCGAGCCGGCCGTCGTGCCGGACGGCGTCCCCGCCTGCTTGTCGAGCGTGATGGACGCCCCGGCGATGATCGTGGTGTCGGTGGAGTCACCGGCGCCCACCGGCGCACCCGTCGGCGGGGTGCCCGTCGACGGTGGCCGAGTTGGCCACGTGGCCGCCGTCCACGTCGGCCTGGGTCAGCGTGTACGTCGCGGTGCAGGTGGTGGTGGCGCCGGGAGCCAGCGTCACGGCCGGGCAGGTGACCGTGCCGACCTTCGCGTCGGAGACGGCGACGCGCGGTCAGCGTCACGTTGCCGGTGTTCTGCACGACGAAGCTGTAGGCGATCGTCGAGCCGGCCGTCGAACCGGACGGGGTGCCTGCCTGCTTGTCGAGGGTGATCGACGGCGCGGCGGTGATCGCGGTGCTGGTGGTGTCGCCACCGGTCACCGGCGCACCGGTGGGAGGCGTGCCCGAGGCGGTGGCGCTGTTGTCCACGTGCCCGGCGTCCACGTCGGCCTGGGTCAGCGTGTAGGTCGCGGTGCAGGTCGTGGTGGCGCCGGGAGCCAGCGTCGCGGCCGGGCAGGTGACCGTGCCGACCTTCGCGTCAGCGACCGCGACACCGGCCAGGGTCACGTTGCCGGTGTTCGTGACGACGAAGCTGTAGGCGATCGTCGAGCCGGCGGTCGCGCCGGACGGCGTCCCTGCCTGCTTGTCGAGCGTGATCGACGGCCCGGCCGGGATCGTCGTTGTCACCGTGTCGGTGCCGGTCACCGCTGCGCCGGTGGGCGGGGTGCCGGTCGCGGTGGCGGTGTTGACGACCGAGCCCGCGTCCACGTCGGCCTGCGTGAGCGTGTAGGTCGCGGTGCAGGTGGTGTGGGCGCCGGGAGCCAGCGTGGCGGCCGGGCAGGTCACGGTGCCGACCTTCGCGTCGGAGACCGCGACGGCGGTGAGCGTCACGTTGCCGGTGTTGGTGACGACGAACGTGTAGGCGATGGTCGAGCCGGCGGTGGTGCCGGACGGAGCGCCCGCCGTCTTGTCGAGCGTGATCGCTGGGGCCGCGGCGAGCGTGGTGTCGGTGGAGTCGACCGCAGGGACCGCCCAGTCGGTGCCGTGGGCGCCGAGCGCGTTGGCGACGTTGGCGATGTGGCCGGCGTCCACGTCGTCCTGGGTGAGCGCGTAGGTGGCCGTGCAGGTGGCGGTGTCACCGACGGCGAGCGGGGTGGACGGGCAGTCCACCGGGCCGACGGTCGGGTCGTCGACGAACAGGGTGTCGAGGGTGACGTTCCCGGTGTTGGTGACGAGGAAGGTGTAGTCGATGGTGCCGCCGGCGAGGTTCGAGCTCGGCACGCCGGCCTGCTTGTCCAGCGTCAGAGCCGGGTGCGCAGCGATGCCGGTGCTGGTGGTGTCACCGGCGGTGACCACTGTCGCCGGTCGGCGCGGTACCTGCTGCTGTGGCGCTGTTGTCCACGGTGCCGGCGTCCACGTCGGCCTGGCTGATCGTGTAGGTGACCGCGCAGGTGGTGGACTCCCCCGGTGCCAGCGTGACGACGGGGCAGGACACGGCGCCGACCTTGGGGTCGGTGACGGCGATGCCGGTGAGGGTCACGTTGCCGGAGTTGGTGACGAGGAACGTGTAGCCGATGGTCGAACCTGCGGTGCTGCCCGACGGCGTGCCCGCGACCTTGTCGAGGGTGATCGCCGGGCCGGAGGCGATCGCGGTGTCGGTGCTGTCGATCGCAGGCTCGGTGAGGGTCCCGCGCCCGACGCCGACGGCCGTCGCGGTGTTGGCCTTGTGCCCGGCGTCCACGTCAGCCTGGGTCAGGGTGTAGTTGATCGGCGTGCAGTCCACCGTTGCCCCGGGCGCCAGCGGCGTGGCCGGGCAGGTCACCGGGCCGAGCACCGGGTCGGTGACGGAGATCGGGTCGAGGGTGACGTTGCCGGTGTTGGTCACCGTGAAGCTGTAGGTGATCCTGCCGCCGGCCACGCTGCTCGTCGGGGTGGTCGCCTGCTTGTCGAGGGCGACCCCGATCGGTGCCCCGACCACGATCTCGACGGAGTCGGTCGCGGTCACCGGTGCGCCGGTCGGCGGGGTGCCGGAGGCGGTGGCCGTGTTGTCGACGACGTCGGCGTCCACGTCGGCCTGGGTCAGCGTGTAGGTGGCGGTGCAGGTCGTGGACGCTGCCGGGGGCGAGGGCAACGGCCGGGCAGGTGACCGTGCCGACCTTGGCGTCCGCGACGGCGACGGAAGTGAGGCTCACGTTGCCGGTGTTGGTCACGAGGAAGCTGTACGGCACGGTGTCGCCGGCGTCAGGACCGTTGGCGTCGAGGTCGAGCAGCGCGCCCGCGGTCTTGGCGAGGGTGATCCCGGGCACGTTCGCGATCGGGGTGTCGGTGGTGTCGGTGCCGGTCACCGGCGCCCCGGTCGGCGGCGTGCCGGAGACGGTGGCGCTGTTGGGCACGTGGCCGGCGTCCACATCGGCCTGGGTGAGCGTGTAGGTCTTCGTGCAGGTGGTGGAGGCGGACGGGGCCAGCGTTGTCGTTGCGCAGGTGACCGGGCCGACCTTGGCGTCGGTGATCGCGACACCCTGCAGCGTGACGTTGCCGGTGTTGGTGACGACGAACGTGTAGTCGATGGTCGCGCCGGCCGCGGTGCCCGTGGGGACTCCGGCCTGCTTGTCGACGCTGATCGCCGGGGCTGCCGTGACCGGGGTCGTGACGCTGTCGGTTGCCGTGACGGCTCCACCCGTCGGCGTGGTGCCGGAGGCGGTCGCCGTGTTGACGACGGAGCCGGCGTCAACGTCCGCCTGGCGTCAGGGTGTAGGTCGCCGTGCAGGTGATGGACGCAGCCGGGCGCCAGCGTCGTTGCCGGGCAGGTGACGGTGCCGACGGTCGCGTCGGTGACGCCGACACCGGTGAGGGTCAGGTTGCCGGTGTTGGTCACGAGGAACGAGTAGGCGATGGTCGCGCCGGCGCGGTTGCCGGACGGTGCGCCTGCGGTCTTGTCCAGCGTGATCGACGGCCCGGCCGTGATCGGGCTGTCGGTGGAGTCGGTCGCGCCGACGATCGCACCCGCCGGCGAGGTCCCTGCGACGGAGGCGGTGTTGAGCACGTGGCCGCTGTCGACGTCGGCCTGGGTCAGCGTGTAGGTCGTGGTGCAGGTGGTCGTCGCGCCCGGCGCCAGCGTCGTGGTCGGGCAGGTGACGGTGCCGACGGTCACGTCGCTGATGGCCACACCGTGCAACGTCACGTTGCCCGTGTTCGTCACGACGAAGGAGTAGGCGATCGTTGCGCCAGCGGAACTGCCGGTCGCGGCAGCGGCCTGCTTGTCCAGGGCGATCACCGGGTTCGCCGGCAACGTCGTGGTCGCCGTGTCGGTGGCGGTGACCGCAGCACCCGTCGGCGGGGTGCCGACGACGGTGGCCGTGTTGACCACCGAACCGGCGTCCACATCGGCCTGCGTCAGCGTGTAGGTCTTCGTGCACGTCGTCGCTGCGCCCGGCAGCGAGCGAGGTCACCGGGCAGCTGACCGGACCGACGCGCGGGTCGTCCACCGCGACCCCGGTCAGGGTCACGTTGCCGGTGTTCGTCACGACGAAGGTGTAGGCGATGCGTCGAGCCGGCGGTGTTGCCGGTCGGGGCTGCCGGCAGCCTTGTCGAGGGTGATCGACGGACCGGCGGCGATCGGGGTGTCCGTGGTGTCGGTCGCGGTGACCGGAGCGCCTGTCGGCGGGGTGCCAGTGGCGTCGGCGCTGTTGGCGACATGCCCGGCGTCGACGTCGGCCTGGGTCAGCGTGTAGGTCGTCGTGCAGGTGGTGGAGTCGCCCGGGGCCAGCGACGTGACCGGGCAGGTCACCGTGCCGACCTTCGCGTCGGTGATCGTGACGCCGTGGAGTGTGACGTTGCCGGTGTTCTGCACCACGAAGCTGTACGCGATCGTGCCGCCGGCAGTCGTGCCGGTCGGTGCTCCGGCCTGCTTGTCGAAGGTGATCGCCGGGTCAGCTGTCACGGCGGTGGTGACCGTGTCCGTCGCCGTGACGGGCGCGCCGGTCGGCGGGGTGCCGGTCGCCGTCGCCGTGTTGACGATCGACCCGGCGTCCACGTCGGCCTGGGTCAGCGTGTAGGTCGCCGTGCACGTCGTGGACGCACCCGGAGCGAGGGTCGCGACCGGGCAGGTCACCGGACCCACCAGGGGATCGCTGACGCCGACGCTCGGTCAGCGTCACGTTGCCGGTGTTCGTCACGACGAACGTGTAGACGATCGGTCGAACCGGCCGTGCTGCCCGACGGGGCTGCCAGCGGTCTTGTCCAGCGTGATCGACGGGCCGGCGGTGATCGGGCTGTCGGTGGAGTCGGTCGCGGCCACGCCGGTACCGGTGGGCGCCGTGCCCGCGACAGAGTCGCGGTGTTGGCGACGTGCCCGGCGTCCACGTCGGCCTGGGTCAGCGTGTAGGTCGTCGTGCAGGTCGTCGTCGCGCCCGGAGCCAGCGTCGTGACCGGGCAGGTGACCGGGCCGACCGTCGCGTCGGTGATCGCAACACCGTGCAGCGTGACGTTGCCGGTGTTGGTCACGACGAAGGAGTAGGCGATGGTCGCACCGGCAGAGCTGCCGGTCGGCGTGCCGCAGCCTGCTTGTCCAGGGTGATCGCCGGGGCAGCTGTCACGGTCGTCGTGACGGTGTCGGTCGCCGTCACGGCGGCGCCGGTCGGCGGGGTGCCGGACGCGGTCGCCGTGTTCGACCACGGAGCCGGCGTCCACGTCAGCCTGGGTCAGCGTGTAGGTCCGGTGCACGTCGTCGACGGCACCGGGAGCCAGCGTGGTCACCGGGCAGCTGACCGGGCCCACCTGCGGGTCGGTGACACCCGACCGAGGTCAGCGTGACGTTGCCGGTGTTGGTGACGAGGAAGGTGTAGGCGACGGTCGAGCCGGCGGTGTTGCCCGTCGGGGCTGCAGCGCTCTTGTCCAGGGTGATCGCCGGGCCGGCGGCGATCGGGCTGTCGGTCGAGTCGGTCGCGGTCACGTCTGCGCCGGTCGGCGGCGTCCCGGCAACGGTGGCGGTGTTCGCGACGTGCCCGGCGTCCACATCGGCCTGCGTCAGCGTGTAGGTCGTCGTGCACGTCGTCGATCGCACCCGGCGCCAGGGTCGTGATCAGGCAGGTGACCGGCCCGACGGTGGGATCGGTGATCGCGACACCGTGCAGGGTCACGTTGCCGGTGTTCTGTCACGACGAAGGTGTAGGCGATCGTCGCGCCGGCGCTGGTGCCGGTCGGGGCAGCGGCCTGCTTGTCCAGGGTGATGGCCGGAGCCGCGATCACGGTGGAGGTGACGGTGTCGGTGGCGGTCACCGCGGCGCCGGTCGGCGGGGTACCCGCGACGAGGGCGGTGTTGACCACGGAGCCGGCATCCACGTCGGCCTGCGTCAGCGTGTAGGACGCGGTGCACGTCGTCGGTCGCGCGGGCGCGAGGGTCGTGGCCGGGCAGGACACTGCAGCCGACCGTGGGCGTCACCGATCGCGACGGAGGTCAGGGTCACGTTGCCGGTGTTCTTCACGATGAACGTGTAGGCGATGGTCGAACCGGCGCGTGTTGCCGTCGGGGCTGCGGCCTGCTTGGTCGAGCGTGATGGCCGGGCCGGCGGTGATCGGGCTGTCGGTGTCGTCGGTCGCAGTGACGGGCGAGCCGGTCGGCGGCGTGCCGGCGGCGGTCGCGGTGTTCGCGACGTGCCCGGCGTCCACGTCGGCCTGGGTCAGCGTGTAGGTCTTCGTGCAGGTGGTGGTCGCGCCGGGTGCCAGCGTGGTGGTCGCGCAGGTCACCGGACCGACCTTCGGGTCACCGATGGCGACGCGAGGTCAGGGTGACGTTGCCGGTGTTCGTCACGACGAACGTGTAGGCGATCGTCGATCCCGCCGAACTGCCGGACGGGGTGCCCGCCTGCTTGTCCAGCGTGATCGCCGGAGCTGCCGGGACCGGCGTGGTGACGCTGTCGGTCGCGGTCACCGGGGCACCGGTCGGCGGGGTGCCCGAGGCGGTGGCCGTGTTGACGACGGTGCCGGCGTCCACGTCGGCCTGGGTCAGCGTGTAGGTCGCTGTGCAGGTCGTGGTCGCGCCCGGCGCCAGCGTGGTGACCGGGCAGGTCACCGTCCCGACCGTGGCATCGCTGACGGCGACGGCGTGCAGGGTGACGTTGCCGGTGTTGGTCACGAGGAAGCTGTAGGCGATCGTCGAGCCAGCGGTGTTGCCCGACGGGGTGCCAGCGGTCTTGTCGAGGGTCATCGCCGGGCCGGCGGTGATCGGGGTGTCGGTCGAGTCCGTGGCCGTCGCCGCCGCACCCGTCGGCGGCGTACCGGACGCGGTCGCGGTGTTGGCGCACGTGCCCGGCGTCCACGTCGGCCTGGGTCAGCGTGTAGGTCGTGCGTGCAGGTGGTCGACGCGCCCGGCGCCAGCGATGTGACCGGGCAGGTGACCGGGCCGACCTTCGCGTCATCGACGCCGACGGACGTCAGGGTCACGTTGCCGGTGTTCTTCACGACGAACGTGTAGGCGATCGTCGAACCAGCGCTGCTGCCGGTCGGCGTCCCTGCCTGCTTGTCGAGCGTGATCGCCGGGGCTGCTGTGACTGTGGTGGTGACGGTGTCGGTCGCGGTGACCGGAGCACCCGTCGGCGGGGTGCCGGCCACGAGCGCGGTGTTGACCACCGATCCGGCGTCCACGTCGGCCTGGGTCAGCGTGTACGAGGCGGTGCAGGTCGTGTTCTCGCCCGGCGCCAGCGTGGTGACCGGGCAGGTCACCGTGCCGACCGTTGCGTCATCGATGGCGATCGCGTGCAGGGTCACGTTGCCGGTGTTGGTCACAAGGAAGCTGTAGGCGATGGTCGAGCCCGCGGTGTTGCCGGACGGGGCTGCCGGCCGACTTGTCCAGCGTGATCGCCGGGCCGGCGGTGATCGGGCTGTCGGTGGAGTCGGTCGCGCTCACCGGGGAGCCGGTGGGCGGGGTGCCCGTCGACGAGCGCGGTGTTCGCCACGTGCCCGGCATCCACATCGGCCTGGGTCAGCGTGTAGGTCTCGAGCAGGTCGTCGTCGCACCCGGCGCCAGCGTCGTGGTCGCACAGGTGACCGGGCCCACCTTCGCATCGCCGATGGCGACGGACGTCAGGGTCACGTTCCCGGTGTTGGTCACGACGAACGAGTAGGCGATCGTCGAGCCCGCGGAACTGCCGGACGGGGCCGCAGCCTGCTTGTCGAGCGTGATCGCCGGCGCAGCCGTCACCGTCGTCGTGACGGTGTCGGTCGCCGTCACGGGAGCACCGGTCGGCGGGGTACCCGCGACAAGGGCCGTGTTGACCACGGAACCGGCATCCACGTCGGCCTGGGTGAGCGTGTACGAGGCGGTGCAGGTCGTGGTCGCACCCGGCGCCAGCGTGGTGACCGGGCAGGACACCACGGCGACCTTGCTGTCACCGACAGCAATGGAGGTCAGGGTCACGTTGCCGGTGTTGGTCACGAGGAAGCTGTAGGCAACGACGCCGCCGGCTGCGTTGGTGGACGGAGCGCCCGCGGTCTTGTCCAGCGTGATCGCCGGGGTGGCGGCGATCGGGGTGTCGGTGGTGTCGGTCGCCGTCACCGGCGCACCGGTCGGCGGGGTGCCCGCAACGAGCGCGGTGTTCGCGACGTGCCCGGCATCGACGTCGGCCTGGGTCAGCGTGTAGGTCGTCGAGCAGGTCGTCGACGCACCCGGAGCCAGCGTCGTGGTCGCGCAGGTGACCGGACCGACCTTCGCGTCACCGATGGCGACCGCGGTCAGGGTCACGTTCCCGGTGTTCTGCACGACGAAGTGTAGGCGATCGTGGAACCGGCGCTGCTGCCCGACGGCGTCCCTGCCTGCTTGTCGAGCGTGATCGCCGGGGCAGCGGTCACCGTCGTGGTGACGGTGTCCGTCGCGGTCACCGCTGCACCCGTCGGCGGGGTGCCGGATGCCGTCGCCGTGTTGACAACGGAACCCGCGTCGACGTCGGCCTGGGTCAGCGTGTAGGTCTTCGTGCAGGTCGTCGAGGCGCCCGGAGCGAGCGTCGTGACCGGGCAGGTCACCGGTCCCACCTGCGGGTCGCTGACGCCGACCGCGGTGAGGGTCACGTTGCCGGTGTTCGTCACGACGAAGCGAGTAGGCGACGGTCGACCCGGCCGTGTTGCCCGACGGCGTCCCTGCCGTCTTGTCGAGTGTCAGCGACGGGCCGGCGAGGATCGGGGTGTCGGTGGAGTCGGTCGGCGGTCACGGCTGCGCCGGTCGGCGGTGTGCCCGCGACCGAGGCGGTGTTCGCGACGTGCCCGGCGTCAACGTCGGCCTGGGTCAGCGTGTAGGTCGTCGAGCACGTCGTGATCGCACCCGGAGCCAGCGTCGTGGTCACGCAGGTGACCGGCCCGACGGTGGGATCGGTGATCGCGACACCGTGCAGGGTGACGTTGCCGGTGTTCTGCACGACGAAGCTGTAGGCGATGGTCGCGCCGGCGCTGGTGCCGGTCGGCGCAGCGGCCTGCTTGTCGACGCGTGATCGCCGGCGCAGCTGCCACCGTGCTGGTGACGGTGTCGGTGCCCGTGACGGCCGGCACCGGTCGGCGGGGTGCCCGCCACCGATGCGGTGTTGACGACGGAGCCGGCATCCACGTCGGCCTGCGTCAGCGTGTAGGACTTCGTGCACGTCATGGAGGCTGCCGGCGCGAGCGTTGTCGCGGGGCAGGTCACCGCGCCGACCCTTGTGTCGGTGAGGACGACGCCGGTGAGGCTCACGTTGCCGGAGTTGGTGACGACGAAGGTGTAGGCGATGGTCGAGCCGGCGGTGTTGCCCGACGGGGCGGCAGCCTGCTTGTCGAGGGTGATCTCGGGGATGGTCGCGATCGTGCTGTCCGTGCTGTCGCTACCGGAGACGGCTGCGCCGGTCGGCGGCGTGCCCGACGACCGTTGCGGTGTTGATCACGTGGCCGGCATCAACGTCACCCTGGGTGAGGGCGTAGGACCTGGTGCAGGTCATGGACGCGCCGGGCGCGAGGGCTGTCGACGGGCAGGAGACCGGCCCGACCTTGGGATCGGTGATGCCGATCCCGGTGAGGCTGACGTTGCCGGTGTTCGTGACGATGAACGTGTAGGCGATCGTCGAGCCGACGCCGATGCCGGTCGGGATGCCCGCCTGCTTGTCGACGACGATCGCTGGTGCGGAGCTCACCGTCGTGGTGACCGTGTCGGTCGCGGTCACGGCCGCACCGGTCGGCGGGGTGCCCGTCGCTGTCGCGGTGTTGACCACGGAGCCCGCGTCCACGTCGGCCTGGGTCAGCGTGTAGGTCTTCGTGCAGGTCGTGGACGCACCCGGAGCCAGCGTCGCGACCGGGCAGGTCACCGGGCCCACCTTCGGGTCGGAGACGCCGACGGCGGTCAGCGTGACGTTCCCGGTGTTGGTGACTGCGAAGCGTGTAGGCGACGGTCGAGCCGGCGGTGTTGCCCGGTGGGAGCTGCGGCGGTCTTGTCCAGGGTGATCGCCGGACCGGCGGTGATCGGGCTGTCGGTGGAGTCGGTGGCCGTCGGCTGCGCCAGACCGGACGGCGGCGTCGCCGTCGCCGACGCCGTGTTGGCCAGGTGCCCGGCATCGACGTCGGCCTGGGTCAGCGTGTAGGTCGCCGTGCAGGTCGCGACGGCCCGGCGCCAGCGTCGTGATGCGGCAGGCCGTCGCCCCGACCGTGGGGTCGGTGATGACCAGACCGGTGCAGCGTCATGTTGCCGGTGTTCGTCACGATGAACGCTGAAGGGATCGTCGAACCGGCCGTGAACCCGGACGGGGTCGCCCGCCTGCTTGTCCATCGTGATCGTCGCGGTCCGCGCGATCGGTCGACGTCACCGAGTCGATGGCGGTCACGGCCGCGCCGGTCGGCGGGGTGCCCGCCGCGGTCGCGGTGTTGACGACCGAGCCGGCGTCCACATCGGCCTGGGTCAGGGTGTACGTCTTCGTGCAGGTCGTCGACGCGGCCGGGGCCAGCGTCGTCACCGGGCAGCTGACCGGGCCGACCTTCGGGTCGGTGACCCCGACGGAGGTCAGCGTCACGTTGCCGGTGTTGGTCACCAGGAACGAGTAGGCGATCGTCGAACCGGCGGTGTTGCCGGTGGGAGCAGCGGCTGTCTTGTCCAGCGTCAGGGTCGGACCGGCGGCGATCAGGGTGTCGGTGGAGTCGGTCGACCCGACGGCCGCACCGGTCGGCGGGGTCCCCGCGACGGAGGCCGTGTTGGCGACGTGGCCGGAGTCGACGTCGGCCTGGGTCAGCGTGTACGTCTTCGTGCAGGTCGTCGACGGCGCCCGGCGCAAGGGTCGTCACCGAGCAGGTGACGGGACCGACCTTGGCGTCGGTGATCGCGACGACCGTGCAGCGTCACGTTGCCGGTGTTCGTCACGACGAACGCGTACGCGATGGTCGAGCCGGCCGTCGCACCCGACGGGGTCGCTGCCTGCTTGTCGAGGCCGATGGCCGGGGATGCTGTCACCGGCGTGCTGGCCGTGTCGGTGGCGGTGACGGCTGCACCTGTCGGCGGTGTCCCCGCGACGCTCGCCGTGTTGTTCACGACACCGGCGTCGACGTCGGCCTGGGTGAGCGTGTAGGTGGCCGTGCACGTGGTGGTGACGCCCGGCGCGAGCGTCGTGACCGGGCAGTTCACCGGGGTGACCTTGGCGTCGGTGACGGCGACACCGTGCAGCGTCACGTTGCCGGTGTTGGTCACGACGAAGGAGTAGGCGATCGTCGAGCCGGCGGTGTTGCCGGACGGGGCTGCCGCCTGCTTGTCGAGGGTGATCGCAGGGGCTGCGACGATCCCGGTGTCGGTGGAGTCGGTGCTGGTCACCGCTGCGCCGGCCGGCGGGGTTCCGGTGGCGGTCGCGGTGTTGGCCACGTGCCCGGAGTCAACGTCGGCCTGGGTCAGCGTGTAGGTCTTCGTGCAGGTGGTGGAGGCACCGGGCGCGAGCGTCGCGGTCGGGCAGCTGATCGCGCCGACCTTGGTGTCCGTCACGCCCACCGTTGTCAGCGTGACGTTGCCGCTGTTCGTGACGACGAACGTGTAGGCGATCGTCGAGCCCACCGTCGTGCCGCTGGGGATGCCGGCCTGCTTGTCCAGCGTGATCACCGGGGTGCGGACGAGGGTGGTGTCCGTGGTGTCGGACGCCGTCGGCTTGGTCAGGCCGGAGGGCGGCGTCGCCGTGGCGGACGCGGAGTTGGCGACGTGCCCGGCGTCGACGTCAGCCTGGGTCAGCGTGTAGCTGCCGGTGCAGGTCGCGACCTGGCCCGGCGCCAGCGTCGTGATGCTGCAGGTGGTCGCCCCGACCTTCGGGTCGGTGATGGCCAGCCCGGTCAGCGTGGTGTTGCCGGTGTTGGTCACGATGAACGTGTAGGGGATCGTCGAGCCCACCGTGAAGCCGGTCGGCGTCCCGGCCTGCTTGTCCATCGTGATCGTCGCGGTGCGCGCGATCGTCGAGGTGACGGCGTCGGTGGACGTCACGACGACGGCGGTCGGCGAGGTTCCGCGGGCGGTCGCAGTGTTGATGACCGAACCCGCGTCCACATCGGCCTGGGTGAGCGTGTAGGTCTTCGTGCACGTGGTGGACGCACCCGGCGCGAGCGTCGTTGCCGGGCAGGTGATCGCGCCGACCTTCGGGTCGGTGACGCCGACGGTGGTCAGGGTGACGTTGCCGCTGTTGGTCACGAGGAACGTGTAGGCGATCGTCGAACCTGCGGTGTTGCCGGACGGCGCTGCCGCGGTCTTGTCGAGGGTGATCGCCGGCGCGCGGGTGATCGGGGTGGTGACCGAGTCGGTGGCCGTGAGGGCCGCACCGGTCGGCGGCGTCCCCGTTGCCGTCGCCGTGTTGTTGACCGTCCCTGCGTCCACGTCGGCCTGGGTCAGCGTGTAGGTCTTCGTGCAGGTCGTCGTGACGCCGGGCGCGAGGGTGCTCACCGGGCAGGTGACCGGGCCGACCTTGGGGTCGGAGACGCCCGACGGCGTGCAGGGTGACGTTGCCGGTGTTCTTGACGATGAAGGTGTAGGCGATCGTGCCGCCGGCGCTGTTGCTGGACGGCGTCGCGCCCTGCTTGTCGAGCGTCAGTGCCGGGGCCGCTGCCAGCGGGGTGGTCGTGCTGTCGCGTGGCCGTCGGCTTGGCCATGGTGCCCGGCGGCGTGCCGGTGGCGGTCGCGGTGTTGTTGACGACGCCGGCGTCCAGGTCGGCCTGCGTGAGCGGGTAGCTGGCGACACAGGTGGTCGATGCGCCCGGGGCGAGGGTGGTGACCGGGCAGGACACCGCCGTCACCTTGGCGTCGGAGATGCCCACCGAGGTGAGGGTCACGTTGCCGGTGTTGGTCACGATGAAGCTGTAGGCGATCGTCGAGCCGGGCGTCGCACCGGTCGGGGTACCGGCCTGCTTGTCGAGGGTGATGCCTGCGGTCTGCGCGATGGTCGTGTCGGTGGAGTCGCTGGCCGTCGGCTTCGTCAGCCCGGACGGCGGCGTGGCGGTCGACCGATGCGGTGTTGGCGACGTGGCCTGCGTCCACCTCGGCCTGGGTGAGCGCGTGGGTGGCCGTGCAGGTCGTCGAGGCGCCGGGGGCGAGCGTCGTCACCGGGCAGGTGAGGCCGGCTGCCTTCGGGTCGGTGACCGACAGTGCCGTCACCGTGACGTTGCCGGTGTTGGTGACGATGAAGGAGTACGGCAGGGTCGAACCGGCCGTCGTGCCGGAAAGGGCGCCGGCCTGCTTGTCCATCGTCAGGGCCGTGGTGCGGACGATGGTCGAGGTGACCGAGTCGGTGGCAGACACCGTCGCAGCGGTCGGGGACGTGCCGCTGGCGGTCGCGGTGTTCACCACGGTCCCGGCGTCGACGTCAGCCTGCGTGAGCGTGTAGGTCTTCGTGCACGTGGTCGCCGCACCCGGCGCGAGCGTCGTCACGGGGCAGGTGATGGCGCCGACGGTCGGATCGACGACGCCGACGCCGGTCAGGGTGACGTTGCCGCTGTTGGTGACTCCGAACGTGTAGGCGATCGTCGAGCCGACGGTGTTGCCGGACGGGGCTGCGGCCGTCTTGTCGAGGGAGATCGCCGGGCCCGGGGTGACCGGGGTGTCGGTGGAGTCGGTGGCTGTCGGCTTCGTCAGCCCGGTGGGTGGCGTGCCGGTGGCTGTCGCCGTGTTGGACAGGTGGCCGGCGTCCACGTCTGCCTGGGTGAGCAGGTAACTACCGGTGCAGGTGGTGGAGGCGCCAGGAGCGAGCGTCGTGCTCGGGCAGGTCAGGTTGGTGACCTTCGCGTCGGTGACGCCGACTGCCGTCAGGGTGACGTTGCCGGTGTTGGTGACAAGGAAGGTGTAGTTCAGCCGGTCGCCGGCGTCCTGGCCGTTGCTGTCGCACATCGGTGAGGCCGCTGAACTGCTTGTCGAGCGTGATCGTGGTGGTGCGGGTCAGCGTCGAGGTCGTGTTGTCCGTCGCCGTCGGCGCGGTGACGCCGGTGGGCGGGGTGCCGCTGACGCTTGCCGTGTTGTTCACGACGCCGGCGTCGACGTCAGCCTGGGTGATGACGTAGGTCTTCGTGCAGGTGGTCGCAGCGCCCGGCGCGAGCGTCGTCTGCGGGCAGCTGATGGCGCCGACCTTCGCGTCGGTGACGGCCACGCCGGTGAGCGTCACGTTGCCGGTGTTGGTGACGATGAACGTGTAGGCGATCGTCGAGCCGGCGGTGCTGCCGGTCGGCGTCCCCGCCTGCTTGTCGAGCGACATGGTCGCCGTGCGGGTGATCGTCCGGTTCGCCGTTGAGGTCGCCGTCACGGCGGCCCCGGTCGGCGGGGTGCCGGCAGCGGTGGCCGTGTTGTTGACCGCACCGGCGTTCACGTCGGCCTGGGTCAGCGTGTAGGTCTTCGTGCAGGTCGTGGAGGCACCCGGGGCCAGCGTTGTCACCGGGCAGGTGACCGCACCGACGGTCGGGTCGGTGACGGTCGACGCCGGTGAGGGTCAGGTTGCCGGTGTTGGTGACGAGGAAGCTGTAGGCGACCGTCGAGCCGGCGGTGTTGCCGCTCGGCGTCCCTGCTGTCTTGGTGAGGCTGACGCTCGGCGCCCGGGGGACGGTGACCGTTGCCGTTGCGGTGTTCGTCACGACCGGACCGGAGGGCGGCGTCGCCGTCACGGAGGCGTTGTTGACGACCGTGCCGGCATCGACCTCCGCCTGGGTGAGCGTGTGGCTCGCCGTACAGGTGGTGGAAGCACCGATGGCGAGGGTGGTCGCAGCACAGGTGAGGCCGGTGACCTTGGGATCGGTGATCGCGATCGCGCTCAGCGGCGTCTGGCCGGTGTTGGTCACGGTGAACGTGTAGGGAATGGTCGAGCCGGCGGTGTTGCCGCTGAGGGCCCCCGCCACCTTCGTCAGCCCGACGGCGGGTTGGCCGTTCCTGAAGTCACAGGTGACGATGGCACCCGGCCCGGTGGCGGAAGCGGGAATCGTGAAGGTCGTGCCGCTGAGGGTGCCGACGTTGGCGGTGCCGTCATTGCAGGTGACGCTGGAGAGTGCCCACCCGGTGGGAATGCTGGACTCGTTGATCGTG
Organism: uncultured Actinomycetota bacterium; assembly: GCA_963773595.1. Lineage (GTDB taxonomy): Bacteria > Actinomycetota > Actinomycetes > Propionibacteriales > Propionibacteriaceae > Propionicimonas. The sequence continues at coordinate 261,875 of CAVZBQ010000003.1, forward strand.
ACGGCTGAGCCGGTGGTGGAGACAAGGAACGGGTCGGTACCGGTGACTGCGGTGTTGCCGTCGATCTGGACGGCGGTGCCGGCAACGGTCGTCGTCGCCGTACCGGTAGCTGGGTGGTGTTGGTGAGCGTGAAGCCGTAGGGCCCGCCGAAGCCGCCAAGGGTGGTCTTGCGCAGGATCACCCGCGCCTTGGCCCCGGCGATGAACCGGTAGTCCTCGACCTCGCCACCGGTGGTGATGCCGGTGGGCGTGAGCTGGGCGGCTGTCCGCGCGAACCGGATGCGCAGGAAGCTGTTGAGCGTGCCGCCGGACGGGAGGATCGTCCCCAGGACGGCGAAGCGTCAGGGTCGCCGTGTTCCCGGAGCGCAGGCGGCGAGTTGGTGGACTTCTCCGCCGCGTCGAACACGCCGTTGAGGTTCCAGTCGATCCAGCCGGCGATGAAGCCGGTGCCGGTACAGGCGATCGGGCCGAGGGTCAGGTTCGGTGCCGGGAGCCACCTCGACCGGGTTGCTGATCGTGATCCCGTTCTCGTCGTCCGGCCCGCCGGAGGCCGGCTCGCCGTCGACGTCGTCGCCGGTGGCGTTCGCGCTGTACAGCTGGGTGGCCTCAGGGTCGACCGAGGTGCCGAGTCGCAGGCGACGGCTGGATGTTGGTCGCAAGGGTGATCGTATGCCGAAGACCGGGCTGTGCCGCGGTTCTGCGCGAGCGGTCGGGTGCTGGGCGTCACCGGAACGTCGCCACCGGTGTAGGCGAACTGCAGCGCCGCGCCGGCGTTGCCGTAGCTCGCCGGGGCGTCACCGAAGTCGGTGTTGAACGCGACGCCGAGGGCGATCGCGCTCTTGCCGCTGCCGGCGATGGTGACGTTGGTCGCCGACGACGACACCGTCCATGAAGGCGACGGAGGACGGGCCGGGACGGACGTCCGCAGTCGCCGTTCTCACAGGTGTTGTTGACCGGGCCGTACAGCTCGAGCCGGTTGGCCGTGCCGACGACGGTGCGCCGGGCGTAGGTGTCGAGGTTGCAGTTGGCGCCGCGGACGCGGTCGAGGATGCGCCAGGTGGCGATGGTCGGGATCGTCGCGCCGACGTACTCGGAACCGCCGGAGGCCTCCGCGTCCGCCATGACGAGGCCGGCCAGCGGGAAGTCGTTGCCTGCCAGCGTCGCCGAGCAGCTGAAGTCGACCGTGATGGTGTTGCCCTGGGTGTGGTTCGACAGGCCGACCACCATCGTGTTCGCCGCGTCGACGCCACCGATGTTGTACAGCGAGTCGAAGCCGTCACCCTGCCAGGTGCCCGACCGGTAGGACTCGAGGTAGCTGCCGGTGCCGGTGCCGACGGTCCGGTTGATGTTGCTGAGTCGTGCAGGTGATGTTGAAGGCCTGGCCGGCGAGCGTGTAGTTCTCGGTGCGGGTGATGCCGGCCGTTGGGGATCGTCGCGCCGTCTGCGCCCCAGGAGAACCACTCGATGGACGGGAACCGGGCCGTGCCGCCGGTGGCCTGCACGGCTGCTGCGGGGGTTGCCGGCATGCCGACGGCGAGGAAGCCGAGCGCGAGGACCATTGCGGTGAGAGCCCTGCCGAAGCGGGCTGCGATGACATGGGCTCGAGGTGCGCGTGCTGCGCGGGCGCGCAGACCATTGCGCTGACCCATGGCTGCCCCCTCAAGCGCACCGATTCGAACCGCAGGCGTGCCTAGAACCCCTCCCAGACCTACCCCTGTGAGGGATCACTCTACGGGAAACGGCGACAAGTTTCTTGCGAAATCGGTCCCCCCTCCGGGCGACTTTCATGAAGCTTCAACCACCGGGGAGCACGAACGCCGAACCTGTCCCCACAAGGGGGGACAGCGGAGGGCTCGCAGCGTGTGAGCGCAATCACCTGCAGCGACACAAGGCCTCGAAAGCGAAAGGCATCAGGGCGCCGATGATGAAATCCGGACGACTTCCAGAGTTAAAACCATTTCTTCGGGTCAAACCATGATCAAGGAAATGGGTTTCCGCGTTGATCAGGATCAACGCTGTCGGCTCGTTGAAGCTCCAGATTCAGGAGTTGAAACGGCTCTGCGCCGCGTCGAGGCCGACGGTGAGCAGGGCCTCGACGGCGTCCGCGCACCGCGACACCTCGACGGCGACGTCCTCGCTCAGGTTCGCAGGGAAGTTGCTCAGCACGTAGTCGGCAGGGTCCTGACGGCCGGGCGGACGGCCGACGCCGAACCGGGCCCGGAAGTAGTCGCCGGTGCCGAGGCTGCGCCGGATCGACTTCAACCCGTTGTGCCCGTTGTCGCCGCCGCCGAACTTCAGGCGCAGCTGGCCGAAGTCGATGTCGAGCTCGTCGTGGATCACGACGAGGCGCTCGGGCGGGATGCGGTAGTACGCCAGCGCCTTGCCCACGGCAGCGCCGGACTCGTTCATGAAGGTGCGCGGCTTCAGCAGCACGAGCTGCTCGGCCTCGCCCCCGACGCCGCCGAGACCACCGGTGGCGGTGAGGCGGGTCTGGGCGACCTCCGCCCGCAGCTGTCCGGCCCCGGTGAACCGGACGCCGGCGCGGCGGGCGAGTTCCTCGACAACGAGGTAACCGGCGTTGTGCCGGTGAGATGCGTAGGTCGGGCCCGGATTACCGAGCCCGACCAGTAGCCAGTTGGACATGGGTCCGACTCAGGCCTCCTCGGCCACTTCCGGGGTCGCGACCGGCGCAACACCGGCGTCGCCGGCGAGCTCAGCGTCCAGAGCCTCCTGGCTCGGGGTCGCGGACACCGACAGCATGAGGTCCTCGGGATCACCGGAGAACACAGCACCGGTGGGCAGCTTGAGGTCCTTGGCAGCGATGCTGTCGCCGATCTCCAGGCCGGTCACGTCGATCTCGACCGAGGTCGGGATGTGCGTGGCCTCGACCTCGAGGGCGATCGTCTGCTGGTCCATCAGGACCATCCGGTCGGCCGGGACACTGCCGACGACGACAAGGGCGACCTCGACGGTGACCTTCTCGCCCTTGCGGACGATGACCAGGTCGACATGCTCGATGTCGCTACGGATCGGGTCACGCTGCACCTGCTTGGCAAGGGCCAGCTGGGTCTTGGAGCCGTCGATGGAGATCTCCAGGACGGCGTTGGCGACACGGAGCGCCAGCAGCAGCTCGTGGCCGGGCAGCGACAGGTGGACCGGGTCGGTCCCGTGGCCGTAAAGGACTGCCGGGACGAGGCCGGCGCGGCGGGTGCGGCGGGCTGCGCCCTTGCCGAATTCGGTGCGGGAAACAGCTGCGATCTTGCTTTCGGACACTTGTGGTTACTCCTCAACCTCGTACAGATTCGGGCTCGCACGAGGGAAGACCAGCGGCGCTCTACGCGCACGCCTTGTCGATCACGGGCCTGTGGGCCCCTCGCCGAGGCAACCCGCGAACTATATCGCCTCGGAGCGGACTGCCGGAAATCCTCCCGGCTCGTCGCAGGGTTCAGTGCGCGCCGTTGAACAGCGAAGTCACGGAGCCTTCCTCGAAGACGGCCTGGATGGCCTGCGCGATGAGCGGCGCCATGGACAGCACCGTCAGCTTCGGGATGTTCAGGCTGTCCGGGGTCGGCAGGGTGTTGGTCACGATCACCTCTTCGAATTCGGAGGCGTTCAGCCGCGCCGCTGCGGGGCCGGAGAGGATCGGGTGGGTGGCCGCTGCGATGACGCGCTTGGCGCCGTGCGCCTTCAGGGCCGCCGCAGCCTGGCAGATCGTGCCGCCGGTGTCGATCATGTCGTCGACCAGCAGGCACACCCGGCCGTTCACGTCGCCGACGACCTCGCCGACGGCGACCTCGTTGGCCTTGTTCGGGTCACGGCGCTTGTGGATGATCGCCAGCGGCGTCCCCAGCTGGTCGGAGTAGGTGTCGGCGAGGCGCACCCGGCCCGCGTCGGGAGAGACGACGGTCATCTCGGAGACGTCGTAGTTCTTCTTGACGTAGTCCACCAGCACCGGCAGCGCCATCAGGTGGTCGACGGGGCCGTCGAAGAAGCCCTGGATCTGTGCTGCGTGCAGGTCGATCGACATCAGCCGGTTCGCCCCTGCCGTCTTGTACAGGTCGGCGACGAGGCGGGCGGAGATGGGCTCGCGTCCGGCGTGCTTCTTGTCCTGGCGACCGTAGGGGTAGAACGGGGAGACGACGGTGATCCGCTTGGCAGAGGCCCGCTTCAGGGCGTCGATCATGATGAGCTGTTCCATCAGCCACTCGTTGACCGGGGCGGGGTGGCTCTGGATCACGAAGGCGTCCGCGCCGCGCACCGACTCCTCGAACCGCACGTAGATCTCGGAGTTGGCGTAGGTGAGCAGCCGCGTCGGGATCAGTTCGACGCCGAGCATGGTGGCGATCGATTCGGCCAGTTCAGGGAAGGCGCGGCCCGTGCACAGCATCAGGTGCTTCTCGTTCGGGCGCTTGATGCCACTCACTGGCCATCCTCCTTCTCGCTTGCTTCCTTGGCGGCCAGTGCTGCTTCGGCCGATGCGGCCGTCTTCGTGCCGGCCCGCTTGCGTGCGACCCAGCCCGGGATGTTGCGTTGCTGGCCGCGGGACACCGCCAGCTCACCTGGCCCGACGTCGTTGGTGATCGTCGACCCGGCGGCGACGTAGGCGCCGTCGGCGATGTGCACCGGCGCGACAAGGACGGAGTCGCTGCCGATGAAGGAGTTCACCCCGACCGTTGACGTGCTCTTGGTGACCCCGTCGTAGTTGGCGAAGATCGTGCCGGCCCCGATGTTGGCGCCGGCGCCCACCTCCGCGTCCCCGCAGTAGGTGAGGTGCGGCACCTTTGCGCCCTCGCCGATGATCGCCTTCTTGGTCTCGACGAAGGCGCCGACGTGCGCCCTGCTGCCGAGCTCCGTGCCGGGGCGCAGGTAGCTGAACGGCCCGACGGTGGTGTCAGGGCCGATCACGGCCAGTTCGGCGTGGGTGCGCAGCACCCGGGCATTCTCGCCCACTTCGCAGTCGATCAGGGTGGTGTCCGGACCGATGGTGGCCCCCCTTGACACGGAGGTTGCACCTTCCAGTGACGTACCGGGCTTCAGGGTGACGTCCTCGGCGAGGTCGACCCCGGCCTCCACCCAGGTGGTGGCAGGGTCGACGACGGTGACGCCGTCGGCCATCCAGCGGGCAAGGATGCGGCGGTTCAGCTCTGCGCCACGTTCCGCCAACTGGGCGCGGTCGTTGACGCCCTCGGTCTGCAGGTGGTCGGCGAGGATGCGGGCGCCGACCCTGCGTCCGGCCGCGCGGGCGTGCGCGACAACGTCGGTGAGGTACAGCTCGCCCTTGGCGTTACCTGCCTGCAGGCTGGCCAGCCCTTCGGTGAGCGCTGCGGCGTCGAAGACGTAGATGCCGGCGTTGATCTCGGTCAGGTCGAGCTCCGCGTCGGTGGCGTCGGCCTGTTCGACGATGCGCGCGACCTCGTCGCCCTCACGGACGATGCGGCCGTAGCCGGTCGGGTCGGGCACGACAGCGGTGAGCACGGTGACGGCGTTGGCGCCGTCGCGGTGGGCTGCGACGAGGTCGAGCAGGGTCTCCCCGGTGAGCAGCGGCACGTCACCGGAGGTGACGACGACCTCGCCGGTGATGCCGGGAAGGGCTGCGAGGCCGGACCTCACGGCGTCGCCCGTGCCGAGCGGACGCTCCTGGACGGCGATCATCACGTGGGGTGCGACCTCAGCGAGGTGGGCACTCACCTGTTCGCGCTGGTGGCCGACGACCACGACGAGCCGTTCTGGTGCGAGGGCGTCGGCACTGTCGATGGCCAGCGCGACCAGGGATTTGCCTGCGATGCGGTGCAGCACCTTGGGGATCGCGGATTTCATCCGGGTTCCGGCGCCGGCCGCCATGATCACGACGGCTGCTACCCGGTTGTCGACGACGTCGTCCTGTCCAGCCACGGGCACTCCCAGCATTGGTCGGTGGTCCCACGGGCAACACCTGAAGTTGGGGCCAGGTGGGGCTTCGTACCCGAGGAGACGGGCTCATCCTATCTATGCAGGTGACCCGATTCGGGGGCGCCCGAACATCGCCCGGAATGCGGCCTACGTCGTGTGAGGGTCGCGGCCCCGCATGCGGGCAAGTGCCACCGTCAGGGCTCCGAGGAACAGCACGACCCCGAGCATCTCCGCCCCTTCCTCGACGCCGCTGGCTGCGGAGTAGAGCAGGCTCTGGAACCCGAAAGCTGTGACCACCAGCGCCCCGATCATCTCCATGCCGACCGCTGCACCGACGTAGACCACTCCCGAGACGATGAACGCCACTCGGGTCCAGAGCGGCTGCGCCATCAGGAAACGCAGGAAGACGATTGCGAAGGCGACGACGAGCGGCACGGCGATGACCACCCACGCGAACCTCAGCGCGCCACCGAGGGACAGTGCCTCACGGAGTGGCACCACAACCTGTTCGTGGAGCTGGGCCAGCTCATCGAGCGACAGGTAGGCGAAGATGACGGACAGCCCGCGCCAGTGCCGGTGCCAGCGGTCACCGGAGGCACGCGCTGCCGACGCCACAGCCCACGCGCGCTCGGCACACAGGAACAGCAGGATCGAGGAGAACCACGTGGGGATGTTGCCCTCGAGGTCGTAGTAGAACAACAGCTCCAGGGTGCGCAGTCCGCGGAAGTCCACGTGTACGTACCTCAACACCTGGCTGAGATAGCCGAGGGCGATCAGGCCGACGATCACCAGCACGAGGGTGCGGGTCCAGTGGCCCGGCAACGAGACGGACTGCCGAAAGGACGCCCAGCGGTGGGGGCGGGAGTCTGCCGAGCTGCTGGTGGATCGGCCGCCGTCTGCCCGCGTGGAGGCGTCGCTATGCACAGATCATCACCCTCCGGAGGTAGGACCGAACGGTCAACTGGGCATTCTGGACTGAGGGGAGAGACTACACCTCAGCCACGTCGCCTCCCCGGTGCCGGCTGGCTCCAGCTCGTTCGCCGGGCACGGTGCGACCTCGTTGAGGCGTCAGCCGAAGGCCTTCCGCAGCGCGTCGGTGAGGCTCTTGCCCAGACACACCCTGGTGCCGTTGACCGCGATCACACCGGCCAGTTCCGTGATCGCTCCCTTCTGCGCACGCAGGAACACCGGCTGGAGATAGACCGTCGAGTTCTTGATCGGCAGCACGAGCATGCTCCCGAAACCGACAGTGCTCCCCGGCTGGTTCCACAAGGTCAGTTGCTGGGCGATCGCAGGATCCTGGTTGATCCTGGCGGTCACCTGGGATGCGCCAAGGGTCACTCGGCTCTTCGGCAGTTCGTACACGGTGCGCTGGTCGTTGGATCCCGGCTCCGATGCCGCCGTCAGCCAGCCGGCCAGCACGTCCCGTCCGGGCAACGCATAGGGCTGGAGCAGGTACAGGCCCTGGTCGCCGGACGCGGTCGGATCGAGCAGGACGTACTGGGGGTTGATCGTGTTGCCCTTGGCGTCCACCGGTATCCGCCACAGGTCCTCCTGGCTGTAGAAGACGTGAGGGTCGCTGACGTGGTACTTGCTGAACACGATGGCCTGGGCGGTGAACAGCTTGGCAGGCACCTTGGCGTGGGCGGCCACGGCTGCCGGCAGCTGCTCCGCACTCAGCACACTCGGGAAGATGCGGGCCCACGCATCCCTCACCGGGTCTTCCCCGACCGGGTAGAAGGTGGTCTTGCCGGTCTCGGCGTCCACCGTGACCTTGACCGAGCTGCGCACGTAGTCGGTGCCGTTCGGCAGTGGCGACGAGTTCGGGAGAGCCTGGGCGTAGGGATAGTGGTCGCTTGTCGTGAAGGCCGACATGATCCAGGTGACCCGACCGTCCACGAGCGCCGGGTACGGCGTGTCGTAGGTCAGCCAGGGCGCCACCTTGTTGGCCCGGGCGACCACTCCACGGTTCAGCAACAGGCGGCTGTCCGGGTTGAGGTATCCGGAAAGCAGGAGGTCGACAGACTTCAGGCGCAGGGCCCAGGCCAGTCGGTTCAGCGGCCCGCCCAGCACAACACCGTCGCCGCCGGCGTAGCGGTTCGTTGCGTTCTTCGTGCCCGTGGCGTAGTCGAACTCGTCCAGGCCGGTGTTGACCGCGACCCAGTCGTTCTGGTCGGGCGCGAAGTAGATCCGCGGCTGGGTGACCGCCAGCGAGGAGGTGTCGCCCGCGCCGGCGTCCACCTTCGCGGGAATGTCGCCCTCCAGGAATTTGGGGAAGCCGTCGGCCGTCGTCTCGCTGGCAGAGCTGATCGCCAGCCCGTAGCCGTGGGTGTACACGAGCCGTCGGTTGACCCAGGTGTTGCCTGCCGAAGGAAGGTTGGCTGCCGACAGTTCGCGTGCGGCGACCAGTACCTGCTGCAGGCGCCCGTCGATGCGGTAGCGGTCCTGGCTGATGGCCGACATCCGGTAGTACGGCCGGATCGCCTGAAGCTGCGTGAAGGCCTGGCTCACCGTGTCGGTGGTCCACATCGGTGCGCCGGCGAGCGCCGACTCCACGGCCGACCCTTCGGCGGCGTCCACCTGGCCATCGCCGGGATAAGGCTGCTCGGCAACCTGGTCGAGCTGGTAGGCATCCCTTGTCGCCGTGATGTTGTCGGCAAGGTACTCCTGCTCCACCCGCTCCTCGTTCGGTGTGGCCCAGTACCGCTGAACCGCAGCCGGAACGATGACCTGGCCGAGGATGGCGACCAGCAGGAGCCCGGAGAAGCCGACCAAGGTTGCCTTCGGTCTTGCCCGCCCGGCATCGATGAGGAGCACCGCCGCCACCCCGAGGCAGGCAAGGGCGGTCGCCACCAGGCCGGGGAGCACGGCGTGCACATCGGTCGTGGACGCACCGGCGAAGCTGGTACGGCTGGTGGAGTAGTCGAGCTGCCAGATGCGCAGCACGAAGCTGGCAGCTGCGACCACCATGAACACCGCGGCCAGGCGCCACGTCACGCGCCGCACGGCCTTCCAGTCCGCACGCACCTGCCCGGTGTGGTCGAGCCGGCTGGAGATGAGCACGATGGTGAAGAAGACGACCAGCGCCAGCAGGACCAGCTGGAACGCCCAGGCCACCAGCTGTTCCAGGGCAGGGAGCGTGAAGACGAAGAACCCGGCATCGAGCCCGAACAACGGGTCGGTGCGGCCGAATGGGGACTGCACGACAGCGAGCCGGAAGACCATCCAGTTCGCTGCCATCGTCGAAGCCATCAATCCCGCAGCGACAGACGCAGCGAAAGCTGTGCTCCTGCGGAAGCGACCCGCGGCACCGACCACCTGCCACGCCTTCCGGCTCGCCACGAGCAGGATCAGCCCGTTGGCGCACGTGAAGGCCAGCCAGGTGACCGCGATCGAGAGGTACTGGGTCCAGAAGACTTCGTCCTCGCCGATGCTGGCGAACCACTCGTGGTCGGTCCAGGCGACGATACCGGTGGCGCCGCCAACCATGATGAGGCCAAGGAGCGCCGCGGCGCCGAACCAGGCCCCGAGCCGGCGGGCCCGGCGGAGGGCGGTCGCCGCGGTCGTCAGGCTCTCACGCACCCAGCCGCTGTCCTTCCCGGGACGTGCGGTCGCGACCCTTCGAACCTCAGTCATTGGTGAGCTCGCTCGCGATCGCAGCGATACCGGTGCCGACGAATGATCCCTGTATCACGCTGAAGACCCGATCCCTGGAGTGGTTGACGAAGAAGCCCGAGGTGTTGTTCCACAGTTCTCCGCTGAGCTTGTAGCCCCCACCGAGGAGCGGCGGGCTTGCCAGACGCAGGCGCAGATGGTGGTCACCGAGCCGCGCGTCGATGGCGAAGCGGTCGGACTGGCGATCGGAGGCGAAGACCTCGACGTCTTCGCTGTTGCGGATCGAGAACGTGAAACTGAGCCTCGGGATCGGCATCTTGACCCGGTAGTCGAGTTCCAGGCAGATGTCCTCACCGTGCTCGAACTCGCGGCACGGCTGGCCGTCGGCCGTGACGAGGCGGACGCCGCTGACCGCCACGACGTCGCCCCGCTCGACGGCCACGTCGGCCGCTGCACTGTCCCGCAGCTCCTTGCGCGCCATCGCCCGCTCGCCCTTGAGGAACTCCTCGTACAGCTGCACCGTCGGGCCGATCTCGCCGTCGGCCTGCAGTACACCCTTGTGGATCCAGATCGCCTTCGTGCAGAAGGACTTGACCATGCCGAGGGAGTGGCTGACGAACAGGATGGTCTTGCCGGCCTCCCGGATCTTTCCCATCCGGTCGACGCATTTCAGCCGGAAGATGTCGTCCCCCACGCTGAGCACCTCGTCAACGATCAGGATGTCGGGATCCACGTTCACCGACACGGCGAACCCGAGCCGCGCCTTCATCCCGGAGGAGTAGGTGCGGACGGGGTGATTGATGTGCTCACCGATGTCGGCGAAGGCCACGATGTCGTCGAGTCGGTCGTCGGCCTCCTCGCGGGGGATGCCGAGAGCGAGCGCCCTGAGGTAGATGTTCTCGATCCCGGAGAGTTGGTTGTCGAAGCCACTGGTGAGTTCGAGCATCGCCGAGATCCGCCCGTTCACCTCGACGCGTCCGCTGGTCGGCGTCGTGACACCGGCAATGATCTTGGCGAGGGTCGACTTGCCCGAGCCGTTCCTGCCGAGGACAGCCACCACGTCCCCGTGGTCCATGCTCAGGCTGATGTTGTCGAGCGCGCGGAAGCGGCCTCCGGTGTCGGTGCGTCGGAACGGCGCCAGGGCCCTCGCGAGCGAGTTCGAGTAGGTCTTGTACTCCTTGGTGAGGTTCTCCACGACAAGGGCGTGCGCGGGCCCTGTGGTCACAGGCCCTGCCTCGGGAACGACGTCGGTGATCACAGCATGCTCCTCAGAGGACATCCGCGAATTCGGGCGCGAGCTTCGCGTAGACGTAGCTCGTGATGGGGATCAGGATCGCGAGCAGGCCCCAGAAGTAGGCCGTGTAGGGCAGTGAGGCGGTGACCCAGCGGTGGGTGACCAGCGCGTCCCGGTAACCCCCCACGATGTAGCTGATCGGATTGGCCATCACCACAAGCTTCAGCGCTCCGCTGAGCCGACTCACCGACCACAGCACCGGGGTGATCCAGAACAACAGCGTCATGACGGACTTGATCAGGTGAGCGATGTCGGCGCTCACCGCGGTGAGCGCGGAGAAGAGAGTGGCCACCACCACGCTGAAGGCGAAGGCGCAGAGCATGTAGTAGGGCAGCTGCAGCGCCGTGAGCGTCAGCCCGTAGCCCGTGACCAGCAGCAGCCCGACGGTGAGGCACATCATCACGAGGTGGACCAGGAAGTGAGAGAGGACCTCCGAGACGGGCAGGGTGGCGACCGGGTATTTCATCTTGGTGACGAACTGGGAGTTGGAGCTGATCGACGTTCCCGCCTGGTTCAGACAATCGGAGACGAAGAACCAGGCCATGTTCCCGGGCACCAACCAGATCAGGTACGGCGCACCCTCGCCCGCACTTCCGCCTCGCATCCCCACGTTCACGGCGAACCAGTACGCCGCGATGTAGATCGCGGGGCGGATCACGGCCCACGTCACACCCAGGGCAGACCCGCTGTAGCGCTTGGTGAGCGTCACCTGTGCCATTCCGTAGGTGCGGCGCCAGTTCGAGATGTTCTCCTCGAGCAATCCTGTGGTGGCACGCCAGGCTTCGTTCAGCATCAACACACTCCTGCGCCGCACGTGAGTCATCCGTGTTGGACAATCGGTGGCAACCTGCGACGGTACTCCGGCAGTAAAGCCGCCTTATTCATCAGCCAGTGACTGGACATAGCGGCGGCATCGACGCGGTGGCGGGCATGGTGCACCGCTGCGCTCCCCGGGCAGGAGTCGAACCTGCGTCGCTGGTCCTGATTCAAAGTCAGGCGGGCCCTGCCGGCAGACCAACCGGGGAATGGCCCTCAGTCGAGCGCCGAGGCCAACTTTACGGTTCGCGGAGGGTCGCCGCATCCGCGGTGCTCGCCGTCGGAGGGCAAACGCGCCCCCAAACACCGGGCGACAGTGCAGCGGCGTGCGGTTTCGCAATCGCGCCCGGACGGGGCCAGACTGGGGCCATGCCCACTGCCCCGGCCAACGCACGCGCGCGGCGCAGTCGTGTCCGGTTGACCCGGAGCGAACGCCGCGAGCAGCTGATCGACGTCGCGAGGGCCCTTTTCGCAGAACGTGGCCTCGAGGGCACCTCCGTCGAGGAGATCGCAGCCCACGCCGGAGTCAGCAAGCCGGTGGTCTACGAGCACTTCGGTGGCAAGGAAGGCCTGTACGCGGTGGTGGTCGACCGCGAGGTCCGCACCCTGCACGACGCGATCCGCACCGCGATCACCACGCCGCGGGCGAACCCGCGCGCGCTGATCGAGCTCGGCACGCTCGCACTGCTGGACTACATCGACGACAACCCCAACGGCTTCCGCATCCTCTCCCGGGATTCGTCGGCGACCTCGCCGGAGGGTTCGTTCGCGACGATCCTCTCCGACATCGCCTCCCGGGTGGAGGACCTGCTGGCCAACGAGTTCACCAAGACCCAGCTCGATCCGGCGACGGCCCCGCTGTACGCGCAGATGCTGGTCGGCCTTGTGACCCTCGCCGGGCAGTGGTGGATGGACACCCGCGAGGAGCAGGGCCTCGCCAAGCCGGTCGTCGCAGCCCACCTGGTGAACCTCGCCTGGAACGGCATGCGCAACCTCAAGACGCAGCCCACCCTCTACGTCCAGGTGGCGAACCGGGCGCCAAAGGAAGAGCACTGAGTCCGGCCCGTTCGGCATAGGGTGAGGCGGTGAACACGCTCTCATCACCCCGTGCGGCCGCGGCAGTCGTGCTGCTGTTCGGCTACAACGGCCTGGTCATCGGCGCGTACGCCGCCTCGATCCCGACGTTGCAGGCACGGTTCCAGCTCGCTCCCTGGCAGATGTCGATCTTCTTCGTCGTGCATGGGGCTTGCCGGAATCGCGTCCATGCAGTTGTCCGGACGCCTCGCCGACCGGCTGGGCGCGCGGCGCATCTGCCTCGCGATCCTGCCGATCCTCGTCGTCGCGATCCTCGGCATCGGGCTCGCGCCCACGCTGCCGCTGCTGTTCGTCGCCGGCATCCTGCTCGGCATCGGCAACGGCGGCATCGACGTGGCCATGAACGCGATCGGCGTGCAGGTGGAGCAGAACCGTCCCAAGCCGATCATGAGCTTCTTCCACGGCATGTGGTCGGTGGGCAACTTCGTCGGCGCGGGACTGCTGGTGCTGATCGCGCCGCTGCTGGCCCACAACGGCGAGACCACGGTGCTCGTCACGACGTCGATCGTCGCCGCCCTCGGGCTGGTGGCCCTCGCCGTCGCGTGGCGCATCACGCCGGAGACCGTCGTCATCTCCCACCACGACGAGTCCGGGGCGAAGATGAAGATCCCGGCGTCGGCCTACCTGCTCGGCATGATGGCCATCGCCTTCGGCCTCGGCGAGGGCACGGCCAACGACTGGTCGGGCCTGCACGTCACCCAGGTGGCCGGCGTCGATCCCACCACCGGCGCGCTCGGCTTCACCTGCGTCGCAGCCTTCATGGTCGTCATCCGGCTGCTCGGCGACTTCCTCGTCGCCCGGTTCGGACGCCGCGCCGTCACCCGCTTCGGCGGGGCCTGCTCGGCGCTCGGCTACGTCGTCGCAGCCGTCGGCACCAACCTCCCGGTGCTGCTGGTCGGCTGGTCGCTGGTGGGTCTCGGCATCGGCATGATCGCGCCCCAGGTGTACGCGGTCGCCGGCCACACCGCCGGTGGACGCGGCCTCGCCGTCGTCGTGACGTTCGGCTACGCCACCTTCCTGATCGCTCCCGCCCTGATGGGTGGCCTGATCAGCCTCGTCGGCATCCAGCACACGATGTGGGTGCCGGCCGTCCTGCTGTCCGGGCTGCTGATCGTCGCCCGCATCATGCCCGGCAGGGAGACCGAGACCTTCGCGAAAGCCACCGAGGCCTGAGCCACCCAGCCCCGATCACCGAGGAGCGGCGCTAGACGACGAGGCGGGCTCCGGGGACGGGGCCGGTGACGCGCTTCACGGAGCGGCACATGCCCTCGCTGGAGAGCTTCACCGACAGGTCGACGGCTGCCGACTCGTTGGCTGCGAGGAACGCGATGGTCGGACCGGAGCCGGAGACGATCGCGCCGACGGCGCCGAGTTCGTTGCCGGCCTCCAGCAGCTGACCCAGTTGCGGACGCAGTTCCAGCGCTGCGGCCTGCAGGTCGTTGGTGAGGCAGCGGCCGAGGGCGGGAGCGTCCCCGCTGACGAGGGCGTTCAGGAGTTCCGGCCGGCACCTCGGGACGCTCGTCGCCCGAGCCCGAGCTCGTCGAACTTGCCGAACACGGCAGGCGTGGAGAGCTCGCCGTCGCTGAACGCGAGCACCCAGTGGTACGAACCGCGACTGAGGACGGGGGCCAGCTGGTCGCCACGGCCGGTGCCGAGCGCCGTCCCGCCGGCGAGGCAGAACGGCACGTCCGCACCGAGCTGGGCACCGAGGTCACGGAGCTCGTCCGGCGAGATGTCGAGATCCCACAGCACGGCGCAGGCCAGCAGGGCCCCGGCGGCGTCCGCGGAGCCGCCGGCCATGCCGCCGGTCACAGGGATCGCCTTGCGGATCACCAGCGACGCGCCCGAGCGGGCGGTCGGCGCCGGCGGTCGCCGCCAGCAGCCGGGCGGCCTTCACGGCGATGTTCTGCTCGCCGACCGGCACGAGGTGGGCCTGGTCGCCGAGCACCTTCACCGTCACCTGGCCCGGCTCGGCCCAGGTGGCCTCCACCTCGTCGAAGAGGGAGACGGCCTGGAAGACCGTCGAAAGCGTGTGGTAGCCGTCGGCACGGCGCGGACCGGAGCGCAGAGCGAGGTTGATCTTGCCCGCGACGCGGACGCGGACGACCTCTGACTCGACCACCGGTGTTGCCATGGCGCGAGGCTATCCCACCGCGCCCAAGGAGCGAGCCTCAGCAATCCTCGCGAAGTCGGTGACGGTCAGGACCTCGCCGCGCGCCTGCGGGTCGATCCCGGCAGAGGTCAGCACCTCCGAAGCTGCTGCGGACGACCCGAACAGCCCTGACAAGGCCGCACGCAGCATCTTGCGGCGCTGCGCGAACGCTGCGTCGATGATCGCGAACACCTCCTCGCGGGTGGCGGTCGTCGCCGGCGGCTCGCGCCGGACGAGCTCGACAAGTCCCGAGTCGACGTTGGGCACCGGCCAGAACACGGTCGGCGGCACGCTGCCGACCCGGCGGGCCGCGCAGTACCAGGCCAGCTTCACCGAAGGGATCCCGTAGGTCCGCGATCCCGGCGGGGCCACCAGCCGGTCGGCCACCTCCGCCTGCACCATCACCATGCCGGCCCGGATCCCGGGGAAGCGGGAGAGGACGTGCAGCAGGACCGGCACGCTCACGTTGTAGGGCAGGTTCGCCACCACCAGCGTCGGCTGCGGGTCGTCCAGCTCGTCGACGCGCAGCGCGTCGGCCTCGAGCACCCGCAGGCGGTCGGCGAAGGCAGGCAGCCGTTCGGCAACGGTCTGCGGCAGCCGGTCGGCGAGGCTGTGCTCGATCTCGATGGCGATCACCCCGGCCGCCGCCTCCAGCAGTCCGAGGGTCAGCGAACCGAGGCCCGGGCCGATCTCCAGCACCACGTCGTCCGGGGTCGACGCCGGCAGCAGCCACGATCCGTCGGACGGTGTTGGGGTCGTGCACGAAGTTCTGGCCCCGCTGCTTGGTGGGACGCAGGTCGAGCTCGGCCGCCAGCTGCCGGATCGTGCGCGGGTCGAGCAGTCCTTCAGCCATGCGCTTCTCCGTCCCCCCACTCACCGAAGACGGCGGTGGCATTGGCTTCCAGCACCCGGCACAGCTCGGCGAGGTCGACGCCCTTGCGCTCCGCGATGAACCGGACGGTGTGGGCCATCAGGTAGCTGGAGTTGGGCTTGCCGCGGTACGGCAGCGGCGTCAGGTACGGGGCGTCGGTCTCGACCAGCAGGCGGTCCAGCGGGGTGAGGTCCAGCGCCTCGCGCAGGGCCTCGTTCGGCTTGAACGTCACGGTGCCGGGAAACGACAGCCAGTAGCCGCGGTCGAGGCAGCGCCGCGCGAACGCCGCGTCCCCGGAGAAGCAGTGCAGCTGCACCCGCTCGGGCGCACCCTCGGCGTCGAGGACGGCGAGGATGTCGTCGTGGGCGTCCCGGTCGTGGATGACGAGGGCGAGGTCGTGCTCCTTGGCCCACGCGATGTGGGCGGCGAACGCTTCCTTCTGCCGGGCCTGTCCCTCGGCGTCCGTCGTGCGGAAGTAGTCGAGGCCGGTCTCCCCCACCGCCCGGACGCGGTCGGACGAGCCGACGAGCGCGGCCAGCTTGTCGAGTTCAGCCGGCAGCCGGTCGCCGAGCCGGGCCGCGTCGTTGGGATGGATGGCGACGGCGGCCACCACCTGCGGGTACTGCTCGCGCGAGCGCCACCGCTGCGAGGGAGGACTCGACGTCGGTCCCGACCTCGACGATGCGGGTGACGTTGACCGACCGGGCCATCGCGAGCGCGTCGGCGACAGCGAGCCCGCTGTACTCCAGCGTGCTCAGCGCGTGGGTGTGTGCGTCGGTGGTCGCCGCCGGCAGCCGCTCCGGCAGCGGCGGGAGCTCGTGCCCAGCCATCAGTGCGCGTCCTTCCGCGCGGCGAGGGCCGCCTGGTAGAGCGCCTTGCGCGGCAGGCCCGAGTCCGCGGCCACCGAGGCGACCGCTGCGGAGAACGGCTCGCCGCCGGCGACGCGCTCGGCCACCAGCGGCAGCGCGTCCGCAACGGAGAGTGCGGACGCGACGGCGCCCTCGATCACGACGGTGATCTCGCCGCGCACCCCGTCCGCCGCCCAGGCGGTCAGCTCGGCGAGCGTCCCGCGCCGCGTCTCCTCGTAGGTCTTGGTGAGCTCACGGCTGACCGAGGCCCGGCGTCCGTCGCCGAGGGCAGCCGTGGCGTCGGTGAGGAACTCCGGCAGCCGGTGCGGGGCCTCGAAGAAGACCATCGTGCGCGGCTCGGTCGCCAGCTCGGCCAGCCGGCGGCGGCGCTCGCCACCCTTGCGCGGCAGGAAGCCCTCGAAGCAGAACCGGTCGGTCGGCAGCCCGGAGAGGGCGAGGGCGACCAGCACGGCGGACGGTCCGGGCACGACGCGGACCGGCAGGCCCGGCCTCCACGGCTGCCGCCACCACGCGGTAGCCGGGGTCGGAGACGGTCGGCATGCCGGCGTCGCTGACGACGACGACCGTCTTGCCTTCCGTGAGGGCCGCCAGCAGCTCCCCGGCCCGCGCCGCCTCGTTGCCGTCGAAGTAGGACACCACCCGCGCGGTGATGGTGATGCCGAGGCGTCCGAGCATGCCGTGCAGCCGCCGGGTGTCCTCTGCGGCGATGACGTCGGCCTCGGTCAACACCCTGCGCAACGCCGGCGAGGCATCCTCGGTGTTGCCGATCGGGGTGCCCGCCAGCACCAGCAGTCCGGCAGCAGGGGTGTTGTCCACCCGTGCAGTATCCCCGATCCGGACGTCGCGAGCCTTCCGCCGACCCCGGCCACCTAGGATGCAGGGGTGACCGAAGCGGAATGGGGCCCCGGCAGAAGGATGGCCGCGCCCCCGGAAACTCCGGATGCGCCGCCGGCAGACAGCGCGCTCGGCACGCTTCCCGCCGCAGGCCCGCGTCACGCCCTGGACGACTCGGCACCCGTCGAGCCGGCTGAGGACGCGCCACTCGCCGCACGAGGACGATGCCGATGCCTGGGACGAGCCCGAGCCCGTCGCCGGCGTCAGCCCGTGGCGGCGGTTGCGTCGGGCGGTGAACCGCGAGGACCTCAGCACCCTCGAGCGCCTGCGCGACGGCAAGGCCGAACTGCGCGACCGGCTCGCCGGCTGGGTGGTGACGATCAGCATCACCGTGCATCGCCTTCGTGATCCGGCTGGTCAACCTCGGCTACCCCAACAAGCTGGTCTTCGACGAGACGTACTACCCCAAGGACGGGTGGACGCTGTGGAAGTTCGGCTACGAGAAGGACTGGCCGAGCACAGCCAACGACTCGATCACCTCCGGCAACGTGAACGTGTTCAAGGACAGCGCGGAGTTCGTCGTCCACCCGCCGGTCGGCAAGTGGCTGATCGGGTTCGGTGAGCAGCTGTTCGGCATGAACTCCTTCGGCTGGCGCTTCATGCCGCTGGTGTTCGGCACGCTGCTGGTGTTCATCACGATCCGGATGGCGCGGCGGCTGTCCCGCTCGACGATGGTGGGCGCGATCGCCGGCATCCTGATCACCTTCGACGGCCTCGCCTTCGCGATGTCGCGCATCGGCCTGCTCGACATCTTCCAGGCGTTCTTCCTCGTCGCAGCCGTGTCCTGCGTCGTCGCCGACCGCGACTGGTACCGCCACAAGCTGGCGGACGCGCTCGAGGGCACCGGCATGCCCGACTTCGGCGGCCGGTTCGGCCCGATGATCTGGCTGCGTCCCTGGCGGACCGCCGCCGGCGTGCTGTTCGGCCTCGCGCTCGGCACCAAGTGGAACTCGATCTTCGTGCTCGCAGCGATGGGCGTGCTCAGCGTCCTGTGGGACGTGGGCGCGCGCCGGCTGGCCGGGTCGGACTGGCGCAGCTGGTTCGCGCTGCTCGCCGACGGCGTCCCCGCCTTCATCCGGCTGGTCGTCGTCTCCGGCCTCGTCTACGTCGTGACGTGGTCGGGCTGGCTGTTCACCTCCGGCGGCTACGACCGGCAGTGGGGCGCGAACAACCCGGACAACGCCTGGACGGTGCACCTCGGCCCGATGTGGGCGTCCTTCCTGAAGTACCACCAGGAGATCTACAACTTCCACACCGGCGACTACATCAACACCCTCAAGCCGCACCCCTACGCCGCCCCTCCGATCGGCTGGCTGGTGATGGCCCGGCCCGATCGGCATCGACGCGGTGAACGACATCAAGCCGGGCGTCGACGGCTGCACGGCCACCGGCACGGACACCTGCATCCGGGTGATCTCGGGCATGGGCACGCCGATCCTGTGGTGGATGGCTGTCATCGCCCTCATCGTCGGCATCATCTGGTGGCTCGGCGGCCGGGACTGGCGCTTCGGCGTGCCGATCGTCGCTGCGATGTCGACCTACCTGCCGTGGTTCGCCCCGGGCGGACGTTCGCTGTTCTTCTTCTACGCGATCTGCATCATCCCGTTCACCGTCACGATCCTCGCGATGGTCTTCGGGCTGATCATCGGGCCGGCGGACAGTCCGAACCGACGGCGCGGTTCGATCATCGTCGGGGTGGCGGTGGCCCTTGTCGTGGCCAACTTCGCCTACATCTATCCGGTTCTCACCGACGAGCTGATGCTCTACAAGGACTGGTTGGCGCGCATGTGGCTGCGCTCCTGGATCTGAGGAAACACCGTTCGAAAAAGTAGTCGATCCGGGCCCGCGAAATCGGGTATCTCACGAGAAATTCTGGTCGGCTCTGCCGCGTCCGCGCGGCAATAGAGTTCGCCACGGCCGCTCGGCTGCTCGCGAAGGGAAACTCATGGCTCTGTGGACGCTGCACGGTAACGGCACTCTCGAACCCGGGGCCGTGGTCGCCCCGGAAGAACGCCTCGGTTGGGGCAAGATGTTCGGTCTCGGCGCACAGCACGTGGTGGCCATGTTCGGCGCCACGTTCCTCGTGCCCCTGATCACCGGCTTCCCGATCCCGGCGACGCTGTTCTTCAGCGGCCTCGGCACGATCCTGTTCCTGGTCATCACCCAGAACAAGCTGCCCAGCTACCTCGGCTCGTCCTTCGCCTTCATCTCCCCGGTGCTCGCCTCCAAGGTGAACGGCGACATCGGCAAGGCCCTGTTCGGCATCATGCTCACCGGCATCCTGCTGGCGATCGTCGGCGCCGTCGTGCACCTGGCCGGCTCGCAGCTGGATCGACGCGCTGATGCCGCCGGTGATGACCGGCACCATCGTGATGCTGATCGGCTTCAACCTCGCCGGCGCCGCCTGGGGCAAGGCCAACAAGTCCGGCTTCTGGGCCGCACCCGCTCACCGGCTGGATCACCCTGATCGCGATCGTGCTGATCACGGTGCTGTTCAAGGGCCTGATCGGACGGCTCTCGATCCTGCTGGGTGTGCTCGTCGGCTACGTCGCAGCGCTCTTCCAGAACCAGGTGGACTTCGCGAAGGTCGGCGCTGCCGGCTGGGTCGGCCTGCCGGCCTTCCAGCTGCCCACGCCCGACTTCGCCGTCACCGCCCTGTTCCTCCCGGTCGTGCTCGTGCTGATCGCAGAGAACGTCGGCCACGTGAAGTCGGTGGCCCTGATGACCGACCGCAACCTCGACAAGTCGATGGGCCGGGCACTGCTGGCTGACGGCGTCGCGACCACGCTCGCCGGCCTCGGCGGCGGCTCCGGCACCACCACCTACGCGGAGAACATCGGCGTCATGGCGGCGACCAAGGTGTACTCCACCGCGCTGTACTGGATCGCCGGCGGCATCGCGATCCTGCTGTCCTTCGTCCCGAAGTTCGGCGAGGCGATCGCCACGATCCCCGCCGGCGTGATCGGCGCTGCCGGCACCGTCCTCTACGGCATGATCGGCCTGCTCGGCGCGCGGATCTGGATCGAGAACAAGGTCAGCTTCACCAACCCGGTGAACCTGATCCCTGCAGCCGTCGGCCTGATCATGGGCATCGCGGACTTCACGTTCACCATCGGCGACATGACCTTCGGCGGCGTCACCGTCGGCACGATCACCGCCCTGGTGCTCTACCACCTGATGAAGGCTGTCGCGAAGGCCCGCGGCACCGCCCACCCCGAGGACATCCCGGTCGGCCCCGCCGACTTCGATCCCTACGTGGTCGAAGAGGTCTGAGCCTCAGCCAGTCCTGACGCCTGAACCACAGGAACCGTCCCCGCAGTTCACCTGAACCGCGGGGACGGTTCCTTTCGGTTCAGCGCCTGGACCGAGTTAGGAACCGTCCCCAATTCGGTCCGGACCAGACGTTCGGGGACGGTTCTTAACTCGGTCCACGTTCGGTCAGCCGGCGCACTGAATCGGGTACCTCGATCCCTGCGCGCAGATCGGGGGCGGGGACCGGTCGTTCATAGGCGGTTCGCAGCGGGACGGCGCCCGCCCAGGCGTCGCCGGCCAGGTCTTCCGCCGGGTCCTCGGGGAAGCCGTCGGACGACTTGTAGGACCACTGCGTGATCGGGAGCGCCAGGACGAGGGTCGCGGCGAGCTCCCGCTGCGTGCTGCGCCGGATCTCGCTCGTCCGGCCGGGCAGGACCCGGTCGGTGAAGACCTCGAGCGCGCCTTCTGCTTCGGCCCCGGTCAGCACCGTGCACTGCCCGAAGACGCAGGCGCTGCGGTAGCGCATGCCCGACTCGAACGCGGAGCGGGCCACCTTGATGCCGTCCAGCGCCGTGACGGTTGCGCACACCTCCACCCCGGACGCGAGCACCCGCAGCCAGCGCGACCCCGTCGAGCCGTGCAGGATCAACCGGTCGCCGTCGCGGGCGAAGCCGATCGGCAGCACCAGCGGCCCCTCCGATGACGTGAAGCCGACATGGGCAACCAGCACCTCATCGAGCAGGGCGTCAAGGGCTGCGCGGTCGGCGGCGGCGCGGTCGGCCAGCCGGGTGGGCGTCAGGGTGCGGGTCGTCGCTTCGTCCATGACCCGACCGTATCCTTGCGCGATGACCGACACCCGAGTGGCCCGCGCGTTCTTCGGCGCGACCTCGCTGATCGTCACCTTCGGCCTCGTGCTGCAGTTGTGGCTGTCGGTGACCAGCGGCAGCGACGACGGTTCCTTCGCCTCCACCCCGGACAGGATCATCAACTTCTTCAGCTTCTTCACCGTGCTGTCCAACATCACCGTTGCGGTCACCACCGGGCTGCTGGCGGTCCGGCTCGACCGGCCGTCCACCCTCTTCCGCACCCTTCGGCTGGATGGCGTCGTCGCCATCGCCGTCACCGGTGTCGTGTTCCACATCGCCCTCGCCCAGCTGCAGGAACTCACCCGCTGGTACGCGCTCGCCGACGGCATCCTGCACACCGTCTCCCCGATCATCGCCGTGCTCGGCTGGCTGGTGTTCGGCCCGCGCGGCATGCTGACGCCGCGGATCGTGCTGCTGGCCGTGATCGCCCCGGTGGCCTGGATCGCCTACGCCCTTGTGCGCGGCGCCCTCGTCCTCGACCGGTTCGGGAACCACTACTACCCGTATCCGTTCATGGACGTCGGCGTGCACGGCTACCCCGTGGTGCTGCTGAACGTCGCGATCGTCGCTGTCCTGTTCCTCGCCGTCTCCTTCGGCGCCCTCGCGCTGGACCGGCACCTGCCCGGGGTACGGGTGGGCTAGCTTGGCGCAGGTGCTGACTCCCGCTACCCGGATGGGCCTCTCGATCGCTGCTGCGGTCGGGGTCTACGGGGTGTCCTTCGGCGCGCTGTCCGTCGCTGCCGGCCTGGACGTGTGGCAGACCGTCGCGCTCAGCGCCCTGATGTTCACCGGCGGGTCGCAGTTCGCCTTCATCGGCGTCATCGCCGGCGGCGGGACGGGCGCAGCGGCGTGGGCTGCAGCCACCCTGCTCGGCATCCGCAACGGCATCTACGGCATGCAGCTGAAGGCGCTGATCCGTCCGCCCGGCAGGCTGATCCCGCTGATGGCCCAGCTGACCATCGACGAGTCCACGGCGACAGCGACCGCGCAGGACGACCACGACGAGCGGGTCCGCGGCTTCTGGACGGCAGGGCTCGGCGTCTACCTGCTCTGGAACACCTTCACCCTGCTCGGCGCGCTGGCCGGCAGCCAGATCACCAACCCCGGCGCCTGGGGCCTCGACGGTGCTGCCGTCGCAGCCTTCCTCGGCCTGCTGTGGCCGCGGCTCAAGGGACGCGACCCGATCGCGACGGCCGTCGTGGCAGCGTTCGCAACGATCGTCGCCATGCCGTTCGTCCCGCCGGGGATCCCGGTCGTCGTCGCGGCCGTGGTGACAGCCGGCTGGTGGGCCGTGCGGCGACGTCGGGCGGTGGCGGCATGAGCCTGTGGTTCTGGGTGCTGCTCTCGGCGGCGACCGCGTACGCACTGAAGCTGTTCGGCTACCTGCTGCCGCAGTCGCTGCTGGACCGGCCCGTCTTCCATGACCTCGCCGGCGCGCTCACCGTCGGACTACTCGCGTCCCTGACCGTGCTGAACACCGTGGGTGGCCGTGGTGGCAGCATCGCGCTGGACTCCCGCCTGCTGGCCCTCGCCGCCGGCGCTGTCGCCCTGAAGCTCAAGGCCCCCTACATCGTCGTGGTCATCGTCGGAGCCCTCGCTGCTGCCATCGGACGCCGCGTAGGCCTGCCCTGACCTGCCGGCCCGCCGCAACAGGAGCACTGCGCCGACCAGCAGCAGCGCAACGGAGAACGAGTCGATGCCGAGCATCACCCACATCCGCACGGCAGCACGGCGAACCAGTTCCGGGTCGGGATCGGTGAACCCTGACGTGCCGAACAGGTCGACCCGGCGGTCGAGCAGCCACCAGCCCCAGTGCAGCGCCATGCCCAGCACGACGAACAGCACACCCGGCGCCCACAGCGGCCGGTGGAACCACTGACCGGCGGCGAGTCCCAGCACGACGACGGCACCGGCGACGATCTCGATCCAGCCGAGCGTTGTCAGCAGGTTGACGATGGCGTCAGCGCCGAGCGCCTCGACGGCTTCCTTGGTGATGGCGAAGTTGCCGGCCCAGACCGCGACCACGCCGAGGGCCATCACGATCGCGGCAGCACCCACCGTGCGCCGAAGGATCGGCAGCCAGTCGGTGTCGGGCGAATGCATGCCGTCCATCCTGCTCCTCGACTCGCGGAGCTGCGAAATCGGCGCCCTACTTCTCCAGGAAGGCAGCCCCCAGCCACGCGGCCGGCACGCCGAGGCCTTCGACGAGCTCCAGCGCCTGCGGACGCAGCTCTGCGCACAGCGCGTTGAGCTGGGCCCCGATGGCCTTCGCCCGGGCCGGCGAGATGCGGCTGTGCTCCATGAACCAGGCCCTGTCGTCGTTGATGCTGGACAGCGCGTACAGGCTGCACAGCCGCTCCAGCGTCGCCTTCGCCTCCGGGTCGGTACAGGCCTCGATGCCGGCGATGAACGCCTCCAGCGTGATCCGCTCCAGGTGCGCCCGGGCAACGAACATCATGTGCTCGCTCAGCCGGTTGACGGCTTCGAAGTTCGCGTCCCGACGCGCGGCGCATGCGGCGTGCCAGCGACTCCAGCGAGTGCCGTTCGCGCTCCTCGAAGGCCCACGCGTGCCAGGCACGGTCGACCAGCGCCAGGTTCTCCGACTGCCGTCGGGCCGTGGCGACGAGCCGGTCGATCAGGACGTTGGCAGCGGTGCGCTCCAGCACGGCCTGGCCGACGACGCGGGCGGTGGCCTGCACCATGCCGACGCGGTCGAGGTCGCCCCACACCTGCTTGTACTCGGTGAGCAGGGCCTTGGCCACCAGCTGCAGCAGGACGGTGTTGTCGCCCTCGAACGTGGCGAAGATGTCGGCGTCGGCCCGCAGCCCGACCAGCCCGTTCTCCGAGAGGTAGCCGGCCCCGCCGCACGCCTCGCGGGACGACTGGATGGCGTCGTTGGCGAACCGGGTGGTGATCGCCTTCAGCCCGGCGGCCCGCGTCTCCAGCTCCCGCTGGTCGCGCTCGGTGTACTCCCCGCCGCCCTGGATGCGGACGAGGGCCCTGGTGAGCTCGTTCTGGGCGAAGCCGAGCGCGTACGACCTGGCCACCGCCGGCAGCAGTCGCCGCTGGTGGGTCAGGTAGTCGAGCAGCACGATGCCGTCCGGACGGTCGGGAGCGGTGAACTGGCGCCGCTGCAGCCCGTACCGCGTCGCGATCGACAGGGCCCGGCGGGCGGCGATCCCGCCACCGGCGGCGATGCAGACGCGGCCACGCACCAGCGTCCCGAGCATGGTGAAGAAGCGCCGGTTCGGGTTGGTGATCTCTGCCCGGTAGGTGCCGGTGGCGTCGACGCCGCCGTAGCGGTCGAGCAGCATCCGTCGCGGCACGCGGACCCGCTCGAACCGCAGCGTGCCGTTGTCGACGCCGAGCAGGCCGCCCTTGAGGCCCTGGTCGCCGGTGGTCACGCCGGGCAGGTCGTTGCCGTTCGGCGTCGCGGATCGGGACGAGGATGACGTGCACGCCGTGGTTGCGTCCGCGCACGAGCAGTTGGCCGAAGACGACGGCCATCGACCCGTCGCGGGCCGCGTTGCCGATGTAGGCCTTGGTGGCCTCCGGGGTCTCGGAGTTGACCTCGAACTCGTCGGTCTCCGGGACGAACGTGATGGTGGTCTCGATGCCTGCGACGTCGGAGCCGTGGCCGAGCTCGGTCATGGCGAAGCAGCCGAGCAGCTTGAGGCTGGTGATGTCGGGCATGAACGTGTCGTGGTGCCAGCTGGTGCCGAGGTTGCTCACCGCACCGCCGAACAGCCCGAACTGCACGCCCGACTTGATCAGCGTCGACAGGTCGCCCAGCGACAGCATCTCGAACGCGAGGACGGCGGCCGCCGGGTCGGGCGCCTCGCCGGCCTTCGTGATCAGGCCGGCGGAGCCGAAGCCGGACGCGTCGAGCTCCCGCAACCGGTTCAGCACCCACTCGCGCGCCTGCTCGATCGTCTGGCCGGGCTCGCGGTGCAGGTGCTCGGCGGGGAACGTCGACCGGGCGGTGGCGCGCTCCTCAGCGAGCTGACCGTCGAGGGCGTGCCGCAGGTTCGCACCCAGCTCGGTCAGCTGCTCGCCGGGGACGCCGGAAGGCACCGAACTCACCTTCACGTTCCCTGAGCTTGTCGAAGGGTCCATGGTCATGGTCATGACTGCTCCTGGAGTTGCGGGACGGCCGCCAGCCCGGTGGCCAGCGCGGGGGTGAAGAAGGCATCGAGACGGGCGAGGACGACCGCCTTGGGCTCGCGGTGCTCTGCGGCCATCCACTGGTCGGCGGCCGCGCGGATGAACCCGACGACTCCGTGGCCCCAGGTGGGCGCGCAGCGCCGGGTCCTGGCCGTTGCGGATGCAGGTGGCCGGCGATGGCGGTGCTGACGTGGTCGCCCATCAGCTCTGGCAGTCCGCCGTAGGCGTCGATGGTGCCGGCCGGGTCGGCCTCCGGCGCCTTCAGCACGAACCGGTAGATCTCGGGGTCGCGCTCCACCAGGCCGAGGTAGGCGTCGGCGAGGTCGCGGGCGAGCACCGAAAGGTCGCCCGGATCGGTCAGTTCGAGCGCAGCGGCAAGGTCGTGGTGGATGAAGTCGTGGACGCTGGCGACGACGGCTGCATAGAGGCCGGCACGATCGCCGAAGTGCCGGTAGATCACGGTCTTGGAGGTCTCTGCCTGCGCGGCGATCTCGTCCATGCCGACACCGGCGCCGTGGCGACGGATCGCGCGCAGCGTGTCCTCCACGAGGGCCCTGCGCCGGGCCTCCCTGTGCTCGACCCAGCGGGTGTCGCGTCCGTCCGTGGTGACCATGACCCAAGGGTACCTAGTACCAGACGTATCTGCTACCGTCGGTATCGGATATTTTCAGGAGGTCTCCATGGCACTGCCCGCACACCCCGGTGATCGTCGGGGGCAACCGGACACCGTTCGCCAAGGCCGGCGGAGCGTATGCGTCCGCATCGAACAGCGACCTGCTCACCGCCGCCATCGACGGCCTCGTCGCCCGCTTCGGCCTCGCCGGACGACGGCTGGACGAGGTGGCGGCGGGCGCGGTGCTCAAGCACAGCCGCGACTTCAACCTCACCCGCGAGGCGGTCCTCGGCTCGGCTCTCGCCCCGACCACGCCTGCCGTCGACCTGCAGCAGGCCTGCGGCACCGGCCTCGAGGCGGTCATCTACATCGCCAACAAGATCGCCCTCGGCCAGGCGGAGGTGGGGGTCGGCGGTGGCGTCGACTCCGCGTCCGACGCACCGATCACGGTCAGCGAGACCCTGCGGCGGGCGCTGCTGAAGGCGAACCGCGCGCGGACCCTGCCGCAGCGGTTGCAGGCCTTCAGCCACGTCCGTCCCGGTCACCTCGCCCCGGTCGCACCGCAGGTGGTCGAGCCGCGGACCGGACTGTCGATGGGAGAGCACCAGGCTGCGACGACGGCCGCGTGGGGCATCACCAGGGAGGCGCAGGACAAGCTGGCAGCCGCGTCCCACCACAACCTGGCGGCAGCCTGGGCGTCCGGCTTCTTCGACGACCTGGTCACCCCCTACCTTGGCGTGACCCAGGACACGATCCTCCGCCCCGACACCTCGCTGGAGAAGCTGGCTGCACTGAAGCCGGTGTTCGGCGACACCATGACGGCGGGCAACTCCACCGCACTCACCGACGGGGCGGCCGTGGTGCTGCTGGCCGAGCAGGGCTGGGCAGAGGCCAACGGGCTGCCGGCGCTCGCGCGGGTGGTGGACGCGCAGGTTGCCGCCGTCGACCACACCACCGGCGACGACCTGCTGCTCGCCCCCGCCCATGCCGTCGCGAGGCTGCTGGCCCGCCAGGGCATGGGTCTCGGGGACTTCGAGCTGTACGAGCTGCACGAGGCGTTCGCTTCGACCGTGCTGGCGACGCTGGCACGCCTGGGAGTCGCCCGACTTCTGCCGCGACAAGCTCGGACTGGACGCACCGCTGGGACCCATCGACATGGACCGGCTGAACATCACCGGGTCGTCGCTGGCCGCCGGGCACCCCTTCGCCGCGACCGGCGGACGCATCGTCGCGACCCTTGCGAAGCTGCTGCACGAGCGCGGGACGGGCGCCCGCGGGCTGGTGTCGATCTGTGCAGCCGGCGGGCAGGGTGTGGTCGCGATCCTCGAGGCCGTGTGATGGCCGGGCTCCTGGAACGCGCGTTCACCTCCACCCCCGGCAAGGCTGTCGCCGGACGCCTCGGACTCGCCGAACCGCCACGGCTGCGTCGTGGCCGTGAACTCCCCCACGGCCCGGTGGTGCTGGCATCGCTGGCCGGCTCCGACCTGGCCGAGCGCAGCCTCGCCCTGCTCGGGATCACCACCGACTCCCCCGTCCTCGACGCGACGGCGGACGACCCTGCGCCCGCCTATCCGGGCAAGATCGGTGCGCTCGTCGTCGACGCCCGCGGTCTGGTCACCTTCGACGGCCTCGAGCAGCTGCGCGCGGTGCTGCGTCCGGCGATGAAGGCGCTGGAGGCATCCGGACGCGTGGTGCTGGTCGCCGACGCCACCTCCGAAGGGCTCGAGGCGAGCGCCGTCCACCAGGCCATCGACGGCATCAACCGCACGGTCGGCAAGGAGCTTCGCGGCGGAGCAACGACGAACCTCGTCCACGTCGCGTCCGACCTCGACCCGGCCGACCTGGCGTCCACCCTCTCCTTCCTGCTGGAAGGCCGCTCGGCCTTCGTCGACGGCCAGGCCTGGACCGTCGGCCCCTCCCACGCCCTCCGCGCCTCGCTCCCGAAAGATCGCTCTCGCTCCCGAACTTTCGGGAGCGAGCGCGCGTTTCGGGAGCGAGAGCGCTGGAACGGCGGTCCAGAGCCCGAGGCGCCACTCGCCGGAAGGGTCGTCGTGGTCACCGGAGCCGCTCGCGGCATCGGCGCACAGATCGCCACCGTCGCGGCAAGGGACGGGGCGACGGTGGTCTGCGTCGACGTGCCGGCGGCCGGCGAGCCGCTCGCGGCCCTGGCCAACCAGCTGCAGGGCTCGGCGCTCCAGCTCGACATCACCAGCCCGGACGCCGGTGAGCGGATCGCAGCCCACGTCGCGTCCCGGCATGGCGGGGCGAGCATCCACGGCATGGTGCACAACGCCGGCATCACGCGGGACAAGCTGCTGGTGAACACCGACGCGAAGCGCTGGGCACAGGTGCTCGAGGTCAACCTCGCAGCCCAGCTGCGGATGAACCCGGTGCTGCTGGACGGGCGCCCGGGCGGCATCGCTGACGGCGGACGGATCGTCTCGATCGCCTCCACCTCCGGCATCGCCGGCAACAAGGGCCAGGCCAACTACGCGGCGTCGAAGGCAGGCGTGATCGGCCTCGTCCGCGCCCTCGCCCCCGAGCTGGCCGGCCGCGGCGATCACCGTGAACGCGGTCGCTCCCGGGCTTCATCGAGACCGAGATGACGGCGAAGATCCCGTTCGTGCAGCGCGAGGTGTTCCGCCGGGCGAACAGCCTCAGCCAGGGCGGACGACCGGTGGATGTCGCGGAGACGATCGGCTACTTCCTCGACCCGGCCAGCGGCGGGGTCACCGGCCAGGTGATCCGGGTCTGCGGCCAGAACCTCGTGGGCCAGTGATGACCGACCGTGAGGTGGACCTGCTGGCCGGCCATGCCCGCGCTGGGCCCGCTGTTCGCCAAGGCGCTCCTGCCGACGCTCGACGCCGGCCCTGCCCGGATGCCCGACCGGACGGCCATGGTGCGTCGGCATCCAGCCCGACCCGCAGCGGCTGGCCGACTACGACCGGGTCTGCGGCTTCACCCTGCGCGACCACGTGCCGCCCACCTGGCTGCACGTGCTGACCTTCCCGCTGCACATCCACCTGCTCGGCGGACCGGACTCGACGATCCGCCTCGCCGGGGCGGTGCACGTCTCGAACCGCATGCGACTGCACCGACCCGTCGCTGGCACGGAGGTGCTGGACGCGGCCGTGCGCATCGAGAACCTGCGTCCGCACCGGCGGGGAGCCCAGCTCGACGTGATCAGCGAGCTCCGCGTGGGCGAGGAGCTGGTCTGGGACGGGGTCAGCACCTACCTCGCGCCGGGAGCGAAGGTCGACGGCGCCCCGGACGACACCGCCACCTCGGGCTCGACCAAGGACGGGTTCGAGCCCGTGCCTCCGATCGCCACCTGGCGGCTGCCTGCCGACCTGGGAAGGGACTATCGCCGCGTCTCCGGCGACCCGAACCCCATCCACACCAGCAGGCTCGCTGCGCGCGCGTTCGGCTTCGCCCGTCCCATCGCGCACGGCATGTGGACCCACGCCCGCCTGCTCGCAGCCCTGGAACCGCGCCTGCCGGAGACCTACGAGATCGAGGCCACCTTCGCCCGTCCGATCCTGCTGCCGTCAAAGGTCGGCGCCTGGTGGCGTCAGGACGGCGACAGCTGGTCGGCGGCCGTCACAACGAAGGACGGCGCGAAGCCCTACCTCCTGGCCTCCGTCCGCCCCTGACCTGCGGCGCTCAGCCCTGCAGGGCGCGGCCCAGGGCGTCCAGCTTGCGCTCGACGGCTGCCAGCCGCTCGCCCAGCTCACCGACTTCGCCCTGAGGTGTCGCTGCCTCCGGTGGCGACTTCGCCGCCCGCCCGCCGCACGAACTTGAGATAGCCGATCGCGACCGTCACCGCCAGCGCGACCGCCACCACGACGAACCGCAGGACGCTGGCGTTCGACGAGACGGTCATGCCGACGGCGTAGATCATCGTGAATACGCCGCCGAGCAGGATCCCGTTGGACAGCACCGCCTGGCTACTCGGGAAGGAAGAGCGACACCGCGAGGATGATCGTCGCGCAGACGAGCAGGACGATGCCGGTGGTCAGCTGCCACCCGACGTACTGATCCGGTTGACCGTCCACCCAGCGGGGTTCGGGGTAGAAGGTGTTCACGCCGATACCGACGAAAGCCACGACGACCAGGCCGAGGAAGAAAGCGAAGATGATCTGCAACACGTTGTTGGTCTTCATGATCGACACTAGTCGTCGGTTGCCGGACGGACCGGGAATAGGCTGACAAGCGCAGGGCTGCCGCTGGTGGCTCCGCGACAGGAGAAGCGATGAACGAAGCCCAGGTTGCACGGATCCACAACGGCAAGGGCTTCGTTGCAGCCCTCGACCAGTCCGGCGGCAGCACGCCGGGCGCCCTCGCCCGCTACGGCCTCGGGCCTGACTCGTGGTCGTCGCAGAAGGCGATGTTCGAGCTCATGCACAGCTTCCGCACCCGGATCATCACCAGCCCAGCCTTCACCGGGGAGCACATCCTCGCCGCGATCCTGTTCGAGCGGACGATGGAGCGCGACCTCGACGGCCTCGGCATCCCGGACTACCTGTGGGAGCGCAAGCAGATCGTCCCGTTCCTCAAGATCGACCGTGGCCTCGCCGACGCTGCCGACGGCGTCCAGGTGATGAAGCCCATCCCCGACCTCGACGCGCTGCTGTCCTTCGGCAAGGCCCGCAACGTGTTCGGCACCAAGATGCGCTCGCTGATCCTCGGCGGGAACCAGGCCGGCATCGATGCCGTGCTCGACCAGCAGTTCGCGATCGCCGGACAGATCCTCGACGCCGGGCTGATGCCGATCATCGAACCCGAGGTGGACATCCACGCCGCGGACAAGCCGGTCGCAGAGGCGATGGTCACCGCCGGCATCCTCGAGCGGCTCAACCAGCTCCCCCACGGCCAGCAGGTCATGCTGAAGCTGACCATCCCCACCGAGCCGAACCTCTACCTCGAGCTGATCAGCCACCCGCGCGTGCTGCGCGTCGTCGCCCTCTCCGGTGGGTACAGCCGTGAGGAGGCCAACGGCCTGCTTGCAGCCAACAACGGCCTGATCGCCAGCTTCAGCCGTGCGCTCACCGAGGGCCTGCAGGTGTCCATGACCGATGAGGAGTTCGACGCTGCCCTGGCCGCGTCCATCGCCTCGATCTACGCAGCATCCACCACCTGACGCGATTGGGCCTCACAGCTACAGTGCGCTCACACAGGGAGGCACCGTGAACACTGTTGAGCCGATCGGCGAACACGACGGGGAGCTCGAGAAGACCCCGCCGTGGGAACGCTGGGCCGTTGTGGTGAACCCCACCAAGTTCGAGGACATGGACGCGCTCAAGACGAGCTTCGCCGTGCTGTGCGCAGACCGCGGCTGGTCGGAACCGTGCTGGTACCCGACAACGGCGGACGACCCCGGCGAGGGCCAGGCGAAGCAGGCGCTCAGCGACGGGGCCGGCCTGGTCTGCCCCCTCGGCGGCGACGGGACCGTGCGGAGCGTCGCCTCGGCCATGGTGGATTCGGGTGTCCCGATGGGACTGCTGCCCGGCGGCACCGGCAACCTGCTCGCGCGCAACCTGAAGCTGCCCGTGGACGACCTGGAAGCAGCGCTCGTCGTTGCCCTGACCGGCAAGGACACCGCCATCGACGTCGGCGAGGTCGCCTGGGACGACGAGGCGCCCGCGGTCTTCCTCGTGATGGCCGGCATGGGCCTGGACGCGGAGATGATGGCCGGCGTCGACGAGGGACTCAAGCGGAAGGTCGGCTGGCTGGCGTACGCCCTCTCCGGCGCGAAGGCGCTGTTCCGGCTGGGCTTCGCCGTCCGGGTGCGGGCGGACGCGAAGCGCGCCGTCAGCCAGCACGCCCGCGCCGTCGTCGTCGGCAACTGCGGCGAACTCGCCGGTGGCCTGCAGCTGATGCCTGACGCCGCCATCGATGACGGCAAGCTCGATACCGTCCTCGCCTCGCCCAACTCCATCGCCGGCTGGCTGGCACTGGGCCTGAACTTCATCTCGGCACGCCGCCGCGGCCATCCCAGCGTCGTCCGCCTGGTCTCCGAGCGGGTCGACGTGGCCACCCGCGAGCCGGTCGAGGCACAGCTGGACGGGGACGCCGTCGGGCGCCGTCGGCGGATGACCTGCACGGTGCGGGCGCTCGCCCTGACCGTCCGCCTGCCCGCCGAGGCGTGAAGGCGCTGCGACCCGCCGATTAATGATCCGCTTTACCTTGTTCCCCATTAGGGGGACATACCGTAGAGTGCGATGCGTAGTCGCTGTACCGGCTCGCCTTCCCAGCCGGGAAGGCAGGTCATGAAACTCCTTTGGGGGGTGCGGGGACAACATGTCGGTCCCGGCGGTCGGGACCGCACCCACAAGAAGGAGTTTTTGTATGGCCACTGGCACCGTGAAGTGGTTCAACGCTGAGAAGGGCTTTGGATTCATCGCCCCGGACGGCGGTGGGCCGGACGTGTTCGCCCACTACAGCGCGATCGCAACCTCCGGGTTCCGCTCGCTCGAAGAGAACCAGAAGGTGCAGTTCGAGATCACCCAGGGCCCCAAGGGTCCCCAGGCCTCGAACATCACCCCGCTCTGATCATCTAGCAGACCGGCCCCTCACTTCGGTGGGGGGCCGGTTGCAATTCCCGAGGGAAACAGGCGCATGACAAGCGACATCTTCTGCCAGATCATCGCCGGCGAACTCGCCACCACCGAGGTGTGGCGCGACGAACAGGTGGTCGCGTTCCTCGACCACCGGCCGGTGTTCAAGGGTCACGTCCTGGTGTGCCCGACGCGCCACGTGGACACCCTGCTCGACCTGCCCGACGACCTCGTCGTGCCGCTGTTCGGTGCCGCGCGCTCGATCGCAGCGGTCATGGGGCCGGCGCTGGGGGCAGAGGGCACGTTCGTCGCGATCAACAATGTGGTGAGCCAGTCCGTCCCGCACCTGCACGTGCACGTCGTGCCACGCTCGAAGGGGGACGGGCTGCGCGGGTTCTTCTGGCCCCGCACGCGTTACGCCGACGGCGAAGAGGCCGACTACGCGGCCCGGATCCGGGAGGCGCTCGCCCGTCCCGGTGCGTGACTTCGGTCGGGTACCCGGCCCGCACGGGCGCACGCTGTCACCCGGTGGGGGGCTTACGTACCCGGAGGCCTTGCTGGGAAACTCGGCGGGACCGCTTTGAGGGGAAACAAATGCGTAAGCGCATGATCCGCCACCTGATGGCGCTCGTGACCGGTCTCGCCCTTGCCACGGGCCTGCTGACCGTTGCCACCGTCCCTGCGCAGGCTGCCACGTTCAAGGTGTCGATCGGCGCATCCGACCACGGTTGCCGTCGTGGGCGGCACGGTGACGTTCAGCGGCAAGGTCAGCCCCAAGCCGTCCAAGCGCACGCTCTACCTGCAGCGGCGCTACGTCGGCTCGACGACCTGGACAACGGTGAAGAAGTTCACCGTCGCGACAGTCCGGCACCTACAAGGTGACCACGACACTCACCAGCGACCGGCGATCGCTACTACCGCATCTACAAGCCGAAGTCCTCGAGACGCAAGGCCGGGCATTCCCGCGCCGTCCAGGTGATCGTCGATCCGGCACCCGTCAGCACACCGTCGTCCCTGCTCTCGCTGAGCCCTGCGACGAGCCCGCTCTCCGGCGGGACAACGGTGACGGTGACGGGCACGGGGTTGACCGGCACAACGAAGGTCACCGTGACCCCGCAGGTGCAAGCGGACTACACCGCCGACGGCAGCGGGGCCTTCCCCGAGCTGACGGCCAGCTTCACCGTCTCGATGACAGCACGGCATGGAGATCACGCCCCCTGCGAGCCTCGCGCGGCACGAACCTCGTGAAGATCTACACCGCCGGCGGCGACGCGTCGACCACGACGATGACCTACGCACGAGCCGCGCACGCGCCCACCGGCTTCGAGCAGCAGGTTCTCGACCAGGTGAACCTGCGCCGCAGCAGCAAGCAGACCTGCCGCGGCACGTCGATGCCCGCCGTCGGCGCGCTCACCTGGGACGACGAGTTCGCCGACCTCACCCTCTGCGCACGCCAAGGACCTGGCCGCGCGCCAAGGTGCCGGCTACAGCGGATTGAGCCACACCACCTACGGCCTCAAGGAGTGGTACCACCGCTTCTACGCTCGCCGGGTACACCGGCGGAGCCTTCAGTGAGGACCTCGCCCTCTCGCCCGCAGGGTACTCCGCGTCGCAGGTCGTGCCAGCAGTGGATGAACAGCACCGTCGGGTCACTGCGAGTCCGTGATGGACGGCGACTGGACGAAGGTCGGCATCGGGGTTGCCAGCGGCCTGTGGGGCTCCCAGCCCTCGATCTTCACCAACCTCGACCTGCGCTGACCCGGGCCGGCCCATGGACGGTCCCCCTGCGCCGGAAGTAGCGTGGGAGGTGGATCTCCCGTGACGCAAGGAGGCGCTCATGTCCGGAGTGAATCCGCACCTGGAAACCATCGAACCGTGGGTCAGTGCCGGGGTTCGGAAGCTGGTTCCGATGACGGAGTTGCGTGAAGTGTTCCCCACAACCTTCGAGGAAGTGGCCACGAAGGCTTCACAGGCCGGTGGAATGGTGGTCGGCCCGGCCTACGCACGCTACTTCGGGATGCCGGAGGACGCCGTTGACGTCGAGATCGGCTTCGGGATCAACCGTCCCATCGCAGCCGCCGACCTCGTGGTCACCGAGAACCCGGCCGTGGAGGCCGCCGTCGGCACCCACATCGGGCCCTACGAACTGCTCGAGAAGAGCTACGCCGAGGTGATGCCCTGGCTGGCCCAGCAGCACCTGAAGCTGGCCGACTCGATGCTGGAGTTCTACGACAGCCCACCGGAGGTCGATCCTGCGCAGACGGTGACCAGGATGGTCTTCCCCCTGGCGTGAGCGCTCCCGGAGCTGTCCGCAGGGGTGTCACGTCCGACAACTGCGGATAGGGTGCCACCTTGAGCGCGCCTACCACCGGATGAACTGATGCCTGATCGACCGACTTCCCCGTCCACGCCGCCCGGCCAGGGCGCACCGGTGTACCTCACCGGCCTGTTGCTGGCCGGCCGCAAGGTCGTGGCCGTCGGCGGTGGCCACGTGCACGCGCGCCGGGTACCCAAGCTGCTGGCGGCCGGAGCCGACGTGGTGGTGGTCGCGCCGGAGCTCCATCCGGGCTTGGCTGCGCTCGCTGCGTCCGGGCAGGTCACGTGGCACGAGCGTCCGTTCGTCGACGCCGACCTCGACGGCGCCTGGTACGTCCTCGCTGCGACCGACGTTCCCGAGGTGAACGCGCAGGTGGCGGCGGCGGCAGAGGCGCGGCACACGTTCTGCGTCCGGGCCGACCGGGGCGAGGCCGGCTCCGCCTGGACGCCGGCGACGGCGACGGTTTCCGGCGCGACGATCGCAGTGCAGGCAACGCACGACCCGATGCATGCCCGCGCACTGCGGAATCGCCTGGTGGAACTGCTGGAGGAAGCCGGTGAGTGACGCAGCCCCCGGCCGCGTGATCCTCGTCGGCGGAGGCCCCGGCGACCCCGACCTGCTGACCATCGGCGGGCTGAAGGCACTGCGTCGCGCCGACGTGGTGCTGTACGACCATCTCGCCCCCCTGGCCTGCCTGGACGAGGTGCGTCCGGGCACGGTGCTGGTCGACGTCGGCAAGATCCCCCGCGGCCCGCAGACACCGCAGGAGGACATCAACGCCCTGCTGGTCGAGCATGCCCGCGCCGGCGCGACGGTCGTCCGGTTCAAGGGCGGCGACGCCTTCGTGTTCGGACGCGGCAGCGAGGAATGGCAGGCGTGCGCGGCGGCGGGGATCCCCGTTGAGGTCATCCCCGGCGTGTCATCGGCGATCGCCGGGCCGGCACTCGCCGGGATCCCGCTGACCCATCGCGGACTGAGCCAGAGCTTCACGGTGGTCTCGGGCCACGTCGGGCCCGGACCACCCCGGCTCCCTCGTCGACTGGACGGCGTTGGCCACCGGCAGCGGCACGATCGTCATTCTGATGGGCGTCGCGAACCTCGCCGAGATCTGCGCCGGCCTGATCGCGCGCGGCCTGGACGCCGACACCCCCGCAGCGATCGTTGCCCGAGCAGGGATGCCGGGCAGCCAGGTGGTCACCGGAACGGTACGGACGCTGCCCGCCCTCGCCGCCGAGGCAGGGGTCGAGCCCCCCGCCCTGACCGTGATCGGCGCGGTCGTCGGGTTGGGCCTCGTGCCCCCAACGCTCCCTGAGGAGCTTCGCGAGCGGAGCGAACGAAGCGTCACGAAGGGCGCCCGCCAGCCCAATTCGCTGGTTTCGTGCAGTCGGCAAGGCGATGCTAATCTGGGCGGGCTGAAAGGCACTGGGGCTATGGCGCAGTTGGTAGCGCGTCTCGTTCGCAATGAGAAGGTCAGGGGTTCGAATCCCCTTAGCTCCACCACAAAAGGCCTAGTCAGAAGCACCTTGCTTCATCAACTGATGAGTTGTTGGGCCCTCGGCGTGCACCATCGTGCACCATCAAGGCCTCACATCAGCCTTCAGCGCCCACCCTCATGAAGACGAATCCCCTTGTCAGCGCAGGTTGTCGTCGCCAAGCGGCAGCGAGCTCGTCGTACACCGCAGGCGGGCCTGCGATGATCCGGTTCCCGCTGAGCATCGCGTCGCCTGACAGGAAGTCGTTGGTGCGGCAACCGGATGCCCACAGCACAGCGACGGCACCAAGGCAGTCCCACGAGTTGATGTGCGGCTCGACATAGCCGAGCAGACGCCCGCAGGCGACATCGCACAACCCAAGGGCGCCCGACCTCCGCGCACGAACATCCCGTTGGCGCGGAGCAGGCGGTCGAGCACGGGCACGACCTGATCGGCACCGACGCGTGGCGAGGCTCCCAGGTAGGTGAGGCCATCGGAGAGATGCGCCGCTGGACTGGGGCTGATCACGTTCCCGTTCCGGGTTGCGGGAAACCAGGTTCCGCCGATGAGCAACTCGCCGAGAGCAGGGTTGTTCACGAGTCCGAACGCCACCGTGCTGTCGCGACATAGGCGATGGAGACGCACCAGCTGCGTAGCCCGCTGAGGAAGGGCTGCGTGCCGTCGATCGGGTCCACCACCCACACGCCGACGACATCTTCGGCGTGTGCCTCTGGAGTGGTTACTCGTTGTCGCCGCCTGTGCTTTTCACGGCTGAGTCGGAGCCGCCTGGCCGACGGCGTCGCCGGCGTCGGGCCAGAGCCAGTCGGCGATCTCGGGAAGGTCGGTGCCCCACTGGTGGGCGTACGCCTTGGCCTCGATCCGGCGGTCCACCATCGCCTGGCGGACCGTCGGCGTACTTCGAGCGGAGTCCTTCGACGCGGTCGATGACGTCGATGACGAGGTGGAACCGGTCGATGTCGTTCAGCATGCACATGTCGAACGGGGTGGTGGTGGAGCCCTTCTCCTTGAAGCCGCGCACGTGGATGTTGGCGTGATTGGTACGCCGGTACGCGAGCCGGTGCACCAGCCAGGGGTAGCCGTGGAAGGCGAAGATGACCGGCTTGTCGGCGGTGAAGATGGTGTCGAAGTCGCGGTGGCTGAGGCCGTGGGGGTGCTCGTCCTCGTCCTGGAGCCGCATCAGGTCGACCACGTTGACGACCCGGACCTTCAGGTCGGGGATGTACTGGCGCAACAGGTCGGCGGCAGCGAGGACCTCCAGCGTCGGCACGTCGCCGGCGCAGGCCAGCACCACATCCGGGTCGGTGCCGGTGACCTCGGTCCCGGCCCATTCCCAGATGCCGAGCCCGCGGGTGCAGTGCGCGATCGCCTGCTCCATGTTCAGGAAGACCGGCTCGGGCTGCTTGCCGGCCACGACCACGTTGACGTACTGCTTGCTGCGCAGGCAGTGGTCGAAGGTGGACAGCAGGGTGTTCACGTCCGGCGGCAGGTAGACCCGGATGACCTCCGGCGACTTGTTCATCACCACGTCGAGGAAGCCGGGGTCCTGGTGGCTGAAGCCGTTGTGGTCCTGGCGCCACACGTGCGAGCTGAGCAGGTAGTTCAGGGACGCGACCGGACGCCGCCAGCCGATCTCGTTGGTCGACTCCATCCACTTGGCGTGCTGGTTGAACATCGAGTCGACCACGTGGATGAACGCCTCATACGAGCTCATCATCCCGTGGCGTCCGGTGAGCAGGTAGCCCTCCAGCCAGCCCTGGCACTGGTGCTCGGAGAGCACCTCGACGACCTGGCCCTGCTTGCGCATCGGGTCCGGCTCGTCGGTCGGGAGGTAGTCGGCCAGCCACTGCTTGTCCGTGGCCTCGTAGATCGCCTGCAGCCGGTTGGACGCGGTCTCGTCGGGGCCGAACACCCGGAAGTTGTCCGGATTGCGCCGCGCGATCTCCGCGAAGAACTCGCCAAGGCGCTTCGTGGATTCCACCATCGGGCCGCCGTGGCCGTCGGCATCAGGCTCCACGGCGAAGTCGCGGAAGTCGGGCATGATCAGGTCCTTCAGCACCAGACCGCCGTTGGCCACCGGGTTGGCCGACATGCGCAGATCGCCCTTCGGCCGAAGCACGTCGAACTTCGGCAGGAGTGCTCCCTCGTCGTCGAACAGCTCGGAGGGCACGTAGCTCTGCCAGCCAGTCGGCCAGCACAGCGAGGTGCTCGTCGGAGTCGCGGGCATTCGCCAGCGGCACCTGGTGGCTGCGCCAGTGGTCCTCGGTCTGCTTGCCGTCGACCGTCTTCGGCCCCGTCCAGCCCTTCGGGCTCTTGAACACGATCATCGGCCAGTGCGGGCGCTCGACCTGGTCGGCGTCCACACCCTCGGCGGCGGCCTTGATCGCGACGATCTTGTCCAGCGCCTCGTCGAGGAGTCGCGCGAAGCGCCGGTGGGTCTCGAGGTGGTCGTCGTCGGGGGTGACCTCGAAGAACAGCGGCTCGTGGCCGTAGCCGCGCATCAGGTCGGCCAGTTCCTCGGTCGGGATGCGCGCCAGCAGGGTGGGGTTGGCGATCTTGTAGCCGTTGAGGTGCAGGACGGGCAGGACGACCCCGTCGGTCTTGGGGTTGATGAACTTGTTGCCGTGCCAGCCGGTGGCCAGCGGACCGGTCTCGGCCTCACCGTCGCCGACAACGGTGAACGTGATCTGGGTCGGGGCGTTGAACACCGAGCCGTACGCGTGGGACAGCGAGTAGCCCAGCTCGCCACCCTCATGGATCGAACCAGGGCACTCCGGCGACACATGCGACGGGATGCCGCCGGGGAACGAGAACTGCTTGAACAACCGGCCCATCCCCGCCTCGTCCCGGGTGATGCTCGGGTAGATCTCGGTGTAGGTGTCGTCGAGATACGCATTCGCAACGAGCCCGGGACCGCCGTGGCCGGGACCGGCGATGTAGATCGCGTTCAGCCGGCGTTCGACGATCGCACGGTTGAAGTGCGCATACAGGAAGTTGAGACCCGGGCGTCGTGCCCCAATGCCCCAGCAGGCGGCGCTTCACGTCGTCGCGGGTGAGCGGGCGGCGCAGCAACGGGTTGTCGAGCAGGTAGATCTGGCCCACCGAGAGGTAGTTGGCTGCCCGCCACCAGCCCTCGATCAGTTCTGCAGTCTCGTCGCTGATCGTTCTCCGGGGCGTCCTGCGGCCGGGTGCGCCACGCGATGGCTTCAATTTCAACGGTTGACATAGGTGCTCCTAACGGCTCGTGAATCTTCCTGCGGCCGCCGCTTCAAGCCGGCGGCTGATGATTGGGCGGGTTACGGGTGACCTAGTGGATGAACTGACCGTTCCAGCCCGGTGCCGACGGGTGGGCCCGGACACGGTCCTGCGCGGCCTCGACGCTGGCGACCAGCTCATTCCAGGAGACGATGAACTTCTGGACGCCTTCGGCCTCAAGGACGGCGAACACCTCGTCGAGGTCGACTGCGGCCGTGACGAGTTGGTCGAGCACAGCCTGACCGTCCATCGCCTTCCCCTCGATGGAGGCGCCGACCTCACCGTGGTCAGCGAAGGCCATCATGGTGTTCTCCGGCATGGTGTTGACGACCCCTTCGGCGACAAGGTCGGCGACGTACATGGTGTCGGGGTACGCCGGATCCTTGGTGCCGGTAGAGGCCCACAGGGGACGCTGGACGTTGGCGCCCTTGCGCGCCAGCGCGATGAAGCGCTCGGAGGCGAAGACCCGCTGGAAGACACCGAAAGCTACAGCGGCGTTGGCGACCGCAGCCTTGCCCTTCAGATCCGGTCGGCGCACAACGTCCAGGCGCTTGTCGACCTCGGAGTCGACTCGCGAGATGAAGAACGATGCGACTGAGTGGATATTGGACAGGTTGTGGCCGGCTGCGGCAGCGCGTTCTAGGCCGGCGAGGTAGGCGTCCATGACAGCTGCGTACCGATCGACGGAGAAGATCAAGGTCACGTTCACGGAGATGCCGGCGGCAATTGTCGCCTCGATAGCCGGCAGGCCGGCTTCGGTGGCCGGGATCTTGATCAGGACGTTCGCACGGCCGACCAGGCCGTGCAGCTCGGCTGCCTGCGCAATGGTTGCGTCGGTGTCGTTGGCCAACCCCGGTTCGACCTCGATCGAGACACGACCGTCGAACCCTCCGGACTCGCGGTACGTGTCGGAGAGAAGGTCGCATGCCTTTCGGACGTCGGTCGCACAGAGGTGCTTGATTGCTTCGGTCGCAGACACCCTGCCCAACGCCTTCAGCTGTGCGGCGTAGTCGTCGCCCTTGGAAAGTGCGGCGGCGAAGATCGTCGGATTGGTCGTGACTCCTGTCACCGAATAACCCGAGATGAGTTGGCTGAGGTTGCCGCTCTCGAGCCGGCTGCGGGAGAGGTCGTCGAGCCAGATCGAGACTCCGGCGTCGGAGAGAGCCTTGAGGCGAGGATTCATAGTTGGTCCTTGTTTATTCTGGCCAGGGCCGTCCTGGCGTGGGTGGCGACGTTGTCGGCGGTGAAGCCGAACTTGGCGAAGAGCAGGTTGCCGGAGGCGGATTCGCCGAAGTGGTCGATGGCGACGATCTCGCCGTCGTGGCCGACGTACTCGCGCCAGCCCATCGGGACACCGGCCTCGACGGCCACCTTCGCGACCCCGGCCGGCAGCACCGCAGCCCTGTATTCAACCGACTGGTTGTTGAACCATTCCGGTGCACGGCATCGAGACGACACGGGTGCCGGTGCCCTCTGCCTGCAGCAGGTCGCGGGCGGCCAGGGCCACCTCGACCTCGGAGCCGGTGGCGATGATGACGACCTTCAGCTCGCCGTCGGCGTCGACCAGGGTGTAGCCACCCTTGGCCAGGTCCGTGGCCGGCGCCACACCTGGCTGGGTCGCGGTCGACGGTGAGCAGGTCCTGGCGGGACAGGATGATCGCCGACGGGCGGTCGGTGTGGGCCAGTGCCTGCGCCCACGCCTGCGCGGTCTCGTTCGCGTCCGCCGGACGGATCACGTCCAGGCCGGGGATCGCACGCAGCGAGGCCAGGTGCTCGATCGGCTGGTGGGTCGGGCCGTCCTCGCCGACACCGATCGAGTCGTGGCGTCCAGACGAAGATGCGACGGCACCTTCTGGATCGCAGCGAGCCGGACCGCGCCGCGCATGTAGTCGGCGAACACCAGGAACGTGCCGCCGTAGGCGCGGGTCAGCCCGGACATGGTGATCGCGTTCAGGATGTTGCCCATCGCGTGCTCACGGATCCCGAAGTGCAGCGTCCGGCCGGTGTAGTCACCGGAGAACTCCGGGGAGGACTGCTCCGGGGGAAGGAACGACTTCACGCCCTTCATGGTCGTGTTGTTCGAACCGGCCAGGTCGGCCGAGCCGCCCCACAGTTCCGGCATCACATCGGCCAGCGCAGACAGCACCTCACCGGAGGCAGCGCGGGTCGACTTCTTGCCCGCCGGGAACACCGGCAGCGCGGCATGCGAGGCCGGCCGGGAGTTCGCGCGCGAGCAGGCGGTGCCAGCAGCGTGGCCTGGTCGGGGTTGGCCGCCTGCCAGGCCTCGAACTTCGGCTCCCACTCAGCCTTCGCTGCGGCGGCGTTCGCCGCGGCCTGGCTGCGGGTGTGCTCCAGCACGGCCGGCTCGACGGCGAAGGACTGCGCCGGGTCGAAGCCGAGCTCGCTCTTCAGGGCTGCGACCTCGTCTGCGCCCAGCTTCGAGCCGTGGACCGAGTGGTGGCCGGCCTTGGTCGGCAACGGCCAGCCGATCACGGTGGTCAGCTTGATGAACGACGGCCGGTCGGTGACCGCCTTCGCGGCCTCCAGCGCCTCGAACAGCAGCGGCAGGTTCTCGGTGTAGCCGGTGCCGCCATTGGTCCAGTCGACGTGCTGCACGTGCCAGCCGTACGCGGCGTAGCGGGCGGCGACATCCTCGGTGAACGCGATCTGGGTCTCGCCCTCGATCGAGATCCGGTTGTCGTCATAGATCATCACCAGGTTGCCGAGCTTCTGCGCACCGGCCAGCGACGACGCCTCCGCGGAGACACCCTCCTGCATGCAGCCGTCACCGGCGATCGCGTAGATGGTGCGGTCGAACACCGACGGCTGATCCAGCGGGGTGTTCGGGTCGAGCAGCGCACGCTCGCGGCGGGCAGCCATCGCGAACCCGACAGCATCCGCCACACCGGCGCCCAGCGGGCCGGTGGTGCACTCCACACCCATGGTGTGGCCGAACTCCGGGTGGCCCGGGGTCAGCGAACCCTCGGTGCGCAGCGCCTCCAGGTCACCGATCTCCAGGCCGTAGCCGGCGAGGAACAACTGGCAGTACTGCGTCAGCGACGAGTGGCCGATCGACAGCACGAACCGGTCACGGCCCAGCCACTTCGGGTCGGCCGGATCGCCGTTCATCACCTTCTGGTACAGCAGGTACGCCAGCGGGGCCAGCGAGATCGCCGTGCCCGGATGGCCGTTACCGACCTTCTCCACCGCGTCCGCAGCCAGAATGCGCGCAGTATCCACCGCCCGCTCGATCCAGATCCGTCCATGAGAGTCCGATGTCCATCATCAACAAGCCTTTCTGTTGGTAGGCGATCCTCGTTCTCGATCGCGCACATGTGGGGTTGGTGGTGGGCCTTGGAGCACAGGGCTTGGGCGCACCAGGTGACTGCGCGGGTGAGGTCTGGGGCACGGGAGCAGGGCCCGCACCCCAGACCCTGGAGGGCGACTTCTCGCGCTTATGCGAGAAGGGAGGTTGCCGCTCTTGCCATTCCTTCGGCCGAAATGCCGAAGGTATCCATGAGCCAGCTCGCCGAGCCCGTCGGGGCGAACCGGTCCGGCATGCCGATGATCTTCATTGGCACTGGTCTGCCCTTCTGCAGGACCACCTCAGCGACGGCTCCGCCCATTCCACCAGCGGCCAGTCCCTCCTCCGCAGTGACGATGGCCCTGGTCTCTCGTGAAGCAGCAATGACGGCCTCTTCATCGATTGGCTTGACCGACGTCATCGAGAGGACTCGGACGGAGATCCCCGCTTCCTCGAGCAGATCAGCAGCAGCCGCAGCACGGCTGATTACCGTTCCGTTGGCCATGAGAGTGATGTCGTGCCCCTCGCGGAGGGTTATCGACTTGCCAGGGGCGAACTCAGAGCCAGTGGGCAGGAC
This sequence comes from uncultured Actinomycetota bacterium, assembly GCA_963773595.1. Taxonomy (GTDB): domain Bacteria; phylum Actinomycetota; class Actinomycetes; order Propionibacteriales; family Propionibacteriaceae; genus Propionicimonas. Next base: position 305,764 of record CAVZBQ010000003.1, read on the forward strand.
CGCCGGTATGGCCATGCGCGGAATGCGGATGTAGACGGGCCCGTCGTGTGTGGCCGCCCATCTCATGACCTGCTCTACCTCTGCGGGCTCACCTGGAACCAGCACGGTCATGTTCGGCAGGACCCGCATCCACGCGACATCCTCGATCGAGTGATGAGTCGCACCCAATTGTCCGTAGGCCATTCCTGGGCTCTGGGCGCACAACACTACGTGACGCTTGCTGTAGGCGAGATCGGCCTTGATCTGTTCCATGCCGCGGGCCGTCAGGAAGCAGCCGGCCGTGGACACAAAGGGGACCTTGCCGGCGTTGGCCAGCCCGGCGGAGACCCCGACGAGGTCCTGTTCGGCGATCCCGACGTTGATGGTCCGGGTGGGAAACTCCTTCCGGAATGGAACGAGCTTGGACGATCCCACCGAGTCGTTCACCACCAGCACCAGCTCGGTGTTGGTGCGCGCGAGATCGGCCAGGGTTGCGGCGAAGGCGTCGCGGCAATCGAACTTCTGGGCCTGCGCCTCCTTCTGGTACTGGGTGGTCACTTCACTACCTCCAATTCGGCGAGAATTCCGTCGATCTCGGCTTCGTTGGGCACGTGGTGGTGCCAGTCCACCTTGTCCTTCATGAAGGAGATCGGGTTGCCCTTGTGCGAGTGCGCGATCACGAGGGTGGGCTTGCCCGGCTCCGGGGCGCGCTCGAACGCGTCCAGGATCTGGTTGAAGTCGTGAGCGTCGATGTCGATCACAGTGAACCCGAACGCACGGGCCTTCTCGTCAAGCGGCGAGAGATCCATGGTCTCTTCGACTGTCGCGCCTTGCTGCAGGTGGTTGCGGTCCACAACAGCCACGAGGTTGTCGAGCTCGTACTGGGCTGCACACATCATCGCCTCCCAGTTGGAGCCTTCCTGCATCTCGCCGTCCCCCAGGAGCACCACAGTTCGGCGGGATGATCCATCGAGCTTGGCCCCGATGGCGGTGCCCACCGCGATCGGGAATCCGTGCCCGAGCGGTCCGGTGTTGGCCTCGATACCGGCGATGTAGTTGCGGTTGGGGTGTCCGTTGAGTCTCGACTCCGGATCCATGAACGTCATGAGTTCATCAATCGGGAACCACCCTCCCATGGCCATCGTGATGTAGAGCGCGCCGGCGGTGTGGCCCTTGGAGAGAATGAGCCGATCACGGTCTGGCATGCATGGGTCGGCGGGGTCGACATTCAGCTGGCTGAGCAGGAGCGTTACCAGGATGTCGGCGATCGAGAAGTCGCCCCCGATGTGACCGTTGCCCGAGTGGGCGATCATGATCGGGTCTCGACGGCGCAACTGCTTCGCCGCCGACTTCAGGAAGGCAACCACCTCTTCGCGCGGCCTGCGCTTGTCGATCCGCCCACACTGGGGCGTCTGGACGTAGTCCCACTTCGAGACGTCAGCCATCACTTCACCGCCATGGACTGGAGCAGGGCATCCTGCACGATCCGCTGAGCGCCGAGCGCGTCCTGACCCGCCTGGGCCTCGCGGAGGCCGTCGACGTCGAGCAGGTCGAGTGCCCGGTACAGGGCCTTGAGGAACCGGATGGAGAGCTTGGCGTTCTCCACCGCGTCCTCACGGAACGGGAACTGGTCGAGGTTCCAGACACCCTCCCAGTTGTTCTTGCGCAGCGTATAGAAGAACTCGAAGATCTCGACCAGGTGGATGGAGCCGACCATCATGTCGTCGTCCCAGCCGCGGTAGTTGTCGTTGACGTCCATGCCCCACAGCAGGCCGTGGTCGATCAGCAGCTGGGCGGACTCGGCCGGCGCTTCGCCACCGAAGAGGGCGTGGCCGAAGTCGAGCAGGACCCCGACGTTGTCCACTCCCATCTGCTGGATGCCGAGGATCGTCTTGGCCGCCGATCCCCAGTACATGTGGGTGCGGGGCTCGCGGGGCTTGTACTCGATCACGAACTTCAGGTCGGGGTGGCCGGAGGCGAGTTCGCGCATCCCGTCGACGGCGAGTCGGTTGAGTTCGTGGTAGTCGACCTGGAACGGGTAGTCGAAGCCATCCTGGCCGGGCCAGATCTTGACGTACTTCGCGCCCAGCTCCCTGACGATGTCGGCGGCCTCGTTCATGATCTTCATGGCCGAGGCCCGCTTCACCGGGTCGGGATTGGTGAACGCACCCTTGCAGTGCTCATGGCGGTAGATCTCCGGCGTGATGCCGATGCAGCGGATGCCGTGTTCGGCGAGCGCATGCTTCACATCATCGAGACTCACCCCTTCGCTGAAGGGGTACGTGATGTCCACCCAGGTGATGTCCTCGGTGGCAGCGGCGAGTTCGATCTGCTCGATCGTGCTCCGGGCGGCGCCGTACCCATCGACGGCGTAACGGTCCAGGTACGTGGCGAAATTCCAGAGCCCCGCACCGAACTCAGGTTCAGTCATGCGACTCAACTCCTTCTACTAGGTTCGATTCCTGATGTGCCTTCAGCGCCGGCGCAGGAACGCCGGCCCTGGTCAATGCGTCCTGCCAGACCGCTCGCCTGGCGGACCTCTCACGCGTCGTCATCTCCGCGGACGGCGCGACTTGGCGTGGAGCCAGCTCTGGCGCGGGTGTGAAGTCCACGCCTGCGGCCTCGAAGCCGAGGGCGGCCGCGCCAACTGCGGAGATGTCGGCGATGGTGGAGACGAGCAGCGTCCGGCCCAGGAGATCTGCCTGGGTCTGCATGAGCAGGTCCGAAGCGGTGGCCCCGCCGCCAGCGTGCAACGCGGCCTGCGACCCATCGGGGTCCATGGCTTCCACCACGTCACAGATCTGATGGGCCACCGCCTCGATTCCTGCCCGGGCGATCTCGGCTCGAGTGGTGGCGCTGTTCAGGCCGGTCAGGGTGCCGATGGCAGACGGTTGCCACCATGGCGCCCCCAGGCCGTTCAGCGCGGGAACGAAGCTGACCCCCTTGGTGTCCAGCGCGGTACCTGCCAGCTCGGAGAAGTCTCTCCCGGGCGTGACCCCAAGGGTGCGTGCCAGCCAGTCCATCCCGGCTCCCGAGTACAGGATGTTGCCTTCAAGCGCCCACGCCGGCTCGTCGACTTCCCATGCAAGGGTGGTGCCGACACCGGTCACACGTCGCCCGGCGCTGCTCACCGGCAGCATGACCGAGGACCCGGTGCCGTAGGTTGCCTTGCCGATCTTCCGCGCGTCCGGCGCCAGGGCCCAATGGCCATACAGTGCGGCATGGGAGTCTCCGAGGACGGAGAGAACCGGAGTGCCGTCCGGAACCTGGGCGAATCCCGAGGTCACACCCCAGGGACCGGTCGAGCGGCGCACCTCCGGTAGTCGGGCCGCATCGACGCCGAACAGGTCGCAGAGGCTGTCGCTCCAGGTCCTGGTGGCCAGGTCGAGGAGCAGTGTGCGGGACGCATTGCCCGCCTCGATCGCGTATGTGGCACCACCGGTGATCCGGTCGAGCAGCCAGGTGTCGACCGTTCCGATCCGAAGGTCCTTCCGGTCGCCGTAAGCGTCGAGGAACCACGAGATCTTCGAGGCGGAGAACATCGATCCCAGGTCTAGTCCGCTGATCCTGCGGACCATGTCCGCGTTCTCTCCGGCAAGACCTCGGCAGAATGCGTCTCCGCGCTGGTCCTGCCAGCTGATCGCCGGCCCCACCGGCCTGCCGTCGCCAGCGTCCCAGGCGACGACAGACTCACGCTGATTCGAGATGGCCACCCCGAGGATTCGGGCATCGGGACATTGGGAGAGAGCGGAATTCGTTGCGGCCACAACGCTCGACCACAGTTCGTTGGCATCCTGCTCGACCCAGGCGGGCTGCGGAGAGTTGATGGACAGTGCGCAGTTGCCAGTGGCAACGACCCGCCCGTTCGGCTCGAGCAGCAGCGCCTTCGAGCTTGTGGTGCCTTGGTCGAGTGCGAGGATGAGGTTCGCGCTCATGGCCGACCTCCCCACCCCAACGCCTCAGTGGAACTCCGGGTACTGCACTCCATGCGTTCCATGGGTCGCCTCATCCCTTGACGGCGCCGCTGAAGGCGCCGGAGACGAAGTAGCGCTGGAACATCAGATAGACCACCAGAACGGGAATGGCGGACATGAAGATGAAGGCGTTCATGGGTCCGTAGTCCGTCGCGTGCTGGGTGTTGAAGCTCTGCACAGCCAGCGGAATGGTCCATTGGTCCTGACTCTGGAGCAGCGTGGTGGCCATCGCGTACTCGTTCCATGTCGCCACGAAGTCGAGAACGAAGAGCGCAGCGAGCGCCGGCTTGACCAGGGGCAGACAGATCTGCCAGAAGATGCGGAACGTACTGCACCCATCGATTCGCGCGGACTCCTCGATCTCCTCGGGGATGCCCTTGAACACCCCGTAGAGCATGAACACCGAGTAGGGCACGCCGAACGCGAGGTAGGGCAGGATCAGACCGGGCTTGGTGTCGAGGAGGTTCAGTTTCAGCATGATCTGGAACAGGGGGCCGAGTCCGATCTGGATCGGGATCATCGAGCCGATGGCGAAGCCAGCCACAAGGAACTTCGCGCCCCGAGGCTTGATCCGCGCCAGGGCATAGGCGGCGAGTGCCGCCAGCAGGAGCCCGAGCGGCACCTTGATCGAGGGCAACGATGAGGCTGTTGGCTCCGGTGACCCACAGATTGCCGGTCTCGACGGCCTGACCGTAGTTCGACCACATCCACTCACTCGGGAGACTCCACGTCGACGTCTGCGCGATGTCGGCCTTGCTCTTGGCCGAGGTGAGGAACATGAACAGGAAGGGGACGGCCCAAAGGGCTGCAGTGACAAGCAGGGTGATCCACAGTCCGACGTTGACCCAGTCCCGCCTACGCGGAGTGCGCAGGCCCTGGGTTGGCGTGACGGATCGGGTTGGGGCGAGGGTGGCAACGGTGGTCATCAGTCGTCTCCCTTCATGGACCACGCAAGATATGGCACGACCAGGGCGAGTGAGATCACGAGCAGCACGGTCGCGGTGGCGCCCCCCAACCCGAAGTTGTGGTTGGAGAACGACTGCGTGTACGACCACAGCGCGAGTACCTGCGTCGCCTGGGCCGGCCCACCGCCGGTCATTCCGACGATCAGGTCGAACACCTTGAGGGAGTTGATGATCGTCAAGATCACCACCACCACGGTGGTCGGCCGCAGCGCTGGCATCGTCACCGCAAGGAATCGCTGCCAGGCATTGGCGCCGTCGATCTGGCTGGCTTCTATCAACTCCTGGGGTACCTGCTGCAGGCCGGCGAGGAAGAGGACCATGTTGAACCCGATTCCCTGCCAAATAGCCGCGACGAATACGGAGTAGAGGGCAATGTTCGGGTCGCCGAGCCATTGCTGGGACCAACTTCCCAAGCCGACGATCTTGAGTGCTTGATCCACCGCACCGATTGATGGGGCGTAGATCCAGCGCCACATCGCGGCAACGGTGATCGAGGCGAAGACGGCAGGCAGGTAGAACACGGAGCGGAACACGTTGCGTCCGACCAGTCCACGGTTCAAGCCGAGTGCCAGCAGGAGGCTCAGCATCATCGGGACCGCCAGCGAAAGCACGACCCAGATGAGTGAGTTGGTGAACGCGGTCCAGAAAACCGTGTCTACGGTGAACAAGCGAATGTAGTTCTGAACACCGACGAAGCGAGCAGCTTCGGTGGCGTAGCCGGTCCACGAGTAGAAGGAGATCCGGACCGAGTCGAGCATCGGATAGATGAGGAATACGGCGTAGAGCAGGGCTGCGGGCGCGAGATAGGGCAACGCTCTCAGCCATGGTCGGTTGTTGCGACGGCGGATGGTACTCACCGTTGCTGGGTGGGCGGCAGACATCATTGTCCTCTCCTTGAAGGGGGGAGGGGCCGGTGGGACCGGCCCCACCCGGTTGGTTACTGGTGCGAGTCGAAGAAGGTCTGCATCGACTTACCGGCGTCAGCCGGTGCCATCTTCCCGATGGCGACCGCGTTCTGGATCCGCCAGTATTCGGTGGTCTCTTCGAGGCTGAGCGCCTGGTCGGAGTTCACGAACGTGCCCTTGGATGCCTCGAAGATCGGCGGCCACAGCGGGTTCAGCGGGTTGTCCGACTTCGGCTTGACGTCCTTGTTGACCGAGAGTGCAGCGAATACCCCGGCGGACTTGGTCTGTGCCTCGGTGCCGGTGATGTAATCGAGGAACTTCGCTGCCGCATCAGCATTCGGCGTCGAGTTGTTGATGTAGAAACCCTCGCCGAAGGCATACAGCCGGCTGGTTCCGGTGGGGAACATGAAGATGCCGACACTCGCCGGATCCATCCCGTTGTCCTTGATGTTCGCGTTGAACCAGGAACCTTCCAAAGCCATCGCGGCCTTGCCTTGGTAGAACAGTTGGCTCGAATCATCGTTGGACATGCTGATGAAGCCCTTGTTCACGTACTTGTCGACCCACATCTTCATCTCGGCGAAGGCGTCGGTGACGCACTGAGTTTGGGCCCAGTTGGCCTGTTTGGCGAACAGCTTGTCGCGAACATCGGTGCCGCACTTCGTCTCGATCAGGTTGTCAAGCAACCGCATCAGGTGCCAGTTGACTGTGCCGCCGAACTGGATCGGGGTGATGCCCTTGGCGACCAACTTGTCTGCTGCGGCCAGAAGGCCGGTGTAGTCGGTGGGCAGGTCCGTGATGCCTGCCTGCGCGAACAGCTTCTTGTTGTAGAAGAGTGCCTGACCCTGCAGGGTGAACGGCACGCCGTGGAACCCGCCGTACTGGGTGACACCACTCAGAACCGCCGGGCTGAACCGGCTCTCCCAGTTGTACTGCTTGTAGAAGTCGGTGAGGTCCTTGCTCATGCCGGCCTTGACCAGCGAACCGCCGAGCCCGGGGCCTTCCCAGTACCAGTAGACGTCGGGGCCGGCCTTGGTGCCGGCCACCTGGCGAAGCGCCTCCTTGTGGGCATCGATCGAGCGTTGCTCGGTGACAATCGTGATGTTCGGGTTGGCCGCCTCGAAGTCACTGACCATGGTGTCCCAGGACTTCTTCCAGGAGTCGGTCATGGTGACCCACCAGACCTTCAGCTGGACCTTTTCCTGGCTTGGGGCCGAGCTGCTTCCTCCAGGCGGCGGAGCGCCGCCTCCGCTACAGCCGACCAGCCCTGTGGTCAGTGCGGTGATGGCCAGTGCACTGGCGAGTATGCGCTTGATACGCATCGTCCTACCTTTCTCTTGCGGTTGAGCCGAAGCTCTTCGTTGGATTACTGCGAGTCGAGCCACGAGGAGAACTCGCGGATCTTGAGGAACATGTCCTCGAACATCAGTCGGAGATCTACGCGGTGGTAGACGCGGACGTCTCGCCCGACCTCCGTGGTGAAGTTGCCGGCATCGTCAAGCACCGGACAGGCGCGGATCACGTAGTCACTGGAGGACGGATCGGACTGGAAGTACGACTGCAGCGCGGTGAGCAACACCAGCGGGGAATCGCCCAGCGCGTAGGTTTCGCCGAATCCGCCGCCGAGTGCCTCAACATCTCCGCGAACTGACCGGATGGCTTCGTAGAGCAGTGCCCCCACCGGCCCCTCGGACGCGACCCGGTGCCGCAACTCGATGTCGGACACCAGGCATTGGCGGTAGGTGCTGCGCGGGACGAGCCAGAGCGGCAGGTCGGACTCGTTCAGCACTACCTGGGCAGCGATCAGATCGATCCGCAGGTTGTATTCCGGGCTCTCGACTTCGGGGGGCGGGTAGCCCAGGCCCTCGTGTTCTGGCCCGCCGATCCAGATCACGCTCAGGCGGTGGGCGATTTCGGGCTGGAGCAGGTAGGCGGAGGCGAGATCGGTGAGGCCTCCTCCACACACCACGACGAGCGGTGCAAGCCCCGGATCTTCGCGCATCGCCTCGGAGATGATGAACCGGGCCGCCGCTGAATCCACGGGCTCAGCCCGGTTCCTGAGCCCTCTGTTCGCACCTGTGCGCAGCCGGTCTGCCAGGTCGAGTTGCATCGCGTCAGCGAGCCGCTCCACCACTCGCCGCGCCGCGTCCGCACTGTCGTCACCGCAATAGAAGGGGTCTGCCTCCCTGAGGTGACTGCACACGATTCCGCGGATGTCGACAGACGGCGACAGCAGATGGTGGACCAACTGGTAGAGATCGTCCGGATCGCCTGCGAAGTCGTTGTCGACGATCACGCGCAGGCGGGGCGGGGCGGTCATCGGGGCCAGCCAGGGCCAGCTGCCGATCTGCCATGTCGTTGGGGGCATCCTTGCTCCTTGGTTCATTGCCTTTGGCAGCGACGCCGCTCCAGGCGGGTTTGCATCAACACCTTTAGGTTATCGATCACCTACCACTCGCGCAAGAGAATTTGCATATCGACTTTGTCTTGAATATTTATGCGGCATGATGCACTCGTGACGAGCAAGCGAGAGATCGAGCCTTCGGACCCTGCTGGGCAAGGGAGGCCAGCCTTGACGCCACGTGGTGGGGGCGGTGCTAAGTTATCGATCCCCGTGTCAGTCAGTGAGTCGCCGATCCGCAAGGAAGGACGAGGCCGTTGACCAGCCCAGTGAGTCCTGACCGGCGTCCCAGAATGGTCGACGTCGGCCGGCTCGCTGGCGTGTCCGCCCAGACGGTATCGCGCTATTTCACCGGCACCGGCTACGTCAGCACCGAGACCCGGGAGCGGGTCGAGGCGGCGATCCGGGAGCTGGACTACCAGTTCAATCAGTCCGCCCGAAACCTCCGGGTGAACGCCACCCAGACCATTGGCGTCCTGATGACCGGTCCCTCACTGTTCGGCTCGTGGTCCATCCTCACCGGCCTCAACGAGGCCGCGCAGGCAGCTGGCTACGGGCTCGTCACCAGCCAGGTCGACGTGGGTCCGGATGATCCCAACGAGCAGGACGTCATTCATCACGCCCTGGAGCGACTGCTGATAGCTCGGGTCGATGGGATTGTCGTGTCTTCGCCCTACCCTGGAATCGAGGACCTTCTCGAACGGGCCTGGGAGACCGTGCCCGTCGTCATCCTCTCCGGGCGATCCTGGCCCAAAGCCGACTCCATCGTCGTCGACTCCTACGAGGCCGGTCTCCTCGCGACCGGCCACCTCCTCGAACTGGGCCACACGCGGATCCTCCACATCGCCGGACCTGAAGACCGCAACGAGGCACACGAGCGCGAGCGTGGCTACCTCGACTCGTTGTCCCAGGCCGGCTCCACACCCCTGCCCAGACTCCGAGGAGACTGGTCCGCGGAGTCCGGCTACGCCGTTGGCGAGGCCGTCGAGCCGTCGGACTTCACCGCCGTATTCTCCGCGAACGACCAGATGGCCCTCGGCTTCATGAGCGCACTCCGCCGGAGGAAACTGCACGCACCGGCCGCCTACTCCATCGTCGGGGTGGACGACATGCCCGACGCCCGGTACTTTGCACCTCCGTTGACCACCGTGTACATGGATTTCGTCGCCCTTGGCCGCGCCGGATTCGAGATGGTGACGGCACGCAAGCGTCCGGGCAAACGGGTGGCCCACAAGATCATCCATCCGAGACTCATCGTTCGGGAATCCACCGCGCCTCTGACGGACTCCTCCAGTCCACAAGGACGAACTCAATGGAAGGCCTGAGAAGGCCGGCGCGACTCGTTCCGGCAACTCGCACGGGGATCTCCCTCCGCGCATATCCCGCGGACTAATGCGAGAACCCCGCGAGTCTCGGCATCGAAGATGGGGCGCCTGGCCGGCCGATGGCTGTCCCGACGCGGGTCCCAAGGTGGCAATGCTTGATGGCTCCACCAGGCGTTCACCCCTGTTGCCTTCTCCATAACGGTGAGGCCCGGGCCCACCGAGCGGGCACCCGACGGGAACCTAGGCGCCGTTGTGCATGGTTATTCACTCTTGACTAGCAATTCCCCCGTGCGTAGTCTCGAGCGTACAGACAGACCGCAACGGAAGGAATGACAACGGTGTCAGCGAGAAGAATCTCCAGCAGGCATGTGATCGCGTTGGCCTTGGGCGCAGGACTCTGCGTGGGACTCACGAGCGTGCCCTCATTCGCCACCACGCCAAGCGCGGTACCCCAACTCGCCCCTCAGGGTAAGCCCGCGCTTACGGACAGCAGCGCGCGCCCTCGAACGATCATCACCACCGATTCTGAAGCAGACGACATGAACTCGTTTATGCGCCTGCTGTACTACACCAACGACCTGGATGTCGACGGACTCGTCTACACCTCATCTGTTCATCACTGGGAGGGGGATGGCGAGCACACATTGAAGCAGGCCCAGGATCTCGGCTTGATCACAAGCTTCAAGGGTGAAACCGCAGGCAGCGACGCTCGCTCCGACGATGCAAAACGTTGGCGCTGGGAGCCACTCGGCTGGATGGAGACGAAGATCACGAAGGAGTACAACCAGATCTACCCCAATCTCCTGAAGCATGATCCCAACTATCCGTCGCCCGCCGAGCTATGGTCCAAGGTTGCGGTGGGAAACATCACGTGGGAGAACGACTTCAAGAAAGAGACCGCCGGCTCCAACCTGATCAAGAACGCCTTGCTCGATGACGATCCGCGGCCTCTCTATCTAGAGGCCTGGGGAGGCACCAATACAATCGCCCGCGCCCTGCTCTCGATCGAGGAGCAGAATAAAGGGGCGGCGAACTGGGATGCGATCCGCGACCGAGTGGCAAAGAAGGCTGTCATCGCCGCAATCGGGCAACAGGACAATGCATATAAGGACTACATTTCGAAGGCCTGGCCGACGATCAAGACGTACGACTTCGGGAAGGTGTTTGGCGGGTTCTCTTCGTACACGAAGAGCCAGGTCCCCCCGTCACTTCTTCCCTACTACAAGGCATCCTTCTGGGCGCCGAACATCAAATATGGCCATGGCCCAGTGCTCGATAACTACGGCCTTATTGGCGACGGCACCTATTTCGAAGGTGAGGGTGACAATCCCGGCTGGCAGCCCGGCCAAGTGAAGGACGTGTCGACCTGGAAGATGTTCAACTTCCTCGGTGGTTTCGAGCGTCTGGACTGGACTGGAGAAGGTGACACTCCCTCGTTCATGTTCCTCCTCCCGAGCGGCCTCAGGTTCCTTGACGATCCGAGCTTGGGTGGCTGGGGGGGTCGACTCACCAAGTCCTCAACAGTTGAGAACGGCTTCGAGGGCACGACAGACTTGAACCCCTTCACGAATAAGGGCTCAGGTCCGTACACCACCATCCGTTGGATGGATGCAGTCGACAAGGACTTCGCTGCCAGAGCGGATTGGGGCATCACGAGTTCTTATCGTCACGCCAATCACGCGCCGATAGTCAAGGCCTCCTTGCTCGACACCAGCGGAATCCCGGGAAAGAGTGTGAAGCTGAGCCTCTCCGCATCCGATCCGGACCATGACCCGCTCCGTGTCAAGTGGTCGGTCTACACCGACGCAAGCACCACCAACGGAACGGCAACCGTTGTCGGCAACGGACGCACGGCTCGGGTCACGATTCCCGCAACCGCCTCCGCGGGGCAGCGAATCGTGGTTGTCGCCGCGGTCTCGGACAACGGTGCACCTAGCCTGACGCGATACGCAGAGTTCGTAGTGTCTGTGAATTAGCCCCCCGATGACCGCCCCCGCGCCAGCGAGCGCGGGGGCGGTCGCTTTTCGCCTTTTGATGGGACCAATCTCGCACAGGCTGCCTGGACTTGACTTCCGGCCTGGGGATCGCACCGGTTCTCAATTTCCGGCGGCCAGTATGCCGAGGCTCGCGCTTGGCCCGCCGATCCAGAAACGCGCGGTCAATACGATCGGCGATTCTCCAGCTCCATAAAAATGTACGCCGATCTCAGGTGTCTCAGGCTGCGCCCGCCGCGAGCAATGCTGATGGGTCCGGAAGCACAGAACCATGTCGAAATCCGCGTCCGGGGCATCTTCCGAGAACTGACCGCTGGCGGAGCATCAGCGCCGCTCAGTGACCCGGCCCGACTCGTTGACGGCATAGGACTGGATCCACACTTGTCGGAACAAGCCCGCTCGGACGAGCGTTCATCGCCTTCATCTCGGACACAGAAGGCTATCCCCGGATCCTGCTGCAGCGACGCGACGACTGAAGACGAAGCCTCTGTCGAACGTCAACACCGCGGCAGTTCTGGTGGGTCCGCAGCAAGCTGCTGGGCGGACGCATGCACGCCTACGGACGCGTCCTGCAGCGCATGTCCGACGTCGACTCCCAAGGCGCCAGCCTGGAATCCCAGAAGGTGTGGCCCGACTTCAACCCCCTGCAGAAGCTGATCTTCACGCAGGGCATCAAGCTGTCCATCGTCCTCGGCGCCGCCATCCACGAACCGGTGGCGCCCGCATGGGCAACGACCCCAAGATGTCGGTGGTCAACGGAGTGAACCAGCCTGGGACGCCCCCAACGTGTTCGTTCCCGACGCCGCATCCTTCGTCAGCGGCAGCACGGTCCGACCAGCGCTCACGATCATGGCCCTGGCCGCACGAGCCGGCGCCTACATCGCGGAGCACCACAAAGACGGGACGCTTACCAGGCAGACGGAGGCGGCAACGATCTAGGAGGCCGACTTCCGGCGACCCTTGAGGCCATTCCTGGGGACCAGACAAGCAGCCCTCGCGATCGGTGCCGGTGGGGCTGCTCCTACTCCTGGGTGGACTGCTCGTGAACGGGAACCTCGCTGGGGATGGAGACGCCGGCTCGAGCGAGTGCCGCGCGCCAGGCGCTGCGACTGGCGGATCTCGCCCGAACGGAGAAGGACGGGGATGGGTGCACTTCGCGGGGGGCAAGATCAGGGGCTGGATCGAATGTCAGGCCTGCGGCCTTGAAGGCGAGGGCTGCGGCACCGAGTGCTGAGATGTCCGTGATGCTGGAGACGAGCAGGGTGCGACCAAGGAGGTCGGCCTGGGTCTGCATCAGTAGCTCGGAACTGGTCGCACCGCCGCCCGCGTGGAGCGCCGATTGCGCATGGGTCGGGTCCATCACATCCACGACATCGCAGATCTGGTGCGCGACGGCCTCGATCCCGGCGCGAGCGATCTCAGCGCGGGTGGTTGCGCTGTCCAGACCAGTGAGGGTGCCGACGGCGGAGGCTTGCCACCATGGCGCGCCGAGACCGTTGAGCGCCGGCACGAACACCGCTCCACGGCTGCTGGTTGCGGTGGCTGCCAGCTCCGAGAACTTCGCGCCCGGCTCGACGCCGAGGGTGCGGGCGAGCCAGTCCATTCCTGCTCCGGAGTAGAGAATGTTGCCCTCGAGTGCCCACAGCGGGTTAGGTGCCTGCCAGGCCAGCGTCGTCCCGACTCCGTCGACCCGGCGAACGGCGCGGTCGGTCGGAACCATCACGGAGGACCCAGTGCCGTAGGTTGCCTTGCCGACGTTCGCCTGGTCGCGGGCAAGTGCCCAGTGACCGTAAAGCGCGGCATGGGAGTCGCCGAGCACCGCGAGGATCGGGGTGCCATCCGCGATTCCTGCGACGCCCACCGTGTGGCCCCAGGGACCCGTGGAGGATCGCACCTCGGCCAGCCGGCGGGTGTCGACACCGAACAGCTCTCCCAAGGCCCTGCTCCAGGCCTGGGCTTCGATGTCGAACAGGAGGGTTCGGGACGCGTTCCCGGCCTCGGTCGCGTAGACCGCTCCGCCGGTGAGCCGGTCGAGGAGCCACGTGTCCACGGTCCCGACGCGCAGCATCGGATTGTCCCCGTGTCGTTCGAGGAACCACGCGATCTTGGAAGCCGAGAACATCGAGCCAAGCTCGAGACCGCTGATGGCCCTGACGAGTTCGCTGTTCTCCGGGCCGGCGAGCGCCGTGCAGACGGCGTCGCCGCGCTGGTCCTGCCAGCTGATCGCCGGCCCCACGCGGACGGCCGTCCCGGGGTCCCAGGCCACGACCGTCTCCCGCTGGTTGGAGACCGCGACGCCGAGGATGCGCGCATCGGGGCAGGCGGCGAGCGCGGAACCGATGGCCGCGATCACGCTCGACCACAGCTCCGTTGCGTCCTGCTCGACCCAGCCGGGCTGCGGTGAGCTGATCGACAGCGGGCAGGACACCGGAGGCCACCACACGACCGGCGGAGTCGATCAGGAGGGCCTTCGAGCTGGTGGTGCCCTGGTCGACGGCCAGGATCAGGTTCTCGTTCATCGTTGCTTTCGCTGGTGTGTGATAGCGAGCTGGGTCCCTCAACGATCATCGCCGTCGCCTGCCGGTTCGCCGGCGGACTTCCACTCCACTACCCGGCGGCGAGCTGGACAGCCCGACGCGAACTCCGTGAGTGCAGCGTCGGCTGCCGCTCGGGAGATACCCTCCGGGTTGAGGTCGAAGTGGTCCAGGATCCAGCCGGCCGATCCGGTGGGCGCGAAGACGTCGGGGAGGCCGAGCGAGGTCACCCAGGGTGGGATGGGTTGCGGGCAACCACCTCGGCAACGGCGCCCCCCAGGCCGCCGTTCGCGAGCCCTTCCTCGACGGTCACGATGCCCGCGGTCTGCTGGCGGCCGCGACGATGGCCTCCTCGTCGATCGGCTTGACCGAGCGCCACGGAGAGGACCCTCGCCTCGATCCCCTGGGCAGCCAAGCAGGTCGGCGGCGGCGAGCGCCCGGTGGAGGACGGTGCCGTTCGCGGCGATGGTGACGTCGTTGCCCTCGCGGAGCGTGCAGGCCTTGCCCGGCGCGAACGTGGTAGTCGTCGGGGTGGACGGCCGGCACCTTCATGCGGGAGATCCGGATGTAGACCGGACCGTCGTGGGTGTAGGCCCAGCGCAGCGCCTGCTCGGTCTCGATCGGGTCGGCCGGAACGAGGACCGTCATGCCGGGGAGGATCCGCATCCAGGCCACGTCCTCGATGGAGTGGTGCGTGGCGCCGAGGGCGCCGTAGGCCACGCCGGGGCTCTGGGCGCACAGGATCACGTGCCGCTTGCTGTAGGCGAGGTCGACCTTGATCTGCTCCGTCGCCCGCGCGCTGAGGAAGCAGCCGGCGCCGGAGACGAACGGGATCTTGCCACCGTTCTCCAGACCTGCGGCGACTCCGACCATGTCCTGCTCGGCGATGCCGACGTTGACCAGCTGGTCGGGCAGTTCCTTCTTGAGCTTGTCGAGCTTGGAGGAACCGACCGAGTCGTTGACCACGACGATCGCGTCGCTGGTCGGTCCTGGCGATGTCGAGAAGGGTCTCGGTGTAGATGTCGCGGCAGTCGTAGGTTTCTTGGGTCTTCACTTCAGCTGTCTCCAGTTCGGCCAGGATGCCGTCGATCTCGTCTTCGTTCGGGACGTGGTGGTGCCAACCCACCTTGTCCTGCATGAACGAGATCGGGTATCCCTTGTGCGAGTGGGCGATGATCATCGTCGGCCGGCCCGGCTCGGGATGACTGGGCGAACGCGTCGAGGATCTGGTCGAAGTCGTGGGCGTCGATCTCGATGCACCGTGAACCCGAACGCCCGCGCCTTGTCGGCCAGCGGCTCCAGGTCCATGGTCGTCCTCGGTGGTCGCACCCTGCTGGAGGTGGTTGCGGTCGACGACCGCGACCAGGTTGTCGAGCTTGTAGTGGGCGGCGCACATCATCGCCTCCCAGTTGGAACCCTCCTGCATCTCCCCGTCGCCGAGCAGGACCACGGTGCGCCGGCGGCGAGCCGTCGAGCTTGGCGGCGATCGACGGTGCCGACCGCGATCGGGAAGCCGTGGCCCAAGCGGACCGGTGTTGGCCTCGATGCCCGGGATGTAGTTGCGGTTCGGGTGGCCGTTGAGCCGGGACTCCGGATCCATGAACGTCATCAGCTCGTCCACCGGGAAGTAGCCGGCCAGCGCCATCGAGATGTAGAGCGCCCCGGCGGTGTGGCCCTTGGACAGCACGAACCGGTCCCGCTCGGGCATCAACGGGCTCGGCCGGGTCGAGGTTCAGCTCGTGCAGCATCAGGCTGACCAGGATGTCGGCGATCGAGAAGTCGCCACCGATGTGGCCGTTGCCGGAGTGGGCGATCATGATCGGGTCACGGCGGCGGAGCTCCTTGGCCGCACGCTTCAGGTGGGCGACGACCTCCGCTCGGGGACGGTCCTTGCCGATCCGCCCCACCACCGGGGTGGTGAAGTCCCACTTGCTGGTGTCGCTCATCGGCCGGCCGCCATGGACTGCAGCAGGGCCTCCTGGATGACCTTCTGGGCGCCGAGGGCGTCCTGCTTGGCCTGGGCTGTCGCCAGGGCGTCCTCGTCGAGGATGTCGAGCGCCCGGTAGATCGCCTTCAGGAAGCGGATGGAGAGCTTGGCGTTCTCGACGGCGTCCTCGCGGAACGGGAACTGGTCGAGGTTCCAGACGCCCTCCCAGCCGTTCTTCTTCAGGACGTGGAAGTACTCGAAGATCTCGACCATGTGGATGGAGCCGACCATCATGTCGTCGTCCCAGCCGCGGTAGTTGTCGTTGACGTCCATGCCCCACAGCAGGCCGTGGTCGATCAGCATCTGCGCCGACTCGGCCGGCGACTCGCCACCGAACAGGGCGTGGCCGAAGTCGAGCAGGACGCCGACGTTGTCCACGCCCATCTGCTGGATGCCGAGGATGGTCTTGGCCGCCGATCCCCAGTACATGTGGGTGCGGGGCTCACGCGGCTTGTACTCGATCACGAACTTGAGGTCGGGGTGGCCGGACGCGAGCTCGCGCATGCCGTCGACGGCGAGCCGGTTCAGCTCGCGGTAGTCGACCTGGAACGGGTAGTCGAAGCCGTCCTGGCCGGGCCAGATCTTGACGTACTTCGCCCCGAGCTCCCGCACGATGTCGGCGGCCTCGTTCATCGATCTTCATCGCCGAGGCACGCTTCGCCGGGTCGGGGTTGGTGAACGCACCCTTGCAGTGCTCGCGCAGGTAGATCTCGGGGGTGATCCCGATGCACTTGATGTTCTGCTCGGCCAGCTTGGCCTTGACGTCCTCCAGCGTCACGCCGGCGGTGAAGGGGTAGGTGAGGTCGACCCAGCGGATGTCGCCGACCTCGGCGGCCAGGTCGATCTGGTCCAGGGTGCTGCGCGCGTCGCCGTAGCCGTCGGTGGCGTAGCGGTCCTTGTAGGTGGCGAAGTTCCAGAGTCCTGCGCCGAATTCGGGTTCAGTCATGCTGCTCAACTCCTAGCTAGTGATCAAAAGGGTGAAAGTGCAGACGAACTCACGCGAACGGTGGGGGTAGTCACTCTCACTGCATGTCCATTCAGTGGTGCTTGTCGATTCATTGTACGAGATGAGGGGCATTCGCCGTCAACGAGTTGGCGTGTCAGCGGCTCGAGCGTGGACGATCTCGTTCCGGTACGGCATCGACGCGGTCGCTCCGGGACGTCCGACGGCGATTCCCGCCGCAGCCGTCGCCGCATCGAGTGCCTCCAGGAACTCCCGTCCGACCGCCAGTTCAGCCACAAGGACCCCGACGAACGTGTCGCCGGCCGCCGTCGTGTCGACCACGGGAACCTTGCTGGCGGGGATGGCTGCAACCACCTCGCCACCCCGGGCCCACAGCGCACCGTCTCCACCCAGCGTGACAACGACGTCGCCGCACAGCGTGCTGAGCTGCGCCGCAGCGTTGCGGGGATCCGATGATCCGGTGAGGATCCGCGCCTCGATCTGGTTGGGAACAAGCAGGTCGACCTCCCGGAGGAGATCATCGGTCAGCTGTCTGGCCGGGGCCGGGGTCAGGACTGTGCGTACGCCAAGGCGCCTGGCCAGGCCGAGGGCGCCACGCACCGCGGTCTCGGGCAACTCCAGTTGCGTGACGAACCAGTCGAGCTGACCGGCCAGCTCCTCGGTCAGGTCGCCGGCACCCACGAGGCTGTTCGCAGCCGGCACGACGATGATCGAGTTCTGGCCGGAGTGATCGACCGTGATGTGGGCTGTGCCGGTAGGACCCGGCACTCTCCGGAGCCCCGAGCGGGAGATTCCCTCGGCGTCAAGGATCGCCACCAACTGGTCACCGAAACCGTCCTCGCCGACGCACCCGATGAATTGGACCCGACCGCCTGCCCGCGCGGCCGCGACCGCCTGATTGAGGCCCTTCCCGCCGGGAACAGTCGTGAAGGACTCGCCGAAGACCGTCTCGCCCGGTTCGGGCGGTGTGTCGACTCGGACCACCAGATCCATATTGGCACTACCGAACACGCCGATGACCGGGCGTGGACCGGCCCCGTCCGGGCCCGAGGCTCCGGAATCCTGGTCGAACTGCCCTTGCATGTCTGGAGCCTCTCGCTAGATACGATGCCTCGCGCCCGGTTGCGGCGATCGACGCGACTACCGTCTTGTTACGGTCTTCATCCGCGTTCGGGTAGGCCGGTGTCGAGTCGAACAGGGAGCCCGGTGGCTCCGCGGGCGGAGCCACCGGGGAAGACTTCAACTCAAGGTGAGCGATGACGCTCAGCCCTCCATCGCGAAGTTCTTCAGCTTGGCTGCGTTGTCCTTGTTGATCAGGACGCAGTCGACGGACTGCTTCTCAGGCTGGCTGGCCTTGCCGTTCTTGATGAACTCGTCGGCCTGGGTGACCGCCATGGCAGCGATCTGGCTGGCCGGCTGGAGAACCGTGGCGCCGATCTCGCCCTTGAGGATCGAAGCGGCGACGTCGGGGCTGCCATCGAAGCCCGTCACGATGACGCCCTTGATACCGGCGGCGTTCAGGGCTGCCTGGGCACCGAGTGCCATGGTGTCGTTACCGGCGATGATGCCCTTGACGCCCTTGTGAGCCTGGAGGAGCGTCTGGGTCTTCGCCAGAGCCTCTGCCTGGTCCCAGTTGGCGGTCTCCTGGGCGACCATCTTCATGTCCGGGAACTGGTCGAGCACGCTGTGGTAGCCCTGCGAACGGACGCCGGCGTTGGTGTCGGTCGCCTTGCCGGTGAGCTCGATGTAGTCGCCCTTGCTGCCCATCAGCTTCGCGAACTCCTGGCCACCGAGTGCGGCACCCTGGGCGTTGTTGGAGACGATCTGGGCCACGGCCACGCCGGCCTGGTTGATCTCGCGGTCGATCAGGAACGACGGGATGCCGGCGTCCTTCGCCTTCTGCACGGCTGCGACGGTGACGTCAGCGCCAGCGTTGTCCAGGATGATCGCCGCCGCCTTGCGGGAGATCGCGGTGTCGAAGGCCTGGCTCTGCTTGGTCGGGTCGTCGTCGTGGCTGATCACGAGGGTCTCGTAGCCGAGTTCCTTCGCCTTCGCGGCGGCCGCGTCCTGCTCGGCCTTGAAGAAGACGTTGTCGGGAGACGGGGTGATGATGACGATCAGCTTGCTGGCGGCCGGAGCGCTGCTAGCGGCAGACCCTGAGGTAGCCGGGGCGCCGGTGCTGCAGGCGGCCAGCGAGAGTGCGGCGATCGCGCTGGCGGAGGCCAGCAAGAAGCGCCGAAGGTTGCGAGAACGGGACACTGTGGTGATTCCTTTCGACTGATAATGCGACTTGTGTGATGGATGTGGGGACGGCCAGCCCGGTCGGCTAGGCCGCCTGGGCCCGGGAGGCCAGGTTCTTTTGCAGGCGCTGCTGCGCCTGCTCGGTGACGACGGCGAGAATGATCACCGCGCCCTTGACGACCGACTGCCAGAAGGTCGAGACGCCGATGAGCACCAGTCCGTCACTCAGGAAGCCGATGACGAAGGCGCCCATGATCGTGCCGATGATGGTCCCGCGTCCGCCGTTCAGCGAGGTGCCACCGAGGACGGCCGCGGCGATGGCATTGAGTTCGTAGGTGGTGGCAGTGTCGGGGTACGCGGCCTGCAGCTCGGATGTCAGGAGCATGCCGGCAAGCGCAGCGAGAGCGCCGGAGATGACGTAGACGGAGACGAGGATGCGGCCGGTGCGAGATGCCCGACAGGACCGCGGCGCGCTCGTTGCCGCCGACTGCGAAGACCCGCCGGCCGAACGGGGTGCGGGTGGTGACCACGATGGCGAGTGCAGCGACGACGACCATGATCCAGACCGACACCGGGAGGCCGAGCCAGCTGTCGACCCCGAGGACACGAAAGCCCTGGTTGCCTCGAGCGGCACTCCCGGCCAGGTCGGGGAAGGTGCCCCCGTTGGACATGATCTGCGCGAAGCCGCGGGCGACGTAGAGCATGCCGAGGGTGGCGATGAACGGAGCCACTCCGAATCTCGTGACGATCAGGCCGTTCACGGCGCCTACGCCGGCACCGACGCCGAGGGAGAGCAGGATCACCAGGGGCACAGAGAACCAGAGGACGCCACCGGCCATCGGCAGGCCCTGGTAGAGGAGGATGCCTGCAAACATGCTCGCCAGGCCGGCGATCGAGCCGACGGAGAGATCGATGCCGCCGGTGAGGATGACGAAGGTCACGCCGATGGCCAGGATCGCGTTGACCGAGACGTGCTTCGTCATGCTGATCAGGTTCGACTGGGTCAAGTAGTCGACGGAGATCAGGCTGAACACGACGATCAGCAACACCAGGACGATCAGCGTCCGTCCGCGCAGCAGCCACAGGGCCACCTGGCCGGCGCTGAACTTCTGCCGCGGTTCGGTGGGGCTTGTGGTTTCCGGCTTTGCCGGGCTCCCGACGTTCATGCGAGTTCCTCCAGGATCGTGTCTGATGCCGATGCCGCCACCAGAGCTTCTTCGGTGAGTTCTGACGCGGCGAGTTCAGCGGTGATCTGGCCCTTGGCCATCACCAGTACGCGGTCGGCCATGGCCATGACTTCGGCCAGTTCCGATGAGATGAACAGCACTCCGTACCCGGAGCGAGCCAGTTCGGCCATGATCGTCGCGATCTGGGACTTCGCGCCGACGTCGATGCCGCGGGTGGGTTCGTCGAGCAGCAGGAGCTTCGGGTTGGTGAGCAGGGCACGGGCGAGAACGACCTTCTGCTGATTGCCCCCGGACAGCGACGGTGACCTCGGCCCCCAGCCCGGGGATCTTGATCTTCAGGCTCTCCACCTGTCCGGCGGCAGCCTTGGTCGGAGCCGCGGAGTTGAGCAGACCCAACCGGGTCAGCCGGTCGAGGATGGCAAGCACGATGTTGTCCTTGACGGACTGGGCCTGCACCAGGCCGTCGCGCTGCCGGTCTTCCGGGACCAGCGCAAGACCAGCCTTCATCCGGCTCCGGACGGTGGCCTTCGACTCAACGGTGCCGTTGATCACGACCTCGCCGCCGATCGTGGCCCGGCTGCCGATCAGGCACTCCATGAGCTCGGTGCGACCCGCACCCATCAGTCCGTAGATGCCTACGACCTCCCCGGCACGCACGGTGAAGGAGACGTCGCGAACGACGGGCCGGACCGCCCCCGGAGCCGTCAGGTTGCTCACCTTGAGGATGACCTCACCCGGCGTGCCCTCGGCTCTGGCGAACAGGGTGTTCGGATCACGGCCGACCATCTGTCGGACGATCCAGGCGGTGTCGGTCTTGGCCATCAGTTCCGTGGCGACCAGCTTGCCGTCACGGAAGACGGTGACGTAGTCACCGATCCGTCGGAACTCGTCCAGCTTGTGCGAGATGTAGATGATCGTGACGTCCAGCTGGCGGAGGTCGGCCATGACGGAGAACAGCACGTCGACCTCGTGGTTGGACAACGCCGATGTGGGCTCGTCCATGATCAGGATCTTGACGTCCTCCAGCGAGCGCCTTCCCGATCTCGACCAACTGCTGCTGCCCGATGGGAAGGTCGGCAACCAGTGTCGTCGGCTTGACGTCCAGCCCGAGCCGCTTCAGCATCTCGGCTGCGCGGGCGTTCTCCGCGGCGAAGTCCACCCAGCCGCGCGCCTTGGTGAGCTCGCGGCCGGCAAACATGTTCTCGGCAACGGACAGGTTCTCGAACAGGCTCAGTTCCTGGTGGATGATCCCGATACCTCGAGCCTGAGCGGCCCGCGGGCTGCTCAGCTCGACCGCTTTGCCATTCAGGAGGATCTGCCCATGACTGGGTTGCTCCGATCCGGAGAGGATCTTCATCAGGGTCGACTTGCCCGCGCCGTTCTCGCCCACCAGGACGTTCACCTTGCCGCGGTGAGCGCGAGAAGGTGACGTCACTCAGGGCGCGCACGCCGCCGTAGTTCTTGCTGATGCTCTCGGCGAAAAGGACAACATCGTCGGTGGGTTCAGCAGCGGACTCGCCAGCGGGATCTTCGGGGAGTGCCGCTGTCATCACGCCACCGTCAGCTTGGTGGGGACGACCAGGACCTGATCGACCGATGACGCGGAGAAGGCACCCTCGAAGGCGAGCTTCTTGCCCTCGAGGGTCTTGAGGTCGAGTGGGGCGATGACCTCGGTCTTGGACTTGTTGTTCAGCGCGGTTCCAACATTCTGGTAGGCGATCTGGTTGGCGAACTCGCCGAAGCCGATCCCCATCGCGTCGCGGATAGCGGTTCCGGTGATGACCGGTCCGGTTGCGATCTGCACCTTGAGGCCGCTGCCGAGGTCGACGGTGACCGGCCCGTGCGGATCGGCGGTGTCCACCTTCGACCACCTTGCCGGCGCCCTTCACCATGTAGGTCGGCGAGCCACCACTGGTGGAAGCGATGCCGTACGTCGAGCCCGCAGCTGCAGGATCCTTCGCGATGGCGGGCAGCAGGGTTGTCGCGTCGACAGCCTTCTCGGAGACGGTCGGAACGACCTTCGAAGCCCAGATGGAGTCTGCGTAGGCAGCCGGATCAACCTTGGCCCCCGCACCAGTGGTCGGCGCGGTTCCTGCGGACTCGAACACCCACAAGCCGGGTGCGGAACAACCCGCGAGAACGGCGCAGGAAACCACCGCCGTCAAGAACTGCATAACCATTCGTCGTTGATTGGACACGCAACCCATTGTGCAGACCGTCCGCAGCTTCGTCAAGGACACGGGCTAGGCTTGGCCCGATTTGAGACCAAATCGAGATCAGAGCCAGCCCCAGAGCCCGCCTGAAGTAGAGTGCGTCGCTGCTTGCGCAGAACCTGGGCAACGGAGAAGAAGCGGGGGGATGTGGCCAATCAGCCGTCGGACACGCAGAACCAGCAGCAGAGGCTGATCGTTCGTGTTGCCAAGATGTACCACGAGCATGGAGTGAGGCAGCCGCAGATCGCGGAGCAGCTGCACCTCTCGCAGGCCAAGGTCTCCCGACTGTTGAAGCGCGCGGAAGAGACGGGAATCGTCAAGGTCACCGTGCACGCCCCCCTCGGCTACTTCTCGGACCTCGAGGAAGCTCTCGTTGAGAAGTACTCGCTGGCCGACGCTGTTGTGGCGGAGACCACTTCTGACGATGACGCCGAGTTGCTCGCCACCATCGGCGGGGCGGCGGCGGTCTACTTCAGCGAGATTCTGCTCGGTCACGAGCGGATCGGCATCTCCTCGTGGAGCGCCACCCTTCTCGCGATGGTGAACCGCATGCGCGACACACGACGGCAGCTGGCCGACTCGGTGGTGCAGGTGATCGGAGGCGTCGGGGAACCGCAGGCCCAGGTGCAGGCGACCCGGCTCACGGAACAGCTCGCCGCAATCACCGGTGCCCAACCCGTCTTCCTCCCGGCGCCGGGCTTCGTGTCCTCCACGGCCCTTCGCCAGGCGATCCTCGACGAGCCATACGTGAAGGAAGCCAGCGAAGCCTGGGCGGAGCTCAGCATCCTCCTTGCCGGCATCGGCAGCCTGGATCCATCGCCGCTGCTTCGGGAGTCCGGTAACGCGATCCCTCAGGACGAACAGGTCGAATTGCGAAGGCTAGGCGCCATCGGTGATGTCTGCCTGAGGTTCTTCAACGAGCACGGCGAGGCAGTGGACTCCAGCATCGACGCCCGAATCGTGGGGATCCCTGTCGACGTCCTCCAGCGAGTGCCGAGGCGGATCGGCGTGGCCGGCGGAACCCGAAAGCACTCCGCGATCCGCGCCGCACTCCTGGGTGGCTGGGTGAACGTGCTGATCACCGACACCGGAACCGCCAAGGCCCTACTCGACTGATTCGCGCCCGAGCGACCACATCTGACGAGAGGTTGAGCAGCGAACCCTAGGCAGACGGTCCACGCCACAGCGTCAGAACTCAGATCTTGGTCCCTGCCGAACGCGCGACTCCACCTCGCCCTAGTTCAGGAGTGCCAGCAACTGGTCGTAAACGGCCGGAGGGCCAGCCACGATTCGATTGCCTTTGAGTAGCGCATCGCCCACCAGGAAGTCGTTGACCAGACAGCCCGCGGCTTCGAGGACGGCGACCGCACCGAGGCAATCCCACGAGTTGATGTGTGGTTCGACGTAGCCGATCAACCGTCCGCAGGCCACATCACAAAGTCCCAACGCTCCGGACCCACCCCGGACGAACATCCCACCCGCCCGCAGAAGTCGATCCAGCACGGGAACCACCTGATCGGCGGTGACGCGCGGCGAGGCGCCGAGATAGGTCAAGACCGTCGGCGAGCGATGTAGCAGGGTGCGGCCGGATCGGAACTCCGTTGCGGGTTGCAGGCGACCAGCGCGCACCAGCGAACAATTCGGCAGCGGCCGGATTGTTCACCAACCCGAAGATCACATCACCCATATGGACGTAGGCGATGGAGACACACCAGGCGCGCAGCCCGTTGACGAAGGGCTGCGTGCCGTCGATCGGATCAATGACCCACACTCCATCGGCGGCATCGAGCCCGCTCGCCCCCGTCTCCTCACCCAGGAAGGCGTCACCCGGGAACTGATCGGCAAGCCGCGCCCGGATAAGGCGCTCGACTGCCAGGTCGGCCTCACTCGCCATGTCCTGGGGGCCTTTACTGTGCACGATGAGCGTTTCGACCCGCTCGAAATAGTCCAAGGCAACCCGGCCGGCCTCACGGCTCAATGCTTCGGCAAACGCGAAGCGAGCGACCAGCCTCGGATCGGCCTGCTCTCGGACACCGTCAGTGGCACTAGTTGAGGACATCAGCCCCTCCGGATAGCTGGAAGACAAACGGGAAAACCCCCGGGCGTGGTCGGTGACTTCCCCAGGATCCGGAACCAGACTCTCAGCTCTGGGGTTCTTGGCGCGAGACTCCGGCTCGCCGACTGAGGGCCCGGCTCATCGCCGGCGCCCACCTCCGGACGCCACCCAGCCACGCCGCACAACGACGGCCGGTAGCCCTGCGCCGCTGGGTTGCCAGCCGGAGGACCCCGTGCCAAGATCGGATATCCAGCCAGCCATGAATCAATTCACATCCTGAGACGAGGACAAGCGGCGTTCTCTCTCCGACAGCAGGGCATCCCATCTGAAAGGAAGCGCATGCTCAAAGGACTTCATCCCTACCTCAACGGAGAGTTGCTGAAAGTCCTGGACGAGATGGGGCACGCGGACCAACTCCTACTCGTCGACCGCAACTATCCGGCATTCGCACCCAGCAAACCTGTAGTCCGTCTGGCCGCAACCAGCATTGAAGAGGTGTTGGGTGCAATCCTTTCCGTCTTTCCGCTTGACCACTTCGTCGAGGAGCCCATCTGGAGGATGGAGGTTTCTGACGATCCCACCCAGATCACACCAACACAGGAACGGGTCCTGGAAGTGGTGAAATCGGAAGAGGGTCCCGGCGTCCGCTGCGGTGTGGTGCCCCGTACCGAGTTCTACGCTCGCGCATCGCAGGTGTTCGCGATCGTGCACACCCTCGAACCGGCCCCCTACAGCTGCTTCATCCTGCAGAAGGGTGTGGTGTTTCCCGACGGCGTTCCCGTCAATGGACAAGAAGCCTAGTCACGTGTGAGTTGGCGGAGCTCGCCTCAACCCTGCGTCATTCGGCGGACCGAGCCCGTGCTCGTCGCTGGGAACCCAACCCATCAGTGGGGCAAATGCACCCTCGCTGGGCGTGAAGCCATCGCAACGGGACCCATGGGCTCATTCCGCAATGAGAAGGGGCAGCGGGTTCGTGCACCATCGTGCACCATCGACCCGTTCCAGGAGTGCCATGGGCTTACATCGCTTGTTGTGCTTCCCGTTGTCAGGAGGCATTTCGCCCTGCCAGGCGCACGCATGACGGACTTACGAAGTGAGAAGGTCAAGGGGTTCGAATCTGCTTGGGCTTGGCCGAGAAAGCGCCTAGCCAGAGGCTGATTCGCCTTGTGATACGCACGGGTGCGGGCCTCACGCAATGAGAAGGTCACGCGTTCGAATCCCTTAGCTCCAGTACCTTAAACCCTAGCCACACAGGGTTTCTGGTGCTGTCGCGGCCCCAACGAGCTCACCCTGATCGGGTGGTGCGTCAGCCATGGGGCCACGCGGGATGAGCAGCCACGCGACCAGCGCGGCGGCAGCGAACGCCCACGCCCCTGCAGTGAACACGGCAGAGTAGCCGGCGACCATGGCTCCGATGCCCGCGCCGGCGTCCCCGGCGACCGCGACGTAGATGGCGGTCAGGGCGGCCAGACCGATCGAGCCGCCGAGCTGGTTGGTGGCCGTAGCAGTGGCGGACGCGACGCCTGCGTCCTGCGGATCCACGCCGGACAACGCAAGGTTGTTCAGCGGGACGACTGTGAAGCCCATGCCCAGGCCCATCAGGACCACGCCGGGCAGGACCTCCGTCCAGTAGTCGCCGCCGACGGTGATCCTGCTCAGCAGAAGGACGCCGGTGGCGCTGATCAGCGGACCGAAGACCATCTGGGCCCGGGGTCCGAACCGGTCGATGAGCCGGATTGCGAACGGTACGGCGGCCATCAGCGAGAGGGTGAAGGGCAATGTCCCCAGCCCGGCGAGCAACGGTGGCAGCTTCAAAACGAGCTGCAGGTGCAGCGCGAGGTAGACCATCGCACCCATTCCGACCACGCCGAGCAGCGCCTGCACCGAGAAGGACGCGGCCCGAGTGCGGTCGGTGAGGATGCGAAGCGGCAGAAGGGGGTGTGCGACCCGTGCCTCGATCAGGACGAAGGCAGCGATCAGGGCAAGACCGAAGACGATCGATCCGATGGTCCACAAGGACGTCCAGGACTGCTCGGCGAGCGTGAGTCCGTAGACCAGCGACCCGAAGCCAAGGGTGGCGGTCAGAGCCCCGGCGATGTCGTAGCGCTGCTCGCTCGCCGCGCGGCTCTCCGGGAGGAGGACGAACCCGGCGACGATCCCGGCGATCGCGAGGGGCACGTTGACGAGCAGGCACCAGCGCCAGGAGAAGAACTCGGTCAGGACGCCACCGAGCAGCATGCCGATCGCCGAGCCGGCGCCGGCCAGGGACCCGAAGATCGCGAACGCCTTGTTGCGCTCGTTGCCGTCGGGGAAGGTGAGGGTGACGAAGGCAAGTGCGGCCGGCGCCATCATCGCGGCGGCAAGGCCCTGCAGCCCGCGGGCGGCGAGGAGCTCTCCCCCACTGTGGGTGAGGCCACCCCACGCCGAGCCGAGGGCGAACAGGGTGAGTCCGACGAGGAAGATGCGTTTGCGTCCGACGAAGTCGGCGAGGCGCCCGCCCATCAGGAGAAGGGAGCCGAATGCGAGCGTGTACGCGGTGACCACCCACTGGCGGCTTGCGTCGGAGAAGCCGAGGTCAGCCTGGGCGCTGGGCAGCGCGACGTTCACGATGGTGCCGTCGAGCACGATCAGAAGCTGAGTGAGGGAGACGGTGGCGAGCGTCCACCAGCGGTGGGACGTGGTGGGCTGGAGTCTTGGCATGATTGATATCCCTTACGTTCACGGGATGTCAGGCGGGTTTCCGGCCCTCGATCGGCACGCTCTCCGCGTCCGACCACCACCGGGATCCGCCCGGCCAAGACAATGACGATTGTACCGGAAGACCGACTGCCGGCCGTGCTCCGCGGAGCCCGGCCGGCAGCGGTGACGACTAGCCGACCAGGCCTGTGAGGATCTTCTGCTCGAGCTTCAGGTGGCGGGCCAGCTGCTCATGGGCGTCGTCAAGGTGGAAGGCGTGGCCCTCGTACTCGCTGAGCAGGACGCCCTCGAAGCCGGACTCCACGATGGCCGCGAGAAGCTTCTCCACCGGGATCTGGGGATCGGTGAGGTCCTCGGTCACGTGGTAGAACTTCGAGTGGAAGTACTGGACGCGGTGGAGCAGGGTCTTGAAGCCCTCGATGTCGGCCGGCCCGAAGGACAGGAAGCCGAACATCTCGCTGATCGCCCACTTCTCGGCCTCACCGCCACCCATCTCGGCAATCCTCGCCTGCATGCCGGCCTCGTCCAGGCCAGCGTGCCGGTTCTCGATCACGTAATTGAGCAGTTCGGGGTTGGCGCCGTTCGCGATGTGCCGGTCGAGCGCGGGCTGGGCGGGCCGCTCGATGAAGCACCCGAAGTCGGGCACCATCCCCAGGTAGGGGCTGTCGATCTCGTCCATCTTCGCCAGCATCGCCTGGACGCTTGCATCGCTCGGCTTGTGCGGCGCGTGGATCTCGATGCCGATCCGGACGCCATACCTCTCCGCCATCGCCGCGGACGCCTCGAGCAGGTGCAGCGGGATGTCGCCGGAGCGCAGGTAGGTGGCGCCCAGGTCATGGGCGGTCATCAGGTCGGCCGTGATGTCGAGCATCAGGTCCGCGTCGGTGGCGTCGTGGCCGCTGATCTTGCCCTTGTCGAGGTAGCCGCCATAGCTGTTGACCGTGATGCCGTACTTCCCGGCTGCGGCCAGTACAGCGGCGATCTCGGTTGCCTTCGGCCGGGGGTACTGGTCGAAGACCATGGAGCCGATCAGCTCGCACTTGTCCACGCCGAGCTGGTTAAGTTCGATGAACATCTCCTCCACCCCGTACTCGGGGACGTCGACGAAACGCTCTTCGAAGCCGTACAGGGACACTGCCTGTTCGATGGTGCCGATCTTCATCTCAGTTCTCCTTCTGCAGCGTGAGGGTTCGGGTCGAGGAGCTGTCGACCATGCCGTAAGCGCCGGGGCCGAACTGCATGTAGACGTTGCGGAGGATCAGCCGGACGGCGACCTCGTGCTCGCCATCGGCGATGCCGCCGTTGTAGACCTTGATGTGGAGGTCGCGCTTGATTCCCCAGAACTCGGTCCAGGCAAGCGATAGCTGTTCGGGCATGAACAGCTTCTCGTTGAACTCGACCAGGATCCGTTCGGACGGGATCGCTTCGCCGTCGACAGTGATCTCGAACTCCTCGATCGCCGACAGGGGCAGCCCGCGGTAGTAGTTCATGCCGACATCGAGGGTGAATCCGACCACACCCCCGTTCAGGGTGAGCTCGCGCAGGGCTCCGGGGCGAAGGACCTTGTCCTCATGCGGGAGTTTCATGTAGAGCGTTGGCACTTGTGTCTCCTTTGTTGGGTGGTGTCAGGCGTGGAACAGTTCGCGCTCGAGCTTTGCGAACATGGCGTGCTGGCGGCGGACCTGCTCCGGGCCGCGGTACGGGTCACGCGGCCCCTCGTACTCGCTGGACAGGTAGCCGGTGTAGCCGGTGTCCTTCAGCACGGTCAGTACCTCGCGCCAGGGGATGTGCGGATCCTCGAGGTTCTCGTCGACCTCGTAGAACTTGGCCTGGATGAAGACGACGTGCTTCATCACGTCGATCAGGTCGGCAGCCGGAACCTTCAGGGCGCGCATCGGCACCGGGATGTCATCTTCTGACTCCGGTGGTTGCCCGTCCCAGCCGAGGAAGGCTGTCTTCGTCATGAAGATGCCGGTGTCGATGAGCAGGCCGAAGTTCTCTGTGCCGGTCCGTTCGATGAAGTCGAGGTAGCCGTCCACGACCTCGTGCCGGATCGGGGTCGGGCTGTGGATCTCGGGGCAGATGACGATGTCGAGTTCGTGGGCCAGATCGAGGGTGCGTTCGACCGCTTCGTCCCAGATCGGGTGCGGGACGAGGTCGAGCGACACCACGCCGATCTTCGGTCGGACGAAGGAGAAGCCCAGTTCAGCCGCCAGCCGCACGTCCGAAGCCAGCTGGGCCGCTCCCTCCTTCGCCGTCAGGTCCCGGTCCAGCCACATCCGGCTGTCGATCCACGAGCCGTAGTTGGTGGGCGTGAGCGCGTACTTGTCGAGCAGTCCCTTCCAACTGTCGATCCACGCCGGCGTTGGGTTGGGGTAGCAGGGGATGTTGCCTTCGCCGAGGATCTCGATGCCGGTGGCGCCGAGATCGGCGATCTCGGCCATGGCGTCCTCGAGGGTCATGAGGGTGTACATGTCGCCGGTGTAGCTGTACAGCGAGACACCGTAGGAGAACGAGGGTGCGCCCACCGGTGCGACGAGAGTGAGATCCCGCTCGGCGTGGGCGATGTTCGGCTGGAACTCGATCGGGATGTAGGGGGCCCGGTGGCGGATGTCGACGGCAACGCGGTGGACGCCTGCGGCGAGGCCTCCGGGGTGCGGAACCTTGACGGTGAGCGGCTCGTAGAGCGCCCAGCGAAGGCCGTCAGAGTGCCGGAGGGCATCGAGTGAGAGTTCTGTGCCCTGGAGCATGACGGTGTTGTGCTCGTGTGACCAGAGGTGGCCGTCGACGGTCACGTCCACGCCGTCGATGAGGCTGCTTGCCAGTCCCCGGTAGTTGGGATTGCGGACCTGGAGCTGGAAGCCGCTCGTCGCGCTCCCGTCCAACGTGTTGTGGAATCCGGTGTTCTGGATGATGTCCCGGTTGAGCATGGTGTCGTTCCTTGAATGTGAGACGTGGGTTGCGGAGTTGCCGGCCGGGCGGGGCGGGGCTGCCCCGTTCGGTACAGGAGTGAGGAGAGGAAACCCATGAGGCGGACGGTCAGCTGACGGCCGCCGGCTCTCTTTCCAGGACCTGCTCGAAGAAGCCGGGCGAGAAGGCGCCATCGATGGCCATCCTCGCGGCGCCCAGGACGCCGCCGATGGCACCGGCCTTGGCGACAGCGACCTGCAGTTCGCGGCTCGCGAGTGGTAGCGCACGCGAGTAGACCGACTCGCGCACCCCCGCGAGTAGCGGTTCGCCGACCTCGACAATTTCGCCGCCGATGACGATCACCCGCGGGTTGAGCAAGGCGGTGCAGGTGGCAAGGACCTCACCCAGGGCTTGGCCCGCCTGCCGGAGGGCGCGGACCGTCTCCAGGTTCCCGGCGCGCACCAGCGCGACGATGTCCTTGGGCGAACTTGCCGGTACGCCCTGTGCGGTGAGGGTGGCGGCGATACTCATCCCGCCAGCCAGCGATTCGAGGCAGCCCTTGTTGCCGCAGCGGCACTGCCGATCGTCCGCTGCCTGGCAGTAGATGTGGCCCAGGTCACCGGCAGCGCCCTCTGCTCCGTGCAGGAGATCGCCGCCACTGATGATGCCGGCCCCGATCCCGGTGGCGACCTTGATGTAGATCAGGTCCTGGACGTCGGGCCAGGCGACGGCCCGCTCCCCGATGGCAAGGACGTTCGCGTCATTGTCGACGAAGACCGGGCAGCCGTAGCGGGCGCGAAGAAGACCGCGCACGTCGTAACCGTCCCAGCCCGGCATGATCGGCGGACTCGTGGGGCGGCCGGTGTGATGATCCACGGGACCTGGCAACCCGATGCCCACCGCCATGATCGGCCGCTCGGCCAGACCCGGTGCGGCGAGCAGTGCGTCGAGTCGACGGATGACCAGTCCCATGACGGCCGCGGGACCTTCACCGATGCGGATCGCGTCGGTGGTATGGCCGAGCACCTCTCCGAACAGGTCGGTGACGCCGTAGGTCGCGTGGTTGGCACCGAGGTCGACGGCCAGAATGAGGTGACCGCACCCGTTGAACTCGAATGCGGCCGACGGGCGTCCGCCCGTGGCCGTCGCCTCGTCGGTCTCGCGGATGAGCCCGGCCTCGGTGAGCACCGCCAGCCGCTGGGTCGCTGTGGTCCTGGCCTGGCCGGTGAGCAGGGCCAGATCTCGCTTGGTGCGGGCCCGGCCGTCGCGCAGGATCTCCAGGATCTCTCCCGCGCTTCCTGGCTGGTGCACGCGCGGCCCTTCGACCTGTTGCATAGCTTGTCCGTTCTGTTCAGGCCGCCGGCCGAACGTCGCCATCCAGTGCGCGGATGACATTCTCAGGATTTAGGTAGTTGGTGGTGGGCCGGCGGGCGGCCCACCACCGTGCGAGTTCAGGCCTCAGCGGGGGTCCGCTTGGCTTCGAGCCGTGCTCGGATCTCCTCGTACTTCTTCTCGGTGATCGGGTACAGCAGGATCGGGATGATCGCCAGCAGGCTGAAGATCGCCGGAACGATGTTCACGGTGAGGTTGATGCCAACCATGGCCTGCGCGGTCTGCTCGTGGGAGTTGGCAACGTAGCCGAATGCGCCGAGCAGGATCGCCCCCAGTGCCGCACCCACGGCCGAGGCGATCTTGGTGCCCAGGCTCACGGCTGCATAGGCCGTGCCGTCGCTGCGAACCCCGGTCTTGTCCTCGGCGTAGTCGATGGAGTCGGGAACCATCGACATCACGACCGGTGCTGCGAAGTTGCCCAGGCCGTAGAGGGCTGTGAGCACGAACACCATCGGCACGTTCGACGGGTCGACGAAGTACAAGATGATGGTCGGGATCGCGGTCACGATCATCGAGATGACAATGGTCTTCTTCTTGCCGATGTACTTCGCGACGCGAGCGAACAGGGCGATACCGATGGCGCCTGCGATCGACGGAAGCATCATCAGCGGAGCGATCAGGTCGAACCTGTGCATGATGTAGATGTAGTAGAAGACGGCCACCGCGAGGCGGCCGAACAGGCCGGTCAGGATGAAGAAGAGCGTGAGCGCGACGAGCATCAGCGGCTTGTTCCCGACGACGACCTTCAGGGTGGTCATCAATGGGACACGGGTCTCGCTGATGTCGGGCTGGATGACCTCCTTGGACTTGGCGAAGACGATCCAGAACATCGGGACGGCGACGAGCGCCATGATGCTCGCCGTGATGGTGAAGCCCATCGCGTTGGTGGTCTGGCCGTCGCCGACACCGCTGAAGTGCAGGATCAACGGCATGGTGAAGGCGCTCAGCGCCACGGCGCCGAGGTTGGTGCCGATCATGCGGAAGGAGTTCAGCGAGACCCGCTCCTGCGGATCACGTGTCATCACGGTGGAGAGCGCTCCATAGGGCAGGTTCACCGCCGAGTACATGAAGCCCATGACCAGGTAGGTCACGCCGGCCCAGATCATCTTGACCGTGTCACCGCCGGGGACGGTCATGAAGGTGAGGATCACGCTGACGGCCAGGATCGGTGCGCCGTACAGGAGCCACGGACGGAACCGGCCGTGCTTGGTGGGGTGGCGCTCGGCGAAGGCACCAAGGAGCGGATCGAACAACGCGTCGGCCACGCGGGCGACGAGCATCAGGATGCCAACGGCGCCGGCCGCGAGCCCGACGTTGTCCGTGTAGAAGAGGACCAGGTAGCTCGAGGCCAGGGTCCACATGAGCTGGCTGGCGAAGTCGCCGAGGCCGTAACTGAGCTTGGTGCCGAAGGACAGCTTGTCCTCGGCAGCGATGGGGGCTGCCACTCGGGCCCCCGCTGTTTGCGGTTCAGTCATTTTGGTAGTTCTCTTTCGTTACACCACATTGTGTTGCCGGCTCGTCCGGCCGGATCCAGCGGCGCTGGATCCGTTTTGGTGAGGCCGCCCACGTCCGTTTGCCCGGACGTGGGCGGTTCCAGCTCTAGGAGCGGATCCTCGGTGCAACTCCAGGGCGAGGCCTGTCGTTGCTTGACGTGCTGTCAGGCCTTGTTGAAGCAGACCGGCTGGCCTGTTTCCGCGGAGGTGTAGATGGCGTCGAGGATCTCGGTCACGACGCAGGCCTGCTCGGCCGTGACGTAGGGGTCGGTGTCGTTGATGATCGCGTTGAGCCACGACTCGGCCTCAAGGCCACCCATGTAGGCGAAGCCGTTCATGGCACCGCCGCCGGCGCCGAAGTAGGCCGCCCCCACCTCGGGCTGGGTCTTCACCAGGTCGCCGCCCTGCACGTTGTTCAACGTGACCACCAGGTCGGCGCCGGTCTTGGACTGCACCGTGTCAGCGCCGCCTTCGGTGCCGCACAGGGTGACGCATCCCTCGCGGGAGTCCTGGACGTTGAGCGCCCAGGCCGCCTCGACGAACAGGGAGGCACCGTTGGTGAACTTCACGAACCCGAATGCCGAGTCCTCGACCGAGTAGGTGGAGGGGTCCCAGGGACCGACCATGTTGCCTTCGGGCTTGTCGCCGAGCTTGTAGTTGACCACTCCGGTGACCGATTCGACCTCGTAGTTGTCCATGTACCACAGGGCCTGATCGATCGCGTGACCACCCAGATCGATCAGTGGGCCACCGCCCTGCTTCGACTTGTCGGTGAAGACGCCCCAGATCGGGACGCCCTTGCGGCGGACCGCATGGGCCTTGGCGGCGTAGATCTCGCCGAGCCGGCCCTCGTCGACAGCCTTGCGCAGGAACTGCGCCTCCTTGCGGAACCGGTACTGGAAGCCGACGGACAGCTTCTTGCCGGTGCGCTTCGCGGTCTCGACCATCGTGCGGGCATCGGCTCCAGTCACAGCCATCGGCTTCTCGACCAGCACGTGC
Organism: uncultured Actinomycetota bacterium; assembly: GCA_963773595.1. Classification (GTDB taxonomy): domain Bacteria; phylum Actinomycetota; class Actinomycetes; order Propionibacteriales; family Propionibacteriaceae; genus Propionicimonas. The sequence goes on from CAVZBQ010000003.1 coordinate 339,980, forward strand.
TTGCCGGCCTCGAGGGCAGCGCAGGTGATCTCGCAGTGGCTGACGTTCCAGGTACAGACGTGCACGACATCGATGGAGGGATCGGCGAGGATCTCCCGGTAGTCCGCTGTCACATACGAGTCGGCTGACCCGTACTTGTCCTTCGAGGCTTGCGCCCGCTCCACATCCAGGTCGCAGAAGCCGACGATCTCGCACTTGTCGAGATGCTGGGAGAGCCCCACCAGGTGCTTCTGGGTCCCGATGAAGCCGAGACCTACGATCCCAATCCGAAGTTTCGTCATTGAAAAGTCCCTTCAAAGTCCAGTCTTTTGATCTTCAGGATCAAAACTGAGGAGAGCTTAAGCACGTTCCGTGCACAAGTCAAGAGTTCGGTATGATCAAGTGCCCGAAGAAATCACAGGAAGGCAGGTCGCCGTGCTGCCCGTCTCACCTCAGGACCCATGGGTGCAGGTGTCCGAGATCCTTCGTCTGATCCGCTCCGGAGAGGCACAGACCCGACCGGAACTCGCGGACGCCACACGCCTCGGACGCAACGTGATCACCCTGCGCATCCAGGCTGCCGCCGACCTCGGCCTGATCAAGCCCTCGGGCGACGTGAGGTCCCGTGGCGGGAGGGCGGCCGAGGTCTGGGAGCCCGCAGGTCAGCACAGCCACGTCCTGATTGCGATCCAGGGGCTGACGGGGTTCCGCGTGGTGCTCGCCGACCTGGGCCTGCGCATCCTGGAGAACCGCAAGGTGCAGTGGCCACTCACCAGCGACCCGGTTGCGACGTGCGAGCGCATGGCTGTGGAGATGGACGACCTGATCGCCAGCCATCCGGGGACGCAGGTGTGGGGCCTAGGGCTGGCCATGCTGGCGCCGGTGGACTTCCTCACCGGTCAGAGCACCGATCCCGTCACCTCCGTCGCCCATGGGCAGCGCTGGCCCCGTGAGTTCAACGTGCGGAAGTGGTTCGTCGCGCGCCTTGGAGTGCCGGTCTGGGTCGAGTCCGTGTCCAACCTCGCTGCCCTTGGTGCCGCAGCTGCTCCCGGAGCTCCCGCCGACGTGGTCTTCGTACGGATGCAGAAGGGCGTGGGCAGCGGGATCATCTCCGACGGGAATCTCCACCGTGGCGCCGACTGGCTGGCAGGTGAGATCACCCACATCACTGTGCAGCCGGATCCGGAGCGGATCTGCATGTGCGGTCGGGTGGGATGCCTGGATGCGTTCGCCAGCGAGTGGGCTGTGGAAGCCGACGCCCGCCGAGCCGTCGCAGAGGGGCGCAGCCCTCACTTGGCCCGGGTCGGCGCTGAGTCCATCACCGTGGACGATGTGGTCGCCGGGGCCGATGCCGGCGACATCGCGTGCGTGGAGATCGTCCTTCGCGCCGCCGATGCCCTCGGGCGGGTGCTGGCCGGCGTTGTCACCTGGTTCAACCCGCGGCGGGTCGTGATCGGGGGCAACGCCCTCGCCTCGAGTACCGCCTTCCACGGTGCCATGCGCCGCAGCCTCAACACGCACGCCCTTCCCGCCTCCGTCGATCACCTGGAAGTGATGATCGGCGACAGCGAGCGCGGCGAGGAGGTTCTTGGGGCAATGGTGATGGTCCGTGACCTGCTGACCTCCCCGGTCTTCCTTTCAGCCTGGGGCCCGCTCGGCTCGCCCCTGCTCGTCGACGGCCTCCTCACTCGGGAGACCCAGCTGTAGCGCACTTTGCTTGCAAACCTCCCGCACTTATGCATATTCTGTGCCTAAGTGCGTGAGAGGGGTGACTCCTTACGCCGATTCCGTGGCAAACGCAGCCTCGCTGCACACGGAAGCACCGGACTCAGTGAGGAGACGACCATGCAGGACCCGACCACACCAGTGGTTCAACGGATGCCGCAGATGAGTCATCCCGTCACGTTGTTCACCGGTCAGTGGGCCGACCTGCCGTTCGAGGAGGTGTGCCGGCTGGCGTCCGGGTGGGGCTACGACGGCCTGGAGATCGCCTGCTGGGGCGACCACCTGGACGTCTACCGGGCCGCAGAGGACGACAGCTACGTCGCAGCCAAGAAGGCGACGCTGGAGAAGTACGGCCTGGGCGTGTGGGCCATCTCCAACCACCTCAAGGGCCAGGCCGTGTGCGACGACCCGATCGACTTCCGGCACCGCGACATGGTCTCGGACCGGGTCTGGGGCGACGGCGACGCCGAAGGCGTCCGGCAGCGTGCAGCCGAGGAGATGAAGCTGACCGCGATCGCCGCCCGCAAGCTGGGCGTCGACACCGTGGTCGGGTTCACCGGGTCGAAGATCTGGCAGTACGTCGCCATGTTCCCGCCGGTACCGGAGCAGGTGATCGATGAGGGCTACACCGACTTCGCGCACCGCTGGAACCCGATCCTGGACGTGTTCGACTCCGAAGGCGTCAAGTTCGCCCACGAGGTGCACCCCTCCGAGATCGCCTACGACTACTGGTCGACCAAGCTCACCCTGGAGGCCATCGGGCACCGTCCGGCGTTCGGGCTGAACTGGGACCCGTCCCACATGATGTGGCAGGAGATCGACCCGGTCGGGTTCCTCATCGACTTCGCCGACCGGATCTACCACGTCGACTGCAAGGACACCAAGATGGCCACCGGCAACGGCCGCAACGGCCGGATGGGTTCGCACCTGCCCTGGGGCGACCCGCGCCGCGGCTGGACGTTCGTGTCCACCGGCAACGGCGACGTCCCCTGGCAACGCTGCTTCCGGACGCTGAACGCGATCGGCTACACCGGCCCCGTCAGCATCGAATGGGAGGACGCCGGCATGGACCGGCTCCGTGGCGCGAAAGAAGCCCTCGACTACGTCCGCGCCAACCTCTTCGACCCCCCAACCACCAGCTTCGACGCAGCCTTCAGCCAGGCGGCACAACCCGGACAGGAGTCCTGATGTCCCTCACCATTGGCGTCGACATTGGCGGCACCAACATCCTCGCCGGGGTCGTCACCGCGACCGGAGACATCCTCGCAAAGGCGCGACGCGCGACCGACCCGAGCGACCCCGACCAGATCGAGGCCGCCGTGGCTGAGGCGGTCCGGGAACTGATGGACGGTTACGAGGTTGCCGGCGTGGGTGTCGCCGCGGCCGGATTCGTCAGTGCGGACCGGCGCAAGCTGTTGTTCGCACCAAACATCGCGTGGCGTGACCACCCGCTGGCAGACCGGCTCGAGGCCCTGATCGGGCACCCGGTGGTGATCGAGAACGACGCGAACGCCGCAGCCTGGGCCGAGTACCGATTCGGGAAGGGCCAAGGCACCGCAGACATGGTGATGCTCACCCTCGGCACCGGCCTCGGCGGAGCGATCATCACCGGCGGTCAACTGGTGCGAGGCGCCTTCGGGGCTGCAGCTGAGCTGGGCCACATCAAGGTCGTTCCCGATGGCGAACGCTGCGGCTGCGGCCAATACGGATGCTGGGAGGCGTACGCCTCCGGCACCGCCCTCGCCCGCGAAGCCCAGCAATTCGCCTACGAGTTCATTCCCGCTGCAAAGACGATGCTCGACCTCGCCTCAGGCGCCGCCATCTCGGGTGCCCACGTCACCGCCGCCGCCCGGCTGGGCGACAAGGCGGCGCTCGGCCTCCTCCAAGCGTTCGGCCGCCACCTCGGTATCGGAATAGCCACCCTTGCTGCCGTCGTCGACCCTGAGATCGTCGTCGTCGGTGGCGGCATCACGTCGGCTGCAGGGGACCTGATCCTGCCAACCGCAAGAGAACACTTCGTCCGCAACCTTTCCGGACGCGGCCACCGCGGCGAGCTCCGCATCGTCACTGCCGCGCTGGCCAACGACGCCGGCATGATCGGCGCCGCCGACTCCGCCCGCGCCCCTTCCCACCTTCCCGTTTCCGCCTGACCAGGAGCACCCCTAATGAGCCAGATCAAAACAGCAGTCAGCTGCTACAGCCTGCAAGACTCCTACGCCCGTGGACGCCTCGACCTGCCAGGCGTCCTTCAGTTCATCGCCGCCACCGGCGCCCAGGGCGTCGAACTAATCAGCGACCAGATGATCAAGGGCACACCCTTCCCCAGCGACGAGACCGTCAAGGTCTGGCGCGATGCCCTGGACGCCTCCGGGCTGGTACCCGTGTGCAACGACATCTTCATCAACTCCACCATCTACCGGAACCGGGTCCTTCGGGTGCCTGAGCAGGTCGAACTCCTCAAGCGCGACCTCGACGTCAGCAAACGGCTGGGCTTCGACCTCGTCCGGCTGGTCTCGGACACCTCGCCCGAGGTCACCCTCGCGACACTCCCCTATGCGGAGAGCATCGGCGTGACCATGGCCCTCGAGATCCACGCAGGGATGAGCTTCCAGGGCACTCTCACCCGCGCGTGGATCGAGATGATGAAGAAGGCCCAGTCGGAGCACCTCGGCCTCGTCATCGACTTCGGCATCTTCTGCCAGCGCCACCCCCGGGTCTCCACCAACTACTTCAGGACCATCGGGCTCACGCCGGCCGTCGCGGACAAGATCGACGAGCTGTACGCCGCCAACGGCGACACCCTGCGCCTCTTCGCCAACGGCAGCGACCACGGCATGAACTTCCCGCCCGACCTCACCAGCCTGTTCCGGGGTCCGGTGGACGGGGAGTACTCCTTCTTCTCCACCGGCTACGAGAACACACCGCTCGACGTCCTGAACGAGCACATCGACTACATCCGGCACTTCCACGGCAAGTTCTTCGAAATGCTCCCCGACGGCACCGAGTACGCCATCGACTACCCCACCATCATCAGCCGCCTCAACCAACTCGGCTACGACGGCTACATCGCCAGCGAGTACGAGGGCAACCGGTTCACCCCGATCGACCAACCGGTCGACGACCAGGGACAGGTCTGCGCCCACCAGAAGATGCTCGCCGCCCACCTCAACGACGGGAAGTGACGCCATGTTCGACAGCTACGTCTTCACCGAGAACTCCGCCCGCAACATCGTCACCGAGAGCGGCGAGCCGGCATTCCAGCTCGAAACCCTGATCACCTACTACCGCGGGATCCCCCTGTCGATGGTGCACAACGTCGAACTCGTCGTCGACGGCGTCGACGTGAAGCGTGAACAATTGGTGATCTCACCCAACGGCGTCGACTGGTTCACCCTCGACGAAGCCACCACCGTCACGACCTACCGCTGGGAATACGGCACCCCGCTCTCCATCCGCTGGCTGAACGGCGGTCTTCCGGCGGGCGAGCACGAGGTCACCCTCCGCCTCCAGATCCGGGTCGCCTACATCCCCGTCCCGTTCGGTGGCGAGCGCACCCGCACCATCACCATCCCTGCCGACGAGCTGGAGCACTCCCATGCCTGACCTCGACCACCGCTTCGACGCCATCGTCATCGGCTCCGGGCCGTCGGGAAGCACCGCGGTCAAGGAACTCACCGAACGCGGCCTGGAGGTACTCCTCATCGACGCCGGACGCGAGCTCCGCGAAGAGGACTTCACCCCGCCGGTGCACAAGAAGCCCGCCGTCATGGGCATGGACCTGATGCCGCGCGCCAAGGCGATGGCCTCGGGACAGTTCCGCCAGGCGTGCCGGCCCTACTTCAGCGAGTCGTCGAACCGTTTCCTTGTCAACGACTTCGAAGACCCCTACTCGACCCCGTTCGGCAGCCCGTACCTCTGGGTCCGCAGCAAGCTGCTGGGCGGACGCATGCACAGCTACGGACGCGTCCTGCAGCGCATGTCCGACGTCGACTTCCACGCCGCCAGCCTGGACGGCTACGGCAACGACTGGCCGATCAGCTATGCCGACCTCGAACCCTGGTACGACCTCGTCGAGCAGCGGGTCGGCGTCTATGGCGACACCGACGGCCTCGTCCACCCGCCCGATGGCAAGTACCGCGGGCCCGGCTTCCTGACCAGGGTCGAGACCGACTTCAAGGAGAAGGTCGAAGCGCGCTGGCCCGAGCGCAAGGTGATCGCCTGGCGCGTCCAGGCACCCTTCCCTGACCGGGTGCCACCCGGCATCGCCGACGCCAAGGCGACCGGCCGACTGACCATCCGCACCGAGGCCGAGGTCACCCGGATCACCGTCGACGACCGCACCGGCCTGGCAACCGGAGCCGTCTTCGTTGACCGCAACACCAAGCAGGAACATCGCGTGTTCGGTGATGTGGTGGTGCTGTGCGCGTCCACGATCGAATCCATCCGGTTGTTGCTCAACTCGGGCTCTGCCAAGCACCCTGATGGCCTGGGCAACTCCTCAGGCATCCTCGGGCACTACTTCATGGACCAGACCATCAGTGTCGGGTTCTTCGATGCTCCGCGCTTCCCTGGCGCCTGGGACCCGTCCGACAACATGCCTTCTGATCCGTTCTATGGGGTGCCCGGCGGGGTCATCATCCCCCGCTGGGAGAACCTCGGCGCAGAGCAGTCCACCAGCTTCAGGCGCGGGATCTCGTTCCAGGGTCTCGGCGGCCGCTTCCCGGTACCGGAGGGCAACGGTGCGGCCTTCGGCCTCGGCGGATCCGGCGAGATGCTCTCCCGATACGACAACGCTGTCAGCCTCAACCGGACGCTCAAGGACCGGTGGGGCATGCCACTGCCGCACATCAACCTCACCATGGGTGAGAACGATCGCATCCTGCTCAAGCGCACCATGACCATCCTGCGAGAGATGGCCGACGAGACCGGGCTGCGCGTTAACTTCATCGGCTCCGCCGCCGGCCTCGAGTCCCAGAAGGTGTGGCCCGACTTCAACCCCCTGCAGAAGCTGATCTTCAAGCAGGGCATCAAGCTGTCCATCGTCCTCGGCGCCGCCATCCACGAAACCGGTGGTGCCCGTATGGGCAACGACCCCAAGATGTCGGTGGTCAACAGTGTGAACCAGCTCTGGGACGCCCCCAACGTGTTCGTTCCCGACGCCGCATCCTTCGTCAGCGGCAGCACGGTCGGACCGGCGCTGACGATCATGGCCTTGGCCGCACGAGCTGGCGCCTTCATCGCGGAGCACCACACCGACGGGACGCTCACCAAGCAGACGGAAGCGGCAACGATCTAGACGCACCGTCGGGCTGCGCCTGGCCGTCGACGTCGTGCACCATCGTGCACCATCAACCCTCTCCAGGTGTGCCATGGGCTTACACGGCTTGCTATGCTTCCCCTTGTCAGGAGGCATTTCGCCTTGTGATGCGCACGCGTGAGGGCCTTTCGCAATGAGAAGGTCAGGGGTTCGAATCCCCTTAGCTCCACCACGAAACCCCTAGTCAAAGGCTGCTTGCTTCGACAACAGATCAGGTGTGGGGACCTCGGCGTGCATTCACTCCGGGAGGACGGTGTCACCGGTCACTGCGAGATGGCTGGCAGGATGGTCTTCCACACGCGCATGTTCGACCGGCCCCACGGCGTGCTCCATGGCCGCACTCCCTCAGTCTGTGACGGAGCTTCAC
>CAVZBQ010000004.1:0-607671 GCA_963773595.1 uncultured Actinomycetota bacterium
AGGTGGCGACGGGAGAGCCCGACCCCGTTGGCGTGCGCGGCCATCGGGAACCGTCCCTTGGTGGCGATCACCACCTGGTCACGGACGCCGGGACGGTCGGCCAGCCAGGCGCCGATGATCTCCTCCGACACGCCCTTGGAGTAGACGTCGGCGGTGTCGATGAAGTTGCCGCCGGCATCGACGAAGGCGTCCAGCTGTGCGAAGGCTCCGGCGAGGTCGGTCTCGTTGCCGAAGGTCATCGTGCCGAGGCAGAGCCGGGAGACGGCGAGGCCGCTGCGGCCGAGAAGTCGGTATTCCATGGAGTTCTCCTCAGAAATCGGGTCAGCCCAGTTGCAGGATGCGCACGACCGTCAGCGCCAGCAACAGCGCTGTCAGGCCGAGCAGCCCGAGCAGCTGCCAACGTGTGACGACCTGCCCGCGGCGCGTAGACCACGATGGCCGCTGCCGCCAGGCCGCCGAGCAGGCCGCCGAGGTGGCCCTGCCAGGAGATGCTGCCGGGGCCGATGAAGGTGTACACCACGTTTATACCCAGCCAGATCATCACGCTGCGGACGTCGCCGTGCACCTTGTAGGCCAGCACCAGCAGCGCGCCGATCAGGCCGAAGACGCCGCCGGACGCACCGAGCGTCGAGGCGCTCGGATCGGACAGCCACAGCACGACCACCGAAGCCGGCGAGCGCGGAGATCAGGTAGACGGCGAGGAACCGGACGCGTCCGAGCGCCCGTTCGAGGCTGGGGCCGAGGAACCACAGCGCCAGCATGTTCATGCCGATGTGGAAGATCTCGATGTGGGTGAACGCACTGGTGAGCAGCTGCCAGTAGGCGCCCTCCGCGACGCCGGGCTGCCAGCTGCCGTCCGCCATCAGGCGACAGGCCTGGGCGCCGGCATCGGGGTAGTAGCTCCGCGCGTCCGATGCAGAGAGGCAGCGCCCGACCGGCAGCAGGGCGAGGATGTCGACCAGCCGGCTGAGCGCTCCGCCGGTGGCACTGATCGCCGCCCACACCAGCGCGTTGATCGCGATCAGCACGATGGTGGTCAGCGCTGGGATTGGTCGAACGGCTGCCACCGTAGGGGCCCTCGTTCTGCCGGGTCTGCTTCGCGCCCTCCGAGACGCACTCGGGGCACTGGAAGCCGACGGCAGCGCTGATCATGCACTCGCCACAGATCGGACGACCGCAGCGCTGGCACCGGATGTAGGTGGCGGTGGCCGGATGGCGATAGCAGGGGTAGGCCACCGGCGGCTGCGTCATGGGCTGCACGATACCCGGCCGGGGAGTCCCACGCCGCGAACAGGTAATTACCTACGGAACAGTAACTTACGCTACCGTAGGATATCGAAACCTTTACCTTAGGAGTTCCGGTGCCCCAGCCGAACCCACCAGTGGTGATTCAGGGGGGCATGGGCATTGCCGTCTCCTCGTGGCAGTTGGCCCGGGAGGTATCGCTCGCAGGCCAGCTGGGCGTGGTCTCCGGCACAGCACTCGACGGCGTCCTCGCCCGCACCCTCGCCGATGGCGACATCGGTGGGCACATGCGCCGGGCGCTGGAGCACTTCCCGTCCCCTGCGATGGCGCAGCGGGTTCTGGACAGCTACTTCATCGAGGGCGGACGCGAGGCGGACAAGCCCTACCGTCCGCATCCGACGCTCACCATCGCTCCCGGCCGTGCGGCCATCGAGCTCAGCCTGTGCGGCAACTTCGCCGAGGTCTGGCTGGCCAAGGAGGGCCACGACGGCGTCGTCGGCATCAACATGCTGGAGAAGATCCAGACCGCCAACGCCTCCGCGATCCTCGGGGCCATGCTGGCCGACGTCGACTACGTGATCATGGGCGCCGGCGTGCCGCGCGAGATCCCGCGGTTGCTCACCGAGTTCGCCTCCGGCCGCACCGGCCACCTGACGATCGATGTCGCCGGCTCCACCAAGGTGCACCGCGCCTCCCTCGATCCCGGTGACCTACCTCGGCGCACGAGCTGCCGAAGCTGCGCCGCCCCCAGTTCCTCGCGATCGTCTCCGTGCACGTGCTGGCCACCTACCTCAACAAGGATCCCGAGATCCGCCCCGACGGCTTCGTCGTCGAAGGTCCCCGTGCCGGCGGGCACAGCGCGCCGCCGCGGGGAAAGATGGTCCTCGACGATGACGGCGAACCGGTCTACGGCCCGCGGGACGACGCCGACCTCGTCAAGGTCGCGGAGACCGGCCTGCCGTTCTGGCTCGCCGGCGCCTACGCCACCCCGGAGAAGGTTGCCGAGGCGCTCGCGGCCGGCGCGGCCGGCGTCCAGATCGGCACCCTGTTCGCGATGTCGAACGAGTCCGGCCTGCGTCCCGACCTGAAGGCGCAACTGGTCTCCCAGCTCCACGACGACACCCTCGTGGTCCGCAACGACCCCCGCGCCTCGCCGACCGGCTTCCCGTTCAAGGTGGCGGAGCTCACCGAGACCCTTTCCGAGGAGAGCCACTACCAGGCTCGCGAGCGGATCTGCGACCTGGGCTACCTGCGCACGCCGGCGGAGCGTCCCGACGGTTCGATCCTCTACCGCTGCGCCTCCGAGCCGGCCCACATGTACCTCAAGAAGGGCGGGGACGAGGCGGAGCTCGAGGGCCGCAAGTGCCTGTGCAACGCCCTGTTCGCCAACATCGGCCTCGGCCAGGTGCGTCGCAGCGGCTACGTCGAGGAGGCCGCGGTCACCCTCGGCCAGGACCTCGACGGCGCTCGTCGACTGATCGCACGGCACCCGGAGGGGTGGAGTGCTGCGCAGGCCGTCGAGTGGCTGCTCAGCCTGGCACCTGCAGCGTTCGGCAGACCGGGGCTCCGCCGCGCCGGATAATGGCGGCATGACTGCCCACGGCAAGCGCGTTGCCCTCGTCCTCGGTTCTGGTGGAGCGCGTGGGTACGCGCACATCGGCGCCGTCCAGGTGCTGGCCGAGCGTGGCTACGAAGTGGTCGCCGTCGCCGGTACGTCGATGGGCGCCCTCGTCGGTGGCCTGATGGCAGCCGGCAAGCTCGAGGAGTACACCGACTGGGTCACCGGGCTGTCGCAGCGCGACGTGATCCGCCTGCTCGACCCCACGCTCGTCGGTCCGGGCGCGATCCGGGCGGAGCGGGTGCTCGCCCGGATGAGCGAGATCCTCGACGGCGCACTGATCGAGGACCTCCCGATCCCCTACACCGCCGTCGCCACCGACATCGGCGCGCGCCGCGAGGTGTGGTTCCAGAGCGGGCCGATGGACGTCGCCATCCGCGCATCGATCGCGATCCCGGGCATGATCACCCCGATCATGGTCAACGGCCGGTTGCTGGTGGACGGTGCGGTGCTGAACCCCGTCCCGATGGAGCCGGTGACCGGGGTGGACGCCGACTTCACCATGGCTGTCGTCCTGGCCGGCGACAAGCCGCGCAGCTTCAGCAACCGGCCGGCGAAGGAGTCCTCTGAGCAGCGTCCGGCCAATGAGTGGCTGGACCGGTTCGTGAAGAGCGCAGCAGGGGTCTGGGAGAACGATGTGGTCGCCTCGATCCTGAACCGTTTCGGTGGCAAGGCGCATGAGAACGAGGAACCGGCACGCGTGCCGTCGGCTCCGGCGTTCGAGCCGCCGCCGCCGGGCGTGCGCATCACCGACGTCACGGCCATGGCGCTCGACACCATGGGATCGCTGATCACTCGGTTCCGGCTGGCGACGCTGCCGCCCGACGTCCTGGTGACCGTGCCGGGCGACGCAGCGAAGACCATGGACTTCCACCGGGCCGTGGAGCTGATCGCGCTGGGCCGGCGACTCACGGAGGCCGCCCTGGACGACGCCTTCGAGGGTGAGCATCCCGGCGAGCCGGAACTGGAGTCCGGCGTGGAGCTGCCGCAGCTCACCGGGGACGCGCCGGCCACCGACTGAGCGCCGCTTCGCAGAACGGTCCCTCACGAAGGGCCGCCGACACCTCAAGCCGTCAGCGTGCCCCGACGTCGTTCAGGTGGTGGGTGATGTCGTGCAGGAAGTACCTGCCGAGGCTGTCGAGGGTGAACTTCGACCCGTTGCTGCGGGTGCCGGGCCGACGCCACTCGTCCTCGGTGACACTGGCCCACCCCGAGGCGATGACGGCGGCAGCGTCGTGCAGTTCCGTCGCGACCGTTGCCGGATCCTGTTCCCAGTAGCGGTCCTCGATGGCGGTGGCGTCCTGGTCCCAGTTGGGGAAGACAGGGTCGTCCTGGGTCCGGATCAGGTGCACCCGGCCATTGAAGATGCTCAGTACGTCACGCACGTGGCAGGCGTACTCCAAGGGCGACCACACCAACGGCGAAGGACGGACGGTGGCGTTCGGGCCCGCGAGCACCTCTGACCAGGGTGCAGTCACGGTCAGGACGAGTTGTGGCAGCTCGGTCACGTCCACATCTGCTGCGACGAAGCCGCACTCCGGGCACGGGCGGTCGAGGACGAACGTCCAGTCCTTGTCCTCGGGATCAGGTTGGGCCAGCGGTGTTTCCATCCGCACAGGATAGGGCTGTGCATTGGCCGGCTGGGCATGATGGGTTCATCAGGGAGGAGGTGCGATGCGAACGCTGGGAGGCTTCCTCGCCCTGTCGTGGGCGGTCCGGGTCGGCGGGTACGACCTGACTGAGCGCGCACGTGGCTGAGCCAGGAAGTGATGGACGGGTGGGCCGGGTGATGTTCGTGACCCAGATCCTCGCGACGATCGCCGTTCTGTCCGGGCCTTTGCTCGCTTACCCTGGCCCGTTGGTGATCGTTGCCGGGCACCCCGTGCCACGGGTTGTCACGTCCCTTGCTGTCGCTGGGCTCGTGATTGCCCTGGCCATTGCCCGACGCACCCCGATGGGCGGTGGCTACCGTCCCGCTGTCGCAGCGAGCATCGGGGCGTCGCTGCTCGGGGTTGCCCTCCTGATTGCGACCTTCTTCACGTGGTGGGGCAGCAACAACGACTACATCGAGGTCGGGCGGCCCAGCGTCGCCGGCTGTCGGGCCTGGGTCGAGGAATCGTCGTTCCTCTTCATCGGCAACGGTTCGTCCTACTCTGCCGGGCCGTGGCAGCCTCTCGCCTTCCCTTCGGGAAGTTGGGTGGTGGACGACGGCTACCGGCCGGTGAGCGAAGGGCAGTACACCCTGTCCTGGAGTGAGGACGGCAGGTCGGTGGCTGTCGGCGTCTTCGGCACCTCCGCTGACCCGGTGGTGTCCGAGTCCGACGGCCCCGGCCACTTCTGCTGGTAGGTCACTGTCCCTGGCGTCTCCGACCCGGTCCTGACCCGTTACCACCGCCCGACATGCTCGCCGACCGACAAGAGCGTCCGGTATTGCGTCGCCATGCGGCTAGGTTTGAGCGGGTGGAAGCACTCTTCGCAGCGTACGAGCCCGACGCGCACGGCCACCGTGCCGAGGTTCTGGTCGAGCCGCTGGCCCAGCGCCACCTCGACGCCTGCGTCGCACTGGCCGTCCAGCGGGAGGGCGGCGACCCGGCGGCATGGCGGACGGCGCTCGAGGGTGGCATCGAAGCCACCGACCGCGCCAGCTTCGTCGGACTGGTCGAGGGGCAGCTCGTGGGCTACTCCACAGTCGCCTGGCTCGCTCCGGGAATCGGTCACCCGAACTCGGCAGCGCCTGACGGGTGGTACCTCCTCGGACTCGTCGTCGACCCGGACTTCCGCCGGCTCGGCGTCGGGCGACGGCTCACCGCAGAACGGCTGCGCTGGCTCCGCGGGCGCACCGAAAGGGTCTGGTACTTCGCCAGCAACGCCAACCGCGCCTCGATCGACCTGCACACCGAGTTCGGGTTCGGCCTGACCGCGGAGAACGTCGACTTTCCCGGTGTCAGCTTCACCGGCACCGGGCTGCTCTTCGGGGCTGACCTGCGCAGTGACGATCCCGAGGTGGCACACGAGACAACCGGACGGACCTCTGCGACCTAGACGGTTCCCCGCCCCATCCAGCGGCGCGGTTCTGCAAGGGGCTCGAAACCGTACTGCGCGTACAGGCCATGGGCATCGGCCGTGGCCAGGAGGGTGCGGCGCACACCCAGCGCGTCCAGGTCGGCGAGGACGCCGTCGACCAGCAGCTTGCCGACTCCCTCGCCTCGTGCGTCCGGGTCGACGAACACGTCGCACAGCCAGGCGAACGTGACCCGGTCGGTGACCACCCGGGCGTACCCGACCTGCCGCCCGCTCCCGACCTCGTGGACGCTGTAGTTGCGCGAAGCATCGATGGCCGCGTCCTGGAGTGCCTTCGGACGGCCCTTCGCCCAGTACGAGAGGTCGCTCAACCAGTGGTGGACGAGGTCGCGATCGATGTTCTCCGCCTGCTGCGAGAGCCGGAACTCCAGATCCATTCTGGGATCCTATGGCTACTCTGACCATCGACGGCTCCGCAGCGATTGCAGGGAGAATGTTCATGGCGATGTTCGACCAGCAACCGATGGGGCCGGTCCCGGCACGGCGCCCGATCATGATGCCGCCCGACCCTGAGCTGGAAGACCTGATGGCCGACCCTGCCACGGCAAAGGTGACTCTCGTCGGGCCGGTCCCCATGGAACTCGTCGAGCCGCTCCAAGGCCGGGAGCGCGGCCGCAGTCCCTGGCGGGCGCTGCGGTGGGTGGTGGCGTTCCTGCTGGTCGTGCCGACGATCTTCAACCTGGTGGCTGCGGCGAGCTATCTCCTGGCTGATGATCCCGACGCCGAGCTCATGCGGCCGGCCCGGTTGATCGGTGCGGCCATCCTCCTGGCCGTCCTGCTCGTCGCCCACCTGTTGTTCCTGCGCCGGGGCCGGCGGTCACGCTCCGCCGGCTGAGCCTGACGCTCCGTTGGCTGGGCCTGACGAATCGTTGGCTGAGCCCGACGAGGCCCGGTCAGCGACCGTCCGGCACCCCAGCCATCGCCCAGCGCACGACGTCGACGGAGAACTTTCCCAAGGGGCGTCCGACGAACTCGGCCACTCCGTCCGGCACCCCCAGCTTCAACGCCGACCGCGCCCAGGCGGGCAGCAACGAGACCGCCCCGGCAGCCAGGGTGCCGTAGCCGGGCCGGGCCAGCAGCGGGATCGGTGGCTCGAACAGGAGGAAGCGTGCGGCCTCGCGGGCTGCCGGAGTGGCCTCGAGCTCTGCGCGATAGCCGGCCAGCTGGTCGGCCAGCTCCTTCACCGTCTCCGGTGCATCCACGACCCCGAGCAGTCGCGCGGGGACGGCGGCCTGAGCAACATAGGTGTCCGACTCCTCCGGGGTGAGCGGGGACGCGCCGAAGGCCTGGTGGGCGCGCAGGAAGCTGTCGGCCTCTGCGAGGTGCACCCAGGTCAGCAGGTGCGGGTCGGAGGCGCGGTACGGCCGTCCCTCGCCGTCCTGCCCGCGTACCCGCTCGTGCACGGAGCGCACCTTCGCGATCGCTGCCTCCGCGTCGGGGATCGTCCCGTACGTCGTCATCGCCAGGTAGTGGCTGGTGCGCTGGAGGCGTCCCCACGGGTCGGACTTGTAGCCGCTGTGGCCTGCCACACCGGCCATCGCCTGCGGCTGCAGCGACTGCAGCAGGAGGGCAGTGATGCCCCCGACGAACATGGAAGCGTCCCTGTGTACCCGCCAGATCGGGTCGGCGGCGGTGAACCAGCGGGGCCCGGGCTTGCCCCAGATCCGCTCGGCCTCCTTGGCCGCGTCGTCGCCGGCCACCTTGGACCGCAACAACTCACCGAGGCTTCGCTGGACGTCGATCATCGGCCCAGTCTGCCCGGTCACCGAAATGCGCCCGAGTGAGTCGCTCCGGGCCTTCAGTCGGTGTCGGAGCCGGCGTCCTCCGATGGCTCGTCGTCCGGTGGGCCGGGTTCGGGCGACGCCTCCCCGGCACGAAAGGGGACTGTCCCCTTTCGTGCCGGTGTGCCGGGCATTCGCAGCACGACGGAGCCGGAATCGAGGTCGAGCGGGTCCGGCCCGCTGCCGCCCTGCGCGTCCTGCACGACGAGCAGCTTCTCCGTCTCCAGTTGCTGGCGCGTGTAGCGCTGACCGGGGTTGAAGATCTCGAAGAAGTCGCTCATGACTGCTTCAACGCTTCAACAGCTCCGCCAACTCCGCAACGCGGTGCAGGCCCACGCCGTTGCGCTGTTCAGCGGCGAGCGTGTGGGTGGCACCTTCGGCCACCATCAGCAGTGGCACCTGCCCGGGATCGCGGGTGTGGACGACCACCTCGAGTCCCTTGGTGGGCTGCTCGTAGGGCAACTCCGTTGCGAGCCAGCCCGTGATCGGGGCGATCGCTGCCCGGTTGGGGTCGCTCCAGCTCTGGGCGATGGAGGACATCGACTCCTCCTCCACCTCGACCCACACCGACCACACGAAGATCTCCGGGTCGGGCACGAGCAGCGGCAGCTGGATGTGGCCACGGATGAAATGCCGGGTGGCGCCACGGTGGGGAAGGATGCACACGTCGGGCGTGAGCTCGGCCTCGAGCCGCTCTCCCGGGCTGACGGCCAGCCAGTCGTCAGGAGCTGAAGTACCCAGCACGCGCGGCAGGTCGCGGTGTACCTGGCGGCACACTGCGCACGGCGCGCTGGAACCGCCGATCACCGAGAACATGCCCCAATCTTCCTCCAGCTTGGGCGGTCGCGTCCGGTGAACCGGCGGATTGTCACGCTGCGTTCACCTGGCACCAACAGTTGGGGATCTGTGGTCGGAGCCCCGGCGGGGCCTGCTCAGGCGCGCGACGGGTGCCTTTCCCTGCATTCTGCGGTGCCGGGTGTGGGTTTCGCCCCTCGGGACGGACAGGCTCAAGGGCCGAGCGGCGATCGGGTTAGGTTGGTTCCATGCAGATCGGCGCCGATGTGGGCACGGCAGCTGTGCCCGGCGACCGTGCATGGCGGGGCTTCGGCGTCCTGCGGGAGCGCGACAGCGGCGATGGCGTCGATTTCGACCTGATCCTCGACCTCGGAAACCTGCCTGCCTCCGGCGTCGTGACCCGCACCTACCGCGCCGGCCACAACCTCGGCTGGTACCGCTTCGTCGGCTACACGGCCCTCGGGCCCAACGGACAGCCTCTCGGGGACGTGATTCCGCTGGCCGATGTCCGCTTCCCCTTCGACCCGTTCCTCCAGGGCCGCTACCGGCTCGACGGCATCGCTGTGGAGCGCTGGGGCTACGGCCCGGTGATCGAGGAGTCCTACGCCATCGGGGCTGCCGGACTCGCCAGCGTGCGCATCACCGACACCGAGACCGGCTACAGCCAGGTGTACCGGCTCGGCTGAGCTGCCTCAGATGGCCAGCGGCTCCGGGTCGTAGGGCGGCAGCGGCTCGACGTCGACCTCGACGACCAGGTCGGAGCTGCCGGCCTCCGTGAATACCACGCCGCGCAGCGGGGAGACGTCGGAGAAGTCCCGTCCCCAGGCCGTGACGATGTAGCGGGAGTCGGCGAAGTTGTCGTTGGTCGGATCCAGGTCGACCCACTCGCCGGTGGGTGTGAGCACCGAAGCCCAGGCGTGGGTCGCGTCGGCACCCCTGAGCTTCTCCTTGCCCGGTGGCGGCGCCGTCTCCAGGTAGCCGCTGACGTAGCGCGCAGGCAGCCCTGCGGCGCGCAGGCAGCCGACGGCAAGGTGTGCGAAGTCCTGGCAGACCCCCTGCCGCAGCTCCAGCAGTTCCGAGAGCGTCGTCTTCACCGACGTGGCTCCCTGTCGGTAGCTGAAGTCGGCGTGGATCCGGTGCAGGAGGGCCGCCACGGCCTCCCCGAACCGGCGGTCGGGGGCGAGCACCTCGCCGGCGTAGTCCCTGATCATCGGCCCGATCGCCACCAGCGGGGACGGCAGCGTGAACTCGGCGAGCTCCACCGGGTCGACGCTCGCAGCGATCGCCTCCGCCGCGCCCGAGACGGTCCACGCGTCGAGCGCTGCCAGGTCGGGCGCTGCCCAGTCGACAGCGACAACGCTGGTCGCCGAGATGGTCAGCTCGGTCGCTGGTGCCCGGGACTCCAGGTACACCGAGTGGTTGCCGAAGTAGTCGGTGTGGGTGCTCACCTGGTCCGAGGGCGGCGTGGCCACCACCTCGCTGGACTGCACCTGCTGGTGCGGTGTCTCCCGCGGACGCAGCAGCCCCCGGTTGTAGCAGGCCTCGAGGACGTCGTCGTAGGAGTAGCGGGTGACGTGGCTGACCCGGTAGCGGCGCGGTCCGAACTGGGCGACCATCAGCTCACCTGCCACGGGGTCGACCAGCTGGTCTCCGCCGTCCGCCGGGTGGCCTGGCGAACGAAGTGCCGGGCAGCGATCCGCTCGCCGAGCCCGTCCAGCGCCCGCGCCAGCTGCTGGAGCTGCTGGGGTGCGTCGACGGGAGCGGCATCGGCCGCCTCGTCCACCTCTGCGAGCAGCGCTGCCGCCTGGTCGGCCAGGCGGTCGTCACCGACGAGTCGCAGGTCCGCTGCGAGGGCGCCGAGCTGGTGGGCCACCGACCGCGGGTTGGCCGGATCGTGCACCAGCAGCTGGCGCACCGACTCGGCAGCGGTGGCAGGACCGGTGCCGGAGGCGGCCCTGCGGCGGTGCGTGATGATGCTCTCGCCCGCGCGCAGCACGGCGTCGGCCACGAGCTCTGCCGTCGGGTCGCCGGCCTGGTCGACCATGGCCTGCCGCAGCAGCGAGACGGTGTGCCGCGCACGCTCCAGGCGGCAGCCGGCGTCGAGGAACGCCCAGGACGAGTCGCGCACCATGCTCTGGGCCATGATCCCGGCGTAGGCCAGCAGCGACTCCAGCACGTCGGCCAGCACCGGCTGCAGCTGGTCGTCGGCGGACGGGCGCCGCCCGAGCGTGCGTTCCAGGCGGTTGAACACGCTCCAGACGTCGACGCTCATCAGGTCGCGCACCTCCTGCGCCTCCGCCGTGAGGCGGCGGGCGCTGTGGTGGACGCCGCCGGGCGCGAGCGGGTCGAGCGCCACCCGGGTGAGGTAGCGCCAGCGGCGTCTCCGCGTACCAGCGGTCGATGCCGGTGATGCGGGCGACAGCTGCCAGCAGCGCGGCCGCTGCCTCCGCGCCGGGCGTCCCGGGCCGGGAGTTGAAGTCCTCGTTCAGGTCGTCGGCCACCTTCACCAGGCGGGCCGTCGACTCGGCCCGCTCGGCGAACCGGCCGATCGTCATCAGGGTGTGCGCCACCCGGGGCGGCACTGCGGTCTCCCGCGGCGCGAGGGTGAGCAGCCGGCGACGGACGCGCTCTGCCGGCTCGCTGCGTTCCTGCGTCGCGGCGGGCACCCAGACGTCCTTGGCGAGGGTGCCGGCCGCGCTGGAGACGGTGCGCTCGTCGACTCCCGCTGCCACACGGCCGAGGCCGCCGGGCAGGAAGGTGTACCCGTCGCCGGTCGCCACACCGAAGGTGCGCAGCACGAAGCGCCGCGGCTCCAGGCCGGCCGGGGTGACGACCGGGGCCGTGGACAGCTCGATCGGCTCCTGGCCGCACCACGCCCACGGCTCGTCGCCGATACGGTCGGCGAGCTCTGCGCGCTCGGCCGCGTCGAGCAACCAGCCGTAGCGGACGGCCGTCCCGCCGGTGCGGGCAACCGGCTTGATCACCAGGTTGTCGAGGTTGGCCAGCACATGGCTTGCCTGCGCCGGGTCGCCGCACCACCAGGTGTCGGGGGAGTCCAGCAGCGGGTCCTCACCGAGAAGCGCCTGCGCGACCGGACGCAGGTGGGCGATCAGGGCCGGGTTGTCCAGCACGCCGGCGCCCACCGGGTTGACGATGGTCACGGCACCCTGGCGGGCGGTCTCCACCATGCCGGGCAGCCCGACCTCCGAGTTGCCCCGGAACTCCAGCGGGTCGCTCAGCATCGCCTCGACCCGGCGCAGGATCACGTCCACCGGTTCCAGCTCGCCGCCGGCCCGCAGCCAGACCCGTCCCTTGCTGACCACGAGGTCGTCGGCCTCCGCCAGCGGGAAGCCGAGCATCGTTGCGAGGAACCCCTGGTCGAACGCTGTCTCGCTCGCCGACCCCGGGGAGAGCAGCACCACGCGCGGGATCTCCGTGCCGCCGGGCGCAGCGTCGAGGAGCGCACCGGTCATGGCGTGGAAGAAGCCGCGCAGCCGGGCGAGGTCGCTGGTGCGGTGCAGGCCGGCCAGCACGCGGCTGACGATGCGGCGGGTGGCCATCGCGTAGCCGGCCCCCGCTGGCGCCTGGGTGCGGTCGGAGATGACCCGCCACACCCCGGTCGCGTCCCTGCCGACGTCGGTGGCCGTCAGCACCAGCTGGCGGCGCTTGGCCGTGCCGATGCCGTCGGCGGTCCGGGTGAAGCCGGGGTGGCCGAGCACCGCAGCTGCCGGCAGCACCCTGCGCCGCAGCAGCGTCCGGTCGGAGTAGAGGTCCGCCAGCACGGCGTCCAGCAGGGTGGCACGCTGCGCGAGCCCACGCTCGAGGGTGAGCCAGTCGGCCCCGTCCAGCGGCAGGGGGAGCGGGTCGACCAGCCACGGCTGGCGGACGCCGGACGACGCTGCGCCGTAGCTGATGCCCTCGTCCGCGACCTGGTTGACGGCCTCGGCCCGTGCAGCGAGGAGGCCACCGATACCCATGCCCTCGACGGTTGCGGCGAGGGCCTCCGCGTGCGGACGGATGCCGTTGGCGTCAACGAGCTCGTCGAAGCCTGCCCTCGACGGATGCGCCCGGTAGGCGTCGACGATCGGGCTGGAAAGCTCGGACGCCGTCGCAGACATGCCGACACGATACCGAGGCCGCCTTGCCGAACCGACCGCCTGCCCGAGGGCTGGCGCCGGCACCCACCCCCCACGGTGCCGGCGCCACGTTCACTTGATGAAGGTCACACCCGCCCTCGAGATCTTGAAGCCGGCGCCCGTGCTCGTGTTGCCGCAGGTGATTCCGGACTGCTCGCTGAGGCAGATGAGCTTGCCGTGCACCAGCTTCTTGCCGTAGGGGAGGGTGGCCATCTTCTGGCCGTCGTAGGTGACAGCGGGGTAGCCGGTGGACTTCCACCAGGCGGTGTAGAGGCCATCGGTCTGGGGGAGCGCCTCGGCGCCGCCGCTGCAGAAGTAGTCGACGCCGTCCTTCGTCACACCCACTCCTGTGACATCGATCCCCGCGCCGGGGCAGACCTTCGACGGCTTGGGCACCTTGCTCATGTTCATGTCGCGCGGGAAGTGGCACAGCGTCCAGTCACTGCCGAGCGCGCACCAGATGCGTCCGGTCGGGCTCGCGAAGTGCGCCGACTCGTACGAGGTCACGTCCAGCGCGCCTGCGGCATCGGGGACGGTCGGCTTGGCCGGTGTGCTCACCGTGGTCGAGGGTGTCGGGGTGGTGGCCGGGGTGGCCGTCGGCGCGGTGACCGACTCGGTGATGATCGGCCCCGGCGTCCAGTCCTGCGACGCCCGCACGCACCCGGTCAGCAGGGACAACAGAATCACGCTGATGACGCCTGCTCTGCGCAACCGAAGCTCCTCAGTCGTGTGACCACCCTGTCGGGGCCAGTCTGCCGTCGGCGGCAAGTGTCTTGCTGAGAGCTTGCGAAGAATCCGCCGCCGGGGAGGAGCAGAATCAGGGGATGAGCATCCGCAGAGCCCTCGTCCTGGGCAGCGGCGGCGCCACCGGCGTCGCCTGGGAGCTGGGCGTGCTCACGGGACTGTCCCGCGCCGGCCTGTCGCTGGATGCGGACCTCGTTGTCGGCACCTCTGCCGGCGCCCTGGTCGCCGCCTGGCTGACCACATCCGGCACGGTGCCGGAACTGGACGATGCCCGCAGGGAGCGCGCCGGCCGCATCGGGCCCGCCCACGTCGCGCGCCTCGTTGCGGCCCAGCTGCACCCGAGCCGGCGGCACGCCCTCGCGTGGCTGGGTGCCCGCGCCATGAGCGCGTGGACGCCTGATGCGGAGGCCGGCTGGGTCGAACGGGTGGGCGAGGGCCTTTCCGGCCTGGCATGGCCGGCGAGCCTCGTGATCGTCGCCACCGATGCGACGTCAGGGCGGCCCGCGTTCTTCTCCGCAGGGCAGCCGGCCGACCTTGCGGCAGCGGTCGCTGCCAGCTGTGCACTGCCGGGGGTGTTCCCCGCCGTCCGGATCGACGGGCGGCTGCACTTCGACGGCGGGCTGCGCTCTCCGGCCAATCTCGACGTGGCAGCCGACGCGGACGTGCTGATCGCTGTCGCCCCGCTCTCTGCTGCCGTGCGGGCGCAACCGTCGCCCCGTCAACCAGGCTGCGCACCTGGCGAAGTCCGGTGTTCGCGTGGTGCTGATCGAGCCGGATCTGGCGGGCAGAGCCGCCCTCGGGCCGGACCTGCTGGCGCCGGGGAAGACGGAGCGCGCGTTCGCTGCCGGGCTGCGGGCCGGCGCGTGTCACGCAGCAGAAGCCCTCGCAGCCTGGAGCGGCGAGCCGCTGCCGGCCACCGATGGGGCCACCCACACGCTGTGAACTTCCCGCCGACTTCGGGTGGGAAGTCACAGCTCGTGTGGTTTCCGGGGACGCCGCACCCGCTGCTGCGTATGAATAACTCGGTACTCCTTCACGCCCGGTGGGGTGGCCAAGGGGTGCCGGAGCGGGCGCTCGGCGGAATACAGTTTCGGGACGCCGACGCTGAGGAGACCGATGTTCCGCAAGATTCTGGTTGCCAATCGGGGTGAGATCGCCGTCCGGGCCTTCCGGGCCGCCACCGAGTTGGGGATCACGACGGTCGCGGTGTTCCCCTACGAGGACCGGCACGCCGAGTACCGGGCGAAGGCCGACGAGTCCTACGAGATCGGCGAGCGCGGGCCACCCCGTCCGCGCGTACCTGGACGTTGCCGGCATCATCGCCGCAGCCCGGCACGCCGACGCTGACGCGGTCTACCCCGGCTACGGCTTCCTGTCGGAGAACCCCGACCTGGCGCAGGCCTGCGAGGACGCCGGCATCACCTTCATCGGGCCGACGCACCAGATCCTCGAACTCACCGGCAACAAGGCGCGTGCGATCCAGGCTGCGCGGGAGGCGGGCCTGCCGACGCTGAAGGGCTCCGATCCCAGCGACGACATCGACACCCTCCTCGCAGCGGCGGAGGACATCGGGTTCCCGGTGTTCGTGAAGGCCGTCAGCGGTGGCGGCGGACGCGGCATGCGCCGGGTCGAGGAGAGCCCGGCGCTGCCCGATGCCCTCGCCGAGGCGATGCGCGAGGCCGAATCGGCGTTCGGCGACGCCCGGATGTACCTCGAGCAGGCGGTGCTGCGTCCCCGTCACATCGAGGTGCAGGTGCTGGCCGACGCCACCGGCGATGTGATCCACCTGTACGAGCGGGACTGCTCGGTGCAGCGGCGCCACCAGAAGGTCGTCGAGATCGCCCCCGCACCGAACCTCGACCCCGAGTTGCGGCAGCGGATCTGCGATGACGCCGTGAAGTTCGCCCGGCACATCAACTACCTCAACGCCGGCACGGTGGAGTTCCTGCTCGGCGAGGACGGCCGCTACGTCTTCATCGAGATGAACCCGCGTATCCAGGTGGAGCACACGGTCACGGAGGAAGTCACCAACATCGACCTGGTCAGCTCGCAGATCCGGATCGCCGGCGGCGAGACCCTTGCTGAACTCGGACTCACCCAGGACTCGGTGCAGGTGCGCGGCGCCGCCCTGCAGTGCCGGATCACCACGGAGGACCCGGCCAACGGCTTCCGGCCGGACACCGGCATCATCTCGGTGTACCGGACGCCCGGCGGCGCAGGCGATCCGGCTGGACGGAGGCGTGGTGTTCGCCGGAGCAACCGTCGGTGCGCACTTCGACTCGATGCTGGTGAAGGTGACCTGCCGCGGCTCCGACCTGCGCAGTGCCGCTCGCCGGGCCTACCGGGCGCTCACCGAGTTCCGGGTGCGGGGCGTCTCCACCAACATCCGGTTCCTCGAGGCGGTCATCACCGACCCGGACTTCCTGGCCGGGCGTACTACAACGTCATTCATCGATGAACGTCCGCACCTGCTGAGCTACCACATCCCTGCCGACCGCGGCACGAAGCTGCTGACCTACCTCGCGGAGATGAGCGTCAACCGTCCCAACGGCGAGCCGCGCACCTACCTGCGTCCGCGCAAGAAGCTGCCGGTGCTCCCGCCGGAGGTCGCGTCCGCCCCGCCGCCGTCCGGCTCGCGCCAGCGGCTGCTCGAGGTGGGCCCGGCCCAGTGGGCAGCGGAACTGCGTGCCCAGAAGGCCGTCGCCGTCACCGACACCACCTTCCGCGACGCCCACCAGTCGCTGCTGGCGACCCGGGTGCGCACCCGCGACCTGCTGCACGTCGCGCCGGTGATCGCCCGGACGCTGCCGCAGCTGTTCACCATCGAGGCCTGGGGCGGGGCCACCTACGACGTCGCGCTGCGGTTCCTCAAGGAGGACCCGTGGAGCCGGCTGGACGCGCTGCACGCTGCGATGCCGAACCTGCCGCTGCAGATGCTGCTGCGCGGCCGCAACACCGTCGGGTACACGCCCTACCCGCTGGCGGTCACGAAGTCGTTCGTCGCCGAGGCTGCACGGTCGGGGCTGGACGTGTTCCGCATCTTCGACGCCCTCAACAACGTCGACCAGATCCGTCCGGCGATCGAGGCGGTGCTCGAGACCGACCACGCCGTCGCCGAGGCGGCCCTCTGCTACACGGGCAACATGAGCTCGCCGGCGGAGAAGCTGTACACGCTCGACTACTACCTGCGGCTGGCCGAGCAGCTGGTCGATGCCGGCGCGCACATCCTCGCGATCAAGGACATGGCGGGCCTGCTGCGTGCTCCTGCGGCTGCCCAGCTGGTGACGGCGCTGCGCAGCAACTTCGACCTCCCGGTGCACCTGCACACCCACGACACCGCCGGCGGCCAGCTCGGGCACGCTCCTCGCAGCGATCGACGCAGGCGTGGACGCTGTCGACGTGGCCTCGGCGGCGATGGCCGGCACGACATCACAGGTGTCGATGTCCGCGCTGGTGGCAGCGCTGGAGGACACGGAGCGGGACACCGGGACTGAGCCTCTCCGCTGTGACAGCCCTTGAGCCCTACTTCGAGAGCATGCGGAAGCTGTACGGGCCGTTCGAGTCCGGCCTGCCCGGCCCGACCGGACGCGTGTACGTGCACGAGATCCCCGGCGGGCAGCTGTCGAACCTGCGCCAGCAGGCCATCGCGCTCGGGCTGGGCGACCGGTTCGAGGCGATCGAGGACATGTACGCCGCTGCGAACCGGATCCTCGGCAACATCGTGAAGGTGACGCCGTCCTCGAAGGTGGTCGGCGACCTCGCGCTCGCCCTCGTCGGGCGCAACGCCGACCCGGCCGACTTCGAGGCCAATCCCGACAAGTACGACATCCCCGACTCGGTGATCGGCTTCCTCAACGGCGACCTTGGCGACCCGCCCGGCGGCTGGCCGGAGCCGTTCCGCACGAAGGCCCTCGCCGGACGGGTGACCAAGCCGGTGATGACCGAGCTCTCGGAGGAGGACACCGCAGCGCTGGCGCCGCGAGCCGCGCCGGACGCTGAACCGGCTGCTGTTCCCCGGCCCGCTGCGGGACTACGAGGAGGCGGTGGAGGCGTACTCGGAGCTGTCCGTCGTGCCGACGCGGGAGTTCCTGCACGGGCTGACGCAGGGCTCCGAGATCGAGGTGGAGCTGGAGAAGGGCAAGTCGCTGCTGCTGGCCGTCTCCGCGATCGGCGAGCCGGACGACCGCGGCATGCGCCAGGTGGTGTGCACCGTCAACGGCCAGATGCGGGTGGTCTCCGTGCGCGACGAGAGCGTCCAGTCGACGGTCGCCGTCGCGGAGCGGGCCGACCAGAAGGTGCCCGGCCAGGTGCCGGCGCCGTTCGCCGGCGTGGTCACGCTGGTCGTCGAGGTGGGCGACGAGGTCGCCGCCGGTGACCAGGTGGCCACCATCGAGGCCATGAAGATGGAGGCGGCGATCACCACGCCGGTCTCCGGGACGGTCAAGCGGCGCGCGATCGGCCACGCCCAGGCCGTCGAGGGCGGCGACCTGCTGCTGGAGATCGGCTGATCTGCTTCACTCCGCCGCCGACAAGCCACAAGCTGTGAGTCAGGCGCCGACTACGGCGCCCAACTCACAGCTTGTGATGGTGTTGCGGCTCGCTGGAGCCTCAGACGGTGACGGGCTTGCGTGTAGCTGTCGCCGCCGAAGCCGAGGATCGAGCCAGCCGATCAGCGAGAACACGACCAGCAGGAAGAACGACCAGACGCCGCTCTTGCCGAAGGCCGCGCCGAGCTTCAGGGCCACCCAGATCGCGATCACGATATTGACGAACGGAATGAGCAGCAGCAGGAAGAGCCACGGGTTCAGGCCGGCGATCTTGAACAGGGTGAAGGTGTTGTAGAACGGGATGATCGAAGCCCAGCCGGGCTCGCCGGCCTTCTGGAAGATCTTCCACAGGGCGACGATCATCAGCACGCCGATGACGAGGCCGAAGATCGCTCCGGGAAGGCTCGCAGCAGCGACGGCAGCAGGATCGGTGTTGGTTTCCATGAGTTCTCCCAAACAATGTCGGCGGTGGAGCGTGGCAAAAGCTATCGGGATCGCACCTCGCCCCATTGCAGAATTGGGCTGATTGGGTCGTTACGGTTACGTGAAATTGCTGAGGAGAAGTGAAGATGCCGGTCGACGAGAAGGTCCACGCCTACTACGAGGGCAGCGATGAAGCCGGTCGCCTGCAATCCGACTCTGTCGAATTGCTGCGCACCCGCGAACTCCTTGCGGCCTGGCTGCCTGCTGCCCCGGCAGAGGTGCTGGACGTCGGTGGTGGCGCAGGCATCTACGCCCTGTGGCTCGCCGGGCTCGGCTACACCGTCGACCTCGTTGACGCGATGCCCAGGCACGTCGAGCAGGCCGCTCGAAGCGTCCCGTCGTGCCGCCAGCCCGCTGCGCACCGCAGAGGTCGGCGACGCTCGCGCGCTCACCCATGCCGCTGCCAGCGTGGACGCCGTGCTCCTGCTCGGCCCGCTCTACCACCTCATCGCAGCAGCCGACCGGCGCAGCGCGCTGGCCGAGGCGCTGCGCGTGCTCCGTCCCGGCGGGGTTGTCATCGCTGCGGGGATCAGCCGCTGGGCTTCGACGGCGGACGGGCTGATGCTCGGCTACCTGGGTGAGGAACCCTTCCCTGCGATCGTCGCCGCCGATGTCGCCACCGGCGTCCACCGGAACCCGGACGAGCATCCGCGCTGGTTCACCACCGCCTACTTCCACACTCCCGAGGAGCTCGCAGCCGACGTCGCGGGCGCAGGGTTCGAGGTCGACGGCCCGGTGGCCGTGGAGGGGCCGTGGCCGGTGCACGCCGACCTGCTGGACGGAGCGGGCAAGCAGGAGACGGCGCTCGCTGCGATCCGGCGCCTGGAGCGGGACCCGTCCGTCCTTGGCGGCTCACCGCACCTGCTGATCTGCGGCCGCAAGCCGCAGTAAGGCCGTTGCTCCCCGGGCTGGCGAGAGCTATCCGGGGCGGAACGCGGAGCTCATGTAGGCGTCGTCCGACATGGGGAGCTTGCCGGCTTTCGCCGCGGCGACGAGCGCTGCCCAGTCGGCTTCGGTCTGGTCGGCGTAGAGGCGCGCGAACCGGGCGAGCGCGTCGCCCGCGCCCTCCCCGTCCCCGAGGTAGCCGGCGATCATCGAGGCCCCGGACGTGCGGGCGTGGCCCTTGGCCAGCAGTCGCCCGACGATGCCCGCGTAGTCGCTCAGCGCCTCCTCGCGGATGGCGTTCAGCGGCACCGTCCCCTTCATGTTCCGGAACTGGCGCACGTAGTAGTCGCGGCCGTCGATGGTCGTCCAGCCCAGCAGCGGGTCGCTGACCGTCTGCAGCGCCTGCTGGTACTCGACGACGCGCTGGCCCTGGTGCTGGTGCCAGGCGTCGTCGCCGTGCACGAACCGGGCCAGCACCGACCGCCGGGCCTCCTTGAGCTGCAGGAACAGCACGTCGTCCGGGCTCGACCCGACCAGCAGCACGACGTAGGCGCGCAGCCCGACCGAGCCGACGCCGACGACACGGTGCGCCACATCCTCGAGCGTGTAGCCGGCCACCACCCGGCGCCAGTGCGGCGCGAGCGTGCCGAGGTACTCGTCGAGCCCGACGCCGATGGCAGCCGATGACGCCTCGTCGACGGACGTGGTGATGGGCGGCTCGGCGATGATGCGGCGGTGGCCGTCGATGTCGCCGGTGAGCTTGGGCAGCACCCGGTCGCTGGTGCGCTTGCGGGCGTCCTTCACCGCGCGCTTGATCTCCTGGCGCAGGGTCTTCTGCTTCACCGACTCCTTCAGCCGGGAGACGTCGAGCCGGTTGAAGGAGCGTGCCAGCAGCGGCTGCGTCGCCAGTTCGCTGACCTCCGCCGCGTACTCGACAACGCACGAGCGGGCAGAGGCAGCGCACGCCTGCTCGCTGTAGCCGTTCTCGCGTCCGGCCACCCAGACGCTCGCAACGAGCCGGCGCAGGTCCCATTCCCAGGCGCCGGGGTGGGCTTCGTCGAAGTCGTTGAGGTCGATGACCTGCGCACCCTCCGGCGAGCGGTAGAAGCCGAAGTTGCCCAGGTGCGCGTCGCCGCAGACGATCGGGTGGATCCCGGTGGACGGCAGGGACGCGACGTCGGCAGCCATCACGACGGCCGACCCCCGCAGGAAGCCGTAGGGCGATGTCGCCATCCTCGCGACGCGGATGCCCACCAGGTCCTGCACGCGTCCGACGTGGCTGATCGCGATCAGGGCGATCGGGTCGAAGCGGGCCGAGGACGCCGTCCAGTCACCGAGGCGCTCGTAGGGCACCTGCTCGCGCAGCCCCTTGCCGAGTGCGAAGCGCTCCTCGCGGCTGATGCCGGACTCGCGCACGGAGCGGAAGCCCCGCGACTCGGTGGTGGGCAGGATCGCGTGGTTCATCAAGCCTCCTCGTAGCGGTGGTCTCGATTCTCGCGCCCGATCGGTGCCTGCGCTAGGACGCGGGCGTCCCTGCCCGAAGGTCGCGGACGAACGCTTCCATCAGCACCTCACGGAACACCTCGACGGACGCCGAGAACGCCACCGTCGCTGTCACGGGATCCCTCGACCAGGGACGGGTGTCGACGATGAGCTGTCCCAGCGTGTGTTCACCGGTGGTCTCGACCGTGACCGGGTAGGCGCCGGCTGCCGTGACCACGTCGGGCCGGATCAGGTACGCGACGCACAACGGGTCGTGGACGGGTGCTGACGGCTGGCTCTTGAGGCTGTCCGGGGTCTGGTCCTGCGTGATGCGGTGCCGCAGGAACATCGCAGCAGCGTCGCCCGCCGGCGTGCCGAGAGCCTGCGAACGCATCGCAGTCGGCGAGCGTCAGCGGAGCGCTGTGGGTCGCGTCCAGCGGCAGCACGACGATCTCGCGCAGCCCGGCGGCGAAGACCGCTCGCGCTGCCTCCGGGTCTGCCCAGAGGTTGAACTCGGCCGTCGCTGTGACATTGCCGCCGACGTGCGCTCCGCCCATGAGCACCAGCCGGGGGATGCGCTCGGCAAGGCGAGGCTCCTGCTGCAGCGCGAGGGCGACGTTGGTGAGCGGGCCGATGGCGACCAGCACGACGTCGGCGCTGGCGGGATCGAGGAACGTGTCGATCAACATCCGCACCGCCGGGACCTCCTGCACCGCCGAGCGGGACGGTGGCAGGGCGAGCTCCGCGACCTGGAACTTGGGGTTGTCGGCGTTCAGCACGTCCCGCGAGACCGGCAGGTCGGGACGGGCGAGCGGACGATCTGCGCCGGCGAAGACCGGGACGCGCGCGCCGATGTGGTCGAGCACCCGCAGGGCGTTCTCCGTCGTGTGGTGCAGCGCGACATTGCCGTTGACCGTCGACACCGCCACCAGCTCTGTGGCGGGATGCAGCGCGGCGAGCATGATCGCGAACGCGTCATCGGTGCCGGGATCGCAGTCGAGCACCAGCCGGATCGTCACTCGAGGCTCCTCTCGCCGCCAACCGTCGCGACGTGGACCGAGTTTGGAACCGTCCCCAACTCGGTCCGGACCGGATCGGGGACGGTTCCAACTCGGTTCACGGTAGGACCCTAACCAGAGGTTGATCCGCCCTTCCAGCCTGTGCGGCACAGTAGGGGCGTGACCGAAACCTGGCCGAGCCCGCCGATCGCCGCTGCTCCCCTCGTGCTGCGCGGACGGCGGTTCGACGCGGCCCATCCGGCTGTGATGGGCATCGTGAACCGCACACCCGACTCCTTCTACGCCGCTGCCCGCTACACCGACCTCGAGCCGGGGCTGGCGGCCGTCGACCGGTTGCTCGCAGAAGGCGCCGACCTGATCGACGTCGGCGGTGTCCGGGCAGGGCAGCAGGGTGGCGAGGTCGGGGTCGCCGAGGAGATCGAGCGGGTGCTGCCCTTCCTGCTGGCGGTGCGCGACCGGCACCCGGACGTGATCCTCAGCCTGGACACGTGGCGCTCCGAGGTCGCAACGGCCTGTGCGCCGGCCGGAGTGGACCTGGTCAACGACACCTGGGCTGGTGCCGATCCCGGCCTGCTCGCGGTGGCCGCGGAACTCGGCGCCGGCTACGTGGTGTCCCACACCGGCGGGCTCCCGCCGCGCACCGATCCGGTGAACATCAGCTACGGGCCCGATCCCGACGATGTGGTGCGCGACGTGCTCGGCGCCCTCGCCGCCGGTGCTGCGCGGGCCGTCGCCGCCGGCGTACCGGCCGAGCGGGTACTGATCGACCCGACGCTCGATTTCGGCAAGACCACGCGGCATTCGCTCCGGGTGCTGCGGGCGACCGGAGCCATCGCCGGACTCGGCTTCCCCGTGCTGCAGGCGTTGTCGCGCAAGGACTTCGTCGGCGAGACCCTCGACCTGGCGGTGGACGACCGCCTGTTCGGCACCCTCGCTGCCACCGCGATCGCCGGCTGGCTCGGCACAACGGTCTTCCGGGCCCACGACGTGGTCGCCACCCGGCAGGTGGCCGACATGGTGGCGTCGATCCGCGGCGACCGACCGCCCTTGGTCGCCGTCCGCGGCGAACCTCCGGCCGGCGGCTGAGGCCGTCCGGACGCCCGGTCGCGGCCAGGACCGGTGATTGACGTGCCGGATTCGCCGATCCCGCTGCGCGACTCCCCGCGTTCCGGTCAACGATTGACCCATGAGCCTGGGTGCCAAAGGCATCACCAAGCGCTTCGTCGACCTGGTCGCCGTTGACGCCCTCGATCTCGAGGCGCGCCCCGGTGAGGTGCTGGCTGTGCTCGGCCCGAACGGGGCCGGCAAGACGACCACCCTCGACATGCTCAGCGGAACCACCCGCCCGGACTCCGGCGAGGTCCTCTGGGACGGAAGGCCCGCGCAACCCGGGCAGCTCCGCCGGCTCGTCGGCGTCGGACCACAGACGGTCCAGACCTGGCCCCGCCTCACCTGCACGGAGCAGGTCGTGTTCCTTGCGAGGTTGCACGGGCTGGGGAAAGCGGCAGCCGATCGACCGCGCCCGCCTGCTGCTCGACCGGGTGGGTCTGCACCCGAAGCGGGACGCGCAGGCGCGAACGCTCTCCGGCGGGATGCTCCGACGCCTGAACATCGCACTCGCCCTCGTCCCGGATCCGCCGGCCGTTGTGCTCGACGAACCCGAGGCAGGTCTCGATCCGCAGAGCCGCGTGCTCATCCGCGACCTGATCGCAGAGCTCGCCCGCGACCGGGTGGTGATCGTCACCTCGCATGACCTCGCGGAGGTGGAGCGGGTCGCTGACCGGATCCTCATCATCGATCACGGGCGCGGCATCGCCGAGGGCAGCCCGCAGGCATTGCTCGACCGCTTCGATCTCGGGCGCACGGTGGAGTTCAGCGTCGATCCGGCGGACGCCGACGATCTGCTCGACGCCCTGCGCACCGG
Organism: uncultured Actinomycetota bacterium; assembly: GCA_963773595.1. Classification (GTDB taxonomy): domain Bacteria; phylum Actinomycetota; class Actinomycetes; order Propionibacteriales; family Propionibacteriaceae; genus Propionicimonas. The sequence continues at coordinate 23,741 of CAVZBQ010000004.1, forward strand.
CTCGGCGCGGCGGCAACGGCGACCGGTGACCGCGGTGACCGCACGACTTGGCGACGAGAGCCGAAGCCTCTCTGCGCTGCTGCTGGCCGCCGAGCGCAGCCGGGTCCCGCTGCGCGGCGTCCAGACGCGGGAGCCGTCGTTGGAGGACGTCTTCCTCCACCTCACCGGCCGGGGGTTGCGGGAATGAAGATGCTGGCCGTCGCGGGCAAGACGCTGCGGGAGCAGGTCCGGAATCCCTGGCTCCCGTTGCTGGCGATCGGGTTGGGGCCCTTCTTCGTCCTGCTCATGTGGGCCTTCTTCCCTTCCGGGGGCTCGACCACCTATCCCGTGGTCGTTGTCGACTCCGACACCGGAGCAGCCGGAGCAGGGGTCCGAGCCGGCGACCGTGCCGTTGCGAGCCTGCGGTCGCTCACCTACGACACCGGGGTGCCGATCCTCGACGTCCGCCAGGTCGCCGATCTCGACCAGGCGCAGGCGGAGATCGAGGCGCGCCGGGCAGTCGCCTTCGTCGAACTCCCCGAGGGCTTCACCCGGTCATTGCTGGCAGCTCGTCAGGGAACCGGTGCGGTGCCGGTGCGGATCGGGGGCGATCTGGGCAGCCCGACCTACCCGGTGGTCGCCATCATGATCGCCGACGGCCTGGACCGGTTCGCCCGCCAGGAGACGGGACGGACGGCCCTGCTCGACCTGACCGAGACGCCGTTGGGGGCTTCGGGCTCGCGGACGGAGTTCGAGCTCTACGTCCCTGGGGTCCTTGTGTTCGCGATCGGGTTGATGATGTTCGCCGCGGCCACGGCGCTGGCCCAGGAGACCGAAGCAGGCACGATCAATCGTCTCGTCCGCGCGCCGGTCAGTGCGGCGGCGTTGCTGGGCGGAATCACCATCGTGCAGGTCCTGGTGGGGCTGTTCGCGGGCGTGGCGTCGCTGGGCACAGCCGTCCTGCTGGGCTTCCGGTCGGCCGGACCGCTCTGGATGGCCCTGCCGATCTGGATGCTGACCAGCCTCTCGGTGATCGGACTCGGACTGCTGGTTGCTGCGTTCACCAGGTCGGTGGCACAGGCCTTCCTCGTGGCCAACTTCCCGTTCGGGTTGTTCATGTTCCTTTCGGGGACGATGTTCCCCGTGCGCGGCGTGCCGCTGTTCTCCGTCGCCGGCCACGAGGTGAACCTGCTGGACCTGCTGCCGCCGCGGCACGCCGTGAATGCCCTCACCTCGGTGTTCAGCTTCGGCTCGACCTCGATCGGCTACGAGCTCGTCATGCTGACGATCCTTTCGGTGGCCTACTTCCTGCTCGGCGCCTGGGCCTTCCACCGGCGACATCTCCGGGTGGCCCGCTGAAAGGCGCCTATCCTGCGAGGGTGAACCTGTCCGACCACCGCAAGAGCTACGAGCGCGGCAGCCTCGACGAGATGGAGGCCGGCACCGTCCCAACGGCACTGTTCCAGCGCTGGCTGGCGGAGGCCGTCGCTGCGAAGGTGCCCGAGCCGCACTGCGATGACGGTGGCCACCGTCGGCGCCGACGGGCGCCCGTCCACGCGGATCGTCCTGCTGAAGTACGCCGACGAGCGCGGACTGGTGTTCTTCACCAACTACGAGAGCCGCAAGGGCCGCGAGCTCGCGGTGCACCCGCAGGCCGCGCTGCAGTTCCACTGGGTGGAGCTCGAGCGGGTCGTACGGGTGGAGGGACGGGTCGAGCAGACCTCCGCAGAGGAGTCGGACGCCTACTTCGTCACCCGCCCGCTGGATTCCCGCCTCGGCGCCTGGGCCTCACCGCAGAGCCAGGTGATCAGCTCCCGGGCCGTGCTGGTCTCCAACGCTGCGAAGGCATCAGCCAGGTTCGGGCTGCATCCGCCGCGCCCCGAGCACTGGGGCGGCTACCGCCTGGTTCCGGACACCTGGGAGTTCTGGCAGGGACGCAGGAGTCGCCTGCACGACCGCGTCCGCTTCCGCCTGGACGCTGGCACGTGGGTCAAGGAGCGGCTCGCCCCCTAGCAGTGAGTGGCCACGGAGTGGTCACACGCAGGGTGCCGGTTGAGCCTGCCGAAGCCTCAGCTGGCGCCATGACCACGAGCCACCTGGACGAACTCCGTCAGCGGCAGGCCCACCGTCCTGGGAATGGCCCAGCTGGTCACGCCTGCCGTGACGATGACGTACCGGTCGGTCTCCGTGAGGTGCACCTGGTACCACCCGATGGGCCCTGTGGTGGCAGCGTCGACGAGGGTGAGGCCTCCGGGCTCTGCCACGATCGTGCGCTGGTCTCCGCGTCGGGCAAGGTCGTGCCGGGCCTGCTGCTCGAGCAGTGCTGGCAGCCTGCGCTTGATGCTGTGGTCGATCTGTGACCATTGCACCACGGCGAAAAGGCCGCCGAGCACCGCGGTGCTGACCACACTCCAGCCGAGTCCCAGGTCGAACATGAAGAGGTTGGCGAGCAGGACAAGGCCGAGGGTGATCGGCAGGACCCGCAGGCTTCGGCGCCAGCCGGCCTTCCACACCTGCTGCTCGTACCCCTTCCTCGTGGCCGGGTGGGCGAGCGTCGGGGCGACCATGTCCTCCAGCGTCGGGGTGTAGCCGAGGGTCAACGGGACGGCGACGGAATCGTTGGCGACCACCGGTGCACCCGATGCGGGCACCCAGGAATCTGGCCGACCGTCTGCAAAGGGGTACTGGGACACGACCGTGAGGCTACCGCGCGTGTCGGGTCTCGGACGCCTGGATGCCAACGGCGGCCAGGCGTGGCACGATCCGGCCATGAGCAGTGCCTTCCAGCTGGCCAGCCGGTTCTCCGGCGTCACCACGTCGCCGGTGCGCGACATCCTCGCCGTGGTGAACTCGCGGCGACGTGATCTCCTTCGCCGGCGGCGTCCCGGACGCGTGCGCTGTTCGAGCTGGACGACTTCCGTGCTGCCTTCGACCACGTGCTCACCCACCAGGGCGCGCGGGCGCTGCAGTACGCCACGACCAAGGGCGAGCCCGAACTGCTCGAGCAGGTGGCGGCCCGCCTCTCCCGGACGCTCCCGACGCACCCCGACCAGGTGCAGGTGACCAGCGGCTCCCAGGAGGGCATCTTCCTCGTCGGCCAGGTGCTCATCGACGCCGGCGACGTCGTCCTCGTCGAGCAACCCACCTACCTCGCGGCCGTGCAGGCGTTCGCGCTGGCCGGGGCCCGACTGGTGGCCGTCGACACCGACGACCACGGCATGCTCCCGGACGCGCTGGCCACAGCGATCGCCGAGCACCACCCCAAGTTCGTCTACCTGATCCCGACCTTCCAGAACCCCACCGGCCGCTCCATGCCCGCCGAGCGCCGCCGGGCTGTCGCGGACGTGCTGCTCGCGCACCGGCGTCCCGCTGCTCGAGGACGACCCGTACGGCGAGCTGCGGTTCGAGGGCGAGGCCGCGCCACCGCTGGCGAGCCTGCCCGGCATGTCCGCCCAGACCGTGCTGCTGAACTCGGCGTCGAAGGTGATGGCTCCCGGCGTCCGCGTCGGCTGGCTGCGGGCGGAGGGCGACATCCTGCGCTCGCTGGAGGTGGCCAAGCAGGCCGTCGGGCTGCAGAGCGCAGTCACCGACCAGCTCGCAGTCGCGCGGTACCTCGCCACCTGCGACCTCGACGCCCACATCGCCCGCGTTGTGGCCGTCTACCGGGAACGTCGGGACGCGATGGCCGCCGGCCTTTCCCGGATCCTGCCGGAGGGCGCGAGCCTCACCCGTCCCGAGGGCGGCATGTTCCTGTGGGCCCGAGTCGGCGGCGCGGTGGACACCGCACTGCGGCTGCCGACGGCCGTCGAGGAGGGCGTCGCCTACGTGCCCGGCTGGCCGTTCTTCGCCGCCGATCCGGATCGCTCGACGATGCGGCTGTCCTTCGTCACGAACCCTGTCGACGTGATCGCGGAGGGCCTCGACCGCCTGGGGCGCGCCTTCGGCTGGTGACCTACAGGTGCTCGAGGATCGCCTCGACGAAGGCCTTCGCCTCCGCTTCGCGTCCCCGACGTGGCAGCACATGCGCCTCGGTGGGACCGGTGTAGACGAAGTAGTGGCCGGGAGCCTCGGCGATGCGCTGGATGGCCGACCAGGGCACCGTCGTCGACCGCTTCCCAGCCGCAACGGTGAACCCGGACTCGTCGAGCGTGAGCGTCCGCTCTGCCCCGGTGGCGGCGAGCGCCTCCCGGGCCTTGAACCGGTACCGCCGGGCCAGCAGCGGCGCCGTCAGCAGGCCGCCCTTGCGCCAGTCCAGCAGCCCGAGGGCGAACCCGAACCCGAGGGCGACCACCTCGCCCAGCGCTGCCCAGCCGAACTGCTGGTTGAACAGCAGGGGGACGGCGGTGAGCACGACGACGACGAGGTAGCCGGCGATCCCGACCAGCCAGGCACTGACCAGGCGGAAGCGCTTGCCGCGGGTGGCCTCCTCGCCGGATTCCTGCGCCTGGTGCGCGGCGAAGGCCGCCAGGTCGGCCTGCGTCAGCGTGAATTCCAGCACGGGGGTGAGGCTACCGGTCAGATCCCGGGGACGCTGAGCGCGCGCAGGCGGCAACGTAGGGAACCGTAGGTGTCGGTGTGCGCGAAGTGGACGGCGTTCAACCCGGCAGCCTGCGCCCCGCGGACATTGGCCAGCACGTCGTCGACGAACACCGCCTCCTCCGGCTCGACGCCGATCGCCTCGACGATGTGCGCGAAGTAGTCCGGGTCGGGCTTGGCGAGGCCCACCTCGAAGGAGTGGAACTGGTGGTCGAAGTGCTGGTCGTAGGGCAGGTTCTCCTTGATGTAGGTGCCCCGGTAGCTCTGCTGGTTGGTGGCCAGCGCGGTCACGACCCCTGCCTCCCGCACCCGGTCGACGATGGCGAGCATGCGCTCGTCCACCTCGATGCGGTACCAGATCGCGAGGATGTCGTCGGCGGTGCAGGTGCGTCCCCGGCGCTCGAGCATCGCCACCAGCTCATCGCGCAGGTCGACCTTGCCGGTGAGCGTCGTCACCTCACGGCGGAACACCTCAGGGATGAAGCCGGGCCCGCCGAGTCGTGCCATGTCCTTCAGCCAGCCGGGGCTCGGGTACTGCACCACGCCGTCGGCGTCCATCAGCAGGGCGCGCACCGGCGCGACGGCACCGCCCACGTTCAGCGGACGGTGACCGGCGCGGGCGTGCGCACGGGTGCCGTCTCCGGCAATTCCCGCGCGGCACCCTTGTCGGCGGACAGGGCCATCGATGCGTAGATCTTCAGCGCTGCAGAGACGACGCGCTCACGGTTCTCCGGCTCCCAGCCGACAGCGTCCCGGTACTCGCGACGGGCCTGCAGGATCTGGTCGTCGACGACCAGGTTGATCGACCGGTTCGGGATGGAGATCTCGATGATGTCGCCGTCCTCGACCAGCCCGATGGTGCCGCCGGCTGCTGCCTCGGGCGACACGTGCCCGATCGACAGCCCGGAGGTGCCGCCGGAGAAGCGGCCGTCGGTGATCAGCGCGCACTTCTGGCCGAGCCCGAGGCCCTTCAGGTACGAGGTCGGGTAGAGCATCTCCTGCATGCCGGGGCCGCCCTTGGGGCCCTCGTAGCGGATCACGACGATGTCGCCGTCGACGATGCGCTTGCCGAGGATCGCCTCGACGGCGTCCTCCTGCGACTCGCAGACCCGGGCAGGGCCGCGGAAGCTCCAGATGTGTCTCCGGCACGCCCGCCGTCTTCACGATGCAGCCGTCGGGTGCGAGGTTGCCCTTCAGGATCGCCAGGCCGCCGTCGACGGTGTACGGGTGCTCGACGTCGCGGATGCAGCCGCCCTCGCTGTCGACATCCAGCGTCTCCCAGCGGTTGGTCGAGGAGAAGGCCTCCGTGGTGCGCACCCCGCCGGGGGCGGCGTGGAACAGCTCGATCGCCGTCTCGCTCGCCTTGCCGGAGCGGATGTCCCAGGTGTCCAGCCAGGTGTCGATGTCGGGGGAGTGGACGGCGTGCACGGACGTGTCGAGCAGGCCGCCGCGGTGCAGTTCGCCGAGGATCGCCGCGATGCCGCCGGCGCGGTGCACGTCCTCCATGTAGTACTTCGGCGAGTTCGGGGCCACCTTGCAGACGCAGGGGGTGTGCCGGGAGATCTGGTCGATGTCGTCCTGGGTGAAGTCGACGCCGGCCTCGCGGGCCGCGGCGAGGATGTGCAGGACGGTGTTGGTCGAGCCGCCCATGGCCACGTCGAGGCGCATCGCGTTGGCGAACGCCGGCTTGGTCGCGATCGACAGCGGCAGCACGGAGGCGTCGTCCTCGTCGTACCAGCGCTTGGCCAGCTCGACGACGAGGCGTCCGGCGTTCAGGAACAGGTCGCGGCGGGCCGACGCGGTGGCCAGCGTCGAGCCGTTGCCGGGCAGGGCGAGGCCGAGCGCCTCGAGCAGGCAGTTCATCGAGTTCGCCGTGAACATGCCGGAGCACGAACCGCAGGTCGGGCAGGCCTCCTGCTCGATGGCGGTGAGCTCCTCGTCGGAGACTGCCGGGTCGGCGGACGCCGTCATGGCGTTCACCAGGTCGAGGCCGGTCTTGCCGAGGCGCGGCAGGTCGACGCGGCCGGCCTCCATCGGGCCGCCGCTGACGAACACGGTCGGGATGTTGAGGCGCAGCGCTGCCAGCAGCATGCCGGGGGTGATCTTGTCGCAGTTGGAGATGCAGACCAGGGCGTCGGCGCAGTGCGCGTTCACCATGTACTCCACCGAGTCGGCGATCAGCTCGCGGCTGGGCAGCGAGTAGAGCATGCCGCCGTGGCCCATCGCGATGCCGTCGTCGACGGCGATGGTGTTGAACTCCTTGCCGACGCCACCGGCTTCGACGATGGCCGAGGAGACGAGCTTGCCCATGTCGCGCAGGTGCACGTGGCCGGGCACGAACTGGGTGAAGGAGTTGGCGATCGCGACGATCGGCTTGCCGAAATCCGAGTCGGTCATGCCGGTGGCGCGCCACAGGGCGCGGGCTCCGGCCATGTTGCGGCCGTGGGTGACGGTGCGGGAACGCAGTGCTGGCATGCTGCTACCTCGATTCTTCGAACCCAACCAGCCTAGTCCGCCCCCTATTCCTTGGGGAGCGGTCTCGGTGGTCACCCAAATGGGCGTCACCCCAAAGGGGTATTTCTGGGCGTAGCCTTCCCTACTAGCGTAGGTGAACGTCGCTGATTCCCTGCGCGCGACAGCTGAGGGGATGTCGTGATCGGTCCAGTCGGTCGAGCCTGTCGGCTCATCGTGGCCGGTGGCACAGCCACCGCGGCCATGATGTTCGGCTGTGCGTCGTCGGCGTCAGCGGACTGGCTCGGCAAGGAACGCCAGCTCACCGTCGGAGCAGCAACCCAGAACTGGCCTCAGCTCTCGGGCTCGAAGCTCGCCTACGCCGACCACGCCTCGGAGCGCACCGTCGGGCAGGGCACCGCGACAGAGACAGCCTTCGACATCCGCGTCCTCGACCTGAAGACCGGCGTCGACCTCAACCTGACCCCCGACCACACAGCGCTGGGGCGACCGGCCATCTCCGGAGCCCGCGTGGTCTGGAGTGACTACGGCAACGGCACCAACCGCGGCCTGTGGTACCGCAACCTGGTCACCGGGCAGCAGCGCAGGCTGGACGCGAGCCCCGGCACGCGGCCCCAGCTGTCGGGTGACCTGCTGTGCTACGAGTACCAGGGCAGGATCCACGTCCACAGCATCGGCACCGGACGCGACCTGGTGGTCTCGCCGACCGGCGGATCGGCGAGCGCCTGCGACATCTCCGGACGCGTGGTCGTCTGGCAGGACGCGCGCAACGGCCACGACTCCGACATCTACGCCTACGACCTTGATTCACGCACCGCGACCCAGCTCACCACAACCGGCACCGACCAGACGCTGCCACGGATCGACCACGGCATCGTCGTCTGGCAGGACGCCATCAGCGAGACCGACAGCGACATCTACGCCGACGACCTCGCCACCGGCACGGTGACCCAGGTGACCGCAGACCAGTCGGTGCAGTGGTTCGCCGACGTCGCCGACGGCCGGATCGTCTGGATGGACGAACGCGACGGCCACAACAACACCGAGGTCTACCTCTACGACGTCGCCAGTGGCGTGACCACCCGGGTGACCAGGCACGACGGCTGGAGCGGCAATCCGACGATCGCCGGCGACCGGATCGCCTACGAGGACAACCGCGGCGCGGGCAACAAGGTGTACCTGCGCACGATCACGCCTCCGACGGTGTCGCTGGGCTGGGTGCCCGGCACGGCCGCGAGTCCGGCGGTCGCCGGACGCCTGCTCGGCGTGGACGGTGCGCCGGTGACAGCTGAGTCCGTCGTGCTCGAGACCTCCCCCGACGGCAGGAGCTGGAGTGAAGCCGGCACGGCGGTCACCGACCTCTCCGGTGGTTTCACCCTTGCCGTCGACACACGCTCCGGCGACCTCACTGCGCGGGCGCGGTTCGGCGGCACCCCCGAGTACCCGGCAGCCGTCTCGACGGAGATCACCGTGCGGCAGGCGCACGTCCTCGTCGGGCTGTCCCGCCCCCAACCCTGACCACCTTCCCCCCCGAGTGGTCAGAAGCTCGCTGCGTCATAGCGCAGCGAGCTTCTGGCAACTCGGCGTGTGGGGGAAGGCTGTGGGGCTCAGTTCAGGGAGAAGCCGCCGTCGGTGGTGATCACCTGCGCGGTCACCCACGCCGCCTCGTCACTCACCAGCCACGCGATCAGCCGGGCCGGATCGTCGGGCTCGCCGAGGCGCCCCAGCGGGAAACGGGGCAGCACCGCCTCGCCGGCGTCCCCGTCCAGGTAGCCGGTGTTGACCGGCCCGGGGTTGACGGTGTTCACGGTGATGCCCCGCGGCGCCAGCTGGGCGGCGATCGTCGCCGTGATGCCGGCCAGCGCAGCCTTCGACGCGGCATAGGCCACCTCACCGAGCATCGGGCCGTGGCCCTGCCCCGACGTCATGAACACCACCCGGCCGCCGGGACGGGCGTCGTCGTGCACCCGTGCGAACGCCTGCGCCAGCAGCAGCGACGAGCGCGTGTTGGCGGCGTAGTGGCCGTCGATCATCGCGGCGTCCAGCTCGCCGAGGGCGCCGTCGGACCCGCTGCGCGCGTGGTCGCAGACGAGGATGTCGAGGGCGCCGAGGCCTGCCACCGCAGCGTCCACCAGCTCGTCGGGCACCGTGGGGCCGGTCAGGTCGGCGTCGACGGCGAGCACGAGCTGTGTGTCGTCTGTCCGGAGTTCCCGCAGTGCAGCCAGCACCTGCGCCGGGTCGTCGGCGCCCCACGGCTGGGCTGCGTCGTGCGCACCGTAGTGGCTGATCAACACGTCGGCACCGTCGCGCACGAGCCGGGACGCGATGGCGAATCCGATGCCGCGCCGCCGTCCGACGCCGGTGACCAGAGCGCACCGTCCGCTGAGCGAGCCCGTCACAGGTCGACCTTTCCCTTGATCACCATTCGGGTGCGGCCGCCGATCCAGATGTCGGTGCCGTCGTCGGTGACGAACACCTCGCCGCGGTGGCCGACCTGCGAGCCCTGGGACGCGACGTAGACGCTCGGGACCGCGTTGCGGGAGCGCATCCACTGCGCGACGGACGCGTTCAGGCTGCCGGTCACCGGGTCCTCGGCGTAGGCCATGATGCCGCGCACCTCGTAGGCGTACTCGCCGCCGGGGAAACGGCCGACGAGCCCGAGGTGGTCGTGGATTCCCAGCTGGGTCCGGTCCACCCACGCCCGGCGCACCGAGTCGGCGTCCGGGAGCTCGATCATCATCCACGGCGGGCCGTTGTCGCCCCACTCGTGGGCGACCCAGTGGGTGCGGGGAGTGCCGAGGGCTGCCTCTGCGATCGCGAGGTGCGCCTCGTCGAGCGGACCGGTGCGGCGGCGCGGGCGGCGCGGCGAACGCCGGACGGTCACCGACCAGCCGCACGTGCACGTTGCCGACGCCGCACTGCTGCACCAGATGGCCCCGCGGTGCGGGACGGCCGCCGTTGTCGAGCCAGGCGTACGCGCTGCCGAGTGTGGGGTGGCCGGCGAACGGCAGTTCGCCGATCGCGGTGAAGATCCGGACGGCGTAGTCGGCCACCGGATCGGTGGGCGGGAAGCAGGAACGTGGTCTCGGACGAGGTTCGTCCAGGCGGCGAAGTCCTGCATCGCCTCGTCGTCCAGGCCCGCTGGCGTCGAGCACGACGGCCAGCGGATTACCGGTGGCCGCCCCGTCCCCGAAGACGTCGACCTGTGCGAATGGCCGGAGCATGATCAGTCGCCGAGCCCGGTGCCGAGCTTGCGGGCGGTCTGGATCCACTCGTGGTCGGGCGGCACCAGCTTGAGCTTGCCCGGCCACCTCCGTGAGCGGCACCAGCTCGGTGTCCTCGCCGCGCGCGGCCACCATGACGCCGAACTGGCCCTTGCTGACAGCATGCGCCGCCGCCGTGCCGAGCCGGGACGCGAGCAGCCGGTCGGCAGCGCAGGGGATGCCGCCGCGCTGCACGTAGCCGAGGATCGTCACCCGCGACTCCAGGCCGGTCGCCGCCTCCAGCTCGCGGGCGAGCTTGAAGGTGTGCTCGCGCTGTTCGTCGGTGACGTTGGCGAGGTGCGTCCTTCGCCGCCCGGATCTGTTCCGGGGTCTTCGATGCCTTGACCAGCAGCTCCGCCGCCTCGATGTCGGCGGCGTCCTGCGACGTCGCGGGCGCCCTCCGCGACGGCGACGACGCTGAACGTGCTGCCGCGCGTCAGCCGGGTCTTGATGGTGTCGGCGACGCTGTCGACCGAGTAGGGGATCTCGGGCAGCAGGACGATGTCCGCACCGCCGGCGATGCCGGCACCGAGGGTCAGCCAGCCGGCCCGGTGGCCCATGATCTCGGTGAGGATGATCCGGTGGTGGCTGTGGGCGGTGCTGTGCAGCCGGTCGATGGCCTCGGTGGCGATCTCCATGGCCGTCGCGAAGCCGAAGGACGTGTCGGTGCGGGCGATGTCGTTGTCGATCGTCTTCGGCAGGGTGATCACGTTCAGGCCGGCGTCGGCGAGGCGCAGCGCGTTCTTCGCCGTCCCGCCGCCGCCGAGCATGACGAGACCGGACAGGCCTTCCTTCTCGTAGTTCTCGACGACCTGCTGGCGCATGTCACGGACCTCGCCGTCGATCGACCATGCGGTGCACCTTGTCGCGGCTGGTGCCGAGGATGGTGCCGCCGATGGTGAGGATGCCGGAGAGGGCGCCGCGAGTCGAGCGCGGTGTAGCCGGTTCTCGACGAGGCCGCGGATGCCGTCGCGGTAGCCGATCAGGTCCATGCCGAGGCCGATCGCGGCCTTGCCGAAACCACGGATGGCGGCGTTGAGGCCGGGGCTGTCTCCGCCGGCGGTGAGTATCCCGATCCGCTTCTTTGCCTGGACCATGGTCGTCTCCTTCGCTCGGCAGGCCAACAGGCTAGCCCGATGAGGGGCTGGCGGCGACGAGGGTCGATGCCAGGATGCTTTGCTTGTCCTGCGTCCGCCCATGACTGGAGCCCCTGATGAGCCGTCACCGCCTACTGGCTGTACTCGCCCCCGTGGTGGGGCTCGCCCTCGCAGGGTGTGGGGTGACTCCGCCGGTCGCCACGTCAACGACCGCAGCTCCGACGCCGACCGTGTCCTCGGCAACGCCGACGCCGACGCCGACCCCCACGATGTCCTCAGCCACCCCGACGCCGACGCCCACCGTCGACAACAGCGTCGAGCTGCGCGGGGACGGTGTGGGCACGCTCAAGTTCGGGGCGAAGCAGGTCGACGTCACCGACCTGCTCGACCGACCGGCTCGGCGACCCCGACGAGAGTTCCCAGGGCATCCTGTGCGAGCTGAACGACGCCAGCCCGTGGGCGCAGACGGTGATCTACGGCGGCCTGTGGGTGCAGTACACGGCCAAGGACCAGAAGAAGAAGTCACCGCGTGCACTCTGCGGCCTGGGGCTTCTCGCTGAAGGAGAAGTTCGCGGCCCCGCTGAAGATGCAGGACGGCGTGCCGCTGAACCTCGGCTTCGCCCAGCTCAAGGCGAAGTACCCGGCCGGGCAAGCTGGAGAACCTCAACCTCGGTGAGGGGGACGGCAGCAAGATGTTCACGCTGCCGAACAAGATCCGGTTCATCGGCTGCGGGCAAGCCCGACATGGTCTCCGCAGGCGAGCTCGGCGTCTGCGAGTAGACGGTCCCTGAGCCTGACGAAGGGCTGGTGAGTGAGCCTGACGAAGGGTCAGGTGCGCGCGCCCCACACCGCAGTCGGCACCGGCGTGCCCGACGACGAGAATGATCGCGACGCTCGCCAGCGCGCTCACAACGGTCAGCAGCGCGGCCGTCAGCAGGAACGGACGGCTCTTGCTGCGCCCGGCGATCACCAGCAACAGGCTGGAAAGGGCGAGCGCGCCGGCCGGCCACGGTGTCAGCAGGCCGTAGGTGACGTGGGTGGCAAGGATCCCCGCTGCGTTGGTGCCGCCGTTGAGGTCCTCACCGGTGATCCGGGCGCCGACGACGGCCCCGGTCGCGACGACGGCGAGCCCGACGACGAGGGACCCGTACCGGGTGCGCGCGCGCTTCGAGACTGCGATGAGCAGCGCGCCGAGGGCGGCGAGCGGCAACAACACGACGGCCGCGTGCACGACGAGGGGATGGAGGGGCAGCCCGAGGATGATCCATGGTTGAGTCTTCAAGAACCTGCTCGGGTTATCAAGTGCGCAGGGCGAGCACCAGTTCCGCGTCCCGCTCCACGAAGCCGACGCCGAGCAGGTAGTGGCGTTGCGCGTCGGACGCCGGGACGGTGGCCAGGGTGGTGAAGCCGGCGTCTGTGAACACCTTGGTCCCGCTGCGGTACAGCCAGGTGCCGATCCGCGAGTCGCGGTAGGCGTGCATCACGTAGTCGAGCTGGAGCCGGAGGACGTCGCCCTCCGGGGTGCCGACCAGGGCACCGGCCGGCAGCCCGTCCCGGGTGAGCAGCAGGGTGAAGTCGCCGGCGTCCGGCGGCTGGAAGCCGGGCTGGAAGCTGCGGATGTCGGCGTCGTGGGAGCGCAGGAAGTCCAGCAGGAAGGGTGCGTCCGAGGCGATCGGCACAGCGCCCAGGTCCCGGGTCGGGCTGAACTCCTTGCGCAGGAACCAGATGTTCAGCAGCGGCCACCGCTGGCGTTGGTGAGGATGATCGGGATCGACGGCAGCAGGGCGCCGTAGATGACGAAAACCAGCGAGCCGACCAGCGACACCATCCGCAGGCGGACGACGGACGTCATGGCAAGGGAGGCGACCACCAGCGCAGAAGCGATGTAGCCGACCAGTTCGACAGCGGAGAACTGCATCTGGCCAGCCTAGGGCGAGCGGACCGCTAGCGTTGCCCCGTGGCCAGACGAAACCGAGCAGGGCGATCCCCGAGGACACCCGAACCCGTCGTTGCCGGCGGTCCTGGCTCGGTGCGGGCCCGGTTGCGCCTAGCCGCCGTGGTGCTGCTCACGCTGCTGGCCCTGTTGTGGGCGGTCCTCGGTGTGCGGCTCTTCGTTGCGCCTCCCGCGGCGATGGCGAGTTCCTTCGCCTCCCTCGTGGGGCTGTTCTACCTGATCGACGCGCTGGCCTACGGGCTGGGCGCGCGCTGGGTCGCCGTGCAGAAGCGGTGGGGGCACATCGTCGCGATCGTGGTGCTGGCGGTCAACGTCGTGCTCGGTTTCACCGCGCAGATGACGTGGCTCGAGTGGGCGCTGCTGGTCGCGAACGCCGTCGCGCTCGTGCTCCTGTTCCTCACGGTGCCCCGGCGCGTCACGGCGCCGCGACCCCGCTGACCAGCCCTGCGCCCCACGTGCGGGCGCGCTCCTCCTCGCCGTCCCGCAGCGGGCCGGGGGTGCCGGTGACGATGAACCCCGGGCCCTGCTCGGGTGAACCGAAGCCGCGGCGCCGGAGCAGCTTCGCTGCTGCCTTGGCCGCGGAACCGGCCCAGGCGCCACCGGTGGTGGTGTCGAACGTGACCACGCGCAGGTCGCCGCGAGGCGTGGCCGTGCCGATCCATTCGGCGAGTCCGACGGCATCGGCCTGCGCTGCGCCGCGTCGTGGCGGCCTGACTGCGGCTTGCCCGGTTGGGCAGGTGGAGGTTGTGGGTCGGTGCGCCGGCAATCAGGAGCGACACGTCGGCGGGGATCTCTGCCGGGGCCTCGTCGCAGCGCAGGACGGTGACGGCTGCTCCGCGATCGGTGAGGCCGGTGGCCACGGCGCGGGCCACGGACATGGTGTTGCCGAAGAGCGACTCCACGACGATCAGGACGGACATGCTGACTCCTCGCTAGGCTGATGAGACATTGAGTACCAAGTCACTTTGAAACATTATGTCCCAAGAGGAGCTGTCGATGCCAGATCGTCGTCCGAGGATCTCCCAGCAGCAGACGGAGGCGCGCATGCTGGCGGCTGCGGTCGACCAGATCAATGCCGCAGGACTGACCGTGAGCCTCGACCACCTGAGCTTCGAGGCGGTCATCTCCGCTGCCGACGTCTCGCGGACGGCCGCCTACCGGAAGTGGCCGAGCAAGGAGCTGTTCCTCAACGACCTGGTGCGGGAACTGGCCCGGGCGGCCACGCCGCGGGCCGTGGTGGAGAACGCGTCGTGGGGGCTGATCTCCGGCCTCGTCCTCGCCGACGCGGAACGTCTCGCCGACCCGGCCGAGCGCTGGTCGCTGGGGGTGGAGCTGATGCGGCAGGCCGCGGACGGGGACTTCGCCGTGATGCACGCCTCTGCCGAGTGGCGGACCTACCTCGCGCTGAACGCCACGTTCCTGAGCATCACCGACCCCGCGCTCCGGGCGGAGGTGCAGGCGGCGCTGGCCGCAGCGCAGCAGCGGTTCGTCGACGGCATCGCCGCGGGCTGGCAGCTGCTGGCAGGGCTGCTCGGCTTCCGGCTGCGCGCAGGGGTGACCTCGTTCGACACCCTGGCGGCCATGATCTCCGCCAGCGTCCGCGGGCTGGTGCTGATGGCGCTGGCCGACCCCGGCGATCGCGTCCGACCGGCTGGAGGCCGACCCGTTCGGCGGCGGGACGGCGTCCTGGTCACTGGCTGCGCTGGGGTGCGCGAGCATCGCTGCCGGGTTCCTCGAGCCCGATCCCGACGTGGTCTGGGACGCGTCCCGGGCCGCGGCCCTGCGCAGCGCGATGGCAGCACAATCGCTCCCGCGTGGCAGGTTCCTGAGCGGTCGGTGGTTGGCTCAACGGGGCGCACCGGCAAGGATGGCGGCATGTCGCTTGATGCTTCCAACCCGCTCGCCACCGTCTCGACGTTGCCGTACGAGCTGCCCGATTACTCCCTTGTGCGCGACGAGCACTACCAGCCGGCCATCGAGGCCGGGATGGCCGAACAGCTCGCGCAGCTGGCCGACCTGGCCGCGAATCCGGAGCCGGCGACCGTCGCCAACGTCATCGAGGCGTGGGAGTCGTCGGGGCAGCTGTTCACCCGGGCGCTGAACGCGTTCTACACCAAGCAACCCGCCGACACGAACGCCGTGCTGGACGCGGCCGACGAGGCGATCGCGCCGCAGCTCGCCGCGCACGGCGACGCCATCTACCTCGACCGTCGCCTCTACGACCGGCTGGCCGCGCTCGCCGTCCGCGTGGAAGCCGGTGAGGTGCAGCTCGACCCGGCGTCCGCCTACTGGCTGGAGCGCAGGCTGCTGGACTTCGAGCGTTCCGGGGTGAACCTGCCCGAGGACGACCAGGCCAAGCTGCGCACGATGAACCACCGGATCGCCGAGCTGCAGTCGGCGTTCGGCAGGGAGGCGCTGGCCGGGATGAACGGCGGCGCGGTGCTGGTCACCGACGTCGGCGAGCTGGACGGGCTGAGCCAGGCCGAGATCGACGCGGCGCGGGAACGGGCGACCGAGACCGGCAAGGACGGCTGGCTGATCGAGCTGGAGAACACCTCGGCGCAGCGTCCGCTGGACGTGCTGACGAACCGCGCGCTGCGGGAGCGGATCCACCTCGCTTCGGTGAACCGCGGCCTGGGCGGAGCGCACGACACCCGGGCGATCATCGTCGAGCTGACCCGGCTGCGGGCGGAGCGGGCGAGCCTGCTGGGCTTCGCGCAACCACGCCGTCCTACGTCGCTGCCGACGGCTGCGCGGGCACCGGCAAGGCGGTCTGGGACCTGCTCACCCGGCTGGCGCCGGCCGCCGTGGCGAATGCGCGGGACGAGGCCGTCGACATGGAGCGGGTGTGGCGCCGGTTCGAGCCGGAGGCGCCGCTGGCGGCCTGGGACTGGCAGTTCGTCAGCGAGCAGCTGCGGGCGGAGCGCTACGCGCTGGACGCGTCCGTGCTGCGTCCCTACCTCGAGCTGGAGCGGGTGCTGCACGAGGGCGTGTTCGCCGCGGCCAACGGGCTGTACGGGATCACGTTCACCGAGCGTCCCGAGCTGGTGAGCTACAACCCCGAGGGACGCGTCTTCGAGGTCGCGGAGGCCGACGGCACCCCGATCGGGCTGTTCGTCGCCGACTTCTACACCCGTCCGGGCAAGCAGGGCGGGGCGTGGATGAACAACCTCGTCGACCAGAACCACCTGCTCGGGCAGCTGCCGGTGGTCTCGAACAACTCCAACCTCGTGAAGCCGCCGGCCGGGCAGCCGACGCTGATGACCTGGGACGACGTGATCACGCTGTTCCACGAGTTCGGCCACGCGCTGCACGGGCTGCTGTCCGACACGCGCTACCGCTCGCAGTCCGGCACGGAGACCCCGCGCGACTTCGTCGAGTACCCGTCGCAGGTGAACGAGATGTGGGCGCTGGACGAGGGGATCCTCAGCCGGTACGCCGTGCACCACGAGACCGGCGAGCCGATGCCGGCCGAGTGGGTGGCGACGCTGCGCGGCTCGACGCTGTTCCAGCAGGGCTTCAAGACCACCGAGTACCTGGCCGCGGCCCTGCTCGACCAGGTGTGGCACTCGACGCCGCTGGACGAGCTGCCGACCGACCCCGAGCAGGTGGAGGCGTTCGAGAAGGCCGCGCTGGCGAAGGTCGGGCTCGACTTCGACCTGGTGCCCCCGCGGTACCGCTCGGCGTACTTCCGCCACGTCTTCGAGGGCGGCTACGACGCCGGCTACTACTCCTACATCTGGTCGGAGGTGCTGGACGCGGACACCGCCGCCTTCATCACCGCCAACGGCGGCCTGACCAGGGACAACGGCGAGCGCTTCCGTCGCCACCTGCTCGCCAAGGGAGGCTCCGTCGACGCCATGGACTCCTTCCGCGACTACCGCGGCCAGGACCCCGACCTCCGCCACCTCCTCGACGCGCCGAGGCCTGAAGGTCTAGCCCCCGAGCGCGCGCAAAACTGGGGACGGTTCCTTGTTCCGTTCAGACCCGACCTCGAAGGCTCCGGCCCTGAACACGAACGGGGACGGTTCCATTTCCGTTCACGCTTGGGACGGGGCTGAGCGTGCGGCGTCACGTCAGGCCGGATGCCTCGCAACGATGGCTTCGAATCGTCGAGGTGCAATCCGACGCGCACCGGACGGGCTCAGTCCGGTGGCTTTCGCGATCTGTCATAGGCAACCGAGCGCGTGCGCAACTCGCGGATCGACCAGCCGCTGGGTGCTGCGGCTGAGCCGTCCGAAATGCCTCTGGCGAATCTGCCGCCACACGCGTTACGGAGCAGGGCAGTCACTTGTTCATCGGTGTGGCGCCGTGGGCGCCCTGTCTTGGCGGTCCCACCTCCCAGCAGGGTCAGTGAGACTGGGTGCGATTTCGGTGAGCGAGTATTCGGGCAGCAGGCTCGAGAGCTCGCTCTGGTCGAGCGAGATCCGACTCCTCGCCCAGGAGGCGTCGACTGCTCCAGCGATACTCGTCTGCACGCGTGGCCAGCCCGGCCTCAACGGGGTTGTTCCACACGTATCGAAGGAGCGTCAGGAAGTACGCGTCGTCCTCCACCGGCACGCTCGCGAACCGGTCCTGGAACAGGTGCCCGACGCGTCCGTACTTCCGGTTGAACCACCCGGCGTACCGGACGCCGAGACGCTTGACGACGGTACCGATCGGCTCGTCGCCGGTCCGGAGGACCAGATGCACGTGGTTGCGTCATGAGGCAGTAGGCCAAGCACGCGGCAGCCGGAGGCCTCCTTGGCCTCAGCCAGCGATTGGAGGAAGCGCGTCGCAGTCCTCGTCCTCGAGGAAGATCGCGTCCCGGTTCACCCCGCGAAGCATCACGTGGTAGATCCCGGATTCCGCGAGTTGCCTGGCGTGACGAGGCACTGCCGTCCCTTCGTCGATGGGATGACTCAGCGAGCCTAGGCAGGTTGCGGCCGTCATTGGCGATGGTCGATCGACCGAGCTGTGGATAACCAGCCGCCAGTGTACCGGTCGAGCCTGTGGACAGTTGGAGGCACGCGCCGTCCGCGTCCTCGTGAACGGAACCAGGAACCGTCCCCAGTTTCGGCCAGGTGCGGCGTGCGTGAAGCCTGTGAACGGGAATGGAACCGTCCCCGTTTCGCGCCAGACCCGTTCCGACGGGACGGTCAGGTGCGGGCGGCGATCAGGGCCTTCAGGGCTTCGGCGTCGTTGGGGAGGTCGATCACGTGGCGGGGGAGGTCCTCGAGGCCTTCGAAGGCGGCGGGACGGTCGGGCTCGATCCCGATCGCCTCGACGATGGTGGCCGGAGAACTTCACCGGGAGGGCGGTCTCGGTGACGATCATCGGGACGCCGGGACGGACGAAGTCGCGCGCGACCTTGATGCCGTCGGCGGTGTGCGGGTCGACCATGATCCCGTCGCGCCGGTACACGTCGGCGATGTGGGCCAGCCGGTCGGCGTGGGTGGACGCGGCGGAGACGAACCCGAACCGCTCCGGCAGGCCGGCGAACTCGGGGGTGTCCGACAGGTCGAAGTAGCCGTCGCGCGGCAGCTGGACGGCGAAGAGCTCGCGCACCCGGGCGGCGTCGCGTCCGAGCAGGTCGAACACGAACCGCTCGAAGTTGCTCGCCTTCGAGATGTCCATCGACGGCGAGGACGTCGCGTGGGTCTCCGCGCTGGAGCGCACCCGGTAGATGCCGGTGCGGAAGAACTCGTCCAGCACGTTGTTCTCGTTGGTCGCCAGCACCAGCGTCTCGATCGGCAGCCCCATCATCCGGGCGACGTGGCCGGCGCAGATGTTGCCGAAGTTCCCGGTCGGCACGCAGAACGAGACCACCTGGTCATCGGCGGTGGTCACCCGCAGCCAGGACGGCGACGTAGTAGACCACCTGCGCCACCAGCCGTGCCCAGTTGATCGAGTTCACCGCGCCCAGCGAGTGCCGCTGCTTGAACGCCAGGTCGGCGGCAACGGCCTTCACCAGGTCCTGGCAGTCGTCGAAGACCCCCTCGACGGCGATGTTCACGATCGCCGGGTCGTCGAGGCTGAACATCTGCGCCTGCTGGAACGGCGTCATCCGTCCCGCCGGCGTCAGCATGAACACCCGGACGCGCGGCAGCCCGAGCATCGCGTACTCCGCGGCCGACCCGGTGTCGCCGCTGGTGGCGCCGAGGATGTTCAGCTCCGCGTCGCGTCGCTCCAGTTCGTACTCGAACAGCTGGCCGAGCAGCTGCATGGCCATGTCCTTGAACGCAGCCGTCGGGCCGCCGGAGAGGTGCGCCAGCCACAGGCCGCCCTCGATCTCGGTGACCGGAACGACCTGCGGAGAGCTGAAGACGCCGGCGTTGTAGGCCCGTTCGCAGATGCCGCGCAGGTCGGCTCCGGGATGTCGTCGATGAACAGGCTCAGCACGGCGAAGGCCAGCGCCGGCGTAGCCCTCGGACGCCAGGACGCTGCGCCACCGGCGCCAGGTCGGCCGCGTCCACCCGCGGGTAGGACGCGGGCAGGAAGAGCCCGCCATCGGGCGCAAGACCCTCCAGCAGGATGTCGCAGAAGCCGAGCCCGGGCAGCCCGGGCTCACCGCGGGTGGACAGGTAGCGCACGGCAAGAACCTTACGTGAAACGCCATCTCGTCGGCCCGATGCCCGTCGCAGGGCTGACAAGGCTTGACCTTCACCTCAGACACGCTCCGCGACACTCCGGCCCGGGTTGCATGACCGAACGCGGACTTGGATCATTGCAGGGTGCTCGATCCTGCCGCGCGTCCGTTCAACCAGCCGGCCGGTAACGAGCTGACCAGGCAGGCAACCGAAATCCTGACCCAGGCACAGAACCTGGCTGATCAGCTCCGCACCGAGGCCCAGGCTGAGGCCGATGCGTTGCGCGCCGAAACGGCGAAGAACCGCGAGCTGAACGACCAGCTGGCGCGTGAAGTGGCCGAACGCCAGGCGACCATCGACGCGGCCGTGGCCGCAGCAACCGCCCGGCTCGACGAGGCCCGCCAGGACGCGATGACGCTGCTCGGGGACGCCACCGAGCAGGCCAACCTGATCACCCAGACAGCCGAGTCGACCGCCGCGGAGGTCGTTGCCACCGCCCGCGCGGACGCAGAGGCGATCCTGCACGACGGACGGGTGAAGGCAGCCACCCTGCTGAACACGGCCAAGCGCACCGATGACGAGGTGCGCCAGCGCCTCGACGCCCGCGTCGCAGCCGTGGACGCGGAACTGTCCGACCGCCGTTCGGCCATCGAGTCCGAGGAAGCCCGCCGTCGCGAGATGCTCGACGCCGAGCTGGCCGCCCTGCGTGGCCACGTCACCGACGAGCTGGCACGGCTCCAGGCCGAGCAGGAGGCCGAGCACACCCGGCTGTCGGCAGAGCTCGCGGCAGACCGCGAGAAGTTCGACACCGAGTCCGAGCGCGCAAGGGCCGAGGCGCAGGCCGAACGCGAAGCCCTCGAGGCCGATGCGCGCGCCCGGGCCGACGAGCAGCTGGCCGCGGCCGCCGCCCACGTCGCCTGGACCGAGCAGGCGATGGCAGAGCTCCGCGCCAGCGCCGAGGCCGAGGCCGAGGCCATCACCCGCCAGAAGCACAACGAGCTGGCCGAGCACGCCCGCGGCGTCCGCGAGAAGGCGCAGCTCGCGCTGACCACCACCGCCCACCGCAACCAGGCCCTGCTGTCGGAGTCGACGGCCGCCGCCGAGGACCTGCAGGCCCGGGCGAAGGCCGTCCTCGAGGCCGCAGAGCGGGACGCGGCCAACACCAGCCAGCAGGCACGCGAGGAAGCCGACCGGCTGGTCGCCCACGCCCGCAGCGAGGCCCAGGCCCAGGTGGAGCGCGCGGAACGTCGTCTTGCCGAGGCCGAGGCCGGCGCCAAGATGATCCGCGAGCGCACCGCCGCCGACCTGGAGAAGCTCCAGCGCGACACGTACGAGAAGTCCCGCGCATCCCGCGAAGAGGCCGTCGCCCTGCTCACCCAGGCACGCGAGGACGCCGACACCGCCCGCGCAGAGGCACGCGCCCTGATGGACCGTGCCCGCGCAGAAGTAGCCACCCTTGCCCGACGCCGCGATGACATCAACGCCCAGCTCGGGCACCTTTCCGGGGTGATCGAGGCGCTTGCCGTCTCCGAACGCCCCGCCCCCTTTACCAATCAGGAAACGGAAGAGGAATCATGACCCAGCAGAACGCCGCTTTTCGGACGGTGATGCGTGGCTACGAGCCCGGCGAGGTTGACCGTGCGATCGCGGAGTTGCGCAAGGCACTCGACCAGTCCCGCGCCGAAGGCGGCGACAACTCGGTCGCCCTCACCAAGCTGCGCTCGCAGGTCGCCCAGCTCGAGGAGCAGGCGAACGCGTACCGGCTGCGTCTTGCCACCCTCGAGCAGGAGCAGAAGGACTTCACCGCCGTCCCGAGCTACGCCGACCTCGGCGCCCGCATCGGCAAGATGCTGAAGCTCGCAGAGGACGAGGCCAAGGAACTGGTGGCCAAGGCCACGGCGGAGGCCGAGAAGCTGGTCACGGAGGCGCAGGCAGCAGCCGACGCCACCCGCACCGCCGCCGACCGCTACGCCGCGGACATCACCAGCAAGACCGATGCCGAGTCGACCCACATCCTCGAGGCGGCCAAGCGCCAGTCCGACGAGATCCTCGACTACGCCGACCGTGAGGCCATGGCCCGCCGCGAGGAGGCCGAGGCGGTCTACGAGCACCAGCGCGCCCGCGCGGCAGCCGCAGCAGCCGACTTCGAGAAGACCCTCGCCGAGCGCAGGGACAGGGCGGCGGAGGAGTTCGCAGCCCAGATGCAGGTCAACGAGCAGGCGATCGTCCGCGCGCAGGAGCGTCAGGCAGCCCTCGACGCCGAGGCCGACCGCACGCTCGCCGAGGCGAAGGCCCAGGCCGACCTGCACCTCAAGGGTGCCCGCGAAGAGGCCGGCCACCACGTCGACTCCGCCCGGCTCACCGCGGAGAAGATCCGCCGCGAGTCCGAGCGCGAACTGCAGGCCGCAACGGCTCGCCGGGACGCGATCACCGCCCAGCTCACCAACGTCCGCCAGATGCTGGCAACGCTCGGTGGCGTGTCGATCGTCAACCCGCTGGCCGACCCGGAGGAGGCCAAGCCCGAGGCCGAGCCCGAGCCGGTGGCCGCCGTGGAGGAGGACGTCGTCCCCGAGCCTGACGAGGTGGAGGAGACCGCGTCCGACGAGGCGGAAGCCACCGATGAGATCGACGTCGAGGGCGACACCGAGGACGCCGAGCCCACGGTCGTGGTGGAGGAGAGCAACGCGTGAAGTTCCGCTACCTCGGTAACTCCGGGCTGAAGGTCTCCGAGATCTGCTACGGCAACTGGCTGACCCACGGGTCCCAGGTCGAGAACGAGACGGCGACGCGGTGCGTCCGCGCCGCGCTCGACGAGGGGATCACCAGCTTCGACACCGCGGACGTGTACGCCAACACGGTGGCGGAGAAGGTGCTCGGCGACGCCCTGAAGGGTGAGCGTCGCGAGTCGCTGGAGATCTTCACCAAGGTGTTCTGGCCCACCGGCCCGGGCGGACCCAACGACTCCGGCCTGTCGCGCAAGCACATCATGGAGTCGATCAACGGCTCCCTGAAGCGCCTCAAGACCGACTACGTCGACCTGTACCAGGCCCACCGCTACGACCACGAGACGCCGCTGGAGGAGACCATGCAGGCCTTCGCCGACGTCGTCCGGCAGGGCAAGGCGCTCTACATCGGCGTCAGCGAGTGGGACGCGGCGCAGATCCGCGCCGGGTCACGCGCTGGCGAAGGAACTCGGGCTTCCAGCTCGTCTCGAACCAGCCGCAGTACTCGATGCTGTACCGCGTCATCGAGGAGTGGGTCGTGCCGACTGCCAGCCGAGCTGGGCGTCTCCCAGATCTGCTGGTCGCCGGTCGCGCAGGGCGTGCTCACCGGCAAGTACCTGCCCGGTGAGCCGGCGCCGAAGAGCTCCCGCGCCACCGACGACAAGGGTGGCTCCCGCATGATCCAGCGGCTGATGGGCGAGGAGGTGCTGGTCGCCGTGCAGCGGCTGCGCCCGATCGCCGACGAGCTGGAGCTCACCATGGCCCAGCTCGCCGTCGCCTGGGTGCTGCAGAACCCGAACGTCGCCTGCGCGATCATCGGGGCGTCCAAGCCCCGCCAGATCAAGGAGAACGTCGCTGCGTCCGGTGTGGTGCTGAGCCCCGAGGTGCTCAGCCGGATCGACGACGCGCTCGGTGACGTCGTCGTGCGCAACCCGATGCTGACGGCGGAGAACAGCCCCAAGGGCCGACCCTGACCACGTTCAGCGATGCGGTCGCGGCCCATCCGGAACTGGAACTGCACGGCCTGGTCGTGCTGCAGAGACGGCAGCCCCGTGCTCGAGCAGTACTGGGCGCCGTACGTCGCTGAGGACCGCGCGCTGGTCTACTC
Source organism: uncultured Actinomycetota bacterium (assembly GCA_963773595.1). Taxonomy (GTDB): domain Bacteria; phylum Actinomycetota; class Actinomycetes; order Propionibacteriales; family Propionibacteriaceae; genus Propionicimonas. Next base: position 47,442 of record CAVZBQ010000004.1, read on the forward strand.
GGCCAGCAAGACCTTCACGGCCTCGGCGATCGCGCTGGCGATCGGGAGGGCCGGCTGGCGCTCGACGACCGGATCGTCGACCTGCTGCCCGAGACCTGGGCGACGGTGGCCGAACCCAGCGAGTCCGTTGCGCAGCTGACCGTGCACCACGTGCTGTCGATGTCCACCGGTCACGACACCGACGTGCTCGAACGGTTCGATCCCGCGGCGCCGCAGGACTGGGCGCGGATCTTCCTCTCCACCCCGCCGCAGACCCCGGTCGGCTCCCGGCACGTGTACAACAACGGCGCGTCCTGGCTGCTCGGTGAACTCATCCGCACGCGCACCGGTGAGGACCTGCTCGACTACCTGCGTCCGCGCCTGCTGGCACCGCTCGGCATCGACGCCACCTGGGATCGCGACGCCCTCGGACGCTGCCTCGGCTGGTCGGGCATCCACGTCCGCACGCGCGATCTGGCAGCGATGGGCGAGCTGTACCGCTGCGACGGCGTCTGGCAGGGGCGACGGCTGCTGCCCGAGGGCTGGGTGGCGCGCGCCACCGTCGCGCAGATCCCGACGGTCGAACCCAGCCCGGACTGGAATCTCGGCTACGGCTACCAGCTGTGGCTGGGACGCGAGGGCTACCGGCTGGACGGCGCGTTCGGCCAGTTCTCGCTGGTGCTGCCCGAGCGCGGCCTCGTCGTGGCGATCACCTCTGCCCAGTCCGGCACCCAGCTGCTCCTCGACCTCGTCTGGGACGTGCTCCTGCCCGAGCTGGACGCAGCGGCCACCGAAACGGTCCCTGAGGAGGCTCGCGAGCTCGCGAGCGAGCCGTCACGAAGGGCCGCCGCCACCCTCCCCGTCCCCACCGACCACGGACAGGGCACGGCCTGGTCGACGCACGGCCCGGCCACGGTGGACGCGACCCTGGTCGCCTCGCCGGACGAGCAGGCCAACCTGCCCGACCTCTCCGACGCCAGCGCCCACCGTGACGACCACGGCTTCACGATCGGCTTCACCACCGACGGGCAGACGGTCGAGCTGACCGCCGGCAGCGGCACCTGGGTGCGCCAGCACGTGCACGCTCGGCGACGCCGCGATCCCGGTGGCCGCTGCGGCCGGTAGCGACGCGGACGGTGCCCTCGACGTCCGGCTGGTGTTCACCGACAGCCCGCACACGCTGTACCTGCGCATCGCCGGCGACACGCGCCGACCATGGCGTGGGGGACGACCCCGCTACAGGGCGGCGACCTCGCCCGCCTCGTCGCTCGCTGACGCCACGACGCTGAGTCGTGGCGGCGCTGCCGCCGTCACTCCGGTGGGAGCCGGTGCAGGCTCGGAGGCCAGCGCGTACTCCGCTGCCTCGATCGCCCCGTACTCCCGTCCCCTGGCGATCGCAGCGTCCAGCCGGACGGTGTTCTCCGGCGTCCGCAGCTGCTCCAGGTAGTCGTCGTGGAACACGAACTCCGGCACGTCGTACATGCCCACCCGGTGACGGATGGACGCTGCGGCGCCGGCAAGCACGCCGGCCCGGTCGACCTCACCGTGGATCGCGGCGATCGCGCACAGCCCCTCGAGCGTGTAGGCGATGCCCTCGTCGTGGTGCAGCCCGATGGACACCAGCAGGCCGCTGTGGAACACGCCGCGGGCCTCCTCCACCCGGCCCGAGGCCAGCAGTTCCCTTCCGAGGTGGTGGGTGGCGATGGTGGAACCGAATCCGTCCCCGCCGGTGACGGCTGCCTCGTTCGCCTGCCGGAACAGGGCCAGCGCAGCGTCCGGGTGCTGGCGCAGGTGCTCGATGCGGCCCAGCGCGACCAGTGACAACACCTCGCCCCAGAAGGAGCCCGAGGCGCGGAAGCGCTCGGCGCCCTGCCGCAGCCGCTCTGCGGGCACGTCGAAGTTGCGGTCACCGCTCTGCACCTGGGCGAGCCCTGCGGCCGAGGTCGCCATGGCGACGCCCAGGTCGTCCCCGGCGCGGGCGAACGGCTCGGCGAGGTCGGCCAGCTCCTGTGCGATCGCCGGCGCCGGCTTGTCCCACATCTCCCGCCACAGCACGTAGAACCGGGCGACCGCACGCTGGTGCTCGGTGAGCTGGTCGCCGCCGCGGGCGAGCACGTCGGCCATCCAGACGCTCACCTCACCGAAGTAGGCGCCCACCCACCAGTACAGGTAGAGCCGCCACGCGACGTCGGTGGCCGTTGCGAAGTCGCCGATGTCGACGAGGTGCCGGACGCCGGCCCGCAGGTTCGAGCGTTCAAGGCTCAGCCGCGCGACGGCAGCCTTCTGGCCGGATCCCCGCAGCCCCTGGGCCTCACGGCGGGCGAGCGCTGCGTAGAAGCTCGCGTGCGCGTCCCGCATGCGTCGCTCCTCGCCGGTGTGCTGCAGCCGCCCGATCGCGTACTCGCGGACGGTGGCCAGCAGCGTGAACACCGACTCGCCGCCCACGTCGCGCTGGCTCACCAGCGAGGAGTCCACCAGGGCAGCCAACCCGGCGATCGCCTCGCCGTCCCACAGCCGTCCGGCACCGAGCGCCTCGACGGCCTCCAGCGTGAAGTCCTGGGCGAACACGCCGAGGTCGGCCAGCAGGGCGCGCTGCGACTCCTGCAGCAGGGCCGCCGACCACTCGATGGTCGAGCGCAGCGTCCGCTGGCGTTCGGGCAGGTCCCGGCTGGAGTCGACGAGCATCGGCAGCTGCTGGTCGAGCCGTTGCAGGATCGAGGCGGGCGACAGCACGCGGGTGCGGGCTGCGGCGAGCTCGATGGCCAGCGGCAGCCCCTGCAGCGCGTCGCAGATGCCGGTGACGGCCGCGGCGTTCTCGAGGGTCAGTTCGAAGTCGGGCTTCACCGCCCGCGCCCGTTCGACGAACAGCTCGACGGCGGGAGCCGTCATGGCCCGCGTCACCGAGGTCGGCGAGGCCGGATCGTGGGTGGCCAGCGGCGGCACCTCGTAGACGCGCTCGCCGCGGATGCGCAGGACGGCGCGGCTGGTGACGAGGAACGCTGCGTCCGGGGCGATCTCGTAGAGCCGCACCAGCACCGGCGCGGCCTGGACGAGCTGCTCGAAGTTGTCGAGCACCACCAGCGACCGCCGTCCCTCGAAGGCGATCTCGAGCCGCTTCTCCAGGGGCACCTCGCCGGTGTCCCGGATGCCCAGCGCGTACGCGATCGTCGGCAGCAGCAGGCTCGGCTCCAGCACGTTCTCGAGCGCGACGAACACCGAGCCGTCGGGGAAGTTGTCGGCGACAGCGTCGGCCACCTCGATCGCGAGGCGGCTCTTGCCGATGCCACCAGGACCGACCAGCGTCACCACCCGGTTCTCACGGCTCGCGAGCAGGGCGACGACCTCCGCCACCTCCTGCTCGCGTCCGATCAGGCGGGAGTAGGGCACGGGGACGCGGGACCACCTGCTGGAGTCGGTGGGTGGCGGCGCAACCTCCGCGGGGGCCGGACGGGAGTCGTCGAACCGTTCGGCGAGCAGCGTCGCCAGGTCGGACTCGAGCAGTTCCGCGAGTTCCTCCGGCGTGCCGAACGACTTGTAGGCGGCGGTGTCGTCGCTCTGGATCCGGTGGGCGAGCCCGGCCAGCCGCTCCTCGCGCTGCGCCGGCTGCTTGAAGTAGATGAGCTTCGGCATGCGTGCCCGGAGCGAGCCGGTACTCGTCCTCGAGCCCGGAGATCTCCTCGCCCGGCGCCACCCAGCCGTAGCTCTGCCAGTAGATGCCGACGAAGACGTCGCTCTGCTCGAGGTAGGCCCGGTAGAGCTCCTTGGGCGGGTGCGGACGGGCGCCGAGCTCGAACATCACCGGTGCGAGCCGCAGGTGCTCGATGGCGGTGCGGGCCGCGCGGCGCTCTGGCTCCACCTCGCGCAGGGTGGACGAGACGAAGATCCGCAGGCGTTGGTCGGGCGTGCGGATGGCTGGCTTCTCGGGTCCCCTCCCGGGCGTCATGTGGTCATCCTGCGCTGGCAGCCAGCGGTGCGTCCATACGTTTCTTCACGCCCCCGACGGTGGCAGGGATGCCACCTGCTGACCTGCGGGTGGACGGGCCTATGGTGAGCCAATGAGCCAGCCCAGCGTCGAACAGCCCGTCGTCGAAGTTCTCCCCGACGCCGACTTCCACCGGGTGTTGTGCGTGGTCGCCCATCCCGATGACGTGGAGTACGGCACGTCGGCAGCGGTCGCGAAGTGGACCGCTGCCGGGGTTGAGGTGGCCTACCTGCTGCTCACGGCCGGGGAGGCAGGCATGCAGCGGCCACCCGGAGGAGACCCGTCGCGCTGCGGGCCGGCGAGCAGCGGGCAGCGTGCGACGCGGTGGGCGTGACCAGACCTGACGATGCTCGACCACCCGGACGGGATGCTGGTCTACTCCCTCGACCTGCGGCGCGACATCGCCCGAGTGATCCGGCAGTTCACGCCGGACGTCGTGGTCACCGGCTCCTGGGACGTGGAGTTCGTCGCCGGGCTGAACCAGGCCGACCACCGCGCCGCCGGTCTGGCCTGCATCGACGCGGTGCGGGACGCCGACAACACGTGGGTGTTCCCCGAACTGGCAGCCGACGAGGGCCTGCCGAAGTGGGGTACGACCTGGTTGCTGGTCTCCGGCGACAGCCGCCCGACGCACGGCGTCGACATCTCCGGAGAGCCTCTCGAGCGGGGCATCGCCTCGCTGGAGGCGCACGCCGCCTACCTGGGCGACATCCCGGGCCACCCCGCCCCGCGCGACCTGATCAACGGCTTCACCGTCCCAGTCCGGGGAAGGCGCTCGGCGTCCCCAACGCCGTCCTGTTCCGGGTCTACAAGCTCCGCTGAACCAGAACGGGGACGGTTCCATTTCCGTTCAGGCCCGCCCCGGAGACGTCGAAATCCGGACAGGCTGAACGGAAATGGAACCGTCCCCGTTCGGTGCAGACCGGCTGAACGATGGAACCGTCCCCGTTTCGGTTCAGCGTGGCGTAGCGGCTGGACGAAGTTCGACAGGACGCGGTGCTGCTGGCCGGTGACGCCGCTGGCGTAGGCCATGGCGATCAGGTCCTCGAGCTCGGAGGGGTCGAAGTAGCCGGCGTGCTGGTAGATGCGCATGCGGGCGGTCAGGTCGTCGGCGTCCAGCTCGGGGTGGAACTGGGTGACGTAGACGTTGGCGCCCACCCGGTACATCTGGACGGGGCAGAGCGTGCCGGTGGCCAGCATCGTGACGCCCGGCGGGGTGCCGTTGCACGCCTCCTTGTGGCCGACGAAAGCGTGGAAGCGCTCGTCGATGCCGGCCAGCAGCGGGTCGGCGAGACCGTCGGCGGTGAGCGTGATCTCGACGGCCCCGACAGCTTCGCCGTGGGTGCGGTCCACCGTCCCGCCGAGGTGGGTGGTGACGGCCCCGACGCCGTAGCACATGCCCAGGAACGGGAAGTCGGTGTCGATGATCAGGTCGACCAGCGCGAGCAGGTCGGCCTCGACGCGCTGCTGCAGGGCGGTCTTCTGCGAGTCGGAGATGTTGAACGAGCTGCCGCCGAGGATCACCCCGGAGTAGTCGGCCAGGTCGAGCGGCGGCAGCGGACGCGACTCCACCCGCACGTGCTCGAGCTGGTGCTCCTCGAGCCCGGAGTGCCGGAGCACTGAGCGGTACTCGGCCGCAGCGGCCTGGTCGTGGTCACGGGTCGCCAGCAGCAGGAAGGGCTTCACGGACGCAGAGACTAATGGGCGAACGGTGAATCCTGGCCGGTCTCGGCCAGCAGCAGCCGCAGCGCCTGCTCCGGTCCCGCCGGCCGCGCGCTGCCGCTGGTAGCTCGCACCCCGGTCAGCGATGGTCGCGGCGAAGGCCAGCTCGGCCTCGCAGCCGAGGTCTCGGGAGATCGGCGCGAGCCGGTCCAGCCACTGCGCGAGACCCTCGCGCAGCGGCACCTCCCGATGGGCCGGGTTCGGCGTGATCACGGAGGCGTCCATGCCGTAGCGGGCCGCGCGCCACTTGTTCTCCCGCACCAGCCACGGCGACAGCGACTCGTAGCTGTGGTCGTAGGCGTAGCTGCGCGAGACGTACTCGGCCAGGCACTGGGTCAGGGCTGCGATGCAGCCGAGCTCCGCGAGCGTTGGCACCGAGTCGGCCGTCCGGTTCTCCACCGTCCCGAACTTCGGGGACGGGCGGACGTCCCAGCGGATCTCCGACGCCGTGCTGATCATCCCGGACGCGAACAGTTCCTCCGCGTACTCCTCGAACTCGGTCCACTTCCGCATCGGGTAGGGCAGGCCGTTCGTCGACAGCTGCTGGAACAGCATGGTGCGCTGGGACGCGTAGCCGGAGTCCTCACCCTCCCAGAACGGGGACGCGCAGCTCAGCGCGAGCAGGTAGGGGTAGAACCGGGCGAGGCCGTTGGTGATCGGCAGCGCCTTGTCCCTGTCGTCGACGCCGACGTGCACGTGGGTACCGCAGATCGCCATCTGGTGACCCCAGTACTGGTTGCGGTCGGCGACGACGTCATAGCGCGGCCCCTCGAAGCGACGCTGGGCCGCCGCGCGGCTGAAGGGGTGGGTCCCGGAGCCGATCAGGCCGACGCCCATGCCTGCCGCCGCCTTCTTCACGACAGCGAAGTTGCCGGCGAGGTCGTCGACGGCGTCCGCGACACGGGTGTGCACGCCGGAGACCAGCTCGATCATGTTCTGCAGGTATTCCTTGCGGATCGGCTGGTCCTCCCCGCCGCCGCAGGCCTCGAGCAGCGGCTCGGCCGCGGGAACCAGTTCGCCGCTGGCCAGGTCGACGAGGGCCAACTCCCACTCGATACCGACGCTGGACTGGGCGGACGGGGCGAAGTCGATCCGCACTGACGGCTCCCTCACTGGCTGGTGGCCCGATTCTAGGCGCCACCCGCACTCCGAATTCTTGCGGCCTGACAAGGCGGCCCTGTGCGCGTAATGTTTGTCGGCTATGCATGACTTCCCGCCACACGTCGACGCCTATACCCCGGCAGAGACGTCACGCCCTGACACCCGTAGCCCGAGCAGGTTCCTGTTCTGGCTGCTCCGGGTGCAATGGGACGTGGTCGTGGCCATGTCGGTCGCAAGCCTGCTGTGGTTCATGCCGGGCGCGCTCAGCCCGCTCCTGCTGGGACGGGCCATCGACGACGGCATCCTGCGCGGCGACCTCTGGGCCAGCCTTGGCTGGACGGGACTGCTGACCGTTGTCATCCTGATCGGCGCTGCCGCGGGCATCGCCCAGCACACGCTGGTCGTCCGCGCCTGGCTGATCGCGATGTACGGCACCATGAAACTGGTCACCCGCAAGGCCGTCCAGCTCGGACACGTGCTGAGTCGGCGACTGCCGACGGGTGAGGTGCTCAGCATCTCCTCCTCGGACTCGAACACCTTCGGCCAGACCCTCGAGGTGCTGTCCCGCGCCGTCGGGGCGTTCGCAGCCTTCGTCGTGGTCTGCGGCCTGATGTTCAGCACCTCGCCGCCGCTGGGCTGGGTCGTGGTGATCGCCGCGCCGCTGCTGGTGGCTGCCTCTTCGCCGGTGCTGCGTCCGCTGAACACGGCCCAGACCGCCGAGCGCACCCAGACCGGCGAGCTCACCTCGATGGCCACCGACATCGTCTCCGGACTGCGCATCCTGCGCGGCATCGGCGGCGAGCGGACCTTCGGCAACAACTACGTCACCCAGTCGCAGCGCGTCCGGCGGCTCGGCGTGGCGACCGGCACCTGGCAGGCGGTGACGGAGACGATCAGCGTGCTGCTGTCCGGGATGCTGCTGGTCACCCTGGTCTGGCTGGGCTCCCACGAGCTGATCGAGGGACGCCTCAGCGTGGGCCAGCTGGTGTCCTTCGTCGGCTACGCGGTGTTCATGGTGTGGCCGATGCAGACCTTCTTCGAGTTCGCCCAGAAGTGGGTGCAGGGCCTGGTGTCCGCGCGCAAGACGATCGCCCTGTTCGACCCCGAGGTGCCGTTCAGCCAGGGGCCGGCCGAGGTCCCGCCGCGGCCGCGGCTGGTGGACGCGGCCAGCGGCGTCGTCGTCGAGCCGGGCCGCTACACCGCCGTCGTCAGCGCCGTCCCCGAGGACTCCGCAGCCCTCGCCGACCGTCTCGGCCGCTACCTGCCCGCCCAGCAGCTGCACGAGGAGGGTCCCGGACGACTCCGAACTGACCGGACGCGCCGCGCGCCGCGCCCAGGCGGAGAAGGAGGTCCGTCGGGCTGCCATCGCCGCCTCGGACGTCGCCCTCGGGGCCGGCGACTGGGGCGTCACGGCCGACGGCGTCGACTACAGCCGGTTCACCCTCGCCGCACTGCGGAGCAGCGTCGTGGTGAGCGACACCGGCAGCCAGCTGTTCGCCGGCACCCTGCAGCAGGCCGTCGACCCGTGGGGGACGCACACCAGGGAGCAGGCGGAAGCCGTGCTGCACGCAGCGGCCGCCGAGGATGTGTACGCCGGGCTTCCCGGCGGCTGGCAGGGCCGGATCGACGAGCTCGGACGAGGCCTGTCCGGCGGGCAGCGGCAGCGCGTGGTGCTGGCGCGGGCGTTGCTGCACGATCCCGACGTGCTGGTGCTGGTGGAGCCGACCTCCGCCGTGGACGCTCACACCGAGGCCCTGATCGCCGAGCGCCTGGCCGAGCAGCGGCGCGGACGGACGACGGTCGTGATGACCGCTTCGCCGCTGGTGCTGCACTACGCCGACGAGGTGGTCCTGCTGGTGGACGGGCGGGAGGCCGCCCGCGGCACCCACGTCGACCTGTTGGCCAACCCGGCGTACCGCGCCGTGGTCGGCCGTGGCATGGAGGAGGACGAGTGAGCTCGAAGTCATCGCCCGAAGCCGTCGAAGAGTCCGAGGGCTTCGTGAAGCTCGGCCACCACATGGTCCCTGAGCCTGACGAAGGGCGCGCCGACACCTGGGCAGCAACCGACCCGGCCCCCGGCATCCCCGAGGGCCTGCGGGTGCGCCCCGGCCAGCCGATCGGCGAGCGGTTCCGCACGCTCGCCGAACGGCACCGGCTGCGCGCGGAGCGGGCCCGGGTGTTCTACGCCGCGTCCCGGAACCCCGAGCGTGGACTCCCCGTCGCCGGGAATGCTGCGGCCTGGACCTTCGTCAAGCGGTTGCTGGGCACGCGCAAGGTGATGCTCACCGTCGCCGTCGTCACGAACCTCGCCGCTGCCATGGCCGGGCTCATCGTTCCCCGCATGCTGGGCGAGTTGATCGACCAGGTCACCGGCGGAGCGGCGAGCGTGACGGCCGTCGACTCGATCGTCATCGGCCTGATCGTCGTCGTGCTGGTGCAGTCCGTCCTGGTGTTCGCCGCCCGGCGCGCGTCCGCGGTGCTCGGCTACGACCTGCTGGCCGCTGCGCGCGAGGAGATCGTCGGCATCGTGCTCCGGCTGCCGCTGGGCCGGGTCGAGTCGGCGTCCAGTGGCGACCTGCTCACGCGGATCACGTCCGACGTGTCGAAGATGAGCCAGTCGGTGCGCTGGGCGTTCCCGCAGCTGGTGATGTCGCTGGTGCTCGTGGTGGCCAGCCTGGTGGCGCTGCTGCTCAACTCACCGTTCCTGAGCCTCACCGTCGTGGGTTCGCTGATCGTGTTGTGGCTCGCCACCCGGCACTACCTGAAGCACGCAGGCGCCGGCTACATCACCGAGTCGGGCACCTACTCCCAGATCAACTCGACGACCACCGAGACGGTGGAGGGTGCGCGGACGGTGGAGGCGCTCGGGCTCGGTGCGCAACGCATCGCCATCGGCGAGGCCGACATCGAGGAGTCGAACCAGGCCGAGCGCTACACGATGACGCTGCGGAACCTGTTCTTCATCTTCCTCGACGTGTCCTACCAGCTGCCGCTGGTCGGCGTGGTGCTGCTCGGCACCGTCGGCTACGCGAACGGCTGGGTGACGCTGGGCCAGATCACCACGGCAGCGATCTACGTGCAGGGCCTCGTGGAGCCGATGGACCGCCTGATCCAGGTGTTCGACACCCTGCAGGTGGGGCTGGCAGCGACCACCCGGCTGCTGGGTGTCGCCGAGGTGCCGGAGGACCGGACGGCCGGCGAGGACCTGCCGGAGGGCACCGACGTGGTCGGCTCCGACCTGCAGGTTCGCCTACCGGCCGGGCACGGACGTGCTGCACGGCATCGACCTCGACCTGCGTCCGGGGGAGCGGCTGGCGATCGTCGGACCGTCCGGTTCGGGCAAGTCGACGCTCGGACGGTTGCTGGCCGGCATCAACGGTCCGCGCACCGGCGAGGTCGACATCGGCGGGGTGGACGTGATGGAGCTGCCGCTGGACGTGCTGCGCACCGAGGTGGCCCTGGTCACGCAGGAGCACCACGTCTTCGTCGGCACGGTGCGCGACAACATCGTGCTGGCCCGCGACCGGCAGCTGGAGGGCGACGAGGTCGACGCAGCGGTCATCGATGCGCTGCGGACCGTCGACGCCCTCGACTGGGTGGAGCGGCTGCCGCAGGGACTGGACACGGTGCTGGGCCACGGCCGGGTGCACCTGACCCCGGCACAGGCACAGCAGGTGGCGCTGGCACGACTGGTGCTGGCCGACCCGCACACCCTCGTGCTGGACGAGGCCACGTCGCTGATCGACCCGCGCACCGCGCGTCACCTGGAGGGCTCGATGGCCGCCCTGATGCAGGACCGCACGGTGATCGCGATCGCGCACCGGCTGCACACCGCCCACGACGCCGACCGGATCGCCGTGGTGATCGACGGCCGCATCGCAGAGCTCGGCTCCCACACCGAACTGATCGCCAAGAACGGCGAGTACGCCCGCCTCTGGCGCACCTGGCGCACCTGAAACGGTCCCTGAGGAGCTTCGTGAGCGGAGCGATGTCCTCACACGGTCCCTGAGGAGTTTCGTGAGCGGAGCGAACGAAGCGTCACGAAGGGCCGCCGCCAGTCTCGGCGACGACCGACTCCACAACGCCTAGAGCGTCAGGATCACCTTGCCGGTGTGCTCGCCGGATTCGAGGTGGCGGTGGGCCTCGGCGACCTGCTCGAGCGGGAAGCGGGTCTCCGGGGCCAGCCTGATCTGGCCGGACTTCGATCAGCGGCCAGACCCGCTCGGCGCACTGCTGCGCAGATGCGCCGCCTTCTGGTCGGCCGGACGGCCGCGCAGGCTGGTCGCGGTGACGGTGCCGCGCTTGGTCCGAGCAGCTGGCCCAGGTCGAGGGTGCCCTTGCGTCCGCCCTGCATGCCGATCACGACCAGGCGTCCGTCGGTGGCCAGCGCTGCGACGTTGGCCTCGAGGTACTTGGCCCCGATCACGTCGAGGATCACGTCGACGCCCTTGCCTTCGGTGGCCGTCCTCGACCGCGTCCGCCCAGTCGTCGTGGTAGTCGATGGCCACGTCGGCGCCGAGCTGGCGGCAGAGGTCGAGCTTGTCGGCCGAGCCGGCCGTGGTGAGGACGCGGGCACCGATGGCCTTGGCGTACTGGATGGCGAAGGTGCCGATGCCGCCGGCGCCGCCGTGGATCAGCACAGTCTCACCCTCGCCGAGGTGCACGTGGTCGAAGTTCGAGAGGACGGTGGCCGCCACCTCGATCAGCCCGGCTGCGCTGACCAGGTCGACCCCGGCGGGCGGCGGCGACGACCTGACCGGCCGGCACGCTCGACCAGTTCGGCGTAGCCGCCGCCGGCGAGCAGGGCGACGCACTCGTCGCCGACCGTCCAGCCGGTGACGTCGTCGCCGACCGACTCGATGGTCCCGGAGACCTCCAGGCCGATCACGTCGCTGATGCCCGGAGGCGGCGGGTAGTGGCCCTGCCGCTGCAGCAGGTCGGCGCGGTTGACCCCGGCCGCCCGGACGCTGATGACCACCTCGCCCGGCCCGGCCACCGGCCGGGGAGCTTCGCTGATGGTCAGGTTCTCGGGCCCACCGGGCGCGGTGACGGTGACAATACGCATGGATTCAGCTTGTCACGGCGGCTCTGCAGTAAGATGAACCGACCTGGCGAGGTCGCATAGTGGACTAGTGCAGCCGCCTTGAAAGCGGCCGAGCTGAAAGGCTCCGTGGGTTCGAATCCCACCCTCGCCGCGCAGACCCACAACAGGGGGACCATGGACGTCACGAGGCACCAGGTGAGGCAGCGGCCATCGCTGCGCGCCCTGGGGCTCGCCGCGCTCCTCGTGCTGGTGGGTGTCGTGCTGCTGATGATGGCCGACCTGCTCGACCGCCAGGTGGCGCTCACCGCTGCCGGCGTGGTGGGTGTCGTGCTCGGCCTCGCGCTGTTCGTCGCGGCCTGGCTGCTCGCCCGCTCGATGAAGGTGGAGGTCGTGCTGGACGAGGACGGCTACTGGCTGGCCGGCCCGGGTCGTCCGGAGAACGGCACGTGGTCCGAGGTCGGCCGGGTCACCCGCGGTGACCGTGGCATCACGCTGCACCGCAAGGACGGCACCCGGCTCCAGCTCGTCGTCGCCCGTGGTGGCGTCGCCGACCTGGACGCGCTCGGCAAGGACATCGCCACCCGCCTCGACGTGAACCGCGGCTACTCCCAGCCCTGGGCCTGAACGCAGATCGAGCCTGCCGAGAACTCGACAGGCTCGATCATCGCTCCAGCTGTTACGGCTTCTCCGGGTGGTACCCGCAGGTGTCGGCGAGGTCCTCGCTCTTGGCCTTGGCCGTGGACGACTTGGTCGGGGTGGGGGTGGCCGTCGCGCTGCCGGACGGAGTGGCGCTCGCAGACGGGGTCGGCGAGGCGTCGACGCCGGAGGCGGTCTCCTTGAGTGCCTTCTGGACGCGCTTGCGCACGGCAGGCCAGTTCGGGTCGTAGGACTGGAAGCCGGCGTCGCCAGGGGTGAACACGACGCTGCGGAGCGGGGTGCCCTTCACCTTGACGCCGAGGTCGACGCAGGTCGGACAGCAGGGTGCGCGGCACGTCAGTGGTGATCGTGTTCTGGCCTGCCGCAGCGATGGCCTGGAAGTTGGCGAGGACCGTCGCGGGCGTGGTCTGCTGCACCACGGCGTTGATCACGCAACGCTGGCGTTCCATGCGCTTGTAGTCGTCCAGGTGGTAGCGGCCGCGGGCGTACCAGAGTGCCCTGCCGCCCATGAGGTGCTGGTTCGGTCCGGGCTCGATGTAGCCGTCGGGCTTGATGTTGGCGTCGGTCTGGCCACCGATCGGGATGCGGTAGTTCACGTTCACCGTGATGCCGCCGATGGCGTTGACGAAGTCCTTGAACCCGTCCATGTTGACCTTGACGAAGTAGTCGATCTTGAGGCCGAGGGCGTAACCGACGGACACCTTCAGGACGCTGGCGCCGAAGTCCTTCGTCTTGCCGAGCACATCGTGGGGCACCTTGGTCGGGACCACCCGGTACATCGCGTTCAGCAGGAACTGGGACCGCGTGTAGAGGTCGGTGCTGCCCGAGGTGAAGCCGTTCGGGTAGTACTTGTGCAGCGGCGAATCGGGCGGGAACGGCATCTTCTCGGTGTTGCGCGGCAGCGTGAAGAGGGTGGTCGCTCCGGTGTGGGTGTCGATCGACGCGACGATCACCGTGTCGGTGCGGTCACCTTCGGCGGAGGAACGGCCGGTGCCGGAGTCGCCGCCGAGGATCAGGAAGTTGAGCCGGTCCTTGTTCTTCCACGGGTCGATCGGGTCGATCGTGGGCTGGGTCGAGTTGGGGGCTTCGTCGCCGCCGATGATCGTGTCGAGCGTGGTGCCGGTGGTCCAGGCAAGGTTCGCGCCGACGGCCATGGGAGCCGCAACGAGGAAGGACAGCAGTCCGACGACGGCAGCGCCCGCTGCCCGCTGACCGACGCTGGGACGGGAGGGACGCAGGGCGAGATGGCTGAAGCCGATCACCGCGACCCAGAGCACCGCCACAACGGCGAGGGCGATGGCGAGGCCCTGCAGGACCCCTTGTGCGACAACGGCGTTCTCCACCATCTTGCGGTTGGTCAGCAGGAGGACGGTCAGGCCGCCGAAGACGATGACGAAGATTCCAAGGACGATGCCGCCGGCGATCCGGCGTCCAGCCTTCCACAGGCCGAGCCCGGGAATGATGGTGCCGAGTGCTGTCCAGCCGAGCGAACCACCGAAGCTGCCGCGGCCGGAGGCGCGTCTGGCTGCCCCTCCTTCGGTCGGGCTTTCGGGGTCCGCGACGCGGCGGGCGCCCGAGTTGTCGGGCGCGGAGGGGGCATCGGTCACGGTGAGTGGTCCTTACTACAGTCGGAGAGCCAGATCAAGGTTACCGGCGGCAGTCAAACTGCCCGATTCGCGCCCATTTTGCCGACGCCGAGCGCTGGCTTGTAGGCTGACCTGCGGTCTTGGAGGTGTCGCCTAGTCCGGTCTATGGCGCCCGCCTGCTAAGCGGGTTTGGGGCTTCAACCCCATCGCGAGTTCAAATCTCGCCGCCTCCGCCATGACAAGGGGAAACGCCCCTCCCGAGGGTTCCTCGGGAGGGGCGTTTCTCGCTTGTGGAGGGGCTTAGTCTCAATTCTCAGGCTCGGTCGGCGGTCATCGGCCGTCATCGGCGGACGTGCGCGAACAGGGCCGGGCGCCAGTGAACCCACCGGACGGTCCGATCTCAGCCCGATCTCGCGTTCAGGGGTCTGAGTGCGCGTGCCTGTTCGAATCGGTGACGACCAACGACATCCTCTATGCGGAGAGGCGTGGTTCGCTCCGCTGGAGCGCGCTCGGGAATCCACTCGCGCATCCCGACGTGCGCACGCTCGTCGGGGACTGCATCCTGCCGACTGACGCGTCCGTCAGCCTCAATCCGGTCACCCGAGAGGGGTCTGGTCCCCATCGGGTGCCCCCGGTAAGTTCTTCCTTCGGTCTCCCCCACGGTTCCGCCAAGCTTTGGGGGCGCAACTCATGCCGACCACCGGGGGGGCGCCGGCAGTCCGTTGCGAGCTGGCAGCTACCTCCTTGAGGGATAGCTTGCGAGGCCGCTTCCAGCAGGCCTTGGCGGGCCCACGGGCTACAACGCCCGACCGATGCCCAGGAATCTCAACGAGCCTCTGGCTCTCTCCACGTGCTGTTCGCCACACGTTGCTAACCACGGAGCCCGCAATCGACTCCTCGAACGCCACGAAGGGCGGAATGAGCGCTCGCTCATGCCGCGGCAACGATGGCGGTTGCCGCTGGACGGGGCAGATTGGGTGGAGCCCGGTCTACCTATCCGGCGATTTGGTAGCCCGACCGACTTGAGCAGCCGATTGTTGGACTCTTCGCCGAGATGATGCTCCACGTGCTGGTCCGGATGGAGCCGCCTGAGGTCTGGAAGAGTTGGCGAGCCTCCGGGCAGTCCGGGTCCTTCTCGAACGCCACGGCCAGGAGCGCGTCGGAGGTCGCGTCGAGGTGACGGCGACCGATGAATGTGCCGAACTGGTGGTCGATCCCGACCGATCCCGGAACGCCCGGCGAGTTCTGGGTGATGAGGCGATAACCGCCCGTGTCGAAGTTGGTCAGCGTGACCGACCCGGCGAACCGGGTCTTCCCGATCTTGTCGAGCCGTGCTGCTACCACGACGTCGTAGCTGGCGACACCCGTGAGGCCACGGGTGATCAGGACCGCGTCCCCGAAGAGGTCCAGGTTCTCAGCCTTGCCAGGCACACCCTTGGTGGTCTGGTTGAAGCTTCGCACCACCTTGTAGGTCCGGCTGGCCTCGCTCCAGCGGATCAGGTTCACCCGGCCGTTGTCGTGCCTGTTGCCGATGTCGGCATGGGAGGCGCCGATTACCAGCCGACCGTCGAGATAAGCCACCGAGGATCCGAAACGTTGACCGTAGGGCGATGCCTTCGGCATCCCTTTGCTCTTCTGGGTGAGCCGGATCTTCTTCATGGAAGGTGTGGAGAAGATGTACACCGCCCCCGCATCGAAGTTGACGCCCGACTTCTCGGCAGGGCTGCCGACCACGATCGTGTGGCCCGCGGCAGCGAGCGCCCAGCCGAAGTCCTGTCGTTGTGCGGCGGTCCTGATGCCTAGGCTCGTAGCTGTCAGCTCGACGCTGGTGCCAGCCGTCAAGCCGGCAGTAAGGGTGTGGATCACCAGTGAACTGTTGCCTTCGGTGGCGGTGGTCACCGCGATCTGGCGCTCAGCCGGTAGCAGCGCTACCTTCCGAACCCCACCCCCGGGAAGATCAATCCGGATCGCTTTCGCCACCCGGGGTCCTTCGGGGGAGCCCGGCACGATGTAGAGCCGGGGTTGGTAGCGGTAGGAGTTGAGCGGCGCGTGGTTCGGGTCCGGGACGTCACCACCGAACACGATCTCGGCACACCCATCCCCGTCAAGGTCGCCAACAGCGGCGGCTTCGAGCACAGGCGAGTACTCCCGTGAAGTGTCCATCTGGGCCACATCGATCGAGGTCCGCTGGCCGTCCGGATACCTGATGACATCAAACTGGGACGCCATCGGGGAGTATCTCGCTGCCTCGATCACAAGATCACCCACACCGTTGCCATCGACGTCGCCGGGCACCCCCACCCCGCAGGCGACCGCCACAGACGGCGCCGGAGCGGCGGAAGCAACCAGGTCGGGCAAACCTGCCAGAGCCGACGACAACGCAAGTACTGAAATCAAGCCTGAAGCCGGCCAAATGCGGACCATTCCCGAACTCTTCTCAGATAAGCAACCCAGCAGGGACCCGAAACGAAGGTTATCGCCGCCCATTTCCCCACGGTGCCGAGTAAGGGAAACAAAGAGGTCCATCCCGATGAACACTTCCCGATCGCCCAAAGCGCCGGCCCACCGGCCCCACCACGTAGCAGGACACGATAAGCCGTCGCGGACGGCGGGTCGTCCGAACATCCGACTCTGCCGCCGATGGGACGTGCCCGCCTAAAGGTTCGGGAACCGCTCGAACGTCGCCGCGATGTCTTCGTCTTTCGCCATCCAGTCGGCTCCCCGCAGCTCGACGAGTCTCACCAGCCCCAGAACCGCGACCGGGTCGTCGGCGATGAACTGAACCGCACACGACGAAGCTACGACCCGGTCTGCCTGTACATCGACGACCATGCCCAACTCCTCCAGGGCGAGAATGGCGGGAACGACTGTGTTGCCTGCTTGAGCAATCTGGATCACGCGACCAGTGTCGCCTGTCGTTCAGGTCACGAGTGAAACGCCCTGATCTGCCGCGTGCGCGCGGTTCCGGGAAGCTGATCCGAAGAGCTATTGACCCACTTTGGCGGGGGGTGGAGACTGGCGGGTTGCCCGGGCGTGGTGACCGTTGAAGCAAGAGAGATCACACCATGCGATGGCACAAAGGTAGACGGCCGGACAGCCGTTGGTTCCCCGGCCAGTGGGTCACCGGCAGCTCGTCCGGATGGCTGCTGGCCGACGGTGAACGCTGGGCTGGTGACGATACGAACGCCATCGATCTGGCGTCGCTGGTGATCGTTCCTCCCTGCACTCTCACGCTGTCGCTCGTCATCAACGGCGACATGAAGTGGACCCTCGAGTTCGATGGGCTTTCTGAGCTGCAGGTGGACGGTGACCTCCAGATCGGGCTCACCGAGAACGGGTGGGAGGTTATGGATTCGGGCCTCAGCATGCTGACCGCTGATCGACCCCGTGATGATGGACGGCTCGTGTACATGCTGTGGTTGCCCAGCACCCTCATGTGCTTCGCCAGCTTTCCCCCGAGCCAAGTCTCGGAACGGCTGCAGGCACCTGAGCCTTCTGGCGATGGGGCCTCAACCTGACGCTCCTCGGGCCCCGATATCCAATGTCCTGATATACCGCGATCAGACGGTCGCCAGCATCAAGACGGCGAGCCAGGCCGCGATCGCGGTCCAGAGTGCACCGAAGGCACGACGGCGTCCCAACGCCCCTTTGGCACGCCACACTCGGCCCGGGTGAAACCCGCTGAGGATCGTCCAGGCGAGGGCGAAGGTACCGGCAGCGATTGGTGACGGCGACATGCCGGTGGCGGACAACCCGAGCATCATCGCGCCAGCGGCAGGGATCAGCATCAATGCGATCCGTGGTCCGCTCGCCGGAACAGTATCGGTCTCGCGAGCGACGGTGATGAAGAGAAACACCATCGCAACCGCGCAGTAGACCCAACTTGCCACGGCATGGATGCTCTCATGCTGTTGAGGTCACTCGGGCTGTTGAGGTCACTCGGGTCCCCACATCCGCACATGCCGCAGATCGCGCGGCGCCAAGCTGGGCCCGAACAGACGACATATCCACAGCGGGTTGGTCTGGGGTCATGGATGATGAAAGGAGACCCCGGTGCTGTGCCTGCATGGCACTACTACGACTCGGCCACGCTGGGTCGGTCGCGCCACTAGGCTCCGCTGCCATGGGGTGGTTCAGGACCAAAGATGATTCCAGCACGGCTCGTGACCCCGAGTTGCCGCTGAGCCTGGCTCAAGCGCAGCGACTGAGGGAGCTGGTGCGGGTTGCGTGGGCACGTGTTGGCCGTGAGGTGACGGTCCACTCCGACCATGTCGTCGATGCTGACGGCGGCATCTTCGGTCTATGGAACCTGGCGGTCCTGGTTGCCGACGCCCCGGATCGTAAGTGGACCGGGCTGGTCGGCGAGCACGTCAGTCGGCTCGCTACCCCGAATCCCTCTGTGCAGAGTTTGTCCGACGCCGAGTTGCGTGCCCAGTTGGTGCTGCGTCTGGCCGAGGGCGCCGCGATTCCGGATCTGTCGTGGTTCCCTACCGCGCCGACGCTGGCGGGCGATCTGCGCCAAGTGCTCGTCCTGGACTTCCCCGATGCGGTGATCACTCCCCATGAGAGCGACCTGGCCGCTCGTGGCGACCTCGACGAGTGGAGGGCGGTGGGACGGGCGAACCTTTGGCACATGATGCGAACTGAGAAGCGTGAGCACCAGGTTGTTGGACGCGGGGACGGCGGCCATTTCGACGTCCTCATCGGCGATAGCGTCTACACCGCATCTATGTCCATGTTCTTGCCCGAGCTGTTGTCTTTCGTTGCACAAACCGACGTCGGTCGAGGCATCCTCGTGGCGATGCCTTTTCGGCATCAGGTCGCATTCCGGGTCGTCGACGGCCCCGAGGCGGCACTAGCTCTTCAGAACCTCTTCGGGTTCGCAATGGCTGGGTACGACGACGGAGCAGGCCCCCTCAGCCCACACGTGTTCTGGGTCAGGGACGGACAGTGGGAGCAGATCACCAGCCGCGACGACGACGGCCCCCGAATCATCGTCGACGCCAACCTCGCAGAGGCGCTCGGCATGACGGGTGAATAGCCCGAGCTTCAGAGAGGCTTCATGGCGGCGGACGACTAATCAAACGAACATCCGCTCTTGCCGCGACGGGATTGACCATCAGCAGGCGGAGAATTCAGGTTGTTCAGTCCGATAGCTACTGAAAGGTGATTCCGCCGCCTGCAACCGAGTTGATCACGCGCCCACTGTCGGTGGTGGCCGACCAGCTAGTTCGGTTCGGATCGGGGGGCACGTTGATCATGGTGCCGGTGTCGACAATGACGCGCAGGTGACCGGACTTGAACACGACCGCGCTGAGGACGACTCGATCGGCAACCTGACTGAGTGCTTGGCTGGGGCCGACGGGCTCCCCGGCCTGTGCTCCGGCGCTGGCCGCCAGCAGCACCGCGCCGACAACGGTGAGTCGGCCGGACGTCCCGATGGCCGCTGTTGCGCTTTCATCGGTGGCGGCCACGTCTCGGATCACGCTCCCGCGCCAGCCGAGCCACCATCGATCAGGGAACTCCCACTCCGACGCGCTGGTGCCCGGGTGGGTTGTCAGTGCCTCGATGTGCTCCACCGATGTATGAGTCAGTTCGGCGGCATCGAGCAAGCTGTTCTTCGTGCTGGGTAGGACGGTGATGTCGTCCTCGTACAGGTTGCTCACCAGGATCTCCAGCGCAACACCAGGCTCGCCGGCGTCCAACAGCTCGCGCACCACTTCGTGAGTGCGTTGCACGATGGGGTTCGTGCTTGCCGCCAGCGCGAGTCCAACCTCGTGCAGAGCCGAGCGCACGAGCTGCGTCGCTTGCCGCGTTGACACGTGAGCAGAATCCCACGCGTCGCCGAGCGCCCGATCCGAAACGCACTACTTTGCCGCAACCGGATCTGGTCTCTTGAAGCGTGAATTCTCTTCGAGGCCCGTACGGTCGGGCACCTCGCTGGTCGCGCGTGGAACTAGTTAGGTCACCAATCGGTCATGAGTTCTTCTTGAGCTCCTCGGCGAACATCACGAGGATGCCGCTGGGACCACGGAGGTAGGTGAGCTTGTAGACGTCCTCATAGGTCGCGACGCCGCGAAGCGGATGGCAACCGTGCCTCGCGGCGATCTCAAGCGCAGCGTCGATGTCGTCGACCGAGAAGGCGACCCGATGCATCCCGATCTCGTTGGGACGAGTGGGTTCTGTCTCGATGGCCGCGGGGTGGATGTACTCGAAGAACTCAAGGCGACCCTGACCGTCTGGTGTCTGGAGTACCGCGATCTTGGCGTGGTTACCGTCGAGGCCCACGGCAGTGTCTGCCCACTCGCCGCTGACTGTGTCGCGACCGACGACAGTGAGACCGAGGTCGGTGAAGAAGGAGATCGTTGCTTCGATGTCGCGGACGGCGATGCCGACGTTGTCGAGTCTGATGGACATGCGCCGAATGTACCCAGCCGGGCCATGCCGATCGCGTGGCGCAGGGACTCGATCAAACGCCAAGGACGCCAGCTACGGTGAATCGACATGCTCGCCCGCTGGGCAAACGCACTACTTTGCCGCCGATCGTGGATTCGTTCTACTTCCTCGGACCCAAGAGTCGCCTCCAGAAGCCGGCCTCGACCTGTGGCTCGCTGACGGCTGCGGACTCGACAGGCGCCCCGGGGTGGCCGTCCTCAGGTTCCTCGACGAGCAAGTCGATATGAACTGCAAGGAGCCGACCCGCCGAGTCGTAGACGCCAAGCACGGGGTAGAGCCCGTCGCCCCACCCGGAGTGCGACAAGACCACGTTCTCGCCTGCAGTCGCGGCGGGCAGCACGATGTTGGCGCAGCCCTCGGCGAAGTGCGTCGGTGAGTCCATGAGTGCGAACCACGAGTCGTCGTGACCGTTGTCGAACACATCCTGGTACCAGTCGCCTGGCGGCATACACCTGGCGACTGCTTCGGCATCGGCAAACGCCACCGTGCCAGCGTCAACAGCAACCCCGTAGAAGGCATCCGGGTCGGACAAGGGCTCGGCCCCGTCCGGCGCCAGGTACTCGACGCGGGCGGGAACACCCTCGGCGATGACGATGCTGAGGTAGCTTTCGCGCAGATGGCTCCCGTCCTGCCCATCGCTGACATCGGCGACCGTCACCAACGCCGGATATGAACCGGCGGGAATGGCAACTTCTAGCCCCATGCCGAGATTGACGAAGGGATCACTAGCCTCAAGCCGGCCGCTGGCCACCTGCAGTCGCCCGAGTTCACGCACCCGATGGGCGTACTTCCATCCAGCTGAGCGACCAGTGTGCAGAGCAAGCAGGCTCGAGACGTCCATGAGCGAACGCTATTCGTCGACGAGACGCGAACACTGCGATCCGGCAAAGTCGCACGCTCATGCCGCACCTCGGCCGGATCGTGCGGTAGCGACCGGGCTGGTTACCGACGCCTCCACGTCGATCTGAGGTCAGGACCGCGGCGGGGCCGTGGGGATCGGCTGCAGCGTCCGCAACACGATGCCGTAGAGGGCCTGGGCCACCTCCTCGCTCTCGGCCGTGACCTGGATGCTGAAGACTCCACGGTTGTTCCGGGTCCACAGCACGTAGCCAGGGACGGTGAGTTCGCCGCCGAGCAGCGTAACCGTGCCGCGCATGGTCGTCGCCCGCCCGAAGACCGTTCCTACATGGCCGAACTCGACGTCGGTCAACTGGAGCGCCTCAACCTCCGAGGCGAGGCTCATGGGCGTGGGTACCCCACCAGAGCTGATGCGCATGATGTTGACGCTGGCTCCGTCGTCGGACACGGCGATGACATCGATGCTGTTGAGTTGGTCGTCGAGGCACTCGTCGGTCCCCAGCCGTGCGCGTTGAGCCAACTCTTGAAGGATGTACCCGGCCTCGTCCTCCCGCATGAGGTCCCAGGGTCGGACCGGTGCGAGGTCGTCGGGAATCGCTACCCGGATGCCGAACTCAGGTGAGTCGAGAAACCGGAATCCGGAAGGGGCCGCGGTCGCCGGCGGCAATGCGGTAACTCCCGATTGCAGCAGGCGGAAAGTGCCCGGCGCCAGGGCCGCGCCCAGTGCGGCCGCCGCAGCGAGGGTAATCACCCTGCGGCGGGACAGTCCGAGTTCGGGCCTAGTGGCGTCCATGCGACACATTGTCGTGCGTCGCGAGGCTGACGGCGTGACGCGACGACGAGCAGAAGACGTAGTCGCGCTAGGGCCCGCTTCCTTGGCGATGGCGACCTTGGCTCTGTGGGCTTTGAGCATGGCCGCCGGACGGCGAGACCGACACTCTGACAACCTCCGAGCCTGGTGGACGAGTAACCGGGAGTTGATCGCCGGCCTCATCGTGGCCTCCACCGTCGCCATGGTCGGCATGCAACTTCTAGCTGGGGCCTAGGCGAGGTCACGAACGACCGCTCATGCCGCCATGCGCGGAACGTCTGACCCTCAGCGGCCGTCGTGGCGCTGGCCTTGGGAGATCGCTGCCGTGCTCGCCTCTCGCGCCGAGGGTGCCCCGGTTATCCCACCGAGACAGACATACTTGTCGACGGTGGAACCCGCACGGGACAGCTCCGTCGAACAGCCGCTGACCCGCCCAACCGCTTGAAAGGTCGCACCATGACGACGCCGTTGCGCCACCGGCTGACGCTGCGCGACGTTGCCCCAGATCTACGCGAGGCAACGAGGATGATGCCCTCGACCCCGTCGAACATGTTCGGCGTCCGCATCATGCGCGGGCTTCTTCGCCTGATGCCCCAAGCGAAGATGCCAGACGTCACGATCGAGGACCATGTCGTCAACGGCAACAGACTCCGCGTGTACAAACCCCCCACGCGGGCCCGGGGAGCGGCGCTGCTCTGGATTCACGGCGGCGGGATGGTGTTGGGCGATCTGTCCCAGGACAACACCCGATGTGCCGCCGCCGCCCAGCACCATGGCATCGTCGTCGTCTCGACCAACTACCGCCTGGCTCCCGAACACCCTTATCCGGTCCCGCTGGACGACTGCTTCGCTGCCTGGGAATGGATCCTCCAGCACTCTGGTGAGTTGGGGGTCGACGCGACGAAGATCGTCGTCGGAGGCCAAAGCGCCGGCGGAGGGCTCGCCGGGGGTCTGGTTCTCCGCATCCATGATGCGGGCGGCCCCCAACCGGTCGCGCAATGGCTCTTCTGCCCAATGCTCGACGATCG
This sequence comes from uncultured Actinomycetota bacterium, assembly GCA_963773595.1. Classification (GTDB taxonomy): domain Bacteria; phylum Actinomycetota; class Actinomycetes; order Propionibacteriales; family Propionibacteriaceae; genus Propionicimonas. Next base: position 70,666 of record CAVZBQ010000004.1, read on the forward strand.
CACTGCTGCAGATCGGACGCTTGACAGTGTCAGGCACTTCACTTGGAATAACCGCGCGAACCTCAATGGTTGGCGGTCATATCTCGGCGACGCCGTTGGCGGACCCGATGTGCCGGACTACGCTGCCCCGGCACGCAGGGCGGACCTGAGCGGCCTTCCCCCCGCGTGGATCGGCGTCGGCGACATCGAACTGTTCTATGCCGAAGCTCGCGAGTACGCCGATCGGCTCGCTGCTGCTGGCGTCGATACCACCCTGGACATCGTCGCGGGAGCAGCCCACGCCTTCGAGACCATTGCCCAGGACAGCCACTCAGCGAAGTCCTACATGGAACGCAGCAACCGCTGGCTTGCCATGCATCTGGCGTGATCTGGCGCCTCCTGGTTACCCGCCGCGAGCGAAGGGCGATGTCAGTCTCTCCGAGCTGCGTATCCGCGAACTTGCGTTGCCTACTCCGCTACCCAGGGCTGGGTCTGCACCCTCCGCAGGGGCTTGCGCCCGTCAACTGGCAACGAGTGAGTCAGCTGCCTGGGTCCGGCGGGACCGGATGAGCCAGAAGGCATGCAGGGCCACCGCGCCGGTCAGGCCGCCGAGACCGCTCTGCAGCACGGCCTCGGGGAAAGCGCTGCGGAGCGCGATCGTCACCGAGCTGGCGACGGCCAGCAGGATGGCGAACCTGGGGGAACCCGCGACCCTCCAGAAGGCGGTGAAGAAGACCAGTGTTCCGAGCAGGAACGAGATCGACGAGACGGTGAAGGCGATCTCCAGCGGGAGGGAGGGGAAGACGAGGTTGCCGACGAACTCCACGCCCAGAAGCACCAGCGACGCCGCGCACAGAACGGCACCGATGGAGCCGACCCGACCGCGGACCGCCGGGGTGGCAGCGAAGATGCCCATGACGAGCCCGATCGCCAGGAGCTGTGCGAGTGGGGCGGCGAGCTGCGTGACAGGCCCGAGGGCGATGCCTGCACGCTTCAAGGCGTTGACAACGAGCACGATCGCCGAGGCGAAGATGACGATGATGAAGAAGGGACTCAATGATCGAGTCCGGGTCATTGACGTGGACATACCTGTTCCTTACTCACGGGAGTGCGCGATCCGCCGGCGGATGCCGAGGACGGATGAAGCTGATGAGGTGTCTGCGGATTCGGGTCGAGCGACCTTGCTGGGTTCGCTGGTTCGAGGTCTGCGTCGGTGCGGCAGCTTGTGGGTTCGAACGTAAGGGCGGGACGGGTGAAGCGGCATCACCCATCGATGTGAGCGGCAGGGTGATCATCGATGGCCGGAACGAACGGTGCCCCATGCCAAGCCCGGCTGCTCACCCGTCGGCTGCGGCCGCGCAGCGACTCATCCTTCGTGCTCGTGCGCTCCCACGGTGGGCACCGCTTACCCGAAGATTCTCGACAACGCTTGGTGCATCACGGACGTGTCGGCCTCGAGGCCCGTCCAGAGACGGATCCCGATCACTCCCTGGTTGACGAGCATGCCCAGTCCGTCGATGGTGTCGCAGCCTCGCTCGGCGGCAGCTGCGAGGAAGCCGGTGCGGGGCGGGTTGGGGATCACGTCGGCGACCACCGTCCCCGCGTTCACGGTGGCGAAGTCGACGTTGGGCACAGCGTTGTCGGGGAACAGCCCGATGGAGGTGGCGTTGACCAGCACATCGGCCTCGCCTACGACCACCGGTCCCACCCACGGCTCGAAGCTCACTCGCGCCGGCGTGACCGCCGCTACGTGGGCGGCGAGTTCGCGTCCCCGCTGCTCGGCCCGGTTCACGATGCGAATCTCGGACGCACCCGCGCGCGCCAACTCGATCGCGATGGCCCGCGCTGCGCCGCCTGCCCCCAGCAGCACGACCCGCGCGCCCCGAGGATCGGCAACCTGTGTGAGCGAGGTCAGGAAGCCCAATCCGTCGGTGTTCTCCCCGACGAGCCGGCCGTCGCGGATCACCACGCAGTTCACTGCGCCGATCAGCCGGGCGGATTCGGCGATCTCGTCGAGGTGATCGATCACCGCGACCTTGTGCGGCAGCGAGCAGTTGAAGCCCAGCCAGCCCATTGCCTTCGCCCCGCGCACAGCTTCGGCCAACCCGTCCGGCGGCACGTCGCAGGTGAGGTAACGCGCATCCAGCCCGAGCGCACGGTACGCAGCCTCGACCATCGCCACTGTCGGATTCTCGGCAGCGGGGTGGGCGAACAGTCCAGTGAGGGCGCTCAGGAAGGACGGAGTCGTCATCACCCCAGTCTGGCACCGCCACTGCTCCTGCCTTGATGCCCGACCCGCCCGGATCTCCCACACCCCACACGCGCATGCCGCGGTGCGACCGGGTCGATCTTCGATGAGTGCGTCGGTCGTGCGCGGCTCGTAGGATGCCGCGAATGGGGTGGGAGTCACTTGGCGAGTGGGGTGAGGACGCTGCGCGCATCGAACCGCTCGCTGGCGGAGTCGCCAATGACGTGTGGAGCGTGCGCGTCAGCGGGCACCTCGCGGTCGCTCGCCTCGGAACCCGGAGCGACGCTGATCTCGCCTGGGAGACCCAACTCCTCCAACACCTCGACCGCGAAGGACTGATCGTTCCGGTGCCGATCCCGACGACGGACGGCCGGCTGTTCGCCGACGGCCTGGTGGTGATGACCTACCTGGAGGGCGGTCCGCCCCAGACGCCGGCCGACTGGCGTCGCGTCGCCAGCACGCTGCGCGAACTGCACCGGCTGACCCAGGGGTGGCCGCAACGCCCAGGCTGGCGATCCTCGACTGACCTGCTGCACGTGGACAGCGGGACGCGGATCGACCTCCGCGCGATGCCGCCGGAGGGCGTCGCTCGATGCCGAGCGGCATGGGCACGTCTCGCCGGGCGTGCCACCTGCGTTGTGCACGGCAATCCCACCAACCCGGGCAACATCCGTATGACCGCGAACCAGGTCGCACTGATCGACTGGGACGAGTCACACGTTGACGTCCCCGACCTCGACCTTGCACTTCCCCACAACGCGGCCGGCCTCGACGACATCGCGCTCGACACCGCCGCGCAGGCCTCGGCCGCGTGGGAGGCCGCAGTCTGCTGGGAGGACGACTACGCGCTCAAGCGGCTCGCTGAAGTCCGAGCGATCTGACCACACGGTTCGAACTTCAGGTCCGCCGAGGCACGGCGGCATGAGGGCCGTCGGACTACTCGTCCGATTCCAGGGAGAGGCCGTCCACGAAACCCAGGATGGCTGCCGCGCAGATCCCCACCGTGCGAGCTACGACAGAAAAGGAAGCGTCGCCGTCGAGGACCCGGATTGCCGCGCCGTCTGCCTCGACAAGGACCAGATGACGACCGTCGAGTGACGTCAGATGCCCCACCCCAGCCACGCGCAGGGTCGAACGGGCCACGATCTCCGCCATCACCGCCACTACGCCAGGACGCTCACCCTCACCATCGGTCAACCTGCTCAGATCCGCCACCCGAGCGGGCCCGGGGGTGCGAGACCCAAGACCGTCGAACCAGCCCAGGACGTGCGCAACGCACTCCGTCGGGTCATCGCCCTTGATCCAGTCCGGGTAGCCGTCCTGGACAATCACGTAGGCCCCATACTGCTTCCCGGCGCGTGTGCGAGTGACCGGCGGCAGTGCGGGGTTCGCCACGAGCGTCGCGCGCTCGCCGCGAGCGGACAGTTCGGCCGTCACCACACCCCCCGTCTCGATGGACGTCAGCACCGCGACGTGGGGTTGTCGTCCGAGCAGGTCGAGGAACTCGGCCAGGACGGGGATCACCCCGTCACCCTATTCATCAACCCCGGCCGCCACAGCGGATCCGGCTAGGCGGATGCGATACGGGCAAGTCCAGGGCTGAGGAGCTTGAGGACGGCACTGGCTGCGTCGGCGGGCGCCACGTCACGGCCGGACTCGAGCCACCAGAGCACGGCGGCCCACACGGCACCTGCCACGGCGGCCGCGAGTTCCGCGCGTCGCGCGTCCACCAGGTCGGGCGCGGTCGCGTCGATGCTCTCCCGGACGTGGATGAGGATGCGTTCGTGAAGCGCCCGCACCATCGGACCGGCATGGCCCTGGACGAGGAAGGGCTCGGCGAGGACGCGGTGATGGGCGAGGTGTTCGAACAGGCCGGGGACGAACGCGAGACAGTGGTCATCTCCGGTCGCCGGCACGATGTCCATCGCGCCCAGGAACGCGTCCTTGAGGAGCGCCTCGCGGTCGTCGTAGTGGGCGTAGAAGGTGGAGCGGGAGCACCGGGCGTGAGCCACGACGTCCGCGACCGTGATGTCGTCCCAGGACTGTGTGCGGAGCAGGTCGAGCACTGCGCCGCGGAGCCTGTTACGCGTGCGAACAGCCCGTACGTCGGGGGATACCGGACACATCTGCGCCTCCTGTCCGGGACTGGCGAGGTTCCTCGTGGCGGAGACCGTTACGGGCGGCGGATGGTGGAAGCAAAGGTCGAATCGCCAGGAGGAACCATGACCACCAGAACCCAGTCCGCCACGCCGCGGACTCTGAACCAGTCCGATCCTATCGAGCGCGCCCGGCGCATCGGCACTGCCGCGGCGCTTGTCGTGATGCCGGCCATCTTCGTGTTCGCCTTCGCCGTGCACCCGGGCCTTGGGAGCCTCAGGTTGCTGGAGCCGGCCGACCTGATCGTGCGGGCGCGCGGGAACGGGATCCTGCAATTCGCGCATGCTCTGGTGACGCTCAACACTGCGCTCCTCGTTGTCGTCGCCATTCATCTCCAGTCGCTCCTGCGCGCAGGTCGAGGCGCCTGGGCAGGTCTGATCGGTGGCGCGATGGCGGTGCTCGGAGCGTGCCTGCTCGCCGCGGACAAGGGCGCGATGTGCCTCACCATGAGTGCCCTGGACACGGTGGACGACACGACGTTCACCGCCATGGTCCCGGGACTGATGGCCATCTTCGACAAGCAGGGGTGGGCAGTGCTCATCTGGGGAATGGTGCTGCTGCCTCTGGGCGTCGCTGTGCAGGCAATCGGTCTCCTGCGGTCCGGCGCCTGGCCGAAGTGGCAGGCGGGCGCCTTGCTCGCCGGTTCGCTCCTGATCGCCACACCCGACGGGATGGAGATCGTCAACCTGATCGCAGCGCTGGCGCTCAGCGTGGCCCTCGTGCCGCAAGCCGTTCGCCTCATCGGGGGTACGACCCCGATCACCCGCGGCGTGGCGGCCTCCCGCTGCCGCGTCTGCCGCTACCGGCTCGCGGCTGCAGGAACCCAACGGAACTCATGATGATGGTGGCGACGGACGAGCTCCGAACGGCCGCTCTGCGGAGATTCGCACGAGGGTCCGACGGGCCCAGCTCCGCCGGGTCCCGGGGCAGGCCAACGGATCCGGAGTGGGCGCCGCGTGCAAGGAATACCCTGAAAAGGGAGCCTGGTGGCTGCCCACATCAAAGGAGATGGGATCGATGGACACGAGTGTCAAGCAGATGATCGAGGCGGCGGATGTGGTCGTACCGCGGATCACCCCGGAGGTGGCGCAGCGCCTGATCGCTGACGGTGACGTCCTGGTCGTGGACGTGCGCGACGCCCCCGAGGTCGCACGCGAAGGCAAGGTGGCCGGGGCGATCAACGTCTCGCGCGGGATGCTCGAGTTCCGGGCCGACCCGTCGAGTGCCTCCCACGATCCGCACTTCCGAAAGGACCGTCCGCTGATCGTCTACTGCGCGTCCGGTGGCCGTTCTGCCCTGGGTGGGAAGGCGCTCAAGGAACTCGGCTTCCAGCAGGTCTTCAACCTCGGCGGGTTCAAGGCCTGGGTCGAGGCCGGCGGTGCGGTGGATCAACCGACGGGCTGACGGGTTTCGGCACCACCGCTCGGGCGCACCGGTTCAGCTGTCCGGCCCGTTCCTGCGCGGGCGGCGGGCCAGCCAGCACCGTCCAGGTCGAGCCGCTGGGCTCCGTTCCGTCCCGACGATGACGAAGCGATGGGCCGACGCCGCAGGGCGACGACCCCTCGCCGTTACCCGGTCGGACGGTTCAGCCGCGGGCTCCAGACGGGCGCCTGTCCCGGCGCGAGCTGCGCGAAGTCCGGCAGCCCTCGAAGGGCTTCCTCTGCGCCGCCGGGGCAGTAGATCGCGAGGATCCGCAGTTGCTTCCAGCCGGTGTTGAACGTGGAGTGCAGGGTGCCCATGGGGATGAAGATGCTGTCGCCGGGACCGACCGGGAACTCCCCGGAGTCACCGACGGTCTGGACGCCCTTCACCCTCCATGATGTACAGCACCTCGTCCGACTCCGGATGGGTGTGGAGGGCGTGGCCCATGGTCGGGTTGATCACGACCTCGCCGACGGTGAGGGGAGCGCCCGGGAACAGTTGCCCGGTGACGCCCCACTTGATAGCGCCCCAGTCGAAGACGTCGGTGACGATGCCGGCCTGGGTGGTGTGGACTGCCATTCGTGCTCCTTTGCATGATGGGCAGTGCGCAGGAGGTCCGATCGCCTACCGGCATCGAGCTGATGCGAGTGCCGCCCCTGCGTCGCGAACGATTCGAGCCGCGAGGGTTCCTGCAATGTACGTCCGGCGTCTGCGCTGGGTCTGTGCCAATCGGGCCGAATTGGCCCACCGCGGACGGTTGCCTACTGGCTCCCCCGGGTGTTGCCGGTGATCAGCTGGAGAGCCTGGCGAAGGAGTTCCGGCTCGTGCCAGACCGGAAGGCGCAGCATCGAGCGATGGCCGTCGTAGGGCGAGAAGCCGGGCCCCGGCGCGAGCTTCACCTTGACCCGCTTGGCGGTCTCGGCGAGCGCGAGTGCGTCGCCGTGCGTGTCGACCCACAGCCCGGACCCACCCTTGATCGGGTCCCAGGTCCAGTGCGGGAAGTGCTCGTGGACGGCGTCCTCGGTGGTCTTGAGGTGGCCGGTGAGCATCGCCTGCCGTTGCCGTCGCGCGTCGGGAGCCCGACGGAGGAGGCTCACGGCGTGCAGCTGGTCGATCACCGACGTGGCCAGGTCCTCCACCTTCCGGAGTTCGAGCAGGGTGCGGATCCGTGTCGGCGAGGCCCTGATCCATCCGACGCGCAGGCCGCCCCAGAAGAGCTTGGAGAGCGTGCCAAGGCTGATCAGCAGGTCGGGTTCCACCAGTCTCGCCAGCGTCGTCGCCGGCGGGCCGCTCACGGTGAGGTCGAAGGAGCAGCAGTCCTCGACGGTCGGGACCCCGCTGCGGTTGATCATCGTGGCCAGCTCCGGCCGCGCACGGTTGGGCATCGTCTGCCCCGTCGGGTTGTGGATGCCGGTCTGGCAGTAGAGGACGGCCGGCTTGCGTGCCAGCGCCCGTGCGAGCAGGTCGAGGTCGAGTCCGTCGCGAGTGGTGCGGATGCCCTCGATCCGGGCGCCGACCGTTCGCAGCGCCTCGAGGCCACCGCGGTAGCTGGGGTCCTCGGTCAAGGCCAGGTCGCCCTGCCCGACGAGGCTACGCATCGTCAGGAACGTGGCCTGTTGGGACCCGGAGGTGATCAGCACCTGCTGGGCCTGGGTCGGGATGCCGGTGCGGCTGAGGTGGTCGGCAACCGCCTGGCGCAGGACGGGAAGCCCTGCCGGGAAGTAGCCGTCGGTCTCCAGGTACGGGGCCAGCTCCTCTTCGACGCCCTCCCGGAGCACCTCACCGGTGACGGGCGAGGCGGGCAGGGCGCCGGTGGAGAGGTCGATCGTGTCGACCGGTGTGTGCGTGAAGGAGAACAGGCGACCCTCGACGAGCGCGGGAGCCTGGTTGGAACCCGAACGCACCCGGGTTCCCGATCCCTGGATGGAGACGAGGTAGCCGCGCGCCTCCAGCGAACCGTAGGCCGCTGCCACCGTTCCCCTGGAGACACCGAGCGCTGTGGCGCAGTCGCGTTGGGCGGGCAGAGCGCTGCCGGCCGGGACGAACCCCGCCCCGATCAGGCTGACAAGAGCCGCAGCGAGGGTTTCGGGCAGCGCGTGCGGTCCGTCGCTCCAGTCGCCGAGCATCCTGCTCAGTTCCGCCGCATCGATCCTGGTCGCGAGCACAACTCGAGTATCGATCCACTCGGGCGGCTTCGCTGGTCCAATCCCTCGTTATTGGACCAGCGCGCTCCCTTGGACGGTCATAGCGTGAGGGACAGACCAACACGAAGGAGTGTTCATGGCCACAGTTGCACTGCTGGGGACCCTCGATACCAAAGTCGAGGAGTACACCTGGCTCAAGGATCGGCTGAGCGAACTCGGCGTCGGGGTGCTCTTCATCGACGTGGGCTCGTTCTCGACCAGCCAGCTGGCTGATGTGAGTTCCGACGAGGTGATCGCCGCAGCTGGTGCCGACGCAGCGGGCCTGCGCGAGCGTCGTGACCGCGGCGAGATGATGACCGTGATGGGACGCGGCGCTGCAGCGGTCGCCCGCGACCTGGCGGCGGCGGGCAGGATCCAGGGGATTCTCGCCGTCGGCGGTTCCGGCGGGTCCTCGGTGGCCGCGCCGGCGATGCAGGCCCTGCCGGTCGGGTTCCCCAAGCTCCTGGTGTCGACCATGGCGTCCGGGGACGTGAAGCCGTACGTCGGTGAGGTCGACACGACCCTGACGTACTCCGTGGTGGACGTCGCGGGGATCAACTCGATCTCCGCCCTGGTGCTGGGCAACGCTGCCGCGGCCATCGCCGGCATGGCCAAGGCCTACGAGGCACGCCTGACCGCCCCGCCCGGCGAGCACAAGCCGTTGATCGGCGTGACCATGTTCGGGGTCACCACCCCGGCGGCGGACGAGGCCCGCAAGACCCTGACCGACCTCGGCTACGAGGTGCTGGTCTTCCACGCCACCGGGACCGGCGGACGGGCGATGGAGAAGCTGGTCGAATCCGGGCTGCTGTCCGGCGTCTGCGACCTGACCACCACCGAACTGGCCGACGACCTGGTCGGCGGCGTGCTGTCGGCCGGGCCGCACCGGCTCGAGCTCGCCGGCGCCAAGGGCCTCCCGCAGGTGGTCAGCCTCGGCGCGCTCGACATGGTCAACTTCGGCCCGATGGAGACCGTCCCGCCCAGGTTCGCCGACCGCAACCTGTTCGTCCACAACCCCACCGTCACCCTGATGCGGACCACGACGGAGGAGATGGCGGAACTCGGACGGCGGATCGCAGCCAAGCTCGCCGCGGCCACCGGACCGACCGAGCTGTTCATCCCCCTGCGGGGAGTGAGCGCCATCGACGTCGACGGCGCGCCCTTCCGTGACGCCGAAGCCGACGCCGCCCTGTTCGCCGCACTCCGCGAAGGGCTCGCGGGCAGCAGCGTCGTCGTCCACGAGGTCGACCAGGCCATCAACGACCCCGGCTTCGGCAAGGCAATGGCCGAAGCCCTCCACCACCACATCGCCAACGACTGACCGAAGGAGTAGTGCACACATGAATCGCCAGGAGATCCTCTCCAAGTTCCGCGCCCAGATCGCCGCAGGGGTGCCGATCATCGGCGGCGGCGCCGGCACCGGCATCACCGCCAAGTCCGCGGAGGCGGGCGGCATCGACCTGCTGGTCATCTACAACTCGGGACGCTTCCGCATGGCCGGACGCGGATCGCTGTCCGGCCTGCTCGCCTACGGCGACGCGAACGCGATCGTCATGGACATGGCCAACGAGGTGCTGCCGGTCGTCAAGCACACCCCGGTGCTGGCCGGCGTGAACGGCACCGACCCGTTCCGGGTCATGGGGTACTTCCTCAAGCAGGTGAAGGAGATCGGCTTCGCCGGCGTCCAGAACTTCCCCACGGTCGGCCTGATCGACGGCGTGTTCCGCGCCAACCTCGAGGAGACCGGCATGGGCTACGGCCCTGAGGTCGACATGATCCGGCTCGCCCACGAGATGGACCTGCTCACCTCGCCGTACGTGTTCGACACCGACCAGGCCAAGGCCATGGCCGCCGCCGGCGCCGACATCCTGGTCCCGCACATGGGCCTGACCACCTCGGGCACCATCGGGGCGCAGACCGCGCTCACCCTTGAGCAGGCCGCCGTGAAGGTCCAGGAACTCGCCGACGCGGCGAAGACCGTCAACCCCGACATCCTGTGCCTGTGCCACGGCGGCCCGATCGCCAACCCGGCGGACGCCCAGTACATCCTCAACAACACCGAAGGCATCGTCGGGTTCTACGGCGCCTCGTCCATCGAGCGGTTCCCGACCGAGGTCGGCATCCGCAAGCAGACCGAGGACTTCAAGGCCGTCACGTTCAAGAAGTAGTCACTGCACCTCGCGATGGGCCGCTCGATCTCGCGAACCTCACGGCCCATCGCAGGTGAAACCCCTGAACTCACAGAAAGGCCACTGACATGGCTGCAACGCAAGCTCCCGAGATCCAACAAACAGAATACAAAAACACGCTCCCGCTGTGGCTCGCGGTCGCCATCACCGTCCTGGTCTCCGTGCCGTTCACGCTGTGGTTGGGCGGGTACAACTTCGCGGTGTGGTGCTCGTTCATCGTCTGGGCCGAGTACTTCGCGCTCGGGACGAAGCCCGCCGTCCTCAAGTTCATGTTGCCGAGCTTCGCCTATTCGGCGATCCTGACGGGCCTGACCCTTGCCGCCATTCCGCTGCTGGGCTTCCTGCCCAGCCTCGTGGTGCCCGGTGACCTCGCCGTCGGTGTCGCGCTCTTCGTCGGTGTCGCGTTCATGGTCTACTCGATGAACTGGTGGAAGGGCTTCCAGGAAGGCTCCCTGCCGTTCTTCAACGGCATCTCCATGGTGCTGGCCATCTACTTCACCAGCAGCTACCCCGCCATTGTCCAGGGTCCGTTCACGCCGCTGTGGGCAGCCGTGTGGACCATCCTGATGGGGTGCTTCGGTGCGCTGCTGGCCCTGTTCAACGTGTGGATCCTGTTCCCACGCAAGGTGAACTGACGCTCACGAGCCGTGCCCATTGTCTGTCGGACAACACGGCGACGGGATTTGCCCTCTCGATCGAAGATCCTCGCCTCGCACTTGCCGGAAGGACCAACGAGAGTGCAAATCCCGTCATGGGCCCTCAGTCGATGGTGAGCTCGCCCATCGCGTCCCAGCCCGACCCTTCCACCTGACGACTCACGATCTTCGGCGTGTGTGCAAGGCCCTGGGGCATCGTTGCCATCGCCTTCGTGAAGTGGTCGCTGTTGACGTGCGGCCCGGCGCCGTCGTCGGTGAACGCCTCCACCAGGACGAAGGTGTGGGGTTCTTCGACGCTGCGCGACCACTCGAACCACAGGTTGCCCGGCTCGGCGCGGGTGGCCATGGTGAAGTCGTGGACCAGGTCGAGCCAGCGATCGGTCCAGTCCGGCTTGGTCTCGAACTTCACGACAATCAGGTACACGTCCGGCTCCTCGCGATCGGTTGATTCGATGCTAGTGGCGGTGACCGTCGCGGTGTCCCGGCGTGGGGAAGAGCTGACTGGCGGGATCGTGGGCGCGCCGTTGCCTGCGTTCCCGGCGCTCTGCGGCCACGGCGGGCACCTCGGCCCTGACGGCCGCGGGCAGCATCAGATAGGTGTACATGGGTCTCCTTCGCTCGACGGATTCAGGGTCCGCGAGTGGCGGAACGACGACATCGATCGATGGATGGATCAGGAGGTTGATTTGCCAGCGGGCCCGATTCGCCGGTGAGAGAATCGCCGAAGGAATTCGGGACTGGGAGCCCTGTCATGCGCGTAGCGCCGTGTGTCATTGCCGCCATCGCAGCGGTTGGCGGCTATGCCGTCCTCTACCGACTCGGTCTTGTTTCCGGATCGACCCCCGCAGAACGCACCCGTGAGCTGCCGGGGGACGAGCTGATCAGTCGCCCGAGCCTTGTGACGAACCATGCCGCGACCCTGCCGGTACGGCCGGAGCAGGTGTGGCCCTGGATGACGCAGGTCGGTTGGCACCGGGCCGGCTGGTACACCCCGCGATGGGTCGACAGGTTGCTGTTTCCCGACAACGGGCCCAGCGCTGACCACCTCGATCCGCGTTTCGTGCGAAACCTCACCCCCGGCGACTCGATTCCCGACGGTCCACCGGGAACGGCGGAGTTCATCGTCGAACTCGCCGAAGCACCGCGGACGCTGGTGCTCCATTCGCGAACACATCTGCCGCCGGGATGGGACGAGAGGTTCGGCGCGGAACTCGATTGGGTGTGGACGTTCAGCTTCGCGCCGGCGCCCGGCGGAGGCACCCGGATGCTCATCCGCAATCGCGGGTTCGTGAAGCCAGCGTGGCTGGACGTCGCCTACCGCGCGTTCGTGGTGCCTGCCGACCACATCATGGCCACCGGCATGTTCGAGGGACTCACCAAGCGAGTCACGAATCGGGAAGAGGCCGCACGCACATGAACATGGGGGCGCTACATCCGTCCGAACCTGCCGCTCCCGATGAAGCCGCGCAGGTCCAGCATCAGGGCACCAGCGCTTCGCGCGTGTCCACGACCTGGCGCATCGTTGCCGCGGTCGAGGTCCTTCTTGCCGCCGTGACCGTCGTCTTCGACCTGTGGGTGCCGACACTGATCCTGCTTGCACTGGCCGCCGTTTCGCTTCTGGTGCGGCGGCAGTGGCCGAGCACATTCGGCCTGGTCAAGCCGGAGGCGGGACGGTGGTGGCCCCTGGAGATCCTGGGTCTCGCCGTGGTGTGGACGCTCCTCACCATCGGCCTGACGATCCCGGTCCTGGAGCACCTGACCGGGCAGCGGCAGGACGTGAGCCAGTTCACCGTTGTGCACGGCAACCTCGGAGTTCTCGCCATTCTGCTCGCCTACGTCTGGACCCTGGCGGCTGTGGGCGAGGAAGTGGCGTACCGGGGCCTTCTGTTCACCAGACTCCGGGAGGTGATCGGTGGCGGGCGTTCCGGATCCGCCGTTGCCACCGTCGTTGCCGCGATCCTCGCTGCCCTGCTGTTCGGCTGGGCGCACACCGAGCAGGGCGTCATCGGTGTGGCCACAACCTGCATCGACGCGCTCTTCTTCACCTGGCTTCGCCTCCGCTACCGCAGCCTGTGGGCAGCCGTTCTCGCTCACGGCTTCAACAACACCATCGGCCTCGTCGCCTACTTCTTCCTCGGCCCCATCTACGGCCTCTGGTGACGGTTCGCGCAGAACCGGAATCAACCACCTTCTCCATCTCTTGATCGATGCCGACCCGGCCGCCGGGCCGGAGGCTGGTCGCGTCCCTAGCAGGAGTGAGATGAACGAACAGATGCGGATGCGGCTGGTTGTGCCGGGCCGGTTGTCGGCCGAGCTGGCGGAGTGGCTTGAGCCGCTCGTGTCGGTGGAGCTGCCCGATGGTCACACCGAGTTGACCGGGGTGCTTGCCGATCAGAGCGCTGTGCATGCGATCTGCAACCGACTGCGCGACTTGGGACTTCCGATGGATTCGCTGAGTGTGGAGAAGGAGACCGTCCGATGACCATCACCACCGTCGCGCCAGCCCTGACGCGACGTACCTGGCAAGCCTGGACGTTGGCTGCCGTCGAGTTGTTCGTTGCCTATCAGGCTGTCAGTGGCGGCGTAGGGCTGATGACCGACAGCTGGCAATTGTCGCCCGAGTGGCTGGTCCGGACCCCCTTCCAGACGTGGGTGGGGCCGGGTTGGCTCCTGATCTGCCTGATCGGGGTGCCACATGTCCTTGCTGCCATTCCGCCGGTGCTGATTCCGGGGCGTCCCCGGCTGGGCATCCTGGCCGGCTACCTGGCGGGTGCTTCGTTGCTGGTGTGGATCGTGATGCAGCTGGTGCTGATGCAGGCGTACTTCTTCCTGCAGCCGGTGGTCGCTGTGATCGGGCTGATCGAGGCCGGGCTGGCCTACTGGTGGCACCGCCGTACACGGCCTTCGGGGTCGTCGCCCTCCTGATTGTCGCCGTGACCGGGGGACGTCACGGCTGGACCCCGCCGAACGAGGAGTGAGGCCAGGTGTCACCGGCACCTGACTGACCAGTGCCGACGGGTTCGTCCGTACGGACCCTGCACGCCCGGTGGCACTGACAACTAGCCTTGCCCTCATGAGCAGCGCTGACTACCGCGAACCCACGAACGACGAACTCTGGGCACAGCCACCCGCAACGCCCCAGTCGGCCCCCGCCTCGCAAGAACTCGCTCCGGTTTCGCACCCGCTCCCGCCTGCGCCCGTCCCGCAGCTGCCGGTGCCGGGTGCGCAACAGCGCCCGGACCGCACCACCTTCGCGCTTGCCATCGTGTCGATCGCGCTCGGCATCCCGCTGACGGCGATCGCAAGCGGGACGGCCGGATTCCCGGGACTGCTGGTGGCGTGGATCGGCATCGTCCTGGTGAACATCGTGTACGCGCGGGGCCGGCACCGCTAGCGGTCCGAAACCCGAAGCGGAGCGGGCCGAAACGTCAGGTTGTCTCGCCGAGGGAGCTCACGCAGCGCGAGAGCAGACTCCGCAGCTGATCGCGCTCTGCAGCTGACAGGCCCGAGATCATCCGGTTCTCGACCAGCTTGATCGCTGCGCTGGCCTTCGTCAGCTGGTCGCGGCCCAGCTCCGTGAGCGCGGTCGGCAGTGCTCGTCCGGTCACGGCCTGATCGGGTCGGGTGACGATGCCCCCCTCCTCAAGGGCCTGCAGCAGCACGTTCATGGACTGGCGGCTGACGAAGGCCCCGCGCGCAAGGTCGGAGTTGGAGAGGCCGGGCCGGTGCGCGAGGAGTTCCAGGCAGGAGTAATGCGTGACGTTCATTCCGAGCGGACGCAGCACAGCTTCCATGGAGGCCCGAAGCGCTGCCGAGGCCTCCTTGAGCAGGTACCCGAGCGACGTGTCCAGGTCGATACTGGATCCCTCTTGACTCATGTCAATATTCTGACATAGATTGGATGTCAGCTAACTGACATTCTCAAGGAGTAACACCATGACGGTTTCCGGCCCCGACTTCATCTCCCTCCAGGTGCGCGACCTCCCCGCCTCGGGCGCCTTCTACGAGAAGTACCTCGGCCTCACCCGCCAGGCCGGCCCGCCGCACGCGATCGTCTTCGCCACCACACCGGCCTCGTTCGCTGTCCGCGAGGCTGTCCCTGGCACAGACCTCGACGCCACCCCGCTCGGCAAGGGCGTCGGGATCTGGCTGCAGGCCGACAACCCCCAGGCGATCCACGACGTCCTGGTCGCCGACGGCGTCACCATCACGTCCCAGCCCGTCGACGGGCCGTTCGGGCGCACCTTCACCTTCGCCGACCCCGACGGCTACCAGATCACGCTCCACGAGAAGGCCTGACCCCGCTCGGTTCCCTGGGGTCTTCGACGGCTGGCCCGCCAGTCGCGAGCAGCTCTGCCGGGAAGGCGGTACTGCTCGCTCCCGTCTCCTGGGGTCAGCCGTGACGACCGGAAGCCTGCACGTCTTTGGTCCGGGGTTGTTGGATGGGCTCGTGAACATAACCGTTGTTGGTGGCAACTCAGGAACCGGTGCGCAGGTCGTACGACTCGCTGCGGAGGCGGGTCACGCGGTGACCTGCCTTTCCCGCAGGGGTGGGGGCGCGTCGTCGAGGCTGGTGAAGGACGTCATCGGCGATGCCACCGATGCTGCCGTGGTGCGCTCGGCCGTCGAAGGTGCGGACGCCGTCGTGGTCACCGTCGGCGGGTCGGCGGGTGCCGACCGCAACCGCGCCGCCGTGACCCGCAGCGTCATCGCAGCCATGCAGGGTGCGGGCGTCCGCAGGCTGATCGTGCATTCCTCGCTGGGTGTCGGCGACTCGATGGGCCTGATGCCTGCTCCCGTCCGCGTGTTCGCGCGGACGGTGCTGGGGAAGGCGCTCGCCGACCATGCCGAGCAGGAGGCAGCGGTGGAGGCGTCCGGGCTGGACTGGACGATCGTCCGCCCCGGTGGGCTGACCGACGACCCGGCAACGGGAAGCTATGTGGCCCAGGCCACGTCGGAGGGCCGTCCGATGAAGAACCGGGTCAGCCGCGCTGACGTCGCCGCCCACATCGTGAAGGTCCTTGCCGACCCGGCGTCCTACGGCCAGGCGCTGGCAATGGGGACTGCCTGACGGGCGTCAGGCCGGGCTCCCCGGCGCGACGGCTTCGACCACGTGGTCGAGGGCAACGTGGAAGCCGACGTCCGTCGTCACCTCCCTGCGCACCACCTCCGCGCGCTGCACGTCGAGGCCGAGACCGGTCAGGATCCCGGCCACCACTTCCGGCCTCGTCAGCAGGTTCGGGTCATTGGGTCCGCCCCAGCCCTGGTCGAGGTTGGTGGCATCGTGCGCGACGATCAGGATCCGTCCGCCGGGAGCCAGGCCCGGCACGACGTGCTGGAACACCAGCCGGAGCTGGTGCTCGGGGAGCTGCAGGTAGCTGAGCAGGATGAGGTCGAAGGCCGCCGGCCGCGGCCGGTAGGTCACCGCGTCCCCGACGATGGCGTCCACCGGATGGTTCAGAAGGACCGAGTGGCTCTGGATGCGTCCGACGACGACGGTGTTGGAATCGATGGCTGTCACCTGCCAGCCGCGTCCGGCGAGCCAGGTCGCGTTGGCCCCCTCGCCGGCGCCCAGGTCGAGGGCGCGCCCGGGGCGCAGCTTTCGGCACGCCGCGACCACGAACTGGTTGGGGGTGGTGTCCCAGGCCATCGCGGCTGCGGCGTGACGTTCAGACCAGCTGGCTGCTTCCGACATCGCCTCACCTCTTGCGGCGAGGCTAGGCCGAAACGATGGACGGCACGCCTGCTGCAACAAGCCCGTCCCTAACCTGTAACCATGGTGTCCCTTTTCGATCCGCTGACTCTGCGCGGCCTGACCATCCCGAACCGCATCTTCCTTGCCCCCATGTGCCAGTACCAGTGCGAGCAGAAGGACGGCGTGCCGCGCGACTGGCACCTGGTGCATCTGGGTGCGCGGGCCACCGGCGGATTCGGCCTGATCATCGCCGAGGCCACCGGTGTTGTGCCCGAGGGACGCATCACGCCGCAGTGCCCCGGGTTGTGGAACACCGAGCAGCAGGAGGCCTGGAAGCGCATCGTCGACTTCTGCCACATCTACGGCGCCACGATGGCCATCCAGCTCGCCCACGCCGGACGGAAGGCGTCGACCTACCGTGGCTTCGAGGCGCACCAGTCCGGTTCCGTGCCGCTGGAGGACGGCGGCTGGGAGACCATCGCGCCGTCTGCGGTCGCGTTCCCCGGCCTCGCGACGCCGCGTGAGGCCACAACTGAGGACATCGCGCACGTCGTGGACAGCGTTCGCCGCCGCCGCACGTCGGGCAGATGCCGCCGGGTTCGACGCCGTCGAGCTCCACGCCGCGCACGGCTACCTGCTGTTCGAGTTCCTCTCCCCGCTGTCGAACCACCGCACCGACGGCTACGGCGGCGACCTCGCCGGACGCAGCCGGCTGCTGCTGGAGGTGACCGACGCCGTGCGCGCGGTCTGGCCTGCGGAGAAGCCGCTGCTGGTGCGCATCTCCGCGACCGAATGGACCGACGGCGGCTTCACCGTCGAGGAGGCGACCGAGGTGGCCAGGATGCTGGGCGAACACGGTGTCGACCTGATCGACGTCTCCAGCGGCGGGAACGTCGTCGCCAAGATCCCCGCCGGCCCTGGCTACCAGGTGAAGCTGGCGCGCACCGTCCGCGCTGCCGGGCTGCCCGGTGAGCGCCGTCGGCCTGATCACCGAGCCCGGCCAGGCCCAGGCCATCCTCGACGAGGGCAGCGCCGACGTGATCTCGCTGGCCCGGGTCGCGCTGCGCGAGCCGTCCTGGCCGCTGCGGGCGGCTGCCGAGCTGGACGCCGACGCGATGGCCCGCTACCCCGACTCCTACCAGCGCGGACGCTGGCCCGCCATCGAGCCCGTCCACTGACCCGAACCCGGGGACGGTTCCGAGTCCGGTTCAGCTGCCCGGTTTGCGCGAACCTGGGGACGGTTCCTCCTTCGCGCCCACGTGGCGCGAATTGGGGACGGTTCCTTTTCCGTTCAAGCGGCTCGCCGAACCTGACGTGGTGGCGGGAAAAGGAACCGTCCCCGGTTACCCGCCGAGGACGAGCTCGCCGTCGACGAGGGAGACCGGACGGGGGTCGGTGATCGTGCCACCGAAGGAGCCGTCGGGCATCTCGTGGTCGAAGGCCATGAAACGCCACTGCCCGGTGTCGCGGAGCTGGACCAGCCGGCCGACATAGAAGCGTGCGTCGGCCAGCAGCTGGGCTCCGGACAGGTCGTAGGGGCCGAGCACGGTCTGGGCCTTCGCAGCCCAGGTGCCGCCCGGTGTGCCGGTGCTCCGAAGCGCGTCGGACGCGTCCTGGGCGAGGCAGCTGAACAGCAGGAACGGCTGGCCGTCCACTACGACGGTGTGCATCACCTCGAGCTGGCCGAAGCCCTGACCCACCTCCGACAAGGGCGGACGCACCTCCCACGTGCGCAGGTCGGGAGACCAGCAGTGGCCGACGACCCCGCGGTCATCGGTCGGCCCGGTGCGCCCACGGGCGGTGACCAGCAGGTGCCAGCCGTTGCCGTCCGGGTCGGGGACGACCCAGGGGTCGCGGAACGCCTCGTCGTGCCAGCCCTGGTCGTCGAGCTTCTCGTACCACCGCTGGTCCGCGGACGCGACGCGTCCCTGCTTCTCCCAGGCGTGCAGGTCCGGGGACGTGGCGTAGCCGATCGTCTGCACGTTCGTGCCGTCGACGAGCCGGGCGCCGGTGTAGAAGAGGAACCACGTCCCGTCCGGGTGCCGTGTCACCGAACCCGTCCAGGTGGCCAGCTCGTCGAAGTCCCCCGGCCCACCGTGGGTGAGGGCGTCCGCGACCCGCGTCCAGTTGGTCAGGTCGGTGGAGACGGCGTGGCCGATGGACGCGTGGTGGTGGCGGGCGTCGGGGTCGCTTCAGGCCTTGGGGGCGTGCAGGAAGAACAGGTGGTACAGCTCCCCGTCGTCGGCGAACCAGAAGTCCCATACCCACGAATCCGGCAGCGCCAGCATCAGCCCTTCACCCCGGACGAGGCGATGGAGTTGATGAAGGCACGCTGGAAGGCGATGAACATGACCAGCACCGGAACGGTGATGATGCTGGCGTAGGCCATGAT
The DNA here is from genome assembly GCA_963773595.1 of uncultured Actinomycetota bacterium. GTDB lineage: Bacteria > Actinomycetota > Actinomycetes > Propionibacteriales > Propionibacteriaceae > Propionicimonas. Next base: position 89,587 of record CAVZBQ010000004.1, read on the forward strand.
CTGCCCCCAGGAGACGTTGAGCTGCTTGAAGTAGTCGATGCCGACCATAGCCGGGCGCAGCTCCTCGCTCTGCACGACCATCAACGGCCAGAGGTAGGCGTTCCAGGCGGGCAGGAAGGTGAGGATCGCCACGGTCGCGACGGCCGGGCCGGCCAGCGGCATGATGATGCTCCGGTAGATCCGGAACCAGCCGGCGCCGTCCACCTTCGCAGCCTCGTCGAGTTCCTTCGGGATCGAGTCGAAGTACTGGTAGAAGAGGTAGATCGAGAAGGCGTTCGCGACGAACGGGACGATCTGGACGGCGTAGGTGTCGAGCCAGCCCTGGGAGCCGTCGAAGTAGGGGATGGTGTTCACCCACCACAGCAGCGGCAGGGCCATCGTCTCGAACGGCACGATCAAGGTGGCGAGGATGACGCCGAGCACGACCTTCTGCCCGCGGAAGTACATGCGGGAGAGCGCGAAGGCTGCCATCGAGTTCACCACGAGGCCGAACGCCACCGTGCTCACGGAGATGAAGACGGAGTTCAGCAGGAAGGTGACGAACGGGACGCGGTCGAACACCCCGAGGTAGTTGTCCAGGTTGAGCGTGCCCACCGGCAGGAACGCGTTCAGGCTGCCGAGGTCGTCGAAGATCTGCAGGTCGGGCTTGAAGCTCGACACGATCATGAAGACCAGCGGCAGTCCGAAGACGAGGCTGAGCCCCAGGCGCAGCACGAGGCCGAGCGCGCTCCGCACCCGATGCTTGTGGCTGCCGGGCAGCTCGCCGGCGGTCTTGGTGGACTGGTCGGCAACGTGGGAGATGGTGGCGGTCATCGCTTCAGGTCCTTGTCTCGGGTGAGGTACCGCTGCAGCAGGGAGACCGCCAGCACGATCACGAAGAACACCAGCGAGATCGCCGCGGCGTAGCCGGTCTGCTGCTGCTGGAAGCCGGTGCGGACGGCCATGAAGACCACGGTCGACGTGGAGTCGAGCGGCCCGCCCTGGGTCATGATGTTGACCTGCGTGAACAGCGAGAAGGCCGCGATCGTGATGGTGATGAGGATGAAGATCGCCGTCTGCCGCAGCCCGGGCCAGGTGACGTGGACGAACTGCTGCCACGGCCCGGCGCCGTCGAGGGACGCGGCTTCGTAGAGGTCGGCCGGGATGGTCTGGAGGCCGGAGAGCCAGATGACCATGTGGAAGCCGCACGCCTGCCAGGCCGACATCAGGATCAGCGCGATCAGGGCCGTGCGGGGATCACCGAGCCAGTCCGGCCCCTGGACGCCGACCTTGGCGAGCAGGGCGTTGATGAGCCCGTTCGGCTGGTACATGAACATCCACAGCATCGACACCACGACCATGGAGGTGACGACCGGGAGGAAGAAGACGGTGCGGAAGAAGTTCACTCCGCGCATCTTGACGTTGATCAGCAGCGCGAGCCCGAGGGCGAGGGCCGACTGGAAGGGCACGATCACGACGGCGAACACCACCGTGTTGATCAGGGAGCGCCAGAAGGTCTCGTTGTCGAAGAGCCGGGTGAAGTTGGCGACCCCGATGAACCTGGCCGGCTCGGGCGAGATCAGCCGGGCGTTGGTGAAGGCGAGCACGAAGGTGAGCCCGATCGGGATCAGCAGGAAGGTGATGATGAGCACCCCGGCGGGGGCCAGCATCAGCCACCCGGTGGTGGTGGAGCGTCGGTCGGCCCGGCGGCGGGCTCCCCGTGCCCGGGACGGCGCTGTGGTGGCAATCGCGGGTCGTGCATTCGTTGCTGTGGTCACGCTCAGTCCTCCTCTTGTGGACTTCGGCCTCTTTGTGGAATTCGGCCGTGCCGCAGGGAGTGCTGCTCCCTGCGGCACGCGCCGTGGTCGCTCACTGGAAGTAGTTGTTCGACTCCTGGTTGGCGTCGATGTTCTTCGCAGCGGTATCCAGTGCCTGCTGGGGATCGGCGCCGTTCAGGATGTCCTGCGCCGTCTTGGTGAACTCGGTGGCCATGAAGGGGTAGCCCGGGTTGACCGGCCGCAGCACGGCGAACTTCTTGGCGTACTGGCGGAACATGTCGTTCTCGCCGCCGACCTCGAAGCCGGGAACCATGCGCAGCGGCTGCGTCCGTTGCCGGGATGTTGGTCGTGGCCTTGGCGACGCCCGCGACGTACTTGTCCTGCGCCGAGAACTTCATGTAGTCCATCGCGCCCTCGGGGCTCGAGCAGTTGGCGGAGATGCCCCACTGCCAGGAACCGCCACCGATCTTGGGGCCCTTGCCGAGATCGACGCTGGGCAGGAAGAGGATGTCGTCGCCGAACTTCTTGCGGGTGTCCACAGCCGTCCAGCTGCCGTTGTAGAGGATGGCCGACTTGCCGTTCATGAAGTCCTTGGCCGGGTCGGCGCCGGACTTCAGCGGGATGTACTTCTCGGTGACGAGGCTGCGGAACCACTTGGCCCAGGCCACGCCTTCCGGTCCGTTCAGGACGCCCTGCGCCGACTTGTAGTCGCTGCGGTTGATCAGGTCGCCGCCGAAGCTCTGCAGGAACGGCGAGTAGGCGTAGGGCCACCACTCACCGGTGAAGCTGGTGGCGATGTCGAGGGGGTGGTCGAAGTCGCCGGAGTCGCGGATCGTCTTCAGCGCGGCGGTGAACTCGTCGTTCGTCCAGGGCTGGTCGGCGGTGGGGATCCGGATGTCGTACTTCTCCAGCACGGACTTGCGGCTCACCATGGTCAGGGCGACGTCGTAGTAGCCGAAGGAGTAGGTCTTGTCGGCCCACTTGCCGAGCACGCTGGGCAGGAACTTGGACAGGGTGTCGTCCATGCCCTCCAGCGGGGCGAGGTAACCGGCCCAGGCCCAGTTGGGCACGTTCGGGCCGTCGATGTCGAGGATGCAGGGGAGCTTCTTCGCTGCCGCCGCCGCGACGACCGACTGGTTGTAGGAGTCCTGGGGGAACGCCTGCACGTCGACCTTGTACTTGGTCTGGCTGGCGTTGTAGTCGTTGACGATCTGCTCGACGGCGCCCAACTCGTTCTTGTTGCCGGCGTTGTGCGTCCACATGGTCAGGGTCTGGGTGCCACCGGGGGTGGCCGCGTTGGTGCTGGTCGTACCGCCCTTTGAGCACGCCCCGAGGGCGAGGGTCAGGGAGGCCGCGACGAGTGTCGTGACTACCAGCTTGGCTGTGCGCTTGAGCACTGTGTTCCTCCATTGGATCTTCGGTCCGGGTCGTTCCCCCGGCCGGTGGTCTCTGGTGCTAAAAGGATTTAGCAAGACGAAGGTAGCATCGCCTCTGTGCGGCGATGCAAGAGGTTGCTAAAAGCTTTCTGCAAGTGGTATCGCTATCATGGTCGAAACAGCCCCTGAACAGTGGAGGATCGATGGCGAAGCGAGCCACTCTTGCCGATGTCGCCCAGCTGGCGGGGCTGTCGACAACGACGGTGAGCATGGTGCTGAACGACCGCCCCAACACCCGGCTGTCCAAGGACGCCGCGGATCGGGTGCGGTCGGCGGCAGCCAAGCTGAACTACCGGCCCAACCCGGCGGCCCGCGGGCTGCGCCTCGGCAAGACCCGGACGGTGGGCTTCATCTCCGACGAGGTGACCATCACGAGGTATGCGTCCGCCATGATCCGCGGCCTGCTCGAGGAGGCCGAGAAGCGCGACCACACGGTGCTGATCTCGGAGTCCGGTCGTCGCGCCGACCGGATCGCCAGCGCCCTCGACCTGATGCTCGACCGGCAGGCCGACGGCATCGTCTTCGGCCTGATGGGGGCGAAGCAGATCGACGTCCCCGTCCTTCCCGACCTGCCCGTGGTGATCGCGAACGCCACCTCGAGCCCGGGCCACCCGTGCGTACTGCCGGACGAGTACCGGGCCGGATACGACGCCGCGAAGCACCTGCTCGATCGAGGACACCGCAGGATCGGGTTCATCGGCCGCTCCGAGGCGCTGCTCGACCCCGCCCTGTCTGCGACCATCGGCTCCCGCTACGCCGGTCTCGACGCTGCGATGGCCGAGGCCGGGGTGTCCTTCGCCCATCAGGTCGACGGCCGTTACTGGGAGCCCGACTTCGGGTACGCCGGGGCCCGGGAGATCCTGGAACAGGCGGACGTGACCGCGATCGTCAGCGCCAACGACCGGGTGGCTCTCGGCGTCTACCAGGCCGCCCAGGAGCGTGGCCTGCGTATCCCCGACGACCTCTCGGTGATCTCCTTCGACGACGAGTACCTGGCCTCCTACCTGCGGCCCAAGCTCACCACCATGCAGATCCCGTACCTGGAGATCGGACGCACGGCCCTGCAGCTGCTGCTCGACGGCGACGCGCCCGACCGGACCCTTGTGCCGATGCCGCTCCAGGAACGTGCGTCAGTGCGGGACCTGCGGTGAGCGGTGCGGAGGTGCTGATCGCGCTGCTGCTCGGCGCGGTGGCCGGAGCCGTCATCCCCTTCCAGACCGCCATCAACTCCCGGCTGGCTGGACGCCTCGGCGCGATCTTCCCCGCGTCCCTGATCTCGTTCGCCGTCGGGACGGCGGGGCTGGGCCTGCTCGTGCTTGTGACGGGAACGCCCATGCCGTGGCAGGCGACAGCCACCGGGCAGCCCTGGTGGATCTGGATCGGCGGGGTGTGTGGGCTGATCTTCCTGACCATGAACATCGTGCTGATGCCCCGCATCGGGGCGTCGGCAACCGTTGTGCTGCCACTCGTCGGGCAGGTTCTGGGCGGCCTGGTCGTCGACATGACCGGCGCGTTCGACACGGCTGTGCGTCCCCTCAGCCTGCTGCGTGCCTTCGGTGCGGTGCTCGTCGTCGCAGGTGCTGCGATGGTGAACCTCGCCGGGCGCCCGACACCCGCCATCTCTTCGGAGGCTGCCCATCGTCCCCACCCCTTGCTCTGGGTGGTCGCCGTGCTCGCCGGGACGCTCGGCGCGATCCAGACCGCCGTCAACGGCCGGCTCGGTCAGGCGATGGGTTCTGCTCTGGCTGCGGCCTTCGTGTCATTCCTCGTCGGGACGGCCGGCCTGATCGTGGTCACCATCGTCAATCGTTCGAAGGTGCAGCGCAACGGACCCATCCCGTTGTGGTTGTTCAGTGGCGGCCTGCTGGGTGCAGCGTTCGTGCTCGTCAACGCCTTCAACGCGCCCATCCTCGGCACGTCGCTGGCAGTGAGCATCGTCCTGCTCGGCCAGGTGGCGGCCGGACTCCTGCTCGACCACCGCGGCTGGCTGGGCGTGCGCCCGCGCCCGATCACGCTCTGGCGCCTCGCTGGGCGCGGCCGATCGTGCTCGCCGGCGTCGCCCTGGTCCGCTTCGCCGCCTGACTCGGCCCTGGGCGAGGGCCGCGCAACGCTGATCGAGCTTGTCGCAGATCACGGCGTAACTCGACAGGCTCGACGAGCGGTGGACGGGGAGACCCGCGCTTACTCGGCGGCGTCCTGGGCCTTGGCGATGCGCTCGCGCAGGTACCAGAGCTGCTGGTGCAGGGCCTCGGGCACCTTGTCGCCGAACTGGGCGAAGTACTCCTCGGTCAGGGCTGCTTCGCGGTCCCAGGCGTCGGGGTCGAGCTCGAACAGCGCGGCGAGCTGCGTCTCGCTGATGTCGAGGCCCTCGAGGTTCAGGTCACCGGGTTCCGGGATGTGTCCGGACAGCCCGTCGAGCGCACCGATCTCGCCGTTGACGCGGCGCAGCGCCCACTCGATCGGACGGGAGTTGTCGCCGAAGCCCGGCCACAGCCACTTGCCGTTCGCGTCCTTGCGGAACCAGTTCACCTGGAAGATCGTCGGCGCCTTGTCGCCGAGCACCTTGCCGACCTCGAGCCAGTGCGCCCAGTAGTCGGCCATGTTGTAGCCGCAGAACGGCAGCATGGCGAACGGGTCGCGGCGCAGCGAGCCGACGGTGCCCTCGGCCGCAGCGGTCTGCTCCGAGGAGACGGTGGCGCCGATGAAGACGCCGTGCTCCCAGTCGTAGGACTCGCTGATCAGCGGGATGTTGCGTGGCGCGGCGGCCGCCGAAGAGGATCACGTCGATCGGCACACCGGCCGGGTCCTCCCAGTCGGGCGAGATCGACTCGGCCTGGGAGGCGTGCAACGGTGAACCGGCTGTTCGGGTGCGCGGCGGGACGGCCGGAGCCCGGCGTCCAGTCGTTGCCCTGCCAGTCGATCAGGTGATCCGGCGGGGTGTCGGTCATGCCCTCCCACCAGACGTCGCCGTCATCGGTGAGGGCGACGTTGGTGAAGATCACGTCGTGGTTGAGCGCGTGCAGGCAGGTGGGGTTGGTCTCCTCCGACGTGCCGGGCGCGACGCCGAAGAAGCCGGCCTCGGGGTTGATGGCGTACAGCCGTCCGTCCGGTCCCGGACGCATCCAGGCGATGTCGTCGCCGACCGTCTCGACCTTCCAGCCGGGGATGGTGGGACGCAGCATCGCCAGGTTGGTCTTGCCGCAGGCGGACGGGAAGGCCGCCGACAGGTGGTACTCGCGGCCGTCGGGGCCGGTGATCTTGAGGATCAGCATGTGCTCGGCGAGCCAGCCCTCGTCGCGGGCGAGCACGGAGGCGATCCGCAGCGCGTAGCACTTCTTGCCCAGCAGGGCGTTGCCGCCGTAGCCGGAGCCGTAGGACCAGATCTCGTGGGTCTCGGGGAAGTGGGTGATGTACTTCTCGTCGCTGCAGGGCCACGGCACGTCGGCACGGGCGTTGCCGTCGGCGATCGACCAGCGGGTAGCCGACGCTGTGCACGGCGGGCACCCAGGTACCGCCGGCGGCGATCGCGTCCAGCGCCGGGGTGCCGATGCGGGTCATGATCCGCATGTTCACCACGACGTAGGGGGAGTCGGTGATCTCGATGCCGAGCTTGCTGATCTCGCCGCCGAGCGGACCCATCGAGAACGGGATCACGTACATCGTGCGGCCGCGCATGCAGCCGGCGAACAGCCAGCCGAGCGTCTTCTTCATCTCGGCCGGGTCGGCCCAGTTGTTGGTGGGGCCGGCGTCCTCGGGCTTCTCCGAGCAGATGAACGTGCGCGACTCGACCCGTGCGACGTCGGACGGCTCCGAGCGCGCGAGGTAGCAGCCCGGGACGCAGGTCCTGGTTGAGCTTGATGAAGGTGCCGGAGGCAACCATCTCGTCGTAGAGGCGGTCGCGCTCTGCGATCGACCCGTCGCACCAGTAGACGGCGTCGGGCTGGGTGAGCTCTGCGACCCCGGCACCCAGGTCAGCAGGTCCTGCGGAGCGTTGGCGGGCGCGGTGTTCTCGATCGTGGTGGCGTCCAGGGCCATCGAGATCTCCTCGGCGTTCTCGCAGCGATGCGGCTGGGCTATGCCTCATACTGCACTACCCCCCGTTGTCCGGGGCAGGTTTCGAGGCATTCGTCCAGCCATCCGGCATGCTGTCGGGAGCGGCCCACGGACCCGGTTGGACGCTGCCGGACCGTGTCGAGTAGTCTAAAACACGCTTTCCAAGCGCCTGTGGCTCAACGGATAGAGCATCTGACTACGGATCAGAAGGTTGGGGGTTCGAATCCCTCCAGGCGCGCAAGTTCGAGCGGCTCCCGCCCCGTCCCAGTGATCCTGGTGCCGGGGCGGTTCTGCGTCCCGGCGACCCCCGCTTCGCCCGTTCGGGCAAAGCCCGGTAACATTGGTGTCAGCCCTCTCCCGTCAGAACGGAGAACGGTCAGCCCCCGGACAGTGCTCGCTACACGACCCGGGGGCGTCTTCAATTTCCCGGCCCGGTCGACTCAGAGGGCCTTGGCCATGTGGACGACCGGCCGTCCCTCGTGCGTGTCGCGAGTGGTGATGGCGTAGCCCAGGCGCTCGTACAGGGCGATGTTGGTGGCCATCAGGCGGTTGGTGTAGAGCCTGACCGTCCCCAGACCCGCGCTCCTCGCCACGGCCTCGGCGTGGGCCAGCAGGATCCGCCCGAAGCCGCGGCGCTGGAACGCCGGGTCGACGGCGACGTTCTCGATGAGCAGCGCCTCCGGCTCCAGCACAAGGACGATGAGCGCAGCGATCGTGCCGGCATCCGGCTCGATCAGGACCGTGACGCTGCCGGCCGCGATCAGCTGGTCGTAGTCGGCCTCGAGTGGCAGCGGCCGCATGCCGATCACCGGGATCCACGGCTCGTAGGCAGCCTGCACGACGGCGCGTACGGCGTCCGCGTCACCGGGCACGGCGATGCGCAGGACGGGGGTACCTGTGAGCGGCATGGCTCTAGGCATAGCATGCGACGGACAGGTCTGGACAGGAAGCCAGGGGAGGTGCGGAATGACCGACAACACAAAGCCACGCAGCGCTCTTCAGGTGGAGATGCAGGGCATCGACGTCATCGCTGACGTGGATCGCAAGGGCAGCCCGCGTGACCTCTTCTGGCCGTGGTTCGCAGCCAACGTCTCCGTGCTGGGCATCAGCTACGGCTCCTGGGTGCTCGGGTTCGGCATCTCCTTCGGCCAGGCCACCATCGCCAGCGTGATCGGCATCGTCGTGTCGTTCCTGCTGTGCGGCTTCGTCTCCCTCGCCGGCAAGCGCGGCTCCGCGCCCACCATGGTGCTCAGCCGGGCAGCGCTCGGCGTCCGCGGCAACCGGGTCGCCTCGGTCCTCTCGTGGATCCTCACCGTCGGCTGGGAGACCGTGCTGACCGCCCTGGCCACCCTCGCGACCGCGACCGTCTTCGCCCGGCTCGGCTGGGGTGGCGGCGACACCACCAAGATCGTCGCGCTGATCGTCGTCGCCCTGCTGATCATCGGCGGCGGCGTCATCGGCTTCGACCTGATCATGCGCATGCAGACCGTGATCACGATCGTCACCGGCGTGCTCACGATCGGCTACGTCGTGCTCGTCTACCCGCACATCAGCTGGGCGGCGGTCAGCGCGATCCCGGACGGCTCCAGCGAAGCCCTCGTCGGCGCGCTGGTGTTCATGATGACCGGCTTCGGCCTCGGCTGGGTGAACATGGCCGCCGACTACTCCCGCTACCTGCCGCGGCACACCTCCAGCGGCGGCGTGGTCGGCTGGACGACCTTCGGCGCCTCGCTGGCACCGCTGCTGCTGGTGGTCTTCGGCCTGCTGCTGGCCGGCTCGGATGCCGACCTCAGCACGGCCATCTCCGCCGACCCGATCGGTGCGCTGACCACCCTGCTGCCCACCTGGTACCTGGTGCCGTTCGCGATCGTCGCCGTCGCCGGCCTGTCGGCGGCGCCGTGCTCGACATCTACTCCTCCGGCCTTGCGCTGACCTCCACCGGACTGCCGATCAAGCGTCCGGTCGCTGCCGGCGATCGACGGCGTGATCATGGTGCTCGGCACCGTCTACATCGTGTTCGTGGCGACAGCTTCTTCGGCGTCTTCCAGGGCTTCCTGATCACCCTCGGCGTCCCGATCGCAGCCTGGTGCGGCATCATGCTCGCCGACATCCTGCTGCGCCGCCAGAACTACGACGAGGGCGACCTCTACCGTCCGTCCGGCCGCTACGGGGACGTGCCGGCCGTGCCGATGGTCCTGCTGCTGGTCGGGGACGGTCGTCGGCTGGGGCCTCGTCACCAACAGCTACGCCGACTGGCTGGGCTGGCAGGGCTACCTGCTCGACCTCGGCCTCGGCGGACGCGAGGGCGCCTGGGCCTTCTCCAACCTCGGCGTGCTGGTCGCGCTGCTGATCGGGTTCCTCGGGACGCTGATCCTCCGCGCCGGCGCCGTCCGCAGGCAGGAGGCGCTGCCGCCGTCCGCACCGATCACCTCGGACCTCGCCGTCACCCCGGTCGCCCCGCCCGCGAAGGCGCCGGAGGCGATCTGATGCCCGCGGCGACCCTGCTCGCGGCGATCGACATGCAGAACGTCTTCGCCGCGGCCGACAGCCCGTGGCGGACGCCGCGGTTCCCCGACGTCGTCGGCCCGATCCGGCAGCTGGCTACGGCTTTCGGTCGAGGACACCGTGTTCACCCGGTTCGTCGCGCCTGCCGAACCGGTGGGCTCGTGGCGTCCCTACTACGAGCAGTGGCCGTTCGCGCTCCAGCCGCCGGACGCGCCGCTGTGGGACGTCGTCGACGAGCTCGCCGACCTGGCCGGACGGACGGTGAGCGCGCCGACCTTCAGCAAGTGGCGCCAGCTCTCCGCGGAGCTCGCTCCCGGCGGACGCCTGGTCCTGTGCGGCGTGAGCACCGATTGCTGCGTGCTCTCGACGGCGCTCGAGGCGGCGGACGCCGGGCGCGGAAGTGGTGGTGGTCGAGGACGCCTGCGCCGGGCTGGACGACGACACCCACGCCAAGGCGCTGGAGATCATGGACCTCTACGCGCCGCTGGTGCGGGTGGTGGACCTCTCGCAGGCCCTCGCCCTGGCCCCGGGGTCATGAGCCGTGACCGCAGTGGTGGGCGCCACGGACCGATCCCTGAGGAGCCCGTGAGCGCAGCGAGCGGGCGTCACGAAGGGTCGGGCGACGTCCCGCTCAAGCACGAGCGGATCTCGGCGACGCTGGCAGACGAGATCGCCGCCGGCCGCTTCACGCCCGGCGCCCAGCTGCCCGGAGAGGTGGCGCTCGCCCGCCGGTTCGGGGTCAGCCGCACCACCGTCCGGGCGGCCCTCGCCGACCTGACCAGGGGAGGGCTGATCGCCACCCGCACCGGCAAGGGCTCCTTCGTGCAGCCTCGCGGGGTCCCGCGGGCCGCGCGCCTCGCCAGCGCCAGCACGATCGAGGAGCGGGCCCTGGGTGCGCTGCTGGGGCTCGCGATCGGCGACGCCCTCGGCATGCCCACCCAGCTGCTGTCCCGTGACCAGATCGTCGACGCCTACGGGCCGCTGCTCTCCGGGTTCGAGCCGGCGCCGCCAGGGCACCCGATCGCCGCAGGAATGACCGCAGGGCAGGTGACCGATGACACCGAGCAGGCGGTGATCCTCGCCGAGGTGCTGATCGCCGGCGGCGGGGTCGATCGACGCCCACGAGCTGGCCGCGCGCCTGGTCGCCTGGGAGGCCGACATGCGGGCGCGGGGCTCGCTCGACCTGCTGGGCCCGTCCACCCGGCGTGCGCTCACCGAACTGCTGGCCGGCGGCGACGTCGAGACCACCGGACGCAGCGGCGACACCAACGGCGCCGCGATGCGGATCACGCCGGTCGGCATCGCCACCGCCGCCCGACACGGCTGCCATCGTCGCTGCGGTCGAGGCTGCGAGCCGGGTCACCCACAACACGAGCATCGCCCTCGCCGGCGCGAGCGCGGTGGCAGCAGCGGTCAGCGCAGGAGTGGCCGGGCTTTGGCTACGACGCGGCCGTCGAGCAGGCCCTCGCTGCCGCGACCTCCGGCGCCGGAGAGGGGACGCTGGGTGGCCGGCGCCGACGTGGCGTCCCGGATCCGCTGGGCGATCGGGCTGGTGGCCGGCCTCGCCGACGCGGACGCCTGCGACCTCGTCCAGCGGCTGGTGGGCACCAGCCTCGCGACGCAGGAGTCGGTGCCGGCAGCGTTCGCGCTGTGGTCGCTGCACCCCGATGACCCGTGGCTGACCTGCCGCCTGGGTGCGTCCGTCGGTGGCGACTGCGACACGATCGCGGCCATGGCCGGCGCGCATGAGCGGCGCGCTGGTCGGGTCGGCAGGCTTCCCCGCAGAGGTGGTCGCGCAACTCGAGGCCGCCAACCCCGCGCTCGACCTGCCCGGTCTCGCCGCTGGTCTCCTCGCCCTGCGAGCAGGTGCGCGATGAGCCGGCTGGTGCACCTGGGCAATGCCGTCGTCGACCTGGTGCTGCAGGTGCCGAGAGCGCCCGGGCGGGGTGGCGATGTGCTGGCGAGCACGGCATCCGAGCTTGTCGGCGGCGGGTTCAACGTGATGGCTGCCGCTGCGCGGCAGGGATTGCCGGTGGTCTACGCCGGCATGCACGGCGCCGGTCCGCGCGGTGACCGGGTGCGGGCCGCGCTCGCTGCGGAGGGCATCGCCGTGCTGCAGCCCGTGCTGCCCGGCTGCGACACCGGCCTTGTGGTCGTCATCGTCGAGGACGACGGCGAGCGGTCGTTCATCACAGCTCCCGGGGCAGAGGCCCAGCTGGACGCGGCGGCCCTCGCCCGGGTGGAACTGGCGGCCGGCGACCACCTCTACCTGACCGGCTACAGCCTCGCCCACGCCTCGAACCGTGCAGCCCTCATCGACTGGCTGCCCGGTGTCGGCGATGACGTGGTGGTGTTCTTCGACCCGGGCCCGCTGGTGGCAGTCGCCTGCCGCCGGACGCGCTGGCGGTGGTGCTTGCCCGTGCCGACTGGGTGAGCGTCAACGCTGCGGAGGCCGCGGCGCTCACCGGGGTGTGCCGATGCCACCGCGGCCGCTGCTGCGCCCTGCAGGACCGGACGCGCGGTGGCGTCGTGGTGCGCTGCGGGCCGGACGGCTGTGTCGTGGCGCTTCCCGGGGCCGACCCGGTGGCGTTCCCGGGGTGGCCGGCAGTGGTCGTCGACCTCAACGGCGCCGGTGACGCCCACGCCGGAGCCTTCATCGCCCAGCTGGCGCTCGGACGTGCGCCGCTCGCAGCGGCTGCGTGGGCCAACGCGGCAGCGTCCATCGCCGTCGAGAGGCACGGGCCCGGCGACGGCACCCACCGTGTGCACAGGTTGCTCAGCGATTGCGGCGCGCTTGAGCTGTCGTCGAATCCTCGGCTCGATGCCCAGGAAGGGACGGCCACGGGTTCTGGCGAGCATCGAGTCGAGGAATCACGACACGGGGGTGGCTACTGGCTCAGGCTCCAGCCGCACCTCGACCCAGGGCATGAAGAACTGGACGATCGGGCCGATCGCCAGGGCGTAGACCACCGTCCCGACGCCCACCACGCCGCCGAGCAGCCAGCCGATCGCGACGATGGTGACCTCGAGGACGGTCCGCACGACCCGGATGCTGTGGCCGGTGCGCTTCGTGAGCGCCACCCACAGGCCGTCCCGCGGGCCGGGGCCGAGGCGCGCACCGACGTACAGCGCGCCGGCGAGGCCGTTCGCCACCACCCCGCCGAGCAGCATCGCGATCTGGCCGGGCAGCCCGGTGACGGCCGGCATCGCTGCAAGGCCGGCGTCGGCTGCGAGGCCGATCACGAACACGTTCAGCACGGTGCCGATGCCCGGACGCTGCCGCAGCGGGATCCACAGCAGCAACACCAGCGCGCCCACGAGGATCGTCACCTGGCCGAAGGTGATCGGCAGGTGGTTCGCGAGGCCCTGGTGGAAGACGTCCCACGGGTCGAGGCCGAGGCCACTGCGGATGAGCATCGCCATCGACCACCCGTACAGCACCAGGCCCACCAGCAGCTGGGGCAGACGGCGGCCGAAACGGACGGGAAGGCGGAAACGCATGTCGGCCATCCTGTCGCAGATTGGACTTATCTCAAATAGCCAATTGTGCAACAGTGGTCTGGTGGACCCTCGACACTGGCTCGCGCTCCTGCCGCTCCCCGACGACCGGCCGGCCTACCTCGGGTTGGCGATGGCCGTCCGCGGCATGGCGATGGACGGCCGGATCGCCGTCGGAGCGATCCTGCCCAGCGAACGCGCCCTCGCACTCGCCCTCGGGCTGAGCCGCACCACCATCACCCGCGCCTACGGCGAGCTGGTCGCGTCGGGCTGGGCACGGGCGAGGCAGGGATCGGGAACCGTCGTGACCCTGCCGAGCAGTGCACGACTGCCGTCCCTCCCTCTCGTCCCGGGACTCCGCACCGACGCCATCGACCTGTCCGCCGCCGCGGGGATGGCGCCCTCCGGCACGTCGGCGATCATCCGCCGGGCCCTTGACTGGCTGCCGGCCACCCTGAACAGCGCCGGCTACGAACCCTTCGGAGCTCCGCACCTGCGTCGCCTGGTTGCTCAGTGGTACGACGCCCGTGGCCTGGCCACTGACCCCGGGCAGGTCGTGATCACGGCCGGGGCGATGACAGCTGTGAGCGTCGCCCTGCACACGCTGCTCAGCCCCGGGCAGCGGATCGCCGTCGACTCCCCGACCTACCCGGGCGCGCTCGGCGCGATCGAGGCCGTGCATGCGCGGGCGGTCTCCGTCCCGCTGGTGGGCGGGTGGGACGTGGCCGGGTGGGCCTCGGTGCTGCGGCGCTCCCGCCCGCGCGCCGCCTACCTGATCCCCGAGTTCCACAACCCGACCGGACTCCTCATGCCGCAGTCCCAGCGCGAGGAGCTGTCGGGACTGCTGCGCGACCATGACTGCGTCGCGGTCGTCGACGAGACGCTCACGGAACTGGATCTCGATGCGGCGGCCCGGCCTGCGCCGTTCGCGAGTCTCGACACTGCGGCCGTGAGTATCGGCTCGTTGTCGAAGGTGCTGTGGGGCGGCATCAGGATCGGCTGGCTGCGCTGTCCGCCGGAGCTGCTGGACGCCGTGCGCACCCGCACCGTCCAGCTGGGGCTCGGCGCCTCAGCCCTCGACCAGCTGGTGGCGACCAGCTACCTGGAGAACCCCGACGCCGTGCGCGCAGAGGTTGTCGACCGGCTTCGGCGGGCGCGGACGGAGTGGCAGCGCCTGCTCGCCGAGCGGTTGCCGTCGTGGCGGATGCAGAGCCCTGCGGGAGGCCTCGCGCTGTGGGTCGAGCTGCCGCGGCGGGCGAGCACGGAGCTGGCGCTGGCGGCGTCCACCCACCGGCTCGTGCTGGCGACCGGACCGCTGTTCTCCGTCGATCGGACGCACGCCAACCGCGTCCGGCTGCCGCTGACGCTTCCGCTGGAGGCCATTCCCGAGGCCGTCGACCGGCTGGCCGCGGCCTGGGCCGACGTCGAAGCCGGGGTTGTCGGCGGGGCGACTCCTACGGCGCTCGCCCTGTAGGTCACGGCTGCGGTGCCTGGTGGGGCCTAGCCGACAGGAGGAGGCGGCGTGCCGTCCCCGAACGGACGCCCGCCCAGGCGCTCGCGTCCGTGGGGGGTGTGCCAGCCGGAGAGGTCGGGACCCTTCGGCACCACCCCGGTGGGATTGATGTCGTGCTGGACCACGTAGTAGTGGCGCTTGATCTGGTCGAAGTCGACGGTGTCGCCGAAGCCGGGCGTCTGGAACAGGTCCCTGGCGTAGCCCCACAGAGCCGGCATCTCGATGAGCTTGTTGCGGTTGCACTTGAAGTGCCCGTGGTACACCGGGTCGAACCGCACGAGGGTGGTGAACAGGCGCACATCCGCCTCGGTGATGGTGTCGCCGACGAGGTAGCGCTGGCCTGCGAGGCGGGACTCGAGCCGGTCGAGCGCTGCGAACAGCCGGTCGTAGGCGGCGTCGTAGGACTCCTGCAGCGCAGCGAACCCGCACCGGTAGACGCCGTTGTTCACCTCGGTGTAGACCCACGAGTTCACCTCGTCGATCTCCGCGCGCAGGTCCTCGGGGTAGAGCTGCGGAGCGCCGGGACGGTGGAAGTCGGTCCACTCCAGCTCGAAGTCGATCGTGATCCACGGGAAGTCGTTGGTGACGACCTTGCCGCTGGGGACATCGACGATGGCCGGGACGGTGATCCCCTTCGGGTAGTCGGGGAAGCGTGCGAAGTAGGCCTGCTGCAACCGCTCGATGCCGAGCACCGGGTCGACGCCACCGGGGTCGAGGTCGAAGGTCCAGGACCGCTCGTCGTGGGTGGGTCCGCACAGGCCGAGGCTGATCGCGTCCTCCAGGCCCAGCAGCCGGCGAACCATGATGGCGCGGCTCGCCCACGGGCACGCCCGAGCGGCCACGAGGCGATAGCGGCCGGGCTCCACCGGCCAGCCGTCACGGCCGTCCCTTGTGATCCGGTCAGGGATGTAGTTGGTGTCGCGCTGGAACTCCGGTTCGGTGTAGCCCTTTCCCACGAGCCCAAATCTAGGCGGACGGGGAAGGGCCTCAGGTGCCGCGAACCGCCTTCTCCGCTGTCGCCTGCAGGACCTTGGCGAAGCCGGCGTCGACACCGCCGAGGAAGGTGTTGCCCTCCGGGCTCTCGCCGAACATCGCTGCGTACGTCACGCAGCCGGCCAGGTAGGTGCCCTCCGGCGTCGGGTGCCCGTCGGGCAGGGTGAGGGAGATGCCGTTGTGTGAGGCCTGCGAGGCGCCGAACGCAACCCCCGCAGGAATCACGGCTGCCTTGATGTCCTTGCCGGCGGCGCGCACGGCTGCGTTGATCGCGGCCGTCGACACCCGGGGGTCGTCCGGCCGCGCCCACGTCATCATCAGCAGCGGCGTGGCACCGGCCGCGCGCACCTCGGCGACGAGCTTGCGCAGGCTCGCGAGGTACGTGCCGTAGAAGATCACCGGGTACTGGCTCTGCTCCTGGATCACCACGTAGGTCCAGTGGCCCTGCCGCACCCGGTCCATGGTGGTGGTGTTGGCGAGGTGGTCGGTCAGGGTTGCTCCGCCGACTGCCTGGAGCTCGACCGCCGTGCGCGGCGCGAGGCCATGGACCACCTGGTCGACGCCCATGTTGTAGAACGTGAAGCTGTTGCCGATGAACAGCACCCGGGTCTCGGGCAGGTCGCTGTTGCCCGTCATGCCGAGGAACGTGCAGCCGCTGGTCAGCAGGGTGGAGACGATGGCAAGGCACAGCATCCGCCACCATCTCGAGACCCGCATGGCCGAACACTAACCGGCCAGAGCACGCACCGTGGCAAGCGTGTCGGCATCGGCGGCCGACTTGTCCTCGCGGTAGCGCAGGACGCGGGCGAACCGCAGGGCGACCCCGCCCGGATACCGGGTGGAACGCTGCAGTCCGTCGAAGGCGATCTCGACGACCTGCTCGGGTCGCACGAACACCACGTGGCCCTCGCGGTGGGTCTCCAGCGCGAGGAAACGCTCGGTCTGCCAGGCCAGCATCTGGTCGGTCATGCCCTTGAAGGTCTTGCCGAGCATCACGAAACCGCCGTCGTCGGTGCGGGCTCCGAGGTGGATGTTCGACAGCCAGCCGCGGCGCCGTCCGCTGCCCCATTCGACGGCCAGCACGACGAGGTCGAGGGTGTGCACCGGCTTCACCTTCACCCAGGACGCGCCTCGCCGGCCGGCTGCGTAGCCGGCGTCCAGCGCCTTGATCACGACACCTTCATGGCCCTTCGCCAGCACCTCCTGCGAGAACGCGGACGCCTGTTCGGCGTCCGCCGTGACCAGCCGGTCCACAAGGAACGCCGGCGGCACGAGGCGGGCGAGGTGGTCGTAGCGGACGGCGGTGGGCTCGTCCACCAGGTCGAGGTCGTCGACGTGCAGCAGGTCGAAGAAGAACGGGGTGAGCCCGGAGCCCGCCGATGCGGTGTCCTGGAACAGCATCGGGCGCCCGTCCGGACGCAGCGCGAGCGCCTCCCCGTCCAGCACGAGGCGGCGGGCGGGCAGGGCAGCGGTGGCAGCGACCACGGCCGGCAGGCGGGCGGTGATGTCGTCGAGGCTGCGGCTGTACACCGAGATCTGGTCGCCCTCGCGGTGCACCTGGATGCGGATGCCGTCGAGCTTGGCCTCCACGGCCACCGTCGACCCGGTGCCGAACCGCTCGAAGGCTGGACGCGATGTCGGGCGCGCGAGGACGCCAGCATCGGCAGCACCGGACGTCCGACCTGCAGGGTGATCCCGGCCAGGGCAGCGTCGCCGCCGGCTGCTGCCGCGACGGCGACGACGGGGATCGACCCGGCGAACATGGCAGCCCGGCGCACCGCGTCCACGTCGACGGCGAAGGCCTTGGCGATGGCCGGCAGGAGCACGCCTTCGAGTGCGCCCTGCCGGGTCTCGCCGGTGATCAGCCCGGCGAGGAAGTCCTGCTCGGACGCGGTGGCGCGGCCCATCAGCTCAGCCAGCAGCCCCTGCCGGGCGCCCTGCGACCCGGTGCCTGCGAGCAGGCTCAGCTCGGAGAACGCCGCGTCCACCTCGCGTGAGGGTGAGCCGGGCTCGAGGCGCGGGCTCGGGCCGGCCGACGAGCGAACGCCAGCCCACCCCCGTCCGCCGCTGCCGCAGCGAGCCGGAGAGGTAGTGCGCGAGGATCTCGAGCTCGACACCGTCGGCGTGCGCAAGGGTCTCCGCCAGCGCGGCCACCTTGGCCGTCCGTGATCCGGTCGCGGCCACCCGGGCCGACGTCTCGACCACCTCGTTGAACAGCATGTGCCAACTCTCGTCGATGGTGGCAAATGGGGACGGTTCCATTCCCGTTCAGCTGAACGGAAATGGAACCGTCCCCAATTCTCGCCGATCTCCTACTGCTGGGTGACCCTCCCCTCGACAACGGGGTTCACCGGGGAGTGCGCCGTGACGTAGTCGATGCTGACCTGCAGCAGGTCGTCACCGGGCTGCGCGACGTTGGTGGCGGACGCGAAGACCGTGTAGCCGTCACCGCCGGTGTACATGAAGTCGTTGGTCACGAGCCGCACCGTGTCGCTGTCCGTGATCGCCGTCTCGCCGCCGCCGATGCCGTTCGGGGTCTTCCACATGCCGGTCACCTGCGGCGTGCTGCCGTTGCAGGTGAAGGTCGCCCGCAGGCCGGAGACCTGCGGGAACCGTCCGGTCGCGATCGCGGAGTTGCAGACCGGAGAGAACCCGTTCTCGAACGCCTGCCGCAGCTGGGCGCCGGTGAGCGTCAGGATCACCGACCGGTTGCCGAACGGCAGGACGGCGAACATCTCGCCCCAGGTGATCTCGCAGGGCTGCTCACCCGCGGACGGCGGGCTGCAGACCAGGTCCTGGCGGAGGCCACCGGAGTTGGTGTACGCCGCGTCGACCCCCGGGTACTTGGCGCGCATCGCGTCGGCGACGAGGTTGCCCATCGCCGACTCGTGCAGCCGGGTCGGGTCGCGCTTGATGTCGGCGACCTGCGTGCCGATCACCTGGTTGCGCAGCACGGCGGTCTGGTCGTTGGCGTCGTCGATGATGTCCTGCACGTCGGCCGCGGGCAGCCACGCCGAGGTTCTTGGCCACCCGGGTCGCGCCGCCGGCCCAGGCGACGTCACCGTGGCGCACCATCAGCTGCAGCACCGAGTAGCTGGCGCCGGCGTTGATGCCCTCGGTGACCAGGATGTTGCCGCGCATCAGGTTCGAGATCCGGTGGGTGTGACCGACGATCATCGCGTCGACCGTCGTGCCCTGCAGGGCGTCGGCGATGGCGAGGATCGGGCCGTCCCAGGCGGTGGCCGCCGTGTTGCCGGCCGCGTTCGTCCCGGAGGCCGTGCCCTGGTGGATCACCACGATCTGCACCTTCACGCCGCGCTTGCGCAGCCGCTCGGACTCGGCCTTGATGCGTGGCGCCTCGTCGAGGAAGGTCAGCCCTGCTGTGGCGCCGGCCGAGACCAGCTCCGGGGTCTCCTTCAGCTCCGCGCCGATCACGCCGACCTTCACGCCGTTGACCGTGAACACCTTCGACGGGGTCACCCAGCTCGGGGCCTGCCCGGTGGCGGTGTCGACGATGTTGGTGGCGAGGAACGGGAAGTGCGCCCGCGCCTGCTGGGCCTGCAGCCGGGCGACGCCGTAGTCGAACTCGTGGTTGCCGTAGGACGTGGCGTCCAGGCCCCAGGCGTTCTCGACGTCGATGGCCGGCATGTCCTGCAGCAGCGACGAGTTCGCCGGCGAAGCACCGACGTTGTCACCACCGGCGAGGAGCAGGTCCTGGCCGGGCAGGTTCGCTGCCTCCTCGTCGAACATGGTCGCGAGGAACGCGCCGCCGCCGACGCGGGCGTTGATCCCGTTGTCGTAGGCGCGGGTGGTCGGGTCGAGCTGGCCGTGGAAGTCGTTCAGCCCGACCACGTTCACCGGCGTGTACCGGCGGCTCGCCGGCGCACCACGCCCGCAGCACGGTGCCCTGGCTGTACTGCGGCTCGGGGATGCCGAGCAGGAAGGACAGCGTCGGGGCCAGGTCGATCGAGCGGGCCTTCACCGACCCGCGTCCGACGCCCTTGCCGCCGGCGAGGAAGGTCGCCCGCATGTTGGTGTTGCCGTCCGAGGTCCTTCACGTCCGGCACGTAGCCGTGCTGGCCGAAGAAGTGGGACGGGGCGACCAGCGTGCCCGGTGTCGCGGCGTCGAACTGGTACGGCACCTTGGCGAACACGACCAGGTCACCGGTGCGGGTCGGGTGCGCCATGTCGGCGGTCGAGTTCGGCCCGTTCGGGATGTAGCGGGACTCGGCCTTGGTGAAGGCGCGGTCGATCGGCTTCCAGCCCTCCGGCTTGCCGTCGCCGGTCCAGTCGTTGGGGTCGCTCAGGGCGAGGAAGGCTGCCTTGATGCTCGCGACGGTGGACGCCTCGTCGGCTGCGGCCACCTGCGTGACGCCGCTCACCGCCGGGTCGCGCCCGGCGAGGTTCAGGTAGATCTGGACGGTGCCGCCGGCCCAGCAGGCCTTCGCCTTCCCGATGGTCTCGCCCGTTGCCGTCCGGCAGTTCGAGGTCTGCGGCTTGCTCAGCAGGCCGAGGTCGACCAGCACCTTGGACGCGTCGATGGCGAGGAACTGCGGCGCGAAGCCGTGGTCGGAGCCGACGAACGTCGTCGGGTCGTGGCCGACCAGCGAGCGGGCCAGCTTCAGCGTCGCGTCGGCGCCGGCGTAGGCAGCGCGCAGGTAGCCCTCGCGGGCTGCGACCCGTCCGTCCTTGGCGCCGTTGAGGTCGGCGTCGTCGTAGGCGGGGTTCCGGTCGCCGTTGGGCAGCCGCTTGGTGACCAGTCCGAGGAACTGGTGGGAGAACTCGTCGGTGGTCGGGAAGCCGGCCAGCAGCAGGTCGGGGTGGTAGTGCTTGCCGATGTACTTCAGGATCGGCCAGTGCGCGTTGGTCCAGGCGAGGCCCTGCTGCGACGTAGGTGTCCTCGGAGACGATGCCGGCCTCGCCGACGGCGAAGTCGGCAGCGGTGGAGGTCGGGAACTTCGCGGCGAGGAACTCGGCGAAGTCGGTGTAGCCGGCGTCGCCGGCCCAGTTCGGCCAGCTGGCGATCGCCCGTGTCACGGAGGTGTGGAACAGCCGCACCTTCGACAGGTCGGGGGTGAGGGTCTCGACCTTCACCAGCATGCCGGCGGTCTTGCCGTCGAGGGCGCCGCCGCTGATCTTCACCTTCACGTCGGCCCACTGGCCCTGCTTCAGGTTGCCGACGGCGTCCGCGCCGTTCTTGGCGTTGGCGAACAGCACCCGGTTGTAGTTGGTGGCGTGGTCGTCGGTGCTGTCGTAGATGTAGGCGTTCAGGCCGTACTTGTCGGTGCCGGAGTCCAGCACCCGCATGCGCATCTCCTTGGGCCGGGCTGTAGGAGAGCGGGCACGTTGGTCCAGCCGCTGGCCGGGCGCGGGTGCGGCGCCCGCGAACGGGTCCTGGCCGGCGTAGCCGTCCGGGTGGTCGAACTGCAGGCCGAGGGACGCTGATCAGGTCCGCGTCGTCGAACAGCTGCGAGCCCGGCGGTGCCGATGAAGTTGGTGGTGACGCCGCGTCCGGAGTGGAAGGTCTGGTAGTCGACGGTGGGGCCGTTGATGGTGGCGTTCGCGCCGCCGGCCCACTCCACCTGGGCGACCTTCAGGCCGCCGCGCTCGGCGGACTGGGCGATGGTCTCGACCTGCAGGGTGCCGGCGTCGAACGCCGAGTTGCGGGCCGTGGCGAACGCTGCGCCGTTGGTGTGGAACGTGTTGTTGGTGGAGCCGGCGACACCCGGCCACGCGCCGGTCGCGAGGGTGTACCAGCCGGCGCCGGTGTTCGGGGGCGCCTGGGTGAGCAGCCCGTTGCCGCTGGCCTTGACGCCGTTGCGCAGCAGGGTGCGCATGGTCGGCATCGTGCCCTGGGCGGCGAAGCGCTCGACGAGGTCCTGGCGCATGCCGTCGGCGGCGAAGAAGACCGCCTTGGCTGCGCTGCCGTTGTTCCTGGGCTGTGTCGTGGGAGCCACCTGCGGTGCCGGAGCCTGGGGTGTGGCTGCGGCCTGGCTGGGGATGGTGCCGATCAGTCCTGCGATGGTGAGCAGGGCTACGGCGAGCGCGGCTGGACGATGTGCTGACACGTGACCTCCAAGGGGGCGAGAGGGCCGACGGCCCCGGTGCCGAACGGAACCCAACTTGGTACCCCGCTCACAGGGCGGGCAATGCTTACCTTCACGTAGGGACCCCGGGTGTGGCATCGCCCCTTCCCAGCAGCTTCTCGCCCCGCTCTTCCCCGTGCCCCGTCACCCTCCAGCCCTTTCGCGCTCCCGAAACGCGCCCTTGCTCCCGGAATTCCGGGAGCGAGCGGCGATTCCGGGAGCGAACGCGGCGGACGGGCGTCCGGGCGGCCCGCGGAAGGCGGGACGGCTCCGGGGCGACAGCCGGGTGTCGGCCTCCGGCGTTACCGTTGCCGGGTGGACGAACCTCGCACGCGCACCTGGCGGCCGGACTGGCCGTGCCCGGTGGAGCAGGTGTGGGGGTCGTTCAAGCGCGGCGTCACCGACCCCACGTACCGCGTGCACGCCGGGTTCCACTGGCGGGCGCTGAACAGCCCGTCCGGCCCTGCCACCCTCGCCGTGCGGCCGCTGGACGCCGCCGGCCTGATCGAGGGCCGTGCCTGGGGGCCGGGAGCGGAGCTGGTGCTCGACCATGCTTCCCGACCTGCTCGGCGCGTCCGACGACCCGTCCGGCTTCGAGCCGCAGCACCCGCTGCTGGTCGAACTGCACCGGCTCCGTCCGCACTGGCGGCTGGGGCGCACGCCGTCCATCTGGGACGCCCTCGTGCCGGTGGTGATCGAGCAGAAGGTCACCGGGCAGGAGGCGACGATGGGCATCCGGTCGCTGCTCGCACGTCACGGGCAGCCGGCGCCCGGCCCGGGTGCAGCGCTCGGCCTGCGCACCTTCCCCACGCCCGAGGTGGTCCGGGCGATCCCGTCCTGGGAGTGGCTGGCGCTGCACATCGACCCGGCCCGCAGCCGCACCATCGTCAGCGCCGCCCGCGTGGCCGGCACCCTCGAACGCGTGCTGCGGGCGGAGCCCGTCCCGTGCGGACGAGCGGCTGCGCAGCCTTCCCGGCATCGGCGTCTGGACGAGCGCGGAGATCCGGGCACGGGCCCTCGGCGACGCGGACGCGGTCAGCTTCGGCGACTACCACGTGGCCAAGGACATCGGCTGGGCACTGACCGGCGTCGAGGTGGACGACGACGGACTCGCCGAGTTGCTGGAGCCCTACCGTCCGCACCGGCTGCGGGTGCAGCGACTGGTGATGTACGCCGGGGTGCACCGTCCCCGCCACGGCCCACGCCTGGCCCCGCGCACGCATCTTCCGACAAGGCGGTCGCGCACCTAGGCTGGCGACCAAACGCCGAGGTCGAACCGATGACGGCGTGGGGGAGATCGCGATGTCAGCAATGGTGCAGGCGGACGCCCGGGACCGGGCATCGGTGGATGCGTTGGCCGGGGTGGCCAACGACCTTGCCGGGGAGTTCCGGCTGCAACCGCTCCTCGAACGCATCCTGCGCAGCGCCGTCGAACTGCTGGGCTGCTGCAGCGGCTCACTCTGCCTCGTCGACCAGGTCAGCCACACCTACCGCAAGGAGATCGACCTCGACGAGGGCTGCCAGACCGGCATGGTGTTCTCCCTCGAGGAGGGGGCGACCGGCGCCGTGGCACAGGTCGGGCAAGCCGGTGATCTTCGAGCAGTACGCGCAGGTGCCCAACGGCCACATCCGTCCGCTGGAGGATCGCTACCGCCGGGCGGTGATCGGCGTCCCGATCATGCTGCGCACCGACCTGATCGGCGCCGTGCATCGTCTTCGCCGCCTCCGACGAGCCAGCGGTTCGACGCGGCCGACGCCCAGCTGCTGCAGCGGTTCGCCACCCACGCTGCGATCGCGATCGCCAACTCCCGGCTGCACCAGGAGTCGAGCGAGCGGGCGAAGGCGGCCGCGGTCGCAGCCGAACGCGAGCGGGCCATGCTCGAGGTGCACGACAGCATCGGACGCGGCCTGGCGACCATCGCCCTGCGCATCGCCGACGCCCACACCGATCGCCAGCCACGGGGGCGACCCGTTGCCCGCGCTCACCCTCGCCCAGCAGGCGGCGCAGGAGACCATGAACGAGGGCCGCCGCGCCATCTGGGGTCTCGGTCCCGCCGGGCTGGGCGCGCGTCCGCTCGACCAGAGCATCGGTCTCGAACTCGAGTGGGTGCAGGCGACCTCCGAGCTGGTGCCGACGTTCCGGGTGTTCGGCGAGCAGCAGCCGCTGGACCGCGACGTCGAGACCCAGGTGCTGCGGATCGTGCAGGAGTCGCTGACCAACGTCGTCCAGCACGCGCGGGCATCGATGGTGCGGGTCGGGCTGGTCTACGGCTCGGAGGGCATCGCCGTGATCGTCGAGGACGACGGCTGCGGCTTCGACACCGAGGCGGGCGGACGGCAGGGCGTCGGCCTCTCCGGACTGGTGGCCCGGGCCGCGCAGGTGGGCGGACGGGTCCGCATCGACTCCACGCCCGGTTGGGGCACGCGCATCCGCGCCGACCTGCCCTACCGCGCGGCACTGAACGGCAACGTCGAGGGCCCCCGGCTGCGGGTGGTCGTGGTGCACCAGGTGCCGGCGATGCGCACCGGGCTGGTACGCCTGCTCGACCAGAGCGAGCCGGGCGTCCAGGTGGTGGCGGAGGTCGCAGAGTTCGGGCCGGCCGTCGAGGCCGTCCGGCTGCTGCGGCCCGACGTCGTGCTGGCCGGCACCCGCGTCCACGACGCCACCGGGGCCGAGCTGGTCGCGGGACTGCGCGCGGCGTCCGCTGCCACCGGGGTGATCGGCGTGATCGACGCGGGGACGCCCGAGGCCGACCTGCGCGACTGGGCAGCTGCCGGCGTCCGCGGGTTCGTGCAGGCCGACGTCGACGCGACCACCCTCGGCCGCGTGGTGGTCGGGGTCGCGCGTGGCGACGTGCTGGTCTTCGGCGGGGTGCTCGCCCAGCTCGGCGGCATGCCGGCCGTGGACGGCGACGGGCTCACCGGACGCGAGCACGAGGTCCGCCAACTGCTCGACCAGGGCCTCGCCGACAAGCAGATCGCCAGCCGCCTCGGCATCTCGGTGAAGACCGTGGAGAAACACGTCAGCGCGATCCTGCGCAAGGGCGGCGTCCACTCCCGCACCGAGCTCCTCGCCCGCGTCTGACCCAAGGGGACGGTTCCCGCGGTTCAGCCTTGAACTGGGGGACGGTTCCTTTCCGTTCATCTGTCCTGGCGGAAATCGGGGACGGTTCCTTTTCCGTTCACGCTGGACGGGGACAGAGCCGTCCTGAACGGAAATGGAACCGTCCCCATTTCTCGCCACGGACCAAATCGGGGACGGTTCCCACTCGGTCCACCCGGCAGACGGGCACCCCCACCGGCGTCCCCCAGAGGGTGTGGGGGGATTACCCCATATGCCGGGCCGGTGGGCGTTCCTAGGGTGAGGCTCAATCTCAGTGCAGAGGGGAGCAGCGGTGGCCGTCCACACACTTTCCGACATCCTCGCGCCCGCGTTCGAGCAGCGGTACGGAGTGCCGGCGATCAACATCGTCAACGACCTCACCATGGAGAACGTCCTCGCCGGAGCGGTCGAGGCCCGGTCCCCGGTGATCCTGCAGACGTCGGTGAAGACCGTCCGGACGGTGGGCGTCGAACACCCTCTACGCCATGTGGCACTCCATGACCTCCGGCATCGAGGTGCCCTGCGCCCTGCACCTCGACCACTGCCCCGACCGCCAGGTGATCAGCGACTGCCTCGCGGCCGGCTGGAACTCGGTGCTCTTCGACGCGTCCCAGCTGGACGTGGCGGAGAACCAGCGCCAGACCGTCGAGGTGGTCGCGGAGGCCCGCCGCTACGGCGCGGACGTGGAGGGCGAGATCGAGTCCATCACCGGCCAGGAGGACGGGGTCGGCTCCGACGAGGAGTCCAAGCGCCAGACCCTGGACGTCACGCTCCGCTACCTCGAGGCCACCAACGTCGACGTGTTCGCCCCGGCCATCGGCAACGCGCACGGCACCTACAAGCGGGCGCCGGTGCTCGACTTCCAGCGGGTCTCCGACATCGTCGCAGCCCACCCGGTGCCGATCGCCCTGCACGGCGGCAGCGGCCTCACCGACGACCAGTTCCGCGACTGCATCGCGCGCGGCTGCGCCAAGGTCAACATCTCGACGGCGCTGAAGGAGACCTTCATGCAGTCGAGCCTCGCCTTCCTCAAGGACGCCGAGAGCAAGGGCAAGTGGGATCCGCCGTCGCTGTTCGCCGCCGTCGGCGACGCCGTCCGCGACATGACAAGGCACTACGCCGACGTCTTCGGCAGCTCCGGCAAGGCCTGACGTGCCGGCGCTCATCTTCGACTGCGACGGCGTGCTGGCCGACACCGAGAAGGACGGCCACCTGCCCGCGTTCAACGACGCCTTCGCCGAGTTCGACCTGCCGATCCACTGGGACGAGGCCACCTACGCGGAGAAGCTGAAGATCGGCGGCGGCAAGGAGCGCATCGCCAGCGAGTTCAACGACGGCGCGGAGCGCACCGACCTGATCAAGCAGCTGCACGCCCGCAAGACCCAGCTGTTCACCGATCGGGTGGAGGCGGGCCTGCTCCCCGGCCGGCCCGGCATCCACCGGCTGATCGGCGACGTCCTCGCCAACGGCTGGACGGTGGCCGTCGCGTCCACCTCTGCCGAGCCGTCGGTGCGCGCCGTGCTCGAGCATGCCGTCGGCGCCGAGCTCGCCGGCCGCTGCCACGTGTTCGCCGGCGACATCGTCGCGAAGAAGAAGCCGGCGCCCGACATCTACCTGAAGGTGCTCGACGACCTCGGCCTCGACCCGGCCGACTGCGTGGTCGTCGAGGACTCCGGCATCGGGGTGGCGGCAGCCCGCGGCGCCGGCCTCACCACCATCGTCACGGTCAGCTCGTTCACCGCCGACGACGACTTCACCGGCGCTGCCCTCGTGCTCAGCCACCTCGGCGACCCCGGCAACCCGCTCACCGTGATCGCCGCGCCCGCCGGCGTCCGCCCCGACGGCATGGTCACGCACGACCACCTCGAACAACTGCTCCCAACCAACCAGGAGGAAACCAGATGAGTGGCTCCATCACCGACGTCGAGTTCGTCATGCGGAATCTCGCGGAGAACATCGTCGGCCAACGAGACCTACTTCGGGGAACTCGACGCCGTGGTGGGCGACGGCGACTTCGGCTACTCGCTGGCCCGCGGGTTCGAGATCGTCATCGAGAACTGGGACAGCTACGACCGCAGTGACCCCGGCGTGTTCCTCACCAAGATCGCCGCAGCGGTGTCTGCACGCATCGGCGGCACCTCCGGCCCGATCTGGGGCACGGCCATGCTCCGGGCCGGCGTGCAGCTGAAGGAGCACCCGCAGATCGAGGGCACCGACGTCGTGCGCGCGCTGCGGGCGTCCATCGAGGGCATCAAGGCCCGCGGCCAGGCCGACCTCGGCGACAAGACCCTGCTGGACGCGCTGGTGCCCGCCACCGACACCCTCGAAGCAGAGATGAACGCCGGCCACAGCGGCGCAGAAGCCGTGAAGGCGATGGCCGTCACCGCCCGTAGCGCAGCGGAGGCGACCAAGACGATGCAGGCCATGCGTGGCCGTGCGTCCTACACCGGCGAACGCAGCATCGGGTCGGTCGACGCCGGCGCGATGGCGATCGCCGTCCTGCTCGAAGGCCTGGCTGAAGCCTGGCCCACCAACTGAACCGAACGACCGAGAAGACCCAAGGAAGGGAAGTCATGAAGAAGTTCGTCAACGATCCCAAGCAGTTCGTCCCCGAAATGCTCAAGGGCATCGCGCTGGCCAACCCGGAGACCATCAAGTACGTCCCCGAGTACAACCTGATCATGCGGGCCGACGCGCCCAGCAACGACAAGGTCAGCATCGTGCAGGGCTCGGGTTCCGGACACGAGCCGGCCCACGTGATGGTGGTCGGACCAGGCATGCTCGACGCCGCCTGCCCCGGCGACGTGTTCGCCGCGCCGCCGAGCGACTACGTCTACCAGACCGCGAAGCTCGTCGCGTCCGACAAGGGCGTGCTGCTGCTGGTGAACAACTACACCGGTGACCGGATGGCGTTCGAGATGGCGCAGGAACTGGCCGATGCCGACGGCATCAAGGTCGACACCCTGTTCATCAACGACGACGTCGCCGTGCAGGACTCCACCTGGACGGTCGGACGCCGCGGCGTTGCCGGCAACTTCTTCGTGATCAAGGCCGTCGGCGCGAAGTCCGAGCAGGGCGCGTCGCTCGAAGAGGTCAAGGCCATCGGCGAGAAGGTGAACTCGGTCACCCGCACCATGGGCATCGCGCTCACCGCCTGCACCCCGCCGGCCAAGGGCAGCCCGCTGTTCGAGCTGGGCGATGACGAGATCGAGGTCGGCGTGGGCATCCACGGCGAGCCCGGGCGTCGCCGCGCGAAGATGGTCAGCGCCAACGAGATCGTCGACGAGCTGCTCGGCGCGGTCGTCCCCGACCTGCCCTACGCCTCCGGTGACCGCGTCGCGCTGATGATCAACGGCCTCGGTGGCACCCCGATCAGCGAGCTCTACCTGCTCTACGGCATCGCAGCGGAGAAGCTGGCAGCGCAGGGCATCACCGTGGCGAAGAGCTACGTCGGCGAGTACTGCACCAGCCTCGAGATGGCCGGCGCATCGCTGACACTGGTGAAGCTGGACGACGAGATCGAGGCCCTCCTCGAAGCCCCGGCGTCCATCGTCAACCGGATCTTCTGACACCGCCCGACTGCCGCTGGCTGGTGCGGGAGACCTGCGGGTCCCTGCCCAGCCAGCGGCGAGGTGGACGGCGTGAGGCAGCGTCCGGCTTCGGACATCGGGTTCTGACAAGGGATCTCGAAATGCTCACGCACGAACTTGGGAATCAGTTACCAGGTCACCTCACTCGGCCTCCCGGCCGTCCGGAATCAGGAGGATGACGTCGCCCGGCTCGCCGGGCTCCCACTCACCAACGACGCGTTCATCGAGGCGTCGCGCTGCGCACGACACATCGGCGTCACCGACGAGTTCGTCCGGATCATTCGCTACTTCAAGGTTGCCGCCGGCCACCTGCCGGCAGGTTTCCGCGTGGTGTGGCTGCTCGCCGGTGACGGTGTCCTGACCGCGGACCTGGTTCGTGACATCAGCCAGGACGCCGACGGACTGCCCCGCCCGACAGCGGTGCTGTTCTCCGCCGACACGGCCAACCCGTACGAGCTGGAGCCGATCGCTCCGCTGATCGCCAACCTGACCTGCAATCCGGGCATCATCTACGACCTGTTCATCAACAACCCCGACGCCAACGTCGACCACCTGTTCTCCACCCGACAGGAGGTGATGACCGAGATCGGGCGCATCCTCGGCCCCGGTTGTGACATCTCCGTCGAGCTGAACAACCCGTTCGAACCGGACTTCGGCAAGATCCTCGACGAGTGCCAGGAACTGCGCGACATCCTCGGGGAGTGGCGGATCGTCATCAAGGTGCCGCACACCGGGCCCGTGACGGCGGCGAACTACGGCCAGCTACTCAGCGGTATCGAAGAGGCTCGACCGGCGCTGGGACACGGCGTCGCCGGAGGAAGGGTTCGCCGGGCACCGGCTCGCCCTCAAGCTGCGCGAACACGGCTTCCGGGTGAACTTCACGCTCATGTTCGAGCCCTACCAGGCGCAGCTCGCGCTGCAGGCCCGTCCGGCCTTCATCAACAGCTTCATCCGCAACCGTCTGGCCCAGACCCGGCGGCTGGCGCAACTGCTGCAGCGGAAGGAGGACGAGCAGGCGCTGGTCGAGCTGCGCGACTACCTCGTGGAGATCGATGGCCTCTCCGGGGCGGAGACCGACTTCGCACCCACGGCGGCCGGGGAGATCGCACGCCGGCTGGTCGACTACCACCAGTTCCTCACCCCGGAGGGTGCGGACGGGCTGGACTGCGCCCGGCACAACCTGCGGGTGCTGCGGCAGGCCAACCTGCCCGACACGAGGCTGATCATCTGTTCGCTGGACGGGGACATGTATCCGGCCATCGACCGGCTGATCACCGAGCCGGAGTTCGCGGACATGGCCGGACGCGTGGTGGTGACGGCCGAACCGGGCTACCTCGCCAAGTGGGCGGCCAGCAGCCAGGTGGTCAGCTATCAGCGGCGCTTCCTCGCCGCGGCCCAGGGTCAGCGTTGACCCGGCCGCGAACGAGAACGGGGACGGTTCCTTTTCCGTTCAGGAACCGTCCCCGTTCTCGGACGATGAACGGAAAAGGAACCGTCCCCAATTCGGTCCGTGGACCGAGTTAGGAACCGTCCCCAATTCAGTCCAGGCCGAGGGCCTGGGGCATCACCGACGAGCGGGACGGAGCCGAGGTTCAGCGCGCGGGAGTGGAAGTCCTTCAGGCTGAAGTCGCTCCCGGCCTTCGCCTCGGCCTGCGCGCGGTAGGTCTCCCAGAGGCGCTGGCCGATCTTGTAGGACGGGGCCTGGCCGGGCCAGCCGAGGTAGCGGTTCAGCTCGAACCGCAGGAACGCCTCGTCCATGTTCACGTTGGACCGGAAGCACTCCCAGGCCTTCGCCGCGTCCCAGGTGCCGCCGCCCCACTCGGCCGGCGCCGGCTTGCGGCAGTGGACGCCGATGTCGAGCACCACCCGCGCGGCGCGCATCCGCTGGCCGTCGACGAGCCCGAGCCGGTCGCCGAGATCGTCCATGTAGCCGAACTCCTCCATCAGCCGCTCGGCGTACAGCGCCCAGCCCTCGCCGTGCCCGGAGCTCCAGCTCACCAGCCGGCGCCACGAGTTCAGCTGCGAACGGTTCAGCACGGCCTGCGCGATCTGCAGGTGATGGCCGGGGACGCCCTCGTGGTAGACGGTGGTCTTCTCGCGCCAGGTGCTGAACTCGGTGACGCCCGGCGGCACCGACCACCACATGCGTCCGGGCCGGGTGAAGTCGTCCGACGGTCCGGTGTAGTAGATGCCGCCGTTCTCCGACGGCGCGATCATGCACTCGATCGTCTTCATCTGCTCGGGGATGTCGAAGTGGACGCCGTCGACGCGCTGCGATCGCCTCGTCCGCGGTCGCCTGCATCCACTCCTGCAGCGCCTCCTTGCCGTGCAGCACGCGGGACGGGTCGCTCTCCAGCTTGGCGATCGCGTCGGCGATGGTCGCTCCCGGACCGGCGATCTCCTTCACGATCCGGTCCTGCTCGGCCGCCATGCGGGCCAGCTCGTCCAGGCCCCACTCGTAGGTCTCGTCGAGGTCGACGGCCGCGCCGACGAACTCCCGCGACCACAGCGCGTAGCGGTCGCGGCCGACGGCGTCGTCGATGGGTGCCTTGCGCAGCGAGCTCGTCGCTGAGGAACTCCACCAGCTGGCCGTAGGCGCCGGCTGCCTTGCGTCCGGCCATGGCCAGGTCGTTGGCGAGCGCCGCCGGGGCCGGTGCGCCGTCCGGGCTGGCGCCGGCGGTGAAGGTGACGAAGAAGGACGACTTCGGGTCGGCCAGCTCCCCGGCCTGCAGGATGGCCTCGTCCACCTGCAGCCGCGCCGGCACCAGCCCGCGGCGCGGCACCCGCGCGCAGCGACTCGATGTAGCCGTGGATGGCCTCGGGCACCCGGCTCACGCGGGAGGCGATGTTGGCCCAGTCGTCGGTGGTGGCCGTCGGCATGATGTCCAGCACGTCGCGCAGCGCCCTGCAGCGGGGAGGCGATCACGTTCAGCTGGGCCAGGTACTCACCGGCGTCGTGCAGCTCGAGGTCGAGCTTCAGCCGGTCGGTCATGGCGGCCACCGTCACCCGGTCGACGTCGTCGGCCGGCAACAGCTGTTGCCAGCTGGGCGAGGGTGTCGCGGCTCAGCTGTGCGCGCTCGTCGTGGCCGTCCGGGGGAGAGGTCGGTCATCTGGTGGTCGTGCCCCGCGATGCCCATCTCGGTGGCTGCGAGGGGATCAAGTTCTGCGAGGCGGTTGGTGTAGGCGTCGGCGATGGCATCGATGGCAGTTGTAGGGCGCTCGGTCACGCTCCGACGATAGTTGCACCTCGCAGCCCGCACCACCCGTACAGTCACCCTTGAAACCCACCTGAGGAGCAGTGCAGTGACCGAGATCTGGGCGCACCGTGGTGCCCGTCGAGAAGCGCCGGAGAACACGCTGCCGGCCTTCGAGCTGGCCGTGGCCCAGGGCGCGGACGGTATCGAGTTCGACGTGCAGCTCAGCGCGGACGGCGTCGTCGTGGTCATGCACGACGAAGGCCGTCGACCGCACGACGGACGGGAACGGACCGGTGGTCGGCCACACACTCGCCCAGCTGCAGCGCCTCGACGCGTCCGCAGGGATGTCCGGGTTCCTCGGTGTGCAGGTGCCGACCCTCGCGGAGACCCTCGACCTGCTCGCACCGACGGGCCTGAAGCTGAACATCGAGCTGAAGAACTCCGAGGAGGACTACCCGGGGCTCGAGGAACTGGTGCTGGCGGCCATCGCCGCCCACGACCTCGCCGACCGGGTGGTGCTGTCGACCTTCAACCACTACTCGCTGAAGAAGCTCCAGACCCTCGGCACCACCTGCGAGCTCGGCATGCTCTACACCGATCCGCTCTACAAGCCGTGGCGCTACGCCTCCCGGCTCGGGGTCGGGGCCATCCATCCGCCGGCCCGCTTCGTGCTCGGTGCCGGCTGGGTGCGGCACGCCCACGCGGCCGGCCTTGCCGTGCGTCCGTGGGTGGTGAACTCCGAGCGCGCTCTCGCGCGCATGTTCCGCTGGGGAGTCGACGGCGTCTTCACCGACGTGCCCGCTGTCGCTGCTGCCGTGAGGGGCGCCCAGTGACCGGTCGCATCTCGCGCCTCCTCTCCGCCGTCCGTGGCAGGCTCGCCGGCTCACAGGCCGGGACCCTCCCTGCCAGCATCGCCGAACTCACCGCGGGGGTGGACGGCCCGGTGGTGCTGCTGGTGAACGGCGACAGCCGGACGCCCCTGGCCGACTGGCTGGAGGCCTTCGGGGCCGAGCGGTTGACCGTGCTGTCCGCGGACGGACACCCCATCCCGGGAGTGCGCTGGCTCGAGGTGAGCGGGCGACGCGAGATCGAGCAGCAGCTGATGCTGCTCGGCAGCTGCGCCGCCATCGTCGACGAGGTGGCCGCCGACCCCGTCAAGCAATTCGAACGGTGGGCGCGGTTCGGGCCGGCCGTCGGCAAGGGCGGCTGGTACGCGATCCGGGCCACCTCGACCCCGGAGACCTGGCAGGAGCGTGTCGAGGACCTGGGCCAGGAGGTCGACGACAACCTGCGCGCAGAACTCGTCGCAGCAGCCGCTGCGCTCCGGCCCGCGGCCGGGCACCTGCTCCTGCCGCAGCTGCACCGGCACCTCCTGCGGGTCGGCGAGCGGTCCATCGGAGCGATCCTCCCCACAAGGAACCCCGAACTCGTGGTGACCGAGCTCGCAGGCAGGCCCGCGATCGAGATTCCGGGACGGGCAAGAGTCGTCGCGCACGGCTCCGAGGACGTCCCGATTCCGCAGGCCCCGATCGAGGCCCAGCGCCTGGTCTGTCGCTGGTACCGCGGCGAGCTCGAGGTGCGCACCCACCTCGTGACCATGGTGGGTGACACCCTCCTGCCGCCCTCCTTCCGCCACTCCTGGGCCAACCAGCTGCGGAACGACGAACTCCTCCCGGTGGGACGCTCCTTCGCGGAGCTGAAGCCACGGGACGTGCCGCCCGCTGTGCGCCTCGAGGGTGACTACTTCGACCTCAACGGAGCCTGGCCGGGCCACTTCGGACACGTGATGACCGAGTCACTCGGGAAGCTGTGGGCCTGGGACGAGGCACGTGCCAAGGTTCCGGGCCTCAAGGGCCTGTACCGGCTGCCCCCAGGGGCTGAGGGCCCGACCTTCGAGGCCGAGCTGTTCGGTGCCTTCGGGATTCCCGCCGAGCAGATCCACTGGGCGACCACCAACGTCCTCGTCGATTCCTACGTCTCGCCGACCGTTCCGTGGCACAACGGCCGACCCTTCCACTTCCATCCGGCGATCGAGGATGTCTGGGAACGTCTGCGCACCAAGTTCGTGACGCACGACGCCACCTCACCGTCGAAGATCTTTGTCTCGCGCGGCCACGGGGAGCGCGCCTGCCGCAACCAGGCCGAGGTGGAGGCGTGGTTCGCCGCACGCGGTTTCGCCGTGGTGTTCCCCGAGCGGCTCCCGCTGCCCGAGCAGGCGACGCTCTTCGCCAACGCCAAGGTGGTGGCAGGTTTCGCCGGGTCGGCCCTGTTCAACCTGCTGTACGCCGACCACGTCGACAAGCTGATCGTGCTGACCCACGAGGGCTACACGGCTCGCAACGAATGGCTGTTCGGCATGGCAGTGGCCGACGAGCTGCACTACTTCTGGTCAGAGCCGGACGTCCGGCGGGCGCCGGGGGTCAAGTGGCGGCTGGCCTTCCACTCCACCTGGGCGTTCGACTTCGACCGCTTCGGTGCCGAGCTCGAAGAGGCGATCGCTCCCTGAGCCCGACCAACGCTCCCTGAGCCTGGCGAAGGGCTTCGTCAAGCCCGGCCAGCGTGACTCAGTGGGCGCGGCGTCCGGGAAGCCAGGCCGGACGGCTCACGCGCAGCAGCGCCCGGTCGCCCTTGGTGCTCAACCCCACGGTGAGCAGGCCCTTGCGGGCGGACTCGTCCGGCACGGCGTCTGCTCCATCCGGTCGACGCACCCAGCGTTCGACGTGACCGTCGCCGGTGCGGAAGACGACCCGCATCGTGTGGTCACCGCCGGCCAGTCCCTTGGTGGGAATGCGGACAGTGGCCTCGTGCTCCCGCCCGTCCTCGTCCGCCGGGGTGATCTGCACCACCTGCTCGAAGCTGGTCCTGCCCTCGTGGATGCCACGGACGGCGACCTCGGCCAGCGCCCGGTCAAGGTGCCGGGCGCCGCGGATCCGCAGGCGCAGCCGGAACGACAGCTCGTCGCTGCCGAGGCTCACACGGTCGGCCCAGGCGCGCGTGGCCCCGGCCCGGACCATTGCCTGCGTGACCTCGTTCGAGGTCGGTACGTCGAGGTACAGGTCGTGGCCGTCGGTGCGCAGCCGTCCGGTGTGCTCCCCGAGGTGGGTGTAGGTGTCGAGGTCGTCCTCGAGCATGGCGACGTAGGCAGCGCGTTCCCACGCGTCCCGCGTTGCCCGCTGCACGACCTCGGGGTCGAGGGTACGGATCAGGTCCCGCGCTTGCGCGAAGAATCGCGGCAACTCCGCTGCAGGCAGGATCGCCGGCGCCCGCCAGCAGTACTCCTGGAAGCTCCGTGCGATGAAGGCGTCGATGTAGTGCCGGCGTTCCGCGGGCACGTCGGGCCGCAACGCTGCCAGCTGCTCCGACACCAGCAGGTGGTCGGTGTAATTGGCGATCCGCGTGAACTGGCTGTCCATCACGGACGTGCCGTCCTCACGCTTGCGGTAGCGGTAGACGACGTCGCCTACCAGCACCAGCTCGGGCGCCTGCAACAGGGCGGGCACGTTGACCACGACGTCCTGGGCATGGACGCCTTCGGCGAACCGCACGCCCGAGGCCCGCAGGAAGGCGGTGCGGTAGAGCTTGTCGCACGTGCGGGAGTCATGGGCGAGCAGCGGCACGTCCTCGATGCGGACGCGCTTCGTCGTCCCCGCCTCGAAGTACTGCGACCACACCCATTCCCGGTTGACGGGGAACTGCTCCGTCGCGCCGACGGCGATGTCGAGGTGGTGCTCGTCGAGGCCGGCAACGAGGGTGCCGAGGCCACCAGGAGCGAGCTCGTCGTCACCGTCCAGGAACATCACGTACTCGGTGGCCACCAGATCGAAACCGGTGTTGCGGGCCGCGCCAGCGCCGGGACCGCCGTTCGGCCGCTGCACGAGCAGCACCCGGGGGTGCTCGGCGGCGTAGGCAGCGACCACCGCCGCGGTGTCGTCGGTGCTGCCGTCGTCGACGACCAGCACCTGACTTCGCTGCCATGCAGCCTGGGTAGTGATCGAGTCGAGGCAGTCGGTGATGTACCGGTCGACATTGAACGCCGGGATGATGATCGTGAGGTCGACTGCTGCACCCGACACGACGGTCTTCACCTTCCTCCGGCTTCGGCTGAACGCCAGTTCCGCCAGCACGGTCACGCTACAGTCAATCTGTGGGGATTCCCGACCTGTCACCAGAGTTCGCGGTCGACGGGTCGATGTATTCAGGGACGGCAACCAAGCTGATGCAGCATCCGAAAAACGTCGCGTGAAGGCTGAGGCCGGTGCCGGCGCCATCAGTCTGTGAGGACCTTGAGGGGGCGGTGATCCCCGGCGCTCGGACACCTGTGCTTGACTCAGCTGACATCCCCCGCGCCACGTCTGGCAACGACGCCGATGGCGCCGCGCATCAAGGCCGAGCAGCGTCGAGCGGCACACTCGCGGTCAGCATTGGCTCGATCGCCCTGCTGGTGAACGTCGTCTTCGTCGGTACTCCAGGGGCGTGGCGCGACGAGGCGGCCAGTGGGGTATCGCTGGACCGGTCACTCGGCGAGCTGATGTCCATGCTGGGCACCATCGACCTGGTCCACGGGCTCTACTACTTGTGGCTTCGTCTCTGGACCGCCGTGTTCGGCGACACCCTCTTGAGTCTTCGCATCAGCTCTGTTCTCGCGGTCGGCGTTGCCGCAGCTTTGGTTGTGCTGCTCGGAAGTCGCCTGTTCGGCCGCGCTGCGGGTGCGGGGGCTGGACTCGTCTTCGGTCTGCTCCCGCAGGTGTCCTGGGCAGCGGGTGAAGCGCGGTCCTACGCGCTGACCTGCGTTGCCGTCACCGGGATGGTTCTCGCCTTCACCTGGGCCGTGGAAGCACCGAGTCGCAAGCGGTGGCTGGTCTATGCAGCGGTCGCGACGGTTTCGGTGCATCTCTTCCTCTTCGCCATCACGGTCCTGCTGGTCCTCGCGATCGCGTCGATGATGATGCGACGCGAGGTCCGACGACCAGCCCTGCTTGCGACGGCGGCAGCAGGCCTTGCCTGCGTACCGCTGGTCGTCCTCGCCGCAGGTCAACGCCAGCAGGTGGCGTGGCTGGTGAAGTACCGGGCGACGCCGCTGGGGACGACCCTCGAGGTCATGTGGGGCGGGAACCCCTGGGCGCAGGTCGCGGGAGCTGCCGTCCTCGTGGCGATGGTCGGTCTCACCATCGTGCTCGTTCGCAGGGAGCCCGGGATCCGGACGAGCCTGGCGCTCACCTGGCTCTGGCTGGTGCTTCCGAGCTGCCTCTTGCTGGCCGCGAGTGCGTTCCTCCCGCTCTACCACCCCCGCTACGTGACCTTGAGCGCGCCAGCACTGGCGATCCTGATCGGGCTGCTCGTCAGTCGTGCGCGCCCGAGGTGGGCGCGCACCATCATCTTCGCCGCCGTTGTCGCTGTCTGTGTCCCGCAGTTCGTGGCCTCTCGCGAACCGCTCAGCAAGTCCACGCCTGCGGTCGCTGTGAGCTACATTCTCGATCGGGTACACCCCGGCGACTGCCTCTACATCCCCTGGAGGGATGTGGACGACCTCCAATGGGCGTTCCCAGGCCTCAACGCGCTGACCAATCTCGGGCATGGTTCCCCGGCCTGGCGACACACCGATCTGGCCGAGCCGTCGGTATCGGTCAACCAGTTGGTGCATCGCCTCGATGCCAAGCATCGGCTCTGGCTGATCGCAGACGGCCTTCGTATCGACCAGCCGCTTCTTCGGGCGCTCGCTTCGAGGGGGTACCAGGTGGTCGAGGACGAACGGTTCCCGGATGCCTTCCGGACACGGGTGGTCCTTCTTGAGCCGGCAGCGACTCGCTGACGGCACCTCCTAGATCGCCGGCAGGTACGGGTCCTCGGCGTCCGATGAGCAACGGCGTGCCAGGATGTCGCGTTCCCATTGATGGGTCTGTGGGTCGCGCGTCTTCGAGTCGAAGTGGTAGGCCCGTGTGTGAGCCAGCCAGATCAGCCGGAGGCCCTTGCCGGCGATCTTCCGCGAGAAGTCCACATCGTTGTAGCTCCCTGGCAGGTCTTCGCTGAAGCCACCCACAGCCTCGAAATCGGTGCGCCTCACGGCAATGCATGCCCCGGTGAGGGCACTGCACTCGCGGTTGACCACAAGGGGGTCGCCAATGTCGGTGTGGTCGTCGCGTTCCTGGTAGAACGCATGAGCGGGACGGCCGCCCCGGTAGACCACCCCGGCATGCTGGATCGTGCCGTCTGCGAAGAGCAGCCGGGCTCCCGTCATGCCCACAGAACCCTCGAACAACGGCGCAACCAGGGTCTGCACGAAGTCGGGGGAGATGACCTGCACGTCGTCGTTCATCATGATGAGCCACCGGCCGTGGGCGGCCAGCGCGCCGAGGTTGCACTTCTCGCTGAAGTTGAACGCCTTGTCGTACGGGATGAGCACGAGCCGGTCCGCCGCCAGCTCGCGGAGGTCGGTCAACACCTCCGCTGGCGTCTCGAGGTCGTGGACGACGATGATCTCGAGGCTCACGGGCCCCGCGTGCGCGATCAGGCTGCGGACGGCCTCGACGACGAGGGCCCGGGGCTGGCCCCACACCTCCGCAGTTGTCCCGCGCGTGGGGATCACCACGCTCACGAGGCCTGCCGGCACGGCAGCGCGCTCAAGGACGTAGGTCCCGGGGATGTCGCCACAGCGGGCCGTGGCGTCCACGGCTGAACGCTCCAGGTGCTGCTGCACCGCCTCGGCTCCCGACGTCCAGGCGCCCTCTGCCGTGAGTGCCCGCCCCGTACCACGTCGCGTGCACAAGGCCCGGCGGACGTGGGTGACAGTCCTCGCAGCCTCGGAGAGCCTGAGGGTCAGCTCATACTCCTCAGCGCCCTCGAAGCCGCCACGGAAGCACCCCAGCTCCCGCACCAGCGCCGTGCGGAGAAGGGCGAGCCGGCCTGTGTAGAACTGGCAACGCAGTCGCTCGGGCGACCAGTCGGGCTTCCGGAAGGGCACCTCGCCGGATCCGATGGCATCCGTCCAGGTCTCGTCGGAGTAGAGGAAATCCGACTCCGGAGCGGCCACCACGGCTGCACCGAGCGTCGCGAGGGCCTCGTCGGCCAGGTGGTCACCCGGGTCGAGGAGCGCAATGAACTCCCCTTTTGCACGCGTGAGGGCGTTGTTGAGTTGGGCGGCGACGTCGGTGACCCCCCGATGGCCCATCACCCTGACGCGACGGTCGGGCTTTCGCTTTGTCCGGGTCGCCTCCAGTACGGCCTCGGTGAGGTCGCTGGAGGTGACGACGACCGCCTCCCAGTCAGGAAGGGTCTGCGACTCCAGCGAGTCGAGGGTGCCCGCCAGAAGGGCGAGCGATGCGCCGTCGACGGCGATCAGGAAAGTGCACAGCGGCTGAAGGGGGTCGTCGGCTCCACCGGTCATCCGAGCAGCTTCCGCGTCAGCCTCAGGGGTGCCGTCAGCGCTCGTGCCACCCGCCATGTGCGTGAGGACCGGACGGCGTCCCGCTCCTTCAGGGCAGCATTCAGCTTGCTCCGCAGGTCCTTTGCCATACGTTCGCGATGCGCAAGGCGGCTCTCCAGCGACTCGGTGGCAACCTGCGCGGACACAGCACGCGTTGTCGCCTCCGTGACCCGGTCGGCTGCGGCCCGTTCGACATTGGCGAGCGTGGCGGCCAGTCCCGCCACCTGATCGCGGAGCCGGAGAACCTCATGGTCCTCGACAACGGACCGCCGGGCCTGCTGGGCGTACTCGTCGTCGGGCCGGATATCGATCGCGGGCACAGCCTGGTGCACCACGGGAGGCTGGGCTCCCGGCTCACCACGACCGACACGGACCACGAACTGATAGTCCAGGGCATGCGGCTGGTGGCGCACCCAGTCGATCAGGCCATCGGGCAGGGCGTCCGGGGCAATGTCGATCTCGGTCGCCAACACGTCGGCGGTGGTTGACCACGCCTCGAGGATCGTCAGACCTGCGCTGGCGAGCATGTCCACCAGGCCCTCGAGGGTGAAGAACCGCAGGTGGGTTCGGTCGAGCAGGCCCAACTCGCGGTACGTCCAGCGCCCCTCAAGCAGCGCGAGCCGCAGCGATCCGTGTGCGACGTTGGGGATCGAGATCACGATCTCCCCGTCCGGGGCAAGGATCTGCAGTGCCGAACGGAGGGCCGCTGCCGGATCCTGCAGGTGCTCCAGCACATCGGCGAACACGATTCGCTCGAACGACGTGCCGGCAAAGGCATCGGCCAGCGGAGTGGTCTCGAGGTCGGCAACCACCAGCGTCTGCAGCTTGGGACGGGCGAGCTCCGCCGCCTCCGGATCCACCTCAAGACCGCTCACGACGCAGCCACGTGCCGTGAGCGCCTCGGCGAGGTAGCCGGTGGCGCACCCGACATCGAGCACGGTCCTGTCCTCACCCACCAGCAAGGCGGTCAGCGTCTGGCTCTTGTTGCGGTGGTCGAGGTTGACGACCGTCTCGTAGCGTGTCACTGAGTTGGCTCCTGATTGAAAGTGGTCGTCACATCGTCCCGAACCCCAACCGTCGGCGTCGGTGCCCCGGACCGGCTCGGCGCCGGCCCATCCAGGACCAGCCTGACCCAGCTGGTTACGGCATCCCTGTCGAGGAGGCGAGTGGCGAGGACTGTGCTCGCCTGATCCAGACGCTCCGCCCGGTAGGCAGCATCGTCCATCAGCGCAGCGACAGCGAGTGCCCAGGCGTCCAGATCGTCGTCGACGACGTCGGCGAGGTCGTGACGGCCGGCGTAGGGTCCACGGTCCGACGCAACCGTCACGAGGTCCAGTGCTGCGTAGTCCAGGAGCTTCAGGTCGCTCTTGGTGGAGTTGATCGGCGTGTCGGCAAGCGGGGCGAGGCCAACTGCCCACCGACCGCGCTCGGACCTGAGCCAGCTCACGAAGCGCGGGTAGCTCGAGGTGGGGATCTCCACGCGACGCAACCCGGGGGGCAGAGGTCCCGCGGATACTCCCACCACGTCGATCATGGTCGACCGGCCCCTGAGCTCGGACAGCCGTTCGGGAAGTCCGGCGATCAGGTCGAGGTCGCCCCGGTGCGTGTTCGTCCCCATGTAGACCGGGCAGGGCACCTTGGAGGCCTGGGGCGCACCCCCGAGCCGCCACAGCCTCGGGTCGAGCCGGTTTGGTATCACCGAGACCGGGCAGGTGATGCCCGCGGCGGCCAGCTTCTGCGCAAGACCCGGCGTGCTCACGATGGCGTGGTCGGCACGCTGGAGCACACGGAGCAACGCGTCGAGCCGATCGACCGAGTAGTCGTCCGTCAGGGACGCGCGGGCGTCGGGAGTGATGAGGTCGTCATCCATCTCGACGACGATCCGCGTGCCCCGTTCCTGCAGGGCGTCGACCAGCCGATCGGCGTCGTCCGGATCGACGGCATCGCGCTGGATCAGGTAGCTCGTGTAGGGCGTCGTGTCGCACCCTGACCAGATGTCCCGGGGCGTGGTCGTCCGGAATGCCGCCAGCCCGTAGCGCTCGGCCAGCTGACTCGGCCGTTCGACCCTCACGTGTGTCGTGGCGCGACCCGGGAAGACCGCCACCCCGACGACGGGGCGGTCCCTGATGGGGTTCAGGGCGTAGATGCCGGTGCGGTAGTCCTCAACCATCGTCTTCACCGAGCGCACGCCGGCAGCGGTCGGCTTGGGAACCTCACGCAGCCCGGTGTCGAGGTGGTGTACCAGGAGACGCACCGACTCCGCACCGAAGGTTGCGGGGAGCACCAGACCCCCGCCGTGGTCCCTGATCCGGTCGGCGACAGCCCCGATGTCGTTCCCGAGCACCGGGATCCCGAGCGACCACGCCTCGGCCAGGGTGTGGGAGTAGGTCTCGGGCCATGTCGCCAGCACGGCGATCAGGTCGGGGTCCACCTCCCGGGCGATCAGGGGGAAGTCGTCGCGGGCGTAGCGTCCATGGGCGATCCCGAAGTCCCCCAGCCGTTCGCACCGTGAGCCGAAGAAGTGCCATTCGACCCGATCGCCCAGCGCGGCGGCCAGTTGCTGGATGTACTCGATGCCCTTGATGGGCTCCCAGTTGGCCGCGGCGAGTATGCGGATCGGTCCGGGTTGACGCGTCCGGACGGGCGTCTCCTCGGGGACCGCCAGGTCACGTCCATGCTCGATCAGCACGATCCGGTCGGCGATGCTCGGGAACACCCGACGGTGGATGCGTGCTGCCGACTCCGTTGTGCAGATGATTGTGCGGGCCGATTCCAGCACCGCAAGGCTCTGCTCCTGCCAGGTCTTGATCCACTCATGCTTGAGGTTGGAGGGCGCACCCCTGCTGAACTCGGTGCCAGCGTGACACTGCCCGTCCCCGGGTGTGCAGACCCCGCCGCAGTGGAGGCCGTTGTTGTCGACCAGATTGACGGTCGGACAGACCATGTAGAAGTCGTGTGTCGACAGCACGAGCGGGATGTGCAGGAGGCGCAGGACAGTCGGCAAGGTGGCGAAGGGCTGCGCAATCAGGTGCCGGACGTGGACGAGCTCGATGTTCAGGCTGGCGATGATGCGTGCAAGGAAGCCGCCGTAGGCCTCATGCCAGAACTCGGTGATCGTGAATCCCACCTCGGGTTGCCACGACTCGAGCAGGTGCTTCCTTCCCCGCCTGATCTCGAACAACTCCACAGACTGCCCCGCCACGGCCTCCAGGAGGAAGCTGTCCTGTTCGGAGATGTGCTGCATGAGGTCGAAGTTGGTCATCTGCGTCCCGCCGTTCGCGCGGTGGATGACGTAGAGGACCCGCGGTCGGACGCCGGCCAGAGTGCCGGTTCGCCGCTGGATCTGGCGGGACTCGCGACGAAGAAGCT
Source organism: uncultured Actinomycetota bacterium (assembly GCA_963773595.1). Classification (GTDB taxonomy): domain Bacteria; phylum Actinomycetota; class Actinomycetes; order Propionibacteriales; family Propionibacteriaceae; genus Propionicimonas. The sequence goes on from CAVZBQ010000004.1 coordinate 132,108, forward strand.
CTGTCTGCGGACTCGCAAGCCAATTCTGGACCAGGTCGAGGTAGTCCGGATGGCGCTGCTCCACCTTGGCAATGCCCGTCTCGATCAGACCCGCCCGCCGGGTTCCGAAGGACGCGCCACGCTCATGGCTGACGAAGACCTGCGGGGCGATGAGGTTCACGAACCCTTGAGCTGCTGCGCGCCGTGAGAAGTCGTTCTCTTCGCCGTAGCCCTGTGGGAAGAGGTCGACGTCGAAGGCTCCCACGGCAGAACTGGCGGCCCTGCGGATGTACATGCAGAAGCCATGCCCGGTGGGAACGTGTTGAGAGAAGGTCGTTGTGCGCATGGCGACCGACCGGGCGATCTCGTCCCAGGTGAGCTCGGGTGCCCAGGTGTTGCCCACGCCTGCACGGGGAAATGCCATTGCCCCGGCGTTGTCCGAGATGGCGGTGACGGTGGCGACGCGATCCTCGGAATACGCCACCAGGGCAAGCTTCGAGAGCCAATTCGGGCCTACCACCGCATCCGAATTGAGCAGCACCAGATCATCGTCCCCCGCCAGCTCCATGCCGTGGTTGGCGGTACGGGTATAGCCCCAATTGCGGTCGTGGCGCACGACCTCGACCGGACCGGTTCGGGCCACCTCATCGATGAGGGCTACCGTCGCCGGGTTCGTGCTCCCGTCGTCGATCACCACGATTCGTGCACCGTGTGAGTGCCTGCACACGGACTCGAGGCAGTGGCGCACGACATCGCCGCCGTTGAAAACGGGGATCACAACGGTCACACCCGAGCGGACAGAGATTCGGCGGAGCATCGCCTCCCAGTCAACCTCCGACAGCGGTACGGCGGGCCAGTCGTCCACCATCAGTCCGCGCGTCCGCGTGCACTTCGTCGCAGGAGCGCCTTCGAGCGGCGCCCGGCCGTGAGCAGAGCCTGCGCGACGGGATTGTTCTCATGCCTGCCCAGCCAACGAGCGAGGCGGCGCGGGATGCTGGCGGGACCGAAGATCAGTCCGCGTACAGAACGGGGTCCCCGGGTGGCACGGAGCTGCTCGACCTCCTTGCGCAGATCGCTCAACTCCCGTTCGCGTCGGCGAAGGCGCGAACGCAAGTCCGCTGCCTCATTGACCAGTTCGGTGATCCGGACGGCTCTCGTCGCTGCGGCCTCGCGGTAGGTCATGTCCCGTTCGAGCAGGTCATCGAGGCGCGACTGCAGGCCACCGACATACTGTGCCGATTCCGGGTGGGAGCCTTCGGTTACGCTGTCTTGCACTGCGCTGCCCTGATGCTGTGAGCGGGTGGGAGTTCCGACGTAGCTTGTGACACGGACCTTCGATTGCCCTTTCGCTAGCCGGCGACCGGGGAGAGCCGCCGCGGGTCATGCTACCCCGCACGCCGCTCTACAAACGGCGGACAGCCCTTCCCAGCGCTGGAATCGCAGCTGTTCGAGCGAGGATGTCGCGCCTGGCGGCCGCCAGCGGTCGAGTGCGACGTCCGGCCCGGGTGATGGCCGGCCGTGGCCAGGTCAGGGACGTCCCAACCCGCTGTACGTCCAGCCGGCTGCGCGCCAGGCTCGCGGGTCGAGGGTGTTGCGGCCGTCGATGATCACAGCGCTGGCGACCAGCCCGGCGGCCCACTCGGGGTCGAGGTCGCGGTACTGCGCCCATTCCGTCAGGAGGATCACGGCCTCGGCATCACGGAGGGCCTCCTCCGTTGAGGCCTCGTAGTGCAGCTGCGGATGCCGGGTTCGTGCGTTCTCGATGGCGCGCGGATCGGTGGTGACGACGTCCGCTCCGAGGCCCTTCAGCCGGACGGCGACATCGAGCGCCGGAGAGTCGCGGACGTCGTCGGAGTCCGGCTTGAAGGCCAGCCCCAGCACGGCGATCCGCCGTCCGGCCAGTTCGCCGCCGAGGGCCTGGCGCAACCGGATGACGACCCGCTCGCGCTGGCGCATGTTGATCGCGTCGACCTCCTTGAGGAAGGTGAGCGAGTCGCCGACACCGAGTTCTTCGGCGCGGGCGCGGAAGGCGCGGATGTCCTTGGGCAGGCAGCCGCCGCCGAAGCCGACGCCGGCGTTCAGGAACCGCCGCCCGATACGGGCGTCGTAGCCGATGGCGTCGGCGAGTTGGGTCACGTCGGCCCCGACGGTGTCGGCGAGTTCCGACATGGCGTTGATGAAGCTGATCTTCGTTGCAAGGAAGGCATTGGCAGCGACCTTCACGAGCTCTGCGGTGGGGTAGTCCGTGACCACGCACGCTGTGCCCCTGGCGAGCGCGACGGCGTAGACCTCGTCGAGCAGGGCCTTCACATGCTCGCCCTGAGCACCGGATGGCAGCCCGTAGACGATCCGGTCGGGAGCGATCGTGTCCTTCACGGCGACGCCCTCGCGCAGGAACTCGGGGTTCCAGGCCAGGGTCGCGTCCGGCTGGACGGCCTGCAGTCGCTCGAGGAGAACGGCAGCGGTGCCGACGGGGACGGTGGACTTGCCGACGACCACGGCACCGGGCGCCACGTGCGGGGCGAGCGCGTCAACGGCTGCGTGGACGTAGGTGAGGTCGGCAGCGTTCTCCCCTGCCTTCTGCGGTGTACCGACGGCAAGGAAGTGCACCCGGGCATCCGCAGCGTCCGCGAAGTCGGTGCTGAACCGCAGCCGCCCGCTGTCGATGGCTGCGCGCAGGGTCTCGTCCAGGTGCGGCTCGAAGAACGGTGCCGTTGCGGCGTTCAGCGCGTCCACCTTGCCGGCGTCCACGTCGATACCGACCACATCGTGGCCGAGTTCCGCCATGCACGCGGCATGTACTGCGCCAAGGTAGCCGCAGCCGATCACAGAAAGACGCATGTCAGTTGCCCCTCAGATTGTTCGCCTCGAGGTAGGCGGCGAGCAGGTCGCGCCAGTCCTCCGGGTGGAAGCCGGTCGCGATGATCCGGCCGAGATCGAGGGTGGAATGCTGCGGCCGGGGCGCGAGCTCCTTGCCCTGACCGTACTCGACGGTGGAGACCGGGCTCACGTCGTCGGCGTCGCGCCCGACCGCCGCATACACGGCGCGCGCGAGCTCATGCCAGGAGGCCGTCGGCCCGTCGTTGGTGAGGTTGTAGGTGCCGTAGGGCGCACCGGTCGTGAGCAGGTGGACGATGCCCGCGGCGAGCGTCGAGGTGAACGTCAGGCGTCCGTACTGGTCGTCAACGACGCTGGGCTTGACGCCCTTCGCCGCGAGCTCGGCCATGGTGCGGACGAAGTTGCGTCCTTCGCCGATCACCCAGCTCGTGCGGAGCAGGTAGTGGCGGGGCAGCTGCCCGACCAGGGCATCAGCCGGCGGCCTTCGTCTGCCCGTAGACGCCGAGCGGGCTGAACGGCTCGTCCTCGGTGTGCACCTCAGCTGTGCCGTCGAAGACGTAGTCGGTGGACACGTGGACCAGCGGGATCCGGTGCTCCGCAGCGACGCGGCACAGGTTGGCGACCCCGGTGACGTTGGCAGCCCAGCAGGCGCGGCGTCCTTCCGGGGTCTCTGCTGCGTCCACGGCCGTGTAGGCGGCGGCGTTGATGATCGCGCCCACCCCGCGCCACGGGTAGCCGGCGACGGTGGCTTCGTCGGTGCAGTCGAACTCGGGCAGGTCGACCGACTCGGCGTCGGGGAGGAGCGTGCGGAGCGCCCGTCCGAGCTGGCCGTTGCCGCCGATGATCACGGTGCGCAACGGCGGCATCGGACGCACGTCGTCGAGCAGCGGGTGCCTGGCGTCGGCAGCGGAGATGGTGGACTCCGCCAGCGGGATCGGCCAGGCGATCGCGACCGTCGGGTCGGCGAGGTTCACGTAGGTGTACTCGCGAGGTCGACGCCGGGCTCCAGTGCTCGTTGACGAGGTAGGAGTAGACGGTGCCGTGCTCGAGGGTCTGGTAGCTGTTGGCGACACCACGCGGCACGAAGACGGCGGTGTCAGGGCCGAGTTCGACGGTGACCGCCTGGCCGAAGCCGGGGCCCTCGCGCAGGTCGACCCAGGCGCCGAACACCCGGCCGGTGGCGACGGAGACGAGCTTGTCCCACGGCTCGGCGTGGAAGCCGCGGGTGACGCCGGCCTCGGTGTTGAGGGCGACGCTGTGCTGCACCGGACCGAAGTCGGGCAGGCCGAGGGCCGTCATCTTGGCCCGTTGCCAGTTCTCCTTGAACCAGCCGCGCTCGTCGCCGTGCAGCGGCAGGTGGACGACCAGCAGCCCGGGGATCGCTGTGGTGTCGACGCTCAGTTCACTCACTGGCTAGTCCTCCGATGTGTTGGCTGAGCTTGGGCGAGGCCCGCTCACTGGCCCGCCGCCGCGTACTTGGCCTCGGTGGCCTGCTTCACCGGCCGCCACCAGTCCTCGTTGGCGCGGTACCAGTCGATCGTCGCGGCGAGGCCGGACTCGAAGTCGCGGTAGGTGGGCTCCCAGCCGAGCTCGGTGCGCAGCTTGGTGGAGTCGATCGCGTAGCGCATGTCGTGGCCGGCGCGGTCGTTGACGTGGTCGTAGGCGTCGGACGGGCTGGCCCATCAGCTGCAGGATCAGCTCGATGACCGTCTTGTTGCCGAGTTCCGCCGTCGGCGCCGATCAGGTAGGTCTCGCCCAGCCGTCCGGCTTCGAGGATGCGCAGCACGGCGAGGTTGTGGTCGTTGACGTGGATCCAGTCGCGCACGTTCGCGCCGGCGCCGTACAGCTTGGGCCGGATGCCGTCGATCACGTTGGTGATCTGGCGGGGGATGAACTTCTCCACGTGCTGGTAGGGCCCGTAGTTGTTGGAGCAGTTGCTGATGGTGGCCTGCACCCCGAAGGAGCGCACCCAGGCCCGCACCAGCAGGTCGGAGCCGGCCTTGGTGGAGGAGTAGGGGCTGGACGGGTTGTAGGGGGTGGTCTCGGTGAAGCGGGCCGGGTCGTCGAGTTCGAGGTCGCCGTAGACCTCGTCGGTGGAGATGTGGTGATACCGCGTGCCGTGCTTGCGGACCGCCTCCAGCAGCGTGTAGGTGCCGACCAGGTTCGTCTGGACGAACGGGGACGGGTCGCGCAGCGAGTTGTCATTGTGCGACTCGGCGGCGAAGTGCACGACGATGTCGCTGTCGGCCACCAATGAGTCGACCAGGTTCGGCGTCGGAGACGCTCCCGACGACGAGCTTGCAGCGATTCGCAGGCAGGCCGGCCAGGGAATTCGGCGTTGCCGGCGTAGGTGAGGGCGTCGAGCACGGTCACGGTGTGATCGGTGGCGTCGACCAGCAGCCGCACGAAGTTCGTGCCGATGAATCCTGCGCCGCCGGTCACCAGTAGTCGCCCCATGACTGCGAATCCTAGGGCCGCTCGCGGGCAGCGTGAAACACTACGGCCATGCGCGGCATCATCCTCGCCGGTGGCTCCGGCACCCGGCTGCACCCGATCACCCTGGCCACCAGCAAGCAGTTGGTGCCGGTCTACGACAAGCCGATGATCTACTACCCGCTTGTCGACGCTGATCGTTGCGGGCATCCGGGAGATCCTGGTGATCACCACCCCGCACGAGCAGGACGCGTTCCAGCGGCTGCTCGGTGACGGTTCCCAGTTCGGCATCGAGATCACCTGGGCCACCCAGCCGGAGCCGAAGGGACTCGCGCAGGCGTTCACCATCGGCGCCGACTTCGTCGGCGGCCACAAGTCCTGCCTCGTGCTGGGCGACAACATCTTCTACGGCTCGGGTCTCGGGACCCAGCTGCGCACGCACGCCGACATCGAGGGTGCGGCGGTCTTCGGCTACTGGGTGGCCGACCCGACCGCCTACGGCGTCGTCGAGGTGGACGACACCGGCCATCGCCATCTCGATCGAGGAGAAGCCGGCCGCAGCCGAAGTCGCACTACGCGGTGCCGGGGCTGTACTTCTACGACGAGGACGTCGTCGACATCGCTGCCAACCTCGCCCCGTCCGCCCGCGGCGAGTACGAGATCACCGACGTCAACCGGGTCTACCTCGAGCGCGGCGAGCTGCAGGTCTCGATCCTGCCGCGGGGCACCGCCTGGCTGGACACCGGGACCTTCGACTCTCTGATCGAGGCCAGCGAGTTCGTCCGGACCTTGCAGGCGCGGCAGGGCCTGCAGGTCGGCTCGCCGGAGGAGGCGGCCTGGCACGCCGGCTTCCTCACCGACGAGCAGCTGCTCGCCCGGGCGGACGCGCTCGCCAAGTCCGGCTACGGCGGCTACCTGCGGGCACTGGTCGAGCAGGGCCGCTGAGGGCCGAACGCCACGACCGGGTACGGGCAGGGATCAGGGTCGCCGATGTCCATGTCGTCGCGAATCGACGCCCGGCTGGGCAGGACGCGCCCCCTGAGAGGACTGGTGGGCTACCGGTGAGTGCGGGCACCAGGGCGAAGAAGGTGCTGCAGCGCGCTGCGGCTGCGGGACGCAGCGCTGCCCGGCCGCTGCTGGCGGGTCAGCTGGCCCGCAGCGGAATGATCGACCTCGATTTCTACGCTGCGCAGACAGGGCTGCCGTTCGCGGGCGCGGGCGCGGCGGCCCGGCACTACCTGGCCGAGGGTGCTGCTTCCGGCTTCACCCCGCACCCCCTCTTCGAGGCCGAGTACCTCGACGGACGCCAGGCCTCCGGTGGCGGCGAGGTCGCGCTGCGCTTCCTCGCCCACCCCGAGGACTTCGGTGCTGCGAGCCCGCATCCCCTCTTCGACCCGGCGACCGCCCAGGCCTCGCTGGGCAGCGACAGATCGGTCAACGCGTGGCTCGACTGGGTGCGCATGGCCCGCCCGGACACGCCCGTGCCCGTTCCCACCGGAACCCCCCCGATCAGCTGGGGCGTTCTGCGCACGCTCCTGCTCGAAGCTGCCGTGGAGTGGCGAAGGACCCGGATCGAGCGCGAGGAGCCACCGCCGGCCATGCCGGGGGACTCGCCCAGCCGGCAGCCTTCCAGCCGGGCGCGCCGGGTGATCGATTGGCGCACCGCTGCTGGCGCGAAGCGGACGCGGGATCTGATCAGCGTCATCGTCCCCGTCGTCACCGACCTCACCAGTGCAGCAGGCTGGGTCGGACGCCTCGACGGTCCGGCCGTCGGACTCGAACTGGTCTACGTCGGCCTTTCCACCCGGGCCCAGTACTGCACTCTGACGGCGCTGGCCCATGGCAGGAGCGTGGTCGTGGACAGCGAGCAGGAAACGACGTGGGCGGCGCTGTGCAACCTGGGCGCGTTGGCTTCCTCCGGTGACATTCTCGTGCTTGTGAAGCCGGGCACCGTCACCTCGGCAACGGACGTCCGGACGCTTGGTGCCGCCACCGAACGACCGGGCACAGCACTGGTCCAGCCGCTCAACGAGCGGATCGACATGACCGTGGCAACAGCCGGCGCCTACTTCCCGCCCGGCGACGTCGTACCCAGCCCGCTGCTCGCCGGACACCCGGTCTCGGACGCGGAGAGGATCGGGGACGCCGAACTGCCTGCGGCGCAGTCCGGTGTGGTCGCGGTACGCGCCGACGACTTCATCGCCGAGCGGGGTCTCGACCCGGGATTCGGCAACACGTGGGGGGAGGTGGACCTCAGCCTGCGCCTCAGGGCGAACGGCAAGGGCGCCATCCGCCTCGTCACGGGAGCGCGGGCGACAGCCAGGTCGCAGGAGCGGGCCGGCCTCGCCCACGACCGGGCCGCCTCCGCAGCGCTGTTGCGGGCGCGCTGGGCCACCACGCCGCCAGGATCGGAAGAGGTGCTCGGCAGGGCAGGCTTCACGGTCGTTGCACACAAGGCCGAGGCGCTCGGTGGCACGCAGCAACCCGGGCAGCCTGCGCAGGTGCTGGTGCCGCAGCTGGCGCCGACCCGGAGGGCGGACGGCCCTGCTCCGGTGCTGCGCTGGGCAATCGACATCCACGCCCCGTCCGGCCCTCGCGGCGAACTGTGGGGCGATCGGCACTTCGCGTACGCCCTTGCGGCGTCCCTACGCAAGCTGGGGCAGCAGGTGGCCGTCGACCACAGGGAGGCCCGCGACCGCGCCACCCGGAAGTTCGACGACGTCGTGTTGACCCTGCGAGGGATCCACCGGGTGGTGCCGCGCCCCGGACCGCTGAACCTTCTCTGGGTGATCTCGCACCCCGACGACGTGGAGGGCTTCGAGCTGGAGGCGTACGACACGGTGTTCGCCGCAAGCCGGAGCTGGGCACAGGCCCGTTCGGCGGCATCCGGCGTGCCGATCGAGACCTTGCTGCAGTGCACTGAACCGGAGCTGTTCCAGCCGGGGCTCACCGCTGAGGGCTCCGGTGCACCCGTCCTCTTCGTCGGCAATACCCGGGGGAACGCTGATCGCACGGTGGTCGACTATGCGCTGCGTGCAGGCAGGCCGCCGCAGATCATCGGCGGCGGCTGGGAGCGGACTGCCGCCGCTGCGCACGTGGTTGCTCCCGTCGTGCCCAACGGCGAGCTCGGTGTGCTCTATTGCGGCGCAGGGGTGGTGCTGAACGATCACTGGCCCGACATGCTCGCGAACGGCTTCATCTCGAACCGGCTGTTCGACGCTGTGGCTTGCGGGGCCCGGGTGCTCTCCGACCGCGTGCCAGGAGCGGGGGACCTCTTCGGGGGCAGCGTCCAGTTCTTCGATGGTCCCAGCGACGTCGCCCGGCTCCTCGGCGACCCTGACGCAGGGTGGCCCGGAGCTGACGAAAGGCTGGCCATCGCAGCCCGCGTCCGCGAGGAGCACTCCTTCGACCGTCGTGCGGAGGTATTGCTCGAGCGCGCGCTCACGCTGTGGGGAACCAGGGACGGCGATGGGCCCCCGCGAAGGGAGCCGGCGCCACCTGCCGGCTGACAGGCCTCAGCCGTCCGTCCTCTCCCAGCGACTGGGCACCGGGTAGTAGATGCGGAAGAAGTCGCGCAGGGCAGCGTCCTTCGCTCTGCTCCGCACCGGGTCCAGCTCACCTGAGTCGTTCACGCACAGGCACTGCTGGTCGCGGGTGCGCAGCCACAGCTCGAGCATCAGTTCAGCGCTCTCCGTCGCCAGGTCCATGTACCCGTAGGTGACCCTCCCGGTCACCGCCCGCCCGCTCGCGAAGGCGTAGTACTGGCTCAGCGAACTCGGCAACGAATAGTTGTCGGAGTGCCGGAACCGTGAACGCATCACGTCGTCGAAGAGCTGCGGGTGGGCTTCCTCGAACTCCTCGATCACGGGACGCAGCTGCGGCTGGGGTGTGTGCCACAGCTTGTTGGTGATGGTGCGCCCGAAGTCGGCCTCGATCAGGTCCCTGTTGTTCTTGCCTGCGGCGGCAACGGCGAGGTCGTCCGCGGAGTGGGCGCTGAGGTCGAGCAGCGCCTGGGACGTGAAGAACTTGGAAAGGCCGTTGGCGTGGAAGAAGTCCTCCTTCCGCACCGGCGCACCGAACAGCATGTCGTCGTTCAGGTAGAGGTAGCGGTCGGCGAGGCCCGGGATGTGATGCAGCTGGCTCTCGATGGCGTGGGAGTTGAACACCGGGAGGGCCGACGGGTCGGCGAAGATGTCGCGATGGTCGACGACGGTGAGCCGATCGTCCTCGCGGAGCCAGGCCGGGGTCTGCTGGTCGGTGACGACCCAGATGTGGTTCACCCAGTTGGCGAACATCTGCACCGACCGCAGCGAGTACTTCAGCTCGTCACGGTTCTCGAAGCGGGCGTCGATCGCGGCGTCGATGCTGTAGTCCTCGAGGTCGGTGCCCAGAGCCGCCGCCTTGCGCACCTTCCAGGCCGGGTCGTCCCCGTCGACCCACGTGTACACCAGGTCAACCGGCTCCTGCACCGACAGCAGGTGCGGTGACGTCACCGGTAGCCGATGGCCGTTTGCCTGCGCCTGCTGCCAGAGGTCCGGTCCGATGTGGTCGAGGACGCCGTTCTGCGTCGGCGACATCAGCGTTCCTGTCGGGTATTCGCCGCCGCCAGCGGTGGACGTCGGCTCGGTGAGAGCCGTCCAGAACTCCAGCTGCACGCCGAGTTCGGAATGCGTGAGAGGCAGACCCTGCGCCGAGACGAGGTTGCGGCTGACGATCATGCCGGTGCGGCCGGCGACGCGCTTCAGGGGTGAGCGGGCGGGGCGCGCCTTCGAGACCAGACCGTTGAGGGACGGCGCGAGCCACCACAGGGCTGCTGCGGGATCCTCCCCGAGTGCCTTGCGTGCGCGGACGGCGTCCTCGCTCCGGAGCACCACCTGGGGTCGCGGGAGGAGACCGTCGGTGAGCAGCACGTGTTCGATCCCGTTGCGCTCCAGCAGCTGCGAGAGCTGGCCGGTCAACTCGGTGAGATACGCCCAGGTGTCGAAGGAGTCGACCACCTCGAACGGCCCGCGCAAGGCGGTCGGGAAGGTGCGCGACAACCGTACGGACGTGCGGCGGCGTGCTCGGAGCGCTGCGATGACCGCGTCGCGAGCGAGGGTGTGAACTCGTGGGGGTAGGTGCATTGCTTCAGGCCGCCGCCTCGGGATGCTCGAACGGGCTGGGCACCGGGAAGTAGCGCTGCAGGAATTCGATCACTGGAGAATCATCCACCGGGCAGGCGTAACCGCCCACATCGTTGACGCAGAAGCAGTCCTGGTCGCGCCGGGTGAGCAGGTTCTCGAAGTACTCCGTCGCGAGCGGAGAGCCGATGTCGATGTAACGGAAGGCGACCTTGGCAGGCACCGCCCGTCCGCGCGAGTAGGCGTACCAGTGACCGAGGTCGGACGCGATCGAGAGGTCTGCGGTGTTCCGGAAGCGGGAGTGGGCCACCTGACGGAACAGGTCGGGGTGTTCGTTCTCGAACTCGGCGAGCGTGCTGCGCTGGTGGGCGTGCGGCACGTGCTGCATGCGGTGGGTGACGGTGCGTCCGAGCGTCTGCTCGAGGAACTCCCTGCCCTTGCGGGCGGCGAGCATGGCGCCGTTCATCGGTCCCGGGTCGGGCTCGCGGTCGATGGCGATCGGCGAGAGCGAGAACTTCGCGATCCCGTTGCCGTGGAAGAACAGGTCCGGCTGCACCGGACGGCCGAAGAAGAAGTCGTCGTTCAGGTAGAGGAAGTGCTCGGCCAGGCCGTCGATGTGGTGCAGCTGGCTCTCGATGGCGTGCGAGTTGAAGGTCGGCAGCGCGGAGGGGTCGGTGAAGATCTCCTCGTGCTGCACAACGGTCAGCTTCGGGTGCTCCGCGAGCCAGGACGGGACCTGGCCGTCGGTGATCAGCCAGATGTGGCGCACCCAGCTCGCGTTCATCGCCAGCGACCGCAGCGAGTAGCGCAGCTCGTCCCGGTTGGTGGTGCGGGCCGGGTCGAGCGCATCGGCGGCAAGCTTGCCGCCCTTGGGGTCCATGCCTGCGCGACGCTCCAGCCAGGACGGGTCGCTGCCGTCCACCCAGGTGTAGACCACGTCGATCGGGTCGGCCACCGACAGCAGGTGGGGCGGGGCGTCGGCGCGCACCCGACGTTCGGGGTGCTGCTGGGCCTCCCGCCACTGCTCGGGGACGATGTAGGGAGCCACTCCGTTGCGCAGCGGCGCGAGGCGGGTGCCCTTGGGGAACATGCCTCCGTCCGGGCGGAGCGTGTGCGAGCCCGTCGTCCGCCAGAACTGCAGCTGAACGGCAAGTCCGGGACCGGAAAGCACGGTGCCGTCGGGGGCTGCGAGGAGCCGGAAGACCGGAAGGATCTCGACCTTCAGGCTCGCCGGAGAAGCACTGGTGATCCGGACCGTCCGGTTGCCGCTGCCCAGGGCCCACCATTCCGCGCCCCCCGGCGACTTCCGGATGGCTGCCAGCGCTGCGTCGCGCTTCTCGCGGGGCACGACGAGCGTGATGACGCCGCCGCGCTCCAGCCGGGTCACCTCCACGCCGTCGGCCACGAGCGCCTCGGTCAGCGCTGCGGCAAGGTCGGCAACGGTCTGCCAGGCGTCAAAGCTGGTGACCACCTCGGCCTGCGAACCCTTGACCGTCGCCGCCTCCGCGCCACCCGCGACCAGTGGCTCAACCCGGTCAGCGACCCGGCGGACGACGCGCCGAGCCGTCGGCGGCAGTTGACCGCCGACGACGGTGACCGTGCGTTGGAGCCGAACCCGAAGGGGCCGGTGGGGGCGCTGCATGGCCGAACTTCCTTGGTAGCTGGATGATTCTCCTGAGTATTTCATGCCCCTTCTTGGCGGAGCCGCCGAACACGGGTCCGCGCGCCGGTTCGTCCAGGCCGGCCGCCGCTCGCGTCCCGGGGACTGCTGGATACTCTGAGCGCATGAGCAACCCCTGGCAGCCCGAGCGCTGGCGGTCCGTCGAAGGCTTCGACTTCACCGACATCACGTACCACCGCGCCGTGGACGTGCCAGCGGTCCGGATCGCCTTCAACCGTCCGGAGGTGCGCAACGCCTTCCGTCCGCACACGGTCGACGAGCTGTACGCCGCCCTCGAGCACGCGCGGACGAGTTCCGACGTCGGCTGCATCCTGATCACCGGCAACGGCCCTTCGGAGAAGGACGGCGGCTGGGCCTTCTGCTCCGGGGGCGACCAGCGGATCCGTGGCCGCGCGGGCTACCAGTACGCAGAAGGCGAGTCCGCGGAGACCGTCGATCCTGCGAAGCTCGGTCGGCTGCACATCCTCGAGGTGCAGCGTCTGATCCGGTTCATGCCGAAGGTGGTGATCGCCCTTGTCAACGGCTGGGCTGCCGGTGGCGGGCACTCCCTGCACGTGGTGTGCGACCTCACCATCGCCAGCGCGGAGCACGCACGGTTCAAGCAGACCGACGCGGACGTCGGTTCGTTCGACGCGGGGTTCGGCTCCGCCTACCTCGCGCGGCAGGTCGGCCAGAAGTTCGCCCGCGAGATCTTCTTCCTCGGCGACACCTACGACGCCGCCGACGCGCATCGCATGGGCATGGTGAACGCCGTCGTGCCGCACGCCGATCTCGAAACCATCGGGCTCGAATGGGCGGCGAAGATCTGCGGCAAGAGCCCCACCGCCCAGCGAATGCTGAAATACGCATTCAACGCGATCGATGACGGCCTGATCGGCCAGCAGGTATTCGCAGGCGAGACGACGCGACTGGCCTATATGACCGATGAGGCCGTCGAAGGTCGCGACTCGTTCCTGGAAAAGCGGTCGCCGGACTGGTCGAAGTTCCCCTATTACTACTGAAACCCGTATCGCGGGTGCGCTGCCGTTGTCGGCGCCGGACTGCGCGTCAACGTTACGGACCGCGACCGGCACGGAAAGTGGGCACGATCGCATGAAGGAAAATGGTCATCAGAGTTCCTTGCTGTTGGATTAGGGAGCCGGGTGCGGCTCCGACCAATAGTTGAGTCGGAGCCGCAGCCGGTTTCCCTGGTAGCGGGCCATGGTGACGTTCACTGCAGTGAACGGAACAGCATGTACTTCTCGGTCGTGGCCCGCTGGTCGGCGACCTCCTGCCAGAAGCGGTCGGCGTCGAGCTGTCGGACCGCCTGTTCCTGCCTGCGAGCGAGCCGCTCGCTGCGCAAGAGGTCGGAACGACGGGCCCAGCGGATGAGTGCGAGGCCGAACCAGATGGCCGCGCGATCGATCAGGCCCTTGTTGGTGAGGGCTATGGGTGGATGGGTCTGTTCACGGGTGAGCGTGAGGGTGTTGTTCATCTCGAATTCCCTTTGAATACATTTTTGACACGCCAAATTAGGCGTAGGTGAGGGACCGCTCAGAGCGGTAGCAGAATCTCAGGGAGATTCTGGGTGTGGACGTGGCGTTGCTTCGATCAAGGTGATCGAATGCTGGCTTCGTGAGCGTCGCCACCGTCGAATCAGGTGGCGGATCGAAAGCCGCTACCCGCAGAGGGCGGTGAGGACGCCGACGGAGCCGGCAGCGTTGAACCCATCTCGAGTTCGATTGATGATCATCATTGGCCGGCCTCCTTTCCTGTGATACGGCGCGACTCGAATAAGCTAATGCATTCCGCGCGCTTTGGCAACCCGGTTCTGTGTGCAAGTTCGCGTGGATGTTCCCTGAGTCTGGCGAAGCGCCGTGGGGCTCCGTCAGGCTCGGCCAGGGGGACGGTAGCTGCTCTCACCAGCTAGCTTGCACAACAAGGTAGCTGGCGATACCGTGTATCCATGACCACAGAGCAAGAGGGATGGGGCTCACAGCTCCGCAAGGGCGTCCTCGAATTGGCCGTCCTCGGGTTGCTGGCCCGCGAGCCCATGTACGGATCGCAGCTGGTCGACGAGCTCGCAGCGAGACCTGAGCTCGCGATCACCGCAGGCACGGTGTACCCGCTGGTCGCCCGCCTGGCCAAGGGCGGCCTGGTGACGTCGACATGGCAGGAGTCGCCGGTGGGTCCGCCCCGGAAGTACTACAAGCTCACCGCTGCCGGCGCCCGGGCGCTGACCGCCATGGCCACCACCTTCTCGGCCGTCGCAACGGCCGTCCGCGAAATTGTTGAGGAGTCACGATGATCAGTTCTCTGGACCAGTTGAACGCTGAGGCACGCGCCGCACTGGACGCCTGCCTCGAGCGTGTCGGCCATGGTGTCGACGCCGAGTTCCGTGGGGAGGTGCTCGACGATCTTCGTGCCTACTTCACCGATCACCTCGAGCCTGGTGCGACCCGCGCCGACGTGGATGCCCTGGCGGCGACGGTGGGAGAGGCCGGCGAGGCCGGCGAGGCCGATGAGCCGTCGTACGGACGCCTCGGCGGCGTGCCGATCGACTTCACTCCGCCCACGGCCGAGCGGGTCGCCCACACCTGGTGGAATCCTCGCGACGAGCGCATCTTCGTGCCGAGGGTGTTCGGCCTCGGCTGGGCGCTGAACGTCGGCGCTGTCGCGGTGAAGCTCGGCCTGATCGAGCCCGACGCAGAGGACGAGCCCTTCGAGACCACCCCCGTCGCAGCCTTCCGGCAGAGCCTTGCCGTGCCGGCGCTGCTCTCTGCTGCCGTCGTCGCCCATTACGCGCTGCGGGGCCGCTCGCTGCCGGATCAGCTCCCGAACCAGGCCGACATCGCCGGCCGGGCGGGCAGCTGGACCAGCAAGCCGGCGGCCGCAGCCACCGACATTGCCGTCGCCGTCGTCCCGACGGCCTGGGCGGCCATCAGGATCGGTCGTGGCGCAACCGGTGCGCAGGCTGCCGGGTCGCTGGCCACCGCCACCGGTGCCGCGGCAGTATCCGCCGGGTTGACCCTCTGGCGTACCGCCGCGCTCGACGGTCGGGCGCGGCCGTGGTTCGGGCCAGCGCTGGCCGGTCTCCTCTGGTTGCCTGCCGGCGGTCTGCTCCTTGCGCTCGCCCGCGCGGGCCGCGCAGCCGAGCAGCGACGTGACCTCGGGGGTGCCCGATGACCACAGAAGTCCGCGAACGCGTCACCTGGTCGCGGGTGGCCTGGTTCTACGGCATCGCCTTCGGCGGTGCTGTCCTCGCCAGTCTGGCGTTGTGGGCGATGCGGGAGGCGGGGTGGCCTGTCTACGTCGTCCAGGGCGCCACGGCGGTGCTCTACATGCCGCTTCCGCTGGTCGCCGGACTGATCGTCGAGCGCCGCGCCCGCCGCCGTCCGTTGATCGCCACCGAATGGCACCACCTGCGCACCCGATTCTGGGTCACCGTGGGACCGAGCGCCGTCTACGCGCTGGCCGTCATGGTCGGCGTGCTGGCCCTCGGCTTCGTCGTCGCGTTGGCTGCAGGCGCGCTCGGGCTTCCGGGTGCCGGCCACTTCGTTGCCAGCGATGCGGAGTTCCGCGAGCGCATGCTGCAGATCGTCCCGGCACTGCCTGCCGACACCCAGTTGCCGCCGGTCGTCGTCCTCGCCGCTGGACTGTTGTTCCAGGGCCTGCTCGCCGGCCTGACCATCAACGGCCTGTTCGCCTTCGGTGAGGAGTACGGCTGGCGGGGGGTGCTGGCCGACGAGCTGCGTCCGCTCGGAAACGTGCGCGCGAACCTGCTGACCGGTGTGCTCTGGGGCCTGTGGCACGCGCCGATCATCATCCTGCTGGGCCACAACTACGGCGCCGAATGGGGCTGGGGCATCCCGCTGATGGTGGCGTGGACCACACCCCTGGCGTTCCTGCTCTCCTGGGTGCGCCAACGCTCCGGCTCGGTGCTCGCGCCCGCGTTCCTGCACGGCGCCTACAACGGCACCATCGGGCTCTTCGCGCTGACGATCATCGGAGGTTCCGTCATCGTCGCCCTGCCGATGGGATTGCTGATGGCCCTGGTGCTGACCGTTGCCGCCGTCATCGTCTGGCGCCTCCCGCTGCGTCCCGTTCCGGTGAGCGGAACTGAGGAAGCCGCGGTTCCGGGGCCCGGCTACGCTGCCGAAGGTGTTCGCGAAGCTGAATCCGGTTCCCGCCCTCGAGCGTCCTGACCTGCTCCCTGCCGCGGTCATCGACGCGGTGCGGGCCTACGCCCCGTCCACGCAGGTCTTTGAAGTCGACCCGGCTCATGCCGACACCGAGACGCTGTGCCAGGTGTACGACCTGCCGATGGACGTGATGGCCAACGCCGTCCTCGTGCTGGGACGCCGCGGCGGTGACGACCGTTACGCCTGCTGCATGACGCTGGCGCACAGGAGGGTCGACGTCAACAACGTCGCGCGCCGCAAGCTCGACGTGCGGAAGGCCTCGTTCGCGCCGATGGAGTTCGCCGTGGAGGCGTCCGGCATGGAGTACGGCGGCATCACGCCCGTCGGGCTGCCTGCCGACTGGCCGGTCTGGGTGGACGGGGCGGTCGCCGACACCGAACTCGTCTGCATCGGCGCCGGCATCCGCGGCGCGAAGCTGCTGATTGCGGGAGCCGACCTGCTCAAGCTGCCGACGGCAGAACGCGTCGACGACCTGGCCCGCGATATCGGCTGATCGCAGCCGGACCGAATTGGGGACGGTTCCAACTCGGTCCACCCGATTCTGGACCGAGTAGGAACCGTCCCCAATTCGGTCCGCGCGGTCAGTCGAGGCCGATGAAGGCGCGGAACTCGGGCACTCCCGAGACGGTGATCTCCGGGCCGCGGTTGAAGGTCTCGCGCGTGAGGATCCACTGCTGCGAGCCCTTCCACTCACCCTCCCTGCGGGTCTTCCGCTGCACGCCGTTGGGTTGGTAGCCCACCTTCCGGCTGACGGCGTTCGAGGCGGGGTTGTCGGTGAACGCCGCAGAGGTGATCTCGTCCGCGTCCAGGTGGTCGAAGATGAAGGCGCAGATGGCCTGGCGCATCATCGTCCCGATGCCGGCGCCATGGAAAGGCATCCCCAGCCAGGAGCCCGTCTCGCCGGTGCGCGTCACCGCGTAGTCGTGCGTGGCGAAGCTCTGGCAGCCGACGATGCGCCCCTCGTGCTCGACGGCGAACTCGAGACTCCAGTGTTCAGGGGTCCAGGAGGAGCGCTGGCCCCAGTGGTACAGGGTGAAAGTGAGCGGCAGGCGTTCGGGCGGTGCGTCGGTCCACGGCACGTTGAACGGCATCATGCGCGGGTCGTGGATGCCACCCAGCGCGAGGTCGACCAGCGTGGGCAGCACGTCGTCGGTGATCGGACGCAGGACCAGCGGTCCGGCCTCGATCCTGAGCCCGAACGGGGGAAAGGCTGTGGCCAGGTTCACCGGGACCACCCGCCCGCGGCGATGACGCGAAGTTCCATCCCGCAACCTTGCCACAGCCCGCGATCAGGCATCCAAGCGTGCGGGGTGTGATCGACCGGCGACATCTGACACGATGGGCGGGTGATTCAGATCAGGAGGCCGCGATGAGTTCATCGGATGATCTGGAGTTCGAGTTGCCCAATCGCGGTGACGACAGGGCTGGGCTCGAGGAGCTCGAGGACATTGTCATCATCGACGACGAGGACGATGCCGACGTCGATGAGGTAGATGACGACGAGGACGGCGACGACTACCCCGACGACGCAACCGAGGACGACATCGACCTGATCGTCGCGCTGTACCGCGAGGACGGTTCTCCGGTGGCGCTCGCCCTCGACTACGAACTGGCCAACGACCTCGAGGCCCTGATCACCCAGCTGCGGCGGATGCCCGGCGACGGTGGCGCTGTCGCGCTGGTCTCGATCGCCTCCGAAGTGTTCGTCATCGTCCGCGTGCGCGGCAAGCATGTGCAGGCGTTCTGCTCGGACGCCGTCGCCGCTGCCGACTGGCCGATCGCTCGCGACGTGCTGGACATGCTCGGCCTCGAAGTTCCCGAGGACGACGATGATTCGACCCCGGTCGGTGACCTCGGCATCCTCGCCGATGCCGGCCTGCACGACTTCGAGCTCGAGGCGATGGCCGAGGACTACGACGAGGACTCGGCGACGCTTGTGGAGCGGATCGCCACCCGGATCAAGTTCGGCGACGAGTTCGCCAAGGCGCTCGCCAGCTTCGAGTGAACCGCTGGCTGCCCGCCATGGGCGAGGCGCTGGCGGAAGCAGCGCTGGCGCCCGCGCACGGTGACGTCCCGATCGGTGCCGTTGTTCTCGGGCCCGACGGTGCCGTGCTGGCCCGCGCCCACAACGAGCGCGAACTCGCGAACGACCCGTCCGGGCATGCGGAGCTCCTTGCGCTGCGCCGGGCCGCCGATGCCCTCGGCACCTGGCACCTCGACGACTGCACGCTCGTCGTCACCCTGGAACCGTGCACCATGTGCGCCGGCGCCCTGGTGCTGGCCCGGATCTCCCGGCTGGTGTTCGGCGCCTACGACCCGAAGGCCGGCGCTGTCGCTTCGCTCTGGGACGTGGTGCGCGACCCCCGCCTGAACCACCGCGTCGACGTGGTGGGCGGCATCGCCGAGGAGGAGTGCGGCGAGCTCCTGCGCACCTTCTTCGCCGGCCACCGCTGAGCTTCGCACCTCAACTCCCGACGCCGCACGAAAGGGGACAGTCCCCTTTCGTGCCGAACCGGGCGGGGCGGCCGCCTGTCGCTTGCATGTCCCTGGCCGGCACGAAAGGGGACTGTCCCCTTTCGTGCCGGATTGGGCTGGCGCGATTCGCCCGGCCCCTGCCCCGATCTGTACACTCCTGCGCGGTGGCGTGTCCGAGCGGCCTAAGGAGCGCGCCTCGAAAGCGCGTGAGGGGCAACCCTCCGAGGGTTCAAATCCCTCCGCCACCGCCAGCAAGCGCCGTCCGGTCACCGGGCGGCGTTTTCTGCGTCCGGGTACACCTGCCCCTGCAGGTGGGAGCGGGTGTCAGCCGGCGAAGCCGGCCAGCGGCAGGCCGCTCACACCGGGCTTGAACGAGTAGAGCGAACCGGCCTCCGGCTCGGCGTCCTCGGGCAGGTTCTCCCGCGACGTCGTGATGTAGAGCGTGTCGAGGTCGGGGCCGCCGAAACAGCACGCCGACACCTGGGACGGCGGCAGCTCCACCACGGCGTCGAGCTTCCCGGACGCGTCGTAGCGCTGCACGCGCCCTGCTCCCCAGCGGGCCGTCCAGACGCCGCCCTCGACATCGACGCAGAGCCCGTCGGGCAGGCCGTCGTCCGCGCGCTCCGCGAACACCCGCCGACGCGACAGGCCGTCGATCGGGTCATAGTCGAAGGCCCAGGTGATGCCCGTGCCGGAGTCGTTGAGGTACATGGTCGAGGAGTCGGGGCTCCAGCCGATGCCGTTGCTGATGCTCAGCTCCGGCACCACCGGACGGGCCCGCAGCGACCCGGCGTCCAGCTGGTAGAGGGTGCCGGCGCCGGCCCGGAAGCCGTACTCGAGCGTGCCGATCCAGAACCCGCCGTCAGGGTCGCACCCGCCGTCATTGGAGCGCATCCGCTCATCGGAGGTGAGGGTGACGAAACCGGCAAGGTCGGAGAGGTCGTCGAAGTTGCTGATCGCCAGGTCGCGCTCCCTGGCGACGATCGCCCCGCCACCCAGGCGTGGACGGATCACCGCGGCGATCGGCGAGCCCACATTGACCCGCGTGACCTGGTCGCCCGTGAGGGTCAGCACGTCGCCGGCGAACATGTCGACGAAACGCAATTGCTGCCAGCGTTCCCACCACACCGGACCCTCGCCGTGGTAGCTGACCCGGCCCGTGACCCGCTCTGCGCGCATGCCTCGATCGTGTGTGGACGCCGACAACGATGTCAACCGATGGTCTTTCGGGGCGGCCGCGGCGTTGCACCCGTTCAGCCGGAGCGCGAGCGGTGCACGAAAGTGCGTCGCGTCCCCCTTTCTGAAACCGCGCCGAAGCGGCAAAGTTGGCCATGCCCGCCCGCTACACGCCTCAAAGGAGAGCCCTGTGAAAAAACTGATCAACGATCCGGCCAATGTTGTCGCTGAAACCCTGGCTGGGTTCCAGGCTGCACATGCTGATCTGGTCACCGTTCATTACGATCCTGACTACGTGGTTCGCGCCGATGCGCCGATCAAGGGCAAGGTCGGTTTGGTCTCTGGTGGTGGCTCGGGTCACGAGCCGCTGCACGCTGGTTACGTGGGCAAGGGCATGCTCGACGCTGCCGTCCCCGGCGCCGTCTTCACGTCCCCGACCCCGGATCCGATCCTCGAGGCCACCAAGGCCGTCGACGGTGGCGCCGGTGTCCTGCATATCGTGAAGAACTACACCGGTGACGTGCTCAACTTCGAGACCGCTGCCGAGATGGCCGAGATGGAAGGCATCACCGTCAAGGCGATCGTCGTCAACGACGACGTCGCGGTCGAGGACTCCACCTGGACCGCCGGACGCCGCGGCGTCGCAGGCACCGTCCTGATCGAGAAGATCGCCGGTGCAGCAGCCGAGCGCGGCGACGACCTCGACGGCGTCCTCGCGATCGCAGAGAAGGTCAACTCGCAGGTGCGTTCGATGGGCGTCGCGCTCACCGCTTGCACCGTCCCGCACGCCGGCAAGCCCTCCTTCGACCTCGGTGAGGACGAGATCGAGATCGGCATCGGCATCCACGGCGAGCCCGGCCGTCACCGCATCCCGATGGCCCCGGCCGACTCGATCACCGACCAGCTGGTCGACCCGATCCTTGCCGACCTGAAGGCCCCGGCCGGCTCCAAGGTGCTGCTGTTCGTCAACGGCATGGGTGGCACCCCCGAGGCCGAGCTCTACATCGTCTACAACCACGCTCGTGCGCGCCTCGCGGACGCCGGGCTGGAGGTCACCCGCTCGCTGGTCGGCAACTACATCACCTCGCTGGAGATGCAGGGCTGCTCGATCACCGTCCTGGTGCTCGACGACGAGCTGACCGGGCTCTGGGACGCACCGGTGCTCACGCCCGCATTCCGTCGCGGGCTCTGAGGTTCACCAGGTGAGCGACACATTGTCGGTGGCCTGGGCGCTCGCGTGGATTCGCGGCGCCCAGGCCGTCCTGGCCGAGAACCGGGAAACCCTGAACGACCTCGACCGCGCCATCGGCGACGGCGACCACGGCGAGAACATGGACCGTGGCATGAAGGCCGTCGTCGGCAAGCTGGCCGACGGGGCAGAGGACGTCCAGGGTGTGCTCAAGGTGGTGGCATCGACCCTGATGTCCGTCGTCGGCGGCGCAGCCGGTCCGCTGTACGGCACGGCGTTCCTTCGGGCTGCCAAGGCGACCGAGGGTGACGTGGACGCCAACGGTGCTGTCGCCATCATCGCCGGGGCACTGGAGGGCATTGTCGCGCGCGGCAAGGCCACCACCGGCGAGAAGACCATGGTCGACTCGTGGACGCCGGCACTGGACGCGGCCAAGGCCGTCGCCGAGTCCGGCGGCACGCCGGCAGCTGCCTTCCGGGCCGCTGCGGAGGCCGCAGCAAAGGGCTCGGATGACACGATCCCGCTGCGTGCGTCCAAGGGACGTGCGTCCTACCTCGGTGAGCGCTCCATCGGTCACCGGGATCCGGGGTCGCTGTCCACGGCGATCATCCTGAAGGCGGCTGCGGACGCGGCGGAGGCAGCGTGACCGTTGCGCTCGTGATCGTTTCCCATTCGGTGCAACTGGCCGACGGTGTGGTGGAACTGGCTGCCCAGATGGCTCGCAACGTCGAGCTCAGGGCTGCCGGTGGCACCGATGACGGCCGCATCGGCACGTCGTTCGACAAGGTGAACGATGCCGTGACCGAGCTGCGTGCAGCCGGCCACGACGTCGCCATCCTCACCGACCTCGGGTCGGCGACCATGACGGTGGAGTCGGTACTCGACTTCCTCGACGAGGACGAGCTGGAGCACGTGAAGTTCAGCGATGGCCCGCTCGTCGAGGGTGCTGTCGCCGCTGCGGTCACCGCCCAGGTGGGTGGTGACCTCGACGCCGTCGTCGCAGCGGGAAGGGCCCGCGAGCTCTTCAGCTGACCCACGGCCCGACGAAACTCCCGAAACACGCCCTCGCTCCCGGAATTCCGGGAGCGAGGGCGTGTTTCGGGAGTGCGGGTGTGGGGACGAGGTCAGCGGGCTGCCCAGAGCATGCCGCGGGCGATCAGGTCGCGCACGGGCGGGTGGCGCAGGTCGTCGACGCCGTGGCCGAGCGTCGTGATGAAGATCCTGCCCTGCCCCCACTGCCGGGACCAGGCCACCGGGGCCTGGTACGGCTCGGGCCAGGGGTCGCCCGGCTGGGGAACGATCCTCGTCGTGGCCAGCACCGTCGAGAGCGAGTCGCACAGCACCCAGTACTGCTCGGAGGTCACCTCGAAGTCGGCAAGGCCCGAGGTGACCGGGTGCACCTTGCCTGCCTCGGTGAACTGCACCCCGTACGGAACCATCCCGTGGGGGTGGGCCGTGAAGACCCCGCCCAGCATCTGGCTGTACTCGACGGTCTGGCGGAAGGCGTCGAGGACGCCGCCGTGCCAGCCGGCGAACCCGACCCCGTTGATGATCGCCTCGCGCAGGCCCCGGAACTCGTCCAGCAGGATGTCGCCCTGCGTCCAGGACTGGACGATCAGCGACAGCGAACCCATCAGCTCGGCGTCGGCGTACGCCTCGAGGGAATCCTCGACGATCACCTCGAAGCCCTCATCGGACAGGAATCCGGTGAACTCGTCGGTGGACGCCTCGGGGGTGTGGCCTTCCCAGCCGCCACGCACGACGAGCGCCCGGCGAGAGGAGTGAGAAGCGGTCATCACTCTCCTTCCCGTGCGTCGGTGCCGTCCACCATGGCTTCGATGGCTGCTGGCGAGAGAACCTGGTCACACACCAGCGTGCTCGCACCAATAATCCCGGCTCGTGGCCCCGCAATGGAAGCGTTGATCCGCAAGTCGTGCGTGGCCAGCGGCAGGGACTTCGCGTACACCGATTCGCGGATGCCGGCGATCAGTTGCTCATGGGCCTGCGCCAGGATCCCACCGACGGCGATCACCGAGGGATTGAGCAGCGAAACGACCCCGGCGAGGACCTCGCCGGCTGTCCTGCCAGCGTCGCGCATCACCTGCATGGCCGCCTTGTCCCCTGACCGGACCAGGCTCACGATGTCGGCGCCCGAGGACGCGGTGCGTCCGGCCGCCTCCAGCTGTTCGAGCAGGGCGGGCACCCCGATGACGGCCTCCAGGCACCCCGTCCCGCCGCAGTGGCAGGGATTCGGCGGGCCCCCGGGAACCCGGATGTGCCCGATGTCCCCGCTGGAGCCCTGGGCGCCGCGCCGGATCTGGCCGTCGAGGATGATCCCCATGCCCACCCCGGTGGCGAACTTCACGAACACCAGGTCCGGGACGTCCTTCCAGGCAAGGGCGTGCTCGCCGATCGCCATGATGTTCGCGTCGTTGTCGACGTAGATCGGCACGTCGAAGGCTGCGTGCAGGGCGCCGACGATGTCGTAACCGTCCCAGCCCGGCATGATCGGCGGGCTGGAGGGCCGCCCGGAGGTGTGGGTCACCGGACCGGGGACACCCACGCCGACGCCCTTGAGGTGGGACGCGGGGATGCCGGCCTTGGCGAGGAGTTCGTGGCCGATCGCGATCACGCGGGCGAGCACGACCTCGGGTCCTTCCTCGACGTTGAGGGCCACCTGGCTCTCGGTCAGGATCCTCACCGAGAGGTCGGTCAGGCCGACCCGCACGTGGCTGGCCCCGATGTCGACCGCAAGGACCGCGCCTGCCTCCGGCCGGAAGTAGAACGATGCCGCAGGCCTGCCCATCGCAGAGGATCGTTCGCCGATCTGGCCGATCAGGCCCACCTCGGACAACGAGTCGAGCCGGGCGGCGATGGTCGAGCGGGCCTGGCCCGTGATGGCGACGAGCTGCGCGCGGGTGCGCGGCTCCGCACGGAGAAGCTGGAAGACCTCTCCGACCCCCGGCGCCCGGGGGAGGATCCGCTGAAGCTCTTCCATGGGCAGAAGTAAAGCACCAACTCCTGCGCAGTTGTGCGTTCGTCCGACAACTAATCGACGGGACTGGACGATCACAGGTTCATAACAAGCCGACTTTTGCTTGACGGGCGACAGAACTGGGCTAGCCTCATGCCATGGTCACCGACGATCATCAGGGTGCTCCGCTCCTCACAGCGAGCGGGGTCGTAAAGCACTTCCCCGGCGCCAAGGCGCTCGACGGGGTTGATCTGGACGTCTACCCCGGTGAGGTGCACTGTCTCCTCGGCCAGAACGGCGCAGGAAAGTCGACGCTGATCAAGGTGCTCGCCGGTGCACACAAGCCGGACGCCGGCGTGATCACCTGGCAGGGGCAGGAAGTCTCGTTCGCGACACCGGTGGCTGCGCTCCGGGCAGGAATCGCGACCATGTACCAGGAACTCGATGTCGTCGACGGCCTCACGGTCGCGGAGAACATCTTCCTCGGCAACGAGGTGAGCGTCGCAGGCTTCACCCAGCGCTCGGCCGTCCACGCCCGCACCCGCGACGTGCTCAAGCGGCTCGGCCACTCCAACATCTCTCCCACCACGGAGGTCGAGCAGCTCTCCGCCGCCGGCAAGCAGGTGGTCTCCATGGCGCGGGCGCTCTCCCACGACGCCAAGCTGATCATCATGGACGAGCCGTCCGCCGTCCTCGACTCCGAAGAGGTGGCCAACCTCTTCCGGGTGGTCAAGGACCTGGCAGCGAACGGGATCGCCGTCATCTACATCTCCCACCGACTGGAGGAGATCCGCCAGATCGGTGACCGGCTCACCGTCCTCAAGGACGGCAAGACCGTTGCCAGCGGCCTTCGGGTGAGCGAGACCCCCACCTCGCAGGTGATCGCCCTGATGACCGGCCACGAGGGCACGCTCGAGTTCCCGCCACGCAACAGCGCCGCCTTCGGCGAGACCGTGCTGAGCGTCCGCGACCTCGCCCTGGACGGCGTCTTCAGCGATGTCAGTTTCGACGTCCGCGCGGGCGAGATCGTCGGTCTGGCCGGACTTGTCGGCTCGGGCCGCTCGGAGATCCTCGAGACGATCTACGGCGCGCGACGGGCCACGTCCGGTCAGGTCCTCGTCTCCGGGAAGCCGGTCGCGAAGGGCAATGTTGCGGCCGGCGTTGCGCGTGGCATGGGCTTCTGTCCGGAGGAACGCAAGACCCAGGGCCTGCTGATGGAGGAATCGGTGGGCCGCAACATCACCCTCTCCATCTACACCCGCCTGGCACGCTTCGGCTTCGTCGACGACGCTGCGGAGCTCGCCGTCGCCCGTGAACAGGTGGCCAAGCTCGGCATCGTGCCGTCCGACCCGGAGCGCGAGGCCCGCACCCTCTCCGGCGGCAACCAGCAGAAGATCCTGCTGGGCCGCTGGCTGGCCCACGGCACGAAGGTGCTCTTCCTCGACGAACCCACAAGGGGTGTCGACGTCGGGGCACGGGCCGAGGCCTATCAGCTCATCCGGGACCTCGCGGCCAGCGGCGTCGCCCTCGTGGTCGTCTCCTCCGAACTGGAGGAGGTCCTCGGCCTTTGCGACCAGGTCCTCGTGATCGCGGAGGGACGCGTCGTGCACGTCGCCAAGGCCGCCGACATCGACGAGCACCAGATTCTCGACCTCATCGTGGAAGGAACCCCGGCATGAGCGCTGCGGTCTCGGTAGCCCCTTCGAAGGCCAAGCGACGCTTGCCGCCGAGCGTGACCCGGAACCTGGGCCTCGTCATCGCCTTCCTTGTCATCTGCCTGATCGGCTACATCACCGCAGGGTCACGGTTCGCCAGCGTCGACAACCTGATGACCATCCTGCGGCTTGCGGCGATCGTCGGCGTCGTCTCGATCGGGCAGTGCTTCGTGATCACCTCCGGCGGCATCGACCTGTCCGTCGGGTCCATGCTCGGGCTGGCAACGGTGTGGGCCACCACAGGTGCGACCCAGTACTACGCGAGCCAGACAACCTGGCTGC
The DNA here is from genome assembly GCA_963773595.1 of uncultured Actinomycetota bacterium. GTDB lineage: Bacteria > Actinomycetota > Actinomycetes > Propionibacteriales > Propionibacteriaceae > Propionicimonas. The sequence goes on from CAVZBQ010000004.1 coordinate 158,151, forward strand.
TGATGGTCTTCGTCGCGCTTGCCGTCGGCGTTGCCGGAGGCATCCTCAACGGCATCCTGGTGGCCTACGGCAAGATCATCCCCTTCATGGCGACGCTGGCCCTGCTGGTGGCTGCGAAGGGCCTTGCGGAATGGATCGCCAACCGGCAGACCCAAATCATCAAGGTGCCGGCCTTCGAGCAGTTCTTCAGTGTCGATCCGCTGGGCATCCCCGTCATCGTCTGGACCTTCGCTCTGGTCGCAGGCGCCGGCTGGATCCTCTACAACCGCACGACGTTCGGCCGGCGCACGATCGGCATCGGCGGCAACCTCGAGGCCACCCGACTCGCCGGTATCAAGACCGACCGTCACATCGTGATGCTGTACGCGCTGAGCGGGCTCACCGTCGGCATCGCCGCCGTGATGATGATGGGCCGCACGATGGCCGGAACCTCCACCCACGGAAGCCTCTACGAGATGGACGCCATCGCCGCCGTCGTCGTCGGCGGGACGTTGTTGCGCGGCGGACGAGGAACCATCTTCGGCACCGTGATCGGCGTCCTGATCTTCACGACCCTCACCAACATCTTCACCCAGAACAACCTGCCCCTGTCGGTCCAACAGATCGCCAAGGGCGCGATCATCATCGGCGCCGTCCTGCTCCAGCAGTACATCGCCGAACGCAAGACGGCCTAGCCGAAGACAACAATCCATCGCTCGCCAGTACGTCCAATCGAAAGGAAACAACGGTGTCTCTCTCCAAGTTCCAGCGCATCTTCGCCAGCGCTGGCCTCGCCATGGCCGTCGGTCTCTCCATGAGCGCCTGCACCGGCGCCGCGCCGACCGCAAGCACCGCAGCGCCCGCAGCAACGACCGCTGCCGCTGCCCCTGCCGGCGGCAACGACGCTCCCGGCAAGAAGCTCGTCATCGGCTTCTCGGCCCCCGCGGCCGACCACGGCTGGATGGGCGCGATCACCAAGGCAGCCCAGGCCGAGGCAGCCAAGTTCTCCGACGTCGAGCTGAAGGTCGCCGAGGGCACCAACGACGTCAACCTGCAGATCAGCCAGGTCGAGACGTTCATCAACGACAAGGTCGACGCGATCGTCATCCTCCCGTTCGACGGTGCAGCGCTCACCCCGGTCGCCCTCAAGGCGATGCAGGCCGGCATCATCGTCATCAACGTCGACCGTGAGTTCGACTCCCCGTTCGCCGCCCGTTCCACCATCCTCGGTGACAACTACGGCATGGGCATCTCCGCCGGCACCTTCGTGTGCGAGAAGCTCGGCAGCAACAAGAACGCGATCGTCGCCGAGATCGCCGGCATCGACAACCTGCCCCTGACCAAGGACCGCTCCGAGGGCTTCTCCAAGTCGCTGGCCGACTGTGGCCTCAAGGTCTCCAACCGGGTCGCGGCCGACTTCACCGTCCAGGGCGGCGAGCAGGCTGCCTCCAACCTGCTGCAGGCAGCTCCCAAGATCGACGCCATCTGGAACCATGACGACGACCAGGGCGTCGGCGTCATGCAGGCCATCAAGAACTCCGGACGCAAGGAGTTCTTCATGGTTGGCGGCGCCGGTTCCGCGAACGTGATGCGCAGTATCCAGGCTGACGACTCCGTCATCAAGGCCACGGTCGTCTACCCGTCGACCCAGGCCGCCGACGGTATCCGCCTGGCCCGCCTGCTGGTCCAGGGCAAGTCGCTGTCGGATCTGGTCGAGGTCGAGGTGCCCCGCAAGATCACGCTCTTCGCCCCTGTCGTGACGAAGGACAACGTCGACCGGTACCTGCCGACGGCTTTCGAGTCCTGACCCGCCTGGAGCCTGGGGTGGCCGCCACCACCCCAGCTCCCGCCTCCCATCTGAATTGGAGCTGCAATGTCCGAGAAAGCCCGTCTCAACGTGGGCATGGTGGGCTACGCCTTCATGGGGAAGGCCCACTCCCACGCCTGGATGACTGCCCCCCGGTTCTTCGACCTGCCCCTCGAAGTGGGCATGACAGCCCTGTGCGGCCGCAACGGCGAGCGCACAGCCGCTGCCGCAGCCAACCTCGGCTGGGCCTCGGTCGAGACGGACTGGCACGAACTGATCGCCCGCGACGACATCGACCTGATCGACATCTGCACGCCGGGTGACTCGCACGCGGAGATCGCGATCGCAGCCCTGCGTGCCGGCAAGCACGTGCTCTGCGAGAAGCCCCTCGCCAACACCGTCGCCGAGGCCGAGGCCATGAGCGCAGCGGCAGCCGAGGCCGCCGAGCACGGCGTGCTCTCGATGGTGGGCTTCACCAACCGCCGCGTACCGGCCATCGCGCTGGCGCGGAAGATGATCGCCGACGGCCGCCTCGGTGCCATCCGACAGGTGCGCGCCTCCTACCAGCAGGACTGGATCGTCGACCCGATGGTGCCGCTGGCCTGGCGGTTGCAGAAGGACCGGGCCGGCTCCGGCTCGCTCGGCGACATCGGCGCGCACATCGCCGACCTTGCCCAGTTCCTCCTCGGCGACCGGATCGTTGCCACCTCGGGCACGCTCGAGACCTTCATCAAGACCCGCCCGATCCAGGCGGACGGTACCGGCCTGGCCGGCGCCAAGGCGGGCGAGGGCTTCGGCGAGGTGACCGTTGACGACGCGGCCTGGTTCCTCGGGCGGTTCGCCGGGGGAGCCGTCGGCTCCTTCGAGGCCACCCGGTTCGCCACCGGACGCAAGAACGCGCTCACCATCGAGGTGAACGGCGCCGACGGCAGCGTGGTGTGGAACCTGGAGGACCTCAACGTCCTGCACTACTACGACAACCACCTGCCCGCCGTCGAGGCCGGCTTCCGCCGCATCCTCGCCACCGAGCCGGACACTCCCTACTACTCGGCGTGGTGGCCGGCCGGCCACACCATCGGCTGGGAGCACGGCTTCATCCATCAGGTCTACGACCTCGTCACAGCGATCGCGGCCGGCGAGCAACCCACGCCGTCCTTCGCCGACGGCCTGCACGTCCAGAAGGTGCTCGACGCGGTGGAGCGGTCCTCCGCCAGACCGCAGCACCTGGCTGGACGTCTGAGCCGGCACCCCCGTCAACACACCGAACGAAAGGATCTCCCAACATGGCTCGACCTGTCACCCTCTTCACCGGCCAGTGGGCCGACCTGCCCTTCGAGGAGGTCGCACGTCTTGCGTCGGGCTGGGGCTTCGACGGCCTGGAGATCGCCTGCTGGGGCGACCACCTGGACGTCGGGCGCGGCGCCACCGATGACGACTACATCGCCGACCGGCTCGCCATCCTGGAGAAGTACAACCTCAAGGTGTTCACCATCTCGAACCACCTCACGGGCCAGGCCGTCTGCGACGACCCGATCGACGAACGCCACCACGACATGCTGCCGGACGTCGTGTGGGGCGACGGCGAGCCCGAGGGAGTCCGGCAACGGGCTGCGGAGGCGATGAAGAACACCGCGCGAACGGCCCAGCGGCTCGGCGTGAAGACCGTCGTCGGGTTCACCGGATCCTCGATCTGGAAGTACCTGGCCATGTTCCCGCCGGCACGCGAGGACCTGGTCGAGGCCGGCTGGATCGACTTCACGAAGCGGTGGGATCCGATCCTCGACGTCTTCGCGGAGTGTGGGGTCCGGTTCGCTGCCGAGGTACACCCCAGCGAACTGGCCTACGACTACTGGACGACAAAGAAGATGCTGGAGACCATCGACCGGCCGGAGCTCGGTATCAACTGGGATCCGAGCCACATGGTCTGGCAGGACCTCGACCCGGCCGGCTTCCTCGCCGACTTCGCCGAGAAGATCTACCACGTCCACGCCAAGGACTCGAAGAAGAACCTGAACGGTCGCAACGGCCGGCTCAGCTCGCACCTGCCGTGGGCCGATCCCCGGCGCGGGTGGGACTTCGTCTCCGTCGGTCACGGTGACGTGCCGTGGGAATCGTGCTTCCGGATGCTGAATCACATCGGCTACACCGGACCGATTTCCGTCGAGTGGGAGGACGCGGGCATGGACCGCCTCCGGGGAGCACCGGAGGCACTGGGCTTTGTCCGCTCGAAGTTGTGGGAGCCACCCGCCGCGGCGTTCGACGCGGCCTTCGCCAACAAGTAGACCGCCCACTGCGACAGGTGGCCCGTTCAGCAGGGGCGGGCCACCTGCGCCACGTCTGCCCCACCCCCGGATCGGGAGGGTGGGTACGCACTCCTCGCTTGTCCACGCTTGGACGAGTCTCCGCGGCGTTCACTAGGGTGGGGCCGAGGGAGGCCCCGTGGCGCTGGACCAGGTTTTGTTGCTTGGGTCCATCATCCTGCTCGCAGCGGTTCTCGCGGCACGTCTTGGATCCCGCCTCGGCCTGCCGTCGCTGCTGATCTTCCTCGCCATCGGCATGGGTCTCGGTCAGACGATCCTGCCGTTCAACGACGCGTCCATGGCGCACACCCTCGGCTACGCCGCTCTGGTGCTGATCCTCGCCGAGGGCGGCTACACCACCCGCTGGGAGGACATCCGGGGGGCCCTGCCGCAGGCCGTCCTGCTGGCCACCCTTGGCGTCGGGGTCTCGGTGGTGCTGGTCGCTCTGCTCGCGCACTTCGTCCTTGGGCTACCGCTGCCGGTGGCTGTCCTGCTGGGCGCCATCCTGGCTCCGACCGACTCCGCCGCGGTCTTCTCGGTGTTGAGACGGGTGCCGCTGCCCGCCCGCATCCGGGCTGTCGTCGAGGGCGAGTCAGGCTTCAACGATGCCCCGATCGTGCTGCTGGTGACGGTCGCCACCGAGTGGTCTCTCGGACACGGGCCGGAGGGCGGCGTCCCGGTCCTGGTCCTCATCATCGTGCTCCAGCTGGCGGCCGGGGTTGCTGTCGGCGTGGCGATCGGATGGATCGCGGTGTTCGTGATGCGCCGCATCGCCCTGCCCGGCGTCCGGACTGTACCCCCTGGCCGGACTCGGCTGGGCGGTGCTGGCCTACGGTGCCGGGGCTGCGCTGCACGTCTCCGGCTTCGCGGCCGTCTACGTGGCGGCAATGCTGCTGGGCAACGGCAAGCTGCCGCACCGCAACGCGACCCGCTCGTTCGCTGAGGGCATCGGCTGGGTGGCCCAGATCGGCCTGTTCGTGATGCTGGGCATGCTCAGCAATCCCCAGCTGATCTCGCTGCGGACACTGCTGCTCGGTCTCGGGGTCGGTGCCTTCGTCACCTTCGTCGCTCGTCCGCTGTCCGTCTTCGCGTGCGTCGGTGTGGTTCCGGGTGCCGTGGCGCGAGCAGGCCTTCATCTCCTGGGCAGGCCTGCGTGGCGCCGTCCCGATCATCATGGCGACGGTGCCGCTGGCCGCGGCCGCCCCCCAGGCCGGCGAACTGTTCGACATGGTCTTCGCCTTCGTCGTCGTGTTCACCCTGCTGCAGGCACCGACGCTGCCCTGGGTGGCGCGCAAGCTGCGGATCTCCGACGGCGAGGACGCCACCGACGTCGAGATCGAGTTCGCCCCGCTCGACACCATCAAGGCCGACATGATGCAGGTGCACGTGCCGGCGGGTTCGCGGCTGCACGGCGTGACCATCCGCGAGCTGCGGCTGCCGCGCACGTCGGTGGTGTCGTTGATCGTGCGGGAGGGCGAACCGTTCACGCCCAAGCCCGACCAGATCGTCCGCACCGGCGACGACCTGCTGATCGTCACCAACGGCACCGATCGCAGGAAGGTGGAGTCAAGGCTGCGCAGCATCGCCAGCGGTGGCCGGCTCGCGCGCTGGCAGGACGGGTCCTGAGCGGGCGGCTACTTCTTCTTGGAGGCGCTCGGGGTCGGTGTCGGAGTGGCCGACGCGGTTGAGGCCGCAATCGGCGGGAGGCAGACCGGGCCGTTCACCGGGATCGACGCGACCGGGTTCTCGATGTGAGTGTCCTTGTCGCCCATGATCACGTCGACCACGTGATCGGCCCTGCCGTCACCCTTCGGCCGTCGAGCCGGTGAAGAAGCCCAGCATCAGCTTCACTTCCGGGTCGTCGACGGAGTTGCCGACGACGACCGTGTTCGGAACGCGCTCATCGCTGTTGTTGTAGTAGATGACGCGGAATCCGTGGCTGCGCAGGAAGCCTGCCATCAGCTTGGCGAGGCCACCCTTCTCGCCGCCGTTGAGCACCCGGACGGTCACCTTGTCCGGGGTGAGGTTGGCGCCGACGTCGGTCATGCACGCAGGTCTCGATCTTGCGGTTGTCGGGCATGGTGACGTGCTGGTAGCCCCACATCGCCCCGTACCCGAGCATGGCGAGCAGGATGATCAGCGTGACCGGGGTCTTGATGACCCGGATGACCTGACGCACACGCACTCCTGAACTCAGCTGTGGAAAGTGAACTCGCCCAAGCCTACTTGAGTTCCAGGACGCGGGCGTGAACGGTCTGACGCTGCTGCAGCGCAGCCCGGAGCGCGCGGTGCAGGCCGTCCTCGAGGTACAGGTCGCCCTCGAACGAGACCACATGGGCGAAGAGGTCGCCGTAGAAGGTCGAGTCCTCCTCGAGCAGGGCCTCCAGGTCGAGCGTCCGCTTGGTGGTCACGAGCTCGTCCAGCCGTACCTGCTGCGGGGCGATCGCCGCCCACTGCTTCTGTACGTAGCCGTGTTCGGGGTAGGGACGGGAGTCACCGACGCGCTTGAAGATCACGAGCAGAGTCTAGAGGCGCTGCCTGAACGCTCCCTGAGTGCAACCAGCCGGGCGCTTGCGAGGCGGGTCAGCGGCCGGTGCCGGCGTAGACGACGGCTTCGCCCTCGGCGTCGAGACCGAAGGCGGTGTGGCCGGCGCGGACGGCGCGGTCGACGTCGTCGATGTTGACGACGACGGAGATCCGGATCTCCGAGGTGGAGATCATGCCGATGTTCACGCCCTTCGGCCGCGAGCGCACGGAAGAACCGTGCGGTGACGCCGGGATGCGAACGCATGCCGACCCCGACCACCGAGACCTTGCCGACCTTGTCGTCGAAGAGGACGTCGACGAAACCGATGCGTGCCTGTGCTGCGCGCAGGGCGTCGATCGCCTTGGTGCCGTCCTTCTGCGAGAGCGTGAAGGAGATGTCGGTGGCCTGCTCGTGCTCGCGGGAGACGTTCTGCACGATCATGTCGATGTTCACGTCGGCCTCTGCGACGACGGTGAAGATGTCGGCGGCCTCACCGATCTGGTCGGGGACGCCGACGATGGTGATCTTGGCCTCGCTGCGGTCATGGGCGATGCCCTCGATCAGCGGCTGTTCCATGCCACTCTCCTCGTAGTTGATGTCTCGCACCCAGGTGCCCGGCTTGTCGGAGAAGGACGAGCGGACGTGTACGGCGACGTGCTCGCGACGTGCGTATTCGACGCAGCGGAGGTGCAGGATCTTGGCGCCGTTGGCCGCCATCTCCAGCATGTCCTCGTAGCCGATCTGCGGGATCTGGCGTGCGCCGGGCACGATCCGCGGGTCGGCGGTGAAGACACCGTCCACGTCGGAGTAGATCTCGCAGAACGCCGCGTCCAGGGCTGCGGCGAGGGCGACGGCCGTGGTGTCGGACGCGCCGCGTCCCAGCGTCGTGATGTCCTTGGTGGTCTGGGAGACGCCCTGGAAGCCGGCGACGATGACGATGTCGCCCTCGCCGAGCGCCGTCACGATGCGGCCGGGGGTGATGTCGATGATGCGGGCGTCGCCGTGGGTGCCGGTGGTGATCACGCCGGCCTGCGAGCCGGTGAACGACCGCGCGGTCGAGCCGAGGTCGTTGATGGCCATCGCGAGGAGGGCTGCGCTCATGCGCTCGCCGGCGGTGAGCAGCATGTCGAGTTCCCGCGGACGGGGCTCCGGCGACACCTGCAGCGCCAGGTCCATCAGCTCGTCGGTGGTGTCGCCCATCGCAGAGATGACGACGACCACCTCGTTGCCCTCGGCCTGGGTGGCGACGATCCGTCGGGCCACCCGCTTGATGCTTTCGGCGTCGGCTACGGATGAGCCGCCGAACTTCTGTACTACCCGCACTGTTCCACTCTGCCAGATCGGGCGACCGCAGCGGCACCACATACTCACTGGGTGGGCCGCTCCGCCCGCTCCGCCGGCCCCACCCACCAGTTCGAGCAACCAGGCCGTGCTCGCGTCGGCGTACTCGCCCGGATGCGTCTGTGGGGACGGCGCGGCGCCAGCTCTCCGAACGCCCCAGCACGCCGAGCAGCAGCGCGGCCGGCACCGCGCGTCGCAGGTCGGCGGCGGTCGCGAGGTCCGTCCACGGCTCGATCGCTGCCTCGACGACGAGAGCAAGTCCGGCGTCGGCGAAGGCGTCGTCATCGACGCGGAACTCGCCGCCGCGCGCATGGGCGAGGAAGCGCAGGGGGATCAGCAGGTCACACAGGGGTGAGCCGACCAGGGCGTCCCCGAGGTCGTAGAACACCAGACCGTCCCGGGTGTCGAAGACGTTGTTGGTGTGCAGGTCGTTGTGCCACAGGGTGTCCGGAAGGCCGAGAGCAGCGAGGCGCTCGACGGCGTCGGTCACTGCCGGGAAGCGCAGCGGTGAGCCGGGCGGCGTCGGCTGGCTTCAGGTGCGCCGGGTCGTCGGAGGGAAGGCCACCGAGTTCGGCGATGCGCCCGCGCAGGTACGGCTCTGCGTCTGTCGGGCCCAGCCGGGGGACCCCGACCGCCGCCAGCTCATCGGCGCTACCGGCCAGCGTCCGGGTGGTGTGCGACCACTCCGAGACGAGGTCGGCCCACAGCGCCGGATCGTCGTCGCGTCCGCGGGCACGCAGGGTGGGTCCGTGGTCGGCGAGCAGGAGCCACCCGCGAGCCGGATCGGTACCCAGCGGGGCGGGCACGCGTCCCGGCACCCGTTCCGACAGCAGCTGGAGCAGTGCCGGCTCGGGTCCGAGCGTTGGGACGTTCTGCTTGAACCAGACCGGGCCGTCGTCGGTCGGCAGCCGCAGGACGATCGACCATGGCGCCCGCTTGTGGACGGTCGGGGCCCCGGCGATCGGCCTGCCGAGTTCGGCGAGGACGCCCGAGGTCCAGGCCAGCATGTCCTCGCGCCAGCGGTCGGCGTCCGCGGCCGGAACCCAGGCCGGGGCCTGCAGCGCGTCCATGGCCGGAAGCCTAGGTGGCCTCGGCGGGTGCGCGCTCAGGGCGCCCGGCTCAGGGACGGATGGTGGATGTGCCCGATACAACCTTTCGGAACGGCGACCTAGCCTTGGACCCATGACCACCAGCCCGACCGCCGGACAGCAGTGGGAGCAGCCCTCCTTCGATTCCGAACCGGCCCGACCGTACGTGACCGGCCCTGTGCTCCTGCCCGTCGTCACCCACGTGAACGTCCCCGCTCCCGGTCCCGAGGAGCAACGCCTGCGCGCCGTTCGCGCCCTGGTGTGGCCGCTGGCGATCGTCGTGTGCATCCTCACCGGCAGCTGGTGGCCGATCCTGATCATCCCGATCGCCGTCAGCGCGATCCTGAAGAACCGACTCCGCGAACTGCGCCGCCAGCGCTACGCCGCAGCGCAGCTCCTGCGCTGACCGGGGGCTGATCCGTCGCGCTCAGGCGCCATACGATGGAGTCGTGACCCAACCGCGACAGGACGGGGACGCGGAGTCCTCGTGGCAGCAACCGCCGTTCGTACCTGAGCAGGAGTCGGCCCAGCCGGCGACCGGAGAGGTCGTGGTGCCCGGGCAGTTCGTCGGGCAGGGACTGGTAGCCTGCCGAGGAGCGACGCCCACCCTCGGTGCTGGAGTCGACACTCAACGTCGTGAACGGCGTGCTGTGGCCGGTGCTCATCGGCCTGGTGTTCTTCGGTGTCGGTAACTGGTGGCTGAACATCTTCGTCGCCATCGCCGCGAGCTCGCTGCTCGGCGGCATCGCCACCGAGCTGAAGCGCCGCAGGAAGTACCTGCCGCCAGCGGACAGAAGTACCTGCCGCCAGCGGAGGGCGACCTGCGATGACGATCCGCTGGGGCATCGCCGGACCGGGCCGCATCGCGGCAACCGTCGCAGCCGAGTTCGCACACGTCCCGGACGCAGAGCTGGTGGCTGTCGGCTCGCGCTCCTCGGAGCGGGCAAAGGAGTTCGCCGGCCGCCACGGCATCCCGCAGGCGTACGGCAGCTACGAGGAGTTCTTCGCCTCGGACATCGACGTGGTCTACCTCGCGACGCCGCACGCCCAGCACACGGACCTGGCGCTGCAGGCGATCGAGGCCGGCAAGGCCCTTCTGGTGGAGAAGTCCTTCACCACCTCCGTCGACGACACGACGGCGATCATCGAGGCCGCCGGACGCCGCGGCGTGTTCGTGATGGAGGCGATGTGGACGCGCTTCCTGCCGGCCGTTGCGCACCTGCGTGAGCTGGTCGCATCCGGGGCGCTCGGCGAGGTGCGCGCCGTCTACGGCGACCTGCTGGCCTTCCGCGAGTTCGAGCCCGCCGACCGGCTGTTCAACCCCGTCCTCGGCGGCGGGGCCGTGTTCGACCTCGGCGTCTACGTGATCTCGTTCGCCCAGCAGTTCCTTGGCACTCCCGACCTGGTGCACGCCGTCGGCGGGCTCTACCCCAACGGCGTGGAGGGCCAGGCCGGCATCCTGATGGGCTGGGCCGACGGCCGCTACGCCACCGAGGCGATCGGCTTCACTGCGCCCGGCCCGGGACGGCAGGTCGTTGCCGGAACGAAGGGCTGGGTCGAGGTGAAGCCGCGGTTCCATCGCGCCGAGGACCTGTCGGTGCACCTGCTGGGCGAGGAGGCAGCCGAGCTGAGCTTCCCGCGCACCGGCGTCGGCTACAGCCACGAGCTCGCCCACGTCTGCGAGTGCATCGCCGCCGGGCTCACCGAGAGCCCCGTGATGCCACTGGCCGACACTCTCGCCGTCCAGCAGGTGATGGCAGAGGTGCTCAGCCAGCTCGGCCGCTGACCTTCCGGACGGTCGTCAGTTCATGACCTCTGGCTCGACAAGGGTCGGACGGCGGGAGGCACGCAGGCTGTCGATCGTGAGCAGCACGAGGGCCACCCACACCAGGCCGAAACCGATCCAGCGGGACGGGGGCATGGCCTCGTGCGTGACCCAGACCCCGATCGAGAACTGGATGCACGGGCGTCAGGTACTGGATCAGGCCGATCATGCTGAGCGGGATCCGTCCGGCCGCCGCAGCGAACATCAGCAGCGGGACGGCGGTGATCACGCCCGGCGAGGCTCATGCGCGATCGTGAGCCCGGGACCGTTGGCGAGGTAGGCGCTCGCGCCGGTGACCTGCAGCCAGATCAGGTAGCCGAGCGCGATCGGTGTCAGCATGGCCGTCTCCACGGTCAGCCCGACCAGCGGCGACACCGAGCCGCCGACCTGCTTCTTCACCAGGCTGTACGTGCCGAAGGTCACGGCGAGGGTCAGGGCCACCCACGGGATCTGGCCGTAGCCGACCGCGATCACGATGACCGCCAGCGCCCCGACGCCGAGCGGCCACCTTCTGCGCCGTCCGGAGGCGTTCGCGCAGCACGAGGACGGCAAGGGTCACGGTGAACAGCGGATTGATGAAGTAGCCCAGCGAGGCGTCGACGATGTGGTCGTTGAGGACGCCCCAGACGTAGACCAGCCAGTTGATGCTGACCAGGACGCCGGCCGCCGCGAGGCCCCAGAACAACCGGCGGTTGGCGATCACGTCACGCAGGTGGCCCCACTCGCGCCACAGGAGGACGCCGCCGAAGCAGAACACGAACGACCAGAAGATGCGGTGCCCGATGATCTCCACCGGACCTGCCGGGGCGAGGTAGTGGAAGTACAGCGGGAACGCGCCCCAGAGCAGGTAGGCGGCGAACGCCAGCACAAGGCCACGCGGTATCGAGGCGCTCCTCCAGCTGCGGTTCCGGCACCCGCTCACCCTAATGCCCGGGACGGCGCACGTTCCGCCCCGAGTCGGGGCGAAACGTGCCGGCGATCAGGCTAGCCGGCGAGGAAGTCGGTGAGCAGCTGGTTGTACGCGTCCGGCTGTTCGAGGCTCGGGGTCGTGCCGGCGTTGGGGATCTCGGCAAGGCGCGCGTTCGGGATGCGCTGGACCAGCAGCTTGGCCGCCGGCAGGCCGGGATCGGACGCGCCGGCGATGACCAGCACCGGGACGGCGATGTCGCCCAGGCGCTTGCCGAAGTCGGCGGTCGCGACGACGTCCAGCGCCCGGATCAGGTCGTCCTTCGTCGCCCCGCTCTCGGCGAGCGCGCGGTTGGGCAGCATCCGGATCAGGCCCTTCTGCATGGTCAGGGCGAGCTTCCCCGGCGAGACCAGGGCACCGGTCAGGACCAGCCCGGCGACCCGCTCCGGCTCGTCGACGGCCACCTGCAGCGCCGCCATCGCACCCAGCTGGTGCCCGACGAGCCAGGCCTTCTTGATGCCGTAGCGGTCGAGCTGGCTGACCACGTCCACCGCGGCGTTGGCCAGCGACAGCTCCGCCGGACGCCCGGGGCGCAGGCCGGCGAGCCAGGGCGCGATCACCTGCGCGCCCCTGCTGTCCCCCCCTGAGCCTGACGAAGGGCGACAGCCTCCACCTGCGACTGCCACATCTGCGGCGTCAGCCCTGCCGAGTGCAGGAACACGACCGGCGTCGGCCGCTGCGGGGCCTCCATCAGGCCTGCTCGACCCGGGAGACCGCGAAGCGCAGGCCCAGTTCCTCATCGGCGAACCAGTCGTCGGCGGCGTCGGCCTCGGCGACGGTGGTCGCGAGCACCTCGTCACCGATCAGTCCGGTGTGGGTGCGGACAGCGTCGGCGGTGGCATCGTTCGTCGCGGCCCACTGCAGCAGGATGCGGTCGGACACCTCGAAGCCGGAGGCCTTGCGGGCCTCCTGCACGCCCCGGATCACCTCGCGGGCCAGGCCGGCCTGTCGCAGGGCAGGGGTGAGCTCGAGGTCGAGCGCCACCGTCTCGCCCTGCTCGTTGACCACCGACCAGCCCTCACGCGGACGCTCGGAGACGATCACGTCCTCGGGCGTGACCTCCACCTCGCCCAGGTCGGTGACCAGGACGTTCGCGCGACCGTGGGTCGTCAGGTCGGCGGACAGCACGGACGCATCGGCCGAGGCGATCGCGGAGGCCACCAGCGGGGTCTGCTTGCCGAACCGCTTGCCGAGGTTGCGGAAGTTCCCCTTCGCCGAGTAGTCGACGATGTCGCCGGCGGAGGCGAACGACTCCACGCGTTCGACGTTCAGTTCTGCCATCACCTCTGCCTGCAGTTCCGCGTCCATCAGTGCGAAGGCAGCGGACGGGATCAGCGCACGGCTCAGCGGCTGGCGGGTCTTCACCTTCGCCTCAGCGCGGGCCGAACGGCCGAGCTCGACGATCCTCCGGGTGAGGCGCATGGCCTCGTCCAGCTTCGGGTCGACGGCCGCCTCGTCCACCTGCGGCCAGGACGCGAGGTGCACCGATGCCGGGGCTGCCGGGTCGGTGGTGACCATCAGGTCCTGCCAGACCCGCTCGGTGACGAACGGCACGAGCGGCGCCATCAGCCGCGTGACGACGTCGAGGGTGTCGTGCAGGGTCTGCAACGCGCCGTCGCTGCCCTCCCAGAAGCGTCGGCGGGAGCGCCGGACGTACCAGTTGGACAGGTCGTCGACGAAGGTCGCCAGCAGCGCGCCGGCCCGCTGGGTGTCGAAGTCCTCCAGGGCCTCGGTCACCTGGCGGGTGAGCGTGTTCCGGGCGCTGACGAGCCAGCGGTCGAGCACGTGAACGCTGGGGACGGTTCCATTTTCGTTCAGAACCGTCGGAACTCCGCCGTTTTCGCCCGCGCCTGAACGGGAATGGAACCGTCCCCTTTCCGTTCGGCGGGGACCAGTTGTTGGCGCGGGCGTACAGGCTCTGGAACGCGACGGTGTTGACGTAGGTCATCAGCACCTTGCGGACGGTCTCCTGGATCGTGCCGTGACCCACCCGGCGCGACGACCACGGCGAACCGCCGGCTGCCATGAACCAGCGCACGGCATCGGCACCATGGGTGTCCATCAGCGGGATCGGCTCGAGGATGTTGCCCAGGTGCTTGGACATCTTGCGTCCGTCCTCGGCGAGGATGTGGCCGAGGCAGAGCACGTTCTTGTACGCGGACTCGTCGAACACCAGCGTGCCGATGGCCATCAGCGAGTAGAACCAGCCACGGGTCTGGTCGATGGCTTCGCAGATGAAGTCCGCCGGGTAGGCGGTGGCGAAGGCCTCGGCCGAGCCCTCAGCGTGCGGGTAGCCCCACTGCGCGAACGGCATCGAGCCGCTGTCGAACCACGCGTCGATGACCTCGGGGACGCGGTGCGCGACCTGCTGGCAGTTCGGGCAGGCGAACACCACGTCGTCGACGAACGGACGGTGCGGGTCGAGGTCGGCCAGCTCGCGTCCGGTCAGTTCGGAGAGCTCGGCGCGCGAGCCGACGCAGGTCTGGTGGCCGGCGGCGCAGCGCCAGATCGGCAGGGGTGTACCCCAGTAGCGGCTGCGCGACAGCGCCCAGTCGACGTTGTTGTTCAGCCAGTCGCCGTAGCGGCCCCACTTGATGTTCTCCGGGTACCAGTTGGTGTTCTTGTTCTCCCGGAGCAGGGCGTCCTTGATCTTCGTCGTGCGGATGTACCAGGACGGCTGGGCGTAGTACAGCAGCCGGGTGTGGCAGCGCCAGCAGTGCGGGTAGGAGTGCTCGTAGTCGAGCACGCGGAACATCAGCCCGCGGGCGACCAGGTCGTCGACCAGCGTCTTGTTCGCCGTCTGGAAGAACATGCCGCCGACGAGGTCGAGGGCGTCCTCGAAGGTGCCGTCGGGACGGACAGGGTTCACCATCGGCAACCCGTACTGGCGGCAGACCGCCATGTCCTCCTCGCCGAACGCGGGCGCCTGGTGCACGAGGCCAGAGCCGTCCTCGGTCGTGACGTACTCGGCGAGCACCACGTAGTGGGTGCCGCCGACGACGTCGGGGAACTCGACCAGCTCGAACGGACGCTGGTAGCGCCACAGCTCGAGCTCGCGACCGGAGAACGTCCGCCCGAGCAGCCAGCCGTCGCCGAGCACCTTCTCCGCCAGCGGCTCAGCGACCACCAGCGACTCACCGCCGGGGACGTCCTTAGTGGCGACGACGTAGGTGACGTCGGGGTGGACGGCGACGGCGGTGTTGCTCACCAGCGTCCACGGCGTGGTCGTCCAGACGAGCAGCGAAGCCTTGCCAGCCAGGGGGCCGGACAGCAGCGGGAAACGGACGTAGACGCTGGGGTCGGTGACGTCCTCGTAGCCCTGCGCCAGTTCGTGGTCGCTCAGGGTGGTGCCACAGCGGGGGCAGTAGGGCGCGACGCGGTAGTCCTCCACCAGCAGGCCCTTGGAATGGATCTGCTTCAGCGCCCACCAGACCGACTCGACGAAGGCGGGGTCCATCGTCCAGTACGCCTTGTCGAGGTTCACCCAGTAGCCCATGCGCTCGGTGAGCTCGGTGAACTCATCGACGTGGCGGGTGACCGATTCGCGGCAGCGCGCGTTGAACGCCTCGACGCCGTAGGCCTCGATGTCGGGCTTGCCGTTGAAGCCGAGTTCCTTCTCGACGGCGAGCTCCACGGGCAGGCCGTGGCAGTCCCAGCCGGCCTTGCGGTCGACGCGGTAGCCCTGCATCGTCTTGAAGCGGGGGAAGACGTCCTTGAAGACGCGGGCCTCGATGTGGTGGGTGCCGGGCATGCCGTTGGCGGTGGGCGGGCCCTCGTAGAAGGTCCACGGGGCGCCGGCCTCGGTGCGCTTCAGCGAGGCGGCGAAGGTGTCGTTGGCCGCCCAGAACGCCAGGATCTCGCGCTCCATCGCGGGCAGGTCGATCATGGTCGGCACCGTGCGGTAGAGCGGACGGGGGGCGGAATCGGTGGTCATCGCTGGCGATCCTTCGTCGAGTACAGGAACGAAGGGACGAGGTGCCTCTCGGCGGGCCCCGCGGTACCACCCTCCTTGGGTCCGCGTGCGCGAACCCCACTCTTGATCGCCGCTGCCGGTTCTAGTGAGGGCCGATGGCCCCGTTCTTCCGGCGGCTCCGGGGTGATGGCCCCTTCAACGCCTTGCGGACCCTGACACTGTACAACGTCGCGGAATCCACGGTCTGGAGCCAGAAAGGGGACGGTTCCCATCCGGTCCAACTCTCACGCGGCGAGAAGGTGGACCGAAAAAGGAACCGTCCCCGTTCTGCGGGTGCGGGTGCGGCGAATGGTTGGTGGTAGCCGGGCCAGTCGGAACCCGACGAATCGGGCGGTGGTCTGACGGACCCGGCCACCGGTCTTGGTTCAGCCGGCCGGATCGACCTTGGTCTCCTCGGTCGGCGGCGCCTCAGCTGGCGGCTGCTGCGGCGTCCACTCGTTGGTGACGTGGCCGGTGGCACCCAGCAGGGCTGCCTTCCGCGTCATGTAGTCCTCCACCTCGATCTCGCCGCGGGCGAGCCGCTCGTCGAGGATCTGCACCGCCGGCGGCATGGGCGGACGGTGGTGCTGCGGGTTGCCGAAGCCTCCTGGCTTGCCGGCCTTGCCCTTGCTGCGCTTGACGAGATAAACCACGAACAGTGCGAGGAGGCCCAGCAGCACGAGCGTGCCGATGAAGCCGAACATGCCGTACAGCATGTTGCCCCCGTTGAAGCCCGGACCCGGGTAATGACGCATTCCAACCTCCTGATGCAAACAGTGCACCCATAGTGACTCCGAATGCTGTGGCGAGACTGTGAAATCGCCTCGAAATCCCGGCAGGCACGTGCCTGCACCTTCAGCGCGGAGGTCGCCACAGTCCAGGGCGACAAGACGCTTCGGGTCAGTGCGCTGTATCGATTGCGCAGGCCGCAGGCAGGGGCGGCGGCGGTTCATCGCCGAGGATCTCGCTGCGGAGGTGCTCGTCGAGTTCGATCCATTGCCAGCGGAGCTCCGCTGCAACCCGGGAAGCGAGCTCACAGGCGGCGCTGCTCAGCTCGATCGCCTCGACGGCGTAGGCCGCTGCCACGGCGGCAAGCCGGCCGTCGTCGATGCTGGCCGCCGCGGCACCGGCAGCCCTGATCGCTGAAGCGAGCGCGTGGTCCCCGCCGTGGGCCGCCTCGCGGGCAGCCAGCTGCGCCTCGAACGCAGCATCCCGGCACGCTGCCGGCGCGCCGCGGCCCATTGCCCAGGCCTCGGCCGCGGAGATCGCCAGCCCGGCCGGATCACCCTGCTCGAAGCGGGTGAACCCATCAATGGCGTGCCTCGCGCACGCTGCCGCCCACCGCGTCAGGGCTGGTTCGCCGTTCACGCACGACTCCGCGCGGCGAGCACCTGCTCGATGGCCAGGGCAAGGCCGTCGTCCTCGTTGTGGGTGGTGGTCCAGTCGGCTGCCGCGATCGCCTCGGGCACGGCGTTGCCCATGGCCACGCCGAACCCTGCCCACTCGATCAGTTCGACGTCGTTGCGTGCGTCACCGGCGGCCATCACCTCGGCCGCATCGAAACCGAGGATCGCGCACAGCCGGGCAACCCCGGACGCCTTGGTCACGCCGGCACCCTGGACCTCGAGGAACGGCGCACCCGACGTGGTGGCGTGGAAGCCGGTCAGGCCCGACGCGTCGAGCACGGCCAGCAGGTCGTCGGCGCTGAGGCTGGGGTGACGGACGGTGAGCTTGAGCGTCGGCTGGCTGACCACGTCGGCGAGGGATTCGGGACGGATCAGCTCGGTCCACAGCTTCCGCTCGGCCGGGTTCACGAGGTCGAGGTAGCCGGGTTCAGCAGCGTGCCGGGCGCCGGAGTCACGGACGGCGGAGAACCGGACGCCTTCCAGCTCCGTGGTCAGGTGGGCAACGATGTCGGCGGCGACCTCGGGTGCCAGGAACTGCTCGAAGAGGACCGTGTGGTCGGCGAGGTCGATGCCGAGGGCGCCGTTGCTGGCCACCACGTAGCGGATTCCGGAGGCAAGCACCGGTGCGGGGAGCTGCGAGTACTGGCGTCCCGTTGCCGCGACCACCAGCAGCCCGGCGTCGAACGCTGCCGCGATGGCAGCAGCCGTGCGCGGGGTGACCTCCCGGTTGTCACGGAGCAGGGTGCCGTCGAGGTCACTGGCGATCAGGCGGATGGAAGCAGCGGCAGCGGGCAGGCCGGGCAGTTCGACGGTGGTGATCGTTCCCACGTCCTAGGCGGAGAGCTGGCGTCGGCCCTGGAACGCGCGGCCGAGGGTGACCTCGTCGGCGTACTCCAGGTCGCCGCCGACCGGCAGCCCGCTGGCAAGCCGGGAGACGGTGACCCCCATGGGGATCAGCAGTCGGGAGATGAAGGTGGCTGTGGCCTCACCCTCGAGGTTCGGGTCGGTGGCGATGATGACTTCGGTGACGGTGGTGTCGGCGAGGCGCTTGCAGAGCTCGCTGATGCGCAGGTCGGCCGGGCCGATGTTGTCGATGGGGCTGATGGCGCCGCCGAGCACGTGGTAGAGCCCGCGGAACTCGTGCGTCCGCTCGACCGCCATCACGTCCTTGGACTCCTCGACGACACAGATCGAGGTGCGGTCGCGCCGCGGGTCGCGGCAGACCCGGCAGGTCTCCGCCTCGGAGATGTTGAAGCACACCTCGCAGAAGCGGACCTTCTCTGTGACCTCACGCAGGGTCTGCGCGAGACGCTCCACGTCGGCCTTGTCGGTCTGCAGGATGTGGAAGGCGATCCGTTGGGCACCCTTCGGCCCGACGCCGGGCAGCCGGCCCAGTTCGTCGATGAGGTCCTGAATCGGGCCTTCGTACATTCCGGCGGCCTGCTAACCGAGTTCGGGCATGGGCGGCATCGTCGCCTGTGCAAGAGCCATCGCCTGGTTGTTGGCGTCGCGGACGGCGGCGACGATCAGGTCGGCAAGGGTTTCGGTGTCCTCGGGGTCACAGGCTTCGGGCTTGATCACGAGCCCGACGAGTTCGCCCGTGCCGGTGAGCGTCGCCTCGACGAGGTCGCCCCCGGAGGTGCCGGTGACCGTGCGGGACGCGAGCGCGGCCTGGGCCTGCTCCAACTGGTCCTGCATCGCCTGGGCCTGTGCCAGAAGGGCCTGGAGGTCGAGACCACCCGGATCGAACATGGACAACTCCTAGCGTTGTGGGCTGCAGGCAAATGGTACCGGCCGGCACGGACGGTGCCCCGCAGGGATCAGGCGTCCTCTTCTGCGATCAGCTCGGCACCGAGGTGCTTCATCAGCAGTTCGTCCGTGGACTGTCCGGCCTCGTCGACCACGGCGTCGTCGCGGCTCGGCTCTTCGGTCGGCTCGGGCGGCGTGGCCTGGGAGCGGGTGGCGCGAAGGTTCGACCGCGCGGCCTGCGGCCGCCTCCGACCGCGGCGGGCTCGACCGGGGAGCTCGGCGGCGCGACCGGGTCCGGAGAGCCGGACGGCGCAGGCGCCTCCGCGGTCGCGTCGACGATCGGGTTGATGTGCAGGGCCGCGCCGAGCACCTCGAGGATCGCCTCGCGCAGCACGTCCGGGCTGCCGCCGCGTCCGAAGCTGTCCCGGGCGCCGACGTTCGCAAGGCCGAGGGTGAGGACGCCTTCGCGCACCTCGACCACCTGGGCGTTCTGGCTGAGCAGGATCCAGGTGAAACGGCGCCGGTTCTTCACGTTGTCGAGGATCTGTGGCCAGAAGCGGCGTACGTCGGCCGTGCCGAACGTGCCGGGCTGGGCGTCGGCCGGTTCCACCGGAGCGGGCTCGGGTGCGGTGACCGACAGGTTCTGGGCTTCGGGCGCGACTCGTGACGGTTCGCTCGCAGGCTCACGAACCTCGTCAGGGACCGATTCAGCGACAGGCTGCTCGGGGACGGCCACAGCAGCCGCGGCTGGCTCGGCGGCCCTTCGTGACGCCGGCTCGTTCCTCGCCGGCTCCTCAGGGACCGTGTGGGCTGGCGCCTTCCGCACCGGCTCGTCCGGGACCGTCCGGGCCGGCGGCTTCTGCACGGGTGCCTCGGCGACCTTCTGAGCTGCCGGCAGCTTCCGCACCGGGGCTTCGGCGGTCGCGGCAGGGGCGTCGCCCATGCTCATGCGGCGTTCGATGCGGTCGAGGCGGGCGTGCAGGCCGCGATCGTTGACGTCCGCTCCGGGAAGAAGGACGCGGGCGCACATCAGTTCGAGGTGCAGGCGGGGAGCCGTGGTGCCGCGCATCTCGGTGAGCCCGACGGCGATGACCTCTGCTGCGCGGGTGAGCTCGCCCGGGCCGAGCGCGCTGGCCTGCACGGTGAGGCGGTCGGCCTGGTCGCCGGCCACGTCCACCAGGCCGCTGCTGAGGGCCTCGGGTACGGCGGCGACGATGATCAGGTCACGCAGGCGACGCAGCAGGTCCTCTGCGAAACGGCGGGGGTCCTGGCCGACCTCGATCACCTTGTCGACGGCGGCGAACACGCCGCGGGCATCGCCGGCAGCGAAGGCGTCGACGATCTCGTCCAGCAGGGTGTCGGGGGTGTAGCCGAGCAGGGAGGTTGCCTGCGCGTAGCTGACGCCGTCCGGTCCAGCGCCACCGAGCAGCTGGTCGAGGACGGAGAGCGAGTCGCGGACGGAGCCGGCACCGGCGCGCACGACGAGCGGCAGCACGGCCGGTTCGACGGCGATGCCCTCCGCGTCGCAGAGAGTGGACAGGTAGGCGGACAGCGTCTTCGGCGGGACCAGCCGGAACGGGTAGTGGTGGGTGCGCGAACGGATGGTGCCCAGCACCTTGTCGGGCTCGGTGGTGGCGAAGACGAACCGCACGTGGGGCGGCGGCTCCTCCACGACCTTGAGCAGGGCGTTGAAGCCCTGCGGCGTCACCATGTGCGCCTCGTCGATGATGTAGATCTTGTAGCGGCTGTGCACCGGTGCGAAGAAGGCCCGCTCGCGCAGGTCGCGGGCGTCGTCCACGCCGCCGTGCGACGCGGCGTCGATCTCGATCACGTCGATGCTGCCGGAGCCGCCCCTGGCAAGGTCGCGGCAGGACTGGCATTCCCCGCACGGCACAGGGGTGGGGCCGTTGGCGCAGTTCAGGGCGCGGGCGAGGATGCGTGCGCTGGTGGTCTTGCCGCAGCCGCGCGGGCCGGAGAACAGGTAGGCGTGGTTCACCCGGTTGTTGGCGAGGGCCCGCTGCAACGGCTCGGTGACGTGCTCCTGGCCGATCACATCGGCGAAGGTGTCCGGACGGTAGCGGCGGTACAGGGCGAGCGGGGTGTCGGGCCGGGAGACGGCTTCGGACGGCTGGCGCAGGGCGTCCACCACCTCCATGAGGGAGGCGGTGACTTCTTCCTGCGAACGCCGGTGCGGGCCTACCTCGACGGCGGCCTCAACAGGCGGCTCCTCCACGTCGGGTGCCACTCCGAAGAGGTCGGGACCGTCCTGATCGAAGAGTTCGGGACCGTCCTGCTCGAAGAGCTCGAGAGGCTCTTCCTCGAACAGTTCGTCATCGCTGGAGTCCACGGTTGAACCTTACGGGTAGGCGGTGACATCGGGCCCGCCGGGGGAGGAAATGCAAAATGGCCCCCGCGCACCCGATAGAGCTCACTTACCCTTGCTGTCTTCCGACCCTGGGGGAGTTGGGCGAGGTACCGCCGCGCGGGGAACCGTCCACAACTGTACCGGGGTTCTGCGGTGGTGCGCGAGCCGGACGCTACGAGGGTCTGCAGTCAGGGTCACGCGACGAATCGCGTCCGCACACTGTGGATAACCCGGTTCCCCCGGCGTGTCGCTTCGGGCGGACGCGAAACGGCTCACGATTTCGCCGAGGACGGCACTTCGAGCAGTTTCGTACACCTTCAGGAGCAACCTTTCCCGTCCCCGGCACGTCGTTGTGGGTGAGACCCCAAGCGGAAGGGTTCGATGATCGGTCTACCCACCCCCACAAGGGACGCCGAGTTCGCCGAGTTCGTGAACGCTGCGTCCCCGTCGTTGTCCGGGACTGCCTACCTGCTCACCGGTGACCGTGACGCGGCCGCCGAACTGGTGCGGGAGACCTTCATCCGGACGTACCTGGCGTGGCGGAAGGTGCGCCACGGCGATGCGATGGCGTCTGCGCGCCGCACCCTTGTGAACCTGTACCTCGAACAGTGGCGCGGGCGTAAGCCAGCTCCTCCACGACAGAAGGGCGGCGCCGATCGCGGGAGCGAACGGGCGGTGGGCGACGGCGACGAGTTGGTGAGCATGCTGGCGGAACTCCCCGCGCAGCAGCGCCTTGTGCTCGTCCTGCGCTACTTCAATGACCTGCCGGACGCCGAGCTTGCCGAGCTCTTCGGCATCAGCCTGGGCGCGGTCGCCTCTGCCGCTTCGCGCGGGCTCGCCAGCCAGTACGTGCCGGCTGCCGGGCACCTGACCCAGTTCGAGGAGCGGTTCCGCGCCGAGCTGCGGCAGGTGCCGAGCGCCGTCCGGCTCGACCTCGGAGTTGCCACGAGCGCGCTGGTCGCTGCGGGGCAGCGGTTGCGCCGGTGCCGCATCCTGCGCCGGGCAGCGAGCCTGATTGCCGTGGGGATCACCGTCGTGCTGCTGTCCCTGGTTGCGATCTCGCACCGCACGGTAGGAGGCGTTCCGGCACCGGTGCTGGCGCCACAATCGCTGGCGCCGGTGCATGGCTCCGGTCTTGCCGTGGTCGCTCTGGCCGTTGGCAACCTTCCGCGACACCGCTGCGTAGTAGAGGGTGAAGGCTGACGAGAGAGGGCCCATGTTCGGACCACCCACCCCAAGGCAGGACGCGGAGTACACAGCGTTCGTGCGCGCGGCGTCCGGCTCCCTCACGCGCACGGCCTGGCTGCTCACCGGGGACGCCGATCTCGCTGCCGAACTGGTCCAGGAAGCGCTGGTGAAGACCTACCTCGCGTGGCGCCGGGTGCGGCATGGCGAGGCGAGCGCCTATGCGCGGCGCGTTCTGGTGAACCTCAACATCGACCGGTGGCGACGCCGTCCGGCCACACCATCGGAGGACCTTGACCGCGCGGTACCCAGCCGTGCGGAGCAGGTCATCGACGATCGCGACGAGGTGGTGCGGATGCTCGCCACCCTTCCCCCGCAGCAGCGCCGGGTGATCGTGCTGCGCTACTACAACGACCTCAGCGAGGCGGACGTGGCCGATCACCTCGGCATCAGCGTCGGCGCGGTGAAGTCCGCAGCGTCGCGTGGCCTCGCCACCCTGCGCACCCAGTACGCCCCGATTGCGGGAGGAGGACAGTGATGAACGATCTCGAGGAGCGGCTGCGGGCCGACCTGGCGCGTGTCGTCGAGCCGATCGACGACACTCTGGACACCGAGGGACTGCTCGCGTCCGCACATCGGGCACGGGATGCCCGCCGCAGCCGCCAGGCGGTGGCAGTCGTTGCGTTGTCCCTCGTGGCAGGCCTGGTGGTGTGGGCGGGCGCATCGCTGACATCCCTCAATGGTGTGTCACCGGTGATCGCGACGCCGCTGCCCGTGCCGTCCACATCACCGTCGGACAGCGCTACCCCGACACGCAGTCCTCGGGACTGGTCGGGCCACACTGGCTCCATTTCCATGGATGCCAGTGACCTGCCGGGACTGGCCGGCCTTGGGTTGCGGGCTGTGGAGGTCCAGTCTCGTGGGACGCCGGGCTCCAACGTCGTCGTGACCGGCACAAGGAAGAACGGCGAGCCGATCTCGCGTTCCGGGGTCGTGACGGCCAAAGCGCCGTTCCTCGCCAAGCTGACCGACAAGGTCTGGGTGATGATCACGTCGGGCAAGGTTCGGTGGGCCGAGGGAGCCGCGGGTGGTGGCCTTGCAGGAGCGACCGTGGAGGACATCGACGGGCTGGGCGTGATCGTCGTCATGGGCGAGCCGCAGACGAAGCTCACGGGTTTCATCTGGCAGGGCACGGATGGCAAGGCCTGGAACGACCGCGGAGTACGCGCGCCCAGCGCCGAACTCACCCTGGACGGAAGGACGTACTGGTTCGCCCACGATCCCGACCTCGGCGTGGCCTGCTCGGGGGAGTTGCGCGCCGTAGAGGGCAACGGGTTCCCAGACGAGTGCGGGGCAATCAGCAGCCTTGGCGAGACGGGCCGGGGAGGCAGCGGCGCCGACGGATGGGAGGAGCGGCTGTTCGTCGCGCTGCCCGACGGTGCGACCGAGGCGACCGTGGGTGCCAGCCAACAGTGCACCTCCACGAGCGCCTCGCTCGATCCGGGCGGGCGGACGGTGATCCTCCTGAACTGCAGGGGAGCGGCCGACGACGCCGACGCCGGGTTCCCGACGATCACTTATCGCAACGCCGCGGGGGAGGTCACTTCGTACTCGCCGTAGGGGGAGACGCATCTTCCACTCCACCGGATACGCACCCCACTAGGGGAGACGCTCCGTTTGGAGTTGGAAGGCCTCGTGCCGGTATCCTTCTCGGCGGAGGATTCGCCTAGAGGCCTATGGCGCTCGCTTGGAAAGCGGGTTGGGTTTACGCCCTCACGAGTTCGAATCTCGTATCCTCCGCCAGTTGACTAGGGGAGAACGCACGTCAAGATCTCCTCGAATGGCGAGCGTTCCGCGCTCGGTCCCACTTCTCAGTCCCAGCGGTGCCTCGCTGGGCTGTCCGACTAGATCGCGCGGGCGCCAGCGACCGTTGGTGAACGGGTCGAGAGCCGGAGTCAACGCCGCGCCCGGTGCGAAAGCGGGTGGGCTTGTGCTCTGCACCGCCTTGCACTTCCCGTCGTACTCACCGGGTCGCCTAACCAGCACTGTCACCTGACCTTCAGCAGTCCGATGGGGAACCGCTGAAGGTGCTGCGAGTGGAACAGGGCGGTTCCGCTCGCAGCACACATGTCAGCCTCGGTCGTGCGGGCCAGGCTCGGATCTCATACCTTCACTTCTGACCACAGCCTCGCTGCCACTGCTTCCAGCAGCCTCGGTAGTCGAGGCCGAAGCCCCGCTTGAACAGGGGATTGGCCGTGTCGTCGGCAACATCACCCTGCTGGACCTCCACGGCGGTCATGGACGAGGGCAGTTCGAACGGGAGGTGCCCGCCCGGCTTGCGATCGCCGAGAAGCGTCTCGAGCAGGACTTCGTCGGAGACGCCGTAGTTCGCCAGGACCGCGGCGGCATCATGGACAACGTCGGTGAGCACCAGGGGTCGGTCGAGCTTGGGCACCGCCACGGTAGGTACGCCGGCCGCAATGGCAGCCTTGAAGGCTTGGTAGTCGGCCTCCCGTCCGGTGAAGTTCAGGCCGGTGAGGTCCGCTCCGCTGCGGGGATCGGCGAGCCGGACGATTGCCACGTCGGCCTTGGCCGGGTCGTCAACGACCGTGAGTCCCTGAGCCGCGGCATCCTCCTTGGCTATGCCGTTCAGGTAGACCGTGGTCCCGGCCTTCAGGGGAAGCAAGTTCCTGGCGTTCTTGAGGAGGGTGAGGGACTTGGCTTGGGCCGCGTCGCCGACTTTCTTGAACTTCGCGTTTCCAGCGACGGCCGCCGCGGCGTCGGGGTCGACGAAGGGGTGCTCGAACAGCCCGAGTTCGAACTTCTGCTTCAGCACGCGCAGAGCGGACTGGTCCACCCGAGCCTGGGTGAGCAGACCCTTGGAGAGCGCATCGAGGACGTAGGACGGCTCGTCGAGGCCGCCCAGTTGATCGACGCCGGCGTTGATGGCGAGGGCCACCCGCTCGGTCCGGGTGAGGTTCTCGACACCCCAGGGCATACCGACGCCCCAAGGGCCGACGAACTTGGCTGGCGGCCGCACCTCCTGACACGCCAGCGGGCAGTCACCGGTGATGGCCCAGTCCGAGAGAACGACTCCGTCGAAGCCGTACTGCCCCCGCAGCAGATCGGTCAGCATGAACTTGCTGTATCCCACGCCCACTTGCTCGACCGCGGTCCCCTTGTAGACGAGGTCCTTGAGGATCGCGTAGGTGGGCATGATTCCCGAGGTGTGGGCGGCGAAGGCGCGCTCGAACGGCTTGAGGTGCTTGGCGAAGTTCCCTCCAGGGAAAGTCGCGTATCGGCCGTAGTAGTAGTGGCTGTCGTAGCCCTTGTCCTGAGCACCGTAACCCGCCCAGTGCTTGGTGACGGTGGCCACCCCATTGGCCGTCACGCCGTCGTCGCTCCCTTGCAGGCCGGACACGTACGCTGCGACCTGAGCGCCGACAGCACGCCAGTCAGACCCGAAGGTGCCGTTGATGCGGGTCCAGCGCGGTTCGGTCGCGAGGTCCGCCTGAGGTGAGAGGGCAATCTGGAAGCCCATCGCCCGGTACTCCTGCCGGACGATGTCAGAGAGCTTTCGGGTCAGCTTGGGGTCGCCCGCGGCCGCCAAGCCGATCGCGTCCGGCATCGCAGTGGTCCCCACCCGGGGAACGGTCATTCCGGTCGCCACGGCGAACCCGTTGCGCGGATCGGTCGAGAAGGCCACCGGGATGGCCAAGGGCTGTTCCTCCGCGATGGCCTGGACGCTGTTGGTTGCCTCGGCAATGAGCTGGGGCTCCACAGCGAGGGAGGTGATCATCGTGTTCATGTGGCGGTCGGCGATCAAGGTCTTGACGTAGTCCAGGTCGAAACCTGTCGCGGTCTGCGGGAGCTTCCAGCTGTGGACGAGCAAGCCAGCCTTCTGCTCCACCGTCATGCGGGCCAGAAGGTCCGCGGCGCGTCGCGCAGGCGTCAGCCGCCAGTCCTCGTAAGGGGTCAGACGACCGTTCCGGTCGAGGTCCCGGAACTTGAGTCCCCGGACCGTGATGATCGGCACGTCACGCGTGCTGATGACAGGCTGCTTGGTCGTGGCTGGCGATCCTTGCTCGGGGGTGGGTATCGCTTCTGCGTTGGCCGCAGCCCCGGCTGCGAGGGCCATGGTCGTCAGGCCGGCCGCGAGGGCCACCATTCTTCGGGAGCCGCTGCTCTGTCGAAGGGTCATGAGCCATCTCCTTTGCTTCTGCCTCCCCGAACCGGGAAGCGTCGTCGATACGGGTACCTGCAGGTTCAGCCGGGGATGTGACCTGGCCGGGGCCTGCGGGGAGTCATCGAGGGATGTGTCTGTTCTCCGGCACTGCAGAACCCCGCACGATCCACGCGACTTCTCAAAGGGCATACCCGTTGACCCGGCGACTTCGTTACAGAGAATCAGCGTCAGCCGCCCGGCGAGGGGCTATGGGGCGTCCGGACGCGCCGCAGGATTCTCTAGGTCGTGCGGCGTCGCAGGAAGCTGAGGATCTCGTCGGCGAGCTTGTCGCCGGAGTCTTGAATCTCGAGGTCGCTGGCTTCCTGAGCTTCGGTGAGCCGGTTGTCCGGGCCTTGTCCGGCGACCAGATCGTCGAGGCTGCGCGACCACTGCTGGGAGCGTTCGCGAAGGTCCCCAAGGTCGATGTCGAGACCGAGGAGGCGTTGGAGTTCGACGACGAGGGCCAGGGTGGCCTTAGGGCAGGCAGGCGTGGACACGTAGCTCGGCACCGTGACCCATGCGCGAAGGCTAGGTATGCCGGACTCGTCGCAGGCATCGGCCGCGATACCTGTGATCCCCGTGAATCCTTCGTGAGCGGTGGTTTCTGCTGACAACTTCGCGGCCAGCTCGGGACTCTGGGTGAAAGTACGCGCTGGCAGGTCCCGGGTGTGCGGGATGTCCGCGGAGACCGCTCCCAGGGTGATGGCGAGTTCCGGGGCAAGTGGGGCGACGATCGCGAGGATCTCGGCGCAGAACTCGTCCCAGCGGAAGTTCGGCTCAGGACCACGAACCAGGATCAGATCAGCCTGTGGGTGTGTGGCGAACAGGACCTCCGTGGTTGCCCACGAGACCACCCGGCGTCCGTCCGCGCCGACCGTCACCATGGGCCGATGCTCCTTCAGGTCGTAGTAGGCGCCGGGTGGCACCTGACCTAGCGGTTGAGCCCCATAGGCGTCGGCGAGGTGCTCGATCACGTCGGTGGCAGAGTTGCAGGCGTCGTTCCAGCCACTGAAAGCCATCAGCAGGACCGTGCCGTGTGGGGATCTTCCTGCCGCTCCAAGTGCCATGCTGGCAAGCGTAACCGGCGATACGTGTTGGGCGCCGCCCGGCATAAACGATCACGCAGGTTCGGTGTGGTGGACCGTGCCGTCCTCAGCCAACAGTGGGTCGACGGAGCGATTGGAGGCGTCGTGTCGGGGCGACTGGCGGAGTTCGAACCGTTCGTGAAGTCCGTCACGCCCGCGCTTGTGCGGCATGCGTATTCGTTGTGCCGGGATGTCCAGCTGGCTCAGGATCTGGTGCAGGAGGCGTTGCTCCGGATGTTCCGTTATTGGGATCGGATTGATGTGGACCGCAACCCGGCGGCATACGCGCACCGAACGGTCCACAACCTGTATTTGACCCATCTGGAGCGGCGCTCGTCGGCCGAACTGCCCGTGGAGTCCTTTGAGGACCGGGGCCGACTCGACGAGTCGGCGGAACGGGTCCACCTCAGGATCGAGGTGAGCCGCGTGTTGTCGATGCTTCCGCCACGGGAGCGTGCGGTGCTGGTCGCACGCTACCTCGACGACCTGAGCGTGGCCGATACCGCGGCAGCCCTTGGTGCCTCCGAAGCATGGGTAAGAACCACCAGCCACAGGGCCCTCAACCGACTCCGCGCTGTCGAAGCCGCACGACCGGCCGGTGCTGGGAAGCCAGAGGGGCCGGTCGCCTTCTGATCTGAACATCAGTGGACACACACGTACGACGGCGCTTACGCCAGCAACCCCGAAACAGCAATGACAACGGGGACGCACAGCACAGTGGACCAAAGCACTCCATCTCGGGCGAGTTGCTCGGCAGTGCGGTACCTCGTTGCCACCACGTGGACGACGGTGGCTGTCGGGAGAGCCGCAAGCAGCGTCACGGCGAGCACGGAGTCGGCGTCGAGGTGGAAGACCCAGGCCGCCAGCGTGTACGCGCACAGCGGCTGGATCAGGAGCTTGATCGCCTGCACGAGCCCCAGTTCGGCCGCCGGGGACCCTTTGCCGGGTAGTGGATCCACACGGAGGGAGACGCCGAACGCAAGGAGCATCAGCGGCACTGCCATGCGGCCGACGCCGTCCACCGCCGAGCCGAGAACATCGGGTAGCGCCAGGTGGGTCACCCGAAGCAGCACGCCGATCACGACTGCGACGGTGATCGGGTTGCGGAACGGCATCACCACGTAGCGCGCAATGGGTACGCGACCCTTGTGGCGCTGGGCATCAAGGATCATCAGCGCCACCGGCTGCAGGATGCCCACCTGCACGAGCAGGATCGGCGCGACCCAGGTGGCATCGCCCAGCACGTACTGGGCGATTGGAAGCCCGATGTTGGCGACGTTCGTGTAGCTGCTCGACAGCGCGCCGATGACCTGGTGGGCCAGGGGTCGCTTGAACACCAGAGTGGCCACGAGGACGTAGGCCATGATCGCGACGACGACGGCGAGGACGGACACAGCCAGTGCCTCCGAGAAGAGCCGCCCGAGGTCAGCGCGGGCCACCATCTGCACGAGGAGTGCTGGCATGGCGACGGTGAAAGCCGTTCGAGCCAGGACGCGACGGGAAGCGTCGTTGAAGACGCCGACGTGAGCAAGCCCCCACCCTGCAGCGATCACCAACCAGATCGTCGCGAGGCCCGCGAGTGCCTGCAGCACGCCGCTACTTACCCCCCGCGAGTGTGTACAGCATGCGCTCTCGCAGCGGCACGGTGTCGACGCCGAAGACCTCGGCGATGGCGTACGCGAACGGGTAAGGCGTCGCCGGTCCCTGACTCGTCACCAGGTTCGCGTCGACAACGACCACCTCCTCGACGAAGATCGCTCCGGGAAGCTTGGCCGCGTACCCGGTGTAGCCGGTCACCCGCTTCCCCTCGATCACCTCCGCCTCAGCCAACACCGTCGTCCCTGAGCACATTGCGGCGACCCAGCGACCGGTGCCATCGAACTCACGCACCAGGGCGATCACGTCAGGGTTGGTGCGCAGGTTCTCCCCTCCCGGGCGGCCGCCGGGCAGCACGACCATGTCGTAGTCTCCGATGTCGGACGGAAAGGCTTTGTCCGCGAAGACCCGCATGCCGTGCATTCCGATGACGGGGTTCACCCCGATCCCGAACGAGTCGCAGGTCACTCCCGCACGCCGGAGGATGTCGATGATGGTGGTCGTTTCGCCCTCCTCGAAGCCTTCAGCCATCAGCACCGCGACCCTGGCCATCAGTTGCTCCCCTCGATCTCATCGAACGCGTTGGTGTAGACCATGCGGCTCTTCACTGTGGCGCTGTCGCCCCCCAGTGCATCCACCAGTGCATACCCGAAGGCATAGGCGGACGCAGGGCCGCGACTGGTGATGACGGTGCCGTCGCGGACCACAAGGCGTTCGGAGAAGGCTCCGGTCGTTTCGATCTGCGTGTCGTAGCCGGGATAGGACGTCCACTCGTGCCCGTCGAGGACTCCGGCACCGCCCAACACCATCGCGGCCGCGCAGATCGACGTGACCCATCGGCCGTGGTCATACATCTCGCGAACCGCGCTGATCACCCGGCCGTCGTCGCGCAGATTCGTGGCACCGGGAAGTCCTCCGGGCAGCACGACCATGTCGTAGCCCAGCAAGCTGAGCGGCAGGAGAGTGTCGGAAACAACCACGATGTCGTGCCCACCACGGACGTTCTCACCGGCGATGCTGACGAGGTCCACCTCGATCCCGGCCCGCCTGAGGATGTCGGCGACGGTGAGGGCCTCGCCTTCCTCGAACCCGTCGGCCAACAACAATGCGACTCTCGCCATCTGGATGATTCCCTTCCTTGAGGGCCGCCGGCGATCCCGGGGTCGGCCACAAGCCAAGTGGTGGGAGGGAACGTTCTGCGCGGCTCCGCGACGCGCGAGAGCTGGGTAGCTCATCGTCCTGACCCAGGCCTCGCTGGCGCCCAGGAGAGTCCGATGGCACGAACTGCTCGTGGTCCATCGACTCCAGCCTCACAGCGTACTCCCTCACCGCTGTCACCTGCAATACAAGGTGGCAACAGGCTGGTGTTACACCTCGATTCGAGGCAAGGCGCAGGGGCAGGCCTTATAAGCCGGCGCCGTCCTCTGGCATCTCCGACACCAGGTTGGGTCGTCCGAGACGCTGGCCGTCGTTGGCCAGAACTTGTCTCTGTTCACCCCCTCCCGTGCCTGCACGGTTGCGGCCCCAGTCCCTCGGGACGGCACCCACGAAGCCGGCGCCCGATCGAAGCAGCTGAGGATCTGGGTCAGGTTCGACCTCAGGCCGCGGGGACTGCACGCATGGCGGAGGTGGTCGCCCGCAGGCCGGCGGCGAGGACGTCCATATCGGTGAGGGCGGTGAGCCAGTTGGCCCCGCGTTCCCGCCATTCGGAGGCCATGGCCGTGTCCGAGCAATGCATCCCGACGGGGACTCCAGCGGTGCGTGCGGCCGACAGCACGGACGTCAGGAGCTCATCGACTGCTCTGTTGGTGCGGTAGGTATCGCGGCCGTAGCCGCACGACAATGCGAGGTCGTTGGGGCCGATGTAGATGGCATCAACGCCGGGGGTCGACAGGATCGCGGCCAGGTTGTCGACAGCCTGCGCGGTCTCGACCATCACAGCGCACAGCACCGCGGTGTTGGATTGCGCAGGCTGCGGGATCGGAAACGCGGACCACAGGGGGCCCCACGAACGGATGCCGTCAGGTGGGAACCGGCATGCCTGGGCGGCCGCCTTTGCGTCGTCGGGGGTGTTGACCATCGGGACGACCACGCCACAGGCTCCGGCGTCCAGGGCCCGCATGATCTGTCCGGGGTCGTTCCATCGGACCCTTGCCAGAGGGACCCTTCCGACCGCGCGCATGGACTGCAGTAGCGCTGGCAGCGAGTCGGCATATCCGTGCTGGGCGTCGATGCAGACCACGTCGACATCGGACGCGGCGACCAGTTCGGCCACCAATGGGTCCGCGGATACCGACCAGGCGCCGATTGCGGCTTCGTGTGTGCGCCACCGGTCTCGCATCCGGGCGGCATCGGTGTGGAGTTGGTTCATCTGCCCACTGTCGTGTCGAGGAATTGAAGTTGCTTGCTGAACTGATGGGGCCCCCCGCCTTCGTGCCCAGCGAAGGGGTACGTCTCGACGTCGTGCGGGCCAGCCCAGGCATTGAAGGCGGCGAAGACGGTCAGCGGTTGGCACACAGGATCCATCAGGCCCACCGAGAACAGGGCAGGGGCGGTGGCTCGTGCTGCATGGTGAACCGCGTCGAAGTAACTGAGGGTGTTGAAGGTTGCGTCAATCCGATCGGGGTGGGTTGCGAGATAGCGCTGCACTTCGGCGTACGGATCCTCCTTGCTGTGCTCCACGGAGTGGCGCCAGTGACAACCGAAGGGAACATCGGGCATCGCCGCGGCCAGGCCGTCCACCAGCCCTGCAACCGCGATGGCGATGCCACCGCCCTGGCTCGTCCCGGTGACCGCGATCTCGCCTGTGCCGGGCAGTTCGCGGAGTGTCTCGACCAACCGGACAGCATCGGTGAAGACCCTGCGGTAGTAGTAGTCGGCAGGGGATTCCAGTCCTCGAGTGGCGAACCCGGGCGCGGAAGCGCCGTGGCCTACAGGGTCGCCGGTGATGCCGCCTGCTCCCCACCAGCCACCTTGGCCACGGGTATCCATGAATGCATAGGCATATCCGGCCGAGACCCAGGGCAGGTGCTCGTGAGGGAGGCCCCGTCCACCGCCGTAGCCGTTGAAGCCGACGACGGTCGGCAGCGGCCCGGTCTCGCCGCGTGGCCGCAGCAGCCAGGCGGCGATCGGATGCCCACCGAATCCCGAATACCTGAGGTCGATCACCTCGACCTGGCGCAGCCCCGCGGGTGACGGCCTCTGCTCAGGCTCAGTCGCGCGATCGCGGGCTTCAGTCAGCGTGGTCTGCCAGAAGTCGTCGAAATCCGCGGGTGCGACAAGTTCTGGGCGATAGTCGTCCAGGTCGCTGAGCGGCGAGTGGACCAGGGCCATGCGTCCTCCTACGGTACTGGGGCAACTCATTGGGTGACTTGTCCTCTGACGAGTTACAGACTAGCATGACGCACACGGGGCAACCCCCGTACAACGGCGAGGGAGTGACTCATGGCAACAGCCCTGTCGAGCAGAAACAAGGTCAGCGAAGATCTCGCTGTGCTGTTGGCAGAGCCTCTGGCCCGCCGCGAGGTCGCGCCAGGGGACGCCATTGCCTCTGAGGTCGAGTTGGCTGAGACCTACGGGGTGAGCCGTCCCGTGGCCCGCGAGGCTGTGCAGATGCTCGCACTGGCCGGAGTGTTGCTCGTTCAGCACGGCAAGCGCACCACGGTTCGGCCCGAGCGGGAGTGGAATGTGCTCTCCCCTTCGGTCCAGACCGCGTTCGAGCGGGCGGGGCGAGGCGAGGAACTGCGCCGTCAGCTGTACGAGGTGCGGTTCGTCCTTGAGAGTGCCTGTGCCGATCTTGCGGCCCAGCGTGCCACTGACGACGAGCGGGCGACGGTCGCCGACATGGTGGACCGTACCGAGGCCCTTGGGCTCAACAGCGGTTCGCTCGACCGGTTCCTGGAGCTGGACAAGGCCTTTCACGGCTTGGTGTACTCGCTGAGCGGAAATCTCCCGTTGAGTCAGATCGCGCGTGAGGTGCAGGGCTATCTGGCCAGCTCCTGGGAAGGCTCGAAGCTGACCGAGTCAGACATGGCCGAGACCGCCCGTCAGCATGTCCTTGTCGGGAGGGCGATCGTCGCCGGCGAATCCGAAGCTGCTCGAGTGGCGATGGATGCGCACATCCGCTGGGCCGCGAGAATCGAGCACGTCGACACCGAGTCAGCCAGGCCGTGATTGCACACTCCAGCGTCGTGGTCACCGGCGCGGCGTCGGGGATCGGACGGGCTGTCGCTGAACGCCTGCATCGCCACGGCCGCGGCGTCGTCCTTGTCGACCGGGACTCCGCCGGTGTGGCCGAGCTCGCTGAACTGCTCGGCATCGACGTCATCGCCGTGCCGGGCGATATCGGCGAGCGAGCGACTCATCAGCAGGCACTCAGCGCTGCGCTGGAGTTGGGCAGGCTCGACGCCTGGGTCAACTGTGCAGGCCTGACCAGGCCGTGCCCCCTTCCTGACCTCGACCCGGCCGAGGCTGCCCGCACGGTCGACGTGAACCTCTACGGGACCTTGTGGGGCACACAGACAGCGGTGGCGAGCTGGCTCAGCAGCGGTACCAGCGGGGCGATCGTGAACATCTCCTCCGTGCACGGACGCCGCGCATACCCAGACCACGCTGTCTACGAGATGAGCAAAGCCGCCATCGAAGCTCTGACGCGCAGCGTGGCGGTCAGCTACGCATACGCCGGGATCCGGGCGAATGCTGTCGCGCCCGGCGCCGTGCGGACGCCGGCGCTGGAAGCTTCCCTGGATTCAGCGCCGGACTCGCAGGCGGCCCTGGCAGAACTCACCGCCTTCATTCCGGCCGGCCGCCTGGCTGAGGTCGAGGAAGTGGCGGCAGCGGTGGAATACCTGCTCTCGGACGAAGCCACCTATGTCAATGGACACACCCTTGTGATCGACGGTGCCATGACCAGCCACATCGGGTTCATGGAACAGCCAGCCGCGAAGCGGCGGGCATGAACGGAAGGCTCCGCAGCGCCGAGTGGTTTGACGGCGAGGATGAAGTCGCCGTCCTGCACCGGGTGGCCGCAGGGCTCAGTCCCGACGATCGGGGTCGACCCATCGTCGGGATCGCCGACACCTCGTCGGCCTTGAACCCCTGCCAGGCGGGGTTCGCAGCGCTCATCCCGGAGCTGGAGCGGGGTATCCGAGACGGCGGGGCCGTCCCCGCGCGCTTCCCGGTGATGTCCTTGGGTGAGGACCTGATGAAGCCCTCCGCGATGCTCTACCGCAACCTGGTTGCCATGGAGCTCGAGGAACAGGTCCGAGCCAACCCCCTGGACGCCGTGGTCTACCTGGCGAACTGCGACAAGACTGTCCCCGCAGCCCTTATGGCCGCAGCCACCACCGGGTTGCCGGCGCTGCTGCTGTTGGGCGGTTCTCGAGCAGCCCCCCTATTCCGGGGGCACCCGGTCGGTTCAGGAACCGATCTGTGGCGGGCCCTGGAGAACCGGCGCGCCGGCCAGCTCGGTGACGCAGAGTGGGCCGGGCTCGAGGAAACCCTGGCCTGCGCCGGGGCAGGCTCCTGCAACACGATGGGGACGGCCTCGACGATGGCGCTGGTCACAGAGGCGCTGGGGATGGCGATGCCCGGATCGACAGGATGCCCGGTCGGTTCTGCGGCACTGGTTGACATCGCCTACCGCACCGGGCGCGAGGTCGCGGGCCGGGCTGTGGCCGG
Organism: uncultured Actinomycetota bacterium; assembly: GCA_963773595.1. Classification (GTDB taxonomy): domain Bacteria; phylum Actinomycetota; class Actinomycetes; order Propionibacteriales; family Propionibacteriaceae; genus Propionicimonas. The sequence continues at coordinate 193,227 of CAVZBQ010000004.1, forward strand.
CGCTTCCGGCGCAGATGAGTCCATGACTGAGGCAGCCTTCGGCAACGCCCTTCGGCTCCTCGCCGCCGTCGGCGGATCCACCAACGCCGTGGTACATCTGGCTGCGATCGCCGGCCGCCTGGGTCGAAGGCTCGATCTCGTCGACGTGGACCGGCTCTGGGCCGACGTGCCGCTGCTCGCCGACATCGAGCCCTGCGGAACGCGGCTGGTCCACGACCTGCACGATGTCGGAGGCTTGGCCGCGCTTGCCGCAGCCATGCTGCCAGCAGGGCTGCTTGATGGCTCGGTCCGGGTCGCCAGCGGCCAGACGCTCGCCGACCTCGCGGACTCAGCCGGTCCAGATGGCGACATCGTGCGACCCGTCACCCGACCGGTTGCCCCAGCGCCCACCATGGTCGCCGTGCGAGGCACCCTGGCCCCCGACGGGGCCGTCATCAAGACCGCCGCGGCCAGTCCGGAGTTGTGGCAACACGTCGGCCGGGCCGTCGTCTTCGAGGACTACGCGGACATGCGCTCCCGGCTGGACGACCCGGAACTCCCGGTGACCGCCGACGACGTGCTCGTGGTGCGCAACTGTGGTCCGGTGGGTGTGCCCGGGATGCCCGAATGGGGCATGGCGCCGATCCCTGCCGCTTTGGCTGCCGCCGGTGTTCGCGACATGGTCAGGGTCAGCGACGGCCGCATGAGTGGCACCAGCTTCGGCACGGTCGTGCTGCATGTTGCGCCAGAAGCCGCCGTTGGCGGGCCTCTCGCTGCTGTGATCGATGGTGACTTGATCGAACTGGACGTCGCCGGGCGCCGACTCGACCTTCTGGTGCCAGAGGCGGAGCTCCAGCGCCGCCAGCGGGAGGCGTCGCCACGACCCGAGGGCCACCTCCGGGGCTGGCCCAAGCTCTATCGCGACCACGTGGGCCAGGCGCCCGACGGGTGCGACCTCGACTTCCTCACCGCCCCCACTCCGGAATCCCGGCGGTTCGTCCCACCGGTCGTGGGCCGCTCATGAACCGCCCAGCCACGTCCTTCGAAGGGAACCCATCCATGACCCACCCCGCCATCCGCGGAGTCCTGCCTGTCCTGCAGACCCCCTTCTCGGCCGACGGAGGAATCGACTTCGACACCTTGGCGAACGAGGTCGAGTGGGTACTCGACCAGGGCGTGTCCGGGGTCACGACCGGCATGGTGTCGGAGCTGCTACGCCTGACCGAGCACGAGCGCCGGTGCCTCACCGAGACGGTGGTGGAGGTCGCCCGCAGCAGGGGAGCCCTCAGCGTTATCAGCTGCGGTTCGGAGAGCACCCTCACCTCGATTGGGCTGGCCAGGCATGCGGCCGACGCGGGGGCTGACGCCGTGATGGTCAATCCTCCCCTCACCGCGTCCGCTTCCGGGGAGCAGCTGGTGGACCACTTCACCGCCATCATCGAGGCGATCGACATTCCGCTGGTGGTCCAGGACGCCAGCGGCTACGTGGGCAATCCCTTGGGCTTCGACATGCAGCTCGCGTTGCTGGAACGACACCAGGAACGGATCTACTTCAAGCCGGAGGCCAGCCCGATCGGCCAGCGGTTGTCGATCCTGCGGGACCTCACTGCCGGCAGGGCACGCATCCTCGAGGGCACCGGCGGTGCAGCCCTGCTCGACAGCTACCGCCGCGGGATTGTCGGCACGATGCCGGGAGCTGAGGTGTGCTGGGCGGTGCAACGCCTGTGGGGTTGCCTCGAGGCCGGCGACTGGCCGCTGGCCTACCAACTCTCCGGCATCCTGAACGCGATGATCGGCATGCAGACCTCGCTGGACGGCTTCGTGGCCGTGGAGAAGCACCTCCTCGTGCGCCAGGGGGTCTTCCGCTCCACCGCTGTCCGTGGACCGGCTGCGTTCTCCCTGGACCCGGAGACCGCCGCTGAGATCGATCGGCTGTTCGACCTGCTCGGTGAGGCGGTCGGCGAGCCCGTCGGCGTCCGGTGACCGTATGGGCGGAGTTGCGTCCCGACGAGCACACGAGGCGGGTGGATCTCGACCACCTGCTGCCGACCGGCGACGAGCGCACGGCGGCGCCGGTTCCCGGCGCCCCGACCCGGCTCGGCGAGCACCCGACGTGGTCGACACCCCTGGACGCTCTGGTCTGGGTGGACATTGACGCCGGACGAGTGCTGGCGACCGACCTTTCGGGCGCCACCCGGGAGTTGTTCGTCCTGCCCGGCTCGGTCGGCGCTGCGCTGCCCGGCGACGGGCCGGAGCTGATCCTCCTGTCGACGCAGGGCGTCCTTGGGGCCGTGCCCGGGAGCGACATGCATCGCCTGATCGGTGCCGGTCCCGGGCAGGGCCTTCGTTTCAACGACGCCGCCCTCGATCCGGCCGGTCGGGTGTGGGCCGGGGTGCTGCCCATCGTCGACCCGACCCCGGAAGCCGAGCCGACAGGGGCGCTGCTACGACTGGACGCCGCAGGGGAGTGGCACGAGGAGTTCGGGGCAATGGGCTGCCCGAACGGGATCGTGTGGACTGCAGATGGCCGCACGATCCTGGTGTGTGAATCCGACAGCCGCCGCATTGCGGCCGCCGACTTTGACGTCGCCACTGGGTTGGCCTCCAAGTGGCGGGTCGCCTGGGAGTTCGTCGGCGAGGTGGATGCGGTGCCAGATGGTCTGGAACTGGCGCCGGACGGCCGGCTTTCGATCGCGTTCTGGGGCCTGGGTGCAGTCGTGCGGTTCGACCCGAACGGAACGGCCGAGGCAACGATTCGCACTGAGGATGTCAGGACCACAAGCATGTGCACGGCCCCCGACGGCACGGTGTGGGTTACTACCGCCGGCGGGCTCAACCGCGTCCGGTAGCTGGCGGGAAGGCTGGCTTGCCTGCACCTGTCATGGTGAAGGCCTCGCGGAGCGGCCGCTCGAGCCCTAGCGGGGGCGAACGGCCGCTCCGGACTTCAGCGGTCCCAGAGTCCGCCGCCGAAGAGGAGTTCGTCCGTCCGTCCCCAGACCTCGTTGGCGTAGTCGACGCCGGCCTGGGTCGGCCGTACGTTCCCGAGGACGCTCGGCCACGGGTCGTCTCCGGTCTTGGTGCTCGGGTCTGGGGAGAAGTGGTCGAGTGCCATGGCGTCGAGTACTGCGGGATCGTGCAGGTCAGGCAGGTCGATCATTCGTGAGCCCTCGAGCGCCGAACGGTAGGCCAGAGCCCCCACCAGCGACATCTGCACACCCTTGTAGACGTCGAAGTAGGGCTGTCGTCCGGTGCGGATCGCTTCAGCAAACTCGTAGTTCATGAAGAAGTCGCCCCCGCCGTGTCCGGTGGAGTGGGCTTCCTTGGCGAACACAGGGAACTCCGGCAGGTAGCTGAGTTCTGTGGGCACGCCCTCCGGCTTTTCGAACGGTTCCCTGCGCACCCGGAGGTGCTCTTCCAGCGGGCCGCGCCCGTTTTCCATCAGGCCACGGTTGCCCACGACGCGGACGTAGTTGCCGTGCCCTCGAAGGTCGTACTGCAGCAGCTTGACCAACGCTCCGTTGTCCATCTGCAGGACGATCATGCTCGCCGTGTCGCCACGTCGGACAGTGAGCGCCTTGTTGGCGTCGTCAGGGTCGTGGGGAATCACGAAGCCGGACACCTTCACCGGTGTCGTGTCGGTGATGTACATCACCGGCGCCAGGGAGTGTGAGCAGTAGTAGGTGACCGGCAGCCAGTTGCGCCAGTGGTCGGGACCCATCGCGATCGAGTTGAACAGGTGCGCCGAGATCGGGTGCACGTACTCGCCCTCGCCGTAACGGAAGGCGCCCACGGCACCGTCCTGATAGAGCCGGCGCATCTCCTGGTTGTAGGCCATGAACGGGTAGTTGTCGGCGAACATGTAGATCAACCCGGACTCCTCGACGGCCCGAACCAGGGCCGCCCCCTGGGCCGGGGTGAAGCAGGCGGCGGTCTCGCTCATCACGTGCTTGCCGGCGCGCAACGCCTGGATGGCGAAGTCGGCGTGCTCGTGGAAGTAGTTGGCCAGCACGACGGCGTCCATGTCGTGGCTCGAGGAACTCGGTGAAGTCGGTGTAGGTGGCGACGTCATGGGCGGCCCCGAACTCCAGCAGTCGCTCCTCCCAGGTGTCGCAGAGGGCGACAAGTTGCATCCCGACCGCCGGGGTGGACTGCTGGATGAAGGTCTGGCCGCGGCCCAGGCCGACGACGCCGACCCGGATGGGCTGTGGATGGCTCATTTCAGGGCTCCCGAATTGTTGTACTGATGCGGCTGATCGTTGGTGTTGGTGCCGAACTCGGCGAGTACCGCCTCGGCCACAAGCTCCAGGGAGCCAGCGCCGGCTGGCGTCTGGTTGACGGTGTAGCTGGGGTGCTCATAGGCCTGGCGGGGTGGAAGGTAGAAAGCGCCGGCGCCATTGGTGAGGTTGGCCACCAGCACGGGTCGCGGGGCAAGCGCCTGCCGCAACGTCGTTGCCAGCCAGGAGTACGCCTCTCCTGGATGCGCCACCAGGACAAGCGGGCCCAACTCCCAGACCCAGACGGGGTAGCTCAGGTCTACGTCGGTACCGGCGGAGCGGTTCACCAACTCGGCTCTGGCCAGCCGCTCGGCGCGCACGTGAGCTGGAAGGTCGGCGGGCACAACGGGCGCCCCGGTCTTGCGGGTAAGCCCCAGATTGAGCCGGCGGACGCTGAGAAGGTGACTCGGCGCTACCGGTTGATCTGCCCAGAGACCCAGCGGCGCGCCGGACTCGACCACTCCGACCGGGACCAGGCGATGGTCGGCGGGGGGCATCAAATCGAGCGTGGCCTCAACGGCATGCCCGAGGGCACGTCCGGCGTGGTCGGCGTCCGCGGGGTCGTCGCGATACTGCCTGGCCGGTGCGAGTTCGCCGGAGGCGCCCTGGAGGAACAAGGTGAGGGCGTCGGGGTGCTGGTCCTCGACCAGTTCCCGCATTGCACCGACGTAGTCCGGTGAGATCAGTCGGTTGCCCCAACCGAGGACGGTCGGGTGGCAGGCGTAGGAGACGATGACCGCACTCAGCGTCCCCGCTGTTGTGGTGACCCTTCCGACCAGCACGGTGTCGTCGGCAGCCACGGCGGGGTCGTAACCGACCACAGCGCGCCCGGCAATGACTTGGTCGCGGTGGGCAGCGAGTTCGCAGTGGCCGACTCCCCAGGTAAGAACCGAAGGCTCGGCCGAATCAATGGCACGGGCAGCTGCTGTGGCTGCCCGGTCGGCGATCAACTCCAGGTGTTCGCCGATGTACTCCCCGCCAGTCCGGGCGACGTTGCTGGTGCAGGGGGCCTGGCCGGAGTGAGTGTGGGTTGAATGCAGAAGCAGGCGGTCTGGGTCGAGCCCACCAGCGCTGAGAATGCGGTCCCGAACCACGCTTTCGTCTGCGGGATCGGACCACTCGCACACGTCGAGGCTCACGACCACCAGCGGCTCGCCGTCGTCGATGATGGCCATGGCGGTGGCGGTCAACGGACGGTGAACGCCCTCGGCAGTTTCGGCCAGCGAAGCACCCCAGAGCTTCCAGTGGATGCCGGCCGGTGGAGTGATGTCGAGGCGGGCAATGCCGATGCGGGCATGCAGATCACCCGTAGGTGCTTCCATCCCAACCTCCCTTCTCTGGTAGTTCCAAAATACGGGCTAACTTGTCAGAGGACAAGTCTCTGACTCAGTTGACAGCTGGTCACCCGATGGGTAGTCTCTCCGGCTATACCCTCCCCGGATACCTGAAAGGAGCCGCGGCCTTTCCCGCGGCAAGGAGGTCGGAACAGTGAGCCCGAAGTCATCCACTACCGCCACGCATAACGCCTGGCTCACCCCCAAGACTCAGCGGCGTCTGCTCGCTGGGTTCGCGGGAGCCGCATTGCTGATGGTTACCGCCTGTTCAAGCAGCGCGACCGACACTACGCCGAGCGCGAGCAGCCAGGCTCCGCAGGTATTCACCGTGGGCGCCAGCGCCTCGATCAGCACCCTGGATCCCAACAAGGCCGTCGATCAGGCGCAGCTCCAGATCCTCAACCTCATCGGTGGGACGCTGACCGTCTTCAACCAGGACTACTCCGACGTGAACCCGGGCCTGGCTACGTCGTGGAAGGCGAGCGACGACGGCTTGAGCTACACCTTCGAGATCGCCCCGGGCCTGAAGTTCTCCGATGGCTCCGATCTGACCGCCAAGGACGTTGCCGCCACGCTCAGCTGGGTCATCAACGACAAGAGCTCTTGGAACGCGGGCATGGTTGCGCACTGGAAGAGCGCCAAGCAGACCGCCGACTCGCAAGTCGTCCTCACCCTCAAGACCCCGCAGCCGTCCACGCTGTCACTGCTCGCAGACCCCGAGATCGGCACGATCATGCCGGCGGGCAAGCTGGGCAACGAGGAGTTCTACGTCAAGCCGATCTCGGCCGGCGCGTACATGCTGAAGTCCTTTGATCCGACCAACGGCAATGCCGTTCTGGTGCTGAACCCCAACTGGACCGGAGCCAAGCCGGCCGTGCCGGAGATCGACTTCAAGTACATCCAGGATTCGAACACCCGCGGCGTGCAGCTCAAGGGTGGCTCGATCGACCTCGCCGAGAACATCCCGGCGAACACCCTCACGCAGTTCACCGGTGATGCGGAAGGCGAGGTGACGGCGGCATTCGGCGGGAACTTCCTTATCCCCAACGACAAGAACGGCATCCTCACCGACCCCAACGTTCGGCGCGCGGTGTCGATGGCCATCGATCGGCAGCAGATCAGCGACGTCATCTGGGCCGGTCAGGCCAAGCCGTTGTACCAGTTCTGGCCGAACACTTCGAAGCTCTCCAATCCGGTCCTGACCCAGTCGGTCGATATCGATGGCGCCAAGCAGCTTCTCGCTGGCACCAAGTGCGCGAACGGGTGTGAACTGAAGTTTGCCTTCATGGCCGGCCAGCAGAGCACTGAAGACCTCGCGGCTCTCCTCACCGCCGACCTCGCCAAGATCGGCATCACCTTCACGCCGGTTCACGTTGAGGGCGGCGAGATGGGAACTCTCCAGAGCGACTTCTCCTTCAACTTCATCAGTTCCGGCCTGTACGACTATGTCGACCGCGCCGACATTCTGCTGGCCCAGGGCGTGCAGTCTGACGGTGGCACCAACGCCCTGTTCTCCGGATACTCGTCCAAGGAGATGGACGCGCTGATCGCCAAGGCGATCTCCGCGACAGGCGATGAGCGCACAGCGCTCATGCAGCAGATCAACGTGCTCTTCGCACAGGACATGCCGCTGATCCCGCTCGTCGACTGGGCCTTCGTGAACGCCAAGAACACGGCGACCAGCCAGTGGGTGACGTTCGAACCGACCGGGTGGCTGCGCGTGGCCACCGCGAAATAGTGACGTCGCCCTCCGTAACGTCAGTCGGCGCCGAGGAATCCTCGGCGCCGACTGGCGGCGACGCCACTCCCACGACGGGCGCTCGGCCACGCCGCCACAGCGGCATGCTTCGCGCGCTCCTCCCACGCCTGGGCCAGACGGTGTTCGTGCTGGCCGTTGTGATCACCATCACCTTCAGCCTCCTGCACGCCATTCCCGGAGACCCGGCCCGGCTGATTCTCGGCAAGCTCGCCACCCCGGAATCGGTGGCGACACTGCGTCATGAGATGGGCCTGGACCTTCCTCTGACCACCCAGTTCGCGAACATGGTGGCCGGCCTCTTCCGCGGAGACCTCGGAACCTCTCTGGTCTCACGGACCCAAACGGTGAACGAGCTTGTTGGACCGGCCTTCGCCAACTCCCTAGGCGTGGTTGCGGTCGCCTTGTTGATCTCGCTGGTCATCGGGCTCTCTGTCGGAATCATCGCCGGCATCCGCAGCAACGATGGGCTTGACCGGGCGCTCCAGGCGCTGATGGTCATTCTGTTGTCGACGCCGCCGTTCATGTTCGGCATGGTGCTGCTGCTGGTTGCGCTGCGCACCAAGATCGGACCGGCCGGTGGATGGAACACCACGCCGATGGACTCCCTGAAGTACATCTGGCTGCCGGCACTTGCGCTCTCGGTGGCACTGGCCCCGATCATCGCTCGCTCGCTGCGTCAGTCGATTCGCGAGACCTTTGCCCAGGACTTCGTCGAGGCGGCGATCGCGCGCGGCCTGCCCCGTCGTCGGGTCGTCCTTCGGCACGTGCTGCCGAACAGTCTGCTGCCCATCATCGGGCTCATCGGCTACAGCTTGGGGGGCCTGATCGGCGGCGCAGCCGTCGTCGAAGTCGTCTTCAACATCCCCGGCATTGGTGCGCGGATGATGGCAGCCGTCGGGTCCCGCGACTTCCCCGTCGTCCAGGGCATCGCCCTGGTTTCGGCTGTCACCGTCATCGTTTTCAACGCCCTTGCAGACGCCGCTTACTGGATCATCGACCCACGCACTCGGACGGCCGCATCGTGACCGCAACGACCCTGACGCCCACACCGGCCCGCCGACGCCACTGGCTGCGGTTGCCGCACTGGCGAATCGCCCAGCGACGTCCCCGTGGAGCCTTCGCACTCGGGCTCGCCCTGCTCGCGATCATCGTCCTGGCCACGATCTTCGTGCCGATGTTCTCGCCCTATTCGGCAACCGCGATTGCCGGCAAACCGCTGACCGCCCCATCGTTGGCCCACCTTTTCGGAACTGACACGGTCGGTCGAGACGTCTTCGTCCGCACCTGGTTGGGTGGTCGCAACGACCTGATGATGGTCGTGATGGTCGTTGTCGCCTCGTCGGTGATCGGCACCCTTGTCGGAGTCGTGGCGGCGATGAGCTCTCAACTGACCGACTCGATTCTGATGCGCCTCACCGACGCCATCATCTCCTTCCCCGGGATGATCATCGTGATGGCAATCGCCCTGGTGTTCTCCGACATGGGCGAGGTCGGGCCGTTCCCGCGGGGCGCATTGCCAGCCGTGATCGCGATTGTGGTGATCAACTGGGCCTCCTACACCCGACTCGTCCGAGGCGAGGCCTTGAGCCTGCGTTCACGCGACTTCATCACCGCAGCGACGCTCCTTGGCTATTCCAAGTCCCGCATCGTCGTTCGTCACCTGCTGCCCAACCTGGCGACCACCGTCGTGGCCTACATGGTGGTCGACGCGATCGTCGCGGTCGTCACCATCGCCGGCATGCCGTTCATCGGTGCCGGCATCCAGCCGCCCGCACCCGAGTGGGGCTCGCTGATGCTCGCCGGCTCCACAGTCTTGTACAGCGCGTGGTGGGTCACCGTGATGCCAGGTCTGGTGGTCACGGTCTATGGGATCGCCTTGTCGCTGATCGCCGACTCCCTGCTCGCCGAGGTTGATGGAGGCGCCCGATGACCCTTGACCTGCTGACCATCACCGGACTTGGTGTCGAGATCGGCGGATTACCGGTGCTCTCCGATGTCTCGCTTTCGCTGCCGTCGCACGGAGTGCTCGGTCTTGTCGGTGAAACCGGCTCCGGCAAGTCACTGACCTGCCGCGCCCTGATGGGCCTACTGCCGCGGATCGGCGGGAAGGTCGTCACCGGCTCGATCACCTTCAACGGCTCGACCCTGACCGAGCTGGATGAACGCGGCTGGGCGAAGGTACGGGGCGCCCAGATCGGCTTTGTCCCGCAGGCGTCGCTCAACGCGCTCGACCCGGTAATGACCGTGGGAGCACAGCTGCGCGAGGCAGTGCGCCACCTTGACCCTGGGGCCGATGTCAAGACCAGGTCGCTGGAATTGCTCGACATGGTGCGGCTGCCCGATGGGCGCGGCGTCCTGCGCCGCTACCCCCACGAGCTCTCCGGAGGAATGCGTCAAAGGGTGATGATTGCGCTCGCCCTCGCAGGTCGGCCGCGACTTCTGGTGGCAGACGAACCCACAACAGCCTTGGACGTGACGGTGCAGAAGGCGATCCTCGAGGTGTTCGCCGACTTACGGAAGGCGACCGGGATGAGTCTGCTTCTCGTCACCCATGACTTGGGCGTGGTGGCCGACGCGGCGGACGCGGTGGCTGTCATGTACGGCGGCACCGTCGTCGAGCTTGGTAGCACACAACAGGTGATGAGCGCGCCGGCGCACCCCTATACGGCGGCATTGCTCGGCGCCCGGCCGACGGCACGCTCGGAGGGTGAACGCCTCGTGACGATCCCCGGGGTCCCGGCCGTTCCGGGCCAGTGGCCAACGGGCTGCCGGTTCGCTCCCCGCTGTGCCTACGCACGAGATGAATGCCGCGCTGAGCAACCCGTGCTGCTCCCGATGACCGATGAGCGGTCAAGTGCCTGCCACGGTTGGCCGAACCCACACGAGGAGGCGCACGCCGGTGTCTGATTTGGTGCTTGAAGTTGTGGACGCTGAGTTCCGCTATGCAAAGGGATCCGCCCCGGCGGCCACGGGCATCAATCTGGAGGTGCGCGCAGGTGACGCTGTCGGCATCGTCGGTGAGAGCGGTAGCGGCAAGACCACGGTCGGGCGAGGCCTCGTGGGCTCTCTGTTTCCGTCGTCGGGTGCGGTGCTCGTCGAGGGTCGCCCCTGGAAGGGAGTGAGTCGTCGAGACCCCGTCCGGCGCGTCGTCCAGATGGTGTTCCAGGACCCGTACGCGTCGCTCAACCCGATGCTGACTGCCCAGGCCACGGTCGCCGAGGTCGTCCGGGTGTGGGACGGCGCCAAGCGCGATGTGGCCGCCGCACGCGCTGAGGAGATCCTTGCCGAGGTGGGCCTTTCCGGCGAGGTGACGAGAAGGCGCCCGGCCGGGCTGTCCGGCGGCCAGCGGCAGCGGGTCGGAATCGCCCGCGCGCTTGCCTGTTCGCCGCAGGTCCTTGTGGCTGATGAACCGACCTCGGCACTGGATGTCTCGGTGCAGGCCAACGTCCTCAACCTGCTGCTCGACCTACGGGCCAACCGGGGCCTTGCACTGGTGCTGATCTCGCACGACCTGTCAGTGGTGGACTATCTGACCGAGACGGCAATGGTGATGCTCAACGGGGAAGTCGTTGAGCAGGGCGCCACCCATCAGCTCTTGGACCGACCTAGCCACCCCTACACGAAGACGCTGATCGACTCCATCCCGGGCAGGGTCCTGTGACTCGCCCCGGGCAGCTGCCAGCCGACTTCTTGTGGGGTGGGGCGCTGGCTGCACACCAGTTCGAGGGTGGTTGGGAGGCTGGTGGCAAGGGCCCGAGTGTGGTCGATGTGTTGACCGCGGGGGCGCACGGGGTGCCGCGGCGGATCACCGACACCGATCGAGCCGGGGGAGTTCTACCCGAACCATGAGGCGATCGACTTCTACCACCGGTTCCGCGAGGACATCGCACTGTTCGCCGAGCTGGGGCTGAATTGCCTGCGGACCTCGATCGCGTGGTCGCGGATCTTCCCGAACGGCGACGAGGAGCGAGCCCAACGAGGAGGGCTTGGCGTTCTACGACGCTGGTGTTCGACGAGCTGCTGGCCCATGGCATCCAGCCGGTGATCACGCTGTCGCACTTCGAGCTGCCGCTGCACCTTGCCCGCGTCTACGGCGGCTTCCGCAACCGTGAACTGGTCGGAGTTCTTCGCTCGATTCGCGAAGGTCTGCTTCGAGCGCTACCACCACAAGGTCCGGTGGTGGATGACCTTCAACGAGATCAACAACCAGATGAACACCGACAACCCGCTGTTCCTGTGGACCAACTCCGGTGTGCAACTGGCCCCCGACGAGAACCCTCGCGAAGTCCTGTTCCGGGTCGCGCACAACGAACTGCTGGCCAGTGCCCGCGCGGTCAGCATCGGACACGAGATCGACCCCGACCTGCAGATCGGCTGCATGGTCAGCCACGTCCCGATCTACCCGTTCTCCTGCCACCCCGACGACGTCATGGCCGCCCAGATGGCCATGCGGGAACGGTTCCTGTTTCCCGACGTGCACGTTCACGGCCACTACCCGTCCTACGCGCTGAAGGAGATCGAGCGGGGCGGCTACGACATCGGCCTGCAGGACGGGGACGCGCAGATCCTCGCCGACGGCGTGGTCGACTACATCGGCTTCAGCTACTACATGTCCACGGTGGTGAAGGCGGGGCCGGCTCGGCGAGCAGCACCGCTGCCGATGTCACCGGCGGACCGGCGAACTCGGTGCCGAACCCGCATGTGAAGGCCAGCGACTGGGGCTGGCAGATCGACCCGGTCGGGCTCCGCTACACCCTGAACGTGCTCGCCGAGCGTTACGAGAAGCCGCTGTTCATCGTGGAGAACGGCTTCGGCGCCGATCGACGAGATCGCCCCGGACGGTCAGATCCACGACCAGGCGCGCATCGCCTACCTGCGCGCCCACATCGAGGCGCTGATGACAGCCGTCGAGGTCGACGGCGTCGATCTGATCGGCTACACGCCCTGGGGCGATCATCGACTGCGTCTCCTTCACCACGGGGGAGATGAAGAAGCGCTACGGCATGATCCACGTCGACCGCGACAACGCCGGCAACGGCACGCTTGGCCCGCACGAGGAAGCAGTCCTTCGACTGGTACTCCCGCGTCATCGCCTCCAACGGGCGCGAGTTGTAGGGGCCGTCATGGAGTGGCTGGCCATGGATGTCGGAGGATCCGGCATCAAGTACGCGCTCGCAGACGAGTCGTACCAACTCCGCGAAGCAGGGGTTCTCCCGACCCGCTATGACACCCACGCCGGCTTCATTGACGCCGTCGGCAGTATCTACGACCGGTTCGCGGGCACGGTCACCGGCATCGCGATCAGCACCTGCGGCGAGCTGGACCCGGATACCGGGCACATGTTCTCCGGCGGCACCCTGACGTTCAACTCCGGCACGAACATGATCGACGCAGTCAGTGCGCGCTGCGGCACTCCGGTGTCGGTCGAGAACGACGCCAACTGTGCACTGCTGGCTGAAGCCCACAGCGGCTGCCTCACCGACTGCCGCAACGCCGTCGCACTCACCATCGGCACGGCCGTGGGTGGTGCCCTCATGATCAACCGGTCGATGTACCGCGGCTCACACTTCCACGCCGGCAACGCCAGCTTCACCAAAGTCACGCTCGCCGACGGAGCCAGCCCTCAACTGGACACCCTCAATGGGGTCGGCACACTCACCTCGCGCTACGCGGCCGCCCTCGGAGTGCCGGCCGGCGCGGTCGACGGACCAATCTTCTTCGATCGCGTCCAACACGGTGACCCAGCTGCTCTCGAGTCACTGGAGAGCTTCTGCACCAGCCTGGGCAACTTCATCTTCAACGTCCAGACAGTCCTCGACGTGGAGGCAGTGGCCATTGGTGGCGGCATCAGCGCCCAGCCGGTCTTCATCGACACACTGAGGCGAAGCACCGAGAGGAGTTTCGGCAGGGCGACTGCCAAGCTTCCGAAGCCCGACATTCGGGCGTGTCACCACTTCAATGACGCGAACCTGTTGGGCGCGCTCCGCCATCATCATGCAGGCCTGGATGGATAGCCCTGCACGAAGATGAGAGCACGCAGATGATCGAGGACACCGAGAAGGTGCGCATCGTCAACTCGCGCTTCCGCCTCGAACTGCTCCACCTCGGAGCCAGCATGCACCGCTTCGAGGTGAGGATGGACGACGGGAGCTGGCGCAACATCATTCTCGGCGCCAGCCGAATCGAGGACTACCTCACCACCAACAGCTACATGGGCATGACCGTGGGTCGCTTCGCCAACCGCATCCGGGAAGCGCGGTTCGCACTCGACGGCGTGACGTACCAGCTCGATGCCAACGAAGGAGCGAACCATGCTCACGGCGGAGCCAACGGCTTCCACGCCCGGCGCTGGAGCCTCACCGGCCAGGGAAGTGACTGGGCGCGCTTCGAATTGCGGAGCGCGGACGGCGACCAAGGCTTCCCTGGGGCTCTGGGCGTTTCCGCCCACTACCAGCTGCTACCCGATGGCGCGAGCGTGACCTACGAGGCGACCAGCGACGCCCCGACGATCGTGAACCTCACTACTCACCCCTACTTCAACCTCGACGGGGAGGGAGCAGGAGACTGCGACTCGCACGAGCTGCGGATTCCGGCCTCGCGCTACACCCCCAACGACGACTCCGGAATCCCGACCGGAGAAGTCCGAGCAGTGGCCTGCTCTGCCATGGACTTTCGCGACTGGCGCCACCTTGGAGCAGCGAGGGACCGCGCCGAGGTGGAGCGGGTCACGCGTGGAGGCGGATTCGACCACAGCCTCATCGTGGACGGATCGGGAATGCGTGAGTTCTGCCAGCTCAGGGGTTCCCGCGGCACCACGCTGCGAATCCTCAGCGACCAGCCGGCATTGCAGGTCTACGGCGGCGATCACTTCGATGGCACACAGATCGGCACATCGGGCGTCGGCTACGTGCGCCGCGCCGGGATCGCACTCGAGACGCAGGGCTACCCTGATGCGCCCAACAATCCCCACTTCCCGAGCGCAGTGTTGCGTCCAGGCGAGACCTACCAGACGACAACCGCATGGCTCGTAAGCCCGATGGAGAACAACCCACGCCCGGACGCAGAGTCAACGGAGAATGGACGAGGTCGGTGGCAAGACGCCGTGTCCGTCGATGATCGGTGCGCCCGAGTCGGCCGAGGGCCTGGCCACCACTGAACGGGCTTCGGCGACCTGCACGCCATGGGCAAGGACAGCGTCGCGTTCTTCACCTAGACCAAGGCCGTCACCGCCACCTGGTTCACCGATGAACACCGCCACCAGAAAGTGAGCACCTGGGACGGCATGACCACCCGTCACTGACTGAGGATGTGCGACGTTGCTGGGGATAGCCCAGTGGTGTACACCGACCCGGCCGGAGAACACTGGTGGTGTTGTCTCTTCCCCGACCAGGTCGGTGTGCGGGCCGGTTCGGGGCGATCCGCATCGCCGGTCGAATCGTCGGGCTAATCTGAGCAAGCGTGTGCTCAGCCGATCCGGCTCGCGTCCCGACGCCATACTCCACATGGCGCCGGGACGGTCTGTGCTTCACCGATCAGGCAGCTGCGCCCGCCGCGATCAGGCAGACGGCGACCAGAGTGTTGCCAACCCAGATGGCGAAGGCCGGCGGGTCGATGTGGGTGTTGCCGCGGGACAGGAAGAGTCGCTGGAACAACTCGCCCAGGCCTGCGGCGATGGCACCGAACGCCGCGCCGATCAGGATCGCTCCCACCGCTGCGCCGGGGTTCCAGCCGGCCGCGACGATGGTCGGTGCGCCGGCCACGATCGGGTAGAAGCCGACCGCCGCGAGACCGGCGATGTTCGTCATGTGGTGCGTGACCGGAGTCGACCAGCCCATGTTGAGGAACGCGATGGTGATGGCGGAGACGCCGAACGCGAGCGTGTTCGCCGAGCCACCGATCGAGGGCAGGTGGGTTGCCAGCATGATCGAGACGCCCGCCGCGAACAGGCCGGCCAGGGCCCCGAGGGTCAGGAACTGGCTGGGCTTCTCCTGGTAGCGCAACCAGCAGTTGGCATCGTCGACGCCGAGCAGGCCGTTTGTGCCGGGCTTCTTCGCGTTGAGCAGCGACGGCGTCCCGAACGCGAGTCGGGCGATCATGGCCGATAGCACGACTGCGAGCGCCACAGAGTCAGTGTGGCTTCCGAACCAGGGGATCAGGGTGATGCCCTGCTGGATCGCAAAACCGATCGCGCCGAACAGCGCGCCGACCATCAGGACATCGACCTTGCCGAGCTTGGCCAGCGGCGTACCGACATCGCGGCCGGTCTCCAGATACCCCTTCTTGGACGCGTAGGCCGCCGCCGCGACACCGCCACCGAAGGCAACGTGCGGGCCGAGGAACGGGCCGAAGGCGACATAGCCGAACAGCATCGTGCTCATGTTCGGATCTCCGGCGGCTGCGGCGCCGATCCCGGCCATCAGGACGAAGCCAACCATCGCGAAGGCGAAGTTGGCACCGAACGCGGCGCCGATGAGGCCACCGCCGAGAGATGCGATGAGCATGAACAGGAACTCCATAGGTCCTCTTCCTTCACAGGTATGCGTTGCGCCAGCTTCACGAGCAGGTGCCGGAAGGGGCAGCGGCTCGGAGGTCCTCCTGGGCGGATCGCCGAGCGAGGGCGTTCCCTCGGGCAAGGCCCGCGCGACGATGCGTGGGCCCACAACTGAAGGAAAACTACACTAAAAGTGAAGTAACACCTTCGCTACTGGGCCGCGATTGCTCACTACGTGCAGTTGTAGTGAAGACTAATGAACGTTTGTGAAGTTCGGCCCGGGAGACTGCCGGCTCAGATGTGCCTCTGTAGCCACGGATGGTCTCGCCGCACTGGGGCAGACTGTTTGGCTCCGCCAGTCAGGAGAACTCACGAACCCTCGGCGATGAGCATCGCCGAGGCGGATGGCTGTCGCCCGCCTCTGTAGCCGCGGATGATCTCGCCGCAGTGGGGGCAGATTGTCTTGGCGCCACCAGTCAAGAAGAACTCACGACCCTCGGTGGGGGTGAGCTCTCCCCGCGGCGAATGTCCGTCGTCCTCGTAGACCAAGCGCCACACGCCATCGCGGTGGAGGCGGAATGAGAGGCCCGCACAATACGGGCAGGCGGGGTGCTCGGCCACCGTGACCGTTGTGACGGCTTCCCGCAGGATGGCCAGCTGCTCGGCACTGGTATCGGGATCGACGACGGCCTCGGCGAAGTCCGAAAGGGAGCCGAACCGGTGCAGCGCGGTGACGGCCCAGTCGGTGTGGTCGACAAGGAGAACCGGGGTGCTTGCGGACGCGATCATGGCTTGCTTCACCTGGGACACGGCCTCGACCGGATGGAAGCACCCGCTCGCACTGATCCCGGTTACCCCGATCAGGCTGTAGTCGGCCCGGAGGCCGGCGACCATGTCGATCGCGGCCTTGCCGACGAGGGACTCACTGGCGGCCTGGTACTCCCCGCCGGTCAACAACAACCGGATGCTGGGCGCCCGCTTCAACTCCCTGAACACCGCCAGGGAGTCGGTAATCACCGTGAGCTCCTGGTCGGGCAGTTCGCGCGAGATCTCGACAGCCGCACTGGAGCAGTCCATGATCACCGTGCTTCCGGAAGGGATCCGTTTGATCACGGCGTCGGCGATGGCAGCCTTGTCGCGGGCATACTGCTTGGGGTCCGGCAAGGCCTTCGAGTCGTTCATTCGGTGTGGGGGCGCCAGGGAGACGAGCCCGCGCTGGGAGCGGGTCAGCTGCCCGGACTTCTCCAGGGCCCACAGGTCGCGATAGATCGTGACGCTCGACACGCCGGTCTCCGTCGCGATGTCCTCCACGCTTATCGCACCGGCCGCCGTCACGAGGTCGACCACCTGGGAACGTCGGGCCCGGACGGACTTCTCCGACGACCGTCCCACACCCGCTGCCATGGCTCGAACCTCCTCACGAGAGTGTAGTCCGGGCCCGCCTCACCAGCTGGAGTGCAGCGGGCCCTCGTTGTGGCCGGACGCGGACCGCATGCCGACGATCGCCTGCGCCGCGAGCTCGGTCAGCGTGAGCGCCAGCATAGGTGTACGACGAGCGCACTCACGACTCCGTGCAGGGACGCCCATTGGAGGCGAACCAGAGCTCGCCGAGCGACTCGTGCGTCCCCGCGAACCGCTCGCCGATCATCACCGCCCCGCCCTGGCCGCAGCGCCACGTCGAGGGGCTGCCTGACGCCGCCGTCCCAGTGAGGTGGACGGCGGAACGCACTGACATGCCGCGTTGCGGGCGATTGGTGGGGCAAGCTGAGGCGTGAGCAAGTCGGGTACGCAGCTCGGTCCATCTGATGTTGGGAGGCAGCGACACATGCTTCGTGCTTGCTGCGAAGCCGCCGTTCGAGTGCGGCCGTCGTGGAACGATTAGCCCGTGACCGTTCGCGAGTGGACTCCGAATGCTCCAGAGAGTCGCGCTGAGCGTGAGCGTCGGATCCGCCGGAGAGTAGGCAGGTGGATCATTGTCGCCGGCCGCGCCCTACTGGTGGGTGCCCCGCTCGTCGTGGGTGTCCTTTGGCTTGTCCCGGTCAGCTGGTCGTTCGCGTCATCCGGTCCATCGTTTTGGGTGCCGGAGTCCGCGTCACTTGTGACGATTCTGTGGTTGACGATGTTGCCAGCGATGCTGCTGCCCTGGACCCCCGCAGCGCTGTTCGAAGTGAGCGAGGGGAACTTCGCCGGGGTTACGGTCCTGGGTCGGCGCTACGTCGACGTGGAAATGGCCCGCGTCGTGCTTTCGTTGCCGGTGCCCAGCAAATACACCTCGCCAGTGGTTCACGTGATCCGCGACCGTCGACACTGGCTCCTGGTAGAAGTAGAAGCCTTTGATGACATATCCGGAGCGGAGCCGCCGGAGACGATCCTTGCCGCCGCTCAAGGGAGACGGATTCGTTGGTATGTCTACGTGATCGCGTGGCTGGGGGCGCTCGCCTGGCTCCTTGCCTCGATCGTGGGCGGGATGGGGCTGCTGTGGCTCTCGATCAGCACGAGGTAGCCGGCAATCGTGTCTCGCCAGGTATGAGCGCACACCGTCCGCATCACTCCGGTCCGGTCGACGAACAGCGCGTCTCGAAACGCACGCCTCTGCCGCCGGTCGGCTTGCCGGTCGTGGGGCACGGCTAATCGGCGCGAGCTTCTTTGAGGTCAAGCTCGTAGCGGCGAAGAACCGGATAGGGCGCGAACGATGTGAGCGTGGTCTGCAGTGTGGCGCGCCACCCACGCCGTTCGTAGAACCGAACGGCCCGATAGTTCTCATCGAAGACACGCAGCCAGGCCCGCGGGTGGCCCTGGAGGCGAAGGTGCTCAATCAGCTCTGTGTGCGCGCAGTCGGCCAGACCGGTGCCCCAGGTCTCCAGCGCGGTCCCGAAGTGCAGGAGCTCAGCGCCGCGTGTCGCGGCGAAGCCGGCGAGGTTGCCGTCGAGCAGGACCGCGAAGCAGTCCACTGCTGGATCGTCGAGTTCCTCGGCCCAGCGCGCCCGGATCTCCTCGCTGGGAAACGGGTTCGTGTCCTGCGGAAATATGTGGCCGAGACCGGCAACCGCTCCGGCGCGCTGGACCTCGAGCAACACGCCAAGGTCGTCAGGACGCAACGGGCGTAGCACTGGCACCCCGTCACACTACGACGCGTCGTCCGGATATGGCTGTGGCCTCGGCGTCAACGCCGATCTCCGGGTGAGCCAGCTGTGATCGCGGACGCACTCGTCTCCAGCGCGCGTGCGGTCGGATCTCGTCATGTCGCGATTCCACACCCAGATGGCGGAATGCTCGCACCGGAGTACCTGCAGGCCGATCGAGAGGCGAAATCGCGACTGCAGAAGATGCTCACTTCGGGGATCCGGTCTGGCTCCGCCTGTGTCAATGGGCGGTCCGGCCGGCCGAGCCTGCCGATGAGCCGTCGGCAGAGGCCTTGCCCCAACCATCAACGGGGTAGCACCCGTCAGGACGCAATGGAACTATTGCGCGCATGACACAGGACGCGACATCGTCGCCGCAGGGGTGCATCTTCTGCGCCATCATTGCCGGACAGGTCGAGGCCAGCGTGGTGTACGAGGACGAGACTGTTGTGGTGTTCATGGACGTGAACCCCGTCACGCCCGGCCACCTTCTCGTCGTGCCACGCGAACACGCGGTGGGTCTCGAGGACCTCGATGGGGCCACGAGCGCTCACGTATGGTCGGTCGGGCATGACATGGCACGAGCCCTGCGACGCTCAAGGCTGCGCTGTCAGGGAATCAATGTCCTGCTCTGTGACGGCGAGGTCGCCTTCCAGACGGTCTTCCACTTCCACCTTCACGTCATCCCTCGCTACCCAGGGGACGGCTGGACCATCAAGACCGAACCACCAGAACGCGAGAGGTCGCTCCTTGACGGCGACGCCCAAGCGATCAAGGACGCCATCGCGTCGACGGATTGACCGGTGGATTCCGCTCATCCCGCGGGGAGCTGGGTCGCGTCGAGCCGAGTGTGCCGGATCCGCACCTGAATTCCTGGACGCCAAGCGCGGTAACCACGAGGTGAGCGCCGACCAGCCCGACGACGCTCACCTTTGGCCGAACCCCTCTGACGACTCAGCGGTGGCCGCTGCCCAGCCTGATCGCCTCCCGGAGGTCGCGCACCTTCGTGTCGCGGATTCCGACCGGCGCGAGCCCGTACGCCCGCTCGAGCGTGGCGATGATGGAGGTCGTGTCGTAGACCGTGTGATCCACGCCGGAGCGCAGTCATCCGCTTCGACACCACCAGCGCCGGGATGCGGGTGCCGGGGCCGAACGCGTCGTAGGCACCCTTCGTCGCGCTCCCCGCACCGGGCGGTGGGACGTGATCCCAGGAGCCGCCGAACTCGTCGTAGGTGACGACGATCAGGGTTTCGCGGGCCTGCGGACCGTTCATGACGGCCTTGATCAGGTCGACCAGGTGGTCTGCTGCCGCTATTCGCGCTGGCGTAGCCGGGGTGCTCGTTCTCGGCGCCGTACGGCTTGACGAAGCTGACGGCCGGCAGCGTTGCCCACGGCGGCCGCAGTCGAAGAAGTCGGTCTCGTCCTGCAGGTGGTGCCGTCCCGGCTTGCCCGGAGCGTACGCGGCGAAGTAGTTGAACGGCTGGTGGTGGTACTGGAACAGCGGCCCGGGAGAGCCGGCCTCGGCGTCGTCCCAGCCACCCGAGTACCACGCCCACGAGATACCTTGGCGCGCTCAGTCGGTCGCCGATGTTGGGGTACGTCGGCGTCGTCGATCAACGGGATCGTAGCGACCGGTGCCGCGTGGCGCCTGGCCTGGCTGCACGGTGTTCACGGCGAAGTTGCCACACGCGAGCCGATAGTTCTCCACGTCGGCCGGGTTGGCGCAGGCCACGGTCAGCTGACCGTCCACGACCGTGGCAGACGTCGTGTACAGCGGGTAGTTGTTGACTGGCATGCCGTTCGCGTCGACGACCGAGTTGAGCGACTTCTGTCCGCCGGGATAGCGGCGTCTTGCGTGACCACGGGTGCACGTCGCCGCGATCAGGTACTGATGGTTGAGGAACGAGCCGCCGAAGGCGCCCTGGAAGAATCGGTCGGCGATGACGTAGTGCGGTGCGCCGTCGCCGTGCAGGTAGGTGTAGATCGGGAGTTTGCGTGGTGTTGTAGATGGCCCATCGACAGGCCGACCGCGTCCGAGCCGGTGACGTAGCGATTCTGGCGTCCGCCGTTGATCTGGTACTTCTCCTGGTAGAAGCGGTGCACCAGGTCCCGGGTGCAGCCGCCGATTTGCACCGCTGCCCTTCAGGACGCCCTTGGGTGCGGAGACTCCAGGGGCCGGGCAGGTCGTGTCCGTCGGGCTTGATGTAGGCGTCGATCAGGAAGGGTCTGTTGGCGAAGGCGCTTCCGGCGATGCCGTGTGCGGGGTCGGAGCAGGAGTTGGCGAGCGGAGGCGAGGTCAGGTTCACGTCGTTCTGCGGCAGGCAGCGGTACGGCGCTCCCGTCCTGACCGATCTGCCGCTTCTGGGCCGCGGTCGCCTGGCCTGGCCCGTCGACCGCGCTTCTGCCGACCTTCCCCCACAACCCGTACAGGTTGTCGAAGCTGTGGTTCTCCTGGTAGATCACCACGACGTTCTCGTAGCCACCGAGGATCGAGGGACCCGGTGATGGGCGCCAATCCGGCCCGACCGCGGATCCCGACGGGGCGGAATGTGCCACGGGTTCGGCCAGGCCGATCGTGAGCAATGCCACCGCGACGGTAGCGATGAGTGTGGTGTGGGGTCGGAAATTCATGGCAGCTCCTTCGGGGATGGTGCGTCGGCGACGACGCTCGGCTGATCCAGAACTTTCCTTTTGCTATCACGGGCCACGCGGTGACGGGATACGCAATTGAGGTGAAGACGATGGCGGAGATATCACCACGGGTTATGGCGTCGCCGCGAACGAGCGCCTGCTTGTCATTCCTGAGGCCGCGCTCGTCTCAGTGAAGCCGGCAGAGATCTGCTGGGGCCATCGATGAGCTGGAACGGATTCCTGCGAGTCCGGCGCCCACCTCTTGGAGACGGATCTCAGCGATGGGAAGGAGGGCGGCGGGGCAAGGGCGAGCCCTCTGGTCGTCCCTAGAGGGTGCGAACGACCTGCTTGTTGGCCCGCCGAACAGCGATCAGCTTGATCCCGAGGGTCGTGGGCATCCAGACGAGCCAGGGCAGGAGCCACGCCGCGGCGCTCGGGGCGGTCAGGGCGAGGACGGCGGCGGCGGTGATACTCAGCAGCACGCCGGTGGCATCCATCACGGCCGTTGAGCGAAGGCTGTCGGTGAACCAGAAGGCGAAGCTCTGCAGAAACCCGGCGACGAGCACGATGGTGGCCACGGTGGTGTCCGTGGAGTTCTCCCCGGAGGCGGCGATCCGCCATGCCGCGATGCCCATGGTCGGGTAGATGATCGCCCAGATCCCGATGAAGACCCACGCCGGGACGGGCAGTTCGGACAGTCCGATCTTCTGGGCCGCGTCCTTCCGCAACCCGAAGGTCAGCCCGGCGGGAACGAAGCCGAGAACCAGGGCCGCGACCGCGGCCAGTGCCGGCGCGATCACTGCTCGCGCCCGGCGAGTCGAGCGAGGATGCTGTGGAGGGTCGCCCGTTCCGCCAGGGAGATCGGCGAGAAGAACGAGTCGGTCGCCTCCTGCCCCAGCCGCTGAGCGAGTCGCAGCTTCTCCCGGCCCGCCGGAAGCAGGTGCACCTCCACCGCTCGGCGATCAGTGGGGTGGGGTCGTCGCTCCACGAGGGACTCGTTCTCGAGGGTGTTGATCACGGACACCATGACCGGCTGGAAGACGCGAAGCTGCTCGCTCAGGCGCGCCTGCTTCTGCGGGCTCCCGTGCAGGATCTCGAGCACCCCGGCCTGTACCGGGGTCAACCCGACTGAGCTGAGGGCGTCCGCGTATTCGCGCTCGCTCGCCGCCGCCGTCCAAGCCAACAAGAACCCGGTCGACACAGAGAGTTCGGCGGGAGCAAGGCTCCTGGACCGTGTGGGGAGCGGGCTTGTTTCGTTACCTCTCATAATGTTATGAAATGTAACGATTTCGCTCGGGACGAGTCAAGGGTCGGTGGCGCCGCCCGCGCGCCGCCACCCTATTCGGTTGGCCGTACCGCGGTGAGACAGCGTCGAGCCAGTCGAACACGCGCGGACCATCGTGGTGATGACCCCTTCCTGCCCGCCGCCTGGCCTGCGATCTTCCCTTGCCCAGAATCGGGGTAGCGGAGGTGAGGGCAACTCTGTGATCCAAATGGGTAATTGGGGTGCCTTCGAACCGGCGAGGCGGTGGTTTTACGATGTCGTTCGTGGGCACTCTGCCGGACTCGTTTCACGATGTGATGCTGGCGCCAACGACCGCGGTGCCCGCGGGCGGCCAGGTGAAGGTGACGTTCTACGGCACCTCGACGTTGCTTTTCGACGACGGGGAGACGCAACTCCTCGTAGACGCCTTCATCACCCGTCCGGACAAGGAAACCCTGTTGTCGTCCCTTGCGACTGGAGTGGCTTCCCTGCAGACCGACCCGCAGATGGTGGACGTGTGGCTGGCACGCCCGGAGGTGGGTCGGATCGCTGCGATCTTTCCTGCGCACAGCCATCACGACCACGCGATCGACGTGGCCTACATCGCCCATCGCACCGGTGCTCGGGTCTTCGGGTCGGAGTCGACGCTCAACATTGCGCGTGGTGGTGGGGTGCCGGAGGAGCGGCTGTCCCGCTACCGACTGTTCGTCCCCGAGAAGGTCGGCGCGTTCACGGTCACGGTCCTTCCGGGACGGCATCCCGAGAACCCACCACCTCTGGCCGACGACCGGGACCTGACGATCGATGCTCCGCTGAGGCAGCCGGCGGCCTTCTCCGACTTCGTGGAGGGTGGCTCGTTCGCATTTCTGATCGGGCATGCGGGGCGGTCGATCCTGGTGCAGGTGCCCAGCTATGTGATCGGCGTCCTTGACGACGTCCGTGCCGATGTCTTGTTCCTCTCGGTGGTGCCGATCGGCATCACGGACCGTCGCCACACCGACACCTTCTACGAACAGATCATCGGCAAGGTCCAGCCGGAATTGGTGGTCCCCGTCCATTGGGATGACTTCATGCTGCCTGCATCCGCGGACCTCCCCACCCTCGGCGACGATGTGCCAGCCAAGCTCGAGGACCTGCGGGAGCGGCTCGACCGGGACGGTATTCGGCTGGGCATCATGCAGGGGTTCCAAAGCTCGATGATCTTCGACAGCTGATGTGCAGGGAGGTGCACACATGGGTGAACCGGTACAGGTCACGATCGACAACTTCTGCCGTGCTGAATCGGATGGGTACTTCCGCAGACTCGCGGCCGACGGGCGGTTCGGCACGTTCGGTCATGACCGCGACGGGCTGGACCTCAACAACCAGACCGTGATCCGGATGAATCTGGACACCTGGTACTCCTCGGGCGTCTTCGATCTGACCCGGCCGGTGACCGTGCAGGTACCGGACGCCGGAGGCAGGTTCCTCTCGCTGCTGGTGATCAATGAGAACCACTACGTCAAGCTCGTCGCTCACGAGGCCGGCGACTACACCCTCACCCAGGAGGCCGTCGGCACCCGGTATGCCGTGGCCATCGTCCGGATGTTGGTTGACCCGAGAGACCCGGTCGACGTCGCCGATGTGCACCGCCTGCAGGACCAGCTGGTCGTCACCCAGACCGAGCCCGGCCGGCTCGAGCTGCCCGAGTGGGACGAGGAGACACTGGAAGCCTGCCGCGGCGCCCTGCTGCAGCTGGGTCGGTTCGTCCCGCCCGGTCCGGGTCGGTTCGGCGACGAGAGCGAGGTCGATCCTGTGCGCCACCTCGTCAGCACAGCGGCAGGCTGGGGCGGGAACCCACCTGCGGCCGCGATCTACGTGGGTGCCTATCCCGAGGCCGGGGGCGACGGCAGCATCCCGCACGAGCTGCGTCTGAAGGATGTGCCTGTGGACGGATTCTGGTCAGTCTCGGTGTACAACGCCGCCGGTTACTTCGAGCCGAACGAGCAGAATGCGTACGCACTCAACAGCATCACCGCCGCCCCAGACGCGGACGGCGCCTACACCATCCACTTGGGCGGCGACCCGTCGGCACCGAACTACCTGGCGATCATGCCTGGCTGGAACTACGTGATCCGGTACTACCGGCCACGCCGGGAGTTGCTGGACGGCACGTGGCGCACCCCCCTGGCGCAGCCCGTCCGCCGCTGACCATCCCGCGGGATTCGGTCGGTGACGGCCGCCGGGCACGATCCGCTGCAACTGCCTGGCCGATCATCGAGCGTTCGTTTCTCGGCCGGGGTCTTGACCGGCAGTGCCAGGACCACTCGGCGCATCTGCTCGAAACAACGCTTGTGCCCGGGTGGGACTCTGGCACCGGGCACGGTCGATGTCAGTCACTTGACCTTGACGTTGCGGCAAGGTTTTCACTGAACGCGGAGGTGATCGACATGACGAATGAAGATATCGAGGCAGTCGTGGACAGGCTGAAGGTCGCGCTGGAGGCCGATTCGGCGTCCGCCCGCCTGCAGACGGCGATGGCGGCGGGGCTGCGGCCCCACAACGCCTACATCGACTCCCTCGTCGAGCGGTTCACGGTCGAACAGGACTTCTTCGTGCGCGACATGCTCACCTGGGCACTGATCCAGCACGACCCGTCCCGAACCCTGGAGCGGGTGTTGCCCGAGCTGCATTCGCCGTTCCCGCAGGCTCGGGCCCAGGCGTTGCACACGCTGTCCAAGCTCGGTGATCAGCGTGCGTGGCCCGCGATCACCACGCAACTCCTGCTGGACGCAGAGGACGAGGTGGCCCGCACCGCCTGGCGCGCCGCGGCCGTCCTTGTGCCTGCGGAGGAAGCTGCTGCGCTCGCCGAGACCCTCTCGACCCAGTTCGGCCGGGGCGATCGCGCGACGCAGCGGAGTCTCAGCCGTGCGCTGGCCGCGCTCGGCGGCGCAGCCACCCCGGTCATCGAGCGCGGAAAGCTGCACCGGGATGCCGGGGTCCGTGCCCATGCCCTCGCCACAGAGCGTCTGGCCAAGAACCCCGACGTTGGCTTCGACGTCGCCATCGCAGCAGCCCAGCGGACGGTGGCACTCCGTGGGGCGCCTCTCGTCGGGGACGTCGAGGAGTAAGTCCGGGTCGAATCCAGCGTCGGGGCTTGAGTCTCTCCGCGAAGGCTTCGGGCGAGCTGGCACTCGCCCGGAGCCATCGTCGAGTCACATCAGTGAGCTGTTCCCCGGTCCGAAGTGCTTGAGGATGACCATCGGCTCGGTGCCGCTGAGATTGGTGACACGCACACCGCCGCGCGCAGCCTCCTCCGAGGCGAAGAACTCATCCTGCGTGAGCGCCCCGAACCGGATCACGGTGGCCGCAGCAGCCTGATGGACGCCAAAGGTGCCGTACCCCTGCACCACGATCGCGCCGTAGGCGTCGGTGTCGGTGATCTCGACGGTGGCGCCCGGCCGGACGGTGAGCTCCTTCGCACTGAAGCTGGGCGACTTGTACACGATCCACTTCTCGACGTAGCCAGGATCGGCGGCTGCGACGGACTCTGCGGTCTCATAGGGAATCAGCTGCCGGTTGGCGACGAAGTCGGGGTCGACGTTCCGCTCCCAGTCGAGCAGGTCGAGGATGTAGTCGAGGTCGCCGATCCGGTCGGCGGGGGTGTCCTTCCACAGCAGTTCGTCGGGGACCTCGCGGTTGTTGCTCCAGGACTCGCACATGCACAGCACGTCGGAGGCAGCCTGCGGTTCGTAGGTGCACACGCTCCCGGGTGCATGCAGGACGCCCGCCGGGATGTCCCAACCGGTACCGAGCCGCGTGCGGTAGCCGAGGGAGAGTTCGGTGATCCGGTTGTCTCCACCCTCGCCGAAACGCACGAGGCGTTCCTTCAGTTCGTCGCGGCTCACGTGTGGCTGAAGGCCGAGGAAGGAGATCGGCTGCGCAGCCAGGTGGTTGTTCATCTGCGGCGCGTAGTAGTAGGCCTCCGGCTTGGACACCTTGCCCAGCGGGGTCGCGTGCTCTTCGCGGTGGTGGACGTGGAACGGCAGCGCTTGCTCGTTGTCGAAGAACTTCGCGAACGAGGGCCACGCACCGTGCTCCTCCCAGATCCGGGCGCCGATGAGGTTCGCGCCGAGGTGGGCGATCAACTCGTCGAACGGCAGCAGGCCGCCGTCGGGATCAACCACGAGGCTGAGGCCCTCGTAGGCTCCCGCGCTCGGGCCGTTGTCTGCGCGGATGGGTGATGACAGCCAGCGCTCGTCGATGCCGCCGCGATCCTTGCCGAAGGCGTACAGATCGTCGGGGTGCAGCCGCAACCGCCGGCCGGGCGTGGAGAACACGCGGGGTACCCAGGTCGGTGCGAGTCGCAGGACTCCCTCGCCGTGGTTCAGGGTGCGGTCGGCCCCGGTCGCGGTCAGGGCGACTACAGGAGTGGTTGGCATGGTGGGGATTCCTCGTTCCGGGTTGTGCGTTGTCGGTGGACGGTGCCCAGCAGGTGGGTCAGGTCACTGTGGGGAGTCCGTAGCCAGCTCACTCGTGACGATCACGGTTGCGCCCACTTCTGCGGCGCGGTCGAGCAGTGCCTGACCCGGCCGACGCTCGGTGATCAGGGTTGTCTTCTCGGAGAGGTCAGCCACCTCGGCGAACTCCCGCTTGCCGAACTTGGTGCTGTCGGCGAGAAGCAGGGTGTTGGAGGCGCAGTCCATCATCTCGCGCATCATTCCCGCCTCCGGGAGGCTGCTGGTCCAGACCGTGCCCTCATCGGATACCCCGCCCACACCGATGATCGCCCAGGTGGTGTGAATCGACCGGGGCTTGCCGGTGCCGTCGGAGAGGGCGACGGGTCCGATGGTCACCTGGGAGCGAAGGCGATACGCGCCTCCGAGGACGTAGATCTCGCGGACCCCGCGCGAGTACAACTCCTGGGGGAGTGCGAGGTTGTTGGTGACCACAGTGAGCCCGCGCTTGGGCGCGAGATGCTTGGCCAGTGCGAGGGTGGTGGTGCCGCCGTAGATGATCATGCTCTGGCCCTCCTCGATGAAGGTGGCAGCGACTCTCGCGATCTCGTCCTTCGCAGCGGCCTGGGCGTCGATCCGCTTGACGAACGGCACCACATCGGTGAAGCGGTCGTCCGGCGCGATCGTCACGCCGCCGTGCGTCCGCTCGACAGCGTTCTGTGATGCGAGCGTCTCCACGTCCCTGCGGACGGTGTCCTCCGAGACACTGAACTCGGTCGCCAACTCATGGATCGACGCCTGGCACGCGATCCCTCAGGAACTCGAGGATCTCGGCTCGGCGACGGGCTGGGTAGAGGCTCTCCTTGGGCATGTCATCCTCCGTCGTTGCGGCTTTCTGCGGCAATACTGTCACGCGTGCCGCAACTATGGCAAGAGATTGCGGAAAGTTATGGATCTGTTATTGCAAAAAGCAGCAGAAATGGCTTGACTGTCCGAGGAATCCCGCGCAAGATTGCTGTGCTGGCGTGATCGTGAGTCTCAGAGCGGAGTGGCCGCTCCTCCGGCGCGGCATGCACGTACAGGAGAGCGAGATGCGCAAAAAGTACCTGGCAGGGGTCGCCGCAATGGCTGCAGCGGCCCTGGCCCTTAGTGGCTGCTCCGGCGGCAGCGCCCCCAGCGCCAACGCGACGGGGTCTGGTTCGGCGGCCGCCGAGGCCGTGACGCTGGAGTTCGCGCAGTGGTGGGAGCCCGAACTGCCGGCCAACTCACTGCGGTCGCTGATGGATCAGTTCGAGTCGGAGAACCCCGGCATCAAGGTGAAGCTGATCAGTGGGCCTTACGCCTCCACCAAGGAGCAGGTCGTCGCGGGGGCAGCAGCGGGCACCATGTCCGACGTCGTCGGCCTCGACGGTGCGTGGGTCAACGACTTCGTCAAGCAGGGTTCGCTGTCGAACCTGACCGACCTGATGAAGGCCGCCAGCTTCGACGAGAGCCAACTGGCCGCACAGGTGCAGCTGGAGGGGTCGACCTGGATGATCCCGGTCGCGAACTTCGTCTACCCGATGTTCGTCAACGAAGACCTGATGAAGAAGGCCGACGTTTCGGCCACCCCGAAGAACCGCACCGAGTTCGCGGCGGCAGCCAGCGCGCTCGCCAAGACCGGCAGCAACACCGCCGGCTGGGTCCTGCCGCTCGATTCGGGCACTCCCAACGGCATCCAGAATGACGTCATGTCCTGGGTCTGGGCCTCCGGTGGCAGCATGCTGAAGGACGGCAAGCCCAACCTTGTCGGCAATGCAGACGTCAAGTCCGCGATGGAGTTCATCAAGGGCATGTACGACGCCGGCTCGATCGCCAAGGGCTCCTTCACCATGAAGGAACAGGACAAGGTGAACGAGTTCACGAACGGCCGGGTCGGCATGATGATCGACTCCCTCGCCCACGTGAATCTCATCCGCGAGCAGAACAAGGACCTGAAGTTCTCCGTTGCGGCGATCCCGTCGGCTGACGGCTACACCGGCAAGGGTGCCCTTCCGTACGCCTCCTGGGGCATCGGTGTCGCGAACAACAGCAAGCACCAGGCCGAGGCCTTCAAGCTGGTGTCCTTCCTGCTGGGCAAGGACGTCAACGCGAAGATCTGCTCCGCTGCGCATGCCTTCCCCGGCAACAACCAGGCTGTTCCGGACTTCGTCAACAGCGACCCGATCTTCAAGCAGGCCTTCGACATCTACCAGAAGAGCAACGCCATCAACGAGTTCACCGGCCTTCCGGTCGCCGAGCAACTGATGCGTGACTTCGACGAGCAGTTCCAGAAGTACCTCGCGGGCAAGCAGTCGGCGGATGACACGCTGGCTGCCGCCCAGAAGGCCTGGGAGACGTCCTTCGCTGGCTGATTCCAGTTGCAGTCTGCAGTACCGGTGGGGGTCGCCCGGCGCGAGTCTGGCGACCCTCACCCATGACATCGAAAGGAGGCGCAGATCATGACCACCACCCAGACGCTGGCCGCAGCGAACCGCTCTGATGCGCCAGGATCGAAGCAGTCCCGCGGGGCTCGCATGGACGGGATGCGGCGTGGCCTCGTGCCGTTCGGCTACCTGTCCCCGACGGTGATCCTGCTCCTCGTGCTGATGGTCATCCCGATCGTCATGGTCCTGAGCTACTCGGTGATGGACAACGTCATCATGAAGAAGAACCCGCAGTTCGTGGGGTTCAAGCACTACATCGACATCCTCGCGAGCGACAGCTTCTGGGGAGCCGCGTCGAACACGGTGTTCTTCACCGTGGTGAGCGTCGTCGCCCACCTCGTCCTCGGTCTGGGCTTCGCGATGATGCTGAACTCGACCCTGCTCGGCAATCGGACGAAGGCGATCTTCCGCACGATCTACGTGCTGCCCTGGCTGTTCACCATCGCCATCATCGCTGTCCTCTGGCGGCTCCTCCTCGAGCCCAACGGGGTCGTCAACTACCTGCTGATGTCCTCGGGGATGGCCGGCTCACAGATCGAGTGGCTCAGCTCGCCCGAGACCGCGCTGTTCGCCGTGACCTTCATCAACATCTGGTCCGGCTACCCGTTCTACATGACCAGCCTGCTGGCCGGACTCCAGGGCATACCCACCGAGTTGTACGAGGCGGCAGAGGTCGACGGCGCGAACGGCTGGCAACGCTTCATGCGGATCACCCTTCCCCAGCTGAAGCCGATCATCATCAGCATGGCGCTGCTCGACGTGATCTGGACCACCCAGCAGTTCGCGCTCATCTGGATGACCACGGGCGGCGGGCCCCTCGGCACGACCGAGATGCTCAGCACCTTCACCTACAAGCTCGCGTTCTCCAAGTACCAGTTCGGGACGGCCTCCGCCGCTGCCGCGATCGTCCTCGTCATCTCGATGGTGCTCGCGTTCTTCTACGTGCGGGCACAGAAAGCGAGGGACTGATCATGCTGACAAGAGTCCAGCGACGGCTCGTCGCGAAGGTCGCGCTTCTTGTGGCGCTCGTGGTCGGCGCGCTCTTTGCCGGGCTGCCGGTGCTCTGGATGCTGTCGAGTTCGTTCAAGCCCAACACCGACATCTTCCAGTACCCGCCGCGGCTGATTCCGCAGACCTTCACCTTCGACGCCTACACGACGATCTTCACCGATCCGACCAAGGTGCAGTTCTTCATCAACAGCTACTTCGTGTCACTTTCGGTGACCTTCCTGACCCTGCTGGTCGGGGTGCTCGCCGCCTATGCCTTCAGCCGGTTCGAGTTCCCGTTCAAGAGCGTGCTGAACGTCGTCATCGTGAGCGTGCAGGCCGTGCCGCCGATCACCCTGCTGATTCCCTATTTCGGGTTGATCATCTTCCTCGGCCTGTACAACACCTATCAGGGCCTGATCCTCACCTACATGGTCTTCACGTTGCCGTACGCGATCATCATGATGACCGGCTACTTCAACACTCTCCCTCGCGAACTGGACGAGGCAGTGAAGGTTGATGGCGGCTCTTCCTGGACCGCGCTCTGGCGGGTGCTGGTCCCGATCTCGGTCCCGGGCCTCGTGTCGGTCGGGATCTACACGTTCATGATCGCGTGGAACGAGTACCTCTTCGCGCTCACGCTCACCAAGACGGTCGAGATGCGCACGGTGCCCATCGGCATCCAGCTGCTCATGGGCCAGCACTCGTACGAGTGGAACCAGATGATGTCGATGAGCATCCTGGGGTGTATTCCCGTCCTGCTGTTGTTCCTGTTCTTCCAGCGCTACTTCATTGGCGGCATGACCGCCGGAGCCGTGAAGAACTAAACCCCCATAGTCCTACCTAATTTGCAACCATAAGGAGAATGACAATGCTTACCACTGGTGATGGTGTTCTGAAGATCGCCAACGAAGCCGGCTTCGCGGTGCCCGCTTTCAATATCAGCGACTACGCGATGTTCGCCGGGATCTCCGACCTGTGCGAGGAACTCCAGGCACCGTGGATCGTCGCCATTCACCCCGACGAGTACGCGCACGTCGGACCGGACTTCATGAAGGCCGTGATCGCCCGAGCCCATCGGTCGTCGGTGCCGATGGCGATCCACCTCGACCACGGCGGCAGCTACGACCAGGTGCTCACCTCGATCCAGAACGGCTTCACCTCGGTGATGATCGATGCCTCGGTCAAGCCGTTCGATGAGAACGTCGCGATCACCAGGAAGGTCGTGGAGGCTGCCCACGCTGTGGGGCTCTCGGTGGAGGGTGAACTGGGCACGATCGGCGCGAACGACTCCTACGGTGAGTCCGGCGCGGCCGAGGTGATCCACACCAACCCGGAGGACGCCGTGCGCTTCGTCGAGTTGACCGGCGTCGACAGCCTCGCCATCGCGATCGGCACCTTCCACGGGCTCTACCCCAAGGGGATGAAGCCGGAACTGAAGCTCGAGTTGCTCAAGGAGATCAAGGCGCTCGTGCCGATCCCGCTGGTGCTGCACGGTGGCTCGAACAACCCTGACCTCGAGATCGGCATCGCTGCCCGCACGGGCATCAACAAGATCAACATCTCCAGTGACATCAAGATGGGCTACCACACCAGGATGCGCGAGGTGATGGCCGATGATCCCAACCTGCGTGAGCCGTTGATGATCCAGCCGGAGTGCATCAAGGCCATGAACGTGGTCGCTGCCCAGAAGATCGACCTGTTCGGCGCGGCCGGCAAGGCCGAGCTCTACCGCTGATCTCGACGAAGGGAGAACGGGACGTGACGACGCACCAGCTGGTCCTGGGTCTGGGTGGCTGCGTCGACTTCGAGATCGCCTGGGACCCGGCGATGCTCGAGACGCTGGCCAGCCAGTACCGCATCAGTGCCGCCGAACTCGATGCGGACATCCCGGTTGAGGACGAGCGCTCCCTGCTGCGCTCGATCCTCGCCTTCGTCCGGGACGGTGTCGGAGGAGAGCGGTTCATCGCCTCCTCCGACATCGCCGTCCGGTTCGCGTCCCGGTTCTCGTGCAAGGTCAGTCTCGGGGGCACCTGTGTCAGGGCTGCGCTGGCGATAGCGCGGCTCGGAGTCCCGAGCCTCGTGCACCTGGTCAGCATCGACGACAACATGCGCCGGCTGCTGGCCCCCGGGATCGACTATCTGAGCAGCGCCACGAAGGACACCCTCGACCCGCACCTCATCGTCCAGTTCCCGGCCGGCGCCACCGTCCGGCTGGACGGCGGCGAGGTGCGGTCGGACCATCCCAACCGGATCATCTACGTGAATGACCCCCCGAACCGTGATCTCGTCCTGAGCCGCGACCTGCCCGAGGCCCTGAGTGGGGCTCGCGCCTTCCTTCCCGCCGGGTTCAACGTGATGAGGGATCCAGCGCTGCTCCACGACCGTCTGGCGTTTCTCCAGACGGCGATGAATCGCCTGCCGGCCGACGCCGTGGTGTTCTACGAGGACGCCGGTTTCCACGACAACGCCATGCGCGCGATCGTCAGCGAGGAGTTCCGGGGACGGGTCGACGTGCACAGCCTGAACGAGGATGAGTTGCAGTCCTATCTGGGCCGCCGGATCGATCTGCTCGACGTGGAGGACGTGGTGGCGGCCCTTGAGGAGTTCCGGCGCTTCGCCATCGCTCCGACGGTGGTGGTTCACACCAAGTACTGGTCCCTCGCCTCTGGCCGGCGGGCGCCCGACTTCGCAGACGCGTTGGCGGGTGGCATCGATCTGGCCAGCACCCGCTACTGCCACGGGGACGACTTCACCGTCGCTGACCTCGAAGCAATGCGCCAAGGGCCGCGCCACCCTGGCGGCACGATCTTCGCCGCCGGGATCAGCGAACGACTGGGGGAGGCCGTCCGATGCATCCCGAGCAGGCTCCTGGACGTGGCGGCGCCGACCACGATCGGTCTCGGCGACACCTTCGTCGGCGGGTTCCTCGCCGCTCTGGTCCGCTGAGCGGGCCGTCTTCCGCATCGCTCCTCCTGGCCAGCCGGCCGGCGCGTCCGAGGCCCACGAGGAGTTCGAAGGCCACGCACCCTCGGTGCCTTGGCTAGCCTCTCCTTGTCGGGCGCGTTCGTCGTCGCCCGGAATCCCGACCCAACACCTGAAGGACATGCATGCTCACGGTCAACGCCTACGCCGCCACCTCAGCCACCGAACCGCTGGTCCCGGTCACGATCGAGCGCCGGGACGTCGGCCCGAAGGATGTGCTGATCGAGATCCGCTACGCCGGCATCTGCCACTCCGACATCCACACCGTCCGCGGAGAGTGGGGTCAGATGACGTACCCGCTCACGGTGGGTCACGAGATCGTCGGTGTCGTGGCCGAGGTGGGCACCGATGTCAGCAAGCACGTTGTCGGTGACCGCGTGGGTGTCGGGTGCATGGTGAACTCGTGCCGCGAGTGCGCTGCCTGCCTTGCCGGTGAGGAGCAGTACTGCTCGAACGGCAACACCGGCACCTACGCCTCTGTCGACCGCGACGGCACCATCACCCAGGGCGGCTACTCCACCCATGTCGTTGTGGATGAGGACTTCGTGCTGCGCGTTCCCGAGGCGATCCCGTACGAGGCTGCTGCGCCGCTGCTGTGCGCCGGGATCACCACCTACTCCCCGCTGCGGCACTGGAAGGCCGGCCCGGGTTCGCGGGTCGCGGTCGTCGGCCTCGGTGGCCTCGGCCACATGGCCGTGAAGCTCGCCCACGCCATGGGCGCGGAGGTCACGGTGCTGTCCCAGTCGCTGAAGAAGAAGGACGACGGACTTCGCCTCGGGGCCGACCACTACTACGCCACCAGCGACCCGGCCACCTTCACCGACCTGGACAGCAGCTTCGACCTGATCATCAACACCGTCAGCGCGGTCATCGACCTCGACGCCTACCTCGGGCTCCTCGCCCTCGACGGCACCATGGTCAACGTCGGCGCCCCGCCGCAGGCGCTCCCGATCCACGTGTTCTCCCTGTTCGGCAACCGGCGCTCCTTCGCAGGTTCGGGCATCGGCGGCATCCGTGAGACGCAGGAGATGCTGGACTTCTGTGCCGAGCACGGGATCGCCTCCGACATCGAGCTGATCCCGGCCACGCAGATCAACGAGGCCTACGAACGCGTCCTCGCCTCCGATGTCCGCTACCGCTTCGTGATCGACGTCAACACGCTGAAGTGATCGTGGGTCCGTGCCCGGCTGGTTCGCCACCACTGAACCCAGCCTGGGCACGGACCCTGGCACTCTCCCTGTGGACAACTTCTGCGCTGCGGGGGGCTGTCCACAGCCGGCAAGAGCGCTGACACTTACCCGCTGTGCCTGACGATGGTGTCGGCATGACCGCTTTCGACGATGCCAGTACCGACCGGTCGGGCACAGCGCCCGAGGTGCTGGAGGCCGAGCGGGTCCTCGCAGACGCATCGCTCGCCCTGCTCGGCCCCGAGCCGCGCGAGTGCCTCCTCTGCTACGTCCACCGGATGCTGATGGAGTTCGGCTGCGACGGCCGGCTGAGGTTCGCCGGGCACTTCCGCGACGTACGTGCGCCGCGTGCCACGGCCCTGGAACGCCGACTGGGACGGACGGGCGGCTACTGCGACTGCGAGATCTTCCTCAACGGCTATGACCTGCGACCTCAGTACTGGGTGCAGGAGGCGGCCGAGCCTCCGGAGGTGTTCGAGGACGAGGACGACGGGGAGCTGACCTGGCCCCAGCAGCTGCTGCCATGCAGCGGGGTACGGGCCGGTTCCACCCAACCGTGCCGGTTGTGGTGGCGACGCCTACGTTGGTGAGGTCGACGGTGACCCGGTTCAGCCTTCTCCGCGCAGGATGGACGCGAGCTTCTTGCCCTTGGCCAACTCGTCGACGAGCTTGTCCATGTAGCGGATCTTCTGCATCAGGGGGTCCTCGATCTCCTCCACACGGACGCCGCAGATCACGCCCTTGATGAGGGAGGCGTTCGGGTTGAGACCAGGCGCCTCCGCGAAGAACGTCTCCAGGTCCACCCCGCTGGCAATGGTCTTGGCGAGTCCCTCAGCGTCGTAGCCGGTGAGCCAGCAGATGACCTGATCGACCTCCGCCTTGTCGCGGTCCTTGCGCTCCACCTTCGTGACGTACAACGGGTAGATGCTGGCGAAGCTGGTCCCGAAGATCCGGTGTCCTGCCACTGTCGGCCTCCCGATCAGGAAACGGTGGTCTTGCCCTGCTGGGTGACCCACGGACCCCTCCAAACGCAGGGCCACTCCAGCACGCGACGAAACGCCGGCGCCCCCCATAGGTCGGCGTGAGTCGTGCGTCCGGGGCGTGCCCCGGACGGGGCGATAAGCCCATGCTAGGAAGCCAGGGAAGCCTTCACCAGACCCCGTGAGAGTGACCCTGCTGCCGGAGGGGTCAGCCGTGAGCCCGCCGCAGTGACTCGCTGATCGGCGGGTCGCCGTACGGAGAGTGCCGCGTGACCGTCTCGCCCGGACGCAGCCCTGCATCCGAGCGGTAGAGCTCCTCGAGCGCTGCCTCGGCAGCTGGATCGCCGGCGTCCGCTCGGTCGAGAAGGTCCGCGAGGTGGTCGAGCACCTCGGGATCCGACGGCGCATCCCAGTCGTCCCAGAGCAGCAACTCGTCCCCGTAGCGGTGCGCCACCTGGAACACCACGTAGGTACCGATGAACTCCGGTCCCCGCAGGGGCAGGTCTGGCGCCACCCCGAACTGGTCTGGATCGAGCAGACCGGAGCGGTAGCCCTTCCAGACCTCGGCAGCCGTCTGGAACGGCGCACCGAAGCCGCGTGGCATGTCGCGGACGTCGAAGTCGAAGCTCCCCGCGGCCAGCTCGGGGTCCGTGCGCACCCAACGATCGCCGTCCCAGTAGTCGACAACGACGTGGTCGTGGTGGAACGGGGGTTCGAAGTAGGCCGCGAAGCCCACGACGTTCCGGGCCGGGACACCCCGCGCCCGCAGCGCGCCGGTGAGGAACAGGGAATGGTCCCTGCAGCAGCCCGCCACCCGTGAGGTGGGTTCGCGCGGCTCGGTGAGCGGTTCGGGGTGCCGCGACTGGTCGAGCTCGAGAATGGCCTCCAGCCAGCGGCTGTCGATCTCGGCGTGCCGGTCCTCGGGCAGGTCCGGGAACTCCCCCCGGTAGTGGACGATCGTGTTGCGGGCCGCTGCGCACAGGGTCTCGATGTCGTCGGGGACCCCCAGCACCCGCGCGGTGTGGCGTCCCGGGTCGGAGTAACCGGACTGCTGCCGGAACTGGTCGAGCGTCGCCATGGAGCGACCCTAGCCATCCCGGCGCAGCTGCGGAACGGCCTCCGGCAGCGATGTCCGCGAGGGTTGCGATCGGGGGGCATCATTGACTTATGAGCTCACAGCAGGTCACGCAGCCGAAGTCCGCGCGGACGCGGACACTCGCACTCGTCGCCGCAGGGGTGCTCGCGGTGGCGGGAATCACCGGTCTGGCCGTCAGGGGTGCCGCCGCCGACCCGACGCTGCCGCCGCTGACACCCGCAGAACTCCTCGGCAAGGTCGCCGCAGCCCAGGTGGACGGCCTCAGCGCCACCTTCGAGCAGCGCAGCGACCTCGGCCTGCCGTCACTGCCCGCCGACCTCGGCGATGCCGGCAGCGACCTCAGCTCTGCGCTCTCCCTGCTGACCGGAACGCACACCATCCGCGTCTGGCTCGCAGAGCCCGACAAGGCGAAGGTGGCCCTCGTCGACGGAACGACGGAAAGTTCGATCACCCGCAACGGCCTGGACGTCTGGGCATGGTCGAGCACCAAGCAGGAGGCGGTGCACTCGAAGCTCGAGGCGCCCACCCCGAAGCCGTCCGGCACGCCGACGTCGCCGACCACGGCCATCAAGGACCTGCTCGACAAGCTCAGCCCCACAACGGACGTCGCCACGTCCGGCACCGGCTACGTCGCCGGCCGCGCCGTCTACCAGTTGGTGCTCACCCCGAAGGACGACGGCAGCCTGGTCAGCCAGGTGCGCGTCTCCGTCGACGCCGAGCGCTTCGTGCCGCTGGGCCTGCGCGTGATCGCCGATGACGGCGAGGACGCCGTCACGGTCGCGGCCACGTCCATCGACTTCGCCGTCCCGGCTGCGTCCGTCTTCGACTTCCAGCCGCCGGCAGGCGTCACCGTCACCGAGCACAAGGCCGACGCCTCGCACGCCGTCCAAGGACGGCACGAAGGCCGGCACCAAGCCGAAGACCTTCGGCTCCGGCTGGGCCACCGTCGCGGTGATGGACGTCCCCACGACGGACAAGCCCGACCAGCAGGCGAAGGTGCTGCTCGACTCGCTCCCCGTCGTTTCCGGTTCGTGGGGCAAGGGTCACCTGCTCAGCACCAGCCTCGTGAACGCCGTGATCACCGATGACGGCCGGGTGGCTGTCGGGTCGGTCGTCCCCGAGCGGCTCTACCAGGCACTCGCGGCCAAGTGAGCCTTGCCACCTCCCCGATGGCTGAACCGCAGGCATCGGAGGACTCGCCTGCCATCGGTTCCGCAGCACTGACCAAGCGCTTCGGCCGCCAGCTCGTTGTCGATGCCATCGACCTCGACGTGCCCCGCGGCGCGGTGTACGGGTTCATCGGGCCGAACGGCTCGGGAAAGACCACGACGATCAGGATGCTGCTCGGCCTCGTCCGGCCGGACGGGGGAGAGTGCAGCCTGCTGGGACAGTCGATGCCCTCAGCCGCCACCGACGTGCTGCCCCGCGTCGGCGCCCTCGTCGAAGGCCCGGCCTTCCACCCCTACCTCTCCGGAACGGCCAACCTGTTGCGGGTGGACGCCGCCGACCGGCGCAGCGACCCGGACACGGCGCTCCGCCCGGGTGGCGGCAGCGCTCGACCGGGTGGGCCTGACCATCGCTGCAGCCAAGAAGTACCGGGCCTACTCCCTGGGCATGCGCCAGCGGCTGGGGATCGCCGCAGCCCTGCTGCAGCCCCGCGAACTCCTTGTGCTCGACGAGCCCACCAACGGTCTCGACCCGCAGGGGACGCGCGAAGTGCGGCACCTGATCGCAGAACTCGCCGCCGACGGCACCACGGTGTTCGTCTCCAGCCACCTGCTGGCAGAGGTCGAGCAGCTCTGCACCCATCTGGGCGTGATGCGGGCAGGCACGCTGGTGGCACAGGGTCCGATGAGCGAACTGCAGGGCCCTGACCGCAACGCGGTTCCGCATGCGCACGCGTGACCCGCAGCCCGCGCTCGCCGTGCTGTCCAACCTCGGCGTGGCCGATGCCGTGCTGCTCGAAGGCGGCGTGGGCGGCAGCCTCGGCGAGGTCGCGCCGGAGTGGATCGTGCAGGCCATGGTGCGGGCGGGGATCACCGTCGCAGAGTTCGTGCAGGTCACCCCGACGCTGGAGGACCTGTTCGTGCAGCTCACCGGGGAGGGCTTCGATGTCAGCGGCTGAAGTGGTGGCTCCGCGGCGCTCCCGTCCGGTGCGGGCATGGTTCCGGCTGCTCGGCTCCGAACTCGGCCTTGTGCTTCGGCCGCCGACGCAACCGGGTGGGTCTCGGCGTCCTCTTCGGGCTCGTCGTGCTCGTCGGGATCGCGCTCAAGGTGTCCGCCGTCCGGCATCCCCGCTCATCGGCCGGTGACCTGATGTCCGCCGTCGCCGGCAACGGGATCTTCCTCGGGTTCGCCGGGCTGAGCGTGGAGATCGCGCTGTTCCTGCCGCTGGCCGTATCGGTGCTGGCCGGGGACGCTGTCGCCGGCGAGGCCAATCAGGGCACCCTGCGCTACCTGCTGATCGCCCCGGTCGCCCGTGGCCGCCTGCTGGTGATGAAGGCCGTCTCCCTTGTCATCGGCGGCCTCGTCGGGGCGACCGTCGTGGCCTTTGCCGGATTGGTCACCGGAGCCGTGCTGTTCGGCGTCGGGCCCCTCGACCACCTTGTCGGGAACCCAGATGGGGATCGGTGACGGCCTGTTCCGGCTGCTTGCTCGCCGTCGCCTACCTCGGCGCGGGCCTCGGTGCACTCTCGATGATCGGGCTGTTCATCTCCACCCTCACCGAGC
Organism: uncultured Actinomycetota bacterium; assembly: GCA_963773595.1. Lineage (GTDB taxonomy): Bacteria > Actinomycetota > Actinomycetes > Propionibacteriales > Propionibacteriaceae > Propionicimonas. The sequence goes on from CAVZBQ010000004.1 coordinate 232,947, forward strand.
AGCCGATCGCCGCAACGGTCGCCACGGCGATGGTGAGCACGCTGCTGTGGATCCTTGACGCCGTCCCGCAACTGGACTGGCTGCACCCGTGGCTGCTGGTCGACCGCTGGATGTCGTTCGTCGACCTGTTGCGCGACCCGATCTTCACCGACCGCATCGTCACCGGGCTCTGGGTGGACGCGGCCTACGCAGCGGTGTTCCTGCTGCTGGCCTGGCTGCGCTTCCGCAACAAGGACGTCACCAGCTGAACCTCGGCGGGACCGTGTGCCGCCGGGGGCTTGCCGGGAACTGGCGGACTTCCCGGAGCCCCCGACGGACTCGCCGCGGAGACTGCCTGCGACGGTGAACGGTTGGCAACCAATTACTCCATGCCGATGTGGAGAAAATAGCACTAGGTGCTGCCGTGGTCGCGTCCATCCCGCCAGAAGGGGCAGCCGAGAATGGCTACCGGACGGGTCTCAGTGCGCGCCGTGCGTCGGGTACTCCGAGCACTGGTCGACAGCCCAGGGTCCGATGACCGTCGCGGAACTCGCGGGTGCGCTCGGCGGCCATCCCAACACCATGCGCCTCCACCTGCAGACGCTGCTGACCGACGGCTGGGTGGTCGGAACTGCCGCTCACCCTCCCCACGGCAGGGGTCGGCCACCGAAGGCGTACGCGCCGACGGCAGCCGGCACCGGCGGGTTGCATCACCGTCGCCCGCAACGCTGGTGGACGCGGCGTTCGTCGAAGCCCTCGCCGAGCACCTTGAAGCCTCGCCGCAGCCGAGGTGCGCCGCCGTGTCGATCGGACGGCAGCTGGGGGGCGCGTCTCAGTGGGACGCCCGGCTACGAGAGCCTTGTCGGCACGCTGCGTGGCCAGGGTTTCGGCGCGGAGGAGGGGGCTCGACGGCCTCGCGATCCGGTCCTGCCCGCTCTGGACGTCGGCACGCCGCAACCCCGACGTGGTGTGCGGACTCCACCAGGGCCTGATCGACGCGCTTGCCCCGGTTCCCATGACGCTGGCACCCTTCGCCCGTCCCGGACTGTGCCTGGCGGTACCGGCCCATGCCTGACCGCGGGTCGGTGCTGCAGGCCGGCGTGCTGCTGTTCACCCTGACCGTCGAACTCACGCAGGCTGCGGTCGAGACGCTCGGCGCCGGCAACTCCGGCAACCGGCAGGTGCAGATCCTGCTCGCGCTGCACGCGCGCTCCGGCCTGACGCCCAGCCGGCTGGCCGAATCCCTCGGCATGTCGCGTAGTTCAATGTCGCACGCGCTCGCACGCTTCGAGGCGGAGGACCTGATCGACCGGTCGGTCGACCAGAGCGACCGGCGCTCGCATGCACCTCGGACTCAGTCCGAAGGGGCCATGGACGCCTGAGAGCCTTCGAGAAGGCGCTGGGAAGGGTGCTGCGCGATCGGGCCGACGACCTGCGCACGGGCACCAGCCTGCTGGGCTTCCCGACGGCGCCCGACACCTGGTCGGAACTGTCCGTGCTGGAGGCCGGCGAACGCCTCGGTAGCGTCGGTGCCGCCTACGTCGACGACGTCAGCCGCGGCGATGCGACCGCTCGGCCCACTCGAGTGGCGTGAGCGCTTCGTGATGGCCCTGATCCACGAGCATGGGGAGCTCCGGCCCGCGTCGTTGGCCGGCTCGCTGCGGATGTCGAGCAGCGGCACCAGCACACTGCTCGATCGCCTCGAGGCGCTGGGTCTCGTCCGGCGCACGCAGGGCCCGGACGCGGGCGACCGGCGAGCTGTCCTTGTGAGCCTCACCCCGAAGGGCGCCAGGACCGCGGAGGCCGCGCTGGACGTCCTCGAGCGGCACGCCGAAGCGACCTTGCCGATGCGATGGCTTCTGCCCTGATTCGTCCGAGGGCGGACGGCGCGGCCTGACCGCTGCCACAGTGAGCACATGAGGATCGTCCTTGCACCGGACTCGTTCAAGGAGTCGATGACGGCCCCGGAGGCTGCCGCAGCCATGGCGCGGGGCGTCGCGGTGGCGGTGCCGGAGGCCGAGTGCACGCTGATCCCGATGGCCGACGGCGGTGAGGGGACGACCGACGACCCTGATCGCGGCCCTCGGGCGCCGTGCGACGCGACGTGACGGCGCGGGACCCGCTCGGTCGTCCGGTCCGTGCCGGCTACGGCCTCACCACGGACGGCCTCGCGGTGATGGAGGTTGCTGCCGCTGTCGGCATCGGGCTGGTCGCGCCCGGCCGAGCGCGATGTGATGCGTTCGGACTCGCGCGGGGTCGCCGACCTGGTGCTGGACGCCCTGGACGCGGGTGCGGACCGGCTGCTGGTCGGCCTCGGAGGATCGGCCACCACCGACGGCGGGCGCCGGGCTGCTGGCAGGTCTCGGCGTCCGGCTGCTCGACGCCGCCGGCGCCGACGTCGCGCCGAGCCCCGTCGGTCTGGACCGACTCGCACGCGTGGACGTCTCCGGGCTCGACCCGCGGCTGGCCGCGCCTGCGGATCGACCTGGCCAGCGATGTGACCAATCCCGCTGCTGGGTCCGCTCGGGTCGGCAGCGGTCTTCGGGCCGCAGAAGGGCGCCACCCCGGCGCAGGTGCCCGTGCTGGACGCAGCCCTCGGGCGCCTCGCCGATGCGCTCGTCCAGGCCGGGTTGCCGGATGTGCAGGGACGTGCCCGGTGCCGGCGCGGCCGGGGGACTCGGCATGGCGTTCCTCTCGCTGGGTGCGCGGCTGCGTCCCGGTGTCGAGGTGGTCGCCGAGGCGGTAGGGCTCGACCGACGCGATCGCCGGGGCCGACCTCGTGCTCACCGGCGAGGGTGCCCTCGATGCGCAGACGGCGGCGGGCAAGACCCCGGCAGGGGTGCTGGCCGTTGCCGCCCGTCACGGGGTGCCGGTGATCGCCTTCGCCGGTCGGCTGGGAACGGGCATCGACGATCTCGGCTTCGCTGCCTGCGTCCCGATCGTCGCGGAGTCGGTGGACCTGGCGACCGCCTTGCGCGAGGGGCCGGCGAACCTCGAGCGGGCGGTGGCCGAGACGGTCGGACGCTGGCTGCGCGGCGAACTCACTGACAGACGATGAGCGCGATGCCGCCGAGGTCGATGATCGTGTAGCAGGTCTGCGTCGGCGTCGGCGTCGGGCTGGGCGTCGGGGTCGGCGTGTCCGTCGGCGTCGGCGTCTTCGTCGGTGTCGGGGCGTCGTCGGCGTGGCTGTCCGGGGGTCGGCGTCGGTCGGCGTCGGGGTGTCCGTGGGCGTTGGCGTGTCCGTGGGCGTCGGCGTCGGCGTCGGGGTGTCGGTCGGTGTGGGCGTGTCCGTGGGCGTCGGGGTCACGGTCGGCGTCGGCGTGAAGGTTGGCGTCGGCGTGAGCGGTGTCGGCGTGGCGTCGGCGTCGGCGTGAGCGTGGGTGTCGGAGTGGGCGTGGGCGTTGGCCGCGGTGGCCGATGGCGCGCGCGGTCGCGGTCGCTGTCGGGGATGCGGTCGTTGGCGCCTTCGATGGCCGGGACGTTGTCGGTGGCTCGCGGGCGGTGCCGGCTCGTTCGTGGTGCGGCTCGGCGAAGGTGTCGGCGTCACGGTCGTGCGCGCTGTCCGACGTGGGAACAGGAGCGGGGGCAGCGACAGCGTCCTGCACCGTTGCGCCGCGATGACCGGTGGTGGCGTAGCTGAAGCCGGCGAACCCGACAGTGCCCACCATCACGACAGCACCGACGCCCAGGGCCGCCTGGGCGATCCAGCCCTTGCTCAGGAAACCCTTGAGGATCGAGCTCAGGGACGAGAGGCACCGCCGGGCTGCAGGCACCACGGCAACGGCTCCGGCATGCGCAGCCGTCGCGGTGCCGATGCCAAGGGCCGCCCGCGCTGCGAGCAGGCCTGCTCCGGTGCCACCGAACAGGATGGACGCCCTGAGCCCGGCGCCGATGAAGGCGATCCGGCGTCGCGTGGCCTCGCAGCTCTCGCAGCTGGCCAGGTGCGCCTCCGCCCGTTCCAGCTGCGCCTGCGGCAGCCGTCCGCGGGTGTAGCTCGCCAGGTGGTCGAGCATCCACGCGCACTCTGCGTTCTTCGCCCGTCGCTCGACGTGCGCCTGGAGCCAGGCGAGCTTGAGGCCGTCGCGGGCCCGCAGGCACAGCGCTGAGGCTGTGTTGGCTGAGGTGCCGATCTCAGCGGCGAGCTCCGCAATGGAACGCCCTTCGACCTCGGTGACCCACAAGGCATGGCGCCACCGCTCCGGGCAGCGTCGCGAAGGCTGCCGTCACCAGCTGGCCCTCGGCGATCGCGACCTCGGTCTCCTCCGTCACTTCGGAGAACTCGCCGAGCAGGTGCGGCTCGGTGGGCAACTCCTGCACTCCCCGACGCCAGTTCAGGGCGACGTTACGGACGGCGGCCGCGAGGTACGGCTTGAAGGCGCGGTCCGGTCCACCACCCCGGCGCAGGGCACTCCAGACGCGGGCGAAGGCCTCAGCGGTCACGTCCTGCGGGTCGAGGGTGGAGCTGGTGCGGGCAGCGATCCGGCCGGCGACGAGCCGGTAGCGGCGGAACAGTTCGGCGTAGGCATCACAGTCGCCTGCCCGGCTGCGCTGCAGCAGGGTCTTCTCGTCGAGTTCGCCCAATTGGGCAGCGTCAACCGGATCGGCTGCAGCGGGCAGCCGTCCGGTGCTCTCCGCTGCGGGATCCATCTCGGTCGGTTGGCCTTCCGTTCCTGGCGAGCCCTGCCTGTGGGCCGCGGAACCGTAGCAACGCTAGGGGGAGCCCGTGGGCGCGCAACAGTTCCCGAACGGGTGACGACGGCTGTTGGGGTGCACCGTCAGTGGTCACGACACGGACATCTCTAAGACACCCCGGCGACGTCGAACATGACGCGGGAGGTGCGGGATGCACCCCGACCGGCGACGGCTAGGCTGCCACCGTGAACGATCCCAAGAACCGTCCCCTGGTGTACCTGATCGCCGGCATCGTCGCCGTCGTTGCGGCCCTGTACTTCATGACGCTGGACACCAGCATCTTCGACTGGTTCATCCTCGGCATGGGCATCGTGTCGATCATCAAGGGCGTACAGGAGTACTGGCAGCAGCACGGTGGATTCAGCGGCGGCAAGAAGCCGGGCAAGCCGGGTCCCGATGCCGGCACTCCCGACGACAAGGCCTGATCAGCGCTGCGGAGCAGCCTGACCCTGGTTGGCCACGACCGCGATGGACTGCTTTGTTGCTCCGGTCTGGCCCTCGCCGATCGGCTCAACGACGACAGCCGTGCCGTAGGCGCACACCTCCGTGAAGGCCTGGCCGATCGAGCCCGTGTCGAAGCGCATCATTGTGATCGCATTCGCTCCGCGGCTCACCGCGTCCTGCCACATGCGCTGCATGACCTGCTGGCGGCTGTCGTAGACAAGGCGGGTGTACTCGTCCACCTCGCCACCGCCGATCGCGCGGAAACTGGCGACGAAGTTGGCCCCGATGTTGGCGCTCCGGACGGTCATGCCCATGACCTCGCCGAGCACCGCCTCGATGCGGTAGCCCGGAATGTCGTTACTCGTGACGATCAGCATGGCGACGATCCTAGTGCCGGGTGCGCGCACCCGCTGACGCACTGCGCTTCTCCGCCGCGGATGAGTGGTCTGGCGCCCGATCCCCGGTCATGGTGCGGCGCCGGGTCGTCGACACTGATTGGGTCCGGCGTCATTCATTCGACAACATCAAAAGATTCATGGGATCACGAATTCCTATTGCAAAACACGCGGAACACGTCGGGGAATTGCCTCAATGGTGCAGTGCGGACATCAGTCCGACCGACTCACTCGCTCTTGCCGTAGGCCTCGCGCAGTGTCCCGCCGGACGCCTGGCGGGACTGGAAGAGGATGCCGGCGAGCATCAGCGCAAGGAAGCCGGCGCCCCAGATCACGGCCGTGTTCGTCTGCAGGCGCCAGAAGCCCTCGTCCGTCCACGGCATGCGGTTGCCCAGGATCAGCTGGACGCCGTCGATCACGCCGCCGGCACCGGTAATGGCGGTGATCAGGATCAGCAGGAAGCGCGGGAGGTTCATCGTCCACCCGACCATGACCAACCCCGCAGCAAGGATGAGCGAGAGTGCGAAGGTCAGCCAGGCAGGCAGGTGCAGGCCCTGGGCCGTCGCCTGGCCGAGGCCCCAGCCAACGGCCGCCATCGACAGCAGGACGCCCATCGCGTAGAACGCGAACGACAGCCAGGCGAGCACCAGCGCGAAGACGACGGAGAAGACCCATTCGGGCACGGCACTGATCCACCCGCCGCCCAGCCACTGGGACAGCGCAACGTACAGCAACGCTCCAGCGAAGTAGCCGACCACGGCCCCCCACAGGCCGAGGACCACCCGTGCGGCCGAGTAGCCCAGGAAACAGAAAACCAGTCCCAAGCCTATTTCGATCACACCAACCACTACAGACCCCATGTGAGGAGGTTACCCGTTTGATGGCAAAGGCCACCAAGGTTCGCACAAGAATGGGACCGAAGTAGGCCCTTTGCCTGGCAAGAAAGCGCTTCCGGGATGATTCCTGTCCCCCATTGGGGGGATTGCAAAGACGGTCGCGGGGTGCTTGTGCGCGAGCCCAGCCGACCGAGCAGGGCGGGACAGCCGGCGGACGCGGGCCGGTCATCAGGGTGGCGTCGGCGCGTCAAGTCCGGTCCGCCGGGGCGAGACCAGACGACGACCGGGGCGTTCGTTGACCACAATGGGGGGCATGGCCCCGATCCAGAATGCCGCCATCAATCTCCGTCTCGCGCAGCTCGGCCTGCCGCTGCCCGCCGAGGTCGAGGACACGGAGACGGCGAAGCTCGTTGCGCCGATCCTCGCCCGGCAGCGTGAACTGAGCCGCCGCCTTGCCGACCGCCTGTGCGCAGCGGACAGCCGCATCCAGAACTGGCTGGACGACTACCTGGCCGACACCGGGGTGAGCCCCAAGCTGCCCCGCCGCACGTTCGTCCTCGACGAGGCGGGCCTGGCGCGTGAGCTCTCGCTGCCCTACGACGCGGACTCCTACGCCTCACCGCTGCTGAGCAGCTACCGGCTGGCGAACGGTGTGCTCCACAACCCTGCGAACGACCGCCGCACCACCGCAGGCGTCTTCCACATCGCCGAGGGTGGCCTGCCCATCCCGGACGACAAGATCGGTGTACCGAAGGCCGTCTTCGCCCGGCTGCTGGAGCTCGCGTTCCAGCCCCCGCAGGTCGACCTCGTGCTGCCCTACACCGCCAACCAGGAGGTGCCGGCGTCCTGCTTCGTCTCCCTCCAGCTGCGTCCGCTGGTTGCCCCGGCAGTGCCCGGCTACGTGCGTGAGAAGCGCATGGAGACCCGGTTCATCGTTCCCGGTGGGCTCGTGGCCAACCTCGACTTCGTCGAAGGCATCTTCGGCAACGGCGGCGACCCGTACCTGCCGGAGAACGACGCCTCCCTGAAGCCGGAGACCTGGACCGGCCACACCGGCGCTGTGATCCTCGCGCCGCACCTCACCCGGGTCACCAAGGTGTCCCTCGGCCTGCCGCACGCCAGCGAGGCGACCGACCGACAGCGACGCGACGGCATGTGCTGGACGGACGCCGACGAGCTCTACAACGGCGGCCAGGCGTTCAAGGTGTGCGCCCGCGACGCCCGTGGCGTGATCGTCACGGTGATCGCCGACAACTACTTCGGCTACTGCAAGAAGGAAGTCAAGACCCAGATCAGCTACTCGGCGAACCTGTTCGGCAACGCCGAGGAGGAGCACGCCGGCGGCGCGCTGGTGTTCCCCAGCTACAACCTCGGCCAGGAGTACATGGTCAGCTCCGCCGGCGCCGAGTACACCCTCGCCAGCGTGCTCGAGCGCGACCCCGACCGTTTCGTCGCGCAGCCAGAGGGCCACGTCGCTCGACGCGGAGCAGCCGCACATCGTGCTGGTGCCCTCCAACCCGACCTTCTCGCTGCGCACCCTCACCGTCACCTGGGACAACCCGGACGGCGGCCAGGGCTCCCTGCGCCTGCGGGCGGACAAGGTCTACCTCAGCCCGGACGGCTACCAGGTGCGCATGGTGCAGCAGGCCGCCGACCGCACGCAGTGGAGCCTCGTCGGCACCGTCCCGACGGCGACCAGCTGTCACAAGCCGAGCACCGTCTCCGGTGGCGGCAAGTCGGAGATCTCGAAGGCGATCACCGACGCGTTCATCTTCGGCAACGCCTACTCCCCGGATTTCGACAACGACATGGACGCGGTCGCCGCCATCCTCGAGCGTGACTTCTCCGACCGGTTCGCCGACTCCTCGAAGAACGGTCACGACCGGCGCCTGATCCTCGACGACGACCGCAGTATCGGCAGCGTGATCAAGCTGCTCACACCGTCGGAGACCGAGTACACGGCCGACTACAGCGCCTGGCTCGACTCGATCCCGCAGCACGTCAAGGAGCTCGTCTTCGTCGTCAAGCGCTTCTACCGTCCCGAGTGGGGCACCGACTGGCGCAGCCACTTCAGCGTCGGCATCATCAACGGCCGCCTCGGCAACGCCCTGCGGCTGGACGGCGACAAGATCAACGTCAACATGCTGCGGGTCGGCTTCGACACCGACGGCTCGTGGCGGCTGTTCGGCCTGCGCCACGACTTCAACCCGGCCGTGAAGGTGCAGACCGAGGACGACATCACCGCCTCCGTCGTCGTCGACGGCCACATGGTCGGCCTGCCCACCGGTCGGTCCTACAAGCTGGTCGAGAACTGCGAGGAGCTGCTGTTCCAGCGTCCCGACGACGCCATCCACCGCGGCTACGACAAGCAGGCTGAGGCCGACATCGCCAGCCCCGGCACGTTCCTTTCCAACTTCCAGCCGCTCACCCGCGACGACGCGATCGAGATGCGCGACGACGCGGTGGCGTTCTCGGCCGTTCACCGCGCCGATGGCGAACCTGATCAGCGCCGTGGCGGACTCGGCCGAGGGCAGTTCTCCGGCGTTCTTCGTCAGCTCTGCCAACCCGCGCATCGTGGACGGCAAGCCCAGCAAGAACCCGCGGTACCTGCAGAAGCGTCCCGACCGCACGAACGCTCGCTGCAACGGCTGTCGCCGACCTTGCTGCGCACCTGGTGCGCCGGATGCCCTCCCACGCAGCCCTGCCGCTGCCGGTGAACGTCGTCGCAGCCGGTCGGCGCAACAACCCGCCGGACGGCCCCGTCCCGCCGCTGTGCTCGTTCAGCCCGCTGCACTTCCTCGAGCTGCCGGAGCTCTTCATGGAGTTCATCTCCTCGATGACCGGCAAGTCGCCGTCCACCACCGGTGCCGGCTCCGAGGGTGCGATGACCAAGGGCCCGTTCAACGCGCTGCCCGCGATCATCGACCTGAACGCCGCCCTGCTCTCCTACGCCCTCACCGGCTACGACGGCTGGGTCTCCTGCGCCGGCTACGTCGGACCGAAGTTCCGGGTGGAGCACGACATCTCGATGCTGGTGCCCGAGGTGTTCTCCCGGATGACGGCCGACCGAGCGCACCGCGGCCAACCTCTACAACGAGGGTGCCCTGGAGAAGATCGAGGACTTCGAGCACAACGGTCAGCCGGTGCTGGCCAGCCGCCTGGGCTACCGCATGACGCAGGCCTTCGCGCGCAAGTACTTCGGACGGATCTTCCTGCACCCGCACGCCGTGTTCACCGAGGAGATGCTGCGCCCGGAGCTGCAGGACCTGGACGTGTTCGCCGAGTCGATGGCCACCATGGTCACGACCCACCAGCGGGTCGCCCAGGCCTACTTCGACGACGGCACGATCAGCCTGGCCATCCCGCCGCTGCGGGCGCTGCTCGAGATCATGGCGAACGGCCACACCGCCGAGGGCTGGGACCTGGACTCGCCGGAGTTCCGTGCGCTGTTCACCCGGGAGTCGATCGTCGGCTCCGACTGGTACGGCGCCCGGCTCGACGCCAAGCAGGCCGCTGCGGCCACCCGCGCTGCCGCCGGGCTCGCGGCCCTGCAGCAGTTCAGCACGACGCCCGGCAACGAGGAGCCGACCCAACGGCTCGACGTCGCTGCGCGGATCAAGGCTGCCGAGGCCGAGTACGCCCGGTTCAGCAGCCCCGAGTACCGCACAGCCATCGTCGGGACGGTCGGTCGCCAGCCCCTCTGAGGCGCGAGAATGGGCCCGGTGACAACACAAGACGCAGCCGCCGGCCCTTCGTCTGTTCCTCGGGTCGACGAAGCCCGCGCGACGCTGGACGGGAACGAGGCCGCCGCGCTCGTCGCGCACGCGCTGAGCGAGGTGATCGCGATCTACCCGATCACGCCGTCCTCCGCGATGGGCGAATCGGCGGACGCCTGGTCGGCCGCGGGCAGGCCGAACCTGTGGGGCGGCGTCCCCGAGGTGGTCGAGCTGCAGTCCGAGGCCGGTGCGGCCGGTGCGCTGCACGGCGCGGTCACCAAGGGCACGATGGGGACCACCTTCACCGCGTCCCAGGGCCTGCTGCTGATGCTGCCCAACATGTTCAAGATCGCCGGCGAGCTCACCCCCGCGGTGATCCACGTCGCCGCGCGGACGGTGGCAACGCACGCCCTGAGCATCTTCGGCGACCACTCCGACGTGATGACCGCCCGCATGACCGGCTGGGCGATGCTGGCTGCGTCCAGCGGTGCAGGAGGCGCACGACTTCGCGCTCGTCGCGCACGCGGCGACGCTGCGCACCCGGGTGCCGTTCGTGCACTTCTTCGACGGCTTCCGCACCAGCCACGAGGTGAACACCATCGAACTGCTCGGCGACGACGACCTGCGCGCCCTCGTGCGCGAGGAGGACGTGCTGGCCCACCGGGCCCGCGGGCTCACCCCGGACGCCCCGGTGATCCGCGGCGTCGCGGAGAACCCCGACACGTTCTTCCAGGCCGCCGAGGCTGCCAACCCGTTCCACTTCGCCGTTCCCGAGACCGTGGCGCAGGTGTTCGACGAACTGGCCGCGCGCACCGGACGGCGGTACTCGCTGGTCGACTACCACGGCGCTCCCGACGCCGAACGGGTCGTCGTCGCGATGGGGTCGTCCGCCGGCTGCCTCGCCGAGACCGTCGACGAGCTGGTCCGCCGTGGCGAGAAGGTCGGCATGCTCACCGTCCGGCTGTACCGGCCGTTCCCCGTCGAGGCGTTCCTCGCCGCCCTGCCGCCGACCGTGACCGGCATCGCCGTCCTCGACCGCACCAAGGAGGTCGGCGCACCGGCCGAGCCGCTGCACGCCGACGTGCTCGTCGCGCTCTCGCAACCGCCCGAGGGTCGGCCGAGGCCGCCGCCGGGTCATCGGCGGACGCTACGGCCTCTCGTCGCAAGGAGTTCACCCCGCGATGGCGAAGGCCGTCTTCGACGAGCTCGTCCAAGACCGAGCCGAAGCCGCGGTTCACCGTCGGCATCGTCGACGACGTCACGCACCTCTCGCTGACGCCGGACCACGACTTCCGCGTGCCCGACGACCACCTCTCCGCGGTCTTCTTCGGGCTCGGCTCGGACGGCACCGTCGGCGCGGCCAAGAACTCGGTCAAGATCATCGGCGAGCAGCCCGACGCGCACGCGCAGGGCTACTTCGTCTACGACTCACGCAAGTCGGGGGCCGTCACCGTCTCGCACCTGCGGTTCGGCACGCTCGCCGATCCGGCCACCTACCTGGTCGAACGGGCCGACTTCGTCGCCGTCCACCAGTTCGACCTGCTCACGGTCATGAAGACCGTCGACGTCGCCAAGCCCGGCGCCACGCTGCTGCTGAACTCGCCGTACGGCGCCGACGACCTGGGACCACCTGCCGGTCGAGGTGCAGGCGGAGATCACCGTACAAGAAGCTGCGCACCTGGGTGATCGACGCGGAGGCCGTCGCGAAGGCTGCCGGCCTCGGCAAGCGGATCAACACCGTCATGCAGCCCTGCTTCTTCTACCTCTCCGGCGTGCTGCCGGCCGACGCGGCGATCGCAGCGATCAAGGAGTCGGTGGAGAAGACCTACGGCCGTCGCGGCCGCACCATCGTCGAGCGCAACTTCGCCGCCATCGACGCGGCGATCGCAGCCCTCGAGCCGCTGCCGGCCGCGCTGCAGCCCGTCCAGCCACACCCACCGGCTGCCGCCGCTGCCCGAGGAGGCCGGCGACTTCGTCCGGCGGGTCACCGGCGCGATGCTGCACGGCCAGGGCGACCTGCTGCCGGTGAGCGCGCTGCCGGTGGACGGCACCTGGCCCACCGGGACGGCCAAGTGGGAGAAGCGCGGGCTCGCCGCGGAACTGCCGATCTGGGACTCCTCGATCTGCATCGACTGCGGCAAGTGCGCGATCACCTGCCCGCACACGGCCATCCGCATCAAGCTGGCCTCACCCGGAGGACCTCGTCGACGCGCCCGGGACGCTGCAGCACAAGGAGTACAAGGACCGGCAGCTGCCCGGGCGGCGGCTGATCGTCCAGGTGGCGCCCGACGACTGCACCGGCTGCGGCATCTGCGTCGACGTCTGCCCGGCACGCTCCAAGAGCGAGCTCAAGCACAAGTCGATCAACATGCTGCCGGCAGCGCGAGCACCGCGAGGTCGAGCGGGCGAACTTCGAGTACTTCCTCGGGCTTGCCGGAGGTCGACCGGACGCTGGTGCGCCACGACCAGGTGAAGGGCGTCGCGCAGCTGCAGCCGCTGTTCGAGTTCTCGCTGGCCTGCTCCGGCTGTGGCGAGACCCCGTACATCAAGACGCTCACCCAGCTCTTCGGCGACCGGATGATCATCGCCAACGCCACCGGGTGCTCGTCGATCTTCGGCGGCAACCTGCCGACCACGCCGTACACGACCAACGCCGACGGCCGCGGCCCGGCCTGGTCGAACTCGCTGTTCGAGGACAACGCCGAGTTCGGCCTCGGCATGCGGATCGCCTGGGAGAAGCAGCACGCGGAGGCCCGCCGCCTGCTCGAGCGTCCTGCGCAACGAGGTGGGCCACGACCTCACCGACGCCCTCCTGGCCGCCGACCAGGCCGTCGGAAGCCGGCCTGGCCGAGCAGCGCGCCCGGGTCGCCGAGCTCAAGCAGATCCTGGCCGTGCACGCCCAGACGATGGCTGAACGTGGCGACGCCGTACTCCGGCGGCCCTTGCGTCAAGCTCAGGGTCGTCAGAGCGCTCGCGCCTGCTCTCGCTGGCCGACGAACTGGTGGACAAGGCGGTGTGGATCGTCGGCGGCGACGGCTGGGCCTACGACATCGGCTACGGCGGGCTCGACCACGTGCTCGGCAGCGGACGCAACGTCAACATCCTCGTGCTCGACACCGAGGTGTACTCCAACACCGGCGGGCAGGCGTCCAAGGCGACGCCGCGCGGCGCGACGGCGAAGTTCGCAACGGCGGGCAAGTCGAACCCGAAGAAGGACCTCGGCATCCTCGCCCAGGCCTACGGCAACGTCTACGTCGCCCAGCTGGCCATCGGCGCCAACCAGCAGCAGACCGTCCGGGCCATGCAGGAGGCGCAGGCGTGGCCGGGGCCGTCGCTGCTGATCGCGTACTCCACCTGCATCGCGCACGGCATCGACATGGCGACCTCGATGAGCCACCAGAGCGAAGCCGTCGCCAGCGGGTACTGGCCGCTGTACCGCTACCGTCCCGGGACGCGAGGGCTCGCCGCTGCACCTGGACAGCAAGGCACCGACCCTTCCGGTGCGCGACTTCATGATGAACGAAACGCGTTTTTCGATGCTGGCGACGGGCAAATCCGGCACGAGCTGAGCAATTGGCATTGCTTGCACAAGCGGATGCCGACGAACGCTGGCACTATTACTCGCAACTGGCAGGACTCGTTCGGGCCCTTCCGGTGGTCAAGGAGGAATCATGAGCCCCCAGATGGGCACCAGCTACCTCGGACTGTCTCTGAGCGGACCGCTGATCGCATCGGCGTCGCCATTGACCGGCCGCATCGACTCCCTGCTCGCCCTCGAGGCAGCAGGCGCGTCCGCGGTCGTGCTGCCGTCCCTCTTCGAGGAGGAGGTGGTCGACGAGGAGACCGCAGCTGGCGGACATGATGCAGGCCGGTGAGGACTTCGCCGAGTTCTCCGGCGGGCCACTGCCCGACCTCGACCAGCCGAACCTCGGCGCCGGACGTCACCGTCGGCTGCTCGCAGCAGGCGAAGGACCAGCTCAAGATCCCCGTGATCGCGAGCCTGAACGCCACCCGTCCCGGCTCCTGGCAGCGGTACGCCACCGAGCTCGCCGACGCCGGCGCTGACGCGCTCGAACTGAACCTGTACACGGTGGAGGCCAACCCGGCTCGTCGGCGCCGCCGAGGTCGAGCTCGCCCACCTCGCAGCCATCGAGGCCGTGAAGATCGCCGTCGACATCCCGCTGACCGTGAAGCTGTCGCCGTACTACTCGGCGCTGTCGAAGTTCGCCTCGCTGGCCGTGGACGCCGGCGCGGACGGCCTCGTGCTGTTCAACCGCTTCTACGCCCCCGACATCGACCTCGACGACCTGCGGCTCTTCGCCCGGGCAGAGCTCTCCGATCCGGAGGACCAGCGGCTCGCCCTGCGCTGGCTCGGCATCCTGCGCGGCCAGCTGCCCGAGGTGAGCCTCGCGTGCACCTCCGGCGTCCACTCCGGCACGGAGGTCATCAAGGCCATGCTCGTGGGCGCCAACGTCGCCTGCACCACCTCGGCAGTGCTGCGCCGTGGCCCGGAGGCGGTCACGGAGATCCTCGGCGAGGCCGAGCGGTGGATGGACGAGCACGGCTACGCCAGCTTCGACGAGCTGCGTGGCGCGATGAGCGCGGCGTCCGTGCCCGACCCGTCCACCTTCGAGCGGGCCCAGTACCAGGCCGTCCTCCACTCCGGACGCCACGTCTGACCCACCACCCGACTCCGGGGACGGTATCTCGCGATTCATCCGGCTCCGTGAGGTGAACCGACGGAACCGTCCGCGGTTCACGGTGGGAGTGGGTGGCGTCAGCGGCTGGCGCTGGCCCCGTGCAGGGCGTGCAGTGGTGCGCGGGCGGCTTTCGCCGGTGGACGCTTCTTCGCCGGTGCGGGCTTCGGCTCCGGTGCCCTGGCTGAGCCTCGTGAGGCTGCCGTCCGCGAGCTGTTCGCCGTCCGGCCCCGGACGATGCCGATGAACTCCTCGATCAGCTCGTTGGGGTTGTCGACCAGCCAGGCCAGCGCGATCGTCGTCGGCTCCGCGTCGGTGACCGGCCGGTGGATGAGGTCGCGCCGGCTGTGCGTCCGGGCGACCGAGAGCGGCACGATCATGAGTCCGGCTCCCCACGCGACCCGGTCGATGCCCGTGGCCTCGTCGTCGTCGGCGACGAAGGTCTCGCCGGCGAGGTCGGCAAGGCGTGACGTCCTCGAAGGCCGGCAGCGGGTGGTCCTTCGGGGCGACGACCACCGGCACCTCCTCGTAGAGGGGGATGGTGTGCAGGCCCTCGGTGTCGATCGGCAGGCGGACGAAGCACATGTCCACGTCGCCGGAGACCAGGGCCCTGCGCTGCTCGGCCTGGGCGACCTCGACCACGTCCAGCGGCACGCGCGTGCAGCCGGTCGGCCCAGATCCGTCGCCACTTGGTGAGGGTCACGCCGGGCACGAAGCCGATGCGCAATCCGGGGAGGCCGGCTGTCCGGTCGTGCGCATGCAGGGTATACGGAGGAGGTCACACGAGATATCCTGCCCGACGTGAGCCAGACCATGAAGCCAGCCACCGCCGCGAGCAAGCTCGGGATCTACCTGCCGGCTGCACCGGCGGAATTCCAGAACTCGCCGATCACCCGGGAGGAACTGGACGCGCTGCGCTCCGATCCCGCCGGAGTGGCTCGTCGAACTGCGACGCAACGGACCCTTCCCGCAGGGACGTCGTCGCCCAGAAGCTCGGCGTCTCGCGCTCGGGTCTCGTCCGCGGCGGCATCGAGGACGCGCTGGACGCCGAGCAGATCGGCGCACTGCTGGCCGACCCGCCCGGCTGGCTGATGCACGAGCGCAACTCCTACCGCGAGGTGATCGCCGAGCAGCAGCGCCTGAAGCAGCGCGAGGGCTGAGCCCGGCCATGGACCGCGCGGGACCGGCCTGGCTGCTCGCCGTCCTCCTGCTTCCGCTGACGGCCTGCAGTCCCGCTCCGTGCGGTCCAGCTCCCGAAGGTGGAGGTGTCGATGTACTCCGGCCGTCCCGATCCGTCCTTCACCCTCACGCGGGAGCAGGCCGACGCGCTGAGCGCCTGTCGCAAGACCGGCACGGCCACTGCCGTCCGGCACGCTTCCGGACGGGCTCGGTTTCCGCTACTTCGACGTCATCGGCCTCGAAGCTGCCCCGCTGCTGGTCGGGGTGGACGGCGCGTGGCTCGACAAGGGCGGCCCGCCGACACCCGTCGCGCTTGTGCCCGGAAGGCTTCTCGATCCTGCGGGCGGCTGCCGTCGCAGGCCCTGGGCAGCGCCGAGGCCGCAGCGATTCCGGAGGCGTGAAGCCCGTCCAGCTACTGCAGGGCCGAGGTCAGCCGGGCGAGGTTGTCGAACAGGCGGGTCGACGATGCCCTGGTGCAGGTGCTCTTCGAGGGTCAGTTCGCGGCTCACCGAGCGGTAGTGGTCCTCCACGTCGCGCATGGCGTCGATGTAGCTGCGTCCGCTGGCCATCAGGGTGACTTCGAGGTTCAGCCCGAACGAGCGCATGTCCATGTTGCTGGAGCCGATGATCGCGAGGTCGTCGTCGATGGTCATGTGCTTGGCGTGCAGGATGTACGGCGCCGGGTAGAGGTAGATCCGCACGCCCGCGCGCAGCAGCACCTCGTAGTAGGAGCGCTGCGCGTGGTAGACCATCGGCTGGTCGGCCACCTCGCCGACGAACAGTTCCACCGCGCACCCCACGCTCGGCGGCGGTGGTGATCGCGCTGATCAGCGACTCGTCCGGCACGAAGTACGGGCTGGTGATGCTGACCCGACGTCGCGCCTGGTAGAGCAGCGAGTTGAACAGCTTCAGGTTGTTGTCGTTGTCGAAGCCCGGACCGCTCGGCACCACCTGGCAGTCGAGGTCGCCGGGGCGGAGGACCGGCAGCCGTGCCACCGTGCTGCCCGGGGCAGCGAGGAGCTGGGCCTGGCCGGTGAGGATCACGCCGGTCTCGGAGAACCAGTCGGAGAGGAAGACGGCGTTCATGGCCTGCACCACCGGGCCCTCGACGCGGGTGACCAGCTCCTGCCACTTCAGGCCGCGCCGGATGTTGGCCTTCTTGTTGTAGCTGCGGTCGATGAGGTTGAGCGAGCCCATGAAGCCGACCTGGCCGTCGAGCACGAGGATCTTGCGGTGGTTGCGCAGGTCGGGACGCTGGTACTTGCCCTTCAGCGGCATCACCGGCAGCATCGGGCGCCACTCCACGCCGATCGCGGTCAGGTGGCGCGTCGTCGCCCGGTAGCCCGGCCACGCGCCTCGAGCCGATGTGGTCGAACAGCACGTGCACCGTCAGCCCGCGCTTCACCGCGCGTTCCAGCGAATCGAAGAACGGCCTCGTGGTGTCGTCGACGCTGAGGATGTAGAACTCGCACAGGACGTAGTGCTCCGCGGCGTCCACTGCCGTCGGCCATCTGCTGCAGGGAGTCCTCGTAGTCCTCGATGAGGGTGGCGGCGTTGCCGCCGATCATCGGCAGCGAGCCGAGGTTGCGGTTGAGCCGGGCGATCGAGCCCACCCATTCCTGGCCGGGTTCCAGCTCGAGCTCTGGCGTGTCCCTGGTGAGCACGTCGAGCATGCCGTTGATCTCGCGCTGCTGCGCACGGCGGCGCTTCGGCAGCTTCGGGTTGCCGATCATCAGGAAGGCGATGATCCCCACGTAGGGGATGAGGAAGATCGCCAGCAGCCAGGCCATCGCGGACGACGGGCGCCGGTTGACCGGGATCACCAGCAGGGCGATCAGGCGGACGCCGACGCCGACGAGGTCGACGCCGAGCGCGTGCAGCGCGATGTTGGTGGGATCCACGGGGCAAAGCTATCGATCAACGCCCCTGCGGTCGGCTGAGCCCAAAAGGATCGCGTCCCGTGCTTGCCCGTCGCCCTCGCTACTGGTTGGGTCGTGCCATGAACTCCTCCGGCTTGTGGACCGACCCGGCCAGCGATCCCAGGACGGCCATCGACTACGGGCGCGGCGAGAGGGCTGTGCTGGCCACCTACCTCGACCACTACCGGCTCACCTTCGAGCTGAAGTGCAGCGACCTCAGCGCCGTCCAGCTGGCCACCCGCTCTGTGCCGCCGTCCACGCTGTCGCTGCTCGGTCTCGTGCGCCACCTGGCGCGGGTGGAGCACAGCTGGACCCGCCGGGTCCTGGAGGGGCACATCGAGCTGCCGAGGCTGTACCGGACGGAGGAGGACCCGGACCTCGACTTCAACGAGGCTGTCGCAGACGATGCGGTGGTGGCCGACGCCTGGGAGTCCTGGCGGCGCGAGACGGCGCATGCCCGGGAGGTCTACGCGACCCTCGACCTGGACAGCCTCGTCGATGTGCACGGCGAGCCGACGGAGGTCCGCGACATCATCGTCCACCTCGTGGAGGAGTACGCCCGGCACGTCGGCCACGCCGACCTGCTGCGGGAGTGCATCGACGGGCGCACGGGCCAGTAGCCCCTCACCGGCTGACCCTTGCCTGTCCGGAGCCTGCCGAAGGGACGAAGTCCGCTCAGCTCGGCCGTTCGGCCCGGAACAGCGCGCAGGTGATGTCGTAGTAGCTGTCGGTCATGCCCAGGGGCGCCATGCCCAGTCGCAGGCACACCGCCTGCGACGGCGCGTTCTCCGGATAGGTGACCGCGAAGACCTGCGCGAGGTCGTGCGACCACGCGTGGGCCAGCAGGCGTCCGCCGGCCTCGGTGGCGTACCCGTGCCCCCAGGCGTCGGGATGGAGGTGCCAGCCCACCTCCGTGTCCGCGGAAGGGGCCTTGCTGCCGCTGTGGGGCAGGAGCTTGAGCAGGGCAGTGCCGACCGGCCGGTCCTCCCCGGTCGGGACGATCGCCCACACGCCGTGCAACGGTCCGGGGAAGGCGCTCCAGGCCGCGATCTTCTCCTCGGCCTGCGCGGGTTCGGTCATCACCGTCGGGTTCGTGCCGAGGTAGCGCATCACCTCCCAGCGCGAGTACAGGTCGAAGACCGCTTCCGCGTCCCCCGGCGTCCAGGGACGCAGGGTGAGGCGCTCGCTGTGCAACGTCGGCAGCATGCCGACCAGCCTAGCCAGCCTCAGTGACCCAGCCAGTTGAGCACGACGGCGACGGCTCTCGCGCAGGTAGTTCGCCGGCCAGAAGTACCACGGCGTGCGGCTGGAGACGTGCGTCGCGCTGAGCCCTGCGGCAGCGGCGATGCGGCTGGCCCGGTAGACGTGGAACTCGTCGGTGACGAACGCGACGCGGTACCCCGGCGTGAGGCGCTGGTCGAGGAGCTCACGGGAGTTCGCGGAAGTTCTCCTCCGTCGAGGTCGAGCGGTCCTCGACGATGATGTGGTCGTCGGGGACGCCGTGGTCGAGCAGGTACTGCCGCATGGCGACGGCTTCGGGGATGTCCTCCTGGAGGCCCTGGCCGCCGGAGACGACGATGAGGGCCGAGGGGCTGCGATGGTGGTAGTCCACAGCTACTGCGAGCCTGCCCGCCAGGGTGTTGGACAGCTCGCGTCCGTGGACGGCCGCGCCGAGCACGATGACAGCGTTCTCGTTGTAGGTGACGTTGTCGTCGGTCCCGTAGCTGGTCAGGAAGCTGGAGAGCACCAGAACGGCCAGCACCAGCACGACGGCGACGGCCGTGAGGACCCGTCAGCCGCCGGAGACGGTCGAACCAGATGCCGTAGGCGAGGAAGCCGAGCCCCAGCAGGGCAACCATGGCCGTGCCGACGGTGAGGTTGGCCGTCACTGCCAGCCAGGCCGCGTTGGCTGTGAAGGCCACCCCAACGACCAGCAGCAGGCTCCTCACCAGCAGGGCCGCCACACGTCGCATGCAAGCAGGCTAGCGTTCGTAATTCGCCACGCGTGGGCATTCGTTCCTCTAGGTTCGCCTCAGGACTACCGCGAGAGGACCCGCCATGACCACCCCTGTGGCCCCACCTCCACCACCGGCGGCCCCGCCCGCGACCAAGGCTCAGCCGATGGTGATCGTCCTCGCCGTGCTGCTGGCCCTTGCTGTTGTGGTCGCAGCGGTCTGCGCGTTCGGCTGGTTCACCGCGACCCGGCCCAAGGCAGGGCCTGTGCAGGTCAAGGTCGTGGGCAGTGCCGCCTACACCACGGCAACGGTGACCGCTCTGACCTCGACCGGCAGCAGCTCTGACACGCTCGAAGCGTCCGGCGACAATCGCAACACCTACTGGATGACCACCGTTGCGGCCGGGGACCAGGTGACGGTCTCGGTCGGCCCACTGGGGATGAGCCCGGATCCGGCGGCAACGGTCGGGTGCAAGATCGTCTCCGCCGACGGGGTCACCGTTCTGTCCGAGCAGAGCGGACTTCGCGGGATGCAGGCCGTCTGTACCTGGCGGAACACCTAGGCGCCGGAGGCGGTCTGGAAGGATTGGCCGCATGATCGATCCGGCGCCCCTGTGGGACTTCGACGACGCGGCAGGCTCCGAACAGCGGTTCCGTGAGGCGGCCGCTGATGCGACCGGAGCAGACCGCCTGGTGCTGCTGACCCAGGTTGCCCGCGCGCTCGGCCTGCAGGACCGCTTCGCCGAAGCCCATGACACCCTCGACCAGGTGCTGGGGGAGCCCTCCATGGTGGCTGAGCCCGACGAAGCCCCCAGCGTCGACGCCGAGGTGAGCACGAGGGTCGCCCTCGAGCGCGGACGGCTGTTCCGCTCGTCGGGCAGGCCCGACGAGGCGCGTCCCTTCTTCGATGCCGCCGTCGGGGAGGCCCGCCGTGGCGGCAAGGACGCCCTCCTCGTCGACGCGCTGCACATGGTCGCGCTCGTCGTCCCTGCCGAGGAGCAGGAAGCACTGCTGGACGAAGCCCTCGAGGTCGCCAGGGCTTCGAGCGATCCCGCCGCCCGCCGTTGGGAGGCGTCCCTGCTGAACAACCTCGGCATGACCCACGCCGACGCCGGGGAGTGGCAGACGGCGCTGGTCGTGTTCGAGCAGGCGCTCGCCGCACGTCAGGTGATGGGGAAGGTGGGCGACGTGCGGATCGCCCGCTGGATGGTGGCCTGGGCACTGCGCAACCTCGGCCGGACGGGGGAGGCGCTGGCGATCCAGCGCGAACTCAAGGCGGAGTTGCTGGCGGCAGAAGAGGACGACCCCTACGTCGACGAGGAGCTCCAATTGCTCAGCGGTCGCCCCGACTCACCAGCCACGGCCGCCCCGTCCTGAGCCCGTGGCGGCCAGCCGTCCCATGAGGTCACAGCGGCGACGCCTAGACTCGCTGGCGATGAGCACACACCAGACCCGCACGCCCGGCTGGCGACTGACCCGGCGTCGCGGGACGGCGCTCCTGCTGGGCGGCTCCCTCGTTCTCGGCCTCGCAGCCTGCGCGATCCCTGACGGACCGGTGACGGCGGGCACGCGTCCCAACCAGCCAACGGCAGTCACGACCCCCACCTTCAGTCCGGAGACCGACCCGGCGCGGCTCGCGTTGCCGCTGGCCAGCGTCCCGGCCTACCGGGCGGCGACACCGAACGCCGACGGCTGGACGACCAACGCCATGACCGACGCTCCCGGCGACTTCACGTGGCGCGTCGTCGATGCGAACGGGCAGCCGGTGAAGGACTACAAGCCGGGCGACACCGTCGCGTTCGGCGACCCTGAGACCTACACCCAGGTGCCGGGCGTCCTGGTGTTCCGCGGCAACAACGCCCGCAGCGCGCCCGCCTACGGCACCGCGGAGGTCAAGGACGCCAAGCTGCAGGTGGCCTGGACCCAGGACACCGGCGAGGTGCGCGGTGACGGGTCCTACTGGCCCGGCGCCGGCTGGACGGGGCAGCCGCTGCTCGTCCACTGGCCAGAAGCCACCCGCAAGGCGATGGGCTACGCGGACGAGTTCGCGAACGACCCCAACTTCACCGAGGTGGTGTACCCCACCTTCACCGGCGTGATCTACCGCCTCGACCTGGCGACCGGCAAGCAGACAAGGGACCCGATCGCCACCGGCTGCGGCTACAAGGGCACCGGCTCGATCGACCCGCGTGGCTACCCGCTGCTGTACACCGGGCAGGGCCTCAACGACATGGACGGCGTGAACTGCCCCTGGCAGTACCGGATCTTCGACCTGATCCAGAACAAGCAGGTGGCCGGCTGGTCGGGTTCCGATCCGGCAGCGCCACGCAAGGACTGGGGCGCCTTCGACTCCTCCGCGCTGGTCAACGCCGCGTCCGACACGCTGATCGAGCCGGGCGAGAACGGCATCGTCTACAAGGCCAAGCTGAACGCGAAGTTCGACCCGGCGGCCAAGACCGTCAGCGTCGACCCGCAGCTCACCCGCATGGAGTACCGGACGCCGTCCAGCCACAAGTTCGGCATCGAGTCCTCCGCCGTTGCCTACCGCAACCTGATGTTCGCCTCCGACAACGACGGCAACCTGATCTGCTGGGACGCCAACACGATGGCCGTGGTGTGGGTCCGCGATGTCGGCGATGACTCCGACGCGTCCATGGTTCTCGAGCAGACGCCGGACGGTGTCTTCCTCTACCACGGCAACACCCTCGACAAGCGGACGCCGGCGAGCGGCGCGGAGCAGGTCACCAACCTGCGCAAGATCAATGCGCTCACCGGACAGCTGGTCTGGGAGTACAAGGTGCCGACCCTCAACGACCAGCCCAACAACGGCGGGCTGCTGGCCACCCCGCTGCTCGGCACCGGTGAGATCTCCGACCTGATCATCTTCAACGTGTCGAAGACCTCGAGCCTCACCCAGGGCGACATGGTTGCCCTCGACCGCAAGACCGGCGCGCTGGTCTGGAAGCGGCACCTGAAGCGGTACTCCTGGAGCTCGCCGGTGCAGATCACGTCGACGACCGGCAAGGCCTACGGCATCGTCACCGATTCCGGCGGCACCATGCACCTGTTCGACCCGAACACCGGTGCCGACCTGTCGACCCTGAGCCTCGGCAAGAACACCGAGGCCTCGCCGGCGGTCTACGGCAACATGATCGTCGTCGCGTCCTACGCCCGCCGCATCTGGGGCATCAAGATCAGCTGACCCGAACCCGGGGACGGTTCCTGGTTCGGTTCACCGCGCCGGTTGGCGCGAACCTGGGGACGGTTCCCTTTCCCGCCACCCCTTGAGGGGCGGGGCAGAGTAGGGGCATGAGCGACGACGACGTTGTGCAGTACGTGATCATCGGCGGCGGCCTGACCGCTGCCCGCGCTGTGGAAGGTATCCGCGAGCACGACCGCGAGGGCGCGATCACCGTGGTCAGTGCGGAGGCCCATGTGCCCTACGAGCGTCCACCGCTGTCGAAGGACGTCCTGCAGGGCAAGGCAGAGGCCGACGTGGCGTTCCCACACCCCGAGGGCTGGTACCGCGCGGAGTGGGTCACCCTGCGCCTGGGGATGCCGGCCACGGCGATCTCCGTCGACCAGCACACGGTGACCCTCGCCGACGGTTCGGCACTCCCGTGGGACCGGCTGCTGCTGGCCACCGGCTCCGTCGTCCGGCGACTCGACGTGCCCGGCGGCGACCTGCCCGGCGTGCACTATCTGCGCACCATGGACGAGTCGCTTGCCCTGCTCGAGCAGCTGCGCGCCGGCGGGGACGTCGTGATCGTCGGCGCCGGCTGGATCGGGCTCGAGGTGGCTGCTGCCGCGCGCCACCACGGCTGCACGGTCACGATCATCGAGCCGCAGGCCGCCCCGCTGGTGGGGGTGGTGGGGGAACGGATCGGCGGCTGGTTCGCCGGCTTCCATCGCGCCAACGGTGTCGACGTGCGGCTCAACACGGGCGTTGCCGGCTTCACCGGCGACGACCACGTCACCGGCGTGACGACGAAGGACGGCGACACGATCGCCGCGACAACGGTGGTGGTCGGCGTCGGCATCCAGCCGGAGACGACGCTCGCACAGACCGCCGGCGTGCAGCTCGACAACGGGGTGGTGACGGACGCAGCGCTGCGCAGCAGCATCCCCGGCATCTGGGCGGCCGGCGATGTGGCGAACTGGGAGAGCACCCTGCTGGGACGCCACGTGCGCGTGGAGCACTGGGCCAACGCCAACGACTCCGGGCTCGCGGCGGGCCGTTCGATGGCAGGGGTCGACGTGACCTACGACCCGGTGCCGTTCTTCTTCTCCGACCAGTACGACGCCGGGCTGGAGTACGCGGGCTACGTGCCGCGTGACACCGACAGCGAGCTGGTCGTCCGCGGCGACACGGCCGGCAACGAGTTCATGGCGTTCTGGGTTGTGCCCGAGGGCGAAGGGGTGAGGGTGCTCGCCGGCATGCACGTCAACATGTGGGACACCATCGACGCCGTCCAGACGCTGATCAGGGAGCGCACGGTGGTGTCACGCGAGAAGCTCGCCGACCCCTCCGTCCCGCTGGAGGAACTCGCCTGACCGGTCGTGGCGGGAAAGGGGAACCGTCCCCCATGCCACGCCAGACGGCGTGGTCAGCGCTGGGCTGTGCCCCACATGGTGCGGACGACCTGGCCGCCGACCCGGATGACCTGGTTCCAGAAGGTCGCTGAGCCCAGCACCCGCTCGACGCCCGACCTGGGGGCCGGACGGGAGGAGGTCCTCGTAGAGGTCCGCGGGGCGGATGCCCGCTCCTGTGCGGCGTCAGCCTTGTCCTGAGCCGCCTGCTCCTTGGCCTGCGCCTTGGCGTCCGCCTCTTCCTGTGCCCTGGCTGCACCGGCCTCGAGCTTGCGCGCCAGCATCTCGTAGGCGGAGTCGCGGTTGAGGTCCTGGCCGTACTTGGCCTGCATCGCAGAGGAGGCCACCCCGTTGGCGAGCCAGTCGGCCGGCATCGCACCCATCGAACCCGCGGGCGCCATCATCCGCGTCCAGGCGACCGGGGTGGGGGCGCCGTCCGGGTTGAGGACGGTCACGATCGCCTCGCCGATACCGAGCGACTGCAGCGTCTCTGCCAGGTCGTACTGGCTGGTCGGGTAGGTCTGGACGGTGGCCTTCAGCGCCTTCGCGTCGTTCGGCGTGTGCGCCCGCAGCTGGTGCTGCACCCGGGAGCCGAGCTGGGCAAGGACGTTGTCCGGCACGTCGGTGGGGGACTGGGTCACGAAGAAGATGCCGACGCCCTTGGAACGGATCAGCCGGACGGTCTGCGCGATCGCGTCGAGGAAGGCCTTCGACGCGCCGTCGAACAGCAGGTGCGCCTCGTCGAAGAAGAACACGAGCTTGGGAATGTCGACGTCACCGATCTCCGGCAGGTCGTGGAACAGGTCGGCCAGCACCCACATCAGGAAGGTCGAGAAGATCTGCGGACGGTCCTGCAGGTTCGGCAGCTCCAGCAGCGAGATGACGCCCTTGCCGTCCGCGGAGGTGCGGATCAGGTCGCGGGTGTCGAACTCCGGCTCCCCGAAGAACTCGTCCGCGCCCTGGGTCTGCAGGGTGACCAGCGTGCGCAGGATGACCCCGACCGTCGCCGACGACAACCCGCCGAGCTCCTTGAGCTCGAGCTTGCCCTCGTCACTCGTCAGGTACAGCAGCACTTCCTTCAGGTCGGCCAGGTCGAGCAGTGGCAGGCCCTCGGTGTCGGCGTAGTGGAAGACCAGCCCGAGGCTGGACTCCTGGGTCTCATTGAGGCCCAGCACCTTGCTCAGCAGGATCGGGCCGAACGAGGAGACGGTGGCGCGCAGCGGCACCCCGGTGCCCTGGCCGCCGAGGGCGTAGAACTCGGTGGGGCAGCCGGCGGGCTTCCAGTCCTGGCCGATCTTCTGCGTGCGGGCGAGCAGCTTCTCGCTCGGCTGGCCGGGGATGGCGATGCCGGAGAGGTCGCCCTTGATGTCTGCAGCGAAGACCGACACCCCCGCGCGGGAGATCGCCTCCGCGAGCAGCTGCAGGGTGCGGGTCTTGCCGGTGCCGGTGGCACCGGCGACGAGGCCGTGCCGGTTCAGCATCGACAGCGACAACCGGACCCGGACGTCGGTGTCGGGCGTCCCGTCCACCATCAGCACGCCCAGGTCGATGGACGGGGTCGTGAACGTGTAGCCGGTCTTGATCTTCTCAACGGCCTCGGACTGCGCAGTCATGCGCCCAAGACTGGCACAAATCGCCGCTGATGCCGGTGAAAAACGGGGACGGTTCCTTTTCCGTTCAGCGGCCGCCGCCGGGCGGCCCAGCTGAACGGAAAAGGAACCGTCCCCGATTCCGTTCGGGGCTGTCGCCTAGAGCGGCAGGCCGGTCAGCACGAGGACGCGGGCGTCGGTCAGGTCCTCCATGGCGGAGGCCACGCCCTCGCGTCCGCTGCCGGAGGCCTTCCAGCCGCCGTACGGCATCTGGTCGGCGCGGAAGGTGGGCACGTCACCGATGATGACGCCTCCCACCTGGAGCTCGCGGTGGGCGGCGAAAGCCGTTGTCAGCTGCGTGGTGAACACCCCGGCCTGCAGGCCGTAGCGGGACGAGTTCACCTTCGCGAACGCCTCCTCGATGGTGTCGTAGGTGGTGACGGTGAGCACCGGCCCGAACACCTCGTTGTCGGCGATGATGGCGTCAGCGGGCACGTCGGCCAGCAGGGTGGGGGCGAGCATCGTGCCGTCCGCCGTGCCGCCGGTGAGCAGGCGGGCGCCCTTCCCGGTCGCGTCCGACACCCAGTCGGTGATGCGTTCGGCGGCCTTCGCGTCGATCACCGGGCCCACCTGCACCTCGGGGTCGGTCGGGTCGCCCTGGCGCAGGGCTTCCATGGCAGTGACCAGTTCCGCCGTGAACTTCTCAGCGATCGAGGTGTGCACCAGCACGCGCTGGACGCCGATGCAGGACTGCCCCGCCTGGTAGCAGCCGAACAGGCCGATGCGGGCCGCGGCCGCCTTGAGGTCGGGCCAGTCGGGCTCGACGATCACGGCAGCATCGCCGCCGAGCTCGGTGATCACGTGCTTCTGGGGAGCGGACGCGCGCAGCTGCTCGCCGACGGCGTCGGAGCCGGTGAGGGAGATCACCGGCAGCCGCGGGTCGGTGACCAGCGGCTCCATCTGGGCATGGCCGATGGTCAGCACGGACAGCATCCGCGGCGGCAGGGCGGTCTCGGCAACGATCTCCGCGAGCACGAGGGCAGACAGCGGAGTCTTCAGGGCCGGCTTGACGAGGATCGGCGCGCCGACGGCGATCGCCGGAGCCACCTTGTGGGCGACGAGGTTGAGCGGGAAGTTGAACGGGCTGATCGCCAGCACCGGCCCGCGCGGGAACCGGCGCACCAGCGCCATCCGTCCGGTCTGGGTCGGTTCGGTGTCCAGCCGCATCAGGTCGCCGGCGAAGCGGCGGGCCTCCTCCGCCGCCCAGCGGAAGGTCGACACCGCGCGTCCCACCTCCGACTTCGCCCACATCAGCGGCTTGCCGTTCTCCGCAGTGATCAGGGCAGCGATCTCGTCCGTGCGCTCGGCCAGCCGCCTGCTGATGTGGTCCAGCGCTGCAGCCCGCACGTGGGCCGGCAATGCCTGGGCCTCGGCGAACACGGCGTCGAGGTCGGCAACGGCCTGCTCCGCCTGGGCAGCGGTCGGACGCGACACCTCCGCAACCAGGCTGCCGTCGAACGGTGACCTGACCTCGAAGCTCCCCTCCCCCAGGGTGGGCACACCGGAAAGGTAGAACGGGCGGATCATCGGGTCTCCTCAGTAGGCAGTACCGCTATTCGACCACCACTTCTGTCCGGTTTCCAGCATCGCGGCGCGCGGCTGGCGGGCGCGGGGTCCGCGCGTGGGCGAGTGCTAGCGTTGAGCGAAGACAGGGGAGCGCCACGGCGCTGAGAGTGCGGGCAGCCGCAGACCCTCGAACCTGATCCGGTTAGCACCGGCGTAGGGAGTCGGGATTTTCTCCCCGGGACCATTCCCGGGCCCTCCGAGCCATTTGGAGGAAAGCAATGTCACATCGAATCGCAGCGGTGGCGCTCAGCGCCGTCCTGCTGGCCGGCTGCAGCGGCCCTGCTGCTGTTACCGGCAGCCCGGGCCCTGCCACCACGCCGGCGGCACCCACGGAGAGCAAGACCCTCACCGTCATCACCCACGACTCGTTCGCCCTCAGCGACGCCACCATCGCCTCGTTCAAGGCGTCCTCCGGCTACGACGTGAAGTTCGTCGCTCCCGGCGACGTCGGCACCATGGTGAACCAGCTGGTGCTCACGAAGGACGCGCCGCTCGGCGACGTGGTCTACGGCATCGACAACACCTTCGCCGGACGGGCCATCTCCGAGGGCGTGGTGAAGCCGTACGCCTCGCCGGCACTGCCGGCCGGCGCGGCGGCCTATGCCGCGGACGACAAGGACTCGCTGACCCCCGTCGACTACGGGGACGTCTGCCTGAACGCCGACAACGGCTGGTTCAAGGCGCACAAGCTCGCCGTCCCGGAAACGCTCGACGACCTGGTGAAGCCCGAGTACAAGGACCTCCTCGTTGTGGAGAACCCGGCCACGTCCTCGCCCGGCCTCGCGTTCCTCGCTGCCACCGTCGGCCAGAAGGGCGACCCCGGCTACCTCGACTACTGGACGGCGCTGAAGGCCAACGGCGTCAAGGTCGTGAAGGGCTGGACGGAGGCCTACACCGTCGAGTTCTCCGGCTCGTCCGGCAAGGGTGACCGTCCGCTCGTCGTGTCCTACAACACCTCCCCCGCCTACGAGCCGGCAACGGAGGCCCTGACCCGCACCTGCTTCCGTCAGGTCGAGTACGCGGCCGTCCTCGCCGGGGCCCAGAACGAGGTCGGAGCACGCAAGTTCGTCGACTTCATGCTGTCGCCGAAGGTGCAGGCGGAGATTCCCGAGCAGATGTACATGAACCCGGTTGACCCCGAGGTGAAGTTGCCCGCCGACTGGGTCAAGCACGCAGCCGTCGTCAGCGACCCGATCGAGGTGTCCATCGACGCCCTCGCCGCCGGTCGCGACGCCTGGATCAAGGCCTGGACGGCCACGGTCGTCGGCTGAGCATGACCACCCCGGGCCGAGTGCTCTCCCTGGACCGAATTGGGAACCGTCCCCAATTCGGTCCGGGCGGGGTGGGCGGACGCCCGGTGGTGTGGGTGCTTGCTGCTGCGCTGCCGGTGGCGTTCCTTGCGGTGTTCTTCGCGTGGCCCGTGTCTGCGCTGGTCGTCCGTGGCTTCGTCGACGACGGCGTGTTCACCCTCGACGGCATCCGTGAGGTACTCGCCGCGCCACGCACCTGGCGGATCGTGGGGCAGACCCTCGGCCAGGCCGTGGCCGGCACGGCCGTCGCGGTGCTCCTGGGGGTCCCGGGTGCGCACCTGCTGTACCGCCGGCGCTTCCCCGGACGCCGGCTGCTGCGTGCTGTGGTCAGCGTCCCCTTCGTCCTGCCCACCGTCGTCGTGGGGGTGGCCTTCCAGTCGCTGCTCTCCACCCACGGGCCGCTCGGCTTCCTCGGGCTGCAGGAGTCGTTCACGGCGATCGTCGCGGCGCTGGTGTTCTTCAACTACTCGGTGGTGGTGCGCACGGTCGGCGCCCTGTGGTCCCGACTTGACCCGCGTGCCGAGGACGCAGCCCGGACGCTGGGGGCTGGCCGCGTCCGCGTCCTCGCCACCGTGACCCTGCCAGCCCTGGCGCCGGCGATCGCGTCCGCAGCCGCGCTGGTCTTCCTGTTCTGCGCTTCGGCCTTCGGGGTCGTGCTGGTGCTCGGCGGGGCGAGCTACGGCACCATCGAGACCGAGATCTGGTACCAGACCACGCAGCTCCTCGACCTGCAGGCAGCGGCAGCCCTGTCGATCCTGCAACTCGTTGTGGTCAGCGCGACCCTGATCGTCGCCGGGGCAACCCGCGCCCGCCAGGAGCGTGCCCTGCGCCTGTCCGGCAATCCCACCGACGCCCCGCTGAGTCGCGCGGACACGGCGTCGGCCGTGCTCACAGCTGTCGTGGTGCTGGGCCTGCTGGTCACCCCGATGGCCAGCCTGGTGTGGCGCTCGTTCCAGACCACTTCAGGCCTCGGGCTCGGCAACTACTTCGCGCTGTCGGGGACGGGCGGCCAGTTGACGGTGAGCGTCTGGCAGTCGCTGGCGAACTCGCTGGCGACAGCAGCAGCGGCGACAGCCATCGCGCTGTTCCTCGGCCTGCTGCTCAGCTACGTGCTGTCCCGGCGTCCGGTCTCTGCGCAGGGCCGTCGCAGGCTGCGAACGCTGGATGCGGTGTTCATGCTGCCGCTCGGCGTCTCGGCGGTCACCGTCGGCTTCGGCTTCCTGATCACCCTCAACCGGCCACCCTTCGACCTGCGTTCGTCGTGGGCCCTGATCCCCATCGCCCAGGCCATGGTGGCGCTCCCGCTGGTCGTGCGCACCCTGCTGCCGACCCTGCGGGCCATCGACCCGCGGCTGCACGAGGCCGCTGCAACGCTGGGCGCAGGGCCGGGACGCATCGTCCGCACGATCGACCTGCCGTTCGCCCTGCGCGGCTTCGGGCTGGCCCTCGGCTTCGCGTTCGCCACCTCGCTGGGCGAGTTCGGCGCGACATCGTTCCTGGCCCGTCCCGACCGTCCGACCCTTCCGGTGGTCATCTTCCGGCTCATCGGACGGCCCGGCGCGGAGAACTTCGGCATGGCCATGGCAGCATCCGTCGTGCTGGCAGTGCTCACCGCGACCGTGATGGCGCTGGCCGAGTGGATCGGACCGAGAGAGGTGAACCCGTGGTGACCGGACTGGCGATCCGCGACGCCGAGGTGCGCTACGGCCCGACGGTCGCCGTCGACGGGGTCTCCCTCGACGTCGCGCCCGGTGAGGTCGTCGCGCTACTCGGCCCGTCGGGCTCCGGCAAGTCGTCGCTGCTGCGTGCGGTGGCGGGCCTCGAGCCGCTGGCGGCCGGCACGGTCAGCTGGGACGGGGTCGACCTCACCAGCGTCCCCGTGCACCGACGCGGCTTCGCCATGATGTTCCAGGACGGCCAGCTGTTCCCGCACCTGTCCGTCGCGGGCAACGTGGGCTACGCCCTTGCCGGACGCGAGCGGGCCGAGCGTGACCGGCGCGTGGGCGAGCTGCTGGAACTGGTCGGGCTCGACGGCTACGGCCCGCGTCCGGTGACGGCGCTGTCCGGCGGACAGGCCCAGCGGGTAGCCCTTGCCCGCTCGCTGGCTGCCTCTCCGCGACTCCTGATGCTGGACGAGCCGCTGTCCGCCCTCGACACCGGCCTGCGGGAACACCTGCTCGGCGTGCTCGACGCCACGCTGCAGGCCACCGGGACGCCCGCGCTGTACGTCACCCACGACCAGGACGAGGCCTTCGCGATCGCCGACCGGGTCGCGGTGCTGGGCGCCGGCCGGCTGCTGCAGGTCGACGACCCGGCCACGCTGTGGCGCAATCCGGTGGACGCGGAGGTGGCCGGCTTCCTCGGCTACCGGCTCACCCTTGACGAGGCCCAGGCTGCGTCCCTCGGCTGGCCGGGAACGCCCGCGGGGGTGGTCGCCGTCGGTCCGGACGGCCTCGTGGCCGATCCCACCGGCACCGAGGTGCCCGTGCTGGGCATCCGTCCGCGTCGTGGCGGCACCGAGTTCAGCGTTGACATCCCCGGCAGCGGGGTCGGAAGAGTGCGGACGCGCGAGCTCCTGACCCACGCCGACCGTCGCACGCGCCTCGCTGTCCGGCTGGATCCGGCCGGCTGCGTGGTGCTGCCGACGGGATTTGCACTGGATAGGGCGCGCGACGAGCCCGTGGCGCCGGAAAGCGACGCGAGGGCGAATCCCGTCGCGAGGTAGCGGTCAGACGGCAGCCGTCAGGGCGGCGAGGATCGAGGCCTGCGCGTCGCCCGGGCTCGCCGGGAGCACCGGGATCTTCATGGTCTGCATCACCTGGACCATGCCGGGACCCATGTGATCGACGACGACGGCGGCGATGTCGTGCTCCTTGAGGAAACGGACGATCCGGGCGTGGTGCGAACCGTGGGTGCCCTCGTCGTGCGAGACGTCCCACGCGACCTCGTGTACCTGCCAGGCGGTCACTGCGGCGTCCTCCACCGTCGCCACGCCGATCCAGTGGGCCTTCCCCCAGGCTGCGGCGGACTGACCGGATTCGGTGACGGGAGTGGCGATGTTCATGTGTTCCCCTGGCTCGGCGGGTGGCGGACTCCTCATCGTAGGCGCGGTGGACCGGGGCCGTCGTTGTCGCCGGGTTTCTCACAACTTTGTTGAAGGGACGGTGCGGGCCGCCGCTAGGTTTGGAGCAGGTGAATCCGAAGGAGGCTGCGCGTGCTGGCGATCTGCCCCAACCCGACGATCGACCGCCTGGTGATCCTCGACACCCTGGCCCCCGGCACCGTGGACCGGGTGCGGGAGAACCGTGCCTACCCCGCGGGCAAGTCGGTCTCCGCCGCCCGCGGGTGCCTCGCCAACGGTGCTGTGCCGCGGGTGCACGTGCTGCTGCCCACCAGCGGGTCCGACTGGTACCTCGACACCCTGCGGGCAGAAGGCATGGACGTGACCAGCCATCCCTGCTCCGGCGCCGTGCGCGAGTCGATCATCGTGATCGAGGACGATGGCCGCGTGACCGTCCTGAACGGTCCAGGTGCACCCGTCTCGGAGGGCAGGTGGGACGACTTCATCCGGGAGTCGATCGCAGGGCTGCGTCCGGGTGACTGGGTGATCTGCAGCGGGAGCTTCCCACCCGGGGTGGGGCCGGAGGCTCTGGCAGGGCTGGTGGCGGCGATCGCGGCCACCGGCGCCCGCCTTGCCCTGGACACCGGACCCGTGTGGATGCCGCTCGCCCTGCGCGGGCCAGCGTTGCCGGCCCTGATCACGCCGAACCTCGCAGAGGCAGAGGCGATCCTCACCGGCGAGACCTCACCCGAGGCGACGGGGGTCGGTGACGACGCCCTCGCCCGCGCTGCCGGTGCCGCCGCCGGCCTGCACGAGCGCGGGATCGCTTCCGTGGTCGTGACCGCCGGCTCGGCCGGGTTGGCGTGGGCGACAAGGGACGGCGCGGGCGTCCTGCAGGGCCGGAAGGTCAACGTCAGGAACCCGATCGGTGCCGGCGACGCCTTCCTCGGTGGCCTGGTGTCGCGGCTCGAGGCTGGCCTCGACTTCGCCGAGGCCGCGCGGTGGGGCATGGCGACGTCGTGCGCAGCCATCGAGCAATGGTCGCCGGGCGGTGCGACGGCGCGACGGGTGGCGCACTTCCACCACCTGATCACGGCGTCCTGAGCCCTCGACCGTTCGCACACCTGCGGGTAGCTTGGCGCCATGGCGGAGGCTGCAGGCGAACCGGTTGAGCTGGAGGTGGGCCCGCGCGTGGTGCGGCTGACCAGCCCGGAACGGGTGTATTTCCCGGCGAAGGGCTGGACGAAGCTCGACCTCGCCAACTACTACCTCTCCGTCGGGGACGGCATCGTCCGGGCGCTGCGGGAGCGGCCCTGCATGCTGCACCGGTTCCCTTCCGGCCTTGCGGGGGAGAAGGTGCACCAGAAGCGGCTACCGTCCGGAGCGCCGCCGTGGGTGGAGACCGTCAAGGTGTACTTCCCGCGCTACGGCCGCACGGCCGACGAGCTGTGCGTCACCGAGCTGGGGGCGGTGATCTGGGCCGTGCAGATGGCCACCGTCGAGTTCCACCCCTGGAACTCGCGCCGCGCGGACGTGGAGAAGCCGGACGAGTGGCGCATCGACCTCGACCCCATGCCCAAGGCGGGGTTCGAGCGCGTCCGCCGGACAGCGGAGGTCGCCCATGAGGTGCTCTCCGAACTCGGCATCGCAGGGTTCCCGAAGACCTCCGGCGGCAACGGTCTGCACGTCTACGTCCGCATCGTTCCCGAGTGGGGCTTCAGCCAGGTGCGGCGTGCCGCGCTGGCGTTCGCCCGTGAGGTGGAGCGCCGGCTGCCGGATGACGTCACCACCACCTGGTGGCGCAAGGACCGCGACCCCGAGCACGTCTTCGTCGACTACAACCAGAACGCCCGCGACCACACGATCGCCAGCGCCTGGTCCGTCCGCGGGGTGCCGGACGGCACGGTGTCGACGCCGTTCAGCTGGGACGAGCTCGCCGACATCGCACCGAAGGAGCTGACCCTGGCCACCGTCCCCGCGAGGTTCGCGAAGACCGGCGACCCGCACGCAGGGATCGACGACGTGGCGCACCGCCTCGACACGCTGCTGGAATGGGCCGACCGGGACGGGCTGCCGGAGTAGCTCCACGGGAGTGAACGAAAAGGAACCGTCCCCGCAGTTCACGAACTGCGGGGACGGTTCGGTTGGTTCAGATGACGGTGCGGATGGCCGGGAAGTGGCAGGCGACGATGTGGCCGGGCTCGAGCTCGATCGGCAGCGGGATCTCCGCAGCGCAACGCTCCTGGGCGTAGGGGCAGCGGGTGCGGAACACACAGCCCGACGGCGGGTTCTGCGGGCTGGGCAGGTCACCGGTGAGCAGGATCCGCTCGCGGTCGCGACGGGGCTCCGGCACCGGCACGGCCGACATCAGCGCCTGGGTGTAGGGGTGCATCGGGCGCTCGTACAGGCCGATGCGGTCCGACATCTCCATCGTGTGACCCAGGTACATCACCATCACGCGGTTGGAGATGTGACGCACCACCGACAGGTCGTGGGCGATGAAGATGTAGGCGAGGTTCTGTTCCTTCTGGATGTCCTCGAGCAGGTTGATGACCTGTGCCTGGATGGACACGTCGAGCGCGGAGACCGGCTCGTCGCAGACCACGAGCTTCGGCTTCAGGGCAACGGCGCGGGCCACCCCGATGCGCTGCCGCTGGCCTCCCGAGAACTCGTGCGGGTACCGGTTGTAGTGCTCGGGGTTGAGTCCGACGCGCTCCATCAACTCCTGGACGGCCTTCTTCACGCCGCCTTCGGGTTTCACGCCCTGGATCTCGAACGGTGCGGCGATGATGGCGCCCACCGGGTGCCGCGGGTTCAGCGAGCCGTACGGGTCCTGGAACACCATCTGCAGCTCACGGCGCAGCTTCCGCAGTTCCTCACCCTTGGCGTTGGTGACGTCGCGGCCCTCGAACTCGATCTTTCCGCCGGTCGGTTCGAGGAGCTTCAGGATCGTGCGCCCTGCCGTCGACTTGCCGCAGCCGGACTCGCCGACGAGGCCGAGCGTCTCGCCGGGCTCGAGGCTGAGCGTCAGGCCGTCCACGGCCTTGACCGGGGCGCCCTCGGAACGGACGAGCTTGGTGTTGTAGGTGGGGAAGTACTTCTTCAGGTCAGTAACGGTCAGCAGGCTCACGGCTACTCCTACAGCCTCGGGGCGATGACGTTCGCGAACAGCTCAGCGCGTTTGGCGACGGGGATGTGGCAGCGGGAGTCGTGCTTCGGGTAGGACTCGAGCAGGTCGGGGACGATCTCGTCGCACGCGCAGGGAGCGGAATCGCGGAACGCGCAACGGGGGTGGAACGCACAGCCGGGCGGAAGGTTGATGAGCGACGGCGGGTTGCCGGCGATCGGGAGCAGGCGATCCTGCTTGAGCCGGTCGAGACGCGGCATCGAGGTGAGCAGGCCCCAGGTGTAGGGGTGGTCGGGCTGGTGGAAGGCGCTGTCCACCTCTGCGTACTCGACGCACTTGCCGCCGTACATCACGAGGACGTCGTCAGCGATCTCGGCAACGACGCCGAGGTCGTGGGTGATCATGATGATCGCCGAGCCGAACTCGTCCTGCAGGTCGCGCATCAGGTCGAGGATCTGGGCCTGGACGGTGACGTCGAGGGCGGTCGTCGGCTCGTCTGCGATGAGCAGTTCCGGGTCGTTGATCAGTGCCATGGCGATCATGGCCCGCTGCCGCATGCCGCCGGAGAACTCGTGCGGATACTGGTCGATCCGCTTGTTCGGGTTCGGGATGCCGACCCGTCCCAGCATGTCCATGACCTTGGTGCGGGCCGCCTTCTTGGCAACCTTCTCGTGCACCTGGATGGCCTCGACCAGTTGCTGGCCGATCGTGTAGTACGGGTGCATCGCCGACAGCGGATCCTGGAAGATCATCGCCATCTTGCGGCCACGCAGGCTGCGCAGTTCCTCGTCCGAGATCTTCAGCAGGTCCTGGCCGTCGAGCTCCACCTCGCCGCTCAGCCTCGCCCGCGAACCGCGGTGCAGGCCCATGATGGCCAGCGAGGTGACCGACTTGCCGGAACCGGACTCCCCGACGATGCCGAGGGTCTGGCCCTTCTCGAGTTCGAAGGTCAGGCCGTCCACTGCACGGACGACACCGTCGTCGGTGGGGAAGTGAACCTTGAGGTCGGTGACGCGAAGGAAGGGGCTCATCAGCTCAGTTTCACTCTCGGGTCGATGAAGCCGTAGGCGATGTCCACCACCATGTTGGCCAGGACGATGAACGTCGAGACGATCATGACGAGGGCGACGATCGTTGGCAGGTCCATGGTGGTCACCGAGTGCACCGCGAGGTAGCCAAGGCCGTGCATCGAGAACACGCTTTCCGTGATGATCGCACCACCGAGCAGGCCGCCGAGGTCGAGGCCTGCTGCCGTGACGATCGGGGTGAGGACCGCCCGCAGGCCGTGGCGGAAGATGACCGCCCACTTGGCAACGCCCTTGGCGTTGGCCGTGCGGATGTAGTCCTCGCTCATGGTTTCGATCATGTAGGCGCGGGTGAGCCGCACATAGCTGGCGGCGAAGAAGAAGGCGAGGGTGATCCAGGGCAGGATCAGGTTCTGTGCCCAGCGCCACGGGTTCTCCGTGAAGGGCACGTAGTTC
This sequence comes from uncultured Actinomycetota bacterium, assembly GCA_963773595.1. Lineage (GTDB taxonomy): Bacteria > Actinomycetota > Actinomycetes > Propionibacteriales > Propionibacteriaceae > Propionicimonas. Next base: position 269,542 of record CAVZBQ010000004.1, read on the forward strand.
GGGATGGGCACGAGGCCCCACTTGATGGCGACGAAGGTCAGCAGAACAAGGCCGACGAAGAAGGTGGGGAGCGAGAACCCGACAAGGGCCGATCCGACGATGGCTCGGTCCTGCCATTTGCCCTTGTTCAGGGCTGCGATGATGCCTCCGCCCACGCCGACGATCATCCACAGGATGAAGGCGCCGATGGCGATGGAGAGCGAGATGGGCCAGGCCTCGGCCACCATCTCGTTGATCGTGCGGTGCTGCGAAGGGGAGTAGCCCAGGCACGGTGCCGGGCAATGGACGATCTGTTCGGGGTTCGAGGCCTTCAGTTCTTCGTTGTCGGGGAAGTCACGACCGACGAAGAGACCGGAAACGAAGTGGCCGTACTGCACCAGCACGGGCTTGTCGTAGCCCAGCGCCTTGCGGTTGCCCTCGAGGATGGTGGGAGTGCAGTTCTTGCCGCAGGTGTAGCGGGCGGGGTCGATCGGCGAGGCGTAGAAGAGCGCAAAGGTGGTCGCCGTGATGAGAAAGACCATGGCGACCACGGACACGAGTCGCCGGACGGTGAACCAGAACATGCAGTCTCCTTGGGGAGTCGGGGGGTGCGCCGAGGCGCACCCCCCAAACCCTTGTTGTTAGTGCTTGACGGCGACGGTGGCCAGGTCGTAGTAGCCGGTGAACGTGATGTTCACGACCGTGCCCTCGACATTGCTGCCGTGGACGAACACGAACTGGTCGTTGATCAGCGGGATGACTCCGAAGTACTTCGTGGAGACATCGGCGTCGAGCTGACCCCAGGCCTTGTCAGCCTCTGCACCGGAGAGGGCGGAGGCCTTGTCGATGCCGGCGTTGAACTCGGCATTGTCGAAGTAGCCGTAGTCCTGGCCGGGGCCGCCAGAGGTGATCTGGCTGCGGCTGTCGAGCAGCTGCGGGAGCACGGTGGAGGCAGACGGGAAGTCAGCGCCCCAGCCGGCCCAGTAGACGTCGTACTTCGGCGCGGAGTCCGGGGACTGCAGCGTGCCGTAGTACTGGTCGGCCGGGATGCCGATCAGGTTCGTCTCGAAGCCGGCAGCGTCCCAGCCGGTCTTGAGACCGGAGAACACCTTGTCGAGCGTGTCGTTCTTGCGGTACGCCACGTTGATCTTGACCGGGAGGGTCAGACCGGAGGCCTGGAGCGCTTCCTTCGCCTTGGCCGGGTCACCCTTGTCGCCCGCCAGCAGCGGGGTGTTCGGGAACGAGGACAGAGCCGGGTTGATCAGCGAGTTGGTCGCCTTCACGACCTGGTCGCCACCGGCTGCGCTGACATAGGCTGCGCGGTCGGTGGAGAGGGCAAGGGCCTCGCGGGCCTTGTCGTTGCTCATGACCTTGGACTTGAAGTTCGGCACCAGGTAGCGGGTGTACGGCGAAGGCACGATCGTGAAGCGCCCGGCTGCGCCACTCTCCACATTGGAGAGAGCCGTGACGGGAGCCTGGTCGAAGGTGATGGCGTTCTGGTCGTCACCCTGATTGGCGATGAGGCGCTCGTACAGGGTCTCCTGCGTCAGCGACTCGTCCCAGGTGATCTTGTCCGGAAGGGCCTTGCGGATCGTGTCGGTCTTCGGGTCCCAGTTCTCGTTGCGCACGAAGGTGCCGCCCTTGTTGGCGGTCCAGGTGCCCTCGAGCTTGTAGGGGCCGTCGGAGAAGATGGCGTAGTTCGACTTGTCGCCCTGATCCTTGTCGGCGCGGAACGCGCCGAAGGCGGTCATGGTGATCGCCTGGTTGAAGTCACCGGAGGGCTTGGCCATCTTGAAGGTGATGGTGTTGCCGTCGCAGGTCACTGCCTTGTCGTACAGGTCCTGACCGGTCTTCTTGTACGGGCCGGCGTACTGGGACGAGTTGTCCTTGTTCTTCGGGATGTCGAGGTACTGGATGGCGTAGTTCGGGCCACCGGTGATGACGTCGACAGCGAAGGTGCGGGAGATGCCGTACTTGAAGTCCTCGCAGGTGACGGCCTTGCCGTCTTCCCACTTGATCCCATCCTTGATGGTGAACTTCCACTCCTTGGCGTCCGCGGAGACGGTGCCGGTGTCCGTGGCTGCGTCGGCGACGAGCTGGGCGGAGTCACCGTCCTTCGCGACGGGGCCGAACGTGGTCAGCGTCCGCGTGAACAGGCGGTTGCCAGCCTCGATGTTGACACCGACGTAGACGCGCTGGGGATCCCAGTGCTCCGTCGCGGTGCCGGACAGGATGCTGAGGGTGCCGCCGGCGGAGGCGGGGCCTGCAGCCGACGTCGACGCGCTCGGCGTGGTGTTCGACCCACAGGCGCTGACCGCAAGGGCCAGTCCCATGGTTGTCGCCAGGACGGCGACGATTTTAGTGCGCTGCATGGGCGCTCTCCTTTGTTTCGTAGTTGCGGAGATTTTCTTCGGGGTGGTGCATCACTGGCGGTCGGCCTTGGGATCGAGGGCGTCCCGCAAGCCGTCACCAAGGAGGTTGAACGACAGGACGACCAGGAACAAGGTCACGCCAGGGAAGATGAAGTACGCCGGATCGGACGTGGCGTAGTGCACGGAGTCGTTGAGGATCGACCCGAACGAGGGGGTGGGCGCCTGGATGCCGACGCCGAGGAAGCCGAGCGCTGCTTCTGTCGCGATGTTCTGGGGCATGATCAGCGTCGTGTAGACGAGGATCGGCGCCCAGAGGTGGGGGAGCAGTTCCTTGAAGTAGATGCGCCGCGGGCTGGCGCCCAGCGACCTGGCCGCCTCGATGAACTCGCGCTCCTTCAGGGACAGCACCTGACCGCGGATGATGCGGGCGAAGTAAGGCCAGCCGAAGAAGCCCATCACCAGGATCATGAAGACCATCGAGGCCGGCGTGCGGTCCGTGCCCATCGCCGCCTGGAGGATGTCGATGACGATCGTCGAAAGGGCGATCAGCATCAGGGTCTGCGGGAAGCTCAGGACGAAGTCGATGATGCGCGAGAAGAACCAGTCGACGCGTCCGCCTGCCGTGCCGGAGACGATGCCGATGATCGTTCCGATGACGACGGAAACCAGCACGGCCAGCGTCGCAACGACGAGGGAGACGGTGAGGCCGGCGATGACCCGCGAGAGGATGTCGCGGCCGGTGCCCGGCTCGACACCCATCCAGTGCTGTGCGGACACCCCGCCAAAGTCACCCTTGGGCAGCGAACCGAGGCCGCCGAGCAGGTCGGTGTGCGACCCGTACGGGTCGATGATGCCGAAATGGGTGAGCACCGGAGCGATCAGGGCGAGCACGATGAAGAAGATGGCAGCACCGAGCGCGACCAGCGTGCTCTTGTCGCGTACGAGCCGGGAGCGGGTGATCTGCCAGGGCGTACGGCCGATGATCTCGACCGCGCCATCGCGTGCATCGACAGCCTCGCGTGGTTCGACCACACCGGTCTCTGCCATGCAGGTCCTACTTCCCCAAAAGCGGCGATTGTCCCCAACGAACGGCGAGCCGTCCTTAGCCGCGAAATCTAGCACGGGAGCGCAATGGCTCATCACGTGTGGACATCCGTGACCATGCTGGCCCAGAAGTGCTTCCTGCCTTGTCAACGGCAACTTGGGGCGCATGGGCCGTTATGAAATCGGTATGCAGCAGGTGCCCGGCCGTAACCTCGAGGGGTTCAGGACCCACTCGCAGGGGCCGACTTCGCGACATCCCCGGTAGCCCGCGGGTGCAGAGCAGGGGCAGTCAGCTCCCCGCACACCCGGAATTCCGGCGCCGCAGATTTCCTCAGAAGCCCCGCTGTCCTCGACTTCAGGGACGTGGAGCCACCGGAACGACAAAGGACGCCCGACCCTGCGAACTGCAGGTCCAGACGTCCTCAGCCTCTACGTGGTCGGGGTGACAGGATTTGAACCTGCGACCTCGTCGTCCCGAACGACGCGCGCTACCAAGCTGCGCCACACCCCGAACGGCCTGGACTGGGTCCGGGCCGAATGGCAGCTTAGCCGAACTGCACGCCGGTCAGCCATTCGGTCCCGGAGTCAGCGTGAGCAGGGTCACTTCGGGCGGGCAGGCGAACCGGTAGGGCGCGAACGGCGAGCTCCCGAGGCCGGCGGAGACGTGCAGCCACGAGGACCCGGTGGGCGTCGCGGTGGCGGCTGAGGCCCTTCGCCTGGGCGGGGGGCAGGTCGCAGTTGGTGGTCAGCGCGCCCCAGCCGGGAACGCACACCTGGCCACCGTGGGTGTGGCCGGCGAACACCAGCGGTACCCCGTCGGCCGTCATGGCGTCCAGCACCCTCTTGTACGGGGCGTGCGTCACGCCGATGGACAGGTCGACGCCCGCGGACGCAGGGCCGGCGACCAGCGAGTAGTCGTCGTGGTGCAGGTGGGCGTCGTCGGTGCCGCGGAACTCGATCCGTGTGCCGCGAACCTCGATGGTCGCCCGGTGACCGGTGAGGTCCTTCCAGCCGCCGGCCGACAACGCTGCGCGGAGCTCCTCCGTGGGGAGCTCGTCGCGATCGGGTGCCATGCCGTGCCGGCTGGTCGAACGGGCGAGGTAGGCCAGCGGGTTGGTGCCCTTTGCTGCGGTGTAGTCGTTCGAGCCGAAGACGAAGACTCCCGGCACGTCGAGAAGCCGGCCGAAGTCCTCGAGCAGCGGACGCAGCGCAGCACCCTCGCTCAGGTTGTCCCCGGTGTTCACCACCAGGTCGGGCTCAAGGCCGGAGAGTGCGGCGACGAACCGGCGTCGCGCGCGCTTTCCTGTCGTCAGGTGGATGTCGGAGACATGGAGCACCCGAATCCTGCGCGCGCCCGCCGGCAGGACGGGGACGCGCACCCGGCGCACCTGGAACGCGTTGGCCTCGATGAAGGTCCCGTAGGCGACGCAGGCAGCACCGGCCAGCGCGAGCCGGCCGGCCAGCTTGCCGATCACTTGGGCCCGCGCCTCGGCTTGGTCGGGGTCGGTGTCGGGGTGGGTTCGACCGTCGGCACGGGCTCGGGACCCTTGCTGACATAGATGGCGATCTGGCTGCCCTTGCCTGCGCTACCGCCGCCACTGGTGCCGATCAGGCCGCCGGCAGGAATGGTGGGGTGGTACTGCTTGGAGTAGTAGGTGCTGAACCCGGCGGCGTGCAGCAGGGCTGCGCAGCTGGACGGCCCGCGGCCGGAGCAACTGGGGACGTCGACCGTCTCGCCGTTCAGTACCGACTGGGGCGGGTTCTTGAACTGGGTGTTCTTGTCGATGTCGTTGAGGCCGTAGGTCATCGCCGGCTTGAAGAGCATCCAGCCGGCGTCCGCGCCGAAGCCCGTCAGGTAGGTCCCGGACTTCGGCAACCTGATGCCGTGCAGGAAGCCGCCACGGCCCTTCCAGAACTTCTTGAAGTGCGGGCCGTTGTCGTAGCTGATCACGGCAGCGGTGACCAGGTCGGGGGTGTAACCCACCGTCCAGGCCGCCTTGTTGCTGGGGCACGGTGCCGGTCTTGCCTGCGAGGGTCCTGCCGTAGATCCGCGAGCGGGTCAGGGTGCCGGACGTGAACGGGCCCTGGAAGATCTTGTTGACCGCGTCAGCGACGCCCTGGTCCATGACCTTCTTGCAGCCGGCCTCGGGCTTGGGCAGTTCGTCGCCCTTCAGGTTCCTGATCGACTTGATGATGGTCGGGTTGCAGCGCACCCCGCGATTGGCGAACGTGCCGTAGGCGGTCACCATCGACAGCGGTGTGATCTCGACAGAGCCCAGGGTGAACGAGGGGTAGGCGAGCTTGGTGATGTCCTCACCGCTGGCCGGCTGCAGGCCGACGGCCTTCGCCATCTTGACCACCGGGCACAGCCCGACGGCCTGCTCGAGCGGGACGAAGTAGTTGTTGACCGACTGCGAGGTGCCGTTCCACAGGTTGTAGGTGCCGACCTCCGGCCCGTCGACGACCCACCGCTTGGTCACCTTGACGCTGCCGTTGCAGCTGGGGAACGTCTCGCCCTGGTAGTTCCTGTGGGCGCCGACCTTGAACGTCGTGCCCGTGCCGAAGCCCTGGTCGAGGGCTGCCGCCGCGACGAAGGCCTTGAACGTCGACCCGCCCTGGAAACCGTCACCACCGTGCTGGGCCTTGCCGACCGCGTAGTTGTAGAACGTCTCGCCCTTGCGCCAGTTCAACCCCATCACCGGTCGGCTCTGCGCCATGGCCCGGATCAGGCCGGTGTCCGGCTCCATCATCACGATCACGCCGATCGCGGGATCCTTCGGGGAGATGCGCTTGCTCAGCACGCGCTGGGCCTGCCGCTGTGCCTTCGGGTCGATCTGGGTCGTGATGGTCAGGCCACCGCGGTAGACGGTGTTGAGCCGCTCCTTGGGGGTGGCGCCGAGGGAGGTCGCCTGCTGCTTGAGCACCTCGAGGGCGTAGTCGCAGATGAACGGGAACGCGGAGTTGGCACAGCCGAGGCGGGACTCCGTCACCTTCTTCTTGTCGAAGGGCTCAGCCTTGGCCTCCGCGGCCTCCTGCGCCGTGATCAGCGGGGCGCCACTGGCATCGGTGAGCTCGGCCATCCGGTCGAGCACTGTGTTGCGTCGCTCGATGGCCTGCGGCGTGTGGTCGACGGGGTTGGTGGCCACCGGGTTGCGAACCAGGCCGGCAAGCATGGCGGCCTGCGACAGCGTGAGCTTGGCCGCGCTGGTGTTGAAGTAGTGCTTCGCTGCAGCCTCGACGCCGTACGCGCCGTCGCCGTAGTAGGCGATGTTCAGGTAGCCCTCGAGGATCTTGTCCTTGCTGACCTGCTTCTCCAGCGCGATCGCGTAGCGGAGCTCGCGGATCTTGCGGGCGATGGTGTTCTCCGTGGCAGCGGCCTTGGCCGTCGCGTCGTTGTTCTCGTCCGCGATCTCGACGAGAACGAGGCGGACGTACTGCTGGGTGAGGCTCGAGCCGCCCTGGGTGTTGCCCTGGCTGCTGCGGACCAGCGCGCGCAGGGTGCCGGTGAGGTCGAGGGCGCCGTGCTCGTAGAAGCGGTGGTCCTCGATGGCGACCTGCGCCTGCTGCATGATCGGCGCGATCTTGTCGAGGGTCTCGTAGATGCGGTTCTCGTCGTAGAAGTAGGCCAGGACGGACTTGTCGGCGTTCAGGAGGACGGAGCGCTGGGGCTGCGGCGGGGTCTTCAGCTCCGTGGGCAGGCTGTCGAGGCTCTCCACCATGCCCGTTCCGGTGGCCGTGGCCATCCCCGCCACCGGCACGATGAGGCCCGCCGCCAGGAGCCCACCGAGGAAGGCAACGACGATGAACATCATCAGCGAGTACAGCCGTTTCCCCATGCGCATGACTTCTAGGGTACGTCACCGGTCCCAGCGGGCCGAAAAGACACCCACGGTTCTCCAGTTTCAACTATTGACCCCTAGCCATGGGCCTGTTCCTTGACATACCCTGCCCCGTACGCCTAGCAATTACTTATACGCATCAGGCGGCCCCACCCCGGGAAAGGATGCGAGCGATGACGCTCGGAGTCGATGACTGGACACTTCAGGCCAAGTGCCGTGGCCTGCAGGACGAACTTTTTCCTGAGGGTGCCGACCAGAAGAGGGCGCGTTCGGTGTGCTTCACCTGCCCCGTGCGCAACGAATGCCTTGCCGAGGCCCTGGACAACCGCATCGAGTGGGGTGTGTGGGGCGGCCTGACCGAGCGCGAACGCCGGCAACTGCTGCGCCAGCGCACCGACATCACCTCGTGGACCTCGATCCTCTGCCCGAAGGCGCGCCGCGTCGGCGAAGTGCACTGAGCACGGCCCCGACGCCAGTTCGACAGCTGCAGGAGTACACCGGCGTCACTGCCGCTGAATATGGTGAACCCATGACGAAATGGGAGTACGTGACCGTGCCCGTCCTCGTGCACGCGACCAAGCAGATCCTCGACACCTGGGGTGCCGACGGCTGGGAGCTCGTGCAGGTGGTGCCAGGGCCCAACGCACAGAACCTCGTGGCCTACCTGAAGCGGCCGGTCGCGGAATGAACGAAGAAGTCGCCGAGGTCGCCGCTTCGGCGCGTCTGGCGGAACTCGGCATCACCCTTCCTGCTGTCCCTGCGCCGGTCGCTGCCTACCTGCCGGCCGTGGTCTCCGCCGGCCAGGTGTTCACCGCCGGCCAGCTGCCCTTCGTGGACGGCACACTGCTGGAGACCGGCAAGGTCGGCGCGACGGTGAGCCCGGAACGTGCAGCTGAGCTGGCCAGGGTCGCCGTGCTGAACGCCGTCGCGGCTGCCGCGTCCGTCGTCGGCGGGGTGGACGGCATCCGCCGGGTGGTGAAGCTGGTGGTGTTCGTCGCCAGCGCCCCGTCCTTCACCGGCCAGCCGCAGGTCGCCAACGGCGCCTCCGAGTTGCTGCAGCAGGTGTTCGGCGCCCGCGGCCAGCACGCCCGCAGCGCCGTCGGGGTGGCGGTGCTGCCGCTGGACTCGCCCGTCGAGGTGGAACTCGTCGTCGAAGCCAACGCCGCTTCGTTCTGACGTGATCGCCACCGAGTCCCGCCTCGCCCTCGTGCGGCGCGCCCGGAAGATCAACGCCGAGCTGGCGCTGCTCTACCCGGACGCGCACTGCGAGCTCGACCACACCAGCCCGTGGCAGCTGCTGGTGGCGACCGTGCTGTCTGCGCAGTCCACCGACCGTCGGGTGAACACCGTCACCCCGCTGCTGTTCGCCACCTATCCCGACCCGGCTTCGCTGGCCGCGGCCGACCGGGCGGCGCTGGAGGAGATGATCAAGCCGACCGGCTTCTTCCGGGCGAAGAGCGACGCGCTGCTGAAGCTGGGCGCTGCCGTCGTCTCCGAGTTCGGCGGTGTCGTTCCGGGCACGCTCGAGAAGCTGGTGACCCTTCCCGGTGTGGGACGCAAGACGGCGAACGTCGTCCTCACCGACGGCTTCGGTGTTCCCGGCATCACCACGGACACCCATTTCATCCGCCTGTCGCACCGGTTCGGCTGGACCGACGAGCAGACCCCGCCGGGCATCGAGGCGGCCGTCGGCGCGCTGTTCGAGCGCAAGGACTGGATCAAGCTCAACCACCGCGTGATCTGGCACGGACGCCGCCGCTGCCATGCCCGCCGTCCCGCCTGTGGAGCGTGCCCGCTCGCAGCCCTGTGCCCGTCCTTCGGGGAAGGTCCCACCGACCCGAAGGTGGCGGAGAAGCTGGTGCGGGAGCCGCGCGGATGAGCAGGCCCGCCTGGGCAGGGGCACTGTCAGCGGCGCTGCTGGCGCTCGCGCTCGCCGGCTGTACCCCGATGCTGCCCGGCGTCGGCGAGTCCGGGGCGCCGGCCCCGGCGGCCAGCGCGACCCCTGACCTTGCCGCCGCACGGAAGGCTGCCGGCATCGCTGACTGCCCTCCCGGGAGTGGCGCAGCGCCGGTGGCCGGGGGACTGCCCGACATCACCCTCGACTGCCTCGGCGGCGGGGAGAGCGTCCGGCTCGCCGGCCTGCGCGGTCCACTCGTCGTGAACCTCTGGGCGCAGTGGTGTGAGCCGTGCCGGTCGGAATCGGCCTACCTCGCGGCGTTCGCCGCAGCCCAGAAGAAGGTTGCTGTGCTGGGCATCGACTACTCCGACCCGCAGACCGGTCTTGCGATCGAGTTCGCCAAGGAGACCGGCATGACCTACGCGCACCTGCAGGACCAGGAGAACACCCTGAAGGGCCCGCTGGGCGTGACCGGGATCCCCTACACGTTCCTCATCGATGCGCAGGGCAAGATCATCGCCCGACATCCCGGCCAGTTCATCTCGGAGGAGAACGTCCGGTCGTGGGTCGAGAAGGGACTGCGCGGATGAGCGTCCCGGTTCCGGCGGAACTCGAGTCGGCGCAGGCGCGCTTCGCACGTCCCGATGCGCTGGAGTTCATCCAGGGCGCCCGGGCACCGAAGGGGACGCGACGTGCAGCCGTCCTGATCCTGCTGAGCGAAGGGTCCGAGGGCTACGACCTCGTGCTGATCGAGAAGCGGCCCGACCTGCGCTCCCACGCCGGGCAGGTCGCCTTTCCCGGCGGCAGGATCGAGTCGACCGATGTCGACCCGGTGGCCGCTGCCCTCCGTGAGGCGAACGAGGAGGTCGGCGTCGACCCGTCCGCCGTGACCGTGCTCGGGGTGCTCCCGGCTGCCCACATCCCGCGGAGCGGCTTCGACGTGACCTCTGTGGTGGGCTGGTGGGGAGCTCCCGAGCCCCTCGTGCCGGTCGACCTCGGTGAGATCGCCGCCGTCCACCAGGTGTCGGTGGCGAGCCTCCTCGACCCGGCCAACCGTGGCACCTGGGTGCATCCGCGTGGGTTCAGTGGTCCGGTCTTCCTGCTCGGCGACCTGTACATCTGGGGTTTCACCGCCTACCTGCTGGACGGCATGTTCGACCTGCTGGGCTGGACGCTGCCGTGGGACGAGACCAGGACGAGCGAGATCCCGCCGCGGTTCCTGAGCGAACGGCTCTAGCCGGCAGCACCCGGTTCATGGACCCGGCCCTCCCGCGTCGGCGGCTTGTGGGGAAGGATGGGGCCATGGCTCCTTGGTGGCACAGCGCAGTGGTCTACCAGATCTATCCGCGGTCGTTCGCCGACAGCGATGGCGATGGCGTGGGTGACCTCCCCGGCATCGTCGCCCACCTCGACCACCTGAGCGCGCTCGGTGTGGACGTGGTGTGGCTGTCCCCGGCCTACCGCTCGCCGATGGACGACAACGGCTACGACATCTCCGACTACACCGACATCGATCCCCTGTTCGGGACCCTCGCCGACCTCGATGCCCTCATCGCCGGCCTGCATTCCCGGGGCATGAAGCTCGTGATGGACCTTGTGGTCAACCACACCTCGGACGAGCACCCGTGGTTCGTCGATTCGCGTGACGTCTCGTCCCCGAAGCGGGACTGGTACATCTGGCGTCCGGCGCGCAACGGCCACGAGCCGGGAACGCCCGGCGCCGAACCGACGAACTGGGGATCGTTCTTCTCCGGGTCGGCCTGGCAGTTCGACCCGGCGTCCGGGCAGTACTACCTGCACCTGTTCAGCGCGAAGCAGCCGGACCTGAACTGGGAGAACCCCGCGGTGCGCCACGCCGTCCACGAGATGATGCGCTGGTGGGTCGACCGGGGCGTCGACGGCTTCCGGATGGACGTGATCAACCTCATCTCGAAGACCTACCCGCTGGTGGACGGCCCGGTGAACGGGCCCGGCGGCCTGTGCTACGACCCGTCGATGGTGGTCGAAGGACCGCGCCTGCACGAGTTCCTGCGCGAGCTGAACCGCGAGGTCGGCATCGACGATCGCGAGCTGTTCAGCGTGGGCGAGATGATCCTCGTCGACGTCGAGCAGGCCCGCTCGCACACGGCAGCGGAGGCACACGAGGTGGGCATGGTGTTCACCTTCGAGCACATGAGCATCGACTCCGGCGCGAGCGGCATGAAGTGGGATGTCGTGCCGCTGCACCTTCCTTCGCTGAAGGCCAACCTCGCCCAGTGGCAGTACGGGCTGGAAGACGAGGGCTGGAACTCGCTGTACTTCGAGAACCACGACCAGCCGCGCTCGGTGTCCCGCTTCGGCGACGACTCACCGGAGTTCCGGGTGGCGTCCGCCAAGACCCTCGCCACGACGCTGCACCTGCTCAAGGGCACCCCGTACGTCTACCAGGGCCAGGAGCTGGGGATGACGAACGCAGGGTTCACGGCCATCGAGCAGTACAACGACCTGGAGTCGACCCGGTTCTTCGCCGAGGCGTCCGCAGCCGGCGGCGACCCGGAGCAACTGCTGGGCGCGATCGCGTTCAAGAGTCGCGACAACGGGCGCACCCCGATGCAGTGGGACGCGTCCCCGCACGCCGGTTTCACGACGGGTGAGCCGTGGCTGGCCGTGACCCCCAACCATGTCGAGGTGAACGCCGCCGCCGCGATCGCCGACCCGGGTTCGGTGTTCCACCACTACCGTGCGCTGATCGACCTGCGCCATCGGCTGGAGGTCGTTCGGCACGGACGGTTCGCAGCTGCTGCTGCCCGACGACGAGCACCTGTTCTGCTACACCCGCACCCTCGGGGACGAGGTGTTGCTGGTGGTCGCGAACTGGTCGTCAGCGCCCGTTCCGCTGCCGGACGCGGAGCTGCCGTCCCTCGCCGGGGCGCAGGTGCTGCTCGGAACCCACGCGTTCGCGCCCGGCGACGACCTGGCGGCGTGGGAGTCGAGGATCTACCACCTCGCCTGAAAAGGCGGGGAGGGCTCAGGCTTCGAGCTCGGGACGCCGTCCGGTCAGCGACAGTTCCTGGACGTCCTTCAGGCCGGCTTCGACGGCGCCCTTGACGGCGGCGACGCTGGCCTCGGTGCTCGCCGTTGTTGCCTGCGTCCCGGTGAACTTCAGCTGGTTCTTGCCGATGATGGCGACGGCGGCAGCGACAAGGAAGAAGATGACGGCGATCGTTGCGAAGCCCCACGCCAGGGAGGGCAGCAGGTCGAGGTGGAACCAGGTCTGGTAGCCGAACGACAGCCAGAAGGAGAAGCCCAGCAGGAGCACTGTCAGGCCGGTGAGGCCGACGACGGCGGCAACACTGAACAGTCCCGCCCCGATGCCCGCAGCCTTGGCCTGGGGCATGAGCTCAGCCTTGGCCAGCTCGATCTCTCCGCGGACGATGGTGGTGACGTCGGCCTGGATGTTCTTGATCACGTCGGCGATGTCGGTCTGATCGGCCATTCCTCGCTCCTTCGGCGCACGTTCGTTGTCAGCCTAACGGCTGCCCCGCCCGGGCGGGTGGGGACTGGTGGGGTCAGAGGCTGATCTGCAGCCCGTCGTCGGGAAGGTGGAGTTCTGCGCTCAGCTCGCTGTGGTCGACGGTCGCCCGCCAGCACAGTACCGAGTACGGCAGGAGCAGGGGCTCGGGTTCGCGGGCCGACGAGTCGTACAGGGCGCCGACCTCGTCGAGGAGCGCGTCCGCCTCCGGCTCCCCGAGGCCGGCAAGCCGGGGGGATCCGCTCACCATCTCCAGCATCCCCTCACGGGTGATCGGTACCCACATCCGGAACGAACGATGCTCCAGCACGGGGAAGTGCGGCGATGCTGCGATGCCGGCAACCGAGTACAGCTCCGCGCCGCTGGTCATGGCGTCCGGATCGTAGGTGCGCAGGATCTTCGCCAGCCGCCGAACCCACGGGACGGAGTCGTCACGGACGGTGAACTGCACGCAGAGCCGTCCGCCGGGGGCGAGCACGCGGGCGAATTCGTCGAGCGCGAGCCCGGTGGGAAGGAGGTGCATGCCCTGGACGACCAGCACAGCGTTGAAGGAGCACGGCACGAAGGGCAGCGCGTCGGGTGCTGCCGCCACGCCCTGCAGGGCGGGATAGCGATGGCACGCCGCGCGTACCGCTGTGGAGGATTTGTCCGTGACCGTGCCCGGGTTTCCCCGCCGCGCCAGGCGGTTGGCTGTCGCCGCGGATGCCCTGCCGATAGCGAGCACGGGGCCGCGTTCGGCGGGCGCGAGCCAGTCGACTGCTGTCGTAGGGAAGGCCCCGGGTTGCCCGTTGGTCATCTTCGCATCGTAGGTGCTGCCGTCGCGGTTGCCGAGGTGCACCTCCGCAGGCCGGCCCGAAGCCTGTGGACAACCCGGCTGCCCGGACGTCGTCATCCACAGGTCCACGGGTCGGGTGACGCACCCGGGCCGGTCCTGCCGAAGGTGGGGACGTGGCGGAGCGCAGCGATGTCCTTGTGGTCGCGGGCACGGGGGAGACACAGGACCTGATCCTGTCTGCCGTCGCGGCGCAGGAGCTGGCCGTGACCGTGGTCACCGACCTCGAAGCGCTGGCCCTGCCGTGGCGTGACGCGGGCGTGGTGCTGGTGGCCGACGACCAGGCCGAACGCCTCGCGGCACGGGCGCTCCCGCACCGGGACGCTGTGTACCTGGTCGGTTCCGACAGCAGGAGGCTTGCAGCCTGGTCCGCGCCGCTGTCCGCCCAGGTGATCGGCCTGCCGGACGGCTCTGCATGGCTCGGCGCGGTGCTGGCCGACGGCAGCGCCCGGGCACGGGCCCCGGTCGTCGCCGTCCTCGGGGGTTCCGGTGGGGTCGGGGCTTCGACGCTCGCTGCTGCGCTGGCCCAGCTCGGCGCCGAGCGCCCGGACGGGGCGGCGCTGGTCGACGTCGATCCGGCCGGCGGCGGGATCGACCTGCTGCTCGGCGCGGAGCAGGTCACCGGTTGGCGATGGCCCGGGCTGCGCGCCGCAGAGGGCCAGTTGGGCGACCTGCGTCCGCAGCTGCCCGTTGTCGAAGGGGTGTCCGTTGTCTCCATGGCCCGCGGTGCCGCGCTCGACCTGGCGCGGGAACCCCTCGCTGCAGTGGTGGGCGGGTTGCGCTCGTGGCACTCGCTGGTTGTCGTCGACCCGGGGCGCTCGTTGACGCCGGCCGCCCGCGAGGCCGTCCGGCTCGCGAGCCGCCACCTCGTGGTCGTTGCCGGGGGCATCCGCGGGGTGGCCGCGGCACGGCAGACCATCGCTGCCCTCGGGCTGGAGCACCCCGAGGTGGTGCTCCGGCGCTGGCCGGGCGGGTTGCCGGTGGACATCGTCGCCGAGGCCGTCGGGCATCCGGTGGTTGCCGTGCTGCCCGAGGAGCGAGGGCTCCGCTCGGCTGCGGAGCGGGGCGAGCCGCCGGCACGCGGCGCTCGGCGCGGCTACCGCAAGGTCGTGGCGAAACTGCTCGCCGAAGTGGCGGGAGGCCGTGATGGCTGACGTCGACCTCGAGGCCGTCCGTGCCCACCTCGGCCAGCGCGGGCAGTTGCCCGGGCCCGTGGAGGTGGGTGCAGCCCTGAGGAGCCTCGGGCTGCTGGTGAGCGACACCGTCGTCCGGCAGACCGTTGCAGCGCTGCGCAGGGAGAGCGTCGGCGCGGGCGTCCTCGACCCGCTCCTGCACCTGCCGGGCGTCACCGACGTCCTCGTCAACGGTCCCGACCGGGTCTACGTCGACCGCGGCGCGGGCCTCGAGCCTGCCGGGGTCAGCTTCGGCGGGGAGGACGAGGTGCGCCGGCTCGCCGTCCGGCTGGCGGCGTCGGTCGGCAGGAGGCTGGACGACGGCTCCCCGTTCGTCGATGCCCGGCTGCCCAGCGGCGTGCGGGTGCACGCCGTGCTGCCGTGCGTCGCCGATGCCGGCACGTGCCTGTCCTTGCGGGTGCCCAACCGCCAACGGCTGAGCCTCGCCGACTGGGTGGCCTGCGGCAGCCTGACAGCGGACGGGGCTGAGCTGCTCGCCGGGGTGGTGGAGACGAAGCTGGCCTTCCTGATCTCCGGCGGCACCGGCTCGGGCAAGACGACGCTCCTCGGCGGGCTGCTGGGACTGGTCCCCGGCGGCGAGCGGATCGTGATCGCAGAGGACTCCCGCGAGTTGCGACCAGACCACCCGCACGTGCATCCGGCTGGAGGCGCGGCCGGCCAACGCAGAAGGGGCCGGTGCGGTGACCCTGACCCAGCTGGTGCGCCAGGCGTTGCGGATGCGGCCGGACCGGCTGGTCGTCGGTGAGGTGCGCGGGGCGGAGATCGCCGACCTGTTGAGCGCCCTGAACACCGGCCACGAGGGCGGTTGCGGCACCGTGCACGCCAACTCCGCCGCTGACGTGCCGGCCCGGCTCGAGGCCCTTGCCGCACTCGGAGGGCTGGGTCGCGAAGCCCTGCACGCGCAGCTGGGCGCTGCTCTCCAGGTCCTCGTGCATGTGCGTCGTCTTGCCTGACGGACGCCGGTGGGTCGACGAGGTGCGGCTCGTCCGCGCCGACCCCGCCACGGGACGCTGCGCCGGTGTGCCCGCGATCCGCTTCCTGCCCGACGGCGGGAGCGTCAGGGGTGAGGCCTACGGAGAACTCGCAAGGATGGTGGCGCGGTGATCCTGCTTGCCGGCCTCGCGGTGTTCGTCGCCGTCCTGCTGCTGGCCGGACAGTCACCGGCGGACCGGGTGCGGCGGCTCGGCTCACCGCCCGAACAGGTCGGTCGCTCCCGGCGTTGGCGCTGGCTGGTCGTGCCGGTCTCGCTGGCAGGGCTGGTCGTCTCCGGCGGGGTGCTGTCCGGTGCAGCCGGGGTGGCGGTCTGCTTCGCGATCGGCCTGCCCGTCGTCACGGCGCTGCTGGTCTGGCGGCGGCACACGGCACGGCGGGGTTCCGTGGCGAACGCTGCCGCGGCCGCTGAGGCGTGCCGACTCCTCGCCGGGCTGGTGCGGCTGGGGCATGTGCCGTCCTCCGCGCTGCGGGTCGCGGCCGGTGAATGTCCGGTGCTCGCCGAGGTTGTCGCCGTGCAGCAGGTCGGCGGGGAGGTCGCCCCCGTCCTGCGACGGCTCGGGGCCCGGCCCGGCTCCCGCGGTCTCGCCGAGCTCGGCGCTGCGTGGGAGGTCGCAGAGCGCACCGGCGCCTCCCTCAGCGCGACCCTCGACGCGCTCGCCGAGCGGCTGGCAGCGACGGGGGCCGTGAACGATGTGGTCAGCGCGGAGCTGGCTGCGCCGCGGGCGACGGGGCGGCTGCTGGCTGTGCTGCCGGTCGCCGGCCTGCTGCTCGGCTACGGCATGGGCGGCGACCCCGTAGCCTTCCTCACCGGTTCGGCAGCGGGGCAGGTGAGCCTCGCGCTGGGCGTCGTCCTCGGTTGTGCCGGGGTGTTGTGGACCGAGCGCATCGCCGACGCCGCCGATGGCTGACCTGCCCTGGCCGGTGGTGGCTGCCGTCGCCGTCGGCCTCGCGATCCTGTCCTGGCGCGGCCGCCCCCGGCGGACGGCTCCGGGCCGCAGCCGGTGTGACGCGCTCCTCGCTGCCGGGCGACCGGCGCCTGCGGCAGTCCGCTCTGATGGCGTTGAGCGCGCTGCCGCTGGCGATCGGCATCGGCTGGTGGGCGCTCGCAGCTGCCGTCGCTGTCGGGGCGGTGAGCCACGTCCTCCTCGGCCGGCTCGAGGCTGGCAGCGTCGTGCGCCGGCGCGAACAGCTGGTCGCTGCACTGCCGCACGCCTGCGACCTCCTTGCCGTGTGCCTCGAGTCGGGCCTCCCGCTCCGCATGGCTGCCTCCGAGGTGGCGCGCGTCCTCGACGACCCGCTTGGGCGCAGCCCTCGCCGAGGTCTCGACGACCGTGGCGCTGGGTGCCGACGAGGCCGGCGCCTGGGCAGAGCTCGCGGACACGGAGCCGGCACTCGGTGCCCTCGGCAGGGAGGTGGCGCGCACCGTCGGCTCCGGCGTCGCTCTGGCCGCGACACTGCGCGCCCTCGGCGCCGATGCGCGCCGGCAGGCAGTGGCCGTCGCCCAGGTGCGTGCCCGGAGGGTCGGCGTCCGGTCGGTGTTGCCGTTGATGACCTGCTTCCTGCCCTCGTTCCTGCTGCTCGGGGTGGTGCCGATCATCGGCGGCGTCGTCGGACACCTGTTCGGCTGATGCCGGTGTCCACAGGCGGGGCAAGCGACGGAGTGCCATCCACAGGCGGGAACACCGGCTGACGGCGAATCCGCCGGCCTGCCGAAGGTGTGACTGCGTCCGTCCGGGCGCTGAGGGAAGGAGCAGGCATGGCAGTGGGACGGGTGAGAGTGGACGCACGGCGCGACCAGCGGGGCATGACCACCGCTGAGTACGCCGTGGGGACGGTGGCAACGGTGAGCATGGTCGGGGTGCTGATCGGCATCCTGAACAACCCGGACTTCTCGAGGATCCTCTGGGAGATCGTGAAGGCCATCATCCAGGTGATCCTGCGTGTGGTCGCCGGCGGCTGAACCGCTCCTCCGACCGGCCGGGCACGCCCCGGCCGGTTCGGGGCGCCGGACGCTGCCGGCGGAGCGGCGCGGGTCGAGGCGGCAGCGGGGGCAGCGCGGCATGGTCACCGCCGAGCTGGCCTTCGCCAGCATCGGCGCCGCGCTGGCCTGCGTGCTGCTCGCCTGGGTCCTCGCGCTGGTCGGGCTGCTGCTGCGCTGCCAGGCGACGGCCGTCGAGGTGGCACGGCAGGAGGCCCGCGGCGACCGGGAGGCGGTGGCGCGCGTGCTGGCCGAGCGTCCGGTGGGCGCGAGGGTGGCGATCACGCACGACGCCGGCCGCATCCGGGTGCGCGTCGAGTTGGCTGCCCGACCCTGGGCGGAGTGGCTTCCGGCGGTGCCGCTGACCGCGGGTGCCGCCGTTGAGCAGGAGCCGGCGTGATGGGGGCGCTGCGCGCGTGGGGTGGAGCTCCAGCAGGAGCCGGAGGGCGCGACGAACGCGGCTCGGGGACCGTCCTTGCCGCGGGGACGGTCGTCCTCCTGATGGCGGTGGCTGCGGCCATCCTCGTGATCGGCGGCTACCTTGTCGCCGCTGACCACGCCCGCGGTGCCGCGGATCTGGTGGCGATCTCCGCTGCGGCAAGAGTCGCGCAGCGGGGCGACGGTTGCCGGGTGGCTGCGGAGATCGCGCACCGCAACGGGGTCTCGCTCGCGCGCTGCACCGTGCGCGGCGACAGCCTCGACTTCGTGGTCAGCGTCACCGTCCGTTTACCTGTCCGGCTCGGGCTCCCGCTGTTGCCGGACGCCGTCCCGGCCACCTCGCACGCAGGGAGGCTGGGGGTGATCGCAAGGGGTTGAGGAGCTGGTCAACCGACGAGCAGCGACAGCAGCTCTGCTGCCGCAGCCTTCTCCAGCGGCTGGTTGCCGTTCCCGCACTTGGGGGAGACGACGCAGGAAGGGCAGCCGGTCGCGCAGGAGCAGGTGCGCAGGCGCTCGAGGGTTGCGGCCAGCCAGCCCTCGATCACCTCGTAGCCCCGTTCCGCGAAGCCAGCGCCACCGGGGTGCCCGTCGTGGACGAAGACGGTGAGCTCCCCGGTGTCGGGATGCAGCGTGGTGGACAGTCCGCCGATGTCCCACCGGTCGCAGGGGGCGAAGGCCGGCAGCAGTCCGATCGCGCAGTGCTCCGCGGCGTGGGCTGCGCCCGGCAGGTCGCGGGCGGCGAACCCGTCCAGCGCACCGGACGGCACCGTGTACCAGACCGACTGGGTGCGCAGGAGGCGCAGCGGCGCCTCCAGCGGGTGGCTGTCCCACACCTTGCCGGTGGCCTCGTCGCGGCGCAGGAACCCGGTGACGCGGCTGGACAGCTCCACCATGCCGAAGGTCACGGTTGCGGCTCCCAGCTGGCGGCTGCGCAGTGGCGCGACGATCCGCACGTCGCTCTCCGCCAGCGGCTGGGTGAAGTACCCGGCCTTCTCCCGCACGGCAAGAGCCGTGTGCCCGGCCCGGTCGTAGCCGGTCACCAGCCACTGCTCGCCCTGGTGCAGGTAGATCGCTCCCTCGAACACCGTGCGGTCGGCCGCCGCGGGATCCATCTGGCCGACGACCCGGCCGGTCGCGTCCTCGACCACCTCGACGGAGCGTCCGTTCGCCGAGCGCAGGTCGATGGCGTCCACGGCCCGGTCGGGACGCGTCCAGAACCAGCCGGTGCTGCGGCGACGCAGGTGGCCGGCGGCGGTCAGACCGTCCAGCAGAGCCGGAAGGGTGTCCCCGAAGTAGCGGGTGTCCGCCAGCGTGACCGGGAGCTCCTGCGCAGCCGCTGCCACGTGGGGCGCGAGCACGTGCGGGTTCTGCGGGTGCAGGACGGTGCGTTCCACCGGCCGGTCGAAGATCAGCTCGGGGTGCGCGCACAGGTAGGCGTCCAGCGGGTCGGGGCGCGCGATCAGCACGGCGAGGGCGTCCCGGCCTGCCCGGCCTGCCCTTCCCGCCTGCTGCCAGAGCCCTGCGAGCGTGCCGGGGAAGCCGCAGGTGACGACGGCGTCCACCCCGGAGATGTCGACGCCGAGCTCGAGCGCGTTCGTGCAGGCGACCCCCTGGAGCCGGCGGGTCTGCAGGCCCTGCTCCAGCAGGCGCCGGTCGTCGGCGAGGTAGCCGCCGCGGTAGGCCGCCACCGACCCGGCCGGGAGCTTGCGCTGTGCCCGCAGCGCCACCAGTTCCGCCTGCACCCGCGATGTCGTGAAGGCCAGCGTCTGGCGCCCGTCCGCGACGAGCCGGGCGAGGAGGTCGGCAGCCTCGTGGTGCGGGTCCTCCTCCGGCTGCCACAACAGGAAGTCCAGCGCAGGACGGGCGGACGTGTCGGTGCCGACCTCGACGACGTCCGTGACGCCGGCGAGCCGCTCCAGCAACGGGCCGGCGTCGGACACCGTCGCAGAAGCCGTGATGAACACCGGGTCGGAACCGTAGTGGTTGGCCAGCCGGCGGAGCCGGCGCAGGACGGCGGAGACGTGCGCCCCGAAGACGCCGCGGTAGCGGTGCGCCTCGTCGACGACGACGTAGCGCAGCGTGGACAACAGCCGCGTCCACTGCTGGTGGCGGGGCAGGACCGAGCGGTGCAGCATGTCGGGGTTGGTCAGGATGAACCTGCCGAAGTCGCGGGCGAAGCGCCGTTCGACGGCATCGGAGTCCCCGTCGAGCGCGCTCACCCGCCAGCCCGGAAGCCCCAGCGACTCGCACACCCGCAGCTGGTCGTGGGCCAGCGCCTTCGTCGGTGCGAGGTAGATCGCAGAATGGCCGCGGCCCAGCTCCAGGGGCCCACGCTGGGTCACTTCGAAGCCCAACCGGGATTCCGCCGTCGCAGCGAGCACCGGCAGCAGGTAGCCGACTGTCTTGCCGGACGCCGTGCCGGTGGCGAGCGCAACATGCCGGCCCTGGAAGGCTGCAGCAGCGGCGATCGCCTGGTGCTCCCAGAGGCGGGTCACACCGATGCCGGCGAGGGCCTCCCGGACCGGCTGACCCACCCAGTCGGGGAAGTCGGCCGTTGCACCCACCGTTGCCGGCCGGTGGTGGTGATGGCGGATCCTCGGATCCGTCGCCATCCATTCCGGTACCGCCACCCCCACAGAGTGCCACTCGCCACCCACACCCCAGCGGAGGGGGAGGGGCCAAGTCGGAGGGGGAAGGGCGTGAAAGGGTGGAGGCATGCTCTCCACCGCCGACATCGGCAGCCTTCGTGACGACCTCCTGGCCGCCGGCTACACCATCGACGGCCTCACCGAGCGGCTCGGCGAGCCGGCTCTCGCCGGCCTGGCCCGCAACACCTCCGTGGCCGCGTCCCGCGCCCTCGGCGACGACCGCGACCTTCAGGCCACGGCGATCCGGCTGTGGCTGTTGCAGCAGCCGGTGGCGGCCGATGACGTGAAGGGCTGGGCCAGCCTCCCGGCGTTGCGCGCGGCAGGCCTCATCGCCGGCGACGCCGAAGTCCGGGCGACCGTCGAGATCAAGCCGCACGGCTCGGACCGGAGCGAAGGCTGGATCTGTTCCGACATCACCCCTCTCGACGGACGTGTCGGGAAGCCCCGCGAGGACTTCGTCCTCGGAGCTTCGCCCGCCTCCACAACGCTCTCGCAGCTGGTGCCGCCGGGCCGGTACGAGCGCGCGCTCGACCTCGGCACCGGCTGCGGCATCCAGGCGCTGCACCTGGACGCTGCCGAGCTCGTCGTCACCGACCTCAACCCGCGTGCCCTCGAGCTGGCCCGCATCAGCCTCGGGCTGTCCGGGATCCCTGCCGACCTGCGCCTGGGTTCCCTGTACGAGCCGGTGGAAGGGGAGCGGTTCGACCTGATCGCCACCAATCCGCCGTACGTGATGAGCCCGCCGGGGGATGCCCGCCTCGTCTACCGCGAGGGCAGCTTCGCCGCCGACGACCTCGTCCGGGAGGTGGTGACCGGCGGTGCCGACCACCTCGCTGACGGCGGGACGCTGACCGTGCTCGCCAACTGGGCCGTGACCGCCGGGCAGCCCTGGGACGAGCGGCTCGCCGAGTGGATCCGTCCCACCGGCTGCGACGCCCTGGTGCTGCAACGCGAACTCCTCGACCCGTACGAGTACATCGAGATCTGGCTCACCGACGCCGGCCTCTCCGGCACGCCCGAGTACCTCGACAGGTACCGCTCCTGGCTGGACTACTTCGCGGACGCAGGCATCGAGGCCGTCGGCATGGGGTGGATCGTCCTCCGCAAGGCCGGACGCGAGCGCCCGTCCATCCGGTTCGACGACTGGCCGCACGCCGTCCACCAGCCGGTGGGGCAGGCCTTCGGTGACTTCTTCGATGCTGTCGGGCCGTCGCGGCTGGCCGAGGCCGAGTTCCTCGCCCGTTCGTGGCAGACCCATCCCGGCCTGGTCCAGGAGAGCCTCGGTGAGCCCGGTGCCGCCGATCCCCAGCACCTGGTGCTGCGGCAGCAGTACGGCTTCGGGCGTGCGGTCGAGGCCGACACCGCCCTCGCGGCAATCGTCGGCGCCTGCGACGGCGACCTGCCGCTGGGTGTCCTCATCGGGGCGGTCGCCGGGCTCCTCGATGTCGATGCCGAGGCCCTGCGCGATGAGGTCGTACCACCGCTGCGTAGGCTGGTTGCAGACGGTTACCTGCTGCTGGACTGAGTTCACAGGTACTCACAGGAACCCGACAGCCTGGTCATTGGCTCACTGGCAAGACTTTGGAGCAGCACAGAAATGGAGTCAGAAATGGCTGAGCCAAACGATCCCACCCGATCCGCGGGTGGCCCGGAGAGCCCGGACGCGAACGAGCCCACGCGCGTCCTGCCGGTCGGCGGGGATGCCGCCGAGCCGACAACGCCCCTCCCTTCCGTTCCGTGGGCCCAGGCTGCACCCGGCAGCTGGGCCGCGTCGAACCCCACTCCGGTAGAGCCGCCCGCCGCAGGCGCGGCAGAGCCCACCGCACAGTTCCCTCCGGGTTGGTCCTCCGGTGGCCAGCCCGGTCAGCCGAACCCCTACGCCTACGGGCAGCAGGCCTACGGCCGGCCGGCCCAGCAGCCCTACGGACAGTCCGGGCAGCAGCCCTACAGCCAGCAGCCGTACGGCCAGCAGCCGTACGGGCAGCAGCCGTACGGCCAGCAGTCCTACGGGCAGCAGCCTTACGGGCAGCAGCCTTACGGGCAGCAGCCTTACGGCCAGCAGCCGGGGCAGGCGTACGGGCAGTACCAGCAGACGCCGGGCCAGCCGAACCAGCCCGGCCAGGCTCCCTTTGTCGGCTACCAGCACCCGGGCTACTACACCCCGGGCCAGTACTACGGCCAGCAGCCCGCCCCGGTCACAACGAAGAAGCGTTGGCCGGTCGCCATCGTCGCCGGCATCGTCGCCCTCGTGCTCGCCGCCGGTGGCTTCAGCTATGCAGCCCGCACGATCCAGGGCGCACTGCCCTCCCCATCTTCCACAGTGACCACTGAGCCGCAGACCGAGCCGCAGACCGAGCCGTCCGACCCGACCGACGACCCGGCGCAGCAGGGCGGGGGCACGACGACGGGCAACGCCGTCGCGGAAGCCCAGTCCGCAGGTGTCGTGCTCATCGAGGCGGAGACCGGCTCGGGGATCGCCGCCGGCACCGGCATGATCCTCACCGCCGACGGCCAGGTGCTCACGAACTACCACGTGGTCGCCGGCTCGGACAAGGTCGCTGTCACGGTGGCCGACTCCGGCAACACCTACACCGCTACCGTTGTCGGCTTCGACCAGGCCAGGGACGTCGCGCTGCTGCAGCTGAAGAACGCCAGCGGGCTGACCACCGTCACGGTCGACCAGGACCCGGTGGCCGTCGGCGACGCGATCGCAGCGGTGGGCAATGCCTCCGGCGGGGGAGAACTGGTGAAGGCCGCTGGCAAGGTGACCGCCACCGACCAGAGCCTCACCGTCTCCTCCGACTCGCCGTGGGGCAGCAGTGAGGACCTCAGCGGCCTCGTCGAGACGAACGCCCGCGCCGTCCCCGGTGACTCCGGCGGCCCGATGTTCGACTCCCAGAACGAGGTGCTCGGCATGACGACGGCCGGCTCGACGAAGGACCGCACCAGCTACGCCGTCCCGATCGCCACGGCGCTGGCCGTCGTCGACCAGATCGAGACCGGGCAGGACGCCGGCACCGTCCGCGTGGGTCCCGCCGGCTACCTCGGCATCAAGGTCGCCGACGCGGAGACCGGCAGCAGCATCGGCAAGACCATCACCCAGGTCGTTGCCGGGAGCCCTGCCGACAAGGCTGGCGTTGTCTCCGGCAGCAAGCTGATCAAGGTGGGCGACACGACCATCAAGGCGAGCGCCAACCTCGCCACCGTCATCCGTGCACTCGAGCCCGGCCAGCAGGTCTCGATCGAGTGGACAACTCCTAGTGGCACCCACAAGACGGCGACAGTGACGCTGGGCAGCAGCCCGGTCAACTGAAGCGAAGAGCAGCCGGGTTCGCCATCCGGCAACCGACGCCCCGCACTGGTCACCCCGGTGCGGGGCGTTATGGTGCGGGGGTGTTGTCCCTTCACAGCCGCTGACGCGTCTGTGGCCGTCGTCTGTCACGGTTCGTTCCTCCCGCCTCCCTTCCAGCCGCTGACGCGTCTGTGGCGGTCGTCGTCTGTTCCTCACGGTTCGTTCCTCACCGCTCGTCGAGACTCCTCCCTTCACAGCCGCTGACGCGTCTGTGGCGGTCGTCGTCTACCATGCGACTGGCAATCACGGAAGTAGAGTGAGCGACCGATCGATCCCCCAACGCCAGGAAAGAACACCAAGTGGCTAACGCAGCGATACGCCGACTCGTCATTGTGGAGTCGCCGACCAAGGCGGTCAGCCTGGCCAAGTTCCTCGGCGCTGGCTACGTCGTCGAGTCGAGCCGCGGCCACGTCCGCGACCTCCCGACGGGCGCAGCGGAGGTGCCGGCCAAGTACAAGGCGGAGAAGTGGGCACGCACCGGCGTCAACATCGACAAGGACTTCGAGCCGCTCTACGTCGTCGCAGCGGACAAGAAGGGCACCATCCGTGACCTCAAGGCCAAGCTGAAGGACGCGGACGAACTCTTCCTCGCAACCGATGAGGACCGCGAAGGTGAGGCGATCGCCTGGCACCTGCTCGACGAGCTGAAGCCCAAGGTCCCCGTGAAGCGGATGGTCTTCCACGAGATCACGCCGGAGGCGATCCGCGCAGCGGTGGAGAACACCCGCGAACTCGACACCGACCTGGTGGACGCGCAGGAGACCCGGCGCATCCTCGACCGGCTGTACGGCTACGAGGTCTCCCCGGTGCTGTGGAAGAAGGTCATGCCGCGGCTGTCCGCCGGTCGCGTGCAGTCGGTGGCCACCCGTCTTGTGGTCGACCGCGAGCGGGAACGGATCGCGTTCCGCGCCGCTGCGTACGCCGACATCGAAGCCGTCCTCGACGCCGGCGACGGAGCAGAGCCGCGCACGTTCACCGCCAAGCTGAACAGCTTCGGCACGCTGCGCATCGCCCAGGGTCGCGACTTCGACTCCGTGGGCAAGCTCGGCGGCAAGGACCTGCTGCAGCTGGGTCAGGACCAGGCCGAGCACCTCGCGAAGGCCCTTGAGTCGGCCGGCTACGCGGTCGCAGGGGTCGAGGCGAAGGCCTACACCCGCCGGCCCTACCCGCCGTTCCGCACCACGACGCTGCAGCAGGAGGCCGGCCGCAAGCTCGGCTTCTCGGCGCAGCGCACGATGTCGGTGGCCCAGGACCTGTACGAGCGCGGTTTCATCACCTATATGCGTACCGACTCGGTCACGCTCTCCGAGACGGCCATCAACGCTGCGCGGGCCCAGGTCAAGGAGATGTTCGGCGGCCAGTACGTGCCGGACAAGTTCCGCACCTACGCCTCCAAGGTGAAGAACGCCCAGGAGGCGCACGAGGCGATCCGTCCCGCCGGTGCGAGCTTCCAGACGCCGGCACAGACCGGCCTGCGCGGTGACCACCTGCGCCTCTACGAACTGGTCTGGAAGCGCACCATCGCGTCCCAGATGAAGGACGCGGAGGGCGAGACGGTCAGCGTCCGCATCGGGGCAACCCTGCCGGAGCGGGTGTCGGTCACCGACGCAGCAACCGGCGAGGTCACCGAATCGGGACGGGCAGCGTTCACAGCTTCCGGGCGCACCATCACCTTCCTCGGCTTCCTGAAGGCGTACGTCGAGTCCACGGACGACGACGAGGCCGGCGACGACGCCCAGGCACGCCTGCCGCAGCTGGCCACCGGCCAGCACCTCGACGCCGAGACGGTCACCGCCGTCGCGCACGAGACCCGGCCGCCGTCGCGGTACACCGAGCCGTCGCTGGTCGCGAAGCTCGAGGAACTCGAGATCGGCCGGCCGTCGACCTACGCTGCGATCATCCGCACCATCACCTCGCGTGACTACGTGTTCAAGAAGGGCTCGGCCCTCGTGCCGACCTGGCTGGCCTTCGCGGTCACCCGGCTGCTCGAGGACCACTTCGCCAAGCTCGTCGACTACGCCTTCACCGCCGAGATGGAGGACACCCTCGACGAGATCGCCGGCGGCAACGCTGCCCGCATCTCGGTGCTGAAGGACTTCTACTTCGGTCCGGAGGGGTCGGCGCACGAGGGCCTGCAGAAGCTGGTCAGCGAGCTCGGCGAGATCGATGCGAAGAAGCTGTCGACGTTCAGCCTCGGCGACGGCATCGACGTGCGCGTGGGCCGCTACGGCACCTACGTCGAGGACGGCGACGGCCGCCGCGCCAACGTCGATCCCGACCTCCCGCCGGACGGGCTGACCCTCGAGGTGGCCAAGGAGCTGCTCGACCAGCCCGTCGCGACGGAGCGTGAGGTGGGCACCGACCCGTCCACCGGCCTGAAGGTGGTCGCGAAGGCCGGTCGCTACGGGCCGTACGTCACGGAGGTGCTCCCCGAGGACGCGCCCAAGTCGGCCAAGCCGCGCACGGGTTCGCTGTTCGCCTCCATGTCGACCGACACGATCACCCTCGACGACGCCCTCAAGCTGCTCAGCCTGCCGCGCGTGGTGGGGGTCAGCGCCGACGGCGAGGAGATCACCGCCCAGAACGGCCGCTACGGCCCGTACCTGAAGAAGGGCACCGACTCCCGTTCACTGACCGGCGAGGACCAGATCTTCGAGATCACCCTTGCAGAGGCCGAGGCGATCTACGCAGAGCCGAAGACCAGGGGACGCTCCGCGGGCGGCGCTGCCGGTCCGCTGAAGGAGCTGGGCGCCGACCCGGTCAGCGGCAAGCCGGTGGTCATCAAGGACGGGCGCTTCGGCTCCTACGTCACCGACGGTGAGTTCAACGCCACGCTGCGACGCGACGACTCGGTGGAGACGATGACGCTCGAGCGGGCGGCAGAACTCCTGGCGGAGAAGCGCGCCAAGGGCCCGGCGCCGAAGAAGACCACCCGACGCGCTGCCCCGAAGGCGACGGCCACCAAGGCCAAGCCCAAGCCCAAGACGACCCGCAAGAAGTAGCCGTGGACTGATCATCCCGAGGGCATCTTCGTCGTGTTCGAGGGTGGCGACGGCGTCGGCAAGTCGACGCAGGCCCGCCTGCTCGCCGACTGGCTGACGTCCCAGGGACGCGAGGTGGTGCTCACCTTCGAGCCCGGGGACACCGCGATCGGTGCGACGCTGCGCGACCTGGTGCTGAACCCGGCCTGGGGCGACGTGTCGCCGCGGGCGGAGGCGCTGATGTATGCAGCCGACAAGGCCCAGCACCTGTACCAGCTGGTGCTCCCGGCGTTGCTCCGTGGCGCCGTGGTCATCTGCGACCGCTATGTCGATTCGATGCTCGCCTACCAGGGTGCCGGCCGCGTGCTGGAGCCGGAGCGGGTCGAGCAGATCGCCCGCTGGGCGACGGAGGACCTGCTGCCCGACCTCACCGTCCTGCTCGACCTCGACCCGGCGAACGGCGTCGCCGGTATTGCAGAGAAGGATCGCGTCGAGGGTGCCGGGGCCGACTTCCACGTGCGGGCCCGGGAGTTCTTCCTCGGCCTCGCTGCGGGTGATGCAGAGCACTACCTCGTGCTGCCTGCGCGGGCTCCCGTCGAGGAGATCGCAGCGCAGGTGAGGGCACGGATCGCCTCGCTTCTGTCAGCCCCGGCTGGCACAGTGAACCCGTGATCACCACCGGCGTCTGGTCCGACCTGATCGGTCAGGAACGGGTCGTCGAGACTCTCGAGCGTGCCGTGCTCGGCGCCTCTGCCGCAGGCAACCGGCACGCGATGAGCCATGCCTGGCTGTTCACCGGCCCACCCGGTTCCGGCCGCTCCAATGCCGCCCGCGCGTTCGCTGCTGCCCTGCAGTGCCAGTTCGGCGGGTGCGGCACCTGCAACAGCTGCGTCACGGTGCTGAGCGGCGCCCACCCCGACGTCACGCTGGTGCGTACGGAGGCGCTGAGCATCGGCGTCGACGAGGTGCGCGACCTGGTGCGAAGGGCAGCGATGTCGCCGACGATGGGCCGCTACCAGTTGCTGGTCGTCGAGGACGCCGACCGGGTCACCGAGCGTGGAGCCGACGCGCTGCTGAAGAGCATCGAGGAGCCAGCACCACGCACCGTGTGGCTGCTGTGCGCCCCAACGGCGGACGACGTGGTTGCCACCGTCCGTTCGCGGTGCCGGCTGATCGAGCTGAGCACGCCGAGCACTGCTGCGATCGCAACGCTGCTGCAGAAGCGCGACGGCATCGATCCCGCCCTCGCCAACTTCGCGGCCCGCGTCGCCCAGGGCCACATCGGCCGGGCACGAGCGCTGGCGCGCAACGAGGGGGCAAGGATCCGCAGGGCGGAAGTCCTCCGCCTCCCCACGCAGCTGGTCTCCCTCGGTGCCTGCCTGGACGCCGCGGCGAACGTCGTCGAGGCTGCCTCGGAAGAGGCGGCAGCCGTCACAGGTGAGCTGGACGCCCGCGAGAAGACCGAGCTGTCCGAGGCCCTCGGGTTCACCACCAAGGGCGCGCGTCCCCGCAACGCGCAGTCCGCGCTGCGCGACCTGGAGGATCAGCAGAAGGCCAGGGGCAAGCGCCTGCAGCGCGACGCGCTCGACCGCGTCCTCACAGAACTCACGTCCTTCTACCGCGACGTGCTGACGGTGCAGACCGCTGCCGGCGTCCCCCTGATCAATGCGGAACTCGCCGAGCCCGTTGGCCAGCTGGCGCGCAGCACGACGGCGGAGGCAACGGTCGGCCGCCTGGACGCGATCCTCGCGTGCCGCACGGCGCTGGAGACCAACGTCGCCCCGCTGCTGGCGATGGAATCGTTGATGTTGAGCCTGTCCGGGCTCGACTGACCAGATCCACCGACCGCGTCGACCGGCTCCTCCCCGGGCCGTGTCGCTCAGGGCCGTTCGCTGCCCGCGGTGTAAGCATGGACGCTGACGAGTGTTGCAAGGAAAGGACTTCCCCCGTGACCGAGCCACGCGAAACCGAAACTGCCCTGGACGAGGGTGAGTCGACCCGACCCATTCCGCAGCAACCCACCGATGCCGCGACCTGGTACCCGGTCGATACCCAGCGCCAGGAGGACGCGGAGACCGCTGTGGTGCAGGACGCGCCCGAGCCGGCAGCCGAGCCCGTCGAGCCCCAGCGGGTCGAGCCGGCCGAGGCTGTCGAAGCGCCGGTTGTCGCCGAGGAGCCCGCAGCGGAGGAGGCCCCGGCCGACGAGCCCGCTGCCGAGGAGCCGGTCGTCGAGCAGCCTGCGGCTACCGAGGAGCCTGCGGCCGAGGAGACCGTGGCTGTGGAGGAGCCCGCTGCGGAGGAGACGGTTGCCGTCGAGGAGCCCGCTGCGGAGGAGACCGTCGTTGTGGAGCAACCGGCGGAGGAGACCGTCGCACTGGCCTCCGAAGCCGGGACGGTCGAGCCCACGGCTGTGGTGCCGCAGGAGACCGCGTCCTACCCGCTCCCGGCGCCACCGGGGGATTCGATCTTCCGGCAGCCCAGCCCGACCTCCGGGCCGGACTTCGAGCCCACACGCGTTGAGCAGGTGACCGATGAGGAGCAGAAGCTCGCAGCAGAACGCGCGGCACGCCGCGAGGCACGCTCCGTGGCCCTCGCCGCGACCGCGCCAATGGCGCTGGCTGCACCCGAGCCGGTGATCGTCCACAAGCGCACCAACGACAAGTTCTGGGGCTCGGTCGGGCTGTTCCTGCTGCGCCTTGTGCTCGCGGCGATCCTCGCGGTCCGCGGCCTGAACATCCTCACCGACATTCCCGCCGCCCAGGCGCAGTTCGCCCAGACGGTCATCCCCTACCCGTCGATCATGGCGATCGTCACGGGTGTGGCGGCCCTGCTGATCGCGCTGTCGCTGATTCTCGGCCTGCTCACGCGGGTGGCAGGCCTCGGCATCGCGCTCATCGGCGGTGGTGCGCTCGCCTTCGTCCAGTGGGGCAGCTGGAGCCCGTTCATCGCCGGACGCCCCGGCTTCCTCGGCGACTACGAGCTGCTGCTGACGGCAGTCGGCATCCTGCTGCTCTGCATCGGCGCCGGCGGCTGGAGCCTCGACCGCAGCGTCCGCTCCGGACGTGAGCGCAACAAGGCCGAACGCGCCTCTGCAGGCTCGTAGGCACTAACCGGGATTCGACCAACACGGGGCTGACACGGGCATATGGTTCGGCTATGCCCCGGGTGATCGCTGTAGCTTTCGAGCCGCTCGGTCGCCTGTACTACTTCGACGCCGGCGACCTCGAGCTCGGCTTCGGCCAGGCCGTGCTCGTGCCAACGGGGGACGGCGCGGAGCTGGCGCACTGCGTGTGGGGCCCTGCAGAGCTGGACTGGTCGCAGGACCTGCAGCCCTGCCTCGGGCCGGCCGACACGACTGACGCGACGAGGGACACCGCCAACCGCGTCCGCAGGGTGGAGATCGCGGGGGTCGCGCGCACCCTCATCGCCCGGCACGAACTGGCGATGCGCGTCGTCGGCGTGGATTTCGTCGACCAGAGCGACGACTTCGACCAGCAGTCCGTGATCTACTTCGTCGCTCCCGGGCGGGTGGACTTCCGCGCCCTGCTGATCGACCTCGCCCGTGCCCTGCAGTCCCGTATCGACCTGCGCCAGATCGGCGCGAGGGACGCCGCAGCCATCATCGGCGGCTGCGGGGCGTGTGGACGCGAGCTGTGCTGCTCTGCCATGGGTCCGCAGCGCACACCGCTGTCGCTGCGGATGGCCCGCAACCAGGACCTGTCGAACAATCCCAGCCAGATGCTCGGCGCGTGTGGACGGCTGATGTGCTGCCTGTCGTACGAGCAGCAGAGCTACGCCGACTTCCACGCCGCAGCGCCGCCGGTCGGCGCCGTGGTGGGAACCCCCGACGGCACCGGGACGGTGGTCGGCCATGTCGTCCCGCTGGACTCCGTGGTGGTGCAGGTCGCGACGGAGCGCTTCACCTGCCCTCTCGGGCGACTCTGTGCTCCGGCCGCACTGGGGGACGCCTGATTCAGGAGCCCCGGTCTCGCCGCGTCGGGTCCTTCTGCGTGATGGCTACGCTGGGCGCGTGCCGTCCGCCTTCCGCCTGAGCGTTGTGCTACTGGCTGCTGCCCTGGCGTTGACCGGCTGTGACGCACCGACAGCAACACCGACGGGCCAGCCGGCAGCACGGATCCACGTGTCCGCCGTTCCCGGTGTCGCCGTCGACCGCCCTGTGCTGCCAGAGGTCAGCCCGACCGTCGCCGGCCTCGTCGACGGCTTGCCCGGCGACGACCTGAACGCCTACGCCGCCCAGAAGCTCTCCTGGGTGGACTGCGGCGGCGGCACCCGGTGCACCTCGGTGCTCGCGCCGCTCGACTACGCAGATCCGGCGTCGAAGGCGGTCACGCTCTCGGTGCGGCGGAAGGCTGCGACCGGGACGCCCCGGCTCGGCACCCTCTTCATCAACCCTGGCGGCCCCGGTGCGTCCGGCAAGGGTGAGGTGGCATCGTTCGAGAACAAGGGGCTGGAGCAGTACGACATCGTCGGCTGGGATCCCCGAGGTGTGGGCGACTCCACCCCGGTGAAGTGCTACGGCGACGCCGAGGCCGACGCGTTCAACAACCTCGACATGTCGCCCGACAACGCCGAAGAGCGCAGCGCTCTGATCGAGGGCGCCTACGACCTGGCCGCGTCCTGCTGGGAGCACAGCGGGTCCCTGCTGCAGCACATCTCCACGATCGAGACCGTGCGCGACCTCGACCTTCTGCGCCAACTTGTCGGCGACAAGGAGCTGCACTACTTCGGCTACTCCTACGGCACTCAGATCGGGGCAACCTACGCGGAGCTGTATCCGGCCAACACCGGGCGCCTCGTGCTCGACGCGGCGGTGAACATCACCCACAGCGATGACGTCATTCAGGCCATGGGGTTCGACCTCGCGCTCGGTAACTTCGCCGACTGGTGCGCCGCCCAGAAGTGCGAGCTCGGCACGTCGAAGCAGGAAGTACTCGACACGATCACCGGCTTCTTCGACCGGCTCGACAGCAGCCCCGTCCGCAGCGGCAGCCGGACGTTGACCCAGAGCATCGCCGTCCAGGGCACTGCGGCCTTTCTGTACGGCGGCAAGCAGGCCTGGCCGACCCTGCTGAAGGCGCTGACCGATGGCATCGCTGGCAGGGGGGCGCTCCTGCCCCGTGCGTCTGACTTCCTCCTCGACCGTGACGACAATGGCCACTACGGCTCGATGTTCTACGCCCTGCCGGCGATCTCGTGCCTCGACAGCGACCAGGAGAGGGGCGTGATCGACGCCGACCGTGTCTGGAAGCAGGACGAGGGCAAGGCCCCGATCTTCGGCAAGTACTTCGGCCCGCAGTACGGGTGCGCTCTCTGGCCGGTACGTCCTTCGCGCCAGCTGGACATCAAGGGCACCGGCGCCAAGCCCCTTCTGGTGATCGGTGGCACCGGCGACAATGCGACGCCCTACCAACAGGCCGTGTCGATGTCGAAGCAGCTCGCCTCCGCCGTCCTCGTCACCTATGACGGCCAGGGTCACGGCACCTACGGCGGCAAGTCGGCGTGTGTGGACGGGATCGTTGTCGCCTACCTCGTCAAGGGCACCGTGCCCACCGACGGCGTGCGCTGCAGCTGACCTGCCGTTCACGCTCCGCGATGCCCACGCGTCACGAAGGGCGCCGAGTCAGTACCAGGGGCCAGTTGCCCCTATAGTTGTGCCTCGGCCGGGAGACCGGCCGCGCCGCCTTAGCTCAGTCGGTAGAGCGACGCTCTCGTAAAGCGTAGGTCTCGGGTTCGATTCCCGAAGGCGGCTCCGGTTGCCCAGCGCGAGCCGACGGTTCCGCCGTCGGGCCCCGCGTTCGACGAAGGGCGTGAGTGCTTCGTCAGGCTCAGCCAGCGTGCTCAGTGGTTGACCAGTGATGCGGCCATCTGCACGGCCCCCATCAGTTCGGCCCGCCGTCCCAGCCCTGCCGGCAGCACCGTGATCGCCGTGGACGTTGCGGGCTGCGCGTAGCGGTTCACCGATGCCCGCACGCCGTCGATCAGCGACTTGCCCGAGGTGCCCAGCTCGCCGCCGATCACCAGAAGGGTGGGGTTGAACAGGTCGCACAACCCGGCGAGCACTGCACCGAGAGAGCGGCCGGCCTCGTTGAGGATGCGTGCGGAGATCGGGTCCTCGAGGCTCGACAGCTCGATGCTGTCCGGGTCGAGGTGCGGGTGGGTGTGGCCGAGCTGCTCGCGCACGGACGGCACGGAGACCACTGCCTCGAGGCAGCCACGGTTGCCGCACCGGCACAGCTCGGGACGCCCGGAGATGATGATGTGGCCGATCTCGCCCGCGAACCCCGTCCCGCCCTGGTAGGGCTGGCCGTTGACGACGAGGCCGGCCCCGACACCGTGGGAAGCCTTGATGTAGAGGAAGTCGCGGTGCCCCCTGCCTGCGCCGTGGTAGAGCTCGCCGACAGCGCCGACGCTGGCGTCGTTCGCCACGAGGGCGGGGATGCCGAGCCGATCCTCCAGCTCCCTTGCCGGGAACATGCCTGCCCAGTTGGAAAGGGTCGTCGTCGAGCAGACCAGTCCGGTCTTCGTCTCGATCGGGCCGGGCACGCCACCGACGACGCACGCGAGCGATGCCACCTGGTTGCGATCGCACAAGGCACGGAGAAGACGCGCTGCCTCGTCGAGGCCCTTCGTCGGTGAGCGGTCGACGTTCAGGACGACGGTCTCCTCGTCGACGACGTTGCCCATGTCGTCGCCGAGCCCGACGCGCAGGTGACGGTGACCGAAGTCGATGGCGCCGGTGCGGGTGGCGCTGGCTACGGCGTTCAGGATCAGCCCCGGACGGCCGCTGCCCGAGCCGGGGCCCTTCGCCGGCGCCGTGGATTCGGTGACCCGTCCCTCTGCGAGCAGGCGCGTGACGGCATGGCTCACCGTGCTGCTGGGCAGGCCGGTGAGCTCTACCAGCGAGGAGCGGGTGAGGTCGCGCGAGTCCCTGATGAGGGCGAACACCTCTTCCCGTGTTCGATCCCGCAGGGATGGGCGCCCCGTCGACGGCGACATGTCCGTGAGCATAGGTGTCCTCGTTGCGCGATTCAATCGATCTCAGTGGGTTTTTTGCGCGATGACGGAATGAAAACGATTCGATAACGACCGGAAACGGACGTTGACAGGCCTAAAGAGCGCTCCATAGTCTGCAGATCAGGCCGGTTCAATTCCCTTGTCGGTGAAACGCGGCCTTCGCAACAATTCGTCGTTCGGTGGCACTGGAGCCACCGCAGATTCGGAGGAGGCCCGTTTGCCCGGCGAGTCTGACCTGATCCTTGAGATGCGTGACATCTCCAAGGAGTTTCCCGGAGTGAAGGCGCTTGACGGCGTCTCGCTCAGCGTCCGTCGTGGCGAGATCCATGCGATCTGCGGCGAGAACGGTGCCGGCAAGTCGACCCTGATGAAGGTGCTGTCCGGCGTCCACCCGCACGGCACGTACTCCGGCGAGATCTTCTACAACGGCGCCTTGGCCACGTTCGCCAACATCCGCAACAGCGAGCATGCCGGCATCGTGATCATCCACCAGGAGCTGGCGCTGATCCCGGAGCTGTCGATCATGGAGAACATCTTCCTGGGCAATGAGGTGCGTGGCCGGTTCGGTGTGGACTGGACGGCGACTCGCCAGAGGGCCAAGGAACTGATGGCCCGGGTCGGCCTGCAGGATGAGCCGGACACGGTGATCAAGACGATCGGTGTCGGCAAGCAGCAGTTGGTCGAGATCGCGAAGGCGATCAGCAAGGACGTGAAGCTGCTGATCCTCGACGAGCCGACGGCTGCGTTGAACGAGAACGACTCGGCGCACCTGCTGGAGCTGATCCGTGAGTTCAAGTGCCATGGCATGACCTGCATCATGATCAGCCACAAGCTGAACGAGATCGCTGCGATCGCGGACTCGATCACGATCATCCGTGACGGCAAGAGCGTGGAGACGATCAACGTCCCCGAGGGTGAGCGGGTCGATGAGGACCGGCTGATCCGGGGCATGGTGGGCCGTGCGCTGACGTCGCGGTACCCCGACCACACGCCGACGATCGGCGAGGTGATGTTCGAGGTGAAGGACTGGACGGTCCGGCATCCCGAGATCACCGACCGGCTGGTCTGCAAGGGTTCGAGCTTCAACATCCGCCGTGGCGAGATCGTCGGCTTCGCCGGCCTGATGGGGGCGGGGCGCACCGAGCTGGCCCGGTCGTTGTTCGGCAAGTCGTACGGCGTCTACCAGAAGGGCCAGATCTTCCTCGACGGCAAGGAGATCGCGCCGAAGAACGTGGAGCAGGCCATCGAGTTGGGCATCGCCTACGTGACCGAGGACCGCAAGGTGCTGGGCCTGAACCTGCTGGACGACATCCGTACCACCGTGGTGTCGGCGGAGTTGCACCAGATCTCGCCGAGCGGGGTGGTCGACCGCAACGCCGAGTTCGCCGCTGCGGAGAAGTACCGCAAGGAGCTGCGCATCAAGACCCCGACCGTGAACGAGGGTGTGGTCAAGCTGTCGGGTGGCAACCAGCAGAAGGTGGTGGTGGCCAAGTGGCTGTTCACCGAGCCCGAGGTGCTGATCCTGGACGAGCCCACCCGCGGTATCGACGTGGGCGCCAAGTACGAGATGTACGGGATCATGAACGCCCTCGCCGACCAGGGCAAGGCGATCATGATGATCTCCTCCGAGCTGCCCGAACTGCTGGGCACCTGCGACCGGATCTACACCGTCAGCCAGGGCGCCATCACCGGCTGCCTCGAATGTGGCCGATGCCACCCAGGAGAGCCTGATGCGGCTCATGACCCTGATCCCGAACACCACCAAGAACGCGGCCTGAGAGCCAGGGGGAAGAACGATGGAAGCTCTGAAGAATCTGTTCGGTGGCAGCCTGCGCCAGTTCGGCATGCTGTTCGTCCTTGTCGCGCTGGCGATCTTCTTCCACCTGATGACCGGTGGCCTGGTGATCACGCCGACCAACCTGATGAACCTGCTCAACGGCAACAGCTACATCCTGGTGCTGGCCATCGGCATGGTGATGGTGATCGTCGTCGGCCACATCGACCTGTCGGTCGGCTCGGTCGCGGCGTTCGTCGGCATCGTCGTCGCGATCGCGATGCGCGACTGGGGCATCCCGTGGTGGGCGGGCATCCTGCTCGGCCTGGCCCTCGGCGCGGTGTGTGGCGCCATCCAGGGCGTCTTCGTGGCCTACGTCGGCATCCCCGGCTTCATCGTGACGCTGGCCGGCTACATGTTCTTCCGCGGCGCGAACCAGTTCGTCGGCAAGTCGCTGACCGTCCCGGTACCCAAGGACTTCCAGTACCTCGGGCAACGGCTACCTGCCCGAGTGGGGCCCGAACACGGGCATGAACAACTCCACCCTGCTGCTGGGCCTCGTCGCGATCGCCGTGCTGATCTTCATGCAGCTGCAGCAGCGCCAGGCACTGATCAAGATCAAGGCCGACGTGCCGCCGTTCTGGGTCACCATGGTGCGGATCGCGCTGGTCGTCATCGTCGGCGGCTGGCTGACCTGGATGTTCGGCACCGGCCGTCCCGGCTCCTCCTTCCCCGTCCCCGGCCTGATCCTCGTGCTGCTCGTGATCCTGTACAGCTTCGTCACCGGACGCATGGTGACCGGCCGCCACATCTACGCCGTCGGCGGCAACCGCCTCGCAGCCGAACTCTCCGGCGTCAACACCAAGAAGGTCTACTTCCTGGTCATGCTGAACATGTCGGTGCTGGCAGCCTTCGCCGGCATGATGTTCGTCGGTCGCTCCACCGCCTCCGGCCCGTTCGACGGTGTCGGCTGGGAACTGGACGCCATCGCGGCCGTCTTCATCGGCGGCGCAGCGGTCTCCGGCGGTGTCGGCACGGTCATCGGGTCGATGATCGGTGGCCTGGTCATGGCTGTGCTGAACAACGGCCTGCAGCTGATGAGCGCCGGCTCCGACGTCACCCAGATGATCAAGGGCGTCGTCCTGCTGGTCGCCGTCGCGCTCGACGTGTGGCAGAAGACCCAGGGACGAGCCTCCATCACCGGGATGTTCACCCGGTCGAAGGACATCACGACGACGACGCCGACCGAGACCGTACTGCATCGAGGACCAGGTCGCGCAACCCCGGCGAGCTCCGCTGAGGGATTCAACAGGTTTCCCGGCCACGCAGGGGTGGCAGGGCCAGTCCGGGACAGCCAGGGCGGCTGCCGGAACAAGAAAGAGGTAGGGATGAAGAAGTTCGCTAAGGCCGCCGTTGTGCTTGCGGCCGCGGGCGCTTTGGCTCTGACCGGTTGTGGCGGGGGTCGTGTCGAGACCCCGGCTGCCAGTGGGAGTGGTTCTGCCGCAGCCGCCGGGTTCGCCAAGGATGCCGTCATCGGTGTTGCGATGCCGCAGAAGACCTCGGAGAACTGGGTTCTGGCAGAGCAGCTGTTCAACGACGGCCTCACCGCCGCCGGCTTCAAGGGCACCGTGCAGTTCGCCAACGGTGGCGTTTCCGAGCAGCAGAACCAGATCACCGCGATGATCGAGAAGGGCGCGAAGGTCCTGATCGTCGGTGCCATCGACGGCTCCCAGCTGGGCACCCAGCTCGCTGCCGCCAAGCAGGCCGGCATCACCGTGATCGCCTACGACCGTCTGCTGACCAACACGCCGGATGTCGACTACTACGTCGCCTTCGACAACTTCAAGGTCGGCGAGCTCCAGGGCACCGGCGCTCCTCGACGGCCTCGCCGCTCGCAAGGGCGACAAGAAGAAGTGGAACATCGAACTGATCGCCGGCTCGCCCGACGACAACAACGCCAAGGTCTTCTTCGACGGCGCCATGAGCGTCCTGCAGCCGAAGATCGACGACGGCACGCTGACGGTCCTCTCGAAGCAGGTCACGTTCCAGCAGGTCGTCACCCAGGGCTGGAAGGCCGAGAACGCCCAGAAGCGCATGGACACCGTCCTGTCCGGCTTCTACCAGAAGGCCGACCTCGACGGCATCCTGTCGCCGAACGACACCCTGGCCCGCGCTGCCATGGCTTCCGTTGACGCCGCCAACAAGCCCCTGCCGGTTGTCACCGGCCAGGACTCCGAGGTGGAGTCGGTGAAGTCGATCATGGCCGGCAAGCAGTACTCGACCATCTTCAAGGACACCAACCTGCTGGTTGCCCAGTCCATCAAGATGGTGCAGACCCTGCAGACCGGTGGCACTCCTGAGGTCAACGACACCAAGAGCTACAACAACGGTGTCAAGGTCGTCCCGTCGTTCCTGATCGCCGCCGGTCATCGTGACCAAGGACAACGCAGCAACGGTGTACGCCAACGACAAGACCCTCGGCCCGCTCACCAAGGGCTGATCGTCTCGTTGCAGCAAGGCCGGTGCCGGGTCCCTTCTGGGGCCCGGCACCTGCCGTTTCCACCGCTGTGGCCCTGCCGCCCGGTGGGGTTACCGCGCTGCCGGCCGTCATCGAGTGGCACCGCAGCCATGGTTACCGGTTCGTCACGCTCGGTGGGGGCGCGCCTGACCCGGCAGCGAAGGGGGTACTGGCAGTACCTGTGTTGATGGGGACTCCCCCTGACGGCATCCCCTGTGGTGGGGTGGAGTCATGTACGGAGCCGTCATTCACGCACCAGGGGACGTTCGCTACGAAGAGCGCGAAGATCCCACCATCATCGAGCCCACCGACGCCGTCGTGCGCACCGTTGCAGCGTGCGTGTGCGGGTCGGACCTGTGGCGTTACCGCGGAATCTCGCCGGTGCCCAAGCCCACCCCGATCGGCCACGAGTACTGCGGCATCGTCGAGGCGATCGGTGATGCCGTCACGTCCGTGAAGGTGGGCGACTTCGTCGTCGGCGGGTTCCTCTACTCCGACGACACCTGCCCGGTCTGCCGCAAGGGTGCGCACGCCAACTGCCAGCACGGCGGCGGCTACGCCGGGTGCCAGGCGGACAAGATCCGCGTCCCGCAGGCCGACGGGACGCTCGTCGCGACCCCGGAGCTGCCCGCAGACGACCTGATCCCCAGCATCCTCGCCCTCTCCGACGTGATGTGCACCGGCTGGCACGCAGCCGTCAGCGCCGGCGTCGGGCCGGGCACGAGCGTTGTCGTCGTCGGTGACGGCGCGGTCGGGTTGTCGGCCATCCTCTCGGCCGTCCAGCTGGGCGCGACGACGGTGATCGCGATGAGCAGGCACGCCGACCGGCAGAAGGTCGCGACGGCGTTCGGCGCCACCCACATCATCGCCGAGCGTGGCGAGGAGGGCATCGCGAAGATCAAGGAGCTCACCGACGGCATCGGTGCCGACTGCGTACTGGAGTGCGTGGGCACGGAGGACGCCCGGCTGCAGGCTGTCGGCTGCGTCCGCGACGGCGGCAACATCGGCCTCGTCGGGGTCCCGCACGGGGAACTGCCGGTCGACAAGCTGTTCTGGCGCAACGTCGGCATCAAGGGCGGCCCGGCGCACGTCCGCGCCTACCTGCCGCATCTGCTCGACCTCGTGCTCGCGCGGAAGATCAACCCGGGCCTCGTCTTCGACCTCGAACTGCCCCTCTCGGAGATCGCGGAGGCCTACGCCGCCATGGACGAGCGCCGCGCGATCAAGTCGCTGGTGCGGCCCTGATCATGGACGTCAAGCAGGAGGTGCGGGACTTCCTGGTGTCGCGTCGGTCCCGGATCACCCCCGAGAAGGCCGGCCTGCCGGCCTGGGGCGGGAACCGCCGGGTCAAGGGACTCCGGCGCGAGGAGGTGGCCCTGCTGGCCGGCGTGAGCGTCGAGTACTACGTCCGGCTGGAGCGGGGCAACCTCGGCGGTGTCTCCGACGGCGTCCTGCAGGCCCTCGCCAACGCGCTGCAGCTCGACGAGGCCGAACGCGCCCACCTCTACGACCTCGCCCGTACGTCGGCCGCGCCGTTGCGGGCTTCCCGTCCGGTCGGCAGGCAGCGGGTCCGGCCGCAGGTGCAGTGGTTGCTGGACTCGATGGGTGGCACGGCGGCCTACGTCCGCAACGCGCGGCTCGACCTGCTGGCCACCAACGCCCTCGGCCGGGCCCTCTACGCGCCGGTGTACGAGATGGCAGGGCGCCCCAACACGGCGCGCTTCCTCTTCCTCGACCCGCGGGCGCAGGAGTTCTTCGCCGAGTGGTCGAAGGTGGCGGGCGAAGCCGCTGCGCTGCTGCGGACGCTGGCCGGCGAGAACCCGTACGACCAGGGCCTCACGGAACTCGTCGGTGAGCTCTCCACCCGCAGCGAGCTGTTCCGCACGCTGTGGGCCACCCACGACGTGCGGCAGCACCGCACGGGCATCAAGAAGTTCCACCACCCGGTGGTGGGCGACCTCACCCTTGCCTACGAGTCGATGGAGCTCACGGCCGACAGCGGCCTGCGGCTCAACGCCTACGTCGCAGAGCCCGGTACGCCGTCCGCAGAGGCCCTCGCCCTGCTCGGCAGCTGGGCAGCCACCCCCGTCCCCGTCGCAGTGAAGGAATGACCATGCAGGAGCAACAGAAGGCGCCAACCTTCAAGGGTCCGGCTGAGCGGTTCAGCGGAGACGTCTACGTCGACATGATCGTGGCCAGTCCCGATGCCCGGTTCAGCGTCGGTGCCGTCCACTTCACCCCCGGAGCGCACACGGCGTGGCATTCGCACGCAGCCGGTCAGATGCTGCACTGCACCGAAGGCCTCGGCCTTGTCGTGACCGCGGACGAGGTGATCGTGCTGCGTCCCGGCATGACGGTGTGGACTCCACCCGGCCAGCGGCACTGGCACGGCGCCGGACCGGAGAACTTCATGGCCCACCTTGCCATGAGCGGGACGGTCGAGCTGGCCGAGGGCCAGGAGGCCGTCACCTGGCAGGAGCACGTGGCCGACGCGGACTACGCCAGAGCAGCTTCCACGCTCCCTGAGCCTGACGAAGGGATCTGACATGGACTACACCCGACTCGGCCAGTCCGGACTGAAGGTCAGCCGTATCGCGCTGGGCTGCATGAGCTTCGGCGACAACGCCAGCGGCTTCAGCAAGTGGGCCCTCGACGAGGAGGCCTCGCAGCCGTTCTTCGCCCAGGCCGTCGAGCTGGGCATCACCTTCTGGGACACCGCCAACGTCTACAGCCTCGGCACGCTCGGAGGAGATCGTCGGACGGGCGATCACGAAGTACTCCCGTCGCGACGACATCGTCCTGGCCACCAAGGTGCACTTCAGGATGCACGACGGACCCGGCGGGCAGGGCCTTTCGCGCAAGGCGATCATGGAGAACATCGACGCCAGCCTGCGACGCCTCGGCACCGACTACGTCGACCTGTACCAGATCCATCGCTTCGACCCGGAGACCCCGGTCGAGGAGACCATGGCTGCGCTGCACGACGTCGTGAAGGCAGGCAAGGCCCGCTACATCGGGGCTTCGGCGATGTGGGCCTGGCAGTTCTCGAAGCTGCAGTACACCGCCTCACTGAACGGCTGGACGCGCTTCGTCTCCATGCAGGACGAGTACAACCTGATCATGCGCGAGGAGGAGCGGGAGATGTTCGGCCTCCTCGCGGACCAGGGCGTGGGCTCGATCCCGTTCTCGCCGCTGGCGAAGGGCCGCGTGTGCCGTCCATGGGGTGAGCACACTGCCCGGATGGACGCCGACCCGGTCGGCCGGCGCTACGACCAGGACGCCGACGCCCCGATCGTCGGCGCGGTGCAGAAGATCGCAGAGGCCCGCGGCATTCCGATGGCCCAGGTGGCGCTCGCCTGGGTGCTGAAGAACCCGGTGATCTCGGCGCCGATCGTCGGGCCTACGAAGGTTCACCACCTCGGCGACGCTGTCGAAGCCCTCGACCTG
Source organism: uncultured Actinomycetota bacterium (assembly GCA_963773595.1). GTDB lineage: Bacteria > Actinomycetota > Actinomycetes > Propionibacteriales > Propionibacteriaceae > Propionicimonas. The sequence goes on from CAVZBQ010000004.1 coordinate 311,373, forward strand.
AAGCTGGACGAGAATGAGGTCCGTGAGCTCGAGGAGCACTACGTGCCGCACATTCCGCGGTCGTTCTGAGTGCAGCGAAGTGATGAGGGCCCGAGGTGAGTGAGCCGACTGAGGCGCAGACGCCGGTCGGGCGTCTTCGAGCCGTTCCAGAGCAGGGCGTTCCTGTGGCTGTGGGTCGGCGTCGTCTTCAGCAGCGTCGGCTCCTGGGCGCAGACGGTCGGCGCGCAGTGGCTGTTCATCAACGACCCGAACGCTGCGACGATCGTCTCGCTCGTGCAGACGGCCGCGACGCTGCCCATGGTGCTGTTCTCGCTCGCGGCCGGCGTGCTGTCCGACGCGTTCGACCGCCGCAGGCTCCTGCTCTGGGTGCAGCTGTACTTCGTCGTCGTTGCGGGGCTGCTGGCCGTGCTCACGGCGATCGGGCAGGTGCCGCCGCTGCTGCTGCTCGCGTTCACCTTCGCCATCGGTCTGGGCAATGCCGTGATGGTGCTCCACCTGGCAGCCGCTGATCACGGAACTGGTGCCCCGTGCGCACTTCGCGCAGGCGATCCGCCTCGACATGGTGAGCGTGAACGTCGCCCGCGCCGTCGGGCCGGCGATCGCCGGCGTCGTGATCGCCTCGTGGGGCGTCCCGCCGGTGTTCGCGATCAATGCAGCCTGCACGCTGTTCCTGATCGTGGCCCTGCTGTCGCTGGCGGCGGCCCCCGGTGAATGCCGCCCGTGGCGCGCGAACGATTCCTGCCGGCGCTCCGCGCGGGCGGACGGTACGTACGGCACGAACCCGTGGTGCGGCTGATCCTGCTCCGGCTCGCGATCTTCGTCGCCCCGGCCACAGCGATGTGGGCCCTCCTGCCGCTGATCGCCAACCGTCAGCTCGGCCTCGGCGCCGACGGCTACGGCATCCTGTTCGGCGCACTCGGCGTCGGTGCGATCACCGCTGCCTTCACCGTCGGTCGGATCGGCCGCCACATCTCCGCCAACATCCTGCTCAGCCTGATGGGCCTGCTGTTCGGGGTCTCCTTCGCCCTCACCATGGTGGTGCCGGGGCTCCTCCCGGCGATCCCCCTGCTGATCGCGCTCGGCTTCGGCTGGACGGCGACCGCGGCCACCCTCAACGCGGAACTCCAGCTCTTCCTCCCCGGCTGGGTGCGGGCACGCGCGGTGGCGGTGTACATGATGACCTTCACCGGTGCGCAGGCGGTCGCCTCGCCCGTGTGGGGCCTGATCGCGCAGCACGGCAGCCTCGCCGCGTCAGTCTGGATCGCGTCAGGTCTCGTGGCCCTCGGCGGCATCGCCGGCTTCTTCTGGCACTTCCCCGAGAGCGCGCACCTCGACCGCGCGCCGCTGGCGTTCTGGAGCGAGCGCAGCTGGGTGGCGCTGGCCTGGGTGCTGCGTCAGCCCGCGGTGAGCGCCCCGATCGTCGGGCCGACCAAGGTGCACCACCTCAGCGACGCCGTCGCGGCTCTCGAGGTCACGCTCACCGCGGAAGAGGTGTCACAGCTCGAGGAGCACTACGTCCCCCACGTCCCGCGGTCATTCGCCTGAGGAACGCAGGATCGCGCACCGTTCTCGACCGAACTCGGTCAACAACGGTGCAGGTTAGTCACCGGCGTCGGCCGAACCAGCCTCGCACCAGCGGGCGGCGGTTTCCGGGTTCAGCCCCCGATCCCGCAGGCCTTCACGGCGTCCAGCTTCGACTGGCGCAGGGCCGCACGCTGCTCGGCGGTCAGCCGTCCGACCGGGCGGGTGAGACTGACGTCGGCAAGGCACTGCTGCTGCTCCGCGCTCAGTGCTGCCCAGCGGAAGCCGAGCCGGTCGCGTCCTGCCAGCCGGGCGGGAACCTTGACGTCGCACTTCGCGAGCGCCGCATCGATGGCCGAGCGCAGGTCCTTGGCCTGGTCGGGCGTCAGCTTCCCCGCTGGTCGTTGGAGTCCGGCGTCGGCGAGGCAGGAACGCTGCACGTCGGTGAGCACGGTGAAGAACCAGCCGACGCCCTGGCCGCCGGCCTTTCCCGCCGTCTTTGCGGTATCGGCAGGCAGCGGCGCAGGGGTGGTCGGGTCGGCGCTCGCCTGGACGGCGAACCACCCACCCCCGACCACAAGCGCTGCGGTCGTTGCGATGATCGTTGGCACTGCCTTCATCTGGTTCCTCCTGGCGGTTTCGTGACTCCACTGTCGTGCGAGCGGCTGGAGGTGGCGTGAAGGAAAGCTGGAGATCTGCTGGAAGCGGTGCCGCCAGCTCGGCGGCGGGGTCGGGTTGCTGGCATCTTGTACCCGTGGAAAGTTCTGCGCCCCGGGTGCTCGTTGTCGACGACGAGGACAACATCTCGTTCCTTGTCGGCTCGGCGCTGCGGCTGCAGGGCTACCGGGTGGAGTGTGCAGCCACCGGCGCGGAGGCCCTGTCCGCTGCGGCCGTCCTCGACCCGCAGGTGGTGGTGCTGGACATCCAGCTGCCCGACTTCGACGGCTACGAGGTGTTGCGCCGCCTGCGCGCCTCCGGCAGCCGCGCGTCCGTGCTCTTCCTCACCGCGCGGAGCGCCACCGGCGATCGGGTGCGCGGGCTGACCGAGGGCGGCGACGACTACCTGGTGAAGCCGTTCGCGTTGGAGGAACTGATCGCACGGGTCCAGGTGGCGTTGCGGCGGGTCGTGGCTGCACCGGCGACGAATCGCTTCCAGGTCGTCAGGGCTGGTGCTGGACGCCGACGCGCACCGGGTCTGGCGGGACGGGCGCGAGGCCACCTTGTCGACGACGGAGTTCAAGCTGCTGCACTGCCTGATGGCCAACGCCGGACGGGTCGTCACCCGCGGCCAGATCCTCGACACGGTCTGGCAGTACGACTTCGGCGGGGAGTCGGCGATCATCGAGTCGTTCATCTCCAGCCTGCGCAAGAAGGTGGACGCCGAGGGCGAACGCCTGATCCACACCGTCCGCGGTGTGGGCTACTGCGTCCGGGAGCCGTGATGACGCTCCGCCGACGCCTCGGGGTGGCGATCGCAGCCCTGCTGGTGATCATGGCGCTCGCCTTCGGTGGGGTGTTCCTCACCCAGCGCGGCTACCAGCTCAGCCAGCTCGACGATCGGCTCGCCGGCCTGTCAGCGAACACGAAGGCGCTGGTGGCGATCTCGACGCGGGCCGACGCCGGCACGGGAGCTGCCGCCGACCTCCTGACCGACGTGTATGTCGGCGTGCACCGCGCCAACGGCACGCTGCGGACGGTCCTTGCGCCCGACGCCGACCCCACGCTTGTGCCCCGCCTGCTCGGCAACGAGCGGGACGCCGGCGCCGTCACCCGCACCACGAGTTCCGGTGACACCGAGCGCGTCCGGCTGGTCGAGGCGTTCCTCGGCGGGCAGCGGTACGCGGTGGTGGCGCTGTCGATGTCGGGGGTGGAGGCGCAGTCGGGGCGGCTGGCCATCGCACTCCTGCTCGCCTGGCTGGTCGTCGCAGCCGTTGCGGTGCTCACCGCCTACTGGATCGACCGTCTCGGGCTGCGTCCGATCGCCGACCTGACCGCAGCGGCAGAGCACGTCACGGCCACCGGTGGCCGGGCCGCCGTGCAGGTGGAGTCCGCGAATCCCGCAACGGAGGCGGGCCGGCTCGGCACGGCCTTCAACACGATGGTGGCCACCACGGCGGCCGGCCAGGAGCAGTTGCGCCGCTTCGTCGCCGACGCCAGCCACGAGCTGCGGACGCCACTGACAACCCTGCGCGGCTACTCCTCGCTCTACGCCCAGGGTGGGCTGGCAACCGACGACCAGGTGGCCGACGCCATGGGCCGCATCAACGCAGAGGCCACGCGGATGAGCCGGATCGTCGACGACCTGCTCGACCTGACGGCACTCGGCGACCGGGCGGCGCTGGATCTCGCAGCGGTCGACCTCGCCACGGTGCTCGACGACCTCGCCGCCGACCTGCGGGTGCGGAATCCCGACCGCGCTGTGACCGTCCAGCGCTCCGGGCGGACGCTCGTCGTTGCCGACTCCGACCGGATCCGGCAGGCCCTGACAGCGCTGGTGGCGAACGCCGTCAAGTACTCAGCGGCCGGCTCGCCCATCGAGCTGGTTGCCGAACAGCGCGGCGGCGCCGTCGGCGTCCGGGTGGTCGACCACGGCCGAGGCATCCCCGCGTCCGAGCTTCCCCGGGTCTTCGACCGCTTCTACCGCGTTGCCGGTGCCGGGCCGAAGGGATCCGGTCTCGGGCTCGCTGTCGTCGCGGCGATCGTCTCTGCCCACAACGGACGCTACGGTGTGGAGTCGGAGCCCGGTCAGGGCTCGGTCTTCTGGATCGAGCTCGCGGCGGCCCCGATTGCCGGATGATACCCTCGGGGGTATAAGAAAGGGATCAGAATGGCCACGACAGACCTGACCGCAGCGACCTTCGAGCAGACCGTCGCAGAGAACGACATCGTTCTGGTGGACTTCTGGGCAGCCTGGTGCGGGCCGTGCCGCATGTTCGCGCCGGTCTACGAGACCGCCTCGGCGTTCCATCCCGGGCTGGTCTTCGGCAAGGTCGACACAGAGGCGGAACGCGAACTCGCCGCCGCTGCGAACATCATGTCGATCCCGACGCTGATGGTCTTCCGTGAAGGCATCCTGCTCTACGCGCAGCCCGGTGCCATGCCCGCGCAGGCCCTCGAAGAGCTGATCGGTGCCGTGAAGGCAGCGGACATGGACGCCGTCCGTGCTGAGCTCGCCGAGATTGCCCTGCAGGAGACTGCCGAGTCGCCCGCGTGACCTGCGGCCTGATACGCCCACCGGTATGATCACAGCCAAGGCTGGGGAGGATGTCGGCATGCGAATCGACCAGAACGAACTATCTGGTGTACTCAAGCGGCTCAAGCGTGCCCAGGGTCAACTCGGCGGCATCATCAAGATGATCGAGGACGGCCGCGACTGCACCGAGATCGTCACCCAGATGGCTGCGGTCTCCAAGGCGCTCGACCGGGCCGGCTTCGCCGTGATCGCCACCGGCCTCAAGCAGTGCCTCACCGAGAGCCCCGACGGCAGCGTCGACACAACGTCGCTGGAGAAGCTCTTCCTCTCCCTGGCCTGACGCCCGCACCGCGCAAGGCACCGCTCGACGCGACCCCGAACGGTTCCTGCTCCCGAAAGACGCCCTTGCTCCCGGAACTTCGGGAGCAAGCGCACGTTCCGGGAGTAGAAGGTCGATCAGTGGTGGCCTTTGATGACCATGCGCATGATGCGGCTGTTGAAGGACAGGAACCTCGTGAATTGGAACGGGAGGCTTTGGCGCATCTTGAGGGTCTTGGCGGTGGGTAGTGGTGCTTTGGACAGGTCGACGGTCGGGTCGCCGCCGGCGGCGGGGGTTGGCGTGCTCAGTTGTGTCATGGTCACTCCGGGATGAGTTGCCAGCCGAGGCGTGCCTTGGCTTTGTAGATGAACAGGTAGTGGAGCATGAGTTTGACCCAGTGGCCGTGGAGGCCGAGTTCGCCGCGGGTCTCGCGTTCGTCGCGTCCGGTGGGGTAGCGCTGGTAGTCCGGGACGACGGGCAGCATGGTCATGGCTGCTGCCGAACCCCTGGTGAGGCCGGCGCCGGCGGAGGCGACGCAGGCGGCACCCATGCGGGCCATCGAGGCGGTGTGGACGTGTGCTCCGGGGCCGTGTTTGATGCGGTCGGCGATGGTCATGGCCACGGTCTTGCCCATCACGCCGGAGGGCATGCCGGTGCGTGGCGGGGAGGGTGCGACCAGGGTGCCGTTGACGGTCTTGCGGGGTCGTGAGATCTGGTGGGGTGGCGCGAACGCGATCCCGACGGCCCACAGGTTGTCATAGCCCGGGTGCTGCGTAGGTGGTGGGCCAGTCGCTGGCCCGCCACTCCTCATAGGGTTTGGCGGTGTAGTCGGCGTCCACCTTCATGAACCCACTGGGGGCGAAGATCTCGGCGGTGATGTCGGTGCCGTCGGCGTCGTAGGCCTTCAGCGGTACCCCACCGAACGGGGGGATCAGCATCGCGAAATCGAACGGCAGGGTGTGGGTGGTGCCGTCGAGGGTCTCGTAGTGGATCAGGCCTTCCTCGACCTTCGCCACGTGCGCGCCCAGGATGGCCTCCACGCCACGCTCGCGGAACAGCGAACCGGTCCACAACTCGCTCGTGGTCTGAAAGCCCTGCTGGTCGAACACCATGCCATCGACCCCGAAATCGCCCAGGGCTGCCTCGTTCGTCAGGTACACCACCCGGGCCAGGTCACGCACACCGGCCTCACGCAACTCATGATCGACGTTGAACACGTACTCGAACGCGGCACCCTCACACGTGCAGGTGCCGTGCCCCATACCGACGACCAGGGTTTGTGGCGTGCCCTCCTTCAGCTTCGCGATCACCGCACGCAGCCTGTGGTTGGCCTCCACCGCATGGTCGGCGGTACACACGCTCTCGGTGAACCCGCCCGGGCCCATGCCCTCGGTGGCCTCGAACCGCAACTTCGGGCCGGTCGCGTTGATCAGGTAGTCATAACGCAGCCGGTCGGTGGTGCCCGCCCGATCCGCCCCGGTGTACTCGATATCGACCGCACCACGCGGATCCTCGCGATCACCCCTGGGACGGATCGCTGTCGCCTTCGCCTGACGGAAACCGATCCGCTTCCGGGCATACACCGGTGCCAACGGGAAGACCACATCCTTCTTGGCCATCTCGCCAACGCCGACCCAGATGTTCGACGGGATCCAGTTCCAGTTGGCGTTCGGCGTCACCACCGTCACGCTGTGCTCACGCCCCAACATCCTGCGCAAATGCAGTGCTGCGGTATGGCCGGAAACACCTGCTCCCAAGATGACGACCTCAGCCATCACAACTCCTCCTGCCGGCACCATCGCCGACCTCTGGGAGATACCCTACGGGGTATTTGGCGGCCCTGCTGACGAATCGGCGATCACGATGCCACGGGCCGCCAGTTCCGCTGTCGATTCCGCAGCGCTCCGCGTCCGCATGATCGTGGGGAAGTGCGCGACCGGCGCCACCGTCGAGGTCACGGTGTGGGCATGGACGCCGACCAGGTGCCAGCCCTGGGCGCCGTCCTGGCCACGCATGCCGCGGCCGCTGGCGAGATCCTGGGTGTAGCAGAGGGATGTGGCGGCATGGACGGGGATGCCTGCGAAGGTGCCGAAGCCGGACTGGTGGTAGTGGCCGGCGAGGATCGCGCGCACGCCCGAGCCCGCCAGCACGGTGGCAAGCTCCGCCTGCCCGTGGAGCTCCCAGCTCGCCGCCATGTCCTGCACCACCGGCAGCGGGGCATGGTGCATGCCGACGATCGTGCCGTGCACTGCCGGCTCGGCCAGCCGGGCGGCGAGCCATTCCAGCGAAGCGGGCGCGACCTCACCGTGGTCGGCGCCGGGCACCGAGGTGTCCAGCCACAGCACCCGCAGGCCGTCGAGGTCGTGCACCTGGTTGAGGGGCCCTTCGGCTGTTCCTCGGGTCGCTGACGCGCCGAGCAGGACGGACCGGAAGGCCGCCCGGGAGTCGTGGTTCCCGTTGCCCCAGACCACCGCAGCGCCGAGCCGTTCTGCCGCAGGGAGCACGATGCGCCGGAGCTCCTCGTAGGACTCCGGGGTGCCGTCATCGGACAGGTCGCCGGTGAAGATGAGCGCCCGGGGCGCGTGGGCTGCCACGGCCGCGAGCGCCTGCTCGAGGTGCGGGCGGGGGTCGAGGATGCCGCGGACCAGCGGATCGTCCGGGTGGCGCAGGTGGGTGTCGCTCAGATGCGCCAACACCATGGCTGGACGGGGGTACGCTGCTGTTCGCACACCCCCAAGCTAACAGCGCTGTTGCTCGTGTCCGCCGGTCTTCCCGGCGGAAAGCAGCACCGACGAACCGGAAGAGGGGGTGGGCATGCGAAGGCTGTTCGCAATCATCGCTGTGCTCATGGCCACCGTCCTGCTCGTCAGTTGCTCGCGGGGCTCCGTGCCGGCACCGAGCGCCGCCCCGACTGCCCAACTTGCTGCAGAGGCAGCCTGGGTACGCACAACGACGGGCACCAAGGATCCGAGCATGACCGCTGCGTTCATGACGATCCTCAACGACAGCGAAGCGACCGTGCAGCTGACCTCCGTTGACTGCCCGGGAGCCGGCATCGTCCAGCTGCACCAGATGGTGATGCAGTCCGGGAAGATGGTCATGCAGGAGATCAAGGGTGGCATCCCGGTTCCCGCCGGCACGCCCACCCGCCTCGCGCCGGGCGGCTACCACATCATGCTGATGAAGCTGCAGAAGGGCTTCGCCATCGGGGACATGGTGGACCTCACCCTCCACTTCTCCGACGGCGGTTCGCTGGAAGTGCAGGCCCCGGTGAAGCAGGACGCAGCGCAGGACCTCTACCAGTCGCCGGTGCCCACCACCACAGCTACCTCCTGAGGCGTTGTCACCCTGGACTCGGGTCAGGCGTGGCGGGCACTGAACAGGCGGGCCTCTGCCAGCGCCGACCAGCCGCCGAAGAACTCGAGGCCGACGAGGGTGGCCGGCGGGTAGTTGTAGCGGATCAGCGCGAGCGCCTCAGGGCTGGAGTGCAGCCGGTCGGCAAGGTTCTCCGCCAGGGCAGGAATCCCCGGGGCGTGTCCGACGACCAGCACCGTCCGCACCTGGTCGGGCACGCCGCTCAACTCGGCCAGCAACGCCCGTGACCCGGCGTTGTACAGCCGGTCGACGTAGCGGATCGGGCAGGGCAGGGTCAGCAACTCGGTGGTCTGCCGCGCGCGGGCAGCCGGTGACGACAGCACCAGCTCGATGCGCTGGCGTGCCAGCAACTCGCCGACGTCCCGGGCCTGCGTCCGCCCCTTCGGGGTCAACTCGCGGCTGATGTCCCGCCAGTCGGTGCCGGCAGTCGCGGCCTCCGCATGGCGCATCAGGTAGAGCCGGTGCGCCTTCGGTTCGCCCCGGGTCGCCATCTAGATCCCCGGGATCACTCCCGGGTGAACTCGTTCTCGTACGACGTGCCGCGGGCGCGCTCCCAGCTTGCCCGGATCTCCATCTCGGCCTCCGCGTGGCCCACCCATACGGCGCCTTCGACGGACTTGCCGGGCTCGAGGTCCTTGTAGACGCTGAAGAAGTGCTCGATCTCGAGCAACTGCAGGTTGTGCAGGTCGGTCAGTTCCTTGATGTTGCCCTGGCGCTGGTCGGCGACCGGGATGCAGAGCACCTTGTCGTCGCCGCCCATCTCGTCGGTCATCCGGAACATGCCGATCGCCCGGCATTCGATAAGGGCGCCGGGGAAGGTGGGCTCGGGCACCAGCACCATGGCGTCCAGCGGGTCGCCGTCCTGGCCGAGGGTGCCCTCGATGAAGCCGTAGTCGTTCGGGTACTGGGTGGAGGTGAACAGCGTCCGGTCGAGGCGGATCCGGCCGGTGTGGTGGTCCATCTCGTACTTGTTCTTGGTGCCCTTGGGGATTTCGACCGTGACGTCGAAGCGCAGGCTCGGCTGAATCTTGGGGCGGGCGAAGGTGGGGCGATCCGTCGGAGTCATCTGTGCCTACCTGTCATCATTGTTCTTAATGTCAAAGCCGAGCCTATCGTTAGCCGCTGGCCGATCAAGGTGGCGATCCTGCCCTTCGGGCCCCACGAGGTGGCTCGCAGGGGTGCTGGTCGCCTCGTTGCTGGCCGGATGCACCGCCGCGGGCGCGAGCCAGGCGGGGGGCCAGGCCGCTGCCGGCGGCCCGTCCGCATTGCCTGCAGTGACCGGCACAGCCCCTGCTCCCAGCCCCACACCGACGATCCTTCCGGTTCCCGGGCAGGTGGCAAAGAAGCTCGCAGCGGTCAATCGCAGCGGCATCGGCGCCAGCGGACTCGTTGTGCTGGCACCGGACGGCAGCGTGCTCGCCTCGCGCAGCGCTGACAAGCCGCTCGCTCCTGCGTCAACGATGAAGCTGTTGACGTCGCTGGCCGCTCTCGACACCATCGGCGCCGACCACACGTTCACCACACGGGTCGTGCGGTCCGGCACCCGGATCGTCCTCGTCGGTGGCGGCGACCCCCTGCTCACGGACAAGCAGTCGACCTCGGCGGCCAGACCGGCATCGCTGCAAGGACTCGCAGCTGCGACGGTCGCAGCGCTCACGGCAGCCGGGGTGAAGAAGGTGGAGCTCGGCTACGACACGTCGCTGTTCAGTGGCCCGGTCTTCAATCCGGCATGGAAGGACAAGTGGCACTCCTGGGTCGCCCGCGTGAGCCCGCTCCTGATCGGCTCCGGCCGGTTCAACCAGTGGCAGGCCGACCCGGCCCCTGCGCGGACGGCAGCAACGGCATTCGCCAAGCGGCTCAAGGCCGCAGGCCTCACCGTCACCAAGGTCCTTCCCGCCCGAGCGGACGCCGGCGCGGCTGAGCTCGCGAGCGTGCAGTCGGCTCCGCTGGCCACCGTCGTCGGCCGCACCCTGACCTACAGCGACAACCTTGCCGCGGAGGTCATCGCCCGGCACGTTGCCCTGGCAGCGGGCAACCCGGCCAGCTTCACCGGTGGCGCAGCGAGCATCAAGGCCTGGCTCACCGCGCACTCGCTGTGGTCGGACGGCATGCGGGTGGTGGACGGCAGCGGGCTGTCGTTCTCTGCGCGGGTCACTCCGACGGTGCTCGCGAAGGCCGTCCTCGCCTCGCTCGACACCCCTGCGCTGGCAGGGGTCGCCGCGGGACTGCCGGTGGCAGGGCTCAGCGGGACGCTGAAGGACAGGTTCGACGACAAGCCGGAGTTGGTGGCGCGGGGCAACGTCCACGCCAAGACCGGCACCCTCGTCGGGATCGCTGCCCTTGCCGGCTACCTGACAACGGCCGACGGTGCCCGGCTGGTGTTCGCGATCATCGCCAACAAGACCAGGGGTCAGACCACCGCCTACAACTGGCTGGACCGCTCGACGGCTGTCCTCGTGCGCTGCGGCTGTCGCTGAGCCACCCGTAGGGTGGGGGCATGCAACAACTGCCGCCGGTCGACTGGTCGACCGCAGCGCGCACCGGCCGCTCGCTGGTGCACCCGGGTCCGGAACTCGCAGCGGACGAGATCGCGCAGGTGGTCGCCGAACTGCGGGACGCCGCGGAGCGTGCGACTCCGGAGGTCGAGCGGGTCACCGGCATGTCCCGTCCCGCCTCCGGCCGCGTGCTCGTGGTCGACCGGGCCGGCTGGATCGCTGCGGTGTCCGGATCGGCGCAGGCACTCCTCGCCGGCGCGGGCATGAACCTCGAGCCGGCCAGCGGCCCGGTGGACGCCGTGCGCGCCAAGGCCCTCGGAGCGCAGGCCGGAGCGGTGTTCGCCGTGATCGCCAGCCGCATCCTCGGCCAGTTCGACCCGTTCGTCGCGCCGCCCCGACTCCTGCTGGTGGCACCGAACGTCGTCTCCGTCGAACGCCAGCTGGGCGTCGACCGTGCGGACTTCCGGCTGTGGGTGTGCCTTCACGAGGAGACCCACCGCTTCCAGTTCGGCCACGCACCCTGGCTGCGGGAACACCTGCTCGGACTCTTCGGTGAACTGCTCGATGGCGAGGAACTGGCCTTCGGACTGCCCGGCGGCAAGACCGGTGACGTCCGCGACCTGTTCTCCACCCCGGAGCAGAAGCGGGCCTTCGACCAGGTCACGGCGGTGATGTCACTGATGGAGGGCCACGCCGACGTGATGATGGACCGCGTCGGCACCGACGTCGTCCACACCTACCCGGCCATCCGCAGCGCCTTCGAGGCGCGGCGTGACCAGCGCGGCTGGGGCGCCTGGCTGCGCCGCCTGCTCGGGTTCGACCTGAAGCGTGAGCAGTACCGTGACGGCGCCGAGTTCTGCCGGCAGGTGATCGCCACCGGCGGGGTCGAGACGCTCAACCGGGCGTTCGATGCACCGGGGCTGCTGCCGACAGTGGGGGAGATCCACGACCCGCAGCAGTGGCTGCACCGGCTCTGATGGCACGCCGGGCACTCGGCCCGGCCACCCTCGAGGTGGTGCAGGCCGTTGAAGCGGCAGCTGTGGGGCCGATGCTCGTCGCCTGCTCCGGTGGTCCCGACTCCCTCGCCCTCGCTGCTGCTGCTGCGGTTGTCGCCACCCGCACCGGTGTCGGCGTGCGCGCTGCCGTTGTCGACCACGGGTTGCAGCCCGGCTCGGACGAGATCGCAGCCGAGGTGGTCACGAGGCTCGCAGCTCTCGGGCTGGACGCTGTCGTGCTGCGGGTCGCCGTGGACGCTGCCGCTGGCGGCGTCGAGGCTGGCGCGCGCGAGGCCCGTTACGCGGCACTCGCAGCGGAAGCGGCGCCGGGGGAGGTCGTGCTGCTCGGCCACACGCTCGACGACCAGGCCGAGACCGTCCTGCTGGGGCTCGCGCGCGGTTCGGGCACGCGCTCGCTCGCCGGCATGCCCTTCCAGCGTGACGTCTTCGTCCGTCCGCTGCTGGGGGTGCGCGCGGCGACGACGGCTGCCGCCTGCGCGGAGCTCGGCCTGACCGCCTGGCTGGACCCGCACAACTCCGAGGGCAGGTTCACCCGGGCACGGGTCCGCCACCGCGTCCTGCCGGTGCTCGAGACCGAACTCGGCCCGGGCGTCGCGCTGGCACTGGCCCGTTCCGCTGAGCTCGCCCGCGCGGACGCGGACCTGCTCGACGACCTCGCTGCCCGCGAGCTGGCCGCCCACGGCGCAGCCGAGCTCGACTGCGACTGGCTCGCCGGCCTGCCACCTGCCCTGCTCACCCGCGTCCTGCGTGACTGGCTGCGGGCAGCGGGTGCCGTCGACCTCTCCGCCGCAGGCATCGCTGCCGTCGGGAGCCTCGTCACCGACTGGCACGGCCAGCGCTGGGTGGAGGTGCCGGGCGTGCGGATCGGACGCGAATCGGGACGGCTGGTCGTCCGCCGGGCGTGAACCCGGTACGACGAGGGTCGCCGGGACGGGTAGGTTTCTCCCCGTGGATGCTGCTGACATGGCCGGCGATCTCGCCGAGGTTCTCTTTTCCAAAGCTGCCATCGATGCCCGGCTCACTGAGCTGGCCGCCGAGATCGACGCGGACTATCGGGGCAAGAACCCGCTGCTGGTGGGCGTCCTGAACGGCGCGGTGATGGTGATGGCCGACCTGTCCCGTGCGCTGCACATCGACTGTGCGATGGACTGGATGGCGATCTCCTCCTACGGCATGGGCACGCAGTCCTCCGGGGTGGTGCGGATCCTGAAGGACCTGTCCACCGACCTCGCCGGGCGCCACGTCCTCGTCGTCGAGGACATCATCGACACCGGGCTCACCCTCACGTACCTGATGCAGAACCTCGCCTCACGCAGCCCTGCGAGCCTCGAGATCATGACGATGTTCCGCAAGCCGGACGCCATGAAGATCCAGGTGGACGTGAAGTACGTCGGCTTCGACCTGCCGAACCAGTTCGTCGTCGGCTACGGCCTCGACTTCGCCGGCCGCTACCGCAACCTCACGGACGTGGGCATCCTCGCCCCGCACGTCTACAGCTGACCTGCTGATACACAGCTGACGGTCGGGGTCGGCCGGGGCCTCTCAGCACGACGCAAGGGCCGGACGGTTACGCCCGGAGTGAAGCCTCGGCTGTGACGTTGTGCCGTCCGGTAGTCTCGGCTTGGCAATTCCGCCGAGAGGTAGGTCATGAAGTCGTCTCGTCTTTTCCGGTCTCCATTTACCTGGATAGTTCTCGGATTCGTTGCTATCGCGCTGATTTTTGAAGCCGTCGGAAATATCGGTGGCTACGTCGAGAAGCCGACCTCCGAGATCGTCGCCCTGATCAACAGCAACACGCCTCTGGCAGAGGTGGTGCTCACCGACGGTGAGCAGGCGATCAAGGTCGTGACGAAGGAGACCCCTGCCCGCAAGCTCCGGTCCACCTGGGTGGAGTCGCAGAGCCCCGCGCTCGTCGAGCGCCTGAACGCCCGCGTGGCAGAGGGCAGCCTCGACACCTGGAAGGGTGAGCCGGCGCAGCCGAACTTCTGGACGACCTTCCTGTTCAGCATCCTGCCCTTCCTCGTCATCGGGATCCTGTTCTTCGTGATGTTCAACAACGTCCAGGGCGGTGGCAACCGCGTGCTCGGCTTCGGGAAGTCGAAGGCGAAGCTTGCGAGCAAGGACACCCCGAAGACCACGTTCAGTGACGTCGCCGGGTGTGAGGAGGCCATCGAGGAGCTCCAGGAGATCCGCGAATTCCTGTCAGAGCCGGCCAAGTTCACCGCTGTCGGCGCGAAGATCCCCAAGGGCGTCCTGCTGTACGGCCCGCCCGGTACCGGCAAGACCCTGCTGGCCCGCGCCGTCGCCGGTGAGGCCGGCGTCCCGTTCTTCTCCATCTCCGGTTCCGACTTCGTCGAGATGTTCGTCGGCGTCGGCGCCTCCCGCGTCCGCGACCTGTTCGAGCAGGCGAAGGAGGCCGCCCCGGCCATCGTGTTCATCGACGAGATCGACGCCGTCGGACGCCACCGCGGCGCCGGCATGGGCGGCGGGCACGACGAGCGCGAGCAGACCCTGAACCAGCTGCTCGTCGAGATGGACGGCTTCGACGTGCACGGCGGTGTCGTGCTGATCGCTGCGACCAACCGTCCCGACGTGCTCGACCCCGCGCTGCTGCGCCCGGGCCGGTTCGACCGCCAGATCCCGGTCGAGGCCCCCGACATGAAGGGGCGGCTGCAGATCCTCCGCGTCCACGGCGCGAACAAGCCGATCGCCCCCGACGTCGACCTGGGCACCGTCGCCAAGCGGACGCCCGGCTTCACCGGCGCCGACCTGGCCAACGTGCTGAACGAGGCTGCCCTGCTGACCGCGCGCATGAACCTGCGCTTCATCGGCAAGCCGCAGCTCGAGGAGGCGATCGACCGCGTCATCGGCGGCCCGCAGAAGCGCAGCCGCGTGATGAACGAGCGCGAGCTCCTGATCACCGCCTACCACGAGGGTGGCCACGCGCTCGTCGCAGCAGCAATGCCCGGTACCGACCCGGTGCAGAAGGTGACGATCCTTCCGCGCGGTCGAGCCCTCGGCTACACGATGGTGATGCCGGACGACGACAAGTACTCGCAGACGCGTGGCGAGCTGCTCGACCAGCTGGCCTACATGATGGGTGGCCGGGCAGCGGAGGAGATGGTCTTCCACGACCCGACCACCGGTGCAGGCAACGACATCGAGAAGGCGACGAAGCTGGCCCGTGCCATGGTCACCGAGTTCGGCATGAGCGAGCTCATCGGGGCAGTGCAGCTGGGCTCCGGCGACCACGAGCCGTTCGTCGGCATGAGCTACGGCGGCAGCCAGGCGCGTAGCTACTCGGAGGCAGTGGCAGCGATGGTGGACGCAGAGGTGTCCAAGCTGCTCGCCGCCGCCCACCAGGAGGCGTTCGACGTCCTGGAGACCAACCGGGACGTGCTCGACGAGCTGGTGCGCCAGCTGTTCGAGAAGGAGACCCTTGACAGGGAGCAGGTGGCCCGGATCTTCGAGCCGCTGCAGCGCTGGCCCAAGCGTCCGGCCTGGACCGGCTCGGAGAGCCGCAAGCCCAGCGGCCGGCCGCCGGTGGACCCGCCCGAACGGGTGATCCCGCTCGAGCCGCAGCCGGTACCCGTGCCGGCCGGCGGGCCCGAGCAGCTCCCGCCGTACGGCCAGGGCTTCCCGCCCTTCGGTGGCCAGCCGCCCTACAACCCGGGCTACCCCGACCAGGGGTACAACGGCCAGCCGCCGTACAACGGTCAGCCGCCCGTACAACGGTCAGCCGCCGTACAACGGTCAGCCGCCGTACAACGGTCAGCCGCCCTACAACGGTCAGCCGCCGTACAACGGCGAGCAGTACCCGCAGCCGGGCTACCCGCCGGAGCAGGCCCCGTCCGGCCCGCACTTCGCGCCGCCGGCCCAGCCGGGGCAGAATCCCGGCGACGCCGGCAAGCCGGGGGCCTGACATGGCTGTTGATCTCGATCGGGCTGCAGCTGCCGTCCGCGAGATCCTGATCGCCATCGGTGAGGACCCGGACAGGGACGGCCTGAAGGAGACCCCGGAACGGGTCGCCCGTGCCTACCAGGAGATGTTCACCGGGCTCGAGACCGATCCGGCGGAGGTGCTGTCCAAGACGTTCGAGATCGACCACGACGAGATGGTCCTCGTGCGCGACATCGAGGTGTGGAGCACCTGCGAGCACCACCTGCTGCCGTTCACGGGGGTGGCGCACGTCGCCTACATCCCTGCGAAGGGACGGATCACCGGCCTCTCCAAGCTGGCCCGGCTCGTCGACGCCTACGCCAAGCGTCCCCAGGTGCAGGAGCGGCTCACCACCCAGGTGGCCGATGCGCTCGTCGAGCACCTGCACCCGCAGGGCGTGATGGTCGTGATCGAGTGCGAGCACCTGTGCATGACCATGCGCGGCGTGCGCAAGCCCGGGGCCAAGACCGTCACCTCCGCTGTCCGCGGCGTCATGAACAGCCCGGCGACCCGCGCAGAAGCGATGAGCCTGATCATCGGCTGACCCTTCCACTCGTCCACAGAGCCCATTCGATAGAAGCTGCTTGTCCACAGATCGCGTGTGAGGGCTGGAAGTCCGTGCCCGCTCTGATCACCATGGCCGGGTGCGCACAGCGAAACCATGGATCCTGCCTGATCAGCCGGCGACAAGGGCGATCCTGCTCGGGGGTGGCGTCAGCGCCGCCATGGTGCGCACGCAGCTCGCCGCCGGACGCCTCATCCGGATTCGTTCGGGTGTCTATCTCGCCGCGGAGGCGTGGCCCGATGACCCGGCCGGCAGGCACCTGGTTCGTGCCCACGCCGAGCAGGCCGTGAATCCTGCAGCGGTGCTCAGCCATGCGACCGCTGCCCTGGCGTGGCAACTGCCGCACCCGGGGTTTGCGGCCTGGTCGGACGGGCCGGTGACCGTGACCGTCCCGGTGGGTGCAACCCACAAGTCCCGGAACCGTGGGGTCGTCCAGCACCTGCTGCCGCTGCCGGGGCCCCACGTGACGAGGGACCCGCAGGGCTACCCGATCACGACCCTGCAGCGGACGGCCGTGGACCTGGCCGGAGGGCTCCAGCTGCCGGAGGCGTTGGTCATCCTCGACGCGACAGCCCGCCTGCTCTGCCAGTCGCTTGTTGTCGGCGCCCGGCGGCGGGACTACGGCAACCCTCGATTGGTACGGGCGAGCCGGGAGATGCTGCACGACGCTGCGGTGGTCCGTCGGCTCCCCGCCCTCGCTGCGGCCATCGGCCTTTGCGACCCAGGCAGGGAGTCCCCGGCAGAGTCACTCTCCGCCGGCTGGTTCGACCTCGCTGGACTACCCACCCCGTTGTTCCAGCCGCCCATCGACACCCCGTTCGGCACGGTCTATCCCGATTGCCTCTGGCCGGAGGCGCGACTGGTCGGCGAATGCGACGGCGCCATCAAGTACGCGGACGCCAAGGCGTATGTCAACGAGAAGGAACGCGAGCAGGTCCTGCGCGACCTCGATTTCGGGATCGTCCGCTGGCTGGCGAAGGAGATCATGCTCGACCCCCAGCGCGTGGTGGGGCGGGTGGAGAGGGAATTGCGGAGCCGACGACCCCAGTAATGGCGGTTACCGTGCATGCAGATGCAGGGCGGGAGGCGCTGACCCCGCTGGTGGTGGTTATCGGGGTCGAATTGGCGCCCATAACCACCATGCCGGGGGTCGGCCGCGATCTGGGGCCCTCTGCGGGCCGCATATCCACCACGAGTGGGGCCCGCGCGGGTGGGGGCGCCGATGGATAGGCTCATCGCCGTGACGAGACTGCCCGCGCCCGGACGCACCGTGGTGATGGGGATCCTCAACGTCACCCCCGATTCCTTCAGTGATGGCGGCGAGTTCCTCGACGTCGATGCAGCTGTCGCGCACGGTCTCGCCCTGTTCGGTGAGGGTGCAGACCTGGTGGATGTCGGCGGCGAGTCCACTCGGCCGGGCGCACAACGGGCATCCGTGGAGACGGAGCTCGCCCGCGTTGTGCCGGTGATCCGGAAGCTGTCGGCCGCAGGGGTCGCGATCTCCGTCGACACCATGCGCGCAGAGGTCGCCGTCGCAGCAGTCGGTGCCGGCGCAGTGCTGGTGAACGACGTCTCGGGCGGCCTCGCCGACCCGGCCATGCTGCCGGCCGTCGCCGACCTCGGCGTCGACTACGTCGCGATGCACTGGCGTGGGCACTCCGATCGGATGGCCGACCTCGCGACCTACGACGACGTGGTGGCGGAAGTGACGGAGGAACTCGCCGACCGGCTGTGGGCAGCTGTCGCAGCCGGTGTGGATCGCCGGCGCGTGATCCTCGACCCGGGTCTCGGCTTCGCCAAGACCGCAGAGCACAACTGGGCACTGCTGCGGGGGCTGGAACACCTGGCAGGTCTCGGCCGGCCGCTGCTGGTCGGCGCCTCCCGCAAGCGGTTCCTCGGAGAACTGCTCGCCGGTCCTGCGGGCCCGCGTCCGGTCCGTGAGAGGGACGACGCCGGCACGGCGATCACCGCCCTGCTGGCAGCCTCCGGCCTCTGGGGTGTGCGCACCCATACCGTCCGCCCGCAACTGGACGCGATCGCCGTTGCCGCCCGGATGTCGGCGCAGACCACGTGGGGCGGCCCGGCCGGACGGTAGGGTCGCAAGGGAAACGAGGAGGTGGCAGGTGGAGGTTCCCGACCGGATCCGGTTGACCGGCATCCAGGTGACCGCACGGCATGGCGTGTACGAGGAGGAGAAGGTCACTCCGCAGCTCTTCGTGATCGACGTCACGTGCAGCCTCAGGCCGCGTCCAGCCGAAGACGACCTTGCCACAACCGTCGACTACTCCGAGCTCGCCCAGAGCATCTCCCGGGTGGCCCGCACCGGCTCGGTGGACCTGATCGAGACCCTTGCCGAGCGCGTCAGCGAGACCGTTCTGGCCAACCAGCTGATCGCGGAGGTCGAGGTGACCGTGCACAAGCCGCAAGCCCCGCTTGCCGTGCCGTTCTCCGACGTCTCCGTCACCATCACCAGGAGGAACCCCTCATGACCGGCGCCTACGTGGACGTGGACACGCTCTCGGGCATGGCACCCCTGCGGGTCGCGGTGTTCTCGCTCGGCTCCAACCTCGGCGAGCGGTTCGACTACCTGCAGGGCGCCACCAACGCCCTGCGCGCGACGCCCGGGCTGAAGGTCACCGACATCTCCTCTGTCTACGAGACCACACCGGTCGGCCTGGTCGATCAGCCCGACTTCCTGAACATCGTCGTGCGCACCGAGTCGACGCTGCCGTCCATGGTCATGCTCGAGCGTGCCCTTGCCATCGAGGACGCGTACTCGCGCGTCCGGGTCGTTGCCGGGGGACCGCGGACGGTGGACGTCGACCTCATCGCCGTCGGTGACCGCCAGATCGCCACCGAGGCACTGACGTTGCCGCACCCGCGCGCCCACGAGCGTGCGTTCGTCCTCCTGCCCTGGCACGAGATCGATCCGGACGCCAGCATCGTTGGCCACGGCCGCATTGCCGACCTCCTCTCCGGGCTGGACGACTCCGGTGTGAAGCGGCGCGACGACCTTCGGGTGGAGTGATGGCCGCGGCTCCGCCGACGGGCAGCGTTGCGCCCACGGGGTGGCAGGCCATCGGCGTCGCGCTCGTCGCCGGCGCAGGCCTCGGCTGGTCACTGTTCACAGCGCTCGACATGTTCGGCGCGCCCCTGCCGCAGCTGCCCCTTGCCGTCACCCTCCTGATCGCCGTCCTCGCAGCCCTTGTCGGGGGCCAGGCTGCGGTGACACATCGCGCCATCCAGGTGCGGCGCGAACGTATCGCCCCGCGCCGTGCGGTCGCGCTGCTCGTCCTTGGGAAGGCCGCCCTCCTCACGGGTGCCGGCCTGGCGGGCGCCTACATCGCGATCGCCGCCTACTCCTGGAGCAGGCAGGACGCCGCGCTACCGCGCGAACGGGTGATCAGTTCCGGGGTTGCCGTGGTCGCGAGTATCGCCCTTGCCGCGGCGGGCGCGTTCCTCGAACGTTCCTGCAGGATTCCCGGTCCCCCGAACGAGGACGCCACGCCGCCCACCATTCACGGAAGTTCGGATAACGAGCCGTAGACTCCGGCTCGTGAATACCGCCGTCACTCCGAGAAAAGCGAATCCTTCCCCGCTGCGCCGTTACGCGTGGCTCTCGTTGCTCGGGTCGACCGCCGTTGCCGTCGCTGCTGGATTTGGTGGGGTCTGGATGACCCGCGTCGGAGTCCTCGTCGCCGTTGCCGGTGGTCTCATGGCCTGTGCGTTCGCCTGGCGTGAAGTCCGGGTTACCCGAACCACGTTGATGGCCCAGCAGTCCGCCGATTCCCGCCGGTCAGGGGAGAAACTCCATGCCGAGCGTCTTCAGCACGTCCGGCTCCTTCAGGTGCTGCAGGCACGCAATGGCGAACTGCGCAGCAAGCTGAATACCACGCGCGCCGAAGCCGCCCAACTCAACCAGGAAGCCGCGCAGCTTCGTGGTGACAAGGTTGCGCTCCAGGTCGAGCTCTCCGAACACCAGGCGGCCGCAGAGGCCGAGGTACTGGCCTTGCCGCGCCGCATTTCCGGCCGTGGCGATGTCGTTGACCTGTGGGGTGTTGACGGTGCACCGACCGTTGTCGAACTGCAGGCGCTGGCGAATCCGCCTGTTGCGGAAAACCAGCAGCGCCAGCACGCCTGACGTATCCCGTCGGCCTTTGGTGCCCGGTGCAATAGTGCGTACCTGCGTGCCCTCACAGTTCCTCAACAGATTCTTCACAAGTCGAATTAGTTGACGCCCCTGAGCGTGATTGACCTGCTGTTCACCAACATCGGAGTTGGCTTCCCAGCAAAGCTTCTTCTTGAATTGCCAGAGAATGGCCGGCCTCAGTTTGCGTAAACAGGGGCCGGGTATATGCTCTCCGGCATTGGGGGAGCCAATACCGCCGCGTTGGCGGCGCTCATTCGAAAGGACACACATGGCCAAGCGCGTTCAGGTGATCCACACTGACGACATCGATGGCAGCGAAGCGGCTGAGACCATCGCCTTCTCTTTGGACGGCATCACTTACTCGATCGATCTCTCCGCTGACAACGCTAAGAAGCTGCGAAACGCATTTGCGCCGTACATCGCCGCCGGCGAACGTGACCGGAGTGCCACCACTCGTCGCGGCGGCAGCAGCCGACGCAAGTCCACCGGCACCGCCGCTACCGACATCCGCGCCTGGGCCGCCTCCCAGGGCATGCAGGTCTCGGCCCGTGGTCGGGTTTCCGCAGAGGTGCGCGAGGCTTACGAGCGCGCCCACAGCTGACGCTCCGCCAGGCGTCTCGCACGACCTTCCCGCCCCCGGCTCAGATCGATTGAGCCGGGGGCGAACACTGGAACGGACAGGTCAGCGGCTGCGTTGACTAAGCTGAGGAGGCGAGCAGGCGGATCGGCCACGATCCACCCAGACGCCCGCAGCAGCTGGATGTTAGGAGTTCCCGCATGTTCGACCGGTTCACCGACCGCGCCCGGCGAGTGATTGTCCTCGCCCAGGACGAGGCGCGCATGCTCAACCACAACTACATCGGTACCGAGCATCTCCTGCTCGGGCTGATCCATGAGGGTGAAGGCGTCGCAGCAAAGGCTCTTGAGTCGCTCGGCATCTCGCTGGAGGCCGTCCGCGAGCAGGTGGAGGAGATCATCGGTCAGGGCCAGCAGGCTCCCACCGGTCACATTCCCTTCACCCCGCGCGCCAAGAAGGTGCTCGAGTTCTCGATGCGCGAGGCGCTCCAGATCAACCACCCCTACATCGGCACGGAGCACATCCTGCTCGGCCTGATCCGTGAGGGTGAAGGCGTCGCAGCCCAGGTGCTGATCAAGCTGGGGGCCGACCTCAACCGCGTCCGCAACCAGGTGCTGCAGCTGCTGTCGGGCTTCCAGGGCAAGGAGGCGGCCACTGCCGGCGCCCCCGAGACCGGGCAGTCCTCCGCCGCCGCGACGATCCTCGACCAGTTCGGCCGCAACCTCACGCAGGCCGCGCGGGAGAACAAGCTCGACCCGGTCATCGGACGCGAGAAGGAAATCGAGCGCGTGATGACCGTGCTGTCGCGGCGCACCAAGAACAACCCGGTGCTGATCGGCGAGCCCGGCGTCGGCAAGACGGCGGTCGTCGAGGGCCTGAGCCAGGCCATCGTGCGCGGCGACGTTCCCGAAACCCTGCGCGACAAGCAGATCTACACCCTCGACCTGGGCGCCCTCGTGGCCGGTTCCCGGTACCGCGGTGACTTCGAGGAGCGCCTGAAGAAGGTGCTCAAGGAGATCAAGACCCGCGGTGACGTCGTGCTGTTCATCGACGAGATCCACACCCTCGTCGGTGCCGGCGCTGCAGAGGGCGCGATCGATGCGGCCTCCATCCTGAAGCCGATGCTGGCCCGTGGCGAACTGCAGACCATCGGCGCAACGACCCTCGACGAGTACCGCAAGTACATCGAGAAGGACGCCGCACTCGAGCGCCGGTTCCAGCCGATCCAGGTCGCAGAGCCTTCGATCGCGCTGACGATCGACATCCTGCGTGGCCTGCGGGACCGCTACGAGGCACACCACCGCATCACCATCACGGACGGGGCGCTCACCGCCGCCGCCCAGATGGCCGACCGGTACATCTCCGACCGCTTCCTGCCCGACAAGGCGATCGACCTGATCGACGAGGCCGGGGCACGGCTGCGCATCCGCCGGATGACGGCGCCGCCGGACCTTCGTGAGTTCGACGAGCGCATCGCCGCCGTCCGCCTGCAGAAGGAAGCTGCGATCGACGCGCAGGACTTCGAGCTGGCAGCGCGGCTGCGGGACGACGAGCGCAAGCTCACCATCGCGCGGGCCGAGAAGGAGGAAGCCTGGAAGGTGGGCGACTCCGACATGCCGGCAGAGGTCGACGAAGAGGCGATCGCCGAGGTGCTGTCGAGTTCCACCGGCATTCCGGTCTTCAAGCTGACCGAGGAGGAGTCCTCGAGGCTGATGAAGATGGAGGAGGAGATCGGCCGGCGCTACATCGGCCAGCACGATGCGGTGAAGGCGCTGTCGCGCTCGATCCGTCGTACCCGCGCAGGCCTGAAGGACCCGAAGCGGCCCAGCGGCTCGTTCATCTTCGCCGGGCCGTCCGGCGTCGGCAAGACCGAGCTGACCAAGGCGCTCACCGAGTTCCTGTTCGGTGACGAGAACGCCCTGATCACACTGGACATGAGCGAATACTCCGAGAAGCACACGGCTTCGCGGATGTTCGGTTCCCCGCCCGGATATGTCGGTTACGAAGAGGGTGGCCAGCTCACCGAGAAGGTGCGTCGCAAGCCGTTCAGCGTTGTGCTGTTCGACGAGATCGAAAAGGCGCACCCGGACATCTTCAACTCGTTGCTGCAGATCCTCGACGAGGGTCGCCTCACCGATGCGCAGGGTCGTGTGGTCGACTTCAAGAACACCGTGATCGTGATGACCACCAACCTGGGCACGCGCGACATTTCCAAGGCGGTGAATCTGGGCTTCAGCCAGAACTCCGACGAGGCCGGCAGCTACGAAAAGATGAAGGCCAAGGTCTCTGACGAGCTGAAGCAGCACTTCCGTCCCGAGTTCCTGAACCGCGTGGACGAGATCGTGGTGTTCCACCAGTTGACCAGCGAGGATATCGAGCACATCGTCGACCTGATGGTGAGCGAAATCGAGAACCGTTTGCGCGATCGCGACATGGGGATCGAACTCACCGCCGCGGCGAAGTCCTTGATCGCCAAGCGTGGTTTCGACCCGGTTCTCGGTGCCCGTCCGCTGCGTCGTGCCATCCAGCGCGACATCGAGGACATCCTCGCCGAGAAGATCCTGTTCGGCGACGTCCACTCCGGCGAGATCGTTGTCGTCGACGTGGCGCCGGAGGGTTCGGAGTTGGCGTTCACCTTCACCGGTGTCGCAAAGACCCCGATGCCCGAATCGACAGCCGAGTTGGGCCGGACGTCCTGACCGTCCAGCCGTAATGCACGAGGGCCCGATCCCCTGGGGGATCGGGCCCTCGTGCGTTCAGGCGTGTTAGCGGCCCGCGGTCGTGGCGATGAGCATGATGAAGAAGAGCATGAACATCGCGCCGAGGGCGAGGAAAACGGTGCCGATGATGCCGAGGACGAACCCCGCGGTCAGCATGCCGCTGGGACGCCAGCGGCCCGGGAACGCTGCCAGCTCCCGACGGCCCTTGGCGGCCAGGTACCACGCGACCGGACCGAGGAGCGGGAAGAAGAAGACCCCGATGATGCCGAGCACCATGGAGAGCACCGAGTTGGGGTGCTCGGACAGGTTCGCCGGGTTGCTGTAGCCGTAGTCGTAGGCGACGGGATCGTGGATCACTGCTGGCCAGGCCGGCTGCTGCTGCGCGGGTGCGCCCGGCGCGGTGGGATAGCCCTGGTAGATGCTCTGCGAACCGATGGTGTCGGCAGGGCCCGATGGCTCGGCGAAACCCTGGACGGGCGCAGGGCTGTAGGGCGCGGGCTGGGACGGTGCCACCTGTGGCTGCACGTAGTTGGTCTGCGGAGCCGGCTGGGTGTAGCCGCTCTCGCCGTACCCAGCCGTCGGCTGGGTGTAGTTGGTCTGGGTGTAGGCGGCGGGCGTCGGGTAGCCGGAAGGCGGTGGGTACGCAGCAGTGGGAGTGGACGCCTGCGGGTAGTCCACCTGCGGGGGTGGCGTTTGCTGCGCCGGTGCCTGGGTGCCGGAGGTGTCACCGTAGCCCGGCGCCGAGAGGTCGAGACCGGAGTCGGCCGACCACAGGCTGCGCGGACCGACCGGATCGACGAGGGTCTCCTCGGCGAACGGCAGCTGTTCGGTGGGCGCGTAACCGCCTTCGGGGACGATCGGGATGGTGGCGTCGCCGCCGTCGTCCGCCGGGCGTGCGTAGGAGTCGGTCATTGTTACCTCTGGCTGGCTGGTGCGCTCTTGCGCCAACGGTACTCGGTCGCTGACGGCAGCGGCGCCTTCGGCGTGGTGTGCCCGGTCGGTCGCGGTTCCGACTTAGCCTGAGCGCATGGGTTCGCTGCTACACCCTGTTGGCGCCAAGCCGGGCTGGGTCTACTGGGCCCGACGCGCTGGACTCGTCGCCGCGCTGGTGGCTGTGATCGTGATCGGGTTCTTCCTCTTCCGTCCGCCGGAGTCCAACATCACCGCCGTTCCTGCCGGAGGAGCCACCACTGCGAGCGGGCCGGCCGCCAGCACACCTGCAGCGACGGAGACGCCCTCGGTCACGCCCAGCCCGACCCCGACCGGGCCGTTGGCCTGCGACAAGACCAACACCGCCCTCACTCTCGCCGGCTACCAGAAGGTGAAGCAGGACGCCAAGCAGTCGTTCAAGGTCGGCGTGAAGAACACCGGTGCGCAGCCCTGCGTGCTCGACCTGACGGCCGTCAACTTCAGCCTCAGTGTGACCAGCGGCACCGACCGCATCTGGAGCACTGCTGACTGCGCGAAGTGGGTGCCGGCCAAGAAGCAGACCCTGAAGGCACAGCAGTCCTACGAATTCAGCATCGAGTGGGGCGTGATCCGCTCTGCCGCCGGGTGCAAGGAGACCAAGGGCCTGCTGAATCCCGGTACCTACGTCGCGCAGGCCGTCTTCGCGGACACCCTGAAGGCCCGCCAGGTGTTCCTGGTGACCAAGAAGGGCTAGCCGCCCTCGATCAGGCTGAGAACCGGACGGGAACCGTACTGGTCGGCCGGCTGCTGCCGCTCCTTAGGCCGCAGCTGCAGGGCCTGGAGCGCAGCCGCCACGGTGCCGACCTCCACCACCCGCAGGCCGGGGATGCGTGCGGCGCCGCTACCGGCAGGCACCAGTGCAATCTCGAAGCCGAGCCGGGACGCCTCCGCAAGGCGGCGATCCACCCCCGGGACACGCCGGAGTTCGCCGGAGAGGCCGACCTCGCCGAGCGCGACGACCGGAAGGCTGAAGGCCCGATCCAGGGCTGCGGAGGCGACGGCGATCGCTGTGGCAAGGTCGGTGGCCGGGTCGCTCACCCGCACGCCGCCGACCGTCGCGACGTAGACCTCCCTGGTGTGCAGCTTCACGCCGGCGCGGCGTTGCAGGACGGCGAGGATCATGGCCACCCGCGTGCTCTCCACGCCGTGGGTGACCCGTCTGGGCACCGGGGCCGCACTCGGGGCGACCAGCGCCTGCACCTCGGTCAGCAGTGGACGGCGGCCCGCCATCGAGATCGTCAGGCACGTGCCCGGCGTGGGCTCGCTGTGCTGGGAGGTGAACAGCCCGCTGGCGTCGGCAACCTCACGGATCCCGGTCTCGACCAGCTCGAAGCACCCGACCTCGTCCGCGGGACCGAACCGGTTCTTGGTTGCCCGCAGCATCCGGAAGCCGCTGTGCCGGTCGCCCTCGAAGGAGAGCACCACGTCGACGAGGTGCTCAAGGGTGCGTGGCCCCGCGACCGTGCCCTCCTTCGTGACGTGCCCGACGAGGATCACCGGCATCGACCGCAGCTTGGCCACCCGGATGAGGGCTGCGGTGACCTCCTTGATCTGGGCAACGCCGCCGGCGGCAGCGTCCCCCGGCACGCAGACGGTCTGGACGGAGTCGAGCACCAGCAGGTCGGGCGCGAGCTGCTCGACGTGCCCGAGGACGGTGCCGAGGTCGTTCTCCGCCGCGAGGTAGAGCCCGTCGGTGACGGCTGAGGTACGTTCTGCCCGCAGCCGCACCTGGGCCGCCGACTCCTCTGCCGTGATGTAGAGGGTGCGATGGCCGGCCCGCGCCCACCGGTTGGCGACCTCGAGCAACAGGGTGGACTTGCCCACGCCGGGCTCGCCGGCCAGCAGCACGACAGAACCGGGGGTGAGCCCAACGCCCAGCACCCGGTCGAGCTCGGGGATGCGGGTGGGGATGGCCCGCGCTGAATCCAGCGGGACTTCACTGATCAGCTGTGCGGCCTGTGCGGGTGCCGAGGTCGCGACCCGCGCCATCGGCGCGGCACTCTCCGCGACGCTGCCCCACGCCTGGCACTCACCGCAGCGGCCCACCCATCGGGGCGAAGTCCAGCCGCATTCCGTGCAGCGGTACGCATTGGCAGAGCTCTTGGCCATGGCAACAAGCTAGGCGCTGCCTCTGACAGTGCCTCCAGGGCGTCAGATCTTGACGGAGCCGTTCGCGGTCTCGAAGGTCACCGAGCGAATGCCGGGCTGGCCGTTCTCGGCGCTGAACTTGATCCTGACACCGTCGAACTCGTCGCCGATGGCGACGCCCATCCAGTCCTCGACCCGTTCCCGGTTGCCGGTGATCTCGATCTTCTTCAGCCTGATGCTGCCGTCGAGGGCGCTGGGGAGGACCGACGGGTCGGAGTCCCACTTCAGGAAGTACGGCAGCTGCGGATCGGCGAGCAGGCCCTTGACGCCGAGCTGCTCCCATTCGAGCAGCCGACCGTCGGGGAAGTGCCGGGAGCCGTGCACGGCTTCGCGGTCGAGGCGTTCTTCCAGCGGCGCGAGATCATCCACGGAGATCACCCAGCCCATCCAGCCGCCGCCCATTTCCGAGCGTGCCCGGACGGCCTGCCCGAACGCCGCCTTGTCGGCAGCCGGGTGCTCGAGCACCTCGACAACCTCGATGTAGCGGTCGTCGGCAAGCGGCAGGATGTGATTGCGGGTGCCGAACCTGGGATGGAAGCCGCCGTCGCGGAACCGCTCGCCCAACAAGGCGCCGAGTCGTTCCGACTCGGCCTTGAGGCCAGCCGATCCCACCGCGAAGGTCAGATGGTCGACATGCATGGGACCCATTGTGTCGTTCTGCTGATCAGGACGCGAATCGAGCGGTATTCTGCGCTTCTCCGCACCTCCGGGCGACCCCTCGCAGCGTCGCCTACGATGGTCGGGTGCCCCAGGTGCCAGCTGACTCCGTGAAGGTGGCGTTGTCGACGTCGTCGGTCTATCCGGAGTCGACAGCCGCCGGGTTCGCGCTCGCCCGCAGGCTCGGGTACGACGGCATCGAACTGATGGTGGGAGTCGACCCGGCATCGGCGGACGTGGACGCCGTCCAGCGGCTTTCCGAGTACCACGAGTTGCCCGTCCTCGCCGTCCATGCACCCACCTTGCTGCTCACCCAGCGGGTCTGGGGCCCCGACCCGTGGGAGAAGCTGGATCGCGCGGCGATGGCAGCCCACCAGCTCGGCGCCGACGTTGTCGTCGTGCACCCGCCGTTCCGTTGGCAGCGCAGCTACGCCTCCGGGTTCACCGAAGGCATCCGGCGTCTGGAGCAGACCACGGGGATCGCCTTCGCCGTCGAGAACATGTACCCGTGGCGCGGCCCGGGCGGCGGGGACGTGCGTGCCTACGCACCGAGCTGGGACTGCGCCGTCCTCGACTGCGACAACCTGACGCTCGACCTCTCCCACGCTGCGACCGCGCGGCAGTCCTCTGTCGCGATGGTGCGCGACTGGGGCGAGCGGCTGCGACACGTCCACCTGACCGACGGCACGCCGGGGACGGCGGACCAGCACCTGCTTCCCGGCCAGGGCGACCAGGACGCGGCCGGCGTGCTGCGCGAACTTGTCAGCACCGGCTACAACGGCCACGTGGTGGTCGAGGTGCAGACCCGCGGGCTGTCCCGCACGGAGCGCAGCAACGCGCTCGCCGTGAGCCTGAACTTCGCCCGGCACCACCTCACAACGACGGTCGGGCAGATCCGGTGACGGCGGAAGTAGCGCCGGCGGCGGGGACCGATGCCGCGACACGCGTCGCGTCCCGGAATCGAGCTGCTGCTGGTGCTGGGGGTCTCGCTGGGCCAGTCGGCGGTGTACTCGATCCTCTCGATCATCGACAAGCTGACCATCAACACGCCGCTCAACCAGCAGACCACCTCGATGAACAACTCGGTGGTGCCCGACCGGCCGTGGCTCGACCTGGCCTACCAGGTGGCCGGGCTGGTGTTCCCGCTGGTGCCGGCGCTGTTCGCGCTCTACCTGCTGCAGCGCACCGGTGACCGGCGCCGGATCGGGCTCGACTTCCGGCGTCCGCGGTTCGACCTGGGCTGGGGCTTCGGCCTCGCCGCTGCGATCGGGATCCCCGGGTTGGCGCTGTACTTCGCCGCCCGCGCCTTCGGCCTGAACACCAACGTCTCGCCGGCGAACCTCGCGGCGAACTGGTGGACGGTGCCCGTGCTGGTCGGCGCTGCCGCTGATGAACGGCCTGCTCGAAGAGATCGTGATGATCGGCTTCTGGTTCGTCCGTGGACGGCAGCTGAACTGGCCGGTGTGGGTGGTGCTGGTCTCCAGCGCCGTCGTGCGGGGCAGCTACCACCTCTACCAGGGGTTCGGCGGCTTCGTCGGCAACATCGTCATGGGCCTGGTCTTCGGCCTGGCCTACCTCAGGTTCAAACGGGTGGGGCCGCTGGTCGTGGCGCACGTGATCCTCGACCTGTTCGCCTTCGTCGGCTATCGCCCTGCTCGCCCCGCTGGTCGACTGGCTCTGATCGCCGGTCGAACGGGGGCTCCGTCGCTACGCTGGCCCGCATGGATCCGTTTGGTGGCTTCGGCATGATGTTCACGCTTGTTCCGGTCTTCGTCATGGTGGTCTTCGCCGCCGTGATCGTCGCGATCATCGTCGCCGTCGTCCAGAACGCCGGCAGGGTAGCAGCCAACAACGCAGCGCCCGAGGTGTCGGCGGTGGCCACCGTCGTGGACAAGCGGATCGAGACCACCGGCGGCGGGGACATGTCGGTCACCCAGCACCACTACGTCACCTTCGAACAGCCCGGCGGCGAACGCTTCGAGCTCGAGGCTCCCGCCGCGGAGTTCGGGCTGCTGGTCGTCGGAGACCGCGGCTCGGTGACGATGAAGGGCACCCAGTACCTGGGCTTCTCCCGCGAACTGATGCGCTGACCGACCCCCACTCACCTCCTCGCTCCCGGAACACGCCCCGGCTCCCGAAATTCCGGGAGCGAGCGGACGTTTCGGGAGCGAACGGCTCGGGTGGACGGCTTGGGCGCCGGTGGGGGCCACTCGGTTAGGCTTCTGTGCATGCGTGTTGGTGTATTTGGGGCAACCGGCCAGGTTGGCGGCGTCATGCGGACGCTGCTCGCCGAGCGCGGCTTCCCGGTGGATGAGATCCGGTTCTTCTCTTCGGCCCGTTCGGCCGGTCAGACACTTGCCTGGGGTGACGGCGAGGTGATCGTGGAGGACACGGCCACCGCCGACTTCTCCGGGCTCGACCTGGCGCTGTTCTCTGCGGGGGCTTCGATGTCGCGCGAGTTCGCGCCGAGGGTTGCCGCGGCGGGGGCGATCGTGATCGACAACTCCTCCGCCTGGCGGAAGGACCCCGACGTCCCGCTGGTGGTGTCCGAGGTGAACCCCGAGGACGCGATCAACCCGCCCAAGGGGATCATCGCCAACCCGAACTGCACGACGATGGCAGCGATGCCGGTGCTCAAGCCGCTGCACGACGCAGCGGGCCTCACCCGGCTCATCGTCGCGACCTACCAGGCCGTCTCCGGCTCGGGTGCCAAGGGTGTGCTGGCGCTGGCCAACCAGACCGCTGCAGCCGTCGACCCGGCGCAACTGGCGCTGGACGGCTCTGCCGTTCCCGCCGGGGACCCGGCGCCGTACCTGAAGCCGATCGCGTTCAACGTGATCCCGCTGGCCGGTGCGATCGTCGACGACGGGAACTTCGAGACCGACGAGGAGCAGAAGCTCCGCCACGAGTCGCGCAAGATCCTGCACCTGCCCGACCTGCTGGTCGCCGGCACGTGCGTCCGGGTGCCGGTGTTCACCGGCCACTCGCTGAGCATCCACGCGGAGTTCGCGGAGGAGATCAGCGTCACCCGGGCCACCGGGCTGCTGGCGACCGCTCCCGGCGTCGAGCTCGCCGACATCCCGAACCCGCGCGAGGCCGCCGGCAGGGACGCGAGCTACGTCGGCCGGATCCGCTCCGACCAGTCGGTGCCCGGCGGACACGGGCTCGTCCTGTTCGTGAGCAACGACAACCTGCGCAAGGGCGCTGCCCTGAACGCCGTGCAGATCGCAGAACTGGTGGCTTCCCGGTGACGAACCTCGCTGTGATCGGCGCCGGCGTGATGGGCGAGACCCTGATCGCCGGGCTGCTGCGCGCCGGCTGGGAGCCGGGCCAGATCACCGCAGCCGACCGCCACGCCCAGCGGCTGGTGGAGATGGCTGCCAAGCACGGCATCCACACCGGCTCGACCGCTGAGGCAGCTGCGCAGGCCGACACCGTCGTGATCGTCGTCAAGCCGCAGGACGCGGGGGAGGTGCTGCCCGTCGTCGGGGCAGCCATCCGTCCGGGCACGCTCGTCGTCTCGCTGTGCGCCGGCCTCTCGACGTCCCGCATCGAGGCCGACCTGCCCGAGGGCACGGCCGTCGTGCGGGTGATGCCGAACACGCCCGGCCCAGGTGGACGAGGGCATGGCCGCCATTTCCGCCGGGGCAGCTGCCACGGCAGAGCACCTCGAGCACGTCACGGCGCTCCTTTCCGCTGTCGGCAAGGTGGTGACCGTCCCCGAGAAGTACCAGGACGCGGTCACGGCCATCTCCGGCTCCGGTCCGGCGTACCTGTTCTTCGTCGTCGAGGCGATGATCGACGCCGGCGTGATGCTCGGCCTGCCCCGCGACATCTCCACGACGCTCGTGGTGCAGACGATGTACGGCTCCGCCAAGCTGCTCGCCGATTCCGGTGAGCACCCGACCGTGCTGCGCGAGCGGGTCACCTCGCCCGGCGGCACGACGGCTGCGGCGCTGCGCGAGCTGGAGGCGCACCGGGTGAAGTCGGCGTTCATGACGGCGATGGAGGCGGCCCGCGACCGCAGCAGGGCGCTGGCTTCTTCGTGACACCCTCGGGCGCAGCGGAACCGTTCTGGCTGACCGCCTTCCTCGACTACCCCGCAGGAGAGTTCGACGCCGGGGTGGGTTTCTGGCGAGCCGCCACCGGCTATGGCCTGTCCAGCCCGCGTGGTGAGGCCGGCGAGTTCGCGACGCTCGTGCCACCGTCCGGCGACGACTACCTGCGCGTGCAGCGCCTCGGGGACGGCCCGACAGGACTCCACCTGGACGTCCACGTCGCCGAGCCCTGGACGGCGGCGGAAGCCGCCATGGTGGCCGGTGCCGAGCTGGTGGAGGAGTCCCCGCACGGCTTCTTCGTCCTCCGCTCGCCGGCCGGCTTCCCGTTCTGCCTTGTCACGAAGCCGGCGGAGGTCGTGCCGCCGCCCGCTGACTGGCCGGCCGGTCATCGCAGCAGGGTGAGCAGGTTCTGCCTTGACGTACCCCGGCGGCGTTACGCCGACGAGGTGACCTTCTTCCAGCACGTCCTCGGTGGGCAGTGGCTGGCAGCTCCCGAACCGGAGACGGCGCTCCGGCTTGCCGGGACCACAGCGTTGGACATCCGGCTGCAACCGGCGGAGCTGGCGCGCAGCGTCAACGCCCACCTGCACGTGATCACGGACGACCTTGAGGCGGAGGTCGCACGGCTCTCCGCCCACGGCGCGATGCCGCGAGCCTCCCGTCGGGACAAGACGATCCTTGAGGCACCAGGAGGGACGGCGCTGTGCGTTGTCGCTCTCGAGGCGGGCGAGCTGGCGTGACCGGTGGGCTGTTCGTCGGCCTCGCCACGGTGGACGTGGTGCAGCTGGTGGACCGCCTGCCTGCCCGCAACGAGAAGACCACGGCCATCGACAGCTGGGTGGCAGCCGGGGGACCGGCAGCTGTGGCCGCGATCACCTTCGCTGCACTCGGCGGACGGGCCCGGCTGTGGACGGCGCTCGGCCAGTCACCGGCGGCCCAGCTCGCCGCAGCCGACCTCGCCGCAGCAGGAGTCGAGGTCATCGACGTTGCGCCGCCTGGTTTCGAGCTGGCCCCGTCCACGGTGTTCATCGACGCAGCCAGCGGGGAGCGAGCCGTGGTGAGCGGCTCCGGCCACACGCCGGCGTTCGGCAAGATCGCCGGGCCGGACCTCGGCGGCATCGACGTCGTGCTCGTCGACGGCCACCACCCGGCGCTCGCCCGGTCAGCGGCCCTCGCCGCGGACGGCGTGCCCGTCGTGGTCGACGCCGGGTCGCACAAGCCGGTGTTCGACGACATCCTCCCCTTCGTCACCGACGTGATCTGCTCCGCCGACTACGTGCACCCCGACTGGCTCGGCGCCCGCGCCCTCCTGCTGCGCGGGCCGAAGCTGGTCGCCGTCAGCCACGGTGGGGAGGCCCTGCACTGGTGGACGGCCGCGGCCTCCGGGTCGATCGAGCCGGAGAAGGTCGCTGCCGTCGACACGACCGGCGCAGGCGACGTGCTGCACGGCGCCTACTGCCACGCCCTCGCTGCGGGTCTCGACAAGGGAGGAAGCCCTGCGTTCGGCTGTCGCCGTGGCCACAGAGCGCGTGCAGCACCTCGGCCCGTTCGCCTGGCGCGCGGCCATCGCGCGCTGACGATCCCTGAGGAGCTACAGGTGCGGAGCCTCCGTAGCGTCACGAAGGGCCACCCACACCAGGGTGACGAGGTCGCCCGGACGGCACTGGGCCAGCCGGTCGCTCGATTCCTCGGTCAGCACGGCGACGACCGGGTAGCCGCCGGTGGTGGGGTGGTCCGGCCCGAAGATCACCGGTTGGCCGGACGGCGGGAGTTGCACGGCGCCGCGCACAAGGGGCTCGCTGGGAAGCTCTGCGCCCACCCGGGACGGTGACCGCTCGAGAACCGTCCCCGTCAGCCGGATCCCGACCCGGTTGCTGTCCGGGGAGACCGTCCAGGTGGTGGCGAGGACGTCGGCATCGGCCAGCCAGTCGGTGCGCGGGCCGGGGAGGAGTTCGAGGGTGAGTGGCGGCGGCCCTTCGTGACTCTCGGTCGCTGCGCTCGCGAGGCTCCGCAGGGACCGTTGGGGCGACACCGACGGGTAGCACCATGCCCGCGGTGAGGCGGGGTGGGCCCAGGCCGGAGAGGAGATCGGTGGAGCGGGAGCCGAGCACGGGCGGCACGTCGACGCCGCCGGCAACGGACAGGTAGCTGCGCAGACCTGTTCGGGGCAGGCCGAGGGCGAGGAGCTCTCCGGCACCGATGACGAAGGGCCGGCCCCAGGTCACGACCCGCCCGTCGACCGTCGCAGGGCACTCCGCCCCGGTCAGGGCCACCGTCACCGGCACGACAGCCCGCACCGACAAGCCACCGAGGGTGACCTCGATGGCGGCGTGCAGCCCGGGATCGTTGCCGACGAGGGTCGCTCCCCGGACAAGGGCCGCTCCGGTCGAAGGCGCCGGACGGGCTCACGCCGATCGCGGCGAGTCCTGGCCTCCCGGCGTCCTGCACCAGCGACAGCGGCCCGGGACGCACCACCTCGAGGCTCATCTGTCCACCGCCACGAAACGCACCCACCAGCCCGGACGCAGCAGCGCCGGCGGTTCGCGGCCGGCGTCCCAGAGCACGGCTGTGGTGCGTCCGATCAGTTGCCAGCCGCCGGGGGAGGATCGCGGGTAGACGCCCGAGTAGCCGTCCGCGAGGCCGACGGACCCGGCGGGGACCTCCGTGCGCGGCGTCTCCCGTCGCGGCACGGCCAGCCGTTCGTCACCACCCTCGAGGTAGGCGAACCCGGGAGCGAAACCGCCGAAAGCCACCCGCCACGGGAGGCCGGTGTGCGCGGCAACGACGTCCGCAGCATCAAGGCCGGTCAGCACGGCCACCCGATCGAGGTCCGGTCCGTCGTAGCGCACCTCGATGGTCAGCGTCGTGCCCGGCACGGGCATGGGTACCGGCGGCAGCGGCGCGGCGAGGAACGCCTCCAGCTGCTCACGCACGGACGCCAGCAGGGAGGGCTCGCACCGCACCAGCACCGTGCGGGCCGCAGGGACGACGTCCGCCAACGGCAGGCTGGACGCGACAAGGGCAGCGTGCAGCGACGCCACCTGCGCCGGCGCGCACTCCACCAGCACGGCCGTCTCGCCGCAGGGCAGGATCCTCATGGGGCGAAGGGACCGATGATCACGCCGGCGGCCGCAAGGCGAGCCCGGACTGCTCGCGCCATCGCCACTGCCCCGGGCGAATCGCCGTGCACGCAGATCGACTCCGCGGGTACCGCGACGCGGGTGCCGTCGATGGCCTCGACCGTGCCGGTGGTGACCAGCTCGAGCATCCGGTCGGCAACAACCTCCGGCTCGTGCAGGACGGCACCGTCGTCGCCGCGCGGCACAAGGCCCCCGTCGGCCGTGTAGGCCCTGTCGGCGAACGCCTCCGTGACGGTGCGGAGCCCGGCGGCCCCGGCAAGGCGGGTGGCGACGGTGTCGGGGAGGCCGAGCAGGGGCAGGCTCGCGTCGAACGCTGCGATCGCCTCCACCACGGCGCCGGCCTGCCCGGGATGGCTGCAGATCGCGTGGTAGAGCGCGCCGTGCGGCTTCACGTAGGCCACCCGCGTCCCGGCCGCGGCGCACGCGTCAGCGAGGGCTTCCAGCTGGCTCGCCACGTCCTCACGCAGGACGGCGGGGTCGACATCGATGAAGGTCCGGCCGAAACCGTCCCGGTCGCGGTAACTGACATGAGCACCCACCGCCACCCCGCGGTCGGCGGCGGTGGCGGCCGTCCGGGCCATCGTCGCTGCGTCGCCGGCATGGAAGCCGCATGCGATGTTGGCGCTCGTGACCACGCGGAGCAGCGCCTTGTCGTCGCCCAGCAGACGCCCGCCCCAGCTCTCGCCGAGGTCGGCGTTCAGGTCGATCCGCATGCCACAAGGCTCCCGCGCCGCGGGCTCCGCTGTCGAGGTCGGTAGTTGTTCGGAGGCGACAACCAGGACATCGGCGTGGCGGATTGACATCTTCGTCCCAGTTGTCCCGGGAGCCCCTCTTGACCACTAGTGTTTGTCGAGCGGTCGCCGCCCGGGTGACCCAATGGAGGGGTGGGACAGATGAACGATGCGGTGACGCCGTTGGGCGCAGTGCGATTCCTGAAAGTGGCTGAGGTAGCCGCTGCACTGCGGGTGTCCCGGATGTCTGTTTACCGCCTGATTCACTCCGGTGATCTGGAGGCCGTTCGCTTCGGCAGGAACTTCCGCGTACCCGAGCATGCGGTCAACGCGTACCTGCGCGAGTCCTTCTACAACGCCGGCTGATTTCGTCCAGCGTCCTCCGGGCCAGTAAGATCCTGTGGTTGGCTGGACTGACCAGCCGCATCCTTTCGGGTTGACCCCAACCCGATCCAGCAACTTGCCGCCCTGAAGGGTGGTTTTCGAGAGGTCTGCCAGTGGGTTCGGTCATCAAGAAGCGTCGCAAGCGGATGGCGAAGAAGAAGCACCGCAAGCTGCTCAAGAAGACGCGCATTCAGCGTCGTCGCGCCGGCAAGTAGTTCGCCCTTCCGCTTTCGAGTCATCGATGGACCGGGCCCGGGTTGTCCTGCTGGTCCGCGACGGCTGCCACCTGTGCGTGGAAGCCGTCGCGATCGTCAGCGCCGTGTGTGCTGCGACCGGGGACACCTGGGCGACCGTTGACGTCGACAGCGATCCGGCCCTCCGGGCCGAGTACACCGACCACGTCCCGGTGACGTTTGTCGACGGCGTCCGGCATGCCCTGTGGCATGTCGATGCCGACGCCCTGACGAAAGCTCTCGCTGCGAGCTCTTGACCCGTGGCGCGGCACTGGCATGACATTGGGGTCATGACAGAACGCGAATTCGTGGTGAAGTCCCTTCCCGCCCTTCGTCTGGCTGAACGCACCGCTGCGGCCGCGACCCAGCCCGAGATCGGCCCGCTCGTCGGTCCGCTGTTCGACGAGGTGGCGGACGCCCTCATGGCCGCCGACAAGCCGTTGGGCCTCGCCATCGCCTACTACGCGGGCTCCGATGCTGCGATCGAATGCCATGCGGGCTTCGAGTACGCCGGGGAGAAGGCGGACGGCTTCGACATCGGCGAGCTGCCGGAAGAGGCCGAAGCCGTCTCGCTGATGCACCACGGCTCCATGGCTGGCATCGGTGACTCGTGGGGTGCCGTCTTCGGCTGGCTCGGCGAGTCCGGCCTGATCCCGTCCGGGCCCTGCCGGGAGATCTACCTGGAGAGCCCCATGGGCGATCAGGATTCCTGGGTCACCGAGCTGCAGCAGCCCTTCGTCCGCCGATCCTGACCCCACCCTCACCGACAACTTCGCGGGGTGGCCGGCAGTGAGGGGATCCCTCCGCCCCGCCTGCGTATTGTTGGGGCGACGAGCGAGGCGAGGAGTCGGATGGAGAACAGTGTCGTGCACCTGGTGCGCCACGGGCAGGTGCACAACCCGGAGGGCGTGCTCTACGGCCGCACCCCCGGTTACGGGCTGTCCGAGCTGGGCCGCCAGATGGCTGAGCGCCTCGGCGAGCACTTCGCCGACGTGCCGCTGGTGCACCTGGTCAGTTCACCCCTGCAGCGGGCGCAGGAGACGATCGCGCCGATCGCAGCGGCACACCCCGACCTCGAGGTGCACATCGACGACCGCGTGATCGAGGCAGCCAACTTCTTCGAGGGGCGCAGCTTCGGCAAGCGCAACGAGATCCTGCTGCGGCCCTCCAGCTGGTGGGCGATGCGCAACCCGCTGCGTCCGTCGTGGGGCGAGTCGTACACCTCGATCCTGGCGCGCATGCGGGCAGCGCTGGTCGACGCAGCTTCGCACGCGGTCGGTGGCGAGGCGCTGGTCCTCTCCCACGAGCTGCCGATCTGGATGGCCCGGTCGTGGGCGGAGGGCCGCTCGCTGGTGCACGACCCGCGGCGCCGCCAGGCCCGGCTGGCCAGCGTCACCACCTTCACCTTCCAGGGCTCGCACCTGGTGCGCGTCGACTACACCGAACCCTGCGCCGACCTGGTGCCGGTCAAGCTCAAGAAGTTCCGCCCGGGCGCGTGATGCGGAAGTTCGCCTGCCTGCTCGTCGCCCTGCTGTTGTCCGGCTGTGGGACGGCCTCTGCGGGCGCGAACGGCTTCGTCGCGGGTGACGGCACCCTGACGGTGCTGCCGGCCGACCAGCGTCCGGCGGCGCCCGTGATCGAGGGCACCACCCTCGACGGCGACGCCTGGCGCAGCGACGCCACCAGCGGCAAGGTGCTGGTCTACAACGTGTGGGGCTCCTGGTGCGCGCCGTGCAGGGCAGAGGCGCCGGTCCTGGTCGCGGCGAGCAAGCGCACCGCGGACACCGCCGTCTTCGTCGGCCTGAACACCCGCGACCTCGACAAGGCGGCGCCGCAGGCCTTCATCCGGGCCTTCGCCGTCCCCTACGTGAACCTGTACGACCCGGACGGTGCCCTGTTGCTGAAGTTCAGCGGCCAGCTGCCCGCCAGCGCCATCCCGAGCACCCTGCTGGTCGACCCGAAGGGACGGGTGGCTGCCCGCATCATCGGCGAGGTGACAGAGGCAACCCTCGTCGACGTGATCTCCGACCTGGCGGCGGGGAAGTGATCGCTGTGACCTTCGCCGACTGGGTGCGCGAGGCCGTGGGTGGCTCCGTGCTCCTCGCCCTTCCGGTGGCGCTGCTCGCCGGGCTGGTGTCGTTCTTCAGCCCCTGCGTGCTGCCGCTGCTGCCCGGCTACCTTTCCTTCGCCACCGGCCTCGGCGCTGCGGAGATCACCTCCGGGCGCGCGGGCCGCAGCCGCGTACTGCTGGGCACGATCGGGTTCGTCGCAGGGTTCGCAGCCGTGTTCGTCGCCATCGGTGCGCTCGCCGGCACGGTCGGGGCGGTCCTTGTGGCCTGGCAGCGTCCGCTGACGATCGCTGGCGGCATCCTCAGCATCGTGCTCGGCCTTGTCTTCACCGGCTGGCTGCCGCTGGGGCAGGGTACGTGGCGGCTCAACCTGAGCCCCCGGCTCGGGCTCCTCGCAGCACCGCTGCTGGGCATCGTGTTCGGACTCGGCTGGACGCCCTGCATCGGCCCGGCGCTCTCGGTCGTGCTGACCCTCGCGCTCAACGAGGCCACGGCGCTGCGCGGCGGCGTGCTGGCCTTCGTCTACGCCATCGGGCTCGGCCTGCCGTTCGTCGTCGCGGGTCTCGCCTTCGATCGTTTCGCCCCGGTCGTCGCCTGGGTCAAGCGTCACCACCGTGGGGTGCAGGTGGCCGGCGGCGTCGCCATGATGGTCGTCGGCGTCCTGCTGGTCACCGGCTGGTGGGACGTCCTGATGGCCGGCCTTCGGCAATGGGTGAGCAACTTCACCGTGGTGGTGTGATGTCGAACGAGGAGATGCCGGACGACGGCAGGCAGAAGGCAGAAACGCAGAAGGCAGGGACGTCGGCTGCGAGGGAACTGGTCAGCTGGCTGCGGTTCGCCTGGGCCACGCTCACCTCGATGCGGACGGCCCTGATCCTGCTGCTGGTGCTCGGCATCGCTGCCATCCCCGGTTCGCTGTTGCCGCAGCGTCCGACGAGCCCGATCGGCGTCAGCGACTACCTCGCTGCCAACCCGGTCGTCGGGCCGTGGCTGGACCGGCTCGGCTTCTTCGACGTCTTCGGGTCGGTGTGGTTCGCTGCGATCTACCTGCTGCTGTTCATCTCGCTGATCGGCTGCATCCTGCCCCGCACGGCCGGCTACGTGAAGGCGCTGCGCGACCTGCCGTCCGCGCCGCCCGGCTCCCTCGCACGACTGCCGGGGCACACCGCTGGCACGGTCACAGGGACGCGCGACGAGGTGCTGGACGCAGCAGAGGCGCACCTGCGTGGCCGCAGCTACCGGGTGCGACGGGAGGCAGACAGCGTCTCCGCGGAGCGCGGCTACCTGCGCGAGACCGGCAACCTCATCTTCCACATCTGCCTGGTGCTGACGCTCATCGGGCTGGCCTGGGGATCGCTGTTCAGCTTCAAGGGAACCGCGATCGTCGTCGAGGGCCAGGCGTTCTCCAACACGCTCACCCAGTACGACGAGTTCGGCGCAGGGGCAGGATTCGCGCCGTCCCAGCTGTCGCCGTTCACGGTGAGGCTGGACGACTTCGAGGTCACGTTCGAGACCGGGCCGGTGCAGCAGGGGGCTGCGCGCGACTTCGCAGCGCACGTCACGGTCACGGCGGCCGACGGGACGACCACCCAGCAGTTGCTCCAGGTGAACGCGCCGCTGTCGGTGGGGAGCAACAACGTCCACCTGCTCGGGCACGGCTACGCGCCGGTGGTCACCGTCAGGGACGGCTCCGGCAACGTCGCCTTCTCCGGGCCGGTGGTGTTCCTGCCGCAGGACGGCAACTTCCGGTCCGAGGGCGTGATCAAGGCTCCGGACGCCCGGCCCGAGCGGCTCGCTTTCGAGGGGATCTTCCTTCCCACGGCATCGTCGTCCACCTCGGGCGGCCTGGTGTCGGTGTTCCCGGACGCGCTGAACCCGATGCTGCTGGTCAACGTGTGGGCCGGTCCGCCGAAGGTGGAGACCGGGGCGCCGGAGAACGTGTTCGCCCTCGACAAGACCGGCCTGACCCAGCTGACGAAGGACGGTGGCGACCCGCTGCGCGCAGGCCTCGAGGTCGGCACCACCTACCAGCTGCCGGACGGAAGGGGCTCGCTGAGCTTCGACGGCTGGAAGCGGTGGACCAAGCTGCAGATCTCGACGGCACCCGGCGGCTGGCTGGTGCTGATCTCTGTGATGCTGGCCGTGCTCGGCATGGCGGTGTCGCTCTCGATCCGTCCCCGCCGCCTGTTCGTCCGCGTACGCCCGGCAACGGTCCCTGAGCCGGACGAAACGATCCCTGAGCCTGACGAAGGGTCGGGCAGGTCCACGACAACGGTCTCCGTCGCGGGCCTCGACCGGGTCGAGGGTCGCGGCGGTCTCACCGATGAGGTGGCAGCGCTGGCGGCGGCCTGCGGTCTGGAAGCTACGCTGGCAGCCACCGACACCGAGCCCGACGACAAGGAGGAGCAGTGATCGCCTACTACTCCAGCCTGGCAATGGTCACCTCAGCAGTGCTGTACCTGGTGGCCATGACCATGCATGCAGCCGAATGGGCCAGCGTCCGCACCAGCCGCACCCGCGAACCGGCAACGGTCGCCGTCGGGGCGAGCGGAACGGGCACCGAGTGGGAGTCCTACGACGCCAAGGCCGCTCCGGCACACACCCGTCGCGAGGACGTCCTCGGCCGGCTGGGTCTCGCGTTCACCGTCATCGCTGCGTTCACGCACGTGCTGGGCGTCGTGCTCCGTGGGATCGCTGCTGAGCGTGCGCCGTGGGGCAACATGTACGAGTTCGTCACCACCTCGCTGGCGATCGCCGTCCTGACCTACCTCGTGCTCGCGTGGAAGTTCGGGATGCGCTGGCTCGGGCTGCCGGTGACCCTGCTGCTCACCATCGGCCAGGGGCTGGCAGTGACCGTCTTCTACGTCGACGTGTCCGAGCTGATGCCGGCGCTGCACTCGGTGTGGTTCGTCATCCACATCATCGCCGCCGCCACCTCGGGCGCTGCTTTCAACATCGGTGGCATCGCAGCGATCCTCTACCTGATCCGCGCCCGCGACGAGCAGGTGGGCGGCTCCGGTGGCTACCTGTCGCGGCTGCCATCCTCGGAGGCGCTGGACCGGATCAGCTACCGCTTCCTCGCCTTCGCCTTCCCGCTGTGGACGTTCACCGTCGCAGCTGGCGCCATCTGGGCCCAGTACGCCTGGGGACGGTTCTGGGGCTGGGACCCCAAGGAGACCATGTCGCTGGTCACCTGGATCATCTACGCCGGCTACCTGCACGCCCGGGTGACCGTCGGCTGGAAGGGACGCCGCGCAGCGATCGTCGCGATCGTCGGTCTTGCCAGCTTCTGGTTCAACTTCGTCGGCATCAACCTGCTCGTCTCCGGCCTGCACTCGTACTCCGGCATCCAGAAGTGAGCTCGCCGCCACGGCTGTTCGTCGTCGGCGGTGGGCGCAGTGAGCCTCGGCGCCGCCCGGGCGCGTGGAACAATCGGCGCATGCGGCACTTCGACCTGTGCGTGATCGGCTCCGGCAGCGGCAACTCGATCGTCGACGAGCGGTTCGACGACTGGAAGGTTGCCCTCGTCGACGGCCAGGAGTGGTTCGGCGGCACGTGCCTGAACGTCGGCTGCATTCCCACCAAGATGTTCGCCTACCCGGCCGACCTCGCCGAGTCCGCCCGTCACGGCGCCCGGCTCGGGGTGGATGTCGGCGCGGTCGCCGTCCGCTGGAGCGACGTGCGCGACCGGGTGTTCGGACGCATCGACCCGATCGTCTCCGGTGGTGAGGCCTACCGGCGCGACAGCGCCAACGTTGCGCTGTACCG
The DNA here is from genome assembly GCA_963773595.1 of uncultured Actinomycetota bacterium. GTDB lineage: Bacteria > Actinomycetota > Actinomycetes > Propionibacteriales > Propionibacteriaceae > Propionicimonas. Next base: position 353,401 of record CAVZBQ010000004.1, read on the forward strand.
CGAGCGCGCCCGGTTCGTCGCGCCCAAGGTGCTCGCCGTCGGCGACGAGCAGTTCAGCGCGGAACGGTTCGTGATCGCCGCCGGCTCACGCCCGCGGATTCCGGAGGTGCCCGGCGTCGACGACCCGGCGCTCGCCGACCGCATCCACACCTCCGACTCGATCATGCGGCTGGCGAAGCTGCCGAAGTCACTGATCATCGTCGGTGGCGGAATGGTGGCCGTCGAGTTCGCCCACATCTTCGCCGCCTACGGCACCCAGGTGACGCTGCTGCACCGCGGCCAGACGCTCCTGCGCCACGAGGACGAGGACGTCTCCCGCCGCTTCACCGACCTGCTCAGCCGCCGTGTCATCCTGCGGCTCGGGCAGCAGTTCGCCTCCGTCGAGGACGCGGACGGGCGCATCGAGGTGGGCACGACAGACGACGACGGCATCGAGTACTTCTTCGAGGCAGAGCGCCTGCTGGTCGCCACCGGCCGGGTGTCCAACTCCGACACCCTCGACCTGGCCACAACAGGGGTCGAGGTGGACGAGAACGGCCTTGTGCGGGTCGACGAGCACCAGCGCACCACGGCTGACGGCATCTGGGCGCTGGGCGACGTCAGCTCTCCCTGGCAGCTCAAGCACGTCGCCAACCACGAGGCGAGGGTGGTGCAGCACAACCTGTTGCATCCTGGTGACCTGGTCGCCAGCGACCACCGCTTCGTGCCGCACGCCGTCTTCAGCGGACCGCAGGTCGCCAGCGTCGGCCTCACCGAACAGGCCTGCCGCGACAAGGGCGTGCGCTATGCGGTCGGCCAGCGTGACTACGGCTCGGTGGCCTACGGCTGGGCCATGGAGGACACCGACCACTTCGCCAAGGTCATCGCCGATCCGGCGACGGGACAGCTGGTCGGTGCGCACATCGTCGGGCCGGACGCGGCAAACCTCATCCAGCCGCTGGTGCAGGCGATGAGCACGGGGCTCGACCTGAAGACCATGGCGCGGGGCCAGTACTGGATCCATCCCGCGCTCGCAGAAGTGATCGAGAACGCCCTCCTCGCCGTCGAGCTGGACTGAGTTGGCGCCGATGATCACCGTGGGAGCACGCAGGCTCACCTTCGCGGCGTGCTGCCTCGTCGTTCTGGCCGGCTGCGCAGCGCCGGTCCCGACGGTGACGCCCGTCCACACGCCGCTGCCGGCAACCACGGCGCCCCCGCCGTCGACGGCGGCACCAGCGCCGTCGGAGACGGAACCGCCCAGCGCCACAGCGGTCGTCGAGCCCTGCCTGGACAATGCCGCAGCGCTCAGCCTCGACGCACGGATCGGCCAGCTGATCATGGTGGGCGTCGACGGGGAGCTGGACGCGGCGGAACGGCGCGCGATCACGGACTACCAGGTGGGCTCTGTGGTGTTGCTGGGCAGGCAGGACGGCGGCGTGAAGGCGACGGCGGAGCGGGTGGCAGGGATCGCTGCCCTCAACCCCGAAGCAGCCCTGATGGCGGCTGCCGACCAGGAGGGCGGGAAGGTGCAGCGCCTCACCGGAGCCGGCTTCGCACGGATCCCGTCCGCGAAGAAGCAGGGGGAGTTGTCCATCGAGGAGCTCGAGACGGCTGCCCGCGGCTGGGCACGGGCGCTCGGCAAGGCGGACATCGGGTTGAACCTCGCACCGGTGGCCGACGTGGTGCCGGCCTCGAAGCAGAACAGCAATGCCCCGATCGGCAAGCTGGACCGCGGATTCGGCTCCGACCCTGAGGAGGTCACAGCCCGGACCCAGGCCGTGATCACCGGGTTCGCCGACGAGGGCGTCGCCGCGACGGTGAAGCACTTCCCCGGACTTGGCGAGGTCACGGGAAACACCGACAACGCTTCCCGCGTCGTCGACCGGGTCACGAAGGCCGACAGCGCATCGCTGGCCCCGTTCAAGGCTGCGGTCGAGGGCGAGGTGGGAGCCGTGATGGTCTCCTCCGCGACGTACACAAGGATCGACGCGTCCCACCAGGCGGTGTTCTCCGCGAAGGTGATCGGGCTGCTGCGCCAGTGGGGCTACCGGGGAGTGGTGATCAGCGACGACCTGGGCGCTGCGACGTCTGTGAAGTCGGTGCCGGCGTCCCAGCGTGCCGTGCGTTTCCTCGCCGCCGGCGGTGACCTCGTGATCAACGCCGCTCCCGGCCTGACCAAGGCCATGGTCGCCGGTGTGAAGAAGCGGGCGCAGGCCGACGCGGCCTTCGCGCAGCAGCTCACCGCGTCAGCGGCCCGCGTCCTCGCGCTGAAGGAGACGGTCGGGCGCTACGACTGCGGCTAGACGACGTCTCGCCACAGCGCGAGCGTCGAACGGCGGAGCGACTCAGCGGCGAGGACGCACCCGAAGATCAGCGCCGACCGAGGCGACCGCGCGGCGTCGGCCATCAGCGCGATCGGGTCTGCGTGTCGGGATGGACGCGTAGAACAGCGAGGACTAGTCGGCGCCGGTCTGGACGATCACGACGATCGCCGCTCGCCCTTGGCGATGAGGCTCGGGATGTCGAAGCTCAGCTGGCTCTCGGTCAGCCAGCCGTCGTGGCCGTCGACGGTGGAGGTACTGCTTGAGCGCGGTGTCCTTCCCGGTCACGACGGCATCGCTGTAGTACTCGCCCGACGCACGCACTTCAGCACGGTCTCCGCGCCGGTCTTCGTGCTGGCGAAGCCGTCACCGACATACAAGGTCGCTGACCAGGAGGTTGGAGACCCAGTCGTGGCCTTCGCCGTCGTAGTCCTCCTGGTCGGTCGCGACCTGCTCCCTCGCCAGTGAGCCGAAGGGCACCCGGTTCTCGTAGGCGGGAGCCTGCCACGGGTCGCCCAGCCGGGGGAAGGAGAGCTTGCCTCCGGAGACCCGGCTCGGATCGTTGGTCGCAGGGGTGGGAGCCGCCGTTTCCGCTGCTGCCGGGCACACATCGGGCTTGGCAACCCCGCTCGGATCGTTGTTGGGGAGGAGGCCCCCGCCACCCGAGCTTGCTGCGGTCATCATGAAGTAGATGATCAGGCCGATGGCGACGAGCGCGGCGATACCGGCAACCCACCAGCCGGTCGTGCTGCGCTTGCGAGTCGTCGTCGAATAGCCCGTGTACTGACCACCCGGGTACTGGCCGCCAGGGGTCTGGGCACCGGGGGTCTGGCTGCCGGGGTACTGTCCGCCGGGGTATTGGGACCCCTGGGACTGTCCGCCGGCGAACGGTGCGCCCGGGTACTGCGTGCCGGTTCCCTGCGCGCCGCCGGTCAGTCCGGAAGTCGCGCCGAAGCCCTGCGGCTCACCGGCGCCCGGTGGCGGGGGAGTGGCCTGCGGATTCGACGTGACTGCTGCCGTCCACGCCGACCCCGTCCAGTAGCGGAAGAGTCCTGGCTGACCGCCCGGATCCGGGTACCACCCTGCGCTGCTGCTCACGCGGGAATGATATGCGACGACCTTGTGAGACCGGCCGTGAACGCCCTCCACCCCCACGTTGCGCCCGCAAATGCACATTGCGCCCGCTCCAGCAGGCGCAATGTGGACTAGCGGGCGCAACCTCGCAGGGGTGGGGCGAGCCTGCCCGGACGAGAAGGGGGTCAGCCGAAGCGGCCGGAGATGTAGTCCTCCGTGGCCTTCACGTCGGGGGTGGAGAAGATCTTGTCCGTGGGGCCCGACTCGATCAGGCGGCCCGGCGAGCCGGTGCCTGCGATGTTGAAGAAGGCCGTGGTGTCGGAGACGCGGGCAGCCTGCTGCATGTTGTGGGTCACGATCACGATCGTGTACTTCTCCTTGAGTTCCGACATCAGGTCCTCGATGGCGAGGGTGGAGATCGGGTCAAGGGCGGAGCACGGCTCGTCCATCAGCAGCACCTCCGGCGCCATGGCGATCGCGCGGGCGATGCACAGCCGCTGCTGCTGGCCGCCGGACAGGCCGGAACCGGGCAGGTTGAGGCGGTTCTTGACCTCTTCCCACAGGTTCGCGTTGCGCAGCGACCGCTCCACGAGCTCGTCCTGCTCGCCCTTCGGCATGCGGGAGAAGTTCAGCTTGATGCCGGCCAGCACGTTCTCCCTGATCGACATCGTCGGGAACGGGTTGGGCCGCTGGAACACCATGCCGACCTGGCGGCGGACGCGCACCGGGTCGACGCCGGCGCCGTACAGGTTCTCCCCGTCCAGCAGGACCTCACCCTCGACGCGGGCGCCGGGGATGACCTCGTGCATGCGGTTCAGGGTGCGCAGGAAGGTCGACTTCCCGCAGCCGGACGGGCCGATGAAGGCGGTGACCGTGCGCGGCTGGATGGTGATGGTGACGTCTTCGACGGCGCGGAAGTCGCCGTAGTAGACGTTCAGGTCGGTGGTCTCAATCCGCTTCGACATGGCTCTTTCCTCAGCGTCCGGTCTTGGGGGCGAACCTGCGGGCGATCAGCCGGCCGATCAGGTTCAGGATCATCACGATCAGGATCAGGGTGAGCGCGCCGGCCCACGCGCGATCGAGGTACGCCTGGACGTCCGTGCCCGGGTGGGCGTAGGAGTCGTAGACGAAGACCGGAAGGGTCATCATCGGATTGGCGAAGATGTTGTTGTTCAGCGATGCGGTGAAGCCGGCAGCGATCAGCAGCGGGGCCGTCTCACCGATCACCCGGGCGATGGCGAGGATGATGCCGGAGATGATGCCGGAGATCGCCGTCGGGATGACGACCCGCACGATCGTCAGCCACTTGGGCACGCCCAGCGCGTAGGCCGCCTCGCGCAGCTCATTGGGGACGAGCTTGCAGCAGCTCCTCGCACGACCGGACGACGACGGGGATCATCAGGACGGAGAGGGCGACGCTGCCCAGCGAAGCCCGACCGTGATCCGGGGCCGAACACGAGGCCGAACAACGCGTAGGCGAACAGGCCGGCAACGATCGATGGCACGCCGGTCATCACGTCGACGAAGAAGGTGATCGACTTCGACAGCCGGTTCCGCGCGCCGTACTCGGCGAGGTAGATGGCGGTCAGCAGGCCGATCGGCACGGAGATCACGGTCGCCATGCCGGTCACGTAGAGCGTCCCGTAGACGGCATGGATGGCGCCACCGCCCTCACCGACGACGTTGCGCATCGAGTTGGAGAAGAACGCCAGGTCGAAGCGGGCCAGGCCGTTGCTGAGCGTCACCCAGACCAGCGATCCCAGCGGGACGAGGGCCAGCAGGAAGGCACCAGCGATCAGGTTGCTCGCCCTCCGGTCAGCCGCCTGCCGTGAGCCCTCGACCACGCGGGTCGCGATCTCGATGGTCACGACGAACAGCAGGAAGGCGAAGAGCGTGGCCAGGCCGATATTGCTCGCGCCGGAGGCGAGCACGGCAAGGGCGTAGCCGAGCGCGACGCTGGCCACGGCGGCAACCGGGACCGTTGCCTTGGGCAGGCGACCGGCGGTGAGGGTCTCCGTGCCCAGCCGGTGGGTGATGGTGGTCATCAGTTGGCTCCGGAGTATTCGGCGCGGCGGGAGACGATCCAGCGGGCGACCATGTTGACCGCGAGGGTGATCACGAACAGCACGAGCCCGGCAGCGATCAGCTGGCTGGTCTTGAGCCCGAAGGCCTCGGGGAAGTTCTGCGCGATGGTGGCAGCGATGGTGTTCGGGTTCTGGCTGGTGAGCAGTTCGAAGGTGATGTTCCGGGTGCCGGACAGCACCATGGTCACCGCCATCGTCTCGCCGAGCGCGCGACCGAGGCCGAGCATGACCGCCGCGATGATGCCGGGCCGGGCGAACGGGAAGACCGCCATCTTGATCATCTCCCAGCGCGTGGCGCCGAGCGCAAGGGCAGCTTCCTCGTGCAGCCTCGGCGCCTGGAGGAACACCTCGCGACACAGGCTGGTGATGATCGGCAGGATCATGGTCGCCAGCACGATGGCGATGGTGAAGATGTTCCGACCGCCGGCGGAGACCTGTCCGCCGAACAGGGGAATGAACCCGAGGTAGGTGTTCAGCCAGTCGTAGAGAGGGACAGCTGCGGGGGCGAGCACCAGCGAGCCCCACAGGCCGAAGACCACGGACGGCACGGCGGCCAGCAGGTCGATCACGTATCCGAGCGGCTGGGCGAGGCGGCGCGGCGCATAGTGCGAGATGAACAGCGCGATGCCGATGGAGACCGGCACGGCGAAGAGCAGCGCGAGGACGGCTGCCCAGACGGTGCCGAAGGCGTAGGGCAGCACCCACGGCAGGAACTCGCCGTAGCCCTGGGAGATCAGCTTCGCCGGATCCGAGAACAGGGCAGGCGAGCCCTGGATCAGCAGGAAGGCTGCGACGAGCGCGAGGATGACAAGGATCAGGATGCCGGCGCCCATGGCGAAGCCGCGGAAGATCCGGTCGCCACGACGTTTGGGGTCGGGGGCCCTGCCGCCTGGGCCCGGAGCCGCACCCTGCGGGGTGTCGGCTCGGGTGAGCTTCTGGGTCATCGACTCAGCCTGCTTTCTCGCGGATTCGCCAAGATTACGTGCCGGAGCGGCGCCGGTGGATGCACCGGCGCCGCCCTGGGGTCCCGTTACGGGCAACGGCGTTACTTGACCGAGTCGATCGCGGTCTTGACCTTGGCCTGCAGCGCTGACGACAGCGGTGCGGAGCCCGCAGCCGTCGCCGCAGCCGACTGGCCGTCGGCGGACGCGATGTAGCTGACGTAGTCCTTCACGAGGGTGCCGACCGCTGCGTCCTTGTAGGTCTGGCAGACGATGGCGTAGGACACCAGGACCGCCGGGTAGACGCCCTCGGACGTGCGCTCAAGGGAGTAGGCCAGGTCGTTGGCTGCACGGCCCGGGATGACCTTGGAGTTGTCGAGGATGGCCGAGGCCGCTTCAGCAGTGGGCTGCAGGGGCTTGCCGTTGACGAGGATGCTGGCCTTGCCGAGCTTGCCAGCGGCAGAGGCGTCGGCGTAGCCGATGGAGCCGTTGCCGCCGGTGACGGCCTGGATCACACCGGAGGTGCCGTTGGCAGCCTCGCCGCCGAACGCTGCCGGGAACGTGTCCGATGCCTTCTCGGTCCAGATCGAGGGCGACGTCTTGTTCAGGGTGTCGGTGAAGTTGTTCGTTGTGCCGGAGTCGTCACCGCGGTGGACGGCGGTGATCGCGAGGTCCGGCAGCTTCGCGCTGGGGTTCGTCTTCACGATGGCCGGATCGTTCCACTTGGTGATCTTGCCGGAGAAGATGCCTGCAATGGTGTCGGTGTCGAAGGTCAACTCGGTGACGCCCTCGAGGTTGAAGACCACGGCGATCGGCGAGATGTAGACCGGAAGGTTGAGGGCGTTGGAGTCAGCGGCGCAGCCGGCGAACTTGCCGGCGCCCATCTCCTCGTCCTTGAACGGGCGGTCGGAGCCGGCGAAGTTCGCTGCGCCGGCGATGAAGGCCGAGCGACCGGCGCCCGAGCCATCGGGGGAGTAGTTCACGGTGACGGTGGAGTTCTTGGTCTGGAAGGCTGCGACCCACTTCTCCTGGGCGGCCTTCTGTGCGCTGGAGCCGACGCCCGTCAGGGTCTTGCTGCCACCCGCTGCGGTCGTGCCGCCGGCGGCAGGGGTCTCGTTGCTCGCGCAGCCGGTAAAGGCCAGGGCAGCGGCCGTGACCAGGGCGGCGGTGGCGATCGTCTTGATTCTCACGCTTTTCCTTCAGGTTTCGCAGAGGCATTCGAGCTGGTTGCTCTGAGGCCCAAGGTAGGGGGCGCGGTTGTCCGGCCCGGTACCACAAGGTGAACGGAGGATGAATTGCCGGACAGCCTTCGCCAGCGCGGACACGGATCGCAAGCGGGCGGAATGTAATACGCTAACACCATGAACGACGTCGTTGGCGGCGGCGTCGCAGGGTATCGGGCACCGACGCTCACCGACGTCGCCAAGTTGGCCGGGGTTTCCACCATGACGGTGTCCCGTGTCATCAACGGCCACGCAAAGGTGGCCGCGGAAACACGCGAGCGGGTGATGGTGGCCATGGACTCCCTGGACTACCGCCCCAACATGATGGCGCGCGGTCTTGCCAGCGGCCGTTCCCGCAGCATCGGCGTCCTCACTGTCGACACCACCCTGTACGGGCCGCGGGCAGCTCTGCGCGGCATCGAGGGCGCAGCCCGCGATCGCGGCTACTCCGTGACGATCGCCCACCTCAGCGACCCGGACCGCACTGCGGTGTCCCAGGGTGCCAACCTGCTGCGCTCCCGGTCCTCCGACGGTGTGATCCTGCTGCAGCCGCTGATCTCCGAGGTCCCCCGCAACGGCGGCAGCCACGCCGACCTGCCGCCGATGGTCGCCATCCACGCCGGCACGCCCGGTGACTACCCCGTGGTGAGCGTCGACCAGCGCCTGGGCGCGAAGCTGGCCACCAATCACCTGCTGAGCCTTGGGCACAAGACGGTCTGGCACATCTCAGGCCCGACCCTCTGGTACGAGGGCGTCGAGCGTGTCGTCGGCTGGCAGGAGGCACTCACCGCTGCCGGTGCGACGGTCCCTCCGGTCGAGCACGGTGACTGGTCGGCGGCCTCGGGTTACGTCGCTGCACTGAACGTGCTGAAGCAACCGGGCGTGACCGCGATCTTCGTCGCCAACGACTCGATGGCGCTCGGCACCCTGCACGCCATGCACGAGCTCGGCCTGCGCTGCCCGGAGGACATCAGCCTCGTCGGCTTCGACGACTACCCGGAGGCCGAGTTCTTCAGCCCGGGGCTGACCACGATCCGCCAGGACTTCGACGCGATCGGCCAGCGCGCAGTGGAACTGCTGCTGCAGATCATCGAGGACGGGGCCTCTTCGACCCAGCACCTCGTGCTCCCGCCCGAGCTGATCGTCCGGGCCAGCACCGCACCACCGAAGGCCTGACCGCAAGGACCGCCACGGGCGGACGGGGTCAGATCCGGGGCTTGTGGATCTCGACGGCGAGCACCTTTGCCGACGGATCCAGGTGCGCGACGATGGCCGCCCCCGGCTGCAGCGACCGCGCGGGGATACCGAGAGCCTCCAGCATCAGGGGCAGGACGGGACGGTGCCCGCAGATCGCCAGGGGAACGCCCGACTCGACAGCTTCGTGTGCCAGCCGCTTGGTCAGGGTGACGACGGCCTTCGGGTTCTTCTCGCCCTCCTCCTCGGTCAGGGTCGACCAGCCCTCCACCTCCAGCCGGTGCGCCTTCGCGTACGGCTGCAGGGTCTTCGTGCACCGCACGGCTGTGGACGAGGCCAGCCGGCCCACGCCGAAGGCCTCCAGCAGCGGCACCAGCAGCCGGCTCTGGCGGCGTCCGCGCTCGTTCAGCGTCCGCGCCCGATCGCGTCCGGTCCAGTTCGACCGCAGCATCGCCTTGCCGTGGCGGACGATCACCAGGGGCGTGGTGTTGCCCGGCAGCTCGAGCGCCTGGGTGATCAGGGGCCGCTCGTCGTCGTAGGTGATCTGCTCCATGGCCTCCGAGGCCGGCAGCCACAGGACCTCGTCGACCTCCTCGTCGGGCTTGTGGAGGCCTTCGCTGAGCGCCCGCGCCAGCCAGTAGGAGACGGTCTTCGTGCCGCCGTTCACCGGGTAGGTGATCTGGTCGAGCGGCATGCCGAGCCGCACGTCGACGGCGGTCTCCTCGAGGGTCTCCCGCACGGCGCAGCCGGCCAGGTACTCGTCCGGGTCGATCTTGCCCTTGGGCAGGCTCCAGTCGTTGTACCGCGGACGGTGCACCAGCAGCACTTCCGGCTCGCCGTCGGCGACCGGGCGCAGCACTACCGTGCCCGCCGCGGCGACCTTCTTTCCCGCGCTCGTCTTCGCCATGTGCTCTAGCGCTCGACCGCCCGGCGCTGGCCCATGGTGGCGATCAGGTGGTCCTGGATGTCGAGCAGCGGCTCACCGTCCGGCGCCGAGCGTGCGCTGGGTCCAGGTGTCGCCCTCGAGCCACCACGACGCCGTGCCCTCGTCGAAGGCGAGGTCGAACATCGCCTCGATCTGCGCGATGTGCTTGGGGTTGTTGAGGCCCACCACGACTTCGACGCGCCGGTCGAGGTTGCGGTGCATCAGGTCGCGTGGAGCCGATGCCGACCTTGGGATCCCCGCCGTTGGCGAACCAGAACAGGCGGCTGTGCTCGAGGAACCGGCCGAGGATGCTGCGCACGCGGATGTTCTCGCTGAGCCCTGGCACGCCCGGGCGGACGCGAGCAGATGCCGCGCACCCACAGGTCGACGGGGACGCCGGCGATCGATGCCCGGTACAGGGCGTCGGTGACGGCCTCGTCCACGATCGAGTTGACCTTGATCTTCACGCCGGCCGGCAGGCCGCGCTTGTGGTTGAGGATCTCGGTGTTGATGTTGTCCAGCAGCCCGCGACGCACGCCGTGCGGGGCGACCAGCAGGCGCTTGTAGTGGGTCTCCTGCGCCATCCCGGACAGGTGGTTGAACAGCCGGGCGACGTCGTCGGTGATCACGGCGTTGGACGTGAGCAGGCCCATGTCCTCATACATCCGGGCGGTCTTCGGGTTGTAGTTGCCGGTGCCGATGTGCACGTAGCGGCGCAGGCCGGCCGGCTCCTCGCGCACCACCAGCGACAGCTTGCAGTGGGTCTTCAGCCCGAGCATGCCGTAGACGACGTGGCAGCCGGCCTTCTCCAGCTTGCGGGCCCAGGCGATGTTGGCCTGCTCGTCGAAGCGGGCCTTGATCTCGACGAGGGCGAGCACCTGCTTGCCGGCCTGGGCTGCCTCGATCAGGGCGTCGATGATCGGGGAGTCGCCCGAGGTGCGGTACAGGGTCTGCTTGATGGCCAGCACGGCCGGGTCGGCGGCGGCCTGCTCGATGAACCGCTGGACGCTGGTGGCGAACGAGTCGTAGGGGTGGTGCAGCAGCACCTCCCGGTTCTTCAGCGCCGCGAACAGGTCGGCGGGCTGGGCGGTCTCGACCTCGGCAAGTTCCGGGTGGGTCTTGGGCAGGAACGATGCGTAGGCCAGCGTCTCGCGGTCGAGGTCGGCGATGGAGAACAGGCCGCGCAGGTCGAGCGGGCTCGGCAGCCGGAACACCTCCTTCTCGGAGATGTCGAGCTCGCTGACCAGCAGCTCGAGCATCTTGTCGTCGATGTCGTCCTCGACCTCGAGGCGCACCGGCGGGCGTCCGATCTTGCGGCGCAGCAGCTCCTTCTCGAGGGCGAACAGCAGGTTCTCCGCGTCGTCCTCCTCGACCTCGACGTCCTCGTTCCGCGTCACCCGGAACGTGCTGTGGCCGATGATCTGCATGCCCGGAGAACAGCCGGTCGAGGTGCCGGGCGATGACGTCCTCCAGCGGCACGAACCGGCCCTCGCCGAGGGCGACGAACCGGGAGAGGATCGTGGGCACCTTGACCCGGGCGAACTGCCGCGCACCGGTGACCGGGTTCTTCAGCAGCACGGCGAGGTTGACGCTCAGCCCCGAGATGTACGGGAACGGGTGGGACGGGTCGACGGCCAGCGGCGTGAGGACGGGGAAGATCCGGTTCTCGAAGAGTTCGGTCATCTTCTGGCGCTCGTCGGGGTTCAGTTCCTCCCAGCGCAGGATCTCGATGCCGTGCCCGGCGAGCGCAGGACGGACGTCGTCGGCGAACACCCGGGCGGCTTCGGAGACGAGCTCGCGGGTGCGGGTGAGGATCGCGTCGTGCAGTTCCCGCGGCATCAGGCCGGAGTTGCTGGCCATGGCGAGGCCGGCGGCCATGCGGCGCTTGAGGCCTGCGACGCGCACCATGAAGAACTCGTCGAGGTTGGACGAGAAGATCGCGAGGAACCGGGCACGCTCCAGCAGCGGGACGCGCTTGGCGTCCTTCGCCAGGTCGAGCACCCGGTTGTTGAAGGCCAGCCAGGACAGTTCGCGGTCGGAGAACCGGTCGGCAGGCAGTTCGGGCGGCTCCTGGACGAAGTCGTCGAGTGTCTCTTCGTCCTCAACCGAGGTCATGGCTGCTCCTGATCTGCCGGCGCGTAGAGGACGTCGCGCTTGGCGACGCCGAATCCAGCGCTTTCGTACATTCTTACCGCTACAACTTCGCTGCTGTCGACGTACAGCAATACCCGGTCACATCCCGACCTGCGCAGGTGGGCGAGCCCGGCCTGGAGCAGCACCTTCCCGTACCCCTTGCCCTGCGTCCGCGGGGCGACCCCGATCACGTACACCTCACCGGTGGCGCCGACCTTCTTGGTCCAGTGGAAGCCGGCAAGGCCGTCCGCGTCGAAGCCGAGGATGAGCCCCTCCGGGTCGAACCACGGCTCTGCCATCCGGGCCGCGAGGCCGTCGGCGTCCAGCGCGCCCTGCTCGGGGTGGTGGGCGAAGGCCGCGGCGTTCACGGCCAGCAACTCGTCCGCGTCGGCAGCGGTGTAGCCGCGCAGGCTGAGGCCGGCCGGTAGCTCCGGGGCCACGATGCCGTCGAGGCTGCGCTCCATGATCAGCAGGCTCCGGGACGGGCGTCAGGCCTGTTCGCCTTCGCGAAGCCGATGGCTGCCGGCAGGTCACCGAAGGCCCAGATGCCGTTGACGCGGGCCATGAGCTCCGGAATCCGTGGCGGGCCGGTCGTCGAGGGCTGCCAGCAGGCTGGTCCCGAGTCCGCGGCGGCGATGGGCGGGGTCGACGACGAGCTGGGCTGTGCCGTAGGCAGGCTGCCACTGCAGGTAGCCGGCCACCGTCCCCGGCACGCTGGTGAGGAGCACGTGTTCGCTCGCGTCGTCGCGCAGGGCGAATCGCGCCTCCTCGTTGAGGGGGTCGATCCCGTCAGCAGCCTGCGCGTGCGCCGCGAGGGCGCGCACCAGGTCTGCCTGCTCTGCGGTCAGTCGGTTGGTCCACACCCGGGCAGGGTAGCCCAAGGGTTGTCAGCGGCGGCCGGCGCCGTCCGGGGAGAACCGGTAGCCGACGTTGCGGACGGTGCCGATCAGCGACTCGTGTTCGGTGCCGAGCTTGGCCCGGAGCCGCCGCACGTGGACGTCGACCGTCCGGGTGCCGCCGTAGTAGTCGTAGCCCCACACGTCGGCGAGCAGGTGCTCGCGGCTGAAGACGCGGCCCGGGTGCTGCACCAGGTACTTCAGCAGTTCGAACTCGGTGTAGGTGAGGTCGAGCGGGACGCCGTCGAGCATCACCGAGTAGGCGGCGTCGTCGATCACGATGCCGCCGGCCGAGATCAGGCCGTCGTTGGCTGCAGCGGTGACCAGCATCCGGATCCGGGCCTCGAACTCCGCGGGCCCTGCGGTGTCGAGCACGACGTCGGAGAGTCCCCAGTCGGCCGCGACGGCAGCGAGGCCGCTCTCGGTGAGCACCAGCAGCAGCGGGACGGTGGAACCGGACGACTGGAACAGCCGGGACATCATGCGGGCCCCGGCAAGATCCGCGCGTCCGTCCAGGACGACGAGGTCGACGCGGGCCGACTCGGTGAGGGCCTGCGTGTCGGCGGCCGCACCGATGATTTCGTGCGGCAGCAGGGCGAGGACGGGGAGCGAGCGCTCCGCGGGGGTGCCGTTGGCGACTTCGTTGCTGACGAGCAGCAATTGCGCCATGTCCACCTCCCGAGCAGCCATCTCGATTGATGGTCTGGGACAAACCTTAGTGATTCTCAGGCCCTCGCCGGTACCTGCACGCTGTGGCGAACGTCAGGCGTCCACGTCGAGGATCAGGGTCACAGGGCCGCTGTTGACTCCCGACACCTCCATCATCGCCCCGAACCGGCCGGTTGCGACCACGGCGCCACGGCTGCGCAGCGCTTCGACGTAGGCGTCGACGAGCGGTTCGCTCACCGGCCCGGGCGCAGCTGCGGCCCACGACGGACGCCGTCCCTTGCGCGTGTCGGCGTAGAGGGTGAACTGGCTGACCACCAGCAGCGGCGCTCCCGTGTCGGCGCAGCTCACCTCGCCGGGAAGGATGCGCAGCTGCCAGGTCTTGTCGGCCAGCTTGTCCGCGACCGCAGGGGTGTCGGTGTGGGTGACGCCGACGAGCACCAGCAGGCCCGGCTCGTCGATGGCGCCGACGACCTCGCCGTCGACGCTCACGCTCGCACTACTGACCCGCTGCACCACCGCCCGCACGGCCCCATCCAACCATGCGCGGACCGACCGCACGTCCCCAGCAGGCGAGCAGCAGCACTGCGGCCGCAGCTGTGATGCCCCCGGTGATCCCGGCGAACGCCAGGGCGTCCCAGGCGATCCCGAAGCCCCCGTTCGCCATGATCCGGACACCGGCGCCGATCGCTGCCGCACCGAGGCAGAGCCACGGCAGGGCCAGCGACAGCGGAGTGCGACGACGGTACGGCTGCGGAGTCCGTGTCAGGCGAAGGCCCGCGACAAGGATCAGGACGAGGCCGACGACGCCGCTGGCGTACTGGGCGTACCGGTAACCGGCCAGCGGTCCCATCGGGCTGGGGTAGCTGGCTGCCAGGAAGGCCAGATGGGTGGTGGCATAGCGGCCGGCGTGGGTGAACTCGTCCCAGGCCACGTGGGTGGCCGCGCCGATCACGACGGCCACCGGCAGCCCCCACCAGGCGGCCACCGTCCAGCCGGGCGGCGCCCAGCGTTCCCGGATACCGGCCGGCACGAGCTGGTGCAGCGAGGCGGCCACCGAGCGCCACAGCACCCACAGTGCGAGCCCGAGGAGGACGTCGAGACTGACGATGCCTGCCAGGGAGTGGGTCCAGCCACCGAGGAAGCGGAGTCCCGGCAGGAAGTAGGGCAGGTCGGGACTCATGCTGCCGGCGGCGAGGGCTGCGAACGGGAGCACCTCGAGCCGGCGGAAGGGCAGCACCGCAGCGACATGGCTGGGCGTGAACGGCATGCCCCAAACATAGGTCGGGCCACCCGAGGGCAGCCCCGCCGGGAAGGTTCAGCTGGGGCCGTTGGTTATGCTGCACGGGTGTCGAGCCTGGTTCCCCTGTCCGTGACAGGAGTGGTGCTGTTCACCGCCTGCCTGGCGCTGGTGGTGGTGGCAGGGCTCGGGATCTTCGCGCTGCTGCGCGGCCGTCGAGGAGAGTGACCATGGTTTTCGAGATTCCCGCTGACCTCAACCCCGCGCTGGTCGGGCTCGCCTGGCTGCGCGGACGCTGGGAGGGCACCGGCTTCCGCGAGTGGCCCGGCGAGGACAAGGTGAGCTACGCCGTCCAGGTGGACTTCGCCGACAACGGCGAGGACTACCTGCACTACCTGTGCCAGGCGTTCGAGGTCGACGAAGCGGGCGCGCCCACCAAGCCCCTGTTCATGGAGACCGGCTTCTGGCGTCCGCTGGCAGACGGGACCGTCGACGTCGTGATGTGCTCCCCGGACGGCTTCGCCGAGATCTGGTTCGGCAAGCTGCAGCCCGGACGCCTCGACCTGATCACCGACGCCGTCGCCCGCACCAAGGACGCGAAGGTTGCCTACACGGCCGGACGCCGGCTCTACGGCAACGTCGAGGGCAAGCTGCTGTTCTCCTTCGACCGCGCGACCGACAGAAGAGAAGCTGCAGCCCTACATCTGGGCGACGCTGGCACGACGATGACAACCAAGCTCACAGAAGGCGTCGACGCCGGCGCGGTCTGGCACTACGGGGACCCGTTCCGCGAGCAGAAGGCGCTGGTCGCCGGCAGGGCAGGCGTCGACCTCTCGCACCGTCCGGTCTTCACGGTCTCCGGCTCCGACCGGCTGAAGTGGCTGAACGACATCACCAGCCAGGACTTCGCGAACCTCGCTCCCGGCCAGCCGACGGTGGCCTACATCCTCGACGCCCAGGGACGGCTCACCCACGTCTTCGGCGCGCTCGACGACGGCACGACCCTGTGGTGCCACACCGAGCCGGGACACCTCGAGCCACTGCTGGCCTGGCTGCGCCGGATGGTGTTCGCCGCCCGCGTCGAGATCGCCGACATCAGCGAGGACTACGCGCTCGTCCTGCCCACCCGCGAGCGAGAAGGGCCCGGTCATCGTCCCCCGAGGCGAGGTCGAGGCAACCCTCGGCGACTCGCTGGCCGGCATCTGGGCGATGGAGGCCGTGCGGATCGCGTCCGGCACGCCGCGGATCTTCCTCGACACCGACGAGAAGACGATCCCCAACGAGCTCGCCAACCCCGAAGCGGACCTGCTCGGGCCCGCCGTCCACCTGCACAAGGGCTGCTACCCCGGCCAGGAGACCGTGGCGCGGGTCTACAACCTCGGCCGCCCGCCGCGCCGGCTCACCCAGCTCCTGATCGACGGCAGCGTCGACCGGCTGCCCGAGCTGGGTGCAGACGTGCTGCTCGACGGTGTCGCCGTCGGCCGCATGGGCACCTCGGAACGCCACTACGAGCTCGGACCGATCGGCCTCGCACTGCTCAAGCGCGGCACGCCGACCGACGCCGAGCTGCTGGTCGACGGCATCCCCGCTGCCCAGGAACTCCTCGTCGACCCCGACGCCGGCCTGCACTGGCGTCCCCAGCGGGGCCTCGGCAGGGCCTGACGTGCGCCGCTTCCTCCGCTGGCTCGCTGTGCTGGCAGTGATCGGCCTCGCCTTCGCCCTCGGCACCTTCTCCGATGTGCTGGTCCGGCCACCGCTGGTCGTCGGCCAGGACGCCGTCACCGACGCTGCGTCCGCCAAGCTGGTGCCGGTCCTCGACGTCGCGAACGGCGCGCGCACCATCGTCGTGCAGCCGCCGTCGGGGACGACGCTGAAGGACACGCTGGTGATCATCTATCCCGGTGGGCTGGTGCGTCCGCAGGCCTACGAGTGGCTGGCCCGCGCACTGGCCGTCCGCGGCTACACCACGGTCATCCCCGAGTTCTCGTTCGACCTCGCCGTCACCGACACCGGCAGGGCGACAGCCCTCATCGCGCGCTACGCCGAGGGCCGTCGGGTGGTGCTCGCCGGCCATTCGCTGGGCGGGGCGATGGCCGGGCAGTACCTCTCCGACGAGCTCAAGGCCGGACGCCAGCCGGTTGCCGGCCTCGTGCTGATGGGCGCCTATCCGCCCGACGGCGCCGACCTGTCCGCTGCGTCGCTCAAGGCCGTCAGCCTGAACGGCGGAGAACGACCACGTCGCCGATCAGGCGAAGGTCGTCGACGGGCTGAAGCGGCTCCCGGCCGGCTCGAAGCTGGTGCAGATCGACGGCTCCGTCCACGCCTTCTTCGGACGCTACGGTCCGCAGGCCGGCGACGGCATCCCGACCGTTGCCCGGTCGCAGGCGGAGGCCCAGATCCTCGCAGCCTTCGACGCGTTCCTCGCAGCCCTCTAGGACCCAGCTGTCCGGGGCTCAGCCTGCCGCGTGGGCCAGGACGTAGAGGCGGACGGTCTGGGCCTCACTCGGCACCGGTGAGCGGACGAACCACTCGTCGACGACCAGCCCGGACGCTGCCACGGCAGCGAGCACCTCTTCGCGGTCGTGGGTGACGAAGTCGAGGTCCACCGCCGTGCCGAAGAGGTCGGCGGCGTGCACGATCCCTTCGCCAAGGTGGACGGCGAGGGCGAACACCCCGCCGGGCCGCAGGGTGGAGCCGACGCTGCGCATGGTCGGGGCGAGCTCCGATGGTGCCAGGTGGACGAACGAGTACCAGGCGACGATGGCGCCCCACGCAGCGGCATTGCGCGGGCGCAGCAACTGGTCGAACCGGCCCACCGTGAAGTCGAGGTCGGGGAAGTTCGCCCTGGCCTGGGCGATCATCGCCGGCGAGGCGTCCAGCCCGTGCACCTCCACGTCCTGATCCGCGAGGAAGGCAGCGATCTGGCCCGGTCCGCAGCCCAGGTCCATCACCGGGCCGTCGGCGATGCGCAGCGATGCGTTCCAGCAGCCAGATGTCGAACGGCTTCTCCGTCAGCTCGTCGAGCAGTGCTTCGGAGTACGCGCCGGCAGCTGCGTCGTAGGCGGCCAGCACGCGGGCGTCGCGGGCTGCCGGGCCCTCAGCCAGCACCACCTCGCGATCGGGTGCTGGCTGCGCTGGCGTCCGCCATGGTGGGCACCGGACCGAGCAGGTGGATCCAGCGCGGGTCCCGTCCGCGCTGCAGCGGGAGCTCGCGCACCAGCGGCGGGTCGGCGGCAGCCATCGCTGCGAGGCACGCCTCCACCTCGGAGCGGTCGGCGAACGCGTGCAGCCGCTCGGTGCGGGTCTTCAACTCACCGGGTGACTGCGGCCCGCGCAGCAGCAGGACGGTGATCACGGCCAGCTGCTCGGCGGTGAGGGCGAGTTCCTCCTCCAGCAGCTGGTGGTACTTCACCGTGCGTGAGCCGGCGCCGGCCCACACCAGCCGCAGCAGGTGGCGGTCCTTCAGGGACCGGGCGGTGTCCTGGATGGTGCGCTCGTCGTAGTCGACGATCGGGTCGCGGCTGTTGCTCTGGTTGCACGCGAGGCGCAGCGCGTTCAGGGAAAGGGGGTAGCTGGCCGGCACGGTTCGCTGCTTCTCCAGCAGGCAGCCCAGCACCCGTTGTTCTTCGGCGGAAAGAACCGGTAATGACATGCGAGCAGGGTAGCCAGACCGGCAGACAACCTCGACGGCGTTCCACTCCTGCGAGTGGGTCAGGACTCCGGGTCGGGGATGCCGTAGGGCAGGGTCTCGATTCCGGCGAGCTGTGCTGTGAGGCGGGGCCGGGTGCGGTCGAAGGCAGCCTGCTCCCTGCGTCGCCTCTCGAAGAGGACGGCGGCGATGAACGGCTCCGGATACGTGCCGAACGGAGGAGCAGGGGCGACGAACAGCTCCAGCTGGGCTGCCAGCCGGAGCCCCAGCCGGTGCCGCACCGCGGGCGGGAACTGGTGCGCGCGGGAGAGGAACTGGCGCGCGCGCATCGCGAGCCCGTCCGGCAGCGGCCGGATGTCGGTGACCTCCGCCCAGCCGGCGAGTTCGAACGGCAGCCCCAGCGGCAGGACGGTGCTGCGGACGCCGCGCATGCGGGCGACGTAGGTTCCGGCGAGGTAGTCGCCCACCCGCTTGCCGCGGTCGTTGAGCATGGAGGTGACGAAGGCGAGTCCGCCGAGCAGCAGCCACAGCTCGAAGAAGCCGACGAGCGCACGGACGGTTGCGTGCCGGAGCCGGATGGGGCCACCGTCATCGCGGATCACCTGCAGGCCGAACAAGGCCTTGCCGAGCGAGCGGCCGTGGGTGAGGGTCTCGACGGTGATCGGGGCGACGAGGAAGACCACAGCCATCAGCACGTAGATGATGGCCGAGGCGAGGGCCTCGTCGTACTTGTCGATGCCGATCACGCTGATCAGCAGCGCCGGCAGCCCCACGAGGACGATGCCCGTCACGAACGCGTCGAGCAGCCAGGCGCCGGCGCGCGTGATCACGGAGGCAGCGCTGATCTGGAGGGCGACGCCCTCGCCGGTCAGGATCTCGTCGGCCACTCCTCGAGGGTAGCGGCCGGGCGGCACCGCCGAGCCGAGGCCGCACGGTTCGCCCGGGCCGGGGGCCGGTCACCTAGGCTGACGCGCGTGGACATCGACGTGTTCGCCAACGCGCACTCCGCGCAGTGGCAGCGGCTGACGCGCTTGTCCGCGCAACGGCACCTGAGCGGACGTGAGGCGGACGAGCTCGTCGCCCTCTACCGGCAGGGCGCCACGCACCTCTCGCTGCTCCGAACGAATGCCCCCGACCCGGCGCTCGTCTCCGAGCTGTCTGTCATCCTCGTCAAGGCCCGTGCCCGGATAGCGAGCCCCCACGACCTCACCTGGAGCACGGCGCTGGCGTTCGTGACCAGGACGATCCCCGCAGCGCTCTACCGGGTCCGGTGGTGGTCGGTCGTTGTGAGCGCAGCCTGCCTGCTGGTGATGGTGGTGAGCGGGGTGTGGACGGCCACCCACCCCGACCTGCTGAACACGCTGATGTCGCCGGAGGAGCAACGCAACGTCGCGGAGCAGGCCTTCGCCTCCTACTACTCGACCTACCCCAGCGCCAGCTTCGCCGCAGCGGTGTGGACCAACAACGCCTTCATCGCAGCCCTCTGCATCGCCACCGGCATCACCGGCCTGTGGCCGGCGCAGGTGTTGTTCTACAACTCGCTCAACGTCGGCGTCATGGGTGCCGTGATGCACATCTACGGCGCCGACTGGGTGTTCTGGTCGCTGATCCTGCCCCACGGCCTGCTCGAGCTGAGCTGCGTGTTCGTCGCCGGTGCTGCCGGGATGCGGCTGTTCTGGGCGTGGCTCGTGCCGGGCCACCGCACCCGCGGCCAGTCGCTGGCGGAGGAGGGGCGCACGACGATCGTCGTCGTTGTCGCCCTCACCATCGCGCTGTTCGTGAGCGGGCTGATCGAGGGCTTCGTCACCGGTTCCACGCTCAACCCGTGGCTGAAGATCGGCATCGGCGTCGTGATGTGCGCTGCCTTCTGGGTGGTCACGTTCGTCGCCGGACGGCGTGCCGTCCTTGCCGGCGTCGATCCCGGCCTCAGCGAGGAAGAGGCGCGCAGCCGGGTCGCCGTCGCGGGCTGAAGCGGACCTGCGCCCTAGAGCCGTCCGGCAGCCTTCAGGGCGAGGTAGGCGTCGCAGACTGCCGGCGCGAGGTGGTCGGGGTCGGCCTGGACGACCTCGACGCCCATCCGTGTGACCCGGGCGGCAAGGGCCTGCGTCGCAAGCCAGAGCCGTCCGCGGGCCGCAGCGTCGTAGACGGCCGTCGCGTCCGCCAGTTCCGTCGGCCTTGCCTCGGCGGACGGGTCGGTGACGTGCCCGATCACCACCTGGTGGTCGTGCGCGAGGCCGGCCAGCACCGTCCCCAGCCCGTCGGCATAGAGGGCTGGGTCGAGCCCCGTGATCAGGATGACGAGGCTCCGCTGGCGGCACAGCTGGTCGACCTGCCCTGCGACCAGCGACCAGTCGGTCTCGGTGAGGGCAGGCTCGGCGAGGCTGAGACCGTTCGCGAAGGCTGCGAGCACGGAGCCCTTGCCGCTGCCGGGATAGCGCAGCCGCACCTCCTGGTCGACGACCAGCAGGCTCATCCGGTCACCGGAAGCAGCCCCGAGCGCTGCCATCAGCAGGCAGGCCTCGATACCGGCGTCAAGGCGGAGCTGGTCGACGGCCTGGCCGGCGCCGCCGATCCGTCCGGCAGCCCAGCGGGACGTGTCCAGCACGATCAGGATGTGCCGGTCACGCTCGGGCCGCCACGTGCGCACCATGGTGCGGGTGGCCCGCGCGGAGGCACGCCAGTCGATCGAGCGGACGTCGTCTCCGACCGCGTACTCGCGCAGGGAGTCGAACTCCGTGCCCTGGCCGCGGACGTGGACGGCTGCCTGGCCGTCCAGCTCGCGCAGGCGCGCGAGGCGGTACGGCAGGTGGCTGCGGGACCGGAACTCCGGCATCACCCGCAGCACGCCGGGGACCTGGCGTGAGCGCTGCCGGGCAGCCAGCCCGAGCGGGCCGTACGAGCGGATGGTCACGGCTGCGGCGGCGAGGTCGCCGCGACGGGTGGGGGTCAGCCGGGTGACCTGCCGCAGCGATTCCCCGCCCGCCAGCACGAGGCGCGGCCGTTCCGCTGCGGGGCTCGCGCTCGGCGGCCACGCATCGCGCACCTGCACCCGCGCTGTGCGCGTGCCGGGATTCGTCAGCGTCAACCGGGACGTTGCCGACTCCGTCAGCCGGACGCTGCCCGGCAGGTCACGCACGACCCGCAGCCGGTCCGGGCGCGCTGCGAGGGCGAGGTCGAGAACGCAGAGCAGCACGACGAGGCCCACCCAGGCGACGACGACGATCGGCTGCGGCCAGGCGATGACCGGCAGCACCCCGATCAGCAGCAGCAGCGGAACGCGCCCCGAGATGGCCATGCCGGCCTCAGCGGGGGACGGCGAGGGTTGCCAGCACGTTGCCGATGATCCCGCCGGCCGTCGTGCCGTCCATCTGCGCTTCCGTGCGCACCTGGATGCGGTGGTTGAGCGTCGGGATGGCCATGGCCTTCACGTCGTCGGGGGTCACGAAGTCGCGTCCGTTCAGCCACGCCCAGGCACGTGAGGTCTTCATCAGCGCCGTGGCGCCGCGCGGGGATGCGCCGAGCGAGACGGAAGGGGCTGACCGGGTGGCGCGGCAGATGTCGACGATGTAGCCGAGCACCTGGGTGTCGACCCTCGTCTGTGCGACCTGGGCTTGGGCTGCGGCGAGGTCGGCAGCACCGGCAACGGCGGTGAGGCCGGCGCCGGCGAGGTCGCGCGGGTCGAACCCCGCGGCGTGGCGCGCCACCACCTGGAGCTCGTCGTTGCGGGGCGGCAGCGGCAGGACCAGCTTGAGCAGGAAGCGGTCGAGCTGGGCTTCCGGCAGCGGGTAGGTGCCCTCGTACTCGACCGGGTTCTGGGTGGCGATCACCATGAACGGGTCCGGCAGCGGACGCGGCAGGCCGTCGATGCTGACCTGGCGCTCCTCCATGGCCTCGAGCAGCGCTGCCTGCGTCTTCGGCGGCGTGCGGTTGATCTCGTCCGCCAGCAGCAGGTTGGTGAACACCGGCCCTGGCCGGAAGTCGAAGCGGCCCGCCTGCGCGTCGTAGATCAGCGAGCCGGTGACGTCGCCCGGCATCAGGTCGGGGGTGAACTGCACCCGCTTCGTCTCGAGGGCGAGCACGGCGGCCAGCGAGCGCACCAGCAGCGTCTTGGCGACGCCGGGCACGCCTTCGAGCAGCACATGGCCGCCGCAGAGCATGCCGACGAGCAGGCCGCTGACCGCCCCGTCCTGCCCGACGATGGCCTTCGCCACCTCCCTGCGGACCCGTGCGAGTGAGTCCTGTGCCGGGTTCAGCGGGGGCGGCGGCGTGTAGCTCTGGTCACTCACGGGTGGTCAGCTTTCGTTCGAGGTCGGTGAGGCCGGTGGCGAGTTCCACAAGGGCCGTGTCAGTGGGTGGGGGAGGGCCGTAGCACAGCGCCTCCACTGCGGACGGAGGGTCGCCGGTCGCCTGGGCGAGCCGGTCGACCACCAGGCCGGGCGGGGCGGAGGCCGGCAGGCCGAGGCGGGCGGCGACCCGGTGGACGGTGGCAGCCCGCAACCCGGCCGCGGCGTGGCCGCGTGCCGCCGACTGCCGGTACAGCCGTCCAAGGCCGGAGGACACCTCGGAAGCGGGCACCTCGACGGGCAGCAGTTCGCGGACGAGGCCGCCGAAGCGGCGCCCGCGCCACAGCGCCGCTGCTGCACCGGCGGCAAGGAGCAGGGCGAACACCACCCGCGTCCAGGGCGGCAGCAGCGAGAACGCGTCGAAGCCGGCTGCGTCCTGCTGGCCCTGCGGCAGCGCGTCCGCACCGGGCAGGTACCAGACGAGCTTCGGGTTCCGCCCGAACACACGCAAGGCGAGGGCTGCGTTCCCGTTGTCCGTGATGGTGTCGTTGCGGAGCCAGCGTTCACCGGCGATCACGGTGAGGCGGTGCCGGTCGGTCTGGCCCTGGGCGTACAGCGCCGTGCCGTCCTCGCCCGGGAAGCAGGTGGTCACGGTGTCGACCAGTCCTCGGAGGCCGGTGCTCGACGGCGTGATGCTTCCTGCAGCCAGCGCGTCCGGGTCGGTGCAGGAGGCGTTGGGGTGATCCTGGTCCGACCACCAGTAGTCGGTCACGATGCGGCTGTCGCTGAGGGAAACGATGCTGGTGTCTGTCGGTCCCCCGGCGTTGATGACGACGAGATCGGCAGACACGTCGCGCAACCGGGCGAGGGCGGACTCCGACAGGTCGGCGGAAAGGTAGACGGCCAGCGTCGCGTCATCACCGGCTGCCGCTGCCTCGGCGAGGGTGGTCACCTGGGTCACGGCAACGCCGTCACGTTGCAGCACCTGGCCCAGCGCGCGGATGCCCGACGGCCGGGGGTTGGTGATCGACCCGGCCAGCCGCTCCGGCGATTCGGGCACCAGCGCGGCCGCCGTGACCAGTGCACCGAACAACACGAGCAGCACCCCGCCGCCGATCAGCCAGCGCCTCATCGCACGCTCTCCACGACGACGGCGGCCGGCTCGCCGGTGTCCGCGACCGGGAGGAACGGCCGGGTGCGCGCGACCTCTGCGTCCAGCTCGACCATCTCCCGGTACTGCCCGGCGGACCCGGCCCGCTGGCCGTAGGCGAGGGCGTCGAAGACTTCTGCTGCCCCGGTGACCCGCTCGGCGAGGCCGGGCAGCCGCGGCGCTGCCTGTGCCGCGGCCTCGTGCGCCGTCATGCCACCGAACTCCTCGATGATGGCGCGTTCGCCGAGGGACCGGATCATGGCCCGGAAGAGCTCGACGGTCGCAGCCGACCACTCATCGGCAGCTGCCAGTCGCGCGGCATCGGTGCGGAGCTGGTCGGCGGTGCGCTCCTCGTCGGAGAAGACGGCCCCGCGCCGGCGGCGTTCCGCCCGGACTCCGCCGGTGGAGAACCAGATCGCCACGGCTGCGATGCCGACGAGGGTGATCACGAGAGCAGCCAGCTGCCCGCTGGACAGCGCGCCTGCAGGCGACGGGTCGCCGACCAGCCAGTCGAGCAGCTTCTTGAACTGGTCGGCGATCCAGTTCTGGACGTCGGCGTAGACCGGGTTGGCGAGTTCGTCCGCGAGCTGGCGGCGGGCCTCGTCCGCGTCAGGGACCAGCGGTGGGCTCATCCGTACAGCGCCTCACTGAGCTGCAGGTCGAAGCCCTCCCGCCGGATCCTTGCGTCGATGTAGAGCAGGGCTGTGACGGCGTTCATCAGCGGCAGGCTGAGCATCGTCGAGGCAAGGGTGGAGAGGGTGGTCATCGCAAGGAAGGCGAGCTCGGCGTCCTGCAAGGACAGCAGCGAGCCGGCGAAGGTGAAGACCGTGCCGACCGTGCTGCTGGCGAGCGAGATGATGACGCTCGCGAGCAGGTTGATCCCCAGCAGTCGCCAGAACAGGCCGCGGGTGAGCTGCCAGCTGCGCCGGATCGCCCGGAAGGGGCCGAGCCCTTCGATCGCGATCACGCAGGGGGCGAGCAGCAGCTTCGTCCCGATCCACGTGCCCAGGACTCCTGCGGGCAGGATGAGCAGCGGGACGATCGCGACAAGCCCGACCTCATTGCTGCCAGAGAACAGCGGCGTCAGCACGGCGAAGCCGAGCCCCGCCGCCGCTGCGATCGCAAGGCCGGTCACGGCGCTGTAGGCGAGCGCAGCCCACAGGCGTGCGCCCATGCGCTGGAGGGCTTCGACGGGGGTGACGCGTCGGGCCGAGACGGCCTGGAACACGGTGTAGGTGAGGCCCATCCCCACGACGATGGACGTGAGCGAGTTCGCAAGGATGCCCATCACGCTCGACCAGGAGAGCACGGACATCGTCTCGATGTCGACGCCGTCGCTGGGGATGATGGATTCGCCGAACTGCCGTGCGAGCACCCACCCGAGGCCGAGCCCCAGCAGCTGGGCGATCATCAGCACGACGAGGGTCAGCCCGAACATGGTGAGCGGGGCGTAGCGGACGGCCCGGAAGGCTCCGCCGAAGATGTCGCCGAGCTCCAGTGGCCGGGGCGGCACGATGCCGGCCTTCGCTGCCGGCGTCGTCCAGTCGGTGCGCACCGTTTCCGGGGCCAGCTGGGCAGCGTAGTAGCGGGGGCCTTCCCAGCCGTTCGGCATGGTCAATGTCGCTCCCGGGGGTGCTCGTTTCCCCGAGTCTAGGGTCGCCGGCGACCGCGCCTTTCCGACTTGTCAGAATCTCCGCCGGCTATGGGCGAACGAGATTCCGACAAGTCGGTGGAAGGCGGTCGGGCTCAGGCCTTCTTGGCCCGGTTGCGCTGCTTGGCGCGCTCGTTGGCGTCGAGCACCAGCTTGCGGATGCGCACGTTCTTCGGGGTCACCTCGAGGCACTCCTCCTCGCGGCAGTACTCCAGCGACTGCTCGAGGCTCATCAGGCGCGGCGGGATCAGCCGCTCCAGCTCGTCACCGGTCGACATGCGGACGTTGGTGAGCTTCTTCTCCTTGGTGGGGTTCACGTCCATGTCGTCGGGACGCGGGTTCTCCCCGATGATCATGCCCTCGTAGACCTCGTCGCCCGGTGCGACGAACAGGCTGCCGCGCTCCTGCAGGTTGAACAGCGCGTAGCCGGTCACCACACCGGTGCGGTCGGCGATCAGCGAGCCGGACTGGCGGGTCTTGATCTCGCCGGCCCAGGGCTCGTAGCCCTCGAACACGTGGTGCATGATGCCGGTGCCGCGGGTCTCGGTGAGGAACTCGGTGCGGAAGCCGATCAGGCCGCGGGCCGGGATGACGTACTCGACGCGCACCCAGCCGGTGCCGTGGTTCACCATCTGCTCCATGCGCGCCCTGCGGGTGCCCATCAGCTGGGTGATCGTGCCGACGTGGTCCTCGGGGATGTCGACCGTGAGGCGCTCCACCGGCTCGTGCAGCTTGCCGTTGATCTCCTTGACGAGCACCTGCGGCTTGCCGACGGTCAGCTCGAAGCCCTCGCGGCGCATCATCTCCACCAGGACGGCCAGCTGGAGCTCGCCTCGTCCCTGCACCTCCCAGGTGTCGGGACGCTCGGTGTCGAGCACCCGGATCGACACGTTGCCGACCAGTTCGGTGTCGAGACGGTTCTTCACCAGCCGTGCGGTGAGCAGCCGGCCGACCTTGCCGGACAGCGGGGAGGTGTTGATGCCGATGGTCATCGAGATCGACGGCTCGTCGACGTGGATCAGCGGCAGCGGCTTCGGGTCGTTCGGGTCGGCGAGGGTCTCGCCGATGGTGATCTCCGGGATGCCGGCGATGGCGACGATGTCGCCGGGGCCGGCCTCGTCGCAGGGGACGCGGTCGAGGGCCTTGGTGATCAGCAGCTCGGAGAGCCGGACGTTGGTGATGGTGCCGTCGTGACGGCACCAGGCGACGGTCTGGCCGCGCTTCATGGTGCCCTCGACGATGCGGCACAGGGCGAGCCGGCCGAGGTAGGGGGACGCGTCGAGGTTGGTCACGTGCGCCTGCAGCGGGGCGCCCTCGGTGTACACCGGGGCCGGGATGGTCTCCATGATCAGCGTGAACAGGGATTCCAGGTTCTTGTTGTCCGGCATCCCGCCGTCCTCCGGACGGGTCATCGAGGAGCGGCCGGCCTTCGCCGCGCAGTAGATGATCGGGAAGTCGAGGTGGTGGGCCTCGTCGTCCTCGAGCAGGTCCATGAAGAGGGAGTAGACCTCGTCGACGACCTCGGCGATGCGGGCGTCGGGACGGTCGACCTTGTTGATCACGACGATGATCGGCAGGTTCTTGGCCAGCGTCTTGCGCAGCACGAACCGGGTCTGGGGCAGCGGGCCCTCGGAGGCGTCGACGAGCAGCAGCACGCCGTCCACCATCTCGAGGCCGCGCTCCACCTCGCCACCGAAGTCGGCGTGGCCGGGGGTGTCGATGATGTTGATCGTCGCGGTGGTGCCGTCGTCGAGCTTGTGGTCGACGGCGGTGTTCTTCGCGAGGATCGTGATGCCCTTTTCGCGCTCGAGGTCCGTCGAGTCCATGACCCGGGTGTTGACGTCCTGGTTGGCGCGGAACGCCCCGGACTGCCACAGCATGGCGTCGACGAGGGTGGTCTTGCCGTGGTCGACGTGGGCAATGATTGCGACATTGCGCAGGTCATGACGTGCGGGCATGGTGAAACTCCGGTCTGGATCGGGAACCATCCAAGCTTACCGGAGGCAGCGCACGCCCCATTCCGCACCCTGTTCACCCCGTTCAGGGGCCCGAATCGGTGGACGCGCGGCTACCGCAGGTCGTCCGGGTTGGCCGGAACGTGACCCTCTTCCATCGCCTTCAGCATGTCCGGACGGATGCCGACGCCGGTCTCCAGCCGGGAGTGGCTGCGGGAGTAGGCGAAGTAGATGACGAAGCCGATCGCCAGCCAGACCAGGAACCGCAGCCAGGTCTCCACCGACAGGTTGATCATCAGGTAGGCGCAGATCGCGGCGGAGAGGATCGGCAGCCAGGGGGACAGCGGCACCGTGAACGACCGCTTCAGGTCGGGACGCTTCCTGCGCAGCACGACGACGCCGATCGAGACCAGCACGAACGCCGACAGCGTCCCGATGTTCACCATCTCCTCCAGCACGCCCACCGGGGTGAGGCCGGCGACGATGGCGACGACGACGGTGACGATGGCGGTGATCAGCCAGGGGGTGCGGTACTTCGGGTGCACCTTGGCGAGGCCCATCGGCAGCAGCGCGTCGCGGCACATCGCGAAGATCAGCCGGGTGGCGCCGATCATCAGGGTGAGCACGACGGTGGTCAGGCCGGCGACGGCGCCGGCGGAGATCAGGGTGGCCATCCAGGCCTGGCCGTGGAAGGCGAAGGCGTTGGCGAGGGCTGCGCTCGGGTCGAGCTTGTCGTAGGGCACCATGCCGGTCACGACCAGCGCGACAGCGCAGTACAGGACGGTGCAGATCGCCAGCGAGGCGATGATGCCGATCGGCAGGTCGCGCTGCGGGTTCTTGGTCTCCTCCGCAGTGGTGGCCACCACGTCGAAGCCGATGTAGGCGAAGAACACCAGGGCTGCGCCGGCGAGGACGCCGCCGACGCCGAACGTGGTGGGGGCAGCGCCGGTGATCCACTGCAGCAGCGGCTGGGTGGCCCATTCGGTGGCGCTGCCGGCTGCGGCGGAGGCGGCTGCCGGCGGGATGAAGGGGCTGTAGTTGGCCGGGTTGATGAACCCGATGCCGGCAACGATCACGAACAGCACGACGAACAGCTTCAGTGCCACCAGCACGAGGTTCACCCGCAGCGACTCCTTGATGCCGACGGTCACCAGCAGGCCGAGCACGAGCACCAGCACGACGGCGGGCAGGTCGATGACGCCGCCGTAGCTGATCTGCTGGTGGCAAGCGTCACGCCGAGCAGGGAGAGGAACTTGCCGAAGTAGGCGCTCCAGCCCTGCGCAACGACGGACGCGCCGAGGAACATCTCCAGGATCAGGTCCCAGCCGATGATCCAGGCGAAGATCTCGCCGAGCGAGGCGTAGGAGAAGGTGTAGGCAGAGCCGGACACCGGCACCGTCGATGCGAACTCGGCGTAGCACATGGCTGCCAGGGCGCAGCAGAAGGCCGCGATCACGAAGCTCACCACGATCGCCGGTCCTGCGACGTTGTGCGCCGCACGTCCCGGTCAGGGTGAAGATGCCTGCGCCGATCACGACGCCCGACCCCGAAGACGGTCAGGTCCAGCGCGGTCAGCGACTTCTTCAGCTGGTACTCGGGTTCGTCGGTGTCGGCGATCGACTGCTCGATCGACTTGGTGCGCAGCAGGCTCATTGGTCCTTCTCATGGACGGGCTGCCGCGTCGGTGCGGCAGCAAGACAACCAGACGACGCTAAGCCGGAGACCGTGACTCTGCTGACCACGGCCACCATTCGGTCGGTCCACACCGACGGAACCCCTCACCGGGGCGCTTCCCATCGTCGTCGAAAGGCGACCGGGAATTCAATGTCCGGGAGATGGGTTTGGCTGCGACCTCCGCATATCGCCCGCTGCTATCGTCAGTCGGCATCGGGCCGCGCATCGGTGACGGGAGGCCAGCGGGTGACCGGGTTCTTCGACTTCTTCGCCACGGTGTGGCTGGTGATCTGGGGCGTCCTCACCGGTGACGAGTCGATCGCTCCCTGGTTCGCCGCGCACCCGCTCACCCTGGAGATCTCCTTCACCATCGCTGCTCTCGCCGGGATCTCCACGCTGTTCGGTGACAGCGTCGTGCTGTTCCTCAACCGTGTCCGCGGGTGGCGCTTCGCCATCACCATGCTGCTGAACGGGCTCGGGTTCGTCCTGCTGTACGCCCTGCAGGCCCTCGTGGTCGCCATCGTCGGACCGCTCGATCGTCGGCCACACTCCGGGGCTGTCTGCGGTGACGCGCGGCGTGATGCTCGCCACCGCGCCGATGATCTTCGGCTTCCTCGTCCTCATCCCCTACCTCGGGCCGGCGATCGCCCGCCTGTTGCAGGCGTGGGGCCTGCTCGTGCTGTTGATGGTCAACGAGGTGCTGTTCAAGACCGACTTCTGGACGGCCCTGCTGATCACCGGCATCGGCTGGGGCGTCATGCAGCTGCTCTCCTGGTCCCTGTCGCGCCCGGTCAACTGGATCGGTGACCGGATCTGGCGAGTGGTCACGGGCAAGCCGTCGATGATGACCGGCAAGCGACCTGCTCTCCGGTCACATGTTCATGCCGCTGGACTACCTGCCGGAGCTGGAAGGCGAGAAGCGCTGATGCTCACCTCGCTCCTGATCATCGTGATGGTCTTCATCCTGCTGGCCCTCACCATCGCCCCGCTCGACGCCCTGGGCTGGTGGTCCAGCAAGGGGGCGGACGAGGCCGCGCAGACCGTCCAGGAGATCCTCGTCGAGGACGACGGCGACGACACCCCGGAGCCCTTCGACCACTACGTCGTCTACCTCTCCGGGATCGGGGCGATCGACGGCCACTCGATCCCCGAGGAGGAGCTGCCCCTCGTCGATGCCCTCAAGGCTCTGCCGAACACCTGCGTCGTGTCCGACGTCTTCCCCTACTCGGTGACCAACAAGGGACTCACCGGCCAGCGCACCCTGAGCTGGCTGTGGCGGCGCATCGAGAAGGCCCGGCTGAAGAAGCCCGAGGCCCTGGCTGGAATGCTGGTCAACGGGCGCAACGCGATGCAGCTGTTCGTCAGCTCCGATCGTCGCTACGGACCGGCGTACAACCTCGGCACCGCCCGCGAGGTGGTGCAGGCGCTGCGCCGTCAGGGCTACCAGCTGGACGGCGGGAAGCCGGTGACCCTGATCGGCTGGAG
Organism: uncultured Actinomycetota bacterium; assembly: GCA_963773595.1. GTDB lineage: Bacteria > Actinomycetota > Actinomycetes > Propionibacteriales > Propionibacteriaceae > Propionicimonas. The sequence goes on from CAVZBQ010000004.1 coordinate 383,924, forward strand.
CGGCGGCGCGCAGATCTCGATCGGGGCCGCCTGGTACCTGGGCATGGGGAAGATCCCGGTCCGTGTGGTGTCGATCGGCGGCATGATGTCCGACGATCCTGGCCTCGCCCGGGTCGACCACCTGTGGCACCTGCGCGGGTCGAAGGACGTGTTCGAGAAGCTCGGCGGCGTCATGTTCGCCGGACGCTGGCCGAAGGCTGCCTTCTCGCCCTGGAGCGATGCGATGAAGGACGGGCGCATCGACATCGTCGAACTCGGCCCGATGCACCACAACGGCAAGGAGCACTACTTCGACACCAAGACCGTCGCTCCCGACGGCAGGACCTACCTGCAGGTCACGATCGACGCTGTCGTCGCTGTGCTCACGGACCAGCCGGTGAAGACGATCCCGAGCTGAGGCTCACTCGCCGGGAGAGTTGAGCCCGCGCGCACCGAAGGTCCGGAGTTCCGGGGAGAACCGCTGATCGTCATGCGTCCAGCCTGAGGAGGCCGCCCGACACAGGTGGCGCCAAGGGTGGCGTCCGGGTCGGCTCAGGGGCGCGGCCGCATCGCCTCCGGAGAAGCGGTGGTTAGGGTGGTCGACGTGACGCAATGGTTCACGGAGAGCTTCCGCGCCGAGTTCGAGAAGCAGGCCGACCAGATCGGCCGTATCAACCTGGCGGTGTTCGGCAAGACAGGGGTGGGCAAGTCCACCCTGGTCAACGCCATCTTCGGCGAGCCCGTTGCCGTGACCGGCATCGGTGCCCCTGTCACGATCGGCTCGCACCTCTACCTCGACAAGCGGGGCGCCCTCGGCGTTGTCGACACCCGTGGACTCGAGCTGGGCCACGACGACGACCAGATCATCAAGGAACTCACCAAGGCGATCAAGGAGAGCCGCGGCAAGCCCGTCAGCGAGCAGATCCACGTCGCCTGGTACTGCATCCGCGGCATGGACCGACGATTCGAGGACTTCGAGGAGCGGTTCATCCGCACCCTCGATTCGCTGGGGCTTCCGGTGCTGGTCGTGCTCACCCAGGTGCCGATGCGCGACGGGATGTACCACCCGGACGCCGTGGAGCTGGCCCGCCAGATCGAGGCGAAGGGCCTGCCGATCGTCGGTGGGCGCCCGTTCATGACCTACGCGATGAGGGACCAGTTCTCTGGTCAGCCGTCCTACGGCTTGGTGGAGGTCCTCGGGGCCACGTTTCAGGTGGCTCCAGAGGCAGTCCAGGGAGCCCTCGTCGCAGCCCAGGCGATCGATGTGGAACTCAAGGCGAGCCAGTCGAACAAAGCCATCGCGGCAGCGGTGACGGCTGCTGCCGCAGCGGCTGCGATCCCGATCCCGTTCTCCTCCGCTGCTGTGCTGGTGCCGATCCAGCTGTCGATGATGGCGCGGATCGCCCAGCTTCACGGCCTCGGCCTGGACAAGTCGGCGCTGCTTGCTGTCGCGTCGACCTCCGTCGCCACCTCTGCCGGTCGCGCTGCCGCTTCCAGCCTCCTGAAGTTCATCCCCGGAGCGGGCAGTGTCGTCGGCGGGGTGATCAACGCCTCCGTCGCGTCCTCCTTCACCCTTGCGATGGGTCAGGCGTGGCTGGTCGTCTGCCGGCGCGCGTTCGACAAGTCCCTTCCGGGGGTCGGCGGACGGATCGACGGCGAGGCGGTCAAGCGCCTCTTCGAGGAGGAGCTGGCCAAGCGGCTGCCCCACATCCGCCACCGCGCCTAGGCGGCAACGGGCACGACCGCGGCGGAGAACACCGACCTCGTGCCGTAGCCGGCCCTTGTCCCCGTCACCTTCACCGTGATCCGCGCGCCGGCATCCTTCGCCGTCAGCAGGTACGTGGTCTTCGTGGCCCCCTTGATGGCGGCGCCGTCCCGGTACCACCGGTAGCTCAGGTGGGTGGGCCGAGGAGTCCAGGCGCTCGGTTGCACGGTCAGCGCCTGGCCCACTGTCGGCGTGCCGGTGACCTCCGGGTTGGCTGCGCTGAAGGCAGCCTTGCGCGGCGTGACGGAGGCCGAGTACCTGGTGGAGGAGTGGTAGCCGGCCTGGGATCCGGTGATCCGCACCCGGATGTGATCGCCGACGTCACCGGCCCGGAGGCGGAGGGTCGCCGCCGTGGCTCCGCGGATGTTCTTGTGGTTTCGCTGCCACTGGTAGCGCAGGGTGGTGCCGGCAGTCCAGTTCCCGGTGACTGCCGTCAGGGTCGCGTCGGTGACATCGTCACCACTGATCTTCGGCTTCGGCGCATGGAGGTCGCCGGTGACGACTTTGGCCGAAGGTGTTGAACACAGGCGCTTGGCCTCATAGCCGTCGAGATGGCCGGTGACGCAGACCGAGAGCCGGTGGCCCCGATCGGCGGGGACGGCGTTGTAGAAGGAGCCGTCTGACGCGGGACCCGTGATCAGGGTGCCGTCGCGGTACCACTCATAGGTGTAGTTGGTGACCGCCGGCGTCCAGGGCTTGAAGTCGGCAATCACGGAGAGGCCGACCTCCGGGCCGCCGAACACCTTCGGTACATACGTCTGCGTGAACGGCTTGTCGGGACCGACGTACTGGGTCACGGTGCCGGAGAACCAGACGAAATCGTTCTCGTCTGCGTCGCTGAAGGACGATCGATACGTTCCGGATGTGGGGTAGGTGATCTGTCCGTCCTTGCAGGTGACCCCCGGATCGGCGTTGGTCGCGCACAGCCGCGTCCCTGCCTGATTACGTACGCCGAGCGGCTCGGGGACGCCGGCGAGCGCGCCGGCGGGCGCCGTCACGTACTGACCGGTTGCCCATACGGACTTCGTCCAGCCGGAGAAGGCGCTCAGGTCGCTGATGTGGTTCCTGTTGAGGTCAAGCCTCGGCTGACCCTTCAGTCCCGCCAACGGCGACACGTCCTGCAACAGGTTGTCACTGAGGAAGATCGTCTCCAGCGACTGCATGTCTGCGATCGGGTCCGCGGTGGTGATCGCGTTCGCGGTCGCGTCCAGCGTCTTGATGTCCAGTCCCCGGATCGGCTCGAGCGAGGCGACGGCGTTGACGCGGACGGTGAGTTCGGTCAGGTCGTGCATGCCTTCCAGGCCCTCGAGGCTCCTGACCTGGTTCTGGCCGACCCAGAGGCGCTGGAGATGGGTCGTCGATGCCAGGGGCTTCAGATCGGTCACCCGGCTCTGCTCCAGGATGACCTCCGTCAGGGCGGGCTTGTCTGCAAGGCCAGAGACGTCGGCGACTTCGGATCCGATGACGTCCACCTGGATCAGCTTCTTCAGGCCGGCCAGCGCCGAGATGTCCGACAACGCCGTCCGATCGACGTCGGTGTCGCTCGCGAAGGCGTAGAAGCGCTGCAAGTCGGACGCAGCCTCGACTCCGGCGAGCGAGGTCACCGCGGGCGCAGCCAGGTAGATGACCTTCACCATTGGCGGCATCGGAATGCCCTTCAGTGAGGTGATCCTGTCGTCCACGATCGTCAGGCTTCCGAGCTTGTCCATTCCGGCAAGGAAGCCGTAGTCGGTGGACGGCAGCCCGCCAATGGTCAGGTTGCGCAGGGTCGGCATCGTCACCACCTGACTGGCGTCCACCTTCGTCCCCGAGATGTCCAGGGTGGAGAGAGCCGGCATCGCCAGGATCGGCGCCAGGTCCTCAAGGGGATTGTCCGCCAAGTCCAGGAGCCACAGCTTGTCGAGACCCGCGAGCGGGCTGAGGTCGCTCACCTGGTTCCCCTCGAGGTGGACATCCCTGAGCTCGGACAGCCCGGCGAGTGGGCCAAGGTCCGTCACGGAGCCGCGGGCAAGAAACAGAGCCTGTGCGTTCGTCAGGTGTTCAAGCCCTTCGAGGCTCTTGATGTCGAGGTCGGCGAGCCCGTTGCCGCTGCAGTTGAGCGAGCGAAGCTGACCAAGCCGGCTTTCGGTGAGGGGGGCGTCGGCCTCGAGCCTGAGGTCGCGGGTTATGCAGAGCCGCAAGTCGGGATCGGGGATGCTCACGGCCTGGTCGGCGAGGGCAGGAGCGGCGCCGACTGTACCGATCACGAGCGCAAGGGCGGCACCGAGCGCGCACAAATGTCGAGCCTTCACCCTGACCCCCTCATCCCCAATGCTGGGAGCGTAAGGCCGGGCGCTTCCACGGCGCGCGGCTTTGGCCGACCTCGTACACCTTCGACCTCGATGCGAATGTCGGGGCAAGCTGTCCGTCGTAGGGTGACGCCCGGCTTTGGCGTAGCGGGGCGATGGTTCGGCCGGCGGACGACCGGGCTGAGCGCGACAACGCAGCACCTTTTTGCACACATGAGACGGCCCGTCTCACGCCTGTCCCGAATCGGCCCGATACGACGGCGTGTAGTAGCTGGTCTGGGAGGATGTGCTCATGAGTCAGCGAACCATTGGTGTTACCGAGCTCGTCCTTCGCGACGCTCACCAGAGTCTGATAGCGATCCGCATGGCCATGGAAGACATGGTCGAAGCCTGCGAGGACATCGACAAGGCCGGCTACTGGAGCGTCGAGTGCTGGGGCGGTGCTACCTACGATGCATGCATCCGGTTCCTCAACGAGGACCCCTGGGAGCGTCTGCGGACGTTCCGCAAGTTGATGCCCAACTCCCGGCTGCAGATGCTGCTGCGGGGCCAGAACCTGCTGGGCTACCGCCACTACGAGGATGAAGTGGTGGAGCGTTTCGTCGACAAGTCGGCGGAGAACGGCATGGACGTCTTCCGCGTCTTCGACGCACTGAACGACCCGCGCAACATGGCGCACGCGATGCAGGCCGTCAAGAAGACCGGCAAGCACGCGCAGGGCACCATCTGCTACACGATCTCCCCGCTGCACACCACCGAGGGCTACGTGAAGCTCGCCGGTCAGCTGCTCGACATGGGCGCCGAGTCGATCGCGCTGAAGGACATGGCTGCACTGCTGCAGCCGCAGCCGGCGTACGACATCGTCCGCGGTATCAAGGAGACCTACGGCGAGGACGTGCAGATCAACGTCCACTGCCACGCCACCACCGGCGTGACCCTGGTCTCGCTGATGAAGGCCATCGAGGCCGGCGCCGACGTCGTCGACACCTCGATCAGCTCGATGTCGCTCGGCCCGGGCCACAACCCGACCGAATCCCTCGTCGCGATGCTGGAAGGCACGCAGTACACGACGAACCTCGACCCCGAGCGGCTGATCCGCATCCGCGACCACTTCGCAGCGTGCGTCCGAAGTACAAGAAGTTCGAGTCGGCCACCCTGGTGGACACCGACATCTTCTCCAGCCAGATCCCCGGCGGCATGCTCTCCAACATGGAGAGCCAGCTCAAGGCACAGGGCGCCGGCGACCGGATCAAGGAGGTCATGGCCGAGGTTCCCCTGGTCAAGGCCGACTGCGGTCACCCGCCGCTGGTCACCCCGTCCAGCCAGATCGTCGGCACGCAGGCCGTGTTCAACGTCCTGATGGGCCGCTACAAGGTGATGACCGGCGAGTTCGCCGACCTGATGCTCGGCTACTACGGCGAGTGCATGGGCGAGCGCAACCCCGAGGTTGTCGCGATCGCGCAGGCGCAGGCCAAGAAGGAGCCGATCACGGTTCGTCCGGCCGACCTGATCCCGCCGGAGTGGGACAAGCTGGTCGACGAGGCCAGCAAGGCCCCGGGCAACGACGGCACCGACGAGGACGTACTCACCTACGCCATGTTCCCGCAGGTCGCCACATCGTTCTTCGCCACCCGCGACGAGGGTCCGAAGAACGTCGGCATGACCGAAGCGGAGATGAAGGCCGAGGCAGAAGCCAGCAGCGGCGCAGCGAACGCGGTGCGCGGCCCCATCAAGTACAAGGTCTCCATGGGCGGTCGCGATCACAGCGTCACCGTCGAGATGGCGTGAGTGAGGACTCCATGAGCAAAAAGCCAATCACGATGAAGAAGCGCGTCGACGCCCTCCTTGAAGCACGCCTCACGGCGCGCCTGGGTGGCGGCGAGGCCCGGCTTCAGAAGCAGCGCGACGCGGGCAAGATGACCGCACGGGAGCGGATCGACGCCCTGATCGATCCGGACAGCTTCCAGGAGATCGGGCTGTTCCGCAAGAACCGCACGGTCACCTTCGGCATGGACACCGCGGACATGCCGGCGGACGGTGTCGTCACCGGCACAGCCACCGTGCTCGGACGCCCGGTGCACCTGGCCAGCCAGGACTTCACCGTCATGGGTGGTTCAGCCGGCGAGACGCACTCGATCAAGGTCGTCGAGATGATGAAGGCAGCGCTGGAGAACGGCACGCCCTTCGTCTTCATCAACGATTCCGGAGGCGCCCGGGTGCAGGAGGGCATTGACTCGCTCTCCGGCTACGGCAAGGTCTTCTACGCCAACGTCCTGCTCTCCGGTGTGGTGCCGCAGATCTCGATCATCGCCGGACCCTGCGCCGGTGGCGCCGCGTACTCCCCGGCCCTGACCGACTTCGTCATCCAGACCCGCAAGGCCCACATGTTCATCACCGGGCCGAGCGTCATCAAGCAGGTCACCGGCGAGGAAGTCACTGCCGATCGCCTCGGCGGCGCCGACGCCCACATGAGCGTCTCCGGCGTCAACCACTTCGTTGCCGACGATGACGCGCAGGCGATCCTGATCGCCAAGAAGCTGCTCAGCTTCCTGCCTGCGAACAACTCCGAGGACGCCCCGATGGTGGAGGGCGACTACAGCGTCGAGTACGACCCGTCGCTGCACGACGTCGTCCCGGCGGACGGCAAGCAGGGCTACGACGTCCGCGAGGTGATCGCCAAGCTCGTCGACTACGGCGACTTCCTCGAGGTCCAGGCCGCCTACGCGATGAACATCGTCGTCGGCTTCGCCCGGATCAACGGTCGCAGCGTCGGCATCGTCGCCAACCAGCCGAACCACATGGCCGGCGTGCTGGACATCAACTCCTCCGACAAGGGGAGCAAGTTCGTCCGGTTCTGCAACGCCTTCAACATCCCGATCGTCACCCTGGTCGACGTCCCCGGCTACATGCCCGGCGTCACCCAGGAGCACGGCGGCATCATCCGCCACGGCGCGAAGATGCTGTACGCGTACTCCGCTGCCACCGTCCCGAAGATCACCGTTGTGCTGCGCAAGGCCTACGGCGGCGCCTACATCGCCATGGCCTGCAAGGACCTGGGCGCCGACAAGGTGTTCGCCTGGCCGACCGCAGAGATCGCCGTGATGGGTGCAGAGGGTGCAGCCTCGATCGTGTTCAAGCGCGAGATCGACGCCGCCGATGACCCCGACGCCAAGCGCGAAGAGCTCGTCGAGGCCTACCGCAGCACCTTCTCCACGCCGTTCATGGCGGCCTCCCGTGGCCTGGTCGACGACATCATCGATCCGGGCGACACCCGTCGCAAGGTTGCCATGGCTCTCGAGCTGCTGGCCTCCAAGCGCGAGCTGCGGCCGGCCAAGAAGCACGGCCTCGGGCCGGTGTGATCGCCATGTCCCAGGATGCGGAACTGCTGGAGCTCGTCAAGTCGCTCACCGAGCGGATCGAAGGGCTCGAGATCAAGATCAAGGGGCTGGAACTCCGGACCTCTGACGTGCCTGAGGAGACCCTGGTCGCCATCGCTGCTGCGGTGGCCGCCTACCTCGGGCACCGTGCGAAGCGCCGTCAGCGGCACTTCACGACCGGACGGAACTGGACGTCGAACACTCGCCGCGCCCAGCACACTCACCACCCGCTGTACACGCGCTGAGAAGGAATACCAATGAAACTGAAAGTGACTGTCAACGGGGTCCCCTACGACATCGAGGTTGACGTCGAGGAGCAGGAAGCTCCCCAGCTCGGCACCATCGTCATCGGTGGTGGCGGCGGCGGAATCGTCGCCCCGACCACCGCATCGGTGCAGGCTGCCTCGGCCAACGCCGTCGTCGCTCCGCTCGCCGGCTCGGTGGCGAAGGTGCTCGTCGAAGAGGGCGAGGAGATCGCCTCCGGCCAGGTGCTGCTCATCCTCGAGGCCATGAAGATGGAGACCGAGATCACCGCGCCGAAGGCTGGCACGGTGGCCCGGATCCTCGTCGAGAAGGGCACGGCCGTCCAGGCCGGAGAAGGCCTCATCGAGCTCGACTGATCGATTGCCGTTCAGCCTCGTTTGTTGGTGGCTGAGCCTGACGAAGCCCTGAACAGCGGCCCGTCCCTTCGGGGGCGGGTCGCTGTTGCCTTGCGGATAGGGTGCCGGGCATGGCACGCGTGGCGATGATCGGCCTGGGCCGCATGGGTTCGGGGATGGCTGGACGGCTGCTGGCCGCCGGGCACGAGGTGGTGGTGGCGAACCGGACGCCGGAGCGCGCAGGCAGCGCTCGTCGCTGCCGGGGCCGAGCTGGCTGCCTCGCCGGCAGACGCCTGCGCAGGCGCAGAAGCCGCGATCGTGATGGTGAGTGACGACGAGGCCTCGCGGGCGGTCTGGGACGGGCCTCAGGGCGCTCTCGCTGGCCTCCCGCCGGGCGCGCTCGCGATCGAGTGCTCGACCCTGTCCGCCGACCGCGTGCGGGCGCTAGCCTCGGCCGCCGGCGCGGCGGGCCTGCGCTACGTCGACGCACCCGTCACCGGGCTTCCGGAAGCGGCCGCCGCGGGGGAGCTGACCCTGCTGGTGGGCGCCGAGCCCGGCGACCTGGAAGCTGCCCGGCCGTTCCTCGAGCCGCTCGCCGCGCAGATCCTGCACTTCGGCCCCGTCGGCGCAGGGACGGCCTACAAGCTGATCGTGAACCTGATCGGTGCCGTGCAGATCGCCGGCGTCGCGGAGGGCCTCGCGCTCGCCGAGCGGGCGGGTCTCGATCTCGACAAGGTGGTGGCTGCGCTGGCGCTCGGGCAGGCCGCCAGCCCGCAGGTGGTGCGCAACAGCCGGCGCATGGCCGCGTCCGACCATGGCGAGAACGTGGTGTTCTCCGGCCGGCTGCGGCGCAAGGACGCCGCCTACGCGATGGCCCTCGCCGACGAGCTGGGCGTGGGTGCGCCGTTCGGGCAGGTGGCGCTCGACGGGCTCGACGCCCTGCTCGCTTCCGGCCTCGGCGACGCCAACGAGAGCGCCATCATCGAGGTCGCGCGCACGCGTGTCGCTGACCCGCGGCGGCCCTGATGATCTACGACGAACGGCCGGCGCCGGTCGGGCTCGAGGCCGCGATCGCCCGGATCTGGTACCTGGAGGTGCCGCGCGAGCGGCCGTTCGAGAAGATCCTGCCGCAGCCCGCCATGCACCTCATCGTCAACCTCTCCGAGCCGTACGCGTTGTACGACCGCTCCGGGGTTGCGACGACGGTGGGGGACGCCTTCGTCTCGGGGATCCAGTCGGGGTACCTGGTGATCGCCTCACCGCCGGTGATCCGGCAGGTGGTCGTGGAGCTCCGTCCCGGCGGACTCGGGGCGATCTCCGCGCTGACCGGAGCCGATGTCGCCGGCCGGGTCCTGGCAGCGGAAGAGGTGCTGCCGGACGCAGCGGGTCTGGTTGCCGAGCTCCGGGCCGCCACAACGCCGGCCGAGGCGCTGGAGCGGGTGGGCGCGGTGCTCGCTCGGCTCGGAGCGGGCTGGCGTCCGGACCCGCTCGTCGAGTCGGCGCTTGCCGGTCTCGAGGATGAGGACCGGGCGATCGGCGACCTGGTGGCTCTCCTGCCGGCGTCGCACCGAACGGTCATCGCGCGCTTCCGCCGGGCCACCGGACTCACCCCGCGCGACTATGCCCAGCTGTGGCGGTTCCACCGTTTCGTGACCGGTCTTGCCGCCATCGAGGAACCTGGCGACTGGGCCAGCCTCGCGCCGCTGGGCGGCTACTACGACCAGGCGCACGTGATCCGCGCGTTCCGGCGCTTCAGCGGCTGGACGCCCACCGAGTACCGCCGGCGGGTCGCGGAGTTCGGACCGGCCGCGGCCAGCTTCGTCCCGCTCGATGAGGTGCCCTCGTTCGGTCAGCCGGCCCGGTCGTAGGCGTCCCGGAGCCAACCCAGTAGCTCCGCGTCGATCTCCTCCAGTGAGGTCAGGTCGACGCGATGCGTGCACATGCCTCCGGCGACGAGCAGGCGCCCGTCGGCTTCCAGGCCGCGCAGGTTGAGGCCCAGCGCGATCCGGGTGCGGCTGGGCGCCTCGATGACGGCGAACTGCTTGGCCCGCCGCAGGGAGACCGACGTCTTCTTGGGTGCGACCTCGACATCGCTGCCGAAGGAGCTCGCCGCGGCGATGAGCTGGTCGCAGAGGGGTCGCAGCGCAGCCTTGGGTCCGGCGTACTGGGCGTCGACCAGGTCGTCGCTCGTGGCCTCGGTGCCGCGTTGGCGATGCAACGTGACGATCAGGTTCGCGAAGCCGTGGGTCATCCCGTGCTCGCCCTTCAGCAGGGCCATCGCCTTGCCGTGTTGCGGGAGGTCCGCCGCGTCCAGCACCGTGAACCAGTCGTCAAGGCTCCGTCCCGTCCTTGCCGGGATGTTGTCGATCATCGTCCGTGTGGCAGCGTCCAGGTCCATGCCGGAACGCTAGCCAGTGACAACCACGTCCCGCTTGTACGTTTTTGACCCTTCCGCCGCCGCCCCGTCCCCGGAGAGTGGGGGTCAGGCGTAGGTGCCGCGGAACACCTTGTGCTGGGCGGCCTGCGCCACCGGACGGATGGTCAGGCGATCGATGTTCACGTGGGCCGGACGGGTGGCCATCCAGGTGATCGCGTCGGCGATGTCGTCTGCGACCAGCGGGTTGGGCACGCCGTCGTAGACCGCGTCCGCCCTGTCCTTGTCGCCACCGAAGCGGGTGAGGGAGAACTCCTCCGTCGCGACCATGCCGGGGCTGATCTCCGTGATCCGTACCGGCTGGTCGAAGAACTCCAGCCGCAGGGTGCCGGCGATCATCCGCTCGGCAGCCTTGGCTGCGCAGTAGCCCGCGCCGCCCTCGTACGGTCCGTCCGCCGCGACGGAGGTGACGAAGACCACAGCTCCCCGCGCGGCGACAAGGGCCGGCAGCAGGGCGCGGGTGACCTTCTCCGTGCCGATCACGTTGACGGCGAACATCTTCTGCCAGGCGTCGGTGTCCGCGCTGGCCACCGGTTCGAGGCCGAAGGCACCGCCGGCGTTGTTCACCAGCACGGCGAGCTCCGGTCCCACCTCCGCAGCGAGCGCAGCGATGTCGGCGTCGTCTGTCACGTCGCAACGCAGGGCACGTCCGCCGATCTCGGCGGCGAGCGCCTCGATGCGGTCGGTGCGACGGGCCGCGCACACGACGTCGAAGCCCTCCGCTGCGAGCCTTCTGGCTGTGGCGGCTCCGATCCCGCTGCTGGCACCGGTCACAACTGCTATCCCACGCTGAGTCATGTCGCTGATTCTGCCAGCCTCGAACACCGGGGAGCCGCCACCCCCGAGGGCCGATAGGCTCAGATCCATGACATCAACGCTGATCCTGCTCCGCCACGGTGAGAGTGAATGGAACGCCAAGAACCTGTTCACCGGCTGGGTGGACGTCGACATCAACGAGAAGGGCGTCGGCGAAGCACAAGCGCGGCGCAGAGCTGCTCAAGGCCGAGGGCCTGCTACCCGACGTGGTGCACACCTCTGTGCTGCGACGCGCCATCCACACCGCCTACCTGGCGCTGGACGGCTGCGACCGCCACTGGGTGCCGGTACGTCGATCGTGGCGCTTGAACGAGCGCCACTACGGCAACCTGCAGGGCAAGAACAAGGCGGAGACCCTCGAGGCCTACGGCGAGGAGAAGTTCATGCTGTGGCGTCGTTCCTACGACACCCCGCCGCCGCCCCTCGAGGCCGACAACACCTTCACCCAGTTCGACGACGCGCGCTACGCGTTCCTGCCGCCGGAGGCCCGTCCGTTGACGGAGTGCCTGAAGGACGTCGTCGTCCGCATGCTGCCGTACTGGTACGACTCGATCGTCCCCGACCTGCGTGACGGCAAGGTCACCATCGTCGTCGCCCACGGCAACTCGCTGCGTGCGCTCGTGAAGCACCTCGACGGCATCAGCGACGCCGACATCGCCGGGCTGAACATCCCGACCGGCATCCCGCTGGTCTACGAACTGGACGACGACCTGCGTCCGGTCACCCCCGGCGGCCGCTACCTCGACCCCGCTGCAGCAGCGGCAGCCATCGAGGCCGTGAAGAACCAGGGCAAGAAGTAGCCCGACACCTCCTTCGAACCCACAAGCTGTGAGTTCCTCGCCGAGTACGGCGGGAAGTTCACAGCTTGTGCTGGTTCAGGGGCCTGCCGGTGTCAGAGGCCTGTCCGGTGAGGGCGAAGCCGACGAGGCCGCCGGCGGCGCACAGGGTGAGGTCGAACACGACGAACTGGAGGATCAGCACCGCGTAGGTCACGGGTCCGAGCGCCTCCAGTGCTGCCGCGACGGCGGCGGGGAACGTGTCGGCGAGCGCCCAGTAGGCCAGCACGCCGTTCATGGCGCAGCAGCGATCACGAGAAGGATCAGCGCGAAGAAGGTGGCTGCGAAGGCCAGGGCCGAGCGGGCGGCGTTGCGCGGTGGCCCCGCCCACAGGGTCGAGAGGGCGACGTAGGCCGCTGCGAGCGGGAAGTCGATGAACAGCGCGTAGAGCACCTCGACGAGGAACAGCGTGAAGGGCCCGAGCCGCGGTTGCAGCTGGCCGTAGGCCGGACCCATGACGACCGGCGCAGCTGCGATGGCGACAAGGCTCAGGGTCACGGCGAGGACGATCCGCTTCGCGCTGGCTGCTGACAGGCGTGTTCTCCACATGGAGAAGAATGCTAGCCCTATCCTCTCCATATGGAGAAACCGGTACCGGAGCGGCTCATCGATGCTGGTCTCGCCCTGTTGGCCGACGAGGGTGCTGCCGGCGTCACCGTCCGCTCTGTGGAGGGGAGGGCCGGCGTGCCCCACGGCAGCGTCCGGCACCACTTCGGCGGTCTGGAAGGGCTGCGCCACGCGCTGGTCGACGGCCTGCTGGTCCGGGAGGTGCCCGGTGACGAGCCCGTCGAGGAGGTCCTGCGCCGCTGGCTCGGCCCGGACGCGCCGATCGTGCGGGCCCGCTACGAGCTGATGCTGATGGCGTCCCGCGACGATGGGCTGCGCGCGAAGGTGCTCCAGGGCCGGCAGGTGTTCGTCGACCAGCTGGAGGCAGTTGGCGTCGCGACCGCTGACGCCAGGTCGCTCGTGGCGATGCTCGACGGCCTGGTGCTCGACGCGCTCCTGCGAGGAAGCCGTGAGGTCGACCTCACCCTGTGGCACCAGGCCCTGGCCTCAGCCCTGGCCACCCACCCCTGACCCGCGTCCGCTCCCCTTCATCGCCAAAGTGGGCACAACCCGGCGAGTACGCCGATTTGTGTCGACTGTGCGATCGGGATGTGGGGCTCAGGCGACCGGCCAGTTCTCGCCTTCGGGCAGCAGGCCGGTGATCACGTAGATGACCCGGCTCGCCATGATCACGGCGTGGTCGGCGATCCGCTCGTAGTACCGGCCCAGCAGGGCGACGTCGACGGCCGCCTCCACCGAGTACGGCCAGTCCTTGCTGAGCATGACCCGGAACTGGCTCTTGCGCAGCTCGTCCATCTCGTCGTCGCTGTCGGCGAGCCGGCCGGCGTCGTGGGCGTTGCGTTCCCGCAGCGAGCGTCCGGCCGTCTCCACCATCTCCTCGGCCACCCGTGCCATCAGCGTGAAGTTCGGCACCAGTCCCTCGGGGACGGCGTGCTCGGGGTAGCGCAGCCGGGCGATCTTCGCGACGTGGGCCGCCAGGTCGCCCATGCGGGCGAGGTCGGCGATCATCCGCATCGCAGCGACGACCGTGCGCAGCTCGCCGGCCACCGGCGCCTGACGCGCCAGCAGGGAGAAGCAGCGGGCCTCGAGCTGGTCGTGCAACTCGTCGATGCGGGAGTCGGCGGAGATCACCTGCTCGGCCGTGGCCAGGTCGGCCTCCAGCAGGGCAACGGTGGCGAGGCTGACCGCGACCTGCACGGCTTCGCTCATGCCCACCAGGTCGGTGACCACACTTTCCAGGCTCTCGTGGTAGTTGTCGCGCATCTGCCTCTTCCGTCCCGGGTCGCCGAAGGTCCGGCGCAAATTGTCCCGTGCACAGGCTAGATCCCCCCCGGCCCTGCGACCCGCCTCTGTGCCAACGAAAGGTGAACAGTCGGTGAACCTTGGGCCAAGTTCACCCGGCCCAGGCCCCAACGGGCGATCCGCGTCACGCGGGTGGCCCCTAGAATCCGAAGCATGACGCCCATCGCTTCGGCCCTGCTGGGCCTGGTGTTGGGTGCCGGGCTCGGGGCGCTTGCCGTCTGGGTCTGGGTGCGCCGCGCGGTGTCCCGCTCCGCCGGACGCGTCGTCGAGCGGCAACACCTCACCGAGATGCTCGCCCCGCTGCGCGCAGCCGTCGCCGTCGTCTCCGATTCCGACGCCGTGCTCGCCTGCTCGACCTTCGCCAAGGACTGCGGCCTCGTTCGCGGCTCCTCGCTGGGCGCCGAAGGAGGTCGTCGACCTCGTCGCGGAGGCCCGGGCGCAGGGCCGGGCGGCCGAACGCGACCTTCGGCTGCCGCCGGGGCCGGCGAGCCCGCCGTCCAGCTGGCCGTGCGGGTGGTGCCCCTGAGCAACGGTGCCGTTGTCGTGATCGGCGAGGACCGCTCGGCCGATCTGCGGTTCAGCGAGACCCGACGCGACTTCGTCGCCAACATCACCCACGAGCTCAAGACCCCGATCGGCGCGATCGGCCTCCTCGCAGAGGCCGCCGACTCCGCTGTCGACGACCCCGAGGCCGTCCACACCTTCCTCGGCAAGCTGGCCAAGGAGAACCGTCGCCTCAACGAGCTCGTCTCGCAGATCATCGCGCTGTCCCGGCTGCAGGCCGAGGACCCGCTGCTCGCCGCCCACGACGTCGACGTCACCCGCGCTGCTCGAGTCGTCGGTGGCGCGCTGCCGCGAGATCGCGGACGCCGGCGGGATCAGCCTCTCGCTCGGCGGCGGAACCGGGCCTGCGGGTGGTCGGCGACACCGACGAGCTCGAGACGGCCGTCACCAACCTCGTGCAGAACGCGATCGCCTACTCCGAGACCGGGGCACGGGTCGCCGTCACCAGCCACGGCGTCGGCGACCAGGTCGAGATCCGGGTCTCCGACAACGGCATCGGCATCAGCGAGGCCGACCAGGCCCGGGTCTTCGAGCGGTTCTACCGGGTCGACACCGACCGCAGCCGCGCCAGCGGGGGCACCGGCCTCGGCCTGTCGATCGTCAAGCACGTCGCGAACGCCCACGGCGGCGAGGTCACCGTGTGGAGCAAGCTCGGCCAGGGATCGACCTTCACCCTGAGGCTGCCCACGCAGCCAGGAAGGAGCCCCGGCATGACCAGGGTCCTGATCATCGAAGACGAAGCCAACTACCGCGAGACCCTCGGTTTCCTGCTGCAGAAGGAGGGCTTCGAGGTCACGCGAGGCCGCCGACGGCACGGCCGGGCTCGCCGCCTACGACCGCCAGGGCGCCGACATCGTGCTGCTCGACCTGATGATGCCCGGGACTGTCCGGCACCGAGGTCTGCCGCCAGCTGCGCGTCCGCGGGCAGGTACCGATCATCATGGTCACCGCCCGCGACACCGAGATCGACAAGGTGGTCGGGCCTCGAGCTCGGCGCCGACGACTACGTCACCAAGCCGTTCAGCCACCGTGAGCTGGTGGCCCGCATCCGGGCGGTGCTGCGCCGCGGCAGCGACGTCGAGCTCGCAGCCGACGTGGTCGAGGCCAGCGGCGTCCGCATGGACGTGGAGCGCCACGAGACCACCGTCCGGGGCGCGCCGGTGCAGCTGGCGCTGAAGGAGTTCGAGCTGCTCGAGGTGCTGCTGCGCAACTCCGGACGGGTGCTGACCCGCGGCCAGCTGATCGACCGGGTCTGGGGTGCCGACTACGTGGGGGACACCAAGACCCTCGACGTGCACGTCAAGCGCCTGCGGGCCAAGCTCGAGGTCGACCCGGCGAATCCCGTGCTGCTGGTCACCGTCCGCGGGCTCGGCTACAAGTTCAACGGCTGAGCTACCACCGAGTTGTCAGACTCTCGTCCGCCCCCGGCCGCATGAGATTCTGACAAGTGGGGTGCGGGGGCGCCGGTTAGGGTTCTCCCTGTGACTGACATCACCGTCTTCTCGGGACATGCCCACCGCGAATTCGCCGAGGAGATGTGCGGCATCCTCGGAGTGGAGCTGTCCGCCTCCCGGCTCTCCCGCTTCTCCAACGACTGCCTGCAGGTGCAGTTGCGGGCCAACTGCCGCCAGCGCGACGTGTACATCGTGCAGCCCCTGGTGCCGCCGACCCAGGAGAACCTGATGGAGCTGCTGATGATGGTGGACGCAGCGCGCGGCGCCTCCGCTGCCCACGTCACCGTCGTCATGCCGCACTACGCCTACGCGCGTTCGGACAAGAAGGACGCGCCGCGGATCAGCATCGGCGGACGCCTGGTCGCCGACCTGATCGCCACCGCCGGCGCCAACCGGGTGCTCACCATGGCGCTGCACGCCGAGCAGGTGCACGGCTTCTTCTCGATGCCGGTCGACCACCTGACCGCGCTGCCGGTGATCGCCCAGCACTACCGCAGCCGTGACCTCAGCAACGCCGTCGTGGTCTCGCCCGACTTCGGCAACGCCAAGGACGCCAACCACTTCGCCCGCATGCTCGGCGTGCCGATGGCCGCCGGCTCGAAGCGCCGCCTGGCCGACGACACCGTGGTGATCGACGCCATCGTCGGCGACGTCGCCGGCAAGGACGTGATCATGCTGGACGACGAGATCGCCACCGCCGGCTCGATCATCGAGCTGATCGACACCGTCCGCGCGCTACGGCGTGAAGTCGATCTCGGTCGCCTGCACCCACGGCCTGTTCACCGGCAAGGCCCTCGAGCGGCTCAACGCCCAGCCCGACATCACCGAGATCGTCGCGACCAACACCGTCCCTGCCCCGGTCGGCCTCGACCGGCTGAACGTCATCTCGGTGGCCCCGATGTTCGCCGAGGCCGTCCGCCGGATCAACTGCGGCGAGAGCGTCTCCGGCCTGTTCTCCGACAAGACCACCTACGGCGAGTAGCCCTTCGGCTACCCGGCCCACCGCCGGACCGGCTGGAACCGTCCCCAACCGGTCCGTGCCACTGATTCCCGCCTCCCGGGCGCGCTGCGTGCGCGTCCGGGCTGTCGCGCTGCCCTGGTCGGCAGGCAACGCATAAGCAACTTTCCCAACAGATCCCACAATCTGATGTCGCGTAGGGGTTGCAATCCCACGCAAAACAGGATAAAACAATACATATCAACATCGATGTTGCCCGGAAGGGGTCCAGGATGTACGCAGAGGAGCGGCACCGCACGATCGTGAATCTTGCGCTGCGGTACGACCGGGTGTCGGTCGCCGACCTCGCGACACGGTTCGACGTCACCACCGAGACCATCCGCCGCGACCTCGACGCCCTCGACAAGCGCGGCATCCTGCGCCGGGTGCACGGCGGCGCGGTCGTCGCGGAGAACGTCGCCCTCGTCGAGACCGCGCTCACCGACCGCGAGCCCACCTTCGTCGCGCAGAAGACCCGCATCGCCCAGGCGGCGCTGAAGTACCTGCCCCACCCCGGGTCGACCGTGCTGTTCGACTCCGGCACCTCCGTGGCGCGACTCGCCGCCGCCGTCCCGCCGGGGACGCTCGGCACGGTGGTCACCAACTCGGTCCCGGTCGCAGCACAGCTCGCAGCAGGCAACGCCGGCACCCAGGTGCACCTGCTCGGCGGACGCGTCCGCGGCATCACGCAGGCGACGGTCGGCGGCGAGACCGTCGCGGCACTCGGACGGCTGCGCTGCGACGTCGCCTTCATCGGCACCAACGGCGTCACCGATCCGTCACGGGTTCTCCACCCCCGACCCCGACGAGGCCGCGGTCAAGGAGGCCATGGTCGCCACCGCCCGCCGGGTGATCGTCCTCGCCGACAGCTCCAAGGTCGGCGTCGAGCTGCTGGTCACCTTCGCGCCCCTCTCCGCCGTCGACGTCCTGATCACGGACGACGGCATCTCCGCCCACGACCGGGCAGAACTCACCGCTGCGGGAATCGAGGTAGTAGTCGCATGATCGTCACGCTCACCGCCAATCCGTCGCTGGACCGCACCGCCAGCCTCGACCGGCCCCTCGCCCGCGGCGAGGTGCACCGCGTCAGCTCCGTCACCGTCGAGCCGGGCGGCAAGGGCATCAACGTCGCCCGCGTCGCGCACGCCGCCGGCCACCCGGTGCGCGCCATCCTCCCCGCCGGCCTCAGCGACCCGATCCTGCACGGCCTGGACGAGCTCCGCGTCCCGTACCGCACGGTGCCGCTCGCCGAGGGCGTCCGGACCAACCTCACCCTCACCGAGCCGGACGGGACCACGACCAAGATCAACGAGCCGGGCCCGAGCCTCGACGCCGGAGTCGATCGAGAAGCTGGCCCACCTGCTCGTCCTCGAGTCCGAGCGGGCCGACTGGGTGGTGCTGTCGGGATCGCTGCCCCCCGGCGTGCCCGCCGGCTGGTACGCCGACCTGGTCCGGGCGCTGCGTCCCTGGGGTTGCCGGATCGCCGTCGACACCTCCGACGCCCCGCTGCTCGCGCTCGCCGCGCAGTTCCCCGACGCAGCCCCCGACCTGCTCAAGCCCAACTCCGAGGAGCTCGCCCAGCTCACCGGGGCCGACCCGGAACTGCTCGAGGCCGCGGCAGCCGCCGGCGACCCGAGCGCCTGCGTCGAGGCGGCCCGCACGCTCGTCGCACGCGGGGTGGGCGCCGTGATGGCCACCCTCGGCGGCGCCGGTGCCGTCCTGGTCACCGCCGACGGCGCCTGGTACGCCACCCCGCCGCCGATCACCCTGCGCAGCACCGTCGGTGCCGGCGACTCCTCCGTCGCCGGCTACGTGCTGGCCCACACCCGCGACCTGCAGCGCCCCGGATCGGCTCCGGCTCGCCGTCGCCTACGGCTCGGCCGCCGCCTCCCTGGCCGGGACGGCTCTGCCGCGTCCCGAACAACTCAATACCACCGCCGTCATGGTCACTGACGTCGGCTGACCCTGCCCACCATGCCACGTGCCCACCCAGAGAGAAGGAACGACCTTGTCCGAACCGCTCATCACACTCCGAGCTCGTCCTGCTGGACGCAGACCTCGGCAGCACCAAGACGGAGGTCATCAATGCGATGGCCGCTCTCGTCGCCAAGACCGGACGGGCCGACGAGGCCGGTCTGGCCGCCGACGCCCTCGCCCGTGAGGAGAAGGCCGTCACCGGGCTCGGTGGCGGGATCGCGATCCCGCACTGCCGCTCCGCAGCCGTCCACACCAACACCCTGGCCTTCGCCCGGCTGAGCCCCAAGGTCGAGTTCGGTGCCGCCGACGGCCCCGCCGACCTGGCGTTCATGATCGCCGCCTCCGAGGGCTCCGACGACGCGCACCTGACCCTGCTGGCCATGCTGGCCCGCTCGCTGATGCGCTCGGAGTTCCTCGAGGGCCTGCGGCAGCGCCACCACCCCGCAGCAGATCGTCGACCTGGTGAACCAGGCCACCGCCGGCGAGGAGCTCGCGGCACCGGCCGTTGCCCCCGCCGCCGCGGCGACGGTCGCAGCCTCCGGCAACGAGCCGCCGTTCAAGCTCATCGTCGCGGTCACCGCGTGCCCCACCGGCATCGCGCACACCTTCATGGCTGCCGACGGCCTCGAGCAGGCCGGCAAGGCTGCCGGCATCGAGATCTACGTCGAGCCGCAGGGTTCCGGCAAGGTCGAATGGCTCGACCCTGCCCTCATCGCCCGGGCCGACGCTGCCATCTTCGCCACCGACGTCCCGTGCGTGAGCGCGAGCGCTTCGCCGGCCTGCCGGTGATCGAGGGCGGCGTCAAGCGGGCCATCAACGAGCCGGCCAAGCTGGTCGCCGAGGCGCTCGTCGCGGCCGACAACCCCAACGCCCGCAAGGTGGCCGGCACGGCCTCCGCAGGCGCGGCGAGCGCAGGCGGCGGCTCGCAGCTGAGCATCGGCAAGCGCGTCCAGCAGGCCCTGATGACCGGTGTCTCCTACATGATCCCGTTCGTCGCAGCCGGTGGTCTGCTGCTGGCCCTCGGCTTCCTGTTCGGCGGCTTCGACATCGCCCTCTCCCCGGGTGTCAACGGGGCGCGCACCTGCGCCCAGCTCACCTGGCTGACGGCTGACGCCTGCCAGGCCGGCATCACCGGCGGCAAGTCGATCGGCGCCCTCGCGATCGCTGCCGGTTGGGGGTCGGGGATCAACTACCTCGGTGCCGTGCTCTTCGCCATCGGCGGGGCAGCCTTCGGCTTCCTCGTCCCGGCACTGTCCGGCTACATCGCCTACGCCCTCGCCGGGCGTCCGGGCATCGCTCCCGGCTTCGTCGGCGGCGCGATCTCCGTCACCCTCGGCGCCGGCTTCATCGGCGGCCTGATCACCGGCCTTCTCGCCGGCGTGATCGCCCTGTGGATCTCCGGCTTCAAGGTGAAGCGCTGGCTGGCCGGCCTGATGCCGGTCGTGATCATCCCGCTGGTCGTCACGGCCATCGTCGGTGGCCTGATGTACTTCCTCCTCGGCCAGCCGCTGGCCAACCTCACCAAGGCGATGCAGGACGGCCTGACCAGCATGTCCGGTGGCTCCGTCGTCCTGCTCGGAATCGTCCTCGGCCTGATGATGTGCTTCGACCTCGGTGGTCCGGTGAACAAGGCCGCCTACCTGTTCGCAACTGCCGGACTGTCCGCTGCGACGGCTGCCAACTTCAACGTCATGGCTGCCGTCATGGCCGCCGGCATGGTGCCCCCGCTGGCGATGGCGCTGGCCACCGTCGTCCGCAAGAAGCTGTTCACGGAGGTCGAGCGCGAGAACGGCGCGGCGGCCTGGCTGCTGGGTGCATCGTTCATCTCCGAAGGCGCGATCCCGTTCGCTGCCGGCGACCCGCTGCGGGTGATCCCGTCCATGATGGTCGGTGGCGCGGTGACCGGCGCGCTGAGCATGGCGCTGGGTGTCGGCCTGCGGGCACCGCACGGCGGCATCTTCGTCCTGTTCGCGTTCCAGCCCCTGCCATTCGCCATCTTCGGCTTCCTGATCAGCCTTGTCGCCGGCGTTGTCGTCGCGGCGGCTGCAGTGATCACGATGAAGACCGTCGTGGCCCAAGAAGGAGGTCGCTGCGATCGCATGATCAACGCCTGACTCAGGGCCTGCCGGGAATCCCGGCAGGCCCTGAGTTGTGTGCACATGGGTCTGGCAAGGAGTGATTCTGGAGGCGGTCTCAGGCCTTGTCAGAAGCACAGAACCGATTGTCTGTCAAGACCCCAATGGGCCTCTGGCTAGGAGAGACGTACCGGATGTCGGTGGGATCGTGCTAGACTTGGCAGTCGGGAAAGGTGGTCAAAGCTGTTATGACGTTCACAATCGGTGAAACGGTGGTCTACCCCAATCATGGTGCGGCAGTCATCGAAGCTCTGGAAACCCGAAAGATAAAAGGCGAGGACAGCTCTATCTGGTGCTGCGCATCGTGGGCCAGAACGATCTGGTGGTCCGCGTCCCCGCCTGCAACCTCGATCTCGTCGGTGTTCGCGACGTCGTGGACGCAGACGGTCTCGAACGGGTTTTCACTGTCCTGAGGGCGCCCCACGCCGAGGAGCCCACCAACTGGTCACGCCGCTACAAGGCGAACCTCGAGAAGCTGCATTCCGGCAATGTGCTCAAGGTGGCAGAGGTCGTGCGCGACCTGTGGCGCCGCGAGAAGGAACGCGGCCTGTCCGCCGGCGAGAAGCGCATGCTCGCCAAGGCACGTCAGATCCTGGTCTCCGAGCTCGCGCTCGCCGAGAAGGTCGCGGAAGACCGCGCCGAGGTGCTCCTCGACGAGGTGCTCGCTTCCTGAGCCTGCCAACGGCACACTTCTTCATATGGAACCGGTCGTCGCCCTCGTGGTGGCGGCCGGTTCTGGTTCCCGGCTCGGCGGCGACATCCCCAAGGCACTGCGTGAGCTCGACGGGCGCCCGCTGGTCAGCCACAGCCTTGATGGCCTTGCCGCGGGCGGGGTCGACCGGGCTGTGATCGTGATCGCTCCCGGTCTGGACGACGACTTCGCCGGTGTCGTCGCCGGCTCTCCGATCCCGGCCCGCTGCGTCCATGGCGGCGCGGAGCGGCAGGATTCGGTGCTGAACGGCCTTGCAGCGATCGCCGCGGATACCGACCTCTCCGGCGCGCGCTACGTGCTGGTGCACGATGCCGCCCGGGCGCTCGTGCCCGCGGACGTGGTCGCGTCGGGTGATCGAGGCCCTTGTCGGTGGCGCCGTGGCCGCCATCCCCGTGCTGCCGGTGGTGGACACGATCCGCGAGGTGACGGCCACCGGCTCCGCTACCGTCGACCGGAGCCGGCTCCGCGCCGTCCAGACCCCGCAGGGCTTCGCCCGTGACGTGCTGGAGCGGGCGCACCGGCTGGTGGCCGACAAGGGCCTCCAGGTCACGGACGACGCGGCAGCGGTCGAAGCCCTCGGCTACCCCGTCGTCCTCGTCCCCGGTGACCGTGAGGCCCTCAAGGTCACCGAACCACTCGACCTGCTGTTCGCAGAGGCCATCGTCAGGAGTCACGCATGAGCATCAGGGTCGGTATTGGCTCCGACACCCACGCCTTCGCCCCCGGCATCCCGCTGTGGGTTGCCGGCCTGGAGTTCCCCGGCGAGCCGGCAGGGCTCCACGGGCATTCGGACGGGGACGTGGCCGCGCACGCGGCCTGCGACGCCCTGCTCTCGGCCGCAGGCCTCGGAGATCTCGGTAGCAATTTCGGCACCAGCCGGCCCGAATGGGCGGGCGCCAGCGGCACGGCCTTCCTCACGGAGACGGTCGCACTGCTGAACGCCGCGGGGTTCCGGGTGCTCAACGTCGCCGTCCAGGTGATCGGCAACCGTCCACGGCTGGCGGAGCGCAGGGGCGAAGCGGAGGCCGTCCTTTCCGCTGCCGTCGGTGCGCCGGTGAGCATCTCGGCGACCACGACCGACGGGCTCGGCCTCACCGGCCGCGGTGAGGGTCTCGCAGCCATCGCGACAGCCCTGGTCAGCCAGGACTGACCCGGCGCACAACGGGGACGGTTCCTTTTTCCGCCAACTGGCCGGTTGGCAACCGGCCGTTTGGCGGGAAAAGGAACCGTCCCCGTTTTCCACCAAGCCTGGCTCAGCGGACGGCGCTCTCCGGGGCGGTGTAGGTGTTGCACTTGCCTATCTGGGAGTTCTGCTGGCCGGTGGTGAACCACTTCTTGCGGGACTTGCCCAGGCCGTGGCCGCCGTCGTAGTTGGCCTTGCCGGTGAGTACGTCGTCGCCGAGGTTGTACATGACGTCCTGCAGGTTCGCGAGGTTGTCGTTGGTGAGCCCGGAGCTGCCGCCGACGGCCACCGTGAACATGCCGGAGAAGCAGTCGGCCTGCACCTCGAGGCGGCGGGAGAACACCCTCGCAGCCGCGCCGGACGACTTCTGCTCCCAGGCCATCGAAGAGATCAGGATGCCCGAGCGTGCCTGGATCGTGTGCCCGAACTCATGGGCGAGCACGGCCTCGACGACGAACGGCGCCTTCTGCTGGTCGGCGGGGAAGATCTTGTACAGCGGCTTGGCGTAATAGATGTGCTGGTCAGCGGCGCAATAGACGGCGTTCACGTCGTCCAGCGAGCCGCAGCCGGTGGTGATCGGCTCGGTGTACACCGTCACCGGCGGACGGGGGAGCTGGAAGCCCGCCGACTCCATCGGTCCCGACCACACCCGCCACAGGCAGGCTGTCAGCCCGTTGAGGTGGTCGGTGAGCTCGGCCACGGAAGCCGTGGTGATGTCGATCTGGGGCACGGCGCAGTTGGTGGGGATCGGCGCGGTCTGGTCGTACACCTTGTTGGCGGTGAGCCAGTCGGTGGCCTCGCCGTAGGTCTCCGGTTCCGGGACCGGGGGCGGGGAGAAGTCCGGTGCGGGGACGTCCACGGGCGGCTCCACCGTCTGTCCGCCGGTCGGTCCGGCCAGCGGGCCATCGCTGCCGCCGCCGAGGTACTGGACGAGGGAGATGGCGAAGAAGCCCAGGCCGACGACGACGACCAGCCCCAGCAGGAGGGCCGCGGAACGGGCTGCCACGCTTGGGGCCGCCCGGCACCTGCGGACGGTTCGCCGGCGGGAACCCCCCCGGCTGCCCGTAGGTGGGCTGGCCGAACTGCGCCTGTGGGTAGGCGGCCTGCGGGTAGGGCGCCTGCCCCGGCGGGTAGCCGGCGGGCGCCTGTTGCTGCGGGTAGAGCGGCTGTCCAGCCGCTGGCGCACCCCAAGCCTGCGTCGGCCGGTTCCAGCCCGGCTGCCCCCATTGCTGACCGCCCTGGCCGGGTTGCTGGCCCTGCGTCCCCCACTGCTGCGTCACGCGGGCAGCCTAGTTGCAACCCGGGCCTCAGCGGCAGTACCCGGACACGGCGCAGAACGCGGGTGCGGAATCCTCGAAAAGCCCTCTGGCGCACGGCCGCAGCGGCACTAGTGTGTGTCCTGCCTGCTCGGCCACGGCCGGGTGGTGCGCGTGCACTGACCTCTGCGCCAGCGAACAGGAGCCGGAATGGCATCGAATGTGACCGGTCGTCAACGGCTTGCGGCGATCGCCGTCCTCGCCCTCGGCCTTCTGGCTCTCCTCGCACCGACAGCGCGGGCCGCTGATGTGGTGAAGACCTACGCCGTCGCAGCGACCATCAACGCCGACGGCAGTCTCGCCGTGACGGCGACGATGACCTTCGACGGCGGTGCCCCGGACGCGATCGAGCAGCGCCTCAGCACCGTCACGCGCACCCGCGACAACATGGAGTACCGCTACCAGATCACCGACATCACGGCGAAGGCCGGCAGCAAGACCCTCGACGTCAAGAGCACGGTCGGCCCGAGGTCGACGACGCTGAGCATCCCCAGCGCGCGGGCGACCGACCCGGTGGAGCTGAGCTACGTCGTCCACGGTGCGGCGATCGCCACCGACGGCGACACCACCACCGTCCAGTGGCCGCTGCTGCAGGGCCTGAGCCTTCCGGTGTCGACGTTCGACGCGGAGGTCGCCGTGCCAGCCCTGTTCACCTCTGTCGACTGCGCCGCCGGCGCACCCGAGACGCCAGGGACCTGCACCTACTACGGCGGTGGCACCCACGACTCGCCGAGCCCGTTCTTCCACGACGAGGCGCGGGCCGCCGGTGATGTGGTCGTCGCCATCGTCCGCTTCCCCACGAGTTCCGTCGCAGTGAACCAGGATCTCCGCGAGGTCTGGACGCTGGATCGCGCGTTCTCCGCCGAGCCGCTCCCGCTGGGGATCGCCGCCGGCCTCCTCGTGCTCGGAGCCCTCGCCCTGTGGGCGGCCCGCCGTCGCCTCGGCGGTGACGCCGGCGCCGGCCTCGAGCCGACCCCCGTTGCCGAGTTCCACCCGATCGGGCCCGGCCAGAGCGAGTTCCGGGTGCTGGACGGTGTCCGTCCCGGCGCCGTCGGCACGCTGGTCGACGAGCGGGTCGACCCGATCGACGTGACCGCAACGCTGCTCGACCTGTCCGTCCGTGGCCACCTGCGGATCACGGAGATGGCTCCCGAATCGCCGCACGCCCCCACCGACTGGACGTTCTCGCGCCGCGCCAGCACGGATCCGCTGCTGGGGTACGAGCACACCCTGCTCGACGCCGTCGCCCCCGTCCAGGGCGACCCCGTGAAGGTGTCCAACCTCGCCGGCAGCGTCGGCTCCGTGATCGGGAAGATCCAGTCCGAGCTCTACGACGAGGTCGTCGCTCGCGGCTGGTTCGCCCGGCGTCCCGACGCCACCCGCAACCGCTGGAGCCTGATCGGCTGGGTCGCGCTGGCTGCCGCCGTCGTGATCACCGTGCTGCTGGCGGCGTTCACCCGCTTCGGCCTCACCGGCCTCGCGCTGGTGGCCATCGCTCTCGGCGTCCTCTTCGTCGCGCAGGAGATGCCGGCCCGGACGGCGTCCGGTACGGCGGTGCTCGGTGGCCTCGACGCGCTGCGTGGCAGCCTGCTCACCCAGCCGGTGGACACCCTGCCGGCCGGTCAGGGCCTCGCGCAGCTGTCGTCGATCCTGCCCTACGCCATCGTCATCGGAGGCAAGGACCGGTGGCTCCAGGCCATCGCAGCGACCGACGACGACGCCGAGGACGACTCCACCGACCTGGACTGGTACCACGGCCCGGCGGGCTGGCAGCTGAAGGACCTCGGGGCATCGCTGGCGAACTTCGTCACGACCGTGCAGGGGACCCTGTTCAGCCGCTGACCTCGGCCACAGCCTGACTCAGGCGACGACCACCTGGATGCCGGCGTTGCGCAGGGCCTCCGCGGACTCCTCGCCGATGCCTGCGTCCGTGATCAGGCCGGTCAGCTCCGGCAACGGCAGGACGGTGACGAAGCCGGCGCGTCCGTACTTGGAGGAGTCGGCCAGCAGCCAGGTCTCCTCCGCGCGGGCGTGCATGGCCCGGATCACGTCCGCGCCGTCAGCGAACTGGGTGGTGAGGCCGCGCTCCGCCGTGAAGCCGTCGGTGCCGATGAACGCACGACGGACGTTGAAGTCGGCGATCGTGCGCAGCGCGCCGTAGCCCACCAGCGATTCGGACTCGGCGTGGAACTGGCCGCCGGTGAGGAGCAGGCGGAGGGCTGGGTTGAGCCGGGCAGCTGCGAACGCCAGCGTTGAGTTGGTCACGACCTGGACGCCGCTCCGCCCGGTGAGGTGCCGGATCACGGCAGCCGTGGTCGTGCCGGCCTCGATCATGATGCTGTCGCCGTCGCTGACCAGGGCAGCCGCGGCTTCGGCGATGCGTTCCTTCTCGGGCGCATGGTGGCGTTGGCGTTCGAGCACCGACTGGAAGCTGCTGGCCTGTGCGCCGCCGTGGGTGCGGGACAGCAGGCCGCGTCCCTCGAGGTCGCGCAGGTTCGCGCGGACCGTCACTTCCGAGACGCCGAGGTCGCGGGAGAGCGCCGAGACCGACAGGCTGCCGTCGCGGGCCAGCCGGTCGAGGATGTAGGCCTCCCGCGTCCGCTTCTCCGCCATCTCGTCCTCCCGGTCTAGGCTGCCAACGATCGCCTCTTCGGTTGGAGTTTCCCATGCTTCGCGTCGCCACCATCGGCACCAGCTGGATCACCCGTCAGTTCGCCTCGGACGCTGCCCTCGTCGGCGACATCTCGCTGGCCTGCGCGTACTCGCGGGACGCCGCCCGGGCAGCGGAGTTCGCGGCCGGGATCGGTGCGGCCGCCTCCACCGACGACCTGCCGGGCATGCTCGCATCGCCCGACGTCGACGCGGTCTACATCGCCAGCCCGAACAGCGCGCACTACGCGCAGGCGCTCGCTGCCGTCGAGGCGGGCAAGCACGTGCTGGTGGAGAAGCCGGCAGCGTTGACGGCTGCCGACTTCCGGGCGTTGAGCGCTGCCGCCGAAGCCCACGGGGTGGTCGCCCTTGAGGCCATGCGCACCGCCTACGACCCGGGCCTTGCGCTGGTGGCGTCGCTGCTCGGTGAGTTGGGCGTGCTGCGGCGGGCGTCGCTGCGCTACTGCCAGCGCTCGTCCCGCTACGACCAGGTGCTGGCCGGCGAGCGGGTGAACATCTTCGACCCGGCGCTGGGTGGTGGGGCCCTGAACGACATCGGCTACTACTGCGTGAGCGCCATGGTCGCCCTGTTCGGCGAGCCGGGCCAGGTGGTGGCGCGCTGGGCCACCGTCCCCGGTGGTGCGGACGGCGCGGGCACGGCCCTCGCCAGCTATCCGGGGCTCGTCGTCGACCTCGGCTGGTCCAAGATCACGGCGTCCAGCCTGCCGAGCGAGATCGAGGGGGAGCGTGGCTTCCTCACGATCGACCGGATCCACAGCCCGCGGGCGCTGCGCCTGACCCGGCTGGACGGCACCACCCAGACCCACGAGGTGCCCGGCCCGGAGTTCACCCTCGCCTACGGCATCCAGCGCTTCGTCGACCTCTGCCGGGACGGCGGCGACGCCACCGCAGACCACGCCCGCACCGCTCGGAGCCCTCCGCGTCCTCGAGGCCATCCGCGCCTCGGCCCGGATCGGGGACGGTTCCTGACCCGGTCCACGACCGGTGACGACCGACGGTTCAGCGGAACGGAACCGTCCCCGACGGTTCAGCGGGTCGGCGGATGCTAGAGGACGAGGCCGGGGTAGAGCGGGTTCGCGTCCAGCAGTTCGGAGGCCTGCGCGTGCGTGCGGGCAGCGATGCCCTCGGCGAGGGTGTACTTGGCCTTGCCGGGGGCGCCGGCAGCGGTGGCGACCGGGGTGGTGTTCTTCAGCACGTTGGTGATCAGCTCAGCGACCTTGTCGAACTCGGCGGCGCCGAAGCCGCGGGTGGTCAGCGCCGGGGTGCCGATGCGGACGCCGGTGGTGTACCAGGCGCCGTTGGGGTCGTTCGGCACCGAGTTGCGGTTGGTGACGATGCCCGAATCCAGCAGGGCCGACTCGGCCTGCCGTCCGGTGAGGCCGAAGGAGCCGACGTCCAGCAGCACCAGGTGGTTGTCCGTGCCGCCGGTCACCAGGTTCACGCCGCGCTTGAGCAGGCCGTCCGCGAGGGTCTTGGCATTGTCGGCCACGGCCTGCGCGTAGGTCTGGAACGCGGGCTGACGCGCCTCGGCGAGGGCGACGGCCTTGGCAGCCATCACGTGGCCGAGCGGGCCGCCGAGCACCATCGGGCAGCCGCGGTCGACGGCGGACGCGTACTCCTGCGTCGCCAGCACGAGGCCACCACGCGGGCCGCGCAGTGACTTGTGGGTGGTGGTCGCGACGACGTCGGCGTAGGGGATCGGGTTCTCCTCGCCGGTGAACACCTTGCCGGCGACGAGGCCGGCGAAGTGCGCCATGTCGACGAACAGGGTCGCGCCGACGGCGTCGGCGATGTCGCGCATCTTCGCGAAGTTCACCCGGCGCGGGTAGGCCGAGTAGCCGGCGACAAGGATCAGCGGCTTGAACTCCTGCGCGTCGGCGAGCAGCTTGTCGTAGTCGATCAGGCCGGAGTCGGGGTTCGTGCCGTAGGAGCGCTGCTGGAACATCTTGCCGGAGATGTTGTGGCGGAAGCCGTGGGTGAGGTGGCCGCCGGCGTCAAGGCTCATGCCCATCACCCGCTGGGTGTTGAACTCCCGCCGCAGGGCCTCCCAGTCCTCCTCGGCGAGGTCGTTGACGGTCTTGGCGCCGAGGCGCTCGAGCGTCGGCGACTCGATGCGGTGGGAGAGGATCGCCCAGTAGGCCACCAGGTTGGCGTCGATGCCGGAGTGCGGCTGGGCGTAGGCGTACTCGGCGCCGAACAGCTCACGGGCGTGCTCGGCAGCGACCGACTCGACCGTGTCGATGTTCTGGCAGCCGGCGTAGAAGCGGTGCCCGACGGTGCCCTCGGCGTACTTGTCGCTCAACCAGGTACCCATGGTCATCAGCACCGGCAGCGAGGCGTAGTTCTCGCTGGCGATCAGCTTCAGGGACGACCGCTGGTCGGCGAGCTCTGCGCGCGTCGCCGCGGCGATGCGGGGCTCGACCGCCTCGATCACGCTCGAGGGCCTGGGTGTAGATGGACGATGCGGTGCTGGCGAGATCGGACACGGGCACTCCTGGGTTCGAGGACCGGGCAACTCTATCGAGTCACCCCGTCGGCACCTCGCCCCTTCCGCGTTGTCGGACTGCTGCCGTCCACGCGCGGACCGAGTTGGGGACGGTTCCAACTCGGTCCAGCCATCAATTCTGGACCGAGTTGGAACCGTCCCCAATCCGGTCCGGAGGCCTGGCGGAAGATAACGAAAGGATCACAAACTGAGACGGTTCAATGAATCGGTTTTTGTGATCTAATCGTGACCAACAACGGACGGGGAGTGTCATGGGACCGAAGAGCTCTGTGAGCATGCGCGATGTCGCGGTGCTCGCGCAAGGTGTCTGTCGGCACGGTCTCCAACGTGTTGAATTCCCCCGACCGTGTGTCCGAGGCCACCCGGCGACGCGTCGAGCAGGCCATCGAGAAGCTGGGCTGGGTGCCCAACGAGTCGGCCCGCCAGTTGCGGGCCGGACGCAGCCGCTCGATCGGCATGGTGGTCATGGACATCGCCAACCCCTTCTTCACCGACGTGGTCAAGGGCGCAGAGGACCTGCTCTACTCCGGGCAGTACTCGGTGCAGGTGGGCAACAGCGACTCCAACCTCGACCGGGAACTGACCCTCCTGGAGCGGTTCGAGCAGCAGCGGGTCGGTGGCGTGCTGTTCGCCCCGATCGAGGACAGCGCCGAGTGGGTGCTCCGGCTGCGGCAGCGCGGCATCCCCGTCGTGATCGTCGACCGGGCGGGCAACGGCACCGATTACTGCTCCGTGGGCGTGGACGACGTCGCAGGCGGACGCCTCGCCGGGCCAGCACCTGCTCGACCAGGGCCACCGGCGGATCGCCTTCGTCGGCGGACCGAGTTCGCTCGCCCAGGTGCGGGACCGTCGTCACGGTGCCGAACTGGCCGTCGAGCAGGCCGGCGGGGACGCGTCCCTGCTCGTCGTCAGCACGCCGACCACAAGCCTCGAGGCCGGGGTGAGCAGCGCAGGGGAGATCGCCTCCCTGCCCGAGCCGGAACGCCCGACGGCGGTCTTCGCCGCCAACGACCTGATCGCCATCGGGCTGCTCCAGGGCTTCGTCACCGCCGGCCTGCGCGTGCCGGAGGACATGGCGATCATCGGCTACGACGACATCGCCTTCGCTGCTGCTGCCGCCGTCCCGCTGTCGTCGGTGCGCCAGCCCCGCGAGGACATCGGTCGCAAGTCCGCTGAATTGCTGGTGGGCGAGATCGAGGCCGCGGACTCCTCTGCTCCCCACCACCACGAGTCGATCCGGTTCACCCCGCAGCTGGTTGTGCGCCGGTCGACACAGCGTCGGAAGCCCCGTAAGGGTTGACACCAGCCCTGCCGATTCCGTAGTGTCTTGAATCGTTCGTATGGAACGTTTCAACGCCAATGGAGGCCCGGTGCAAGGCAACGACGCAACCCCGGTACTCGAACTCAAGGGAGTCTCCAAGAGCTTCGGGGCAGTGATTGCGCTGCGTACCGCCGACCTCGCCCTTTACGCCAATTCGATCCACGCCGTGGTGGGCGAGAACGGCGCGGGCAAGTCCACGCTCGTCAAGATCATGGCCGGTCTGTACCAGCGCGACGCCGGCACGTTCGAGCTCGATGGCAAGCCCGTCGACTTCCGCACCACCGCCGAGGCCAAGGCCGCCGGCATCGCCGTGATCTACCAGGAGCCGACCCTCTTCCCCGACCTCTCGGTCACGGAGAACGTCTTCATGGGACGCCAGCCCACCGGCCGCTTCGGCCGCATCGACAAGGCGGCGATGCGCGCGGAGGTCATCGGCCTGATGGAGCGCCTCGGCGTCCGGATCGACCCCGACCGTCCCGCCGAGGGCCTCTCGATCGCCGACCAGCAGATCATCGAGATCGCCAAGGCCATCTCGCTCGACGCCCGGGTCCTGATCATGGACGAGCCCACCGCAGCCCTCTCCGGCGTCGAGGTGGACCGGCTGTTCGCCGTCGCCCGCAGCCTGCGCGACGAGGGCAGGGCGCTGATGTTCATCAGCCACCGCTTCGACGAGGTCTTCGCCCTCTGCGACACCGTCACGGTGATGCGCGACGGCACCTACATCTCCACCGACGCCATCGTCGACACCTCCGTGCCGGAGATCGTGCGCCGCATGGTCGGCCGCGACGTCAACGAGCTGTTCCCCAAGCAGGTCGGCAGCGATCGGACGCCCGCTGCTCGAGGTCAGCAACCTGACCCAGCCCGGTGTCTTCCACGACATCAGCTTCACCGTCCGCGCCGGCGAGATCGTCGCCCTCGCCGGCCTCGTCGGCGCCGGACGCAGCGAGGTCGCCCGCGCGATCTTCGGTGTCGACCCCTACGACAGCGGCACCGTGTCGCGTCGACGGCAAGAAGCTCGCCGGACGCAGCCCCAGCATCGCCATGAAGGCCGGCATCGCGCTCGTCCCCGAGGACCGGCGCAAGCAGGGCCTCGTCGATCGACGCCACCGTCGTCCAGCAACATCACCGACGCGATCCGCAACACGCTGACCCGGCTCGGACTGATCACCGCCCGGCGCGAGAACAGCGCGGCGCAGGTCTGGGCGAGCAAGCTCGAGGTCAAGACGGCAGCGCTGGACGCCGTCGTCGGCACCCTCTCCGGCGGCAACCAGCAGAAGGTCGTCCTCGCCAAGTGGCTGGCGGCCAACCCGAAGGTGCTGATCATCGACGAGCCCACCCGCGGCATCGACGTCGGCACCAAGTCCG
Source organism: uncultured Actinomycetota bacterium (assembly GCA_963773595.1). Lineage (GTDB taxonomy): Bacteria > Actinomycetota > Actinomycetes > Propionibacteriales > Propionibacteriaceae > Propionicimonas. Next base: position 416,087 of record CAVZBQ010000004.1, read on the forward strand.
AGGTCCACCGGATGATGTCCGAGCTGGCCGGCATGGGCCTCGCCATCCTGATGATCTCCTCCGAACTGCCGGAGGTGCTCGGCATGGCCGACCGCGTGCTCGTCATGCGCGAGGGCCACCTCACCGCCGACATCGACCGCGCAGAAGCGACCGCGGAGACCGTGATGTTCGCAGCCACCCACGCATCCGAGGAAGTCGCATGAGCGCCGCTACCGCCACCCCCGCACAGGGTCAGCCTCGGATCGCGGTTGTGGTCCCTGCTGCCGCTCCCGCGAGACCGGCATCTTCCTCGCCCTCGCGCTCGTCGTGATCGCGACCACGGTCAAGAACCCCGAGTTCCTGTTCAGCGCCGACGGCTGGCGCGACCTGCTGCTCACCCCGTCGATCGTCGCCGTCGTCGCGATCGGCCAGGCCGTCGTGATCATCACCCGCAACGTCGACCTCTCCGTCGGCTCGATCGTCGGCCTCAGCGCCTACCTGGTCGGCACCCTCTTCGTCGCGTTCCCCGGCTTCCCGGTGCCGCTGATGTTCGTCGTCGGGATCGCCTTCGGCGCGCCTGCTCGGCCTCGTCAACGGCGCGCTGGTCGCCTTCGGCAAGGTGCCGGCGATGGTGATCACCCTCGGCACGCTCTACGCCTTCCGCGGCATCAACGTCGCCTGGACCGGCAGCAACCGGATCAACGCCTCCGACATGCCGGACGACTTCCTCAACCTCGGCACCCAGCAGATCCTCAGCATCCCGGTGCTGACCATCATCGCCGTCGTGATCCTCATCGCGGTGGCCTGGTACATGGCCAACACCCGCGGCGGACGCGAGTTCTACGCGATCGGCTCCGACCCGGACGCCGCCGAGCTCTACGGCCTCGCCAAGACCAAGCGGGTGCTGATCGCCTTCGTCGCCAGCGGCGCGGCGTCCGGTCTCGGCGGCGTGCTCTTCGCCGCCCGCTACGGCACGATCAACTCCCAGGTCGGCGACGGCTTCGAGCTCCAGGCGATCGGTGCCGCGGTGATCGGCGGCGTCGCCATCGTCGGCGGCAGCGGCACGGTCGCTCGGCGCGGTCGTTCGGCGCCTACCTGCTCCTCACCATCAACCGCTGCCTCCCGATCCTCGGCATCCCCGACTTCTGGCAGCGGGCCGTCGTCGGCGCACTGATCATCGGCGCCATCATCCTCGACCGGGTGCTGGCCAACCGCCAGGCCAAACGCCTCGTGGCAGAGAGGGACGCGGCATGACCTCGCTCACCGCGGCTACGCCCGCCCCCACCCGCACCTACGCCGACCACGGTCGCCCAGCGTGGCGCCGGCTCCTGCTCACCCGGGAGATGGCGATCATCTTCCTGCTGATCGTCGTGCTGGTCGTCGCGTCGGTCGATCGTGCCGAAGTTCGCCACCCCGGTCACCATGGGCTACCTGCTCTTCGACATCACGCCCGCTGCTGTTCATCGCCCTCGCCATGGCGCCGGTCATGATCACCGGCGACATCGACCTCTCCGTCGGCTCGATGGTCGGCCTGAGCAGCGTCACCGTCGGGCTGTGCTCGCAGGCCGGTCTCGGCATTCCCGTCGCGATGCTGATCGCACTCCTCGTCGGCGCCGTCGGTGGCGCGGTCAACGGCCTGCTGATCACCCGGATCGGGCTTCCTGCCCTCGCCGTGACCATCGGTACCCTCGCGCTCTACCGCGGCATCGCGGTCGGCCTGCTCGGCACCACGGCGATCACCAGCTTCGACAAGTGGTGGACGACCCTGATCAAGTCGAAGATCGGCACCACCGGCGTCCCGACCGTGATGATCCTGTTCGTCGTCCTGCTCGCAGCGTTCACGATCATGCTGCACTTCACCCCGTTCGGCCGCGGCGTCTTCGCCATCGGGCTGAGCAAGGACGCAGCAGTGTTCTCCGGCGTCAACGCCGAGCGCACCCGGCTGATCCTGTTCGTGCTCTCCGGCCTGATGGCCGCCCTCGCCGGCATCTACTACGCGCTCTACTACACCTCCGCCCGCGGCGACAACGCCACCGGGATGGAGCTGCAGGTGATCGCAGCCGTCGTGCTCGGCGGCGTCTCGGTCTTCGGCGGACGCGGCGCGCTGCACGGCGTGATCGCCGGCGTCGTGCTGATCGGCGTGCTGTCGAAGGCCCTGCAGCTGGTGAACATCACCTCCGACGTCGTCAGCATCATCACCGGCGTCCTGCTGGTGCTCTCGGTGATCGCCGGCAGCGTCATGAACTGGGTGCAGTCCCGGAGGGTCACACCGGCCCCGGCAAGCACCCGCACAAAGACCTCGTGAAACAGGAACCGGGGCTCGCCCCAACAACATCAGTCGGATCCAGTGTCGGAGCCGACCAAACGAAAGGAACTACCCATCATGCTCGGTAAATCCCGTGCGGGTCTCCGTACGCTTGCCGGTCTCGCTGCGGCGAGCATGCTCCTGCGCTGGTTGCTCCTCTGCAGCCACGCCGTCCGCGTCCAGCTCTGCCACCGCTGCGTCCTCCTCGGCTCCGGCTGCGGCCAACCTGACCATGACCTTCCTGCCGAAGAACCTGGGCAACGCCTACTTCGACACCTCCTTCAAGGGCGTCCAGACCGCTGTCGCGGCTCTCGGTGGCACCGTCACCCAGGTCGGCCCGGCCAAGGGCGATGACCCGGCCGGTCAGGTCTCCTACATCAACACCGCGACGCAGCAGCAGGTCGGCGCGCTCCTGGTCTCGGCCAACGACAAGGCCGCGATCTGCGACGCCCTGAAGGAAGCCATGACCGCCGGCGTGAAGGTCGTCACCTTCGACTCCGACACCACCGCTGACTGCCGCAACCTGTTCATCAACCAGGCCACCGCCGAGGGCATCGCCAAGGTCCAGGTCGACATCATCGCCTCCGAGATCGGCGACGCCGGCGAGATCGCGATCCTGTCCGCTTCCGCCAACGCGACCAACCAGAACGCCTGGATCGAGATGATGAAGAAGGAGCTCGCCGCGAACCACCCGAACATCAAGCTCGTTGACACCGTCTACGGCAACGACGACGACCAGACCTCCTTCGACAAGACCCAGGGCCTGCTGCTCCGCTCACCCGAAGCTCAAGGGCATCATCTCCCCGACCACGGTCGGTATCTCCGCTGCTGCCCGCTTCCTTTCGAAGTCCAGCTCCAAGGGCAAGGTCATGCTGACCGGTCTCGGCACCCCGAACCAGATGCGTGCCTTCGTCAAGGACGGCACCGTCACCGAGTTCGCGCTGTGGAACCCCGAAGAGCTCGGCTCGCTGGCCGCCTACGCAGCTGCCGCGCTGGTCAAGGGTGAGATCACGGGCAAGGAAGGCGACAAGTTCAAGGCCGGCGACAAGGAATACACCGTCGGCGCCGACGCGACCGTCCTGCTGGGCGAGCCGTACAAGTTCAACAAGGACAACATCGACAACTTCAACTTCTGATCGACGTCCTTCGGTGACCCTGGTGCCCGGCCCCTGTGGCCGGGCGCCAGGGGAACCTCCTGCATGACCCCGCAGTCCTCTGACCCACTGCTGAAGAAACGAACCCCGAGATGACTACTTTCGCCTCCATCACTGACCAGCTGGCCACCCAGGCCATCGAGTTGCCCTCGTGGGCGTTCGGGAACTCGGGGACCCGTTTCAAGGTTTTCGGCACCCCCGGCACGCCGCGCACCGTCCAGGAGAAGCTGGCCGACGCCGCGCAGGTGCACAAGTTCACCGGCCTCGCGCCGACGGTCGCCCTGCACATCCCGTGGGACAAGGTCGACGACTACGCCGCGCTCGCGTGCCTACGCCGCCGACCTCGGCGTCGCGCTGGGCACGATCAACTCCAACACGTTCCAGGCCGACATCTACAAGTTCGGCTCCCTGACCCACGCCGACGAGAAGGTGCGTCAGACGGCGATCGACCACCACCTCGACTGCATCGACATCATGGACGCGACCGGCTCGCGCGACCTGAAGATCTGGCTGGCCGACGGCTCCAACTACCCGGGCCAGGTCGACATCCGCGCCCGCCAGGACCGGCTCGCCGATTCGCTGCCGAAGATCTACGACCGGCTGGGCGACGACCAGCGGCTGGTGCTGGAGTACAAGTTCTTCGAGCCGGCGTTCTACCACACCGATGTCCCGGACTGGGGCACGTCGTACGCCCAGGTGGCGGCACTCGGGCCGAAGGCGATGGTCTGCCTGGACACCGGCCACCACGCGCCCGGCACCAACATCGAGTTCATCGTGATGCAGCTGCTGCGGCTGGGGAAGCTCGGCTCGTTCGACTTCAACTCCCGCTTCTACGCCGACGACGACCTGATCGTCGGCGCTGCCGATCCGTTCCAGCTGTTCCGGATCCTGTACGAGGTGGTCCGCGGCGGCGGCTACGGACCCGATTCGACGGTGGCGTTCATGCTCGACCAGTGCCACAACGTCGAGGACAAGGTGCCCGGCCAGATCCGCTCCGTGCTCAACGTGCAGGAGATGACGGCCAAGGCCCTGCTCGTCGACCATGACGCCCTCGAAGCCGCGCAGGCCGCCGGCGACGTGCTCGGCGCCAACGGCGTGTTCATGGACGCCTTCTACACCGACGTCCGCGCCGACCTCGCCGCCTGGCGGGAGTCCCGCGGGCTGCCCGGCGACCCGATGGCAGCCTTCGCAGCCACCGGCTACCTCGGCAAGATCGCCGCCGACCGCGTCGGTGGCACCCAGGCCGGCTGGGGCGCCTGACCCTCATGGCGAGGTACTGCCTGCTGGGTCACGTCGACCCGGCGAAGCTCGACGAGTACAAGGTGCGGCACGCCGCGGTCTGGCCGGAGCTGCTGGTCGCCCTGCGGGACGCCGGCTGGCGCAACTACTCGCTGTTCCTGCGTCCGGACGGGCTGCTGATCGGCTACTGCGAGTCCGACGACCTGGACGCGGCCCAGGAGAAGGTGGCCGCGACGGAGATCAACGCGAAGTGGCAGGCGGAGATGGCCCGGCTGTTCGCCAGCGAAGGCGCTCCCGACGAGGCCTGGGAGCGTATCGAGGAGGTCTTCAACCTCGAGGACCAGCTCGCCGCGTCCGGCAACTAGTCCCCGCCTCCTCCACGTTGCGCCAGTTACTCCACGTTGCACCTGTTCCAGCAGGCGCACTGTGCACTACTTGGCGCAACGTGGGGTATCGGGTTTCTGCAGGAGTCCGACGAGGCGGGCGTGGGTGTGGTTGCCTTGACCGAGAGTGCTCGCAGCCGTAGGCTATGAAACGATTCAAGACCAGCAAGGAAGCGCCATGAATCCTCGTTCCCACACCACCGCTGAGGTGGCCTCGTGAGCCCCCGCTACTTCGCAGCAGCCGACCTCGGCGCGTCCAGTGGCCGGGTGATCCTCGGCACTCTCGAGGACGGACGGTTCACGCTCGAGGAGACGATCCGGTTCGAGAACGGCCCGGTGCCCGGCGACGACGGCAGCATCCACACCGACGCCCGCGGACTGTTCGAGCACATCCGCGCCGGCATCGAGATCGCCATCGCACGGAGCGGTGGCGCGCTCGAGTCGGTGGGCGTCGACACCTGGGGCGTGGACTACGGCCGTCTCAACGCTGACGGCGACCTCCTCGAGGCGCCGTTCCACTACCGCGACGACCGCACCCACGGGGTGCCGGAACTGGTCTTCGCCGGACTTCCGGCCGAGCAGGTGTACGCGACCGCCGGCCTGCAGGTGATGGCCTTCAACACGATCTTCCAGCTCGTCGCCGGACGTGAGGACGCGAGCTGGCCGCGAGGTGTCGCAGGTCCTGCTCACCCCCGACCTGATGTCGTACTGGCTGTGCGGACGCGAGGTCGCGGAGATGACCATCGCCTCCACCACCGGCCTGCTCGACGTGGCCACCCGCACCTGGTCGGAGGACACCTGCGCCCACCTCGCGGAGCGCTACGGCCTGCCGGTGCCCCGCGTCCTGCCGGAACTGGTCGAGCCCGGGACGGTGCTCGGCACCACGACGGACGGCCTGTTCAGCGTGCCGATCAAGGTGGTGGCCGTCGGAGGCCACGACACCGCTTCAGCGGTCGCGTCGATCCCCGCGACGAACACCGATTTCGCCTTCATCTCCTCCGGCACCTGGTCGCTGGTCGGGCTCGAGCTCGAGGAGCCGGTGCTCACCGCAGAGAGCAGGGAAGCCGACTTCACGAACGAGCTCGGCATCGACGGCACCGTCCGCTACCTCAAGAACGTGATGGGCCTGTGGGTGCTCAGCGAGAGCATCCGCGCCTGGAAGGCGGCCGGCCGCGACATCGACCTGCTCGACGCTGCTCGCCGCCGCAGCGGACCACCCCGGCCTCGCCTGCACCCTCGACATGACCGACGAGCGACTGCTGCCCCCCGGCGACATGCCGGGACGCCTGCTGGCGATGGCGGCCGAGACCCACCAGGAGCTGTCCGACGACCCGGTGGCGATCTGCCGCTGCATCCTCGACTCCCTCGCCGTCGCGTACCGTCGGACGATCGCCCGGGCGTGCGCGCTGGCCGGACGCGAGGTGTCGGTCGTGCACATCGTCGGCGGTGGCTGCCAGAACACCCTGCTGTGCCAGCTGACGGCTGAGGCCACCGGGCTGCCCGTGATCGCCGGTCCGGCCGAGGGGACGGCGCTGGGCAACCTGCTGGTGCAGGCGCGGGCCTGCGGAGCCCTGAGTGGAGACCGGACGGCGCTGCGCCAGGTGGCGATCGCCTCCTCCGAGCTGACCACCTACACCCCCGGCGTCCTGCCGTTCGCCCCGGAGGACTGGGCAGCCGCAGAGGCAAGGGCCTACCCCGCCAAGCCCTGACGCCGGGCGCCACCCTCGTCCGCTGAGCCACCCCGGACCGCATTGGGGACGGTTCCAAACTCGGTCCACTCATCATCCGTCATGGTTCGAAAGTGAACCGAAAAGGAACCGTCCCCGAATGTGGTCCGGGGACGGTTCCTTCGGTGCAGGTCAGGCGAGGTCGGTCAGCACCGCTCCGGCCAGGTGGACGTCGTAGCCCATCGCGTGGAACATGGCTGCCTTGGCGACGAGTGCCTTGTCGGCGGTCTCGGCGTCCGGGGCGTAGACCACGTTCATGTGGTTGGCCTTGTGGCGGGCCATCAGCTGATCGCGGTTCACGCCGTGCAGGATCGCGTTCATGATCGGCCACTCCTTGTTGGTGGAGTTCAGCCGGCGCTGCACCTCCGCCTCGGGCATCTCGATGCAGGTGCCACGGCCCAGGTCGACGTGCAGCCGGTCGTCCATGATGAAGACGCGCGACCAGACGATCTCGCCCGGCTTGGAGACACCGGCGAGGGTGCCGCCGCCCAGCGGGAAGTAGTAGTAGCTCTGCCGGTAGGAGTGGGACTTGTCGTAGCCGCCCAGGTGGGAGGCGGGGACGGAGCCGGAGATCTCCAGCACCCAGACGAAGTCGTCGTCCCAGTCGTCGCCCCAGCGCACGTCGTGCAGGGTCGTCGCCGGGTCGAGGCCCATGGCCGTCCAGACGCGGTTGGTCACGACGGCGTCGACGGCGACACCCTCGTCCACCTCGTTGAAGTGCGGCATCGCCTTGCCCTCGAAAAGGACGCGGCTCCCGTCGCGGGAGGTGACCGGCGGGCGGTCGACGTTGTTGAGCAGCCCCTCGGCCAGGTCGGACGCCGGCACCAGGTCCTTCAGGCCCTGCTGGTACTGGATGCCGACAGCGTCGGCGCCGAAGTCGTCGGCGATCCGCAGCGCTGCGATGTACATCTTGAACTGGCTGGTGAGCTGCGCGTCGGTGAGGTTCTCCTTCCAGTCCCCGTCGTTGTCGACGTGGAAGGTCATGCCTGCCTCGTCGAGCCAGGTGCGGACGGCTGCAGCCTCGGCAGTCGCTGACCGTGTTCATCTCCGCGACGAGCGCGCTCTGGGAGAGGCGCTCCTTGTAGATGCCGGCCGGGTTGAGCAGTTCGTCGTCGATGATCGCGTTGTACATGCCCATGCAGCCCTCGTCGAAGACGGCGAGGATCGCCTTGTTGGCCTTGAGTTGCGCGGCGAGCGCCTCGCCCAGTTCCTTCTCCGGGGACGCGGGCAGCGCGGGCAGGTCACGCACGTGCGAGGTGTCGTGGACGATGGCGCCGGTGCTCAGCCACTCTGCGAGCTTGGACTTGGCCCAGTCGTCGGTGAAGTCCTTGCTCCAGATGGTGGCGTGGGGGATGTTGGCCTTCGTCATCGAGCCGTGCAGGTTGGCCATGCCGACAAGGCCGGGGAAGTCACCGGCGAAGTTGGCTGCGAGCAGGATCGGTCCCTTGTGGTCGCGCAGCCCTGCCAGCACGTGGTGGCTGTACTGCCAGACGGCCTCGATGACAACGAGCGGGGCTTCGGCAGGGATGCCGGCGAAGACGTTCATGCCCTTGCGCTGGTTGTCGATGAAGCCGTGGCCCTTGACCGGGTCGACGCCGTGCGCACGCGTGACGTTCCAGCCGAGCTCGGCGATCGCCGCGGCGAACTCGCGCTCGACCTGCTGCTGCATGTCCCAGGTCTTGACGTTGGTGGTGAGGCGCAGGTCGCCGCTCGCCACGGTGTAGACCGTCTTCGGTTCAGCGGCCGGCTTTGTGGGAATTTCGGGCACGAGGTAGGTGCTCACAGGTGACTCCTTGATCGGTTCGGCTGCTCATCGCCGAAGCCCCGCGAACAACGCTGAACGACCGGGGACGAGCTCGCCTCCATGCTTTCAGCAATCGATTTCACAGTCAAGGCCGGATGGCAGCTTCGCGGACCGATTCACAGGTTCTGCCGCCTGTCATCTGGGTATTCGCCGACGCCGGCCCGGCGTCCGGCACGAAAGGGGACTGTCCCCTTTCGTGCCGCCGACCCACCGGTGGATCGGCGTGGGCTAGAGGCCGCGGACGGACTCCGAATGGCCCTCGATCAGGGAGAGGCCCTCGTCCTCGTCGCTGATGACGACGGGCAGGACGACCTCACGGGCGGGGCCCTTGAGGCCCCGGATCCGTTCGAGGAGCATGGTCGCTGCAGTGAGGCCCAGCTGGCGTGCCGGCAGGTGGGTCACCAGGACGCCGGCAGGTATCAGCAGCACCAGCGGGAGACCGCCGAAGGAGACCACGCCGATCTCCGGTGGCATCTTTCCGGCAGCTGCGAGGGCACGGATCACACCGGAGGCCAGCTTGTTGTTGGCTGCGAAGATCGCGTCCGGCGGTTCGGGCAGGGCCAGCAGTTGCCGCGTGGCCTCCTCGCCTCCGGCGACGGTGTACCGGGTACGGACGGACAGCTCCGGGGGCGGCTCCTTGCCGGTGGCCTCGAGGTAGGCCGACATCCAGCCGCGGTAGCGGTCGTCGGCGGTCTCGACGTTCTCCGGCCCACTGATGCAGGCGACCCGGCGGTAGCCGGCGTCCCACGCAAGGCGCGCGCTCGACGTGGCACCCATCAGGTTGTCCGCAACGACGGTGTCGACGGCGGGACCGGCAGCATGCCGGTCGACGCAGACCACCGGGACGTCGCGCTCCACGGCGAGGGAGAGATCGGTGCTGCCGCTGCTCGGGGCGAGGATCACGCCGGCAACGGGGTCGCTCACTGCAACCCTGAGGTACTCCTGCTCCCGCACCGGGTCCTCGTCGGTGTTGCACAGCATGACGGAGTAGCCGCCGGCGCGGGCGACGTCCTCGACGGCTCGCGTCATCACGGTGAAGAACGGGTTCTCGATGTCGGGGATCATCATCGTGATGATCTCCGAGGAGCTGGTGCGCAGGCGGCGGGCATTGCGGTTGGGCACGAAGCCCAGCTCGCTGGCGGCGAGGCGCACGGCGATCACACGGTCGGGGGAGACCTTGATGCCGTTGAAGACGCGCGACACCGTTGCGGGGGAGACCCCAGCGCGGGCTGCGACGTCGTAGATGGTGACCATCAGGGGGTGGTGCCCCCGGAGGCTGCGAACCAGCCGCTGAGGGCGCGGTAGGCGTCGGAGAACCGGGCCAGGTGGCGGGTCTGGACCGCGCTGCCTGGGCCGGGAACGAATTCGGCCTCCACCCTCGACAGCGTAGATGCGATGGCGAAGTCGGCCTCACCGAGTCCAACCAGCCCGGTCACCGCAGCACCGAGGCTGTTGGCCTGGTTGGTGACGCTGCGACGCCGCACCGGCACGCCCCAGATGTCGGCCAGCAGTGCCAGCCAGGTGTCGCTGGCCGCGCCGCCGCCGATCACGTCGATGCCGGCGTCAGCCGTCGTGCGCAGCGGCGCCATGCACAGCGCGAGGCTGTAGCCGACGCCTTCGAGCACGGCGCGGGTGAGGTTGGGACGCCGGTGGTGCATCCGCAGGCCGACGAACACCCCGGAGGCCTTCGCGTCCCACCAGGGGGAGCGCTCACCGATCAGGTAGGGCAGGAAGTACAGGTCCTCGTCGGCGGCGACAGCTGCCGAAGCTTCGGAGATCAGCCTGCCGACCTCGTCCGGGGCCTCGGCCAGCGCCTCTGCTGCCCACTGCAGCGAGCCCGCGCCGGTCTGGGTGGTCGCGGTCGGCGTGAACAGGCCGGGCACCACGTGGCAGAGGTTGAAGGAGCGCTCCTCGGCGTCGAGCACGGGCTCGGTGGTGGCGCAGGCGTACCAGGCGGACGTGCCGAGGCAGACGTAGCCGGGGGAGTCGACGGTCACGCAGCCGGCAGCGACGGCCGCCATCGGCCCGTCCCCGCCGCCGGTGACGACGCGGGTGCCGGGCAGCAGGCCCAGCTCTTCGGCCGCGTGCGGCGGTCAGGGTGCCGAGGACGTCGGTGGAGTCGACGATCTCCGGCCACAGTGACGCCGTCAACGTCGGCCGCGCGCGAGCAGCTCCGGCGACCAGGCGCCGGTGGCGAGGTCGTAGGCGCCGGTGTGGGACGCGTCCGAGCGGTCGGTCGCGAGGCGTCCGGTGAGGCGGAAGTTCACGTAGTCCTTGGCGACGCACAGCACGGTCGCCCGCTCGAAGGCGCGCGGGGTCGTGGTCGCGCACCCACATCAGCTTGGGCAGCGTGTACGGGGCGGCGATCCGGTTGCCGGTGATGCGGTAGGCGTCGGCCTCGCCGAAGGTGTCAGCGAGGGTCGCGGCCTCGACGGAGGCCCGCTGGTCGCTCCAGATCATCGCGGGACGGGTGGGCTCACCGGCCGCGTCGAGCAGGACGAGGCCCATCATCTGGCCGGAGACGCAGATCCCGTCCACCTGGGCAGCACCGGTGCCGGTGGTCGCGAGCAGCTCGCGCGTCGCTGCGACGACGGCCCGCCACCAGTCGTGGGGATCCTGCTCGCTGGTGGTGTCGGCGGCGTACCGCGTCGGGTAGCCGACCGTTGCCGCGGCGAGCAGGCGTCCGGAGTTGTCGTGCAGCGACGCCTTGTTGCCCGTCGTGCCGAGGTCATGTGCGATCAGCATGGGAGTCCTGCGGAAAGTGCGGGGGCGGCACCCCTTGCGGAGTGCCGCCCCCAACATAGGGTGTGGCTGACTAGTCAGTCACGAGTTACTTGTAGAGGACGGCCTGGATCTTGGCGTCGTTGATGTTGGTCTTGTCGTACCAGTAGTAGCCGGTGTCGATGACCTTGGGGACGGTCTCGCCCTTGAGGGTCTTCACGGCTGCGGCGACAACCTGCTCGCCAATGCCGACCGGGTTCTGCGTGATGGCGCCGGCCATGGTGCCGTCGTTGATCGCGTTGATCTGGTCGGTACCGGAGTCGAAGCCGATCAGGACGAGCTTGCCTGCCACGCCCTTCTGCTGTGCGGCCTTGATGCCACCGATGGCGGTGCCCTCATTGGCCAGGAAGATGCCCTTCAGGTCCTTGTTGGCCTCGATGATCGAGGACGCAATGTCGGCGCTGATGTTGGCGTCGCCCTTGCCGTACTGCGGCTCGAGCACCTTGACGTTCGGGCAGGTGGCCTTCATGCCGTCCAGGAAGCCGTCACGACGGTCCTGGCCGGTGCGGGAGGTCTGGTCGTGGACCATGACACCAACGGTGCCTGCGCCACCGACGAGCTCGCACATGTGCTTCGCGGCCTCACCGGCAGCAGCCTTGTTGTCGGTTGCGGCGGTCGCCACCGGGATGTCGGAGTCGACACCGGAGTCGAAGGCCACGACCGGGATCTTGGCATCGGCGAACTGCTGGAGCACCGGGGCTGCTGCCTTGCTGTCCAGGGCTGCGAAGCCGAGGGCTGCGGGCTTCTTGGCCAGGGCGTTGGTCAGCATGGTCATCTGAGCCTCGACCTCGGCCTCGGTGGCCGGACCCTCGAAGGTGATGGTCACGCCGTCCTTGGCTGCCTGCTGCTCAGCGCCCAGCTTCACGGCCTGCCAGAACTGGTGCTGGAAGCCCTTGGAGATGATGGCGATGTAAGGCTTGGCTGCTGCCGAGCTGGCCGGGGCTGAGCCCGAGGCTGACGGCGTGGCCGGGGTGCTGCAGGCCGCGAGGGCCATCGAGGCTGCCGCGCCAAGCGCGACGAGCCCGATTGTAATCTTCCGCATTTTTGCTCCTTCGTTGGGTTGGGTGCGGGAGTAGTTGGGTTTGGGTGGGTCTAGGTGGTGGCTGCCCGACGGGCGCGCAGCTGGTCGATGAAGACGACGATCAGGATCACGAGGCCGAGGATCACGTTCTGCCATTCCTGGCGGACGGAGATGATCTGGAGGCCGTTGTTGATGACCGAGATGATGAGGGCGCCGATGATGGTGCCGACGATCGTGCCCTTGCCGCCCGACAGCGAGGTGCCGCCGATCACGACTGCAGCGATCGCCTGCAGTTCATAGCCGGCGCCGGTGGCCGGCTGGGCCGAGCCGAGCCGGGCGGAGATCATGATCGCTGCAAGGCCGACGAACAGTCCGGCGACGGCGTAGATGATGATCAGCCACTTCTTGGTGTTGATGCCCGACAGTGCTGTCGCTTCCTCGTTGCTGCCGATCGAGATGTCGTAGCGCCCGAGCAGGGTCTTGTTCAGCAGGATGAACGCCACCACTGCCGCCAGCGCCAGCACGATCACGGCGTTGGGGAACCTTGCTCCCGGAATGATGCTGCCGGTCGAGAGCCAGATGTAGCCGGCGTGCGCGGTGGGGTCGAAGTAGATCGGCCGGGCGTTGGAGATGACAAGGGCGAGACCCTGGGCGACCAGCATCATCGCCAGCGTTGCGATGAACGGCGGAAGGCCGAGGATGGCGACGTTGAAGCCGTTGATCAGCCCGACCAGCCCGCCGAAGACGATGGTCATGATGATGCCGAGCCAGACCGGCATGTGCCAGTTCGCGATGAAGGTCGCCGACATGACCGCGGAGAGCGTCATGGCCGTGCCGACCGACAGGTCGATGCCGCCGGTGATGATGACCAGCGTCGAGCCGAGGGCGAGCAGGCCGACGACCGTCGTCGAGAACAGGATGGCCGTGACGTTGGAGTAGCTCGGGAAGATCTGCGGGCTGGCAACGGTGAAGACGATGAAGATCAGCACGAGGCCGGCCAGTGCCATCAGCTGCTGGACACGTTCGCGCCACGAACTGCCCTTCACAACGGACTTGGCGACGGTTTCCGTCGTTGCGCTATCGGTCGACATCAGCGTCCTGCTTTCTCGGTCGTGTGGGTAATGACTTCACCGCTGTGGGTTGCGAGCCGCATGATCGACTCCTGGCTCGCTTCGCTCGCTGACAGGACGCCCTTGATCCTGCCGTCGGCCATGACGACGACGCGGTGGGACATCCGGAGGATCTCCGGCAGTTCGGAGGAGATCATGATGATCGTCTTGCCCTGCTCGGCAAGCTGGTTGAGCAGCTGGTAGATCTCCTCTTTCGCGCCCACGTCGATTCCTCGGGTGGGCTCGTCGAAGATGAGGATGTCGCAGTCCTTGACCAGCCAGCGGGCGATGATCGCCTTCTGCTGGTTGCCGCCGGACAGGTACTTGACCAGCTGGTTCACCGACGGCGTCTTGATGCTCAGCAGCTTGCGGGACCCCTCTGCCGCTTCCTTCATCGCCTTGTCGTTGACGAAGAACGCCTTGGAGAACTTGCTGCTCATCGAGCTGATGGCCACGTTGTGGACCACCGGCAACTGCAGCATCAGTCCCAGCCGCTTGCGGTCCTCGGACAGGTAACCGATGCCCAGCGCTGCGGCCTGGGCCGGGCGAGTAGATGGTGACCGGGTTGCCGTTGAGGATGATCGTGCCGGACGTGATCGGGTCGGCGCCGACGAGGGCCCGTGCGACCTCGGTGCGCCCGGCACCCATCAGGCCGGCGAAGCCGAGCACCTCGCCGCGGTGCAGGTCGAAGCGTGATGTCCTTCAGCAGGGCCTTGGTGGACAGCCCGGAGACGCTGAGCACGATCGGACGGTCGTCGCGGACGTTGTGCGGCTTGGCGCCGGTGTTGATCGCGCGGCCGACCATCTTGGCGATCACCTCGTCGAGGCTGGTCTCTGCCATCGGCATGGTGTCGATGTAGTGGCCGTCGCGGATCACGGTGATGCGGTCGGCGATGCGCTTCAGCTCGGCCATCCGGTGGGAGATGTAGACGACGCCGGTCTCCGGGGTGATGAACCGGCGGATCAGCTCGTGGAGCTGGTCGACCTCTGCGTCGTTCAGGGCTGCGGTCGGCTCGTCCATGATCAGGACCTTGGTGGCCTCGAAGGACAGCGCCTTCGCGATCTCCACCATCTGCTGCTGCGCAACGCTCAGCCGGGAGACGATCGTCCTTGGGTCGAGGGCGAGGCCGAGGCGCGCCAGCAGTTCGCGGGTCTTGCGCACCTGCTCGCCGGGCCGGGTGAAGAAGCCGCCGGAGACGGGTTCGCGGCCCAGCCAGATGTTCTCTGCGACGCGTCAGGTGCGAGACCAGGTTGAGTTCCTGGTGGATGATCGCGAGGCCCGGCTTCCTGGGCCTCCCGCGGGTTGTGCACCTCGAGCGGCTCGCCGTTCAGCCAGAAGCTCCCGGTCTCGCGGGTGTAGATGCCGGTGAGCAGCTTCATCAGCGTCGACTTGCCGGCGCCGTTCTCCCCGACGAGCCCGAGCACCTCGCCCTTGCGAAGGTCGAAGCGCATGCCTTCCAGCGCCTTGACGCCGGGGAAGCTCTTGTCGACGTTCTCGACCTGCAGGAGCAGGTCGGGATCGTGGGTCCCTGCGACGGGGACGGTCTCGGTGGCGGTCATGCCGGCATCACCGGGGTGACCCCCTTGCGGAACAGCGCATTGCCGTAGACCCGGGTCTCGCCGGTACGGATGATCAGCTCTGCGTCCTTGGCCAGGTCGTAGAAGGCGAAGCGCTCAACCATGCGCGCCTCTTCGGGTGTGAGGCCGGCAGCTGCGGTCAGTTCTGCCTGCACCGGCAGCAGGCCGTCCGGGGATTCCATGAGGTCGAGCGCCGGGTAGGTGTCCGGCACCATCACCGACCGGATCGCTGCCAGGACCCTCGGCGAGGACAGCCCGGGCATGTCGATCAGGTGCTTCTTGGCCAGCTTCGACGCCGTGAAATGGGCATCGGCGATGACGACAGCGTCACCGTGGCCCATCTCGTCCAGCGCCATGAGCAACTGGCCGGTGAGCACCGGATCCAGATTGAGCAGCATCATTGCCTCCACCTGAGAAATCGATTTCTGTTGGGTAATCGTAGGGAGAGTAGCGGACCTTGTCATCACCGCGGGCCGAATCGTAACCAATCTGATATCGATTTCTGGCGCGGCGGTCCGTTGAGGGCCGAGTCATGGGTGAAACGGTTCGCATGCTGTGCCTCCTTCGCTACCGGGAGCCGTAGATGGTGAGCAGGCGGAAGGTCTCTTCCTCGACGGCCGACCTGGCGGGGCCGAGCCACTTGCGGGAATCGACGAGGGCCGGGTTCGCGTCGAGGGTTGCCCGAACCGAGGTGGTGAACACCTTGTTCAGGTGGGTCGAGACGTTGATCTTCGTCATGCCGGCCGCGATCGCTGCGCGCATGCCGTCGTCGGAGACCCCCGAGGAGCCGTGCAGCACCAGCGGGACGGTGACCGCTCCACTGATCGCCCGGATCAGGTCCTCGTCGAGGTGGGCGTCCCGGGTGGTCATGGCGTGCGAGGAGCCGACGGCGACGGCGAGCAGGTCGACGCCGGTGTCGAGGACGAACGCCGCAGCATCCAGCGGTGACGTGCGGGCACTGGGGTCGTGGACCCCGTTCTTCCCGCCGACCTCGCCGAGTTCGGCCTCGACGTCCACGCCGGCGTCGTGGCACAGCTCCACCATCGCGCGGGTGGTCGCGCGGTTCTCCGCGTCCGGCCAGCTTCGACCCGTCGTACATCACCGACGTGACGCCAAGGGCGACGGCGCGCCGGATGAGCTCGGTGTCCTCGGCGTGGTCCAGGTGCACCACCACCGGGACGGTGGACGCCTCTGCGATGGCGATCGTCGCGAGGCAGATCGGGCTCAAGGGCCCCGTGGTACTTCACGGCGTTCTCCGAGATCTGGAGGACGACCGGCCGCTGCGCACGCTCGGCGGCGCGCACGAAGGCCGTGGCGTGCTCGAGGTGGATCACGTTGAAGGCACCAAGGCCGATCCCGTCGGCACGGGCTGCGACGGCGAGACTGCGCAACGAGGACGAGCATCAGCTCTCCGACCGGGCGGGCGACACCACGCCGACGGTGAGCAGCAGGTTGGCGTAGATGCGGTCCTCGCCCGTCGCGACGAGGACGGCGAGGTCACCGGAGCGGCACGCGTCGTAGAAGGCGAACCGCTCCATGATCTCCACGGGCGACGTCCGGGCCGAGCAGCGCCTTGTACTCGTCGTGGACCTCGAGGAAGTCCTCACCGGGTGCCATCACGGCAGCACTCTCGATCGGGATGACGCTGATGATCCCCTTCAGCGTGTCGGTGCCGTTCACGAGGCCGCGGGTGAAGTTGAGGTGGATGACCTCTGCGTTCGGTCCGTGGGCGGTCGCGTGCGGGTAGTTCGAGTCGGCGATCAGCACTTTCGAACCGTGCCCGGCTGCGGCGAGGGCGGCCAGCAGCGGCGGGTGCGTGAGGTAGGTGGTCAGCATGGTCGTCCTTCAGCTCGGGTTCGCGATGGTGGTTGTGCGCAGGGTGTCTGCGTAGGCGGGGTCGAAATGTCCTGTTTCCGGGTGGGCGGCGGAGGCTGCGGCAACGCGTACCGCGAACGGCAGGGCCGCGTCGACGGTGAGGCCGGCGGCCAGCCCGGTGGCGAGGCCGCTGACGAGGACGTCGCCGCAGCCGACGGGATTGACTGCCGTGACGCGGGGTGCGACGCACCTGGACGGCCTGCTGCGCGTTGACGGCGAGCGCACCGTCCGCTCCGAGGGAGACGACCACCCACTCCGGTCCCTTGGCGCACAGCGACCGGGCGGCGGCGATCACGTCGCCGAGGTCGCGGAGGTCGGTCCCGGTCAGGGCTGCGAGTTCGTCCCGGTTCGGCTTCACGACGGTGGGGGAGGCGGCCAGCCCGGCGCGGAGCAGGGCGCCGCTGGTGTCGAGGATCACCGGACGGCCGGCCAGTCCGGCCGCCTCCACGAATCGGCACGTAGACGTCATCGGGGCACCCGGAGGGTGCGCTCCCGGAGAGCGTCACCACGTCGACCTCTCCGAGCAGGCTGCGGAACCTGGCCAGCAACGCGGACGAGGTGCGTCTCGTCCACGGTGACACCGGGCTCGAGGAACTCGGTGGACGTGCCGGCGGCGTCGATGATGTTGATGCAGGTACGGCTCTCGCCGGGGACGCGCAGGAACTCCTCGCGGATACCCTGCTCCTCCACCTGGCCGGTGATGAACTGGCCGGCGAAACCGGCGACGAAACCGGTGGCGATGACGGCCTGCCCGCACAGCCGTGCTCCCCGGGCGACGTTCAGTCCCTTGCCGCCCGCGCCGGCCCGTACCCGGGTGACGCGCTGGACCTCACCGACGTGGACGTCGGTCACGTCGTACCGCTTGTCGATGGCGGCGTTGAGGGTCACGGTGAGGACGGTCATCGCCTGCCCTCCCTGAAGGCGTAGGTCGCGGGGTCGCCCACGACCAGCTCGGACTGCAAGCACGACGGTGCGCGGCTCCAGCGGTGTCGTGCTGGCGATGCGCTCGAGGATCAGTTCCGCTGCACGCACGGCGATCTGCGCGACGGGCTGCGCGACGAGGGTCGGTCGCGGCCGGATGATCCGGGCGAGATCGAGGTTGTCGAAGCCGACGATGGCCGGGATCGGGGCGTCGGGGCTGAGTTCGTTGATCGCGACGGTCGCACCGACGGTGAACTCGTAGTTGGCGCAGACCACGGCCGTGGGCCGGGGCTCGAGCGCGAGCAGGCGCCGCAGGCCGACGTAGCCGCCGTGGATCGTGACCGGGTCGGGCTGGGTGTAGGTCCGCCGCGGCAGGCGTCCGGTGTGGCGCTTCACGGCCTCGCGGAACCCGAGCCTGCGCTCGCGGAACGTGAAGATGTTGTCGGGGCCGGCGAGGAGGCCGATGTCGACGTGGCCGGCTTCGGCGAGGAGGTCGACCGCAGAGGCGATCGCCGTCCGGTTGTCGATCACGACGGTGTCGACGGCTGCGTTCGCGATCGCCCGGTCGACGGCGACGACCGGCACGCCGCGCTCCGCTGCTGCGGCGAGCCCGGCGACCTCGTCGCCCACCGGCATGATCACGATCCCGTCGACCATCTTGCCGATCAGGAAGTGGATCGCCTCTGCCTCTGCCTCGGCGCTGCCGCGGGAGTCGCAGATGATGGTGCCGTAGCCCGCGTCGCGGAGCTTCTCCTCCATGCTGGAGATGATCGTGGTGTAGAAGGTCGAGTTCAGTTCCGCGAGGACGACGCCGAGGGTCATCGACCGGCGACTGCGCAGCCCGCGGGCGACGTCGTTGACCTGGTAGTCCAGGTCACGCGTGGCCTGTTCGATCAGGACGCGGTTGTTGTAGATGACGTTGCCGCCGTTGAAGTACTTCGAAATCGTCGCCAGGGACAACCCGGTCAAGCGCCGGATGTCCTTGTAGGTGGCTGCCATAGCGTACCCAATCCCATGACGAAACGTTTCGTATGGAAAGGCTGACAGCTGCTCGGGCCCCTTGTCAACCCTTGGAAGCGAAGCAACGAAACGGTTCGCTCGACGGCTTGTGCAGCAGCGACGCGGTCGGCTACCGTTGGGCAAAACGTTTCGCTCTCAAGGGGGAGGCGATGGGCTCAACCAACGCTTCGGCGGTCTACCTCGGCGTGGACATCGGCACCTCGGGCTGCCGGTGCGTCGCCGTCGACGCCGACGGTCGCACGCTCGCCGTGGCCCAGACGGTCCTATCCCTTGCACACCCCTGCTGTCCGGCTGGGTCGAGCAGGATGCCAACGACTGGGTGGCCGGCGCGTTCGCCACGCTCGCCGAGGTCTGCGCCTCCGGTGCCTTCGCAGCCGGCAGCCGTGCGTGCCATCGGCGTCGACGGCCAGAGCTGGGCCTGCGTGCCGGTCGACGAGGCCGGGCGCATCCTCGCCAACACCCCCATCTGGATGGACACCCGCGCACAGTCGATCTGTGACGAGGTGCTGGCCCGGGTGCCGGCGGCCGACATCCTCGCCGTGGCCGGCAACCGGCTCAGCCCCAGCTACACCACGGCGAAGGTGCTGTGGTTCCAGCGGAACGCCGCCGGACGTGTTCGCCCGCACGCGCTGGTTCCTGCAGTGCAACAGCGTCGTCGTGATGGCGCTCACCGGCGTCGCATCCCAGGAGCACTCGCAGGGCTACGGCCTGCACTTCATCGACGTGGCCACCGGGGCGGTGGACGCTGGCGCTCGCCGCCCGCCTCGGTATCGATCCGGACCTGCTTCCCGACGCGCTGTGGAGCCGTCGGCGATCGTCGGCGGCGTCACGGCGGCCGCGGCGCGCGCGACCGGGGTGCCGCGAGGGCACTCCGGTCGTGGCCGGTGGGCTGGACGCCGCCTGCGGCACCCTCGGCGCCGGCGTCTACCGGGTCGGCCAGACCCAGGAGCAGGGCGGCCAGGCGGGCGGCATGTCGATCGCCATGGACGCCCCGGCAGCCGACGAACGGTTGATCCTCTCCCGGCATGTCGTGCCGGGCAGCTGGCTGCTGCAGGGCGGCACCGTGGCCGGCTCGGCCAGCCTCGCCTGGCTCACCCGGCAGGTCGGCGCGGCCGAGCAGTCGGCCGCGGACGCGCCTCGGGCAGGGACCTCTACGAGGAGGTCTCCGCACTCGCCGCCTCCGCTGCCGTCGGTGCGGGCGGCCTGGTGTTCCTGCCCTACCTCTCCGGCGAGCGCTCGCCGCTGTGGGACGCCGACGCCCGCGGCGCCTTCGTCGGGCTCACGCTCACCACGGACCGCGGCCAGCTCTACCGGGCAGTGATGGAAGGGGTGGCCTTCGCCCTGCGCCACAACCTCGAGGTGGCGGCGTCCGCCGGTGCGGACGTTGCGGAGCTGCTGGCCATCGGCGGCGCGACGAAGAGCCAGCGTGTGGATGCAGATCAAGGCCGACGTCACCGGCGTCCCGCTCACCGTGAGCGCCAACGAGAACGCCACCCCGCTCGGGCGCGGCCATGCTGGCCGCGCTCGGCACCGGCGGCGGCACCGTCGACGACCTGGTCGACCGGTGGGTGCAGCGCGGCGTGAGCTACACGCCCGACCCGGCCGCGGCCGCCCGGTACGACCGGCTCTACGACATCTACGCCGGGCTCTATCCGGCCCTGGCCGGGAGCATGCACCAGCTTGCGGCCTTCACCCGTTGAGGAATGGAGAACTGATGTTGGCAGCTGTGCTGCACGGGCAGCGGGACGTACGGGTCGAGGACATCCCCACCCCCGAGCCCGGGCCGGGCGAGGCCCTGATCCGGGTGATGCGGACGGGAGTCTGCGGCTCCGACATCCCGCGCGTGCTCAGCGACGGCGCCCACTTCTACCCGTTGGTGCTCGGCCACGAGATCGCCGGTGAGGTCGCAGCCGTCGGCGAAGGTGGCGACGACGGGCCTCGTCGGCCGGCGGGTGGCTGTTGCCCCGCTGCTCCCGTGCCACGAGTGCCCGCAGTGCCTGCGTCGGCCACTACGCCCAGTGCCCGAACTACAGCTTCATCGGCTCACGCGTGAACGGTGGCCTCGCCGCAGTACCTCGTGGCGCCGGTGCGCAACCTCACGGTCGTCGCCGACAGCGTGAGCTTCCGCGACGCCGCCTTCTTCGAACCGTCAACGGTCGCGCTGCACGGCATCCGGCACCTCGGCTTCACCGCGGGCGAGGACGTGATCGTGCTCGGCGCGGGCACGATCGGGCTGTTCACCATGCAGTGGGTGAAGATCCTCGGCGCGGCCCGGGTGGCCGTCGTGGATGTGAACCCGGCCCGACTCGCCACCGCCACCAGCCTCGGTGCCGATGCCACCTTCGACGCCCGGGAGCCGGGCTTCCTCGACTGCCGTCCGCGCCTGGCAGGGCGGAACCGGCTTCGGCCACGTCTTCGAGACGGCCGGCCAGAACGCGACCATGAGCCTGGCGTTCCAGCTCGCCGCGCCGCACGCCGGCGTGTGCTTCATCGGGACCAGCCACGCCGACCTCGCCTTCGACCACGCCACCTTCGAGCTGATGAACCGCAAGGAGTTCCGCCTCACCGGCTCGTGGATGTCCTACAGCGCACCCTTCCCCGGCCCGGAGTGGACGCCTCACCGCCGAGTGCGTCGCCGACGGCCGGCTGCGGATCACCGACGACCTCGTCCACGACACCTTCGAGCTCAGCGAGGTGATGACGGCCTTCGAGCTCTTCGAGCAGCCCGGCGCGGTCACCGGCAAGCTGCTCTTCGCACCCAACCCTTCCCAGGAGTGATCATGACCACCGACACCACCGCCATCGACCCGGCACTCGTGCCGGCCTTCACCCTCGCCGGCGGCGCGAGGATCCCGGCCATCGGCCTGGGCACCTTCGGTTCCGACCGGTTCAGCCTCGAGGAGATCGCTGCGGCGACCGGCGTCGCCCTGCGCACCGGGTACCGCCTGATCGACTGCGCGTCGGTGTACGCCAACGAGCACCTGATCGGCCCGGTGCTGGCCGAGACGATGGCCGATCTGGGCCTGGCCCGCGAGGACGTCTTCGTCGTCTCCAAGGTCTGGAACGACGCCCACGACCCGGCCGCGGCCGTCGCCTCGGTGCACCAGAGCCTCGCCGACCTGAAGCTCGACTACCTCGACGCGCTGCTGATCCACTGGCCCTTCCCCAACACCCACGAGCGGTATCGCCGCTCCCGACGCCCGCAACCCGACGTCGCGGCCCTACATCCATGCCGAGTACATGGCCATGTATCGCGCCCTCGAGGAGCTGGTCGACGCCGGCCTGATCCGCCACCTCGGGGTCTCCAACATGACCATCCCGAAGCTCCGGCTGGTGCTGCGCGACGCGCGGATCGCCCCTGCCCTGCACGAGATGGAGCTGCACCCCGCCTTCCAGCAGGGTGAGCTGTACCAGTTCTCCAAGGACGCCGGCATGGTCGTGATCGGCTTCTCCCCGATGGGTTCGCCGCGGCGTCCCGAGCGGGACAAGTTCGAGGGCGACGTCGCCGACATGGAGCACCCGGTCGTGGTCGCGGATCGCCGCGGAGCTCGGCGTCCACCCCGCGGAGGTGTGCCTGAAGTGGGCCGCCCAGCGCGGGCATGTCGCCATCCCGTTCTCGGTGAAGCCCGCCCAGATCGCCGCGAACCTGCGCGCGGTCACCGAGAAGCCGCTGACCCCGGAGATGCTCAACGCGCTGCGCTCGGTCGAGGCGAACAGCCGCCTGATCAAGGGCCAGGTGTTCCTCTGGGAGGGCTCCGGGCTCCTGGCTCGACCTCTGGGACGTCGACGGCACGATCCCCGGCTGGACCGGCTACGGCAGCACCGCCGCCGAGTAGGCCGCCCGTCCCGACCCGCACGTTGCGCCAGGTAATGCACGTTGCGCCTGTTCCAGCAGGCGCAACGTGCACTAACGGGCGCAACGTCGCGTGGGTGGGGGCTGGGACGGACGTTCCGTCAGGGATCACCGGGTGGATGCTGTTGCCCGGGCGGACAGGGGTGCTAGGCTCTTGAATCGTTACAATCCTGCGGCGACGATGCCGCGATGCGGCACAGAGATAGGTACGCAACAATGACCGACAGCGGCGTCCGGGAGGCAGCCGGGGCGGCGATCCCCCTGGTGAACACCCACGTCCACTTCCCCCCAACTTCTCGGCGTTCACGACGGTCGCCGACGCCGTCGCCAGCGCCGCCGCGGAGGGCGCGCGCGCCGTCGGCATCTCCAACTTCTTCGACCAGCAGGTGTACGCGGCCTTCCGTGACCAGGCGGACGCCGCCGGCATCGTCGCGCTGTACGGGCTGGAGTTCATCACCCTCGACGACGACCTCGCCGCCGCAGGCATCCGGGTGAACGACCCGGCCAACCCCGGCCGGATGTACCTGTGCGGCAAGGGCATCGCACCGTTCAAGCAGAAGTCGCCCGACCGCTGCGCGCATCGCGACCGAGATCCGCACCGGCAACGACGAGCGGGCCACCGCCATGGTCGCGAAGCTGGCCGACTGGTTCCTCAGCTGTGGGCTGGACACCGGCCTGACCGCCGAAGTGATCGCCTTCGAGGTTGCCGAGGCCGCGGCCAGGTCCCGGTGGCCTGGGTGTCGCTGCAGGAGCGCCACATCGCGAAGGCCTTCCAGCGGGCGCTGTTCACGCTGCCTGCCGACGAGCGGGCGGCCGTGCTCGAACGGGCCTACGGCTCGGCGTCCACGGTGGACATCGACAACGCCGGAGCCCTGCAGGGCGAGCTCCGGTCGCGGCTGATCAAGGTCGGCACGCCCGGCTACGTCGCGGAGGTGCCGCTGGGCTTCGCCGACGCCTACAGCTACGTGCTCGAGATGGACGGCATCCCCACCTACCCGACCCTGGCCGACGGCGTCTCGCCGGTCTGCCCGTTCGAGGAGCCCGCGGAGAACCTGGCCGCGCAGCTGGTCGCGCGCGGCATCCACGCGGCCGAGCTGATCCCGATCCGCAACACCGTCGCCTGCGTCGACGCCTACGTCCGGGCCTTCACCGACGCCGGCATCGTCGTGATGGGCGGCACCGAGCACAACACGCCCGACCGCATCCCGATCGAGGTCGCCTGCACCGACGGCCCGGTCTCCGACTACGCGCGGCAGGCCTTCTGGGAGGCCACCTGCGTCGTCGCGGCACACCAGCACCTCGTCGCCAGCGGCGAGCCCGGCTACGTCGATGCCACCGGTGCCCGCACCGGCGACGACCCGGACGCCCGCCGCGCAGAACTCGTCGCCCTCGGCGCAGCACTGATCACCACAAGAGGAGAAGTAGTGAACCACCTGGTCTCCGAACTCATCTCGGTAGCCAACACCTTCGGCGCCGACCCGGAGTACTCCCGGGCCGGCGGCGGCAACGCCTCGGTGAAGCTCGACGGCGTGCTGCACATCAAGCCGAGCGGCGTGCCGCTGGCCACGCTGACGGCCGAGGACCTGGTGGGCCTGCGCCTCGACGTGCTGCTGGAGGCGCTGCACTCCGACGAACCCGTCGAGGGCGACCCGGTGATGGCCGCCGCGGCGAAGGCGCTCGTCAACGCCCCGGGCGGACGCCGTCCCAGCGTCGAGATCCTGTTCCACGCGCTGATCCCCGACGCCCTCGTGCTGCACACCCACCCGCTGGTGGCCAACGCCCTCACCTGCAACACCGACGCGGAGGCCCTGGTCGCGCGGTTGTTCGGCGACGACGCGGTGTTCGTGCCCTACACCGATCCCGGCGTGCCGCTGGCCCGCGAGGTCGAGGCCCGCCGCACCGCCTACACCGCCCGCACCGGCCGCCCGGCGCCCGGCATCACCTTCCTCGGCAACCACGGCATCATCGTCTCCGGCAACTCCGAGCTCGAGCTCACCGAGCGCGCCGAGCGGCTCACCGCCACGATCGCCGCAGCCATCGACGCCGACGCCGGCGGTCACCGACCGAGCCCTGGCGACGACGCTGCGCGGACAGCGCTCATCAACGTGATCGCCCCGACCCTGCGCGGACTGCTCGGCACGCCCGACCGGCTCGCCGTGGTCACGTCCGACAGCTCCGACTGGGTGCGGGCCGCGTCCCTCACCCCGGCCGGACAGGCCGTCCTCGACCGGCGGCCCGCTGATCCCCGACCAGATCGTCTACGCCGGGTCGTTCCCGCTGGTGCTGGACGCCACCGCGGACGCGGCAGCCGTCACGGCAGCGGTGGACGGCCCACGTCGCGAAGTACGGCAAGTTCCCGATCATCACCGTCGTCCCCGGCGTCGTCGCCTTCGGCGCTGGCGCCGACCTGGCCGCGGCACAGACGGCGCTGGCCACCTTCACCGACGCCCTCCGCGTGGCGCGCGACGCCGGTCGCATCGGCACCGTCCGCACCCTCGACGCGGCCGAGCGCGGCTTCATCGAGAACTGGGAGGCGGAGAGCTACCGCAAGTCGGTCGCAGCATCGGCCAACGCCGGACGGATGACCGGCAAGGTGGTCATGGTCACCGGCGCAGCCCAGGGCTTCGGCCTCGGGATCACCACCGAGCTGCTCGCCGAGGGTGCCCAGGTGGTGCTCGCCGACCTGAACATCGAGCTGGCAACGAAGAACGCCGCCGAGCTGAGCGCCAGGCACGGCGCCGGCCGCGCCGTGGCCGTCGCAGGTGAACGTCTCCGACCCGGACTCGCAGCTGGCAGCGATCGCAGCAGCGACCGCGATCTACGGCGGCATCGACGTGTTCATCTCCAACGCCGGCGTGGTGCGCTCCGAGGGCGTGATGACCCAGCCGGTGGCCGACTTCGACCTGGTCACCGGCGTGAACTACCGCGGCTACTTCCTCGGCGTCCGCGCTGTGGCGCCGATCATGGCCGCCCAGCACGCCGCCCGTCCGGACGCGCTGTTCGACATCATCGAGATCAACTCCAAGTCGGGCCTGGAAGGGTCGAAGCGCAACTTCGCCTACTCCGGCTCGAAGTTCGGCGGCATCGGGCTCACCCAGTCCTTCGCGCTCGAGCTGATCGAGTACGGCATCAAGGTGAACGCGATCTGCCCCGGCAACTACCTCGACGGGCCGCTGTGGATGGATCCCGAGCGCGGGCTGTTCGTCCAGTACCTGCAACGCGGGCAAGGTGCCCGGCGCCACCACCGTCGCCGACGTCCGCGAGCTTCTACGAGGACAAGGTGCCGATGGGGCGCGGCTGCCTGCCGTCCGACCTCGCCAAGGCCGTGTACTACATCGTCGACCAGGCCTACGAGACCGGCCAGGCCGTGCCCGTGACCGGCGGCCAGAACATGCTCAACTGATCACTCCACCCAAGGAAACGCACTCATGACGCAGGAATTCCCGACCACCCAGCACGCGATCCAGTTCGTCGGTGCCGACCAGGTGGTGCACAACCCGGCGAAGGCGATGTACCCCCTCGGCCCGCGGCAGCTGCTGCTGAAGTCCGAGGCGTGCGGCATCTGCTTCTCCGACACCAAGCTGCTGCACGCCTTCACCAACCACCCGCGCAAGAGCGAGGTGCTCAGCGGCCTCACCCCGGCCGAGCTGGCCGAGATCCCCAGCTACAAGCCGGGCGCGGAGCCCGGTCGTCCCCGGCCACGAGCCGGTGGGACGCATCGTCGCCGTCGGCTCCGACGTGCGGCATCACCAGGTGGGGGAGCGGGTGCTGGTGCAGACCGACTACCGCCACCTGCCGACCGCGAGCTCGAACGCTGCCTTCGGCTACAACTTCGAGGGCGCGCTGCAGGAGTACGTGGTCCTCGACGAGCGCGTGATCATGGATCCCGCCACCGGTGAGCGCTTCCTGATCCCGGTGAGCGACGGCCCGTCGGCGTCGGCTGTCGCCCTGATCGAACCGTGGGCCTGCGTCGAAGCTGCCTACGCCTGGGGCGAGCGCACCACCCTGAAGGCCGGCGGGCGGCTGCTGGTCGTCGCCGACGCCGTCGACGGACTGGACGACCTGGTCGCACAGGCCGCTCCCGGCATCGATCACCGTCGTCGGCGCGGCTGACGTCGCCGGGCGCCACCCGCGTCGCGTCCGTCGACGACCTGGAGGGCACCTTCGACGACATCGTCTACGTCGGCGCGGACGCGGACACCGTCGAGGCGCTCGGGCTCGCACATCGGCTTCGGTGGCGTCCTCGACGTCGTGCTGGCCGGCGGGGCGTTCGATCGCCGCGTGCAAGATCGACGTCGGCCGCGTCCACTACGACCTGATCCGCTACACCGGCACCGCCGGCACGAACGCGGCCGACGGCTACGCCAGGATCCCGGCCCAGTGCGAGCTGCGCGAGGGCGACCGCATCGCCATCGTCGGCGCGGCCGGCCCGATGGGGCTGATGCACACCGTCCGTACCGCCGTCAGCGGCGTCCCCGGCATCTCGATGGACGCCGTGGACGTCGACGACGCCCGCCTCGCCCACCTCGCAGCGGTCGTTGCGCCGGTGGCGGAGGCCAACGGCGTGCCGGCGACCTTCCGGAACTCGAAGACCGAGCCGCTGGAGGGTGGCTACACCTACGTCGCCGCCATGGTGCCGGCGCCCGTTCCTGATCGCCCAGGCCGTCGACATCTCGACCGACGGTGCGATCGTCAACGCCTTCGCCGGGTTCGCGATCGGCACGATGGCGGAGCTCGACCTGACCGCGATCGCCACCAAGGGCATCTACCTCGTCGGCACGTCCGGCTCGCGGATCCAGGACATGGAGACCATGCTCGCCAAGGTCGAGGACGGCACCCTCGACACCAACGTGTCGCTGTGGGCGGTCACCGGCATGGCCGGCGTGGCCGACGGCGATCGATGCGCGTCACCAACCGCACCTCCGGCGGCAAGATCATGGTCTACCCGATGCTGCCCGACCTCGGGATGGTGCGCGCTCGACGAGCTGGCAGACAAGCTCCCGACCGTCGCGGCAGCCATGGTCGACGGGCGCTGGACGAAGGCGGCCGAGGCCGCACTCCTGGCCAGCCAGGCCTGACGGCCCTCAGTACTTCGCGCCCGGCCTCTGGTGGCCGGGCGCGACACCGGGCACGCTGATGCCGGACGACCGAGCCAGTGGGGTTCGCGGCGTCTTCCGGAGGGAACGATGAGCGGCGCAGGCACCAAGGACGACCCCTGGCAGTTGACGACAGCGCCCGGGTCGAGCGAGTACACGATGTACCGCGACGAGGCTGCGGATCCGCCGGCACTCGTCTGCCAGGTGGGTTCGACGACGCTGCGCTACCACGTGCAGGCGATCGAGGACCTGCACGCCTGGCTCCGCGAGCAGGGCGACTGGGTGCCTCTCGGCGCGGCCGACGAGCTGAAGCCCGCAGCTCCCGGTTCTGTCGAGGCCTGGGGACGTGCGGAGGACAACCCGGTGGGCGGTTGGTACGGCCTGCGCAAGGGCTATCGGGGACGCTTCGGGATGTACCTGCCGCCGCTGCTGGAGGAACTGGGGCTGGTCGAGCTCACGCACGATGCGCGCAACAACTCGGTCCGCGCGATCTGATCGCTGAGGTGAACGCCTGGCCTGCTGGGGAGTGGGCGCGGAAGCTATCCCATCTCCAGCCACCCCTCAGCAACACGATGCCTCCCGGCTGCCCCCAGCTCGGTCGGAGGACATCACGCTCCCGGAGTCGGCGGAACCCCTGGGAGAAGGCCTCGCCGACACGCTAGGGGAAGCTCCGGGCGTGTCTCCAGACCCCGCCCGGGGGACACCGGCCCCCGCCTCGGGCCTTGTGACGTGTGGAACAGGAGTGGCTTGACCCGGACTTGATGCTGCGTTGAGGACGGCATTGCGCGCTTGTCCCTAGCCTGCAGTCGTGGCGTTCCGTGCGGGGACGACGACGCCACGCCAATCCCCCGGATGGTGCCTGCCCCCCAGCAGGTGCCAATGATCGAGAGGCAGCAATGTCCATCCTCAAATCGGCCCTTGTCAGGGCCATCCTGATTCCCGTCGCCATGGCGCTCTCCCTGACGGCGTGTTCCGCCCCGACCCAGCCCGCCGCCCAGAGCGCTGCCGTCGCCGGCACCACCGTCGTCGCTGACTCCGGCACCGGCGTGGTCACCACGCTCGCCGTGAAGAAGTACTCGATGGCGACGGTGAAGAAGCACCACACGAAGTCGAACTGCTGGAGTGTCGTCGGCAAGAACGTGTACAAGCTGACGTCCTTCATCAAGAAGCACCCCGGTGGCCAGAAGCGGATCATCGCGATGTGTGGCAAGAACGCCACGTCGAAGTTCCGTGGCCAGCACGGCACCGGCGGCAGGGCGAACTCCACCCTGAAGAAGTACAAGATCGGCGTTCTCGCCTGATCTGACCCTCCCCTCTGCAGCACAAGCTGTGATCCTTCCGCCGACTTCGGGCGGGAAGGTCACAGCTTGTGCCGTTTGTCCGGCGAAGGGGACCGACTCGCTTGCGGCTTGCGCGACGGATTGGCTTACGATTGAATCGGTAAAACAGATAGATCGAAAGCAAATCGAAAGGAACCGATCGATGTCGATCGAGCGCACGGGGCGCGAGACGCACATCCTCGGGCGCCTGGCCCGGGATGGCTCGCTCGCCGTCGGGACGCTGGCACGGGACCTCGGCGTCTCGGAGGTCACGATCCGCACCGACCTGCGCAGCCTGGAGGAACGCGGCCTGCTGGCCCGCACCCACGGTGGCGCAGAGGCCACCGGTTACCGCAACGTCCTCGAGCGCCAGCTGCAGCACACCGTCCAGAAGGACCGGATCGCCGCAGCAGCTGCGGAGCTGGTCGCAGGACAACGACCTGATCATGATCGAGGCCGGCACCACCTGCGCCCAGATCGTGACCCACCTCGGCGGGCGCCGCGGCGTGCAGGTGCTCACCAACTCCACGCTCGTCGTGCAGCACGCCCGTGTGTATCCCGGGCTCACCGTGATCCTGACCGGCGGCTCCTTCAACCGCACCAGCGAGTCGATGGTCGGCTCGGTGGCGCTGCGCACGATCGAGGACTTCAACGTGCGCCTCGCCTTCTTCGGCACCGACGGCTTCACGGCCGGCCGCGGCCTCACCACCGGCTTCGCGGAAGGGGCCGAGGTGATCCGGGCGATGAAGGCCCGCGCAGCCGAGTCCTGGCTCGTCGCCGACTCCTCGAAGTACGGCAAGGCCGGCTTCGTCAGCGTCATGGACCTCGCCGGGCTCACCGGCGTGATCACCGACGACGGCCTCGCCGTCGATTCCCGCAACGACCTCAACAACAGCGGCCTCAGCGTCCGCATCGTCTAGAACTAGGAGAACCCATGGCCCAGGTAGTGGTGATGCCACAGCTCGGCAACACGGTGGAGTCATGCCTGATCACCACCTGGCTGGTGAAGGTCGGCGACGTCGTGGACGCAGCGACGCTGCTGTGCGAGATCGAGACCGACAAGTCGGCCATGGAGGTGCCTGCCGGTGTCGCCGGGACGGTGCTGGCGCTGCTCGCAGAGGAGGGCGACGAGGTGCCGGTGAAGCAGCCGATCGTCGTTGTCGGCGAGCCGGGCGAGAACGTCGAGGAGTACCTGGCCGGCGCCGGCCTGCCCCCGCAGACCACCGGCGAGGCCGGCGAGGTCGACGAGTCACGCTGAGGCCGGGACGGTGGCTGACGCCCGCGAGCGGTCGCTGAGCCCGACGGAAGCACCCTCGACCCTTCGTCAAGCTCAGGGAACGCGTGGAGCTGGCGTCTCCCCGCGGGCCCGCGGGCTGGCCGCGTCCCAGGGCATCGACGCCGGCCAGCTGGCCGGCACCGGTCCGGAGGGTCGCGTGATCGAGCGCGACGTGCAGGCTGCCATCGCCGCCGGTCCTGGCCTCACCGCTGGGGCCCGCGGCGCAGCCGAGGGCTTCGTGCCCGGCGCTGCCGGTTCGGGCATCGGCGGACGCGTCACCCGCGCCGACCTGGCTGCTCGCGCCACCGAAACGGTCCCTGAGGAGGCTCGTGAGCTTGCGAGCGGGCCGTCACGAAGGGCCGCCGACGCCCTCGAGTTCCCGGGTGCGATCACGACGACCCCGCTCAAGGGCATCCGCAAGGTGATCGCCGAGCGGATGATGAACTCGCTGGCCACCTCCGCCCAGCTCACCTACACCGCCACAGCGCCTGCGGCCGGAATGCTGGCGCTGCGCAAGCGACTCAAGGGTGCCGCCGACCCGGAGCTCGCAGCGATCACCCTCGGTGACCTGGTCGGCTACGCGGCGGTCAAGACCCTCGCCAAGCATGCAACGGTCAACGCGCACTTGTCCGACGGCGTACTACAGCACGTTCGCCAGCGTCCACCTGGGCATGGCCGTCGACACCCCGCGCGGCCTGCTGGTGCCGACGCTGCGGTTCGCGGACGACGCTGACCCTGCGGGACTTCTCGACAGTTCTCCAAGCAGCTGGCCATGGACGCGATCGGCGGCTCGATCAGCCCCGACCTGCTCGGTGGCGCCACCTTCACCGTGCAGCAACCTCGGCGCCTTCGGCATCGAGTCGTTCACCCCGCTGCTGAACGTGCCGCAGGTGGCGATCCTCGGGGTGGACGCGATCTTCCCCCGCGCGGTCATCAACGCCGACGGCACGGTGGGTGCCGAGCAGCGGATCGGGTTCTCGCTGACCGCCGACCACCGGGTGATCGACGGTGCGGACGCCGCCAGGTACCTGAAGGACCTGTGCGCCGCCGTGGCCGACATCGACCTGACCGTCCTCGGCTGAGAAGGGCCCGAAACAATGGCTGACTATGACGTGATCATCATCGGCGGGGGCCCCGGCGGCTACCTCGCCGCCGAACGGCTCGGGCATGCGAAGAAGAAGGTGCTGCTGGTCGAGAAGGAAGCCCTCGGCGGCACCTGCCTGAACGTGGGCTGCATCCCGACCAAGAGCCTGCTCAACTCGGCGAAGCTGTACGAGCACGCCCTGCACTCCGAGCAGTTCGGCATCACCGCCACCGGCGTCGAGTTCGACTGGGCCAAGGTGCAGGCGTGGAAGGCCGACGTCGTCGGCAAGCTCGTCGCCGGCGTCGGCGCGGCCGAGAAGCGGGCAGGCGTCGAGGTGGCCTACGGCCACGGCACCCTCGTGTCGGCCGGAGTCGTCGAGGTCGACGGTGAGCGGAAGACCGCCGACCACGTGATCATCGCCACCGGCTCCGTGCCGGCCATGCCCCCGATCCCGGGTGCCAAGGACAACCCTCTGGTCGTCGACTCGACCGGCCTGCTGGCCGTCGAGTCGGTCCCGAAGCGCCTGGTCGTCATCGGCGGCGGCGTGATCGGGCTGGAGTTCGCGTCCCTGTTCGCTGCGTTCGGCTCCCAGGTCGAGGTCATCGAGATGCTGCCGGAGATCGTCCCGTTCATGGACGACGACCTGGCCGCGCGGCTCCGCAAGGCTCTGAAGGCCGTGAAGTTCCAGCTGGGCTGCAAGGTCACCGGCATCGAGGGCGGCACCGTGCTCTACACGGACGCGAAGGGCGCCGAGCAGCGCGCAGAGGCCGACCTGGTCCTGATGGCCGTCGGGCGGCGTCCGCTGGTCGACGGCTGGGGTGCGAAGGAGGCCGGCCTCGAGGTCGGGCCCCGTGGCGTGGTCGTCGACGACACCATGCGCACCAACCTGCCGAACGTCTGGGCCGTCGGCGACGTCACCGGACGCAGCCTGCTCGCCCACGCCGCCTACCGGATGGGCGACATCGCAGCAGCCCACATCCTCGACACCGTCGCAGCGAAGGCCGCCGGCCAGAAGCTGCGCACCGACACGATCCCGTGGGCGGTCTACTCCATGCCCGAAGCCGCCGGCGTCGGCCTCACCGAGGCGCAGGCGAGGGACCGCGGGCACGACGTGCTCGCCACCACCGTCCCGCTGGCCGTCTCCGGCCGGTTCATCGCAGAGAACGGCGTCCGCGCACCGGGCGCGGTCAAGATCATCGCCGACGGCACAACGCGCGCCATCCTCGGCATCCACATGCTCGGCAACTACGCCCCCGAAACCATCTGGGGAGCAGCGGTCGTGCTCGAGACCGAGCTGACCATCGACGACCTGCGCCAGGTCGTCTTCCCCCACCCGACCGTCTCAGAAGGCATCCGCGAAGCCGCCTGGGCTCTCAAAGACTGAATCCCCGGCCGCCCCGGCCACCGTTGGTCGAGCTTGTCGAAACCCCAGCCAGCGATCTCGACAGGCTCGATCACCGATTACTGAAAAGGAAGAAATGCCCAAGTCACTTTCCGTGAACCCGGCAGAG
This sequence comes from uncultured Actinomycetota bacterium, assembly GCA_963773595.1. Taxonomy (GTDB): domain Bacteria; phylum Actinomycetota; class Actinomycetes; order Propionibacteriales; family Propionibacteriaceae; genus Propionicimonas. The sequence continues at coordinate 449,122 of CAVZBQ010000004.1, forward strand.
GTTCGCAAGGCCGGGACGATCACCGTCCCGCCGATCCCGGTCAATCAGTACAAGCAGGACTTCGCTGCGGCGAAGAAGCGCTACGGCAACGACGGCCTGGTCGCGATGCTGCACGACATGCTCGCGATCCGCGAGTTCGAGTCGATGCTGAACTCGATCAAGATCAACGGTGGCTGGCAGGGCATCGAGTACAACCACAAGGGCCCGGCGCACCTGTCGATGGGCCAGGAGGCCTCCTCCGTCGGCCAGGCAGCTGAGCTCGACGCCGACGACTACATCTTCGGCTCGCACCGCAGCCACGGCGAGATCCTCGCCAAGAGCTTCTCCGCCGCCCGCAAGATGGACGCCGAGAAGCTGAACGGCATCATGACCGGCTTCCTCGGCGGCGACACCCTGCGCTACGCGGAGAAGATCGGCTACGAGAGCGCGGAAGACCTCACCGAGAACTTCATCCTCTTCGGCACTCTCGCGGAGATCTTCGCCCGCAAGGTGGGCTTCAACCGGGGCATGGGCGGCTCGATGCACGCCTTCTTCACCCCGTTCGGCTCCATGCCCAACAACGCCATCGTCGGCGGCTCCGCCCCGATCGCCAACGGCTCCGCGCTGTACAAGCGGGTCAACCGCCAGCCCGGCATCGTGATCGCCAACATCGGGGACGCCTCCATGGGCTGTGGCCCGGTGTGGGAAGCCATGATGTTCTCCGCGATGGACCAGTTCCGTCAGCTGTGGCGTCCCGAGGACGGCGGCAACCCCCCGATCCTGTTCAACTTCTTCAACAACTTCTACGGCATGGGCGGCCAGACCGACGGCGAGACGATGGGCTACGACATGCTCGCCCGTGTCGGCGCCGGCGTGAACCCGGAGGCCATGCACGCCGAGCGCGTGGACGGCTACGACCCGCTGGCCGTCGCCGACGCGATCGCGCGCAAGAAGGAGTTGCTGCTCGCCGGCAAGGGCCCGGTGCTGCTCGACACCATCACCTACCGCTTCTCCGGCCACTCCCCGTCGGACGCTTCCAGCTACCGCACCCGCGAAGAGGTCGAGGCCTGGGAGCAGGCCGACTCGATCACCAGCTTCACCGACCTCCTGGTGTCCAAGAAGGTGCTCGGCAAGAGCGAGGTCGAGGACCTGCACGCGCGGATCATCGAGCGCCTCACCCGGGTGCTCGCGCTCGCGTCCAACGACTCCGAGCTGGAGCGGGTCGACGCGACCTACATCGAGTCGAAGATGCTCTCCAACGGCCACGTCGAGGCCTTCGGCACGGCGAGGAGCCCGAACTGCTCGAGCCGCTGGCCGAGAACGCCCGCGTGAAGGCGATCGCCAAGAAGGTCCGCAAGACCACCGACGCGAGCGGCAAGCCGGTCTCCAAGGTGAAGATGTACCAGTTCCGCGACGGCCTGTTCGAGGCCATGGCACACCGGTACTCGATCGACCCGACCATGTGCGCCTGGGGCGAGGAGAACCGCGACTGGGGTGGCGCCTTCGCCGCCTACCGCGGCCTCACCGAGCTGCTGCCCTACCGGCGGCTGTTCAACTCCCCGATCTCGGAGGCAGCGATCGTCGGCGCCGGCGTCGGCTACGCCCTCTCGGGCGGACGGGCCGTCGTCGAGCTGATGTACTGCGACTTCCTCGGTCGCGCAGGTGACGAGGTCTTCAACCAGATGGCCAAGTGGCAGTCGATGTCGGCAGGCCTGCTGACGATGCCGCTGGTGCTGCGGGTGAGCGTCGGCAACAAGTACGGCGCCCAGCACTCCCAGGACTGGTCGGCCCTCGTTGCGCACATCCCGGGCCTGAAGGTGTACTTCCCGGCGTCCCCCGCCGACGCCAAGGGCATGCTCAACCGTGCGCTGGCCGGCACCGACCCGGTGGTGTTCCTCGAGTCCCAGCTGCTCTACGACATCGGTGAGCAGTTCGAGGCCGACGGCGTGCCGGAGGGCTACTACGAGACCCCTGAGGGTGAGCCGGTCGTGCGCCGCGAGGGCACCGACGTGACCATCGCAACCCTCGGCGCCACGCTCTACCGGGCGCTCGAGGCTGCCGACATCCTGAAGGAGAAGTACGGGGTGTCCGCAGAGGTCATCGACCTGCGCTACGTGGCCCCGCTGAACTACGAGACCGTCGTCGCATCGGTGAAGAAGACCGGGCGCCTCGTGCTCGCCTCCGACGCCGTGACCCGAGGCTCGTTCCTGCAGACCGTCGCCAACGAGCTGCAGAACCTGGCCTTCGACGCCCTCGACGCACCGGTGGTCGTCGTCGGTGCGCGGAACCACATCACGCCCGCCCCGGAGCTGGAGGACCTGTTCTTCCCGCAGCCGGAGTGGATCATCGACGCGATCAGCGAGCGCATCCTGCCGCTGCCCGGTCACGTGCCCGAGCGCCAACTTCACCGACGGCGAGATCGTCCGAAGGGCAAAGCTCGGCGTGTAGCCAACAGGGGTGCCCCAAGCCCCCGCACCGTCCGCCTCCTCGCTCCCGAAACGTGCGCTTGCTCCCGGAATTCCGGGAGCGAGGGCACGTTTCGGGAGCGTCGTGGTGTAGGGCCGAGCGGTGGGTAGGTTGGGGTCATGACTGATCTGGGTGGCAAGAAGGTGGCGTTCCTGCTCAAGCGGGGCGTCGAGCAGCCGGAGCTCACCGAGCCGTGGGCGACGCTGGAGAGCGCGGGCGCGCAGCCCGTCCTCGTGAGTGAGGAGCCGGGCACGATCACGGCGCTGATCGGCGACTGGGACAGGGGCGACGACTTCACCGTCGACCTCACCCTCGACGAGGCCGACCCCGGCGACTACGACGCGCTCGTCCTTCCCGGCGGCACGCTGAACTCCGACAAGATCCGCACCAACCCGAAGGCGATCGCCTTCGTGAAGGCCTTCATGGACGCGGGGAAGCCGGTGGCCTCGATCTGCCACGGTCCGTGGATCCTGATCGAGGCCGGCGTCGTCGAGGGGCGCACGCTCACCTCGACGACGCGGATCGCCACCGACCTGAAGAACGCCGGCGCCGATTGGGTCGACTCCGAGGTGGTCGTCGACGGCAACCTGCTCACCAGCAGGAGCCCGCGCGACCTGCCCGCGTTCAACGCAGCACTCCTCGAGGCCGTCGCCCGGGGCTGACGCAAAAAGGGGACGGTTCCTTTATCCGCCAGTCGGCGGAAGAAGGAACCGTCCCCGTTGTTCGCCAGGCTCAGGCCTTGATGGTGAACATCGCTTCTGCGCTGTCGCTCACCACGCCGGGCCCGGTCCACTCGAAGCTGCGGGCCGTCGAGCCCTTCTTCAGCTTGTAGTGCAGGACGCCTTCAACGGCTTTGTCCGACTGCAGGTCGTCGAGGACGGCGACCAGGTCGTCGAAGCTCTCGACACCGTCGGTGCTGGTGCCTTCGAACTCCTCGCAGACGGTGTCGCCGCTGGGCAGCGTGACGCAGCTCTCCGTGGGCTGGTTCACCGGGTTGAACGCGAACGTCCCGCTCTTCCTTGCCGTCGACTTCAGCTTCACCGAAATGGGCGTGCCGCTGACCTTGCCCGCGTTCCTGCCGTTCTTCTTGACGGTGTACTGCGGACGCAGCGAGTAGGTGTTGCCGGCCTTGAGGCGCTTGCCGTCCAGCGAGATCCAGGAGCCACTCTTCGTCTGCACCAGCACAGCGGACGACTTGTAGCTGAAGGAGTCGGCGGACAGCAGCTTGACCGTCACCGTCACGCCGGTGATGGTGACGTCCTCGAACTCGTTCTCGGTGATGGCTGCGGCGTCGATGGCCGCGGGGGTGCCGATCGCGTCGGGGAAGTAGTACGGGTCAGCGACGATCTGCGAGTTCGTGAGGCTGCCCGTCGAGTCGTCCGCGCGACGGTAGTCGATCGTCCAGGTGACCTCGCCGGTGCCGCTGCCGTACTGGTCGAGCTGGTCGATGGCTGACTGGCCGACAAGGTAGGCGATGGCCGACCCGCTGAGGGCCTGGTAGGCCAGGTCGCCGTGATAGCTGTGCACCGGCGTGCCGGCAGGGTTCTGCACGGTGACGTCGATGCCGTAGCCCTTGGTCGCGCCGATGGTGCCGCGGATGCCGACCTGTCGGTCCTCCGTGATCATGCCGATCGGCGGGCCGAACTTCGAGACCTGCTTGTAGGAACCGACGAAGCCGGTGCCGTCGGGCACGATCAGCGCTGTCGAGGCGTTGGCCAGGTACAGCGAGGTCTTGCCGTTGAGGTTCATGGGATGGCCGAACGCCCACACCGTGTCACCGCAGACGGCGGTGATCGTGCCGACGCCACCGGCGATGAGGTCTGCCGAGCCGTAGAGCGCTGCCACCGTGCCACCGGCGACGAGCGGGACGTCGAGATCGGCGTCCATGGCGGCTGCTGGCATCAGCTGGCCGCTGCGCATGATGCCGGCCTTGGCCGACTTGGGCGTGCGCGCGAACGTCCTGTTGGTGAAGGCGTTCAGCTTCTCGCCTGCGCCGCCGGCCACGTTCACCGTCTTCACCTGGGAGAGGGTCGAGCCCACCAGGGCAGTTCCGGCCGCCTTGACGCCACTCGCCGACACCTTGAGGTTGGCCTTGGTGACCTTCAGGTTCGCCGTCGTACTGACCGCGGTCGTGCCGATGGACCTCATGTACTCGGCCGGCGTGATGCCGGCGATCGGAAGGTTGTCTGCGTTGAGGCTGTAGGAGACCGAACCGATCAGTCGTCCGTCCTTGGAGACCGGCGACCCGGACATCCCTGCCCAGATCCCCGCGGCCTTCAGGCCGCCGGTGCCGTCGATCACAGGGCTGCTGAGCTTGAACAGCAGCAGGTCCTTGCCGAGGCCGATGCCGTCGTCGATGTAACCGATGTAGGTGCCGGAGAACTCCTCCGGGGTGGTCCCGTGGGTGACAGAGAGCCCGGTGACGGTGTCGCCGGGCGTGAAGGCCTCGACCTCCGCGACGGGGATGTAGGGCTGGGTGTTGTCAGGGCAGAAGAAGTGGGTGCCGTTGGCTTGCGCCGGTGTCGCGGCTGCGAGCAGGCCAACGCCGATCACGCCGGCGGCGAGCGCTGCGGTGAGCCGGCGTGCCCTTGATGAGGGCGGTGGGACGAGTGCTGTGCGCGCTCGGGCGTGCTGAGTGGTCATTGCTTCCTCCGGCGAGGTGGTCCTTGCGGGGTGGGGGCCAATCGGCGGCCGGGTCTGAAGCGGGGAGCCCACGATGACTGCCCCGCCCGTTGCGACGTCCCCCTCCACCTCAAGGTGGTTGTCGCCCATTGCTCAACGTGCCCCACGACCATAACCAGCGATGGCCGCCAGCGCGGGAGATCCGGCAACCTCGGACGATGTCGCACGCTTCAGCGCGCTCTGTCGATCGGGATCGCCGGCCCTCCACACAGATAACGCGGCAACAGGGTGTTTGGTTGCGTCCCCTGACGGACTTTCTGAAGTGTCCGAGAAGAGATCAGGCGCGTGCGCGCCCGATCTCGTCGTACCGCCCGCGGCTCTGCCGCGGGCTCGAGAAGAGATCAGGCGCGTGCGCGCCCGATCTCGTAGAGCGCGATCGCAGCCGCGACGCTGGCGTTGAGCGACTCGACACCCGCGCTGGATCGGGATGGTGACCAGCAGGTCGCAGTTCTCGCGGACGAGCCGGGCAAGGCCGTCACCCTCCGACCCGACGACAACGAGCACCGGGCCGTCGATGCCGGGGAAGCCGGCGATGTCGGTCTCCGCCTCACCGGCGAGCCCGACAACGGTGAACCCCGCGTCGGCGTAGGCCTTGATCGTCCGGTTCAGGTTGGTGACCTGCGCAACGGGGACGCGGGCGGCCGCACCGGCTGAGGTCTTCCACGCCGCCGCCGTCATCTGGGCAGAACGGCGCTCGGGGATGATCACGCCGTGGGCACCGAACGCTGCCGCGCTGCGCACGATCGCGCCAAGGTTCCTCGGGTCGGTGATCGAGTCGCAGGCGACGACCAGCCCCGGGGTGTCGGAGTTGAGCGCGTTGAAGAGCACGTCCTCGTTGTCGGCGTACTCGAACGGCGGCAGCTGCAGGGCGACGCCCTGGTGCACGCCGCCGCCGGTCAGCCGGTCCAGCTCTGTGCGGGTGGCCTGCAGCAGCGGGATGTTGTTCTCGGCCGCGAACTTCAGGATGTCGCGCAACCGGTCGTCGCGCTCCACCCCGTCCGCAACGTAGGCGCGGCGCACGGGCAAGCCCGGCCATCAGCACTTCCAGGACCGGGTTGCGACCGATCACCCAGTCGCTGCCAGCGGTGGACGGCGCTCCGGAGCGCGAGGTGGACGGCCTGCGGCTACTGGGACGCTGCCCGGAGGACTTGGCCGAGTCGTCGGCACCGCGCGAGCGGTAGGCCTTGTGGTACGGGCGATCCTCGGCGCGCGGGGTCGGTCCCTTGCCTTCGAGGGCGCGACGGACGCGGCCACCCGATCCGGCGGCTGTGGTCTTGCCCTTCTTGCGGACGGCGCCCTTGCGCTGGCTGTTTCCTGGCATGACGCTCCTAGTTCTCCAACGACCAGCGAGGGCCGGTGGGGGTGTCTTCGACCTTGAGGCCGATGGTGGCCAGCTGGTCACGGATCGCGTCCGCAGCCGGCCAGTCCTTGCGGGCCCGCGCCTGCGTCCGCTGCTCGAGGAGAGCGGCCACCAGCCCGTCGACGACCGGCGTCAGGTCGCCACCGGTCGCTGTGTTCGTGCGCCCACTCGGGCGCCAGCGGGATCAAGTCCCAGTACACCGAGCATGGCACGGACGGCGGTGAGCGCAGCGATCACGGCTTCCGGCTTCTCCGCGTCGATCGCGAATTGCCCTCACGGATCGTGCCGAACAGGACGGCGAGCGCACCCGGCGTGCCCAGGTCGTCGTCCATCGCCTCAGCGAACGCTGCGGGAATGGCTGCAGGTCCGAGGTCGGCGACCTCTGCCGGCGCCACCACACGTCCGGCGCGGGCGAGGAAGGAGTCGATCCGGGCGAGCTGCGCAGCGGCCTCGGCCAGTGAGGCGTCGGAGAGCTCGATCGAGGAGCGGTAGTGCGGGCCGGCGAGGTACAGCCGGATGGCCCGGCCGCCGTGCCGCTCCACGGCGGCGAGCACGTCGGCGGTGTTGCCCAGCGACTTGCTCATCTTCTCGCCGGCGAGGGTCACCCAGGCGTTGTGCATCCAGTACTTCGCGAACGGGCGTCCCGCCGCACGCGACTGGGCGAGCTCGTTCTCGTGGTGCGGGAAGCGCAGGTCGAGCCCGCCACCGTGGATGTCGAAGGCCTCGCCGAGGTACTTGCCGGCCATGGCGGAGCACTCCAGGTGCCAGCCCGGACGCCCGCGGCCCCACGGGGTGTCCCAGGATGCCGACTCGGGGTCGCCGGGCTTGTGGCCCTTCCAGAGCGCGAAGTCGCGCGGATCGCGCTTGCCGCGCGGGTCGGCGTCCTCCGCGGCCTCCATCTCGTCGACCTTCATGCCGGAGAGCTCGCCGTAGGCCGGCCACGACTTCACGTCGAAGTAGACGTCGCCGGAGCCGTCGGCCGCAGCGTAGGCGTGACCGTTGTCGATCAGCGTGCGCATCAGCTCGATCATCTCCGGGACGTGCCCGGTCGCGCGCGGCTCATAGGTGGGCGGCCGGACGCCGAGCGCGCGGAACGCCCGGTGGAACTCGCCCTCGAAGAGGTAGGCGTGCGCCCACCAGGGACGATCGGCCTCTGCCGACTTGATCAGGATCTTGTCGTCGACGTCGGTGACGTTCGTGATCAGCGTGACCGCGTAACCCGACGCCTCCAGCCAACGACGCAGGACGTCGAAGTTGACCTCCTTGCGGATGTGGCCCAGGTGCGGCGCCGACTGCACGGTAGGGCCGCAGCAGTAGATCGACGCCTCGCCCGCACGAAGCGGTTCGAAGGGGACGATCTGGCGCCGGGCGCTGTCATACAGGCGGAAACTCACCGCCGCAGTCTATTCGGTGAACGGCTGACGCCGTTCACGTCGAGACCTCGCACCGCTCGCAGCTCCCGCACGCTGTGAGTTGGCGCGCCGATGTCGGCGCCCAACTCACAGCTTGCGCGGGTCGGGAGCTGACGGGTCAGCGGGCCTTCTTGGCTGCGCGGAGGGCCTCGATGTCGAGGAAGCCGGGCGCAGCGACGGGCTCGTCGTCCTCGACCTCCCAGGGGTCGACCGGCATCGGGCCGTCGTCGTCGACGAAGCCCTGCGACGGGTCGAACGGGTTGGACAGCTGCCGGTCCTCGCCGATGGCGCGGGTGTCGGTCATCGCCTCGTCGGGCAGCGCGCGGAGCACGTCGTGGATGTAGCCGTGGGTCGCGTCCAGCAGCGGCACCTCGCGGTTCTCCCGCTGGGAGGCGTACCAGCGGTAGTCGAGCACCTCGTGGTAGATCTGCGCCGACTCGCGCTTGCCGCGCAGCTCGGGCGGGACGGCGGTCACGACCGGCTGGAAGCACTCGGTGAGCCACTGGTGCGCGACGACGGACTCGTCGACGTGGCCCTGGTTGGTGCGCGCCCGGAACGTGTCCAGGTCGTTGAGCAGGCGACGGGCCTGGTGCTCCTCGACGTCCAGCCCGGTCAGGCGCAGCAGGCGGCGGGTGTGGTGGCCGGCGTCGACGACCTTCGGCTGGATGCGGATCACCGAACCGTCGGTGGAGGTCTCGATCGAGAGCTCTGCAACGTCGAAGCCCAGCGCGTTGAGCCGGCGCACCCGGTTCTCGATCCGGAAGACCTCCTGGTCGGAGAACTCCTCGACGCCGGTCAGTTCCGCCCACAGCTCGCGGTAGCGGGTGAGGATCGACTCCACCAGCTTCAGCGGGTCGAGGGAGTCGTCCAGCATGCGCCCGGCCTCGAGGTCGCTGAACTCGCCGTACAGGTTGGTGGTCGCGATGGTCAGGTCGTGCTCGCGCTGGCCGGCGGTGAGGGTCTCGTGCATCTCCGCGGTCTCTGCGTCGACGAGGTACGCGGCGAACTCGCCGGCGTCCCTGCGGAACAGGATGTTCGACAGCGACACGTCACCCCACAGGAAGCCGACCAGGTGCAGGCGTGCCAGCAGCACCACCATGGCGTCCAGCAGCCGTCCGACGGTGTCGGGACGCACGCCCTGGGCGAACAGCGAGCGGTAGGGCAGCGAGAACTCCAGGTGCCGCGTGACCAGGACGGGGTCGAGCGGCTCGCCGTGCCGAGTCCAGCCGGCCGGTGACCACGGCAAGCGGTTCGACGGCGGGGGTGTCGGTGCGGTGCAGGTCGGTGAGCATCCGGAACTCGTGGATGGCCAGGTCCTCGAGGACCTCCTTCGCCGCGTACACCGAGTTGCCCACCTTGATGAAGCGGACCACGTGCCGGGAGATGCCGCGGGGGAGTGCGACGAGGTACTCGATCGGCCAGTCGGCCAGCGGAACCTCCCACGGCAGCGGAATCAGCCGTGAGTCGGGGCGGGACGAGAGGAATCGGGGCACCGTTCATTTTTGCATGCCGCGCGCATGGCAGCCGTCCGCCTGTGGTCGTCGCTCGGCCAGTACTCCTCGGTACGTTCCGGGAATCGCGCAGGGCAGCAGGTCGGTCGCCGGAGGGGGTTGACGGCCGGCGTCGAACGGAGAATCGTCGAAGTATGAGCGACAACGGTGTGAATCGGGTCGCAGAACGGTCCCGAGTCCTGGTTGGTGTGGATGGATCGAAGGACGGCCTCCGTGCCGTCCGTTACGCGATGCGGGCGGCCCAATCGGTCGACGCAGACCTGTGGGTCGTCAATGTTGTCGACCAATTGAGCCCGATGAGCGGCGCCTGGGACGTGGTGATCGACCCGGACATCCTCCGCCAGCGCCGGCGAGTCGGCGGTCGCAGAGGCACTGGGCCTGGTCGAGAAGGAGGGCTTCCCTGCCGATCAGGTGACCGGCGAGGTGCTGGTCGGGCCGACCGGGGGACGTCCTGGCTGAACTGGGCAGCAAGGCCCGGTTGCTCGTGGTGGGACGCCGCTCACTCGGCGGGCTGGAGCGCATGTTCGTCGGCTCGACCAGCCTGGCCGCTGCGATGCACGCTGCCTGCCCGGTGATCGTCATCTCGGCGGCGTCGACCCCGGAGAAGACCGGCGACCAGGGAGTGGTCGCTGTGGCGGTCAGCACCCGGCCGGTCCACGAGTCGGCGCTGGAATGGGGCGTTCGGGAGGCGGCGCTGCGCGGCGCCCGGCTGCGCGTCGTGCACGTCGTCGCGGAGACGGTCGGCGTGGAGGGTGCTGCGTTCGTCGCGGCGGCGACGGCGGGCCTGGAGGAACATCTCGAACCGCTGCGCCGGAAGCATCCCGAGACCTCGATCGAGGTCGACGTGCTGCTCGGGAACCCGGTCGATGCACTGGTTGAGGAAAGCCGGGCCGTCGACCTGCTGATCCTCGGGGTCCATCGGCACCACGCCGTCCTCGGCGGCTCGATTCGTGGCGTGATGGCCCACTCGCACTGCCCGGTCGGACTCATCCGGTGAGGGCCGGCCGGCTCGTCACCTGACCCGACGAGCAAAGACGAAGGCCGGCCGGGTTGCCCCGACCGGCCTCAGCCTGTGTTGCTGCTAGGCGCTCAACCGCTCCTGCGTCTTCTCGGAGAAGACGTGCATGTTGGAGGGATCGGACGGGGCCAGCCGCACGGTGGTGCCGCGCTGCGGTGGCGTCCGTGCGGATACGCGGGCGACGATCTGCTGGGCAGTCATCTTCTCGTCCGTGTTGAGGCCGGAGAGGGTGCCGTAGACGTAGGCGTCTGCGCCGGTCTCCTCGACCACGTCCACATCGAGGCCAACGCCCTCAGTGGCGATCTTGAAGGCCTCGGGACGGATGCCGAGCACGAGGGTCTTCTCGTCGGTGACCTTGGCAAGCACCTCGCGCGGGACCGGAACCGTGTAGTCCCCGACCTTGACGCCACCCTCGACGACCTGGCCCGTGATCAGGTTCATGGCCGGCGAGCCGATGAAGCCTGCGACGAACAGGTTGGCTGGTTGGTCGTACAGGGTCAACGGGCTGTCGACCTGCTGCAGGATGCCGTCCTTGAGCACCGCGACGCGGTCGCCCATCGTCATGGCCTCGACCTGGTCGTGGGTCACGTAGACGGTGGTGACGCCCAGGCGGGTCTGCAGGGCAGCGATCTGGGTGCGGGTCGAGACGCGGAGCTTGGCGTCCAGGTTGGACAGCGGCTCGTCCATCAGGAAGACCTGCGGCTGGCGGACGATGGCGCGACCCATGGCGACGCGCTGGCGCTGGCCACCGGAGAGGGCCTTCGGCTTGCGGGCGAGGAAGGACTCCAGGCCCAGCAGGTGGGCGGCCTCGAGGACGCGGGAGTCACGCTCCGCCTTCGGGATGCCGGCCATCTTCAGGGCGAAGCCCATGTTGTCCGCGACGGTCATGTGCGGGTAGAGCGCGTAGTTCTGGAACACCATCGCGATGTCCCGGTCCTTCGGCGGCAGGTCGGTGACGTCGCGGTCACCGATCATGATCTTGCCGGCGTTCACCTCTTCGAGGCCGGCGAGCATGCGGAGCGACGTGGACTTGCCGCATCCGGAGGGTCCGACCAGGACCATGAATTCGCCATCGCCGATCTCAAGATTCAACTTGTCGACGGCGGGGTGGTCTGCGCCGGGATAGACCCGGGTCGCATCACTGAAAGTAACTGTGGCCATGCCAAACATCACCTTTCCACGGGCAGGTACGTGCCCGACGATCCGTAGTGGAGAAGCGGTCGCGTGCGCGACCTGGGCCCCATCTTCGCACGAGCCGGACCGGATGTGCCATGCCTTCGATTCAATCCCCCCAATGGGTGACACGCGCGCCGCTGACTAGCACTTCCTCACCCGGCTGCCCGGGCAGGGGCGAGGCGAAGGGTAGGCTCCTGCGGGTGAGTGATGCCCAGCCCGACGGTCCGCCGGCCGAGTCGACGACGGCCCCGGAGTGGTGGGAGGACCCGTCGCTGCCGTGGAAGCACAAGCCGACCCCCAGCGACATCGCCTGCTTCACCTGGCTGGGCGTCGTCGCCGTCTACTCCATCGTGATCAACGTGCTCCGTCCGACCCTCGCCGGGCTGGCGCCCGCACGTGCTGGCCAGCATGGGTTCGTGGACGGGACTCGTCCTCGTCGGGCGCCCGCGCTGCCACCGGTGACCCGTGGTGGCCGCTGGTCTGGATCCTCGGCACCCTCGGGCTGATCAAGTTCGACTGGATCTACTGGTGGGCCGGGCGGCTCTGGGGACGCAACCTCATCGATGCCTGGTCGGGTCGCTCGCCGCGGGTGCGGCGGGCCAACGAGCGCGCCGAGCGGTTCGCCCGCAAGTACGACGTGCTGGCCATCGCTGTCGGCTTCCTGCCGATCCCGTTGCCGCGCGGCGTGATCCTCGTCGTCCTCGGTGAGGCCGGCACGAGCCTGCGGAAGTTCCTCACGGTGTCGGTCATCTGCTCGTTCATCACCAACGGCGCCTACCTCGCCCTCGGCTACTGGATCGGCGAGCCGGCAGTGAAGGTGATGGAGGTCTACGGCCAGTACCTGGTGTGGGTCTCGGTCGCCATCCTCGTCGTCATGGTGGTCAGCATCTGGTGGAAGCAGCGCAAGCAGGCAGCGACGGACGCAGAGAAGGACCTCAGCGGGCGCTGAGGACCGCCACCTGGAACTGCGCGTCTGCACGCGTGAACGGACGCAGGTCCCAGGTGCCGAAGCGCTGCTCCAGCGCAAGGCCGGCGGACGCGGCGTCGGCGACGAACTCGTCGAAGTCGTACCCGCGACCGGCACCGAACCCGATCACTGCCCGCCCCGTCGGCGTGAGCCGCGCGGCCATGCCGGCAAGGGCCGGCACGCGGGTGTCCGGGTGCAGGAAGGTCATCACGTTGCCCGCGCAGAGGATCGCGTCGAAGGCCTGCGGCCATTCCGCCGGCAGTTCGAACCCTGCGAGGTCGCCAACGAGGTAGTCCGGTCCCGGCGAGTCCGCCTCCGCCGCGGCGATCAGGACCGGGTCGACGTCCACGCCCACCACCCGGTGCCCGGCGGCGTGCAGGTAGCCGGCGTGGCGGCCCGGGCCGCAGCCGGCGTCGAGGATGGTGGACTCGCGTCCGACCATCGCATCGATCAGGCGGGCCTCGCCGTGGAGGTCCTGGCCCTGGGCCGCGAGCAGCTTGAACCGCTCGACGTAGCGGGCCGAGTGGCCCGGGTCGCGTGCGATCATCTGCTGCCACTGGCCGGCGGGGTGCGTCATGGCTCGAAGGTAGGTCGAAGCAGCTGGACGGGCAAATCGCACGGGTCGTGCGCTGGAGCCGCGTGGGAGAATCGAACTCCCGACAACCGATTTACAAGATCGGAGCTCTACCAACTGAGCTAACGCGGCGTGGTCGGATGACCCGGCGACCATTGTGCCAGCACCGGGCCGGGGTGTCAGACTCCGTGCGCTGATGACGTGGTCGGCGAGGTCCCAGGGCCGGTCGGACAACCAGTGCACGGCCTCCTGGGCCGCCCAGTCGTCCCAGTGGGAGGCGAACTCCGCGCCGTCCCTTGCCAGGGCACGGTGTCGCCGGGCGGCCTCGTCCACCTCGAGCCAGACCGCCAGCCCGGCCAGGGCGCGGCTGGCCGCGGTGATCGCACCGCAGCCCTCGACGATCAGTGGCTGTGCGGGATTGAGCCGACGCCAGTCGCCGGGGGCGTTGCGACGCCAGTCCCAGGTGCGGAAGCCGGTGCCGCGGATCAGGTCGGGCACGGCCTTCGCGCCGGCAGCGAGACCGCCCCAGCCGGGATAGAGCTCGTCGAGACCCACCACCTGCACGACACCCTGTGCCGGCCAGTGGTCGGCCGAGGTCGCCGTGCGAGCGTCGTCTTGCCCGAGCCCGCGCCGCCGTCGATCAGGACGACAGCCCGGGCGCTGGACTCGGTGAGGACGCGCAGGGCTTCGGCGAGGACGGCGGGTGGCCGGGACACCTCAGCGCAGGCCGGAGGCGGTCATGAACGCGACGCCGTCCCCGCTGATCGTTGCCGTGGGGTCGGTGGCGGGAATGAAGGCGGCCTCGCCCGCGCCGGAGCCGCAGGTGCTCGGTCCCGCTGGTGAGCTCCACTTCGCCGTCGGTGAGCAGCAGGATGCGTGCCGACTTCGCTCCCGGAAGGTTGATCGTGCCGGGCACGGAACCGGGGGTGACGCGCCACACGTCGAACTCCTGGCACGGCGTGGGGTACTTCTCGACGCCGTCGCGCGCTGCGACCGGCTGGATCGGCTTCGGGGTGGACGGTTCGAAGTCGACGACCCGCACCAGCTCGCCGACGTCGACGTGCTTGCTGGTGAGCCCGCCCCGGATCACGTTGTCGGAGTTCGCCATCACCTCGACGCCGGTGCCGGAGAGGTAGGCGTGCATCTGCCCGGCCGGAACGTACAGGCCCTCGCCGGGGCTCAGCGTCACGCGGTTCATCAGCGCTGCGGCGATGATGCTGGGGTCGGTGGGGAACACCTCGTCCAGTTCGAGGATCGTGCGGGAGAACTCGCCGAGCTCGCCCGGAGCAGTCCTTCCTCCGCATGGCTGCAGCGCAGACCACTTCGGAGAGGCGGGCGCGCTCGCCCTTCAGGCTGAGCACGTCGAGGAACACCTCCGCCAGCGCTGCCGAACCCTTGCGCTCGGTGAGCGGACCGATCACGGAGGCGAGCTCGTCTGCGACGCCGAGGCCGCCGAAGAGGGCAGCCGTGCGCTTCGGGTCGCGGAAGCCGGCGAGGCCGTGGAACTCGGTGAGGGCCACCAGCAGCTCGGGCTTGGGCCAGTCGTCCCGGTAGGTGCGCTCGGGGGAGTCGGTGGCGATCCCGGCTGCGTTCTCCTTGGCGAACCCCTCCTCCGCCTGCTCGCGGGACGGGTGCGTCTGCAGCGAGAGGGCGTGCCGGGCGGAGAGCACCTTCACGAGGTAGGGGAAGCCGGTCGCCGAAGACAGCCCTGCTGGCATCGCCGATCACCGACGGAGTGGCTGCCACGAGCCGCATCCAGCCGCTCGCCGTCCACCTCGGAAGGGGCCAGCGGGTGGGCGCCCAGCCAGTACTCGGCGACGGGCCTGCCGTCAGCCGGCTGGCCCAGCAATTCGGGGATGGCATCGGTGGTTCCCCACGCGTAGTGCTGGAACGTGCCGTGCAGAACCTGCATCGAGGATCCTCATCTGTTGACTGCCAGGGGTGGGGGCCTCAGGCCGCGGCCGAGTCTATCCGAGGTGTGGAAAGCCGCTGCACAACCTGAATGACATCGATGTGGTTCGCGGGCTATCCTGAGGCCATGTCCGATCCGATGCCTGTCTCCACCGCGGGCCTGTCCGAACAGCAGGCTTCGCTGCTCGAGTTCGAGAAGCAGTGGTGGGCGTTGCCCGGCTCGAAGGAATCCGAGATCCGCGAGCGTTTCGACATCTCGCCGACCCGGTACTACCAGTTGCTCAATGCGCTGATCGACTCCGAGGCCGCCCTCGCCCACGACCCGCTGCTGGTCAAGCGTCTCCGGCGGTTGCGGTCCTCGCGGCAGAAGGAACGCACGGCCCGCCGGCTGGGCGTCAACCTGCGCGTTTAGTCCGACTGCGCCGGTCCCACCGCCCGCGCAACGCGCGAGGAAGCCGGCGTTGTCGACCGGGTGCTCAACGTAACCGCCCCGCACCAGTCCAGCGCTGCGCTCGAACCAGTTCGCTGAGGCCGGGTCGCCTGTGCGCAGCCACGACCAGCCCGCCGCCAGCCGCGTACAACGGCAGGAACGGCAGCCCGAGGAGCCCGAAGTACTGCCACGTGTGCGCCGCCTCGTGCGCGAGCGTCCCTGGCTGGCGCGCCTCAACCGCAGCCGCGGTGCCGCCCGGCACCAGCACGACGTTGCCGACGGTGAACGCCGAGGCCTTCGGCAGCGGCAACCGGTAGCCCTCGGCGAAGACCAGGGCATCCGGGCCGCGGCGCAGCCGGGCCCGTCCGGCCCAGCCCAGCCCGAGCCCGAGCGACGGTCGAGAGGTTGAGCGCGTTGCCGACCGCCCGCACCCGGTGCGCAGTGCTGACGCTTCCCGACATGGGGCCATTCTGCCCTTCGTCTGAGGCCGGGATGCCACCATTGGGTTGACCGAGGGAGGGCCCGATGACAACCGGCAGGTTCGGCCACGTGCTCGTCGTCGACGACGAGCCGGTGCTCGCGGGGGTCGTCGCGTCCTACCTCGAGAGGGCCGGGTTCAGCACGACGATCACCGGCAACGGCGTCGAAGCCGTCGAACTCGCCCGCACCGAGGACCCGACCGTGATCATCCTCGACCTCGGACTGCCCGGCCTCGACGGCGTCGAGGTGTGCCGCAAGATCCGTACCTTCAGCGACTGCTACCTGATCATGCTCACCGCCCGCACCGACGAGATCGACGTACTCATCGGGTTGTCGGTCGGGGCCGATGACTACGTCACCAAGCCGTTCAGCGCCCGCGAACTCGTCGCCCGGGTGCAGACCATGCTGCGGCGCCCGCGCACCGGCGGTGCGGCCGCGCGTCCGGTGCGGAGGTTCGGGGAGCTGGAGGTGGACGCCGACGCGCGCGACGCGCGGGTCGCCGGGTCGCCACTGGACCTGACCCCCACCGAGTTCGACCTGCTGTCGGTGTTGTCCGAGCGGCCCCGGTTGGCCTTCAGCCGACACCAGCTGATCGAGACCATCTGGGGCGACGTCGGCACCGGTGACGAGCACCTGGTGGACGTCCACATCGCCAACCTCCGCAGGAAGCTGGGGGACGGGCCGACCCAGCAGCGCTACATCGTCACGGTGCGGGGGGTCGGCTACCGGATGGGCCAGGGATGAGAACGGCGCGGGGATGCCGAGGCTGAGGCCGGGGGAGCGGTTCGGCCGTACCTTCTACGGACGGCTGCTGCTCGGGCAACTGGCCGTCGGGGCAGCACTGCTGGTCACCGTCGGCATCGTCGCCGGCACCGTCGGCCCGAGCCTCTTCCACCTGCACCTGGTGGAGAACGGCCCGCTGACGAGTGCAGAGGACCTGGTGTACGCCGATCGGGCGTTCACCTCGGCCCTGTGGGTCTCGCTGGCCGTCGCTGTCGTGGTGGCGGCTGTGGTTGCTGTGGCGATCGGGCTCGCGACCGTGCGTCCGCTGCGGCGGCAGCTGCGGCAGCTCGCCGAGTTCGCCGGCGAGGTGGCCGCCGGGGACTACGCCCAACGGGTCGACGCCGGCAGTGCTGGTGAGGAGATCGACCTGCTGGCGACGAGCCTGAACAGCATGGCCGCGCAACTGCAGGAGTCCGAGGAGGCCCGCAAGCGGTTGCTGGCCGACCTCGCCCACGAACTCCGGACCCCGATCGCGTCCCTCGCCGTCACGGTCGAGGCCGTGACCGACGGCGTCCTCGAGCCCGACCTGCCCACGCTGGCCACCCTCACGGAACAGACCGACCGGTTGACCCGGCTGGCCGGCGACCTGCGGGACATCTCCGACGCCGAGGGTGGCCTTGCCGTCCATCCCCTGCCCTGCGACGTCGCCGACCTGCTGGGCAAGGCGCGGGCTGCCGCAGCCGAGGCCTACGCAGCCAAGGGCGTGCGCCTCGAGGTCGACGGCGCACCCGCCGGGCACAGTGCGGGCCGATGCCCAGCGGGTCGGCCAGGTCCTGGCGAACCTGCTGTCGAACGCGCTGCGGCACACCCCGTCCGGCGGGCTCGTGCGCCTGGCTGCGACCGTCGGGCCGGACGGGGGTGTCCTCACCGTCACGGACACCGGCGACGGCATCGAGGCAGAACACCTGCCGTATGTCTTCGAGCGCTTCTACCGCACCGACACAGCCCGCGCCCGCGACGCCGGCGGGACGGGGATCGGGCTGGCCATCAGCTCCGAGATCGCCCGCGCGCACGGCGGCGTCCTCGACGGCAGCCAGCCCCGGCCACGGCATGGGTGCGACGTTCACCCTGACGCTCCCGCCCGACCTGAAACCTTGACCGAATCTTGGTAATTGCCTGACCGGTTCTACAGATCGCGGCGATTGAGTCACTTCTGTGGCCGGGTCCCCCCCGGTCACGGCCGGTCATGTTCCGGCCCTCACGTCCGGGATGAGTGGCTGCGTGCAGCCACCGGATCGTCTGGGCCGTCGAGCTGACCGCCGGCGCAGCTCGTCGGACCCGGGGCCGCCACCCCCCGACGACGTCTGCCCGGCACCCTCGGCCCGTGCCTTGGCAGGCGCGGGTCGGGGGTGGCACCCCGGGCGGTGGTCTTTTCTGGCGGGAACGATCACCGCCCGAGGGGTGCCTCGGTGCCGGGTCTCCGCGCCTTCCTGCAGCGTTCTCCAGGCGGTCGGAACGTTTGCACTCGACAGGTCAGAGTGCTAAACATGGGGTTAGCACTCTCAGGCTGAGAGTGCCACCGTCTGACTCGATGAGAGCTTCCGAGTTCGTCCGTCGCGGGCATCGAGGCAAGACGAAGACCTGAGTCCACCCGTGGGGCCACACGCCCCTAGACGCCAAAGGATTGCCGAAACAAACATGGCGAAACTGATTGAATTCAATGTCGAGGCACGCCGCGGCCTTGAGCGGGGGATGAACATCCTCGCCGACGCAGTGCGTGTCACGCTCGGCCCCAAGGGCCGCAACGTCGTGCTGGAGAAGAAGTGGGGAGCCCCCACGATCACCAACGATGGCGTGTCCATCGCCAAGGAGATCGAGCTCGAGGACCCCTACGAGAAGATCGGCGCAGAGCTGGTCAAGGAGGTCGCCAAGAAGACGGACGACGTCGCCGGAGACGGCACGACCACTGCGACCGTCATCGCCCAGGCGATGGTCCGCGAGGGCCTGAAGAACGTCACGGCCGGTGCCAACCCGATGAGCCTCAAGAAGGGCATCGAGAAGGCTGTCGCAGCGATCGTCGCCCAGCTCACCGAGCAGGCCATCGACATCGAGACCCGCGAGCAGATCGCAGCCACCGCCTCCATCTCCGCAGCGGACACCACCGTCGGCGAGATCATCGCCGAGGCGATGGACAAGGTCGGCAAGGAAGGCGTGATCACCGTCGAGGAGAGCAACACCTTCGGTCTCGAGCTCGAGCTCACCGAGGGCATGCGCTTCGACAAGGGCTTCATCTCGCCCTACTTCGTCACCGACGCCGAGCGCATGGAAGCCGTGCTCGACGACCCGTACATCCTGGTCGCCAACTCCAAGGTCTCCTCGCTGCGCGACCTGCTGCCCGTCCTCGAGAAGGTCGTGCAGTCGGGCAAGCCGCTGCTGGTGATCGCAGAGGACGTCGACGGTGAGGCCCTCGCCGGCCTGATCGTCAACAAGATCAAGGGCACCTTCAAGTCCGTCGCCGTCAAGGCCCCGGGCTTCGGTGACCGTCGCAAGGCCATGCTGACCGACATCGCCATCCTCACCGGTGGCCAGGTCATCTCCGAGGAGGTCGGCCTCAAGCTGGACGCCGTCACCCTCGAGCTGCTCGGTCACGCCCGCTCGGTCAAGGTCACCAAGGACGAGACGATCATCATCGACGGCGCCGGAGAGGCCGACCAGATCGCTGGCCGCGTCTCCCAGATCCGTCGCGAGATCGAGAACTCCGACTCCGACTACGACCGCGAGAAGCTGCAGGAGCGCCTGGCCAAGCTGGCCGGCGGTGTTGCAGTGATCAAGGTCGGGGCTGCCACCGAGGTGGAGCTCAAGGAGCGCAAGCACCGCATCGAGGACGCCGTCCGCAACGCGAAGGCTGCCGTCGAAGAGGGCATCGTCGCCGGTGGTGGCGTCGCGCTGCTGCAGGCTGCCGCCAAGATCAACATCGCGGGCCTCGGCCTCGTCGGTGACGAGGCGACCGGTGCGCAGATCGTGTTCACCGCCTGCTCGGCACCGCTGAAGCAGATCGCCATCAACGCCGGCCTCGAGGGTGGCGTTGTTGCGGAGAAGGTGTCCAACATCGAGATCGGCCACGGCCTCAACGCCGCGACCGGCGAGTACGTCGACATGGTCAAGGCCGGCATCATCGACCCGGCCAAGGTCACGCGCTCCGCGCTGCAGAACGCAGCGTCGATCGCGGCACTGTTCCTGACCACGGAAGCGGTCATCGCCGACAAGCCTGAGAAGGCCCAGCCCATGCAGGGCGGCGGCGACGGCGGTATGGGCGGCATGGACTTCTGAGTCCATACTGCTCCCACAGCTAGTCCTCCAAGGGCCGGTCGCTTCTGCGGCCGGCCCTTGGCGCGTCCCGGTGGGTCGTGAGGGCGTGTCTGCGGGGCGGCCGGGGGTCGGGGTCTCATCATTGAGCCATGAGCGGGCTGCTCGAGGTGATCGCCCTGCACCCGGCCGATGCCGAGCGTGCCGAGGCTGGTGGGGCCGACCGGGTCGAGGTCTGTGGCTCCCTTGACGATGGCGGCATGGCGCCGACCCCACAGCTGGTCGACCAGATCCGTCGTGCCACCAGCATCCAGGTGCGGCCGATGGTGCGGCTGCGCGAGGGTTTCGGTACCGACGGCGGTGAGGCGGTCCGGCTGCGCGGGCTGATGTCCAGCTACGCCGATGCCGGCGCGGACGGCATGGTGCTCGGCTTCCTCAACGGCCTCGGTGACGTGGACTCGGGCGTGATCCTCGAACTCATCGGCGACGGCAACTGGCCCTGGACCTTCCACCGTGCCATCGACGCCTGCCTCGAGCAGGAGAAGGCCTGGGCGTGCGTTGGCGAACCTTCCCCGGCTCGACCAGGTGCTCACCGCGGGTTCCGCCCGCGACGTGGAGCACGGGCTCAGCGACCTGCTCGACCGGGCCAAGGGTGACCCGTGGGCAGCCTCGGTGATCATGGCCGGCGGCGGCCTGCACCCCGATCACGTGCCCTGGCTCGCGCGCAGCGGCGTCCGCGCCTTCCACATCGGCAAGCCCGCGCGTCCGGGTGGCTCCTACAAGGCCTACGTCGACGAGGCGCTGGTGCGCTCGTGGCGGACGCTGATCGACGACGAACTCCGTCACCGGGTCCGGGCCGCCACCGCCTGACCCCCACCTTCGCTCGGGAAGAGGGAGGTCGCCTACTCGGCGGCGGGCTCGATGTGGACGAAGGTCGTCGTGCCCGGCAGCGCCGAGTCGATGGCGTACCTCGACGTCGTCGGCCATGTCGTGGCTGCGCTTCACCGTCCATGAACCGGGCACGGTGAGGGTGGCGTACACGAAGCGTTGGCGACCCGACTCCCGGGTGCGGACGTTGGTGATCTCCACCCGCGGGTCCTCACACACGCTCTGGAGCGCTGTGGAGACCGTCGCCACCTCCTCCGGGGGCAGCGTGCCGTCCAGAAGACCGACGACCGAACGTCGCACCAGCCGGTAGCCGGTGAACAGGATGTTGAGGCCCATCAGCAACGCGATGATCGGGTCGAGGATCTTCCAGCCGGTGAGGAACACCAGGCCCATCGCAATGAGGACACCGACAGAGGTCCAGACGTCGGTGAGCAGGTGCTTGCCGTCGGCCTCGAGTGTGATCGACCGGTGCGTGCGTCCGGCGCGCACCAGCAGCAGGCCGGTGCCAAGGTTCAGCACGGTTGCCACGGCGGAAAGGATGAGGCCGACGTCGAGCTGTGCCAGCTCCGCCGGCACGAGCAGCCGCTGGACGGCGCTGTAGATGATCACGGCGGCTGCGACGAAGATCAGGCTGCCCTCGACCGCCGCCGACATGTATTCGGCCTTGCCGTGGCCGAAGTCGTGGTTGTGGTCGGCCGGCTTGGCCGACAGCCGCAGCGCCCAGAGGGCTACCAGGGCTGCGACGAGGTTGACGGTCGACTCCATGGCGTCCGACCACAGGCCGACGGAGTTGGAGATGTACGCAGCGATGCCCTTGATCACGACCGTGGCGACGGCTGTGGCGATCGACAGCCAGATGAAACGCTCGAGCAGCCGCTGGTTCGCGCTTGGGTCTACCGGGAGATCAGTGGTCTGGGGGACGTCATGCACTCTCGTCAGTCTAGTGGGAGCGTTGATTCCTCGACTCGGCCGAGATCCACCGGCCAGCGCTCCGGCATCGTGCCGAGGGCTGCCAGCGCGGCAAGGTCGGACGGCCAGACCGGTTCGGGAACGCTCGCGAGGTCGTCGAGCGGATGCCACGCCCAGCCGTCGAGGGTGATCTGCTCGTCGGGGGTCAGGCCGGCAGCGTCGGGATCGAACGTCTCCGCCACCGTCAGCACGAAGAAGGCCTCCGTCTGGCTGAGCACCTGGTCGGAGTACCCGTGCACGACCGTGCGGGTCGCGACCGGCCCGAGCAGCCGTGCGGCGTCGACGACGAGGCCCGGTCTCCTCCTCGATCTCGCGGACGGCCGCGTCCAGTGGCGTCTCACCCGGGTCGATGCCACCGCCGGGGGTGACCCACCAGCGCGTCCCCGGCAGGCCGGGATCGGTGTCGGCCAGCAGCAGGACGCTGTCGCCGTCGGTGATGATCACCCGGGCGGCGCTGCGGCTGCGGTGCGGGCGCAGTTCTGGCGCGACAGCCTGGAACCGCCGGGTGCGGAACGGTTCGCTCACGGGGCCGGGATCCTGATCTCGGCCACCGGTGCGAGGTTCGTGTCGAGCACCTGGACGGTGACAGCGCCGGGCGCCAGCGCGTACCCCACCTGGCCACGTGCCGTTGCGCCCGACTTCAGCACCTGGCCACCGAGCGGGATCGGACAGCGCCGGCCCGAAGGCGGGAAGCTCGCGGTCCCCTGACGTGGTGGCGCGGAACATCAGCGCGTCGACTCCGACGGTGCCACCGGTGCAGCTGATCGTCACGTCGAGCACGAGATAGCGTCGCCCCGGTTCGGGGGCCATCTCGCCGCTGTCCGTCCACACTGCGCTGCGCACCGTGACCGTGCCCTTCCCCGCTCCGGTCGCGAAGGTGACCTGCCTGCCCAGGTCGCCGCCACTCGTGGCCGTGCTGGCCGATCCGGGGGCGGCTGAGGGGGTCACGGTGTCAAGGACGGCCGGCGTCGTCGCCGACGACTGAGGCAGGGTCGGCGCAGTGGAAGGGACAAGGGGCAGTGCGCCGAGGATCCCGATCAGCACAAGGCCTGCGGCAAGGAGTGCTGCGACCCACCGCACACGGGAGCGGCGGGCGTGGTGCGGGCCTCTGCCCGAGGGCGGAGGTGCGACGTCGAGCGGGGGTTTCGCCGCCGGCGACCAGGCGCCGGGACCCGGCACGGTGTGACCCGGCACAGAGGGACCTACGGCGGTGGGACCTGTTGCCGTGGGACCTGCCGGGGTGGGACCCGGCGGCGGAGGCGCGAAGCCCGGCTGGCCACCGGAGGGTGTGCCGAATCCCTCTGGCTGGTCGGACGTTGCCGACATCAGCCCATCCGGTCCGGGCGCTCGCCGGCCCGCAGGGCCGCACCGACGATGAGCCCGATCACGAAGAACAACACGACGCAGGCGAACTGCGCGCCGTCGGAGAGGCTCTGGAAGAGCAGGTCGCTGCTGTAACCCACCGACAGCATGGACATCATCCCGAGCACTCCGACCACGATCAGCGCGCCGATGTAGCTGCGGCGCACCGCGTCATGGCGGTAGGCGATGCGTGCGGAGAGCGCGAACGAGAGGGCCAGCATCAGGATGGAGAACCAGTTGAACAGGGCCCCGATGATCAGCGGCACCATCACCCCGGCGGTGGTTGCTGTCCAGATCTGGCCGATGGTCACCGACGGCGGTGCGTCCGGGACGCGGGTTTCCGGAGGCGGCGCGAACCACTGCGGGGTGCCGGGGGCCGGGAACGGTGCCGGATTGACCGGGCGTTGGGTGCGACGGTCGGCTGCACCGGGAGGTAACCGCTCAAGCGTCGGGCCCGGCGCATCGAACGGCTGCGTCGGCATCCGCTGGGCCAGTTCCGGCTGTCCGGCAGCCGCAGGGCTCGTCGCCCAGCCGCCGGCACTCGTGACGGTGGCAGTGACGACCTCGAACGGCAGGTTCGGATTGCGCCCGGGTGCTGCCGAGGGAACGAGCGCTGCGAGGTCGGGCTGCGTGCTCGACGGCGGAGTGAACGACGGCTCGCCCTCCGGGGGTGCAGCAGCTGCCTCTGGGGCAGGTGTCGGGTCGATCAGTGGCGGGGCCGGCGGCACAACGAAGGCTGCGGGACGCTCCTGCGGCGCGTACTCGGGTCCGTCCTGCCAGCTGGCCATGCGCCCATGTTAACCGGCGGCCTCAGCGCCGGAGTCCCCGGGTTGCCGGGGGTGAGCCGACCCAACCGGTGTGCCCCGGCATGACGGAGCCGTTAGGCTGGTGTGGCTGGTGCATGGGGAAGTGCCGGCTCAGATCAGGAGTGAGGAATCATGCCGGTTGGCAAGGTGCGTTACTACGACGCGGAGAAGGGCTTCGGCTTCCTGTCGAAGGACGACGGGGGCGAGGACGTCTACGTCCGCGCCGCCGCGCTGCCCGACGGCGTGACCACCCTGAAACGCGGCCAGAAGGTCGAGTTCGGTGTCGTCGACGGCAAGAAGGGCGAGCAGGCCCTGTCCGTCCGCCTCCTCGAGGCGCCGCCGTCGTTGTCGAAGGCCCTCCGCAAGTCGCCGGAGCAGATGGCGATCATCGTCGAGGACCTCATCAAGATGCTCGACAACCTTGGCAACGGCTATCGCCGCGGCCGCCACCCCGACAGCAAGACGGGCGGGAGCACGGCCTCCGTGCTCCGCGCTGTTGCCGACGAACTGGAGCTGTGACCTTGGCTGCCACCCTTGAACTGGACGAGGCCTGCGCGGAAGCAGTGGAACTCGCCCACGCCGCAGCCGTCCGTCGTGCCGGTGTGCTGGAGGTCGGCGAGCACCGCGGCGTCCAGGCCGACGACGTCCGGGTGGCCACCCACCTGTTCGACTGCGTCCACCCCGGTTACCCGGGCTGGCAGTGGTCGGTGACCGTTGCCCGGGCCTCCCGCGCCCGTGTCGTGACGATCTCCGAGGTCACGCTGGTGCCCGGCGAGGGCGCGCTCCTGGCCCCGGCGTGGGTGCCGTGGGCCGAGCGCATCGGCCCGAAGGACCTGACGCCTGGCGTGCTGGCGCCGACGACCCCCGATGACGTGCGGCTCGTGCCGGGCTACACCGGCGGCGAGTTCGCGGCCGACGCCGACCCCGCAGAAGCCAGCCAGCTGCGCGCGGTCGTCGCAGAGCTCGGCCTCGGTCGTGAGCGTGTGCTGTCGATCGATGGACGCGACGAGGCGGCCGAGCGCTGGCTCGCCGGCCCCGGGGGCGCGGACAACCCGATGACGCAGCAGGCCCCGGCGCCGTGCCAGACCTGCGGCTTCTTCGTCGGCATCACGGGCGGACTCGGACGGCTCTTCGGGGTGTGCACCAACGAACTGTCACCGAGCGACGGCGCAGTGGTCAGCTTCGAGCACGGCTGTGGAGGTCACTCCGACGTCGTCGAGCCCAGCAAGGGCGTCGACCTGTCACTCCCGATCTGGGACACCGTCAGTGTCGATGAGGGCCTCTTCGATTGATCCGTCCGCCGGCACGGAGAGCTGCCGGCGCCGGCGCAGCTTGCGGTAGATACCGAAGGCGAGACCGAGCAGTCCGAGCGCCGTCCCGGTGAGGGAGACCCCCAGGTACCACAGCTTTCCGATGGCTTCGAGGTCGGCGCGGGTGAACCAGCACACCACTGCAGCGATCGCGAAGGCCACCGTTCCGGTGCTCACGACGGCCATTCCGTCCGCATCCAGCGCACGGACAGGAGCTTGCACCATCAAGGGCTTGTGATGGTGCGCGTTCTGGGTCACGGACACAACACTATGGCCACCCCGTCGGGCCATACCATTCCGCCATGGCGAACCCTGTAACGACAACGGCAGACCCTGCCCCGAAGCTCAACAAGGGCCTCGACGGATGGTTTGAAGTCACCAAGCGTGGCTCCAACCTCGGTCGGGAGCTCCGCGGAGGCCTGGTGACCTTCTTCACCATGGCCTACATCATCATTCTCAACCCCATCATCATCGGTACACAGGCCGATGTTCAGGGCAACCTGATCACCGGACAGCCGATCTCGGCCGGTGGCCCGGCCATTGGTCTCTCGATGGCCATGGTTGCTGCAGCCACAGCCCTGATCGCCGGCCTGATGACCATCCTGATGGGTGTGTACGGCCGGTTCCCGCTCGCCATCGCCACCGGCCTCGGCCTGAATGCGCTGGTCGCCTTCACCATCGTGAAGCAGATGACCTGGCCGCAGGCAATGGGCCTGATCGTCTGGGAGGGCGTGCTGATCACGATCCTCGTGCTCACCGGCTTCCGCAAGGCGATCTTCAACGCAGTACCGCGCTCGCTGCGCTCTGCGATCTCGGTCGGTATCGGCCTCTTCATCGCCTTCATCGGCCTGTTCGACTCCGGCATCGTCCGCCCCGGTAGCGGCACCCCGGTGCAGCTGGGTGTCTACGGCACGCTGGTCGGCTGGCCGATCGCGATCTTCCTGATCGGCCTCCTCATCCTGATCGTGCTCTACGTGCGCAGGGTCAAGGGCGCGATGCTGATCTCCATCCTCGGCGCGACCGTGATCGCAGTCATCGTCCAGGCCTTCCTCGCCCTGCCGCTGATGAAGGATGCGACCGGCGCGGTCGTCAACCCCACCGGCTGGATCCAGAACATCCCGGCGCTGGCTGGCGGGTTCAGCGCTGCCCAACCTCGGCCTGCTCGGTCGCGTCGACCTGTTCGGTGCCTTCACCAGCGCTGCCGGCCCCGGGGCGCTCATCGGCATCCTGCTGCTGGTCTTCTCCCTGCTGCTGAGCGACTTCTTCGACACCATGGGCACGATCGTCGCCGTGGGTGCTGAGGGTGACCTGCTGCAGGCAGACGGCAACCCGCCGTACACGCAGGAGATCCTGCTGGTCGACTCCGTCGCAGCCATCGCTGGTGGCCTCGGCTCGGTGTCGTCCAACACCTCCTACATCGAGTCGGCCGCAGGCGTCGGCGACGGTGCGCGCACCGGTATCGCTTCTGTCGTCACCGGTGCTGCCTTCCTGCTGAGCCTCTTCCTGGCCCCGCTGGTGCAGCTGGTGCCCGCGGAGGCGGCCACGCCTGCCCTGTTCTTCGTCGGCTTCCTGATGATGAGCCAGGTCGTGCACGTGAACTGGGAGGATCCCGAGGAGGGCATCCCCGCATTCCTGACCATCGTGCTGATGCCGTTCACCTACTCGATCACCACGGGTATCGGTGCGGGCTTCATCGCCTTCGCCCTGATCAAGGCGATCCGCGGCAAGTCCAAGGACGTGCACCCGTTGATGTGGGGTGTTGCGGCAGCCTTCGTGCTGTACTTCGCCCAGGGCATCATCACCAGCCTGATCGGCTGACCTGGAGTTCGCTGAGCAAGGAGCCACCGTCCGACCGGACGGTGGCTCCTTCTTTTGCGTGTCTTCGCTTCCGGGCAGCGCCTGCAGTCAGCGGGTGATCGCGGTGGGGAAGTCGTGAGGTCCCGCCGGTGGTCGGGCCAGGCGGGGGGAACCTGGACCCGACCCCGGACAACGGGTACTTCGTGGGTGCTGCACCGGGGGGAATGCAGCGTCCTTCGGGAAAGCAGACGACACGGGGGGTGCCGGACGGCTGGGGGGGTGAGCCACCGGCGTTGACGACTGCTTCTTCCTTCGAGGCTTCCGATCCGGCCATGTGCCGTTTCGTTGTCCTCGTTGCCAACCCTGCCCTGTGCCGTGGCCCTCCGACAGGGGTGAACCCGCTTTTACTAGCGGTGTTGGTGCGCCCAACCCCTCACCTCTTGGTGCAGCTGGCGACCGTTCGCGGCGGGATCTGCACGGGCGATCGCAGATTGCAGGGGCACAGGCGGCTGGAGCGGCGTCGGCCGGGCAAATCCGGTCGGCCGCTGCCGGCCGGTTCACTCCTGGTGCAGCGCCGCCACCACGTCGAGGCGGGCGGCGGACCGCGCCGGCCCGATCGCTGCGAGGACGCCGAAGGTGATGCCGACGACCACGGTTGCCAGCAGCCCCGACCACGGGAAGGAGTAGGGCATCTGCCAGCCGACGGCGCTCATCGCCGCGACGAGGGCGTAGCCGAGCCACAGCCCCGCGACCGCGCCGAACACCGTCCCGATCACCGACAGCAGCAGCGACTCGGCCATCACCATGCGGCGGATCTGGCGCCGGGTGGCGCCGACCGCGCGCAGCATGCCGATCTCCCGCGTCCGGGTGAGGACGCTGATCGCGAGGGTGTTCACCAGCGCCAGCAGCGACGGCAGGGCGAGCGCTGCAACCAGCACGTCGAAGATCACGATCGTCTGGCTGAAGGTCTTCAGCTGCTCGGCCCGCCACGAGGAGGACTCGTACAGCCGGAACGCCGGATAGCCGGCCACGACGCGGTCCATGCGGGCCTTCGTCGCTGCGGGGTCGGCGGCCGCCGTCCGGTTGGCCATCAGGAGCATGTCGGTGGTGACGTTGAAGTCGCGCTGCAGGTTCTCCTGGGACGCGTACAGCGTGGACAGCTTCGCGTTCAGGTAGTCGTTGCCGACCCCGGCGAGGTGGTAGGTGCGGGGGCCGTTCGGGGTGTCGAGCAGCACGGCCTGACCGACCACCAGGTTGTGCTGGGCGGCGTAGATGCCGTTGGCGATCAGCCAGCGTCCGCTGCCCAGCTGGGCGACGGCGGCGTCGGAGGAACCGGAGTTCCAGTCGAAGGCCGCCACCTTGAGGTAGTTCGCCGGGTCGATGCCGATGACCTGCACGTCGCCACCGTCGGACTTCGCCTGGGTGATGCGCAGGGTCGAGACCGCCGCGATCCCGGGGACCGAGCGGACCTCCTCGGCCAGCCGGGGCCCGGCGGCGACGTTGCCCTGGCCGAGGATGATCGACTGCGGGATCAGCAGGTAGTCGGCGGACAGCGACTTGTCGAGGTAGCTGGTGAAGCCGGCGAAGATCGAGGTGACCATGCTGATCACGGCGACGATCGAGGCCAGTCCGAGCATCACCGCCGTCACGGTGATCGCGCTGCGTCCGGGGTTGCGCTGCAGGTTGCTGCGCGCGATCGCTCCCTCGCGGGAGAAGAACAGCTCCAGCGGCCGGGCAGCCCAGTTGGAGATCGGGTTCACCACGGCCGGCGCCACCAGGGCGATGCCGATCAGGAACACCACCGCACCGATCCCGACCAGCGACGACGAGCCCGTGGTCAGCCCGAACAGGGACGCGACCACCAGCCCGACGCCGACCCACGCGCGCCGGCCGACGCGTCGCTCGTAGACCTCGCCCAGCTGCGGCCGCATCGCCTCCAGCGGCGTGACCCGGCCGGCGGCGCGGGCGGGCAGGATCGCCGCGACGACGGTGACGCCGACGCCCGAGCAGGATCGAGGTGATCCAGGTGCCGAGGCTGAACATCGGGGACGGGACGTGGAAGTGCATCACGTTCTCGAAGATCGGGCGCCATCACGGCGAACAGGCCGGCGGCAAGGCCCCAGCCGGCGACGAGTCCGAGCGCCGTCCCGATCAGGCCCTGGATCAGCGACTCGACGAGGAACATGCCCATGACGGTGCGCCGGCGGGTGCCGATGGCCCGCAGCATGCCGATGTCGCGGCGCCGCTCCGCCACCACGGTGCGGAACGAGTTGGCGATGATGAACCCGGCCGTGGCGAGGGCGAACAGGCCGAACATGTTGAAGGCGAAGGTTGCGGTCTGCAGGGAGGCCAGCAGCGTCGACTGCGAGGACAGCCCACCCACCTGGTAGTCCGGGCCGAGCGCTGTCGCGACCGCCTGCTCGGTGGCTGCCCGGTCGGCCCCTGGGGTGAACGCAGCCTCCACCTGGGTGATCCGTGCACCGAGCCCGAACAGCTGCTGGGCGGCCGGGAGGGTGAGGTAGACCTGCTCCTGGCCGGGGACGGTGACGCTGCTGAGCAGCCCGATCACCCGGAACCGTGCGGTGCCGCCGGCCGCAGGCAGCACGAGCTGGTCGCCGACGCCGAGCGCGAGCTGGCCGGCGAGGTCGGAGTTGAGCACGACGGCAGCGTTGTCGCCGGCCGCGAGCATCCGTCCGGCGGCGAGCGGGAAGTCGTGGACGCTGCCGACGGTGGCCAGGTCGATCCCCACGACCACCAGCTGGGCGAGGGCGTCCGGTGGTGCGTCGACGCTGCGCGGGAGGGGGGCGACGCGCTGCACCCCGGGGCTGGCGGACGCGACCTGCGGCACGGCGAGCATCCGGTCGACGACGTCGGCACGGAACGGCTGGTTGAAGGCGCTGGTGACGGTGAGGTCCACCCGCCCGCAGCGGAGAGGAGGTTGTGGTTGAACGCCTCGACCATCGCGGGCAGGATGCCGTTCAGGCCGAACGTGAGCATCACGCCGAAGACCACGGCCAGCGTGGTCAGCAGCGAGCGGCTCCCGCGCCCCCGCAGGTAGCGCCACGCAAGGGTGAAGGTCAGCTTCACAGCAGGCCGGCCTTCTCCAGGGCATGCCGCGGCCCCTCGTGGCTGCCGTCGAGCATCAGGTCGTCGACGATCCGGCCGTCCCGCATGAGCACGAGGCGCTGGGCGAAGCTCGCGATGCGCGGGTCGTGGGTGACCATCAGCACGCTGCGTCCCCAGTCGGTGCTCACCTGTCGCAGCAGGCCGCCGATCTCGCTGGCGGACCTGGAGTCGAGGTTGCCGGTGGGTTCGTCGGCGAGCACGAGGGCCGGCTCCGTGGAGAGCGCGCGGGCGATCGCCACCCGCTGCTGCTGGCCGCCGGAGAGCTGGTCGGGCCGGTTGTTCAGCCGGTCGCCGAGGCCCACGCGTTCCAGCCAGGCCGTGGCGCGGGCATTGGCCTCGGGGTCCCCGTCCAGCCGGAGCGGGAGGGAGGCGTTCTCGACGGCGTTCAGGACCGGGATCAGGTTGAAGAACTGGAAGACGAAGCCGATCCGGCGCCGCCGCAGTTCGGTCAGCCGGTCGTCGGGCAGGTCGCCCAGCGGCGTGCCGTCGATGCTGATCGTGCCGGCAGTGGGCGTGTCGAGCCCGCCGAGCAGGTTCAGCAGCGTCGACTTGCCGCAGCCCGACGGCCCCATCACGGTGACGAACTGTCCCTCGGGGACGACGAGGTCGACTGCGTCGAGGGCCCGCACTTCCGATGCGCCGCTGCCGTAGACCTTGGTCAGGCCCGGCGATCTCGACGATCGAGGCCGTTGTCGTTGTCATCGCCGGCTCACTTCGTCCGGACGCGCTGGCCGTCGGACAGGGCGGACGCCCCGGTGGTGACGACCGTGTCGCCAGCAGCGAGCCCGCTGAGGATCTGGGCGGAGATGTCGGTGGACGCCCCGACGGTCACCGTCCGGGCATGGACGACGTTGTCGGAGCCGAGCACGAACACCGACTTCGCCGCACCCTTGGTGAGGACGGCCTCGACGGGGACGGTGAGGGCGTCGGGGATGGACTTGACGGCGATGTCCACGGAGCCGCTCATGCCCTGGAACAGGCGGGACTGCCCGGCCTCGAGGGAGATCCGCACGGGGAAGGCGACGCTGCCCGGTGCTGGTCGTCTCCGGGCTGGCCTGCACGCGGACCACCTTCCCGGTGAAGCCCTCGGCGAAGGCATCGAGGGTGACCGTCGCCGCCTCGTCCTTGGCGACGTCGGCGATGTCGGTCTCGTTGACGGCCGCCTCGAACTCCATCCGCGCCGGGTCGACGATGGTGAAGGCTGCGACACCGGGGGTGAGCCCGGAACCCTTCTCGACCGTGCCGTGGATGGTCACGATGCCGTCGAAGGGTGCGGTCAGCGTTGCCTTGTCCAGGTTGCCCTCCGCCAGCGTCAGCGCCCTGCTGGCAGCGGTGACGCCCTGGCTGGCTGCGGTGCGTGCCAGCGAGACCCGCGAGGCCACCGAGAGCCGTCCGAGGGCAGCCTTCGCGGCCTTCAGGGCAGCGTTGGCCTGCGTCCGTGCGGTCTTCAGGGTGCGCAACGTCGGCAGCATCTCGTGCCGGGTCGCGCTGTCGGCGTCGTCGTAGTCGGACCGGAACGAGGCGTAGTTCTTGTAGGCCGTCGACACCTGGGAGCGCGCTGCGGACAGCGCTGCGCCGGCGGCCGACCGATCGATCGCGCTGGGCACGCCGTTGCTGACGGCCTCGCCCTGCGCGCGGGCGGCAGACAGCGCGGCGCGGGCCTGGAAGACAGCCAGCCGCAGCGGGCCGGTGGCCATCTCGGCGAGGGTGTCGCCGGCCTTCACGGTGTCGCCGTCCGCGACGAGCACCTTGGCGACCGTGCCGGAGGCCGGCGGGTACACCCCGGCAGAGTGCGCGGCCACGAGCGAACCGGAGGCGCTCGCGGTGACGCTCAACGGCGCGACGGCTGCCTGGGCAACGCCGACCACGGGCTGGTTGTTCGACGCCGAGTAGGCGTAACCGCCGCCGAGGGCGAGCACGACTGCTGCGCCGATGCTGGTGGCGACGATGGTCTTTCGCTTCATCACTTCTTCCTGTCGAGCGTGGAGTGGAGTTGCTTGATGAGGTGGATGACGTCCGGTCCGATCGGTATGGCGAAGGTGCCTTCCGGCAGCCCGAGGACGCGTTCCTGCGCCTGGAGGATGGAGACGGAGCCGTCGACCAACACCTGGGTGAAGGCATCGGCGTCCGCTGCCCGCGTGGCGCGCGTCCACAGCTGGTCGGCGGCGTCCAGCCAGAGCAGCAGCACGATGTCGGTGGCGCCCTCCGCAGAGGCAACGTGGATCGAGCCGTCGGCGACGCCGTCGGTGATGACGGGAAGCAGCACGAGTCGGGCCTGTTCGCGCCACTCCTCGAACAACCGGTGGCGGAGCGCGTAGTTCTCGTTGGTGTAGAGGAAGGCGGCCTGCGACGCGTCCGCGTTCCGGGTCTTGTAGGTGGCGGCGGCGTCCATGATCGCGCGAAGCCTCTCCGCCGCCGATCCCTGCGCCTGGGTGGACGCCGCGGTCAGGTGGGCGAAAAGGGACGCTCCGAACCTGCGCACCAGCTGGGTCTGGAGGTCTGCCTTGGAGCTGAAGTAGTGGTAGAAGGTGCCCTTCGCGACTCCGGCGGCCTGGGTGAGCTGTTCGACGCTCATCGCCTCGTACCCGTGGGTGCGGCACAGCTCGAGCGCGAGGTCGAGCAGTTCCTCGCGCCGGACCTCCGGGGCCTTGGTCACCCGTGTTGCTGCGCCTGCCATGTGCGCTCCGTCCTCGTGTCCCTACTCACTGACCGACCGTCGGTCAGTCTAGCTCGGCCCGGTCGCAAAGGATGCGCAATTGACGGAATCTAGACGCCGAGGAACGCAACGAGGTCGGGCGCGGGCCGGTTGCCGTCCGATGCCTGCGCCGCCCAGCCGGGGAATTGGTCGAACCAGGCAAGCAGGCTTGTCGCCATCGGCTGGTTGCCCGGCTCGAGCAGGGCCAGGCCGGTGCGCCAGGCCGCAGCCATCGCCGTCACATGGTCGGCATGGGCGAAGCCGGCGGCGATGCCGGGGGAGGGCAGCATCGAGATCCCGAGGTCGGCGCGCAGCAGCTGCCGAAGGCCGTAGCGGGAAGGGACGGCGGCCCGGGCCAGGTCGAAGTCGAACTCGTTGAGTTCGGTCTCACCCACAGACTGGCTGGTCGACCCCCAGGCCATGGCCTCGACGAAGGCCTCGAACAGTGCCCAGCAGGCAGAGAGGCGGTGCGG
This sequence comes from uncultured Actinomycetota bacterium, assembly GCA_963773595.1. GTDB lineage: Bacteria > Actinomycetota > Actinomycetes > Propionibacteriales > Propionibacteriaceae > Propionicimonas. The sequence goes on from CAVZBQ010000004.1 coordinate 482,543, forward strand.
CGGGACGTACCGTCCGGCGAGGAGGGTGTCGACATCGCTACCGCTGGGCACGCCGGGACGCAGCACGGGCGCGTCGGGCGCCCTGCGGAACACCGGACCGAGCTTGGCGAGGAGGCCGGGCGCCGTGGCCGGCGTGGCGGGGAACCGGTGCGCCGCGATGGCCCGGAGGGCCGTTGCGGTCGACTCCGGGGCGCCGAAAATCTCGCGGACCTCATCGATCGCGATGGCGTAGAGCCTCAGTGAGCCCATGGCTCAACGCTAACCGCCCGGCATAGGTTTGGGGTCGTGAACCCCAGATCCCGTCGGATGATCGTCACCGGTGCGCTCCTGCTGCTGCTCGCGCTGGTGATCGTGGGGATGGTCATCAGCCGGGGGCGATAGGCTCCGCCCCATGATCGTGGGTGTTCGTCGTGCGCTGGCCGGTCTCGCTGTCGGCGTTGTGGTGTCCCTTGGCGCGGCGCCGGCCGTGTCGGCCTTTGCAGAAACACCCACCCCGACACCGGTGACTGCCACGGCCTCTCCCGACGAGCGCTGTCACGCCGACGGGCGGTTCCGACACCACGGACACCCCGGACGTCGCGCCCGACAACTCCCGCCAGGCGTGGGTGCTCGGCGGAGCCGGCGTGCTCGCGTTGATCGCTGCGGCCGTCGTCTTCCTGCGCCGCCGCTGACGCCTCAGGCGAGCTGATTCAGCTCGACGACCACCTTCCGGAACACCTCACCGAAGCCGGCCAGCACGCCGGCGTTGGGATCCGGCACGCCGAACACCGCCGTTCCGTGACGCAGCCGGGCATCGGCCAGCGGGGCGAGGTCGGGATGTGCAAGGACTGCCGCGACGGCTGCGCGGTCGCCGCCCAGCACGAGTGCCTCGAGCGTGCGCAACGGCGGGCAGCAGCACCTCTGCGACATCGTCGGCAGCTGCGTCGAAGGACCTGCCGGCCTGGTTGGCGCGGCGTCGTGCGTAGCGCTGCTGTGACCAGCCGCCGGCCTTCGTCCGGCCCTGCACGTAGTGGTGGCCGTGCCTTCCGGTGACCAGCCGGGCGCCCTCGAAGATGCCGACGGCGTGCGCCTGGCGCCGCGCGATCACTGCCCCGACCCTTCGCTCCCTCGTGGCCTCTGCGACCAGCGCCTCCAGCGGGTCGCCGCCGGGAAGCGGACCCCACGCGAGCGGAAAGGCTGCCTCAGCCCCGTCCGGCGCATGAAGGGTGAGGCGGTCAGGTGCGACCTCGACAGTCGGGACGCCGTGCCGTTCGGCGAACCCGGCGAGCCAGCCGGCCAGCCGTTCCGGCGCGACGCCGATGGTGCGCGGTCCCTGCGGGGGTGTCATGGCTATAGTCTGGCCTCCGAATCGCAGGGGAGGAGGGAATGATGAGCGACCTCATCGACACCACCGAGATGTACCTGCGAACCATTTACGAACTCGGCGAGGAGGGCGTGCCCCCGTTGCGCGCCCGGATCGCCGAGCGACTCAAGCAGAGCGGGCCCACCGTATCCCAGACCGTCGCCCGGATGGAGCGGGACGGTCTGGTCTCCGTCCACCCCGACCGGCACCTGGTGCTGAGCCCCAAGGGCGAGAAGCTGGCCGCACGGGTGATGCGGCGGCACCGGCTGGCCGAGCGACTGCTCACCGACGTCATCGGCCTGGAGTGGCACCTCGTCCACGAGGAGGCCTGCCGCTGGGAGCACGTGATCTCGACCGACGTCGAGCGCCGGCTCGTCGCCATCCTCGACCACCCGGTGAGTTCGCCCTACGGCAACCCGATTCCCGCGCTGGAGGAACTGGGCGTCGACGCCGCTGCCGAGTCGTTCCTCGAGCGGCACGGAGCAGCTGTCCCTGCGGCTCGCGGACGGCGGCGAGCACGAGGTGGTCGTCCTGCGGATGAGCGAGGCCGTCCAGAACGACCCGGACCTCCTCGCCCTCATCCGTGATGCCGGAGCCCAGCCGGGCTCCGCTGTACGCGCTGCCGTCATGGGACGCAGACTCGTGCTCGGGTCGTGCGACCACGAGGTGACCCTGCCCGGCTACGTGGCAGAGCACCTCTTCGTCGCTGCCGACTGACCGACCGGGGGAATACCGGGCACGGGTTTCCGGCGTTCATTCCACGTACCCCGATGGATAGGAAACAGATGGCAACCACAGCGCTGACCGAGGCCGAGTTCGGCCAGACCATCAGTGAGAACGGCATCGTCTTCGTCGACTTCTGGGCCGACTGGTGCCCGCCGTGCAAGATGTTCGGCCCCGTGTTCGAGGCCGCTTCCGACGCGCACCCCGATGCGGTCTTCGCGAAGATCGACACCGACGCAGAGCGCGAGCTCGCCGGCGGACTCGGGATCAGCTCGATCCCGACCCTGATGGCGTTCCGCGACGGCTACCTCGTCTACCGCGAGGCCGGCGCCCTCAACAAGGGCCAGTTCGAGAAGCTGGTCCAGCAGGTCAAGGACCTCGACATGGACAAGCTCAAGGCCGAGGCCGAGGCCGCCAAGGCGACCAGCTGAGGAGAAACACGCCGTCCGTGTCACCCATTGGGGTGACACTGGCCCGGAGGCCGACCTATACTCGAAAGTGGTTCCTGCCCCATCCCCCCGGGCAGGAACCACTCATTTTCGTGGGCCCGCCACGGCCGCGCGCCCGGCGTCGCCGTAGGGGCCACGCAACCGGCACGACGCACCCGACGCTCAGCGTCCGATGCCAGCGGCGATGATGCTGGTCACGATCACGGAGGTGATGGTGACGGTGGAGAAGCCGGCGACGATCATCTTCGGCAGGATCTCGCCCTCGATCGCTGCCACCTCCTCCGGGGTCTCGCCGGCCCCCTTCGCAGCCTCCTGCGACAGGATCATCGTGCCGGGGAAGCCGTAGAGCGACGGTGAGCCCGATCGCGATCGACATCGGGATGCTGTAGCCCAGCAACTTGCCCACCACAAGCGAGAACACCGCGATTCCCACCAGCCCGAAGGCGAAGGCGATCGCCAGTGGCCCGGCGAGGGCGGCCAGGTCGGCGGGCTTCAGGGTGGCCAGCGGGCCGAACACCATGATCATGATCGCGAGCATCATCAGCCCCAGCGAGTCGATGCCGGTGAGGACGGACGGCTTGAAGACCCCGGTGGTGCGCAGCACGATGCCGAAGATCAGGGCGACCACGAACGTGTTCAGGGTGCCGTTGGTGAGGTTGTTGATCCCGATGCTGAGCAGGACGATCACGCCGACGCAGAACAGGGTGCCGGGGGTGGTGCGGAGGAGCGCCGGCAGCCGTCCTTCTGCGGCCGGGCCGGCCTCCTGGACCACGGGCGCCTCGAGCCGTCCGGCGCGGTACTCGTCCTTCAGCCGGGCGGCCTCGCGGCGCAGCAGCAGTGAGGTGAGCGGGAACCCGAAGAGGCCCTGCAGGGCCGCGATCAGGACCGGGAAGGCTGCCACGGTGGTGAGGCCGATGCCGAGGGCGGCCTCCTGGATGATCAGCACCGAGATGGTGCCGCCGGACAGCGCGCCGATACCGGCGATGGCGAAGTCGCGTCCGGTGGCGATCAGGTCGCCGTAGTCGCTCACGTTGCGCGGGCCGCCACCGAAGATGGCCGCCGGCAGCCAGCAGCAGGACGCCGATCCCGACGACGGTGGCGATGCCGATCAGCAGCGTCTTCCACTGCTTCTTGAAGTCGTCGAGGCTGATCATCGTGCCCGAGGTGGACGATGATGAAGCCGACCACGACGCCGGCGAGGCCGAGCAGCGATGACGCCGGCAGCAGGTCGGTCGGGAAGACGCCGGTCATGAAGCCGATCAGGAAGATGATCGAGGCGACGAACAGGCTGGAGAGCAGCGACTTCGTCTTCTTGGCGACCCAGTCGCTCACCGTCCAGACGAGCATGACGATGACAAACGCCAGCACCGGGTTCATGCGCTCCCCCACATCTTCGGCAATTCCTGGTGCCCCATCATGGCTGGTCGACCGCGCCGGTGGCAGTGCCGATCGCGGTTTCTGGCGGGGCTTCCGCCGGTGCGGCGCCGGGGTGTATCCGCGAGAGCAGCACGACTCCGGAGATCGCCACGGCGGCGAACAGCAGCATCAGCAGTGCCGAGCCCCACGTGAGGTTCATGCCCTCACCGAGCACAGCGATCCCGTACGCCACCCCGGCAACAGGGCCGGCGGCGTTCAGCGTCCCGACGACGATCTCGGCGGCACCGGAGGCGTAGCCCTGCTGGATCCAGATCCCCGCGAGCACCATGCCGGCGACGATCGAGGCGGCGAGCATCCAGAACACCGGCGAGCCGAGCCAGGGACGGCTCGTCGTGTAGTGGCCGATCGCCTTCACGACGCCCGACTCGGCCCCGTAGATCACCGCGGCGGCCGCTGACCAGGCAAGGCAGCGCCAGGCGAGAGGTCCGCGGGCACCGGCGAGGGCAAGGAGGCCGGCGATGCCGAACCCGGCGAGGGTGCCGAGCACCAGCCAGGCGTCGTTGAGCACCGGGTAGGGCGCGGCGTTCCGGATCGCGACCCAGGCGAACGCCACCGTGCCGAGGACGGTCAGCGACGTGGCACCCCACATGGCAGGAGTGATCGGACGCTTGTGCACCCGGGCGGCGAGCAGGATCGTCCACGGCACCGCGAGGACGCCGATCGGCTGCACGACCGTCACCGGGGCCAGCAGCAGGGCCGCCATCTGCAGGACGGCGCCGACGCCGGTCAGCATCAGGCCACCCAGCCAGCGCGGGTTGCGGATCACCGCGAGCAATTGCCCACCGGACAGCTTGGCCCCCGGCTCGGGCCCCGCCGTCGTGCCGACGGCGCTGTGCTGGACGACCGAGGCGACGGCGAGTGCCACCGAGGCGAGCACGGTCAGGATGACCGCCAGCGAGATGTTCTGCGTCAACGTCGGCTCCTCAGAAGTGCCAGATCAGGGGGACCCACAGCACGGCGACTGCCAGGAACAGCAGCAACAGGGGCAGGCCGAGCTTCCAGTAGTCGGTGAACCGGTAGCCGCCCGGTTCCATCACCATGGTGTTGGCGGCGGTCGCCACCGGGGTCATGAAGGACGCGGCGCCGGAGATGGTGAGGGCCATCATCAACGGCAGCACCGAGACGTGCATGTCGGCGGCGAGCACCGCGGCGATCGGAGCCATGATCAACACGGTGGCGGTGTTGGAGATCAGCTGGCCGAGCACCATCGTCAGGACGCACATGGCGAGCAGGGCGAGGGTGGGCGAGGTGCCGCCGATCATGGCGAGCAGGCCCCTCGCGATGAGGTCGGCCGTGCCGGTGGAGATGAACGCCGTCGACAGCGGGATCATCCCTGCCGACGAGCACGACGGTGGTCCAGGAGATCGAGCGGTAGGCGTGGGCAGGGGAGAGCACCCCGGTCAGCACGAGGGCAACGGCTGCCAGCAGCCCGGCGACGGCCGGCGGCACCACCCCGGTGGCGAGCAGGACGACCATCACGGCGAGGATCACGATCGCCCGCTTCGCGCCCCTGCCGAGCGGGACGGCGCGGCGCATGGTCGCGGGATCGTTGACGACGAGGACCTCCGGGCCGGCGGTGTGGGCCTCGAGCTTCTCCCAGGTGCCGCGCAGCAGCAGGGTGTCGCCGACCTGCAGGCGCTCCTCGGGGTCGACCAGGTCCTCACCGGCACGCTGCACGCCGAGCACGACGAGGTCACCGCTCGGCGTGGTCATCCCGGTGTACATGCGCAGCCCGATCAGCTCGGAGCGGGGCGCGATGACCACCTCGGTGACGCCCTTGCGGACTCCCACCAGCTCGGTGCCCTCCGGCAGCGCGTACTGCTCGCGCAGGATGCGTGTGTGGGCACTGACGTCCGGGGGCAACACGCTCGGCGCGAGGTGGGGGAGCAGCTTGTCGCCGAAAAGGGCGATGATCGCGATCGTGCCCACCACGAGCGGCAGGCCGGCCAGACCGAACTCGAAGAAGCTGAACGGCCGCCCGCCGGCGTCCGCCGCCGCCTCGCTGACGATGATGTTCACCGGCGTACCCGTCAGGGCGAGCATCGAGCCGGCGTGGGCGGAGAAGGCGAGCGGCATCAGCATCTGGCTGGGGGCGAGCCCGACGCGGACGGCGACGACGACAACGACGGGGATGAGGGCAGCGACTGCGCCGTTGACGCTGATCAGGGCGGTCAGCACGGCCACGAGCAGGCAGATCACCACCAGCAGCGGCGTGCGCTTCTCGCCGCCGCGGCTGATCACCTGTTGCCCAGCCCACGCGGTCACGCCGGTGGAGTCGAGGGACTCCGAGACGACGAAGAGGGCTGCGATGAACAACACCACCGGGTCGCCGAAGCCGGCGAGGGCCTGGTTGAGGGTGAGGAGGCCGGTGGCCCACAGCGCGAGCGCGACCCCGAGCGCGACGATCCCCATCGGCACACGGTTGGACATGAAGGCCACAACGGCGAGCACGAGGATGGTCAAGACGATCGCCACCGGTCCCACGCGAGAACCCTAGCGCCAGCATTTGGCGGAGCATCAGGTCTCACGCGCGGCCGATGCTAGGCACTAATGTCGCTTCAGCGTCCCCGCCAGAGCAGAAGAGGAGTGCCATGACCCGTAGCCCGAACAAGCTGATCTCCGCCTGATTTCACTCCCGTTCCCGCCCTGGGTACCTCGTGCGAAGTGGTCGTCGTGGACGAATTCGCGTCCGACCTCGACGCCGTCGCCCTGCTGGTCGCTCCCGGCACCGACCTGACCGGCGTGGTCGGCCTTGGCGAGGAAGCCCTTGCCGCAGCCGGGTTCGATGCCAGCCCCGGCAGCAGTCTCGTGGTCGCGCGTGACGGTCATCCTGTGGTGCTGGTCGGCGTCGGCGCTGTCGCAGAGCTGGATGCGGACAAGCTGCGTGACGCCGCTGCGTCGGCCGCCCGCGCCACGGCCAAGAAGGGCGGCCGGATCGGCATCGACGTGCCCGACCTCGGGATCGACGCAGCCACCGCCGGCCAGGTGCTGGCTGAGGGCGCACTGCTGGCGCGCTACCGCTACTCGGTGCTGAAGGCGGAACCGAAGGAGGTGGCCCTCGACCTCCTGCAGCTGCGGGTCGCGGGCGCGGACGCGGCGGCAGTGGCGGCCGGGATCGCTGTCGCGGAGGTCACCGTCCGCGCGACGGTGGTGGCCCGCGACCTCGCCAACACCCCGCCCGGTCACCTGACGGCCACCGACATCGCGGAGGTCGCCGCGGAACTGGGCGCCGAGTACGGCTTCGAGGTGGAGTCCTTCGACAAGGCGCAACTCATCGAGATGGGCTGCGGCGGCATCCTCGGCGTCAACGCCGGCAGCGCGGAGGAGCCCCGGCTTGTCGTGCTCACCTACACCCCGGACGGCGACGTCACCGGACACCTCGGCCTCGTGGGCAAGGGCATCATGTACGACTCCGGAGGCATCAGCCTGAAGCCGTCCGACCCGATGCACCTGCTGATGAAGATGGACATGGGCGGGGCAGCTGCCGTCCTCGGCGCGTTCACGGCTCTGCGCGACCTCGGCACGACGGCTGCGGTGTCGGGCTGGCTCACCTGCACCGACAACATGCCGTCCGGTTCTGCGTACAAGCTCGGCGACGTGCTCACCTGCCGCAACGGCAAGACCGTCGAGATCAAGAACACCGACGCCGAGGGCCGGATCGCGATGATGGACGGGCTCGCGCTGGCCGTCGAGGCTGGCGTGGACGCGATCGTCGACATCGCCACCCTTACCGGTGCTGCGTTGATGGCTCTCGGCAAGTCCCGCGCCGCCGTCCTCGGCAACGACCAGGGCATGGTCGACCAGGTCACAGCCGCTGCAGCGGCCACGGACGAGCCGGTCTGGCAGCTTCCCCTGGAGCGGAAGTACCGCAAGCAACTCGACTCCGACGTCGCCGACATCTCCAACCTGGGTGGACCGCACGCCGGCGCCACAACGGCAGCCCTGTTCCTCGACGAGTTCGTGGCAGGCACCCCGTGGGCGCACATCGACATCGCCGGCACGATGTCGTCCGACGCCGACGACGCCTGGCGCTCCGCCGGGGCCACCGGCTTCGGCGCCCGCCTCCTTGCCCGCCTGGCTGCGGACTTCCGCTCCTGACCCGAACCCGGGACGGGTCCCGGACCGAATTGGGGACGGTTCCAACTCGGTCCGGAATTCCGGACCGAGTTGGAACCGTCCCCGACTTGGTCCGGGTCAGGCGGGGATCGCTGCGACCTCTGCTGCTCCGGTCTTGCGGGTGCTGCGCGCAAGGGTGATGGCTGCGACGGCGACGAGGCCGACGCTGAGCCAGTAGGGAGCTCCGTGGCTGATGCCGTAGAGCCAGCCGGCGATCAGCGGCGCTGTCATCTGGATGGCGGAACCCAGCGACGACATGCCACCGGCAAGCCAGCCCTGTTCGTCGGCACCGACGGAGGATGACATCACGCCGTCCAGCGCTGCCTGCATGCCGCCCTGGCCTGCTGCGAACATCAGGGCTGCACTGGCCAGCACCCAGCTCATCGGCACGAATGAGGCGACGAGGGCGAGCCCGAGACAGCCGAAGCCCTGCCCGACCATGCCGGCGACGACCACGCCACGCTCGCCGAACCTCTTGACCATCGGGCCCAGGAGGGCGCCCTGGATGATGATGTCGACGACGCCGACCCCGGAGAGCAGCAGCCCGACCTGGGTGGGCCCCCACGCGACCGCGTCGAGGGCAAGGACGCTGACGTTGTTCACGAAGAACGCGAACGGGATGCTGACAAGGGTGAACGCGATCAGCAGCGCCCGCAGCTCCTTGCGGGCGAAGGCCGCGGAGATCACCTTGAACGGATGCAGTTCTGCGACCTTCAGCTCGCTGCTCCGGTTCTCCGGCTTGAGGCTCTCCGGCAGCAGGAACGCCGACATCACCCCGATCAATGCTGCGATCGCTGCCGTTGCGAACACGGGTGCGGACAGGCTGATGGTGGCGAGGAAGGCGCCGATGGCCGGCCCGACCATGGTCCCGATGCCGCCGAGGGCGCCGAGCAGGCCGTAGCGCTTGGCGCGGTCCTCGGGGGCTGTGATGTCGGCGAGGTAGGCGAACATCACCGGCATGTCCCCTGCGGTGAGCCCGTCGATGATCCGGGAGACCAGCAGCACCCAGAGCGCGCCGCCGATGCCGAACATCACGTAGCCGACGGCGGAGCCGAGCACGCTGATCACGAGGATCGGCTTGCGTCCGAAGCGGTCGGAGAACGACCCGAGGAACGGTGCTGCGATGAACGCGCAGAGCGCGTACACCGATTCCAGGACGCCCACCCAGAGGGCGAGGGACGCCTCCGGTACGTACTCCCGCAGGATGAACGGCAGCACAGGGAAGACGATCGTCATGCCGATGGTGGTCAGGAAGGTGATCGCGATCAGCAGCGGCCAGGCCAGCTTGCTGGTGGCGGTGGCGGTGGCGGTGGGGTGGTGTGGTGGGGGTCGGTGCGTCGGGCTCGGCGACCCGCGTGGACTCGTCGGGGCCGTTCATGCGTCCTCCCCGGCGAGCATCAGGTAGACGGCCTTGCGCGCGGCGGCGACGATCTGGGCCGCCTTGGCGTTCTCGGCCTCCGTGCCGGTGGCCTCCACCTGGGCCAGCGCGCCGACGAGGCTCTCTGTTGCCTGTCGCAGTTGCCCGCGGGCGCCCTCGGCTTCGCGGTAGTGCTGCCACGGCGTCGTGTCGGTCTTTGCCGGGGCCATGCGCCGTCCGGCCGGGGTGATCGAGAACACCCGCTTGGTGCCGTCGGCGCGGCTGGTGATCAGTCCCTGCTCCTGCAGCAGCCGCAGCGTCGGGTAGACGCTGCCGGCGCCCGGACGCCAGGCGCCGCCGCTGCGGTCGGCCAGCTCGCCGATGATCTGGTAGCCGTGCATGTCCTCTTCTGCGAGGAGGGTCAGCAGCGCTGCCTGGATGTCGCCGCGACGTGCCCGTCCGCCGCGTCGTTCGCGCGGTCCGAATGCTCCGCCGGGACCGCCGCCGCGACCGAAGCCGCCCCGCTGCCCGCCGAAGCTGGGCCGTTCGTTGTTGCTCATATCGATTCCTTTCACTATCACTACAGGTAACGATATATCGGTAACTATCGCTTGTCCACCCCGCTCTCGCTCCCGAAAAGTGCGCTTGCTCCCGAAAGTTCGGGAGCAAGCGCACGTTCCGGGAGGAAGGGCCGGGTGTCGCTCTGAGCGAAGCCGGGTCAATCGATTTAGTGAAGGGGCTGCCAAGAGCGCTGAACGTTCACTAGGCTGCTGAAATCGTGGACGAGGGTGTGAGCACGGAGGGCGACCCATGAACGTGAGCTTCCCGGAAGCAACGGATCTCGACGCTGTTCCCACAGGGGACATGCCCGGCGACAAGGTGCAGATCACGCCCGGCCACGTCGCCGCGGCACGCAGCATCTTCCCGGAGCTGTGGCGCCTCCTCGAACCGGTGCTCGCAGCAAGCCCCCACCAGCGGGCCGTCGTCTCCGTCCACGGAGGTTCCGGGGTCGGGCAAGTCCGAGACCGGTTCCCTGCTGGCCCACGGTCTCAACGCCCTCGGGGTCGGCGCCTACGTCCTGTCCGGCGACAACTACCCGCGCCGCATCCCGTCGGCCAACGACGCCGAGCGGCTGCGCACCTTCCGCGTCGGCGGCGTCCAGGGCCTGGTGGCCCGACGGGCGTACGACGACTCCGTCCGCGTCGGCGCTGGCAGCACTGCAGGCGGCCGACGGCGACGCCGACCCGCGGCAGGTGGCTGCACACCCGTGGCTGGCCATCTACCAGAAGGCCGGGCGAAAGGCGCTCGCCGGCTACCTCGGCACCCCCAACGAGGTGGACTTCGACGAGATCAACCGCATCCTCGCCGCCTTCCATGACGGCGCCGACACCCTGCTGCTGAAGCGGATGGGACGCACGGCTGACGCCCTCTGGTACGACGAGGTGGACGTCTCTGCCACCCAGGTGATCGTCGTGGAGTGGACGCACGGCAACAACGAGCACCTCGTCGGCGTCGACATCCCGATCCTGCTGAACAGCACACCGGAGGAGACCCTGGCGCACCGCCGCGCCCGCAGCAGGGACGGCGCCGTCGACAGCCCGTTCACGACGATGGTGCTCGAACTCGAGCAGGCACAGCTGCGCTCGCAGGCCGCCAGCGCGGCGATCATCGTCGCCCGCTCCGGCGAACTGCTCGACTACGACGGCTACCTGAAGGCGATGGGCGCCGACCTGCCGGCCGCCGGCACCATGCTGAACGTCTACCCCGACAGCATCGGCGGCACCCTCGCCGACCTGGTCGCGTTCATCAGCCGTCCGGAACTGAAGGACGTGTTCAGCTCCGCCTACCTGCTGCCGAGCGTCTTCAACACCGACCTCGACCGCGGCTTCTCGGTCATCGACTACAACCTGAGCGACCGGTTCGCCACGCGCGACGACCTCGCGGCGCTGGCCGAGGAGGGCATCGACTTCAAGTTCGACTTCATCCTCAACCACGCCTCGGTGCTGTCGCCGCAGTTCCAGGACATCATCGCCAACGGCGAGCGCTCGCGCGTACGCGGACTTCTTCATCGACTGGAACGCGTTCTGGGCCGGCAACGGCGAACTGACGCCCGGCGGGCTACGTCGAGCCGCGTCCCGAGCTGATCAAGGACATGTTCTTCCGCAAGCCGGGACTGCCGATCCTGATGGTGCGGCTGCCGGACGGGAGCGAGAAGCCGTACTGGAACACCTTCTACCAGGAGGTGCGCTACACCGTCCCTGACACCCAGGACCTGATGGCCGCCACCGGCCTGCAGTACGGCAGCGCCGAGGTGCTCGCCGGTCGGCTCGCGGCCGTCCTCGGCTCGGGCGGACGCCCGGCCGACGCCGACTTCACCGGCTATCGAGGCCGTGCGCGACCGCGTCGTCGACCTGGTCGAGTCGCGCCGCCGCTACCTGGGCCAGATGGACCTCAACATCAAGAGCCCGCTGGTCTGGGACTTCTACGCCGACACCCTCGACAAGCTCGCCGGCTACGGCGCGCAGATCGTCCGGCTGGACGCGTTCGCCTACGCGCCCAAGGAGCCGGGGCTGAAGAACTTCCTCAACGACCCGGGCACCTGGGACCTGCTGGCGCAGGTGAAGGCGCTGGCCGACCGTCGGGGCCTCAAGCTGCTGCCGGAGATCCACTCCACCTACGCGGAGGGCATCCACGCGACGATCGCGGCCAAGGGCTTCCTGACCTACGACTTCTTCCTGCCCGGGCTGCGTCATCGACGCCTTCGAGAACGCGGACGCGTCCGTGCTGAAGCGGTGGATCGGCGAGCTGCTCGACCAGAAGATCCGGACGGTGAACATGCTCGGCTGCCACGACGGCATCCCGGTGCTCGACCTGAAGGGGCTCCTGCCGGAGGAACGCATCCAGGCGCTGATCGCGACCATCAAGGGTCGCGGCGGCTACGTGAAGGACCTGCACGGCGCGAAGAACATCTACTACCAGGTGAACGCCACCTACTTCAGCGCGCTGGGGGAGAGCGAGGCCCGGCTGCTGCTGGCCCGGGCGATCCAGCTGTTCATGCCCGGCAAGCCGCAGGTCTGGTACCTCGACCTGTTCGCCGGCCGCAACGACCACGCCGCCGTGGAACGCGCCGGCGAGGGCGGACACAAGGAGATCAACCGCACGCAACCTGTCCGCCGAGGCCATCACCGCCGGCCTGGAGCAGCCGGTGGTCACCCGCCAGCTGGAGCTCCTGCGGTTCCGGAACACCTTCGGCGCGTTCGGCTTCGACGCCACCTGCGAGGTCGCCGAGACCAGCCCGCAGACGCTGCGGATCACCTGGAGTCGGGGCGGCTGCACCGCCACCCTCGACGCCGACCTCGCCGCGGAGACCTTCACGATCACCGCCACCGAGCGAGGACGGCTCCACCACAACCGTCTAGCCGCACCAGGACCGGGTGAACCGCGGGGACGGTTCCATTTCCGTTCACGGGCAAGGCCACACAGGTCACGCTGGACGGAAATGGAACCGTCCCCGAATTCGGTTCAGGCTCCCCGCCGGTATCGATGAACCGAACTTCGGAACCGTCCCTGCGTTCGGGTCAGGCGAGCGGGTAGGCGACGTAGGCGAACCGGGTGCTGTCGGGCGACCAGCTGGGGACGTTGATCGTGCCCTGGCCGCCGAAGAGCTGGACGAGGTCGCGTGCCGGCGCCGTCGGGGCCCAGCAGGCGGATGATCACGTCGAGGTCGGCGGGGTGGCCGAGGGTCGTGGCCGGGAAGCTGATGTAGACGACCTTGGTGCCGTCGGGGGAGATGTGCGGGAACCAGTTCACCCGCTCGTCGTGGGTGAGCTGCTCGATGCCGGAGCCGTCCGGCCGCATCCGGAACAGCTGGGCATGGCCCGGCATGTCGGAGCCGCGCTCGGAGTTGAAGTAGAGCCACTCGCCGTCCGGGCTGAACTCGGAGCCGTCGTGCGGGGCCACGCTGTCGGTCAGCTGCACGTCCGGCCCGCCGGCCGTCGGCACGGTGTAGATGTTCGTGCGGACGCCGCCGTCTGGCAGCAGGTCCATGCCGATGTAGGCGAGCAGCGTGCCGTCCGGCGACACCCCGTGCAGGAAGTGGATGAACGCAGGCCCGCGGTCGTTCGACACCTGGCGCGACGTGCGGGCGGCGAGGTCGACGTGGTGGAGGTGCCCGTCGAAGCCGGAGACGTAGGCAGAGGTGCCGTCGGGGCTGAGCACGTGGTCGTTGTTCAGCAGCGGTAGTCCCGGGACGACGATCGGCTCGAGCTCACCGCCGGTGGCGCGGACGCGCTGCAGCAGGCCGTCGCCGTTGACGATCAGCCAGTCGCCGTCCAGCGTCCAGTTCGGAGCCTCGAACAGCACCGAGTCCGATTCCGCCACCAGGGTGCTGGCGCCGGTGGCCAGGTCGTAGGTGAAGAGTTGCGCGCGCTGTCCCGGCTGCAAGGTGCGGGCCTGCTGTTCCATGGCGATCCTCCTCGTCGGGGGCCACGTCGCCACCAGAAGCGATCGTGTGAGTTGGTCGCCTCGGTGCCCACGATATGGCACGCTGTGGGAGCGATCTCAGAAGGCGCCTTGCTGGCGGCAGGAGAATTGCACCAGCCCGAGGAAGAAGGAGAGCGCCATGAGTCTTGGCGGTTGGGAATGGGTGATCATCGCCGTCGTGGCGCTGCTGCTGTTCGGCGGTGCGCGACTGGCCAACTTCGGCAAGGGTGCCGGGCAGGCGATCCGTGGGTTCAAGGACGAGATCAAGACCGCCTCCTCCGACGATCCGAAGACGCCGTCCGATGACGACGAGGCCCCGAAGGCCTGATTCGAGGAAATCCCGGAGCCCCGCTCCGGGTGGACCGGGGCACGAACCGTCCCCCTGTGGACGGTCGTCCCGGCAGTCACTGTCCTCGTGTGGACGGTGAACCGCAGGAACCGTCCCCGGTGTGCCGGCTCGGGCGCCGCCGGCGGCGACGCATGGTCGCGCGCGACGGGATGTGGCGAAGCGGTATCCGGTGTGCTGCGCCAAGGACGCTGCCCTGAGCAGGCGCGACGCCCGGACTCCCGGGTTGAGCGTGCATATGTATCGGGCCGATAACGATCAGCGCAAGAGGCTGATAATTTTGCATGAGAGTCAATGAGAGCGTTTGCGGTCTGTGCTAGCTTGCCTGCAGTTGGCTGCATCGCTGCGTCAGTGGCGGGTCCTCAAGACAGCAGCCGACACCCGGTTCGACCGGGGTCGTCGGGGTCAAGGAGGACTCGTGGGGCAAGGTTGGTTGGATCTGGCTGAGGCCACGTGGACTGTCCGCGCGGACGCGTCCGCCAAGGGCTGGCCCTCCGTGCCCGAAGCCCTCCGTGACCAACTCGCCGCGGGTATCCCAGCCACCGTGCCCGGTGTGGTGCACACCGACCTGCTGGCCGAGGGCCTGATCGATGACCCGTACCTGGGTAACGCAGAGGCCGACCAGCACTGGGTGGGCGAGCAGGCCTGGACCTACCGTGCTGAATTCGAGCTGGCCGCCTACGCCGACGAGCTGAAGGCCGACAACTGCGAACTCCTGTGCGACGGCCTCGACACCATCGCCGAGGTCTTCTGCAACGGCACGCCGGTCGGCACGCTCCGTGAACATGCACCGCCGCAACATCTTCACCGTCGGGAGCCTGCTCAAGGCTCGGGCACGAACGTCATCGAGGTCACCTTCGCACCCGTGCTGGAGTACACCGCGCTCATGGCTGCCGTCGTCGGCGAGCGGATCCACGTCGAGCGCGACCCGTACAACCTCGTGCGCAAGATGGCCTGCAACTTCGGCTGGGACTGGGGACCACGGCTGATCACGGCCGGCATCTGGAAGACCATCGGCCTGCGCAGCTGGGACACCGCCCGCATCACCGACGTCGCGGTGTTCGCCACCGCCGCGCCGAACGGCTCCGGCGGCTGGAACGGCGAGCTGCGCGTGCACGTGCAGGTGTCGGGGAGCACCAAGTTCGCTGCCCTCACCGTGCGGGTCCACGGAGAAGGCGCCACCCACGCCAACGCCGAGGCGGGCGTGCCTGCCGAGGACTGGACCGAGATCGTCATACCGATCAGCGACATCGAGCCGTGGTGGCCGCACAGCCTCGGCGACCAGCCGCTCTACACCGTCGACGTGATGCTCCACAACGACGTCGCCGTCCTCGACGAGGTGCAGCGCGAGACCGGCTTCCGCAGCATCGAGCTCGACACCACCCCGGACGCCGACGGCGCAGGGGAGACCTTCGGCCTGCGGATCAACGGCGAGCTGGTGTTCGTCCGCGGCATGGACTGGATCCCCGACGACTGCTTCCCGAGCCGCATCACCGATGAGCGTTACCGCGAGCGGGTGCAGCAGGCCAAGGACGCCAACGTCGACCTCCTGCGGATCTGGGGCGGCGGCATCTACGAGCAGGCCGGCTTCTACAAGGCCTGCGACGAACTGGGCGTCATGGTGTGGCAGGACTTCTGTCTCGCCTGCGCCGCCTACCCCGAGGAGGAGCCCTTCCGCTTCGAGGTGGAGGCCGAGGCCCGCGACAACGTGATCCGGCTTTCCGCGCACCCTTCACTGGTGGTCTGGAACGGCAACAACGAGTGCATCTGGGGCTTCCACGACTGGAACTGGGCGGACAAGCTCGAGGGCCGCACGTGGGGCGCCGGCTACTACTACGACCTGTTCCCGAAGATCGTTGCCGAGCTCGACCCGTCGCGTCCGTACTGGCCCGGCAGCCCGTCCTCTGGCCCCGCCGAAGTTGACAAGGGCCTGCACCCCAACGACCCGAACTACGGCTGCGTGCACATCTGGGACGTCTGGAACGCACGCGACTACACCGGCTACGACGACTACTCGCCACGGTTCGTCAGCGAGTTCGGCTACCAGGGTCCGGCGACGTACGCCACCTGGGCACGCACCCTTGCTCCCGAGGACCGCAGCGCAACGTCCGCGACGATGCTCGTGCACCAGAAGGCCGCCGGCGGCAACACCAAGCTCAACAACGGCATCGTCGGCCACCTGCCCGCACCCGGTGAGGGCGTCGACGACTTCGACGAGTGGCTGTTCGCGATGCAGCTCCAGCAGGCACGGGCCGTTCGGTACGGCATCGACCGCTGGCGTTCACTGCGCGGTCGCTGCCTCGGCTCCATCGTGTGGCAGCTCAACGACTGCTGGCCCGTGACCTCCTGGGCGGCCCTCGACCTGGGCACCAACGCCGCCGGGGCGCCGGTCGCCCGTCGCAAGCCGCTGTGGTACGCGGTGCGTTCGGCCTACGCCGATCGTGTCGCCGTGCTCAAGGCAGAGGCGACCGGGTGGCGGCTTGCGCTGGTCAACGACAGCGTCGCCGACTGGAAGGCCACCGGTCAGGTCGAGTTGCGTCGCCTCTCCGGCGAGGTGCTCTGGTCGATGCCGGTGGATGCCGTCGTGCCGGTCCGTGCACGCACGGACGTGACCGTGGTCGTGCCCGTTCCGGAGGGCCCGACCGACGACCTCGCCCTCGTCGTCACCGTCCGTGGCGCCGAGCGGCTCGTCCAGCTCCTCGTCGAGGACGTCGCAGCGGCGATCCCCGCACCCGTCCTCGAGGCGACGGCCACCGCGACGGCGACCGGCGCGGACGTGACGGTGGTGGCCGGCAGCTTCCTGCGGACGCTGTGCCTGTTCGCCGACCGGGTCGCGGAGGACGCGACGACCGACACCATGATGGTCGACCTCTTCCCCGGTGAATCCCACACCTTCGACGTCGCCGGCGACCTCGAGGGCATCGAGTTGTCGCAGCTCACCTGGCCGACGGTGCTGCGTTCCCTGACCGTCCCGCTCGCCCTCGGAGCCGCCCGGGAGAGATGAGCGCGCAGGCCCGGTCCTCGCGCCGGGCACCATCAACCAAAAAGTCAGTCAACGGAGACTCAAACAACAACAAGTGACCCCGGAGCGGGGCCAGTCAACAGGAGGAACTCAATGTCAGATTCCGTCTTCCAGCAGCCGTCTCGCCGCGCGTTCATCACGATCGGCGGCCTGGCAATCGGTGGCCTCGCCTTCGCGGCGTGTGCACCGAAGGCCAGCACCGGCTCCACCGGCGCAACCGGTGGCACAGAAGCCAAGCTCGGCGTCGGCAACAACGGCCAGGTCGGCAAGGGCCGCAGCGGCGCCACCGCCGACACCCTCTTCATCGCGGGCTTCCAGTGGGGCGCCCCGGCGACCTTCAACCCGCTCGCCCCCGACCGCTGCGTGGCCGGCAGCAGCCAACGTGATGCAGATCACCTACGAAACCCTGCTCCGCTGGAACATCGCCACCGGTGAGGTCATGCCCGGCCTTGCCAAGGAGTACAAGCTCGACGGCACCAAGAGCGTCACCCTCACCCTGCAGGATGGCGTCACCTTCTCCGACGGCTCGGCGCTCACCGCCGCTGACGTCGCAGCCAACTTCGAGCTCGGCAAGAAGAACACCGGCATCGCCCGCAACGCGTTCTGGCAGGCAGCAGACGCCGTCACCGCGCCTGACGACAAGACCGTTGTCGTGACCGTCAGCCAGAAGACCAAGAACGTCGGCAACCTGCTGCGTCTGCTCACCGAGACCTACATCCTTCCGATGAGCAGTCTTCAGCAAGATCGCCGACGACAAGCTGCCCACCGAGATCATGGACAAGCCGATCGGCACCGGCCCCTTCACGCTGACGAAGGCCGACCAGACCCAGGTCGTGCTGGCCCTCAACGAGAACTACTGGGGCAAGGGCTTCTACGGCGGCCTGCCGGTGATCAAGCAGATCATCCACCCGATCTTCAAGTCCAACGAGGACGGCAACATCAAGTTCCAGGCCGGCGAGCTGGACATCATGCAGCAGTTCGTCTCCCAGATCTGGAAGATGTGGGAGGGCGGCAAGCCGGTCGGCACCTACCTCAAGGACAAGCCGTACTACGTCCCGGGTTCGATGCCGATGCTGCTGATGAACACCACCAAGAAGGGTCTGGACAACCCGGCCGTCCGCAAGGCGATCGCCTCCGCCATCGACTACGCGTCGATCGCAGAGACCGCCATGTCGGGCTACTCCGCAGAGGTGCAGCCGAGCCTGATCCTGCCGACCGGTGCTGAAGGCAAGTTCTTCAACAAGGACGACGCGGCAGGCCAACGGCTGGAAGTACGACGCGGCCGCAGCGGAGAAGCTGCTGACCGACGCCGGCGCCAAGAAGGGCAGCGATGGCGTCTACACCATCGACGGCACCCGCCTCGGCCCGTGGAAGCTGATCACCCCGACCGGCTGGACCGACTGGAACGCATCCTGCGAGATCATCGCGAAGAGCCTGAAGGCGATCGGCATCGACTGCTCGACCAACTTCCCGCAGCAGGCGGAGACCACCCAGGCCATCCAGGGCGGCACCTTCGACCTGGCGGTCTGGTACGTGTCCGGTGTGAACCCGGCCACCCCGTGGGCCCGGTTCAAGGACATCATGAGCCAGTCCGAGGTGCAGCCGATCGGCAAGACGACCTTCGCCAACTACGGCCGTTGGAAGAACGACACCGTCGAGGCACTCTTGACGGAGGCCTCGCAGGCAACCGACGATGCAACCAAGAAGGCCGCCTACGACAAGCTGGACGCGCTGTACCGCAAGGAAGTTCCCGCCTGCCCGATCATGTACCGGCCCGACGAGTTCTACGAGTACAACGCCAGCAACTTCTTCAACTGGCCCGACGAGAAGAACAGCTACGCCCCGCCGATGTTCCGTGGCGCCGGCAACACGTGGATGTACAAGATCAAGAAGATCGCCGGCTGAGTCCAGCGACCGTCTAGGAAAGTTGGATTGCCATGGGTCTACGGCGCTATCTGACCAACAAGACCGTCTGGTATCTGGGTGCGCTCGTGGTAGCAGTAGTTCTGAACTTCCTGCTACCACGACTCATCCCGGGTAACCCGGTGGACGTGCTGGTCTCGAAGATGGGCCAGGGAGGACTTTCCTCCGAGGCCCAGCAACGGACGTATGAGGCATTCATGAGGGAGTTCGGCCTTGACAAGCCGATCTGGGACCAGTTCCTGCTGTACATCTCAGGTGTGTTCCATGGGAACTTCGGGGCATCGTTCTCGTTCTACCCAACCCCGGTGTCGAGCCTCATCGCCCAATCCGTGCCGTACACCCTGGCACTCCAACTTCCCGCCATCGTCCTCGGCTGGATCATCGGCAACCTGCTCGGCGCCATCGCCGCCTACAAGGGCGGCGGCTGGGACAAGTCGGTGTTCACCACAGCCCTGTTGTTCAACTCGACTCCCTACTACTGCCTCTCGATCATCCTGCTCTACGTCTTCGGCGTGGTGCTCGGATGGTTCCCGGTCGGCGGTGCCTACTCCCTCGGCCTCTCCCCGGAGTGGAGCTGGGAGTTCTTCTCCGATGCGCTCACGTATTGGTGGTTGCCGTTCTTCTCGCTTGTGCTGATCAACATCGGTGGCCAGGCCGTCGGCATGCGCTCGATGGCCATCTACGAACTGGGTTCCGACTACGTGAACTACTCACGGAGCCTGGGTATCGGTGATCGCAAGATGACCGGCTACATCTTCCGCAACGCCATGCTGCCGCAGATCACAGGCCTCGCCCTGAGCATCGGCACGATGGTCGGTGGCGCACTGATCACGGAACTGGTGTTCAGCTATCCAGGCATGGGGTCGTTGCTGTTCGGCGCGATCTCCTCCAGCGACTACCCGGTGATCCAGGCGGTCACACTGATCATCACCGTCGCAGTGCTGGTCGCCAACTACCTGGTCGAGATCCTCTACGGCTTCATCGACCCGCGGATCCGTGCTTCGAAGTCCGGGGAGAAGTGATATGACGAATATTCAGAGTGCCGCGGCCACAGCGGAGGCCGAAGGCCCGCTGGTCCCGCAGGGCCTGCCCACCGAACCGAAGAAGGCGAAGCCGGGCTGGCGCAGCCTCAACTTCGGCCCGCGCATGTGGATCTCGCTCGGCATCATCGGCGCGGTCGCTGCCCTGGCCTTCATCGGCCCGTTGTTCTACCCGTTCGGTCCGGAGGAGAAGGTCGGCTCGCTGTACGACTACCCCACCTGGATGAACACCCCGCCGACCTTTGAGCACATCCTCGGCACGGAGAACTTCGGCTACGACGTGCTCGCAGTGCTGATGGCGAGCGCGAGGAACTCCATCATCATCGGACTGCTCGCCGGCACCATCGCGGTGCTGATCGGTGTGGCCATCGGTGTCCTCGCCGGCTACGTCGGTGGCTGGGTCGAGGAACTGCTGATGGGCTTCACGAACATCGTGCTGGCGATCCCGTCCATCGTGATCCTGATCCTGATCTCCATCTCGCTGCAGAGCACCAACGTCGCCTTCCTGAAAGGCGTCGTCGGGCTCGCCCTGGTGATCGGCATCACGTCGTGGCCATGGACGGCCCGAGCCGTCAGAGCCCAGGCGAGTTCCGTGGCGACGCGTGAACACATCGACGTCGCCAAGCTCTCCGGTGCCCGCACCCCGAGCATCATGGTCCGCGACGTGCTGCCCTACCTGGCCAGCTACGCCGTGATGGCCTGGGTGCTCCAGCTGGCCAGCGCGATCCTCGCCGAGTCGACCCTTTCGATGCTGGGCCTCGGCCCGTCGGGTGCGAACTCGCTGGGCAAGCAGCTGTTCTGGGCACTCGCCTTCCAGGCAGTGGCCACCGGCGCGTGGTGGGCGTTCCTGCCCCCGACGATCGTGCTGACCATGATCAGCTTCGGCCTGCTCTACCTGCAGTCCTCGCTCGACGAGGTGTTCAACCCCAGGTTGCGGCGCGGCAAGAAGAAGAACCTTGCCAAGGCAGCCGCGCGGCGAGAAGAAACCGCGCGCAAGCTCGCCGAGCACCAACCTGTGGAGGTGAACGCATGACCAGCATCCTGATGCGGGCCACCAACCTGACGGCGGTGTATGCCGCCGACAGCGGTCAGGACGTGCCGGCCGTCGACAACGTCACCCTCGAGGTGCCGGAAGGCCAGATCGTCGGTCTTGCCGGCGAGTCGGGGTGTGGCAAGACGACCATGGGCAATGCCCTTGCCATGATCGCGAACCCGCCCCTGTACGTGGTCGCGGGCAAGATGGAGATCGACGACGAGGAGATCGACCTCAGCACGCTGGCGCGTGGTTCGAACGAGGCGCACCGCCCGTACCGCGGTTCCACCGTCTCGCTCCTTCCCCAGGGCGCGATGAACGCCGTCAGCCCGACGCTGAAGGTCAAGAACCTTGTCGTCGACGTGATGCGCGCCCACAAGCGCGACACAACGGTCGCTGAGGCCATGGACCGGGCGACGGACCGGCTGAAGATGCTCGAGATGCCCACCCGGGTGCTCGACTCCTACGCCCACCAGCTGTCCGGCGGCATGAAGCAGCGCATGGTGACCGTGGTCTCCACCCTGCTCAACCCGAAGCTGCTGATCGCGGACGAGCCGACCTCCGCGCTGGACGTGTCCAGCCAGAAGGCGCTCATCGAGATGCTCCTTGCGATGGTGGAGAAGAAGATCATGCGCGGCGTGATCTTCATCACCCACGACCTTCCGGTGCTCTCGATGGTCACTGACCGGCTGGCCATCATGTACGCGGGCAAGATCGTCGAGAACGGACCGACGGAGGAACTGGTGAACAACGCCAGGCACCCCTACACGTCGGCGCTGCTGTCCTCCGTGCTCGACCCGACGGAGGAGACACGGACCAAGCACGTCCTCGGGATCCCCGGCTCGCCGCCGAACCTCGGCAACCCGCCCAGCGGGTGCCGGTTCCATCCCCGGTGCCAGTTCGCCATGGACGTGTGCAAGGTCGAAGAACCCAAGTTCCTGAACGAGCGGGACCACGAGGTGGCCTGCTGGTGGGCCAACGATCATGCGTACGAAACCGTCCCGATGGAGGTGTACAAGGCATGAGCGACAAAGACTCCCTCAAGGAGCGTCCGGCTGCAGGCCAGCCCGTCCTCTCTGCCACGCATGTCACCAAGCAGTTCCGGGTGGCCGGCGGACACATCACCGCCGTCGACGACGTGAGTGTCGACTTCCATGCCGGAAAGGTGCTGGCCGTCGTCGGCGAGTCCGGCTCCGGCAAGTCAACGCTCGCCCGGATGCTGTTGCGGCTGATGCCGGTGACCAGCGGCACGATCAGCTACCAGGGCAGGGACGTCACCCACATCAAGGGCGCCGAGCTGCGGGGTTACTGGCGTGACGTCCAGGCCGTCTTCCAGGACCCGTTCTCGTCGTTCAACCAGTTCTACACGGTGGGGCAGACGCTCCGGCGCGGCATGGGTGCGCAGGGACTGCAGAAGGACACCCTCGAGCAGCTGATCGAGACGTGCCTCGGCTACGTCGGGCTCAAGCCGGGGGACGCCGTGCACAAGTACCCGCACCAGCTCTCCGGTGGCCAGCGTCAACGCGTCATGATCGCCCGCGCGCTCATGATGAACCCGAAGGTGCTGCTGGCGGACGAGGCCACCTCGATGCTGGACGCGTCGCTCCGCGTGAGCGCCCTGAACGTGCTGCAGGAGCTGCGGGAGAACCTCGGGCTCACCGTGCTGTTCATCACCCACGACATCGGGCAGGCCTGTTACCTGGCCGACGAGGTGGTCGTGATGGAGCACGGGCTGATCGTCGAGCGCGGCACGACGGACGCGGTCATCTTCGAACCGAAGAACGAGTACACCAAGCGCCTGCTGGCCGACGTTCCCGACCTGAAGGGCAGCCTGAAGATCAGCAAGGACGTCTGACGCCGGCACCGCAGCCGTGAGCCACCGTGTCGCCCCTCGTCGGGCGACCGGTGGCTCCTGCCATCGACGGCAAGCCCACCAGCCGAAAGGCCCGCGCAGGGACGTCAACTGACCACGTCCCGACGCTGGTCGAACCTGTCGAGACCAACACCGAACCGAACGGAACCGAGGAGTTACCCCATGACCGACATCCAGGCCAAGATCAGCCTCACCGGAGGCGTCGACTTCTGGCACACCCCCGCGATCGAGGACGCAGGCCTTCCCGAGGTGATGCTCACCGACGGCCCGCACGGCGTGCGCAAGCAGAGCGCAGCGTCCGACCACGTCGGCATCAACGACTCCTTCCCGGCCACCTGCTTCCCGCCGGCCGTCGGCCTCGCCTCCTCGTGGAACGCCGAACTGCTGGACGCCGTCGGCGTCGCGCTCGGCGAGGAGTGCCGTGCGCTCGGCGTCGGCGTCCTGCTCGGCCCCGGCATGAACATCAAGCGGAACCCGCTGTGCGGCCGCAACTTCGAGTACTTCGCCGAGGACCCGCTGGTGGCCGGCGAACTGGCCAGCGCGCTGGTGCGCGGCATCCAGAGCCAGGGCATCGGCACGTCCGTCAAGCACTTCGCAGCCAACAACCAGGAGACCGACCGCATGCGCCGGGACTCCCAGATCGACGAGCGCACCCTGCGCGAGGTGTACCTGCGGGGCTTCGCGAAGGTCGTCACGAGCGCACGGCCGTGGACGATCATGTGCTCCTACAACAAGGTGAACGGCACCTACGCCAGCGAGAACCACTTCCTGCTCACCGAGGTGCTGCGCGACGAGTGGGGCTTCGACGGCTTCGTGATGAGCGACTGGGGTGCGGTCCACGATCGCGTCAAGGCGCTGAAGGCAGGCCTCGACCTGGAGATGCCGGCCCACACCGCGCATGAGGAAGCCGTCCGCGCCGCACTGCCGTCCGGTGACATCGACGAGGCCACCATCGAGCAGGCCTACGCGCGTGTCGAGCGGATCCTGCGACTCGCCGTCGCGAGCCTCGAGGACGCTCCCGACAGCTTCGACGTCGACGCCCACCACGCGCTCGCCCGCCGGACGGCCGAGCAGTGCATCGTGCTGCTCTCCAACGACGGCGTGCTCCCGCTGGCGCGCGAGACCAGGGTCGCCGTCGTCGGCGAGTTCGCCCGCACCCCGCGCTACCAGGGCGCCGGCTCGTCGCGGGTCAACCCGACCCGCCTCGACAATGCGCTGGACGCCATCACTGCCCTCGTCGGTCACGAGGTGGCCTTCGCTCCCGGTTTCGTCACGGCACCCGGCCAGGAGCTGCCGGCCTCGGCGCACGACGACGCCGTCGCCGTCGCCCGTGACGCCGACGTCGTGCTGGCGTTCCTCGGCCTCGGTGAGAGCCACGAGTCGGAGGGCTACGACCGCGACACCTGCGACCTTCCGGCGGAACAGCTCGCGCTGCTGGAGGAGATCCTCGCCGTGAACTCCAATGTCGTCGTCGTGCTCAGCAACGGCTCGTCCGTGCTGCTGCCGTTCGCCGACCGCGTCCGCGCGTCGTTGAGGGCTGGCTGCTCGGCCAGGCCGGCGGCCCCGCGATCGCCGACGTGCTCTACGGCGTCGTGAACCCCTCGGGCAAGATCACGGAGACCATCCCGCACCGGCTCGAGGATGTGCCATCGTTCCTGCACTTCCCGGGCGACATCTCCGGCGTCCGCTACGGGGAGGGCCTGTTCGTCGGCTACCGCGGGTACGACGCGGCCGGCACAGCCGTGGCCTTCCCGTTCGGGCACGGCCTGTCCTACACCACCTTCGGCTACTCCGGCCTGTCGGTGTCGTCCAGTGGAGCGGGGCTGGCCGTCTCCCTGACGGTGACCAACACCGGCGAGCGGGCCGGACGCGAGGTCGTGCAGGCCTACGTCTCCGTTCCCGAGTCGAAGGTCGTGCGGGTGCCGCGCGAACTGAAGGGCTTCGCAGCAGTCACGCTCGAGCCGGGCGAGTCCCGCCGGGTCGAGATCGCCGTGCCGGCAGACGAGCTGGCGTACTGGAGCGTCCTCGACCACTCCTGGGTCGTCGAGAGCGGCAACTACACCGTCGAGGTGGGCTCCTCGAGCCGTGACCTGCGGGCGTCGGCGAGCGCAGAGGTGGTGGGCAACGAGCCCGTCCGCCCGCTGACCCTCGAGTCGACCGTTGCAGAGGCCATGACCGTGCCGGGCTTCGACGCCGTCCTGGCGCCGATGATGACCGTCTTCGGCGAGGACCCCGACCTGATCCGGATGATGGAGTCGATGCCCCTTGCAGCCCTCGTGGGCTTCAGCGGGCAGTCGGAGGATGCCTTCCAGCCGTTGCTGGACGAGCTGAACGCCGCCCAGCGCTGATCAGCCGTGCCCAGCTCGCCCCCCACCAAGGGTCGGGCTGGGCACGCCACCCCCGCCCGCTTGGCGCAGTTCGCGGGGTGACGAGGGTGCTTGAGGAAAACTTGAGGTTGGCTTAGGCAGTAGTGCTGAGACGCTGACCTACCTTGGAAGCATGTTCACCTCCCCGCCGCTGGAATCGTCCGATCTCTTCGGGTTCATCGCCGGCCTACCGATGCATCCCCTGGTCGTGCACGCTGCGGTCGTGCTCCTGCCGCTCTCGGCCCTCGTGCTCGTCGTGCTGGTGTTCGTGCCGTCCTGGCGCACCCGGTTCGGCTGGGCGACGATCGCGGGGCTGGCCGCGGGAACCGGAGCAGCGTTCGTCGCGAAGGAATCGGGTGAAGCGCTTGCTGCCAAGGTGGGGCTCCCCGCCGACCACGCTCTGTGGGGCGACATCCTCGTTCCGGTGTCCATCGGGTTGTTCGTTGTCGCTGTTGCCTGGCTGGTGCTGCGCAACCGCGCGGCCCGCACCTCGAGCAGGTCGGTGGCCGCAACGGTCGCCGGCGCTCTCGTCGTGGTCCTCGCCCTCGCAGCGACCGCGATCACCGTCATCGTCGGGCACAGCGGCGCCCAGGCGGTCTGGGCGGGCGGCGTTGGAGAGAGCCCCACGCCGGCACCTTCTGCGACAGCGACCACCTACACGATGAACGACGTGAAGGCGCACGCCACCGCTGCCGACTGCTGGAGCGTCGTCGACGGCACCGTGTACAACCTCACCAGTTGGGAAGGCCAGCACCCCGGCGGTCAGCAGGTGATCGTCGGCATGTGCGGTACCGATGGGACCGCCGCCTACAAGGGTCAGCACGGCAGCCAGAAGAAGCCGGCGTCCTCCCTCGCGCAGTTCGCCATCGGCACCATCGGTGGTGCCAAGCCCTTGTCGACCGCCTCCGCTTCCGCGAGTGCGACGCCGACGGCGAGCGCTCCCGCCGCACTGGGCATGGCAGAGGTCAAGAAGCACGCGTCGGCCTCCTCGTGCTGGTCCGTCGTCGACGGTGAGGTCTTCGACCTCACGAAGTGGATCAACCGGCACCCCGGCGGCAGCAGGCGCATCCTCGACATGTGCGGCCAGGACGGTTCGGCTGCCTTCCACGGTCAGCACGGCAGCTCGGGTCGGGCCACGCAGATCCTGAACGGCTACTCCCTCGGCAAGTTGGGCTGACGATCCCCTCGGAAAGGGCTCTTGTGGCTGCGCCGGACCTCGTAGTCCCCGAGGCTTCCGCCACCGGCTCGCCCCGTTCGCGCTGGCTGGGTTTCGGGGTGCTCGCCGCAGGCCTTGCGATGATCATCCTTGACGGGACGGTGGTCAACGTCGCCCTGCCCGCCATCATCGATGACCTCGATCTCGCCCTCAACGAGGCGCAATGGGTCACCTGCCTGTACGCGGTGATCTTCGCTGCTTTGCTGCTGACCAGCGGACGGCTCGGCGACCGCTACGGACGCCGGCTGATGTTCCTGATCGGTGTCGGGGTCTTCGTCGCTGCCAGCTTCGCCGCTGCGGGGGCCAACGACTCCGGCGAGCTGATCTGGTCGCGGTGCGCCCAGGGCTTCGGCGCGGCCTTCATCCTGCCGGCGACCCTCTCCACGGTGAATGCCACCTTCCGGGGCCGCGACCGCTCCATGGCCTTCGGCATCTGGGGTGCTGTGATGGCCGGGGCGGCAGCGGTCGGCCCGTTGATCGGCGGCTGGCTCACCACCAGCCTCAGCTGGCGCTGGATCTTCCTCGTGAACCTGCCCATCGGGGTGGCGATCGTGCTGCTGGGCCTGCGGTTCGTCCCCGAGACCCGGGACGAGAATGCCGGCGGAGGGTTCGACACCCTCGGTCTCCTCACCAGCGCCGTCGGCTTCGGCGCCGTGGTCTTCGCACTGATCGAGGGCCAGTCGCTGGGCTGGCTGCAGCCGGCCACCGACCTCACCGTCCTCGGCGTCACCTGGCCGGAGACCGCGCCGATCTCGGTCGTGCCGGTGGCGCTGGTGATCGGGTTCGTCTCCCTCGGGGTGTTCTGGTGGCTGCAGCGCCGCAGGGCGACGCGCGGACGCCCGGTGATCCTCGACCTCACGCTCTTCTCGGTGCCGACGTTCGCCTGGGGCAACCTGACCGCAGCCATGGTCGCCGCGGGTGAGTTCGCCCTGCTGTTCGTCCTCCCGCTCTACCTGGTCTACGCGCTGCGGCTCACCATCATGGAGACCGGCTGGGTGCTCGCAGCGATGGCGATCGGGGCGTTCCTCGCCGGCGCAGGGGCCAGGCACCTCGCCGCACGACTGGGGCCGGCGCGGGTCGTGACGGTGGGCCTGCTCCTCGAACTCGGGGCGACGGTCGCTGCAGCCGTGGTGATCGGCAACGCCCCCAGCGTGTGGGCGATCACCATCCTGCTCGCTGTCTACGGCCTCGGGCTCGGCCTCGCCGCAGCCCAGCTCACGTCCGTCGTGCTGCACGACGTGCCGGTCGCGCAGTCCGGCACCGCTTCGGCAACGCAGAGCACTGTGCGCCAGCTCGGGTCCGCCGTCGGCGCTGCCGTTGCCGGAACCATCCTCGCGATCGGGTTCACCATCACCGTGCCAGCGCGGCTGGCACTGGTGAAGGGAGTGAGCACCGACGACGCGATGACCATGATCGACTACATGACCGGTACCGCGGGCGCGGTGATCTCGATGATCCGTGACAAGGGCAACGACGGCTACTTCGGCACGCTCGGGCCGCAGGTCGCGGACGCGATGTCGGAGGTCTTCGGCTGGTGCGTGGGCTGGGTGCTGTGGGGAGCAGTGCTCTTCGTCGCCCTCGGCGTTCTCGGTGCCCTGAGGGTCGAACGTGCCGCCGGGAAGGTCGGCCCCGTCGAGGTGCAGGTCGGCAGCGAGACCCGTCTGAGACGTCGCAACTGCACCGTTTCGGCCGTCCGCCGGGCGAGCCCGGCCTAGCATGAATCATGGGTCAGACCCCGCAGCAACCCCCGCAGGTCGGGCAGGTTGTGAATGGCTATCAGTGGAACGGTGTCCAGTGGATTCCGCTGGGTCCACCGCCGCAGGTCGGGCAGGTTGCGAACGGCTATCAGTGGAACGGTGTCCAGTGGATTCCGCTGGGTCCACCGCCGCAGGTCGGGCAGGTTGCGAACGGCTATCAGTGGAACGGTGTCCAGTGGATTCCGCTGGGCCCACCACCCCAGCCGGCCGCGGAGTCCGTGCTGGTGGGGGAGATCCTGCGCTACGCCCAGGCTACGGGGTTCACCGTCCAGCAGTCGGTGCACGAGCTGACGTTGCAGCGCGTGGTGGCCGAGCGCAAGGCCTTCCTCTCCACCGCGAAGCTCGAGTATCGCGCGACGATCTCGCTCGATGATGCGCGCAGGACCGCGAGGCTCACGGAGCTGCTGAAGGAATCCGGGTCCGGCCTCACCAGCGGAGGTGGTGACGACGGGGACTTCGGGACGGCCACCGGTTTCGGCTTCCAGAAGACGACCTACAACACGCGGACCGACGGCATCGCTGAGTCCATCGAGGAGCAGGCCGCCCGGTTCGGGACGAAATACGCTCCCGGTTTCCCGTACGCGGAGGTGAAAGGACAACTGGGCCGCATCTGCGCAGCCGCCGGCTACTCCTTCAGCTGAGACCCTCGTCGGTTCACAGCCACTAGGTCCGCGGCTGCACGGACGTGCGTGTGCCGGGTTCCATCAGGAACTCCCAGGTGAGGCCGTGAGCCAGGAGGATGAGCAGCATCAGGAGCACGGAGGCCACCTGCAGCGGGGCCGCACCGAGCAGCGCGGCCAGCTCAGGGAAGATGCCGAGCACCACGATGGCCGCGTAGAGCACGGGGGCCAGCCACCGGAACCTCCGGAACGGCCCCACGTGACCGGGTGACTCGACGGCGACGAGCTTGATCGACGTGACCAGCCCCACGATCGACGTGACGCCGAAACTGATCCGCCACATCAGCGGATTGTCCGGGTTCACCTGGGACATCATGCTCATCACGCCGGGCAGCAGGAACGAAAGGTAGGCGCCACCGGCAAGCCGACGAAGGCGGCGGTCGTCACGCCATTCGTCGTGCTTCTCGATCGCGGTCCACCACAGCCCGACCAGCGTGAAGCACGTCACGGACATCAGTGCGTAGAAGGTGGTGAGGTCCATCGGTCCATCGTCGCCCAGACCGGGCGGCGGTGCCCGGGACACAATTCGGCATTGCCGCGAGGGCAGGTCCTCGGGTCGGGCCAGCAGGGCTCAGTGCTGGGCTGCCTTCACAAGGGCGAGCACTGCCCCTGCGTAGGCGTCGGCCGCATCGTCGGCGGTGAACAACCGTTCCGGCTGGCCGGGGATCTCGGCAAGCACCTGGTAGCTGGCTGTGCTCGACCGGGCGAGGCTGCGGAACGATGGGCCGAGCAGTTCGCGCAACTGATCCTCCCTCGGCAGCCAGAGCGCCTGCTCGAGCTGCACGGAGTCCAGCGCCCACTCGGTGGTGCCGTTGAAGGCCAGCAGCGTCCCTGTGGGGTACTCCCGCGCCTCCACCACCATGTCGGCGACGGTGAACACCTCACCCGTCATCTCGTCGGTGCGGACGGTGAAACGGTCACCGGCGCGCGGCGACCAGCGGACGCCGGCACGGCTCAGGTCCTGGGCAGCAGTCAGGGAGATCACCTTCGCATTATGCGTCGGGGAGCTCGCTCAGACCATGCCGAGGGCCAACCCGATGGCGATCGCCGCCACGGCGTACAGCGACTGCTTCCACGGTGTGCCGACGCCGGTCTCCCGGGTCAGGCGCCGGTTGATCACGGCGAGACCGCTGCAGAAGGCCAGGGCTACCACCGCGCCGGCGGCCATCGTCCAGAACTGCCCGGCAGCTTCCCCCGCTACCGCAGCGAGCAGGGAGAGGGTGACGACGGCGAAGCCGAGGCCGAGCGAACGGGTGAGGGCAACAGCCACGGATCGTTCGGACGGGGTGAGGGCTTCTGCTCCTCGACCGGTGGCGGCCTGGTGGAACGGCAGGAGGCCTTCGGCGGTCAGCCCCTTCCACGCCATCGTCGCCGCGACGTACGCGACGAGCGTGAACAGCACCATCGAGACCGCGTGCAGCACCGGCATGGCTCATGGTCCCATCCACCCAGCGCCGGTGGGAGGAATTGCCGCCCTTGGGGAGGTGGCGGCGCACCGGGGGAGCCACGGATGCTGGTTGCCATTCGGGATCCGGTGGGAGGCGACATGAAGGCGGACGGAACTCGATTCGGCCAGCGCGCCCGGACGTTGCTTCCGGCGGCGTTGGGAGTGGTGATCGCTGCCGACGTCGTCGGGGGAGTGTGGGACATCGCTGCCGGTCGCTCGACCGCGGCGGACGCCTGGGGATCGGACGCGACCCTGTGTGCCCCGTGGCCGATGATCGCGTTCCAGGTCGTGGCGGTGACCGTGGCCGTGCGTTCCGCGCACCTGCCGGGACGGGTCGCCGCGGGCCTGCTGGCAGCGGCGTGCGCAGTCTCGGTCGCCTCAGGCTTCTTCGACGGCCAGCTCGGCCGCGGCGACCTCGCTCCGGCGGAGGTGGGCTTCCAGGTCCTGCTGCTCGGACTCACCGGGGTCCTGGGCGGTGTCGCCACCGCTGCCGCGCTTGCCGGCCCCTCGGTGCGGCGGGCGCCCGCTGCGTCCGACGAGCTGAACTAGACGGCGATCCGCATCGGGATGCCGGTCTCGCGTTCCGACACCTGCCACAGGATGGCGATCGCCCCGTCCGCACCCGGTCGGAAGAGCGGCAACTTCACCGGTGGCCCGTTGTTGATGAAACGGGGACCGTAGAGCTCACCGCCACGGGCATCGGGGTCCGTCGCCGCGCGGAGCTGGGGCAGGGCCCCGTCGGCAGGAGTCATCCCCGTGCGCGCGGCGAGCCAGCGCCAGAACGGTCCGCTGGCCCCGACACCGCCCTCGCGTTCGGTGACCACCTGCAGGTCGGTGTGGGAGAGACCGGGGTGCGCCATCAGGCTCTGGGCGGTGACGCCGGCCCGTTCGAACTCACGCTGCAGGCCGAGGGCGAAGTGGTAGTTGGCGAGCTTCGACTGGCCGTAGGCCTTCCACGGATCGTAGGTGCCGTGCAGGTGCGGGTTGCGTGGGTCGAGCGGCCGGCCCATGTGGTGCGCGGTGCTGGTCACGGAGACAACCCGCGCGCCGGGAGCCGCGAGGAGCCGTGGCATCAGGTGGGCTGTGAGCGCCCAGTGCCCGAGGTGGTTGGTGCCGAGCTGCAGCTCGAAGCCGTCAGCGGTCTCGCGCTCCGGCGTCGCCATCACCCCGGCGTTGTTGACGAGGATGTCGACCTTCTCGTTGGCGGCGATGATCGCGTCTGCCGCTGCACGGATCGACGCCAGCGATCCGAGGTCGAGCTCGACGAGTTCCAGGCTCGCTTCCGGGGTCTCGCTGCGGATCCTTGCGACCGCGTCCGCAGCCTTGGCCTGGTTCCGGACGGCCATCACCACGTGGGCGCCCTTCGCCGCCAGCACGGAGGCGGTCTCCACACCGAGGCCGCCGTTGGCGCCGGTGACGACGGCCGTCCGTCCGTCGAGGTCGGGGATGTCGGCTGCTGTCCAGCTCACGGTGCCTCCTGTGCGTTGCTGTCCCATCGGTCCTTGTCTGGAACCTACCCGCCTCTGCTGCGCAACAGCAGGGCAGCGTGCGCAGAGCTCGCACGAATCTCCGCGTGTGCCGGCTTGTTGCGTCGCCCGCCGCCATCCCGCCGCCATCAGGTGGCTTCGATGGCCGGACTATCGTCGGCGGCATGGAGACCTTCCTGATCGGCAATCTGAGCGTGCACCGGATCGGATTCGGGGCGATGCAGCTCCCGGGCCGTGGCGTCATGGGGCCACCCCGCGACCGCGACGAGGCGCTGGCCGTGCTGCGGCGGGCGATAGAGCTGGGGGTCGATCACATCGACACGGCGCAGTACTACGGGCCGGACGTCTCCAACGAACTGATCCGTGCTGCGCTCCACCCGTATCCGGAGAATCTTGTGCTGGTGTCCAAGGTGGGCGCCTTCCGCGATGAGCGTGGCGGCTGGATTCCCGGGCAGCGCCCCGAGCAGCTCCGCTCCGGCGTGGAGGACAACCTCAGGAGCCTCGGCATCGACCAGCTGGGCGCGGTCAACCTGCGGCTGATGGACCACCCCTCTTCGCTTCCTGCCGACCAGCAGGTGTCCCTTGATGACCAGTTGGCCGAGATGGTGGCCCTGCGCGAGGAGGGCAAGATCGCCGGCATCGGCATCTCGACCGCCAACCTCGCTCAGGTGGAGCAGGCCATCGCGCACGCCGGCATCGTCTGCGTGCAGAACGCGTTCAGCCTGCTCGACCAGAAGGACGCGGACGTGCTCGACCTCTGCCACGAGCGCGGCATCGCCTACACCCCGTTCTTCCCGCTCGGTTCCGCCTTCCCGAACTCGCCGAAGGTCACCGCCAACCCCGTGGTCCAGGCTGTCGCGGAGCGCCTGGGCGTGAGGCCTGCCCAGGTCGGACTCGCATGGCTCCTTGCCCACCGGGACAACATCCTGCTGATCCCAGGGACGTCGCGTGTGGCGCACCTGGAGCAGAACCTCGCCGCGGGCGGGATCGTCCTCTCGGCAGAGGACATCGCTGAGCTCGAGGGCGCCGTCGCCTGACGTCGGTGCGCACGAGGACGACGGGAATTGCACTGTCGTGGCACCCAAGGACGCGCAGAGAGCTGGTTTCAGGCCTTCGACAGTGCAGATCCCGTCGTCGATGGCCGCGTCCTGGTTGCCGGGCCAGGCGTCATGCCCGCCCGGCGCCCTCGCGTCTCCGTTCACCAGCTGTACGGGTGGCCGTCATCGATGCCGCTGCCGGATGTCATGTTGGGATGATCACGTGGAGCCAGAAACGCATCCCAACGAAAGGCGTGTCATGGCTCGCACTTCCCGCTGGTTGGCAGCTGCCGCGGCTGTCGCGGTTGGCTCCTCCCTGCTTCTTCCCGCCGATGTCGCCGAGGCGCGGGGTTCGCGCACCGTCACCGGTCCGAGTTCCTCGCAGTCCCCGTTCCTCATCCCCACAGCGCCCGGCGTCTCGACCGAGTCGCTGATCATCGTCGGCGACAGCGCGGCAAACGGCTACCGGCTGGTCGGCATTCCCGATGGTCTCGGTGCCTTCGACAACGGTGACGGCACGATCACGCTGGTGGTCAACCACGAACTCGGAGCCACGAAGGGTGTCGTCCGCGCGCACGGCTCGAAGGGCGCCTTCGTCTCCAAGTGGATCATCCGCAAGTCCGACCACAAGGTGCTTTCCGGTTCCGACCTGATCCAGCGGATCATGTTCCGCAACCCCGACGGCACCTATGCCTCGGGAACGACAGCCATTGATCGACTCTGCTCTGCCGACCTGCCCCCCGTCTCTGCGTTCTACAACGCGAAGACCGGCAAGGGCTACCACGGACGCCTGTTCATGAACGGCGAAGAGGCCGCCACCGGACGGGCGTTCGCGCACGAGATGAACGGCACCTCCTGGGATCTTCCGGACCTCGGTCGCTTCGCCTGGGAGAACTCCCTGGCCAACCCGTCCACCGGTGACAAGACGGTCGTGATCGGGACCGACGATTCCACGCCCGGCCAGGTCTACGTCTACGTGGGGGCGAAGAAGAAGTCCGGAAATGCCATCGAGAAGGCGGGACTCGCCGGCGGTGAGCTCTACGGCATCACGACCCCCGGCTTCACCGACGAATACGATCCCGCCACCGGCAACGGCGTCCCCGGCTTCAACCCGACGGCCTTCACCCTCTCGGGGCTGGGCAACGTCGGCGGCCTCGACGCCGCCGGCCTCCAGGCACTCTCCGAGAGCAAGGGAGTGACCGAGTGGTGGCGTCCCGAGGACGGAGCCTGGGACACCAGGAACCCGAACGTCTTCTACTTCAACACCACCGCCAAGTTCGACGGCACCTCACGACTGTGGAAACTCGCCTTCCGTGACGTGCGCCACCCCGAACTCGGCGGCAAGGTCACAAGGCTGCTGGACGGCACAGAAGGCCAGCACATGCTCGACAACATGGCGGCCGCCAACAACGGCAAGCAGCTGATCCTCAACGAGGACCCGGGGAACAACGCCTACCTGGCGAGCGTCTACAGCTACAACCTGCGGTCCGACCGCCTCACGAAGGTCGCCGAACACGACCCGAACCGCTTCACCGAGGGTGGCAGCCAATTCCTCACCATCGATGAGGAATCCTCGGGCACGATCGACGTCTCCCGCTTCTTCGGGCGCGGAACCTACCTGATCACCACCCAGGTCCACCAGGCCCTCGCCGATCCGGAACTGGTTGAGAACGGCCAACTCCAGATCCTCCGCGTGCCCTGGGTCAAGAGCGGGTACCGCCACAAGTAGAGCCTTCCCCTCGCAGGGGCCTCGCCCGGTCGAGGCCCCTGCCCCCGCACAGCGCAGCCACCACCCCCGTCCCGAATGGAGTCGCTCGTGAACCTCCTGCCAGCATCCCTCGCCATCGCCGTGGCCAGCATCTCGATCGCCAGCCTGGTCACCGCCCCGCCGGCAACGGCAGCCGGATCCCACGACAGGCCCAAGGACAAGGTGGTGGTCATCGCGCACAGAGGCGCGTCCGGCTACCGTCCCGAGCACACGATCGGCGCCTACCAGTTGGCGATCCGGCAATGCGCGGACTACATCGAGCCAGACCTCGTCGCCACCAAGGACGGCGTGTTGGTGGACCGGCATGAGCCGGAGATCGGTGGCACCACCGACGTATCCGCCCATCCGGAGTTCGCGGCCCGCAAGACCACCAAGTTGCTCGACGGCAACCAGGTGACCGGCTGGTTCACCGAGGACTTCACGCTTGCCGAACTTCGCACGCTGCGCGCGGTGGAACGGCTGCCCCAACTCCGTCCAGCGAACACCGCGTATGACGGCAGGTACCGCGTACCCACCTTCACGGAGGTGCTGAAGCTGGTGACCTCGTCACGGACCTGCTCGGGCAAGCAGGTCGGCATCATCCCCGAGATCAAGCACTCCACCTACTTCCACCGGCTCGGCTTCGACATGGAACGCAAGACGGTGGCCCTGCTGCGCGCCTACGGCCTCACCAGCCACAGAGACCCCGTCGTGATCCAGAGTTTCGAGGTGGGCAACCTGCAGCGCCTGAGCCGGATGACGAAGGTGAAGCTCGTGCAGCTCATCGACTGCCAGGGCGGCCCCTACGACCTCGTCGCCCAGGGAAAGGCGATCACCTACGCCGACCTGTCCACGGCTGCCGGGCTGCGCGCGATCAGCCGGTACGCCGACCAGGTCGGGTTCTGCAAGAACGTCATGATTCCGCGGACCGCCGACGGCAGGCTTGGGACCCCGACCCCGGTGATCCAGGACGCCCACCGCGTCGGCCTGACGGTTGTCGGATGGACCTTCCGCCGGGAGAACTCGTTCCTCCCCGCTGAGTTCCGCAGCAGTGACGACCCGGCCGCACCCGGCGACCTGGTGGGCGAGATCCGCACCTTCCTGGCGGCCGGAATGGACCAGTTCTTCACCGACAACCCCGACATCGGCGTCAAAGCCGCCCGTTGGCGCAGTTGAGCCTCCGCCACACCGCCTGAGTGGCGACACGCACCGGTTGATCGCGAGCAGCACTTCGCCTTGCTTCCGTGGGCCTCGGCTCTCGGGGGGCCTGGCGAATTCCCCTCATGAACAGCCTGGCGGGGTGCAATCTGATCTCATGCGGCGTCGCGAAGCCCTGGCCGAGTACCTGAATGCATCACTGTTCGTGCTGCCGTTCACCTCCGGTGCGATCTCGATCCTTGTCGGCTGGGGTGTGTCGATGGTGGAGCCGGAACCCGGCAGCTGGTTGGGATTCCTGGCGTTCCAGGGGTCGGCGTCCCAGGCCAGGGACGTGCTGACGGCGATCGCCGGGACGATGGTCACGGTCATGGCGCTCGTCCTGGGCCTCTCGGTGGTGGCGTTGCAGACGTCGTCCACCCAGTTCTCACCGCGGCTGCTGCGCAACTTCCTCCGCGACCGCCAGAACCAGCTGGTCCTCAGTGTGTTCATGGGCACCTTCTGCTACTCCGCAGCCGGCCTGTACACGGTGGGCGTCGGTGACGACCCGGAACGCTTCCCTCGCCTGGCCGTCAGCGGATCCATCCTCTTCCTGTTCGCGAGCCTCGCTGCTGTGGTCTTCTACGCCGACCACGTGTCGCACGCGATCCAGGTCGACTCGATCATGCAACGCGTCGAGGTGGAGTCGCTCGCCGTCGTGAGCCACCTGCACGAGGATGTCGACCTCGTCCCACCCGAACCTCCCCCGTGGGCGATCACGATCCCGGCCAGGTCGTCCGGCTATGTCGTGACCGCCCATCCTCAATTGCTGGTGCCCTTGGCCACCCGCTGCGGAGTGTCCATCGCCCTGACCAAACGCGTCGGCGAGCATGTCGTCCAGGGGGTGCCGCTCGCCAGGATCTGGACACCCGGCCCCGACGACCCCCAGCCGGACGCGAGCCTCTTCGCCCATGCCCTCGATGACGCGGTCGGCATCGGCTTCGAACGCACTCGCCAGCAGGACGCAGCGATGGGCATCCGGCAACTCGTCGACGCAGCGTGCAAGGCACTGTCGCCTGCGGTCAACGACCCCTACACGGCGGTCCAGGCTGTCGACCACATGGCGGTCATCTTCGTGGCCATGGCACAGCATCACCTCGGGTCGCGCGTGGTGTGGGCCGGGGACCACGTCGTCGTGGTTCCCAGCCGACGGTTCGGTGAGTACCTGCGGACGATGTGTGGCCTTGTGCGCCGGTACGGGGCCGGTGAACCGACGGTCGACCTCGCCCTGCTCCGGTTGCTCGACACGTGCGCCGCCGTCGTCTGCCGTGACTGGACGCGGCTGAGCGACATCGCAGACGAAGCGCAGCTGATCCTTGCCGACGCCGACCGCGAGATCCGGCAGCCGGCCGACTCGGTCCCCGTCCGTCGCGCGACCGATGCGTTGCTCAGGAGAATCGCCGCTTACCGACCGCAGGCGGAATGAGCGCACGGTGATGCCGAGTCGCCATTCAATGGTGCCTGCGTGAGCGACGTCAGGTTCAGTAGCGCAGCAGCAGGTACGGGGTGGCGATCGCCAGTGTGACCACCGCGACGACGGAGCCGTAGCGGGTGAACTCCCAGAAGGAGATGGGATGGCCACTCTTCTTGGCGATGCCGGCGACCACCACGTTGGCGCTGGCGCCGATGGCGGTCGCGTTGCCGCCCAGATCGGCTCCCAGTACCAGTGCCCACCACAGCCCGTTCTGACCGGCGAACGGCCCGGTACCGCCGACGAGCTGGTCGACGACCGGTGTCATGGTGGCGACGAACGGGATGTTGTCCACGATCGCCGAGAGGGCTGCCGAGCCCCACAGGATCAGCATCATCGCGGCCGGCACGCTGTCGCCGGTGGTGGCGACCAGCCCGGCCGCCAGGTGGTCGATGACGCCGGTCTTGACCAGGGATCCGACCAGGATGAACAGGCCTGCGAAGAACAGCAGGGTCTCCCATTCGATGTCGACAAGGTAGGTCTGCGGACGTAGTCCGCTGATCGCCGACCAGCAGTCCTGCCCCCAGCAGGGCGACCACGGACGGCTCCAGGTGGATGACGCTGTGCAGGGTGAAGGCGATCAGCACCAGGGCCAGCACGATGAGGCTGCGGATGAGCAGGGGGCGGTCCTGGATCGCTTCGCGCTCGTCCAGCTGCATGACCTGGGCGACCTGCTCGGGGATCGGCGGTGAAGTCCTTGCGGAACAGGAACCGGGACAGGGCGACGAACGCGATCAGCATCACGACAACGATCGGTGCCAGGTTGAGCAGGAAGTCGTTGAAGCCGAGCCCCGAGCGGCTGGCCACGATCAGGTTGGGCGGGTCGCCCACCAGCGTGGCGGTCCCGCCGATGTTGGAGGCCAGCGCCTCGGCGATCAGGAACGGCACAGGGCGGACCCCGATCCGTTCGCACACCAGCAGGGTCACCGGTGCGATCAGCAGCACTGTGGTGACGTTGTCGAGCCCGGCGGAGGCAACGGCGGTGATCAGGCAGAGCAGCGTCATCACCCGGAACGGCCGGCCCTTGGCCTTCTTGGCCGCCCAGATGGCCACGTACTCGAAGATGCCGGTCTGCTTCAGGACTCCGACGATCACCATCATCCCGAAGAGCAGGAAGATGACGTTCCAGTCGATGCCGGTGTCCTTGGAGAAGAACGCGTCATCCGAGCCGACCACGCCGACCGCAAGGATGACGCCGGCGCCGGCGAGAGCTGCCACGACGCGGTTGATCCGTTCGGTGGCGATCAGCAGGTAGACGACGGAGAAGACGATGATCGCGACGATCATCATCCGAGGTCGTCCCCACACACCAGTTCGAGCAGCCGGGCAGCGGTGACCACCCCGAGGATCTTCTTGCCGTCGACGACGGCGCAGAGCGGGCTCCGCAGCCGCGCCATGATCGCTGCCAGTTCCACGACGGTGTCGTCGGCCTTCAGCACTGCCAGCTCGATCGGCCGTGCCGACAGCAGGTCCGCCACGGTGGCCCGGCTCAGTCGAGCGCTGATCTGCTGGACCGGGACCTCACCGAGCACGCCGGCCAGTGCCGGGTCGTCCTGCACGTAGTCCGGCACCATGAACCGCACGACCTCCGAGGCGGGCAGGACCGCCTTCGGTGCGCCGTCGCGGTCGGTCACCACCAGGCCGGGCAGCCGGTCCCGGGCGATCAGTCGTGCAGCTTCCAGAGCCGGGGTGTCCAGACCCACCACCGGGTACGGCTCGGCGATGTCACGGGCGCGCATCGCCCACCTCCCCCTCGATGGCGGTGGCTGTGCTGGCCGCGATCCGATTGACGGTCCACGACGGGTCACGCACGACCTGCGTGGCTGGGGGAGTTGCGGTGGATGTCATGGGCACCTCTTGCCTGTTCGGACCCCTCGGCGCGTACCGAAGTTGTCGTCGACCAGACTTCCCGACACTCCAGTCAGCAACCCTACCGTCGGCGGGCCTGGCGGGGAGCCCTGGACAAGAGTCCGGCATTTCCTTGTTCGCTGACTCGATCGTTACGCCGGGCTTCCGGGCTCACGCGTCGCCAGGTGTTCACGAGGGCATCGTTGATTGCCCTGCCTGTGATCGCGGTGGGTTCACCGGACCGGACCACGATTTCGTCATGGGCAACGACTTCGACGAGATCCGAGAGCTTCACAGCACCCTGCGCACGATTGGGCACTATCCCCAACTCCTCCGCAGCATCACCGAACTCCGCGACGAGGCTTTGAGTAGGGGTGACTCGAACATGGCGGCGCTCTGGAACTGGCTGGCAAGGCAGGTTGTTGAGGTTCGTGACGACGACGGCCGCGTATTGCAGTTCGCTGCTCGCGACTTCACGCTTCCGGCGATGGGCGAGAACTGACCTATCGCAGTGAGCGGGTGCGGGCCGGCGAGGCCCTCGGCCAGGTCGCGGATTGACGCGAAGCTGAACAACCAGCGATCAGGCCGTGCCTGTGTCGTTGTGCGCCTTGACCCCAACGGGCATCGGGTGGGTGTCGAGCACCACCCACCAGGACTCTGACCAGCACTGAAGGAACACGTCGCTGCATGTTCACGGTAGCGATCACACCTCTCCCAGTAACGGTCGCCGTGGGTTCATGCAACTGGGCAACGATTGAGTCATGAACCTCCCTGCACGCATCGCCTATCACGAGGCCGGCCACGCCGTCGCGGCAGTCCTGCGCGATGGAAGTTCCGTGCGGCCATTCTCGATCACGTCGGCCGACGACTACCCAACCAGCACGTGCCACCTCTCGCCCGGAAGAGATCCCGGCTTCGTTGCGTGGGCCGGTCCCTGGGCGCAGGCGCGCGCGGAATGGTGCGAGCGGCCCCTCGGCAGCGACGACGAGTTCGTGTTCGCCGACTATCACTTGACGGTCTACCTGAACGGTAGCCACACGGACTGGGTGATCGTCGAGCAGCACTTCGCCTCGTTGCCGTGGGCCTCGGTGCGGGCTGGCACTGAGAGAGTCTGGGGGATGGAACTCACCCGCATGTGGCCAGCGATCCAGCAGGTGGCCGAATGGCTGCTTGTTGGCGAGCCTGTCACCAATCAGCGCGTCCGAGATCTCACCGATGCGGACATGGCGTTGACCTGATCGCAGAGCAGCCCTTGCCGGGTTCGCCATATCGGCGAGGCTGCCAGCCACCAGCGACGAACGCCCCCGGACAGACCCCGGGGGCGTTCGCATGTTCACGCCCGCCTGCCGTGCAGGTGTTTGGAAGGTGCGACCCATCCGCCAAGCGCTCAAGCCCGCCAGCCTCAACTCCCGGATGCGCGAGTGTCAAGGATCAGCCGAAGTGGGTGTCAACCATCACCCGAACCACTGTCAGGCATCAGCCGAAGCCCAAACGTCAAGCCTCAGCCGAAGCCACACAGCGTTGTTGGCGACCCCAGCAAGATTCGAACTTGCGACACAAGGTTTAGGAACGTCAGTAGAACAGGCGATCTCACAAGGCGATATAGCACGTCTGTAGCAGGGTGCGTGCTGCAGCCGTGCGATAGGAAACACCTCGTCGCACCCCCTTCAGGACCCCCAGAAAGTGGAGTTCGGCACCGCTGTGAACATGGCATCCAGGGCCGGCGCCGGGATGCGGATGAGCCTCGGGCCGCTCCGAACGGCGGGAAGCTCGCCGCTGCGGATTCGCCGCCGCAAGGTCATCACGCTGACCCGGTAGCGCTCGGCTGCCTCCTGCAAGGTGAGGTACTCCACGGGGTGGCTGTAGGCCCTCTGCGTGGTCATGGTCGGTCCTCCTCGTTCTTCGTTGGCGGTGGTCAGATGCTGATGCCGCGGTCACGGTGGCGGTCGTGGCTGTGGGCGCTTCGGGTGGTGGCCGACGGGGTCCTGGATCGCTGTGTGCTGCGGGTGGCCAGCCGCGGGGGTGGTATTCGTGGCGTTCGAGCCGGAAGGTGAGGGCTGCTGCGGTGCCGTGGACGGGGAGCGGTCCGTCGTGGAGGGCGGCGTTGAGCATGTGGTTGGTGTCCATGCCCATGCCGGCGTAGCCCTCGAGCTGGAAGGCGAGCCTGGGAAGCTCGGGGTCGTTGGCCAGGTGGCGGGCGAGCTGCTTGAGCTGTGGCCACCAGGGCGTGATGTCGGGCATGCCGGTGTCGGCGAGCTGGTCTTGGAGGTGGTGTTGCCAGCGGGTCGCGGCGGCATCGTTGCGGGTGGGCCGGTGGGTCGCAGGTCATGGTCGGGGACGTCTCGGCTGCCCGCCAGACCCGGAGGTCGCCGGCGAGCTGCTTCGGGCATGTGCTCGTCGATGCTGGCCCAGCCAGGGCGGCAGCTGGTCGGGCTGGGCGTTGCGGACCTGCTCGGCGAGGTTGGTGATGAGGTTGGGCTTGGGCGGTGAGGTAGGGCCCCCAGGTCGGGTCGTCGGCAAGGCTGTGCCGGGTATGCCGGGGAGCCAGGGGAGTGGTCCGGCCGGTAGGTGCCTGGTGGGGTCGATGCGCCAGTCGAGGAGGGCGGCGACATCGCGGGCGTCGTCGATGCTGCCTTGGCTGATCGCGTCCCGCAGCACGTCGACGGGGTCGAGGCCGGTGGCGGCGAGCTGGAGCAGGTGGCCTTTGAGGGTGGGCCAGGCAGGTTCGCTGGTCAGGAACAGGACGAGCTGGTCGGCCTTGTCTTCGAGCCGGGCGACGGCTTCAGGCCCGAGGTGGTGTTCGGCGGCGACGCCGAAGCGCGTCGGTGTACTTGGCGATCGCGGGGGCGAGCAGCCGTGCCGGGTCGCGGGCTTGCCGGGCGTGGGTGGTGGCGGAGATGGCCTGCTCGTCGTGGGCGAGGATGCGTTCGAGGATCTCGATGGTGCTGTGGTCGGTGAGGCTGTCGTGGTCGAGCGGGTGTGGCTGGCCGTCGCCGGCGACCTGGATGTGGAGGTGGTTGGCGTGCCGGCCGCGGGTGGCCATGGTGTACAGCTGTTGGCGGGTTTCGGTGCCGGTGATCAGGCCGTGGCAGGTGTCGGCGGTGACGCCTTGGGCGGTGTGGATGGTGGTGGCGTAGCCGAGTTCGGTCCAGGCTTCGACGTAGTCGGCGGGCAGCCGGACGCTCTTGTGGGTGCGGAGGTGTTGGGCGGTGAGGCTGCCGTCGCGGTGGACGTTGGTGACGTGCCACCGGTCGCCGTTCTTGACCCAGTCGCCGCCGCGGCTGCGGAGCGTCCGGTTGTTGTGCCGGGTGATCACCAGGTCACCAGCCGATGCCCGGTTGCCGTCGGCCAGCTGGACCTCCCGGCCGGGTGTGCCGCCTCGGAGTCGTAGCTCGCGGGCGTGGTGGTTGAGCTGGGCGACGAGGTCGCGGGTGGGGGCGAGCATGATCGCGTCCAGCCCTGCTCGCCGGTCGGCCGCCCAGGCGGCCAGGACCTGGCCGGTGATGGTGGCGGCGTCGGCGGGGTGGAGTCGTTTGGTGTCGGCGTAGAAGGCGAGCGCGGCGGGGTTGCCGTCGCGGAGGGCGAGGGAGGCGGCGGCTTCGGCGGGGTCGGTGAACCGCAGGACTTCTTCGAGCCGGGTGGCGCCGTGGGCTGCGGCGAGGTCGGTGAGGATGCCGCCGGCGGCGACGGCGGTGAGCTGGTGGGTGTCCCCGACGAGGCGGACGCTGCCGCCAAGGCTGATGACGTGGTTGGTGACCTGGTCGAGGGTGGGGGTGTCGGCCATGCCGGCCTCGTCGATGATCACCAGGGTGCCCGGGCCGATGTGTTGGGCCCAGTCGGGTGCGGTGTCGGGATGGTCGATGGCGTGGGCGAGTTTGGCGAGGGTGTCGCAGGGTCCGTTCAGGTGCTCGGACAGGACCTCGGCGGCGGCGGCGGAGGGGGCGAGGCCGATCACGGTGCCGCCGCTGCTGGTCCAGGCGTTGCCGAGGACGGCGAGGGCGGTGGTCTTGCCGGTGCCGGCCGGTGCGATCGCGAGCTGGAGGCGGCGTCCGGAGGTGGCGAGGTCACGGACCAGCGCCGCCTGGCCGGGGTTGAGGGTGGTGCCGTTGGCGACCGATTCCAGCAGGGCGAGGTCGACCAGGGCCGGGTCGACGCGGCGGCCGTCGGTGCGGGCTGCGGTGGCGAGCAGGCGTCGTTCAGCGGCCAGGACTCGGCTGGAGCTGTAGGTGGCCGAGCCGGCGACTTCGTACACGCTG
Organism: uncultured Actinomycetota bacterium; assembly: GCA_963773595.1. Taxonomy (GTDB): domain Bacteria; phylum Actinomycetota; class Actinomycetes; order Propionibacteriales; family Propionibacteriaceae; genus Propionicimonas. The sequence goes on from CAVZBQ010000004.1 coordinate 526,192, forward strand.
TGCCCGTCCCGGCGGCGCAGCACGTCGGGTTCCTCGACGCCGTCGTCTGGGTGGGTCGAGCAGCCAGGAGTGCTGCTCGAGCACGGTGCCGATGAGCTGGTCGATGACTGGTTGAGCTGTTCGGGTGGGATGGGCAGCCCGGCGAGCTGCCGCAGCGCTTCGGTGCGGACGTGCCAGGACTCCCACGTCGCCCGGCTCGCCTCCAGCTCGCTGACCACCCGTGCGGCCTGCCTGGTCGAACCACTCGGCTGGTGAGCTCCGGCAGCCGTTGTGGCGTCGGTGTGAGCGCGGTGTGCAGCATCTGGTCGACGCCGTGCGGGTCCGAGGAGGGCGTCGGCCTGGTGGCGCCAGGCGGTCGCGCTGCTCGGCGAGGGTGCGTGGTTCGTGCTTGGCCTGACGGGTGGCCAGGTTGGCCTGCTGGGCCAGGTGGATCATCTCCAACGCGGTCGGCGGCCGGCCATGATCCGACGCGGAACTTGGTCGCCAGTTCGGTCGACAGCTGTTCGATGTCGGTGCGGCGTGACGACCAGGCCCGGCACAGGTCGGGGTCGATGCCGTCGATCTCCCACACCGGCCGTTTCCCGTTCCGGCTGGCCGTGGGCACCCACCGCACGCCGAGGGTCGCGGTGAGGTGGGCGCGCAGGAACGTGTCGTAGGTTTCCGAGATCGACACGTGGCTCTTGAAGATCGTCCGGCTGTCGGCGGTGTGCCAGCGGCCCTCGAGGGTTTGGGCCTTGTTCGCGATCGCGACATGGGTGTGCAGGTCCGGGTCGCCGGCGCGGGAGTCACGGTGGGTGAACGACACCGCCACCATGCCGCGGGCGTCGACCTGACGGACCCCGTCGGTCCCTTCCCGGGTGAAGAACGCCTCCTTCTCCTGGTAGTCGAGAGCGTCACGAACCGCGGCGAGGTGGCAGCGCTCCACCAACGCGGCCACCTGCGGATCGGCCAGGGCCCACAGCACCGATACCGACTTCGACGGGGAGAACGACTCATCGAACCCGGCCACCGCCTCCGGCGCCCGCTTCGACCACTTCGCGATCGCGCCCTGCAGTTCGGCGACGTCCAGCGGGTCACGGCCGAACGTGCGACGGAACAGGTCCCGGCCCGACGTCGGTGCGCAACTGAGCCCTCACGTCGTCGGGCACGTGCGCCCGCACCGGCAGGCCCGCGGCGGCGTTCCAGGCCCGGCATCGGTCGGCGAGCTCATCCAGGAACACGTTCGGGGTGGTGTCCCACACACGGAACGGGCGACCGATCCGGCCCGCCTTCACGATCTCGCTCCGCGACAGGCCGGCGGCGGCAGCGTCGGCGCGGAGCTGCGCGGCCAGCGGGTGCTCGCCGGCGCCGAACAGGAACTCCATCTGCTCCGCGGTCACCGGATCACCCGGCGAGAGGCCCAGGCTCGCCAGCCCGGAGCCGACCCACACCCCGGGCGCCTCGCCGCGCTCGGAGTAGTACGAGGTGAGCCCGCCGGCGGGCAGGGTGGCGTCCTGCACCGCGACCTGCTTGATCAGGTAGTCATAACCCGACCCGGCCGCGAGCTTCTTGATACTCATCACCACCGCACCACCCCTTCCTTCGTGAAGGCCCTTCACCTTCCCTAAGCCCAAGACCAGGCCGATCCGGACGTCCCGACTCCGATTTCTTCGGAAGCTCTCAGTCGACCAAGCCGAATTGACCCCGAGTCCCGGCCAGCCCGACTCAGACGATTCGCGATTCCGTCACCCTCCTAAGCCCGTCAGGCAGCCTCGACCGGCCACCGAGTCCGGAGAAGCGGTCCTCTACTCTCCCTAGGCCAAAGAAGTTGCCGATCGGGACCCTGCAGGACGTCCGAACCTTCGAGACCTCTCACCTCCTTAAGCCCGCCAGACCGCCCTATCCGGACACGCGACACCGAACTTCCTTCATCACGGTGGTGCGCGGGAACACGGCGGTCACACTGTCGGGGAGGCCTTTCAGGCCGTCGCACACCACGATGAACACGTCGGTGACGCCACGGTTGCGCAGCTCGGTCAACACCGCACAGCCAGTACTTGGCGCGACTCCCCGCCACCGTTGCCACCGGGCCAGATCCCGAGGATGTCCGTGTGGCCGTCGAGGTGACCCCGATCGCGGCATAGAACGCCTGGTTCGGCGACCTGGCCGTCGCGGACCTTGACGAGGATGGCGTCGATGAAGATCGCCGCGTACACCCGCTCCAACGGACGCGCCCACCACGCGTTCATCTCCTCCACGATCTTGTCGGTGATCCGGCTGATCGTGTCCTTGGAGACTGCTGGCGCCGTACACCTCGGCCAGGTGGGCCGAGATCTCCCCGGTCGTCAAGCCCTTTCGCGAACAGGCTGATGACCATGGCGTCCACATCGGAGAGCCGGCGTTGCCGCTTGGCGACCGAGCTGCGGTTCGAAGCTGCCGTCACGGTCGCGGGGCACCTCGATCTCGACCTCACCGCAGTTGTCGGTGACCACCGTCTTGGCCCGGCGTCCCGTTACGGGAGTTGGCCCGGTTCCGGCCCGCCGGGTCGTGCTTGTCATAGCCGAGGTGGTCGACCATCTCCTCTTCGAGGGCGGTCTCGATCACCGTCTTGGTCAGGGCTTTCAACAACCCACCGGGCCCGGTCACAGCGACCCCCTGCTCGCGGGCCTTACGAACCAGCCCGCGCATCAGCTCCTGGTCCGCCGCCGAGAACGACGGCGCATCCTACGGCGACTCCCTAGGCCCGCGAGATCGACGATCGGGACACGACGGGCCATCAAGAATCAGTTCGGTTGAACGCAAAGGGGTTCTGTCGCATGATCGCGAAGTGGTGATCAAGGGGCCGGAGGCGCCTTGCCGACCGCTGTGAGGAGGAATTGTCATGCAGATCCAGTTGGGAGACGGCACCACCGCCGAGATCACCGGCATCGAGAACATCGACCTCGACAACGAGGTCGTCTACTTCGAAGGCGAGCGGGTCACTGAGACCGGCGCTGAAGCGATCGCCCGCGACATCGCCGCCCGGCATGGCCGCAAAGGCGGACGGCCCCCTCTGGCCGAGGAGACCAGCAGGATCGGTTTACGACTCCCGCGCGAACTCCGCGAGCGCCTCCGGGCAGCCGCCCACCAGGCCGGCATCAGCGAATCCGAACTCGCCCGAGAAGCCATCGACGACTACCTCGCCAAGGGCGCCTGAACCGAGCCCCCACGGGAACGTCCCCCCGGAAATGCCCATTGTGTATTGCAGTTGAAGGGGTGTGAGAAGAAGCGGTCGGAGGAGGCGTAGGGACGGTGGTCGAGGGGGTGGCAGAAGGAAAGAGGGAGTGGTCGAGGAGGCCGAGGAAGGAAGGAGGGACGGCGAGAGCGTCGGCGTAGCGGGGCGGAGCGAAAGGCGGAAGGCTGCGTTGCCGACTTGGGGCGCGGCCCGGCATGTCCGGGCGTTCCGTGGTTGGTTACTCCGAGATCGAGGCCAGATCGGCCTGGCGTCCAGCACTCCTCCTGTGCGCAGGGTCGAGTGCGACAGGCAGTTCTCGCTGACGATGGCGGCCACCGCCGTTTCTGAACTTTGCGCGACCCCTGGAGTCAGCCGATCAGGGAGGCTGACCCGGAACTGGCGAACGAGGTGGCATCGCTTCGCGATCACCTTGCAGTGCACGTGGCCTGAGCGCCCCACATGCGGCAGTTGCGGATGTTCGGTCTTCGCGCGTTCAGCCTGCCGAGCATCCTCGGTTCTGCTGGAATGGGCAGATGGCTGGCAGCAGAAGCTGGGGGTCGGCAGACCTGACGACAGGTCCCTTCGATGAGATCCTCCACAGGGTCCGCGCGGCCGTTCCAGAACTCCGGATCGAGCGCCTCGTGAGCACATGGCCGGCGGATGACGACAACGTGTACTGGCTGCAGCACGCTGGCCTTGAGGTGCAGGTCGACACGCCTCCCGACGGGAAGCTCCCAGTCCTCGTCGAAACCAACAGCAGCCGTGTCGAAGCTGGCACAGTGGAGGCCGCCGCGTCGCTCATCATCGGTCTTCTAGGTGGGGGAACCGACTGACTCTGCGTGGCAAGAGCGGACGATTACGGCTAGCGTCCCAGCTCAGCACGGAGACCATCCGGCCAGATTGCCACGAACGAGTCTGGCTCGTTCTGCCCGTAGCCGTAGTTCTCGATGAAGGACACCAGAACGGCGTTCGTGACGTATCCGTCGCCGTCTGCCAAGCAGCTGTCAACGAACTCCAGCAGCCGGTGAGCCTCGCCGCTCCGACCGTCCTCGAACGCCGCGACGCCGTACCTGACCAGGTCAGCCATCAAGAGGTGGAGGAGAAGCTCCCCCTCGTAGTCATCCAGATGCTCCCGAACCGTGTCATCGACCTCGGGCACGGCCGACAACAGATCGGCAGCGAAGCTGGCTCGGGTGATCACGACGGGATTCTCCCACCAGACAGCGACCCGCGCGGGCAGCGGCAGACATCCGGATGTTCGAACCAGGGGTCTTCTGCTGTCGCAATGTCGCATCTCGATCGGCCAGCAGGTGCTCCGGTGCGAGCATTCGGCCATCCGGGTGTGGATTCGCGACATGGCGAGATGCGACCGCCCGGCGAGCGGCAATACAGGGCGTTGAGAGTCAGGACTCAAGGACTGGCTTCCACCCGTCGAACTCGAGCGCACGGGTGACTCGATCGAGAACGAGCGACCGGACCGGTTCCTCGACTGTGAGACTGTCGCTGTAGATGACAAGTTCGCGGCTCGGCGTGGCCATTGCTTCGTAGCTGATCCGGACCACCTGGCTCCGATCGCGGTACTCAATCTGAGCGCGGGCCGGCAGCGACACGCTGTAGCCCTCGGACGAGGTGACCTGGTGCTTCCATGACGATCTGAACGTCTCGCTCATGGCCAACCTCCATTCGGCAGGGAGTGGTGTCTCCCCATCGAAGCATGTGTGCACCGGGAAGATCGGCGCTGGAGGAATTCAGACGCTCACCCTCCGCGGCAATACAGGACGTTTTCCGATGTGCCTCGACGCCCCGACCGTGTTTGGGTGATGTTTGAAGATGGGACCCACTCGCCAGTGCTCGCGAGGAATAGGTTGGGTGCACCCGAGGGCAGGAACCCACCCATGAAGCTCGTCGCCGCGGCGCTGGCCACAGCTGCCGTTGCCCTCACCCTCAGCGGTTGCGTCCTTGTCGAGGCCGAGAGGCCGAACATCTGGCTCCAGAACAACTCCGACCAACCGATCACGCTTCAGAAGGTCACTCAACAGGGACCTGAGGGCGCCGTCACCGCCAAGCCACACACAACCCAGGAAGGTCCAGCGTCGTCCCCCAAAGACCGCTGCCTCATCAACTGGGAGATTGTCGACAGCCAGGGCAAGGTCCTGAAGAAGCTCGACAAGGTCTGCGCCTACGACACGGTCGTCTACCCATGATCAGTCGGAGAACCAGGATGCGCATCCCGGCTGCACTGGCCGCCGGGACCCTCGCCCTAACCGGCTGCGGCCTCGAAAGCAAACGCCCCAACATTTGGCTCCAGAACAACTCCGACCAAACCGTCATCCTTCAGATGCGCACCGATGCCAAGCCCGCGTTCGCTGCCACCGCGAAGGCCCAATCGACTCAGTGGAGTGGAGGCTCGCCGCCCGAGGGCCAGTGCTATACCAACTGGGAGATCGTCGACGCAGCAGGCAAGGTCCTCAAGAAGCTCGACAAAGTCTGTGCCTACGACACCGTCGTCTACCCCTAGGACTTGGCGAGACCAATCCTCCGCACCTCCCAGCGAGGCTGCGCTTCCGCACCGTCTGCGGCAAGGCTGCGCACTCACGCTGATGAGCGGTAACTGCTAGCAACGTTCTCGCGTCAGTAGAGCTCGACTTCCCAGCCCTCCAGTTGCTTCTCGCCAGGGGGTGTTGAGCCAGTGCAGTACTGGTAGAGCCAGAGGGCGGCCCGCCGTTCGGCGTACTTCTCGTTCGTCGGGTTCCCGTCGGCATCCAGCTCCAGCACGTTGGCAAAGATTGCGAAGCAGATCTCCATCTGTGACGGAGAATCGGCGAGTTCAGGCCAGTAGTCGATGCCCTCAAGAAGTGGGTGGCCAACTGACCCCTGGGCGACCCAACCGGCGAAGCGCCGGATCGCGCCGGAGGCGCCCGGGCCTAGGTGAGTGGTCATGGCCACGAGCGTAAAGGTTCCATCGAGCCGACCAGCGGCAATTCAGGATGTTCCTGCGGAAGTGTGTGGTCTCCGGAGAAGGCTCATGTGAGGTTCAGCGACCTGGGGCGAGGACGCCTGCTTAGGCGACTACGATTCGCGGCATCCAAGTTAGGGGTTTCCGTGACGGACGGTTCCGATGAGCACGACAGCGAAGGGCCGACACCTGCCTCAGCGGGCGTGTCTCGAGATCGGTGGAGCGCGATCCTGCTTGGTGTTCGAGTGGTTGGCGGTCTCATCCTGATCGCAGTCGGGGTGGAGTTGATTCTGTTGGGCAACGAGGCGGTCGACATGGGTGGGCTTGCCGTCATTGGCGGCGTCGGGACCTTAGTCGTCTCGTACCTCCTGCTCGCCTCAGCTGTGGTTGCACTGATCGGTAAGCGGCGCGCACGCAGGGCGAAGTCAACCGAGCAGTAACCCTTGATGTCGTCGATTGCCGTGCGCTCCCGAACCCGATCGCAAGAGGCACAGAAGCCCTTGATCACACATCATCAACGCTGCATGTGAGTGCGTGTGCGTGAGAAACTCGCGCCCATGAGCGAGCAACTAACTCCTGGGCAGCGCGAAGGATTCGAGCGTTTCAGGGTTTGGAAACATCGGCCTAAGGAAGCACCCGCCGACACGGCCAGTCCGTCTCCGCAACAGGTCTATGCGGAGTGGATGAAGACAACGTTCGGCCCCGCTCTTCGCGATGAAGGGCTGCGCGGTTCGGGAGGTCGATTCGAGTTGCCGTCCGAGGGCTTCTGGGCGCAACTGGGGTTCCAGAAGTCGGCCTACAACGACGGGCGAGAGGTTCGCTTCACCGTGAACCTCTCGGTGATCCGACGCAGCGAGTGGGAGGAGCAGAGGCGGGGCAAGCCATACCTCGGTGAGCGGCCAACCCCGGGCACCCACTACGGCGCATGGGCCGCCCAGGTGCGCCTTGGACAGTTGACCCCCGAGGGACAAGACAAGTGGTGGCGGATTGTGCGCGGCGCTGACTCATCGGAGGTTCGAGATAACGCCGTGCACGACCTACTCACCTACGGCGTCCCATGGCTTCGTGAGCGCGCCCTCTGACGTCCGCACATCGGCATGATCGCGCGTTTGTTAGTCACCCGCGGCGAGCCTGGAGAGCTCCCGCGCTAGTTGCCGGTCGCGGCCCTTGGCCGCGTGTTGGTAGATCATCGCGGCGTCAGAGGTGGTGTGGCCCAGGCGTGCCTGTAGCTCGGCGGTGGTGGCTCCGGCCTGGGCAGCCAGAGTCGCCCCGGTGTGGCGAAGGTCGTGGAAGCGGAGATCGGGGCGTCCCGCAATCTTCCTTGCGGCGTTCCAGCGCTTGTAGACCACCGACTCGTACATGTGGCCACCGGAGTCGCTGCGAAACAGCAGGCTGTCCTGTGCCGGTCGGACGTGGTCCTTGAGGTGGTCGCGAACGATGTCGTGGAGGTGAGGCGGGATGGCCACGTCCCGGATGCCGGCATCCGTCTTCGGAGGACCGACGACCGCACCTCCGGGAGTGAAGCTGACGGCTCGCCGTACCTTGACGACTCCGTTGGCTAGGTCGACGTCCTTGCGGCGGAGTTCGGCCAGTTCTCCGTAGCGCAGGGCGCACCAGGCGGCCAGCAACACCATGAGGCGCAACCGTTCCGGCATGGCCTCGACGATGATTCTCAGTTCGTCGAGCGTCGCGGGCTCGATTCCGTGCTTGCGCCGTGTGAAGCCGGCCCCGCGGATGCTCACCGGGCTCACCTCGATCAGCTCGTCCTCGACGGCGGAGTTCATGATCGTCCTGAGCACGGCGTATGCCTTGGACTTCGGCCGATCGGACAGCTTCTGCAGCTGGATGCTGTGCCAGCGGCGAATGTCTGCGCGAGTGATGTCGACAAGCCGTCGACCACCGAGGTGAGGGTTGATGTAGAGCCGTAGCGCCCGTTCGTAGTCGACGACGGTGCTGGCCCGCAGCGGTTCGCCTTTGACGCGACGTTGGCTCAGCCAGCGCTGGGCGTAATCCTCAAGGGTCTCGGACTGGGTTGTCCGAGCCACCTCGGCCTGCCGACGGACCGGCGACCTCCACTGGCCGGACTCGACAATGCGTCGCTCATCGGCCAGCCAGGTCTCAGCGTCGCCCTTGGTTCTGAAGGTGGTGGGGCCGACATGTCGGGCGAGATCCGGGCCGATGTAGCTCGCCTGGTAGCGCTTGGAAGGCAGCCTCCTGAGGTAGCCGAAGCCTCTCCTGCCCATCTCGCCTCCTGACCGGGAGGCTCCGGGAGCCGGGAGATATCGCACGGCGTGCTACATACGTGCTACATCTCTGGATATGAGCGACCATCTGTGTCGTCTCGTGACCACTTGGGCGCCCCTCGCGGAGCCTGCGTTTGTGCTTGTCAGAAGCATATGTCACGCTCAGCGTGCTTGGCGACCCCAGCAAGATTCGAACTTGCGACACAAGGTTTAGGAAACCTCTGCTCTATCCCCTGAGCTATGGGGCCTCACACCCGCAATCGGGGCTGGATCAGCCTATCGCGTCCGCTCCCGTCACCCGCGCGGGTGCCCCGTCCTTAACCTTGGTTATCGGTTACCTGTGGGCCAGCCGTGAGTTGTCAGATCCAGTTTGATTTGGCGTCGCCGTCCGATACAGTCTGGTTTGAGAGTGACGCACACGATGTTGTCTCCTGGGGGTGGGTAGACGGCTTCTAAGCCCTTCGCGGTGCGTCACTCTCTTCAATTTCTCCAAACGGCCTCGCGCGTCTCGTCCCCGATCTGGGATTGATCGCCCGCTGGAGGCACGCCGATAGGCTCGGTGCATGAACGAGAACTCCCTCGAGCTATGCCTGCAGAAGATGCGGGAGGCCGGCATCAGCCAGGCTGCGATCGACAACTTCGCTCACTATTGGCGGCTGTGCGCCTCCGGTGCCACCGGACTGATCCGGGAGGACTCCATCCGCCCGCTGCTCGACCCGCCGCAGCTCGACCAGGTGGACGTGAGCGACGAGGCGGCCCGCGCGGCCCTGCAGCAGACCGTGATGATCAAGCTCAACGGTGGCCTTGGCACGTCGATGGGCCTCGATCGCGCCAAGTCCCTGCTGACCGTGCGTGACGGCAAGAACTTCCTCGACCTGATCGTCGACCAGGTCCGCTACGCCCGCGAGCACTACGACGCACGGTTGCCGCTCGTCTTCATGGACAGCTTCCGCACCACCGACGACACCCTCGCGCACCTCGCCGGGCATCCCGGCCTCGCTGTGGACGGGTTGCCGCTGGACTTCCTGCAGAACGCGGAACCCAAGATCCTTGCCAGCGACCTGAGCCCGGTCTCGTGGCCCGCCGACCCGACCCTCGAATGGTGCCCGCCCGGCCATGGCGACCTGTACCCGGCCCTGCTCGGCACCGGACTGCTGGACGCCCTTCTCGACGCAGGCTTCCGCTACGCCTCCGTGGCCAACGGCGACAACCTCGGTGCAGCCCCCGACGCCCGGCTGGCCGGCTGGTTCGCGGCCTCCGGGGCGCCCTACGCCGCCGAGGTCTGCCCGCGCACGATCAACGACCGCAAGGGCGGCCACCTCGCTGTCCGGATCGCCGACGACCAGCTGATCCTCCGTGACACCGCCCAGACCGCGCCGGAGGAGATGGACTTCTTCACCGACGAGCACCGCCACCCGTACTTCCACGCCAACAACCTCTGGCTCGACCTCGCCCAGTTGCGGTCGATCCTCACCGAGCGCAAGGGCGTGCTGGGGCTACCGCTCATCCGCAACGAGAAGACCGTCGATCCGGCGGACGCGAGCTCGCCGAAGGTCATCCAGCTGGAGAGCGCCATGGGCGCTGCCATCGAGGTCTTCCCCGGTGCGACAGCGATCGCCGTCGGCCGCGACCGGTTCCTGCCGGTCAAGACCACCAACGAGCTGCTGCTACTGCGTTCCGATGTGTTCGACCTCGGCGTCGACGGCCGGCTGCAGGCCCAGGTCGCCCGCATCCCGGAAGTCGACCTCGACCCGAAGTACTACCGGCTGGTGCAGGACTTCGACCGCCTGGTCACCGTCGTGCCGTCGTTGCGGGAGGCGCAGGCCCTCGTCGTGCGCGGGGAATGGCACTTCGATTCCCGGGTCGCCGTGACCGGGGAGCTGGAACTCGCGGACGCCGGGGAACCACGGCAGTACCCGTGACGGCCCGCTGGCAGGCAGCCCTCGGCTTCGCCCTCACCGGGTACGAGCTGGAGCTTGCCGAACCGGGACGGCCTGACCCGGAGGCGCTCGTCGAAGGGCTGGAGGCGGGCGGTTGGCCGGCGTCCCGCGTGGGCGCGCATGCCCGTGAGCGGGCTGCTGCCGAGTCCGCCTGGCCCCATGCCGTGCCGGCAGCCCTTCGCGAGGGTTGTGGCGCAGCCCAGCTGGCCGCAGCCCTACGCGCAACGAGGGAACTGCTGCAGCTGACCACCCTCGAGGTGCGCCCCCCGTCCGGGCGGTCGAGGCTCAATCCGGACGAGGAGCGGTTGATGCGTGAGGTTCCCCCGCACCACGGGTCCTAGCTCTGGCCTGGGGCCTTGATCAGGCCTGCGCCTTCAGCAGGTCGCGGATCTCGGAGAGGAGCTCCTCCGACGTCGGCGCGCCGGCCTCGTCGGGAGCGGACTGCTTGGCGCCGAGCTTCTTGAACATTTCGTAGGGCTTCACGATGCCGAAGTAGACGACGGCGGACATGATCACGAACGCCACTGCTGCGGTGATGAACCTGCCGACATTGACCCCGGCAATCGCGACGGCACTGAAGTCAGGCTGTGCGCCGAGCTTGCCGATGATGTCCATGATGAGCTGGGTGAAGCTCGTCACCACCGTGCCGAACGCGGCAGCCATGATGAAGGCGACAGCCAGTTCGAGCAGGTTCCCCCGCAGCAGAAAATCCTTGAAGCCCTTCATTGTCCTCCTCAGTGGTTCCCCCCACAGATACCCCGAGGATAGGCAGGCATCGGGTCACCTCAACGCGAAACTCACGGCTGAGACGGACGCAGCAGCGGCGATCGCGGCGGCCTGTGCACTGTCGACCTCCACAAGGACGAGCCCGTCCTGGCTGCCGCCGAGGACTCCATCCTCGCTGGGTGCGGGGATGGCAACCACCCGCACATCGGAGGCCACAACACCGTAGTCGGAGCCATTCGCTGCAGCTCCGAGCACGTCGATGTGCGCCCCGACACGCAACAGTGGAAGCGCTGTGGCCTCCGCGAAACGCACCGGTAGCGCGACCTTGCCCCCACCAACCTGGGCGCCCGATTCGAGCAGGATGGCCGGCGTCAGGATGCTTCTCTCCGGCACCGGGATCACAACGGTGTGGCCGATCAGGGCGACGGGATCGCCGAACGCACCGTCGGGCACCATGGACGGCGGCAGGCGTTCCAGCCGCAGGTCCGCTGCCACCACCTTCGTGCCACCGGGAATGGTGCGGGCCGCCACCACCGTTGGCGCACCCGACGTCTCCGTGCCCGAGAACGTGTTCAGGACGGCCAGCACGGCGAGGGCGGCGAACAAGGCCGCGAACCAACGGCGGTGCCAGCGCAGCGCGCGCAACAGGGATTCGAGAAAGGGTACGGATCGCACACGGCAATCCTCGGCAGGCCGCCTCGCCGGGCGTCAGCCGTCCACAACGTCAGGCGGCGCTGGAGGCCCCTGTGGATGACGAGGGCTTCGATTCCGACTTCGGCTTCGATTCCGACTTCGGCTTGCTCTCCGACTTCTCGGACTTCTCGCTCGACTTCTCCGACGGCTTGCCCGTCCCCGCCTTGCCCTTGGGCCGGTTGTCGGTGGCGTAGAACCCGGATCCCTTGAAGACCACACCGACGGCGTTGAACACCTTGCGCAGGTTTCCGTCACACTCGGGGCAGTCGGTGAGGGGGTCGTCGGTGAACTTCTGGACGACCTCCAGGTCCCTGTCGCACGATGTGCAGCGGTACTGATAGGTGGGCATGGTCACTTCCTGCGGAGATTGCGGGTTGGGAGAATCGTACCCAGCCGTTGGTGAAACCGGTAAATCGCTTCCGCTATTCCGGGCAGTCCACCCTGCGCCGCTCGGTGACCAGGACGTGGACATCGCGGTCCCAGGGGTCGAGCGGGACGGCATCCAGCACCTCGTCGTCGAACAGCAGCAGCCCGAGTCGGGCCGACGGCTGCGACCAGGCGAGGGCACGGTCGTACCATCCGCCACCCGTGCCCAGCCGGTGTCCCTCGGCGGTACCAGCGAGCCCGGGGAGCCAGATCCAGTCGGCCTGTCGCAGCGCCTCCGGCCCCAGCGCAGCACCGGTCGGACGCGGGATGCCGCGCGGCCCCGGGGCGAGGTCTGACGGGCCGGCGTACCAGGCCCAGTCGGACCCGCCGGTGAGCACCGGCAGCAGCACCTGCACGTCGGCGAGCCGCAGCGCCTCGATCAGTTCCATGGTCGACGGCTCCTCCGGCATGGAGGCATAGGCGGCGACGACGGAGGCTCCGGCGCAGGCTGCCAGCGCGCGAATGGTGCGGGCGTCATCCGCTGCCGGATCGGCGGGACGGGAGCCGCGGGCTGCGCGGAGGCGTGTCCGGAGCGTGGCTTTGGCCGATTCGGCCGATGCTGTGGCGCGCGGCTGGCCTTCGCTGGGCCCGGTTGGCATTGACTTATCGTAGGCGCATGCCCCTCCTCAACCGCCCCAAGGATGAAATCGTGCTCGCCCCGCCCACCCCAGAGCCGTCGTACCTCGGGGGTGCGCCGGACCCGGGCGGGATGGGACTGCGAACCCTCGACGACCACCGGGGCTACCTGCTCGGCCATGTCGAGACCCTGCGTCCGTTCGGGATCAACCTGCTGGATGCTGCCGGTCTCACCCTCTGCGAATCCATCGTCTCCGACATCGACCTGCCGACCTTCACCGCAGCCACCGCCGCCGGCTACGCGGTGCGGACGTCCAACCTCGTCGGTGCCAGCAAGCAGCGGCCGATCATCCTGCCGGTCGTCGACCAGGTCGAGGCCGGCGGCTACCGGCATGCACCGCTGACGCCCCGCACCGCAGTGCTGGTCGAGGCCGGAGCACCGTTGCCCGAGGGTGCCGACGCCGTGATGCCGCTGGCCGAGGGCTTCGCCGTCGAGGACGACGTGCAGTTCACCACCGAGGCGAAGGTGCACCAGAACGTCCGGCTGGCCGGTTCCCGGGTCTCCGACGGCGACCAGCTGGTGGCAAGGGGGTCGGTGCTCACGCCCCGGACTCTCGCCGTGATCGCAGAAGTCGGGTACGACAAGGTGCTCGCGATGCCGCGTCCGCGGGTCGTCGTGCTGGTGGCCGATGAGAGCCTCAGGGCGCCCGGACTGCCGCTGGCGCGGCTCTCCGAGAGCTATGACGCGACCTCAACCCTGCTGGCAGCGACGCTGCGCGACGACGGTGTCCAGGTGTTCGTCGGGCATGTCGCCAGCACCGAGCCGAGGGCCGTCGGGGTTGCGCTGGACGAGCAGCTCGTGCGGGCGGACCTGGTGTTCCTGGTCACACGGGTGACCGAAGGGCTGGAGGCAATGCTGGCCGGCCAGGGCTCTGTCGACGTCGCGGAGGTGGATGCCCTGCCCGGCCGCCAGCTGTTCGCGATGGTCGGCGAAGAGCGGGCGCCCGTGCTGGTGCTGCCGCCGGACGCCGTCGCCGCCTATCTGTCCTACCTGCTGGTCGGACGTCCGCTGGTGCAGAAACTGGCAGGCAAGGAGCCGGCGACCCCGCAGGATTCGTCCGCCCCGGTGACGCAGGAGGTGGCAGCCGACCCGGTGCGCACCCGGCTGTTGCTGGCCCAGTACTCCAGCCGTGGAGTCACGCCGCTGACCGCCGCTGCGCCGGGTGCTGCCGAGCTCGCGGACGCCAACGCCGTGATCGTCGTGCCGCCCGCAGACGTCCCGATTCCTGCCCACGGGGACGTGACCTGCTGGTTGCTGGACTAGCCTGCCGCCATGGCAGGCTCCTTCTGGCCGGTGCGCCTCACCCACCAGGCCGTCACGCTGCGCCCGTTGCGTCGCCGTGACGAGGCCGAGTGGGCTGAGATCCGCCGGCGTTCGGGATCCTGGTTCCGGCCGTGGGACTCGACCCGTCCGCCCGGTGCCTCCGAACCCGGCATGACGTTCGGCCAACTCGTCAGCGCGTTCTCCGGACGCGCCCGGCGGGGCCTGATGCTGCCGTGGGCCGTCGACTACACCCCGCCCGGTGGGCGCGCGGTGTTCGCCGGCCAGGTGACGGTCTCCGGGATCGCCCACGGGTCGGCCTGCTGGGCGCAGGTGGGGTACTGGATCGACCCACGCTGGGCCGGCAGGGGCATCATCCCGACGGCTGTGGCCATGGCAGCCGACTACTGCTTCGACGAGTTGAAGCTGCACCGCATCGAGATCGCGATCCGTCCGGAGAACAGCAACAGCCTCGCCGTCGTCCGCAAGCTCGGCGCACGGTACGAGGGCCGGCGGGAGCGCTACATGCACGTGGACGGCGACTGGCGCGACCACGAGGTCTTCGTGCTGGAGTCCGACGGGGTGCCGAAGGCCGTCCTCGGACGTCTGGAACGTCGCCAACAGGGCCACGAGCAGGGCTAATCGTCGACACTCCGCCGCTGGTGGGCCGGAAGGTACCGGCCGCCCAATACGGTTCGGGGTGTGGGACTCACCGGATTGATCTTCGCGGCCATCGCCGCGTTCTGGTTGATGTACCTGGTGCCCTACATGCTGCGCCACCGGGGCGACGACGCCGCCGATGACGGGGCGGACATGGTCGTCCCGTTCACGCCGTCCGTGACCATCGTCCGCAGTGGCTCCTCCCTCGCAGAGGCCGACCCCGGCTCCGCGCCCGTGTCGACCCCGCTGACCCGCCGCGCCCTGCTCCGCGAGCTGCACGCCCGCGACCTGCAGGCCGCCCAGCGCCGGCGACGGGTGCTGATCTTCCTGCTCATCGTGCAACTGCTGGTCGGCACGCTCGCCGTCTTCCGCATCGGCGCCTGGTGGGGCGCCCTGATCCCGGCAGCGCTGCTGGCGGCCTTCCTCGTCGTCGCGCGGTTCAGCGTCCGCTCGATGCGGGCCGACCTCGCCGCCCGGGCAGCGAAGATCCGCGAATGCCCGGACGAGGAGACGGTGGCGATCTCCCTGACGGCCGACGACATCGCCGACCACGAGCACTCCATCGAGCTCAGCGTCCCGATCGTGCCGGTCGGCTCCCTGTGGGACCCGATCCCGATCACCCGCCCCACGTACGTGTCGAAGCCGCTGGCCTCGCGCACGGTGCGCACCATCGACCTTTCCGCACCCGTGCCGGCGGCAAGCCTTCCGGTGACCGCGGACCCGATCGAACCGGTCGTCGCCCACTCCGACGACCAGTCCGACGCCCAGGAGGACGTCGGCTGAGCCGGCAAGGGGGCAGCCGATGGGCAAGGTAGCTGTTGTCGGGCACCTGTGCGTCGACATCCGACCCCAGCTGTCCCAGCCACCGACGCTGGAGCCGGGAACCCTTCGGCAGGTCGGACCGGTCACCATCGCACTGGGTGGCGCCGTCGCCAACACGGGCCGGGTGCTCGCCGTGCTGGGCGTTCCGGTGGTCGGGTGGGGCGCTGTCGGTGCCGATGACCTTGGCGCGATCATCACAGCCCATCTCGGACGGATCCCCGGTTTCGAGTTCCGGCCCCAGACTGTTCCTGTCGGCTCGTCCTACACCATCGTGCTCGAGTCGCCGCAGGTGGATCGCGCCTTCTGGCACTACCCCGGTTCGAACGCTGCCCTTGACCTGGGTGCCGTGTCGCTGGACGGCATCGACCTGCTGCATGTCGGCTACCCGTCGCTGATGCCCGGCGTCTGCGCCGACGGGGGAACTGCGCTCGTGGACCTGTTCACGCGGGCGAACCGTGCCGGCATCGCGACCAGCCTCGACCTGGCGTGGGTCGATCCGCGACTCGGAGGCCGGCGAGGTGGACTGGCCGTCCTTCCTCGAACGGATACTGCCGGTCACCGACGTCCTCAGCCCCAGCTATGACGACCTCGCCTGCATCTTCGACCTGCCCGAGGCGTTCGGCACGGAAGCCGTGGACCCGCTGGTCGAGCGGCTGCTCGGCCTCGGAGCCGGGATCGTGATGGTCACCGGGGGCGCGGAAGGGATCGCGCTCGGAGCGGGGGACGCCGGCCGGCTGGCCCGGTTGGCGACCCGTGGGCTGCGTCCGGACGACTGGGCCGGTGTCCGGCTCCACGCGCCCGCAAGGACACTGACGCAGGTGTCGACGACAACCGGGGCGGGGGACGCCGCGACGGCGGGGCTGCTGTCCGGGCTGCTTGCCGGGCTCGGTCCGCAGGCGGCCGCCGCACGCGCGGTCGACGTTGCCGCAGCGGTGATCGAGCAGGGCGGCACGGAGGCCTTCACCGTCGGCTGAGATTGTGCGGGGTTGCGCCAGAGGCCTGCCGGGCCTTTGATGGAGCCCGTGCTCACCCCACCGCCGAACCGGATCGCCTTCACCAGGGGCGAGCTGACCCGCGTCCGCGTGGAGAACGCGGAGGAGTTCGAGGCTGCCGTCGCTGCCAACGCCACCCACCTGCGTGACTGGGTGCCGTGGGCGGACGACCCGGAGGGTCGCCACCTGCGTGGCGGCGGCGCAGAAGCAGACTGGGTCAGCGGGGTCAGCTACCTGTACGCGGTGCGTCCCTCTGCCGATGGGCCGATCATCGGTGGCCTCGGCCTCTACCGCAGGGTCGGCGACGGTGGCATCGAGATCGGGTACTGGCTGGACGCCGCCCACACCGGCACCGGCCTTGCCACGGAGGCCGTCGAGGTACTGACGGCGGTCGCACTCAACCTGCCCGACGTGAGCAGGGTCGAGATTCACACCGACGAGGCGAACCTGCCCAGTTCCGCGATCCCGCAGCGGTTGGGCTACCGGCTGGAGCGTGTCGACCAGGTGGAGGCGCGGACGCCGGCGGAGACCGGACGCCTGCAGGTCTGGATCACGCCCTGACACCGTGACCGGTCGGGCCGGCCGTGTCAGGCCGCCGGAACGACGTTGTGGTTGCGGCAGAAGACGTTGTCCGGATCCCATTCGGCTTTGAGCGCGCGAAGCCGGGTCAGCGTCCGCTCCGGGTACATCCGCCCGGACAGCCCCGGAGCCACCGAGTTGGTGAAGTTCCCGTAGGCGCCGAGGGAGTGCTCGACGAACGGCGCCAGCAGGTCCTTGACGCGATCGGCCTCGCTCGCTGCGGCGTCCGGTGCGACGAACGCAGCCGTCACGACGAAGGCCTCCGCGCTACGGAAGGCGATGGCCGTCGCGTCGGGGTCGACGTCACAGAAGGCCCCGCCCAGCCAGCGCACGAGCAGCATCTGGGCCCCGGCAGCGTCAGCTGCGGTCACAAGGGCGTCGACCACGTCGTCGTCCAGCGACTCGAACCAGCCGTTCTCGTCGACGATGGTCGGCATCTGCATTCCGGGCGGTGGCGTCGGCGGTTCCTGCAGCAGGTCGAGGTACGCGACCGGGTTGACCTCGCTGGACACCACCTGCGGCAGGGCGAGCAGGGGCGCCAGCGCGATGCCGGCCTCGACCTCGTCCGTACCAGCCCACGCTGCCTCGATCACGATGCGGCTGGGCATCTGCGGCCCCATCGCCGGCGTGCGCGCAAGGGAGGCGTTCAGCTCGCGCGGCGCCGCGCGCATGACGTCACGGAAGGCGCGGACCAGCGTCGGCAGGCCTGCCGTGTCGTCCAGGGTGATGGACGCGTGCACGACCCCGGCCAACGGGTGCGCGAGGAAGTCGAACCGGGTCACGACACCGAGGTTGCCGCCACCGCCGCGCAGGCCCCAGAACAGTTCCGGGTGGGACGCAGCCGTCACCTCGAGCACTTCGCCGTCGGCGGTGACGAGCTGTACGCCGACCAGCTGGTCGAGCGCGAGCCCCCAGCAGCGCACCACCCAGCCGATGCCGGCGCCGAGAGTGAGCCCGCCCACACCGACCGACCGGGTGTCCCCGGAGCTGATCGCAAGGCCGTGCCTGCCCAGCTCCGTTGCGACCTCGCCCCAGGTCGCGCCACCCCCGATGCGGACGAGGCGGGTGCCGTCGGCCGCCGGAGCCTCGTCGATCTCGATGGCGTTCAGGGCGTGCAGGTCGATGACAAGGGCGCCGGGAACCGACTCCCACATGCTGTGGCCCCCGCCGCGGACGGCCACGGGAAGGGCGCCCTCGCGGGCTGCGGAGATGGCTGACACCACATCGTCGGTGTCCGCGACGCGGGCAACCGCTGCCGGGTCGCCGGGCATTCCGTGGTGCAGCCGTGCCTCGTCGAAGTCGTCGGATCCCGGCAGGATGAGCGAGCCGGTGAAGGTCGAAGTGAGTTGTTCGAGCGACATGACGGCCACGCTACGAGCGCCCACAGACAGTCCGGAACCCCCAACGCCCGCGGTTACGCAAAGACACGCAGGGCAACGTCTCACTGGCTGAGCCGGCGACCCCTTTCGTGGAGTGGGAGCGTGGCTCGCGGGTAGTGCTCCGGGGTGCCGTCCGGCACGACACCCTGGAGAGGACAGCCATGTACCTGCACGTACAGCAGTTGATCAACGAGATCGCCGTCGACGAGCCGGACCCTGCGGCCGCCAACGCCCTCCAGGAAGGCCTCGGCGGCCAGTTCGGCGAGATGCGCACGATGATGCAGTACCTGTTCCAGAGCATGAACTTCCGCGGCGATGCCGGCGTCCAAGCCCTACAAGGACCTGCTGCAGGGCGTGGGTACCGAGGAGATCAGCCACGTCGAGCTGATCGGGACCACGATCTCCCGGCTGCTGGACGGGTCCCCGGAGTACCAGGGCAAGAAGTCCGACCCGATCGACAAGCCGGGCGCCCAGGGAGCGACCCCGCTGACGATCGCACTGGACACCAGCAACATCCACCACTACCTCGTCGGTGCCCAGGGTGCGCTCCCCGTGGATGCGGCCGGCAACCCCTGGTCGGGCTCCTACGTCTACAACAGCGGCAACCTGGTGCTGGACCTGCTCTACAACCTGATGCTCGAGTCCACCGGCCGGCTGCAGAAGTGCCGGATCTACGAGATGACCGACAACAAGACCGCGCGCTCGACGATCGCCTACCTGATCGTGCGCGACCAGGCGCACGAGAACGCGTTCGCCAAGGCGCTGGAGAGCCTCGGCGTGAATTGGGGAGCGTGCTGCCGATCCCCAAGACCAACGCCGAGCGGTTCCCGGAAGTGAAGAAGCTCCTCGACCGGGGTCTGCAGAGCATCCAGTACACGTTCAGCGCCGACGACCAGAGCCAGGCCGACAAGCTGTACCGCGGCGCCTCGCCGTCGAACGACGGCACCGAGCTCAGCACGGCGGTCATGCCGGAGGGCTTCCCGATGACGATCGCTCCCGAGCGCAGGGAGGAGTTCTCCCCGGGCCTGGACAAGGAGCTCCTGGCCCTGATCCAGGCCACGGCCGAGGTCGAGCTCCGCGACGCCGACACCCCGAAGGGCTGACCTCCTGGCGCCGAAGGCCTGACACGCGAAATCCCCCTTCGAGCCGTGATCACGGCTCGAAGGGGGATTTCCTGTGCAGTGCTCAGGCCTTGAGCGCCCCCGCCCTGGCGTTGGCCTCGGTCTCCGCGATCTTGCTGAGCAGCTCGTCGGTGCGCGACTCCTCCTCGAGCGATTGGGTGAGCAGGTCGTAGCCATCAGGCAGCCCGAGCATCTTCGCCCAGCGCCGGAGGGTGCCGTACCGGGTGATCTCGTAGTGCTCCACGGCCTGCGCGGACGCGATCAGCGCCGCATCGGCTGCGGGGCTGCCGGCGTACTCCTCCAGGTGCTCGTCGCCCTCTTTGAGGATGCCGTCGATGGCGTCGCAGCGCTTGCTGGTCGGCTTGCGGTCGATGAGGCCGAACACCTGCTCGAGGCGCTGGATCTGTCCCTGCGTCTCGGTGTGGTGGTGCTCGAACGCCGCCTTGAGTTCGTCGGAGGCTGCAGCCTCCTGCAGCTTCGGGAGCGTGCTCAGGATGTGCCGCTCCGCGTAGTACATGTCGCGCACCGTGTCGTAGAACAGCGCGTCGAGGTCCTTGTCAGCCATGGTTCGTGCCCCTTCGTCGTGGGTGTGTTGCCGTCCTTTACCCAGGCGGACGGGGCCGAACCGCTGCCCGTCACAGCGAGTGGAAGACCGTATTGCTGTCGTTTCGTCGGCACCGGCCGGGGGTAGCGGAAGGCAAGGACCATCGAGGAGGAGCCATGACACCACATCGCCGGAATCGGGCGGCCACCACCGTGTTCCTTGAGCACCTCGAGCAGGACGCGACCCTTGGTCGCCTCGCAGAGGAGTTGTCGCCGCCGTTCGACGCCCTGCTCGGTGAGGGCCCGCTCGGTGACACCCTGCGCGGCCGGGCCGTCGGCCATGCGTTGCATCCGCTCCTCGTGCAGGTGCCGCTCGGCGCTGTCATCTCTGCGAGCGCGCTCGATCTTGTGCAGGGTGGGCGGGCAGCCGATCAGAGCCGATTCCTGATGGGTGTCGCGTGCCTCTCCGCGTTGCCCGCGGCGCTGTCCGGGTGGGCGGAGTGGACACATGCCGACGACCGCACCCGACGGGTCGGGGTCGCGCACGCAGCCATCAACGTTGCCGGCGTGGTCACCTCCGTCGCGTCCTACCTCGCCCGCCGGCGGGGATGGTCACCGGCCGGGGCCCTCCTCACCGGGCTCGCGGGAACTGTCTTCGGGCTCGGAGGGCTGCTCGGCGGCCACCTGAGCCTCGTCCGCAAGTACGCCAGCCACGACGCGGCGTCCGACGACGAAGGCGTCCTGCACGGTCGCTACCCGGACTGACACGGACCACAGGATCGACGTGACGACACTCGTTGTCCTCGGCGCGAGCGGCGACCTCGCGTCCCGGCTCCTCCTTCCCGCGCTCGGCCAGTTGCTGACTGTCGAACCCGGGCGGCGCATCCGGCTGGTCGGAGCTGGCACGGAAACGCTTGACCCGAAGGCCTGGCGGGAGCGGGTGCAGTCCGCCTTCGCAGCCGCCGCCGCGCAGGGGGTCTCGGTGGACGCCCTCCTTGAGGACACCGCCTATGTCCAGGCCGACGTGACATCGGAGGACGGTCTCCGAGGCGTCCTCGACACGTGCGAAGGGCCCATCGCCGTCTACTTCGCCCTTCCGCCCGCGGTTGCCGTGAAGGCCTGCGCAGCACTGGAGCGCATCGGCGTTGCCCCGGACACCGTGCTCGCCCTCGAGAAGCCGTTCGGCAACGATGCGTCGACCGCGGAGGCGTTGAACACCATGCTTCTCCGGATCGTTCCGGAGACCCGGATCCACCGGGTCGACCACTTCCTTGGCCGCACCACCGTCCTCAATCTGCTGGGCGCCCGCTTCGCGAATCGGGTGTTCGAGCCGATCTGGAACTCCGAGCACATCGAACGGGTCGACATCGTCTACGACGAGCAACTCGCGCTGGAGGACCGCGCCCGCTACTACGACCACGCCGGCGCCCTTGTCGACATGATCCAGAGCCATCTCCTGCAGGTACTCGCGTTCTTCGCGATGGAGCCGCCGGCCTCGATCGGCGAGGCGGACCTGCGCGACGCCAAGGGCCTGGTGCTGCGGGCCACCCACCTGTGGGACGACGACCCGGTCTCTTCCTCGCGCCGGGGCCGCTACACGGCGGGCCGGATCGGTGCCCGCGACCTCCCGGCCTACCTCGACGAGGAGGGCGTCGATGCAGCCAACGACACGGAGACCCTTGCGGAAGTGACCCTTGAAGTGGGCACCTGGCGGTGGGCAGGAGTGCCGTTCAGCCTCCGCTCAGGCAAGGCGCTCGGACGCCGGCGGCGGGAGATCATGGTCACCTTCAAGCCGGCATCCCGTGTACCGGACGGCCTGGAGGGCGAAGCCCCCCGCGACGTGCTGCATGTCGCGCTCGCTCCCGAGTGCATCTCGCTGGAGCTCAACATGAACGGACCGGGCGATCCCGACACGCTCAGCCGCGAAGTGATGGAGGCGGACTTCGCTCCCGGAAGGCTGGACGCCTACGGCGAGGTGCTGCGGGGCATTCTCGACAACGACCCGTCGCTGTCGATCCGTGGGGACACCGCTGTGCAGTGCTGGCGGATCGTCGAGCCGGTGCTGACGGCATGGCGCGAGGGCCGGGTGCCGATGGAGGACTATCCCGCGGGCACCAATGGGCCAGCAGGCTGGCGCACAACGACAGACGTCGGCCTCGTCCCGCTCAGCCCATGACCTCCCCCGACCACTGGCGCAAATGGCACCGAGTGGCCGGCACAGCCGATCAGTCGCCCGCTGCCGCGCGGTCCCCGCGCAGCTTCTCCAGCCGGGTGCGCAGCAGCTCCACCCGGTGGGCGTTCCCGTGGAGCTCGAGGTACCTGGTCCCGAACTGGGCGAGCAGGGCGTCGTCGAGTCGACGCACGGCACCGGGCGGGTACCTGTAGCCCATCCGGTCGGCGATCGCTTCCGAGTCGACGGACGGCAGCAGGCCGGCCAGTTCGCGCAGCGAGGTGATCCCGAGTTCGAGCAGTAGCCCGGAGATCCAGGTGTAGTGGTCATCGCGGGACCAGCCGGCGTCCGGATAGTGCCCGGCGAGGAACGCTGCGAGCTCCTGGTTCCCGATGCGCGGATCGGTCTCATCGGCCTCCGGCGCTTCTTCCGCCATCTGCTCGCGGATCCGGTCGCGGATGACCTCGAACTCCCGGTCGGCCAGCTCGAGCAGGCCTGCTGCCAGCGTGAACCGGCGGTTCAGGTCCGGCGCCAGCGCCTGCGGGACCGTCCCCTTGTAGCGGATGTCGTGCTCGAACTCGGCCCAGGCGTGCTGCAGCACCGTCCTGATCTGGATCTGCGCGCTCGGCACACGCAGGAGGTCGGCAGGCAGCGGCCCGAGCCAGACCGGGTCGAGGGACACCTGCAGGTGCCTGCTGACGTAGCCGAACCTGCCCTCGTTCGCCGTCGCCTGGCCGAGGTCCAAGTCGCGCACGACGCTGAGTTGGTCCTTGACCACGTCAGCCACCGCCGCGACGTCGCTGGTCACGTAGGTGATGACACGTGCGCCGATCTGGTCGGTGATGTCGCGCAGCGGGTCCGGGTAGAGCGGCTGGCCGTCCACGGTCTTCGCCGTCTTCGCGGCGAAGGACGCGACGCTCTTCCCGCGTGAGGCGATGTACTGGTAGTTGATGCCGGCATCGTCGAGGACGGTGGTGAGCCAGGCGGCGAGGCGTGCAGCCAACTCCGCGACCTGGGGCTGCAGCTGGGCATAGGTGCGGGCCGATTCCAGGACGAGGCTGTCCACATCCAGCTCCGACTCGTGCGCCCCCTCCGCCGACGCCGGCAGCGCAGTGACGGAGGCCGCGGCAGCGGCGGCAGCCTGCGCAGCGGCGACGGTGAGCGGCGTGCGCGGGGACGGGCGCAGGCCTTCGGGAAGCGTGGGCGTGACGATCCGGCCGGTCTCGGGATCGCCGTACACCGTGATCAACTCCGGACGCTTCGCCGCGAGCATGGCGACGTAGGCGCAGACCACGGCGTCGAGCTGGTCCTCCGCGTGGCGCAGTTCACCCTTGCGTGTCGCCCCCGACACGCCTGAGACCACGGCGTTCCACGCAGCGCATCCCGTGACGCGGAGTGGGAGCCGTGCGTGCTCGAGCCCTTCGATGAGGGCGATGAGCCGCAGCATCTCCGCGTGCAGCAGGGGGAACGGACGGTTCGTGCGCTGCTTGTACTTCAACGTACGACCAAGCCCGAACAGCGCGACAAGGGCGGCGTGCGGGTAGACCTCGACGGCGCGTCGTCCGGTCGGCGGTACCGGGTCGATGTGGAGGCCGAGCCGGGTCGCCACGCGGGCTCCGCGGGGACCGGCGCTGAACTCCGGCTTGCCCGTGTTGGTGGGGTGGGTCCCCGCGTCGAAGCGGGCGAAGTCGTGGTTCAGCGCGGCCTCGCACGGGCGGTTCCCGGTCGGGTTGTTCACGACGAGCGGGGCATCGATCCCTGCGAGGCAGTCGGCGGCGACGTACCCGCCCAGCGCCTCGACGATCTGGTCATCGGTGGTGGCGCGGGACAGGTGCACCAGCGCGCCGCTGTCGTCGAGCACGGCGAGGCCCGACGGGGCGCGTTCGCCCCATGCGAGATCAATGCCAACGAAGTTCACGTCACCGACTTCCTCCACCGGCCGCTGCGGGGCCTGTTCGAGGACCGTACCGCGTCGGCCGCGCGAAATGGCGCGACCAGGGGCCACTTCGTCGGGGAGTCCCATCCCGGATCGTCAACGCTGGTTGGATGGTGTCGTGACCACATCCGGCGGAGCAGTCCCGGAACTCGCGACCGGCCAGGGCGCATCACCCGACCCCGCGCCCGGCACGAAAGGGGACAGTCCCCTTTCGTGCCGCCCGAGCGCCGAAGCGCCGGCTCTACTACCTGGACAACCTTCGGGCGGTCGCCGTGCTGGCTGTCCTGCTGCTGCACACGTCGATCTGCTACATGGTCGCCGCGCCGCCCTGGTGGTACGTGGTCGACCCCGACGTCAGCGTTGTCTTCACCGTCATCGTGCTGGTCGTGGACGTGCCGATCATGTCGGCGATGTTCCTCGTGGCCGGCTACTTCGCCGCCCCGTCGTGGCGACGACGCGGGACCGCAGGGCTGGTCAGGGAGAAGCTCGTCCGGCTGGGTGCGCCCTGGGTGTTCGGCGCGCTGGTGCTCGCCCCGGCCGTCACCTACCTGAGTTACGTCTCGCGGGGCATCCCGATGCCCTACCTGCAGTTCTGGGCGACGGACTTCTGGGGCCCGATGTACCAGCAGTCGGTCTACTGGTTCCTTGGCGTGCTGCTCGCGCTCTTCCTGCTCCTTGCCGTCGCGCTCAGGGTGCGGCCGTCACTGGGGGAGCGTCATCCCGCACCGGCCGCGGCCCCGTGGCGGGCCGTGCTGGCGGTCTTCGTTGTCGGGACGGTTGCCGCGGCGGCGCTGTCGCCGTTCTTCGGGCTGGACGACTGGAAGTCGGTGGGTTGGCTGTTCCTCGTCCAGCCTGCGAGGGTGGCGCTCTACCCGGCCTTCTTCGTCCTCGGCATCCACGCCGAACGTCAGGGCTGGCTGGCAGGGGACGGCTGGCGGCCGAGCGTGAAGGTCTGGATCCCGGCTGCAGCCGTCACCGGGCTCGCCTACCTCGCCCTCCGGGTCACCGTCTACTCCGCGGCCGTTCCCGCCCGGATCCTCGGCGGGGTGCTGTTCACGGCGTTCTGTGTCGCGGGGGTGCTGGCAGCCGTCGCCGGCTTCTCCCGGTGGGGCGACAGTTCCAGCCGCACCTGGCGGACGCTGGCCGACAACGCCTACGGGATCTATTACGTGCACCCGCTCGTGCTGTACCCCGGAGCGTGGCTCCTCGTCGGTCTCGCCATCCCCGGACCACTGAAGGCCGTCCTCCTGCTGGTGGTCACGATCGCGGTGTCGCTCGCCATCAGCGCGGGCGTGCTCCGTCGGGCTCCGGTCCTGCGCAGGATGTTCTAGGCGTGAGCCTCTGACGGCCTCGCCAGCCGTGTCACCAGTCGTGGATTCGCCACCTGGACGATCGTGCGGGCGGCCGCTCCGAGGGCCTTGAGCTCTTCAGGACTGAGGACGTCCACGACCAGGCGCCGGGCTTCCCGGACGTGGCCGGGGGCGGTCTGCTGGATCTTGAGCCATCCCGCTTCGGTCAGGTGGGCCTCGGTGCGACAGCCGTTCAGCTGGCTGTCGTTGCGCTCCACCCAGCCGGCCTTCTCGAGGCGGGCGACGACGTGCGAGAGCCGGGACATGGAGCCGTTCGACAAGGTGGCGAGCACGCTCATCGGGAGGGAGCGTCCCGGTGACTCGGACAGCGCAGCCATGACGTGGTACTCGAAGCTGGTCACGCAGCTGTCGCGCTTCAGCTGGCCGTCGAGGGCCGCGGGCAGAGCGGAGATGAGCGCCATGAGGGCTCTCCAGTCCTCGAGCTGGTCCGCCGTGAGCCAGTTCGTTTCCTCCATGTCCACACTCTAGCCGGGTGTTGACGCTTCAACACCCCGGGCCTACTCTGGTGTTGAAACTTCAACATGCAACGGCGGCGCCCCTGGCGCCCGAAGGAGATAGCGATGACGGTTCTACGGGTTGATGCCAGCATCCAGGGCGTCCGGTCGAGCAGCAGTGCGCTGGCGGACCTGGTGATGGAGCCGGTCGCAGCGCGGTTGCCTGATGAGCCCGTACTGCGCCGGCATCTCGGGCGGCACCCCCTGCCCGCCGACGCCTGGGCGCTCGCTGTCGGGGGAGCCCATGCACCCGCCGACCAGCAGACCGCCGAGCAGCGCGACGCGCTGTCGCTCGCCAAGGCCGTCGCTGCCGAACTGCGTGGCGCAGAGGCCGCGGTACTCGCTCTGCCGCTGTACAACTGGGGCGTCTCCCAGCACGTCAAGGCCTGGATCGATCTCGCGATCATCGGTGGCGGGTCCGGGGCCCGGCTGCTGGAGGGCAAGCCGGTCGTCCTGGTCGTCACCCGCGGCGGCGGCTACGGTCCGGGAACCCCTAAGGAGGGCTGGGACTACGCGACGCCCTACCTGCGCCGCGTCCTCGCCGAGGTCTGGGGAGCCGACCTCACCGTTGTCGAACGCGAACTCACCCTCGTCGGGGTCAACCCCGCGATGGATGCCCTCACGGACCTGGCAGCGGTCGTGAAGGCCGTTGCGGAGGAAGAAGCGAAGGCCGCCGGCCACGCGCTCGCCGAGCGACTCGCAGCCGGCACGAGCGCCGCGGCCTGACGCCCGACCCGATCACGGGCGCTCCGATCGCCGGGCGAGGGGTCACTTCCTGCTGAGCGCGAGGTCCAGCAGGGCGGGGAGGTCGACATGCTCCTCGAGCGCGTCGGCGAGGTCGTCGAGCATCTGGGTGCGTCGCTCCGCGAAGCCGGGAGCGCCCGTTGCGGGCTTCCAGTCGGACCCAACGGCAACGGCCAGCTCCTCGAGCCAGGCCCTGCGGAACGCGTCGTTCTCGAAGGCGCCGTGCCAGATGGTGCCCCAGGTGTTGCCGACCCGGACGCCGTCGAGGAACGGCTCGCCGTCGGTGGCTTCGACGATCCCGTGGTGGATCTCGTAGGCGACGACCGGATGGCCCCGCCAGGAGCCTTCCGGGCGTCCGAGAACCTTGTCGGTGCTGAACCGCACCTGCGCGGGCAGCAGTCCGAGGCCCGGCACGGTGCCCCGGTCGGACTCGACCGGGTCGTCGATGAGCTCTGCGAGCATCTGGTAGCCGCCACAGATGCCGAGGATGGGACGACCGGCGGCTGCGCGACGTCGGAGAGCTTCGTGTCAGGCCGAGGCGCTGCATCCAGTCGAGGTCGGCGAGGGTGGAGCGGCTGCCCGGCAGCACGACGAGGTCGGCACTCTCCAGGTCGGACGGGCTCGCGGTCGCGAACACGTCGATGCCGGGTTCGGCGGCGAGCGCGTCCAGGTCGGTGGCGTTGGAGATCCTTGGGAAGCGGATGGCCGCGATGCGCAGGGTGCCGGCGCGCCCGGGAAGGCGGGGCCACGTGGCGAAGGCCAGCGCGTCCTCGCTGTCGAGCCAGACCTGGTCGAGCCAGGGGAGCACGCCGAAGCACCGCAGGCCGGTCCGGGCAGTGAGCTCGTCGAGTCCGGGATCGAGCACGCTCTGGTCGCCGCGGAACTTGTTGATCAGGTAGCCGGCGATCAGCGACCTGTCTGCGTCGTCGACGATCGCCCAGTGCCCGTAGATCGAGGCAAGGATGCCGCCACGGTCGATGTCGCCGACGAGCAGGGCCGGCAGCCCGAACCTCGTGGCAAGGCCGAAGTTCACGTAGTCGCCGGCGCGGAGGTTGATCTCGGCCGGCGAACCGGCACCTTCGGCGACGATCAGGTCGTAGGTCTCCTCCAGCTCGCTGAACGCCTCGAAGGCCGCTGCCGACAGTCGCCCGCGTCCGGTGGCGTACTCGCCGGCCTCGAGCGTGCCGCCCGGCTGGCCCCGCAGGACGATGAAGGCCCGGCGGTCGGTCGCCGGCTTGAGCAGGACGGGGTTCATCACGGAGGACGGCTCGACGCCCGCCGCGAGCGCCTGCAGGTACTGGGCGCGGCCGATCTCCGAGCCGTCGGGGCAGATCATCGAGTTGTTGCTCATGTTCTGCGCCTTGAAGGGTGCGACCTTGATCCCCTGTCGAGCCCAGGCGCGACACAGCCCGGCCGTGATGAGTGACTTGCCGGCGTCCGAGGAACAGCCTGCGACCAACAAACCTGCCATCCGGTGATCCTCGCAGAGTCGGGCAGATTGTGATCGGGTCACCCCTCTGCGATACGTTTCAATCGAGTATCGAGCGGCAGACCACACGCGGCTCGCCTGGCCGGTTGACCAGCTCTTCGCCAGCTTCGTGAAAGTCCCGCATGACCAAGAACCTGACCGTCGGTCCGCCGGTGCGCCTCATCATCCTCTTCACCCTTCCGCTGCTCGTGGGGAACCTTTTCCAGCAGCTGTATGCGGTGACGGACGCCATGGTCGTCGGCCGCCTGCTCGGCGTGGACGCCCTTGCTGCGGTGGGTGCATCGGGCAGCCTGCAGTTCCTCCTTTTCGGCTTCGCGATGGGAGCCTCCGCCGGCCTTGCCATCCCGGTCGCGAGGGCGTTCGGAGCCGGTGACGCGGCGGCGGTCCGCCGCTCGGTCTGCGCAGGGATCCTGATCAGCGCAGGGATAGCTGTCGCCATCACCCTGATCGGGACCCTCGGCTCAGGGACTCTGCTCGCCTGGATGGGGACGCCGCCCGAACTGATGGGCTCCGCGACGATCTTCCTCACCGTGCTGTTCAGCGGCGCGGTCGCGACCGTGGCCTTCAACTTCCTGAGCTCTGTGATCCGGGCGCTCGGTGACAGCCGCACCCCGTTGCTGTTCCTCGTCGTTGCCTGCGTGCTGAACGCCGCACTCGTTGTGCTCCTCATCGCCGGCTTCAAGTTCGGTGTCGGTGGCGCTGCCGCGGCCACCCTGATCGCCCAGGCGGTCTCCGTGTGCCTGTGCCTGGTGCTGATCGCACGCCGGATGCCGGAACTGAAGCTGCGTCGCACCGACTGGAGCTTCAGTGCCGCAGAGCTCGGCGAGTCGGCCAAGCTCGGCCTGACCCTCGGCTTCCAGATGTCGGTGATCGCGATCGGCGCCGCCGTCCTGCAGTACGGCATCAACCAGCTGGGAACCGAGGCGGTCGCGGCCTTCACCGCTGCCATGCGGGTCGACCAGGTTGCGGTGATCCCCCTGGCGACCGTCGGGATCGCGATGAGCACCT
The DNA here is from genome assembly GCA_963773595.1 of uncultured Actinomycetota bacterium. Taxonomy (GTDB): domain Bacteria; phylum Actinomycetota; class Actinomycetes; order Propionibacteriales; family Propionibacteriaceae; genus Propionicimonas. Next base: position 555,573 of record CAVZBQ010000004.1, read on the forward strand.
ACGTTGCGCAGAACCGCGGCGCAGGGGAGTGGTGGCGGATCCGGTTCGGCGTGTTCCGCACCAGCGTGCTGGCCGTGATCCTCGCCATCGGCCTCGGTGCTGTGATCACGATCTTCGGGACCGACATCGTCCGCCTCTTCGTCGGAGACGGCAACGATCACGTGGTGGCCATGGCGCACCAGTACCTCATTCTCAACGGGAGCCTGTACTGGGTGCTCGCCGTGCTGTTCCTGCTCCGCAACGCGCTCCAGGGGCTTGGCGTCACCGCTGTTCCCACGATCGCCGGGTTCATGGAACTCTTCGCCCGCAGCGCCGTCGGACTCCTGCTGATCGACCGTGTCGGTTTCCTGGGAGTCTGCCTTGCCGCACCGCTGGCCTGGCTCGGGGCGCTGCTCCCCGTGGCGATCGCCTGGGTGATTCATCGACGCCGGCTCATCCGGGCCGAGTCCACTTCCACGAGCCTCATCGAACGGGGCACCCTCGAGCTGACCACCTAGCGAGGTGCTGGGGAAGTCCCGACCAACTCCGCTATCATCGTCAGGTGACGATGCTGATGGACGAGGTGCGACCCGCGCCAGAAGTGGAGCTCGACGCGGCGGCGTCGCTGTTCCGAAGCCTTTCCGACCCGGCGCGGCTGTCGATACTGCGGCACCTCCAGCTGGGCGAGCACCGGGTCCGGGACCTGACCGAGCACCTGGGCCTTGCCCAGTCGACGGTGAGCGCGCACCTTGCCTGCCTGAAGGACTGCGGGCTGGTCGTGTCGCGGCCGCAGGGTCGCGCGTCCCTGTTCTCCCTCGCCGTGCCGGAGGAACTGGTGGAGGTGTTCGCAGCGGCGGAGCGGTTGCTGGAGGCCACCGGCTACGCGGTCGATCTCTGCCCGGTCTACGGCTCGAACGGCGCCCGGCCGGTGAGTGCTGCCCCCGGCGTGGGCGTCCAGGACGTTGCACTGACCCGCCGGGGACTCAGGCTGGCCTGGTTCACGATCGGCTACAACGTTGCCGAGGGCGCGGTCTCGATCGCGGCCGGTGTGGCCGCCGGGCTGGTCTCGCTGGTGGGGTTCGGGATCGACTCCGGCATCGAGTCGATCTCGGCTGTGCTGGTGGCGATGCGGTTGTCCGCGCGACTGCGGCACGGCACGGTGGACGAGACCAGGGAGCGCCGGGCCTTGCGCCTGGTCGCGATCACGTTCTTCCTCCTCGCGGGCTACGTGCTGGTGCAGGGGATCCGGGGCCTCGTGCTCGGCGAGGTCCCGGACGCATCGCCGGTCGGTATCGCCGTCCTCGTCGCATCGCTGGTCGTGATGCCACTGCTGGCTGTTGCGAAGCGTCGCGTGGGGCTCGCCCTCGGCGGCGACCCGCTGATCCTCGCCGACGCAGCAGAGACCAGGGTCTGCGTCCTGCTGAGCGCCTCGACCCTTGCCGGGCTGGTGCTGTTCCAGTTGACCGGCGCCGCCTGGCTCGACCCGGTCGCCGGGTTCGTGATCGCAGCATTCGCCGTCCATGAGGGCATCGAGGCCTGGCACGGGGAGCTCGTCGAGACCGATGACGACGATGACGAGCCGGACCTGCCGGTGGAGGGCAGGCACTGATGGGCGCCGGTCACGACCACGACGTCGCACGGGCGAACAGGATGCGGCTGGGGATCGCGCTCGCCATCACGTCCGTTGTGCTGATCGCCGAGGTGGTCGGCGCGCTCGTCACGGGCAGCCTCGCCCTGCTCGTCGATGCCGGGCACATGCTCACCGACGCCGGCGGACTCCTGATGGCGCTGCTGGCTGCAACGGCCATGGCCCGCCCGCCGACGGAGCGCCGCACGTGGGGCTGGGCGCGGACCGAGATCCTCGCGGCAGGTGCCCAGGCCGCTGTCCTCCTCGCCGTCGGGATCTATGCGTTCGTCGAAGGGGTCCAGCGACTCCTCGCGCCCCCCGAACTCGCTCCCGGCGGGTTGCTGGCCCTCGGCATCCTCGGGCTGGTGGCGAACATCGCCTCCGTGCTCGTGCTCTCGGCCGGACGTGGGCACAACCTGAACATGCGGGCGGCGTTCCTCGAGGTCGTCAACGACGCTTTCGGGTCGCTCGCCGTGATCGTCAGTGCCCTCGTGATCCAGTTCACCGGCTGGACGCGGGTCGACGCGCTGGCCGGCATGGTCATCGCCGTCCTGATCCTTCCCCGCGCCGTCGCCATCCTGCGCCAGGCCGGGAGCGTCCTGCTGGAAACGGTCCCCAAGGGCCTGGACCTCGGCCAGGTGCGGGCCCACCTCCTCCGGCTGCCGCACGTCACCGACGTCCACGACCTGCACGCCTCGCTGATCGGCACGGGGCTGCCCGTCCTCACCGCCCACGTCGTGCTGGAGGACCGCTGCTTCAGCGACGGACACTCCCACGAGTTGCTCGACCAGCTCCAGGAGTGCGTCAGGCAGCACTTCGACGTCAGCGTGGAGCACTCGACCTTCCAGCTCGAGCCGGCCGGCCACAGCGGCCACGAGAGCGACACGCACGCCTGAGGGATCGACAAGGCCCATCCGGTCTTCTTGCTCCAACGCCACCCGCGGGAACGTCGAGGTCACACTCACCCTGGCGTAGTCAGACGCCGATCAGGTGAGGTTCGCGGCCAGCGTCATGACCTCACCCGTGGCATCGAGGGTGACGTAGATGGCGCTGGTGTCCTTGGGCAGCCGCAGGATCCCCACCTTGCTCTCCCAGAGCAGGTGCCACTGCGCCAGCACCCGGTCGTTCGCGTCCACGGCGTCGACGGTCACGTTCCAGCCGGCGACCGGTGGCGTCTGGCGATAGACGACACGACGCCCCTCGTACTTCGAGCCGACCCACAGTGTCGCCCGCACCTGCTGCGCGAAGGTCGGGGTTGCCGGTGCCGGCTCCGCGTTGTTGGCAGCACCACTCGCCGTCAGCACGCTGACGGGGACAAGCAGGAGCACACCCGCCGCGACAGCGGCGCGGGCCTTGCGCGGTATGCGGGTGCCGGCAAGGGCCGCGATTGCCAGCAGGAGCCCGATTCCGATCGTGACGTCAGCGAGGTTGATCGTTCCCCTGCCGGCGACCCCGATCCAGTCGACCGCGCCGCGCTGACTGCCAGGGGCGAGCCAGAGATGGCCGAACCACCGGTCGACGGCGTTGGAGGTGATGCCTGCCCAGACGAGCGCCGAGCCCGTCCACGCCACCGTCCCCAACGCCGGCGTCCTCGCGAGCCACAATCCGCTGACCACGAGGAGCAGCAGCACCGCAGCGTCCACGACAGCACCCAGTACCGGCTGGGACACCAGCCCGGGGAGGATCGGGAGCGCACCGCTGGTGTCGGCGTTGATGACGGCGAAGCCCGTGAGCAGGCGCCAGGCGAGGGCCTTGCTGCTCCAGTCCACGACGACAACGACAGCAAGAACCGACAGCAGCCGGCTGGCCCGCAACAGGCGTGCCGCAGGTGGTTCGGCAGGAAGCTCCTCGAGCAGGACCGGGCTTTCGGGGACGGCGGGCGAGACCCGCCGCGCGTCCGCCAACCGATCCGTCGTCCCGAGCTTCACCACATTCTGTCCCGCCGCCGTTGTTCACCAGGTGCCTGGTCGTCCAAGGCGATTCAGTACCCGCATCTGCCGAGCTCCATGCGGAAGGTGCTCCTGGCTAGGGGAGATCCCGGATCGGTGCAAAACGGGCTGCCAGCCCGAGCAGCCATCGGGGGACGCGGAAGATCGGCCGGTCGCGATCCATGGCCGCGATCCGGGCCATCTCCTCGCTGGTGAGTTCGAAATCGACGATGTCGATGTTCTGCGCGATGTGGGCGGGGTTCGTGGACTTGGGGATGGCCACCCAACCGGTCTGGAGGTGCCACCGGAGGACGACCTGCACGGGGCTCTTGCCGTACTTCACGGCCAACTCGGTGAACACCGCTTCGCCGAGGAGCTTGGCGGACCCGTGGCCGATCGGGAACCAGGCCTCCGGCACGATCTGGTGTCCGGCGAGGAAGGTGCCGAGGTCCTTCTGCTGGAAGTAGGGATGGCGCTCGACCTGGTTGACAGCCGGCGGGATGCTGGCGACCGCCAACAGTTCCTCCAGTTCGTGGACGCGGAAGTTGCTCACACCGATCGAGCGGACGCTGCCGTTGGCGACAGCCTCCTCCAGCGCCTTCCAGCTGCCGAGGTAGTCGCCGAAGGGCTGGTGCAGCAGGAGGAGGTCGATGTAGGGGGTGCCGAGTCGTCCGAGGGACTCGGTGATCGCCGCGGTGGTGCGCTCGTAGCCGAACTGCGACGGCCAGATCTTGGTGGTGAGGAAGATCTCCTCGCGCGCGACTCCGGACGATCTCATGCCGCGTCCGGTGGCCCGTTCGTTGCCGTAGATCGCTGCGGTGTCGATCAGTCGGTAGCCGGCGCGCAGCGCCAGGTCCACGCTGCGTTCGCACTCCCTGACGTCGGTGACGAGGTAGACGCCGAGACCGAGGGCGGGCATGGAGAGGTCGTTGTTGAGAGCGACCGATTCCATCGGACGCCTCCTTCCTGTGTCAGATCTGGAGGGTACGCCTTGGCCTACGGTGGACCTCGTGCCGAAGTCAGCGATCATCTTCCATGGCACCGGGGGACACCCGGAAGCCGTCTGGTACTCCTGGCTGGGCGGCAGGCTCGAGGCGCGCGGCTACGCGGTCCAGATCCCGCACTATCCCGGCCTGAACGCCGAGCCGATCGCGGATTTCCTTCCGCGCGTGCTCGCCAACCACAGCTTCGACGAGCAGACGGTGCTCGTCGGCCACTCCGGAGGGGCAGCGTTGCTCCTCGCGTTGCTCGAGCACATCGACACGACCGTCGCCCAGGCCGTGCTGGTGGCCGGCTACTCGACCCCGCCGAACGCGTCCGACGAGCCGGTGCTGCAGGACAGCTACGACTGGGACGCCATCCGGAGCCACGTGCGTGACCTCTACTTCGTGAACTCCGTGGTCGATCCGTACGGGTGCGACGCAGCGCAGGGACGCGCCATGTTCGACCGGCTCGGGGGCACGCAGATCATCCGCGACGACGGGCACTTCGGTGACTACGACCAGCCGTACCCGACCTTCGAGCTGCTCGACCGGCTGATCGACTAGCCGCTGGGGCTCTGTGCCGAGGGCGGTGTCGCGAGGTCGGCTACCGGATCGGCAGGAGGTACTGGGGTCGGGGAGTCGCGAGTCCGGCGCTGACGATCGGGCCTTTGGCTCGTCGAGATACAGTGCGACATATCGCAACGTATCTGGAAGGAAGATCGTCATGGCACCTCTTCACGGCGAGGCACGACACGGGCACGACGCGGCCGGCATCCTGCGCGGGCTCGCGAACCTGGGATTCGGTGCTCATCAGCCCGGCCAGTTCGGACCCCATTCCCGGGCGCGGCGCGGCGACACCCGCACCGCCATCCTGAGGGTGCTCACCGAGCAGCCGATGCACGGCTACCAGATCATCCAGGAGCTGTCCCAGCGCAGCGGCGGGGCATGGAGCCCCAGCGCGGGCTCGGTCTACCCGACCTTGGCCCTGCTCGCCGACGAGGGCCTGATCGAGGCCGACGGAGACGGCAGGCAAGAAGGTCTTCTCCCTCACCGACGCCGGCACGGCTGCGGTTGCCGACCTCGCAGAGGAGCCGGCGCCGTGGGACGTCGCAGCTGCCTCCAGTGACGTCAGTGGCCTCTTCGGGCTGCGGGATGCCGGCGGACGGCTGGCTGCAGCGGTGATGCAGGTCGGCAAGTCCGGCGACAAGGCGCACATCGATGCCACCATCGACATCCTGAAGTCCGCCCGCAAGCAGGTCTACGCCCTGCTGGCTGAGGACTAAGGCGCGATGACCAACACCGCCCTGCGCGCCAGGTACCGGCGGATCGTCACGTTCTTCGCCGTGATGATCGCCGGCTTCATCTACTGGGAGCTCGTGCTGCCCAAGCTCGGTCTGGCGCGGCTGTCCAGCCGGACGCGCGCCAACCGTAACCGCATCACCGCTGTGCGTTTCCGCGCCCTTGCGATCTCCATGGGTGGGCTGATGATCAAGGTCGGCCAGTTCCTTTCCGCGCGGCTGGACGTCCTGCCGGCAGAGATCACCGACGAGCTCAGCGGCCTGCAGGACGAGGTACCGCCGGCGCCGTTCGAGGAGATCCGCAGCCAGGCCGAGGCCGAGCTGGGCCGTTCGCTGGCGACAGCCTTCGCATCGTTCGAGCCCGTCCCGCTGGCTGCCGCATCGTTGGGGCAGGCGCACCGGGCGGTGCTGCTCCCCGGCGATGCAGCTGACACCGGCTTCGCCTCCGTTGTCGTCAAGGTGCAGCGTCCATCGATCGACAAGATCGTGGAGGTCGACCTCTCCGCCCTGCGCCAGGTGGGCCGCTGGATGACCCGGTACAAGCCGGTCAGCAGCCGGGCCGACGTGCCTGCGCTGGTGGAGGAGTTCGCCGTGACCACCCTCGCGGAGATCGACTACCTTGCCGAGGCCAGCAACGCCGAGCACTTCCGCGAGGCGTTCGGGGAGGACGAGCGCGTCCGCGTGCCGCAGGTCGCGTGGGAGCAGACCACACTGCGGGTGCTGACGCTCGAGGACGTCTCGGCGATCCGGCTGGGCGACTACGACGCCATCACCGCCGCCGGCATCGACCGCGCAGAGGTGGCAGAGAAGCTCGTCGCCACCTACCTGCAGCAGATCTTCGAGGACGGGGTGTTCCACGCCGACCCGCACCCGGGGAACCTGTTCGTGAAGCCGCTGGGCAACGGGGAGTTCGACCTCACGTTCATCGACTTCGGCATGGTCGGGTACGTGCCGGAGAACCTGCGCAGCGGGCTACGGGAGGCCCTGATCGCCATCGGGACCCAGGACTCCGCCCGGCTCGTGGCGAGCTTCCGGTCGCTCGACGTGTTGCTGCCGAGTGCCGACACCAAGCTGCTGGAACTCGCCGGTGCCCAGGTCTTCGACCGGTTCGGTGGGATGACCATGAGCGACCTGCGCACCCTCAGCCACGAGGACATGATGAGCTTCGGCCTGCAGTTCCGCGAGCTGATGGTGAGCATGCCGTTCCAGTTGCCGGAGAACCTGCTCCTGCTGGGCCGCTGCCTGGCGATCCTCTCCGGCATGTGCACCGGCCTGAATCCCGACTTCAGCCTGTGGACGGCACTGTCCCCGTACGCCACCAAGCTGGTCACACAGGAGAGCGGGGAAGCGTTCTCGTGGGAGAAGCTCCTTGCCGGCGGAACCAGGATCGCCACCTCGCTGGCTGCGCTCCCTGCCCGGATGGATCGGCTGCTCACCACAGCGGAACGCGGCGAACTCGCGGTCAAGACGCCCGTGCTGGAACTGCGGGTGGGGCAGTTGAACCGCACCCTGAGCCGCCTGACCACTGCCGTGATGTTCGCGGGCCTTGTCGTGGCCGGCTCACTGCTCTACGGGACCGAACCCACGCTGGCGAAGGTGATTCTCGCGGTCTCGGTGTTGCCGCTGCTCGCTGTGATGCTGGGTGGCCGGAGGCGTGGCTGAAGCTGGCGTCGTGCACATCACGCGCCTTGCTGCATGAACATCCAGCGGTGCCCCTCCAGGTCCTCCACGCGGTACAGGAGGCTGCCTTCGGGTCCCTCCTCGATCTCGGACAGCAGGGTCGCCCCAGCACCTTGCGCCCGCCGGAAATGGGATGCGATGTCATCGACGTACACGAGGACGCCGTCGATCACCCACGGGGCACGCGACCAGGCGGCGGCCTCCGCGCAGTGTGAGCGGTGCTCAAGCGGTCCCTCGTAGTCGGGGCTGGGGGTCGCCAGCATGATGCGTCCTCCACCGGCCAGCATCTCCCCGTGCGCGAGGACGCCACCGTCGTCGAGCCACCGGGTTGTCTCCACGAAGCCGAAGGCCGCGGTCAGCCAATCCATGGCCGCCGGGCCGTCGCGGTACGCAATCATCGGGACGACGCTGCTCTGTCGGTCACTCATAGCCGGTTCCTTTGAGGTGTCACCTGCACGTGAAGTTTCGGTGACACTCCCGTACCCGGCGGCGAGTCACGGCAAGCGCTGACCGCGCTAGCCTGAGCGCCGAACCACGCAGGTGATTGAGGTGAAATCGTTGAGGACCGTGGGCTGGCGACCTTTGCTCTACCTTGGCGGTGCTGTCCTGCTGTGGGGTACCAGTTTCGCCGTGACGAAGAGCGCGTACGCTGCGCTACCTCCGATGACCGTGGTGTGGCTGCGGATGCTGGTCGCGGTGCTGGCCTTCCTCCCCCTGCTCAGGTTCGTGAAGCGGCCCGCGTACGAGGCGGGCGACTGGAAGTACCTCGGGTTGGCGGCCCTGTTCCTGCCCTGCTTCTACTTCGCGCTGGAGGGTTTCGCGATCCTGTTCACCAGCTCGAGCCAGGCCGGGGTGATCGCTGCGGTGATGCCGCTGATCGTCGCGTTCAGCGCCTGGTTCGTGCTGCGGGAGCGACCCGCCGCACGCACGATCGTCGCCATCGTTGTCTCGATGCTCGGGGTGGCAGCCCTCTCACTGGGGGGTGTCAGCCAGACCGCCGCCCCGAACCCCGCCCTGGGTAACACGCTGGAATTCCTCGCCATGTTCGCCGCCGCCGGCGCAACGCTCACCATCAAGCGGTTGAGCGCCCGCTACGACCCGCTGCTGATCACGGGCATGCAGATGGGGGTCGGCAGCGTGTTCTTCGCGCCTCTCGCGCTGGCCGCAGGGCCCGTCGACTGGGCGGCGGTGCCGGCTTCGGCCTGGGCTGCTGTGGCCTACCTCGGCATCGGCTGTGGCCTTGCTGCCTTCGGCCTCTACAACTCCGGCCTGCGGCTGGTGCCGGCAACGACTGCTGCGCTCGCCATCAACCTCGTGCCGGCTGTGGCCATGCTGACCGGATGGCTGGCACTTGGCGAAACCCTCGCGCCACTGCAGATCGCGGCCTGTGTGCTGATCGTCGGCTCGGTGGTCTACGCCGAGATCGGAGGCCGGCTGAAGTCAGCCGCTGTCACCGACGATCCGGAGGTCGTTCAGGTCGGCGACCGCTGAGGATGACCCCTGAGCTAGTCGGGCGAAGCGTCATCCACCACGCGTCGGCGGAAGTGGCGAGGGCTCGAACCGGCCACCGCCCGGAATTGACGGGAGAAATAGAACTGGTCGGGATAGCCGACCTCCCCGGCGATGTCGGCGATGCTGCGGTCGGTGGTGAGCAGCAGTTCCCGGGCGCGGGCCATCCGGAGCCGCTTCACGTACTCGGTGACGGAGAAGCCGGTGACGGCGTGGAACCGCGCAGAGAAGTGCGAGGTGCTGAACCCGGCGTCGGCTGCGAGACCGGGCACGCTGAACGGCTCGGCAAGGTGCTCCCGGAGCTGCGCCTGGATGCGGTTGATCGACGCATCGCCCACCGATCGGCGGTGCCGCTCCGCTGCGAGCTGGGCCAGCAGGTGCCAGGCCGCCCCCGCGGCAGCCGTCAGGCTCGAGGACGTCTCGTCGCGGGCGAGGTCGTTGCAGATGCTCTCGATGAGGTCCGCCGCCTGCACGGGGTCGGCGGCCGGCGCTGTCGGCCGGGCAAGGTCGAGTCCGATGGCTGCGAGCAGGTCGGTCAGGTCGGCGCCGGTCACGTGCAGCCACCAGATCGACCAGGGGTCGTTCTCGTCCGCGTAGTACCGATGGGGCTGCCGCGGCGGGATCACCAGCACCTCGCCCGCCTGTACGTCGTGGCGCTCATCGCCCATCTCGCACCAGCCCGCACCGGCCTCGCACAGGATGAAGATCGCCTCTGCCGCACCCGTTCGACGCACCCGCCCATGCCGGGCCGCATGGGGGAAATAGCCGGCGTCTGTGACCAGCAGACGTGACGTGGGGGCCCGCTGCAGAGCCTCCTTCGCGAGCGGCCGTGGCAGCACGTGCAGCCGCTGGCCGGGAAAGCCGTCGCGTAAGTACATCGGGCCATCGTAGGCGGGCAATCAGAGATTCGTCCATATACCTCGTGGATTCATGCATTCCGGCACCATCGATCACCGGGTTAGCCTCATGCTCGTGATCGAAGGCGACCTCAGGCTCCCCGCCCGTCCGGCCCATCTGGCCGGCGCGGACGTCGCGGTGTGGAGCGAGCCGGTGATCCTTCCCACCTACCTTCCCGACCTGCCCGACCGCTTTCCGGCCTACCTCGATCGACGCGTGTACCAGGGCTCATCCGGCCGCGTGTACCCGCTGCCGTTCCACGACCGGATCAGCGAAACGTCCACCGACCACAGCTGGGTCGGGCTCCACCTGGAGAACGACTACCTGCGGGTCCTCGTCCTGCCGGAGCTCGGCGGGCGCATCCATTACGCGATCGACCGCCGTACCGGCTACCCGCTGTTCTACGCGAATCCGGTGATCAAGCCGGCACTGGTCGGTCTCGCCGGTCCCTGGCTCGCGGGCGGCGTGGAGTTCAACTGGCCGCAGCACCATCGCCCGGCGACCTTCCTCCCCGTCGCCTGGGAGATCGATGAGGCAGACGGGACCGTCTGGTGCTCCGACCACGATCCCTTCGCCCGGATGAAGGGCATGCACGGCGTCCACCTCGACGCTGCCTCCACCGTTCTCGAGCTCCGGGTGCGGCTCTACAACCGCAGCGACGAGGCCCAGACCTTTCTCTGGTGGGCGAACGTGGCCGCTGAGGTGCACTCGGACTACCAGTCGTTCTTCCCCTCCGACGTGCAGATGGTCGCCGACCACGCCAAGCGTGCCGTCAGCACCTTCCCGGTGGCATCGGGGTCGTACTACGGCATCGACTACCCCTCACGGCAGGCCGACGACACCCGCACCGACAGCACCCTGCGTGTCAGGGGAGATCGCCTGGACTGGCCGCGGAACATCCCGGTACCGACCTCGTACATGGCCGTCGGCTCGGTCGGCGACTTCTTCGGTGGCTACGACCACCGTGCCAAGGCAGGATTCGTGCACTGGGCAGATCACCGGGTCGTTGTGGGAAAGAAGCAGTGGACGTGGGGAGACGCACCCTTCGGTCACGCCTGGAACCGCAACCTCGCCGACGACGGCTCGGCCTACATCGAACTGATGGCCGGTGCGTTCACCGAGAACCAGCCCGATTTCTCCCACCTCGCTCCCGGAGAGACCAAGTCCTTCTCCCAGTACTGGTACCCGCTGGCCGGGACCGGTCCCGCAGCGGCCGCAACCCTCGAGGCGGCGCTGGGCGTCGAGGTGGGCGAGGAACTGACCACGCTCCGCCTTGACGCCACCACCGACCTCGGGCCCGTGCGCCTGCTGGTGCGCAGTGCCGGGGAGGTCGTGCTCGACACCGCCTTCCCGCTCTCCCCGATGCACCGCGCCGAGTTCGTCGTCGACACCACCGCTCCGCTGGACGTCACGTTGTCCTCCGGCGCGACCGTCATCCTTGCCTGGTCGACCGGCCGGGCAACGGAGGCGCTGGAGCTGGACGCAGCGGTCGAACCCGCAGCCCCGGAGGCCATCGCCAGTGTCGAGGAGCTGTACCTCACTGGCCGGCACCTGGAGCAGTACCGCCACGCCACGCGTTCCCCCGAGCCCTACTGGGCGGAGGCTCTCGCCCGGGACCCCGGCCACTGGGCCTCGCACGTCGCGCTCGCCGCTCGTCGCTACCGCGCAGCCCGCTACACCGAGGCGGAGACGCACCTGCGCGCAGCGATCAGCCGTCTGACGATGCTCAACCCCAACCCGGAAGCGGGCGACGCGCACTACCTGCTGGGTCTCGTCCAGGCCCGGCTGGGACGCGACCCCGAGGCGTACGCCGCCTTCGCGAAGGCCGCCTGGCTGGAGGCGTGGGTGCCGGCAGCCAACCTCCAGCTGGCGCTCATCGACGCACGCAGGGGCGAGGACGAATCAGCCCTGCAAGCAGTCCGGACGGTGCTGGCGGTGTCCTCGCAGCACCTGCAGGCGCGCAACCTCGCCGTCGTGCTCCTGCGCCGACTCGGCCGGCCGGAAGAAGCCGACAGCATGCTGGCGGCGACGCTGGCACTGGACCCTCTCGACCTCTGGGCGCGGCACCTGTCCGGTGCATTGGACACCACCCACGGGCAGTGCGAGGCGCAGGCACTGCTGGACGTCGCCCTCGAGAACGCCCGGGCAGGGGAAGCAGGGGCGGCCATCGAACTGTGCGACCTCGCCCGCGAGGCCGACGCCGACCGGCCGCTCGGGCAGACCGCCTGCGGCGTCCTTGCCGACTACCTTGCCGCTGCCATCCTCGAGCGTGCCGGTGACCCGGCCGGGGCGGCTGCTCTCCGGGCGCGGGCGAGCCTCGGCGAGCGCACCTGGAACTTCGCGTCACGACTGGACGAGGTCGCTGCCCTCGAGTCCGCCCTTGCCGTCAACCCCGATGACCCGACCGCGGCCGCGCTGCTGGGGCACTGGCTGTACGCCAATGGCAGGGGAGCGCACGCCGTCGAGCTGTGGCGCCGTTCGGCCGCGCTTGATCCGGCAGACCCGGTGGTGTGGCGCAACCTCGGTGTCGGCGCCTACAACCTCGATCAGGATCAGGCGTCCGCGGTCGCAGCCTACGAACGGGCCATCGAACTCGCACCGGACGACGCCCGCCTGCTGTTCGAGAGCGACCAGCTGTGGAGGCGCACGGGCAGGTCGGTCGCCGAACGGCTGGGACGCCTCGATGCGCGCCGGAACCTTGTCACCGGCCGTGACGACCTCTGCGTCCAGTACGCCCACCTGCTCGTCAGTGCAGGCCGACCGCTCGAGGCGATGGAACTCCTGCGGGGCCGCAGCTTCCAGCCCTGGGAGGGCGGCGAAGGCCAGGTACTCCAGTGTTGGGAACGGACCCTCCTCGCGCTCGCGCAGTCCGAGGTGCTCGAAGGTGACGCCGCGGAGGCTGTCGCCCACCTCAAGGAAGCCCTCGACCCACCTGCCTTCCTCGGCGAGACCCGCCACCCCCTGGCGAGCCCGGCCCACGTGCTGCTCGCGCTCGGCGATGCCCTCACCTCCGCGGAGGACGATGCCGCAGCCCGGCAGGCGTGGCAGGCCGCTGCGACTGCTGCCGGTGACTTCACCCGGATGAGCCCCACAGCCTTTTCCGAGAACACCTACTTCTCGATCCTCGCCGCCCGCCGGTGGGGGGACGAGGGACGGGCAGCTGCGCTGACCGCCGGCCTGACCGACCACGCCCGGACACTGCGGGAGACCCCGGCACGCATCGACTACTTCGCGACCTCCCTGCCGACGCTGCTGCTGTTCCACGACGACCCGCAGCGTCAGCAGGACACGAGCCTCGCCATCATCGACGCCGAACTGGCCTGCCTCGCCGGGGAGTTCCCGACGGCGGTCAGCCGACTCGAAGCAGTGCTCGCTGCCGATCCCGGCAACGAGCTGGCGCTTGATCTCATCAGAAGTCTCGACACCGTAGGGAGCGCGGCATGACGTACCGACCAGTTCCACTGCCCACCCATCTTCCCGAAGCCCTCACCATCACCTTGTGGGACTTCTCCTGGTACGTCCGATCGGGGCCGGGTGAACCGTTCGAGGACCTCGACCGCGCGTTCGCCGAGGCCGTCGAGCGGGGCTACAACACCATCCGGATCTGCGCGATGCCCTACCTGCTCTTCGGGAGCGGGCTCGACACGTCGGCCCTCCGCCTTGGGGCCCTCGGTGGCAAGTACGGCCAGCGGGTGCGCTGGTACGACGTCGGCGCGCCGACCGTCATCGACGGCCGTGCGCTGCTGCTGGAACTGTTCGAGGCCGCCCGCCGCCACGACTGCTACGTGATCGTCTCGTCCTGGGAGTACCAGCAGAGCTCCGCGTTCGCGGAGACCCCGGAGTGGTTCGAGAGCCTGATGGACATTGACCCGGAGGACCGGGCAGAGGCCCAGGCCATCGCCCAGGCAGAGCTCGTGACCTTCCTCGCCGAGCACGGGCTGGACGACCGGATCGCCTTCGTCGAGGTCCACAACGAGGTGCAGGTCTGCCACCTCGCCGACGGGATCGAGGGCTCCCTGCTCGATCGCGTCGTCGGTCTCCGTCCACGACTGGAGCGCGCGGTGGAGGCCTTCCACCGACTCCAGCCGGCCGTCCCTGTCACGGTCAACTACGCCCACGTGCCCGTCGGCGCGATGCGCGGCATCCCGGAGAACATCGACGTCCTCGTCACCCACCCTTACGTCTACGGGGTGCTGGACGCGTTCATCGACACCTACGGGCTGCGCCGGGACCCTTCCGGATTCGACCAGGCCCGCGCCGACCGGGAGATCCTGCTCCCCGGATCCCCGCGGATCAGTGAGTGGGGACCGGACGGCGACTGGCGCACGGTGGCCACCATCGTCTCCGCCGCAGAGATCTACGTGCACGACAACGGCGACGCCGAGGCGATCGATCGCTGGCTCTACCGCCACTACCCGGCGTGGGAGCAGCAGATGCTGACAACGCTCGAGCTGTGGCTGGACGCCGCCCGTGACTGGGCCATCGTCCACGACGTCCCCATCGTCTTCGGCGAAGGCTGGGTCGGCTACACCCCGCGCGACGGACGCTTCGAAGAGGGTCCGGTCGGCGCCGAGTTCTGTCGTCACGCCATCAACGAATCCCTGCGGGTAGGGGCCTGGGGAACGATCGTCTGCTCCAACGCCGCTCCCCAGCACGCCATGTGGGCCGACACGGCACTCCAGCTGGAGTGCAACGAGGCCTTCCGGAACCGCACGCCACTCCACCTGTCCAGCAACTGAAGTCCCAGCCAACCCGTTCGAAGGAGAACACCTCATGAGCCCGAGCATTATCGAGTCAGCGTTCACCCGCCGAAGCCTCCTGATCGGGGGCGCTGCCCTCGGCGGAGCGACCCTGCTCAGTGGGTGCATCGGCGGCACCCCGGCAGCAACGACCTCCGCAGGTGGCGCCTCCAGCGGCGCCACGGCCCAGCTCACGCTGCAGTCGTCCCTTTCCGACCCCAAGCCCAAGGCGGCGCTGGAAGCGGTGGTCAAGGGCTACACCACCAACCCCACCACCTTGAACACGGTCGCGATCGAGCAGTTCCGCGCCCAGCTGCCGACCTACCTCACCTCGTCCACGCCGCCCGACGTCCTCACCTGGTACGCCGGTTCGGTGGCCCGTGACTACGCCAGCAAGGGCCTGCTGCTCGACGTCTCCGACATGTGGAGCGGCGACGGCGCCTGCGCCAAGTTCTCGCCTGCCCTGAAGAGCCTCTCGAGCGACGATTCCGGCAAGCAGATCTTCGTCCCCACGAACTACTACTGGTGGAGCATCTTCTACCGGAAGTCCGCTTTCACGGAGTGGGGCGTGACCCCGCCGAGCGACTGGGACGGCTTCATGGCACTGCTCGACACCCTCAAGGGCAAGGGCATCCACCCGCTGACCAACGGCACCGGCTCCACCGCCTGGATGGCCTCGGGCTGGTTCGACTACCTCGACCTGCGGATCAACGGCGCCGTCTTCCACCGCGAACTGCTGGCAGGCAAGCACTCCTTCGACAGCGCAGAGGTGCGCAAGGTGATGGACACCTACGCCACCCTGATCCCGTACTTCGACCCCAAGGGCCGTTCGTACGGCTGGCAGGAAGCTGCCACCCCGCTGATCAACAAGAAGGCAGGCATGTACCTGATCGGTGCCTTCGTCACCCAGGCCTTCCCCGCCGCCGACGTCGAGGACGTGGACTTCTTCTCCGTCCCCACCATCGACGCGGCGATCCCGAGCGCGGAGGAGGCACCGACCGACGGCTACTTCGCCAGCGCAGGCACCAAGAACGCCGCAGCGACCAAGGACCTGCTCGGCTTCCTCGCCGGGGCGGCCCAGCAGCAGAAGTTCATCGAGCTGTCCGAATCCTCGAACCTGCCCACCTCGTCCGAGGTCGACAGCTCGAAGTTCAGCCCGCTGGTGCAGAAGGGCATCAAGCTCCTCTCGGAGACCAAGGAGATCACCCAGTTCTTCAACCGTGACTCCAGCGACGCCCTGCAGGCAACAGCGGACGCTGCCCTCACCAAGTTCCTCGACCACCCGGGCGACGTCGCCAAGATCCTGAAGGACTGGCAGGCGGCAGCCCAGCAGGTCTGGAACGGCTGAGCCGGAGGCCCTTGATGACTGCAACCCGACCGGGGACACCGATCTCCCCAGCCCCCGCCGACGACTCCCTGCCGGCGCCCCGCCGCTCGCGCGGGCAGGGCACGCGGCGGCGTTCGGTGACCCGGCGGGTTCCACCGGTGATCTGGGCCTTCCTCGCCGTCCCCGTGGTGATCGAACTCGCCTGGGTGTTCTGGCCGGCCTTCAACAGCTTCCAGCTCTCCTTCACCCGCTGGCACGGTGTGGGGGTTGCGGAGCCGGTGGGGCTGAAGAACTACCAGACGCTGGCGAGCGACCCGATCTTCCTGACCGCGTTGCAGAACAACGTGTACTGGATCCTCGGCTTCGGCGGCCTTTCGGTGATCGTCGGCTTCGCGCTGGCGCTCGCCCTCAACAAGCCGCGGCCCGGGGTGGGGATCTACCGGAGCGCGATCTACCTGCCGATGGTGTTCTCGCTCGCCGTGACCGGCCTGTTCTGGCGGGTCATGTACCAGCCGGACGGCCCGGTCAACGCGATGCTGGCTGCGATCGGGATCGACACAGCCGAGCACCAGTGGCTCGCCGACCCGAACACGGCTCTTGCCGCCATCCTCGTGGCAGCGATCTGGCGCCAGACCGGCTACATCATGGTGCTCTACCTCGCCGGCCTCAAGGGCTGCGACCCGAGCCTTGAGGAGGCGGCGGAGGTCGATGGCGCCGGCTGGTGGCAGCGGCTGCGCTACATCGTCATCCCGCAGTTGCGCAACGTGAACACCGTCATCTTCGCTGTCACGGTGATCGACTCCCTGCGCACCTTCGACATCGTCTGGGCGATGACAAGAGGCGGTCCCTACAACAGCACCCAGCTGCTGAGCACCTACATGTACCAGGTCGGCTTCACCCAGGTGAACCTCGGCTACGGCTCGGCGATCGCCGTGGTGATCTTCCTGCTCGCGATCGGCTTCATCATCACGTACCTCGCCCGCGCGACCAGAGAGGAGAACTGACATGAGCGTTGCCATCGCCACCCGTCCCATCTCCGCCCGCAAGCGCCGCAGGGAGTGGCTGTTCCACATCAGCATGACCGCCATCACGCTGCTGTGGGTCACGCCGCTGGTGTTCGTGATCTCGGTGGCGTTCCGTGAGTTCGACGACCTCGCCCTCAACGGGCTCGGTTCGTGGCCGGCGTCCTTCAGCATCGACGGCTTCAGGACGGCGTGGGTCGAGGGCGACATCGGCGGCGCCCTCACCAACAGCATCATCGTGACCGTCGGGACCGTCCTCTCCGTCCTCTTCCTCGCCTCCCTCGCCGCCTTCGCGCTCAGCAGGTACGCCATCCCGTTCGGGCGGACCATCCTTCTCGTGATGCTGGCCGGCAACCTGCTCCCGCCGCAGATCCTGCTGATCCCGGTGGCGAAGATCTGCGAGATGCTCGGCATCTACGACAGCCTCTTCGCGCTGATGGTGGTGCAGGTCGGCTTCGGCATGGGCTTCTTCACCTTCGTGCTGTACGGCTTCATGCGGTCGCTCCCGACGGAGATCTTCGAAGCAGCCCGCATCGACGGTGCCGGTGACCTGCGGATCTACGCCTCGATCGTGATGCCGCTGTGCCGTCCGGCCCTGGCAGCGCTCGCAGCACTCGAGAGCACCTGGGTGTTCAACGACCTGCTGTGGGCGTTGACCGTGCTGCGCACCGACACCAAGTTCCCGATCACCGCGGCCCTGCTGAACCTCCAGGGCGGCTACACGACGGCGTGGAACGTCGTCGCGTCGGGAGCGTTGATCGCAGCCATCCCGACGACGATCGTGTTCTTCGCCTTCCAGAAGCACTTCGTCTCCGGGCTTGTTGGTGGGGTCGAACAAGTGAGCTGGGAACTGGCCACCGCCACCTCGCGGTACGTGATCGACCTCGCGCCGGACGGGGCCGGGCCCGTGCTGCAGGACTGGACGAGCGCTGCTGCACGCCCATGGATCCCCGAGCACGACCCGGCATTCCTGACCGAGGCCGACCGGCTCCCGCTCGAGTTCTCGGCCCTCGGCACGCGCCACGTCCGGGGAGCCGAGCTGGTGGTGGAGCACCCGGACGGCATCGTCGGCGCCCGCCTGTCCTGGGACGCGGACGGCGTGAGCTTCACCGATGACGGGTACGACTCGACGTTCACAGCCCAGGCGGTCGACACCACCGGACGTCTGGCCGTCACGCCTGGTCGTCGAGGCCAGCCGGGACCACGACGTCGTGAGCAAGCACGCCGTGATCACCAACACCGGACCGGACCTTGTCTTCCTGCGTCGCGCGTTCAGCCCGGCCTGGCACCTTCCGGTCCACGGCGAGGTGGAGGTCGACATCCTCGCCGGGCACTGGTCCCGGGAGTTCACGCCAGCAACGATCCGGCTCGCAGCCGGCGAACTGTCCATCGGCAGCCGTCAGGGCATCACCTCCCACGACTACTCGCCGGTGGTCGCCGTGTCGGCTGCAGAGAACAGCGACGGCCCGGCCTGGGGCGTGGCGCTGGCGTGGAGCGGCTCCTGGCGTCTCCTCGTCGAGGTGCCCCCGTTCCGCAGCCGGACCCGGGTCGCAGCGGGGGTCGATGACGAGTCGTGCGTGATCACGCTCGAACCGGGCCAGTCGTACACCACGCCGCGCACGCTCGGCGTCCATGCCCCCGACGGCACCGATGGCCTGCGGCGCCGGTGGCACGACTACCAGCGCACCGTCCTTGCCCGGTCGCGTCGGCCTCGAGCACCGTCCGATCGTCTACAACTCCTGGTACGCGACGACGTTCGACGTCCGTCCCGAGCAGCAACTCGCGCTCGCCGACCGCGCTGCAGCGCTGGGGGTCGAGGCGTTCGTCATCGACGACGGCTGGTTCGCCGGACGCGACGACGACCGCGGCGGGCTGGGGGACTGGTGGCCCGACGAGCGGAAGTTCCCCGACGGCCTCGACCCGCTGATCACCGGTGTCCTCGAGCGCGGGATGCGGTTCGGCATCTGGGTCGAGCCCGAGGCCGTCAGCCCCCGGTCACGGCTGTACGAGGCCCACCCGGACTGGGTGTACCGCGCCGGCGATCGCCCGCTGATCACCATCCGCAACCAGTACGTGCTCGACTTCGGGCGTCCCGAGGTCGTGGAGTGGGCCAAGGACTGGCTGCGTGACCTGCTGTCGGACAGCCGGATCACCTACCTCAAGTGGGACATGAACCGCCCCGTCACCGACGGCGGACGTCCGGGCGACCTGCACGGGCGGGAGTGGGCGATCCAGCACGCCGAGGGCTACCTCGAGGTGATGCGGATGCTGCGCGACGAGTTCCCGCACGTCACCGTCGAGGCCTGCAGTGGGGGCGGCGGCCGGATCGACGCGGCTGTGCTCGCCGTCAGCGACGTCGTCTGGCCCAGCGACGAGACCGGCCCGAGGGATCGCCTCGCCATCCAGCACGGCTTCCTTTCCGCCTACTCCCCGCACCTGATGAGTTCGTGGGTCACCGACCAGCCGGACCGGCTCGAGAACGAACCGGCCAGCCTGGAGTTCCGCTTCCTCGTGTCGATGGCCGGCGTGCTCGGGATCGGCGCTGACCTGGGAGCGTGGACGCCGGCCCAGCTCGCCGTCGCCGCCGACCTGGTGGAGCGCTACCGCGAGGTGCGCGACACCGTCCACACCGGACGGGTGGAGCTCCACGGGTCGCCGGCCGACCCGGTCTACGCCGTGGAGTACGGCCGGCCGGACCAGACGGTCATCTTCGTCTTCGGGCGCGAATCACGGCCGGACGACGTCGCCGTGCTGCCGAAGACACTCGTTGCGGGTGCGCGCTACCGGCTGAACGGGCGGACCGTTGCGGCGGAGAAGCTGTCGTCCGGAGTGTCCGTCGACTTCGCGCTCGCCGCGGACGCCGACCTGATCGTCCTGGACAGGGTGGAGTGACCGGCAACCGCTGGGTGCCGGTGCCGCTCACCCTCGTCACGGACGAGCAGCACGGCGGACGCTGGACGTCGCTGCGCACGGCGAGCCGTGAGTGGCTGTGGACGAACCCCGACCCGGCGGTGGTGCGCAGCCGGGGCACGGTTGCACCGTCCGATCCGTTCGTCGACGCCGGCGGTGTCGAGGAGTGCGTGCCGACCGTCCGCGGGGTGCCCGATCACGGGGACGCCTGGAGCCGGGCGTGGGGCAAGGACCCCGCCTCCGTCGAACTGCCGGGGGTCGGACGGCTGACTCGCACGGTCAGTGCCGGCGATGAAGGCATCGAGCTGAGCTACGCACTGGTGGGCGCTCCCGGGACACCGTTCCTGCACGCTGTCCACGCCCTGCTGGAGGTCGGGCCGACCGCTCACCTCGAAGTGCCCGAGGCCACCACGATGCTGGTCCTCGACCCGGAGCCGCACGTTCTTCCGTGGCCTTCCGGGCTGGACCGTCTCGGCCCGGACGATGGCACGGCGACCTGCGCCCTCCTTGCCGGCTGCCGGGAGGTGCTCGTCGTCGACGGCGATCAGGCACTGAGGTTCACCTGGACCGCTCCGGGGCGCGATGAGCTCTGCTCCCTGCTGGTGTGGCGCAACCTCCGCGGCTGGCCGGCCGAGGCGCCGTACCGCTCGATCGGGATCGAGCCCATGGTGGGACGGGCCGCGGACCTTGGGCAGCGCCGATTCCGCTGATGTCGCCCGGATCGGTCGGGACGGAACCCACGTCTGGAACCTTCGGGTCGCGGCCCTTGAGAAGCGATCTCCAGCCACGTGATGCAGCGGGGCGTCACCCGGCGGCGTAGCACCGGGGCGGACCGCCTCGCACTCGTCCCGCGGAACTGCCCCGGACGTCAAGTTTCTCCTCGCTCAACGAATATGCTCAGGAGCATCTGGCCATCGGAGGTTCGGTGGCCTGTGCGGACACGAAGAAGAAGGAATTGGCGACCAAGTTCATCCCGGGCAGCGGCCTGGCGGTCGATCACCGCGACCCTTGGCGTCAACTGTCGCCGCGGGTCATGGGACCGCGATCCACGGATGGGCGCAATCAGCTGGGTCGTCTTCGGGAGGCAATGACTGCCTGGTCCGGAGAGTGCTGAGGAGCTTCGATGAATGACCTGTCCGTACTGTTCGTCTGCTGGAGCAACACCTGCCGTTCGCCGATGGCGCGGGTGGTCGCAAAGGCGATGGCCGAGCGGGAGAACCTCACCGGTGTCCGGTTCACCAGCGCAGGCTTGAGCGCTGCGCAGGCCGGTAATGGCATGGACCCCAGGGCCGTCGCCCATCTGCAGGCCGCGGGCTACAGGCCCGGGCCCCACACGGCACACACGGCGACTCCCGAAGAGATCCGTGCCGCGGCACTGGTGATCGGCATGCAGCCGATCCAGCTGCGCAAGATCAAGTCGATGGTGCCCGATGTCCACACGCCCTACCTGCTCACCGACTTCGACCGCAACGCAACCCCCGGCTCGGCCATCGAGGATCCCCTCTACGGGGAGGACGCCAGCTTCGACGTGACGTTGCACCAGATCGAAGCGGCGATGCCCGGCGTCCTCAAGCGGGTGCGGGAGCTCAAGGCGCGGTAGCACAAGCCCACCGGGTCCTCAGCGTCGAGGTGCCGACCTCATTGTGGGGACGGTGGGCGCCAGGGGCTCGAGGGGTCGTGGCCCGCTGGCGGGACGGCGGTGGGGAGCTTCGGGCTTGCCCCATGGTGACTGCCTGCCGGCACGGGTCCGGGAACGGGCGCGCGCAGCGGTGAAGACTCCGGCCGATGGTCGTCTGCGGCATTGGCGGTCGCCCGGGCCCGGCGTGAGCGCTTCCAGGGAAGAGCCCCGACAAGGGCGATCGCAGCGAAGGCCCCGGCCAGCCAGGGCAGGAGCCCGATCAGCAGCGGCCGATCCCGACCGCTGGCCGACAGCGCGACACCGGAGAAGAAGTCACCGGGGTTGGACCAATCGACGGTCGAGCCGGACACTGCGCCCGCGCCGGAGAAGGAAAGGACCTCGCCGGGGAACGTGATCGTGACGTCGAAGGTGGTGACGCCCACCCGTTGTTCGGGCGGCAACGGGTCGAGGGTCACGGAGACGGTGCCATCGTGCAGGAACACGTGCGGTTCGCCCGGCAGGGCGTGCTGCGCCAGGTCCGCCACGCGCCAGGTCTTGAGCCAGCGGCAGGCACGCACGCCATTGGGTTGGGTGGCCGAGGACCACTCCACCTCGGAGGGCGAAAGGGCTGCAGAGAACCCGGTACAGGCATCATGTCCCAGCGAACCGGGGACGCCCTTCGTCGATTCGTCGGACCCGGACGGGGGGTTGGCCACGACGAGGACGGTGACTTCTCCCAACGAGCGGGCGTCATCGTGCTGAGCGACCCACCACACGCTGAAGACGGCAGCCACGGCAGCGATCGCCGACACCAAGCGGATCCACACGCCGCCAGCCTAAGCGCAGGGTGTGTCGCGGGTAGATGCCGGTCTTGGCCCTGCGCTCGGGCCCGGAATCAGAGCGAGCGGGCGTCCGTTGGTGTCCAGGGCGACGTTGTGGATGCCCTCCGCGACGAAGCCCCGGCGCAAACACCCTCTCACGCCGCGAATCGACGCAGAACGCTCGGCCCCTGCGCGACGGTAGGAGGCGAGATAATCCACGCATGCCAGTCACACCCGAAGCGGCCCGAATGGCAGAGATCGTTGCCCTCTCGACATCCCTGCTCAAGGACCTCGGGTTCCGGAAACGGCGCCACAGCTTCAATCGGCACACCGACGCCGGCCTGATTCACGTGGTCAAGTTCTGGCAAGCACCGAAGGAACCCTCTGCATGGACTGAGGTGCCAGGGCTGCGAGTGCGGCTGTTCGGCACGTTCCGGCTGGACTTCGGTGTCTTCGTGCCCGAGATCACGAGAATGGGAACTCCCACATCGGACTGGATCAACGACTACAACTGCCACCTGCGCACCACAATCGGCGAACTCATGCACGAGCCCGGCGACTTCTGGATGCCCCTGGCCAACCCGGAATCCGACCGATGGGCGCTCGACTGCATCCAGGGGTTTGGGTTGCCGTGGCTGGACCAATTCCCTGACCACCAACACATCCTCGACGCCTTCAACAGTGGCGGTTTCGACAGGATCGGAATGTACCCGGCCGCCCCCCTGGACATCGCCGAGATGCTCGCTGCACTGGGCCGATCAGCAGAGGCACGGACAATGCTCGAAACCTACGCGAGCCGGCCAGACCACGGACCTCACGCCCACTACCTCGTCGACTACCTCACCCGAATTGGTCACGCCGATCTGGTCGCTCGGGTCATTCCCAGCTCCCTGGAGCGGCGGGATTCCTAGGACCCCATCCCGACCAGCCGCCGCGCGCGTGAGGGAGTCCCGCTGGATAGGTGTACTGGCAGGGTCTGCCTCACGGCCCGGCCCGGCCTTACCGTGGAAATCATGGACAACCGAGCCGAGGTACGCGAGTTCCTCATTTCGCGCCGGGCGAAGCTCTCACCGCACGACGTGGGGCTGGCCGACGCAGGCCGGCGCCGCGTTCCCGGCCTGCGCCGCAGCGAAGTCGCATCGCTGGCCGGGGTCAGCGTTGAGTACTACTCGAAGATCGAGCGGGGTGGGTTCGCCGGCGTGAGCCCGGCCATCCTGCACGCCATCGCCCGGGCGCTCAGGCTGGACGCAGCGGAGCGGGCCCACATGCTGCACCTTGCGGAGACCTCCGCAGGCACCGGTGTGCTGCTGCGGCCCCGGCGCGGCTCAGTGCGCCCATGGACACCGCGCCCGAGCCTGCAATGGGTGCTCGACAGCATCACCGGGGGTCCCGCCATCATCCGCAACGGTCGGATGGACCTGCTCGCCGCGAACTCCCTGGGCCGCGCCATGCACTCCTCCCTGTACGAGCGGACGGCGGCCGGCGTACCGAACTTCGCCCGCTACACCTTCCTTGACGACGACTCGCACGTCTTCTACCCGCACTGGGACACCGCTGCCGACATCTGCGTGGCAATCCTGCGCACGGAGGCCGGCCGGGACCCCCACGACCGGCAGCTCCAGGACCTGGTCGGTGAGCTGTCCACGCTGAGCGACGAGTTCCGCCGACGGTGGAGCAGCCACGAGGTGCGCCTCCACGGTGCGGGAAGCAAGCAGTTCCACCACTCGGTGGTCGGTGACCTGGATCTGGCCTACGAGAGCGTCGACATGATCTCCGATCCCGGGCCTGACGCTGACCATCTATGCCGCCGAGCCGGCCTCCCGCACGCGCGGAGGCACTCGCCCTGCTCGCATCCTGGACGGCCGCCCCCGTCCGCACGACCCCCTAGCAAGCAACGGAAGGACCGACCATGCATACCCGCACACTCGGACAGGGCCTTGAGGTGTCGGCCATCGGCCTGGGCTGCATGACCATGACCGGCGGCTACAGCAGCACGCCCGACCGGCGGCGACATGATCGCCCTGATCCGTCGGCGCCGTCGACCTGGGCGTCACGTTCTTCGACACGGCCGAGATCTACGGACCGCACGCCAACGAGGAACTCGTCGGCGAGGCGCTCGCGCCCTATCCGCGACCAGGTGGTGATCGCCACCAAGTTCGCCCAGGACATCGACCCGGTCGAACGCAAGCCCAGCGGACGGATGCTGCGCCCTGACGAGGTCGCCGGCGCCGTCGACGGCTCGCTCCAGCGGCTCGGCGTCGACGTCGATCGACCTGTACTACCAGCACCGGGTCAACCCCGAAGTGCCGATCGAGGAGTTCGCCGGCGCGGTCAAGAGACCTCATCGACGCCGGAAAGATCCGGCACTTCGGCATGTCGGAGGCCGCCGAGGCGACCATCCGGCGCGCGCACGCCGTGCAGCCGGTGACCGCGATCCAGAGCGAGTACTCCCTGTGGTGGCGGCGCCCCGAGGAGGGTGTCCTGGCCGCCTGCGCAGGAGCTGGGCATCGGCTTCGTCCCGTTCAGCCCGCTCGGCAAGGGCTTCCTCACCGGCACCGTCGACACCATCGACGACCTTCGAGCAGGGCAACGACCTCCGCGGCACTGATCCCTCGATTCGCGCCGGACGCGCTGGAACACAACCTCGCCCTCGTCGAAGAGGTCAAGACGATCGCCGCAGCCAAGGGCGCCACGCCGGGCCAGATCGCGCTGGCGTGGCTGCTCGCCCAGCAGCCGTGGATCGTGCCCATCCCCGGCACCACCAAGCCGCACCGCCTCGCCGAGAACGTCGCCGCCGCCGACGTCGAGCCTGACCGCCGACGACGTGGCCGCGCTCACCGCCGCGTCCGACGCCATCGAGATCGAGGGCGGGCGCTACCCCGACTTCCTGGAAGCCCAGACCAACCTGTGAACGCCTGAAGGACGGAGAACCTGTGGGTTGGGCCGTCTGCGGTGCGCAGTCGACCGGGGGTTCATCGCCAGGTGAAGTGTTCGGTGTGGAATCGCGATCGGCGCAGTCCGGCGTGGATGAGTCCGTGGCGAAGGACCTTCTGCATGGTGGGCGGGCCTGCCATGTACACGGTTGCGGCCCGCAGGTCGCCGACTGTCTTGGCGATGTCTTGGGGGGTGAGGTGGGGCCCGTCTTCGGTTGCGATGATGCGGGTGGTGATCTCGGGGTGTGCAGCTGTGATCTGTTCGATCTCGTCGATGAACGGGTCGCCGTGGCGACTACGTACCGAGTAGAAGAAGTGCACCGATCCGGTGATGGGGACCTCGTCGAGTGACCGTAGCCAGCTCATGAACGGCGTCACTCCCACGCCGCCGGCGATCCACACCTGCGTGGCGGTCCCCTGGCTGTGGTCCATCCGCCCGAACGGTCCTTGCACGGTGATGCCGTTTCCAGGGTGGACGCGGTGGGGTAGCAATGAGGTGAAGTCTCCGAGCGACTTCACGCTGAATCTCAGGCTGGGGTCGTGTGGTGAGCTGGTGATCGTGAACGGGTGGCGCCGAGCCTCTAGTCCGCCGGGGAAGGACAGGACGGCGAACTGACCGGGGGTGAACTGCAGGCGCGGACCGACGGGCGAGAGCTCCAGTTCGGTGACACCTCCGCTGGTGGTCGCGATCCTGGATATGACGTAGTCATAGGAGGGTTGTTGGGCGCGGCCGAGGGTCTCGTAGTAGGCGTAGGCGGCGAGTCCGAGAAGGGCGATACCAAGGTGAGACCAGCGCAGCCATGGAAGTGAATCGAGTGTGGAGTCGGTTGCGCCGTGAATCGCGCCCATCACAATG
Source organism: uncultured Actinomycetota bacterium (assembly GCA_963773595.1). Classification (GTDB taxonomy): domain Bacteria; phylum Actinomycetota; class Actinomycetes; order Propionibacteriales; family Propionibacteriaceae; genus Propionicimonas. The sequence goes on from CAVZBQ010000004.1 coordinate 581,700, forward strand.
ACGGCAACGCTGACGCGGTGGAACAGGCGCCAGTAGTCGTAGTTGGCGAGTCGGTGGGCGACCAGGCCCCGGGCACGCGCCAGCCGGCCTCCCGACGCCTCGAGCGGGACGCGATCGTGTGTTCGCCGGGTGCGAGTCCTGGCTCTGATCGACGGGCCGAGGGTCCACAGGGTCATGAGCGACAGCGCAACAGCACTGGCGATGGCGAGGGGGGAGATGTCGCCGCGGTTGTTCGCGTTGGTTGCCAGCGGGATGTGGGGCAGGATCAGGGCCGCACCGGCGATCGCGAGTCGCCGGTGCCACATCATGACTCTGTCCAGGCCGCCGAACAGTCCTTCCAGGTGTCGGCCGAGGCTGACGAGCACGAGGGCCAGAGACATCATCACGACGCTCATCGAGCCGAGTGCCTGTCCGAGGTAGACGGCGCGGCCGCTCCGGCCGGGGAGCCACACCAGCCACTGCAGCGCGAAGGCTGCGACGGTGATGGCGAGGATCGACGGGCCCAGGGTCCCGCGTTGATGGCGGCGTCGGGCCGCGTCGAGGTGGATTGATGTGTCCAGGGTCACGATTGTTGCCTCCAGGGAAGCGGGTGGGAGGGGCCCGGCCACCTATGCGGAGGCGAGAACAGGGTCTTTTCCGGTGTGCGCGTGTGAGGCCATGTGTGCGAGTCGTGATTCGATGGCTTGGAGCATGGCGGCGCGCTGCTCGGGGGTCTTGCTGGCGGGGTTGGAGTGGTTGATCCACCTGGTGTGTGTCACACCGATCTTCTTGAAGGTGCCGCGGAAGACGGCTTTGGTGATGGGGTTGCCGAAAACCAGCCGGTAGGCGATGTCCGGGGTGGCCATGACGGTGAGCATGGTGACGCCTTGGAGCCGAGCCAGCTTGCCTTTCATCAGGCCACCGGGTGTGGGCTGTGAGTAGGCGATGTCCTTGGCGACGACCTTGTCGATGAAGCCCTTGGTCATGGCGGGCATGAGTTCCCACCAGATGGGGAACGCCAGAACCAGGTAGTCGGCTGCGAGGAGGCGCTTCTGGTAGTCATCGACCAGGGGGTTGGTGTTCTGGCCGAGCCGCCAGGCCGCGAGCTCATCGGCGTGCATGACGGGGTCGAATTCGTCGGCGTGCAGGTCGATCAGGTCGACCTCGTGACCGGCTATGGTCAGGCCGCGCTGAGCAGCAGCAGCCAGAGCGTGGGTGAAGGCGCCTGAATAGGGGTGATCAACAACGAGTAGTACGCGCACGTCTCTTCCGTTTCGTATGGGGTAGAACGGGTGGTTCCACAAGGCCAGAATACTGTACATTTGGACAGGAACAACGGGGAGGTCTTCCATGGGCATGCAGGACGGGCGCCTCGCGCGAAGCGAAGCCAGCAAGAAGGCGATCCTGAATGCCGCCACCTCCATCGTTGAGACCAGCGGTCTCTCGAGCTTGACGCATCGCGCGGTAGCTGCCGCAGCGGGCGTGTCCCACGCCCTGGTCACCTACCATTTCGCCACTGCCGCTGCACTGAGGCTTGCGACCTTTGATCATGCAATCGCCCGGCTCACCGGCGAACTGGAACTACTTCTCGCGGACTTGCCCGATCCGTCCGGGGTGCCTCGGATGGGCAGCGATCTCGCCGTGCGTATGGTCACTGACCTCCGCGCTGAAGCCTTCACGACCTACGAACTCCTGCTCGCCGCCAGCCGTGATCCTGAGTTGCGCCCGGTCGCGCTCGGACTCACCGACCGGATCGCCGATCTGCTGGAGCCGGTTGCCGGGAGCCGGGATCGTGCCAAGGCCGCCTCGATAGCCCTACTCGGCAACGTTCTGGCGAGCATGGCGACGGGTGCAGACCTCGACCTTGAAGCCTTCCGAGCCGACCTCGTCCTGCTCATCGATCACTTCGACCCGCACCGCTGACCGGCCCGACGATTCACCCATGTCGGGCCACGATCTCCGTGCAACACGGGAAGAGAGCAGACGGCGCCGCCGGCCAGGCGGCCTGGTTGCTCATCGGAGACCGTCCGACCTGGCCGATTGATCTCGCTGGATCCCGACCACCTCTGGTGAGGGTGTATTCAACACCTGAATCGGCCTCTGGCTACGGGCGTTATCCGCCAGAGCCAAGCGGAATCGAACCCTTGACCTTCTCATTTCGCAGGAGAAGGTGTTCGAGCGCTTGGCGACGACAACCTGCGCTGACAAGGGGATTCGTCTTCATAAGGGTGGGGGTGAAGGCTGAACGTGAGGCCCTGATGGTGCACGATGGTGCACGCCGAGGGCCCAGCAACTCATCAGATGATGAAGCAAACTACGTTTGACTAGGCCTTATGTGGTGGAGCTAAGGGGATTCGAACCCCTGACCTTCTCATTGCGAACGAGACGCGCTACCAACTGCGCCATAGCCCCAGTGCCTTTCGGCCCGCCTAGATTAGCATCGCCCCGCCGAGTGCACGAAACCAGCGGATCGGGGTGGCGGCGGCCCTTCGTGACGCTCGCTCGCTCCGCTCACGAAGCTCCTGGCGTGGGCGCTCGCGAACGCCCCTCAGGGAGCGTTTGGGGGCACGAGGCCCAACCCGACGACCGCGCCGATCACGGTCAGGGCGGGGGCTCGATGCCGGCTTCGGCGGCGAGGGCGGGGAGCGTCCCTGCCGTGCCGGTGACCACCTGGCTGCCTGGCATCCCGGCTCGGGCGACGATCGCTGCGGGGGTGTCGGCGTCCAGGCCGCGCGCGATCAGGCCGGCGCAGATCTCGGCGAGGTTCGCGACGCCCATCAGGATCACGATCGTGCCGCCGCCGGTGGCCAGCGCCGTCCAGTCGACCAGGGAGCCCGGGGTGGTCCGGGCCGACGTGGCCCGAGACGACGGTGAAGCTCTGGCTGAGTCCGCGGTGGGTCAGCGGGATCCCGGCGAGTTCCGGTCCGGCGATCGCCGACGACACTCCGGGGATGACCTCAACGGGGATGCCGGCCGCCGCGCACGCCTGCCACTCCTCGCTGCCGCGTCCGAAGACGAAGGCGTCGCCGCCCTTGAACCGGACGACGGTCGCGCCGGCGCGGGCGTGCTCGACGAGCAGGGCGTTGATGTCCTCCTGCGCTGTCTGCGGGCCGCGGGGGATCTTGCCGACGTCGATCAGGACCGTGCCGGGGACGCACCTCGTCCAGGCAGGCCAGGGGTGCGAGGTGGTCGTAGAGCACGACGTCGGCGCGCGCAGCGCCTTCAGCCCGCCGATGGTCAGCAGGTCGGGGTCGCCGGGGCCGCCGCCGACGAGGATGACGCGGCCGGGGGCGCGTCACTCACCGGCTTCCTCCAGCAGTTCGACGAGGCGATTCCGCAGGGCGCGGGGACGCTCGGGTCGTGGGTCGCCTGCACCGCGATCGTCGCTCCCGGAACGGTCGCCGTCGCTGGCGTCCAGGCCGAGCCGGCCTCGCCGCGGTCGGCGCGGACGCAGAAGGTGTGCCGGGCTTCCGCCGCCGCCGCCACTCGCGCGTTCACGTCGGGGTCGTCGGTCGCGGCGAGTACGTACCAGCGCGTGACGATGCTGTAGACGACGCCGAGGACGACGAACGCGGCCACGATGAGGATGATGGCCCGGTGGCCCCCGGCTGGAACGGGGCGCCCACGGGGTTAGCGGAGGCCGAGGTCATGATAGACCTCCAGCGTGCGACGGGCAATGGCGTCCCAGCCAAACTCGCCGGAGAGCTGCAGCGCCGCCGCTCCCAGGGCAGTCCGCTGTGCGGGGTTGTTAATGAGCGTGGCGACCTGGGCCGCCAGGGCCGAGACGTCGTCCGGCGGCGCGAGCAGGATGTTCTCGCCGTGGTGCAACTCCGGAACCGGCGCGCGCGGCTCGGTGCTGACGATGGGCCGCCCATGAGCCAGGGCCGCCATGAAGCTGCCCCGCCGGAAAGAGGCGCCGTCCCGATAGGGCAGGACGCACACGTCCGCCGCGGTCAGGTCCGCCGACACGTCCGCCGCGAGCGGAGAAGCCCGTCCAGACCACGCGCGCCGTCAGGCCCAGCTCGTCGATGAGGGCGTCGATGTGCCGCGCGTAGGCGATATTCGTTGGATCGCTCGATCCCACTTTCCCGCCAATCATGAGCAAACGGCAATCATAGCCGCTCTTAACGAGGCTGTCCAGAACCCGGATGAGGGCGTCGCCGCCCTTGCTCTCATTGAGAAAGCCAAAATAGCCCAGCACGAAGTCCGTCGGGCCGAAGCCCCATCGCGCGCGCCGGCGCTCGCGGTCGAAATCGGGCGGCAGGTCCGGCGCGACGTTGCTGCCGATGGGGATCAGGTAGGGGCGGCGACCCCGCAGCACGCGCTGCCAGCCACGCGCAGTCCTCGACATTCGTCGCGACCGCGGCGTCGGCCGAGCGGCCGATGAGCGCGGTGACCCAATCGCGCAACGCGTAAGCCTTGGGAAAGAGGTAGGGGACCTTCACATCGTGATAGGTCACCACGACGCGCGGGGCGGCGCGGCCGAGGCGACGATGCAGCCAGGTCGGCAGGCAGTTGATCGCGGGGTGCATGCCGTAGGCGGCGGTCTGGTATTGAATGTGGACGACGGCGGGACGATGCGCCCGCACCCAGCGGGTGACCACGGGCAGCACGCCCCAGCCCCAGCGCGTGACCAGGCGGTGGACGGTCGGCGCGGAATCTCCGAACGATCAGCGTTGGCCCCAGGGGCATCGACGCGGCGGAGCGATCGGCCGAGGTGAGGACGTGGACGTCCGCACCAAGAGCCAACAGGGCCCGGCTCAACTCGCGCGTGTAGTCGCCCACGCCGCCCTGCATGGGGGGGTACTCCCCCGTGACCAGAAGGATTCTCATGCGCCGCCCATCACTCTACGTCCGGGTCCTCATTCGCAGGAGCGACCTCGTCCCGGCGTCGGCTCAACGCCCTGCGCGGCCAGCCAGTCCACGATGCGCTGCAGGGTGCACTCTTGCTCGAATTCGAACCAGCGCCGGCGTTCCTCGGGGTAGCGCGCCAGGATGTCGCGAAACAAGCGCACGGCGTCGCGGTCCCTGAACCGCGGCCCACAGTCGCTCGCGAAGCGGCTCGCTCTCCACGGTGCCGACAAACTCCTGCATGTCCAGGTAGATCGAGCGCGAGTCCTGCGACGGAATCGCCACGTACCGGCCGTCGGCGTCGGCGTCAACCTGCGTGGCGTCCTCGATGGCTCTCAGCATCCAGCCCGAATGGCCGGAGGAGGTGCGCGGGTACGGGGCCGGTTCGTCAGACTCCTCGTCCGGCGCCGGGGCGGATTCGACGATGCGCCGGGCCTCGCTCGTGACCAGGATCACCCGGCCCGTCTTCAGATCCAGGTAGTAGCTCATGTCCAGCGAGCTTTTGTCGAAGGCGACCTCCAACTCGAGCAAGTCAATCTGGAGTCGGTGCAACGGCGAGGGGCATGCTGCGTCCATCTCAGTACTCCTTTCTCCGTTCAGAGGCCGGACCGCAGGACCTGGCTATAGGCGCGAAGGCGCTCGGCGCGCAGGGGCCGCTTGTGCCCCACGAGCCATTTGAGGCCTTCGACCGCGACCTGATAGCCGTAGTTCAGCAAGAGAAGGCCGCGCAACAAGGCGGCGTACGCCACGCCCCGATGCTTGCGAAAGAAGCGGATCTTGCTGCGCTGAAAGTGGATGTGCTGCGCGGCAACGACCTGGCGGCTGCTTTGCCCGCCATAGTGCACGACCCGCGCCGTCGGCAGGTAAGCGACCCGCCAGCCGGCCTGCTTCAGCCGGTAGCACCAATCCATCTCTTCCGAGTACATGAAGTAGCCCTCGTCGAGGCCGCCGATCTGCGCCAGGGCCTCCCGCCGGGCCAACAGGCACGCGCCCACGACCCAGTCGACGTCCTGAAACTCGGCGTCGTCGCGATCCAGGATGTAGTAGCGCCGCAGCACGCCGTTGTCGGGCCACCACTGCTGCAGGACAGTGCTCTCCAGCAGCGCGGTGCGGAAGGTCGGGAAGCGCCGCCGCGAGGACTGCACGGTCCGGTCGGCGTTCAGAAGCTGGGGACCCAGCGCGCCGATATCCGGGTGCGCGTCCAGGCAGGCGATCATGGCCTGCAGCGCATCGCCCAGTACCTCGGTGTCGGGATTGAGCAGGAGGACGCAGCGGCCTCGCGCGCGACCGATGGCCTGGTTGTTGCCGACGGTGAAGCCCACGTTGTCCCGGTTCTCCAGGACGGATGGCGGCGGGAAACTCGGTGCGCACCATCGCCGCGCTGCCGTCGGTGGAGGCGTTGTCCACCACCAACACCTCCAGCCCGGCCCGAGTCGACGCCCCAACCGGCGTACACGGAGCGCAGGCAGGCACGCAGCAGATCCCGCACGTTCCAGTTGACGATCACCACCGACAGCTCGATCACCGCCGCTCACCCCAAACGCAAAACAAAACCGGGGGGCTGCCCACGGGCCCCACCCAACTGCGGTCCACACCACAGGACGAATCTGACGGTGGGGAGAGGGGACGCCGGTCTCAGCCTGACCCGGTCACAATCGATCACCGCCGCGAAGGTCACATGCGGCGCTCAACCACGTAATCGGCCAGCTCCAGCATGGCGCGGCGCGACGCATGGTCGGGGAGGGCCATCAGCGCCTCCCTGGCGTCGCGGACGAAGCTCCGGGCTTCCTCGAAGGCCAGCGAGGTCGCGTCAGACCCGGCGATGCGGCTGACGACCTCGACGATGGCCGTCTTCTTCGGTCTCCTGGCGCGTCAGTACGCGGACCAGCGCGGGATCATCCGGGTAACGGCGCAGAAAATACATCGTCGGCAGGGTCACGATGCCCTGGCGCAGGTCGCTGCCCACCGGCTTGCCCAGCTCGCGTGCGTCGCCGACGAAATCCAGCAGGTCGTCGACGATCTGGAAGGCCATGCCCAGGTTCTTGCCGTAGGCGCGCAGGCTCTGCACCTGGGGCTCGGGCAGGCCGCACAGGACGGCGCCCGCCTCGGTGGCCGAGGCAAACAGCGAGGCCGTCTTGTTGTAGATGCGAGCGTAGTAGTCGTCCTTGGTCTGGTCCTGCCACGCGGGACCGAATAGCTGGTTCAGCTCGCCGCGACAGATGGTGACCAGCGTCTGGGCGAAGATGGAAATGACGCGCACGTTCTCGGTTTCCGCCGCCAGCGAGGCCGCCCAGGCGAACATGTAGTCGCCGGCGAGCACGGTGGCGCCGCTGCTCCACCGGGCGTTGAGCGTGAGCTTGCCCCGGCGCAGCAGCGAGTTGTCGATGAGATCGTCGTGCACCAGGGTGGCGGTGTGCAACAGCTCGACGGCCGCGGCCAGCGCGACGGCTTTCGTCATGTCCGCCGGCTGGAACCGGGCCGACAGCAGCGCCAGCGCCGGGCGGAGGCGTTTGCCGCCGCTTTGCAGCAGGTAGACCAACACCTGGGCCAGATACTCGTTGTTGGAGCTCAGGGCCTCGCGCATCTTCAGCTCGACGCGCTCGAGGTCCTCGCTCACGGTTGCAAAGGCAGGGATCGCGATCAATTCATTTCCTTCCGGCGACTTCTCCAGTGTCGAGTCCAAACAAATCGCGGGCGTTCTGCGACGTCACCCGCTCCACCTCAGCCAAGCTGACGACCCTTCAGTTTCGCCACGGCTTCCGCCACCCACACCAGGTAGGCCGGCTCGTTGCGACGGCCCCGGTAGGGGTGCGGCGTCAGATAGGGACTATCGGTTTCCAGCAGCAGGCGCGACAGCGGCACGCCGCGCACCACGTCCGGCAACTGGCGCGCGTTCTGGAAGGTCACCGGCCCGTCGACGCCGATGTACCAGCCCCATTCGACCACCCGGGCAGCCAGGGCCGCATCGCCGGAGAAACAATGCAGCACGCCACGCAGCCGGCCCGCCCACCTGTCCAGGATCGCGACGAGGTCCTCGTCGGCATCCCGGTCGTGCACGATCACCGGCTTGCCCAGCTCCGCGGCCAGGTCAAGCTGACGCTCGAAAGCCGCTTGCTGCGCCGCACGCGGCGACAGGTCCCGATAATAGTCCAGGCCGATCTCGCCGATGGCCACCACTCGCGGATGCTGCGCCACATCCGCGCAGCGTCGCCAGCGCGGCGTCGTCCAGGCTGAGCGCGTCGTGCGGGTGGATGCCCACGGCCGCGTAGACGAAGGGGTGGCCCTCGGCCAACGCCACGGACTGCCGGCTGGACTCCAGGTCCGCGCCGATGTTGATGACCAGCTCGACGCCGCCCGCCCGCGCGCGAGTGAGCACCTGCTCGCGGTCGGCGTCAAAGCGGGCATCATCCAGATGGGCGTGGCTGTCGATCAAGGCTCCAGCCCCATCAGGCGGACGCCCGCGTCGATCAGGCGCGAGCACGCGCTCTTCGGACAGCGCCTCGGCCGCCACGCGGGCGATCGGCTCAGTCCCGGACAGGCGCAACAGCAGCCAACTGCCGTCGGCGAGGTCCAACCGAAGCCCGTCGTCCGTGCGCACCCCCGTGACGACCACACCCGCAACCTGGTCCGGGCGCACCTCGCGAATGGCGCGGCGGGCGCGGTCGTGCAGATCCGCGGCGAAAGGCAGATCGGCGCGACGGTAGAAAGACGGTCCAAACTCGGCGCGCAGGTCAGCCAGCAGGCGCGACAGCGGCTTGCCGGCCTTGACCAGCAGGTCCAGGACGCGCAGGCCGGCCAGTATGCCGTCGCGCTCCGGCAGATGATCGCCGAAGGCATAGCCGCCCGATTCTTCGCCGCCGATGATGGCCCGGCTGGCGACCATGGCCGGCGCGATGTGCTTGAAGCCGACGCCGGTGGTCTGCACCGGCACGCCGAAGCGTTCGGCCACGCGGTCCACGAGCGACGATGTAGCCACGGTCTTGATGACCGGGCCGCGCTGATCCAGATAGGCCAGCAAATAATACAGCAGCAGCGGGTAGACCTCGAAATTGTCCACCGACCGGCCCGTTTCGTCGACCAGGCCCAGCCGGTCGGCGTCGCCGTCGGTGGCCAGACCGACGTGCGCTCCCTCGACCTTGATGCAGTCGACGCAAGCGGCTCAGGTTCTCCGCCACGGGCTCCGGTCGCGCGCATGCCCGGAAAGACCGGGTTCCGCTCGCCGTGAATCTCCTTGACCCAGACCTTGCCCTCTTCCAGCAGCGCGGGCAAATAGCCCATCCCCGCGCCGTACATCGGATCGACGAACACGCGCAGCGAAGAGGCCAGGATGCGGCGCAGGTCCACCAGCGCGGCCACGCGCTTCAGGTAGGCCGGCCGCGGGTCGAATGTCTCGATCAGGCCGGCGGGCGCGCCGCCGGACGCGACCGGCACGTCGCCGGCCAGCACCGCATCGACGGCCGCCTGCACGCCGGCGAGCACCTCCTCGGACGCGGCCCCGGCGTACTGCGGCCGATACTTGAAGCCGTTGTAGCGGCCGGGGTTGTGGCTGGCCGTGATGATGATCGCGCCGGCCGCCGCCCGCTCGCCGATCGAGAACGACACCACCGGCGTCGGCGTCGGCTGGCGGCACAGGAAGACCGGGATGCGGTTCGCGGCCAGGGTTTCGGCCACCGCCGCGGCGAAATCCTCGGAGCCGAAGCGCGTGTCGTACCCGACGACCACGCCGCGGCCGGCCTCGCCCTGGGCGGTCAGGTACGAAGCCACGCCCTGGGCGCAGATGCGAACGTTGCCCAGGGTGAAGTCGTCGGCGATGACTCCGCGCCAGCCGTCCGTCCCGAACCTAATGCTTGTCAACATGTCCCTGTTCGCGCTCGGCGGCCGCGCGGGAGCAGGCGCTCAAGAAGCCGTTCGGCGTCGACTTGCCGCCGGCTCGCTCGACTGCAGGGCCGCCAGGTCGGCCTCCACCATCATGTGGATCAGGTCCTCGAACGACACGGTCGGCTGCCAGCCGAGCTTGGCGCGGGCCTTGGCCGGATTGCCGACCAGCAGGTCCACCTCGGCCGGGCGGAAGAAGCGGGAATCGACCATGACATGGTCGCGATAGTCCAGCCCCAGGCAGCTAAAGGCCAGCTCGCACAGCTCGGCGACCGAGTGCGTCTCGCCCGAAGCGATCACGTAGTCATCGGGTTCCGGCTGCTGCAGCATCATCCACATGGCGCGCACGTAGTCGCCGGCGAAGCCCCAGTCGCGGCGGGCCTCCAGGTTGCCCAGGTGCAGCGTCTTCTCCAGCCCCAGCTTGATGCGCGCCGCGCCGAAGGTCACCTTGTGCGTGACGAATTCCAGGCCGCGGCGCGGGGACTCGTGGTTGAACAGGATGCCGGAGCAGGCGAACAGGTTGTAGCTCTCGCGGTAGTTGACGGTGATCCAGTGGCCGTAGACCTTGGCCACGCCGTACGGGCTGCGCGGGTAGAACGGGGTCTGCTCGGTCTGCGGCACTTCCTGCACCTTGCCGAACATCTCGCTGCTGGAGGCCTGGTAGAACCGGATCTTGGGGTTCACCACGCGAACCGCCTCCAGCATGCGGGTCACGCCCAGCGCGGTGAACTCGCCGGTCAGCACCGGCTGCTTCCACGAGGTCGGCACGAAGGACTGCGCCGCCAGGTTGTAGACCTCGTCCGGCTGGATCTCGGTGAGGATGTCGATCAGCGACATCTGGTCGAGCAGGTCGCCCTGAACCAGCTCGATGCGATCCTGGAATGTGGTGGATGCGGTCGAAGTTGATCGTGCTGGTCCGGCGGACCATGCCGATCACCTCGTAGCCCTTGTCCAGCAGGAACTCGGCCAGATACGAGCCGTCCTGACCGGTTACGCCCGTGATCAATGCTGTCTTCATGCCTGTCTGTCAACGCCCTCCCTGACACGTGTGCGCCAATAGTCCAGGGTGTCCTTCAGTCCCTGCGCGAAAGGGATCGAGGTTGCCAGCCGGTGCAGGCAAACAACCTGGAAGCATCGCAATAGCTCAGCGGCACATCCGACGGCCGCAGCCGGGTCTGATCGACCTCGACCCTGACCTCGACGTGAGCCAGCTCCAGGAGAATGTCGAGCAGTTCCTGAATGCTGTGCGGGACGCCGGTGCCGATGTTGTACACCTCGCCGGGCACCCCGTGCTCGAGCACCAGATGGTAGGCGCGCACCGTATCGCGCACGTCGGTAAAATCGCGCTGGGCCTTCAGGTTGCCGACCGCCAGAACCGGCGGGCGGAGGCCCGCCTCGATCTCGGCAATCTGCCGGGCGAAGGCAGCCGCCACGAAGCGCTCGCTCTGCCGCGGCCCGATATGATTGAACGGCCGGACCCGAATGGCGGCCAGGCCCTTGCTCAGATGATATTGCAGGCCCATCAGGTCCTGGGCGATCTTGCTCACGCCATAAGGGCTGTCGGGCCTCATCGGAGTATCTTCATTGACAGGAAGCTGATCGGGAAGCACCAGCCCGTATTCTTCATTGGAGCCGACAACCAGCACTCTGATCTGGGGCGCGACCTGAGCCACCGCTTCCAACAGATTGAGCTGACCGCGAACGTTGCTTTCGAACGTCTGCCAGGGATTATGCCAGGAAGAGGGCACAAAGGACTGGCCCGCCAGATGAAAGATGACGTCCGGTTGGACTGCCCGCAAGACGGCGAGAATGGACGCGGGATCGAGCAGGTCGCCGCGATGCAAGACGGCCCGCTCGCGCAGGTGCGCCACGTTGTCCGACCGGTCATGGACGAGGCCGGCTACCTCCAGGTTCGGCTGGGTCAGCAGGAATTCCGCCAGGTGGCTGCCCGCGAAACCGGCGATACCCGTGATAAAAGCCTTCAAAATCCGTGCCTCCTGCTCGGCGCCGAGAGACTGCGATCGCGGTCTCAAGGTGGCCCCCCAGCATCTCAGCCGGACATTATACATGATAACCCTGCTCACGGCAAGAAACTTTGGAATCGAGAGGGTTTCCGGTTGGAGTCGACTGCGGTATAATACGGGCAACCTGTGGGTGGAGGGCGAGCTGAGTGAAGTCGAAACCGCTGTTTTTGTTGCTGCTCGTGTTCGTCAGCGGCATGACGACCATGGCCGTGGAGATGTGCGCCTCGCGGCTGCTGGATCCCTACTTCGGCAATTCGCTGATCATCTGGACCGTGCTGATCGGCTTGATCCTGATTTACCTGACGGTGGGCTACACCCTGGGCGGGCGGCTGGCCGACCGGTCGCCGCACGAGACCACGCTGTACCAGCTCACCGCCTGGGCCGGGTTCGCGATCGGACTGATCCCGTTCGTGAGCCGGCCCGTGCTGCGCTACGCCATGGCGGGCTTCGCCCAGTACGATGTGGGCCTGCTGGCGGATCGCTGCTGGGCGTCCTGCGTTCTGTTTGCCGCTGCCGGTGACCCTGCTGGGCTGCGTGTCGCCGTTCGCCATCCGGCTGGCGGTGCGCGGACGTCGACTCGGCCGGCGCACGGCCGGCAACATCTACGCCCTGTCGACGCTGGGCAGCATCATCGGCACCTTCACGCCGGTCCTGTTGTTCATCCCGAACATCGGCACGCGACACACGTTCCTGCTGTTCTCGCTCACCCTGCTGCTCCTGTCCGTGATCGGGCTGGCGCGGACGGCCTCCCGGCGGCTATGGGTGTACGCGGCCATGCTGGCGCTGATCGTTGTGCTGGCCGCGGCGGCCCCGGCCGGCGTGATCAAGGCCTCCGAAGGCATGATCTACGAGACCGAGTCCGCCCACAACTACATCCAGGTCGTCCGCGAGGGCGACACGCTGTACCTGCACTTGAATGAGGGGGAGGGCATCCATTCGATCTACACCCCCGGGATGGTGCTGAGCGGCGGCATCTGGGACTACTTCCTGATCGCCCCCTTCTTCAACAACCCGCCCTTCCGCGCCGACGAGGTGCGCAGCCTGTGCCTGATCGGGGCGGCGGCGGGCACGATCGCCAAGCAGTACACGGCGGTCTACGGGCCGATCCCGATCGATGGGGTCGAGCTGGACCCCGAGATTCTCGACGGTGGGGCGGCGCTTCTTCGACATGAACGAGCCCAACCTGAACGCCGTGGCCCAGGACGGGCGCTACTTCCTGACCAACAGCCCGCGGCGTTACGACGTCATCGCCGTGGATGCCTACCGGCCGCCCTACATCCCGTTCCACCTGACGACGAAGGAGTTCTTCACCGAGGTGCATCGCCACCTGACCGAGCACGGCGTGCTGGCGATCAACGTGGGGCGGACGATGAAGGGACGCGATCTGATCAACGTCCTGTCGAGCACCGCGCGCGCCGTGTTCCCACACGTGTACGTGATCGACACGCCGGACTACGGCAGCGACGCTGGGGAACAGCCTGGTGGTGGCGACGGTGGAAGACACGCGACCGGAGAATTTCGTCGCGAACCTCGAACTGATGGACAATCCTCTCCTGCGCGAGGTGGCGGACAGTTCCGCGCCCACGATCCGTGAGATAGCCCCGTCTGCGGTCGTCTTCACCGACGACAAAGCCCCGGTCGAGCAGGTCGTGCACAATCTCATCATCAGCTACGTGCTGGGGCAGTAGGACGCTCAAGAACGACGGAAGGAATCTTTCTTTCCTCGCTTGGCGCGCTCGGCGAGAGATGTTTCTGGGTCTACAGCGCACTCTGTGAGAACTACTGTATGGGGCGGCTGTCGAGGAAGCACTGGATGCCGTCGACGATGCCCTTGGCCAGGCGGTCCTGGCGATAGAGCAGCGCGTCGCGATCGGTGCTCATGAAGCCCAGTTCGATGATGGCCGACGGGGTCGCGGTGTTGACCTTGCGGAAGGCATGGTAGTCGCGCATGTCCTTGGTGATCGTGTTCTCCTGGAACGAGAGCTCCGTGGACGCGGCGTAGGAGTCGCTCAGGCAGCTCCACCAGCTTGTCCTCGACCGTGGGTATGCCACTGTCTCGCTGCGAGCGATCTTGAAGCCGCTCATGCCGAACGACGTCGCAGGAATCGCTGTGCAGCGAGAGCACCACATCCCCCTGGTAGCCCTTCAGCCGGTCATCGAATTCACCCGAGCAGGTCGACGCTGTAGCCTTTGCGCTTGAGGCGCGCGGCCACGCGCTCGGCCACGGTCAGGTTGATGTCGACCTCGCGCACGCCGTCCGGGCAGATGGCGCCCGGATCATTCTGATAGTGACCGGCGATGAGGCCGATCCGTATCTGGTGGGGACCGGCGGGCGGAGCTATCGGCAGTCGAGGGGCCGGAGTCGGTTTGTCGACGGATCGGGACAGCCAGCGCCGGCGGGTCAGACGGCACCACCGGGGTGGGTAGATGATTGACGACGGTGACGCGGGTGGGCGTGTCGGCATTCACCTGCTCCGCCGGGAAGGCTCTCGCCACGAACGGCGACGTAGACGATGCTCATGGCGACCAACACCATGCAGATCAGTGCGATTTTGCGGGCGGAGTCCAGAGCGTCTCGTCTCATGCTCGGTATTCGCTCCAGTGACGATAGGGTCGGTGGGGCGTGCCACGTGTAGGTTAATTTTACTCCGAACCGGGCGTAATAGTCAATTTTGGGTAATCGCCGATTGCGGCGTGCTGACCGTTAGTCGCTCTCCATGTGATTTGACTTTTGGCTGTGGCCGCGATATGATCTAAAGTACCCTGAGAGGGAAGAAGCTGGAGGGCTGATGCCTGACGTTGGACACCTACTCCAGGAAGCGCGCGAACAGAAACGGATTACCCTGGAGGATGTCGAGCGAGAGCTGAAGATCCGCCAGAAGTTTTTGGTCGCCCTGGAAAACGACCAGCGCAACCACGTGCTGGATCAGATTTACATGCGGGGCTTTCTGAAGAACTACGCCCGTTTCCTGGGCCTGGACCCCGCGGAGATCATGCGTCTATATGACGACGGCGTGCAGCCGCCATCCGTTTTGCCTCCACCCGCGCCGCCGGCCCGACCGGCGCTGAAACCGCCGCTCATGGCGGCACCGCTCGCTCCGCCACCGGCGGTGGCGCCTGAGCCGACCGCGGCGGTCGCACCGAAGCCAGGCCAGACACCACTCCGCCGGACGACCCCGCTGCGGTTCGTCCCTGTCGGGGCGATCGCCCTGCTGCTGATGATCGGCGTGATGGGCGGAGCGTTCAAGCTGGTCGGCGGCTCGGCGCGGTCGGCGAAGCGCTCAGGTTGGTCAGCGGCGTCGGCGCGATGCCGCCGGCCAATGCGACCGCCGCTGTGGGCCAAGACGGCGGTTCTGCAGCCGGGCAAAGTCTCGGCCGCGCCGCAATCCACGCCCACGCCGCAACCCGTCACCGACGATCACCCCCACGCCGAGCGTGACTCCCACGCCGACGATCACCCCAACCCCGACGCCTATCATCTACACCGGCGTGGACATCGAGCTGGTGGTCAGCGACCGCGCCTGGCTGCAGGTCACCGCGGACGGGCAAAAGGTATTCGAGGGCATCCTGGAAGCCGGGGAGCGCCGCTCCTGGCACGGCAATGACAAGGTGCAGGTCCGCTGCGGCAATGGCGGCGGCGTCGAGGCGCTGGTGAACGGGCTCTCGATCGGCAAGCTGGGCGAGACGGGCCAGGTGGTGGACAACGAGTGGCTCAAGAAAGCGTGCCGGCCGTCACACCCGCAGCTCCGGCCACGATACGCCGGCAGCGACCATCAGCAGCAGTACGACGACGCTGACCGAAACGGCGCCTGGTGAGCGGCGACAGCCACGGCCAACTCGCCCACGAACACTCCCGCGGCGGCGTCCCCCACGCCCACCGCCACGCCTGGCGGGACCGGTGAGCATCAACGTCGTGCCGGTGGGCAGCTCCAAGCCAGTGACCAGCACCGCTACCGGTCAGCCCGACGACGAAGCAGTAGCAGCCAACCGCATCTCAGCACGTATCCTAGGACTTTCGACGTTGTCTGCAGGCACTTCACAGGAGGTCTTTGGCTCAGCGACCACCCACGATGTGAAAGCCCGGCTCCTGTTCGCAGAGCCGGGCTTGCGAGCAGACTCAGATTGTGGCGACAGAAGTCTGGCTAGCGCACCGGACCAAAGGCATCGAGCGGCCAGTAGGAGAACCAGGCGCGGCCCACGACATCCGAAAAGTCGACCATGCCAAACGAGCGCGAGTCGTTGCTGAAGCCACGGTTGTCGCCCAGGACGAAGACGTGCAAGGGCGGCACGACTCTGCGGCGCGACCAAGCCACGCGTGAACTGGTTGAGGTACGGCTCGTCGAGCGCCACGCCGTTCGACAAAGACGCGACCGTTTTTGATCTCGATCACTTCGCCCGGCAGCCCGATCACGCGCTTGATGAGCAACTCGGAGTGCTCGCCGGGAAGCTTCAGCACGATCGACATCACCGCGCCGGGGCGGATGGAGGTGATAGGAGATCTTCTCGACGATCAGGCGCTGGTCGGTGTGAAGGTTCGGCTCCATGCTCTGGCCGTACACGCGCGTGGCCTGCGCCATGAACAGGTTGATCAGCAGGGCGATGATGATCGCCGGCACGATGGTTTCCAGAATTTCTCGCACAGGCCCGCAACCCTTCGCAGAACATCATTCAGCGGTGCGCGCGGGCAGGCGGGCCCGGAGCTCTCTAATCCGACATGTCGGAGTCCCACGATCTCACGGCATGGACGTGTCGCGATTCCTCCGACACGACCTCAGCGGCGCGGCCCTCGCTTAACGCCGCGGCCGCGATCACCACCCACGATCACCGCCACTACGCGGTCCCGCCGCGATCACCGCCGCCGCCGACCACGGTCACCACCGCCGCGATCACCGCCGCCTCGCGGCCGCCGCCGCTCGGACGGGACGCGGTCGCGCTCGCGCGCTTCTTCCGCCGTCCAGCCTTCCAGCACGGCCTGCCGCGACAGCTTGATCTTGCCCTGCGTCGTCGATGTCGATGACCATGACCATGATCTCGTCGCCGACCTGGACCACGTCCTCCACGCTGGGCACGCGATAGTCGGCCAGCTGCGAGATGTGCACCAGGCCGTCCTTGCCGGGCAGGATCTCGACGAAGGCGCCGAAGTCGGTGGTGCGCACGACCTTGCCGGTGTAGATCTTGCCGATCTTCGGCGTCTTCGGTCAGGCCGCGGATGATGTCGCACCGCCTTCTGGCTGCCGCTCGCCGTCGGTGCCGGCGATGAAGACGCGAGCCGTCATCCTCGATGTCGATCTTGACGCCGGTCTGCTCGCTGATGCTGCGGATCATCTTGCCGCCGGGGCCGATGACCGCGCCGATCTTCTCGGGGTCGATCTTGATCATGATGATGCGCGGCGCGTAGGGCGACAGCTCCGGCGCGCGGCTCGGCGATCACGCTCAGCATCTTGTCCAGGATGAACAGCCGGCCATCGCGCGCCTGCGCCGAGCGCCTCGCGCAGGATGTCGCTGCGTGCAGCCCTTGATCTTGATGTCCATCTGCAGGGCGGTGATGCCCGTCGCGCGTGCCGGCGACCTTGAAGTCCATGTCGCCCAGGTGGTCTTCCATGCCCTGGATGTCGGTCAGGACCGCGTATCGTGTCGCCTTCGGTGACCAGGCCCATCGCGACGCCGGCCACCGGCGCCTTGATCGGCACGCCGGCATCCATCAGCGCCAGCGTGCTGCCGCAGACGCTGGCCATCGAGGTCGAGCCGTTGGACGACAGGATCTCGGAGACCAGGCGGATCGTGTAGGGGAACTCGTCTTCGGCGGGAATGACCGGCATCAAGCGCCCGCTCGGCCAGCGCGCCGTGGCCGATCTCGCGCCGGCCGGGGCCGCGCACGGGCCTGGCCTCGCCCGTGCGAGTAGGGCGGGAAGTTGTAGTGGTGCATGTAGCGCTTGGTGTCCTTCGACGCCCAGCCCGTCGAGGTGCTGCTCGTCGCTCGACCGTGCCCAGCGTGGCGATGGTCAGCACCTGCGTCTCGCCGCGGGTGAACAGGCCGGAGCCGTGCGCGCGCGGCAGCAAGCCCGACTTCGCTCGAGATCGGGCGGATCTCGTTCAGCTCGCGGCCGTCGGGGCGGACGCCTTCGTTCAGGATCTTCGCTCGCGCACCTGCTGCCGCACGATATCGTCGAAGGCGCCTCGACGCACTTCGCCGGACCTCGCTCGTCTCCTCGGTCGCTCGTCGACGATCGGCCACGAACTCGGCTTCGATCAGCGTCCAGCGCGGCATAGCGCTCTTCCTTGGTAGCTGCGCTGGTCAGCGCCTCGAGCACGCGGCGTGCCGACCGCGGCCACGACGCGTTCTCGCGCACGTCGGCCGACAGCGCCGCCGGGCGTAACTCGAACTTGGTCTTGCCGACCTCCTGCTGCATCTGGAGCTGCAGTCTTGATGATGTCCTGCATCGCCTCGTGGCCCTGCTGCAGGCCTTCGAGCATCGAGCTCTTCGGACACGCATCGTGGCGCCGGCCTCGACCATCAGGATGGCGTCCGCCGTGCCGGCCACGCGCAGGTCGAGCTCGCTGTTCTCCATCTCGGCTGGCGGTCGGGTTGAAGACGATACTCGCCGTCGACGTAGCCGACGCGCACGGCGCCAATCGGGCCACCCCACGGGATGTCCGAGATGGTCAGGGCCGCCGACGCGCCGATGATGGCCAGCACGTCCAGGTACTGCTCCTGGTCGGACGACAGGGCGGTGACGACGACCTGCACGTCGTTGCGCATGCCTTTGGGGAAGAGCGGGCGCAGGGGGCGGTCGATGAGGCGGCACAGCAGGATGCCCGCCTCGGTCGGGCGACCTTCGCGTTTGAGGAAGCCACCCGGGAATCCGGCCGGCGGCGTACAGTCTCTCTTCGAAGTCCACGCTCAGGGGGAAGAAGTCGATGCCCTACGCGGGGTTTCTTGGAGCCGTGGCGGTCGCCAGCAGCATCGTGTCGCCGGAACGGACGACCACGGCGCCGCCGGCCTGGCCGGCCAGCTTGCCGGTCTCCAATTGGATGGTGTGCGATCCCGATGTTTGCCGGTAAATGTGCGTTCCATATTCATCTTGTACCTCCATTTGCCGGAGCACCTGGAGGTCAGGGACTGGGGACTGAACTTCAACCAGCGTGAAGTACACTCCCCAATTCCTGATCCTCTCCAGGCTCCGGCTGCAATACGTGACTGATGATCGACCAGGCGCCGCGCATGCCTGCGTGGGTATGACGTGCGCCTGACAAACAAAACGAGCAGAGGAGGTCCGGCCGTGATGCCGTCCTGCCGTCTACTCGTTCATGACTGAACATCGAACGCTCCACACTCGCGGCTTACTTGCGGAGCCCCAGTCTTTCCACAACCTGACGGTAACGATCGACATCTTTGCGGCTCAGGTAAGCCAGATGACGCCGACGCTGACCAACCATTTTCAGCAGGCCCCGACGCGAATGCTCGTCGTGCTTGTGTCCCTTCAGGTGATCGATCAACTGATTGATGCGGTTCGTCAGCAGAGCAATCTGCACTTCAGGCGAACCAGTATCCCCAATATGGACACCATATTGCTCGATGATTGCGGTCTTTTTCCGTCTTTGACAACGGCACGCTGCCCCTCCTTCAGCTCTATCTAGCCATTGACGGTCAGGCTTCTAACACTTTATATTATAACTACAGCAGTGCTCTGCAAACTGCTCCCCGTTCAAGCCGGAACCTTCGCGAGGACCGATTATACGGCGGCATGAGACGACGCCAACTGCTCTCCGCCCGGCAAGATTCATCCTCGCTACGCTCTTCAGCCAGGGGTCCAGCGCGTCGCGCAGGCCATTGGCCGAGCAGGAAGATCGACAGGATGGTGATGAAGATCATGACGCCCGGCGCCACGAGCAGCCAGGGGCGCTCTGGATGTACTGCCGCGAGTTGATGAGCATGTTGCCCCACGTCGCCGTGGGCGGCTGAACGCCGACGCCCAGGAAGCTCAACCCGGACTCGACCAGGATGCCGCCGGCCACGTCGAAGGCGGCGATGACGATGATCAGCGCGCCGATGTTCGGCAGGATGTGGCGGAACATCAGGCGCCACGTTCTCGGCGCCCACCGACCGCGCCGCCAGCACGTAGTCTCGCTCGCGCAGCGAGAAGACCTCGCCCGCGAACCAGGCGGGCGGTGCCCATCCAGCCCACGACGCCGATGATCAGCGCCAGCAGCAGCGGAGTTGGCCGGAACAGCAGCGACAGCAGGATGAGCAGGAAGATCAGCGGGATGTTCATCAGCGTCTGGATGACGGCGTTGCATGACGTCGTCCACGAGGCCGCCGAAGAAACCCGCTGATCAGGCCGACGATCACGCCCAGCGTCATCGAAATCAGCGACACGGCCAGGCCGATCGACAGCGATACGCGCCCGGCGCTGAGCACGCGGGCCAGCACGTCACGCCCGTACTCGTCCGTGCCGACCCAGTGCGCGGCGCTGGGCGGGGCAAAGGTGTTGTCCAGGTCGATGGCGTTGGGGTCCTGATGCAGGACACACGCTGTTGATGAGCGGCGAGCCGAACGACAGCACCGCGATGAGCGACCAGCATGACCAGCGCCGGCGATCGCAATGCGATCGCGCCGGAACTTGGCCCACGAGGCGCTGCAGGTAGGTCTGAACCGGGCGGGTCAGCTGCTCGATCGTATGTCAGTCAATTGGCCGGCGGTGGAATCGCGTGTTGCGCGTCCATCCTTGCATGCTACTCCAGTTTGACCCGCGGGTCAACGAAGCTGTAGGCGATGTCGGCCAGCAGGTTGCCGAAGATCACCAGGAAGGAGGAGATCATGAACAGCGCCATGAGCAGCGGATAGTCTCGCTGGTAGAATGCCTCGTATGCTCGAGTCGGCCCATGCCCGGCCAGGAAAACACCGTCTCGAAGCAGAACCGCGCCGGATACCAGGCCCGCCAGCGCGCCGCCCATCATGGTCACCATCGGGATCAGCGCGTTGCGCAGGACGTGGCGGTTCAGCACGACCCGACTCCGGCAGTCCCTTGGCCCGCGCCGTTCGCACGTAGTCGCTGGCGCAGGACCTCCAGCACTTCGGAGCGCAGGAACTGCGACAGGGTCAACCAGCACACCCATCGCCGCCATGGACGCGGGCAGGATCAGGTGCCACAGCCGGTCGGGCAGCGAATCGCGCCCGAGCGTATACATGCCGCCGGATGGCAGGATCGGCAGGTAGATCGCGAAAAACGATGATCAGGATCAGGGCCAGCCACCAGGTGGGGATGGCGTTGCAGGGTCACGGTCACCACGCGCACCGACGTTGTCGAACCAGGTGCCGCGCTTGATGGCGGCGTAGATGCCGAGCGGGATGCCGACCAGGAAGCCCAGGATCAGCGACGCGCCCGACAGCTCCACGCGTGGCCGGCAGACGCTCCACGATCATGTTCAGCACGGGCCGCCGCGACACGTAGGAGCGGCCGAAGTCGAGGCGCACGATGCCCCACACCCAGCGCACGTACTGCACCGGCAGGGGATCGTCCAGGCCCAGGAGTGCTGCAGCTCGCGGATGCGCGCCGGCGAGACCCGCGGGTTCTCGAAGAACTGCACCGGACCGCCGGGCGCGATGTGCATCAGCACGAAGCTGATGATGCTGATGCCGATCAACAGGAAGATGCGATTGGATGACACGACGAACGACGTATCTGCTCATGGCGCAACTCTCAGTTGAGGGCGACGCGGACGGCCCCGTGCGCCCCCAGTCCGGCAATCACTGGGCCAGGCGGCACGCCGGCGTGCGATCACAAGGGTCCGCTCCTACTGCTGGACGAACCACTGCTCGATGTTCCAGCCGATGCCCAGCGGGGTGGCGCGGATGCCGCCGATGCGCTTGTTGATCGCCGCGTAGGACAGGTCCTGCGAGATGAAGATGTAGGGCGAGTCTTCGGCGATGATCTTCTGGATCTGGTCGTAGATCGGCTTGCGGTTGTCGCATTCCGTCTTCCCGCGGTTGAACAGGTCGGCGACCTTGCTTGTTCACGTAGGCGACGTAGTTCAGGTCGGGAATGAACTTCTCATCCCAGATCTGCCACATCCAGTGCGGGTCCAGGGTGGAGGCCCAGCCGTTGACGGTCAGGTCCCAGTCGAAGGGCTCGCTGGACTGCGCCTTGAGGAAGGCGCCCCATTCCAGGCCCTGGATGTCGACGTCGATGCCGAGCTTCTTGAACTCGGCCTGGGTCACGACGGCGATCTGCTCGCGCGTCTTGCTCGTGTTGGGGCCGTAGATCAGCTTGAGCTTCAGCGTCTGGCCGTCCTTGGACCAGGAGCCGTCGCCCCCTGAGTATAGCCGGCTTCCTTCAGCAGCGATTTGGCCATGTCGGGATTGTAGTCGTAGTGCGGCACCTCGGCATTGTAGAACTCGCTGCTGGGCACGATGGTCGAGTAGAGCGGGCGGGCCAGCCCCTTCAGCACCTTGTCGACGATCTGCTGGCGCGGGAACGCATAGCTCAGCGCGTGCCGGACGCGCACGTCCTTCAGCACGTCGTGGCGCAGGTTGAAGCCGATGTAGCTCCAGCTCCCGGCCGCCCGCCACCACTCGTACATCTTGCAGATTGGGGTTAGCCTTCGCCTCGGCATACTGCTCCGGCGTGACCGGCGCGGAATCGACCTCGCCGCTCTTCAGCATGGTGTAGGCGATCCCCTGCTCGGGCACGATGCGGATCGTGTAGGTATCCAGCTTGGGCCGGCCCAGGAAATAGGTGTCGTTGGCCACGAAGATGGCGTGGTCGTCCTTGACCCACTCCTTCAGCTTGAATGGCCCCGACACCACGCTGGGGTGCATGATCTCGGGGTTCTTCTCCGGATCCTTCCAGTCCAGCTTCTCCCAGATGTGCCTGGGCAGCGGCGTCACAGCGTCCACACCCTCCAGCGCGGGACAGAACTTCTCTTTCACCGTGATCTTCAGAGTATACGGGTCGGGCGCCTCGTAGGATTTGATGAAGTCGAAATTCTCGCGGTAGGGGTACTCGTTCTCGGGCTTGTTGGACTGGTCGAAAGTCCACTTGAAGTCATCCGAGGTGAGCGGCACGCCGTCGCTCCACTTCATGTCCTTGCGGAGATGGAAGGTGTAGGTCAGCAGATCCGGCGAGATGTCCCAGGATTCCGCCATCAGCGGCTCGGGCTTGAGGGTGTCCGGGTTGCGCTTCTCCAGGCCGGCGGCGTAGACCAGCCCCTGGAACGAGGAGGAGGCAGTGTCGGTGGTCAGGTACGGGTGGAAGCTCACCGCGTCGGAGGTATCGGCCTCGGTGTAGCCGTTGCCTTCCGCGGCCGACGTCGGCGCAAGCGCGGGACTCTGTACGAGAAAGGCCAGAGCCAGAATGACGCTGGCAGTGACGTGAAGACGTGCGTCTGAACATGGGTCCCTTCCTCCTTCTTTCAGATCAAGGGGGTACGCAACTATGCTAGCGGACGCTCAACGCAAGCGTCAGGCGACGTCTCCTAACAAAGAAGACGTGTATGTAATTGTACCACAGCGAGGCAAATCGGGACCAGGGCGAAAAGGCCGGCGAGCGGATACTCCGGTCAGTCCACCAGGCCCGGCGGCAGATGCACGAGCATGGTGCGCGCCGACAGATCGACGTTGAGGATGACATCCTCCAGGACGGGGATGAGGAGTTCGCGACCGTCCTTCTTGCACCACGTAGACGTCGTTGCCGCCGGTGAACAGCACGTCGGTCAGCACGCCCAGGGTCTCGCCGGTATCGGCCTGAACCGTGAGCCCGACGACCTGGTACACGTAGTACTGGCCTTCCTCCAGCGGCACGGCCTCTTCGACCGGGATGAAGAGCAACTGGTCGCGCAGCGCGGCCGCGTCCTCGGGGTTGTCGAAGCCCTTGAACTGGACGATGGCCTGGCGTCCCCCTTCGCGCAACTCGGCCAGGCGCACCTCGGCGGGGGCATGCTTGTCCCCCAGGTACACCGTTCGGAGCTGACGGAAACGGTCCGGGAAGTCGGTCAAGACCTCGACTTTGACTGCTCCGCGGACGCCGAACGGGGCCAGAACCTGTCCGATAATTAAAAAACGAGGCTCAGAACCATCGACCGGCCCTGAGCCCGCAGCAGTTTTCTGGCGTGGCATAGTGATTCCTCCTGGGCAACCACGGAGGGATTAGACAATCTCCAGGTTGACTCGTTTCCCGTCCCGCAGAGCCGCTACCCGCAGCAGGTTGCGCATGGCGTTCGCAACGCGCCCCCCCTTGCCGATCACGCGGCCGACATCGTCCGGCGCAACGTGCAACTCCAGGACGACGGAATGCGACCCGGACACCTCGTTCACACGAACCTTGTCCGGTTCGTCGACCAGGGCCGCAGCCATGTACTCGACCAACGCTTTCATGGCCATATTGGATCTCTCCTCAACGCCCGCACCTGGGCCGGGCGGTACCGCCCACAAGGGGCGGGTTACGGATCATCAGTTGACACAGGCGCGGACTACGCCTGCGCCGCGGGAGCCTTGCGCATCTCGGCGAGCCGCTCGCGCAGGCCGGCCTTCTTGACGAAACGCTCCACGGCCTCGCTGGGCTGGGCGCCCTTGTCGAGCCAATAGAGAACCCGCTCTTCTTCCATCACAACGGTGGGCGGTTCGGTACGCGGATTGTAGATCCCGACGTTCTCGATGATCCGCCCGTCGCGCGGAGACTCGCGATCGGCCACGACGATCCGGTAGGTCGGCTGCTTCTTGGCGCCGATTCTCGACAGTCTGATTCTCACCATGTGAACTCTCTTTCCTCCTAGTAATGAAGCTAATCCTACTTGAACATGTTCATCAGGCCGCCCAGACCGCGGCCGCTGGACAACTGTTTCATCATGCGCTGCGTCTCGCGGAACTGGCGTCAGCAGCTGGTTGACGTCCTGCACGGTGCGTGCCGCTGCCGCGGGCGATGCGCCGCTTGCGGCTGCCGTTGATGATCGCCGGATCGTCGCCGCTCCTGCCATGCGTCATCGAGCTGATGATCGCCTCGATCATGCTTGAGCTGCGTGTCGCTCATCTCCTGGCGGACAGCTGCTTGCTGAGCTTGCGACAGGCCCGGGATCAT
This sequence comes from uncultured Actinomycetota bacterium, assembly GCA_963773595.1. Taxonomy (GTDB): domain Bacteria; phylum Actinomycetota; class Actinomycetes; order Propionibacteriales; family Propionibacteriaceae; genus Propionicimonas. Next base: position 606,502 of record CAVZBQ010000004.1, read on the forward strand.
CTCCATCAGCTGGCTCAGCGGCCCCATCTTCTTGACCTCGCTGCAGCTGCTGGCAGGAAGTCCTCCAGGTCGAACGTCGCCGTTGCCAGCTTCTGCTCGCATCGCCGCGGCCTGCTCCTGATCGAAGCTGTGCCTGCGGCCTTCTCGATCAGGGTCAGCACGTCGCCCATGCCCAGGATGCGCGAGGCCAGGCGGTCGGGATGGAACGGTTCCAGCGCGTCGGTCTTTTCGCCCACGCCCAGGAACTTGATCGGGCACGCCGGTCACCGCGCGCATCGAGATCGCCGCGCCGCCGCGGGCGTCGCCGTCCACCTTGGTCAGGATCAGGCCGGTCAGGCCGACCCGCTTGTTGAACTCGTCGGCCACCCGCACGGCATCCTGGCCGGTCATCGCATCGGCCACCAGCAGGACTTCCTGCGGCGGCGTGCCGCGCCTTGATCTCCTCCAGCTCGCCCATCATCTGCGTCGTCGATGTGCAGGCGGCCGGCGGTGTCCAGGATGACCACCGTGTAGGCCGCCCTCTCGGGCGCGCTTGAGCGCATTCGACGCAGATCTCCGGCGGCGGCGACGCTTGGTCGCCCTCGCTGTGCACCGGGATGTCGAGCTGCTTGCCCAGCACCTCGCAGCTGTGTGATGGCCGCCGGGCGGTAGGTGTCCGCCGCCACCAGCAGGGGCCGCTGGCCGCTCTTGCGCAAGCGTCAGCGCCAGCTTGGCCGCCGTCGTCGTCTTGCCGGAGCCCTGCAGGCCCACCAGCATGATCACGTGCGGCGCCGGCCCGCACAGGTCGAGCTTGCTCGGCTCGCCCAGCGTGGCGATCAGCTCCTCGTGGACGATCTTGATGACCTGCTGGGCCGGGCGTCAGGCTCTGCATGACCTCGACGCCGATGGCCCGCTCGCGGACGCGGCCGACGAAGTCCTTGACGACCTTGAAGTTGACGTCGGCCTCGAGCAGCGCCAGCGCGCACCTCGCGCAGCGCGACATCGACGTCGGCCTCGGTGAGCTTGCCCGCGTTGGACAGCTTGTCGAAGACTTCCTGCAGTTTGTCGGTCAGACCTTCAAACACGGCCGGTGTTCCTCAGCACGGGGCGCCCAGGCGCCCGCGAGTAATACGAACGAGGGTGCGCCATAACGGCAGCGAAGCAAGACGCTCAACCGAGCCACATAAACAT
>CAVZBQ010000005.1:0-246419 GCA_963773595.1 uncultured Actinomycetota bacterium
CAGTGGTCGAACTACGCAGAGGTGCTGCAACTGGTCCCGTTCCAGAACTACGCGCTCAACACGGCGATCGTCGTCACGGGCGTCGTCGTCGGGACGCTGCTGAGCTGCTCGTTCAGCGCCTACGGCTTCGCCCGGCTGCGGGCACCGGGCAAGAACCTGATCTTCGGCGTCCTGATGGCGACGATGATGCTGCCCTCGACGGTCACCCTGGTGCCCACCTACATCGCCTTCAACAAGATCGGCTGGCTGAACACCTTCCTGCCGCTGATCGTCCCTGCCCTCTTCGGCTCGGCGTTCTTCATCTTCCTGTTCCGGCAGTTCTACCTCTCCATCCCCAAGGAGGTGGAGGAGGCCGCGCGCATCGACGGCGCCGGCTACTTCCGCATCTGGTGGAGCATCTTCCTGCCGCTCAGCATGCCGGTGATCGCAACGGTGATGGTGTTCACGTTCGTCGGCACCTACAACGACTTCTTCGGCCCGCTGATCTACCTGACCGACGAGTCCAAGTGGACGATCTCGGTCGCCCTCGCAAGTTTCGGTGGCAGCCCGCGCATCGGCCCCCAGCTGCACATGCTCACCGCCGGCACCCTGATCGCTGCAGCGCCCTCGATCATCGTGTTCCTGCTCGCCCAGCGCTACTACATGACCGGCATCTCCGTTGCCGGCGTCAACAAGTGATCGAAAGGACGCCGAATGTCTAGCCTGCCCCTGCTGCCTCGCCGCACCCTGCTGGGGGGAGCCCTCGCGGGTTCCGCACTCGCCATGGCCGGGTGTAGCCCGGCCCCGGTCGCCTCGCTGCCCGCAGCCACCTCGACAGAGGTGATCGGCAACAAGGAACTCACCGTGTACGCCTGGACCAACGGTCCGACGATCGACGCCAACTTCAAGAAGAGCGTCGAGCTGTTCAACACCGAGATGGCCGGCAAGTTCACGGCGAAGATCAACTTCCTGCCCTACGACCAGTACTGGCAGAAGATCCAGTTGCAGTACGCGGCCAACCAGCCGTTCGACATGTACTACTGGGACGTCCAGGCCTACGCCCACTACAAGAAGGGCCTCCTGCAGAACGTCCAGCCGGCCGTCGACGGCACCGACATGGCCGACCCGGCGAAGTACCCGGTTGACCTGTACAAGCCGTGGAAGTTCGACGGCAAGGACCTGTACGCGATCCCGGAGAACATCCAGTCGATGTCGCTGTTCTACAACAAGACGCACTTCGACAAGGCCGGCCTCGCCTACCCCGACGACACCTGGACCTGGGACAAGGTCATCGAGGCCGCGACGGCGCTGACGGAGAAGAGCGGCACGAAGGTGACGCGGTGGGGCCTGGACATCGGCGACCTCGGCGTCTGGTGGGGCCTGCAGACCCTGGCCTGGTCGGCCGGCACGTCGTTCTTCGACAAGCCGCTGGAGCCGACGGCCTTCCAGATGACCGACCCCAAGGTGATCGCAGCCATGGCGTTCGTGCAGGACCTGATGTGGGCCAAGCACGTCGCGCCGCGTCCGGACGAGCGCGACTCCAACAACCAGGCCGGCGGCTTCGCCGGCGGGGTCGTCTCGATGATGCCCGGCGGCACGTGGAACATCACCGGCTACCAGCAGATGAAGGACAAGTGGGACATGGCTCCCCTGCCGCTCTACCAGGGCAAGTCGGTCATGCCGTACTTCCTCGGCGGCTGGGTGATCCCGAAGGCCTCGGCTGCGATCTCCGCAGCGCAGGCGTTCGCCACCTGGCGGGCGACGAAGTTCCAGGACCAGATGGCTGCCGACCACGACTGGATCCCGCTCCAGAACGCTGCCCGCGAGTCGTCCAAGATGCTCGACGGCATGCCGTCCGGCTTCAAGGGCGCCATGGCAGCGCTGCCGACGGCCCAGATCGGTGACCTCTACCACGCCAACAGCCAGAAGATGCTGAACGAGGTCTTCGGCCCCAACCTGGACAACCTGTTCCACAACAAGGCGACCCCCGACGAGGTGGCCGCCAAGATCCAGGCGGACGCGACAGCGCTGCTGTAGACCCTGCCGTCAGGCGGCGAGGACCTGGGCGATCGGCGTGTGCTCGTGACCCCAGGCCTCTGCCACCGGGCCGCTGGTGAGCGCGCCACCGACGGTCGAGAGGCCGCGTGCCAGCGTCCGGTCTGCTGCGAGGGCTGCGCGCCAGCCGGCGTCAGCGATGCGCGTGACGTAGGGCAGCGTCGCGTTGGTGAGCGCGTAGGTGGAGGTCACCGGGACGGCGCCGGGCATGTTCGCCACGGCGTAGAACACCGCGTCGTGGACGGCGTAGGTGGGGTCGGCGTGCGTGGTGGCGTGGGTGTCGGCGAAGCAGCCGCCCTGGTCCACGGCGATGTCGACGAAGATCGCGCCCCGCTTGGCGCCGGCGACCATGGCGTTGGTGACGAGCTTCGGCGCGCGGGCACCGGGCACCAGCACGGAGCCGATCACCAGGTCGGCGTCGCGGATGGCCGCCTCGATGGCGTAGGCGGTGGACATCTGGGTCTTCACCTGGCCGCCGAACTCGGAGTCGAGCTGCACGAGCCGGTCGGTGCTGATGTCGAGGATGGTCACGTCGGCGCGCAGGCCGTGGGCGATCTGTGCAGCGTTCAGGCCGGCGACGCCGCCGCCGATGACGACGACCTTGCCGGGAGCGACACCGGGGACGCCGGGCAGCAGCACGCCGTTGCCGCCGGAGTGCTTGAGCAGCGCGCTCGCACCGGCCAGCACGGACAGCCGGCCGGCAACCTCGCTCATCGGACGCAGCAGCGGCAGCGCACCGGCGTCGGTCTGGACGGTCTCGTAGGCGATCGCCGTCGTGCCGGAGGCCAGCAGCGCCGTGGTCTGGGCCTTGTCGGCAGCGAGGTGCAGGTAGGTGAACAGCACCTGGTCTGCCCGGAGGAAGCCGTACTCGGCAGCGATGGGCTCCTTGACCTTCAGCAGCAGGTCGGCCTCGCCCCAGACGTCCGCAGCTTCGTCGACGATCGTCGCGCCAGCGGTGCGGAAGTCGTCGTCGGAGATCGCGGAGCCGGTGCCGGCTGCGGCCTGCACGAGCACCTGGTGGCCGCGCTGAGTGAGGTGGTGAACGCCGGCCGGGGTGATGGCCACCCGGTTCTCCTGGCTCTTGATCTCTGTCGGGACGCCGATCTTCATTGCTGCTGCCTCTCGCTGGGTTGGCAGCAGTGTGCAGAAGCCGTCCCGTCCGGCGCCTCCCGGCGAAACACAGTCGAAAGAATCCTCGGCTAGCCTGCAACATGTGACCGGCGAGAGTGTTACGGGAGGGCAGAAACGCCCGAAGAATCCGCGGGGACTGGACTCCGTCGACCGGCGGCTCCTGCAGCTGCTGATGCGCAACGGCCGGATGTCCAACAGCCGCCTCGCCCAGGGTGCGAACGTCGCGGAATCCACGGCCCACACCCGGGTGTCAGCCATGGTCGAGACCGGCGTGATCCGCGGCTTCCGCGCAGAGGTCGACCTCGCTGCCGTGGGGTGCCCGATCCAGGCCATGATCCTCGTCCGACTGCAGGACAGCGCCCGTCCCCGTCTGCGCGAGGAGGCCCACCGCCTCTCCACCTGCGCCGGAGTGCTCGAGGTGTTCTTCCTCGCCGGCCAGTACGACCTCGCTGTGCGGGTGGCTGCGGCCAACACCAGCGACCTGCGCGACTTCGTCGTCAACGAGCTCAGCCGCCAGCCCGGGACGGCCGGCACCGAGACCTGCCTGATCCTCGAGGACGTCCGCGGCGAGGACCCCCCGCTCGGCGCCTGAACGCGCCCACCTCCCCGATGGGTGGGGGAGTCAGCGGCGGACGAGCCCCGTCTCGTAGGCGAACAGGACGAGGCCTACGCGGTCCCTTGTCTGGAGCTTGGCCAGCAGGCGGGTGATATGGGTCTTCACGGTGCCCTCTGCCATGTACAACCTGCCGGCGATCTCTGCGTTGGTCATCCCTGCTGCGATCTCCACCAGCACCTCGCGCTCACGCTCGGTCAGCAGGTCGAGCCGCGGGTCGGCGCCTTCGGGGTTCGTTGGCAGGGTCGGCACGACGTGGTCGAGCAGCCGCCTCGTCGCCGACGGTGCCATCACGGCCTCGCCGGCAGCCACCGTCCGGATGGCGTTCAGCAGGTCGCCGGGACGGGCGTCCTTCAGCATGAAGCCGCTGGCGCCGGCCTTGAGCGCGCTGAACACGTACTCGTCGAGGTCGAAGGTGGTGAGCACGAGGACGCGCGTCCGCACCCCGGAGGCGACGATCTTGCGGGTCGCCTCCACCCCGTCCATCACGGGCATGCGGATGTCCATCAGGACCACGTCGCACTGGGTGCGCAGCACACCGGTGACGGTGGCCGCACCGTCGGCTGCCTCGCCGACGACCCGCAGGTCCTCCTCGGCCTCGATCAGCATCCGGAAGCCGCTGCGCACCAGTTCCTGGTCGTCGGCGAGGAACACCGTGATCGGCGTCATGAATAGGCACCCTTCTGCTGGCTGAGGTTCTGCGCGATCGGCAGCACTGCTGTCACCTGGAAGCCGCCGCTGGGACGGGCCCGGGTGAGCAGGCGTCCACCCATCGAGGAGACCCGCTCGTGCATGCCGCGCAGCCCGTGTCCCGGGTTCTGCGGCACGGCGGACGGGCTCGCGACCCCATTGTCGAGCACGTCGATGGCGATCTCCCGCATGCCGTAGGTGATCGTCACCAGCGCTGTCGCCTCCGGGCCCGCGTGCTTGAGGAAGTTGGTCAGCGCCTCCTGCACCACCCGGTAGGCGGTGAGTTCCATCGCCGGCGGCACCTTGGGCGGCTGCCCGTGGACGGCCAGCTGCACGCGGTCGCTGGTGCGGGCCACCAGGTCGGGGATGTCGGTGAGGCGTGGCGCCGGCGCGAAGTCGGCCTGCTTGCCCGGCTCCGGCTCGTCGCGCAGGACGCCGAGGATGCGCCGCATCTCGCTGAGCGCCTCACGTCCGGTCTCGGCGATGGTGTTCAGCGCCTCTGTCGCGGCCTCCGGCTTCTTGGCTGCCATCGCCCGTCCGCCTTCTGCCTGCACGATCATCACCGACAGCGAGTGGGCGACGATGTCGTGCAGTTCGCGGGCGATCTGCGTGCGGGCCTTCGACTCCGCCAGCCGGGTGTCCTGCTCCCGCTCGGTGAGCATCGTGCGGTACCGCTCCTCCGCTGCAGCGACCCGGTGCAGGTGCGCCTCCGAGGATTCCCGCACCCGCCGTCCGACGGCATAGGGCGTGATGACCAGGCCCATGCAGACGAACCAGGCCAGCATCAGCCAGATCAGGTCGCGGATGCTGGGGTGGCTGACGTCCAGCAGGATCCACCGGATCGGGCCCAGCACCGAGCCGATCGCGCCGAAGGCGAGCACGATCCGGGCGGGACGACCAGGGACCCAGCGCGCCACGGAGTACGACACGACGGGGACGGCGACGAGCGTCGCCATCGGGTCGGCGGTGAGCACCATCTGCATCAGGCCGGCGAGCGTCACGCCGAGGAGGGCGAGCAGCGGGGAGTGCCGGCGAAGGACCAGCGACCCGACCATCAGCAGGGCGCTGAGGAACAGCCAGGTGGAGGTGCCGGCAGCGAAGCCGCGCACGCCGTACGGCGGGACGGTGAGCAGCGCCAGCCCAGCAGCCAGCGCGGCGTCGAGCACCCAGTCGTGCCGGGTCGCGCCGGGCGGGAAGAGCAATGCGTTCGCTTCCATCGGTGCCAAGACTATGGCCCGTTACCATGGGCGCAGCGAAGAGGAGGGGTGCCGATGCGCCGGAATCTGGCATGGCTGGGCGTGGGCCTGGCTCTGTGCCTCGTCGCGTGCACCCCCGCGGGCACCGGACCAGCCGGTACGCCCGGCCCTGTGACGAGTGCAGCGGCCACCACTCCGACCCCGGAACCGGTCACCGTGCTGAAGGTCGGCGACTGCACCGGGCCGATCGACCTCAGCGGCGCCTCCATCACAAGCCTGCCCGCCATCCCCTGCGACCAGGCCCACTACTACGAGGTGCACGCCACCTTCCCGCTGACCGGCGACGTGTTCCCCGGCACGGAGACCCTCGCCGACCAGGCTGCTGCGCAGTGCGCCCCAGCCTTCGTCGACTACGTGGGCGTCGAGCCGGAGTACGGCCGCTACGCCTCCGCCTACATCGCACCGGACGAGACGGCCTGGGCCGTCCCGCAGAACCGGGTGATCACCTGCCTCGTCGGCTCGGCGGACGGCGGTCTCGTCGGTTCGGCGAAGGGCGACAATCTCGTCTTCCCGACGCCCGGCCAGTGCACCGGGCCCCAGAACGTGCCGGCCCTCGAGGTCGAGATCATCGACTGCGCCGAGTCGCATTCGTACGAGGTGTTCGCAGCGAAGAAGGTCAGTTCAGCCACCGCGCCGGTCAAGGCGGAACTCGACAAGCTGTTCACGTCGGTCTGCCAGGCCGGCTTCAAGGATTTCGTCGGCATCGACGTCGGCAAGTCGAAGTACGAGGTGACCTACTTCATCGCCGGCGCGGACGTGTGGAAGAAGGTCGCAGACCACCGCATCGTCTGCAGCGCCGGTACCCCCGACGGTGGCATCAAGGGTTCGCTGAAGGGTGTCAAGAAGTAGCCACCGGAAGTCGGCGATTCCCATACCCTGAAGGTGCCTTTCTGTTGTGTTCGCGCGGACCAATGGAGGTTCACATGCGCAGGACGACATTCCCGGCTGCACCGCTCGCCATCCTCGTGGCGTGTGCGGTCTCCTTCGCCGGCTGCACACCACCCTCGACCGGACGCACCGCGGGGCCGGACGCAACGATCAGTGCGGCGACGGGGGACGGTGGTGACGGCCCCGGCCCGTCAGACCCGCCCGGGTTCGACCTCGACCACGCCGCCGCAACCAGCCTCGCCATCGGCGCGGACGGCGGACGGGCCAGCGTCCCCACCGGCACCTGGACGGCCATGGTCGCCGTGCCCGCAGGGGCGGCGCCGAGCGGAGCCGCCTGGAACCTGATCCCCCTGCGCGTCGCCCCCGCCGGCATCCCCGATGCCCTCGCCCCGGGCGTGTACGTCGACGAGGCCGGGCAGCCGCCGACCGGCGACTGCCTTATCGCCTTCCGCACCAAGGGCAAGGCCGACCCGGACGCCACCATCTTCCGGCTGTCGGAGGACGGCACCTCCGCGGAGTTGGTGGCCACGGATCGCCAGCAAGGCGATGCGAGCACGATCCTGCTCGCGGAGGTGTCGGGTTTCTCCTCCTACGGAGTGGGCAAGGGCTCCGCCGCTGCACGTGACAAGGCGAAGCGCGAGCGCAACAAGCAGCGGAAGTCGCACTACGTCATCTCCGTCCACGACAAGGTGTCATTCGCGGTGCAGGACTGGAAGTTCAGCGCAACCCTCGACATGAACCTCGCCGGCGGGGGCTCGACCATCGGCGGCAACTACAAGGGCCCGGCAACGCTGTTGTTCACCGGCAAGTACAACAAGGTCCTCGGCGGGATCGTCCAGGGAATCGGCAAGATCCACTGGCAGGGCAAGGGCAGTACGACCGCGTACCTGTTCGGAGACCTCGCCCCCCTCGTTCCCCTTGACGACAACGACCTCCCCTACCAGATGGAGGATGTGAGCGGGTTCGGCAGCTTCACCATCAAGGGAGCCGGCGCGCTCGACGCACTGGCACGGGCCCCCGCCGGCACCTACAAGGCGCCCGGCATCCCGGTGAAGGACGGGGTGAAGATGCCCTTCCGCATCAACGTGACCGGCGCCAAGGTCACCGTGGAGATCGCCAACCTCGGCGAGTTCTCCGGGAACCTGGAGAAGTTCTAGGAGGATCACACCGCGTCTGCGGCCGCCTCCAGCTCCGCGATGACGATGCGGCGTTGCTGCAGCATCGCCTGGGTCGCTGCCTGCGCCCGTCGTGGGTCCGGGTCTGCCATCAGCTCGTTCAGCCGCTGCGGCACGATCTGCCACGACAGGCCCCACGGGTCCTTCAGCCAGCCGCACTGGGACTCCTCGCCGCCGCCGGCGAGCAGGCCGTCCCAGTAGCGGTCGACCTCGGCCTGGTCGGCGCAGGTGACGCTGAGCGACATCGACTCGTTGAGGCTGAACCCGGACTTCTGGCAGATCGCCCGGAACTCGGTGCCGTTCATTCGCCAGTCGGCGAGCCACACCTCGTCGTCCATGCCACCCATCTGGTTCAGGGAGTGCACCTCCGAATCGGGGAACAGGCTGGTGTAGCGGTCGAGCGCGCCCTTGAGGTCCTTCTGGAACCACAGGCAGGTGATGATGGTCATGAGAGCCCTTCCGAGAGCAGTAGGTCGAGTTTTGCGTAGCCGTCGTTGATGCCGGTCTCCATGCCGCTGGCCAGCCACTGGTCGCGGCCCTCGAAGCTGTCGACCAGCGAGGTGGCGACCAGACGGGTGCGACCGTCACCGAGGTCGGTGAGGGTCAGGGTCTCCAGCGAGACGCTCTCCGGCCAGGCGTCGAAGGTGAACGTCTGGACGATGCGGGTCGGCGACACCTCGTGGAAGGAGCCGTGGAAGGAGTACTCCTCGCCGTTGCGCAGGTTGGAGAACGCGAAGCTGCCGCCGCTGCGGGCGTCCCAGTGGTCGATGCGGGTGGAGACGTCGTCCGGGCCGACCCACTTCGCGTACAGGTCGGGGTCCATGTGGGCCCGGAACAACTGCTCGGGCGTGGCGGCGAAGTCCCGGGTGATGCGGATCAGCGGCACCTTCGGATCTGCTTCGATCTGTGCCGAGTGGTAGGCAACGGTCATCGGTTCGTCCCTTCTGGTCTGGTGTTCCTCGGCGGCCGGGCGAAGACAGCGGTCTGCGGGTACGCCTCGTCCGCCGCCAGTTCTGCGAGCACCGCATCGAGGCGCTGGTAGCGATCCTCTGCGCGGCGCCGGTACAGCTCGAGCCAGTCGGTGACGGGCGCCAGCACCTCTGCCTCCAGGTGGACGGGACGGCGCTGCGCGTCGCGTCGCTTGGAGACAAGCCCCGCGCGTTCCAGCACCGCCACGTGCTTGGACACGGCCTGCAGGCTCATCGCATACGGCGCGGCGAGCTCTGCGACGCTGGCGTCGCCGGCGGACAGCCGGGCGACAAGGTCGCGCCGGGTCGGGTCAGCGAGTGCTGCGAACGTGCGGGAGAGCTGGTCCATTGGTCCTCCTCAACCGATTGGTTGATAAGAACCTAACTCCGCACATCCGGCTCCGTCAACCAGATGGTTGATTATGCGTACCCGGTGCGAAACGGGGACGGTTCCATTTCCGTTCAGGGGGCGGTCGTCGGACCGCCACCTGAACGGAAAAGGAACCGTCCCCGTTATTCGCCGTTCCGCTATCCGCCGCCGAGGAGGTCGGCGAAGTCGACGACCTCGAAGTCGTCGTCGCCCTTCGCGGGATTGGCGCCGAGCACGAGCTGGGCGAACGCCTCAGCGGCACGGCGGATGCGCTTCTCGAGCTTGCCGCCCTCCGTGCCCCAGTCCTTGGTCGCAGCGAACACCGGATGCGTCGCGACAAGGGCCTTCAGGTAGTAGAACAGCGGGAGCATCGCGTGCTCGATCACCAGCGAGTGCCGGGCCGTGCCGCCGGTCGCTGCCAGCAGCACAGGGCGTCCCTTCATCGCACCCTCGTCGAGGGCGTCGAAGAAGAGCTTGAACAGCCCGCTGTAGGAGCCGTTGAAGACCGGCGTGACGGTGATCACGCCGTCGGCAGCGCAGACCGCGTCGAACGCCTCCCGCAGGGCTGCGCCCGGCAGCCGCGTGGCCAGGTGGTTGGCCAGGTCGACGGCGAGCATGCGCAGCTCGATGTGGGTGACCTCGGCAGGGACGCCGGCATCGCGCAGGGCTGCGACGCTGGCATCGGCCAGCCGCTCGCCCAGCAGGCGGCTCGACGAGGGGTTGCCGGTGCCGGCGGTGATCACGACCAGGTTGGTCATCACAGGCTCCGCTCTGCAGGCTCGGGAGAGCGGCCGGTGACCGAGTCGAGGATCACGCGGGACGGCAGCTGCTCGACGGGTTCACCCGACGCGGCCTTCCGTTCCCGGGCGGCGGCAACGAGCGACGCGTGCGTCGGGGCGTCCGGGATGTGCGCGGGACGTCCCTCTGCGTAGCCCTTGCGGAGCTCGGGCAGGATCTCGCCCGAGCAGGTCGAGCTGCTCCAGCACCGTCTTCAGCGGCAGGCCGGCGTGGTCGAGCAGGAACAGCTGGCGCTGGTAGTGGCCGACCTCCTTGGTGAAGGACAGCGTGCGCTCGAGCACCTCCTGCGGCGAGCCGACCGTCAGCGGGGTCTCCGCCATGAACTCCTCGAGGCTCGGGCCGTAGCCGTAGACCGGGGCGACGTCGAAGTAGGGCCGGAACTCGTTGATCGCGTCCTGGCTGTTGCGGCGCATGAAGAACTGCCCGCCGAGGCCGACGATCGCGGTGTCCGCCGGACCGTGGCCGTGGTGCTCGAAGCGACGGCGGTACAGGTTCACCATGCGCTTGGTGTGCGACATGTTCCAGAAGATGTTGTTGTGGAAGAAGCCGTCGCCGTAGTAGGCGGCCTGTTCTGCGATCTCGGGGCTGCGGATCGAGCCGTGCCAGACGAACGGCGGCACGCCGTCCAGCGGCTGCGGCGCGAGGGTGAAGCCCTGCAGCGGGGTGCGGAACTTGCCCTCCCAGTTCACGACCTCCTCGCGCCAGAGCTTGCGCAGCAGCGCGTAGTTCTCGATCGCCAGCGCGATGCCGTCGCGGATGTCCTTGCCGAACCACGGGTAGACCGGGCCGGTGTTGCCGCGTCCCATCATCAGGTCGACGCGGCCGTCGGACACGTGCTGCAGGACGGAGTAGTCCTCCGCGATCTTCACCGGGTCGTTGGTGGTGATCAGCGTCGTGGCCGTGGAGAGGATCAGCGTCGAGGTCTGCGCGGCGATGAAGCCGAGCAGCGTCGTCGGCGAGCTGGGGTGGAACGGCGGGTTGTGGTGCTCGCCGAGGGCGAAGACGTCGAGCCCGATCTCCTCCGGCCTTCTTCGCGATGGCGACGGCTGCCTTGATGCGCTCGTGCTCGGTCGGCACGCGCCCGGTGGTGGGGTCGGGGGTGACGTCGCCGACAGAGAAGATGCCCAGCTGCATGATTACTCCAAATGATTGCGGATTCAACTACTTGGAACACCGGGGCCGCATCGGCTATTCCTGCACCTGATCCTCACCCATGACAGGGGCGATGACCATACTGGGGGCCACCATGAAGGACGCGGTCACGGGAACGCTGGCAGCGCTGCTGCTCGTGCTCACCGGCTGTGGCGCGCCCCCGTCCCCGCCGCCGCCCGTGGCGCTCACGGACAGGATCGCCGCTGTGGTCGCAGCGGAACACCTCGGGCCGGCGTTCGCCACCTACTCTGCCGCCGTCGACGACAGGCAGTCAGCCGCATCGGTCGGCGCGACGCTGCACTACCGGGCAACCTCGACCCGCCGGCTCTGGTCGGCATCGGTCACCTACGGGCCGTCGATGCCCCTCATCGCGGGGAGCTGCGAAGCCCTGTCGACGGAGGCCCCACAACCGACCTGCTACTGGCAGGGCGGCGTCCGCATCGCGTGGTTCACCGGCACCGGGCCGCTCTACCTCACCTCCGCCCGGCGGCGAAGGGTTCGTCAACATCGAGGTGGCGAACCTCACCCGTGAGGCCGACCCCGGCAAGGGCTCGGGTCACGTGCCGATCGAGCAGCTGGTTGCGCTGGCCGCAGATCCCCGACTGGACGTCACCACGGACGCGGCCCTTGCCGTCCGGGCCACTGCGTACCCGGGGTGGACGGAGGACCCCGGCTGCGCGCACGCCGCAACCATCGGACCGATCCCGCTGACCATGACGTCCGGCCCTGCGACGGAGTCGATCTCCCCACAGGCGATCGCTGCTGTGGTCGCGTCCCATGTCGCCGGAACCTGCGCTGCTGACTGGAACCCCGTGAACCCGGGACCGATCGGCGGCATGGTCTACACGACGCCCGGCAAGGAGTGGGTGGCCGCGTACTTCACCACCGACGACCGCTACGCGCGATGCGGGACGGCGGTCGACTGCACGAGTTCGGACGGCGTCACGACGTCCTACTCGTTCGGCGCCGACGAGACGCAGCAATCCCACCTGCGCCTGGTGAAACGCGTCGGCTTCGACTACCTGGTGGTGGACGAGGCAAGTCTCGGGGTGGACCCCCGGACGCGGGTGTTCCCCGTCCCGTTGTCCGTGCTCAAGGAGCTCTTCTCCGACCCACGCTTCACCCACGCGGTCGATCCGGCCCTCAATGAGGCCGGCGAACGACTCGCCATTTGCTGGCGGCTGCTCGACTACACCGGAGAGTAGGCAGAATGAACCCCATGACCCCGCTTGCTGCTCACCTGGACCTGGCCGGACACGCCGATCGCCATCGCGATCATCCTCGTCGTCGCCCTGATCTGCCGCTGGCTGATCGTTCGGGCGATCAACTTCGGCACGAAAGCGGCGATCCACCGCGCGTCGCTGCAGCGCACGCATCCCGAGTCGCGGGCGCAGCGGATCATCGCGATGGCCATCGGTGCCGACAATGAGCGCTACGAGCAGCGGATCTCGACCGTCTGCCTCACTGCTGCGCAACCTCACCTCGATCGTCGTCGGGATCATCGTCGTGCTCACTATCATGGCGGTGTTCGACATCCCGCTCGCTCCGCTGCTCGCATCGGCAGGCGTCGGTGGCATCGCCCTTGCGTTCGGCGCGCAGAGCCTTGTGAAGGACTTCCTCTCCGGCATCTTCATGATCATGGAGGACCAGTACGGGGTGGGTGACCTGATCGACACCGGGGAGGTCCGCGGCACGGTCGAGGAGGTCGGGCTGCGGGTCACGCGGGTCAGGGACGCCACCGGCACCGTCTGGTACGTGCGCAACGGCGAGATCCTGAAGCTGGGCAACCAGAGCCAGGGGTGGTCGACCGCGATCATCGACGTCCCGGTCGCCTACGACGAGGACGCAGGCAAGGTGATGGGCATCCTCGAGGAGGTCGCGACGGAGATCGACGCAGACCCGGCGTTCGAGGACGTCCTGCTGGAGAAGCCGACGGTCGCCGGCGTGAACGCCGTGACCGCAACGACGATGAGCATCCGGATGATGGCGAAGACCGCGCCCAACCAGCACTGGGGCCTGCAGCGCACACTGCTGGAGCGCAGCCTGAGGGCCCTCGGCAAGGCCGGGGTGCGCAGCCCGTCCCCGAACCTCGGCGTACTGCCCACCTGAGTCGGCGGGTGCGACTAGCGTTGCCTATAAGGCGGTACCGACCGACCTGAGGTGGTAGGACCAATGATCATCATCGACTTCGAGGAATTGAGATCAGGCGGGGAACAGACGTTCGAGTTCCCGGGCATGGTGGCCACCGTGCAGCTCACCGACATCGGCCGGTTCGCGGCGCGCGACTCCGGTGCATGGACGGGGGTGGCAACCATGATCGAGAGCGAGCTCTCCGATGAGGTCGCCCACATCGTCCACCGGACAGCCCGCAAGGCCGAGCGGCTGCCACCGTTCAGCCTCGACTGCCGGGGCATGCCACCGATCCTCGACGACATGGTTGCCGTCGTCCGGATCCAGGCCGGCACCGGCGGACCGGAGCTCGTCGCAACGTCGTCCTGAACCCTCAGTTGGGCGCCGGTGCCTTCGCCAGCGCCCTGGTTGAGCCGACGCTGGCAACGATCACGCAGCGCCATCGCCACCCACTCCACCCAGCCGAGCTGCTCACCGAGCACCACCAGCGCTGCCAGGGCTGCCACCGCCGGCTCGAGGCTCATCAGGATGCCGAACACCCCGGCGGGAATCGCGCGCCTTGCCACCATCTCGAGCCCGTAGGGAATGACAGAGCTGAGCACACCGACGGCAGCGCCCAGCAGGACGACCTTCGGCTGCCAGAGCGCCGTCCCGCCGGCAACAAGGCCGGGCACGAGGAACACCAGCGCGCCGACGAGGCTGCCGACGCTCACGCCGGTGACGCCCTCCCACGCTGCACCGGTGGGCCCGGACAGCACGATGTAGCCGGCCCACGCCGCACCGGCCAGCAGGGCGAAGCCGACGCCGATCCAGTCGACGGTGGTCGGGAAGACGCCGAGCAGGGCCACCCCGACGGCCGCGAGCCCGACCCAGGCGAGGTCACGGGCGCGACGGGACCCGACCAGCGCGACGCCCAGCGGCCCGAGGAACTCGATCGTGACGGCAAGGCCGATCGGGATGCGGGCGAAGGACTGGTAGATCGCCCAGTTCATGGTGGCCAGCGCGATGCCGTAGCCGATCACCACCCGCCATTCGGGCCAGGTGCGTCCGGTGAGGCGCGGCCGCGCGACGGCCCAGAAGATCACGGCTGCGACGGCCATCCGCAGCCATGCGACGGCTGTCGGATCGGCGAGGGTGAACAGCGACTTGGCGAACGCAGCGCCGAACTGGACGGAGACGATGCCGCCGAGCACCAGCCAGACCGGGCTCAGCCGGAGTGCGGACCGGTTCATGCCAGCGCGGCGCAGCGGGCGTACGCAGGGCAGTCGACGAGGTGGTCGTTGAACAGCCCGACGGCCTGGGCGAAGGCGTAGACAATCGTCGGTCCGCAGAACTTGAAGCCGGCCTTCTTCAGCCGCTTCGACAAGGCGTCGCCCTGCGGGCTGGTGGCCGGGATCTGGCCGAGTTCGTTGAGCTGGTTCTGCACCGGACGGTGGTCGACGGCACTCCAGATGAAGTCGCTGAAGCCGCCGTCGGCCTCGACGCGCTGCCACGCCTGCGCGTTGGTGATGGCCGCCTCGATCTTGCCGCGGTGCCGCACGATGCCTGCGTCACCGAGGAGGCGGACGACGTCCGGCTCACCCCAGGTGGCGATGACGTCGGGGTCGAAGCCGGCGAAGGCTGCCCGGAAGTTCTCGCGCTTGCGCAGGATCGTGAACCACGACAGGCCGGCCTGGAACCCGTCGAGCACGAGCTTCTCGTACAGCGCGCGCGAGTCGTGCTCCGGGACCCCCCACTCGTCGTCGTGGTAGGCGACGTACAGCGGGTCGGTGCCGCACCAGCCGCAACGCTCACCCATCTCGTCCCCCTTCGCCGGATCATGCTAGCCCGGCGCGGTGACGGTCAGCGCTTCGCCCAGGAACCGCGACCGTCGCGCGACCCGCGGTAGGCGTGCCCGGTGCTCGGCTCAGGCGGGAGCGCGCCTGGACCGCGCCGCCGCTCCACGACGATGCCGAGGGCCAGCAGGGTGAGCGCAGCGCAGGCGACGAAGATGCCCCGCTCGCCCAGGACGGTGAGGGCGCCGATCGCGATGATCGGCCCGGAGACGATCGCGCCGACCCTGCGGGTGTTCATGTACAGCCCGGTGGCGAGGCCGGGACGGGGAATGAGGTCCTGGAACAGCGGGAG
Source organism: uncultured Actinomycetota bacterium (assembly GCA_963773595.1). Classification (GTDB taxonomy): domain Bacteria; phylum Actinomycetota; class Actinomycetes; order Propionibacteriales; family Propionibacteriaceae; genus Propionicimonas. The sequence goes on from CAVZBQ010000005.1 coordinate 15,333, forward strand.
GCCGACCCCTGCGACGGCAGCGAAGAACCAGGCGTTGAGCAACTGCAGCGCAAGGAGCGACCAGGGATCGGAGACGAACGCCAGCCCGAGGTAGTAGGCGATCCCGGCGAGGCACCCGGTGGCGATCAGCAGGAGGTGCGAGTACCGGTCGCTCAGCTTGCCCATCGCCAGCAGCGCCGGCACCTCCAGCCCGGCGGCGACGCCCAGCGCAATGCCCGCCCAGACGATGTCGAGGTGCATGGTCTGGGTGACGTAGATGGTCATGATCGAGACCGCGACGGCGTTCGTGGCCTGCAGCCCGACGAAGGCCACCATCACCAGCCCTGCCGTCAGTTTCGACGCCGGCGGGCCGTCCGCGGCGGTGGGAGCCGGCACCTCGTCTGCCGCGACCCGGCGCCGGTGCTGCGACATCATGGCAGCCGTCGTCGCGACGTTGAGCACGGCAACGGCGACGATCGCGGCGAGGATGGCCCGGTTGCCGAACGCACCGATGATCAGGGCTGCCAGCGGCGGGCCGGCCACCCAGGCGACGGAGAAGATGGCGCGGGTGTTCACCACGTCGGCCGCGGAGCCACCCGAATGCCTCAGGTGGGCGTACAGCAACGAACTGCCAACGCCCGCGGGTCCGCCCAGCACGACGAGGGCGACCACGGCCCATGGCAGCGTCGTGACCAGCGCCAGCGAGAGAGCGAGCGCCCCGGTGAGCGCACCGCAGGCCGCCATGGTGCCGAGGTAGGTGCCCTTCCGGTCGGCGTTGGCCGGCAGCAGCAGCGAGAACACGAACCCGCTGGCGTTGTAGATGCTCAGCACCCAACCGACGTCGGACGTGGACGCGCCGAACAGCGATACGAGGATCAGGGCAAGCGCGGGACTGAGGAACGCTGCCTGCAGCCCCCACAGCAGTGCGGCTGTCGGCACGAGCAGGCGGTTCACCGACCCAGTCAATCACGGCGGCGTCCCTGCGAATCGTCCCCCGTCCCCGTAATGTCTAGGGCGTGGACGCACCCTGGGTAAGGCACTACCAGCCGGGGGTTCCGGCAGACATCGAACTTCCCACCGAATCGCTGGTGGCGCTGTACGAGCGGTCGGTGGCAGAGGCGCCACGCTGCGTCGCGACGGAGTTCTTCGGTCGCACCACCACCTACGCCGAGCTCGGTGACCAGATCTCCCGCGCTGCGGAGGGACTGCGGCGCCTCGGCGTGCAGGCCGGCGACCGGGTGGCGCTGATCCTGCCGAACTGCCCGCAGCACGTGGTGGCCTTCTACGCCATCCTTCGCCTCGGCGCCGTCGTCGTCGAGCACAACCCGCTGTACACCGAGCGCGAACTGCGCCACATGTTCGAGGACCACGACGCCCGCGTCGCGATCTGCTGGGACGCTGCGGTCAGCAAGCTCAGGGCCATGCCCGGTGACGTGACCGTCGAGCACATCGTGTCCGTCAACCTGCTGAAGGCCTTCCCCACGCTCAAGCGCCTCGCGCTGCAGCTGCCGATCCCCAAGCTCCGCGCCACCCGCGACCGGCTGACGCAGCCTGCTCCCGGCACGATGCCGTGGGAGACGCTCGTGGCTGCAGAGCCCCTCGTCGCGTCCCACCCGAAGCCGGGCGTGAACGACCTGGCGGTCATCCAGTACACGTCCGGCACCACCGGGGTGCCCAAGGGCGCGATGCTCACCCACTTCAACCTGTTCAGCAACGCCCGCCAGGGCGAGGCCTGGATGCACGGCGCGCAGTACCGCAAGGAGGTCTTCTACGCGATCCTGCCGATGTTCCATGCGTTCGGCATGACCCTGTTCCTCACCTACGGGGTGCTGAAGCAGGCACGGCTGGTGCTGTTCCCCGCTTTCGACGTCGACCTGGTGCTGGCAGCTGCGAAGAAGTCACCGCCGACGGTCTACTGCGCCGTCCCGCCGATCTACGAGCGCACGGCGACCGAGGCGAAGGAGCGCGGCATCAGCCTGCGCTCGGCGAAGTACTGCATCTCCGGCGCCATGAACCTGCCCGACGCGACCGTCGAGTTGTGGGAGAGCGTCTCCGGCGGCCTGCTGGTCGAGGGCTACGGCATGACCGAGGCCTCCCCGGTCTGCCTGGGCAACCCGTTCGCACCCAGCAGGAAGACCGGGACGATCGGCATCCCCTTCCCCAGCACGCTGATGAAGGTCGTCGACGCGGACGACCCGACCCGCGAGGTCGCGCAGGGCGAGCGTGGCGAGCTGCTGATCAAGGGCCCGCAGGTGTTCCGGGGCTACTGGAACAACCCGGAGGAGACGGCGAAGGCACTGCTGCCCGACGGCTGGCTGCGCACCGGCGACGTCGTGACCGTGGACGCCGACGGCTTCACCAGCATCGTCGACCGGGTGAAGGAGCTCATCATCACCGGCGGCTTCAACGTCGCCCCGTCCGAGGTGGAGGCCGTCCTGCGCAGCCACCCGAGCGTCACAGACGCGGCCGCCATCGGCGTGCCCTCACCGAGCGGCGGCGAGCGTGTGGCGGCCGTCGTGGTGCTGCGCACAGGCGCGACCCTCGACGAGGCCGCGCTGCGCGACTTCTGCCGGGAGCGCCTCGCCGGCTACAAGGTGCCGCGCCACGTCGTCGCGAGGGACGACCTGCCCCGCTCCATGCTGGGCAAGGTGCTGCGCAAGCAGGTCCGCGAGGAGTACCTCAAGACCCAGTCCTGAACTGAACCTGGCGACGGTTCCAGGTTCGGTTCATCGGGAGCTGGCTGGAAATGGGGACGGTTCCATTTCCCGCCAACCGGGTCCCTGATCCGGCCCCAGTTGGCGGGAAATGGAACCGTCCCCATTTCGCGCCGGGGTCAGCGGGCTTCTTCGAGCGGCTCGAGGACGACGTCCTCCTCGTCGTGACGCCAGGGCAGGACGCCCCAGCCGTCACGCCGCACGAGGTAGCCGACGGCGACGAGGACGGTGAGGGCGCAGGCGATCGCCCCGATGGCAAGGGTCCAGCGTGGGCCCCAGGCGTCGCCGATCCAGCCGAGCACGGGTGCGCCCAGCGGCGTCCCGCCGAGGAAGATGGCCTGGTAGAGCGCCATCACGCGCCCGCGCATGACGGGCTCCGTCGAGAGCTGGACGGAGGCGTTGGCCGTGGTCATCACGGTCAGCGAGGTCAGCCCGGTCGGGATAAGGAACGCCGCGTACCACCAGTAGTTCGGGGCGATCGCCAACACGGCGACAGCCAGCGAGAAGCCGGCCATCGCACCGATGATCAGCCGCAGGCGCAGCTGCGTCCGCCGTGCAGCCAGCAGCCCTGCCGAGAGCGAGCCGATCGCGAGGATCGAGCCCAGCAGGCCGTACTGCTCAGCCCCGACGTGGAAGACCGCGGTGGCCATGAGCGCGTTGGTCAGCTGGAAGTTCAGCCCGAAGGTGCCGAGCATGAACACGATGAACATCAACAGCATGATGTCCGGACGCGAGCGGACGTAGCGGAACCCTGCTGCGATGGAACCCTTCGCCCGGGTTCGTGGAGCGGGAGTGAGGGTCGAGCCGTCCATCATCGCCAGCGCGACGAGGACGGCGATGAAGCTGAAGCCGTTGATCAGCAGCGCGGGACCGACGCCCCACCAGGCGATGGTGAGACCAGCGACGGCCGGCCCGACGAGGCGGGCGGCGTGGAACGACGTCGTGTTCAGCCCGACCGCGTTGGGGATCAGCTTCTCCGGAACCATCTCCGGCGCGAACGACTGCCGCGCCGGCCCGTCGAAGGCGGAGGCGACGCCCAGCAGGGTCGCCAGCAGGTAGACGTGCCAGAGCTGCACCACGCCGGTGAGCACGAGGCCGGCCATGGTGAGCCCGACCAGCGCCTGCGCGACCTGGGTGTACATCAGCAGCGTCCGCTTGGGGATGCGGTCGGCCAGCGACCCCGCGTAAGGCGCGAGCAGGGCGATCGGCAGGAACTGCAGCCCGGTGACGATGCCGAGCGCCGTCGAGGAGTTGTTCGTGAGGATGGTCAGGACCAGCCAGTCCTGGGCGACGCGCGCCATCCAGGTGCCGACGTTCGAGATCAGGCCGCCGGTCCAGAAGAGCCGGTAGTTGCGGATGCTCATCGACGAGAACATCGCAACGGTCTGGGAGGTCTGCGTCGTCACGCGCCCACCACCCGGTTGAGCAGCACTGCCGCTTCCCTCAGCAGGTCCTGCTCGGTCTTGGTGAGGCCCTCCAGCTGGTGCAGCATCCAGTCGTCACGGGCGTGCGCGATGCGGTCCATCGTCGCCTTGCCGGCTTCGGTGAGCACGAGGAGCTTGGAGCGACCGTCGCTGGGGTTGTGGTCGCTGGTGATGAGGCCCTTCTCGACGAGGCAGTTCACCGTGCGCGTCATGCTCGGCGGCGCGACCCGCTCCAGTTCTGCCAGTTCTCCGGGCGTGCGTGCGCCCTTCTTCAGGTGCGACAGCGCACTCACCAGGTGCGGCGCGAGCTCGTCCGTCGACTCGAAGCGGACGCGGCGGCTCACCCGCTGGCAGGCGATACGCAGGTCATTGGCCAATCCGGGAAGAGTCACGATAGTTAGCTTAGCTCATTAGTTCAGCTAACTAGTTCGCGCCGACGCTGGCGTCGGCGGCTCTTCGTGACGCGTTCGTCTGGCGCGAGATGGCACGAAAGGGGACTGTCCCCTTTCGTGCCGGCTTCGAACGCTCTTCAGGGAGCGTTGGGGTGGATTCGTCCGTGAATCGTCTGGCACGAAAGGGGACTGTCCCCTTTTGTGCCGGCTAGAGCGAGCGGGCCCAGGCGAGCAGGCGGGGGTCGGCGAGGCTCTCAAGGACGACGTCGGCGGGGAACCCCTCCGGGTCGAGGGACGGCACGCCGACAACGAGCATGCCGGCGGCGCGGGCTGCTGCTGCGCCGGTCCAGGTGTCCTCGAAGCCGACGCTCGCAGACGGACGCGCCCCGAGCAGCCGGCACGCTGCCAGGTACAGGTCGGGGGCCGGCTTGGGGATCGGCACCTCGTCCGCTGCGATCACCGCACCGAACGCGCCCGTCAGGCCGGCGCGCTGCAGGGCGAGGTCAAGGATCACCCGTGGGGAGTTGCTGGCCACCCCGATCGGCATCCGACCGGAAAGGGCACGCACCAGCTCGAGCGCACCCGGCATCGGCTCGGCCTGGCCGAGGATCACGTCGCCGACCGTGCCCATCACCTCGGCGCGGATCGCCTCGTCGTTGCCCACCTCACCGAACAAGCCGGCCATCAGCTCGACGGTCGCCGGCACGCTCTTCCCGATGAACAGGGCCTTCTCCTTCGTGCCGTACGGCAGCCCGCGGGCAGCGAAGACGGCCGACTCGGCCACCGTCCAGCACGGCTCGGTGTCCACCAGCAGGCCGTCGCAGTCGAACACCACCCCCTCCGGGCGCGACGCGAAGAAGCCCTCGTCAAGCTCAGTCGCCAGTTGCTCCCGGTCAGGCTCAGCCATCAGTTCCTTCGGCCTTCTCAGGCTCAGTCACCACGGAGCCATCGTTGCGCGCAGCCCACCAGGCCACGAGCTCTGCGGCTGCCCGTTCCTCACCGAGCGGGCCCTCCTCGATGCGCCGCTCCAGCAGGAACCGGTAGGCCTCGCCCACGACAGGGCCGGCGCCGATCCCGAGCAGCTCCATGATCTGCGTGCCGTCGAGGTCGGGACGCATCGCGCCCATCTCCTCAGCCTTCGACAGCTCATCGATCCGCCACTCCAGCTCCTCGTACGTCTGACGCAGGCGCGTGGCCTTGCGCAGGTTCCGCGTCGTGCAGTCCGAGCGGGTGAGGATGTGCAGCCGCTCCAGCTGGTCACCGGCGTCGCGGACGTAGCGCCGCACGGCGGAATCCGTCCACTGCCCCTCGCGGTAGCCGTGGAAGCGCAGGTGCAGCTCGACGAGCGTGCTGACGGCCTTCACCTCATCGTTGGAGAAGTGCAGCTCCTGGAGACGCTTGCGGACGAGTTTCGCGCCGACCACATCGTGGTGGTGGAAGGAGACCTTGCCGTCGGCCTCGAACTTCCGCGTCCGCGGCTTGCCGATGTCGTGCAGCAGCGCCGCCAGCCGGTTCACGATGTCGGGGGCGTGCCCGCGGGCCCGCTCCAGCTCGATCGCCTGGTCGAGCACGGTGAGGCTGTGCTCGTAGACGTCCTTGTGGCGGTTGTGCTCGTCGCGCTCCATGCGCAGCGCGGGCAGCTCCGGCAGCACGATGTCGGCAAGCCCGGTATCCACCAGCAGGTTCAGGCCGGGACGCGGGTTGTCCGTCAGCAGCAGCTTCACCAGCTCGTCGCGCACCCGCTCCGCGGAGACGATCCCGATGCGCGGAGCCATCTGGGTCATCGCCGTCACCACGTCCTCGTCCGGCTGGAACCCGAGCTGGGAGGTGAACCGGGCTGCCCTCATCATCCGCAGCGGGTCGTCGGAGAACGACAGCTCCGCAGCGGCCGGCGTCCGGATCACCTGGGTGTGCAGGTCACCGAGGCCACCGAACGGGTCGAGCAGTGCACCGTCGACGGTGTTCAGCGCCATCGCGTTCACGGTGAAGTCGCGGCGCACGAGGTCGCCGCCGAGGTGGTCGCCGAACTGCACCTCGGGCTTGCGGGTGTGGTCGACGTAGCTGTCGGCGCGGAAGGTGGTGATCTCGACCAGCCACTCCTTGCCGTCGGCTTCGGTGATGCGGCAGGCGATCGTGCCGAAGGCGCGTCCGACGTCCCAGACAGCCTTCGTGACCTTGCGCACCAGCGCCTCGATCACGTCCGGACGGGCGGAGGTGGTGTAGTCCAGGTCGTTGCCGAGCCGGCCCATCAACGCGTCGCGCACCGAGCCACCCACCAGGTACAGCGACTCCCCCGCATCCGCGAACAGGCGGGCGAGCTTGCGGACCTTGGGCCCGGCCGACAGCACGTCGGCGAGCGCAAGCTGCTGCTGTTCGGTCAGGTTGGGCACAACCGGGTACTTTACCGGCCACCGGCGCGTGAGGGTGCTGCCGGACCGGTGACGCCGACCCCCGTACGATGGGACGGTGATCGGCACCACCATCGGCAGGCGGCGGGTCTTCGCGCTCCTCCTGTCGTGGGGGGCAGCCGTGGGCCTGCTGAGCCTCGTCAACCCCGTCCCCGCGCACGCAGCAACGCTGCAGGTGAGCTTCACCGTCACCTCGCTGGCCGTCTCCGGGACGAAGGCGAGCGACGAGGTCACCGTGCAGGGCACCGTCACCAACACCGGCGACACCCCCGCGTACGGCGTCCAGGTGCTGCTGTGGAGCAGCAGGGACGCGATCCGCGACCTCGCCGACACTGCGCCAGGCGGGCACGAACACGGTCGGCTGGGGCGCACGCCTCGCCATCGACGCCGACCACTACGCGGTCATCACCACCTCGGCCGTCCCGTTCGCGCCCGGCGCGAGCCGGCAGATCGAGCTGCGGGCGACCCTCGCTGACCTCGGGTTCACCAGCAAGGGAGCCGTGTACGCCTTCGGCGCCGACGTGATCGCCTCCGCAGACGCGGGCGGCAACTACTCCACGGTCGGCCAGCTGCGCACCTTCGTGCCGCTGCCCGGCAAGACGCCGGTGCCCATCACGTCGGTCGTGCTGCTGAGCGCAACCCCGACCAAGCTCGTCGACAACCTGTTCCGTGACGACAGCCTCACCGTCGAACTCGGCCAGCGGCTGGAGAACCTGCTCACCGCCGCCGCCCGGCCCGGCATGGGCTGGCTGATCGACCCGGCGCTGCTCGACGAGGTGCGCGACATGTCCGACGGCTACCAGGTGCGGGACGGCACCGGCACGCGTCCGGGCACCGGCCAGGATGTCGCGACCGCCTGGCTGGCCCGCTTCGAGAAGCTCGACCGCCACGCCGGCGGACGCACCATGTTCGCCAACCCCGACGTCAACGCCGGCCGGATCACCAAGGACTCCGAACTGGTCAACCGGGCACGGGCCGCGACGGAGACCGTCACCGGCGTCGACGACCTGCCCCTCGTGGTGGTTCCTGCGGGCAACATCCTGCCCGCAGCCACCTACGACTACCTGTCCGACTCCGGCGCGGAAGCGATCATCGCCGTGAACGCCGGCGCTGCCGGCGCCCTGCAGAGCGGGGACGCGGAACCGCGCGTGCTGGCGATCGCAGCACAGGTGCCCGGAGCGGCCCAGACCCCGGCCCTCGAGCGGCACCAGCTGGCCTTCGCTGCAGCCGTGATCGCCGGCGGCAAGGGCCAGGCACGGCTGCTCGACAGCCTGGACGACCTCGCAGAGGACCAGGCGACCACCACGGAGTGGATGGTGCGCCGCGACCTCGGTTCCCTGCTCGCCAGCACCCCCGGCGTCGCCCACGTCGCACTGGGCACGGACAAGCCGCCGCGACTCGGCCCGGGCCAGCTGGAGACGATCAAGCGGCTCACCGGAGAGTTCGACGCGTACAGCAACCTGGTTCCCCAGTCGGCCCTGATCGACCAGTCCGATGCGGCGATCACCCGCACCACCTCGACGGCCTGGATCGGCAATTCGGCAGGCTTCAACGCCCAGGTCGACGGGCTGGCAGCACTCGTCGGGGGCCCGGAGGTCGGCCGCTCGGTCACCCTGGACGCCAGCCACCGGTTCCTGATGTCGTCGCGCACCAACCAGTTCCCCGTGACGGTCACCAACAACCTCGCAGAGCAGATCCGGGTGCAGGTGGTGGTCCACACGGACAACCCGCAGCGGCTCACCGTCCCGCCGTCCGACCTTGTCACCGTCGATCCCGGCCAGAGCGTCACCGTGAACATCCGGCCGGAGGCGACCTCCAACGGCCTCGTGATCGCCCGCGCCTACGTCGCAACGGCCGACGGCCACCGGGTGAGCGAGGACACCTCCATCACCGTCGAGATCACCGACCTTGGCGTCGTGGCGTGGATCATCGTCGGGGTATCCGGGTTCGTCCTCGTCGGTGCGACAGCGTGGCGCATCCGTCAGGTGCGCCGCCGCACGGCCGCAGCCCAGAGCACAGGGAAGGACGCATGAGCGACGCTCAGGCGGGCGGGCGCCGACTGATCAGCGCAACGGCCGTGATGGCATCGGGAACGATGGTGTCGCGCGTGCTCGGGCTGGTCAGGGCCATGCTGATCGCGTTCGTCCTCGGTAACGGCACCCGCCAGGTCGAGGCCTTCAACTACGCCAACACCGTCCCCACGACGCTCTACCTCCTGCTGGCCGGCGGCACCCTCAACAACGTGCTGGTGCCGCAGGTCGTCCGCGCCGTCACGCACGACGAGGACGGCGGCAAGGCCTTCGTCGACCGGATCATCACCGGCTTCGTGCTCGTCCTCGGCATCCTCACCGTGCTGGTCACCTTCGCGACACCGCTCGTGATGAGCCTGTTCGCCCGCGCCTGGACGGCGCCGCAGATGGCCGACCACTGGGACTCGCTGCTGCTGATGAGCTACATCTGTGCGCCGCAGTTGTTCTTCTACGGCGTCTTCTTCCTGATCGGGCAGGTGCTCAACGCGCGGGACCACTTCGGCCCGATGATGTGGGCACCGATCGCCAACAACGTTGTCTCGATCGGCGTCTTCGGCCTCTACCTGTGGGTGTGGGGCAACCAGACGGCGGCGAGCGGCGAGCCCTTCACGACGCAGCAGGCCTGGCTGCTGGCACTGGGCTCGACGATCGGCATCGTCGTGCAGACGCTGGCGCTGCTGCCGTTCCTGAAGCGCGCAGGCTTCAGCTACCGTCCGCGCTTCGACCTGAAGGGGACGGGGCTCGGCCGCACCTTCCATGTGGCCAAGTGGATGGTGGGCTACGTCGCCCTGACCACCCTGGTACAGATGCTGGTCGCCAACCTCGCCTCCGGTGCGACGGTCGTGAACAACGCCGATGCCGGCGGTGGTGCCGGCTGGACGGTCTACCAGAACGCCTACCTCGTCTGGATCCTGCCGCACTCCCTGCTGACGGTGTCGCTGGCCACGGCGATGCTGCCGTCCGCCTCGCGGTTCGCCGTCGCCGGCGACCGTGCCGGGGTGGCCGCGGAGACCACGCGTGCGCTGCGTCTGGCCACGACGTTCCTCGTGCCTGCGTCCGTCGGCCTCGCCGTGCTCGCCGAGCCGATCAGCCGGCTGGCGTTCGGCAACGGCAGTGGGGCCAACGACTACATCTTCATCGCCTGGGCCCTGATCGCCTTCGCCATCGGACTGATCCCGTTCACCATCCAGTACCTGTACCTGCGTGCGTTCTTCGCCATGGACAACACCAGGACGCCGTTCCTGCTGCAGCTCTGGATCAGCGGCGCCAACGCCGTTGCCGCCCTTGCCCTCGCCCTGCCGTGGAGCGACGGCCACACCGTGGCAGCGCGCCTTGCGATCGCCTACAGCCTTTCCTACTTCGTGGGGGTGGCCGTCACCCACGTCGTCCTGCGCCGACGGCTGCCGGAGCTGCCCGGCAAGCAGACCCTGCAGCACCTGGGACGGCTGCTGGTCGCCTCCGTGCCTGCGGGCGCGCTGGCGTGGGCGATCACGTGGTGGTTCGAGCGCTACCCGAGCTTCCTGCTGCGTGCGCTGGGGCTGGCGCTGGCAGGCCTCGTCGCCGTGCTGGTGTTCTTCTTCGCCGCGAAGCGGCTGGGCATCCCGGAGACCACCTCCCTGCTGGACGTGCTGCGCCGACCGCGCGGGGGTGACGGCGACGCTGTCGAGGCCATCATCGACGAGTCCGACAAGGAGGGTGACCGACAGCCAGAAGGGCTGAACCGCGACCCTGACGGCGCCGGCGTCTTCGTGCCGGTCAACCCGGCCGACGGGCCACCCGCCGAGGTGCTGGACTTCCCCGAGCCGCCGATCGCCGGCACCCCGGAAGCAGAGGTCACCACCGGACGCGTGCTCGGTGACCGGTTCCGGCTGGAGGAACAGCTGGCGTTCCGCGACCGGACGCAGACCTGGCGGGCCCACGACGTCATCCTCGGCCGCGCCGTCCTCGTGCACCTGCTCGACAGCGCCGACCCGCGCACGTCGGAGGTGCTCCGGCTGGGACGCGACGCAGCCCTCGCAACGGACTCACGGTTCCTGCGCGTGCTCGACGTCGTCGAGTCCGAGCCCGGCACAGAGCCCTACCTCGTCTACGAGTACTCGGCGGGCCAGACGCTGGAGAAGGTGCTGCGCTCCGGGCCACTGACCGGTGTCGAAACGGCCTGGGTGGTGCGTGAGGTCGCCGACGCCCTCGTCGGGCTCCACGCCCAGGGGCTCTACCACCGCCACCTCAGTCCCGCGACCCTCCTCGTCACGGGCTCCGGGAACGTGAAGGTGGTCGGCTTCGGCGTCAACGAGGCCAACCAGACCGACAGCCACCTCAACGGCGAGGCCGCCGACGTGCGTGCCCTCGGCCAGCTGATGTACGCCTGCCTCGTCGCCCGCTGGCCGGGCGGTGACCGCTACGGCCTCGCAGCGGCCCCGGTCGTCGAGGGGCACTGGGTGCTGCCCAGCCGGGTGCGCAACGGCGTAGCCCCTGCCGTCGACCAGGTGGTCGACCGCATCCTCTCCCCCGTGCCGCAGGCCCATGCCACCCGGCTGACCACCGCGCAGGACGTGACCACTCAGCTCTCCCTGGTGCTGGGCCCGATGAGCGCGTCCCACGACCTCAGGGCACGGCTGCACCCCAGCGTCGACCCCGACAGCGCCCCGCCGCCACCGGTCTCCACGGTCGCGCCACCGATGCCGACGCCGGCAGCGAGCCGCTACACGGCTTCGGTGCCACTGGACGACGAGGACGAGGATCCCGGTGACGAGACCGCCCCGTTCGTGGATGCTGCGCTCAGTCACGGCGACTCCTTCACTCCTGTGCCCCCGCCGGCCGTGTCTCCCTCAGTGGCTGCAGCGCCCGTGGAGAAGAAGCCGCGCCCGCAGTTGCGGCTCCCGCACCTGCGCCGCCCCACCCGGCCGATCCTCATCGGCGGCATCGCTTTGCTCGTTGTCGCAGGACTGGTCGCAGCCGTCTGGTTCATCCGTCCGACATCGTCGTCGCCGGTGGCAGCCGGCGCCCTGAAGGTGGCCAAGGCCACCGACTTCGACCCGAAGGCCGACGGCGGTGGCGGTGCCGAGAACGCCAAGCAGGCCAAGCTGGCCATCGACGGGGACCCGGCGACACTGTGGCGCACCGAGCGTTACAAGAAGCTGCCGACGATGGGCGGCATCAAGCCCGGCGTCGGCCTCGTGCTCGACCTCGGAGCAGTGCGGCACGTGACCGGCGTCGACGTGCAGCTCAGCGGTGTCGGCACCAGCGTCGAGGTGCGGATTCCCAAGGCAACGGCCGCAGCGGCCCCCATGAAGTCGATCGACCAGTGGACGAAGCTCGCCAGCATCGACGACGCGGCAGAGCAGGTCCAGCTTCCCCTGACCAAGACGCAGGACACCCGCTACGTGCTGGTCTACCTCACCTCGCTCGCGCCGATGGGCGACGGCTACTTCCGCAGCGGAATCGCCGAGATCACGGTCCACGGAGCCTGAACCGAAGCACAAGTTCGTACAGCCCGAACTGAGCCCGAAGGAGACTGCTTCCGGATCAGTCGCTAAGCTCGAACCAGTTTTCGGGGGAAGGCTCGGGGGGGCATGAGAAAACTGCGCCTGACGGCGCTCGGTATCGGGGCATGCCTGGCATTTGCTGTGGCTCTCCCCTCTTCACCGACCGTCGCGGCAGCGGAACCGGCCACACCGCCACTCACCACATCAGCTGTAGCAGCCGACGTCGACCTCGCTCCGGGTGAGCAGAACGTGCCCGTGCATGCTGCGTCCACCGAGACCAACCCCCCGTGGGGCCTTGACCGCATCGACCAGTCGGCCCTGCCGCTGGACGGCCGGTTCACCGCGGAGCGCACCGGCGCAGGCGTCAAGGTCTACGTGCTCGACACCGGTATCGACCCCCGCAACCCCGACATCAAGGGACGCGTGGCGAAGGGCAAGTCGTTCGTCAACGACGGCCGCGGCACCGCTGACTGCAACGGGCACGGCACCCACGTCGCCGGCATCATCGGCGGCACCGTCTACGGCGTCGCGAAGCGCGTCACGCTCGTGCCGGTGCGGGTCCTCGACTGCAACGGCAACGGTGACGCGCTGAGCACGGCGAGGGCTGTCGACTGGGTGGTGGCGCAGCACAAGCACGGCGCCCCGGCCGTCGCCAACCTGAGCCTCTCCGGGGCGTACAGCCGGGCGGAGAACGAGGCCGTGCGGCGGCTGATCGCCGACGGCGTCACCGTCGTCACGGCCGCGGGCAACAACGACGCGAACGCCTGCAACTACTCCCCGGGCTCAGCGAAGGGCGCCCTCAACGTCGCAGCCTCCGACGAGTCCGACTCCCAGGTCCTCAGTTCGAACTACGGGTCGTGTGTCGACCTGTACGCGCCGGGTTCGAGCATCGCTTCGTCCTCGCCCAACGGCAAGGCGGCGGTGTACCGCTCCGGCACGTCGATGGCGTCCCCGCACGCCGCAGGGGCAGCAGCGCTGGTCGTCGCGCGGCACCACACCTGGTCGCCAGGCAAGGTCAAGGCCCAGCTCCTGAAGCTCAGCCTTGCCAACGCGATCGGCAACAACCCTGCGGGCACCCCCAACCGGCTGCTGAACATCGCGCCGACGATCACGGCGATCAGCCCGGGCTACCTGCCGCTCACCACCTCAGCCACCGTGACGATCACCGGACGCGGGTTGTCGGCAGTGGAGAAGGTGTACTTCGACGGCGTCGCAGGGACGAAGCTGAAGGTGAAGTCCGACACCCGGCTGACCGTGAAGGCCCCCCGCCGGCGTAGCGAGAAGGCTGTCCGCGTGGTCGCGGTCACCGCGCTGTCCAGCTCCAACCGGAATGTCCTGCTGAACTACCGCAAGGCGCCCGTCGTCACCTCGGTCACACCGGATCGCGGCCTGATCGTCGGTGGCACAGCCGTCACCATCAGCGGCAAGTGGCTCGGCGACACGGTCGCCGTCCGGTTCGGCGGCGTCGCAGCCTCGTTCCGGGTGGTCTCCGACACCGAGATCGTCGCCACAGCACCAGCCCAGGGCATCGGCTCCGTCGACATCATCGTGCAGACCACGGCGGGCAGGGCCGTCACGTCGGCCGCGCGGTTCAGCTACGGCGACGTGCCGCGGGTCACCACCGTGTCGCCCGCCTCGGGCCTCACCGTCGGCGGCGACAACGTCGTCATCACCGGCCTGAACCTCGCCGCGACCACGTCGGTGTCCTTCGGCGACGTCGAGACCTACTTCGAGGTGACGTCGAACGGGGAGCTGAGCGCCATCGTCCCTGCGCACTGGGCCGGCACCTTCGACATCCGCGTCTCCACCCTCTTCGGCACCTCCGCTGTGAACCCGGCCGTCCGCTACACCTACGCGGCGACGACGGCACCCGAGGTCACGGGCGTCTCGCCCAGCAGCGGGGACGTGGACGGCGGAGCCACGGCGACCATCACCGGCAAGGGCTTCCACGGCCTGAAGTACGTCGAGTTCGGCGACACCCAGGCAACGGTGAACGAGGTCACCCCCACCTCCATCACCGTGATCGTGCCCGGGCACATTCCGGGCACCGTCCCCGTGCGGGTCGTCGGGGCGTACGGCACCAGCGAAGCCACCACTGCTGCGAACTACACCTACCTTGCCCGCCCTGCGCCACAGGTCACAGCGGTCTCGCCGGCCACCGGCAGGGTGGCAGGGGGCACCCGGGTCACCATCCGTGGGACGCATCTCTCCGGGGCCCTCGCCGTCACGTTCGGCAAGACCAAGGGAACCTCCCTCACCGCCGTGTCACCCACCGAGCTGGTGGTCACGGCTCCTGCGCACGCCGCGGGGACCGTGGACGTCACGGTGCTGACCCCGTCCGGCGCTTCCGCCGCAACGGGGTATGCGACCTTCACCTACCAGTGACCGGACACCATCGGAACTGAGGTCGGAGTCGAGTCGCCAACGGCCCCGGACATGGCAACGCCGCCGGGATCCGAGGATCCCGGCGGCGTCGTCAGTCAAGCGAGCTTCACTCGCCGCTGTCCTCGTCGACCCAGTCGAAGGTCTTGGTGACAGCCTTCTTCCACTGGCGGTACAGGCGAGCGCGCTCGTCCTGCTCCGTGCTCGGGATCCAGCGCTTGTCTTCGGCCCAGTTGGCGATGACGTCCTCTTCGCCGTTCCAGTACCCGGTCGCGATGCCGGCTGCGTAAGCCGCACCGAGAGCGGTGGTCTCGGCAACAACCGGACGCACCACGGGAACGCCGAGCTGGTCGGCCTGGAACTGCATGAGGGTGTCGTTCATCGTCATGCCGCCGTCAACCTTGAGCTCGGCGAGCTTGACGCCCGAGTCGGCTTCCATGGCGTCCAGGACCTCGCGGGTCTGGAAGGCGGTGGCCTCCAGGACTGCGCGGGCGATGTGGCCACGGTTGACGTAACGGGTGAGGCCGACGATCGCGCCACGGGCGTCTGCACGCCAGTACGGTGCGAACAGGCCGGAGAATGCCGGCACCACGTAGCAACCGCCGTTGTCGTCCACCGAGTTCGCGAGATCTTCGATCTCGGGAGCGGAGGAGAACATCTTCAGGTTGTCGCGCAGCCACTGCACCAGCGAACCGGTGACAGCGATCGAACCCTCGAGTGCGTAGATCGGCTTGTCGTCGCCGATCTTGTAGCACAGGGTGGTGAGCAGGCCGTTCTTGGAAGGAACGATCTCCTCGCCGGTGTTCATGATCATGAAGCAGCCGGTGCCGTAGGTGTTCTTCGCCATGCCCGGCTTGAAGGCAGCCTGGCCGAAGGTGGCAGCCTGCTGGTCGCCGAGGTCGCCTGCGACCGGGACGCCACCGAGGAGGCCCTCTTCACGGCCGTAGCCGTAGACCTGCGACGACGACTTGATCTCGGGCAGCATGCTCATCGGAATGGTCATGTCGGCCGCGATCTCCGCGTCCCAGCTCAGGGTGTTGAGGTCCATCAGCATGGTGCGGGAGGCGTTGGTGACGTCAGTCACGTGCACGCCGCCGTTGACGCCACCGGTCAGGTTCCAGATGACCCAGGTGTCCATGTTGCCCATGACCAGCTTGCCGGCCTCGGCGTCGGCGCGAGCGCCTTCGACGTTGTCGAGGACCCACTTGACCTTGGGGCCGGAGAAGTACGTCGCGAGGGGCAGGCCCACGCGGCTCTTGTACTTGTCCTGGTCGCCGCCGCCGAGCTCTTCGACGATCTTGCCGGTGCGGGTGTCCTGCCAGACGATCGCGTTGTAGACCGGCTGGCCGGTCTCCTTGTTCCAGACAAGGGTGGTCTCACGCTGGTTGGTGATTCCGACTGCCTGGATGTTGTCCTTGTTCAGGCTGGCCTTGGCCAGTGCCTCGGCGACGACCTCGCGAACGTTGTCCCAGACCTCGATGGCGTTGTGCTCAACCCAACCGGCCCGCGGGAAGATCTGCTCGTGTTCCTTCTGCCCAACGGAGACGATCTGGCCTTCGTGGTTGAAGATGATTGCGCGGGAACTGGTCGTTCCCTGGTCAATCGCGAGGATGTACTTGTCTGCCATGGATAATTCCTTCCACGTCATTGTCTAAGGATGATGAGTTTTCACGAGCGGGTCGGCGGCAACCGGCCCGCTCGCTGTGTTCTGTGAGGCGGGTGGTGCAGGTGGACGGGCCGGAAGGCCCGCCCACCTTGTTGATCACTTGGGCAGCAGGACGCCGCTCATGAGACCGGCGAGAACGCCACCGATGATCGGGCCGACAACCGGAACCCAGGAGTAACCCCAGTCGGAGTCGCCCTTGCCCTTGATCGGCAGGACGAAGTGCGCAATGCGCGGGCCGAGGTCACGGGCAGGGTTGATGGCGTATCCGGTGGGACCACCGAGGGATGCGCCGATGCCGACGATCAGCATGGCAACGCCGAGGGCGCTGAGCCAGCCGAGGTCGGTGCTCTTGATGGCGCCGGCAGCGAGGATCACGAAGACCAGCACGAAGGTGCCGATGATCTCAGTGACGACGTTCCAGCCGTAGCTGCGGATGGCCGGGCCGGTGGAGAACACACCGAGCTTGGTGGCCGCGTCGGGCTCCTCATCGAAGTGCTGCTTGTAGGCAAGCCAGCAGAGGACTGCGCCGATGAAGGCGCCGATGAACTGAGCGAGGATGTAGATCGCGACAGTGGCCCAGTCAACGGCCTTGCCCTGGGCGATGCTCTGGGCGGCGATGCCCAGGGTGACTGCCGGGTTCAGGTGAGCGCCGGACTTCTGGGAGACGAGGACGCCGGCGAAGACCGCAAGGCCCCAGCCGAAGTTCACGAACAGGAAGCCGGTGCCGTTGCCCTTGGACTTGGTCAACGCGGTGTTGGCGACGACGCCAGCACCGAGGAGGAGCAGCATCGCGGTGCCGACAACCTCAGAGAGGAACAGAGCTCCCACTTCATTCTCACTTTCAGACACCCGGATCGGGCGTCAGTTTGGGCGTCCTAGGGACGCAGGCGATGTGATCGTTGTCTTGTCAGACGGTATGGATGAGAACAGACACCGGTTCGGGGTGCCGCGCCCCGCTCGCCCGTCGTGGGGCGTCGTGCGCCGGAGCGGTGTACTGGGAGACAGTCGCAACGCTGCTGTGCGTGCGGCTGACATGGCGGTGACCCAACAGGTTCACCGGAGCCCTCTCTCGTGAATCGCGTCCGCCGAGGCTCGTAGGCACGGACGCGAAGGGTAACAGTGGCCGGCGGGATCGGCTCTCTTCGTTGATCTCCGATACGAAAGCCCCGACGGTGCGCGCACCCGCGCCAACCGTTGAGAGGTTCATCTGACTCCTTCGTACCCGCTGAACCGCAACGTTGGGGGCACGACGCACTGATCGCGCTAACCCCGTCCCGTTAGGGCTCATCTTGCTTATGGATGAACGCATGCGCTAGACCTATGCACGAACGTGCAAGGGAAGGGTGCAAGGTTGAACGAGCGCTACGAGGACATGTATCAAGCTGCCTCTCGCTACTACATTCAGGGTGAGACGATGGAGAGCATTGCTCACCAGCTGCGGCTGTCGCGCTCCTCGGTTTCGCGACTGCTGAAGGACGCACGGGACACCGGTCTCGTCCGCATCAGCCTGGCCGACCACAGCGGCTCGCAGTCGCCCATCGCTTCCACCCTCAGCCGGCACTTCGGCGTCCGGGTGCACATGGTGTCGGTGCGGGAGAACGCCAACGAGAACGTCCGCTTCGACCAGGTCGCCCGGCTCGCCGGTCGCCTGTTCACCGAGGCCGTCGACGACCACCAGCTGATCGGCGTCGCCTGGGGCGTCACCCTCTCCCACGTGGTGAAGCACCTCGGCCGGCGTCCGCTGGTGGGCTCGACCGTCGTGCAGATCAACGGTGGCGCGAACCAGCGCAGCTCCGGCATCCCCTACATCGGCGAGATCCTGCAGTCGATCGGTGACGCCTTCGACGCCCGCGTCGTGCTGTTCCCCGTGCCGGCGTTCTTCGACTACGCGGCGACCAAGCAGGCGATGTGGCGTGAGCGGTCGGTGCAGAACGTGCTGAAGCTGCACCAGAAGCTCGACCTCGCCGTGTTCGGCGTCGGGAGCCTGGAGGGGCGGGTGCCGTCCCACGTGTACACCGCCGGCTACATGGACGCCTCCGACATGCGCGCCCTCGCCGCCGACGGAGTGGTGGGCGATGTCTGCACGGTCCTGCTGCGCGAGGACGGCTCGTACGCCGACGTCACGCACAACGAGCGCGCCACCGGCCTGACGCCGGCGGAACTGCAGCGCATCCCGCGACGGATCTGCGTTGTCGCCGACCCGTCACGGGCACCGGCCGTCGTCGGCGCACTGCGCGCAGGCGTGGCCACCGACCTCGTCCTCGACGAGGGCACAGCCCGGGCGATCCTCGACCGCGCCCGCCTCTGACCTGGACGCAAAACGGGGACGGTTCCATTTCCGTTCAGATCGGGCCCGTGGAGGCCTGCCCTGAACGGAAATGGAACCGTCCCCGTTCGTGCGCCGGGTCGCTCCGGACGGACCGCTGTCGATTTCCCAGCGCGACTAGGCAGGCCTGCACGTCTGAGCGACCTTGCTTACCGGTGGTGTTTAGTCCCGTTCGGCTCTGGTTAGTTTGAAGGCGACGGCGCACTGTTGCGCTGCCCGGACGTCGATGGAGCTTCCAGGGCCGCCGGCGTCGCATTGAGAGCGGGAGGGTCTTCGTGAGAAAGCTGGCGGTTGACGTTGTAGTCATCGGTGGCGGCTCTACCGGGGCCGGCGTGGTGCGGGACGTGGCGATGCGCGGCTACAGCGCAGTGCTGCTCGATCGTGCCGACCTGGGCCAGGGCACCACCGGACGATTCCACGGGCTGTTGCATTCCGGCGGACGCTACGTCGTGAGCGATCCACTGTCGGCGACCGAGTGCGCGCAGGAGAACGCGATCCTCGCCCGCATCCAGGCCTCTGCCATCGAGACCACCGGCGGCTACTTCGTGACCTGCCCCGGCGACGACCCGGCCTTCGCGGACAAGTTCCTCGCCGGTGCGGCAGCAACCGGCGTGCCCGCCCACGAGATCGCCGTCGCCGAGGCCCTGCGCAACGAGCCACGGCTGAACCCGGGCATCATGCGCGCCGTCGAGGTGCGAGGACGGCACCGTCGACGGCTGGCAGCTGGTGTGGGGCGCTGCGAACTCCGCCAAGGCCTACGGCGCCCAGGTGCTGACCTACCACACCGTCACCGGGATCGACCGTGAGGGCAACCGGGTCTCCGCCGTGCACTGCACCGACCTGAAGTCGGGCGAAGAGGTGGTCATCGACTGCAACTTCGTGCTGAACTGCGCGGGCCCGTGGGCCGGCCAGATCGCCCACATGGCCGGCGCCGACCCCGTCGACGTGATCCCCGGCCGCGGCATCATGATCGCGATGAACCACCGCCTCGTGAACCGCGTGGTCAACCGGATGATCTACCCCGCGGACGGCGACATCCTCGTGCCCGGTGCACACGGTGAGCATCATCGGCACGACCGACGTGAAGGTCGACGACCCGGACAACCTTGCGATCGAGCACAACGAGGTCCAGCAGATGCTGGACGCCGGCGAGGTGCTGATCCCCGGCTTCCGCAACGCCCGCGCGCTGCACGCCTGGGCCGGGGCCCGCCCGCTGATCAAGGACAAGCGCGTCGCAGCTGCCGACACCCGGCACATGAGCCGCGGCATGGCTGTCATCGACCACACCGAACGTGACGGCCTCGACGGCATGCTCACGATCGGTGGCGGCAAGCTCACCACGTACCGGCTGATGGCAGAGCACATCGTCGACGCCATGTGCGACAAGCTCGGCGAGAAGCGCGAGTGCCGCACGGCCAAGGAGAACATCCCCGGCCCGGAGCCGACCAAGAACTACGTGGTCACCCACCGCCTCGAGGAGCGCGAGCACGACCGCCTCGACGAGCAGATCATCTGCGAGTGCGAGCTGATGAGCCGCAAGATGTTCACCGACGCCCTCGCCAACCAGCCCAAGGGCACCTTCGACGACCTGCGCCGCCAGCTGCGGCTGGGCATGGGTCCCTGCCAGGGCGGCTTCTGCACCACGCGCGCCACCGGCATCGCGCTGGAGACCGACCACATCGACATCGAGCGGGCCAACGGGCTGCTGCGACTGTTCCTGAAGAACCGCTGGATCGGCCTGTGGCCGATCCTCTACGGCGCCCAGGTGCGCCAGACAGCGCTGGACAACTGGATCTTCCAGGGCACCCTCGACGTCGAGCACCTGCCGCAACCCGAGAGTGAGGTGGCGCTGTGAGCCGCGTCGTCGTGATCGGGGCCGGGCTCGCCGGCCTCACCGCAGCCACCCGTCTGGCCGCCGGCGGTGCGACCGTCACCCTGCTGAGCAAGGGCATCGGCGGGCTGCAGCTCGGCCAGGGCACCATCGACGTGCTCGGCTACACCCCCGACCGGGTCACCAACCCGGTGCTGACCCTCGCAGCCATCGCCTCCTCGCGTCCCGAACACCCGTACGCGACGATCGGTGCTGCCGGCGTCCACACCGGCATCGAGTACCTCAAGGACCTGCTCGGAGCGGAACTCCTCGTCGGGGACGCCGAGGCGAACTACCAGCTGCCCACGGCTGTCGGCGCGATCCGTCCCACCTGCCTGGTCTCGCCGAGCATGGTCGCCGGCCACCTGAAGGCGGACGCGAAGCTCGTGATCGTCGGGCTGCGGCGACTGAAGGACTTCCAGCCCAAGCTGGTCGCCCAGAACCTCGCCCGCACGACCCTGCCCGACGGTGGCCACGTCACCGTCCGGCACCTGAGCATCGACGTGCCTGCCCGCGACGGCGAGGTCGACTCCAGCGGTCTCACCTATGCCCGCGCGTTCGACGACCCCGCCTTCCGGGTGGGCTTCGCCGACACGCTCCGTCCGCTGCTGGCCGAGGGTGAGACGGTGGGCCTGCCCGCCGTCCTCGGGCTGAAGGACCTCACGGCGTGGTCGGACCTGGCCGACAAGCTGGGCCACCCCGTCTTCGAGATCCCCCTGCCGCCTCCCGCCGTCCCCGGCATGCGGCTCAACGGTGCGCTCCTTGCCAAGGCCAAGGCCGCCGGCGTCCGGATGGTTCCGGGCAGCTGGGTGACCGGCTTCCGTGCGGTCGACGGCGTGATCAAGGGCGTCTCGATCGCGGCGGCCGGGGCAACTCGGGAGTTCGCCGCCGACACGTTCCTGCTGGCCACCGGCGGGTTCGAGTCCGGTGCGCTGGACATGGACTCCCACGGCACGGTGACCGAGACCGTGTTCGGGCTGCCGCTGGCCGGTCTCGACGCCGGACCGCTGGTCCACGGCGACTACTGGGGAGCAGAACAGCCGCTGTTCAAGGTCGGCGTGCGCGTCGCGGGCGACATGCGGGTACTGGACGGGGCAGGGGCCATCGTCCACCCCAACCTCTACGCGGCCGGCGGCATCATCGGCGGCTCGTCACGGTGGGCGGAGAAGTCCGGCGACGGCATCGCACTCGGTAGTGCCGTCCTTGCCGCTGATTCGATCCTGAAGGAGTTGGCATGACAACCAAGGGCCTCGAGTTCGCCGGCCACGAGCTGTCCCGGGCCACCCTGGACGCCTGCGTGAAGTGCACGATCTGCGAGACGTCCTGCCCGGTGTCGGCGGTCACGCCGCTGTTCTCCGGCCCGAAGTTCGTCGGGCCGCAGGCCGAGCGGTTCCGCAACGGCGAGAGCGTCGACCACTCGCTGGACTACTGCTCCAGCTGTGGCGCGTGCACCCTCGCCTGCCCGCAGGGCGTGCAGATCGCAGAGCTGAACAGCCAGGCGCGTGCGGTGATGAAGGCCGACCACATGCCGGTGCGCGACCAGCTGATCACCCGCACGACGCTGATGGGCATGATGATGACGCCGGTGGCGCCGATCGCCAACGCCGCGCTGCACAACAAGCCGATCCGCACGATCGTGGAGAAGGTCATCGGCATCCACCGGGACGCCCCGATGCCCCCGGCCGCAGACCCAGACCCTGCAGGGCTGGCTGAAGAAGCGCAAGAAGCCGACCAAGGCCGCGACCCGTGGCACCGTGGTGTTCTTCCACGGCTGCGCCGGTGGCTACTTCGAGGTGGAGACCTCGAAGAAGTCGATCGAGGTGCTGGAGTACCTCGGCTACGAGGTGCTCGTGCCGAAGCAGGGCTGCTGCGGCCTCGCCCAGCAGTCCAACGGGCTGTTCGACCAGGCGTCCGCTGCCGTCCTGAAGCTGTGCGACGAGCTGCGCTCCGCAGGCAAGGACCTCACGATCGTCTCGTCGTCGGGTTCCTGCACGGGCATGCTCAAGCACGAGGCGCACGAGATCATGGGCGTCTCCGAGGAGAAGCTGATCGACGTCGGGACGCGCATCCGGGACATGATGGAGTTCCTGCTCGACCTGCACGACGCCGGTGAGCTGCCGACCGACTTCCAGGCGATCGACATGACCGTGCCGTACCACGCGCCGTGCCAGCTGAAGAGCCAGGGCATGGGCCAGCCGGCCGTCGAGGTGCTCAAGCTGATCCCCGGCCTCACGGTCGTCGAGTCCGGCGCGGTCTGCTGCGGCATCGCCGGCACCTACGGCCTCAAGAAGGAGAAGTACGAGGTCGCCCAGGCCGTCGGCAAGCCGCTGTTCGACATGGTCAAGCGCACCAATCCCGACCTCGCCCTGTGCGACACGGAGACCTGCCGCTGGCAGATCGAGCAGTCCTCCGGGGTCAAGACCGAGCACCCGATCTGGATGG
Organism: uncultured Actinomycetota bacterium; assembly: GCA_963773595.1. Taxonomy (GTDB): domain Bacteria; phylum Actinomycetota; class Actinomycetes; order Propionibacteriales; family Propionibacteriaceae; genus Propionicimonas. The sequence continues at coordinate 38,451 of CAVZBQ010000005.1, forward strand.
TCCACCGGGCCTACGGCCTGTCCTGAGGCACGCCACTCGCTGAGAGCCCAGCACGAAAGCGGCACGAAAGGGGACTGTCCCCTTTCGTGCCGCTTCGGCGTTCGACCGCCGGCGACGGGTCAGGGACGGACGGCGGTCGCCAGCACTGCTGCTCCGCGCAGGTGGAGCAGGCCCGGGTCGTACGCCGCCCGGAGCGGCGTCGAGATCACTGCCGGGCGTCGAAGGCCCGGACGAAGACCGGCACCGCTGCGGTGGATGACGCCTTGTCGTAGCGGTAGCCGGCACCGTCGAACTGCTTCAGGGCTCCGGCGGTGCGGACGCGGTTGAGCACCAGCCAGGCAGCGAGCTCGCCACGGGCGCGCTTGGCGAAGAACGACACCACGCCGCGCCGGCCGCGGGGATCGGTGTCCTCGAAGCGCGGCGAGATGACCGGCGCCCCAAGGGCGTCCGTCCGCACCGACCCGAAGTACTCCCCGGACGCGAGGTTGATCACGACCCCGGCACCCGGCGAGGCGGCAAGGTCCTCACGCAGCAGGTCGGTGATGGTCGTGCCCCACCAGTCGTACAGCGAGCGACCCCGCCCGGACGCCAGCCGGGTGCCCATCTCGAGCCGGTAGGGCTGCATCAGGTCGAGCGGACGCAGCACGCCGTACAGCCCGGACAGGATGCGGACGGTCTTCTGCGCCTCGGTGTAGGCGCGGGTGTCGAAGCGACGGCGGACGGCGAGGCCCTGGTAGACGTCGCCGTTGAACGCCAGGACGGCCGGCCGCGCGTTCCTGCGCGTGAACGGGGTCTGGAAGGTCGACCAGCGGGTGGCGTTGAGCGCTGCGAGCTCGTCGGAGATGTCGGCGAGCGCTGCGAGATCGGCCACCGACTTGGTGCGCATCAGCGCGACCAGTTGTTCCGATTCGTCCAGCAACCGGGGCTGGGTGGGCGTCACCCGGGGCAGCTTCGACTCGAAGTCCAGCGACTTCGCCGGGGAGAGCAGGATCAGCACGATCGTGAGCGTACCGCGCGCTCGGAGACGCCTTCTCAGACCTCTTTCAGGAAACCCGCGGCAGGCGTACCCTGTGTGGTAGTGCATCCCCCCCGAGATGCGCCTGAACTCCAGGTGTCCACAATGACCATATTGACCCTGCGAGCGACAGCTGTCCTTGTCGCCCTCGCAACCAGCGGCGCGAGCATGCTCGCCTCCGTCCCCTCGGCCACGGCCGAGACCTCCGTCGAAGCGGGTGCAGCCACCCTCGGCGTCGCCTCGTACACCGTGTCGGAGCTGCCAGCCAGCGGCGACATCACCGCAGCCCTCAAGCGGGCTGTGGCGATCGCGGGCACCAGCTACCAGGCCAACGTCGTGCACCTCTCCGGAGCGGTGAGCGTTTCCTCGATCATCCATCCCGCGGACTACGTCTACATCGTCGCCGACCCCGGCACCACGGTCACCTGGCGGGGAAGCGACGGCTACCTGCTGCGGTACAACGCCGGCATCACCGGCGGCGTCTCCGGCGGCACCTGGGACGGCGCAGGACGCTCGAGCACCACGCTGATCGGGACCGCCGGTGCGTTCGTGACGCTTGCCGACCTCACCCTCACCCACGCCGGCAAGTACGGCGTCGTCGGCTACGAGAAGTCGACGCTCACGCTCACCAACATCACCAGCAGCTACAACAAGGTCGACGGCGTGCACCTCGAAGGTTCCACGCTCAACGCCACCGGGTTGCGCTCGGTCTACAACCGTCGCAACGGCGTCCAGCTCTCCAGCGGTTCGGTCGGGACCATCTCCGAGAGCGTGCTCGACCGCAACGGCCAGGCAGTGCACGGCAGCACGGACGGCAAGACCGGTCACGGGCTCGGCGTGGCTGCTGCCACCGTCACCGTCCGCAGCACCAGCATGTCGAAGAACAAGGTCTGCGGGGCTTCGCTCACGGGCGCAGCGCACGCGGACATCTCCGGCAGCAGCCTCGACAGCAACGGTCGCCACGGCCTTGGCACCGTCCCCGGCACCACGGCGACCATCACCGACTCGACGGCGAACAACGACGGCTACAACGGCGTGCTCGCCTCCGGCTCGCGGACCCACGTCACGCTCGACCGCGTCACGATCACCTCAGCGAAGAAGATGGGCCTTTCCGTGCCTTCCGGTGGCTCTGCCACCGTGACGAACTCGGTGATCACCGGCGGCAAGAAGTACGACATCTCGGTCTCGACGAAGGGCAAGCTCACCCTCGCGGGCGGCAACACGATCAGTGCCAGCAGGTCCCACGGGATCACCGTCTCGGGCAGGAGCTCGATCACGATCTCGGGCACCGGCAACCTGGTGACGGGCAGCCGCAAGGACGGGCTGAGGATCACCGGTTCCGGCTCCACCGGCAGGATCGAGTCGTCGGCATCGTTCGTGTCCAACCACGACAGCGGGATCGTCGTCGTGTCGAAGGCCAAGCTGTGGATGGTGCCGTGCGCTTTCTCCGGCAACCGGAAGACGGTCGAGAAGCGCTCCGGCGGGAAGCTGTACAGCCTCCTCTGACGCGTCAGCCTGAGACGTCCCTGCGATAGCGGGCCGGGGTGAACCCGAGCACGCGGGCGAACTCGTTGGTGAGGTGGGCCTGGTCGGTGTAGCCGAGCTCGGTGGCCAGCGCTGCCAGGTCGGCCTCCGCATCGTCCCTGATGCGCTCCGCTGCCTCCTGCAGGCGCCGCCGCCGGATCAGCGCTGCCGGGCTGAGCCCGATGTAGGTGCGGGCGAGCCGCTGCAGCGTGCGCTCCGAGACGGCCAGCTGTTCGGCGATGGTCCCGACCCGTCGGACGCCGGGATCCTCTGCGAGTTCGGCCAGACGATTCGCCAGCAGGGCCTCCGCCGTCGGCTCACCGGCCCGGGCCACCAGCCAGGCGGCGAACCGCGCTGCAGCAGCAGCGCGTCCCGCCTCCGAGTCGGCGGCCATCGCCGCCTCGATGCCGGCATGGAGGTCGGGTGCCTCGAACGGGTCGTAGGCATCGCGAAGGCTGCCGGGATCGGGCGTGAAGAGCGGCACGGCTGCCGGCCGGAGCAGTGCGCCGATCGCCCAACCGGCACCGCGCAGGTCGGTGTGATCTGCGCGAGTGGTCGGGCCGGCGAGGCCAACCATGCCGTTCTCGACGACGAGGTTGAGGGCAGGGAAGCTGATCAGCTCCTGCCGCGACACCTCGTCGTCGGGCAGGCTCCAGCGGGTGATCCAGAACCAGCGGACGAAGGGCGCTGCCCGGCCCTCGGGCGCGAGGCGGTACAGCGCTGGCAGGCGGTCGGGGTAGAGCGTCCCCCGCGTTGACCCCGACATGCCGCCAGCGTAGGCGGCGACCTGTCGGGAATCTGCAAGAGCCCGTCGGGGGCTGCACCTAGCGTGGCCCCATGACCACACCAGCAAACGGAGAACACACCACCAACGGACGCCCCAACGGCTACTCCAGCCTCACGCCGTTCCTTGCCGTCTCCCCCGCCCGGGAGGCCATGACGTTCTACTGCGACGTGTTCGGCGCGACGGTCGTGGCGGTCACCGAGTTCGGTGACGTCCTCGCCCACGCAGAACTCGACCTCGGCAACGGCCGGCTGCAGCTCGGCGAGCCGTCCCCGGAGTACCACCTCGCCGCCCAGTCGACCACCGACGACGCCTGCTACTCCATCGCCCTCTACTGCGCAGACGTGGACGCCCTCGTCGAGCGTGCCGTCGCCGCCGGCGCCGTGGTGCGCGAACCGGTGACCGACTTCGTCTCCGGTGACCGCTACGGCAGCATCCGCGACCCGTTCGGCGTCCGCTGGTCGATCATGACCCGCATCGAGGACATCCCGGACGCGGAGAGCGCCCGCCGCGTCGAGGAGTGGGCTGCGCAGTACGCCGCGACGCAGGGCTGAGCCGTCCCGGGAATGCCGGAGGTGTCGCGTTGGTTAGGCAGCGTGTCACCCCGGGGTGCTCGTCTAGACTGAGCACCCACCCAGAGACTCAGAGGTTCCATGTCCGACATCCGCGAGGTCATCATCATCGGCTCCGGCCCTTCCGGCTACGCCGCGGCGATCTACACCGCCCGCGCAGGCCTCAAGCCGCTGATCTTCGAGGGCGCGCTGGCCGCCGGCGGCGCGCTGATGAACACCACAGAGGTGGAGAACTACCCGGGCTTCACCGACGGTGTCATGGGTCCCGACCTGATGCTGGCGATGCGCGCCCAGGCCGAGCGCTTCGGCGCGGAGATCATCACCGACGACATCGTCACCGCCGACCTGGCCGGTGAGGTGAAGACGGTCACCGACGCCGAGGGCAACAGCTACTCCGCGCAGGCCGTGATCCTCGCGATGGGTTCCGGCTACCGCAAGCTCGGCCTGCCCGCAGAAGAGGTCTTCAGCGGACGCGGCGTCTCCTGGTGCGCCACCTGCGACGGCTTCTTCTTCCGCGACAAGGACATCGCCGTCGTCGGCGGTGGCGACTCCGCGCTCGAGGAGGCCACCTTCCTCACCCGCTTCGCGAAGTCGGTGACGCTGGTCCACCGCCGCGACGAGCTGCGCGGGTCGAAGATCATGGTCGACCGCGCCAAGGCCGACCCGAAGATCCGCTTCGCCTGGAACTCGGTCATCACCGACCTGAAGGGCGAGCAGTCGCTGTCAGCCGTCGTCCTCACCGACACCGTCACCGGCGCGACCAGCGAGCTGCCCGTGCAGGGCCTGTTCGTCGCGATCGGCCACGACCCGCGCTCCGAGATCGTCCGCGGCCAGGTGGAGACCGACGCAGCCGGCTACGTCCTCGTCGACGCCCCGAGCACGCGCACGAACCTCTCCGGCGTCTTCGCCGCCGGCGACCTCGTCGACCACACCTACCGCCAGGCGATCACCGCAGCGGGCACCGGCTGCGCCGCCGCCCTGGACGCCGAGCGGTACCTCGCGGCACTGTCGGATGCCGCCCGCTAGCCTCACTGTCACTGCCACCGCCTGACCAGGAGAACACATATGTCCCACGTTGACGCCGTCACCGATGCCACCTTCGGCGACCTGGTCCTGAAGTCGTCCAAGCCGGTCGTGATCGACTACTGGGCCGACTGGTGCGCGCCCTGCAAGCAGCTGAGCCCGATCATCGACGAGCTCGCCCGCGACCACGGCGACAAGGTCACCTTCCTGAAGCTGGACACGAACGAGAACACCCAGGTGCCCACGCAGCAGGGCGTGCTGAGCCTCCCGACGATCCAGGTGTTCGTCGGTGGCGAGGTCGTGAAGTCCTTCGTCGGCGCCAAGCCGAAGTCCGTGCTGCTGAAGGCCATCGAGGAATACCTCTGATCCGCGTCCCTGAGCCCGACCATCGCTGAGCCACCGTGCGGGCTCGGCCAGCCACCTGGGCTGAGCCAGCGGTCACGGCAGGGTCAGGATCTCCGGTCCGTCCTCTGTGATCGGCGATGGTGTGCTCGCTGTGCGCCGTCCGCCCGCCGTTGGCGCTGCGCAGCGTCCAGCCGTCGGGGTCCTTGACCAGGCGGTTGGTGCCACGCATCACCCACGGCTCGATCGCAAGGAGCATCCCGGGCGCAGGCGGTAGCCCCGCCTCGGCGTCCCGGCGTTGGCGATGTGCGGGTCCTGGTGCATCGTGCGCCCCACCCCGTGGCCGCCGAACTCGCCGTTGACCGAGAACCCTGCACCGGTGAGCACCGCGCCGATCGCTGCAGAGATGTCACCGACGATACCCGCCGGGACGGGCCACGGCGATTGCCTGCGGCCAGCGCCACCTCCGTCGCGTCGATCATCTGCTGGTCGGCCCAGTCACCGGCGTCGCCGACGATGAAGCTGATCGCAGCGTCGGCCACCCACCCGTTGAGGCTGATCGCGAAGTCGAGCGTGAGCAGGTCGCCTTCGGCCAGCGCGTAGTCGTGCGGCAGCCCGTGGAGGACGGCGTCGTTCACCGAGGTACAGATCACCTTGCCGAACGGCCCGCGTCCGAAGGCAGGGGCGTAGTCGACGTAGCAGGACTCGGCGCCGCCGTCGGCGATCAGCTCCCGCGTCCAGTCGTCGATCTCGAGCAGGTTGGTGCCCGACGCCCACGCGCTCGCGCAGTGCCTGCGAGGGTGTCGCGACGAAGCGTCCGGCGGGCCGGGCCTGCTCGAGCTGCGTCGGGGTCAGGATCTCGATCATGAACCGGTGTGGGTGGTGCGCCCGGAGATGGCTCCACCGGCCGGCTCCGGCGGCGTCACCGGCCGCAGTGACTCGAACAGGCGCCCGACCATGCCCAGCACGCCTGGACCTGTCCGCAACAGTCCGGTCGAGGTCGAGCCGCCACAGCCGGTCGTCCAGGCCGCGGGTGAAGCCGATCGCCTTCAGGAAGTCCGCGGGACGGTGCCTCGCACCGTCACGCTGCGCCGGCTGCCCTGGGCGATGATGACCCGGACCTTGCGGCTCAGCAGGCCCGCGGACGCCGCCTGAAGGAGCTGCTTGCCGTAGCCGGACCGCACCGACTCGGGACGGACCCAGATGCTCATCAGCATCGCCTGCCCCGGCTCCTCCAGCGGGCGCGAGCAGCAGCAGGCCCGCCACCTCGCTCGTCGACCGTGAGCTTCACCCCGCACCAGCCCCAGCGCGTCGCCGCAGCGACCGCCCAGGGGGTGTCGGGGGCGACCACGCGACCGCAGTAGGGGCATGCCAGGCCGGGCAGCTCTGCAAGAGTCACCATCGACAATCGAGACATGCACCCGCCGATCCGTTCTCCACCCCCGCGGGTGGGTCGGTTTCATCCTAGGGCCGACGTACGGCAGTCTGGTGCGGTGAGCCTGCCAGAGCCGGCCCGTCGCGATACGCGGCTGGACCCCTACATCGACGCGTACGCCGAGCGAACCCATGGACTGACGGTTTCGGCCGTCCGCGCCCTGTTCGCCGTGGCCAACCGGCCCGAGGTGGTTTCGCTCGCCGGCGGCATGCCGAACATCGCCGACCTGCCGCGCGAAGCGCTCGCCGCCGCCGTCGACCGGCTGATCACCGAGCGCGGCACGCAGGCCATGCAGTACGGCTCCGGCCAGGGCGAGCCGTTCATGCGGGACCAGATCGTCGAGGTGATGGCCGAGGAGCAGATCCACGCCCACGCCGACGACATCGTGGTCACCTGTGGCTCCCAGCAGGCGCTTGACCTGGTCACGCGGGTGTTCTGCGATCCGGGCGACGTCGTGCTCGCCGAGGCGCCCAGCTACGTCGGCGCGCTCGGCACGTTCCGCGCCTACCAGTGCGAGATCGTCCACGTCGCGATGGACGAGCACGGCCTCGAGCCGGAAGCGCTCCGCAACGCGCTGGTGACGCTGAAGGCCGCCGGCAAGCGGGTGAAGTTCCTGTACACGATCCCGAACTTCCAGAACCCGACCGGCGTCACGCAGACCCTGGAGCGCCGCCACGCGATCATCGCGATCGCGCAGGAGTTCGGCCTGCTGATCATCGAGGACAACCCGTACGGCCTGCTCACCCTCGAGGCGGAGCCGATGCCGGCGCTGCGCTCGATGGACGCCGACAACGTGGTCTACCTCGGCTCGTTCTCCAAGATCTTCGCCCCCGGCTTCCGGGTCGGCTGGGTGCTGGCGCCGCACGCCGTCCGGGAGAAGCTGGTGCTGACCCAGGAGGCGGCAACCCTGTGCCCGCCGGTGTTCAGCCAGTACGCGATCGCCACCTACCTCGACCAGTTCGACTGGCGCGCCCAGATCGACGTGTTCCGCGACATGTACCGGGAGCGCCGCGACGCGATGCTGGCCGGGCTCGAACGACCACATGCTCGAGGGCACCACCTGGACGCGCCCCAACGGCGGCTTCTTCGTCTGGGTGAACCTGCCCGAGGGCCTGGACAGCCAGGCGATGCTGCCGCGCGCGGTCACCGCACGGGTGGCCTACACCCCGGGCACGGCGTTCTACGCCGACGGCCTCGGCAGCAGGAACATGCGGCTGTCGTTCTGCTTCCCGCCGCCCGACCGCATCTACGAAGGCACCCGCCGGCTCGGTGAGGTGCTCACGCAGGAGCTGGAGCTGAACCGCACCTTCGGCCTCGGCGCCGCATCGCCGCGGCACCTCGACCTGTCCACCGGCCCGGCACCCGATATCAGTTAGGGAGCAACCATGTCCGAACTTCGTCCCCACGGCCCGATCGTCGTGCTCGCCGGCGGGCTGTCGCACGAGCGCGAGGTGTCGCTGCGCTCCGGACGCCGCGTCGCGCAGGCGCTGCGTGACCAGGGCCGCGAGGTCATCGAGTCCGACCTGACCCCCGACCTGCTCGTGCTGCTGCGTGGGCTGGTGGACCCGGTGGTCTTCCCCGTGCTGCACGGCGGCGTCGGCGAGGACGGCGGCCTGCAGCAGGTGCTGAGCCTGCTGGACGTGGCCTACGTCGGCTCCGAGCCGGCAGCGTGCCGTCGCTCCTTCAACAAGGCCGTCGGCGGGCCGCTGATCGCCCAGGCCGGCCTCGCCCGGCCGAAGATGGCCGCGCTCCCCCACGACATGTTCCGTGAGCTCGGCGCCGCCGCGCTGATGACGGCCCTCGGCGAGCGGATCGGGTTCCCGATGATCGTGAAGCCGGCCCGCAGCGGTTCAGCGCTGGGCTGCTCGAAGGTCACCTCGGCTGAGGAGCTGCCGTCGGCGATGGTCGGCGCCTACTCCTACGGCGACCTCGCCGTGATCGAGGAGTTCATCGAGGGCACGGAGGTGGCCGTGACGGTCGTCGAGCTGGACGGCGAGCCGGTCGCGCTGCCCGCGGTGGAGATCCGGCCGAACTCCGGCATCTACGACTACACCGCCCGCTACACCGCCGGCGAGACCCGGTTCATCGTGCCGGCGTCGGTGAGCGACGAGGTGGCTGCCGCCTGTGCGGAGCTGGCGGTCGCAGCGCACCGCGTCCTCGGCCTGCGGGACCTCTCCCGGGTGGACATCATCGTGCGACCCGACGGCACCCCGGTGTTCCTCGAGACCAACGTCGCCCCCGGCATGACCGAGACGTCGCTGATGCCGCAGGCCGTCGAGGCCGCCGGGTACGACTTCGGCCTGCTGTGCGCGCAGCTGGTGGACAACGCCTGGGCGCGCCACCTGAGCTAGCCTCCGCGGTATGGGGGTTCGCGCGCGGCAGTGGCTGATCGCCGTCGTCGGCGCAGTGCTGACGGTGGCGATGCTCTGGCTCGGCCTGTGGCAGATGCGCGTCTTCGAGGACAAGGAGAACGAGTCCGCCGCAGCGCGCGCCGCGCAGCCGGCCGTGCCGCTGCTCGACTTCGTGAGCGCGGACGGGACGGTCGGCGACATCTACGGCAAGCCGGCGAGCGTCACGGGGCACTACCTGCCCGCCCAGCAGGCCCGGATCCGCGCGGAGGACGGCACCGTCCGCGTCCTCACGGCGTTCCAGGTGGCCGACGGCCGCGTCCTGGCCGTCGTGCGTGGGGTGCTGCCTGCCGGTGCGACAACGATTCCCGAGCCGCCGGCCGGTGAGCTGACGCAGACGGGCGTCTTCCTGCCCTCCGAGGCGGGCTCCGGGCAGAACGACACCGGGACGGAGCTGGGCACCGTCCGGCTGCCCGTCCTTGCCCAGTTCTGGCCCCAGCAGCTGTTGCCCGGGTTCATCACCCTGCCGGCGGCCGAGTCGGCCGCCCAGGGCCTCGGCGACGGCCGTGGTCGCCCTGCCGAGCGGCTCCGGGTCGATCCAGAACATCGGCTACGCGCTGCAGTGGTGGGTCTTCGCGGCGTTCGGCGCCTTCATGACCGTGCGGTTCATCCGTGCGCTGAGCAGGGACGGCAGCCTCGGTACGCTGGCGGACCAGGAGGAAGAATGAGTTCACCAGCTGAAACCGTGCCCGCGCTGACCGCAGACCAGGCCCCCGGCGTCCGGGGCGCGCTGCTGCGGTACCGGATCATGGCCTACGTCGTCGGCACCCTGCTCGTGGTGCTGGTGGTGGTCGGGGTGCCGCTGAAGTACTTCGGGAACAACGGCATCGTCGTCACCCTCACCGGCGTCCCCCACGGCTGGCTGTACATGGTGCTGCTGATCACCGCCTACGACCTCGGACGCCGCGTCCACTGGCCCTGGGGACGGCTGCTGGTGATCGCGCTGGCCGGCACGGTGCCCTTCCTCTCCTTCTGGGCCGAGTACTCCGCCCGCAAGGACGTGCAGGCCCGCCTGAAGGCCGTCGAGGCGTCCGCAGCCCAGGACCGGCCCCTGAGGACGGTCCGGGTGAGGAGCATGACCATCATCGACGTCACCCCGGACCGGTACCCCGAGTGCCTGGAGGTGCTGCGGGCCGGCTTCGCCACCGAGGTGGCGGATTTCGGGATCACAAGGGAGAACACTCCTTCGAACCCTGCCTTCTGGGACGACTCCGCCGTCGCGACGGTGGTGGCGCAGGGGCTTCGACCTGTTCGCCGTCGAGCAGGAGGGACGGATCGTCGGCTGCGCGTTCGTCGGGCCGTCGAAGTCGCGTCCGGAGGTGTGGAGCCTTCGCCACCTCGCGGTCGACCCGACGACGCGGCACGCGGGCTACGGCGCCGCCCTTGTGGCGGAGGGTGCCCGCCGGGCACGCGCCGCCGGCGCCGAGGTCGCTGGCGATCGGGATCGTCGCGGAGAACACCCGGCTGTCCGAGTGGTACCGCCGCCTCGGCTTCGAGAGCATCGACAAGACCGCGTACCCCGGCCTCGTCTTCACCGTCGAGCGCACTGCGCCTGCTGCGCTTGACCTCGATCTAGCTATTTGTCGACACGCCGATAAATGCGTTACGTCAATAAAGCGGCAATGCGATCGAGATCTTCCGGCGCCGGCGAACTCGATGACGATCCGGCCCTTGCTCCGTCCCTCGCTGACCAGGACGCGGGTGTCGAGCCTCTCGACGAGGTCGCTGCTGCAGGTCCTCGGCGGCGGGCGAGAGCTCGACCGCCTTGCGTCGAGCGGGGTGCCCGACGGGTGCCGTGCTCCCCCACCGAGACGATCTCCTCCGCAGCCCGCACGGAGAGACCCTCGGCGACGATGCGGGTGGCCAGGTGCTCCATCGCAACGGAGTCGGGCAGCATCAGCAGCGCGCGGGCATGCCCGGCGCTCAGGACGCCGGCGGCGACCCGGCGCTGGACCGGGTGCGGGCAACTGCAGCAGCCGGATGGTGTTGGAGATCTGCGGACGCGACCGCTTGATCCGCAGCGGAGAGCTCCTCCTGGGTGCAGCTGAAGTCGCTCATCATCTGCTGGTAGGCGGCCGCCTCCTCCAGCGGGTTCAGGTTCGCCCGGTGCAGGTTCTCCAGGAGGGCGTCGCGGAGCAGGTCCGCGTCCTCGGTGCGACGGATGATGGCCGGGATGGTCGACAGGCCGGCGAGTTGGGTGGCGCGGAGTCGCCGCTCCCCCATCACCAGTTCGAAGCCACCGTCGTCCAGCGGCCGCACGACGACCGGCTGCAGCAGTCCCACCTCGGAGATGGACGCCACCAGCTCGGCCAGCAGGTCCTCGTCGAAGACCGTGCGCGGCTGCTTGGGGTTGGGCCGGATCAGGTCGACCGGCACCTCGGCGAAGCGTGCCCCTGCCGGGCGGTCTCGACGGCGGGCTCGCCGCAACGTGGGGCGCGAGTTCAGGATCGGTGCGCTGCAGGAGGTCGCCGAGCCCGCGGCCCAGTCCGGTGCGCTGCTTCGGGGCGTTCATGCTGACCTCTCCTCGGCGGTGTCCATGGCCGCTCCGCGGGCGGCGATCTCGGTCGCGGCGTCCAGGTAGGCCTGGGCGCCGGCGGAAGCCGAGTGGTAGGTGATCACGGACTGCCCGTAGCTGGGCGCCTCCGACACCCGTACCGAGCGCGGGATCGCTGCAGCGAGGGTCTCTTCCTTGAAGTGCTCGCGCACCTGCGCTGCCACCTGGGACGCGAGCCGGGTGCGTCCGTCGTACATGGTGAGCAGGACGGTGGACAGGTGCAGGTGGTCGTTCATCGACCCCTTCACCAGGTTGATGGTGCGCAGCAGTTGGGAGACGCCCTCGAGCGCGTAGTACTCGCACTGGATCGGGATCAGGATCTCGTCGGCCGCGACGAGGGCGTTCAAGCGTGAGCAGGCCCAGCGACGGCGGGCAGTCGATGAAGACGTAGTCGGGGTGGTACTTGTCCTTGAACTTGCGGAGCGCGTGCAGCAGGCGGCTCTCGCGGGCGGGCGTGCTGACCAGCCCGATCTCGGCGCCGGCAAGGTCGATCGTGGCCGGCAGCACCCAGAGTCCGTCCGATTCGGGCGACGGCTTGATCAGCGACTCGATGGGGGAGTTGGCCGTCAGCACCTCGTAGGTGCCCTGGACTCCCTCGTGGTGCTCGACACCCAGCGCGGTGGACGCATTGCCCTGCGGGTCGAGGTCGATGACCAGCACGGTGAGCCCACCCATGGCGAGCGCGGTGGCGATGTTCACGGCCGTGGTGGTCTTGCCCACCCCACCCTTCTGGTTCGCGATCACCAGCGTGCGCGGCCGAGCGGGCTTCGGAAGCGTTGTTTCACGTGAAACATCGAACTCCAGATCGTCCGGCACCAGCGACTTGGGGTCCCCGAACTCTGGTTCCTCGAAGGCAACCCGTCGTGGCGTAGGCGGGGGAGTGATGGTCATGGCCCTCCTGCGATCCAGCGTTTCACGTGAAACATCAGGATAGAGGTTGGCACGGACCGCACCTGCCACTCATGCCAGCTGAGCCTGACGAAGGTGCCGTGGTGGCTGACCTGACGAAGCCCGGTCGCCTGGGTGCCGCCGCGCTCGGGTACACCACTCACACTCCGACCTACCCAACGTCCGGCTCTCGGGTGCGGTCAGGCCGCAAGGGCTCTTAAAGGACGCGGAGTGTGAGTGGTGTACCCGACCACGGCTTGAAGGTGCAGCTTCAGACAGAAGACCATCGGCCTGTTCTCGACCCGCGCGAGACGGGAGAATCCGGCTGGTGGGGGAGTACCGGTCTGGAATCGCGTCCCTTAAGAACCCGAGCTCCAGAGACCGGCAGCCAGGCGCGATCTGAGGGCAAGTCGATTCCAGACCGGTACTCCCCCACCAGCCGTCACTCAACGCAACCAGGGCTTCGTCGAAGCCGTCAGCTCAGGCCGTCAGGCTCAGGCTTCGTCGAGCTCAGCCATCATTCGGAGATCAGCGCGAGGTGAGCTCGATCGCCCAGGTACTCTCGTCCGGGCCCGGGCACGGGCAGCTCGTGGACCACGCCGGCGCAGGCGGGCCTTGCGGAGCTGCCTTGCGCCGACTCCGCCAGCTCGGTCTCCGCTGAGCGATCCCTTCAGGGCAAGGATCTTGCCGCCGCCGGTCATCAGGGGTGCGCACCAGCCGACGAGCCGGGGGAGTGGGGCGACCGCGCGGCTGGCCACCACGGCGTAGCGCTCGCGGTGCTCCTCTGCCCGCGCCCGCACCACCCGCACCCGATCGGCGAGCCCCAGCTCCTCGACGGCGAGGTCGAGGAAGTTGGCCCGCCGCAGCAGCGACTCCAGCAGGGTCACCCTCAGGTCGGGACGCAGGATCGCCAGCGGGATGCCGGGCAGCCCGGCACCGCTGCCGACGTCGACGACGGTCGCGCCCTCAGGGAACAGGGACGCGCCGGCGATCGAGTTCAGGATGTGGCGTTCCCAGAGCCGCTCGCCTTCGCGCGGCCCGATCACACCCCAGTCGATTCCTCGACTTGCCAATATGTCTACATATTGCCTAATCGCTTCCGCGCCGGCTCCGAAGAGCTCGGCGCGGGCGTCCACCGTCAAGCTCAGGCCTTCGGCAGCACCACAACGCGACGCTGCGGCTCTTCGCCCTCGGACTCGCTGATCAGCCCGGCGGCCGCCACCGAGTCGTGCACGATCTTGCGCTCGAACGGGTTCATCGGAGCGAGCCGGACGGCCTCGCCGCTGTCGTTGACCTCGTCGACGGCGTCCTTGGCCAGGTCCTGCAGCACCTTGCGGCGCTTGTCCCGGTGACCGGCGACGTCGAGCATCAGCCGGCTGCGGTGACCGGTCTCGGTCATCACAGCGAGGCGGGCGAGCTCCTGCAGCGCCTCGAGCACCTCGCCGTCCTTGCCGACGAGCACGTCACCCTCGGTGATGATCGAGACGTGCGCCCGGCCACCCTCGATGAAGGTGTCGATGTCGCCGTCGAGATCGGCGATGTCGAGCAGTTCCTCAAGGTAGTCCGCGGCGATCTCGCCCTCGGTCTCCAGGACGGACTCCTTCTTCGACCGCGGGGCGCCGTCGGCGTCTGAGTCCTCGTCGCCGTCGGCCTCCTCGCTCGCCTCGTCCTCGGCCTCCGCTGCGGTCTCGGCCGCGACTTCGGCGACGACCTCGGCGTCGGGCTCGACCGCTTCCGCGGCCTCGTCCAGGTCGACCTCTTCGACGATCACGTCGTTGAGTCTCTTCGCTCACGATGTCCTACTCCTAGCTGTCACTGCTTGCGGGCGGCGCGGGTGTTCTTCCTCGGCTGCTGCCGCTGGATGACCTGGCGCTTCACGCCGTCGTCGTCCACCACCTCCGGGCTCGCCGGCGAACCGGACGCGGGGGCTGCGGCGGCAGGCCGGTTCTGACGGGCCACCTTGGTTGGGTCTGTGTTGCACGGTCTCGCGGACCTTCTTGGACGCACCGCGACGCTTCGCTGCGATCGCGTCCGGGTCGAGACCCTTGGCGCGCATCCGCTCTTCCCAGTCGACGTAGGCCGGGGTGCCGGGTGCGGGGTTGTTGTGGATCAGGAGGTACTGCTGCCCCATCGTCCACAGGTTCGTGGTCAGCCAGTAGATCAGCACGCCGATCGGGATGCTCACGCCACCGATCGCGTAGATCGCCGGGAACATGTACAGCATCATCTTCTGCTGCTGCGCCATCGGTCCGGTGAGGGCCTCGGGCGGCATGTTCTTGCGCATCAGCTGCAGCTGGGTGACGAACAGGATGCCGGTCATCGCGATGATCAGCGTGAGCGCAACGAACTGGGTGGGGCCGAAGCCGGCGTCCAGCGGCCAGAAGCGCGAGGAGATCGGAGGCGCCGAAGATGGTCGCGTTCTGCAGCGACGTCGACCAGGGCGGGGTTCTGCTCGAAGAAGTAGCCGAGGGCATGGCCGCCGGAGACGCTGTTCAGCACGTAGAAGAGCGCGAGGAAGATCGGCATCTGCAGCAACAGCGGCAGGCAGGACGCCATCGGGTTGACGCCCTCTTCCTTGTACAGCTTCATCGTCTCCATGCCGAGACGCTCGCGGTCCGCTCCGTACTTGTCGTTGAGCGCCTTCACCTTGGGCTGGATCAGCTGCATGTTGCGCGCGGAGTTGATCTGCCGCACGAACAGCGGGATCAGCGCCGTCCGGATCACCATCGTCAGCAGGACGATCGACAGCGTCCAGGTCCACCCGGAGTTCGGGTCCATGAAGTTCGAGAGCAGGCTGTGGAAGCCGACGAGGATGCCCGAGACCGCCCAGTAGAGCGGAGTCATCAGCGCCACTGAGCATGCTCGAGGAAGTCGTCCCACAGGTTCAGCGGGATCATCAGTGCGATCAACGGGTTCAACATGTCACTCCATGGACGTGGCCGGCCTGTTCAGCCGCCCATACAGCCGCTGCCGGGGTTCCCGGCACCGGGTCGTAGCCACCCTCTGCCCACGGGTGGCAGCTCCCCAGCCGCCTCGCGGCGAGCCAGGTGCCCTTCACGGCACCGTGGACGGTGACAGCCTCCAGCGCGTACGCCGAGCAGGAGGGGTAGTACTTGCAGACGTTGCCGTACAGCGGGCTGATCACCTTGCGGTAGCCCTTCAGGAGGCCGATCAGCACGTACTTCATGCCGACAGCCGTTCCAGGCAGGTACCCAGGGCCGACCGGAAGTCACCCGGCAGGTCACCCGTGGTGGACGCCGGCAGTGCCCGCACCACCAGGTCCACACCGAACGGCGTGGCCGGCAGTGCAGCGGCAGCGAGATGGCGAAGGCGCCGCTTCACCCGGTTGCGGTTGACGGCGTTGCCCACTGCCTTGGAGACGATGAAACCGGCGCGCGAAGGCGCCCCGTCCACCCGTCGGGCGTGCACGACTACGCAGCTACGTCCAGAACGGACGCCCTGACGCATCGTGTCGCGGAAGTCGACAGGGGTACGCAACCGCGACGGGGCAGGCAGCACCGGAGCCGGCTCAGCCGGCGAGGCGGACGCGGCCCTGACGACGACGGGCCGAGATGATCGCGCGCCCGGCGCGGGTCCGCATCCGCAGACGGAAGCCATGGGTGCGGCTGCGACGCCGGTTGCTCGGCTGGAAAGTGCGCTTGGTCACGGAAGTGCTCCCAAAAGTTCGTAAAGTTCGAATCAGATGCGCCCACCTGGACGCACGGCTGCCGCGACAGCGACTTACCAACGATACGCGGCGGTCATGACCGCGGGCAAACTGACGCCCATCTCTCTCGACGTCGAGTCGACACGCCGTGCTCTTACGACCTTTATTCGAAACTGTTTGCGCACCCGCCCAGACCTTCGCTAGTTTGCTCTACTGCCGCCCGGGGAGCATGTCACCTCGTCACTCGTGCATATTCGTACACATCTGTGGACAACCGTGTGGAAATCTTGGCTGGTGGCCGGTAGTGAGGAGCCGAAGCAGAAGCTATGACGCAACCACTCCCGGGTAGCGACGCGACAACACCGGCCGACCTCAAGGCCGCCTGGTCGTTCGTCTGGACGTCCTCCGACGCCTCAACACGCGGCTGGTTGCAGGGCATGCAGCCGGTGACGATGCACGATTCGCTCGTCATCCTCGCCGTCCCCAACGAGTTCACCCGCGACCGTGTCGAGACCCGGATGCGCCCGCTCATCGAGGACCAGCTGAGCCAGTTCTACTCCCGTGCGATCCGGGTGGCGATCGACGTCGACCCCAATCTCGGCACCGACATCGCCGAGCCGGCGCTCGACGAGGAGCCCGTCCAGGCCCCGCAGCAGCAGCCTTCGCTGACCCAGTCCCGTCCCGCGGGCGGACGTCCCGGCGGCGACCGGCTGAACCCGAAGTACTCCTTCGAGACCTTCGTCATCGGGAACTCGAACCGGTTCGCGCACGCGGCAGCCGTCGCGGTGGCCGAGGCACCCGGCAAGGCGTACAACCCCTTGATGATTTACGGCGACTCCGGCCTGGGCAAGACCCACCTGCTGCACGCCGTCGGCCACTACATCCGCAACTACTACGACCGGGTGCGGGTCAAGTACGTCTCCACGGAGGAACTGACCAACGACTTCATCAACTCGGTGTCGGAGAACCGGACGGCGGAGTTCCGCCGCCAGTACCGCGACGTCGACGTGCTGCTGATCGACGACATCCAGTTCCTCGAGGGCAAGATCCAGACCCAGGAAGAGTTCTTCCACACGTTCAACACGCTGCACACGGCGCAGAAGCAGATCGTGCTCACCTCCGACCGTCCGCCCAAGGGCCTCGAGGCGCTGGAGCCCCGGCTGCGGAGCCGGTTCGAGTGGGGCCTGATGACCGACATCCAGCCGCCCGACCTCGAGACCCGCATCGCCATCCTGCGCAAGAAGGCAGCGGCCGAGCGTCTCACCGCCGGCCCGGACGTGCTCGAGTTCATCGCCAGCAAGATCCAGACCAACATCCGTGAGCTCGAGGGCGCGCTGATCCGGGTGACGGCCTTCGCGAGCCTCAACCGCCAGGAGGTCGACCTCGCCCTTGCTGAGGTCGTGCTGCGCGACCTGATCCCCGACGGCGCTGAGACCCAGATCTCCTCGACGGCGATCATGACCCACACGGCCGACTACTTCGGGATCACCGTCGACGACCTGTGCGGCCAGAGCCGTACCCACGTGCTCGTCACCGCCCGGCAGATCGCCATGTACCTGTGCCGCGAGCTCACCGACCTCTCGCTGCCGAAGATCGGCCAGCTGTTCGGCGGACGCGACCACACCACGGTCATGCACGCCGACCGCAAGATCCGTCAGCTGCTGCGCGAACGTCGCAGCGTGTTCAACCAGATCACGGAGCTGACCAACCGGATCAAGCAGTCCCCGCTCCGCTGAGGCTCTCTCTCGAACGATCCCTGAGCTGACGAAAGGTCCTTGGCCGGGGCTTCCTCAGCCTCAGCCATCGTCCGCGCACAGCAACCATCGGCGCTCAGCCAGCGTTAACTACGTACACAGGCCGCCCTCAGGATGCGTACACCGCTGTGGGAAACCCTGTTGATAACCACCCTCCCGTGTGGATAACCACAAGTGCCCTCCCGGCCGTCCACAAATCCTCCCCGTGTAGTTTTCGGTTGTCCACACCGGCCGCCCACAGCCGCCACGCCGCGGGAGTAGGGCTGACGGTGGTTGTCCACCGAATCCACAGCCGCTATGACCACTACGAATTGATAGATCTCCCTGAACTTCAAAGTCAGCTCAGTGCACAGGCTGGGGGAAACGTTGTGGGAACAGCGACTTACCCTTCGCGTCGATATGATCATGCGACCACGGGTGTGAAGTTCTAGGGAGCAACTGGTGAAGATTCGTCTCGACCGCGACGTCCTGGCCGAAGCTGTGCAGTGGGCTGCACGAAGCCTGCCGACACGTCCGAGCGTCCCGATCCTGGCCGGCCTGCTGGTCAAGGCCGCAGCCAACCAGGTGGTGATGAGCAGTTTCGACTACGAGACCTCAGCACAGATCACGGTGAAGGCAGAGGTCGCCGACGACGGCGTTGCCCTGGTCTCCGGACGGCTGCTGGCCGACATTGCGCGTTCGCTGCCGAACAAGCCGGTCGACATCACCGCAGACGAGACCAAGATGGAGATCGTCTGCGGCACCGCGCGGTTCACCCTGCAGACCCTCCCGGTCGCCGACTACCCGGCACTGCCCGAGATGCCTGAGGCCACCGGCTCGATCCCCAGCGAGGACTTCGCGAAGGCCGTCGGCCAGGTCGTTGTCGCAGCCGGACGCGACGAGCTGCTGCCCGTGTTCACCGGCGTCCGCATGGAGATCGAGGGCGAGACCCTCTCCCTGCTGGCCACCGACCGCTACCGCATGGCGCTCAAGGAACTCGACTGGAATCCCCGCACGAGCCGCGGTGAGGGTGCAGCCCTCGTGCCGGCGCGCGTGCTGGCGGAGACGGCGAAGTCGATGACCGCCGGCGACCAGGTCACCCTGAGCCTTTCCTCCGCTGCTGCCGGCGACGGCCTGATCGGCTTCGAGGGCACCGGTGCTGCCGGCGTCCGCCAGATCACCACGCGCCTGCTGGACGGCGAGTTCCCGAAGGTGCGCCACCTGATGACCGTGCAGGCTGCCGTGACGGTCCGGGCGAACACCGCAGAGGTGATCTCCGCCGTCAAGCGCGTCGGCCTTGTCGCCGAGCGCAACACCTCGCTGCGGATGCTGATCGCCGACGGCTCGATCACCCTCGAGGCCGCCACCGGTGACCAGGCGCAGGCCGTCGAGGCACTGGAGGCCGTCGTGGTCGACACCACCGGCAACGGCCTTGCGATGACGGCAGCCGGCTTCAACCCGCACTACCTGCAGGACGCGCTGTCGGCACTGGACGCGCCTTACGTGGAGTTCTCCTTCACCGCTCCGGGCAAGCCCTGTCTGCTCACCGGCCTGAACGAGATCGACGCAGAGCCGCTGGCCGACTACCGCCACGTGATCATGCTGATGCGCCTGCCCGCATAAGTGTTCGTCACCCACCTGAGCCTCGCCGACTTCCGCTCGTACGGAGGCGTCGAGGTCCCGCTCGAGGCGGGGGTGACGGTGTTCACCGGCGCCAACGGCCAGGGCAAGACCAACCTGGTCGAGGCCGTGGAGTTCCTCGCAACCCTCGGTTCGCACCGGGTGGCCAGCGAGGCGCCGCTGGTGCGGGCCGGAGCCGAACGGGCCATCGCACGGGCCCGCGTGCAGGCCGGCCTCGAGGACACCCGCAGCCTCCTGCTGGAGATCGAGATCATCCCCGGCCGGGCCAACAAGGCATCCCTGAACCGGGCTCCGTTGCGGCGTCCCCGCGACCTGCTCGGTGCGCTGCGGGTGGTGCTGTTCAGCCCCGAGGACCTGGCGATCGTCAAGGGTGATCCAGGGGAGCGGCGGCGCTTCATCGACGAACTGGTGACGGCGCGGTGGCCGCGGCTGGCCGGCGTCCGCGCGGACTACGACCAGGTGCTGCGGCAGCGGTCGTCGCTGCTGAAGACCTTGTCCGGACGCCACGGCCGCGTGGCAGGCGAGGGCGTCGACGTCACCCTGGACATCTGGGACGCGCAACTGGCAGCCCTTGGCGCGGAGCTGGTGGCGGCCCGGATCGCGACGCTCGCGGAGCTGGGTCCCCTGCTGGCCTCGGCCTACGCCGACATCGCGCCGACGAACAACCTCGCGGCAGCCACCTACAAGTCGTCCGCCTTCCCGCCGCCGGCGACCGAACCCGTCGAGACCGACGAGCCAACCGCCAGCGTCGCGACCATGACCATCGCGGAACTGGCGGCCCAGCTGGAGGCGAAGATGCGGGAGCGCCGCGGCGAGGAGATCGCCCGCGGCCTGTGCCTGGTCGGCCCGCACCGCGACGACATCACGCTCACCCTCGGCGACCTGCCCACCAAGGGCTACGCGTCCCACGGGGAGGCCTGGTCGATGGCCCTCGCGCTGCGGCTGGCCGGCTTCGCGCTGCTGCGTGCGGACGGGGTCGAGCCGGTGCTGATCCTCGACGACGTGTTCGCAGAGCTGGACGAGACGCGTCGCGCCCGGCTGGCCGAATTGATCGCCGGCGCAGAGCAGGTGCTGATCACCGCCGCCGTGGCCGCAGATGTTCCCCCTGCCCTGTCCGGACGCCGCTTCACCGTGCAGAATGCGACGGTGACGATGGAGGCTGAACCCATGGTGGTTGAGCTGGACGAAGCCCTGGGCGAGAGGGAGGAGGCCGAGCGTGAGTGACGACGACCCCCGCACCCCCCGAGACCCCCGCCCACGACCCGCAGGGCCTCGAACTCGCCCGCCAGATCGCCCGCGCCACCCGCAGCTCCGCCCCCCGGCAGGCACCACAGAAGAAGCGCACGCCGGTGCAGCGCACCGACGAACCGACGCGGATCGGCGAGGTGCTGAAGGAGGTCATCGACACCCAGGGCTGGACGCGCGAAGTCAACGTCCACCAACTGCTGGCCCGGTGGCCAACGCTGGTCGGGCCGGTGAACGCAGCCCACTCCGTCCCGGAGTCGTACAAGGAGACCGTGCTCACGGTGCGCGCGGAGTCGACCACCTGGGCCAGTTCGCTACGGACGATCGCCCCGCAACTCGTCGCCATCCTCAACGAGTCGCTGGGCCAGGGGACCGTCACCCGCGTCCACGTGATCGGCCCGGAGGCACCGAACTGGAAGAAGGGCCTGCGCTCCGTGCAGGGCCGCGGCCCGCGGGACACCTACGGATGAGCACCCACGTTGTCGTGATGGGCGTGGCCGGGACGGGGAAGTCCACGGTCGCCAGGGCCCTTGCCGAACGTCTCGGCTGGCCCTTCGGCGAGGGCGATGACCTGCACCCTGCTGCCAACGTCGCCAAGATGGCCGCCGGTATCCCGCTGGAGGACGCCGACCGGTGGCCGTGGCTGGACGCGATCGCCGCCTGGACGGCCGAGCAGGCAGCAGCCGGCAATTCGACGATCGTCACCTGTTCGGCACTGCGCCGCACCTACCGTGACCGGCTGCGCACCGCCACCCCGGGCACCGTGTTCGTCCATCTCGTCGGCAGCCCAGCACTGCTGGCGGAGCGCATGACCGCCCGCAAGGACCACTTCATGCCGCCCTCGCTCCTGCAGTCACAGCTCGAGACGCTCGAGCCGCTGGAGTCTGACGAGCCCGGTTTCACGGTGAACGTCGAACTCCCCGCTGCAGCGATCGTCGACGAGGTGCTCGACCAACTCCACTGAAGGGCCATCTGGCCGCCTGACGGCCCCAGGGACGTATCGGACCTTGTCTGAACCCCTCCGAGGGGCTGCGAAACGGCAAATCCCGCGCCGCAGGTGGCATCCAGGGCGCGGTCAGCCCAGGAATTTCTGCCGGATCAGGTAGGATTCACCTGTTAACGAGCGTGCCGCCCATTCCGCGTGAGTAGGTGGCGCTTTCTTTCGTCCGGAAGGAACCTGCGTGACTGACGAGCCCATCGTCGCTGCCATGTCCGCCGCCGAGTCCGCCCACGTTGCCGAAGGCAACTACGACGCCTCAGCAATCACCGTCCTTGAAGGCCTCGATGCGGTCCGCAAGCGTCCCGGCATGTACATCGGTTCCACCGGTGAACGCGGCCTGCACCACCTGGTCTACGAGGTGGTGGACAACGCTGTCGACGAGGCGCTGGCCGGTTACTGCGACGCCATCCTCGTCCGCCTGCTCGACGGTGGCGGCATCCAGGTGGTCGACAACGGCCGTGGCATCCCGGTCGGGCTGCACCCCAAGGAGGGCATCTCCGCGCTGACGGTGGCCCTGACCATGCTCCACGCCGGCGGCAAGTTCGGCGATGGCGGCTACAAGGTGTCCGGCGGCCTGCACGGCGTGGGTGTCTCCGTGGTGAACGCGCTCAGCAAGAGCCTCGTCGTCGACGTTGCCCGCGACGGCTACCACTGGCGCCAGGCGTTCGTCCTCGGCGATCCGGTCGCTCCGCTGGAGCGCCTCGCACCGATGGAGCCCGGCGAATCCACGGGAACGATCGTCACCTTCTATGCCAGCGACGTGATCTTCGAGACCACGACCTACTCCTACGAGACCCTCGCCAGCCGTTTCCGCGAGATGGCGTTCCTCAACAAGGGCCTCAAGATCACCATCGTCGACGAGCGCACCCGCGAGTCCGAGGGCGATGCCGACGCAGAGGCCGAGGACGCCTCGGCCCGCCAGCAGACCTTCCAGTACGCCGACGGCCTGATCGACTACGTGAAGTACCTCACCGGCAACAAGGAGACGATCCACCCGACGGTGATCGCCATCGACGCCAATGCCGAAGAGCAGCACATGAGCCTCGAGGTGGCGATGCAGTGGAACGTCTCGTTCAACGAGAGCGTCCACACCTTCGCCAACACGATCAACACCCACGAGGGCGGCACCCACGAAGAGGGCTTCCGCGCCTCGCTGACGAACACCGTCAACAAGTGGGGTGAGACCTGGGGAATGATCAAGAAGAAGGAGGACCGGGTCTCCGGCGACGACATTCGCGAAGGCCTGACAGCGATCATCTCCGTCAAGCTCGCAGAGCCCCAGTTCGAGGGCCAGACGAAGACGAAGCTCGGCAACACCGAGGCCCGCTCGTTCGTGCAGAAGATCGTCAACGACCTGCTCGGCGACTGGTTCGAGAAGAACCCGGCCGACGGCAAGGACATCGTCCGCAAGAGCCAGTCGGCAGCGATCGCACGGATGGCCGCCCGCAAGGCGCGCGACATGGCCCGCAGCCGCAAGGGGCTGCTGAACAAGGGCCAGTACGGCAAGCTCAGCGACTGCTCGTCCACCGAGCCGAGCGAGTGCGAGGTGTTCATCGTCGAGGGTGACTCCGCCGGTGGCTCCGCAAAGGGCGGACGCGACCCGCGCACCCAGGCGATCCTGCCGATCCGCGGCAAGATCCTGAACGTGGAGAAGGCCCGGCTCGACCGGATCCTGCAGAACCGTGAGGTCGAGGCGATCTTCAACACCCTCGGCACCGGGTACCAGGAGGACTTCGACGTCGACAAGCTGCGCTATCACAAGATCGTGCTGATGGCCGACGCCGACGTCGACGGCGCCCACATCCGCACCCTGCTGCTGACGCTGCTGTTCCGGTTCATGAAGCCGCTGATCAACGGTGGCTTCATCTACCTCGCGCAGCCGCCGCTGTTCCGGCTGCGGTGGAGCAACCATCCCCACGAGCTGGCCTACTCCGACGAGGAGCGCGACCGGCTGCGGGACGAGGGTGTCGCCGCCGGCAAGAAGCTGCCGAACGTGAACCCGATCCAGCGGTACAAGGGTCTTGGCGAGATGGATGCCGGCGACCTGTGGGACACCACGATGGATCCGGCGAAGCGGGCCCTGCTGCAGGTGACCCTCGATGACGCCGCTGCGGCGGACGAGATGTTCTCGATCCTGATGGGCGAGGACGTCGAGCAGCGCCGCAGCTTCATCCAGCGCAACGCCAAAGACGTCCGCTTCCTCGACATCTGATGTCTCGATACCGCTGGTCGAGCCTGTCGAGACCACTCGGCCAGCGTCTCGACAAGCTCGACGAACGACTTCCTGATATAGGAGAACCCGTATGACTGACGGCCCCGAAGAGCCCACAGAAGGCACCGACACCGACGTTGCCGCCGCAGCCGACCAGACGCTGGCGCCGACCGAGGCGAAGACCGAGGAGATCGACCTCTCTGTCGAGATCCAGCGGTCCTACCTCGACTACGCCATGAGCGTCATCGTCGGCCGGGCGCTGCCCGACGTCCGCGACGGCCTCAAGCCGGTGCACCGTCGCGTCCTGTACGCGATGTACGACGGCGGCTACCGTCCCGACCGCGGCTGGAACAAGTGCTCCCGCGTTGTCGGCGAGGTCATGGGTCTGTACCACCCGCACGGTGACTCGGCGATCTACGACACCCTCGTCCGGCTGGCGCAGCCGTGGGTGATGCGGGCGCCGCTGGTCTCCGGCCAGGGCAACTTCGGCTCCCCGGGCAACGACCCGGCAGCAGCCATGCGGTACACCGAGTGCAAGATGGCGCCGCTGTCGATGGAGATGGTCCGGGACATCACCGAGAACACCGTCGACTTCAAGCCGAACTACGACAACCGCGAGACCGAGCCGGTCGTGCTGCCGGCACGGTTCCCGAACCTGCTGGTCAACGGCTCCACCGGCATCGCCGTCGGCATGGCGACCAACATCCCGACCCACAACCTGCGCGAGGTCGCCTCGGCCGTCCAGTGGTCGCTCGACCACCCGGAAGCATCGAAGGAAGAGCTGCTCGAGGCAGCCATGGAGCGGGTCAAGGGTCCGGACTTCCCCAACGGCGCGCTGATCGTCGGGCGCAAGGGCATCGAGGACGCCTACCGCACCGGTCGCGGCTCCGTGATCATGCGGGCCGTCATCGACATCGAAGAGGACAAGGCCGGCCGCACGCAGCTGGTGGTCACCGAGCTGCCGCACATGTGCAACCCGGACAACCTCGCGGTGAAGATCGCCGAGCTGGTGAACGCGGGCAAGATGTCCGGCATCGCCGACATCCGCGACGACTCGTCCGCACGTACCGGCCAGCGCCTGGTGATCCTGCTCAAGCGGGACGCCCAGCCGCGCGTGGTGATGAACAACCTGTACAAGCACACGCAGCTGCAGGACACCTTCGGCTGCAACATGCTCGCGCTGGTGGACGACGTGCCGCGCACGCTGCGGCTCGACCAGTTCATCACCTACTGGGTGCGCCACCAGATCCAGGTCATCCAGCGCAGGACCGCCTACCGCCTCGACGAGGCGGAGAAGCGCGCCCACCTGGACCGTGGCCTCGTGAAGGCCCTCGACCGGCTGGACGAGGTGCTGGCCCTGATCCGGGCGTCCCGCGACGCGGAGACGGCACGTGAGCGCCTGAAGGACCTGCTGGAGATCGACGACCTGCAGGCACTGCACATCCTGAACACGCAGCTGCGCCGGTTGGCGGCGATGGAGATCCAGCAGATCAACGACCGACTGGCCGAGATCGAGCTCCAGATCACCGAGTTCAAGGACATCCTTTCCAAGGTCGAGCGGCAGCGGCAGATCGTCAGCGACGAGCTCGCAGAGATCGTCGAGAAGTACGGCGACGAGCGGCGCACCAAGATCATCGCCGCGGACGGCGACATGTCGGATGAGGACTTCATCCCCGATGACGACATGGTGGTCACGATCACGCGCGGCGGGTACGCCAAGCGGACCCGCACGGACCTGTACCGCACGCAGAAGCGCGGCGGCAAGGGCGTCCGCGGGGCAAGCCTGCGGGTGGACGACGAGGTCGACCACCTGTTCGCGACCACGAGCCACCACTGGATCCTGTTCTTCACCAACCTCGGGCGGGTGTACCGGGCGAAGGTGTGGCAGCTGCCGGAGGCCGGACGGGACGCACGCGGCGGCCACGTGGCAGGCCTGCTGAGCTTCCTGCCGGACGAGCGGATCGCGGAGGTGCTGACGCTGCGGACCTACGACGACGCGCCGTACCTGCTGCTGGCAACGCGCAACGGCCTGGTGAAGAAGACCGAGCTGCGGGTCTACGACTCGCCGCGCCAGGCCGGCGTGATCGCGATCAACTTCCGCGAGGAGGGCGACGAGCTGATCGGTGCTGCGCTGTGCAGCCCCGATGACGACGTCCTGCTGGTGTCCCGCAAGGGGCAGGCGATCCGGTTCGGTGCCGATGACGACCAGCTGCGTCCGATGGGACGGGCGACGTCCGGCGTCACCGGCATGAAGTTCCGGAGCGACGACGCGCTGCTGAGCATGTCGATCATCGGTGCGGACATGCCCGAGGACGACCGGTACGTGTTCACGGTGACCGACGGCGGGTTCGCGAAGCGGACTGCCGTCAGCCAGTACCGCCAGCAGGGACGTGGCGGGCTCGGCATCAAGGCCATGAAGCTGAACGAGGACCGCGGGTCGCTGGTGGGTGGCCTTGTGGTGCAGGAGTCCGACGAGGTGATCGCGATCAAGGTGAGCGGTCAGATCACGCGGTCTGCTGTGGCCGAGGTGCCGGCGAAGGGTCGGGACACGATGGGCGTGAAGTTCGTCGGGGTGACCGGGGACGATGCCGTTTCGGTGATCGCCATCAACCCCGAGTCGAGCGCTGACGAGGAAGAAAGTGTTCCGGTTGACCCTGACGTGACCGCGGAGGGTACCGTTGAGCCCCAGGAGCCAGAGGCGGCGACAGCTGCCGACCAGCCAACGGCCGAGGAGGAAAAGGGTGACTGATCGACCAGGCACCGCGGGCAAGACCACGACAAGTGGTACCGACGCGCCGCAGTGGCGAGTTGACGGCAACTCAGCCGACCCGACCGGAAAGGGCCTGGACGACACTGTCGTACGGATGCCCAAGATCACGGACGACTCTCCTGCGCCGGAACTGCCCGAGCCTCCCAAGACTCAGCCGAGGCCGGCAACCAAGGTGCGCCCGTTCGATCGGGACACCAAGGTAAACACGCCTGCGACGGCCAGGACGCCGGCATCGAAGCCCGCCGTGAAGGCGGCGCCCACGGTCAAGGAGGAAGCCACGGCCACCATCTCTGCGCCCGAGAAGCCGGAGGCGCCGGTCAAGCCGGTCAGCCCCGCCTTCGAGCCGTTCGCCGCTCCGGCGTTCGACTCGGCGCCCGACAGCTTCCTGACCACGGCCACCACGGCAGCCGTCCCGGCCGCGCCGGTGTCGGCAGCCTCAGCGTCCGCTGTGGCAGCGGCGCCGAAGGCGAAGTCGTCGAGCCTGCGTCGCACGCGGAAGGCGCGCCTGCGCCTCTCCCGGGTGGACCCCTGGTCGGTGATGAAGACGTCGTTCCTGTTCTCGATCGCCTTCGGGATCATGTTCTGGATCGCCACCTCGGTGCTCTGGTACGTCATCACGAGCTCCGGGCTGTTCGAGGCCATCAACGCAGCGATCGTGAACATCATCTCGAACCCGGGCAACACGGAGACCTGGCGCATCGAGGACTACATCAACGGCAACAAGGTGCTCGGTATCGCCGCGCTCCTCGCCGTGATCAACGTCGTCATCAGCACCGCGCTCGGCACGCTTGCTGCCTTCCTGTACAACCTCAGCGCCAACATCCTGGGTGGCCTCGAGCTCACCCTGGCCGAGGACTGATCGCGTTACCCGACTCCGGCGACACGCCTCAAGTTGAGCCTGTCCACCGGAATCGGTAACGTTCACTCTTGCGTGTTCCCGCAGTTGCGGGCCTATAGCTCAGACGGTTAGAGCGCTGCCCTGATAAGGCAGAGGTCACTGGTTCAAGTCCAGTTAGGCCCACCAGATCTCCATGAGATCCACGCACCCCACTTCCGGCCTCCTGCGCGGCGTCAATTCCACATCCGGGATCCGGTCAGCGGAGCCGCCGCCCGCCCTTCCCGAACATCTTGCTTGCGCGAGAAGTGACTGCGCGCCGGCCCCGGCGGACGAACTCCCTGAGCCTTTCGAGGCTGATGATGGATTCACGGCGGTGCTTGAGGGTCAGCTTGCCCTGACGCCCGCGAACGGCGACCAGAGGGCTCGAGAGCGTCCCGCCAGGCGTGCGGAAGGCCAGACGGTGGGTGCCGGTCGGCAGGCTCCCTCGCACCTCGACCCGTGCACCCGCCGGGTCGCCGACGAGCCGGGCCGGTAATGGGTCGCCGGCCCGCGGCGCGAGCCAGCCGCGCAACCGGGTGGGCATCATCTCGATCGTGACGCTGGTCTCTCCCGTCACGGCGACCTCTGCGAGCGGCAGCGTGAAGCCGTCCGGCGCCGTCCGAACCGTGCACGGTGCCAATCCGTCCACGACAGGGCTGTGCACGCTCTGCGCGAGGTCCAGGCTGAGCGTGCCTGACGCGGCAGCGTAGGCAACGGCAGGCACCCCTGAGAGGAGAGCGGGCAGCGATGGCGTGGACGTCCGGATGGGGCTCACCCGCGGAACTCCGCCCCAGCGCAGGATGGTGGTGAAGTCCCAGATCCCAGGAGCCAGAGGCCGACCGGATGCCGCCGTTCGTGGATCGAGCTGCCCGGCCACGCGCGCTGTCACGAGTACCCCGTCGGCTGTCTTCTCGAGGTGCACGTCGGTGCTGCAGTCGTACTCCCACGTGAGGCACTCAGCCCGCGAGCGGACGCCATTCCTCACCTTCAGCCGGCTCAGCCGGTCGGTGACGTCGATCGCCTCCTGGGGCAGCGCTTGTGCGATCTCGGCCGGCAGACGCAACAGAACGCGCCCGTCCACCTCGTCAAAGAGCACCCGCTCGCCGGACTTGTGGCACCAGAAGTGATTGAACTCGACCGCGAGCTTCCCGTCCTCCCACCCAGCGCGGGTGAGTTCGCTCCGCGCCCCGATGTCGAGGAAGTCCGTGTGGAGGCTCCTGAGCAGGTCGGGCCGGTCCGCTCGCAGAAGCCGGGCGCGGAGTTGGTTCAGGAATCCGAGTTTCCAGTCCCACTCGACGGGGATGAAGGCTTCGGCCAAAGCCCGGCCCCTGGCCATGATCTCGGCCGCCTTGGCACCGTCCGTGCGCTGGAGGGCCCGCCCCAGATGCTGCAGTATGCGCCGCTGGTACTGATGCGTCATCACAATCTGGCGCTCGGTCTCCAACCCGGGCCCGGACAGGGTGGAGTCAACGAACTCCAGGACGTCCGCAAGGCGTTCCCAGTACTCGTCGTCCGTTGCCGCGTAGGTCGCCGAGTTGTTGGTGGTCGACTCGTGCCACAGGTAGACCGGCGTGTCGGCCAGCACGGCGACCCGGTCGGCCTTTGCATACGCTTCGACGTTGAAGTAGACGTCTTCCCACAGCATCCGTCGCTCCTCCGGGAACCGGATGCTGTTGGCGAGCAGGAACTCACGCCGGTATGCCTTGTGCGGCACCATCGGGAGCAGCCGGTTGATTCCGCCGGTTGCCTTGACGTCGGCGGCATTCCCGGCGGCGACGGCCGGCATGCACCACCAGATGTCCGAGGTCTTGGACTCCTTGGGGCTGATCACGTCGGCGGAGGTCTCGGCGGCGAAACCGACGAGGCGACGCAGGGCGTCCGGATAGAGCGAGTCGTCGTGATCCATGTAGAGCACGTAGTCACCGGTGGCGGCAGCCGTGCCGACGTTCCGCGGCCGGGATGGCCAGCCGGAGTTCTCGATCCGCAGGACTCGCAGGTTCGGACGCTCGGCCGCATACCCCAGGAGGCGGTTGTAGGTGTCGTCGGGTGATCCATCGTCGACGATGACGGTCTCGAACTGGTCCTGCGGGAGAGTCTGGGCGTCCAACGAGTCGATCACCCGCGTGATGCCCTCGCCCGGCGAGTACGTGGCGATGACCACGCTGATGCGAGGAGCGATTTCCCCCACGGTGTCCCTGTCTGTCCGGTCCGGCTGGCACGTCATGATAGCCAGCCGCCATGCCCTGCCGCGGGAGGTGCTGCTCGCCCATGACTCGACGGGAGCAGGGTGGCCGGTTCACGTCCGGTGGGGCCACCGCTCGAGGCCGGACTCCAGTGCGCGACCCTCCCTATGGGCCGACCGGCGTTGAACCTGCGGGGGCCTGGGCAAGGTAGTGCTGGACCCGCTTCTGCACTGCGCGGTGGTTGCCCCAGGCGAAGGCGAGGCTGCCGACGCCTGAAGTGGTGAGGTAGCCGCCGATCGCGTACCGAAGGAGTCGCGCGCCGAGCAGCGGCCAGATCAGGAGGGCGATCGCGACGGCGAGGGAAAGGACCCCGTCGAGCACGAGCACCCAGCGCCGTCCGGGCGTCTGGGTCGCCTTCACGGCGACGAGCAGGAGTGCCAGCCCGCGCAGACCTGCACCGATGATGATGACCCAGATCATCACGTTCAGGGCGATGACGCCCCCAGCGATGAGCGCGATCGCGAAGATGATCCCGAACACGCCGACGGCTCCCCACATCAGCCAGCCCTGGCCGCGCTGCTTCAGCCCGATTGCACCGATCAGGGTCTGGATGGCTTCGACGCCGATCCAGACGCCGAGAACCGTGGTGACGACCGGGATCGGGATGGTTCCCGGCCACAGCAGCAGGGGCAGGCCGAGGAGCAGCTGGAAGACGCCGCTGACGATCAGCCTTGTGTTCACTTCGCGGAGTTGGGCGCCGACCAGATCCCTGCGCCGCCCGCGGGGTGCAGCCGGGTTCACCGTCACCGGGGGAAGCGGTGCCCCCTGCACGGCGGCTGTCACCAGCTCGGTGCTGCGCTCCGGGTTCTCCACGCCGGGCGTGCTGTCCACGCTCACCAGGTCGGGCTCCTCCTTTGCCCGTTCCGCGAGCCAGTCCGGCACGAGGGTGGAGGCGCCAGCGATGAGGAACCGGGTCGGGGTCGTCACGCGACCCACCAGTTCCTTGACCGGGGTCTCGATCAGGGAGTTCATCGACCTGAGGGCCGGCACGAGCTCGCGCTCGAGCCGTTCGTTGGCAACGCGCTGCATCCGTTCGTCCCTTGCACTGGCCATGAGGGCGTCCCGGCCGGCCAGCAGGTGGGCGGTGGCGGGGTCCTTGTCGGCGCGGCCGGGGTCGGGCAGGAGCGGAGCGATGGCCACGACCTTGCTGACCGCGTGCGGATCCGCGGCCGCGCAGGCCAGCGCCACCGTGGCGCCGTAGCCCATCCCTGCGATCTGGGCGGGACGGTCGCCGAACACCTTCCGGACGGTGGCCAGGACGGCGGCGGCATGGTCGTCCAGCGTGTAACGGCCGGCCAGCGGGGACGGGGACTCACCGAAGCCGAGCAGGTCGAGGGCAAGGACCTCGTGATCCGCACCGAGCGCCTGGGCCGCGGGCTCCCAGCTGCGCCACGTCTCCTGCAGGTCGGGCAGGAGCACCAGCGGCGTCCCGTGCCCGGCACGCAGGCCGATGTTGAGGGTGTCGACCTCGTCGCGAAGGACCTCGGCGGCGACGCGCTCGGGCGTGCTGGTGATCAACACGTGGTCGGCGGTCAGTCCCATGATCCGGCGGACCTCGAGGTCGGGCTTGATCCGCTGCAGCGCGAGGGTCTGGTCGGGCCGGACGATCGGGTCCCGGACGCCGAGGGCGAACACCGTCGGCATGGTCAGCTTGGGGAGGTCGTCGATGATCGTGGCCTGCGAGATGGTGTTCTCGAGGGTGCTCGCCATGATGTCCCAGTGCTGGGAGATGTCGCCGGCGCGCATGAAATCCTCGGCCTGCGACTTCAGCTTTCCCGTGGCGAGCTCGTAGAACGCTGTGTCGCGAACCTTCTGACGGCCGATGACCTTCCACATCCAGGTGAACAGCATGGCCTGGGCGTACTCGAGGCCGAACCCGCGCCTGGAGTAGGCCTCGGGGGGCAGGTAGAACGGCGTCGAGAGCAGGAAGAGCCGACGCAGCTTCTCCGGGTGCGTGGCGGCATAGTGGACGGCGATCACGCCGCCGAGGGAGTAGCCGAACAGGAGGAAGCGGTTGGTGATCCCCAGGTCGTTCAGGGTCGCGTCCAGGACCTGCACGTTCTCGTCGGTCGAGTACTTGATGTCCAGCGGTTTCGGCGACTCCCCGAAACCGAGCAGGTCCGGGGCGATGATGCGGTAGCCCGAGCCAAGGTTGTTGATCAGCGGGCGCAGGTCGTCGGCGTTGGAGTTGATCCCGTGCAGCAGCACGATGACGGGGCCCTCGCCCTCATCGATGCGGACATGCAGGCGGAGACTTGAGACGTCAGTGGCCACGGGTGTTCCTATCCGGCATCTGGTGCTCCTGATTCGTCGACGGCGATCGCAGGCGGCTCCGGCGGCCCGACAGGGCCATCGGCGGAAGTCTTCGCGTTCTGCCTCGGAATGTAAACGCTTCGCAGAATCATGAGGATCGAAGCCGTGATCGGCACGGCGACCAGCGCTCCGAGAAGGCCGAGCAGGCTGGCGCCGACCATCGCGCCGATCAGCACCAACGCCCCGGGCACCGCAACCGCGCGGCCCATGATCCGCGGTGCCATGACGTAGGCCTCCACCTGCATGTAGATGAAGTAGACGATCGCGAAGACCAGTGCCGACGACGGGGACACGAGAAGGGTCACGAACGAGCCAATGATCCAGAACAGCACCGAGCCGACCATGGGGAGGGTGGTGACCACCAGCGCCAGCAGCCCGAGCATGAGGGAGTACGGCACGCCGAGGACCGTGAGCAGGACGAAGGAGAATGCCGCATTGCAGCTGGAGAGGGTCACGCCACCGGCAACGAAACCCCCGACGGAGCGGGTGATCCGCTCAGTGAGCTCGCTCACCTTGGGTCGCCCGTATGCGGGCACGAGATCGTAGAAGGCGGACTTCATACCCTCGAGTGATGCGAGGAAGTAGATGGTCAGGACGACGACGATCATCGTCGTGGAGACCCCACTGACAACGCTGACGCCGGCAGCGAACGCTCCGGCGCCGAGCATGAGGAGGTGGGAGGGATCCGTGAGCCAGCTCTGGATCGTGGCCAGCATCGACTCGTAGAACACGGCGCCGCCGGTGGTCGAGATGAAGGACTGGAACCAGGCCGACTGTTGCAGGCCGACGACGTAGCCCGGCACCGCCTGGGCGAACCGCACAACCTGCTCGATCGCAGCCGGCACGACGAACGCGAGGATCCCGGCGACCAGCAGGGCGAAGATCCCGCACACGATCGCGACGCTTCTGCCGCGGGCCAGCCCTCTCGCCTCGAGCCGCCGCACCGCGGGGTCAAGTGCGAGCGAGAGGAAGAGCGCGATCCAGATGATCACAAGGATGGCCGAGAGCGCCCCAAGGGCGGACCCCAGTGCCAACGCGAGCATCACACCGATGGTGCCGACGAACGCCCAGCCCAGAGGGTGGGAGAGCTGGGCAACCACGCGGAGTGGGTGCCAACCTGTGGGCCGCACGAGTGTGGCGGGAGTCTCGGGGGACGTCAGCGACTCCACGATGGGGGCTGCGGTCGGGTGATCAGCCATCGGTGGGATCCTTCGGTTGGTCGGACGGAGGACGTGGGACGTGGGCAGTCAGTGGCCGCTTCGTGGTTGGTGATGTGCCGGACGACCCCGCTGGACAGCCCGAGCTGATCGAGCAGGGCGATCAGGTCGAACCGGGCACGCGAGTGGGCGAAGGCGACATCACTGTTCGTCGGCCACTGCTGCAAGCTTTGCAGGCTCGCGGCACCGGTGACATGGATATCGGTAAGGCCCTCGAGATCGACTTCGAGGGGGTGGAAACCCGGAAACTCACGTAGAGCCCCTTTCGGATGGCGATCTCGGCAGGTCGAAACGCTCGCTTCGATGGCGTCGCAGGTGTCCGATGCCGGGTTCAGGATCGACCCGGAAGCCTGGGCGGACATCACCCCTGGAGGGTGACCCGCGGATTCTGGACGTCGACGTCACTCGTTGGCGGGATCCACCTCCTGCGCCTCGACTCGTCCGGTCTGGATCGCGGTGCGGAGCGCGGCGTGGTCGCTGTCGTTCTGGTCGGCGTAGGTGAGGGCGAACTCGGCGACCGCGAGGTCGAAGGTGTCCTGCTTGCCGAGGTAGGCGGCGATCGCGACGCGGTCACCGGAACGCGCGTGGGCGCGGGCCAGGGTCCATCCGCAGATCCGTGCGTAGACCCCCAGCCCACCGGGGAGCACGTTCCCCAGATCGACGGAGGCCTTCCAGTCCCTGAGCTGGCGCACGTAGTAGTCACGATCCACGCCCAGCGGGCCGGTCGTCCGTTGCCAGCCGAGGAAGATGTCGCTCGCGGCCTGCAGCAGTCGCTGACCCGCCACCACCCGTTCTCCGTGGTGGGAGTACTCGCTGTCGCCGAGGTACGGGGCCAGCACCGACGCCTGCGCTTCCTTCGCCTGCAGGAACAGCGGATCACCGGAGTGGGCACCCTGGAGCAGCAGCACCCATGCCCTTGTTCCCACGCTGCCGACGCCGACCACCTTGCGGGCCATGTGCACAAAACGGTACTGGTCGAACAGGTGCTGGCGGTCGGAGGCGAGACTGACCCGATAGGCGGCGAGCAACGCGCTCATCTGGTCGAAGATGGGCCCAGCGACCTCGGCGGGAAACAAGTCGTCCACCGGCACGAGGAGGGGTGGGTCCGAGACGATCCGGGTCTGCCCGTCCACAACGGCCGTGAGTCGGCGGAAGGCGTGCAGGTTGTCACGCGTCGCTGCCTTTGCCAGCCGATCCTCCGCCCTGCGCAGGCGCGCGGCGCTCGTGTTGCCACGGAGCTCGGCCAGGACCTGTCTGGCGTCCAGGCGGGCGTACCACACGGCCAGGTTCGGCATCCCCGCGAACTCTCGCATCGCCTCCCGGTAGGCGCGGACGCCCTCGAGCACGACCCTGCGTGTCTCGCCCCTTGTGAACGACCGGCTCCGGCAGGCGATCTCGAGGCTCGCCGCCAGCCGCTTGACGTCCCACTCGAACGGGCCGGGCAGGGTCTCGTCGAAGTCGTTGAGGTCGAACACAAGGTTGCGTTCGGGTGTGGCGTAGAAGCCGAAGTTGCTCAGGTGCGCGTCACCGCACAGCTGCACGCGCAGCCCCGAGTGGGGGGTCGACGCGAGGTCCGCAGCCATCACCGCCGCCGCTCCGCGGTAGAACGCGAACGCCGAGGACACCATTCGTCCGTACCTCACCGGCAGGAGCTCGGCGACACGGTCGGCTCCCTGGCGCTCGAGCAGCTCGACGGGGTCCGCCCGATCCGGGGCAGGGGCGAAGCGCGCATGTTCGGCCAGCGGCGCCGTCCCGCGAGCTGAGCGCCCTCTCGCCCGGGCCTCTGTGAAGGCGGCCGACGGCGCTGCCTTGCCGCGCTCTTCCACCACTGGTTGACCCACGCGTGCTCGACCTTTTGCCATGGCGTCCCCGATCCGACAGCGCTCATCTTGGCCGAGAATGCCGATTTCGCGCATCACCCCGCCGAGCAGGTGAAGGGGTACCTCGGCCTGTGAGGGGGGCCGGTGTCCTTGCAGGTGAGTCTCTTCTTCGGTGAAGGCGGGCGCGCCGGAGTCCGCATGCTCGCTCAAGGATCGGGCGAGTACAACGACGTGATGGTCGCTGAACCCGGCCTATTTGGCGTCATTAGGGGAGGGTTTTCGCGGCGTTTCGGCGTTGCCCGAGTTTTCGTCGTCGCCATCGCGGGGCACCTGCGAATGTGCAAGGATTTCCGCATGACACGTGTACTCGACCCCGAAACCGTCGGCCCCGTGGATGTGGCCACAATCCTCTTCGAGGGCAACAACTTCAACGGCGACGTAGCTCCCGCCCTTGCGGAGCTCCAGTCCAGCGGGACGATCCGCATCCTCGACCTCGCCTTCGTCTCCAAGGATGCAGACGGCGAGTCGTCCGTCCTCGAAGCCGAGGACGCCGATGTGGCCGAAGCCTACGAGAGCGCCACCGGCGAGCAGTTCGACCTGCTCAACGACGAGGACCTCGACGAGGTCGCCCTCGGCCTCGAGCCCGGGACCTCGGCCCTCGTGATCGTCTGGGAGAACGCCTGGCTCTCCCGGCTCGCCGCCGCGGTGCGCGAGTCCGACGGTCAGCTGATCTCCCAAGACCGAATCCCCCGACCGATCGTGCTGGCGGCCATCGCGGCACTGGATGAGGAGTAGAGACATGCGCAGAAGGATGGGACGCCCCGGACTGATGGGCACCATGGCACGCACGGCGGTCATCGCCGGCACCGCCACCGCCGTTTCCGGCTCCATGCGGGCCAGCCAGGCCAACAAGGCTCAGCAGGCCCAGGCGGGGTCTGCGGCGCAGCAGGAACTGGATGCGATTCACCAGCAGCAGATGATCGACCAGGCCGTCGCCCAGGCGGCCGCACAGCAGGCTGCCCAGCAACAGGCCTTCCAGGAGCCGCCGGCACCGGCCGCAGTCCCGATAGAGGACAAGATCAGCAAGATCAAGGAGCTCGGCGAGCTCAAGGCTGCCGGCCTGCTCACCGAGGAGGAGTTCGCAGCCGAAAAGGCGAAGGTCCTGGCTGGCTGATCGCTCGCGTCTTGCCGGGCCCCGGCCCGCCACGCGATACGGCGTGGCGGCCGGGGCCTGTGTCGTCATCCCCGGCTGATCTCCAATTCGACCCATCGGTGCCATGTCCGTGTGAAAGAGTGACCGCACCGGGCCACCATCCGGGATCTCGTTGATGCGCCTTACTTCGGAGGTCAGCATGCCGACACAAGACAACGAAGCCGGCCACCTGCCGAGGTCGCAGCCGCCTTTCGGCGGTGTGATCACCGAGCTGGCGACCGAATCGACACCCTCGCGCCCGGAGATCGAACAGGCTCCCGCGGGGGCACCCAACGTCATCGTGGTCATGTATGACGACGTCGGCTTCGGCGCGGCGAGCACGTTCGGCGGTCCGGTGCCGACCCCGGCGCTCGACCGGGTCGCAGCTGAGGGCGTCGCCTACAACCGGTTCCACACCACAGCCCTGTGCTCACCGACTCGTGCGGCCCTTCTCACGGGGCGGAACCACCACAGCGCCCACATGGGCGGGATCTCCGAGATCGCCTACGGCTTCCCGGGCTACGACGGCATCATTCCGCGGAGCACAGCGACCGTCGCCGAAATCCTGCGGCTCAACGGCTACAGCACCGCGATGTTCGGCAAGGCCCACGTCACGCCGATGTGGGAGACGAGCCCGGCCGGCCCGTTCGACCGCTGGCCCACGGGCCTCGGTTTCGAGCGCTTCTACGGCTTCCTCGGCGGTGAGGCGTCCCAGTGGGAGCCGGCGCTCTACGACCAGACGACTCCGATCGAGCCTTACGCCGGCCGCGAGGACTACCACCTCACCGAAGACCTGGCCGACCGCACCATTGAGTGGATGAGGCTGCAGAAGGCTGCCGCGCCGGACAAGCCCTTCTTCGTGTACTTCTCTCCGGGTGCCACCCATGCCCCCCACCACGTCTGGCCGGAGTGGATCGAGAAGTTCCAGGGGCGCTTCGACGACGGGTGGGACGCCCTGCGCCAGGAGATCCACGAGCGCCAGCTGGAGCTCGGGATCATCCCGCCCGGCACGGCGCTCACCCCACGTCCCGAGCAGATCCCGTCCTGGGACGAGTACCCGGACCGGTACAAGCCGGTCGCGCGACGCCTGATGGAGGTGTACGCGGGCTTCCTCGCCCACACCGACGCCCAGGTCGCCCGGGTGCTGGACTCCCTCGACGAACTCGGCCAGGCCGAGAACACCATGATCGTGTACCTGATGGGCGACAACGGTGCCTCCGGCGAGGGGACCATCCACGGTGCGTGGAGCTCGCCCTCGTTCCAGAACGGCGAGCCCGAGGATCCCGAGTGGCTCCTGGCCCACATCGACGACTTCGGGTCGCCGAAGTGCGAGAACCACTTCAACGTGGCGTGGGCATGGGCGCTCGACGCCCCGTTCCAGTGGATGAAGCAGGTCGCGTCCCACTTCGGCGGCAGCCGCAACGGTATGGCCATCTCCTGGCCCAAGGGCATCGCCTCCAGGGGCGGCCTGCGCAGCCAGTTCCACCACGTCATCGACCTCGTGCCGACGATCCTTGACGTCGCCGGTGTCACCGAGCCGACCATGGTCAACGGCATCGAGCAGCGGCCCATCGAAGGTGTGAGCATGCGCTACTCCTTCGACGACGCCGAAGCCGCAGGACGGCGTACGACCCAGTACTTCGAGATCCTCGGCAACCGGGCGATCTACCACGACGGCTGGGTGGCGGCCTGCTTCCACGGGCGCCTGCCGTGGACGCGGTCCCAGGCCGTCGAGTTCGGTGAGACCGAACGCTGGGAGCTGTACAGGATCGACGACGACTTCAGCGAGGCCGAGGACCTCGCTGCCGCGTATCCGGAGAAGCTGGCCGAACTCCAGGCGATCTTCGACTCCGAGGCGAAGGCGTACCAGGTCTACCCGCTGAGTGACCAGACGACCCTGCGAGCGCTTCCCCACAACCGGCCGAGCCTGCTCGAGGGGAAGACCAGCTTCACGCTCTACCGCGATCACGTCCGGCTGCCCGAACTGGCGTCGGTGAGCCTGAAGAACACCTCGTTCGATCTGAGCGCGAAGGTGGCCATCCCGGACGGCGGCGCCGAGGGCGTCGTGATCTGCCAGGGCGGCAACATGGCGGGCTGGTCGCTCTACGTCCAGGACGGGCGCCCGGTCTACCACTACAACCTGTACGGGCGGATCGTGACAACGATCGCCGGCTCGGAGACACTGCCCATCGGCGAGGTCGAGCTCGGTGTCCGGTTCGACTACGACGGTGGCGGCCTCGGCAAGGGTGGGCTCGCGGTGCTCACCGTCGACGGCCGCGAGGTCGCGCAGGGCCGCATCGACCGGACCGTGCCGTTCCTGTTCTCCATGAGCGGCGAGACGCTCGACGTCGGCGTCGACACCGGGTCCCCCGTGGGCCCCTACCCCCTGCGGTTCCCCTTCACGGGAACGATCCGCCGCATCGACATCGAGTTGCACCCCGCATTGACCCCTGCGCATCGCGCCGAGGAACACGTTGGGCAGGCCCGCGGGGCCCTCGCCAGCCAGTAGGCGCTCCGCCTCATCAACAGAAGGGCTCCTGAATGACCAACCTCTGGGCCTCGCTGGTCCCGCTGATCATCGGTGGCGCCCTCGTCCCGATCCAGATCATCATCACGGTGATGCTCCTGCGTTCCAAGGCAGGCAGGATCACCGCGGTCGCGTGGGTGGCGGGCATGACCACCGTACGACTGCTGCAGGGACTGCTGTTCGGGCTCGTCCTCGGCTCGGCGAGCTCCGACGCGGCGTCCAAGGGTGGGCCGGGAACGGCGATCTCACTACTGCTCCTCGTCCTCGCGGTGCTGTTCTACGTCACGGCCGCGAAGAGCTTCCTCAACCACCCCGACGAGGACGCCCCGCCGCCCAAGTGGATGGCGATGATCGAGAGCGTCACTCCGGGCAAGGCCTACGCGCTCGGCGCCGGCATCCTGGCCATCGGCGCCAAGTTCTGGGTGTTCACGCTCGGTGCGATCGCGGCCATCGGCGAAGCCGGGCTCGGCACCGCCGCGTCCATCACGACCTTCATCGTGTTCGTTGTGCTCACCGAGTCCATCCACCTGATCCTGCTCGTCGTTGCTTTCGCCACCCCGGAGCGTTCGGCCAAGCTCCTGGACAGCGTCAACGCGACCCTTGCGAAGTACAACCGCGTGATCATGATCGTGCTGGGCCTCGTGTTCGGCACCTGGTTCCTGATCAAGGCGCTGTCGGGGCTCGGGCTGTTCTGACCATCAAGGTCCCTGGTCCACCAGTCCATTGGGGCTAGGCAATTCGCAGTCTGTGGCGCACGCTGGGGGTGTGCCGGATCAGGACGAGCAAGCATGGTTGGCCGAGCGACGTGCGTTCGTCGCGAACTGGCGGGACGGTGCCGCCGACAGCCGTGAGGTCGTGGCTGATGCCCGGGACGCCGCCGCGGACCTCCGCGAGGCAGAGCTGGACGCGTGGGAGCGGGAACTGGAGTTGCGGGCCGTCGAGCTCGGGATGTCCGGTGCGCCGAACCCCGACCTGACTGCCATCCGGGCCGCACGCTCCCGGGCAGCGGAACTGCGGGCATCGCTGCGCACGGTGCGCCAGGGCATCGACCTCGAGCGGGACGAGGCAGCGAAGCGCCGCCTGACCGATGGCTCGCCGACCCTGCTGGCACTGGCCTTCGCCGACATCGCCGAACAGCTGTACGGGTCCCGCTCCTTCGAAGAGGTCCTCCAGCGGATCGCTGAGGTCGCCGTCGCGACGGTTGCCGGGTGCAGCTACGCCAGCGTCACGCTCACGGTGGACGACGGTTACCGCACAGCGGCCAGCACCCATCCGGTGGCGAGTGCCGCCGACCAGACGCAGTACCGCGCAGAAGAAGGTCCATCCCTCGACGCCGTCGCCATCGCGCTCGTCTCTGCGCCCTCGTTCCCCGACGAGCGTTGGCCACGGCTGGGCAACCATCCGATCGATGCCGGCGTGCAGTCCGCCGTTGCCTACCAGCTCCCGGCGTCCACGGCGGACGGCGGCGGCTCGCTGACCACCTACGGCACGACGCCCGGCTCGTTCGACGACGCCGCCGAGCAGCTCGGCTTCATCCTTGCGGCGCACGCCTCCCTCGCCGCCCGCGCCGTGGGCGAACGCGGCACCCTCGAAACCCTCGGCGCCCAACTGCAGGAGGCCCTGTTCGCCCGCGACGTGATCGGCCAGGCGAAGGGCATCCTCATGGAGCGGCTCAGGATCACGCCCGAGGACGCCTTCGACATCCTGCGCAACTCGTCGCGTGAGCTGAACGTGAAGCTCCGCGAGGTGGCCCGCACACTCACGGAAACGGGCCAGCTGTGAAGTTCCCCGGCTCCACGGCGGACGGGTCCCGGCAGGCCTATGTCATGGGCGCCTGCCTGATCGCGACGGGAATCCTGCACTTCGCCACTCCGAAGGGCTTCGACTCGATCATTCCCGAGGAGATCCCGATCTCGAAGCGGGCGCTCACCTACGCGTCCGGGGTGGCAGAACTCGCGATTGGCGCCGGACTGCTGATGCCACGCACGCGTCGGATCTCCGCCCTTGCTGCTGCAGCCCTGTTCGTCGCCGTCTTCCCCGCCAACGTCAACACCATCCGGGTCTTCAAGGACCGGCCGATCGGCTACCGGCTCGCCGCGATCGCCCGCCTCCCGCTCCAGGTGCCCTTGATCACGTCGGCCGTGCGGGTGTTCCAACGCTCAGCGTGACCGTTCGACACGGCTGAGCCAGTCGGCGAGTAACGCCCGAAGGAGCCCAGGCTGCTCATGCGGGAGCGCGTGCCCCGCGTCGTCGACAACGGCGAGTGAGGCGTGCAGGTAGTCCTCCAGCAGGTCGACGGCCGCTGCGTAGCCCACCGTCGAGTCGAGGCGTCCAGCGATGATCGCCACCGGGCCGCCGTAGGCCTCGACCGACCTGTGGGTCAGCTCCCAGCGCTCGCCGATGCGCTCGGCCGCCGCCTGGTCGACGAGGTCGGCGGACGGTGCGACGAACCGCTCGTAGCGCTCGAGCATCTCGGCGGTCTGGTCCACGAAGTAGCCACGGAACACCTCATCGCCGAGGTCGCCAGGGCCACGGACGACCCTGTGCTCCGGGACGTCGCGCATGCCCGGCAGGAACGGGCAGACCAGCGCCAGGCCGGCCGCCTGCTCCGGACGTCGCTCAGCCATCGCCTGCGCGTAGTACCCGCCGAGGGAGTGGCCGACCAGCAGGTAGTCGCTCCCCTCGGCCACCTCGTCAGCGAAGGCGAGCAGCGCATCGAGTACGTCGTCGCCACTCCGCAGGGAGTCGGCGGTGCTCAATCCCATCCCGGGCAGGTCCGGGTAGATCCGGCGCAGGCCCGCGGTGCCGGCGAAGGCTGGCTCGAAGCACGCCTCCGTCTCGCGATGGTCGACGCCGGCACCGTGCAGCACCAGCACCGGGCGTCCCGTCCCGTGTTCGACGTAGTGCATGGAGTGTTTCTACCCGCTACGGACGGTCCACCTTCGCTGCACGGATGAAGGCGCTGGCGAAGGCGCCCTCAAGACTGACGATCGCCTCCTCGGGTGTGACACCTTCCGGAAGGCTTCCCGGCGGCAGGGTGGCAGCCATGTCGATCAGGTCGTCGCGGGTGTAGGTGCGGGTCACCTGGATGCCGGCGTCGGTGAACCCCGCAGCCTCGAGCTTGGCGAGGTAGTCGGCGTCCACGAGGGCTCCGGCGATGCAACCGGTCCACAGCCCCACGAGCGACACCCACTCCGGCGCGAGGGGGCGCAGCAGGACGATGTCGGAGACCGCGAACCGTCCGCCCGGACGCAGCACGCGGAATGCCTCGCGCAGCACGGCGTCCTTGTCGGTGGAGAGGTTGATCACGCAGTTGGAGATCACCACGTCGACGCTGGCATCCGGGAGCGGGATGTCCTCGATCGTGCCCTTGATGAACGTCACGTTGGTGATGCCGGCCTCTGCCCGGTTCCGCTCGGCGAGTTCGAGCATCTCGTCGGTCATGTCCAGGCCGTAGGCCATGCCGTCGGGGGCGACACGTCGCGCCGAGAGCAACACGTCGAGCCCACCGCCAGAGCCGAGGTCGAGCACGTCCTGGCCGGGCAGCAGTTCCGTCAACGCTGTCGGGTTTCCGCAGCCAAGGGACGCGGCGAGGGCACCCGCCGAAGGGGCTTCGCCCTCCTCGTACAGTCCCGAGCTCACCGGGTCGACGCCGTCGCCGCAGCACGAGGTGCCGCAGCAGCTACTGCTGACCTGTTGCAGCGAGCTCCGCGCCGCGCTCGCGTAGCGCTCCCGGACAGCTTCACGGAGTTCGAGTTGGTCGGGCACGGTGGTCTCCTTACCTAGACGTTCATCGAAACAGAGTCTTCTCCACTGTTTCGAAGTATGTCAAGATAGGAGCGTGCCCAAAGAACTCACTGTCCTCGCCAACGACGCGTGCTGCCAGCTCGCCACGACGACGATGGATGAAGCGGCGGCCGCCCGGATCGCACCGATGTTCAAGGCCCTCGGCGATCCCGTGCGCCTGCGACTGGCCGCGATGATCGCGGCCCAGAACGAGATCTGCGTCTGCGACCTCACCCCGCACTTCGCCCTTTCCGGGCCGACGATCAGCCACCACCTCAAGATCCTGCGCGAGGCAGGGCTGGTCGACTGCGAGCGGCGCGGCACCTGGGTGCACTACTGGATCCAGCCCGCGGCGCTGCAATCACTCAGCACGCTCCTGCAGGCTCCGGCGCAGCACTAGCCGGCGGCTTCCAGATCGCGCGATCCGGTCACATCGGGCGCGCTGACGGCGTAATCTTCGAACAACATCACCACCGCGGACGTCAATGTCGGCGGAGCGCCCTGAGAGCGCTCCCAGATCGAGTTCCCGCCGAGGAAGAAGGGAACTGCTGTGACGCCTGTCGAACTGCTCGGCTGGACGGCGACCATCGTCGGCACGTTCCTCGCCACACCTCAGCTCGTCCGACTCGCACGTACGGGGAATGTCGAAGGCCTTTCGCTCGTCGGCTGGCAGACCGCCCTCGTGCTGAACATCGCCTGGGCCATGCACGGCATCAACATCGGCCAGCTGCCGCAGATCCTCAGTAGCGCGCTGGCACTGTTCACCACCATCCCGATCCTCGTGCTGATGTCGCGGGTGCTGGGCCGCCGCGTGCTCCCCACCATGCTGCCGAGCTTCGCCGTCGCGGCAACGATGATCGCCGTCGACGGCTTCCTCGGCTCTGCCGCGTACGGGATCGTCGCGATCTTCCCCGGCATTGCGATCACCGCTTCCCAGTCCGTCGAGCTCGTGCGGTCCGAGCACGTCCGCGGAGTATCACCGCTGTCGATGGGACTGGGCTTCGTCAACCTCACGCTGTGGCTGGTCTGGTCGCTGTACGTGAACGACCCGGGGACGATCATCGCGCTCTCGATCTCCTGGGTCGTCGCCCTGTTCAATGTGATCTGGTACGTGCTCCGTTGCCTCGGACTGCGTCCGTTCTTCCGCCGTCTTCCTGACCCCGAGCTAGCCCTCGCAGGCCAGGAGTCATAACCTGAAATGCACGAAAACGAGAGGCCAAAGATGACCACCCTGCCGTTCCAGGACCCAGCACGCAGCCCCGAAGAGCGCACCGATGACCTGCTCGCCCGGCTCACACTGGAGGAGAAGGCCGGCCAACTGAGCCAGTACTTCTACTTCGGTAGCGGCGAGCTTCCCGACGAGGCCACGCTGGCAGCGATGCCGGAGGAGGCCCGCGACTTCGCCCAGCAGCCGAGGAAGGTCGAGGACGCCCTCGAGCGGGGCGACGCCGGCTCCCTGCTGTTCGTCGTGGACCCCGCCCTCCACAACCGCCTGCAGCACAAGGCCATCGACGGCAGCCGCCTGGGCATCCCGCTCATCTTCGGCTTCGACGTCATCCACGGCCTGCGCACGATCATGCCGGTGCCGATCGCGATGGCCGCGTCCTGGGACCCGTCGACAGCCACCGATGCGCAGGCCGTCGCCGCGCGCGAGGCGCGCTCCGTCGGCGTCCACTGGACCTTCGCCCCGATGGTCGACATCGCCCGCGACCCCCGATGGGGCCGCATCATCGAGGGCGCCGGTGAGGACCCCGTGCTCGGTGCTGCTGTTGCTGCTGCGCAGGTGCGTGGCTTCCAGGGTGAGCCGGGCGCTACCGATCGGGTGATCTCAGGGCCGAAGCACTTCGCCGGGTACGGCGCCGCCCTCGGCGGTCGCGACTACGAGGACTCCGACATCTCCGACTCGGAGCTGCACAACGTCTACCTGCAGCCGTTCCGGGCGGCGATCGAGGCC
Source organism: uncultured Actinomycetota bacterium (assembly GCA_963773595.1). Classification (GTDB taxonomy): domain Bacteria; phylum Actinomycetota; class Actinomycetes; order Propionibacteriales; family Propionibacteriaceae; genus Propionicimonas. Next base: position 83,193 of record CAVZBQ010000005.1, read on the forward strand.
GGCGCCGGCAACATCATGAGCGCCTACATGGACCTCAACGGCGTCCCGGCCAGCGGCAACCGCTGGCTGCTCACCGACATCCTGCGCGACGAGTTCGGCTTCGACGGCTGGGTGGTCAGCGATGCCAATGCCGTCCGCTCGCTCGAGGTGCAGCACTTCGCGAAGGACCTCACCGACGCCGGCGCCCGCGCGCTCAACGCCGGCCTCGACATGGAGATGTGCATGTTCGATCCGGCGTTCGGCAGGCTTCCCGAGGCCGTCGCCGCCGGGCAGGTCACCGAGGCCACCCTCGACCAGGCTGTGCGGCGCGTGCTGCTCGCCAAGTTCCGCCTCGGCCTGTTCGAGCATCCGTTCGTCGATGAGGACGCCACGCCGGCCGTCCTCGCCGACCCCGCGCACCGTGACGTCTCCCGGGCGGCGGCGGAGAAGACCCTCGTCCTCCTGAAGAACGAGGGTGGCCTGTTGCCGTTGGCCGGCCAGAAGAGCATCGCCGTCATCGGCCAGCTGGCCGACTCCCCGCGCGACACCCTCGGACCGTGGGTCTTCGACCACGACGTCGAGGAGACCGTCACGATCCTCGGCGGCATCAAGGCGCGGGCCGGCGAAGGTATTACGGTGAAGTACGCCACCGGCGTCCGTACCGGGAAGCGGGTGTTCTCCTCCATGTTCGATGACATGGATCACGGCCTGCCGAGCACGCCCGACGACTTCGACGACGACGCGGAGCTGGCGGCAGCCGTCGAGCTGGCGCGCGGCTCCGAGGTCGCCGTCGTCGTCATCGGCCAGAACCAGAACATGATCGGCGAGTTCGCTTCCAGCTCGACCCTCGACCTGCCCGGCCGCCAGCTGGAGCTGTTGCAGGCCGTCGTCGAGACCGGGACGCCGACCGTTGCGCTCGTCATGTCCGGGCGTCCGCTCGACCTGCGCTGGGCCGACGCGCACGTGCCCTCGATCCTCCAGGTCTGGTACCCCGGCACCCGCGGCGGGGAAGCTGTCGCGGCTGCACTGTTCGGCGACGTCGTCCCCGGCGGCAGGCTGCCGTTCACCTGGCCGCGCACCGTCGGGCAGGTGCCGATGATCTACAACCACTACCGGACCTTCCAGCCGGAGAACAGCCACAAGCGCTACTGGGACGAGGAGTCCACGCCGCTGTACGTCTTCGGTCACGGGCTCTCGTACGCGGAGTTCGGCTACGGCGCTGTCCACCTTGAGCCGGCGACGATCGGCGTCGGGGCTTCGACGACGGTGTCGGTGGAGGTCACCAACACCTCCGGCGTCACAGCCGATGAGGTCGTGCAGCTGTACATCCACCAGCGCCACGGCGAGAGCACCCGACCGATCAGGGAGCTCAAGGGCTTCGAGCGCATCACGCTCGCCGGCGGAGAGACCCGGACGGTCACGTTCGGCCTCGGCCCCGACCAGCTGCGCTACTGGAGCGCAGCGAGCCGCGGCTGGGTGCAGGACGCGACCGAGATCGACGTCTGGGTGGGCGGCTCCTCGAGCGTGACCGACACCGCCACCAGCGTCGTCCTCACCGTCCAGGGCTGAGCAGGGCTGTCGAACACCTGTGGATCCCGCACTTTTCCCGTGCGGGCCACAGGTGCTCCACTAGCGTGCTTTCGGGAGCGTTGAGGCTCCCTTGAAAGCCTGAGGGATGGGTGCCCATGCTGAGCCGTCGAACGGCCCTGGTGGCGATGCTGGGTGCCGCCGGCGCCGCGACGTCCGGCTGCGGCGTCACGTCCCCGGCAGGTGCGCAGGCGAACGCCGCTGCGACAGCGCCACCGACGTCCGTCGCAACGCCGTCACCGTCGCCGTCACCGACCCCGACCGTCGACACCCGTCCCCGCGCGCCGCTGACCGGCCGGCTGCTCACCGGCACGACCCTGCTCGACCATGCAGCGGTCGCCATCAAGGTGTCGGACGTCGCGTCCGCCCACCCGCAGGCCGGCGTGAACGCTGCCGACATCGTGTTCGTCGAGCCGAACGGCATCAGCTACACCCGCCTGTGCGCTGTCTTCCACAGCCGGTTCCCCGAACTTGTCGGGCCGGTGCGGTCCATCCGTCCGGTCGACGTGCCGCTGCTCAGCCCCATCAAGCCGGTCTTCGGCAACACCGCTGCCGCACGGTGGGTGATGCACTACGTCGAGGCGCACGCCGCCACCCTCGAGAACCTCTACTCGTTCAAGCTGGGCATCCACGGCACGGACGCCTACTACACGATGCCGCACCGGGCGCGGGTGCATTCGGTCTTCTGCCGGCCCGACGAGCTGCGCAAGCTGGCCGTCCATATGAAGGCGGCGCCCACGCGGCCCTACCTGCCCTTCGCCATCGGCGAAGAGCAGGTCTCCACCGAGGTGTCCGGCAAGCCGGCCCGGTCGGTGTCGGTCCCGTGGGGACCGGGCGAGACGTTCAACACCGGTTACACCTACGACGCGGAGAGCGGCCGCTACCTGCGCAACGAGCCCTTCGGGAAGCACATCCTGCTGGACGGCCACCGGGTGAGCACCGACAACGTGCTGGTCGTGCGGGCGAAGTGGAAGATGGACAAGATCTACGCCGGCGGTGGTGCCCCGGATCCGGTGGTGGACATCATCAACGGGCACGGCACCTTCTACTACCTCCACGGGGGCAGCTACGTGAAGGGCACCTGGACGAAGGCAGCGATCACCGACCTCTTCCAGTTCACGCTCGAGGACGGCAGCCCGCTCAAGATCGCCCCCGGACGCACCTTCATGGAGCTTCCCCAGATCAACGCGGGCGTGCGGATCTCCGCCTGACGTCAGGTGAGGGGCCGACGGTTCCGGAGCACCGGGATCGCCTCGCGGGCCTCGGCAACGGTTGCGAGGTCGAGATCGACGATCAGGGTGTCCTCGCCGGAGCCGAGGCGGCCGAGCACCTCGCCGTACGGGGAGACCACCATGCTGTGCCCGACGCCGGTGGGCGCCGAGCCGGCCACCACGCCGTGCACTGCCGGGTCGGCCTGGTCGCAGGCGATGACGAAGCCGGTGCTGTCGATCGCGCGGGCCCGGCACAGGAGCTCCCACTGTTCGACCTTCCCCGGCCCGGCGCCCCAGGAGGCGCTCACGACAGAAACCTGCGCCCCGGCGGCAGCGTTCTCGACGAACAGCGACGGGAAACGCACGTCGTAGCAGGTGGCGAGGCCGACAGTGGTCCCACCAAGAGCAATCCGGCGCAATTCCCGTCCCGGGGCTACGGTGCGCGACTCCTGGAAGCCGAACGCGTCGAAGAGGTGGATCTTGTCGTAGCCGGAGGTCCCGGTCGGGCTCCGCGACGAGCAAGGTGTTGAACACCCGGCCGTCATCGGCGGGGGTGAACATGCCGACGATGATCGTCACGCCCAGCTCTGCGGCGAGGTCATGGACGGCCGTGGCGAACGGGCCGTCGATCGGTTGGGCGATCTCGGTCAGCGACGCCCCGAAGGCGAACATCGTCGCCTCCGGGTAGACCAGCAGCTCCGCGCCCTTTGCAGCCGCCGAACGGGCCGTTGCGATGATCTTCGCCAGGTTGGCCTCGACGTCGTGCCCACTGGTGAGCTGGACGAGTGCGACGCGCATCAGGCCTCCCGGTCCGAGAGTGAGTACTCAAGGGTGAGCGTCCAGTCGCCGCCGCTCATCGACGCGGCGAACGTCTCGCCGTAGCGGAACGAGCCGTCGAGCAGCGGGACGGTGCCGCAGAAGACCACCAGGTCGCCGACGGGCGCTTCGGCGGTCGCGCGGGCGACCAGGTCGCTGGGCACCCGCAGCGCTGACAGCGTGCCGCCCTGATAGGGGTCGCCGTCGATCCAGCTGGCGACCCCGATCGTGTCCCAGGCCTGGTCGAGGCCGAAGGCTGCCGGGTTGACGTCCAGCCGGATCGCCGAGCCGGAGACAGGCTTGGGGCAGGCGGCCTTGGAGTCACGGACGTCGACGGCCTCGAGCTCCCTGTCGGTGTGGTCGGATCCGACAGCGAGGTACCAGTCGCCGGCCGCCCGCACGAGGACGGGTTCGACCTCTCCGGAGGTGCGCGGTCCCGGTTTCGGCAGGTGACGAGCCGTCGTGAGCAGCTCCGCCGCGAGGTGGTAGACCATCGGCACCTGCGGCGGCGGCGCGATGCCGATCGCTGCCAGCTCGTCGATGTGGTGGCGGACCGCGGCCTCGTCGCGTCCGGCGTACCCGATGACGAGCAACGTGGGCTCCGTCAACGCGGGGAACGGCACCTCCCGGCCGATGCTGATGCCTGCTGTCATCTGTCGTCCCCCCTGGCTGTCTCGTTGGGGGGAGCATAGGGCCCGGCACTGGCATGCTCGGTCGTATGAAACAGGAGCGGGAGTTCTTCGACACCTCCGGATGTGGCCTGGACGGCGGCCCCCGGCTCGCCGGGAGTGGAGGAGCGGGTGCTCAGCCGCGGGGAGGGCGCCCTCCTCACCCGCCTTGCCCGCTGGGAGCCAGGGCTGGACACCACGGCCTCCGGGGTCATCCGTCACGAGTACGTCGAGGAGGTCTACCTGCTCGAGGGCGACCTGACCGACCTCACCCTCGGCCGCACGTTCCACGCCGGCGAGTACGCCTGCCGTCCGATCGGCATGCCGCACGGCCCGTACCGCACCGAGACGGGCTGCACCATGCTCGAGACCCGCTACTAGGGCCGAACTATCCTGACCGGCATGGCCCACGAATACCTGCCGGAAACCATCACCCGCGAGCAGGCCGACGCCCTCCCCGGCGTCACCGTGCTGCAGTTCGGCACGGACTGGTGCGGCTACTGCCGCGCGGCGGAGAAGGTGATCGATCCGGTGCTCGACACGGCGGACGGCCCGCGCCGCATGCTGGTGGAGGACGGGAAGGGCCGGCCGCTTGGCCGCTCGTACCGCGTGAAGCTCTGGCCCACGCTGGTCTTCCTCTCCGACGGTGTCGAGGTGGCAAGGGTCGTGCGCCCCTGGCGCGAATCGGACGTCGAGGAGGCCCTCACCACGGTGACCTCCCACACCGCGCACCCTTCTTGACCGTGTTCGGTCGGAAAGGGTGCACGCTGATCGCTCAGACGATGGCTTCGGCGGGGTCGGTGTGGGTGGTGACCCAGAAGCGCGACGTCACCGCGATGCCGAGCGCGAGCAGCACCGAGGTGAGGATGAACGGCCAGGTGCGGTCGATGCCGGACAGCCAGCCCGGAGATCCAGCCGAACGGGGCGGTGACCAGCATCACGACCGTGCGCTGGATCGCCATCACTCGCGAGCGCTCGTCACGGTCCACGTGCAGGGCCACGAGCGATTCGGCGAGCATGAACAGGATGCTGGCGCCGAAGGCGTCCAGCAGCAGGCACACCCCGAGCAGCGCATAGGTCGACCATCCGGGCCCGCCGGCAGCCGCGGGGATGAGGACCAGCAGGACCTGCCCGCCGAGGTAGCTCAGGAAGCCCCACAGCGTCGGCCGCTGCAGGTGCTTCTCGTGGGTCAGCCACGGAATCACGGTGAAGAAGAACACCACGGACAGCACCGACCGCACCATCGGGAAGAACGGCAGCAACGGGTCGGGCACGCCGAGGTGCTGGTTGATCACCACCTGCCAGAAGGTCCGTTGACGAGGGCGACGGCCCCGACGATGGCGGCGATGGCGAGGGAGAACAGGGTGCCCTTCGACCGCAGGATCAGCGGAAGGACGCCGCGGTACTCCCTCAGCAGCCGCCAGGCGCTGACGCCCCGCGTCTGCTCCCTGCGCAGCCTCCCCACGGCCGTCTCCGTGGTCAGCCGGTACAGCAGCACGATCTTCGCGCTGATGATCACGAAGGCGTTGAGGTACAGCACGCGGACGGCCGGAACGAGGCCGAACTGCGACACCAGCAGCGCAGCGATCGGCGCGAACAGCGCCGAGAACTCGCCGGCCACCTTCACCAGCGAGTACACCTTGGTGATCTCGCTGCGGTCGACGTCCTCCACCAGCAGGCAGTCCCACGAGTTCTGGGTCACCTGCCAGGCCCCGTTGACGACGGACGCAGCGAGGAACCACCAGAAGTTCTGCGCGAACGCCCAGATCAGGCAGGGGATCGCCCACGCGATGACGTCGAAGACGGCCGTCGTCAGGCGCCGTCCCAGCTTGTCGGTCAGCACGCCGCTGAGCAGGCCGAACACCACCTGGGACAGCATCGAGATGGTGGCCAGCAGCCCGATCTGCTGGTCCTTCACGCCGAGCGCCAGCATGAACACCGACGCGTACGGCAGCACCAGCATCATCGAGAGGCCCCACATGGGCTCGGTGTAGACGCAGGCGCGTCCGTTACCGCGAAGGTCCAGCAGGCTGGTCAGCAGGGGGCTCCGGGCTCTGGGCACCGGATCAGTTAATCATCGCCTCCGGGCGCCCGTCGTCCGCGGGCAAGAGTGTCCGGGTGAGTTGCGCGACAAGGTCGGCGACGTCCTCGGGAGCGAGGCGGACGGTGGCGAGGCACGTGCTGTCCTGCCAGACCGACAGCACCACCCTCTCGGTGGCCGAATGACGGGCAATCCGCAGCGTGCGACCTTTCCGGTCCCTGCCGGACAGGGTCGCGCCGTCACGCGGCAACGGCGACACCGTCATGACGTCAGGATGCACCCGCGCGGTCGTCGGCGGAAGACTAGTTTTGGCCCTGGAGGAAGGAGGGGACGCCGATGCGCCCATCGAAAGTGCTGTTGGGAGCAGCCGCGGCCGGCGTCGCCGGCTACCAGCTGATCGGGTGGATGAGCCACTGGGGAGCCAGCGAGGAGGAGATCGCAGCCGGCTATCCCGGCGACGAGCTGATCGAGTCCCCCGCCGACCAGACCACCATGGCCGTCACCATCGCAGCCCCGGCAGAGGTCATCTGGAGCTGGCTGGTGCAGATCGGCCAGGACCGTGGCGGCATGTACAGCTACGACGGCCTCGAACAGGCCATCGGGCTCGAGATCCACTCGGCCGAGAAGATCAATCCCGCCTGGCAGCACCTCGAGCCCGACGACAGCGTCCGGCTCGTCCCGCCCGGTTGGGGACCCCTGCCCGACGGCTACGCGTTCCGGGTCTCGCTGGTGGAGCCACCGCACACCCTCGTGCTGCGCCAGGGACCGCCGCAGGACCCGTGGGACGGGGTGTGGACCTTCTCCATCCGCGAGGTGGGGCCGGGCCTGTGCCGCCTCGTCTCCCGGACGCGGACCCATCGCAACCCGGGCATCGCCCAGGCGGTGCTGCGGGCGGCCACGACCCTCGGTGCCCCGATCACGTGGGTGATGACACGCAAGATGCTGCTCACCCTGAAGGAACGCGCGGAGGGCAGGGCCTCGTAGTTCGTGGCATCGCGCCGGTAGCATGCCCAACGTGTCCAGTCTCGTCCTCACCGTCGTCGGCGACGATCGCGCCGGTCTCGTCACCGCCCTTGCAGAAGTCGTGTCCGCGCACGGTGGCAACTGGGAGCACAGCCAGCTCGCAGAGCTCGCCGGCACCTTTGCGGGCATCGTCGTTGTCTCCGTGCCCGACGACCGGGTCGCTGCCCTCCGCGAGTCCCTCGACCTGCTCGACGGGATGCTCAAGGTCACCGTCCACGCCGGCGCAGCGGAACCGGCGGTCGACGAGCGTGCCCAGCTCACCTTCGGCGTCCTCGGCAACGACCACCCCGGCATCGTGCGCGACATCTCCGGCGTGCTCAGCCGCCACCTGATCAGCATCGACGACTTCTCCAGCGAGACGAGGGACGCCCCGATGGCCGGCGGACGGCTGTTCGAGGCGCGGGTCGTCGCCCGGGTGCCGCAGGACGCCGACCTGGCAGTGGTGCGCGCCGACCTCGAGGAGTTGGCGGCGGAGATCATGGTGGAGATCTCGCTCACCTCATGACCACCCCATCGACAGCGGTCGTCATCGTTTCTGGCGGCAGCGCCATCAGCCCGTTCACCACCCCGGAAGCCGGCTGTGCCGTGGGCCAGGCCGCCGGCAGCAGCGACACCTTCCTGCGCGCCGGCCTCCTTGCCGCCGGTTTCGACGTGTTCACCTCGCCGGCCAGCCCGAGCGGGGTCGCTGACGCGGATCCCGGCTTCGCGGGGTTCGCCGGCCCGCCCGAAGTGCTGCCGGCGGAACTCACCGTCAACCCGGTCGGTTCGATCGATGACGCCGGGGCGTCTGTGGCCCGGTTCCTCGGCCACCTCGCCGAGCGGCACGGCTACGAGGCTTTCCACCTGGTGTGCCACTCCATGGGCGGGCTGTTCAGCCGCGCTGCCCTCCGCGTCCTCGCAACCGGTGGATCACCGTTGACGGTGCGCTCGCTGACCACCCTCGGCACTCCGTGGACGGGCGCTTTCGCCGCCGACCACCGCCTGGGCGACCTGACACGGGACGCCATCGGTGGTGATGAGCGGGTGGAGGCTCTGCTGGCGGGGCTCGCGGAAGAGGCTTCCGGGCTGCCGAAGGACAACGCTGCCGATCAGGTGACCCGGCGTTACCTCGCCGGCCCCGCCGGCTGGAACGAGCGGCAGGCCGGCGTGCTCGACCACCTCGAGGTGACCCTCATTGCGGGTGATCTCCTGTCCTGGCCGACCGCCGCAGGGCGACAGGTGAGTCCGAATGACGGCCTGGTGGCCACCGCCAGCTCCCTTGCCGAAGACGTGCCGGACACGGTGCTGCCGCGCCGGGTCACGCGCACCTTCCCCGACGCCCATTCGGTGTTCTTCTGCAATCTTCTCGGCATTCCCTGGGAGCGTGCGCTCACCTGGGATCCCGACGTTCTCGACGCGGTGATCGAGGCCATCAAACGGCAGTGAACAATTGCCCCTTGCGTGCAGAACCCGTCGACGGCGACGGCCGACGACGGGTGCTACTGCGGGGGATCAGGTGAAGACGCTGACGCCGCCAGGACCGACGAGCAGGCCGACGACGATGAGGACGATGCCCCACAGCATCTGCCCCTTGACCAGCGAGAAAATCCCGGAGACTACGAGGATCGCTGCAAGGATCCACAAGAGGGTAGCCATCGAGGTGTTCCTTTCTTCCTAGGACTTGAAGGCGTCCTTGACGTCTTCGCCAGCCTGCTTGACGTTGGCAGCGGCCTGGTCGGCCTTGCCTTCGGCCTCGAGCCTTGGGTTGTCGGTAAGGTCACCGAAACCCTCCTTGATCTTGCCTTTGGCCTCCTGGGCGGCATTCTTGACCTTGTCGTCGATACCCATTTGATCCTCCTGCTTCGGTTTGATATGTACCCTCATCACCTACCCGCGTCGAAGGAGCAGCAAACGTGGAGCTGACCCAGGCGGCCTCCCTGCGGCTGGGGATCCTCGCCCGGCTGGCGGACGCCGTCGCCCTCGCGGAAGCGCCCGATCAGGTGGCGGCCCGCGCGGCGGCGGTACTGCGCCAGAACGACACCGACACGCCCCTGGTGTGGGTGCTCGAGGTGCTCACCCAGGGCTACGGCGAGTTGAGCCCTTCGGTCTCCACGTCCGGCCCGGTGGCCGATCCCGACGGACGCCACGCAGCGGAGGCCCACGCGCTCGCCGTCGCCGCGACGAACTCCGGACGCCTCGAGGTGCTGCAGCTCACCGGATCGGGCGACATCTCAGAGCTGTTCGCCCGCCCGATCGTCGAACCGGGCCAGCTCGCACCGTCCCTCGTGCTGGTGGTGGGGAGCACCTGCGAGCTCAGCACCGACGGTGAGTTCGCCGACTACCTCGAACTCGCGGCCGGCCTGATCGGTGCCGGCCTCAGCGGCCTGCGCGAGCTGGCCGCTCGAACGCCAGCACTCCGAGACGCTGCGCGAGCTGGACGCTGCGAAGTCGGCCTTCCTCGCCAACGTCAGCCACGAGCTGCGCACCCCGCTCTCCCTGATCTCGGCACCCCTGCAGGAGGTGCTCTCCGACGAGGACGTCGCGGGCAAGGCTGCGCGAACGGCTGGTGCTGGTGCGCGGCAATGTCGTCCGGTTGCGCCGCATGGTCGACGCCATGCTCGACTTCAGCCGCATGGAGGCAGGGCGCATCGTGCCCAACCTCACGGAGGTTGACGTGGCAGCACTGCTGCGCTCCCTCGCCGCCGGTTTCGGTCCTGCGATCGAGCGGGCGGGGCTCGAGTTCACCGTCGACCTGCCGAACCTGCCCCAGCCGGGCCAGCTGGACCGCGACATCGTCGAGCGCATCGTGCTCAACCTGCTCTCGAACGCGCTCAAGTACACCCCGCGCGGCTCGGTACGGCTGCAACTCCGGCCGCTGCCCGGCGGGTTCGAGGTCGCGGTCACCGACACCGGGCTCGGGATCGCCGTGCGCGACCACGACCGGGTCTTCGCCCGCTTCGAGCAGCTGGCGCGCCGCTCCCACGCGCGCAGCTCCGAAGGCGCGGGTATCGGCCTCGCCATGGTGAAGGAGCTGACAGAACTCCTCGGCGGCTCCGTCGACCTGCGGTCTGCGCCGGGGCGCGGCAGCACGTTCACCGTCCAGCTGCCCTACCTGCCGCCGCAGTACCCGCAGGCTGCGGAGGGTGGCCGGTCGATCACCCCACGCGGCGTCGAGGCCTTCCTCGCCGAAGCGGAGGGCTGGGAGAAGCCGATCGTGCCGCCGGTGCCACCCGCGGACGCCCCCTCGCGTCCCCGCCTGCTGATCGCCGAGGACAGCACCGACATGGCCCGCTACCTCGCAGACGTGCTCGCCGACACCTACCAGGTCGAGACGGTGCCCGACGGGCTCCAGGCCCTCGCTGCGGCGCGGGCGCGCCGGCCCGACCTCCTCCTCACCGACGTGATGATGCCGGGCCTCGACGGGTTCGCGCTGGTGGCAGAGATCCGCAGCGACCCCGAGCTGAAGGACCTGCCGGTGGTGATGCTGTCGGCACGGGCCGGACAGGAGGCTGCCGCCACCGGCCTCGAGCGCGGCGCCGATGACTATGTCGTGAAGCCCTTCGATCTCGGCGACCTTCGCGCGCGTCTTGCGAGCAACCTGCGCAGGGCCTCCGACCGCAGCCTCGACGCCGGCTGGCGCCGCGCCATCGTCGCCTCCATGCAGGAGGCAGTGCTCATCTCCGACTCCGACGGCCTTGTCACGGAGATGAACGAGGCCTTCACCCGCCTGGTCGGGTGGTCGCTCGACGACGGCCCGCTCCGTCCGCCGTACCCGTGGTGGCCGGACCCGGAGACGAACCCGCAGGCGTTCGAGCTCCGCAGCAAGGCCCAGGAGGCCCTCGTGCAGGGCGACGAACTGCAGGGTGAGTTCGAGATCCGTCACCGCGACGGGCGCACGATCTGGGTCGACGCCTACGGGAGTTCCGTCAAGGTGCCCGGAAGGGGCCGGACGGCGATCCTGAAGACCCTCCGCGACGTCACGCGTGAGCACGTTGCGCTGGAACGCCGACAGGCGGCTGCACGGGTGGGGTCCGACTTCGCAACGGCCGAGCACCTCGACCAGCTGGTGAGCATCGCCGTCGACGGCCTGCACACCCTGTTCAACGGCGACTCCACCGTGCAGGTGGACGGTGCCGGCACGACCCAGACCTTCACGGCCTCCGGCCCCATCGCCGCCGACAGCCTGCCCGAGCAGGTCGCCGTCCGGCTGACCGGGACGCCGCTGAGCGAGCCGGTGGATCCATCGAAGCCGGTGGACGGGATCCTCCTGCTGCCGCAGAGCGCTGCGAGCGGCACCCGTGCCTGGGTGCAGTTCGCAGCCCCCCGCTTCGTCAGCACGGACGAGCAGATCGTCGCCGACCTGCTCGCCCAGGCCTTCGCCCTCGCCGTGGACAGGGTGCTCGCCATCGATGAGCTGGCCGACCGGCAGGCGAACCTCGAGCGGGCCATCGAGAGCCACCGCGCGATCGGCCAGGCCGTGGGGATCCTCGTGGAGCGGCACCGCGTGACGCCCGGACAGGCGTTCCAGCAGCTTCGTCACGCTTCCCAGGACCGCAACATCCGCCTGCGCGAGCTCGCACAGCGCGTGATCGAGACCGGACTGGACCCGGACAGCGCATGAGCGGGGCCCGCTGGCGCGGGCCCCGCTCGTTGACGTGCTCTCAGTGACTCACCTAGCCGGCCAGCGACTCCGGCTCCGTGAGGGAGCGGCGGGCCTGTTCGAGGATGCGCCGGATGATCCGGGACACCTGCATCTGGGAGATGCCGAGACGCCGTCCGATCTCGCCCTGGGTGCAGCCCTCCTCGAAGCGCCACCGCAGGACGAGCTGGTCCCGCTTGCTGATTCCCGCCAGCGCCCGCTGCAGGGCGAGGCGGTCGGTGAGCCGGTCGATGGCCTCGTCGTCGTCAGCGAGCGTCGAGGCCAGCGAGCCGTCGGCGTCGGTGTCGAAGGGAGCGTCCAGAGACCAGGGGCGGAAACTGCCGTCCGCGACCCGGGATTCACGCAGCAGGTCCTCGTCGACCTCGAGTTCTGCGACGAGTTCTGCAGTGGTGGCCGCGCGGCCCAGCGACTGCTCGAGGCGCTGACCCTGGCGGCTCACCCGGGAGCGCAGCTCCTGGATGCGACGCGGCGGGCGGACCACCCAGCAGTGGTCACGGAAGTAGCGCTTCAGTTCCCCGGTGATGGTGGGGACGGCGAAGGCTGCGAATGAGCGGCCGGCTTCCGGACGGAAGCGTCCGACGGCCATGAAGAGCGCCATCCGGGCAACCTGGACGAGGTCGTCACGGTCGGCGCCGCGGTTGACGTAACGGTGGGCGAGTGCGTCGCACAGGCCGAGGTTCAGCTCGACCAATTCGGCGGTGATGGCTTCGCGCTCGGATTCAGAAACGGCTTCTGCCAGTTGGGCGAGGAGCGCATCGGTGCGCTGTTCGCGGGTGGTGACGTCGGTGACGGGGGAGTTCCCACGTGCCATCGTCTTTCTCCTTTGAGGAGCCAGATCATCAGGGTCGGCACGTGGTTTGACCGCTCTGACACTTCGACACTGGCAGACATGTACACCGGTTGGCAATGTCGCCAGAGGGGTAAGAAGTGTCCCCTAGGCGTATCGGGACCGGGGTCGTAAGCAATTCAGAGCAAGCGCTTACATGGTGCCCAGCTAGGGTTCTGCCCATGCTCACCGCCGCCATCGGGACCTTCGCAGCATTGGTGTTCGGTGCTGCCGACTTCCTCGGCGGCATCGCGTCACGGCGCTCCCACCCGGTGCTGGTGACCGCCGTCGTTGCGCTCACCGGCCTTGTCGCGCTCCTGGTGTTCCTGCCTTTCGTGCCGGGACGCTGGTCGCAGGAGGCCGTGTTCTGGGGCGCGCTGTCCGGGGTCACCGGGTGCCTCGCGATCGCCCTGCTGTACGCCTGCCTCGCGATCGGGCCGATGAGCATCCTTTCCCCGCTGACCGCCGTGATCTCCGCCCTCGTACCGCTGGGTTTCGGCCTCGCACGGGGAGAGCAGCTCGGCACGCTCGGCTTCTTCGGGCTCGGGCTGGCCCTCGTCGCCGTCGTACTGGTGGGTTTCGTACCCGAGAAGGGCGCTGTGCGTCCGACGCTCCGCGGCGTGCTGATGGCGATCGGCTCTGGCGCCATGATCGGGGCGTTCCTCGTGCTCATCGACCTCGCGCCCGACGACTCCGGCCTCGTGCCGCTGCTGATGAACCGCGGCGTCAACGGCCTGATCATGCTGGCGGCGATCGGGTTCATCCTCCTGCGCTCCCGTGCTGCCGGCGACGGAGGCGCAGCGCCGATCCTTCGCACCGGCGGTGTCCGGTTGGCGATGCTCGGGGGTGTCGTCGACGCCGTCGCCAACTCCCTGCTGCTGCTCGGCGTCCGGCTCGGCGACCTGTCGGTGATCGGCGTGCTGACGGCGCTCTACCCTGCCGGCACGATCCTGCTGGCAGCCACCGTCCTCAAGGAGCGCATCGCTCCGGTCCAGTGGGCAGGACTGGCTCTGGCGCTGGTTGCGACATCCTTGCTCGCCGTGTGACAGCACACGGCATAGTGGAGTCGAGGTGAGTGAGCATGGACCCGACGACGATTCCTGCCGCAGCCGTTGCGGAGCGCCTCGGCACGGATCCCGAGGCCGGCCTCACGGCAGCGGAGGCCGCGCACCGACTGGCCTCCCACGGCCCGAACGTGCTCGTCAGGCACGCGGCGAGCCCCTGGTGGCGCAAGGTCCTCCACCAGTTCGCTGACCCCCTCGTCTACCTGCTGCTGGTGGCCGTCGCGGTCTCCGTCGTCGCCTGGTTCGCAGAGGGCGCGGAGGGGCTGCCGGTCGATGCCATCGTGATCGTCGCCGTCCTCCTCCTGAACGCAGGGATCGGCCTCGCCCAGGAGCGTCGTGCCGAGGACGCCGTCGCAGCGCTCGCAAGGCTGACGGCTGCCACAGCCACGGTGGTGCGCGACGGCCGGCTGGAGCAGGTGCCCGCGAGCGACCTGGTGCCCGGCGACCTGCTCCACCTCAGCGAGGGCGACGCCGTCGGTGCAGACAGCCGGCTGGTGAGCGTGAGCGGTCTCCGCGTCCTGGAGTCGGCCCTCACCGGTGAGAGTGAGGCTGTCGCCAAGGACCCCGCGCCACTGGCGGCACCCGCGGCCATTGGTGACCGGCTCGACATGGTGTTCCGTGGCACAGCAGTGGTGGAGGGCTCCGGCCGCGCCATCGTCACGGCGACGGGCATGGCAACGGAGGTCGGCACGATCGCGGAGTTGCTGGAGTCGACGACCGCGGAACCCAGCCCACTGGAACGCGATCTCGCCGTGGTCTCCCGGTTGCTCGGCCTGACGGTGATCGTGATCGCCGTCGTCGTCATGGTGGTGACGGCCGTCACCAACGGCGTCCACACGCTGACCGGCGCCGTCACCGTCCTGCTGCTGGGTGTGTCCCTCGCCGTCGCAGCCGTTCCCGAGGGCCTGCCGGCGATCCTTTCCGTCGTGCTCGCCATCGGGGTGCAGCGGATGGCCGGACGCGGGGCAGTGGTCAAGCGGCTGCACTCGGTCGAGACCCTCGGCTGCGCGACGGTCATCGCCTCCGACAAGACCGGCACCCTCACGCGCAACGAGATGACCGTGCAGCGGGTGCTCACCGCGTCAGGGGAGGTGCGCCTTACCGGCACCGGTTACCGGGCGGCGGGAAGCCCCGAGGCCATTTCGGGCAGCCTCGACGACCCGGATCTCGTCGCAGAGGTCGGGCTGGTAGCACTGGGTGGGGCGATGGCCAACAACGCCGTCGTCACCGAATCGGCCGGTGGCGTCGAGGTGCACGGCGACCCGACGGAGGCGGCCTTCCTCGTGGCCGCCCGCAAGGTGGCCGGCCTGGAGGAACGGCTCGACCAGCTCGAACGCCGCGGCGAGATCCCGTTCACGGCGGAGCGCCGGCTGATGTCTGCCGTGCACTGGCACCGTCCCCTTGCCCGGCTGGGGATCGTCACGAAGGGTGCTGCCGACGTCCTGCTCGGCCGCTGCGACGCCGTCCAGCACGGGGACGGTGCCGTGCCGCTCACCGACGGCGAGCGCGCCCGGATCCTCGCCGGTATCGAGCGCCTCTCCGGCGAGGCGTACCGGACGCTGGGCGTCGGCTACGCGTGGTTCGACTCCGACGAGCAGCGCTCGGTGATGGACCGGCTGGGAACAGAGGAGGCCGGCGGGTTGGAGCACGGACTCGTCTACGCCGGCGCTGTCGGGATCATCGACCCGCCGCGGGTAGAGGCCGTCGCTGCCATCGCCGAGGCCCACCGGGCGGGCATCAGGGTTGTCATGATCACCGGTGACCATCCTGCGACCGCAGCGCGGATCGCTGCAGACCTTGGCATCTGCGCACCGGGGGCAACGGTGACCACCGGCGCGGACATCGACGCCGGCTCACCGGAGTGGCTGGCGTCGAGGGTCAGCGACACCGCGGTCTACGCACGGGTGGCCCCCGCCCACAAGCTGGCCCTCGTCCGTGCGCTGCAGGCCAGCGGGCAGGTCGTCGCGATGACCGGGGACGGGGTGAACGACGCGCCGGCCCTGAAGGCTGCCGACATCGGCGTGGCGATGGGCCGCTCCGGCACGGAGGTGAGCAAGGAAGCAGCCGACATGGTCCTTGCCGACGACAACTTCGCGACGATCGTCGCGGCCGTGCGGGAGGGCCGGCTGATCTACGACAACATCGGCAAGTTCCTGCGCTACCTGCTCTCGTCCAACCTCGGCGAGGTCTGCACGGTGTTCGGCGGCGTGGTGCTGGCCGGCTGGCTCGGACTGACCTCCGGCGGGCCGGAGGACATCGCCCTTCCGCTGCTGGCCACCCAGATCCTGTGGATCAACCTGGTCACCGACTCTGCCCCTGCGCTGGCCATGGGGGTCGACCCGGAGACCGACGACGTGATGGCGCGGCAGCCACGCCGTCCGGGTGCACCGGCGATCGACCGCAGGACCTGGGCCTGGGTGATCTGGATCGGTGTGGTGATGGGGGCCGTCACGCTGTTCAGCATCGACGCCTGCCTCCCCGGCGGACTCATCGAGGGCGCAGCGTCCCTGACCGTCGCAAGGACCGTAGGGTTCACCACCCTCGTGCTCGCCCAGCTGTTCAACGCGTTCAACTCGCGCTCGATGACGGCTTCGGCGTTCAGCGGGCTGTTCGCGAACCGGTGGCTGTGGGCAGCCGCAGCTGTCGCGATCCTGCTGCAGGTGGCCATCACGGAGGTCGGCTGGCTCCAGGTCGCGTTCCAGACCGCTTCGCTCAGCCCCGCGCAGTGGCTGATCAGCTTCGCCTGCGCATCGGTCGTCCTCGTGGTGGAGGAAGCGCGCAAGCTGGTCGTCCGGGCCCGGCGCCGCTGACCCACCCATCTCCCCACCCACCACCGACTTGTCAGAACCACGGAGGGCCGTGGCCCCCGTGGTTCTGACAAGTCGGGAAGAGGGGGTGGGTCAGGCGGTGGGGATGGTGCCGGAGGCGCTCTCCAGGTGGGCCCTGACGAACCACTGGAACTTCTCCAGTTCTGCGGTCTGGCCGATGAGGATGTCCTGGGTCACCAGGTCGAGCTCCTCGAGGTCCTCCATGGCCGTGCGGTTGGACTCGACCACCCCGTCGTAGACCTTGTCGAGCTCGTGCAGATGGTTCTCGACGATGTCGCGGCCCAGCGGGTAGTCCTCCCAGGTGCGGATCGCGATGATCGCTCCCGGCGTCCCCTTCGGCGAAGCGCCCAGCGCTGCGATGCGCTCAGCGACCTGGTCCGCGAACTCCCTGACCAGTTCGACCTGGGGGTCGATCATCTCGTGCACGCCGATGAAGTGCGGCCCGACGACGTTCCAGTGCACGTGCTTCAGGGTGAGGTGCAGGTCGTTGTAGCAGGCGAGCCGCTCCTGCAGGATCGTGACAACCTGGCCGCCCTCCGCCGTGGACAGGCCGGGCAGGGTGAACTTGCTCTTGGTCTTGCGCGTGGCGTTGGCCATCTCTTCGCTCCCTCTTCGACTCGGGTCCTTCGCTGTCGAGAAGTGCTGTACCCCGCCGCGTGTCGCCTCAGACGCCGCTGAGCACCGCCACCAGCCACACGGCAGCGGCCAGCAGGGCGAGGCCGAGTTCGCTGAGCATGCCGATCCCGGTGGCCCGCAGGGCCACCTTCGTCGAGCGCCAGGCCAGGGTGCTGTCGCGCAGCCGCGCGTACTCGGCGACGTACAGGCCGGCGGGGAAGAACAGCAGCAGGCCGATCACCGGCACGACGAAGAAGCCGACGATGCCGGCGAGGCCAGCGACGGCCAGCGAGCGCTGGGGCACTCCTGCCGCCCGGGTGTGCTTCGCCGTGATGATCACCGTGATGGTGGCGCCGGCGGCCAGCAGGACGGCGCAGATCGCGAACACCAGCCAGGCGGCAGGCGTTCCCGTGACTGCGGCCCATACGAGCACAGCGAGCCCGATCAGGATCGATCCCGGCAGGACCGGGATGACGATCCCGACCAGCCCGATGAGGATGGCCAGGCCAACGAGCAGTTGCAGCACGATTTTGTCCTTCTGTTGCACGACGACGTCCAATAGTCTGCCAAGGCAGGCCGCACGTCCCGTCGTGGCTAGGGTGGACGCGTGATCCAGCACCTCGTGAGTACCCCCGTTCAGGCCCCGAGCAACGCGGCCTACGCCGCAGCGCGAGCCCACAGCGACGGGCAGGCCAAGCCGCTCGGCGCCCTCGGTGACCTCGAGACGCTGGCCGCCTGGGTGGCGTCCTGCCAGGGGCAGTGCCCGCCGGTGCAGCTCGACGACGTGCGGGTGGTCGTGTTCGCCGGCGACCACGGCGTCGCGCAGGACGGGGTGTCGGCCTACCCCACGGAGATCACGCCGGCCATGGTGTACGGCATCGCCGGTGGGCACGCCGGGGTGTCAGCACTCGCTGCAGCCAACAACGTTGCCGTGTCGATCTACGACCTCGGCGTCGCCGTCGACTTCCCCGACCTTCCCGCGGAGATCAGCCGGTTCAAGGTGCGCCAGTCCTCCGGCGCCATCCACCTCACCGACGCCCTCACCCGCGAGCAGGTGGAGCAGGCGCTGGCCGCCGGCGACCTGATCGCAGCAGAGCAGATCGCCGCCGGTGCGCAGCTGCTGATCTCCGGTGACCTCGGCATCGGCAACACCACGATCGCGGCAGCCCTGATCGCAGCAACCCTCGGCGTCCCCGCCGCAGCGGTGACCGGTCGTGGCACCGGGATCGACGAGGGCACCCTCGCGCACAAGACGGCCCTGATCGAGGCGGCCATCGCTCGCGCCGGCGAGCGCGTCGCCGACCCGGTCGAGCGCCTCGCAGCCCTCGGCGCTGCGGACTTCGCAGCGGCCGTCGGTTTCATGATCGGCGCGGCCCGCCGCGGCGTCCCTGTGCTTCTCGACGGCGTGATCGCGGTCTCCGAGGCACTGGTGGCCGAGGACCTCGCTCCCGGGACGAAGGCGTGGCTGCAGGCAGGGCACCGCTCGACGGAGCCCGGCCAGGCACTCGCTCTCGACCGGCTCGGGCTCAAGCCGCTCGTCGACTTCTCGATGCGACTCGGTGAGGGCAGCGGCGCTGTGCTCGCCGTCCCGATGGTGCGCTCCGCCGTGGCTGCTCTCAACGGGATCGCGCAGCTCTCCGACCTGACATGAGCCGGTTCGCCGGGCTGCGGCTCGCGGTCGGGCTGCTGACGATCGTTCCCGTGCGTCCCCCCGAGACGATCGGACGCCGTGAGGCCCGCGCAGCGATGCTGCTGGCGCCCTTCGCCGTGCTGCCGATCGCGCTCGCTGCAGGTCTCCTCGGCTGGGGTGCCACCGTCGCCGGTGTGCCGCCGGTGCTGGCAGGCCTCGTCGTCGTTGCCCTGCTGGCGTTCGGCACCCGGGCGATGCACCTGGACGGCCTCGCGGACACCACCGACGGCCTCGGTAGTGGCAAGGACGCAGGCCGGGCCCTCGAGATCATGCGCCGCGGTGACGTCGGTCCGATGGGCACCGTCGCGCTGGTGCTGGCGCTCGCGATGCAGGCTGTCGCTGCGGGAGCGCTGCTCAGCCATCCGTTCGGCTGGCTGCAGCTGGTGGTGCTGGTCTGCCTTTCCCGTGCTGCGCTGTTGTTCGGCTGCGTCGCGGGCGTGCCCGCTGCCCGTCCCGACGGTCTCGGAGCCCTGGTCGCCGGCAGCGTCGGTGTGCCGGAAGCCGTGCTGAGCTGGCTGGCCGGGCTCGCAGCCGTGACGGGGGTCGCCGTGCTCGCCGGTCAGGCACCGTGGGCGCCCGCCGTTGGCGTGGTGCTCGCTGCGCTGGCCTGCTGGTGGCTGGTGCTCCGCTGCGTCCGGCGTCTCGGCGGGGTCACCGGCGACGTGCTCGGTGCCCTTGTCGAGGTGTGCGCGACCGTCCTGCTGGTCACCGCGACAGCGTGGCCTCCAGGCCGCTGAGGATGATCTCGACGTAGCGCTCGAAACGCTCGTCGTACGGCGTGAGGATCGCCTTCCCTGCTTCGGCGACCAGCGGCACTGCCGTGCCGACCACCTCGTCCCGTGCAGCGATCGAGTAGCCCTCGCCGCCGGACTGTGCCCGCTCCTGCTCCTCGATGACGAAGCCAACGACGAAGGAGGTCAGCAGCTGCCCGGCTGCGCCCACCTCGGCCAGCGGGATCCCCGAGTCGGTCCAGCGGCTCAGCATCGACTCCTGTGCCCGCAGCACTCCCAGGTCGGTCACGCGGGCACCGCTGAACGTGCGAGCGCCGTCGCGATGCTTGAGGTACTCCCTGCGCAGCACCCGGGCGTAGGTCGCGAGGCCTTCGCGCCAGCCCTCACCGTCCAGCTCCGCCTCGATCTGGCTGGCGACCCGGCGGTGGATCTCCGTCGCCATCTCGTCGAGGATCTCCTGCTTGCTGCCGATGTGCCAGTACAGGGCCGGCGCGCGGACGCCGAGCCGGTCGGCCAGTGCCCGGGCGGTGACGGCGTGGATCCCCTTCTCGTCGAGGAGTTGCAGCGCGGTCGCGACAATGGCTGTCCGGGTGATCCCCTTGGTCATGCGGCCCCTCCCGGCGGTCGGTACTTCACAGCGACAACGGGCGTCCAGCCACCATCAGGAAGACCTGGTCGCAGGCAGCTGCCACCTGCTGGTTCAGCCGGCCGAGGTTGTCGGCGAACAGCCGTCCCGACCGATACTCCGACACGACGCCCCAGCCGACCTCGTTGGTGACGACGACCACGTCGCCGCTGTGTCTTTTTATAGCACTGACAAGGGAGGTCACTTCTGATTCCAGCAGTTGCGACCACTCCGCGTCTTCAGCGTCCCAGGCGTGCCAGTGGTCGAACAGCCGGGTGAGCCAGGTGCCGAGGCAGTCGATGAGCACCGGGCCGGGCGCGTCACCGACGGCTTCGGCGAGGGCCAGCGTCTCCACCGTGAGCCACGAGGCCGGACGGCGCAGCTGGTGCGCGGCGACGCGGGCAGCCCACTCGGCATCCGCGATGGGGTCGGCGGGGTAGCCGGGGGTGAGGTAGCTCACCGGATCGTCGACGGAGAGCAGCGATTCGGCGTAGCGGGACTTGCCGCTACGCACCCCTCCGGTGACCAGGACGTGAGCCATGGGCCGAACCCTACTAACCTCACGGGGGTGAGCGAGACCGAGGTGCGGCGAGTCCTTGCCGATGTCCATGCCGAAGTGCTGTCGGTGACCGCAGGCGAGACCTCGACCGTCTACCCCACGCTGGCAGCTGCTGATCCCGACCGGTTCGGGCTGACCGTCGCAACCACCGGCGGCGAGGTCTTCGACATCGGGGACGCCCTTGACGGGTTCGCGCTGATGAGTGCGGCCAAGCCGTTCACCTTCGCGCTGGTCTGCGCGCACCTCGGTGCCGGACGGGCCCGGCAGGAGCTCGGCGTCAACGCGACCGGCGACGCGTTCAACGCCGTCGCACCTGTGCTCGATTCACCGGGCGGCCGCACCAATCCCATGGTCAATGCCGGCGCGATCGCCACCTGCTCCCGTCTGCCCGGGGCCGATGTCGAGGCCCAGTGGGATCACCTGCTGGCCGGTCTCTCCGCCTTCGCCGGACGGCAGCTGCACCTCGACCCCGCGCTGTACGCCGACGTGTCCGCGACGAACTTCCGGAACGCGGAGATCGCGGGCGCGCTGCACGCCCGCGGAGCACTGGCCGGCGATCCGGCAGGGGCGCTCGAGCTCTACTCCCGTCAGAGCTGCCTCGAGGTGACGGCCCACGACCTGGCGATCATGGCTGCGACCCTCGCCGACGGCGGCATGAACCCCGTGACCCGTGAGCAGGTGATCGTGCCCGACCTCTGCTGGCCGGTCCTTGCCGTGATGGCCACGGCAGGGATGTACGAGCACTCCGGGGAGTGGTTGTACGACGTTGGACTACCGGGAAAGTCCGGAATCGGTGGTGGAGTCCTCACCGTCTCGCCCGGCAAGGCCGGCCTCGGCAGCTTCTCGCCCCGACTGGACGCAGCAGGCAACAGCGTCCGCGGGGTGCTGGCAGCCACCCGCCTTGCGTCAGAACTGGGGCTCGGCCTGTTCAGCTCCCGCCCCGCCTGAACCAGAACGGGGACGGTTCCATTTCCGTTCAGCGGGACTGGTGCTGGGGCGCAAGCCAGGCTTCGCTGAACGGAAATGGAACCGTCCCCGATTCCGTTCAACCCTGAACCGGGGGATCCGTCCCTGTTTCGGTTCAGGGGCGCAGGTGTCCGCTGGGCGATCCGGTCGGCGTCCGCGCGGTAGCCGGCGGCGTGGTCGGCCAGTTCGGGGTTGCCGAGTCTCGCGGACGCCTCTTCGCTGAAGTCGGCGAGGTCGCGGAGCCGGAGCACGACGGTGGCAAGGAGCTCGTCCACCTCGGCGTCCAGCCCGTAGCTGCCCAGCAGCCGCCGCAAGGCGGTCTTCCCGCTCTCTCGTCGTGAAGGGCTCGGAGTCCAGCGCCCCGGTCAGCGGCGCGAGGCGGTAGGCGAGGTAGGCGAGGTCCCAGATCCGTGATCCCGGAGAGCAGTAGTCGAAGTCGATCACGCCGACAAGGCGGCCGTCGTCGAAGACCAGGTTGTACGGGGCGAAGTCGTTGTGGCAGACCACCTCTGCCGGCTGACGCACCGGCGACCGCCAGCCCTCCGTGATCCCGGCGAGCGGGACGGAGGCGTCGTGCAGGCCGCGCAGCAGGCGGGCCGCGTCGTCCAGCACCCGCCCGGTCCAGACCCAGTCAGGCATGGGATAGGCGGGGACGGTTCCCCGCAGGTAGCTCAGACGCTCCCTGCCGTCCTCGGTGTAGCCGAGCGCCCGGGGGATCCCCTCGACGCCGACGTCCGCGCAGAGCTGCAGCAGACGGTGCACGTTCGCCGTCCAGGGACCGGCGGTGCGCAGGACCTCGTCACCGCGCCGGCTGACCGGGCCCATGTTGCCACCGGCCAGCGGCTGCTCCGCGTCCACGGCTCAGGCCTGCGACGCCCGGTACTCGGCGGTCGCCAGCTTGATGCACGCTGCCGTCACCTGCATGGCCGTCCGTACCTCCGCGACCGGCGGACGGGTGGGCGCCAGCCGGATGTTCCGGTTGGCAGCGTCGACCCCACCCGGGTAGGTGGCCCCCGCAGGAGTGAGGCTCACCCCTGCTGCGTCGGCGAGTTCGACCACCCGGGAGGCGACGGGGGCTGTGGTGAACAGCGAGCTGAAGTAGCCGCCGCGGGGCGTCGTCCAGGTGGCGTAGGAGCCGTCGGTGCCCAGCTCGGCTGCGAGCACCTCGTCGACAGCTGCGAACTTCGGCGCGATCAGGGCAGCATGGGCCCGCATCAGGCCGTCGATGCCGCCCGGGTAGGCGTCGAGGAACCGGACGTGCCGTGCCTGCTCGAGCTTGTTCGGGCCGATGCTCTGCGCGCCGAGGTAGGTGGCCAGCAGCTTCACGTTGTCCACCGAGGTGCCAACGAAGCCCAGCCCTCCGCCGGCGAACGTGATCTTGCTCGTGCTGCCGAAGACGAGCGCCCGGTCGGGATGGCCGGCCGCTGCGCACAGCTCGACGAAGTTCACCGTCTCGGCCGGCGCCCCCAGGTGGTGGGCGCGGTAGGCGTCGTCGGCGAGGATCGTGAAGTCGGGCGCCGCCGTCACCATGCCGGCGAGGCGGGCGGCCTTCTCCGCGCTGATCGTCTCGCCACCGGGATTGGAGTACGTCGGGACGAACAGCACACCCTTCACCCGCTCGTCGGACGCAGCAAGCGCAGCGATCGCCTCGACGTCGGGGCCGTCCGGCTCCATGTCGACGGCGACGAGCTCGAAGCCGAGGGTCTCGAGCAGCAGGAAGTGCCGGTCGTAGCCGGGGACGGTGACGATCATCCGCGGCCGGTCGTGCACCCAGCCCTGCTGCGAGCCACGGAGGCCGTGCAACAGCGCGAAGGCCAGGACGAGGCCCTGCAGTTCGAGCGAGGAGTTGTTCCACACCAGGACGTTGCCAGCGTCCACGCCGAGGTAGCGGCCGAACAGGGCACGCGCGCTCGGCAGGCCGGTCACGCCGCCCGGGTAGTTGCGCAGGTCGATGCCGTCCAGCGAGGTGTCGCCGGGTCCGACAGCGCAGAGCAGGTCGTTCGACAGGTCGAAGTCGGCATCCGACGGCTGCCCGCGCTGCATGTTGAGCTTCAGCCCCGCGGAGGCGAAGGCAGCATAGGCGGCCTTGGCCGCGGCCAGCTCGGACACGGTCTCAGTAGCCGATCGCGTGCAGAGTTGCCCTGATGGCCTCCGCGGACCGGTTCAGCATGCCGATCTCGTGGGCGTCCATCGGGAACTCGAACGTCCGCTGGATGCCGGAAGGTCCGACGAGGCTCGGCACGGAGAGAGCGACGCCGGAGACGCCGCGGTAGTTGGTGAGCACGCTCGACAGGGGCCAGATCTTGCGCTGGTCGCCGAGGATGGCCTCCACCAGCCGCGCACCGGCAAGGCCGATCGCGTAGTTGGTCGCACCCTTGCCCTCGATGATCGAGTAGGCGGCGTGCACGGTGTCGTGAGCGATCTGGGCCAGCCCCTCCTCGGAGAAGCTGCGCTTGCCGTTCGCGTCCGTCCACTCGCGGATCGGGATCTGGGCGATCGAGGCGGACGACCAGATCGGGAACTCGGTGTCGCCGTGCTCACCGAACATGGCGGCGTGCACGTTGGAAAGGGCCACCCCGGCCCGCTGCGCGATGGCCCAGCGCAGGCGGGACGTGTCCAGCAGCGTCCCGGTCGACAGCACCCGGTGGACCGGCAGCCCGCTCACCTTGTGCGCGACGACGGTGAGGACGTCGCAGGGATTCGTGACCAGCACGAGGACGGCGTTGGGCGCCTGCTCGAGCAGCTCGGGCACCAGCTTCGTCATGATGCCGGCGTTCACTCCGGCAAGGTCCAGGCGGGTCTGGCCGGGCTTCTGTCGGGCGCCGGCCGTGATGATGATGACCGAGGAGTCCTTCACGACGGAGATGTCAGAGCCACCGGTGACCACGGAGGTGGGGGTGAACTGCGTGCCGTGGGCGAGGTCGTGGACCTCTGCCTCGACCTTCTTGGTGTCGATGTCGTAGAGGGCGATCTGGCGGGCGGAACCGCGGATCAGCGCTGCGTAGGCGATCGATGTTCCGACCGACCCGGCGCCCACGACACTGAGCTTTGAATTGGCGAGGTTGGCGTTCTCGACGCTCGGGGAAGTCATGGCAGAAGCCTACCGAGGCTTGCAGTCTTCGCTCACCAGGGACCGCATCAGGGCCGTCAGCTGTTCGCGGCGCGACTGGTCGTCGGGCTCAAGGCCGTGCAGCAGGGCCGTCCCACCACTGTGGGCGTACACCGCGTGCAGCAGGTCGATCGCCTGGGCGACGGGGACGGTGAGGGTCGCGCCGACCCGTGCGATCGCCGTGACCAGCAGGGTGCCGATCTGGTCGACCATCTCGTCGTTGAGGGCGAGGAGGGGCGCCCGCAGTGCGGGATTCCGGATCGCGTACAACCGCAGCTCCATGGCGGCGAGGAGGTCCTCGCTCGTGCGCGGCTGGGCTGCCAGGAAGACGCTGAGGGCCGATGCCACAAGGGCGTCGATGGTGTTGGCCTCGAGGACGTCGCCGCTGAGGGTTGCGACGGCCTTCTGCGTCGCCACTAGTTCACGGGCCGCCTGCCGGTTCAGCACGGCGAGGCAGAGCTCGTCCTTGTCGGCGAAGTTGGAGTAGAACGCGCCGCGGGTGAACTCGGCCCGTTCGCAGATCTCCTCGACGCTGGCCGCGAGCACGCCCTTCTGGGCGAACAGGATGGTCGCTGCGTCCATCAGCTTCTCGCGCGTCTGGGTACGACGGGGCGTCAGTGTGGTCACGGCCATGTCGCCTCCCTCCGAGTTTGAATACAGGGCTGTATTGAATACGATACTGTATCGAACCGCCGTCTGCGGCATCTCCGGAAGGCAGCACCTTGTCATCGTTCCTCTACCGCCTCGGCCGTGCGTGCTACCGGTTGCGCGGCCGGGTGCTGATCGGCTGGACCGTGGTGATCGTGCTGTTCGCCGGTCTTGCCCTGACGATCGGCGGCCACTTCAACGACACCTTCGAGGTCCCCGGCGCCAGCTCGACCAAGGCTCTGAACCAGTTGAAGGTGACCTTCCCCGAAGCTGCGGACGCGACCGCGACGGTGCTGATCACGGCGCCCAGCGGCGCGAAGCTGGAGGACCGCAAGGTCAGGGACGCCATCGCGACCTGGTCGAAGGACGTCGAGAAGGTGCCGATGGTGAAGGGCGTCATCGACCCCTACAACGAGAACATCGACGGCCTGATCAGTGACGACGGAGCCAGCGGGCGCGCCATGATCCGGGTGGAGGGCACCTCGTCCACCATCACCGATGCCCAGCGTGAGCAGCTCACCGAGGCAGCCGAGACCCTCGAGACCACCCTGCCGGGCGCGAAGGTGCTCATCGGCGGCGAGATCTTCTCGATCCACGTGCCGCGCATCACCGTCGTCGAGGCGCTCGGTCTCGGGGTTGCGATCATCGTGCTGGTGATGACCCTCGGCTCCTTGGTGGCCTCGATGATGCCGGTGGGCACGGCGATCGCCGGTGTGGGCATCGGCGTCCTCAGCGTGCAGATCGCCGCCGGCGTGATCTCGGTGAGCTCGACCACCCTGATGCTGGCGATCATGCTGGGCCTTGCCGTCGGCATCGACTACGCCCTGTTCATCATCTCCCGGCACCGCGACCAGCTGGCCACCGGCATGGAGGTGGAGGAATCCGCTGCGCGCGCCGTCGGCACCGCCGGCTCCGCCGTGGTGTTCGCCGGCCTCACTGTGGTCATCGCCCTTGTCGGACTGAGCATCGCCGGGCTCCCGTTCCTGACGGTCATGGGTGTCTTCGGGGCGCTCACCGTCGCCTTCGAGGTGCTGCTCGCCCTCACCCTGCTGCCGGCCTTCATGGGCTTCGCGGGGGAGCGGCTGCGTCCCAAGGCCCGCAAGGTGCGCAAGGTGCGTCCGACTTCCGCGGCCGCCGGCGAGAACGCCCACGGCTTCGCGAACTGGTGGGTCAAGCTCGTCACGGCCTGGCCGGTGGTGACGATCGTGCTCGTCCTCGTCGGTATCGGCGCGCTGGCCTACCCGGCGAAGGACCTGTCGATGGCGCTCCCGACGTCGGGGCACTCCCTCCCGGGCACCCAGGACCGGGCGACCTTCGACGCGATCACCGAGAAGTTCGGCATCGGCTTCAACGGCCCGCTGATCATGACCGTCGACATCGTCGAGCTCGACGACCCCATCAAGGCCCTCGACGGCCTGAAGGCCGACGTCGAGAAGATGCCGGGCGTGCACATGGTCGCCGCGTCCACGCCGAATGCGAACGTCGACACCGGCATGGTGCAGATCATCCCGACCACAGGGCCCGACGACCCGGCGACGGCCAACCTCGTCGAGCGGCTCCGTGAGCGCGAGGACGAGTGGAGGCAGGCCTACGACGTGACCACGGCCGTCACCGGGTTCACGGCCATCCAGATCGACGTCACGCACCAGCTGCAGGCGGCACTGCTGCCGTTCGGCATCTTCGTCGTCGGGCTGTCGCTCATCCTGCTCACCATCGTGTTCCGCTCCATCTGGGTGCCGATCAAGGCAGCGCTGGGCTACCTGCTGAGCGTCCTCGGCGCGTTCGGGGCGACGGTCCTCGTGTTCAACAAGGGCTGGGCGAAGCAGCTGATCAACCTGCCGGAGACCGGGCCGGTGATCAGCTTCCTGCCGATCATCCTGATGGGCATCCTCTTCGGCCTTGCGATGGACTACGAGGTGTTCCTGGTCTCCCGGATGCGGGAGGAGTTCGTGCACGGCAACACCGAACGCTCCGTCGAGGACGGGTTCGTGCACTCGGCGCGGGTCGTCGTCGCGGCCGGCCTGATCATGTTCGCGGTGTTCGCCTTCTTCGTGCCCAACGGTGAGGGCGCCATCAAGCCGATCGCCTTCAGCCTCGCCGTCGGGGTGGCGCTGGACGCCTTCGTGATCCGGATGACGCTGGTGCCCGCTGTGATGAAGCTGCTCGGCCGCCACGCCTGGTGGCTGCCGAAGTGGCTGGACGCGCGGCTGCCGTCCCTCGACATCGAGGGCGAATCGCTCACCCGGCAGGTGCACCTTGCCAGCTGGCCCTCCCCGGAGGACACGTCGGCGATCGTCGGCGAAGGACTCACGGCAGAGGCAGGCGGACGCACCCTGTTCCGCGGCATCGACCTCAGCGTCCAGCCCGGACAGGTGCTGGTCGTCGAGGGCGAGCACGCCCAGCGGCGGGCCCTCCTGCTCGCTCTGGCGGGACGCGTGAAGCTCACGGAAGGAACTTTGAAGGTCCTCGGCCACGTGCTGCCGGAGGAGGGCCCCGTCGTCCGCGGCCTCGCCCCCGTGCTCGGACCCTCTGTGCCGCACTTCGGACGCGTGCTCAGCCGCCAGCGCGGCGGCCTCGTCTGCGTCGACAGCGCTGACGAGCTCAAGGACGTGCAGGACCGGTCGCTGCGGCGCGCGCTCGCCGCGGAGCCGGACCCCGACTCCCCGATCACGTGGGTGCTCGGCGTGATGCCCGGTTCCGACCTCGAAGCCCAGTTGCCGGTGGCCTACCAGCTCATCCGGTTGCCCTCTCACCTCGTTCTGGAAGGAGCGATCTGATGAACCTCGAGCACCTGAACTCGACACCGGCTCGCTGGTACACCCTGCTCGGCCTCCTCCTCGTCCCGCTCCTCGTCGCCGGCGGCTTCCTGCTGGCCGGCGTGAACGCCGATGCCCGGACGCACACCGTCAAGGCCGCGATCGTGAACCTCGACGACCCGGTCACCATCAACGGGCAGTACACCCCGCTCGGCCGGCAGCTGACGGCCAACCTCGTCGACTCCAACCGCCAGGAGAACCTGACCTGGGTGCTGGAGAGCGAGACCAACGCCCGCACCGGGCTGGCAACGGGCACATACGCAGCCATGGTCGTGATCCCGCAGAACTTCTCGGCTGCGGCCACGTCGTTCAGCAAGGACGCCGACCAGGCGGAGCAGGCCACCATCGAGGTCAGCACCTCACCGGTGGCAGGGGTCGCCGACGCAACCCTCGGCAAGCTGGTGGCCAGCGAGGCAGCCGTCACCCTGAACCAGACGCTCACGGAGAGCTACCTGAAGCAGATCTACATCGGCTTCAACGACACCGGAAAGCAGTTCGCAACCCTCGCCGACGCGTCCGGCCAGCTCGCAGACGGGACGGAGGCCCTTTCCGACGGCATCGGCAAGGCAGCCGACGGCAGCAAGCAGCTGTACACCGGCGCCAGCCAGCTCTCCGGCGGCCTCGGCCAGCTCAATGCGAAGACGAAGTCGATGCCCAAGGACATCCGCAAGCTGGCCAACGGCGCAGCGCAGTACGTCGACGGGGTCAACCAGCTGGTCGCCGGCTCGGCGAAGGGGCAGCAGACGCTCATCGCGACCGTGAAGCAGCTCGAGGACGGCTCCGCCGGCATGGGCACGCAGTTCGGCAACTTCGCATCGAACTCCCAGCTCGTGCAGGGCGCGACCGCTGCAGCAGAGCAGGCCGCCACGCAGGTGCCGTGCCCGGACTTCGGCGACCCGTCGACGCAGGCTGCGATGTGCCAGGCGTTCCAGGCAGGACTCAAGGGTGGCGCCCAGGTGGGCGCGACCGTCGGCGTCGGTGCTGCCGGCCAGGCGGCCGAGCAGGGCGTGAAGCAGTTCACCGGCGGACTCACTCAGTTCCGGCAGGGGCTTGAGGCCGCGGCCAGCGACAAGGCAACGATCGCGCAGCTCAAGCAGCTCACGGCCGGCGGCAAGCAGCTGGCCGACGGTACGGACAAGCTCGCTGACGGCATCCCCGCCCTCGCCGACGGCATCTCGAAGCTTGCTGACGGCTCAGCCCAGCTCGCCACCGGCATCGACAAGTTCGGCGCAGGGCTGATCGACGCACACACCGGCAGCACCAAGCTGGCCGACGGCATGCGGAAGATGGCCGACGGCATCGCTGAGGGCAAGGACAAGATCCCCAGCTTCTCCAGCTCTGACCGCGAGAACCTCTCCACCGTCGTCGCGGCGCCCATCGACACCAGCGACCTGAACGGCCTCGCGAACCCGGATCTCGGCTGGATCAGCCTTGTCCTGATCCTCTCGCTCTGGCTGGGTGCGCTGGCGATCTACGCGGTCGTGAAGGCGATCGGTGCCGGTCTCCTGAGCTCTTCGGAGCCGACGGCCCTGCTGATCGGTCGGTCGTTGCTGCCGGGCGCTGCGGTGATCACTGCGCAGGCGGTGCTGGTAGCCGGTCTCGGGCAGTTCGGGCTGGACCTGTCGCTGCAGAAGTGGTTCGCGGTGGCCGGCGTGCTGGTGATCGCAGGGCTGACCTTCGTCGTCATCAACCACGCCCTCGTGGCCTGGCTAGGGGGCGTCGGGCGAGTGATCTCCGTCGCGTTCGCCGTGCTGACGGCTGCTGCTGCGCTCGTGGGGTCCGCTCCCGGTGTGTTCGCTGCGCTGCGTCCGTTCTCGCCGTTGACGCCGGCGCTGGACGCCGTCCGCGCGATCGTGACCGAGTCCTCCGGGGCTGTGACCTCGACGCTCACCCTTGTCGGATGGCTGCTGATGGGGCTGCTGGCCAGCTCGATCGCCGTTGCCCGTCGGCGCACGACGACCCTGTCGGCGGTGCTGGCCGCCGGCTGATCCTCAGTCAGCTGGCCTGCGCGTGCCCGTCGATGACGGGTGGCTCGGACTCGGGAACGGGGTCGATGACGGTCTCCACGACCGGCTCGAACACCTCTGCGTCTGCGTCACGCTCGGCCTGGGCAGCTGCTGCCCGCAGCGCGACGGCGCGGGCGAAGTCGGCCTGCGTGGGCATGCCGTAGGCGCGCGCCGTGGTGTCGTGCATCTCGACGACGTAGCGGTGCAGCCGGTCGGAGAACTGGTGGGCGATCTCGCCGGGGGCCGCGCGGAGCGGGCGGCCGAAGACCACGTGGACGTGCGGGCGTCCCGGCACCGGCACGGTCGCGCCGTACGGCATGGCCGCGTAGGCCCCGACGAGGGCCATCGGCAGCACCGGCACGTTGCGGGAGATGCTCAGGGCCGCCGCTCCCGGCTTGAAGTTGGCCATCGCCCCGGTGCGCGAGCGGGTGCCCTCGGGGAACAGCAGCAGGGGGATGCCCTCGTTCAGCAGGACGCCGGCCATGCCGCGGCGTCCGCGCATGCCCTGGCGCTCGACGGGGAACGAGTTGAAGAACAGTGCCGTCGGGAGGGCCTTGTACCAGGAGTCGAAGAAGTAGTCGGACGCTGCGCCCGCGGCGAGGTTCTTCGAGAGCCGACGCGGCAGCGAGCCGTAGATCAGCGGGGCGTCGAGGTGGCTGGAGTGGTTGGCGACAACGACGAACGGGGGCTTGAGGCCGTCGAGGTTGCGCATCCCGTGCGTGTGCACGGAGAGGGCGGACCAGATGTACGGCTTCATGACGAGATGCTGCGCGACCAGGCGTGCGGCTGCAGGCGCAGCGGCGGAATACCTGTTCGTGCCCGGCTCAGTCACCCGATTGTCTCCTTCGTCCGTCCGCCATTGTGACGCACCTTTACCCCGGCCGGGACTACTCGAAGGGCCGATGGTCAAGAATCACCGGTTTCAGGCGGCCAGTAAACGGGCCCTTCCCGCCAGTCGCCGGAGCGCGTTGCTGCAGCGCCAGCGGACGGCTCCCGCGGTCGTTCCGAGCACGTCCGCTGCCTGCTGGCTGGTGAGACCGGCGACGTAGACCGTCCACAGGGTGCGATGGGTGACGTCGTCGATCAGCCGCAGCCGCCGGGCGTCCGCGAGCACGGACGCTGCGTCGGGCTCGGGCGGTTCCGGGGGTGGTGGCGCCGGCGGCGGCGCGATGTGGAGCGAGCGGCGCACCGTCCACGCGAGGTTGGCTGCGATGGAGCGCGGACGGCGCTCGAGCGGGTAGTCGGCGATGGCGAGCCAGAGTTCCGAGATCGCCTCCGGCAGGAGTGCGGGTCGCCCGGCGCACAGCCTCACGACCATGCCGAGCATCGTCTGGAGCACGACACGGTGCGCGAGGTGCTGCCCGCCGGCACCGAGCCGCAGCAGCGCCGCGAGCACGTCGTCGGGGCGTTGCCGGATCAGGTCGAGGACGCCGTCGAGGTCGTCCGCGCCCTGGAGGACGGGCTCGGTCGCCGTCCATTCCGCGAGCTGTTCGACGGCGGTGGGAAGGAGCGCCTGCCACTCGCTGTTCAGCGCCTTCAGCGCCGGATGTGTCGCTGCCATGGCGAGGACTCTCGCCGCGTGGTGTTGCCCCAGGTGTTGCCCGACGGCCCTGCACTGTTGCCGCCGTTGGGTACCCATTGATGCACGGTTTCTAACAATCTGGCATCGAAGCGAGAAAAACCGATTGACCGGGGCGCGCGTCTCGTAGGATGAGAGCGTACTCATCACAGGGGGTTGACGGCCGTTCCGTCATCAGATTCGCCCAGGGGGACGCTCGGATATCCAGCGGCCCCCTGGTGCCGTTTCCGGGCACCCTGACCTCCGGCTGGACCGAGTTGGGGACGGTTCCTATTTCGGTCCACGGGGTGTCCAACCCGGGTTGGACCGAGTTGGAACCGTCCCCAATCTGGTCCGCTCAGCGGTGGGTGTAGTCCTCGAGGGCGCGGGCGAGGAAGTCGGCAAGGTCGCCGGTCTCGCCGTCGCGGCCACCTCGTCCGATCACGAGCGTCGGCTGGCTCGGCTGCACCTTCACCCCGGTGAACCGTGCGAGCGCAGAGCCCGCTGTCACCAGCTGGTAGTAGGTGCCGTCTGCTGACACAGCCAGCGTGCGGGCCTTGTTGAGGTACCAGCCGGTCCTGTCGGTCTTCACGCGTGACCCGTTGAGCAACGTGGCCAGCAGCGGCTCCGGCGCGGTACCGAGCTCACGCAGCCGGGCCACGAACGCGTCCAGCTGTTGCTGGGCAGCCTGCGCCTCCGCCTGTGCCGCCCCGGCAGCCAGCTCGTGCCGCCGTCGCGCGTCGGCCTGCCGCTGACTCTCCTCTGCCATGACCCCAGACTAGACGCGCGCCTTGGCCCGGGCTCCTACGCTGGGCGCTGGGAATGAAGGGGGTGGGATGCAGCCGATCACGGAACCGCCGGCCAGGAAACGTGGCCTCGTCGACCGGATGGCGATCGTCCTGCTCGTCGGCATCGTCACCGTCACCGTCGGTGGCGTGACGCTCCTCACCATCTACCTCGACCGGATCGGGGACACCGCTGCCGTCCTGCAGAAGGTCGACCCGCTGCCGTCCTACGAGGGACGCCCTGCGCAGGTCGCTGTCGACGGCGTGGAAGCAGTGAACTACCTGCTCATGACCACAAAGACGGACGGCACGTTGGACGCCGTGCTGATCGCGCACCTGTCGGCTTCCCGCCGCAACCTCACGCTGATCGCCGTGCCACCCGACCTGATGGCCCCGGACGGCACCGGGAGCCTCGCCACGAGCTACCGCGCCGACCCGCTGCGCACGGCCCGGGCGCTGGAGACGCTCACCGGCTCGCCGATGGACCACCAGGTGCACCTCGACGCGGACCTGTTCGGCTCGGTCGTTGATTCGCTGGGCGGTCTCGAGGTGCCCGGCGGGCGGCTCACGGGGGCCGAGGTGGTCGACTACCTTGCCGGCGACCCGCTGGCACGCTCGGAGCGCACCGCTGACCTGCTGCGGGCAGCGCTCGCGCGGGCATCGATGGGGTCGGCACTCAGCGACCCGGCAAGCTTCGACAAGGTGATGAAGGCGATCATCCCGTGCGTGACCGTCGACGCAGGGCTCACCGCCGAGGAGATCCGCGACACGATGATGGAATCCCGGGTGCAGTCCGATGAGATCGTCACCTGGCCCCTGTCGACGATGCGGACCACGGAGGGCTCCGTCGCCGACCCGACAGCCCTGCAGGGGCTCCGTGATGCGCTGGCCACCGACTCGTTCCCGCCGGCGAACACGAGCATGAACAAGGCGCAGCTGCCCTCGTCACAGCCGACTCGCTGACGCAGCTAGGCTCGCCGGTATGAAGAGGCTGCTGCAATCCGTCGTCCTGCTGGCGACTGCTGCCGGCGTCGCGTGGTGGTACTGGCAGTCGGCGAACCAGGCGAACGCTGATGCGTGGGCCGCCGGCACCGATTCAGTCGACTGACCCGCTACTCGAGGTACTCGTCAGCGTCCGCACGCTCGGGTCGCAGGGCTGCCCCCAGTGCCTCACCGACAGCTGCAGCCTGGTCCTGCGGATCGGCCATGCTGCTCAGCCGGGAGTGCAGCTCGGGAGCTGCTGCAGCCGCCCAGGACATCAGCTCGATGGTCTCGAAGTCGATGTGGAACGGGTCGCCGAAGCGATCGAACAGCAGTTGGAGCCGCAGGTGGGCCGGCGGCCAGCCCGTCCCGTAGGACTCCTCGATGCCAAGGCCGGGGTTGCCACGGACGAACGACTCGGGTTCGGCGATGAACAGGACGGTCGCGCCACCCTCCTCGTCTGCAGAAACCGAAGCGAACTCGAAGCCGTAGGGCGCCAGCTCATCGGTGAGGGCGTCGGGATAGTTGTCCGGGAGCTGCATAGCCAAACGCTACCGGCCCCAGCCACGAGGTGTGGAGCCCGGAGGGCTTCAACCGGGCCCGCCCGAGCGTGTGACGCACCGACAGCGCCCGAATACGGGCCGTGCCAACTGCCCGTCGGACGGGTTGTCGGTCGCTGGGCGATGAGCCCGCCCAGGAGCCGTTGGGACTCGGACGTATCCTCGGAATTGCACGGCCCCAGTGGCGGCCCGCAAGACTACCTCTGACCATGCGACAGCCCCCGAGCGCTCCCACTCTTGGGGGCTGTGCCAACTCCCGCGACCACGAGGGGTTCAGATCTCGCGGAGCACGGTGGCGCTCGGGTGACTGGATGAGGCTCGTTCTCACGGCCACGGGAAGGCAACGTATGGTGCCCGCATCTCCGGCCGGCTTCGTCTCGGCGGACTCCCGCACTTCGTCAGTGCCAGGTGCAACGGAGTGGAGCATAGGGGACTCGAACCCCTGACATCAGCCTTGCAAAGGCTGCGCTCTACCAGCTGAGCTAATGCCCCGCGCTGCGACATTCTCGCACCCACCCCGCGCCGTGCCAAAACTGGCGCCCTGAGCGGGCGCGGAGCGCGCAAATCGACCTATTCGAAGGGGCCAACTACCCTTGAACCCATGTGGTCCAAGCGGGAAGAGGTCGATTACGCCCTGCAGCGTCGTCACACGCTGCAGTCGCTGCACCGACCCCAGCGCGTCCTCGACGGGGCCGATGCCTGCGATGCGGACCCCCTTTTGATCCGGGCTGCGCTGCACCACGGCGAGGAGTCGGAGGTGCACTGCCCGGTCTGTCCTGCGAAGCGGTTGCTGAACCTGAACTACGTGTTCGGCGAGCAGCTCGGCCAGTACTCCGGACGGATCAAGTCGACCGGTGAGCTCGAAGAGATGCAGTCCGAGTTCGGCGAGTTCAAGGTCGTCGTCGTCGAGGTGTGCCCCGAATGCGGCTGGAACCACATGATCACTTCTTACCTGCTCGGTGACGGCGTCCGCCGCCGGCCGCCGCGCCGCCAGCAGACCGTAGAGGACATTTATGGCTGACCCCAAACGTTCGGCAGCACCCAAGAGCACGGGCAAGGGGGGAAAGAAGAAGACCAACCCCTGGGTACGCGCCCTGATCTGGGTCGTGTCGATCCTGCTCTCGCTCGGCATCATCGGAGTGGGCGCCATCGCGGTGGCGTACTCGATGATCAAGCTGCCCGACCCGAACGCCGACTTCCAGACGAACACGAGCTTCGTCTACTACCGGGACGGCAAGACGAAGATCGGCTCGTTCCAGGTGCAGAACCGGCAGTCGATCGACTACGACAAGATCCCCGCCAACGTGAAGGACGCCGTCGTCGCCGCGGAGAACCGCACGTTCTGGACCGACCCGGGCATCTCCGCGACCGGACTGTTCCGCGCGACCCTCGGGCTCGTCGGCCTCGCCCCCGCGGATGTGACAGCGACCGGTGGCGGCTCGACGATCACCCAGCAGTACATCAAGGTCATGTACCTGACCCAGGAGAAGAGCTTCACGCGCAAGGCGAAGGAGATCCTGCTGGCTGCCAAGATCGGCCAGGAGGTCAGCAAGGAGAAGATCCTCGCCAACTACCTGAACACCGTCTACTTCGGACGCGGCGCCTACGGCATCGAGGCGGCTGCGCAGGCCTACTTCCAGATCCCGGCCTCCAAGCTGAGCCTCTCCCAGTCCGTCGCCCTCGCGGCGATCCTGAACTCGCCGGGGAACCTCGACCCCGCCAACGGCAAGCAGCAGGCGGCAGACCTGCTCGAGCGCTACCAGTACACGCTGAACGGCATGGTCGACCTCGGCAACATCACCGCTGCCGAGCGCAGCGAGGTCTACACGAAGCTGCCGAAGTTCCCCAAGGCTTCCAACGATTCCCGCATGGGTGGTCCCAAGGGCTTCCTGCTCAGCATGGTGGAGCGGGAACTGTCGGCCAACGGCTTCACGGAGGAGCAGATCAACGGCGGCGGGTTGAAGGTCGTCACCACCTTCGACGCCGACGCGCAGGATGCGGCCGTCGCCTCTGCCCAGAAGAACACGCTCGCCATGGCTGCCGGCAACAAGAAGGCGGCCAAGAAGCTGCACGCGGGCCTGGCGTCGGTCGACAACGCCACCGGCGGCATCATCGCCCTCTACGGCGGCCCCGACTTCCTCGCGAGCCAGTGGAACTGGGCGAACAACCCCCGTCCGACGGGTTCGAGCTTCAAGCCGTATGCGCTTGCCGCAGGCCTGCTCGACGGCTGGACCCTGAACGACAAGCTCAACGGCAACTCGTTCACGCCGAAGGGTGACTCCGCCCCGGTGCGCAACGCCGACGGCAACTGGGGCTCCGTGACGCTGCAGCAGGCCACCACGCACTCGATCAACTCGGCCTTCGTCGACCTCGTCACCCAGATGTCCAGCGGGCCGTCCAAGGTGCAGCGGATGGCCGAGGCGGCCGGCGTGCCCGAGAACAGCCAGTGGGACCTGAGCAACCGCATCCCGCTCGGCAACACCGAGGTCAGCCCGGTGAACCAGGCGAACTCCTACGCGACCTTCGCGAACCTCGGCGTGCACCACAACCCGCACGTGGTCGCCGAGGTGCTCGACAACAACAACAAGAGCCTCTTCAAGGGCGACACCAGCGGCAAGGAGACGATGGACGCCGACGTCGCCAACGACGTGACCTACGCCCTGACCAAGGTGACGCAGGACGGCACCGGTTCGCGGGCCGCAGCACTCGGGTATCCCGTGGCCGGCAAGACCGGAACCGTCGGCTACGGCGTCGAGAAGAAGCGGAAGGTCGGGAACAAGACCTACACCAGCATCGTGCGTGAGACGAGGGCCGTCTGGTTCGTCGGCTTCACGAAGCAGATCTCGACGGCCGTCGTGTACGTGAAGGGCGACCAGGGCACGGGTGACCTCGGCCACACGTTCGGCTCCGGTTTCCCGCTGGCGACCTGGCTCGACTACATGCGGGTGGCGATGCACGGCCTGGAGCGGAAGTCGTTCGACCCGCCGACCCACCGCACGTCCACCCAGACGCCGACGGCGAAGCCCAAGCCGACCGTGACACCGACGCCGACACCGAGCGTGACCGGCACGCCGACGGCGACAGCACCGCCCACGGACCCGCCGACAACGGCTCCGCCGACCACCGCGCCGCCGACCACAGCACCGCCGACGGATACAGGGACACCCAAGGCACCCTAGGATCGACCAGTGAGCAACACGGCACCGGCGCTGTCGACGTTCCTGGGCGGTGCCATCGGCCGACATGCCCGGCGGGACGGCATCTGGTTCAACCCGACAGCATGGGCCTTCCTCACCCTGACGGTGTCCTGGCTGGTGCTGATGCTGCGCCAGTTGCCCTGCATTCCGGCTGGCGACAAGTTCCCCCGCATGTGTTACTCCGACATCACCGTCCTCTACTACTGGCGGGGGCTGAAGGACGGCCAGATCCCGTACCTCGATTCGGATGTGGAGTACCCGGTGCTCACCGGTGCCTTCATGGAGTTCAGCCGGCGGATCCTGCTCATGCTGGGCGGCCAGAGCCGTCCCGGCCTCAGCGGCGAGGAAGTGACGTCGGCCGCGGGGCTGTACTTCGGGATCAACGCCGTGTTGCTGTTCGCCCTGTTCGGTGTGCTGGTCTGGGCGCACCTGAAGATGCACCGGCCGTGGGACGCGATGATGATCGCTGCAGCGCCGGCGATCTGGACGACCGGGCTGATCAACTGGGACGCGCTCGTCGTGGCGCTGACCTCGTTGGCACTGCTGGCCTGGGCGCGGAAGAAGCCGGTGTGGGCCGGCGTCTGGCTGGGCCTGGGGATCGCGGCGAAGCTGTACCCGGTCCTGCTACTGGTGCCCTTGGCAGTGCTCTGCATCCGCACGGGGAAGTGGCGTCCGTTCTTCATCACGCTCGGGGCGACGGTGGCGTCGTGGGTCGCGGTGAACCTGCCGGTGT
This sequence comes from uncultured Actinomycetota bacterium, assembly GCA_963773595.1. Taxonomy (GTDB): domain Bacteria; phylum Actinomycetota; class Actinomycetes; order Propionibacteriales; family Propionibacteriaceae; genus Propionicimonas. The sequence goes on from CAVZBQ010000005.1 coordinate 121,454, forward strand.
ACCTGGCCACGCCCGACGGGTGGATGGGCTTCTGGACGTTCAACGTCGACCGCGGCGGTGACCTCGGCTCGATCTGGTACGTGCTGAGCATGGCGCAGGTGGACGTTCCTGACGTCTCCAAGCTGGTGGCCGCCCTGATGGTGGCGGGCACGCTGGCGATCTGCGCGATGTTGCTGCTCGCGCCGCGGCGTCCGCGGTTGGCGCAGGGCGTGTTCCTGATGGTGGCGCTGTTCCTGATGGTGAACAAGGTCTACTCGCCGCAGTACGTGCTCTGGCTCCTCCCGCTGCTGGTCCTGGCCCGCCCGCGGTGGCTGGACTGGTCGATCTTCGCTGTCGGTGAGGCCATCTACTTCGTCGCCATCTGGGCGCACCTCGACGGCATCCTTGCGATGGGCTCGGGCCAGGAACGGCTGTACTGGTGGGCCGTCTACGTGCGGATCGCCGTCCAGCTGTGGCTGTGCGGACGGGTCGTGCACGACATGTTCACCCCGCGCCGTGACATCGTGCGGGCCGGCGGGCTCGATGATCCCGACGGCGGGATCTTCGACCAGGCACACGACACGCCCTGGGTGGCCAGGCTGAACCAGCGCCTGGCGGTCAGGTGAGCCGAGCAGGCAGCTGGGTCGATCCGCACAGTGACGCCCGGCTGGTCGTGCAGACGTGGCTGGGCACCCGGCTGCTGATGGGCCTCGTTGCCGTCTGGCTGATGTTCACCGATCATCGCGGGCTCAAGGACCTGTTCGGGAACTGGGACGTCGCGCACTTCATTGCGATCGCCGAGAACGGGTACGCCGACCGCCAGGACATCGCCTTCTTCCCGGGCTGGCCCCTGCTGCTGCGGATCTCGTCGATGACCGGCGTCTCCACCCTGCTGGTGGGGACGCTGCTGGCACTGCTGGCCTCCGGGTTCGCCGCAGCAGCCCTGTACCGGCTCGGCGGGGCGCCGACGGCGATCGCCTGGCTGCTGGCGCCGACGGCCGTGTTCACGATGGTGCCCTACACCGAGTCGGTGTTCTGCGCTGCGGCGTTCTGGGCGTGGGAGCGCGCGACGGCGAAGAAGTGGGGCTCGGCCGCCGTGCTGGCGGCGTTCGCTGCCGCCGTCCGGGTGTCCGGGGTGTTCCTGATCGTCGCGCTGGTGGTGCTGGCGCTCACGCAGGCCGGCAGCTCCAAGGTGCGCGGACGCCGGCTGCTGTGGCTGGCGCTCCCGGTGGCTGTGGTCTCGGCCTACGCGGGCTACCTGTTCTCCGTGACCGGGTCGTGGACGGCCTGGTACGACGCCCAGGCCGCGGGATGGGCGCGTGGGTTCACGTGGCCGTGGGACTCGTTGAGACACACCTTCGACGCCTTCGCTCCCGGCGCGTACGCCGACCATCCGGAATGGGCGTGGGTGTTCCGGGCCGAAGTGGTGAGCATGGCGATCGGGGTGGTGGTCACCCTGGCCTGCCTGTTCCGCCGGCGCTGGGCCGAAGGCGTCTGGGTGGGCCTGCAGGTGGCAGCGTTCTCGGTGTCGTACTGGTTCATGAGCGTGAACCGGGCGGTGCTGCTGTGGTTCCCGCTGTGGACGATGGTCGGACGCGTCGGTGAGAGCCGCCGCAAGATGCCGCGCTGGCGGGCGGTCCTGATCGGCGTGCTCGTCGCAGCCGCGATCGTGGTGCAGTGCGCCTGGGCCTGGTTGTTCTTCACGCGGACGCTGGGCGTCGTAGGCCGACAGGAACCGCGTGTGGACTCGGGGTGCCCGGGTTCTATCCACGTACGCAGGGTGCCCTCACCTGCGGGATGCCGTCGGGGCGCAGCTCGATCGTCCAGCGGTCGGCGCCGGGGAGCCGGCTGGGTTCGACGATGTTGTGGTGATGTGGGCAGAGAAGGACGAGATTCCCCAGCGCAGTAACCCCGCCCATCCACCACGGAATGATGTGGTGGGCCTGGCAGGCACTGGGCGGCTTGTTGCAGCCGGGGAACGCGCAGCCGCGGTCGCGGAGTTCGAGGGCCGCCCGGATCGGGCCGGTGACCAGGCGCTGCGTGCGACCCACGTCGAGCGGTTCGGACGCGCCGTTCAGCACCGCAGGCAGCAGGTCAGCGTCGCAGGCGAGCTGGCGAAGCGCCGAGGCACTGATCGACTCGCCGGCCGACAGCAGGCGGGCGTCGATGCACGCCTGCTTCAGCTTCTCGTAGTCGAGCGTGACCACCACGCGCGGCCGGTCGCCGCCGTGGTTGGGCGCCAGTGCCTCCTGCGCATGGTGGTGGACGATCGCCATCAGCCCGTCGGCCTGCCGCTGGGAGCGCGTCGGCATGGGCTGCAGCGGATCGATCGCCTCCAGCGCTCGCTTCTGCTGCGCTGCGTAGGAGTCCACCAGCCGGATCAGCGCCTCCGCATCGACCGTCGGCAAAGCACCCCGCAGGTGGGTCGTGCCGTGACCGTCGTGCTGGAAGTCGAGGTGCCGGTTGCGCACGGCCTGCTGGTACTCGCGCTCGAGGCGCTCGGCCTCGCTGGCTTCTGCGATCTCGGGGGCCAGGACCTCCAGCAGGTGGCGGGAGAGCTGCGACAGCTCTGCCGAGTTGAACTGCTCGGCGTAGGTGACCATCAGTTCCTCGGCCTCGCCGACCACCGCCGCCGGCAGGTCGTCGGGAAGGTCGGCAAGTACCCGGGTGATCGCCCGCGCCTGTTGCGGGAGTACCGCGCCGTCGAGGGTGGCCCAGGCCACCGCAGGGAACCGGGACAGGTCGCGTCCGGCGAACAGCAGGGCTGACGCCTCCTTGCGGGTGAGCCGTGTGGTCTCTGCCAGCCAGGAGCCCGCGCCCGTCCCGTGGGCGTGCTCCGCGGCCTCCGTTGCCACGACCTCGCCCGCGAGCTGCTGGGCGAGCGCCGTGCCCTGACCGGCCACGCGGACGGCGGTCTGCAACAGCTCCAGCCGCTCGGCATCGGTGGCCAGGCCGCGGCTGAAGTGGTCGACGGCACCGAGCAGGCGCTCGATCTCGGCCAGCGCCTCGCTGGTCGAGATCAACCCGGTGGTCGTTTCCATGCATCAACGCTAGAGACCGCCTCTGACATTTCTTCGCCAATTCGGGTGGTAAATGACCTAGTGAAGCTGAGATTCGCATGAGAAAATAGAACAGGTGTGCGAGACGCTCGACCGGGCAAGTCGCCGTCGAGACGTGGGCAACCCTGCCCATGGAGCCGCACGTGATGTGGCTCGTAGCTTGAGCGGAGGCGCATCCGCGAGGGGCAGGGGGCCTCACCGGAGCATGTGCGAGGAGAACTTCATGGCTACACCGGACTCGATCAGGACAACCCAGGGACGCGGCCGCCTGTACGACAGCATCCTCGACACGGTGGGGGACACCCCTGTCGTCAGGATCAACAACATCGGCGTCGACGGCGTCACCATCTACGTGAAGGCGGAGTTCTTCAACCCGCTCTCCTCCGTGAAGGACCGGCTCGCGATCAACGTGATCGAGGAAGCCGAGCGCCAGGGCACCCTGCAGCCCGGCCAGACCGTCGTGGAGGCCACCAGCGGCAATACCGGCATCGGGCTCGCCATGGTCTGCGCCCAGAAGGGCTACCCCCTGGTCGTGACGATGGCCGACAGCTTCAGCATCGAGCGGCGCAAGCTGATGCGCATGCTCGGCGCGAAGGTGGTCCTCACCCCGCGCGCGGAGAAGGGCTTCGGCATGTACAACAAGGCCGTCGAACTGGCCGAGGCCAACGGCTGGTTCCTCGCCCACCAGTTCGAGACCGAGGCCAACGCAGCGATCCACGAGGCCACCACCGGCCGCGAGATCATCAACGACTTCGCCGGCTCCCGGCTCGACTACTTCGTCACCGGCTACGGCACGGGCGGCACCGTTGCAGGCGTCGGACGGGTCCTGCGCAAGGAGCGTCCCGACACCAGGATCGTCCTTTCCGAGCCGGCCAACGCCCAGCTGGTCGGCAGCGGGACGCCGCAGGAACGCACCGCAGACGGAGCACCCGCCTCCAGCCACCCGGCCTTCGAGCCGCACCCGATCCAGGGCTGGACGCCGGACTTCATCCCCAAGGTGCTCCAGGAGGCCATCGACGGCCACTACTACGACGAGCTCATCCCCGTGGCAGGCCCTGACGGCATGAAGTGGGCCCAGCAACTCGCGCAGAAGGAAGGCATCTTCACCGGCACGTCCGGCGGCTCCACCTTCGCCGTCGCCCGGCAGGTGGCCGAGAAGGCCGAGCCTGGTGCCGTCATCCTCTGCATGCTTCCCGACACCGGTGAGCGCTACATGTCGACGCCGCTGTTCGACGCCATCCCTGCCGACATGACAGAGGAAGAGGTCGAGCTGTCGAAGTCGACGCCGGGCTACCAGATGCCGGCCTAGTGATCAGGGCGTGAGCGCAGCGCCGAAGTTGTCGTGGTAGCCGGGCGTACCGGCGATGCCCTTGGACGCCTGTGACCACACCGCGCTGCCCTTCGCTGTGAGGCCGTGCGCCGATCCGGGCAGGAGCGTGACGCTGCCGCCGCCGTCCGCGCGAGGCCGGAAGATCTGGCCCGGCGTCCCGATCGCGAGGTCGAGGGCGGACGAACCGGTGTAGTTGGCGATCGCGAGGGCTGCGCCGAACTGGTCGTCGAGCACGGGCTTTCCGGGGACGCCCGGGGTGTCGCGCGTCCAGCCACGGGCACCGGTGGCCGTCAGGCCCGAGCCGATCCTGCCCGGCACGACCAGGATCGCCCCGTGTCCCGGACCCTTGCGCTTGGCCAGCTTCTCGCCAGGGATCCCGATCACCAGATCGTCGGCGGCATCACCGACGACGTTGCCGGAGGCCAGGGCCCCGCCGAACGAGTCACGTGCCTCGGAGACGCCGGGAACGCCGTTCGTCTCCTGGGTCCAGATCACCGCGGCGGAGGGTGCCGCGCCCACGACCGATCCGGGGATCACGGCGACGAAGCCGGCGACCACGCCGCCCGCAACGCCGTCTGCTGCGCCCACCGCCAGGTCGTCGAAGCCGTCGGCGTTGAAGTCGCCGGTGCTGATCGTCCTGCCGAAGTTCGATGAGCCCGCGTCGGCGACGCCGACGTCCGTGGGCGTGACGAGGGTCGCCGTCGCGGCGAGGCCGGTCGCCGACCCGGCGTGGATGAAGACGGCGCCGGCCCAGTCGGTGGAGGCGTCGTGCAACGGCGCTCCGACGATCAGCTCGTCGAAGCCGTCGCCGTTGAGGTCTCCGGTGGCGAGCGACTGCCCGTAGAGGGAAAAGCCCGTGACGGAGTGCTCAGCGGGCAGCACGGCGCCGGCCTGACCGAGTCCGGCTGCGGAGCCGCGCACGACCAGGACATGCCCCGGATCGGGCTGGCCCATCGCCAGGTCGGGATACCCGTCGCCGTCGAAGTCGCCGGCCGCCACCGCGGTGCCGAACCGGCTGCCGGAAGGGATGCCGCTGGAGGCGGGCTGCCAGTACTGACCGCCGGCGCCCTTCAGGCCATGTGGCGAGCCGTAGAGCACGTTGACCCCGCCCGTCGAGGAAGCCCCCATGCTGTCACTGGGTGAGCCCACAGCGAGATCGGCCCAGCCGTCCCGATTGAAGTCGGCCGATGCCACAGCCGCGCCGAAGCGGTCATGGTCCGCGACTCCCGTGACGCCGGACGCGTCCTGGCTCCAGGCAGTGCTGGCCTTCCCCCGCAGGCCGTGCGCGCCGCCGGGGATCACGTTCACCACCCCATTGCCGCGGTTGTTGCCCGGAGCCCCGACCGCAAGGTCGGCGTAGCCGTCACCGTTGAAGTCGGACAGGGCTGCCGGCACCCGTTCCGGGACGCGTGCCCGGGCCACCGTCGCTCCCGGGCCCGCGAGCGCTGAGCACGCCAAGGCGGCTGAAGTCAGGACAGCGAAGACTGCGGAGCGGCCATGCTCCATCTCGACCCCCGAGGTCTGGTTGCTCCCATTGTGCCCATGGAAGGCTGAGCGCGTGTCCACGCCTCCAGAATCACCGCGGCTGACCTTCGGCGGCGGCCATGCCGTGCTCGACGTCGCCACCGGCGCTCCGCTGCAGTTCGTCGAGGAGAGCCGGACGGAGCGCACCTTCCTGCTGGATCCGGACCTGGCCTGGCACACCGCCGACCACCTGTGGGGCTCAGGACACCTGACCACCGAGAGCACAGCAGCCCGCTGGGTCACGCCGGACTCGCAGGTACTCGGCGACAACTCCCAGGACCTCGCCTTCGCTCTGGCCGACGGGCTGCTGCTGACCGTGTCCCGGCGGGGCGGGACAGAGCTCACCGAACGCTACGAGTGGCGCAACACGTCCGATCGGTCCGTGACGGTGACCGGCCTCGGCCTGCAGATTCCCTTCGCCGACCACTACCCGAGCGCTGCCGAGGCCCTGGAGCGCTGTGTTCACGCCCACGTCTTCCCGGGCGGGACCTGGTCGTGGGTGCTGGCACAGCCGATGTCCGGTGAGGGACGGTGCCTCGGCCTCGTGGTGCGCGAGGGTTCCGTCGCGGGCTACTCGATCGAGTCGCGCAACCCGATGACGCAGTCCAACGTCCGCGGGCACCTGGTGCTGCAGGTGACCGACCGGGCCCGCAACGCCGCGGCCTTCGGCGGGCAGCCTGCGATCGTGCTCCCTCCGGGAGGCAGCTACACGCTGGCGTGGACGCTGAAGTGGTACGACGACGTGGACGCCTTCCTCGCCGACACCGCCCCACCGGCCCGGTTCTCCGCGGTCTCGGCTCCGGTGGGATCGGAGATCCGGGTCGAGACCAGTGCTGCGGTGAGCTGTGCTGCCGAGGCTGTCACGGTCCGTCCTACCGACGGCGGGGTTGCCGTCAGCGCATCGCGGCCGGGGAGCTACCACCTGCAGCTCGACGGTGCACGGACCGAGGTCTTCTTCCACCTCCCCGTGCGCCACTACGTCGAGGCGCGGGCGGCCTACATCCTCGCCCACCAGCGCGCTGCGCAGCGTCCCGGGCTGTTGGCGCACGCGCTCGTCCCCGTCGACACCCGCACAGGGCTGACCGTCGACGACGGCGGCTGGGCCGACTGGACGGACGGCTCGGAGCGCATCGGCATGGCGATCCTGCTGCAGCGGGCACGCAACCTCGGCTGGCTCGCCGATGACGTCGAGCCGGCACTGGCCGGCTGGGCCGCCTTCGCCCGCGCGCACCTGGTGGACGACACCGGAGCGACCCGCCGCGGGTCTGGCGGATATGCGTACGGCGCGCGTATCTACGACGCCCCGTGGATGGCGGAGTTCTTCCTCGAGCGGTACCGCGCGACCGGCGAAGCGGCCGACCTCGAACTGGCCGGACGCGTGCTCACCCGGGTGGTCGAGCTGGGCGCGAACACCTTCCTCGGTATCGGCTACTCCGAGATGGCCGTCGCGGTCGCGGAAGCCCTGGCGGAGGCGGGCGACCCTGAGGCCGCGGCCGTCCTCCGCGCCCACGTGGTGACCAGCGCTGAACACTTCCTCGCCCTCGGACGCGGGCTGCCCGAGCACGAGGTGGCCTACGAGCAGTCGATCGTCGCGCCCCTGCTCAACCTGTTGATCGACGCCCACCGGCTCACCGGCGACGACCGCTTCGCCGACGGCATCGGCGAGCGACTGGCCTGGCTGCTGTCGTTCGGCGGACCCCAGCCGCACGCCCGCCTGCAGGGCATCGCGATCCGCCACTGGGACGGCTACTGGTTCGGCCTCGACAAGCTGTGGGGCGACGTGTTCCCGCACCACTGGAGCGCCCTGACAGCCACCGTCCTCGCCCGGCTGCCGGAAGGACTCCGCAGCGAACGACAGAAGCGCTTGCGCTGGCGATCCTGCGGGCCAACCTCGCCAACTACGACGAGTCGGGATCGGCGACCTGCGCCTTCGTGATGCCGTCATCGGTCGACGGCAGGGCAGCCCACGCGGCCGACCCGCTGGCCAACGACCAGGACTGGCACCTCGCACTGTGGCTGCGCCTGTTCCAGAGCGAGGATTTCGGGCTGGCCTGAGGCGTCGCGGGAAAACCATCTCCAGAGGCCGTTACCTCTGTGCGCCCTCCAGCGGTTACGTGGGTGTGAGCTCCGCGACTGGCGCTCGACACTCAAGCGATTGAGATCTCGACCCCCGAAAGAGGTTTCGCATGACCCGCTTCTCAAGCCGCGCCCTCGCTGGCGCAGCGATCACCGTGCTGCTCGGCAGCTTCGCCGCCCTGCCTGCCGCCGCCGATCCGGTCGATCCGGTCACCCCGGCCCCGGTGGTCACCTGGACCACGGAAATCACCAACGGCCAGACCTTCCCCTACGGTTCCGTCCCCGCTTCGCCGACCTGCACCGCCGTGGTGGATGTCACCCCGGTCGCCTGTGTGGTCGCCGGCTATGGCGTGACCGTCGGCTCGCACACGCTGGTCCCGATGGTGGGCGATCCGGCAGTCGCAGCGACGCCGACCGTCGGCTACACCGTCACCAAGACCTGGGAGCTCAAGGGCTTCTACGGGCCGGTCAGGGAACACAGCACCTGGAACACCCGCAAGGGTGGCTCCACCATCCCGCTGAAGTTCAAGATCTATGAGGCCAACGGCGTCAAGACCCACGACAAGGCCGACATCGCATCCTTCGTCGCAGCGCCGATCCCGTGCGTCGGCCAGACCGTCGCCATCGGTTCCAGGACGATCGACTTCCTGTCCATCACCAAGAAGGGCCGCACCCTTCGCTTCCATGACGGCGCGTTCCACCAGAACTGGAAGACCGACAAGATCAAGGCCACCAAGGTGATCGTGCCGGCCAAGGGTCACGGCAAGGACAAGACCAAGAAGGTCATCATCCCGTCCTGCTACCAGGTCACCATGACCGCGGTCGACGGCCAGTTCATCACCGCACTGTTCAAGCTGAAGTGAGCTTCACCGCAAGCTGAGTGAGCTATCCCGTCGGCCCCGTAGCGATCCTGTCGCTGCGGGGCTGACTGCTTCCCGGTGAAGCGCGAGCGTCAGAGCAGCGCGCGGATGTCCGCCTCGATGTCCTCGGGCGAAACGGTCGGGGCGTAACGGGCGACGGCCTTGCCCTCCCGGTTGATCAGGAACTTGGTGAAGTTCCACTTGATCGCATCACCCAGCACGCCACCCTGCTCGTCGCGCAGCCAGCCGAACAACGGGTGCGCCTTGCTGCCGTTCACGTCCACCTTCGCGAACATCGGGAACGTGACGCCGTAGTTCAGCTGGCAGAAGTCGGCGGTCTCCGCGTCGTTGTCGAACTCCTGGTTCGCGAACTGGTCGCAGGGGAAGCCCAGCACGACGAGACCCTCCTCGCGGAGGTTCGAGTACAGCTTCTCCAGGCCCTCGAACTGTGGCGTGAGGCCGCACTTGGAGGCCGTGTTCACCACCAGCACGACCTGTCCCAGGTACTCGTCAAGGCGCTTGTCCTTGCCGGTGATCGTCTTGGCCTCGAAATCGATCAGGCTCGTCATCAAATCCTCCATAGTTAGTACCCAGCTAAAGGAATCCGGCGGTGCGGGTATTCCCTGGGCCCGACCGCTACCGTCAGGGACGTGGAACTCACCGTCGACCATTCCAGCGCTGTGCCGCCCTTCGAGCAGGTGCGCGACGGCATCGCCGCGGCGGTGCGCAGGGGGGAACTGTCCGCAGGAGACCGGCTGCCGACCGTCCGCAAGCTGGCCGTCGACGTCGGCCTTGCGAGCAACACGGTGGCGCGCGCCTACCGGGAACTCGAGGAAGCAGGTGTCGTCGAGACCCGGGGACGCAACGGCACCTTCGTCGCTGCCACCGGTTCAGACCAGGCGATGGAGGCCGCGCTGGCCACCGCCGCCTACGCCAAGCGGCTCCGCGAGCTGGGTATCGGCATCGAAGAGGCGGTCACGCTGGTGCGCAGGGCGCTGTCCTGAGCCCGGCTACAGGATGTTCGGCGAGATCTTCCGCCGGATCTGCGAGCGGTACACGAGGTTCACCATCAGGAAGAACAGGGTCTGGCCGGGACGCTGCAGCATGCGGCGGTGGAACAGCGTCCGTCGCAGGATCGCCGGCACGGTGTAGACGCGGTGGTAGATCTCCCAGAACAGTTCCTGCACCTCCGTGGCCTTCAGGTTCGGGGTGTCGATCACGGCCCGCGCCGGGGTGTAGCTGAGAACGTCGGGGTCGGTGATCCGGCCGGTGTCCTTGAGCTCGTTGTACAGGTCGGTGCCCGGGATCGGCGTGAGGCAGTAGAACTTGGGGGCAACGATGTCGCTGGACGTGACGAAGTCGATCGTCCGCAGCAACGACTCCCGGGTGTCGGTGTCGATGCCGACGATCATCTCGCTGGCGATCTCGATCCCGGCGTCGGTCACCGTCCGCAGGATGCGGGCGTAGTCGTCGGGATCGCACCACTGCTTGTTCATCGCGAGCAGTGACTCCTTGCTGATGCTCTCGAGCCCGAAGCTGAGGACGCGGCACCCGCTTTCTGCCACCAGCTTCAACAGGGCCGGCTTGTTGGCGATGCGGATCGAGCACTGCGACATCCAGGTCATTCCGAGCGGCTTGATCTTCTCGCACAGCTCGCTGAGGTAGGCCGGGTGGGCGACGATGTTGTCATCGATCAGCAGGAACTTGTTGAACCCCAGGTCCTTGATCGCCTGGATGTCACGGATCACCTCATCGACAGGACGCCGCACGTAGTTCCCGCGGTACAGGCAGTAGATCGAGCAGAACTTGCAGGTGTGCGGGCATCCGCGTCCCGCCTGGACGGGCAGGAAGTCGCCGATCTTCTTGTTCACCACCAGGTCGTAGCGCGGCAGCGGGGTGTTCAGCGTGCCCTGCAGCTTCTCGGTGTAGCGGGGCTTGAGCGTGCCGGCTTCGAGGTCCGCGCACAGCTCGGCGATGATGCCCTCCGCGTCCCCGACGACGACCGCGTCGCAGTACTGCGCAGCCAGCTCGGGGACGAGGCTCACCATCGGCCCGCCCATGATCACGGTCTTGCCGAGGCGCTTGAACTCCGTTGCGATGTCCTTGGCCCGGTTCGCTGCGTGGCCCATGCCGCCGATGCCGATCACGTCAGCTGTGGTGTCGAAGGGGATGTCCTCGATGGTCTCGATGCAGATGTCGGCCTTCCAGCCGTCAGGGAGCAGGGCAGCCAGCAGCGGCATCCCGAGCCCCACGAAGTACAGCTTGGACGCCTTCACCGGCCGTCCCCGATCGTCGTAGATCGTCGGCTGGATGAACAGGAACTCCTTGTTCACAACATCTCGCTTCAGTCGGGGACGGCGATGAGCTTGAGGTACTGCCAGGTGATGCCGACCGCGCCCTTCCGCACCCGGCGGTACACGCTCTCGCCGTACCTGGCGCGCAGGTAGCGGCGCTGCGGCGCGCTCGCGGAGGTGGACCAGTAGGTGCGCAGCAGGTGCCAGTAGTAGGCACGAGGTCCCATGGCCTGTGGCACGAAGGCAAGGTGGGCCATGTCCCACCGTTCGGCCCGCTCCCGGGAGAGTGCCAGGCCGGAGCCCTCGTCGTCGTACAGCGGTGTGCCGGGCATCGGGGTGATCGGCTGGATGTTCACCATCGGGTGATCGAACTGGTTCAGGTGGGTGATCAGCTGGTCGAAGTCCTCGCGCTTCCAGTCCGGACCGGTGATCAGCCCGGCGTAGCACTGCACGCCGGCGGCCTCCAGCACCCGCACCGCTGCGATGTTCTGCTCGACCGACGTCCGCTTGTCGTAATCGGTGAGTTCACCGGCGCGGAACGACTCGAGGCCGACGAAGAAGGCCTCGAATCCGTGGGACGCCAGCAGGTCGATCTCGCCCGGGTGCCTGACGATGAAGTCGGCCCGCCCGAACGCGATGAACTTCTTGGTGATGCCGCGCTCGTCCAGCGCCCGGCAGAACTCCCTCAGCCGGTACGGCCGGGAGAGGAAGTCGTCGTCGACGATGAAGACGTTGTCCTCTTCGATCTGCTCCAGCTCGTCCATCACCTCTTCGAGGTCGCGCTCGAAGTAGGGGCAGACCTGCGTGCAGAAGCAGAACCGGCACGTGAACGGGCAGCCGAACGAGGTCTTCAGCGTCGCGCAGCGGTCGTGGTAGATGTAGTTGTACCGGTCCCGGTACTTCGCCGTGATGGCGCGGTCGGGCAGCATGCCGAGCGGGTGTTGGGCCGCCGGTTTCGCCTTGTCAGGAGCCCAGACGCCGCCCAGTGCCGCGGCCTCGTCCACAGTGAGCCCGGAGCAGATCTCGCCCATGGTCACAGCGCCGTTGGCCCACAGCACGTGGTCGATGGCCGGGTCGGCGAAGTCGTCGGGCACCACCTCTGCGTGGACGCCACCGACGACGACCCGGGTGCCCGGTGAGGCGAGCTTGACGTCCCGGGCGAGCTGCCGGATCACCTGCACGTGGTTGATGTAGCCGGTGAAGCCGACGAGGTCGTAGCTCGAGCGGGCGAGGAACCACCGCAGCGGCCGGCGCTCGAGGATGAGGTCGAGCAGTTCGACGGTGTGGCCGAGCTTCTGCAGGTGTCCGGCTACCGTCTCCAGCTCGAGGGGTTCGCAGATCATGAAGCTCTGCAGGTTGATCGAGCGCGGGTCGGGGCGGGGACGCACCAGGAGCACCCTCATGCGATCTCCTCCTTGAACACGGCGAACTCGGTGGTCAGCGGCTTGTACTCCAGGTGCTTCGCGAGTCGCCGGGCGCCGAACATCATCAGCGGATTGGAGTGGTGCAGCGCGGCATGCAGCTCCCTGTAATCACTGCCGAGCTTGAGCTTGGTGTCGTCGGCGGTCTGGCCGAAGTCGATGGTCTCGAAGCCGTGGTCGATGCCGTAGCGGACGATCTCGAGCAGCATCCGCTCGTAGGTGTCGTAGCCGTGGCTGGTGGCGTAGTTCAGCCCGACGAACTCGAAGATCAACTCGGTGCCGTTGGGAAGCAGCTGCACGAACCCCTGCGGGCCGCTGTCGTCCTCCAGCACGAAGATCTCGAACCAGTGCCCGCGGAAGAACTCGAGCGAGAGCGTCTCGATGACCAGCCGGGAGTGGCCGACGACCTGCAGGTAGAGCTGGTACAGCCGCTCGTCGAACTCGGAAGGGTCGGAGAGGAACCGGAGCCTCAACCCTGCCGAGCTGCGCAACGCCTTGCGGTAGCGGTGCCGGTAGTGGCTGCGCAGCGACGCCAGGTAGTCGTCGAAAGTGGCCCAGCGCACCGTGAGGACGCATTGCGAACAGGTGAGCCCGGTCGCGAACCCGGGGTAGTCGCCCGGCGGCAGGTTCAGGATCAGCTTGTAGCCGCGCAGGCTGCGGATGTGGGCGAGCGCCTCGTCGCGCCGCGCTCCCCAGGCGATGCCGGGACGGGTGACCGACAGCGGGACGTAGACGAAGGTCATGGTCACGAACAGGTCGTGCGCTGTGAACATCGACAGGTTGTACCGGTGACGGACGTAGGTGAGGTAGACCGTGTCGACGCGCCCGTCGTCGCCGCGGATGAAGTGGTAGCGCTGCCCGCAGTCGTCGCAGCTCTCCATGAAGGCGAGGAAGTCGCGTCGCAGGTAGAGGTTGTCGCCGACGACGTCGTCCCATTCCGCCGGCAGGTCGGCGGCCCGATCGACGGTCGTGATCACGCGAGGTCCTGCGTCCAGACGGCGAAGCGGCGCAGCACCTGGTTGCCGAGGTAACGGCCCATGCCGTTGGAAGCATCGTTGCCGTCCCAGACGAACGACGTCTCGTACCGGTCGAACCTGCCGTCGATCTCTCCAGCAAGCGCGGACAGCAGGGCGGACGTCGCGACCGCCCGGTAGCCGGGGAGCACGCCGATCGCGTTCAGGACGACGGTGCGGATGCGTCGGCGGCGCAGGGCGAACCGCCAGGCGATCGCAGGGACCCCCAGCCGGCGCCCGGTGGGCAGGATCTCGTTGTAGTCGGGGTGCCAGAAGCAGAAGCCGACCTCGCGGCCGTCGACCATCGCGAAGAGCAGGTTCTCGGGGCGAAGGAACGGCTTGAGGTCGCCGAGGAGATCGGCGAAGTGGCCGGGACTGGTCGGCGCATAGAACGGCGTCGTGCCGAGGGTTGCGTCGCACAGCTTCCGGAAGGTCTCCAGCTCGCTGTCCCAGTTCCGCATGTCCAGGGGACGGACCCCAAGGCTGCGTCCACGCGCGTCAGGCCTGGGGGCGCGCGACGCCGGCGCCATGCGCTCGACCACGACGGGCACCGAGCCGCAGTAGGAGGTGAGGCCGTGGCGCTCCATGCCGGCGAAGTAGCCGGCGTAACCGGGCTTGTTCCAGGTGGAGTCGAAGCTTGCCCGCTGGAAGCCGTCGACGAGAACGCCGACGCCGATGCTCAGGTGCGCGTTCAGGCCGACGACGAGCCGCTGCAGGCCTCGGGAGTGGGCTTCGGCGCGGGCCTCCGTGAGCAGGGCCTCGACGGCTTCGTGCTGGTCGGGCAGGGCTTCGAAGAAGGCCACCTGCAGCGCGGGCAGCGCCGGGTCGTGCACGAGGATGCACTGCGCGACGACCTCACCGCCGCGACGTGCGAGCAGCGGCCGCACGTGGCAGGACCGCGTGAAGGTGGTGGAGCCGGTGAGGACACTCTCGACAGCGAACTCCAGGGTGGTGCTGTAGCCGGGATCCCCGTCGTACAGCCGACGCCGGAACTCGGTGTAGCTCCGTACCCCCGCACGGTCGGCGACGTCGGTGATCGCGCAGCGGGGCACGGTGGGGGTGGTCATTCCGGTCTCACAGAAGGAGGCTAGTGATCGGCGGCCGCGGTTACCGGCGAATCGGCAGATCGGTGCCTCGGCCGGAGTGCCGGGGGGAGACCCGTGACGGCAGCCGCCGCCCGGACGAGAGCCCGCAAGGATGCCGATTCCTTGACACCTATGGTTACGTAACCGTAGGTTACGGGTACTGCAAGAGCCCCAGCTACCAGGAGACCCCTTTGACCGAGGCCGCAGAATCCACTGACTTCGTACAACTTCTCGATCAGGCCGGACGCCGAGTGGAGCACCCTTCCTTCTCGTACGCAGGCACCGACGCCGATATCGCCGCCTCGTTGCGCGACATGGTGCTGGCGCGGCGCATCGACACGGAGGCGACTGCACTGCAGCGCAAGGGCGAACTCGGCCTGTGGCCGCCGCTGCTCGGCCAGGAGGCTGCGCAGATCGGGTCCGCGCGTGCCACCCGGGAGCCCGACCTGATCATCCCGTCCTACCGCGAGCACGGCGTCGCCTGGTGCTGGGGGATCGACCCGGTCGACCTGCTCGGCACCTTCCGTGGCACGGCGATGGTCGACTGGCCGTCGCGTCCGGACGGCTTCCACCTGTACTCGTTCGTGATCGGCACCCAGACCCTGCACGCCGTCGGCATGGCCATGGCGCTCCAGCGCGACGGCCTGGTCGGCAACGACGACCCGTCCGGCAACGGTGCGGCTGTCGTCTACTTCGGCGACGGGGCCACCAGCCAGGGCGACGTCAACGAGGCCTTCATCTTTGCCGCGTCCTACGCTGCACCGGTCGTCTTCTTCTGCCAGAACAACCAGTACGCGATCAGTGAGCCGATCGCCCTGCAGTCGCGCATCCCGCTGTACCGGCGCGCGGCCGGCTTCGGTTTCCCCGGCGTCCGGGTGGACGGCAACGACGTGCTCGCCGTCCAGGCCGTGACCGAGTGGGCCATCGAGCACGCCCGCTCGGGCAAGGGCCCGGTCCTGATCGAGGCCTACACCTATCGAATGGGTGCCCACACGACCTCCGACGACCCCACGAAGTACCGTCGCGCGGAGGAAGAGGCCGAGTGGCGGGCCAAGGACCCGATCGAGCGCGTGAAGACCTATCTGCTCGGCACGGGTGCCATCGACCAGGCCTGGCTGGACGCCCTCGCCGTCGAGTCCGAACAGCTCGCCGAGCGCCTGCGCGCCGGCTGCGTAGCGCTGCCGGAGCCCGTGCTCAGCGAGCAGTGGCAGCACGCCTACGCCGAGATGCCCGACCTGCTCGTGCGCCAGCGGGCCGAGTACCTGGCCTACGAGGCCTCCTTCGAGGTGGCCAAGTGAGCACCATGACGATGACGAAGGCGCTCAACGCCGGCCTGCGCCGCGCGCTCGGTGCTGATCCCAAGGTGCTGGTGTTCGGCGAGGACATCGGCAAGCTCGGTGGTGTCTTCCGGGTGACCGAGGGCCTGCAGGCGGAGTTCGGCCCCGACCGGGTCGTCGACTCGCCGCTGGCCGAGTCCGGCATCGTCGGCGCCTCGGTCGGCCTCGCGCTGCGCGGCTACCGGCCGGTCGTCGAGATCCAGTTCGACGGCTTCGTGTACCCGGCCTTCGACCAGATCGTCTCCCAGGTCTCCCGCATGCGGTTCCGCTCCCACGGGCGCTTCTCCGTCCCGATGGTGATCCGGATTCCCTACGGCGGCGGCATCGGCGCGATCGAGCACCACAGCGAGTCGCCGGAGGCCTACTTCGCGCACACGCCCGGCCTGAAGGTCGTCACCTGCTCCAACCCGCTGGACGCCTACTGGATGATCCAGCAGGCCATCGCCGATGACGACCCGGTGATCTTCTTCGAGCCCAAGCGCCGCTACCACGAGAAGGGCGAGGTGGACACCGAAGCCGCCGACGCCCCGATGTCGCTCTACCAGGCACGCGTGATCAAGCCGGGCACGGACGCGACGCTCCTGGCCTACGGGCCGATGGTGCGCACCTGCGTCGAGGCCGCGATTGCCGCTGGCAAGGAGGGACGCAACCTCGAGGTGGTCGACCTCCGGTCTCTGTCGCCGCTGGACGACGCGACGATCCTCGCCTCCGTCCGCAGGACCGGGCGCGCGATCGTCGTGCACGAGGCCGTCGGCACGCTGGGCATCGGCGCGGAGATCGCGGCGCGGATCCAGGCCGAGTGCTTCTACGAACTCCAGGCACCGGTGCTGCGCGTCACCGGCTACGACCTTCCCTACCCGCCCAGCCGGACCGAAGATGGATACCTGCCCGACCTGGATCGGGTACTGGACGCCGTCGACCGCTCCCTGGCCTACTGAGAGAGACCTGCTGATGCGAGAGTTCAAGCTGCCCGACCCGGGCGAAGGCCTGCTCGAGGCGGAAATCGTCTCCTGGAAGGTGAAGCCCGGCGACACCGTTGCCGTGAACGACATCCTGCTGGAGATCGAGACTGCCAAGTCCCTTGTGGAGCTGCCGTCGCCCTTCGCCGGCGTGGTCGCGGAGGTGCTGGTCGCTGAGGGCGAGACCGTCGAGGTGGGCACCCCGATCATCCGGATCCAGGATTCCGGCGAAGGGCCGGTCGAGCCTGCCTCCGGAGCGCCGATGGTCGAGCCCGTCGAGACCTCAGGCGTGGTGTCGCCAAGCTCAACCAGCGATTCGGACGCACCGCTCACCGGGAACGTGCAGGACGACCTGGGCGAGATCCCGGTGGCCGCCGCGGATTCCTCGGGCTCGATGCTGGTCGGCTACGGCGCGAAGGCCGGCTCGATCAGCCGGCGACCGCGCCGCGCGACCGGCACGGTGTCCGTACCCGGACCGACGACAGAGCAGGTGCACGAGTCCTACGACACGGCGAAGCCCGTCTCCCGGCACACCGATGACGTCACCCCGTCCGCTCCGGTGTCAGCGAGCCCTTCGGGTGAGCGCCTGCCGCAGCCGGGGCGTCCCGCGCCCGAGGTGGAGAGCGGCCGTCCGCCGCTGGCCAAGCCACCGGTGCGACGCATCGCCCGTGACCTCGGGATCGACCTCACCCAGGTGCCCGGAACCGGACCTGGCGGCACGATCACTGCGGAGGATGTCGTGTCGGCAGCGCAGGGCGGGCGGCCGTTCACCGGCGATCGGCGCGTGCGGCTCAAGGGGATCCGTCGCGAGATGTTCCGCTCGATGACCTCGTCGCTGAAGGTGCCGCAGGCGACGGCGTTCACGGAGGTGGACGTCACCGGCACCATGGAACTGATCGCCATCCTCAAGCAGCGGCGAGAGTTCTCCGGCCTGCGGGTCTCACCGCTCCTGGTGTTCGCCAAGGCCGCCTGCCTGGCGATCGCGCGCAACCCGGAGATCAACTCCAGCTTCGACGAGGCGACCGACGAGATCGTGCTCCACGGCGACGTGAACCTCGGCATCGCGGCTGCCACACCCCGGGGCCTGGTCGTGCCGAACATCAAGCGCGCCAACCGCATGAACCTGCTGGAGCTCACCCAGGCACTGAACGACATGGTGTCGGTGGCGAAGCAGGGACGCGTGCAGCCGGGCGACTTGGCCCTTGGCACGTTCACGATCACCAATGTGGGCGTCTTCGGGGTGGACGGAGGAACGCCGATCATGAATCCCGGCGAGGCGGCGATCATGTGCCTCGGCACCGTCCGCCGCAAGCCGTGGGTGATGGGCACCGGCGACGACGAGCGCATCGAGCCCCGCTCGATCTGCACGGTCTCGCTGACCTTCGACCACCGCCTCGTCGACGGCGAGGCCGGCTCCAAGTTCCTCGCCGACGTGGCGACGATCATGACCGACCCGGGCCTCTCCCTGCTGTTCTGAAGCGCCCCCACTCGTCCCGCTCCCGAAACACGCCCTCGCTCCCGGAATTCCGGGAGCGAGCGCACGTTTCGGGAGCGAACGTGAGAGGGCGGGGGTAGCGTGCCGGGCATGGCCCGATCGCACCTGCGGGTGACCTCCGTCCTTGCCGGGTCGTGCGCGCTTGCGCTCGCCGCGGGCTGCGCCTCGGTTCCCTCGCGCGATCCGGGCGTTCCTGCGGCCCCGGCGGCTCCGCCGGCTCGTGTCCTGCGCTGGCGGCTCCGGCTGCGGTCGCCGCCGTGCGGAAGCCGGTGTGGGTGCGCCGGATCGACCCCGGACAGACCGGCTGGTTCTCCTCGCCGTCCCTTGTCGACCTGAACGGCGATGGCGCCAAGGAGATCGTCGCGCCGCTGTACTCGACCTACGTGTACTCCGCGACCGGCGCGAAACTCGCCACCGGCACGGCGACGTCCGGGCGGGTCTACGCACCGTCCGTCGTTGCCGATCTCGACGGCGACGGGATCACAGAGGTCGTGGTCGGCGGCAGTGGCACGGTCGGCGCGTACGAGTGGCGGAACGGGCAGCTCGTCACCAGGCAGGGCTGGCCGGCATCGGTGGCCAGCGGCGGCCAGAAGCCGGAGGTGCGCGGCCTCGCCGCGGCTGACCTCGACGGCGACGGCACCATCGAGGTGGTCGCCACCACGACGAACACCTCCCCGAGCGGGGCACAGGTGTTCGTGTTCTCCGCGAACGGGACGCTCTACCGGCCGGCCGGCGGCCACAGCCCGGCGTGGCCGCGGTACAACCAGCTCCCTGGTACCGGCAACGACAAGGACTTCAACGGCCAGGGCAACGACGGCTACGGCGCGTACGGGGAGAACGTCGGCATCGGCCAGCTCGACGACGACCCGGAGCTCGAGATCGTTGTCACCTTCGACAACCACCAGATCAACCTGTTCAACCACGACGGCACGTCCGTGCTCGCCTCCGACTGGTACACCAACCGCGCCAGCGCCTACGCGGGCCGGCGGCTCGGCTGGGGCCAGTTCATCCGCTGGCAGTCTGCCAAGGTCGAGGACGCCCAGTGGCACGCCCACACCGGCTCCTGGCCGACCCCGAAGAAGGACTCCTGGCTGCAGTGGACGGCCTCCCCGCCGTCCATCGGAGACCTCGACGGCGACGGCCACGCGGAGGTGATCGGCGTTCCGAACGTGGAGAAGAAGATCCCGTACGTGACCCAGTCCCACGCCGTGATGGTGCTGGACGGCGCCCAGAACGGCGGCGTCCGGTCGGGGCGCCGGCACGCGGGGTTCACGACGCTGCCGAAGACCGGGAAGCCGATCGTCCGGAAGTCCGGCGACTGGTACCCCCCGGACGGCATCCCCGCGCCGACCCTCGTCGACCTGACCGGCGACGGCAAGCTCGACATCGTGTTCCCCGGGAACGACGGCTACGTGTACGCCATCAGCTCCGCGGGCAAGCGCCTGTGGCGCTGGGGCTACGCGCCGGGAAAGAAGCGCACCTTCGCGTCAGAGGTGGTTGCTGCGGACCTGAACGCCGATGGCCGGCCGGAGCTGGTCTTCGGCATGTACGGGCGGGCAACGAAGAGCGGACGGCTGGTCGTGCTCAGCGCCAATGGGCAAGCAGATCGCGAAGCTGACCGTGCCAAGGCAGGCCAGGGACGGCAACGGCATCGGGATCGCAGCTGCACCGTCCATCGCCGACCTGGACGGCAACGGCACCCTCGAGATCGTGACCACCTCGATCGACCACGGCCTCGACGTGTGGACGGTGCCGGGCTCTGTCGCCGGCGCGACCACCTGGCCCACGGGGCGCGGTTCGCTGCTGCGCAACGGCAGCGCGTCCTAGAGTTCAGGCGTGTCCACTCGCGCTGATGTGCTGATTGCCGTCGATGAGCTGCCCGCCGCCCAAGCCGGCGGCGCGCAACTGCTGGATGTCCGCTGGCGTCTCGGCGAGAAGCCGGGCAGCGGCTTCGACCGCTACCTGCAGGGCCACCTGCCCGACGCCCGGTTCCTCGACCTCGAAGCCGTCCTGACCGGGGCGACCACCGACCCGACGCTCGGCAGGCATCCCCTGCCCGACATCGACCAGCTCGGCGCTGGCCTCGGTGCGCTCGGCATCGATCCGGCGCTGCCGATCATCGTCTACGACGATCCCGGGTCCTTCGCTGCCGGCCGCGCGTGGTGGGTGCTGCGGTGGGCCGGCCTCGACGTGCGCGTCCTCGATGGCGGGATCCGCGCCTGGGTGGCCGCAGGGAACCTGCTGGAGACCGAGGAACCACCCGCGGCGTTCGGGATGCCCGCTCGCGCTCACCGCCGGCCACCTGCCCACGCTGGACGCAGACGAGGTGGCCGCTTTCGACGGCACCCTGATCGACGTCCGCGCTCCCGAGCGCTACCGCGGCGAGGTCGAGCCGATCGACCCCAAGGCCGGCCACATCCCCGGCGCGGTGAACCGCCCGGTCGGTGGCTACTGGACTGCCGAGGGCACGCTGCCCGACGAGGGTGAGTTGCGAGGCCTGCTGGCCCTTCCGGACTCCACGATCCCTGAGGAGGGAGCGGAGCGAGCGTCACGAAGGGTCGCGGTCTACTGCGGCTCGGGCGTCTCTGCCGCCCAGGTCGTCCTGGCCCTGGCGAGCGTCGGGGTGGACGCAGCCCTGTACCCGCCGTCCTGGTCGGGTTGGTCGGCCGATCCGTCCCGCCCCGTGGCAGTGGGGACGCAGGAATGAAGCCTCCCTCCGTGGTGGCCACAAGGCTCGACCACATCAGGACGAACCTCGAGGCCATCCGGGAGCGGGTGGGCGGCCGGTTGGTGCTGGCAGCCGTGAAGGCCGACGCCTACGGCCATGGGGCGACGCCGGTGTCCCGGATGATCCAGGACAGCGGCGCCGCCGACTGGCTCGGTGTTGCGAACGTCGCAGAGGGTGTCGAACTGCGGGTGGCCGGCATCACGATGCCGATCCTGAAGCTCTCGGTGGCCCGCGGGGACGAGGTGGCCGTCGCGGTCGCGTCCGGCCTCGCGCTGTGCGTCGTCGACGCCGAGTCGATCGCTGAGGCCGCGGTCGCCGCCGGCAGCCAGGGCGTCATCGCCGAGGTGCACCTGAAGGTCGACACCGGCATGCGCCGGATCGGCTGCCCTCCCGAGCAGGCGCCCGAACTGGCGAAGCTGATCGACGCGGTGCCCGGACTGCGGCTGGGCGGCGTGATGTCGCACCTGCCGATCTCCGACTCACCGGCAGGGGACGAGTTCACCCACGCGCAGATCGAGCTCTTCCGGGCAACCGTCGAGAACATCGTTGCTGCCCGCGGCCCGGTGCCGCTGGTGCACCTTGCCAACTCTGGTGGCGTCCTTGCCCACCCCGACTCCTGGTTCGACATGGTGCGTCCCGGCGTCATGATCTACGGCGCCTACCCCGACCCGGAGGTCGACCGGACGGTGCCCCTGCTGCCCGGCCTCGAATGGCGCTCCCGGGTGACGTTCGTCAAGCAGGTCGCTGCGGGCGAGACCGTCGGCTACGGCCGCACCTGGACGGCACCGCAGGACACCTGGATCGCCACCGTCCCGATCGGCTACGGCGACGGCTACTCCCGCCTGCTCTCGAACCGTGGCCGCATGCTGATCGCCGGTCGCAGCTATCCGATCGCCGGCCGGGTCTGCATGGACCAGACGATGATCGACCTGGGTCCGCAGACCGACGTGGCGGTCGGCGACGACGTTGTCCTCGTCGGGCGCAGCGGGGACGAGGAGATCACGACGACGGAGATCGCCGGCCTGATGGGCACCATCCCCTACGAGGTGACCTGCCTGATCACCCGCCGGGTGGCCCGCGCCTTCGTTTCCTAGCGGGTTTCGCAAGTTCAGCCATCGTCACGAAGGGCCGCCCGCCACCGCCGTGCGACTACTGCCGCGGAATGGACGCCTGGTAGCGGGCGATGAACTCACGCTTGGCGTAGGCGGCCAGGCCGAAGGTCAACCAGCCGTCGACGGCTGCGCCGACACCACCACCGACCAGCGGGATCCGGCGGACGACGACGACGGCGAGGTGCTTGCCGCCCATGCGTCCGGCCAGCGAACCCATCACGCGCTCGCTGATCTTCCGCTCGAGGTCGGGGTCGAACATCGGGGAGGTCGCGATCACCAGCGGCGTGGTGGGCAGCTTGCCCTCAGAGACGAGGCGGCGCACCTCGTCATCGCCGAGCATCGCGAGCGTCAGTGCCGCGCGGACGCGGCGGTCGTCCACGTCGTAGCCACGAAGGTGCGCGATCGAGCCGATCATCCGGACGCTCAGGACGGCGAGACCTGCGAGGTTGGCCGGCAGGCCGACCGGCAGGGTGATCAGGCCACCGACGCTGGTCAGGAAGCCCTGGGCCGAGGCGAGTCCGATGTGCTGCATCACGATCGAGTCGATGGCTGCCTCGCGCTCGCCCTTGGCCTGCAGCGAGCGGGCAGCGGTGGTCTTCGCGCCGGGGAAGGCGCTGTTGCCGTTGATCGCGAACTCGATGATGCTGCGCAACAGGCCGCCGGCAACTTCCGGGGTGCGGGTGACCAGCTGTTTGCCGAAGTCGGAGGCAGCGTTCGCCATCGGGGATCCTTTCGTGCGGACGTGTCCAAGCCTAGGCGTGTCGCGCAGACCCGTCGCCGGTCTCGGTCCCGGAACCGACCCCGGCTCGACCCGGACGCTCAGGGGTTGGGGTGCAGGCGGAGCACCTGCACGGCCTTGTCGGTGGCGCGGAGCTGGTACACCTGCCCGCCGACCACCTGCACCTGTCGCGATGGTTCGTAGCCCGGAGAGCCGGCAAGCGTGTAGGTGGCGTCCGTGCCGGTGCTCGTCAGCGCCACGCGGTACACGTAGGTCGCCAGGTCCTCGGAGTCGCTGTCCTGGTCGTAGTCCTCCACCAGGTAGTAGGCGTAGTCGTCATCGAGCAGGACCAGGTCGATGCTGCTGGGGGCGTAGCGGGTGTGGATCCGCAGCGGCTGGCCCCCGGGCAACTGCACGGTGAAGACCTCTGCTGTCTGGCCGAACGTCGGTTCGGCCAGGGGGCCCGCACCGTCGAGGAGCACCGGGTCGTCGCCCCACGCCTCGCCCACGAGGTTCGGACCGGAGAAATGCATCCAGGCCTGCGCGTTCCCCGCGACGAGTTCACCGGGGAGGACGCGGACGGCGGTCAGCTTCGTGCCGGACGCGCCCCGGTGGTAGACGTGCACCTTGCGATTGGTGTCGGTGTCGCCGTCGCCCTGCAGTGCGTAGAGCTCCGAGCCGTGGGCCAGCAGGTCCTCCACGTAGTCGTCGGGGCTGTCGATCGCTGCCCCGCCGGTGCGGCGCCCGTTGGTGTAGGTGAGCACATCGTCGTCACCGGGGTCGTCGAACAGCACCTGATTGCCGAAGACCGCGAACATGTACGGGCCGGTCGGCTCGTCGGCGTCGAGGACAAGAAGCTTCGGGTCGGACAGGATCACGTCGAACGCGCTGGCCTTCTTCCGTGCGACCGGGATGTCCTTCCATGCCACGGCGGTCGCGCTCATCGACGGGCTCTGCGACAGGGCTCGCACTCGGGGCAGCCGGGGTCGCGGTGGTGGGTGTCGGAGCGCCCGCGGACGGTGTGGGCTGCGTCGTGCACCCGGCACACAGGAGGAGCGCCAACGCCGTCGTCAGCAGGTGCTTCATGGGTGGTGTCCTCCATCGCTGAGGCTAGATGTACGGACGGGCCGCCGCTGGCGAATCGGAGGGTTGTCGTCACCGGCTGGCACAATCGGGCCATGGCACGCCGTCCAGGCATCTTCGGACCCGCGCAGGACTGGCCAGAGCAGGACCTGATCGCTTTCTCGGCCGAGTTCGACGAGGGCCTGGTGCTGGCTGCCTACACCGAGGGCGTGTTCCCGATGCCGCTGCACGAATCGGGCTTCGGCCAGATGGGCTGGTGGTCGCCGTTGCAGCGCGGAGTGCTGCCGCTCGACTCCGTCCGGATCCCCCGCTCGCTGCGCAAGTCCGCCAAGCACTACACGACCACCATCGACGCTGCCTTCACCACCGTCCTCGACCGCTGCGCGGACCCGCGCCGCAAGCACGGCTGGATCGACGCCGACGTCCGCCGCGTCTACACCGCGCTGCACCGGGCCGGCCGCGCGCACTCGGTGGAGACCTGGGACGCGGAGGGGCGCCTCGTCGGCGGCCTGTACGGCATGTCGATGGGCGGCCTGTTCGCTGGGGAGTCGATGTTCCACGACCCGGAGCACGGCAGGGACGCCTCGAAGGTTGCACTGCTGGCACTGGTGGGAATGCTGTCCGACGAGCATGCTGAGGAGCGCATCATCGACGTCCAGTGGCAGACCGACCACCTGGCCACCCTCGGGGTGATCGAGGTGGAACGGGACGAGTACCTGGGCCTGCTGGCCGAGGCGCTCAGCGTCCCGGAGCCGGCGTGGCCCGTGCGTGAGGAGGACCATGCCTGAACTACCCGAGGTGGAGGCCCTGCGCACCTTCCTCGCCAACACCTGCGTCGGCAAGACGATCGCACGCACGGAACTCGCAGCCTTCGCCAGCCTGAAGACCTTCGAGGTGCCGCTGTCCGCGCTGCACGGGCTCGAGGTGGACGGGGTGGAGCGGCGCGGCAAGTTCATCTGCCTCTCGGTCGGCGGCCTGTGGCTGGTGTTCCACCTTGCCCGCGGCGGCTGGCTGGTCTGGAAGGACGCGATGCCGCTCAAGCCGGCCCGTCCCGGAAGGGGGCCGCTGGCCGCGCGGGTGGTGTTCGACGACGACACCGGGTTCGAGCTCACCGAGTACGGCACCCAGAAGCGCCTCGCGCTGTACGTGGTGAGCGACCTCGACAAGGTGCCCGGGATCGTCTCCCTCGGGCCCGACCCGATGGCCGACGCCTTCACCCCTGAGGTTCTCGGCGCCATCCTCGACGAGGCAGGACGCTCCCAGCTCAAGGGCGTGCTCCGCGACCAGCGGACGATCGCCGGCATCGGCAACGCCTACTCCGACGAGATCCTGCACGCAGCAAGGCTGAGCCCGTTCAAGCCGGCCAGCGGGCTGGACGCTGCGGAGCGGGCCACCCTCTACGGGGCGATCCGCACAGAGCTCTCCGAAGCGGTCGCACGCTCGGCCGGGCTGGCCGCGAAGGAACTCAAGGGCGACAAGAAGCTCAACCTCCGGGTGCACGGAAAGACCGGCCAGCCGTGTCCGATCTGCGGCACAACGATCGCGGAGGTCTCCTTCGCCGACAGCTCACTGCAGTACTGCCCCGGCTGCCAGACCGGCGGCAAGCTGCTCGCCGACCGTCGGCTGTCCCGGCTGCTGAAGTAGCCGCCCCTACCGCCCGGACTACCGGCCGCCCTACGCTGGCGCCCTGAGCTCATCGGGGGGAACGGGCATGGACGTCGAGATCGCAGAGGAGCGCATTGTTGCGCTGACCGATCGCTTCACCCTCGACCACGCCGAAGGTCGCGCCTGGTCGCGAAGGGCCGACGCGTTCGGCACCGTGGCGAAGCTCGGCGGCCTCCTGAACCGGTCGACGTCCGAGGACTACGAGTGCGTCTACCGCGAGCGGCGCCTCCAGCCGTTCTGGCGCCTGCACGCCACAGCTGTCGCCGAGTACGAGCGAACCCGCAGCTATGCGGTGCCGGTCTCGCCGAGTGTCCGCAGCGTCCAGCTTCTCGGCGAGACGGTTCCGGTGGAGCAAGGCCAGCTCCGCATCTCCGGTCTGGAGACCTGCCGGGACGAGTCGTCTCGTGAGCATCTCTTCGACGGGCTCACCCGGGCCGAGAATCCCAACCTCGCGGGTTACCTGAAGTTCGACAGCGAGGTGATGGACGCCGAGGCACTCGGCACCCTGGCACGGGAGGGCACGGTCGTCGTCCCTCCCGAGACCAAGGCGTCCCTGCTGGTGCGCGAGGTGGTCTCCGCAGCGATCGGCAAGATCGACGCCGACCGCGTCCTCGAGGAGCGCGTGATCGTCGACGTGGTCGACCTGGTGTACCGGCCGGTGTACGCCTTCCGGTACCGGCACGGGGGGAAGGAGGCCGTGATCGAGTTCGACGGCCTCACCGGCGAGATCCGTCCCGACGGATCCACCTTCGAGCAGTACCTCGGCAAGGTCCTCGAGCCACGGTTCCTGCTCGACGTCGGCGTCGAGGCGGTCAACATCTTCGTTCCGGGCACACAACTCATCCGGATCGCCGTGGAGCACGGCGCCAAGCAACTGGCGAAGCAGCGCAACCCGGAGTCATGACCCGGAAGTCCTGCGCGGGGTAACGGTCCGGTATCGACTCCGGGCAGGTGCCAACTGGTCTGTATGACCCGGTAGCCTGCTGACGATGCCAAGAACTCGGGGGAAGAAGCGCGCAGCAGTCGCTAAGCAGTGGGCGCGGGTTCGCGCCTTCGTGACTGCGCCGTGGTCGGCCAACCCGAGGGCCGGGATCCCCATGATCGTGGCCAGCGCCCTGATCACCGTCGCTGTGGCCTTCTGTGGCCCGTCCGCTGTCGCCCTGAAGCTCGGTCCCCGCGTCGACTACCTGCCGCCGTGGTACCTGCCGGTCGGCACGGTCGACCTCAGCGAGTGGGTGGCGGTGCCGGCGCTGTGGATCGGGCTCACGCTCGGCGCGGTCGGGCTGTGGATGTGCTGGCGTGCGGTCAACACCGGGTGGCGTCCGAACAACCGGCGGCTGTTCCTGCTCGGCTCCGGCCTCAGCGTCCTCACGGCCCTCGTGCCGCCCCTGACCTCTGCCGACGTCCTGATGTACGCAGCCTACGGTCGCCTGCAGGTGCTCGGCCTCAACCCGTACAGCATCACCCCCGCGGAGATCTTCCGCTCCGAGTTCGATCCGGTGCTGGTCTGGACCGAGCGTCCCTGGCAGGACACCCCCAGCGTGTACGGCCCGCTGGCCTCCGGCTCACAGTGGCTGGCAGCGTGGCTCGGCAACGGCAACATGCACAACACGGTGTTCTGGCTGCAGATGTTCGCGCTCGTGCCGTTCCTGCTGATCGGCGCCGTGATCGTGCTGCTCGCCCACGACGACCACAAGATCCAGACCCGCGCGGTCCTGTTCACCGTGCTCAACCCGATCATGATCTGGTCGGTCCTCGCCGGCGCCCACAACGAGGCGTTCACGCTCGTGTTCGCGATCGTCGCCCTCTGGTTCATGCGGCGCAGCCCGTTCGTCGCCGGGCTGTGCATCGGCCTTGCCGGCACGGTGAAGGTCTCGCTCGTCTACTACGGCATCGCCATGGCCTGGGGCTATCGGCGCGACTGGCGCAAGCTCGTGCAGTTGGTCCTCGGCGCAGCCGTGCCGCTCGTGATCGCCTACGGGATGGTGACGCCGTCCGCGCTCCTCGCAGCGAGCCGGAACACCGGCTACATCTCCGCCGGCTCCTGGGCGCCGTGGCTCGAGATAGCGCTCGGCTGGGCGATCGGCGACTTCGCCGCACGCGGGTTCATCGGCTGGGCAGGGTGGGTGATGATGGCAATCGTCGCCTGGATGCTGTCCCGCGTCCTGCCGTGGCGTCTCGTCCCCGGCAACCCCGACGACGACGAGCCCCGCCGCGACCCGCTCACCATCACCGTCCGGACGGCAGCGATCCTCACCGCGTCCTGGCTGGTCACCTCGCCCTACACGCTCAGCTGGTACGACCTGACCACCTGGGTGCCGCTCGGCCTGATGGCTGCGTCCCGGCTCGACGTGCTGATGATCTGGCGCGGATTCTGGCTGTCGGTGGCCTACGTCACCGGCCGGTCCGTCGAGTTCAGCCCCACCATGAAGGGCATCGCCGACTTCGTCAGGGACGGCCTGTGCTCCGGCGCTCAGGTGCTGGTGCTGGTGCTGATCGTGCACTGGTGGTGGACGTGGGGACGTGAGCTGCCCCCGCTGCCACGCTGGCTGAAGCGACGCGTGCCCGTGGCCGCCGCCCGAACCGGCTGAGCCACACCACTACGCTGAGCGCGTGCTCGGATACTTCGGACCCGCTGGGACCTTCACCCACCAGGCTCTGCTGACCTTCTCCGACGGCGAGGCCATGCCGTTCGGCACGGTCGCCGAGGCTCTGGAGGCGGTGCGCGGAGGCGTGGTCGAAGCCGCCCTCGTGCCGATCGAGAACTCGGTGGAGGGCGGCGTTTCGGCAACCCTCGACTTCCTCGGCAACGGCAAGCGGCTGATGATCGTCCGCGAGGTACTGCTGCCGGTGCAGTTCAACCTGTACGCCCGGCCGGGGACGACGCTCGCCGACGTCCGTCGGGTGCTGACGCACCCCCATTCGGCAGCACAGACCCGGCACTGGATGATCGACAACCTGCCCGACGCCCACGTCACGGAGGGCGGTTCGAACGCTGCGGCAGCCCAGGAGGTCGCCGACCCGGCGTCCCGCTTCGACGCAGCGATCTGCGGCGAGATCGCCGGAACCACCTACGGCCTGGTGCCGATCGCAACGGAGATCGCCGACAACTCCTCCGCCGTGACCCGGTTCGTGCTGGTGTCGCTGCCCACCGAGCCGCCGGCGCCGACCGGGGCGGACAAGACCACCCTCGTCGCCTACATGCACGCCGACCACGCCGGCGCCCTCCTGGAGATCCTCGAGCAGTTCTCCAGCCGCGGCGTGAACCTGACCCGCATCGAGTCCCGTCCCACCAAGACAACGCTGGGCAGCTACTGCTTCAGCATCGACGCGGAGGGCCACCTGCGTGACCCGCGAGTGGCAGAAGCGATGCTCGGCCTGCACCGGATCTGCGCAGACGTGCTGTTCCTCGGCTCGTACCCGCGCGCCGACGAGGTGCGTCCCGAGATCGCCCGCGGCTTCACCGACGCCGACTTCGCAGCAGCGAGGGACTGGTACGCCACCCTCGTGAACCCAGAAGACGAGGTGTGAACTCCCGCGCTTGCGCGGGCGTTCACAGCGAGGATTCTTGACGAGGGCGGCGCCAGCCGGCCGAGGAACAGAGGACGACTAGCCCCCCGAGTTGTCAGAACCTCACGATGGGGTCAGCTCGTGGCCTCGCGGGCGATCTGTTCGAGTCGTTCGCGGTAGTCCAGCCACCACTTGGCGTCACCGTCGGGCAGGTTGCCGTTGTCCGCGCGCAGGCCCACCTCGCCGTCGATCAGTTCGCGGACGAGGTCGGCGTGGCCGGCATGGCGGTGGGTCTCCGCGATGACATGCACCAGGATCTGCTGCAGGCTCACCTCTCGACGGTCGGGATGCCACCACGGCACTGCGCCGAGCGCTTCCAGGTCGAGCGCTGCGATGGTCGCGTCTGCGTGCGCCCAGGCGCGCTGGTAGAGGGCGACGATCGATTCGGTCGACTCGTCAGCGCTGGCGAACAGGTCGATGTTGGGCACGTCGTCCATCGCGTCCAGCCAGTCGGGCGGGTCGGCCACAGGTCGGCCGAACACCTCGCCGAAGTAGCCGAACTCGATGCCGGCAAGGTGTTTCACGAGCCCGAGCAGGTTGGTGCCGGTCGGGACGAGCGGACGGCGAACGTCGTAGGTCGTGAGGCCATCGAGCTTCCACAGCACGGCGTCGCGGGCCGACTGCAGGTAGCGGTGGAGGATCTCCTTCAGTTCCGGGGGCATGGTCCACTGTGGCATCCGCGCCGGCGAGGCGACAGGGTGTGTCCGATAGGCTCGATCCGTGATCGACCCGAAGCTGCTGCGCACCAATCCCGACCTTGTCCGCCGCTCCCAGGAAGCCCGTGGGGAGTCCGTCGAGCTGGTCGACAAGCTGGTGAGTGCCGACGAGGCGCGGCGCTCGGCGATCGCGGCGTTCGAGAACCTGCGGGCGGAGCAGAAGGAGCTCGGCAAGCAGGTCGCGCGTGCCAAGGGGGACGAGAAGGCAGCCGTCCTCTCCCGCACAAGGGAACTGTCCGTGCAGGTGAAGGCAGCCCAGGCCGAGGCGGAGACCTCCGGTGCCACCTTCGACGCCCTGATGAAGTCCCTGCCCAATGTCGTGTTCGAGGACGTGCCCCGCGGCGGCGAGGACGACCTCTACGTCCTGGAGACGATCGGCACCCCGCGCGACTTCGCCGCCGAGGGCTTCGTCCCCCGTGACCACCTGGAGATCGGCGAGCTGCTCGGCGCCATCGACGTGGAGCGCGGCGCGAAGGTTTCGGGCTCCCGCTTCTACTTCCTGACCGGCATCGGTGCCCGTCTCGAGTTCGCCCTGCTGAACCTGGCCATGAGCAAGGCGATGGGCTGGGGCTTCACCCCGATCATTCCGCCGGCGCTGGTGAAGCCGTCCGCGATGGAGGGCACCGGGTTCCTCGGCCAGGCGGCCCAGGACGTCTACCACCTGCCGGCCGACGACCTGTACCTGGTCGGGACGTCGGAGGTGGCCATGGCCGCCTACCACTCCGAAGAGATCCTGGACGCCGCCTCGCTGCCCCGGCACTACGTCGGTTACAGCCCGTGCTTCCGTCGCGAGGCCGGCTCCTACGGCAAGGACACCCGCGGCATCTTCCGCGTCCACTGGTTCGACAAGGTCGAGATGTTCGTCTACTGCGCACCCGAGCAGGCAGAGGCAGAGCACCAGAAGCTGCTGGGCTTCGAGAAGGAGTTCATCACAGCCCTCGAGATCCCGTTCCAGGTGCTCGACGTGGCCAGCGGCGACCTCGGTCTCAGCGCTGCCCGCAAGTACGACTGCTACGCCTGGCTGCCGACGCAGGACAAGTACCGCGAGATCACGTCGACCTCGAACTGCACCGAGTTCCAGGCCCGCAGGCTCAACATCCGTATGCGGGACGGCGACGGCGTCCGCTCCCTCGCCACGCTGAACGGCACCCTGTGCGCGATGACGCGGGTGATCATCATGCTGCTGGAGAACCACCAGCAGGCCGACGGCTCGGTCTACGTCCCGGCGGCGCTGCGCCCCTACCTCGACGGCATGGAGTACCTCCGCCCGCTGTCCTGAGACGTCAGCGTGACCCCCACGCCCACTGCGGACGGTCAAGGAGACCCTCCTGCTGCCGGACGCGGGTCTCGCCGAGCTCTTTGTGCAGCTCGATCTCGACCAGCGCCTCGCCGGCCGCAGTCCGGAGCTCCTCGGTGAGCCCGACGGAATGGGTGACCACCACCACCTGCGTGCGCTCAGCCGCCCGGCGGATCAGGTCGGCGGCCGCCGGCAGCACGTCGGGATGCAGGCTGGTCTCGGGCTCGTTCAGCACCAGCAGCGATGGCGGGGACGGGCTGAGCAGCGCAGCAGCCAGCAGCAGGAAGCGCAACGTCCCGTCGCTCAATTCGCCGCCTGACAAGGGACGCAGCAGCCCGGTCTGCCGCAGCTCGATGCTGAACCACCCGTCAGCGTTGCGCACCTGCACCGTGGTGCCCGGGAGCGCCAGGTCGACGACGGCAGCGAGGTCGTCCGCGCGGGCCGACTCCAGCACCGTCTGCAGCGCCGGCGCGAGGTTGGCGCCGTCGTGGTCGAGGACCGGGCTCCACGTGCCCACCTGCGGCGCCCGCGCCGGCGAGGCCGCGTCGGTGCGGAAGTCGTCGTAGAACCGCCAGGACGCCAGCATCCCGCGCAGCAGCGCGAGCTCGGGACGAGTCACCGGATCGGCCAGGTCGGCGACGATGCTCTCCCGCTGTCCGACCTCGGGAAGCCTGGTCCAGCCGTCGTCGGTGCGCACCTTCACCGCTCCATTGGCCCGCTGCACCAGCGTTGCCGCCGGACGGGAGACCGGACCGACCCAGACGGCCTCGCGCTTGATCTGGGGGTCCTTGCTGAACTTCGTCAACTGGCTCGGGAGGGGGAGGCCGATGTCGATCAGGTAGCCGACGTCATCGCCGGAGAACCCCAGCATCAGCGAGACCGGACGGTTGCGGTGCGCCTGGCCCTGCACCGGCACCTCGCCGCGACGCATCGCCCCCGACACGACCTCCGGTCCCGCCCACAGCACGGATTCCAGCCCGCCGGCCCGCGCCAGCGAGCCGATCAGCCGGCCACCGGCGGTGTCGGCGAGCAGCCGGAACGCCTGGTAGAGGCTCGACTTGCCCACCCCGTTACCGCCGCTGATCACCGTCAGCCGTCCCAGCGGCAGGCAGACATCACGCAGGCTGCGGTAGCCGGCGACGGCCAGTGTCCCGATCATGTCGGCCACCCTAGGAGCCGGTCCTGACAGGCCCGGACGATAGCCTTGCCGGCGATGACTACCGACTCCTCCCCGGCCTGGCGGCCGCAGCTCGTGGCCCTGGACATCGACGGCACCATCGTCGACCACGCCGGGCAGCTGCCCGATGACGTGCGTGCGGCGATCGGGCTGGTCGTGGCAGCAGGGGTGCCAGTCGTGCTGAGCACCGGACGCAGCTGGCATGCCACGCTGCCGATCTTCGAGGCACTCGGGCTGCCGCCCGGCCCGACGGTCGCGTCCAACGGTGCCGTGACCCTGACCTACCCGCCGTTCGAGGTCACGGACGTGGTCACGTTCGACCCGTCCGACGTGATCGACCGCGTGCTCACCGAGCACCCGACGGCATCGCTCGCCGCGGAGGTCGTGGGGCAGGGCTACCGGGTGAGCCGGTACTTCCCGGAGGGCGACCTGCACGGCGAGATCGAACTGGTCAGCGTCGAGGAGCTGGCAGCCGGCGACGTGACCCGCATCGTCGTGCGCGACCCGGAAGCGACCGACGAGGAGTTCATCGCGCTCGCCGAACGCCTCGGCCTGCACGGCGTGAGCTACTTCGTGGGCTGGAGCGCCTGGCTCGACATCGCCCCCGCCGGGGTCAACAAGGCCACGGCTCTGGCCGGGGTTGCAACGCGTCTCGGCATCGCGGCAGCAGACGTCCTTGCGATCGGCGACGGCCGCAACGACATCGAGATGATCACCTGGGCCGGACGCGGCGTGGCGCTCGGCGATGCAGCAGAAGAGGTCGCCCGCGCGGCCGACCACGTCACCGGCACCTTCGCTGCCGGCGGCACCGTCACGGAGCTGCTGCGCTGGTTCTCCTGACCCGACACCCTCCCGGGTTGTCAGAAACTCCTGCGGCTATGACCGGCTGAGTTTCTGACAAGTCGGGAGGGGGCTAGCCTGAATCGACAATCGACCAGGGGGTCCGAAGTGGTGCATCCCTACTTGCGGGAGCCGGAGTTCATCAGCCAGCTGAAGGACGGCACGGTCAAGCAGCTCAACCCGTTCAGCGGCACGGAAGTGTGGACGGTGGCCGGCCGCGGCAACCGTCCGCTCGGTGTCGTGCTGCCCGACCCCGTCCCGCTCGACCCGGCACAACACGGACGGCACTGCGCGTTCTGTGAGGGCCGCTACCTCGACACCCCGCCGGAGAAGTCGCGCGTTGTCCGCAACTCCGACGGCACCTGGGACACCCGCTACCGCATTCCGGCAGAGGAACTGGAGGCGACGACGGCGGAGTTCCGCCGCGTACCGAACCTCTTCGAGATCCTCTCCTACGACTACTGGCACGACAACTACGGCTAC
This sequence comes from uncultured Actinomycetota bacterium, assembly GCA_963773595.1. Lineage (GTDB taxonomy): Bacteria > Actinomycetota > Actinomycetes > Propionibacteriales > Propionibacteriaceae > Propionicimonas. The sequence goes on from CAVZBQ010000005.1 coordinate 155,275, forward strand.
GAGCTGCCCGCGCGGGTGCGTGACCGGAAGACCGCCTACCTGTCGTCGCCGATGGGACGGGCGCACGTGCTCGCCGTCGTGCGCAACAAGCTGAAGGCCGGTGGACGCTCCGACGAGGTCATCGAGGCGCTCGGTGAGGAGGGCCAGCTCGAGGCCGCGTCCGGCTTCTTCGGCGGGGGCCACGACGTGGTCATCGCCCGACGACACTTCGTGGACGGCGCAACCGACAACACCCAGCTCGCCGGCTCCGGCACTCTGACGCCGGAGGAACACCACCGGTTCACGGCTTTCACGGTCGAGTCGGTGTCCGCCCTTTTCGACCTCAACCGGTACGCCCGCTACGTCGCGGTGTTCCAGAACTGGCTGCGCCCGGCGGGAGCGTCCTTCGACCACCTGCACAAGCAGCTCGTCGCCATCGACGAGCGCGGCATCCAGCACGAGCAGCAGATGGAACGGCTGCGGACCAACCCGAACATCTACAACGAGTACGGCCCCAACTACGCCTCCTACCGCAACCTCGTGCTGGCGGAGAACGAGCACGCGATCGCGTTCGCCGGTTTCGGCCACCGCTACCCGACGATCGAGATCTACTCCAAGTCCGAGGCGTGCGACCCGTGGAACCACACCGATGACGAGCTCCGCGCCGTCTCGGACCTCGTCCATGCCATGCATGCGGCCACCGGAGTGAACGTGCCGTGCAACGAGGAGTGGCACTACCGCCCGATCGATGCCGACCTGCCGATGCCCTGGCGCGTGATGCTGAAGTGGCGCACGTCCACGATCGCGGGGTTCGAGGGAGTCACCAAGATCTACCTCAACACCATCGACCCGTACGCCCTGCGGGATCGCCTCGTGCCGGCGCTCTTCGCACTGCGCGACGAGCGCAGGATCGCCGACATGCAGATCGCCACAGAGTGCCCCTGCCGGCCGAACTCGTTGCGGTACCGGGCGAATCGGAGCTGAGCTAGGTTCACAAGCATGATCCCGATGCACACACTCAACGACGGCCACCAACTGCCGGCCCTCGGCTTCGGCACCTACCCGTTGCGCGGTCCGGACGGCGTGGATGCGCTGGTCAGCGCGCTGCACCAGGGCTACCGGTTGATCGACTCCGCCGTGAACTACGAGAACGAGGGGACGGTGGGCGAGGCCGTCCGCCGTTCCGGCGTGCCCCGCGACGAGGTCGTGATCACCTCGAAGCTGCCCGGACGCCACCACGAGTACGGCGAGGCCACGACGTGCGTGTACGAGTCGCTCTACCGGATGGGCCTCGACCACATCGACCTGTACCTGATCCACTGGCCCAACCCCGGTGTGGGCCGCTTCATCGAGGCGTGGCAGGCCCTCGTCGACCTGCAGCGCGAGGGCGTCCTGCGCTCGATCGGGACGAGCAACTTCCTGCCCGAACACCTCAGCCGGATCATCGCAGGCACCGGCGTGACCCCCGCGGTCAACCAGGTGGAGCTGCACCCCTACTTCCCGCAGGCCGAGCAGCGTGTGGTGCACGACCAGCTCGGTATCCGCACCGAGTCGTGGGGCCCCCTCGGTCAGGCCGGCCAACTGCTGCACGAACCGGTCATCGGCACCATCGCGGACCAGGTCGGTCGAACGGCGGCGCAGGTTGTCCTGCGCTGGCACCTGCAACTGGGTTCCGTCCCGCTGCCGAAGGCAGCGAGTCCCGCGCGCCAGGCGGAGAACCTCGCCGTCTTCGACTTCGAGCTGGACGCTGCCCAGGTGGCAGCGATCACAGCCCTGGGAAGGCCCGACGGCCGTCTCGGCGACTCCGACCCGGCCACCCACGAGGAGTTCTGACGAGCGCGCACCGTTTCGAACCGAGTTCGGTCTGAAACGGTGCACGATCAGCGGGGCAGGTCACAGCCAGAAGACGGACGACGAAGAAGGGTGGTTGCCGGCTACAGGTCGAGGGAGGCCATCAGGCCGCGGACCCGGCGCTCGACCTCGTCCCGGATCGGACGGACATCCTCGACGCTCTGACCCGCCGGGTCGGCGACGTTCCAGTCCTCGTACCGCTTGCCGGGGAAGATCGGGCAGGCGTCCCCGCAGCCCATCGTGATCACGACATCCGCGGCGCGGACGGTCTCGTCGGTCCACGGCTTGGGGAACTCGCCGGAGATGTCGATGCCCCGCTCGGCCATTGCCGCGATCGCCGCAGGGTTGACCTCGATGCCGGGCTCGGACCCACCGGACCATGCGACGGCCTTGTCGCCGGTCAACGCCTGGAAGAATCCGAGGGCCATCTGTGAGCGGCCGGCGTTGTGGGTGCACAGGAAGAGCACCACCGGCTTGCCGTCGTCATGCAGCCCCTCGATGCGGGCGAGGGCCTGCAGCCGCTGGTGGGCGAATCGCTCGGCCAGTAGGGGGAGGAACCTCGTCACCTTCGCATGATCGGCGAACTGGTCGAAGGAGCTGGCGAGGAAGCGCTCGATCGTCTCGTTGCCGTACAGGCCGGAGAAGTCGTCGGCGAGCCGAGCTGCTGCCTGCTTGAGAGCCAGCTTCTGGTCGGTGTGCAGGCTCTCCCAGCTGCGCTCGGAGACGGGATGCGGTGCGGTGGTCATGAGACTCCTCCCTGGAAACTTGCTGCCAGCTGGTCGATCCGGCCGGTGATGTCATCGAAGGCCCCCTCGAACGCATCAGCGCTCTGCGTGAGGGCCGGGTCGGGGATGGACCAGTGCAGCGGCCGGCTGTCCAGGTCTTCGTAGGCGCGGTCACACACGGCGATCACCAACTCGTCGCCGCTCAGCACGTCGGCGGCGAGCCGGGGTCGCGCGGTGGTCAGGTCGAGGCCGTGCCGGCGGCCGACGGCAACTGCGCGCGGATGGACGCGGCCGGCGGGGTGCGTGCCACCGGAGACGACCGGAATGTCGCTGACGGTGCGCCAGTAGGACTCGGCGAGCTGGGAGCGGGCCGAGTTCTGCGAACACAGGAACGCGACCCGGTGTGGCCGCGGAAGCCGTCCGGCGCCGAGCAGCCGGTTGCAGGCGTGCGTGCGCGTCACGTAGGTGCGGCGGCCGTCGCCCTCCGATCGCCGGCGAAGGACGAGGCCGGCCTCCTCCAGCACGCGCAGGTGGTGCGCGACCAGGTTGGTGGGAAGGCCCAGTGCCTCGGCCAATTCCCCTGACGCGCGGTCTGCGTTCGCCAGCAGGTCGATGATGGCAAGGCGGGACGGGTCCCCGAGGGCCGCGTAGGCCCTTGCCCTGCCCTCGAGCTCGCTGGTTGACATCCGCATGTACCTCCACAAAGATTGAGTCAATAGTAACTGAGCTATTATCAGAGTCAAGCCGTCGACGCGGCCGCCGGAGATCCAAGGAGTTCCGTAGATGAGCAAGCCCACCGTCCTGTTCGTGTGCATTCACAACGCCGGCCGCTCCCAGATGGCCGCGGGCTACCTGCGCCACCTCGGCGAGGGCCGGATCGAGGTGCTGTCCGCCGGTTCGACGCCCGCCGATGCCATCAACCCGGTCGCCGTCCAGGCGATGGCGGAAGAAGGCATCGACATCGCGGCCGAGCAGCCCAAGATCCTCACCACGGATGCCGTGAAGGCCTCCGACGTGGTGATCACGATGGGCTGCGGCGACACCTGCCCGTTCTACCCGGGCAAGCGCTACGAGGACTGGGTGCTGGACGACCCGGCCGGCCAGGGCATCGAGTCCGTCCGCCCGATCCGCGACGAGATCCGCGGCCGTGTCGAGGCCCTGATCGCAGAACTGGTGCCCGCCGGCTAGGGCCTGTCGGCCCGGCTGGTTAGGGTGGCCGGGTGCCTGTGATCGAAGCCAGCCAGCTCACCAAGACCTACGGCGAGCTGCGCGCCGTTGACGAGATCTCCTTCGCCGTGAGCCCGGGGGAGTCGTTCGGCCTGCTCGGGCCCAACGGCGCCGGCAAGTCCACCACGATGCGCATGATCGGTGGCACGACGCTGCGCACCTCGGGCACCCTTCTTGTCAACGGGCTCGACCCCGAGGTCCACGGCCCGGAGGTGCGGGCCAACCTCGGCGTGGTGCCGCAGCAGGACAACCTGGACACCGAGCTGCGGGCCCGCGACAACCTGATCATGTACGGCCGGTACTTCGGGCTGCCCTACAGCTACCTTCGCCCGCGGGCGGACGAGCTGCTCGAGTTCGCCCAGCTCACGGAGAAGGCGGACGAGAAGGTCGACAACCTGTCCGGTGGCATGAAGCGCCGCCTCACGATTGCGCGCGCCCTCGTGAACGAGCCCCGCATCCTGCTGCTCGACGAGCCCACCACCGGGCTCGACCCGCAGGCCCGGCACATCCTCTGGGATCGGCTGTTCCGGCTCAAGGAGCAGGGCGTGACGCTGATCGTCACCACCCACTTCATGGACGAGGCCGAGCAGTTGTGCGACCGGCTGATCGTGATGGACAACGGCCGGATCGTCGCAGAGGGCAGCCCGGCCGACCTGATCCGCCAGTACTCCACCCGGGAGGTGCTCGAGGTGCGCTTCGGCTCCGACCGCAACGTTGCGCTGGTCGAACGGCTCCGGAGGTTCGCCGACCGGATCGAACCCCTGCCGGACCGGGTACTGCTCTACACCGAGGACGGGGAAGGGGCGCTGGAGGCAGTGCGCCGCGACGGGCTGGAGCCGGTCACCTCGCTTGTTCGCCGATCCTCGCTGGAGGACGTGTTCCTCCGGCTGACCGGACGGAGCCTCGTTGACTGATCCTCGGGGTTCGTTCCTCACCCCTCGTCAAGACTCCGCCCGGCAGTTGTCGTCTGATCTGCTCGACACCAACGCCCTTGCCTACTCCGGCAGGGCGCTCGACGCTGCCACCCAGGCTGCGTCCGTCCGGCGCTGGGGCTGGTGGTTCCAGGCGGAGTGGCGCCTGCGCTCGATGAAGGCCTACTGGACCTCCGTGGTCGGCTCAGCCCTGCTGACGCCGCTGCTGTACGTGCTGGCGATGGGGATCGGCCTCGGCTCGCTGGTCGACGCGAACAGCGGTGGCATCGGTGGCGTGGCCTACCTGACCTTCGTCGCTCCCGGCCTGCTGGTGAGCACGGTGGTCATGTCGGGGACGAACGAGCTGAGCTATCCGGTGATGGGCGGGTTCAAGTGGCAACGGCTCTACTACGCCCGGGCCACGACGCCGGCGAGCCCTCAGCAGGTCGCGCTCGGTGAGCTGCTGGCGGTGTTCCTGCGCCTGCTCGCGGAAGCGCTGGTGTTCTACGTCGTGCTGGTGGTGATGGGGGCCGTGACTCCGGGCTGGTCGCTGCTCATGGTGCCGGTGGCCGGCCTCGCCGGTATGGCTTTCGGTGCGCCGCTGGGCGCCTACGCCGCGACCATCGAGAACGAGGGTCCGGAGTTCGCGCTGATCCAGCGGTTCGTCGTGATGCCGATGTTCCTGTTCGCCGGCACCTTCTTCCCGCTGGCCTCGATGCCGGTCTACCTGCAGTGGGTGGGCTGGATCTCGCCGATGTGGCACGGCACCCAGCTGGCGCGGGCCGTCGGCTTCGGGATGCCGCTGTCAGGTGGAGAGGTGCTCGGCCACCTCGCCTTCCTCGTCGTCCTGACCACTGTCGGCCTCTGGCTGGCGATGCGGTCCTTCGTCAAGCGGCTCGGCCGATGACCGCCCTCAACAGCTGGCTGACAGCCAACTCCTCCGGCAACGCCGGGGCGGTGGTCGAGCGCGGCTTCAAGGTGATCCGCAACCAGAACTGGCTGATCGTGCTCTCCGGCTTCTTCGAGCCGGTGTTCTACCTGCTCAGCATGGGACTCGGGCTCGGCGCCCTGATCGGCACCGTGGCAGGTCCCGGCGGGACACCGATCTCCTACGCAGCGTTCATCGCCCCCGCGCTCCTCGCGACCTCGGCGATGAACGGCGCGATCTACGACAGCACCTGGAACGTGTTCTTCAAGCTGCGTTTCGCCAACCTCTACCAGGGCATGCTGGCGACCCCGCTCGGCCCGCTGGACGTGGCGGCGGGGGAGATCTTCATGGCCCTGTTCCGCGGCTTCCTCTACGCGCTCGGCTTCACCGTCGTGATCGCCGTGATGGGGCTGACCACATCGTGGTGGGCGCTGGCGATGATCCCGGTCGCCCTGCTGATCGCGCTCGGCTTCGCAGCGTTCGGCATGGCGATCACGAGCTACTTCACGACCTTCCAGCAGATGGACTGGATCAACATCGCGCTGCTGCCGATGTTCATGTTCTCGTCCACCCTGTTCCCGATCTCGGTGTTCCCCGAGGCGGTGCAGTGGTTCATCATGGCGCTGCCCCTGTGGCACGGCGTCGAGCTGATGCGTCAGCTGTCGGTGGGCCACTTCGAGGCCAGCACCTGGCTGCACCTCGGCTACTTCGTGCTGATGTCCGTTGCCGGCGTGGGGTTCACCACGCGGCGGCTGCGATCGCTGTTCCTGCGCTGATGATCATGCACGAGGGCCAGCTCGCCATCGACGCCGGGCAGGTGCGGCGCCTTGTTGCTGCCCAGTTCCCGGAGTGGACGGACCTGGCTGTGCATCCGGTGGCTTCGACAGGGACGGTGAATGCCCTGTTCCGGATCGGCGACGAACTGGTCGCGCGGTTCCCGCTCCTCGGTGAGGACGCGGACGAGGTGCGCAACTCGCTGGTCGACGAGGCGGAGCGGTCCGCAGAACTCGCGCGGAGCACCAGCGTCCGCACCCCGGTGCCTGTTGCGCTGGGTGAACCCGGCGAGGGTTACGGCCTGCCGTGGTCAGTGCAGACGTGGCTTCCCGGCACCGACGCCAACACGCGAGACCCCGGCGGTTCGGTCGGCTTCGCCGCGGACCTGGCGTCGTTCATCCTCGAGCTGCGCGGGCTCGACACCCACGGGCGCACGTTCGACGGCTCCGGACGCGGTGGCGAGCTCGGCCGCCACGACGAGTGGATGGAGACCTGCTTCGCGAACAGCGCAGGCCTGTTCGACGTCGCTGTGGTGCGCGCACTCTGGCAGGACCTGCGGGTGCTGCCACCGTCGGGGCCCGACGTGATGAGCCACACCGACCTGATCCCCGGCAACGTCCTCGTCGAGGAGGACCGGCTCGCCGGCGTGCTCGACGGCGGAGGGTTCCGGGCCGCCGATCCGGCCCTCGACCTGGTGGCGGCGTGGCACCTGCTCGAGCCCCTCCCGCGCCAGGTCTTCCGGGACGCCCTCGGGTGCACGGACCTCGAGTGGAACCGAGGCTGCGCCTGGGCGCTGGAGCAGGCCATGGGTGCTGCCTGGTACTACGAGCAGACCAACCCTGCGATGAGTCGCATGGGTGTCAGGACGATCGAACGGCTGTTGGCAGGAGGGGTCCGTTGATGAAAGGGGCGCCAACGGAGCGCCCCGAGCGGTTCAGGACCGCGGGAGCGGGCTCACCTGCACGTGGATCTGTCTCTCGGAGCCGGGTCCGGTGATCTGGAAGGTCGCGGTCGCAGGCACCGCCGGAACCTCCACCACGTAGTCGCCCAGGAAGCCGGTGACACGAACCCGCCCGTCGTCATCGGTGCGCAGGGGGGTGGGTGGCAGCCACCAGTCCCGCTTGATCAACCTGTGCAGCGCGTCGTAGGAGGGCTTGGGAGTGCCGTCGGCGCGGACCAGGCCAATCGGTGCGCCCAGCCACGCGTCGGCGTCGGTGATGCCCCAGTACGTGAGTGCTGCCACGGCCGGGTGCGCGACCAGGGACCGGTAATGGCGCACCAGCTCGTCGGCCTGCCGGGCCTCACCCTCTGACGTGCTGGGCCAGGAGTCGACGACGTAGTCGTTGAGGTCGACGATGTCGGGGGGCATCAGGTGCCCCGAGACCAGTGAGGTCTCGGTGAAGTGGAGGGGGAGACCGTAACGGGCGAACCTCTCCACGATCGCGAGGATCGCATCCTCACCCCGATAGCCCTGGTGCATGTGGGTCTGCAGGCCTATCGCGTCGATTTCGACGCCTGCATCGAGAAGTCCCTCGAGCAGGCACTCATACGCGGTGGAAAGGTCGAAGTCATTGATCAGGAGAGTGGCCGACGGGTTGGCCGCACGAGCCTCGTCGAATGCGAGCCGGACGGTGGCGAACCGTCCCCGGGCCCTCGCCAAGCGGGTGACGGCGTTGTCCTCCGCTTCGAAGACCGGCATGATCACGACCTCGTTGATCGCGTCCCAGGTATCGATGAGGCCACGGAAACCGCCGACCTCGCGTCGGATGCGGGCGCGGAGTCGAGACTCCACCTCTGCCAGCGGCAGTTCGAGCAGCCAGCGGGGCTGCAAGGTGTGCCAGACCAGGGGATGGCCCTTCACACGGACGCCATGGGCTGCGAACCACTTCGCGGCAGCACGCAGTTCGTCCGTGTGCGGCACCCCCGGCTCAGGTTCGAAGCCGGCCCAGTAGAACGGCAGCGTCGCCGTGTTGAACAGGTCGAGCCACCGCTCGGCGAGGTGAGCATCCTTGTCGGTGCCCGTGCCGTTGGCGAGAGGGATGAGGTCGAACCCGATGTTGCCGAAGGCGAAGTCGTGCCGGCGCTGGCGCAGCACCACGTCCGCGTCCCCCAACGGCCGGCCGGCCTCGTCCGCGACCGTCAGCACCACGTCACCCAGGCGATGCGCCAACGTGGTATCCGGCACGGAGCAGTGCTGCATGGCGAACCTCCCGGGATCGGTGGACGACTACGCCGTGCTGGGCGCCTGCCACAGGTTGATGCCACCCTCGGTGGCGTACCGGTCGATGTCGGCGAGCTCTTCCGCTGTGAAGTCGAGGTTGCGCACGGCGCCGACACTGTCCTCCAGCTGCTTGACGCTGGAAGCGCCGATCAGGGCGGAGGTGACCCGCTCATCGCGCAGCACCCAGGCAAGCGCGAGCTGGGCCAGCGTCTGGCCGCGTCCGGCCGCGAGATCGTTCAGCGCCCGGATATGGGTGAGGTTCACGGGCGTGAGCAGGTCGGTCGACAGCGACTTGTCCTGGGAGGCCCGCGAGCCCTCCGGGACGCCGTTCAGGTACTTGTCGGTGAGCATGCCCTGGGCCAGCGGTGAGAAGGCGATGACGCCAAGACCGGTGTCGCCGACAGCGTCCAGCAGGTCCTCCTCGATCCAGCGGTTCAGCATCGAGTAGGACGGCTGGTGGATCACAAGGGGCGTCTTCAGTTCGCGGGCGATCGCGACGGCTTCCCGCGTCCGCTCGCCCGAGTAGGACGAGATGCCGACATAGAGCGCCTTGCCCTGACGCACGGCGGTGTCCAGCGCCTGCATGGTCTCCTCCACCGGCGTGGAGGGGTCGTAGTGGTGGTGGTAGAAGATGTCGACGTAGTCGAGGCCCATCCGCTGCAGCGACTGGTCGAGGGACGCGAGCAGGTACTTGCGGCCACCGAGGTCGCCGTACGGCCCGGGCCACATGTCCCAGCCCGCCTTGCTGCTGATGACCAGTTCGTCGCGGTAGGGACGGAAGTCCTCGCGCAGGTGGCGACCGAAGTTGGTCTCTGCGGAGCCGTAGGGCGGGCCGTAGTTGTTGGCCAGGTCGAAGTGGGTGACGCCGAGCTCGAACGCGCGGCGCAGGATCGACCGCTGCCGGTCGAACGGGGTGTCATCGCCGAAGTTGTGCCACAGGCCCAGCGAGATGGCGGGCAACTTCAGCCCGCTGCGTCCCACCGCACGGTAGGGCATACGGCCGTCGTAGCGGTCGGCGTCGGGGGCGTAGGTATCGAGGATCGGCATGATGCTTCCTTCTTCCGCGTTCTCGCGGGTTACTGGCCTTGGGTGTCCTGCTGGGTGGTGTCGGCCGGCGTCGTGCCGGCGAGCTCTGCAACGGCATCTGCCAGCCGGCGCTGCTCCGCGATCAGCGGTTCCAGCGACCTGCTGTTCTCCTCAGCGAGCGCGTCGACGGCGAGCCACGCAACGAAGGAGAGCACGCCGACGTTGAGGCAGACACCGGCGAGGAACAACAGCATCGCCCTCGTCGCCGGATCGGGAACCCTCAGCCCGACGATCCAGAGCACGGCGGCAACGACGATCCCCGCGCCACCGAGCCAGCGGAGAACCGTCGCGGTGTTGGGCATGTTGCGATCCTAGCTTCGAGCAGGCCCGGGGGCCGGTCAGCACTCGATGACGTTGAGGGCGAGCCCGCCGCGCGCGGTCTCCTTGTACTTGACGCTCATGTCGGCCCCGGTCTCGCGCATGGTCTTCAGCACCGAATCGAGGCTGACGATGTGGCTGCCGTCGCCGCGCAGCGCGGTGCGGGCTGCGGTCACGGCCTTCACGGCAGCGATGGCATTCCGCTCGATGCAGGGGATCTGCACCAGCCCGCCGACCGGGTCGCAGGTGAGCCCGAGGTTGTGCTCCATGCCGATCTCCGCTGCGTTCTCCACCTGTCCCGGCGTGCCGCCCATCAGGGCAGCCATGCCGGCCGCCGCCATCGAGCAGGCAGCGCCGATCTCGCCCTGGCAACCGACCTCTGCCCCGCTGATGGACGCCAGTTCCTTGATGACCACGCCGATCGCGCCGGCCGTCAGCAGGAAGCGGACGATGCCCTCGTCGCTGGAGCCGTGCATGAAGCGGCGGTAGTACATCATCACGGCTGGCGCCACGCCGGCCGCACCATTGGTGGGGGCCGTGACCACCCGTCCGCCGCCGGCGTTCTCCTCGTTCACGGCGAGCGCGTAGAGCGTGAGCCAGTCCATGCCGCGCAGCGGGTCGGTGCTGTCGGTCTCCATCTGCAGCCGGTGCAGCAGCTCGGGTGCCCGCCTGCGCACCTTCAGCCCGCCCGGCAGGATGCCTTCGGTTGTCATGCCGTGGTGCACGCAGTCCTGCATGACCGACCAGATGTGCAGCAGCTCTGCGTCGATCTCCGCGTCGCTGCGCCACACCCGCTCGTTCTCCCGCATCAGCCGGGCAACGGAGAACCCGGTCGTCGCGCAGTGCGCGAGCAGCTCCGCGCCGGTGCGGAAGGGGAACGGCAGCACCGTGGAGTCCGGCTTCACGCGGTTCGGCCCGGTCTCCGACTCGTCGAGGACGAAGCCGCCACCCACGGAGTAGTAGGTGCGCTGGCTCAGCTGGACGCCGTCGGCGTCGCGGGCCGTGAAGATCATGCCGTTGGAGTGCACCGGCAACGTCGCGCGCCGGTGCAGCACCACGTCGGTGTCGGGGTCGAAGTCGATGTCGTGGTCGCCGGCCAGCGTCAGCCGGTGGCCCGTCTTCACTGCGTCCACGAGGGGACGGACCGACGGCGGGTCGACCAGGTCCGGCTTGTGGCCGGCAAGGCCGAGGACGACGGCTGCGACGCTGCCGTGCCCGTGGCCGGTGGCGCCGAGGGAGCCGAACAGCTCCACCTTCACGGCGGACACGCGTGCCAGCACGCGGGTGTCGGCGAGCGATGCGACGAAGCGGCCGGCGGCCTTCATCGGCCCGACGGTGTGGGAGGAGGAGGGTCCGATCCCGACCCGGAAGAGATCAAAGACGCTGAGCGCCATGATTCGACACTACCGTTTCAGTGCGTTTGCAAGGATTGGGCATGACCACAACCGTGCTGGGCGTCCTCATCGTCTTCCTCGCTGTCGGCCTCGTGGTGTGGCAGCGCAGCTCCCGTCGTGACGAGACCTTTGCCGGCATCACTCCCGGCCTGCTACCCGCCCCGGGACAACCGGAGCAACGCGTCCGGATCGGACGCGGCCAGGCCGCCCCTGTCGCGGTGAGGTTCGAGCCACCCGCGGGCGTGCGTCCGGCGCTGGCAGGGCTGATCGCCGAATCCCGGCTCGAGACGGTGGCGATCTCGGCCACCCTCGTCGACCTCGCAGTCCGCGGCTGGCTGACGATGCGCCCGATCGAGGCGGACGGCGACAAGCGCGGACCCGCACAGGACTGGGTGTTCACCGCTGCGGAGGTGCCACCGTCGGAGCCGCTCAGCCGGGCGGAGCGCGAGCTTCTCTCCGGGGTCTTCGGAGGCAGTCCGGTCGCAACGCTGCAGGACGTCCGCCGACGCGGTGGGCTGGCAAGCGTGCTCAACGCCGTCGCGATCGAGGCTGAGGAGCGGCGCTGGTTCCTGCCGCCGCCCCCGGTCAGCCTCGCCGCCGTGGGTGCCACGGCTGCTGTGCTCGGCGTGGTCGTGCTGGCGATGGGCTCGCTCGGGCCGATCGGTCTTGGGCTGCTGGCCGCCGGCGCCGTCGCGTTCCTCGGCTCCCGCGGGCTCCCGCACCCGGTGAGTGCTGAGGGCTACGCCGCCCGCGTCCAGGCGCTGGGCTTCAAGCAGTACCTGGCCACTGCGGAGGCTGAGCAGTTGCGGTTCGAGGTCGGCATCGAGCAGTTCAGCCGCTACCTGCCGTACGCGATGGTGTTCGGCGTCGTCGACCACTGGCGCCATGTGTTCGCTGACGCGTTGCAGGCAGAACTCGACGCGGGTGGCGGCTTCGACGGCTTCGGCTGGCTCGCTGTCGACAACATGTTGACGACCATGGTGATGGTCGACCTGCTCACCGACGGTGGCCTGCTCGACGGCTTCGGCGACGGGTTCGGTGACGGTTTCGGGGATGGCTTCGGCGGCGATCCGGGCGACGGCGGCTTCGACGGGGACGCCGGCGGCGACGGCGGTTTCGGCGGCTTCGACGGCGGCGGTTTCGACGGTGGTGGCTTTGACGGTGGTGGGTTCGGCGGCGACTGAAGATCATCCGAACGGACGACCCGATGCGCCGAAGGGGAGGACGTGAGGGAGGCTGTGCGGCTCCTACGGTGAACCTGTGAGCATCCTGAGCACCACAGAGACCCTGCCCGACCAGATCGCGTCCGCGACCGACCTGACGAAGACCTACGGCACAGGGGAGGCCGTTGTCCGTGCCCTCGACGGGGTGAGTGTCGACTTCGCCAGAGGCTCGTTCACCGCGATCATGGGGCCGTCCGGGTCGGGCAAGTCGACCCTGATGCACTGCCTTGCCGGGCTGGACCGCCCCACGTCAGGACAGGTTGTTCTCGGCGGCCACATCCTCTCGGAGCTCAACGACCGGGCGCTCACCAACGTGCGGCGCGACAACGTCGGCTTCGTCTTCCAGGCCTTCAACCTGCTGCCGACCCTCACGGCATGGGAGAACATCGTGTTACCCCTCGACCTTGCCGGACGGCGGCCCGACCAGGCAGCGCTCGACCAGATCGTCACGTCCCTCGGCCTCGGTAACCGGCTCAGCCACCTCCCGTCCCAGCTGTCGGGCGGCCAGCAGCAACGCGTGGCGATCGCCCGGGCACTGATCACCCGTCCGGCCGTCGTGTTCGCAGACGAACCCACCGGCGCCCTCGACTCCACCTCCAGCCACCAGTTGCTGGACTACCTGCGGCACACCAGCCAGGTCTTCGAGCAGACCATCGTGATGGTCACCCACGACCCGAACGCTGCTGCCTACGCCGACCGCACGCTGCTGCTCAGCGACGGCCGGATCGTCGACGACCTGATCGCGCCGACCGCCGACACCGTGCTGTCCGCCATGAAGCGGTTGGGCGCCTGATGCTGCGCCAGGCATGGTCGGAGGTGCGCCACCACCCCAGCCGCTTCGTCTCCACGATCCTTGCGATCGCCATCTCCGTCGCCTTCCTGACCGGCTCTGCCGTGCTGGTGGCCACCGAGGGCCAGGCGCAGGGCAAGGCGATGAACGTGTCGCTGGCAAAGGCCGACGTCGTCGTCACCATCGGTGAGGACGTGGAGGCGAACGTCCGCCCGGCCATCGCTGCCACGCCCGGGGTGGAGGCCTTTGCCCCCGTCTTCACCGAGTCCGACGTGGTCACCGCCGGGGTGGTCTCGCAGGTGATCCAGCTGGTCAACCTGCCACCGGAGTCGCTCCGGTGGGCAACCCTTACGGCGGGGCGGTGGCCCACTGCCGCCGACGAGATCGCCCTGAGCGGGGGCGCGGCGAGCGCTCTCGGCCTCGGCGTCGACGGGGAGCTCGTCCTTTCCGGACGGGACGAGAAGGTGCGGGTCGTCGGGGTCACCAACGAGCCCAGCGGCCTGTTCGTCAAGACCGGCTACGCCTCGGATGCGCGGTTCGCCGCCGCCGGCTACACCGACTCCGCCACACGGACCTGGGTGGTCAAGGCGGCCCCCGGCACGCCCGCGGCGGACCTCGCAGCAGGGCTCGACATGGCCGTGAAGCGGGTGTCGCCGGCCGTGCGCGCGGAGCCCGCCGAGAGCGTCCGTGCCGAGGCCGTCGCGCATCTGGCGAAGGACTTCGACGTCTTCGCCAACGTCTTGTGGGCCTTCGCCGTCGTCTCGCTGGTGGTCGGCATGATCACCATCTCGAACACGTTCTCGATCACCCTCGCGCAGCGCCGCCGCCAGATCGGCCTGCTGCGCGCGGTCGGGGCAACCGGCAGCCAGGTGCGGCGGCGGTTCCTGCTGGAGGCCCTGCTGCTCGGCGTGGCCGGGTCAGTGCTCGGGCTGGTGGTGGGCATCGGGATCGCTGCTGCAGAGACCGCGTGGAGCACGGCGTTGTTCTGGGGGCTCAGCCTGCCGCTGGACCAGCTCGGGATCGCGCTCGGCCTCGGCGTGCTCGCGACGGCCGTCGCTGCGTTCGTCCCGATCCTGCGCGGAACGAAGGTCGCCCCGCTGGAGGCGCTTCAGCCCGTGCTCTCCGGTGAGGAACGGCGCAAGGGTTCCGTGGTGCGCGCTGTGGTCTGCGGCCTGCTGCTGGTTGCCGGACTCGGGGTGGCAACGGTCGCGGTCACTGTGACCAACCCGTACTCCCTGCTGATTGCCATCGCTGCTGGTGCGCTGATCTCTGTCGCTGTCCTCTTCGGTGGGCCGCTGTTCGTGCCCTCGCTGCTGAAGGCCTCCGGGCGCCTGTTCCGCTGGACCGGCACCGTGCCGCGGCTGGCTGCGGGCAACGCCGAACGCAACCCGCGTCGGGCCACCGCTACCGCCACAGCCTTGATGCTCGCCGTCGGCCTGATGGTCACGCTGCAGGTGGCAACGGCCAGTGTCCGGCTCACCGTGCTCGACGAGATCGCCGCCCACTACCCGGTGGACCTGCAGGTCGTCTGGCCGGCCGCCGACGGTGGCCTCGGCTCGATCCCGACCGCTGTGGCCGCGCAGCTCTCCCGCGTCCCAGGGGTCGACGGCTCGGTGCTGCTCGCGGGCGGCACCGCCACCGTCGGCGAGCAGCAGGTGATGCTGCTCGGGTACGCAGCAGGAGTGCCGGCTGCCACGGGCATCACTGCGCCAGTGTCCGACAGTGAGGTGCTGGTCAGCCCGTTTGTCGCGGAGAACCTGAAGAAGAAGACCGTGACCGTCAAGGGGACGGCCGGCAAGCGCGAGCTCACGGTCGCAGCCTCACAGCTGGTGACCTCGGATCAGGCCATGGTCTCCTCAGCCACCCTCGCCGAGATCACCAAGCCGATGCCCGGCGTGGTGCAGTGGCTCTCCGTGGCCGACCGCGGCCACGCCGTCGCCGTGATGGTTGCGGTCAACAGCATCGTCGGTTCCGCCGACCGGGTCAGCGGATCCGTGGTGGAGGCAGCGTTCTACGAACAGACGATGGACATCCTGCTCGCCATCACCACCGGACTGCTCGCCGTGGCCGTGCTGATCGCCCTGATCGGGGTCAGCAACACCCTCGGTCTCTCCGTGGTGGAACGCACCCGCGAGTCGGCGCTGCTCCGGGCGCTCGGGCTGCAGGCCCGATCGCTCCGGGTGATGCTGTTGATCGAGGCCGTCCAGGTGGCGCTGGTCGGGATCGTCGTCGGCGTGGTCGCCGGCGCCGGTTTCGGCTGGCTTGCCGTCACGGCACTGGGCCGCAGCGGAGGCTTCGATTCCGTCCGGTTCGCCGTGGACCTGCCAACGACGGCCGGCATGGTGGGAATCGCCGTGCTGGCAGCAGCGCTGGCCTCCGTCCTGCCGGGACGCAGGGCTGCGAAGGCGGCACCCACGGAGGCGCTGGCCGACATCTAGGACGGGTTCAGGCGTTCTCGAGGCGCCGGCAGGCAGCGAGCAGCGTGTCGGCCGTGTCCTGGCTGAACGGCGTGCGCGCTGCCTGGACGGCAGCCACCAGCATCGCGGCCCGTGCCGGCAACGCCAGCGCCGGCCAGGGGTCTCCGTCCGCGGGCACCGCTGGTCCGCCCGCTTCGCGGTAGGCGGCGAGGAAGGTCTGCCAGCCTGCCTCCTCGAGGAGCCCTGCGCGCCAGAAGCCGGCGGGCCGGGCGAGGTCCCAGGCGGGGTCGCCGATGCCGAAGTCGTCCACGTCCAGCAGCTTCCAGCTGCGCCGCAGCGGGGTGTGGCCCAGCTGGCCAAGGTGGAAGTCGCCGTGCGCGAGGGTCGGCCTGGCCGGCTGCCGGGACAGCTGCTCGGCCAGCGGCTCACCGAGATCGAGCAGCCAGCCGAGGTCGGCCGGGCCGCGCCGCAGGTACTCGATGGCCCGTGCAAGGCGCGAATGGCCGCCGAGCCGTGGCGGGTCGTCCTCGATCGGCATGAGGTGCAGCCGGGCCAGCAGCGATCCGACGTCCGCCCACGGTGGACGATCGATGGTGGACAGCACGGTCACCCGCGGCCACACGGTGGCCAGCCGGTCGTCCGGTGCGGGGATCGGGGCGTAGATCAGCGGCTGGATCCACAACCGGTCCATGTCGGTGCCGCCGATGCAGTGCAGCCGTCGGGCGAGCCGCTCGGCGTTGGTGCGCTCGCCGTGGATCTTCACGATCACTCCGGCGCAGATGAACACCTGGGAGTTCTCCGGGGCGACCGGACGGGTCGGCAGCCCGCGCGTGACCAGCGGTACCACCGGCGTGGTCGGCCCGACCCGGGGATCCTGACGGCCGGCGACTCCACGCACCCATTCTTCGATCGCCGCCCTTTCGGGGGCATGCGTCGCCATAGCTGTCAGCAATCCTCCGTCCGGCCGGTCCTCATCGTCCAGCGCCTCATTGTCCAGCGGCAACAGGCGTGCAGCCTACCTCGGCGCTCAGCCCATCGTCTTCTGGCCGTCGATGGTCTCCCGGATGATGTCGGCATGCCCGGCGTGCTGGGCGGTCTCGGCGAGGATGTGCAGCAGTACGCGGCGCGCCGTCCACGTTGCGCCGGGTTCGAACCAGGGCGCCTCGGGCAGGGGCGTCGCGCTGTCGAGGCTGTCGAGGGCGACGACTGCTGCCTCGGTCTCCTCCGCGCACCGCGCGTAGTCGTCGAGGAGTCCTTCGAGGGTCTCTTCTGCGCCCATGTGATGGCCGGCCCACCAGTCGCCGGCCGCAGCAGCCATGTCGCCACCGGACAGGAACGCCACCCAGCCACGCTCGGTGGCTGTGACGTGCTTGACCAGGCCGCCGATGTGGAGCTCGCTGGCCGTCGGGGTCAGCCGGGCCTCGTCATCGGTGAGCCGCAGGGTGGTGAAGGTCAGGAAGCCACGGTGGCGCTCCAGCGCCGCCAGCAGGTCGCGGACCTCGGGGTTGTCGGTTCCGGGCATGGGAGCCTCCCTTCACCGGGAACGCTAGGCGACTCAGGCCGCGCGCGCCACGTCCGGAGCGGCGTGATGCCGTGAGCGCAGCCGCCGGACCTCGGGGAAGCAGAGCGCGAAGACCGTGGTGACGATGGTGACCATGCCGGTGCCGATCAGGGCGTTGTGCACACCGAACAGGGTGGCTGCCGGGCCGGCGAGCAGGAGTCCGACCGGGCCCAGCATCAGCGAACCGAGCGCGTCGTAGGACGCCACCCGCGACAGCGATTCGGCAGGCACCTCCTGCTGCATGGTGGTCATCCAGAGCACGCCGAACAGGTCGAAGGCGATGCCCATGAAGAAGGCGGACACGACCACCACCCAGAGCGGCGCACTCACCCCGAGCAGCATCTGAGGTGCTGCCGCTGCGAAGGTCAGCAGCGTTGCGACAAGGATCGGTCGCTCCGGACGCCACACCATGGCGATGCCGACACCGACGATTGCGCCGAGCGCCTCACCGGCGAGCACGGCCGTCCAGGCGGGTGCGCCGCCGAGTTCCGCCTTGGCAACCACCGGACCGAGGACGCCCTGGGACGCCTGCAGCACCATCAACAGAACGGCCCACTGCAGCACGCAGATGAACAGCCACTGCCGGCTGCGGAATTCGCCCCAGCCGTCGACGAGCTGGCGCAGCGGGTTGCCCTCCGGCTGGGCGAGCGAACCACCGCGGGGCAGGAGTGAGGACAACCCGGCGGCCACCAGGTAGAGCGCGCCCGCGACCACCATGGCCCAACCACCACCCAGCCACACCACGACGGCGCCGCTGGCGACGAGGCCGGCGAACCGGGCACCGCTGGCGCCCATCGAGAGCCAGGCGTTGCCCTTCTGGAGCAGGTGCGGGGGTACGAGGTCGGGGATGATCCCGCTGAGCGCGGGGTAGACGGCTGCGCCGGACATGCCGGCGATGGCAGAGGCGATGCAGAGCAGCCACAGCGGCGTGTAGCCGGTGAGCAGCATCACGCCGATCGAGCTCCAGGACAGGGCGGCCAGCACCTGCCCCCACAGCAGCACGAGCGCGCGCGGGTAGCGGTCGGCCACCACTCCGCCGACCAGCATGAACAGGACCAGCGGGATGGTCTGGGCGGCCAGCACGATCGAGAGCGTGCCGGCGTCCGCACCGGGCAGCGCGAGGATGCCGAACGCCAGCGCCACCGGGGCGAAGGCCATGCCGAGCATGGAGATCGTGCGGGCGGCCAGGAGCACGGCGAAGGGCGCGTCCGCGAGCAATTCGCGGGTCTGGCTGGACGCGGGCATGACGATCTCCGATGGCAAATGGACAGCCGACCATGCTCCCACTCCCGGGTTTCCGGATGCAAACCGCCCTTCGTCAGGCTCAGGGAACAGGGCATCATGGGGGCATGCTGATCGTGCATGTGAGCGTCCACGTCAATGACGACGCCGTTGAAGCCTTCATCGATGCCTCCCGCGCCAACGCTGCCGCCTCCCTTGAGGAGCCGGGGGTGGCCCGGTTCGACGTGGTGCAGGCCCTGGACGACCCGACCCGCTTCGTGCTGGTCGAGGCCTATCGCAGCGAGGAGGCGGCCGCAGCGCACAAGGAGACCGCGCACTACGCCACCTGGCGCGACACCGTTGCTCCCCTGATGGCCGAGCCGCGCAGCTCGATGCGGTACCGCGGAATCGCCTATCCCGCGTGACGCCGTGCTCGCGATGTGAAATAGTGAACCGGCAGCTTGCGTAAATACCCCATCCGTCGCCATAGTTAGGTAAGGCTTACCTAACTACGAGGAGATGACGGTGCTCGGGAACTTCCTGATCGGGCTGCGCGAAGGGCTGGAAGCCAGCCTCATCGTCAGCATCCTGGTCGCCTACCTCGTCAAGACTGGACGCCGGCACCTGCTCGGCAAGGTCTGGATCGGCGTCGCCTTCGCCGTCGCCGTGTCGCTCGGCTTCGGGGCCCTCCTCACCTTCGGCCCCAAGGGCCTGTCCTTCGCCGCCCAGGAGTTCATCGGCGGCAGCCTCTCCATCGTCGCCGTCGGGCTGGTCACCTGGATGATCTTCTGGATGGCGACCGCTGCCCGCACGCTCGCCGCCGACCTGCGTCGCCAGGTGGACGCCGCAGCAGATACCTCGTGGGCGCTGCCGCTGATCGCAGCCCTCGCCGTCGGCCGCGAGGGCCTGGAGACGGCCCTCTTCATCTGGGCGGCAAGCACAGCGGCCGGGACCGACGGCTCGCCCGCGGGTGGCCCGCTGCTGGGTGCCCTGCTCGGCATCGTCGTCGCGGTCGGCCTCGGCTATGCGATGTACGCCGGCGCTGTGCGCATCAACCTCGGCAGGTTCTTCGCGATCACCGGGGGCTTCCTCATCGTCGTTGCGGCGGGAGTGCTCGCCTACGGCGTCCACGACCTGCAGGAGGCCGGCTTCCTTCCCGGCCTGAACAACCTCGCCTACGACGTCTCGGCCGTGATCCCACCGGCCGGGGTGCTCGGCACCCTGCTCAAGGGCATCTTCAACTTCTCTGCTGCCGCCACCGTCCTCGAGGTGGTCGTCTGGGTTCTCTACGTGGGTGTCGTCGGCACCTTGTTCGTCCGGCTGGTACGGGGCAAGGCGAAGCCTGCCGTCCAGCCCCAGGCGGCGGCCGCACCGGCCGTTCGCGCGACTGTCTGAAAGGCACCATGAAGTCCCGAGTTCCCGCGCTGGCTTGCGCTGCCCTCTTGGCGGTCGCCGGCTGCACCGACAACGCTCCCGCAACGGCCGGTTCGGCCGCGGCTGGACGCAGCCTGAGCGTCACCTCCAGCGACACGGCGTGCACGCTGAGCGCCACCACTGCCCCGTCCGGCCCGCTGACGTTCGCTGTCACGAACACCGGCGCAGCGGTGACGGAGTTCTACCTGCTGGCAGCGGACGGCCTGCGGATCATCGCCGAGGTCGAGAACATCGGGCCGGGGATCACCCGCGAGCTCGTGCTCGCTGCTCCCGCAGGCAAGTACTTCTCCGCCTGCAAGCCCGGCATGGCCGGCGAGGGCATCAGGGCAGCATTCGAGGTGACGGACTCGGGGCAGGCGGTCGGCCCCACCGGCGATGACGCGGAGCTCGTCGAGCAGGCCGACGAGGCGTACCACGCCTATGTCGGTGACCAGATCGACCAGTTGCTGGCGAAGACGGAGCTGTTCGTCGCGGCCTATGCCGCCGGTGATGACGAGAAGGCGCGGGCGTTGTACCCGCAGGCGCGCGTCCACTGGGAGCGCGTCGAGACGGTCGCGGAGTCCTTCGGCGACCTTGACCCCAAGATGGACGCCCGCGAGGCCGACCTCACCGAGGGCCAGAAGTGGACCGGCTGGCACCGGCTCGAGAAGGACCTGTGGCCAGCCCGCGCCAAGGACTACACCCCGCTGACGGCAGCGGAACGCAAGACCTACGCCGACGACCTGCTGGCCAACACCGAGGTGCTCCATGAGCGTGTCGAGGGTCTCGAGTTCACGGCCGACGGCATCGCCAACGGCGCCAAGGGCCTGCTCGACGAGGTCGCGACCGGCAAGGTCACCGGCGAGGAGGAGTACTGGTCACGCACCGACCTGTGGGACTTCCAGGCCAACATCGACGGCGCCCGGGTGGCGTGGGAGGGCCTGCGCGACCTGCTCAAGCGCAAGAACGCCACCCTCGACGGCCAGATCGGGACCCGGTTCACCGGTCTGCAGAAGCTGCTCGACCAGCACAAGGTGGGCGAAGGGTTCGTCACCTACGACAAGCTGACCAAGGCCCAGGTCAAGGAGCTCTCCGACGCCGTGAACGCCCTGTCCGAGCCGCTGTCGAAGATGGCAGGAGCCGTCCTGTCATGACCCCCTCTTCCTCGGCGAGGCGGGGTGGGTTGTCGCGGCGCGGGCTCCTCGGATCCGCTGGCGCGGGCGCCGCTGTCGCCCTCGCAGGGGCTGGTGCGATGGCTGCCAACGGCAGGGCGCTGGAGGCGTCCGGTCCCGCGTGGAGCACGGTGGACTTCCACGGCACCAGGCAGGCCGGCATCACCACCGCAGCCCAGGACCGGTTGCACTTCGCTGCTTTCGACGTGCTGCCCAGTGCCACCCGCGATGACCTCGTCCAACTCCTGAAGGACTGGACGGCAGCTGCGGCCCGCATGACCTCGGGGGACGGCGCCGGCCCTGTCGGGCCCCTGTCCGGGTCCTATGACGCTCCGCCGGACGACACCGGTGAGGCCATCGGGCTCGACCCGGCGAACCTCACCATCACCTTCGGCTTCGGCCCCACCCTGTTCCGGGACGCCGCCGGCGCCGACCGGTTCGGCCTGGCCGCCCGCCAACCCGACGCGCTCACCCGCCTGCCCCACTTTCCGGGCGACAACCTCGATGCGTCGGCCAGTGACGGTGACCTCGTGGTGCAGGCCTGCTCGAACGACCCGCAGGTGGCTGTGCACGCCATCCGCAACCTGACCCGGATCGCGTTCGGACGGGCGGCGATCCGCTGGTCGCAGCTCGGTTTCGGCCGCACCTCGTCCACGTCCACGACCCAGGTCACGCCGCGCAACCTCTTCGGCTTCAAGGACGGCACCAACAGCCTGCGGGCCGAGGACACCACGAACATCGACGCCCATGTCCTGTCGCGTCCCGAACCCAAGGCTGACTGGCTCACGGGCGGCAGCTTCCTGGTCGCCCGCAAGATCCAGATGCATGTCGAGACCTGGGACCGCGGCAGCCTGCGCGAGCAGGAGAACATCATCGGGCGCACCAAGGCAGAAGGTGCCCCACTCTCCGGTGGTGCGGAGTTCACCGCCCCCGACTTCGCGCTCTCCGGACGGGCGGGGACGCCGCTGGTCGCCCCCACCTCGCACCTCGCGCTGGCCCACCCCGAGCACAACAACGGCGTCCGCATGCTGCGGCGCGGCTACAACTACGTCGACGGCAGCAACCAGCTGGGACGGCTGGCGGCCGGGCTGTTCTTCATCGCCTTCGTCACCGATCCCCGCACGCATTACATCCCGATGCAGACAGCGATGGCGTCCAACGACCTGCTGAGCGAGTACCTGCAGCACATCGGCTCGGGCCTCTGGGCCGTGCCCGCCCGGTATCGCAGAAGGCGAGTACGTCGGCCAGGCCCTCTTCACCTGACCCTCGAAGCTCCCGAAACGCGCGCTTGCTCCCGGAATTCCGGGAGCAAGCGCAATTATCGGGAGCGAACGCGGCGGAGGTTGCCTGCCGGACGGGAGCATGCTGGTCTCGTGGCAAAGCAATACAGCGAGATCAGCGAACGGCTGCGGCGCTTCATCGAGGACCAGCAGATGTTCTTCGTCGGGACGGCTGCCCGCGACGGTCGGGTGAACGTCTCCCCGAAGGGCCTGGACAGCCTGCGGATCCTCAGCCCGACGCGGGTCGTGTGGCTGAACGGCACGGGCAGCGGCAACGAGACGGCAGCGCACCTGCTCGACGTGCCCCGCATGACGATCATGTTCTGCTCGTTCGTGCGCGAGCCGATGATCCTGCGGCTCTACGGGACGGCGCGTGCCGTGCACCCCGGCGATGCCGAATGGGACCAGCTGGCCGCACTGTTCCCGCCGATGCTCGGGGCCCGCAACATCTTCGACCTCGAGATCGACCTGGTGCAGACGTCCTGCGGCTACGGCGTTCCGCTGTTCGAGTACGTCGACCAGCGCGAGCTGATGAACTCCTGGGCGACCAAGAAGGGCGAGGACGGCCTTCGGGAGTACCGCCACGAGCACAACCTGGCCAGCATCGACGGGTTGCCGACGGGGCTGCCGGAGTAGGCGTTCGTCCCTCCGTCAGGCACAGGGATCAGGAGCGGTACTGCACAGGGTCACTGTGGCCGCAGCAGACCCACTCTGCGCCCTGGGCGCCCAGCCGCGCGAGGTCGGCGAGACCCTGCATCGGGTCGCTCATGATGAAGTTGCGCATGGGCTTCAGCCCGGTGGCGTCCGCTGTGCCGGTGTCGCCGACGAACAGCACGGAACCGTGGCGGAACGAGTGGTGGCCCGGGGTGTGCCCGGGGGTGTGCAGGGCTGTCAGGCCGGGCCAGAGCTCGGTGTCGCCCTCGATCAGCTGCACGTTGCCGGGTAGTTCGACGTGCACGAGCGCACCGGTGAACTGCCGGAAGAACGTGGCCGGCGGCGGGACGGCGCCGGTGAGGATGGCGGCGTCCTGCGAGCCGATCCAGGTGCGGGCGCCCGTCCGGCGCTGCCACTCGGCTGCCGCCCCTGTGTGGTCGATGTCGTAGTGGGTGAGCAGGATGTCGGTCACCTCGTACGGCGACCGTCCGGCCGCGCGCAGCTCCTTGGCCACCTTGTTGAGCCCGCCCTTCATGCCCGGGTCGATGATCGCAACGCGTTCGCCGTCATCGAGCCAGTAGCAGTGGGCGCCCACCGCTTCTGTGAGCCAGTAGGTGTTCTCGGTGAGCTGCTTCATACGTCCTCCCGTGCCGTGCGGCGGCGATTGATGGTGAGCCCCACGATCCGCGAGACCGCCACCGCCAGGTACAGCATGCCCGCGATCTGCTGGACCATCACGATGGATCGCGCCAGGGGCTTCACCGGCACGACGTCGGACAGCCCTGTGCTGGTCATGGTCGTTGTCGAGAGGAAGAGGAGCTCGAGCCAGGTGCGCTGCGCCTGCGGGTCGACGGCTGCGATGAAGGACCCGGGCACGATGCCCTGGACGGCGGAATAGGCGTACGCCCACAGCCACACCGCGACCGTGAAGGTGGCGCCGATCGCCCAGATCTCGTCCTGGGTGACCTCCTCGTCGGCGAACATGTAGCGGAGCAGGCCGACCAGCGTGTAGCCGTAGAAGGCGACGTGCACCACGTCGGAGATCAGGTGCCACGGCTGGGCCGCGGCCACTGCCCAGTCGACGACGGTGAGGATGACCGCGGGGACGCCGATCAGCACGCCCAGCCAGGTGTAGGTGGGAGTGGCCCGGACGACGCGGAGGGCCAGCAGCACGACGAGCATCCCGAACAGCGACAGCGCGAGGCGTCCGATCGAGTTGGCCGGGGTGTCGTCGACGAAGGCGTAGAGCAGGATGCCGAGCAGCTGCACGAGGAGCAGCGCGCCGGAGGGGTTCGCCCTCAGGACCGCCAGCGTCCGCTGCCACCACGCCATGCCGGTCACCCTACCCACCGTCCCGCTGGCCAGATCACCGCTTCGCCCGCCGATCGCGAACGGGGCGGTCATGATGGTCTCCATGTATCCCGACGAGGAGCTCGAGCTGGCACCACCGGCATCACCGGGGACAGCGGCACGGCTCGCTCGGCGGGTGGTGCCGGTGCTCGCGGGCACGGTCGCCGGCCTCCTGATCTGGTTCGTTGTCTCGGGCTATGCGCTGAGCGCCATCTATCTCGCCCTTGCCGAGAACCAGCTCCAGGCCTTCGCTGACATCTTTGTGGGCACGGCCTTCGTGTTGTGGTGGGTGTTCATCGCGCTGAGCTGCGTCCTCGCTGCCCTCGTCGTTGCGTGCTGGCGGGCGGTGCCGGCGCAGGACCGCCCCCCGCTCCAGCAGATCGTGGCCGGGCTGGTGTTGACCTGGGTCTGGCGACTCGGGATCCGCGCGCTCGAGGACTGGGGACTCCGGGTGATCGCGCCGGAGAGCCAGGCGACGCCGGAGCTGATCATGTTCACCACCATCTCGGGGCTCGTGAACCAAGCGATCGACCTGGTCGCCGCCTGGCTCCTCATCGCCGGCGCCGTGCGCCTGCGGCGCCTCCGTCAGGACCAGGGCGTGCGCGGGCGGTCCTGAGCTTCGCCGTCCAGGGTGAGGTCGAGCCGCTCGGTGAAGAACGCGATCAGGCCCCGCACGGGGGCCGCATCATGCAGGGGCTCGGGGTAGGACCAGGCGATGTCGGCCAGCACGGCGTCACCGACGCGGGCCGACCAGTAGGAGGCCCTGCCCTTGTAGGCGCAGACCGTGTGCGTCCCGGTGGGTTCGAGCAGTTCCAACGCGACGTCCTCGCGGGGAAGGTAGAACCGCGTCGGCAACGGGGTCTCGAAGAGCAGGGTCGGACGGGTGGTGTCGGCGAGGGTGATGCCGCCGTGGCTGATCTCGACGTGCCGGTGCGAACGCAGGCAGTCGATGCGCGAGAACGGGTCGTGCGGATGGGCGATGACCGGCTCGTCCTCCTCGAACCACTGGGTGAAGGCCCGCCAGTCGAGGAGCACGTAGCCGACCAGGTCGGGGTCGTTGACCCGGTAGGCAGCGCCCGGCAGGTCGCCGTCGGCCGTCCGGATGGTCAGGGCGGTCCCCGCTGTGCTGTGCGCGGAGAACGGTGTCTTCGGGTCGAGCACGGGTGGCCCGCTCTCCAGCGACACCGGTTGCTCGGCTGCCGCTGCGCCGTCGGCGGGCACAAGCTCCCCGACCACGTCGTCCTCGGGCACGGCGTAGGAGCCGACCACCCGCCGCGGCTCCCACACCAGCAGTGCGCGCCGCGAGTCGACGACGGTGCGGTCGCCGACGGTGGCGCGCACCCACTTGCGGACGGGGTGGATCCGCAGCTCATCGTGGGCGTTCCACAGCAGCTGCCTCATCTGCGTTGCCATGCCGACCAGTCTCGGCCAGCGAAAGTGACGAGACCAGAGCCCGTGCATGGGCGACTCTGCGCATGTTCCGCAGGGCTAGACCTGCGCGACTGCCTGCGTCAGCGCAGCACCTCTCTGGCGAAACCGAGGTAGCGGGGCCCTTGCCAGGCCAGGGTGCCCTGGTCGCCGACAACCAGCACGCCTGATTCGCGTCCCGGGACGTCGAGTTCGAGCCGGTGCCCTGTCGGGAACTCGAAGGTGACGTAGTAGCGCTGGTCGTCGGCTCGGCCGCCGGCGAGCGCTGTGCGCTTCTCGACAACGCGCGCCTCGGACTTGCTCAAGGGTGAGCGCTTCTCGATCGACCAGCGTCGGGCGACCCGGAGGACAGCGATCGCAACGGGAATGCCGAGCAGGATCACAAAGGCCAGTACGACAGCGATCCCGACGACGGCGAAGGTCGACCAGTCCATGCCGGGCAGCCTAGCGAGGCACCCGCGGCGACGGGCTCAGCGCGAGCCGAGCGGCCTGATCGGTCGACCGTCATCGCCGGGGGCCAACCCGCCCTGGCAGGTGGGGCAGTAGAACATCGCCCGCTCCCGGGTGGGTGGGCCGATCTGCGCGACCCGGATCGTGGTGCCACAACGCCGGCACGGACGCCCCGATCGGGCGTGGACGTAGTTGTTCTCGCCCTCCCTGCGGATTCCGGTACTCGTCTGCACGGCGTGGGGGAGGTTGGCCGTCATCAGGCGGCGAGCCCGCGCGACCACGCCGTTCAGGGCTTCGGGGCCGAGGGTGGCAGCGTCCGCCCACGGGTTGATGCCCTGCAGGAACAGCGACTCGCTGGCCCACATGGTGCCGATGCCGGCGAGGTTGCGCTGGTCGAGCAGGGCAGCGCCGAGCTGGCCGGTGAGATTCGCGACTGCCTGCTGCTGGTCGAAGTCGGGGCTGAGGATGTCCGGGCCGAGGTGGCCGACGAGGGTGCCCTCTTCACTGGTGCGGACGAGGTCGAGCATCCCCAGCCGGAGCCCGGTCGCCGTCCACTCCTGGTTGACCAGCAGCGCGCGGACGTCGTCGGAGCCGCGTCCACCGCGGTCGAGGCGCTCCCTGCGGCGTGGGTCGGTACGGCCCCGTGCGGCGATGGCGGAAGGGTTGGCGGACGTGCGCGAGATGCGCCACTGCCCCTCCATCTTCAGGTGGGAGTGCAGCGTCCAGCCGGAGTCGAGGCGCTGCAGGATGTGCTTGCCGCGCGGCACGACCTCCGTGACGGTCTGGCCCACCAGGTTGGTCGTGGACAGCCCCGGCCAGCGCAGTTCCGCGGCAACGAGCACCCGTCCGGCGAGCGCCTCGTGCAACCGGGCGCAGGTGCGGAAGACGGTGTCGCCTTCTGGCACGGCTAGCCCCGGAGCCTCAGGCCGCGCGGGGTCAGCCCGAACCCCGCGCCGGCGAGGGCGAGCGCGAGGGGCTGGCTCGAGCCGAGCGCCGACTCCCCGTCCACCTTCTGCACGGTGAGCTTCCCCAGCGTGTGGACGGCGCCGGCGAGCGCAGCAGCCGCCGGTTCGAGCAGCGCCACATCGTCCGACCAGGACAGCAGCGTGCGTCCACCCCGTTCGACGTACAGCACGAGGTGGCCGTCGACGAGGACAACGAGGGCGCCCGCCTTCCGTCCGGGCAGGTGACCCCCGGACTCCTCGGGCCGGGACGGCCAGGGCAGGGCTGCTCCGTACGGGTTGGCAGGATCGGTGGCCGCGAGCACGAGTGCCGGGCCGTCGGCCTCGCCCTCGAGCGGACGCGACATGGCCCGCAGGCGGTCGACCGCCCCCACGCCGCCGAACTGGGCAGCGCCAAGGCCTTCGACGAAGTAGCCGCGGCGGACGCGTCCGGTGTCCTCAGCGGCCGCCAGCACCCGGTAGACGCCGGCGAACCCGCCCGGCACCTCCTCCGCGCCGACGCTGCCGCGCGTGACCACGCCGTAGCGATCGAGCAGGAGCTCTGCCCGGGCCACCGCACGGGTGGTCGCGTCCGTCTCTGCTGCAGGCAAGGCGAACCAGCGGCCGACCGTCTCCGGTGGGCCGCCGCGGCGGGGCAGCGGCGCACGGGGCAGGGAGCGGCCGTAGCGCCCGCGCGCCGGCGCTGCCGGCTTGCTGCGGTGCGCCGGCCTTCCCTGGATCAGCACCCGCAGCGGGGCGAGTGTGTCGTTGCCGAGGCGCCCGGCCCAGGCGAGGTCCCACAGGGCACGGCTCAGCTCTGCGTCGTCGGTCCTGAGCTGGTCGGCGAGCGCCCGGAAGAAGTAGCCACCGCCCCCGATCGCCTCCAGCACCTGAACGGCGAGGTCGTCGGTGATCGCTTCGGGTTCGGCGAGCGTGAGCGGTGCGAGTTCTGCGGGGTGCAGCGACACCCACCCGTCCGTGCCGGCGAGCGAACCATGGCCCTGCCAGAGCAGTTCGCCGGCCGTCGTCAGCTCGTCGAGCATGCCCGGACGGTAGTCGCGCACCCGGGCCGGCAGGATCAGCGACTCGAGCGCGCTCGCGGGAACCGGCACGCCGGCCAGCTGTTCCGCTGCACGCAGGACGCCGTCCACGCCGCGCAGCTCGCCGACGCCCTGCCACGACGGCAGGAACCGGGCGAAGTCGGTGGCCGACACCGGCTCGACGGCCTCACGCAGCGATGCCAGCGAGCGGCGGCGCAGCAGGCGGAGCACGCGGGCGTCGCAGAACTGGGCATCAGAAGCAGCGAGGGTAACTGAGCTTGCCGAAGCTCCCGGCGGCCCTTCGTGACTCCCGTTCGCTGGGCTCGCGGGCTCCTCAGGGACCGTGTGGCTGGGCGGGATCCAGCCCATGGGCTTCAGGTCACCCTCGACGAGGCGACCGGACGCGACCAGCCGGCGCAGCACGTCGCGGGCGACCGCTGGCCCGATCCCGAGCCAGTCGGCGGCTTCTGCCGCCGTGAACACGGCGTGGGTGCGGGCGTAGCGGGCAAGGAGCTCGCCCAACGGGTCGGGCACGGGCGCGAGCAGCGCGTCCGGGAGGCCCTGCGGCAGCGGTACCCCGAGGGCGTCCCGAACGCGGGCGGCATCCTCGACGACAGCCCAGCGTGAGACTCCCCGTCCGGTCAGCTCGATCACGCGTCGGGCCTGGACGAGGTCGGCGAGCCAGCCGTCCACCACCTCCGGCCCGGACTGGCTGCGCCGGTGGAGTTCCGTCGTCGACAGCGGCCCGATGCCCCGCAGCACGTCGGTCAGCTCGTCGGCGTCCCGTGCCTTGCGGGGCTCGTCGAGGTGCTGCAGTTCCACCTCGGTACGGGTGAGGGCTTCGGGGTCGAGCAGCTCTGCCAGCGAAAGGCCCTCGGTGGTGCCCAGCAGCTCGGCGAGCAAGGTCGGGTCGAGCGACAAGCGCAGCAGCCCGCCGTTCGGCCAGCGGGGAGTCGCCCTCGTACAGGAACTGGGCGACATAGCCGAACATCAGCGAGGAGGCGAACGGCGACGGCTTCTGCGTCTCGACGGCGACGGTGGCCACCCGACGGCTGCGTACGTCCTTCAACAACTCCACGAGGCCGGGGACATCGAAGACGTCGTTCACGCATTCCCGCACGGCCTCGAGAACGATCGGGAAGCTCGGGTACTGGCTGGCGACCTCGAGCAGCTGCGCGGAACGCTGGCGTTGCTGCCACAAGGCCTGCCGCTGGTCGGGACGGCGTCGCGGCAACAGGAGGGCGCGCCCTGCGCACTCGCGGAAGCGGGAAGCGAACAGCGCGGAGCCGCCGATCCGCTCGGTGACGCCGGTGGCGACGTCGTCAGGGTCGGGGAAGATCAGTTCGAGGAGCTCGTCCAGCTGCTCCTTCGACGACCTCGAACCGGTGGTTGAGCGTGACGAAACCTCCTCGGGTTCGACCGAGCCCCACTCGGTGTCGGGCAGGCGGAACACCAGGCCGTCGTCAGCGTGCATCGCCTGCACGTCGATGCCGTAGCGCTCCTGCAGCCGCGCGGCCACCAGCAGCGCCCACGGCGCATGCACCTGGGCGCCGAAGGGGGAGTGCACCACCACGCGCCAGTCACCGATCTCGTCGCGGAACCGCTCGACCACGATCTGGCGGTCGTGGGGCAGGCGTCCGATCGCCTCCTGTTGCTCGCTCAGGTAGCTCAGGAGGTTGTCGGCCGCCCATTCGTCGAGCCCGGAGACGCGCACCCGCTCACGCGCAACGTCCGGCGCGAGCCCAGCGACCTCGCGGACGAAGGCACCGACGGCGCGTCCGAGCTCGGCAGGACGGCCGAGGGTGTCGCCCTTCCAGAACGGCAACCGGGCGGGCACACCTGGAGCTGGGGTGACGACGACGCGGTCGTGGGTGATGTCCTCGATGCGCCACGTCGAGGTGCCGAGCGTGAACACGTCACCGACCCGGGACTCGTAGACCATCTCCTCGTCGAGCTCGCCGACCCGCCTGCCCGTTCCCTCCCCGGCGAGGAAGACGCCGTAGAGCCCGCGGTCCGGGATGGTGCCACCCGAGGTGACGGCCAGCCGTTGGGCCCCCCGGCGTCCGACGAGGGTGTCGGCGACGCGGTCCCAGACCAGGCGCGGACGCAGCTCCGCGAACTCATCGGACGGGTAGCGACCGCTGAGCATGTCCAGCACGGAGTCGAGCACGCCGCGGGTGAGCCCGGAGAACGGAGCCGCCCGGCGGACCAGCGCCTCGACGTCGCCGACCGTCCACTCGTCGAGGGCGACCATTGCGACGATCTGCTGGGCGAGCACGTCGAGCGGGTTGGCCGGAAGGCGCAACGCCTCGATGGCGCCCGCGCGCATCCGCTCGACGATGACAGCGGTCTGCACCAGGTCGCCGCGGAACTTCGGGAACAGCACGCCGCGCGACACGGCGCCCACCTGGTGGCCGGCGCGCCCCACCCGCTGCAGGCCGGACGCCACCGACGGCGGCGACTCCACCTGCACGACGAGGTCGACGGCACCCATGTCGATGCCGAGTTCCAGCGACGAGGTGGCGACGACAGCCGGCAGCCGGCCGGCCTTGAGGTCCTCCTCTGTCTGCTGGCGCTGCTCCCTGCTGACCGAGCCGTGGTGGGCCCGCGCGAGCACCGGCGGTGCGCCCTTGCTGATCGCGGACTGCGCCATGACCTGGGCGGGAGCGCGCGTCGAAGCGGTGCCCGAGGCTCGTGAGTGCGCAGCTGGGCTGTCACGAAGGGGCGACCCCTCGTCAGGCTCAGGGAGCGCGGGCGACTCCTCGGCACGCTCCAGCCGGTCGAGCCAGATCTCGTTCAGCCTCGCGGTCAGGCGCTCTGCGAGCCGCCGGGAGTTCACGAACACCAGGGTCGACGAGTGCGAGGCGATCTGGTCGACGATGCGTTCCTCGACGTGCGGCCAGATCGAGGTGCGCTCGGGCTCGCCGGCCGCCGGGCCGGACAGGTCCCCGGTGAGGTCACCGATGGCGGAGAGGTCCGGCACGGGCACGATCACTTCGAGGTCCCAGCGCTTCTCGCTGGGCGGGTTGACCACGCTCACCTCGCGGCCGCCGGCGAGGAAGCGTGCGACCTCCTCCACCGGACGGACCGTGGCAGACAGCCCGATCCGCTGGGCCGGCCTGGCCAGCAGCGCGTCCAGCCGTTCGAGGCTGATCGCCAGGTGCGCGCCCCGCTTGGTGCCGGCGACGGCGTGCACCTCGTCGATGATCACGGTCTCGATGCCGCGCAGGGCTTCCCGCGCTGCGGAGGTGAGCAGCAGGAACAGCGACTCCGGCGTGGTGATGAGGATGTCGGAGGGTCGGCGGACGAACCCCCGTCGCTCCTCGGCAGGGGTGTCGCCGGAGCGGACGGCGACCGTGATGTCGGGGCGGGGCAGCCCGAGCCGGGCGGCGGCGTGCCCGATTCCGACCAACGGGCTGCGGAGGTTGCGCTCCACGTCGACGGCAAGGGCCTTCAGCGGAGAGATGTAGAGCACCCGGCACCGCGCGGACGGCTCGACCGGGGGCTCAGTGGCCAGGCGGTCGATCGCCCAGAGGAAGGCGGAGAGCGTCTTGCCGGAACCGGTGGGTGCGACGACGAGCGTGTGACGTCCGCTGGAGATCGCGTCCCAGGCCCCGGCCTGCGCTGGCGTGGGCGCGGCGAAGTTGCTCCGGAACCACTCCCTGGTGGCTACGGAGAACCGGTCAAGCACGTCCCCCGCCATGGTGGCTCAACTCTGCCACGCCCCACCGACACCGCGATCTGGCTGATTAACGCCCATAGAGCGACACCCCGTCCTTATAGTTGACGCCAACGAGCGGCCCCGGCTTCCCGCCCAAGCCCTCTCCTCACCACGGAAGGCGCTCGACATGGACATTCGCACCTCGCCCCTCGTCGAGATGGAACAGGAAGCCAAACGGCCAACTCCGTGGTGGCTGGCGTGGATCGTCGCGCTGGCGCTCATCGTCGGCGGCGACGGCCTCGGCCTTGTGATCGCAGGACCCATCGTGGGGACCGACACCGCCACCCAACCGCTCGCCCAGTACAGCGAGGTGTTCGTCTTCGGGTTCATCCTGTTGGCGCTCTTCGCCTGGGTCCGGTTCAAGGAGGGACGCCCGTTCTCCTCGATCGGCTTCAGGGGCAAGAACCCGGTGGGCAAGCTGTTCCTCGGGCTGCTGATCGGCGGCGGCATGATGACCGTCGGGGTCCTCGTGCCCTGGGCCATGGGCCAGTACGCCCTCGGGGCGTCCACCCACGTGCTCTCCGGCGGCGCGGCCGCTCTGGCACTGGTGCCGCTTATGGCCGTGTTCCTTCTGCAGGCCTCGACCGAGGAAGCCGTCATCCGTGGCTACATGCTCCAGACCGGTGGCCGGTCCTTGCCGGGCTGGGTCGCTGTGCTGGCCAGCTCGTTCGTCTTCGCAGCCATCCACATGGACTTCACCCCCGTCGTGCTGGCCAACATCACCCTGTACGCCGTGTTCGCCTGCTTCGTGGCCCTGCGTGAGGGCAGCCTGTGGTTGATCGGCGGCATCCATGCCGGCTGGAACTTCTTCCAGGGCAACATCTTCGGCCTCCCCGTCAGCGGGCACGGCTACGCGACGACGCTCTTCACCTTCGGGCCGGCCCAGGGCTCGAACGAGCTGCTCACGGGTGGCAACTTCGGTGTCGAGAAGAGCGTCGTCGGCACGACCATCCTGCTGGTGGCCACCGTGATCGCGTTCCTCGCCTACCGCAAGACCGAGGCCGAGCGCACAGCCCACCCGGCCCGCGCCATCGACGCCTGACGCTCGCTGCACCGTTCCTGACCGTGTTCGGTCCACAACGGTGCACGTTGTCCACAGGACCGTGACGGGCTGACGAGAAACCCGGGGCGCTGCCGAAGGTGAGCGGTGTGATCCCGCGAACGCCCGTGCCCAACGAACTGCTGACGCTCGCTGAGCGGCAAGCAGCAACCCTCTCGCGCGAGCAACTGCTCGGCCTCGGAATCAGCGATCGGGTGATCCAGCGACTACTCAGGGACGGTCGACTCAGCCGCATCTGCCAGGGGATCTACGCCACCGGGGAGGGTGGTTGGTTGCAGCAGGCATGGGCGGGCGTCCTCATCGGAGGTCCGAGAGCGGTCCTTGGTGGAGCGGCTGCCGGGTACCTGCAAGGTCTCATCGTCGAGCCGCCGGACCAGGTGCTCGTGCACACGCCCAACTGGCGCCCACGCGATCCTCGCTGGCGACTCAGCCGGTCACCGCGGACAGGAGGTGGCGAGCCGCCGCGGACGAGGATCCCCCAGACGGTCGTGGACCTCGCAGCGGAGTTCGACGCCGACGGCATCGTCGCAGTCGTGGCCGAGGCAGTTGGCAGAAAGCGGGTGCGTCCGGAGGAGATTCGCCGGGTGCTCGCAGCGACCTCGAGGCACCCGAACCGGGCGCTCCTCGAGGATCTTCTCCGCGAAGTGGTTGCCGGCTCGCGCAGCCCGCTGGAGGTGCGGTACGCCCGAGAGGTCGAGCGAGCCCACCGGCTGCCCGTGGCGGAGCGCCAACTGAGCCCGCTCAGCGCCTACCGGGGCGACGTCTGGTACTCCGAGTACGGAGTCATCGTCGAGCTGGACGGCCGCGCCTACCACCGAGGCCAGACCGCGCTCGACGACATGGATCGCGACAACGACCATCAGCTCGTCGGTGTGGTGACCCTCCGGTTCGGCTGGCGCCAGGTGGCCGTGGCCCCGTGCCGGGTCGCTGCCACAGTGGCACAAGCGCTCACGGCCAGGGGCTGGTCCGGCACCCCACGTCGGTGTTCCCGTTGTCGTGCACCGTTCTGAACCATGTTTGGTCAGAAACGGTGCACGATGGTCAGGCTTCGGGGGCCGGGGCGGGGGCCGTGGCTGCTGCCTTGCGGGCTGCGTCCCGCTCGGACTTGCGGAGCTCCCGCTTCTCGCGCCAGGTCTCGAGGATGTCGTAGAGCACCGGGACGAGGATCAGCGTCAGCATCGTCGAGGAGATCAGGCCGCCGATCACGATCACGGCGAGCGGCTTGGAGATGAAGCCGCCGCCACCGGTCAGCCCGAGGCCCATCGGGATCAGGGCGAACACCGTCGCCAGCGCCGTCATCACGATCGGACGCACGCGCAGTCGGGCACCTTGCCTGATCGACTCCTCCACGCTGGCTCCCGCCTTGCGTTTCTGGTTGATCAGGTCGATCAGCACGATCGCGTTGGTGACCACGATGCCGATCAGCATCAGCAGGCCGATCATCGACGGCACGCCGAGCGGGGTGTCGGTGATGAGCGAGAGCGCCAGTGCGCCGGTCGCAGCGAACGGGATCGAGACCAGCAGGATCAGCGGCTGCAGCAGCGAACCGAAGGTTGCCACCATGATCAGGTAGACGACGAAGATCGCCACCACCATGGCAAGGCCGAGCTGGGCGAACGACTCGGACTGCTGCTGGGACACCCCACCCACCCGCACGGTGACACCGTCGGGCAGGTCGAGCGCAGCGATGCCGGCATTGATCTGCGCGGTCGTTTCCCCCAGGTTGGACGATTCCGAGCTGGCGGTGAGGGTGGCCGCGCGCGTGCCGTCCACCCGGGTGACCGACGCAGGAGCCGCGACGACCTTGACGTCGGCGACGGCCTTCAGCTTGATCGGGTCAGCCGTGGCCTCGCCCGCGGCCTTGCCGGCATCGGCGATCGACTGCTGCTTGTCCTGTGCTTCCAGGGACTTGGTGCGACCTTCGCGCACCCCATCAAGTTGCTTGTCGGCAGCGGCCACTCCGGCCTTGGTCTGTGCGAGTGCGCCGCTCAGCGCACCGATCTGTGAAGCAACGGCAGAGATCTGCTGGGAGAGCTTGAAGATGCCGGTCGCCACTGGCGCGCAGTCAGGGTCGGAGGGATTGACGGGGACGGGATAGCACTTCGCCGGGATCGCAGCGAGTTGCTTCTGCAGGCTCGCGAGCTGACCCTTGGCCTTCTTGATCTGCCGGGTGAGCGCCTTCACGGCCTTCTGGGCGCTCGCCTTGGCCTTCTTCAGGGCGCTCACCTGGTCGTTATAGGCGGTCGTCGCGCTCTTCTTGGCGTCGGCCTGCAGCTTGTCCGATCGCTCGGTCACCTTGTCTGCCGCGTCGGACTTGGCGTTGCCGTTCATCGCCTGGGTCACCGGCAGCTTGATCTCCCGCAGTTCCGCGAGGCTCTTGACCGGGGTCTGCGAGCGCAGGTAGACGCTCAGGGTGGTGTCGCCCTTTGCCAGGGAGCCGATCTGCTGGCCACGGACCGCGCGGGCCACAGCCTGACCGATGAAGACCTGGGTCATGCCGTTGTCCGCGGCCTTCTGCTCGTTCACGTCGACAGCGAGCTGCTCCCTCGCGTCACTGAGGTCGCTGGTGACATTGGTGAGGCCGGGGACGGTCTTCATCATCGCCAGCACCTCGTCGCTGGTGGACTTGAGGAGCTCGGCGTCCGAGCTCTCCACATAGAGCACCACTCCGGTCGACCCGCCGCCTCCGCTGCCGATCGACACCTCGACCGCGCCGACGCTGGTTCCAAGGTCGGAGATGTCCTGCCGCAGGCGGTTGGCTGCCTCGGTGGGATCGGCCCCCGACTTCAGGTTGGCGGTGTAGAGGGCCTGGTTCGTATCGGCCTGGCTCCCCATGAACACCGACGTGGTTCCGCCGATGGTGGTCGTGTAGGAGCTGCATCGACGGGTCGACCTTGAGGACGCCCTCGATCTGCCTGGCCGCCGCGTCGGTCTGCGCAAGGCCGGTGCCCGAGGGCAGCTTCTGGGTGATGGTGAGGCTTTCGTTGCCCATCTGGCCGATGAAGTCGGTCTTCAGCTGCGGCGCCAGGGCCAGCGTCCCGCCGAAAAGGCCGAGCGCGATCAGCAGGGTGATCCAGCGATGGGCCAGTGCCCACGTGAGCACCGGCAGGTAGGCCTTCTGGACAAGGGTGTCCTTCTCCGGCTTCCCCGCCTGCGCGGCGAGTGCGACCTGCTGCTTGGCCGTCGGCTTCATGAACCAGGAAGCGAACATCGGCACGACGGTGAGCGAGACGAACAGGGACGCGAGCAGGGCGACCGTGACCGCGACAGCGAAGGGCCGGAAGATGGCCCCGGCCTGGCCGCCGACGAGGCCGATCGGCAGGAACACCGCGACGGTGGTCAGGGTCGAGCTGGTGACCGCACCGGCCACCTCCCGCACTGCGTTCGTGATCGACTTGCGGCCGAACTCGCCGTACCCCTGGTGTCGCTTGATGTTCTCGATCACGACGATCGAGTCGTCGACCACGCGTCCGATCGCGACGGTGAGGGCACCGAGGGTGAGGATGTTCAGGGTGTAGCCACCGACCCAGAGGCCGATCAGGGCGATCAGCAGCGACAACGGGATCGAGATGGCCGTGATCAGGGTGGGCCGTACCGAACCGAGGAAGATCAGGATCACGAGGATCGCCATGGCGAGGCCGATCGCGCCTTCGACGCTCAGGTCACGGATGGAGTCCTCGATGTAGGGCGCCTGGTCGAACACGACCGAAAACTCAGCCCCGTTCCCCAGTTGCTCGGTCAGGCCGGGCAGTTGGGCCGAGATTGCGTGGGAGACGCTGACGGTGTTCGCCTCGGAGTTCTTGGTGACGGTGACGGCAAGGGCGGTCTCGCCGTTCACGCGCGAGATGCTCGTTGTCTCCACCGGCTGTTCCTTCACGGTGGCCACGTCGCTCAACATCACCGGTCCGTCGGTGCCCTGCAGCATCAACCTCGAGATCTCCTCGGCGCTGGAGTACGTCGTGCCGGTCTGGACGTCGTAGTTGGCGGTGTCGGTGCGCATGGTCCCCGACGGGATCGCGGTGGAGTTGGCAGCGAAGAGCGCCCCGATCAGGGTGGGGTCGACCCCGTACTCCTGGATCTGGGACTGCTTGTAGGTGATCACGATCTCGTTCTTCTGCTGCCCCGAGACCGCAGCGTCACGGACGCCCGGCGTTGACTTGAGGGCGGGCGCGACCACCTGGGTCACCTTGTCGGACAGGTCGGTCAGGTTGTCGTTCGACGAGATGGCCAGGACAACGACGGGGATGTCGTCGGTCCCGCCGGTGAGCACGTTCGGGTCGACGTTGGGCGGCAGCGTCGAGGAGATCGACGAGATCGCGCTGCGGATCTTGTTCGCCATGTCGTCTGCGGCCAGTCCGTAGTCCCACGTCGCCGTGACCTGGGAAACGCCGCTGGAACTCTTCGAGGTGACCGAGGTCACGCCGGTGACACCCTTGACCGCTGTCTCGATCGGCTTGGAGACCTGGGCCTCCACCACGTCGGGCGCCGCACCGGGGAAGATCGTGAGGACGCTGCCTCGCGGCAGGTCGATCGACGGGATGAGCTCCTGCTTCAGGGCGCCGGCGGCGTAGACGCCGAGCCCGATGGTGAGCAGGCTCAGCAGCAGCACCACCGTGCGGTGCGCGAGGCTGATCTTGGTCAGACGAAGCACGGCAATCCCCTTTAGCGGTTCCCACGGACGGCGTGGCCGTCGCCGACCACTTCAGTTAGCATAGCTCTAACTATTTTGCTCAACGAAAGTGATCCCCTGTGCATTCCTTGCCGTATCTCGAGCTCGACGGCGAGCGCGCTGCGGTGGTCCAGGAGCTGTTCGAACTCAACTCCCGGGTGCACGATCGCGCCGTCGGACTGGTCGGGCCGATGCCCCTCCCGCCAGACCTGACCATGCAGCAGGTCCGGGTGCTGAGCCACATCGCGAAGGACCCGGGCATCACCGGCCACGAGCTCGGCGACCGTCTCAGCGTGAGTGCACCCACAGCCAGCGGCCTGATCGACCGGCTGGTGGAGAAGGGCCTGATCATCCGCGTGGACGATCCGGACGACCGCCGCGTCCGCCGGCTGCACCCCACCGAGCTGGGCCTCGACGTGATCAGGCAGATGGACTCGATGTTCGGCCGGGCGCTGGGCGTGGTCATCGAACGCCTGTCGCTGGAGGACCTCCAGCTCCTGCTCCGGGGTTCGCAGGCCATGCTGGACGCCCTCGATCGCGCCCACGAAGAACAGGGTGAAGGCCCGACTTCGTCCGTCTGATCCCGGCTGTCACGCGACACGCCGACGACACGCCGTAGGCCCCGAAATTGGTGGAATTGGTCCGTGGAAACCCCTTGCGGGGTTGCTCCGGACAGGACTAGAAATCTCTCACCGGGCCACTTCGGTGGACCGGGGATCGGAAGCAGGAAGTCAGTTTGCTGGTGGGCTTGCCCACTGGGACACCCGGTGATGCGGGGGTTGGCTGGCTGGTGGCATCCGGTGAGATACGAGCATCACGTCGTGTCGAACAGAAGGCCCCGGAGACTCATACTCGCCGGGGCCTTCGCCTTTGCCCGACGAGCTTCTGGGCCCGGCAATACTGGCCGAGTGACCGAATCCAACCTGCGCTCCGTCAGCCTGTCCCGCACCGGGCCGTACACCTTCGAGGCTGTCAACAGCCGCGGCACCCGTCTTGTCCTCGGGGAGGGTGGCACCAGCGACTTCACCCCGATCGAGGCGCTGCTGGCAGCTGCGGCCGCCTGTAGCGCGATGGACGTCGACCACATCACCCGCCGTCGGGCCGAGCCCGAGTCCTTCGAGATCGAGGTCAGAGCTCCCAAGCTGCGCGACGAACTCGGCAACCACCTTGGCGAGATCGAGCTGGACTTCCGGGTGGTCTTTCCCGCGGGCCCGGACGGCGACCGTGCGAGAAGCGTCCTCAGCCGCGCACTCGCGCAGTCACGGGACCGGTTGTGCACGGTCTCCCGGACGGTCCAGCTCCCGACGCCGGTGACGTACCTGGTCGACGGCGAACCTGTCGTGTGAAAGGCGAAGGCCCCGGCGAGTATGAGTCTCCGGGGCCTTCTGGTTGACGAGGCGTGATGTCCAACGTCGCACCGGAAACCACCAGCCAGCCAACCCCCGCATCACCGGGTGTCCCAGTGGGCAAGCCCACCAGCAAACTGACTTCCTGCTTCCGATCCCCGGTCCACCGAAGTGGCCCGGTGAGAGATTTCTAGTCCTGTCCGGGACACCCCCGCAAGGGGTTTTCAGGGACGATTTCGGGCAATTTTCGAGTGCCCGGCGTGTCGTCGGCGTGTCGTGTGACAGCCGGGATCAGACGGACGAAAGGGCGATGGCCGGGCTTCGTCAAGCTCAGCCGGCACCGGTCAGCTGACCAGCCACTGTCTCCGGCACGAAGTGTCCGGCACGAAAGCGGCACGAAAGGGGACTGTCCCCTTTCGTGCCGCTTTGGTGGAGCTGTCGTGTCTCCGCAGGGTCAGCTGACCAGCCACTGGGTGGTGGTGACGTACTCCTCGCCGGGCCGCAGCACAGTGCTGGGGAAGTTGTCGTGGTTCGGGGCGTCGGGGAAGCCCTGCGGCTCGAGCGCCACACCAGCCCTCCGCACGTACGGCACACCGGAGGTGCCGGGGGCTGTCCCGTCCAGGTGCTCCCCGGTGTAGACCTGCAACGCCGGGGCGTCGCTGCGCAGCACCAGCGTC
This sequence comes from uncultured Actinomycetota bacterium, assembly GCA_963773595.1. Lineage (GTDB taxonomy): Bacteria > Actinomycetota > Actinomycetes > Propionibacteriales > Propionibacteriaceae > Propionicimonas. The sequence continues at coordinate 195,102 of CAVZBQ010000005.1, forward strand.
AGCCCGCTCGCGCCGGTGAAACGGCAGTGCTTGCGCAGGCCCGTCCCCTCGATGACGAAGTTGTGGTCGTAGCCGCCGTTGCGGGTGATGCCCTCTTCCAGCGCGTGCTCCCGTGCCGGCCCGAGTACCCGGCCCAGCCGGAAGTCGGCTGCGGAATCGGTGACGTCGCGGATCTCGCCGGTGGGGATGCCGTCGTCATCGTTGGGCGTGTAGGCGTTGGCGGGAATGCGCAACTGGTGGAAGTCGGTGTCGCCGGAGTCCTCGCCGTCGAGGTTGAAGTAGGGGTGGGTGGTGAGGTTGACCACCGTCGGGGCGTCCGTGGTGGCCCGGTAGGTCACCTGGGCGCCGCCTGCGACCAGCTCGAACAGTGCGGAGACCTGCACCTTGCCGGGGAAGCCCTGGTCGCCGTTGGGGCTCTCGAGGGTGAACTCCACCCAGTCGTCACCGACGCCCTCGACGTCCCACACCAGTGTCGAGAAACCCTTGGCCCCGCCGTGCAGCTGGTTCACGCCCTCGTTGGCGTCGACGATGTACCGCGTCCCGTCGAGGGTGAAACGCGCGCCGCCGATGCGGTTCGCGAAGCGTCCGACGCTGGCCCCGAGGTAGCCGACGTTGTTCTCGTAGTCGGCGGCGCTCGGGTGGCCCAGCAGGATGTTCCGCCAGCTGCCGTCGGGCAGGAGCACCTCGAAGCGGCGCAGCGTGGCGCCGAGGGGCAGGAGTTCGAGCCGGACGGTGTCGCCGGCGAGCTGGATGATGGCTTCGTCAGTGGTCACGGTGGCCACGCTATCGACTCAACCCTCCCGAAGGGGAACGGCGGCGGTCACATCTCGTCGGTGGGTTCGTAGGCGGGGGCGTCGGGGGTGGCGGCCGGCTCGGTGTGGGTCATCTGCAGGTGGCGGCGCCACAGGAACCAGGCGACCGTCGTCAACGCGAGGGCTGTGACGGCAAGGCTCGGCTGTGAGAACGCGACGGCGGGTGCGAGCAGGCCGGCGATCGCCGCATTCGCGACGAGGGCGACGAACGACTGCACGGAGGAGGCCGACCCTCGGGAGTGGGGGAAGAGGTCGAGCATCGCCAGCGTGAGGATCGGGAAGGCGATGGCGATCCCGAACGAGTAGACCGGCAGGGGGAGGACGGCCCAGGGCAGCGCCTGCGTCGCGGGGAACAGCGAGAACAGCAGGTTCACCAGCCCGCCGACGAGGCTGACCACGTAGCCGAGGGACGCCAGCTTGCGTCCGCTCATCCGTCCGGCGAGCCGGCCACTCACCCACGAACCGAGCACGAGGCCCGAGATCAGTGGCACGAACAGGATCCAGAAGTCCTGTTCGCCCTTGCCGAGGAGCTTCAGCACGAACAGTGGTGCAGAGGAGATGTACAGGAACATGCCGGCGAAGTTGAACATGCCGGTGAACGCCAGCCGGCGCCCGTTGCGGTCACGCGCCACGACGAGCAGTCCCGAGACGAGCGTGCGCGCGTCGAACTTCGTCCGCAGTTCCGGCGGGTGGGTCTCGGCGAGCGCGAAGATCACCAGCAGCAGGATGACAACGCCGAAGCCGACCAGGAACCAGAAGATGCCCCGCCAGCTGCCGATGCCCAGCAGCCAGCCGCCGACGATGGGCGCCAGCGCCGGTGCCAGCCCGAAGATCATGGCGATGTGGCTCATGGTGCGCTGTGCCTGGTCGTCGGTGAACACGTCGCGCACCATGGCGCGGCTGATGATCTGGCCTGCGCCGGCGCTCAGGCCCTGCATCGCCCGGAAGAACAGCAGCACCGGCAGGCTCGGCGAAAGGGCGCAGCCGACGGAGGCAGCGATGAAGAGGATGGTGCCGCCGATGATGACCGGCTTGCGGCCCAGCGCGTCGGACAGCGGGCCGTGCAGCAGGCTCATCACGGCGAAGGACAGCAGGTAGACGCTGATCAGCTGCTGCAGCTCGATCTCGGAGGATCCCCACTCCCGCTGCATCTGGGCGAAGGCGGGGAAGATCGTGTCGATCGAGAAGGGGCCCACCATGCCCAACCCGGCCATGATCACGAGGAACAGCCACTGCGGGCCCACCGCACGCCCCGGCGGCGTGCTGATCGCAGGAGGTGGGAGCGCTGTCATTGCGTCATCCTCCCACGGACGGCAGCCCGTTCCCGGACTGATCGCGGCACCGGGATCCAGGGGGCAACTATGCTCACCGCGTGTCGCGCGCCCTCAGGATCACCTTCGTCTCCATGCACACCTCGCCGGCGACGATGCCCGGAACCGGGGACGCTGGCGGCATGAACGTTGTCGAACGCGCCCAGGCGGAAGCGCTTGCCGCGCTCGGCCATCGCGTGGAGCTGGTGACCCGGCGCTCGCACCCGGACGATCCCGACACCCTCGAGCTCTACCCCGGCGTCACGCTGCGCCACCTGGACGCCGGCCCGCCGACGCCGCTCGCCAAGAGCCTGATCGACGACCACATCGAGCAGTTCAGCGCAGGCCTCGCAACCCTCGAACCCAGCGACGTCATCCACTCCCACCACTGGATGTCCGGGGTGGCGGCGCTGCCGGTTGCAGCGAAGTGGGGTGTGCCGCACGTGCAGAGCTACCACTCCGTTGCTGCACCCGTGGGTTCGCCGCTCTCCGCGGGCGAGCCGCCGGAATCGCCGCGGCGGGTGCCCGGCGAGGCAGCTGTCGCCAGGGGCTCGCAGTCTGTCGTCGCGATCTCCGCCGCCGAGGCGCAGACCGTCATCGACCGGTGCGGCGCCGATTCCGACCGGGTGTCGATCGTCTCGCCCGGGGTGCGGCAGGACCAGTTCCGGCCACTGGCGCCCGGCGAGGAGCGCTGGGGCTGGCCGTCGACGAACCCGGAGGCGTGGCCGCACGGTTACGTCCTCGTTGCGGCACGGCTCGAACCGCTGAAGGGCCCCGATCTCGCGATCCAGGCGCTGGCGCACGTCGACCCGGAGATCCGCCCGCACCTCGTGGTCGCAGGGGGCGCCTCCGACGCGTTCCGCTCCTACGAGCAGTCCCTGCACACCATGGTCACGGAGCTCGGGCTCGCCAGCAACGTCACGTTCATCAGCGCCCAGCCGCGTCCCGACCTGGCACGGCTGCTGCGCGGCGCGCGCGTCGTCCTCGTCCCGTCCCACTCGGAGACGTTCGGCCTGATCGCCCTCGAAGCCGCTGCCAGCGGGACGCCGGTGGTTGCCGCAGCCGCCGGTGGCCTGCGCGAGGCCGTCGCCCACGGTGTGACCGGACAGCTGATGGACTCCCGCCGGCCCGAGGACTGGGCGCTCGCCCTCACCCGGCTGCTGATGGTGCCCGGCCTGCTGGAGCGGATGAGCCTCGTCTCCCGCGTCCACGCCCGGCGGTTCGACTGGGCCTTCGCAGCGCTGCGGCTGTCCGCGATCTACGAAGGGTTGCTGGGCGCATGACGGCCTGGGGACAGCGGGTGGTCTTCCTGCACGCGCATCCCGACGACGAGACCCTCGCAACGGGCGTCCTGCTCGCGGATCTCGTCGACGCCGGCCACCAGGTGGCCGTTGTGACCGCCACCCGCGGCGAGCTCGGCGCTGTCGTGCCCGGGCCGCTGTCGGCGCTCGAGGGGACGCCGGACCTGGTCGAGCACCGCCTCGGGGAACTGGCCGGCGCGCTGGCGGAGCTGGGCGTCACCGACCACGTCTTCCTGGGCACCCCGCCGGCTCGGGAGAGCGACCGGCCGGCGCGGCGCTACACCGACTCCGGCATGCGCTGGCTCGACGAGGCAGAGACCCTGGCAGGGCCTGGCGGTGACGCCGGCACGGACAGCCTCACGTCCGTCCCTGCGGAGCAGGCGGCTGCCGACCTGGCCGCCTACCTGCGCTTCTTCGGTGCCGACACCCTCGTCGCGTACGACCGGCACGGCGGCTATGGCCATCCCGATCACATCGCCTGTCACCACGTCGCCCGCGTGGCAGCCGACCTCACCGGTATCCCGCTGGTGGAGCTGGTCTCCGAGCCGCTGCTCCCCGTCCCCGGCGCAGAGGAGGTGGCCCTGCCGCAGTGGCTGCCGACCGTCCAGCGTGCCCTCGGCCACTACGCCAGCCAGCTGACCGTCGACGGCGCAGAGGTCGTCCACGTCGGCGGCCAGCGCCAGCCGATCGTGACCACTGTCTGGCTCGTTGCTCACTGAGGGTTGACGCCCCGCTCCGGGCTACTACGTTGAAGGCCATGCCGACAGTTGAGCCGCCGCGGGTCGCGATCGTGGGCGGCGGGCCGTCCGGCCTGTTCGCAGCTGCAGCACTGGTCACCGATCCCGACGTGCGGGTGGACATCTTCGACCGCTTGCCGACCCCTTTCGGGCTGCTGCGCTACGGCGTCGCTCCCGACCACGCCAGCATCAAGGCTGTCGCCGTCACCCTCGCCCGCGTGTTCGAGTCCGACCGGGTCCGGTTCCTCGGGCTCGTCGAGTTCGGAAGGGACGTCACAGCCGCAGAGCTGGTCGCCTCCTACGACGCTGTGATCTACGCGGTGGGCGCAGCTGACGACCGGCACCTCGGCATCCCCGGGGAGGACCTGCCGGGAAGCCGGTCTGCCCGCCAGTTCGTCGCCTGGTACTCCGGGCACCCGGACGCGGAACCGCAGCCCATGGCCGGCGTGCGGGACGCGGTCGTGATCGGCGTCGGGAACGTCGCCGTCGACGTCGCCCGCATCCTGCTGAAGGAGCCGTCGGCCCTCAGCGACACCGACATGCCCGACACCGTGCTGGCCGCCCTGCGCGAGGCGGAGATCGAGAACGTCTGGCTGGTGGGACGGCGCGGTCCCGAGCACGCGACGTTCACCACCACCGAACTCCGCGAGCTGCTGGAAACGCCCGGTATCGGGATCACCCTCTCCGGCTGCGACCTCGGAGCCATCGACTCCGCCGAACTCGAACGCCACGCCCGCGCCAACGTCGCATCGATCGCCAAGGCTGTCGCCGAGTCGCCGGTCACGGCCGACCGCTGGCTGCACCTGCTGTTCTGGCACCGCCCCGCTGCGCTGGACGGGGAGGGTCGCGTGCAGGCCGTCCGCTTCGAGCAGACGGCCCCCGGTCACGAGGGGGCGCTCACCGTTCCCGCCGACCTCGTGCTGCGCTCGATCGGCTACCGCGGGGTGCCACTGCCCGGCGTCCCGTACGACGAGGGTCGCATCCCCAACCTCGAGGGCCGCGTGCTCGAGCTGGACGGTTCCGCGCGGCCCGGTGAGTACGCCGTCGGCTGGATCAAGCGCGGCCCGGTCGGCCTGATCGGCAGCAACAAGAAGGACGCTGCCGAGACGGTCGCGCACCTGCTGGAGGACCTGGCCACCCAGCCGCGACGGCACCTCGCGGACCTCGACGCGACCCTTGCCGCTCGCGGCGTCCGTCCCAGTGACCTCGAGGACTGGCGACGGATCGACGAGGCGGAGATCGCCCGCGGCGGCATCCGCGGCAGCGAACGGACGAAGATCGAGGCGTGGCACGACCTGCTCGACCTGGTCCGCCACGAGGTCGGTCCTGCGTAGGGTGTGACCCGTGATCAAGCACATCGTGATGTGGAACTTCGCCGATGAGGCGGAAGGCGCAGACAAGGCCACCAACCTGCTGAAGGTGCGCGAGGCCCTGCTCGGACTCACCGAGGTCGTCCCGGGGATCATCACCCTCGAACCGGTGATCCCGACCGACCCGTTCGAGCACAGCTACGACCTGGTGCTGTACTCCGAGTTCGAATCCCCCGAGGCGCTGAAGGCCTACGCCGTGCACCCCGACCACGTCGCGGTCGCGGGGCTGATCGGCAAGGTGCGCACCGCACGGGTGTGCGTCGACTACGAGGCCTGAGCTCCGAAGACCAGCTGCTCGCCGGCCAGCACGACGCCGTCGAAGGCCGAAGCGAAGTCGAGCCCTTCGTGGCCCAGGTAGCCGAACTGCTCGCTGAGCACTGAGCCCATCACGAGCTGCCAGGCGCTGATGCCGGCCAGCGCCGTGGGTGCGCTGAGCGCGAGGCCGGCCTGCGCGATGAAGGCAAGGGCTGGCGCAGCACCGCTGGCGGCCGCGGTATCGAAGCGCTCGCCCAGCGCCGGACCCAGCCCGGCGGCTTCCGCGTCCGCGCCGAGGCGGGCGAGCAGCACCAGCACACGGGTGCCCGGCTCCTCCGTCCGCTCGGGTGGGGCGTGGTAGCCCGGCACCGGGGTGCCGAAGATCAGGGCGAACTCGTGCGGATGCTCCAGCGACCAGTCCCTGATGGCGTGCGCGATCGCCCGCCAGCGCCCGCGGAGGTCGGTGGTGTCCACGCGGTCATGCGCGGCGCGAACGTGATCGGCGAGGTCGCCGTGGGCGTGGGCGATCAGCAGGGTGAGCAGCTCGTCGCGGTTGGCGGCGTAGCGGTACAGCCCGCTCGGCACCATCCCGAGTTCCCTTGCCAGCCCGCGGACGGTGAGGCCGGTCGCGCCGCCCTCTGCGAGCAGCCGCAGGCTCGCGTCGAGGATGGCCAGCTCCGTGGTCTCCCTGTGCTCGGCACGCTTGCCCATCGACGCCCCTTCCGCGAAGTGTGAACAGTGTTCTTGCATCTTGCCACAATCGGTGCTTGGCTAGAAGCGAGAACAACGTTCACGTTAGGAGTTTCCATGGGCAGGCATGTGGTGATCGGGGCCGGCGGGATCGGCAGGGCGACAGCGCGTTCGCTTCTCGAAGCAGGCCAGCAGGTCGTCGTGCTGTCGCGCTCCGGGCCGAAGGACCTGCCCGACGGCGCAGAGGGGCGCGCCGTCGACATCACGGACGCAGCTGCACTGGAGGCAGCCGTCGCGGGCGCCGACAGCATCGTGAACGCTGTGAACCCGAGCCGCTACTGGCGCTGGGCGCAGGAGTGGCCGGTGATGGCTGCGTCCATCCTCGGTGCTGCGGAGCGCTCCGGCGCAGGCCTCGTCACGATCTCGAACCTCTACGGCTACGGCCGGGTGGACGCCCCCATGACGGAGGACACTCCGCAGCGTCCGAACGGCACCAAGGGCGAGATCAGGGTGCAGATGTGGCGCGACGCCCTGCGGGCGCACGAAGAGGGGCGCTGTCGCGTGACGGAGGTGCGCCCCTCGGACTACTTCGGTCCCGGTGCGCACGAGGGCACCAGCCTGCTCAACACCTACGTGATCGGGCCGGCGGCCGCCGGGAAGCCGGTGAGCATGCCGGTCGGCGGCCTCGACGTGCAGCACTCGTGGAGCTACCTCGGCGACATCGGCGCGCTGGCTGCAGCGCTGGCGACCGGCGACGGCTGGGGACGTGCCTGGCACGTGCCGACGCTGCCGCCCCGGACGGTGCGCCAGGTCGCAACGGCGACCAGCGCGCTGGCCGGCGTCCCCGCCCCGAGGATCTCCGCACTGCCGCGCGTCGTGGTCAGCGTCGGCGGCTGGTTCTCACCGATGCTGCGCGAGCTGTGGGAGACCCGTCACCAGTTCGAGCGGCCGTTCGTGCTGGACTCCAGCGCTGCGCAGGAGAGGTTCGGGCTTGCGCCCACGCCGTGGGAGACCCAGCTGGCCGAGACCATCGGCTCGGTCACCGCACGGTCCTGAGGCGCCGTGGGGCGTGCGTCTACGAGCTTTGCGTCGTTGCGCCGCGGAGGAGGCTGCGCACGGTCTTCGCAGCCAGCGCAGCCGCAGCATCGATGTCGCTGAAGATGCCGATGCGGTTCATGGACGCTGCGCCGTGTGCGACCACCATGAACTGGGGGACCACGCCGACGGCTGCGTGGTTGTCGCCGCCGGTGGCCTCGATGGCGCGGAGCAGCACGAGGTCGCTGATCGAGCGGCCGGCTTCGCGCAGTTCGTCGTCGTGGACCCCGCGGAGCTCGGGCGCGTAGACCAGGTCGAAGCCGGTCCGCCGGGTGGCCGCGAACCTGACGTAGGCAGCAGCGGCCGCAGCGATGGCCTCCACCGGATCGTCGCCCGCAGCGTCCGCAGCGCTCCGCATGGAGGCCTCGAGCTCCTGGGCTGCCCGCGTGGCGACCGCGACGACGAAGTCCTGCCGGCTCGGAAAGTGCCGGTACGGCGCGGCGGCACTCACGCCCGTCCGTCGCGCAGCCTCCGCGACGGAAAGGGCAGGCAGCCCGCCTTCCGCGACCTGCGCGATGCCGGCGTCGACCAGTGCCGTCCGTAGGTCGCCATGGTGGTAACCCATCCCGCGCCTCCTTCCATCGACCTCGATGTGAGGCCGATCATACATTGGCTCTTGACCTTCATGTTATACCGCTCTTACAATGTGAGAGACCACTAACAACGAGGAGGGATTCACGATGAGCACAATGCCTTGGGGAACGATGAACGGCTGGATTCGGCTCGAGACCGAGCAGCGCGGGTCGTGGCTCCAGCAGCGGGTGCAGGACCTGCGAGCCGCGCAGGTCGCACGGCAGTCCGAGAGCGCAGTAGAGCGGCCCACCCGGATCGCAGCGCACCAGCAGCCGGTCGCGGACCTTGGCTGCGCAGAAGCCGCCTGAAAGAGTCGTCGATGACGACGGGCCTGACTGGCCCGTCGGTTACTGGGTAGGGAGAAACACATGAGGAAAGCAACGCTCGGCAACGGCCTCGAGGTCGGACGGATCGGTCTCGGCTGCATGGGGATGTCGGCCTTCTACACCGGCGCAGGCACCGACGAGGCGGGCGCGATCGCAACGATCCACCGCGCCATCGACCTCGGCGTCACGCTGTTCGACACCGCTGAGATGTACGGGCCGTACCTCAACGAGGAACTGCTCGGACGGGCGCTCGCCGGTCGCAGGGACCAGGTGGTTGTCGCGACCAAGTTCGGCACGATCCGGCACCGCGGCGACGGCACGCGTGGCCTGGACGGCAGCGCAGAGAATGTGCGCCTTGCCGTGGAGGGCTCGTTGCAGCGGCTCAACACCGACCACATCGACCTGTACTACCAGCACCGCATGGACCCCGGCACGCCGGTCGAGGAGACCGTCGGTGCGCTCGCAGAGCTCATCGCCGAGGGGAAGATCCGGCACTACGGGCTGTCCGAGGCCGCGCCCGCGACCATCCGGCGGGCGCATGCCGTCCACCCGGTGACAGCCCTGCAGACGGAGTACTCGCTGTGGTCGCGCGAACCGGAGCAGGAGATCCTCGCCGTCGTGCGCGAGCTCGGCATCGGCTTCGTGCCCTACTCCCCGCTGGGACGCGGCTTCCTCACCGGCACGATCCGCTCGCTCGACCAGCTGGACGAGAGCGACTTCCGCCGTTACAACCCGCGGTTCGAGGGCGACAACCTTGCCAAGAACATCGGCATCGTCGAGCGTGTGGACGCCGTTGCGGCGGAGGTCGGCGCCAAGCCGGGCCAGGTGGCCCTCGCATGGTTGCTGGCCAAGGGTGACGACATCGCCCCCATCCCCGGCACCAAGCGGGTCGCCTACCTCGAGGAGAACGTTGCAGCCGACGCCATCGAGCTCTCCGCAGAGCAGCTGGCTGCCCTCGACGCGGTCGGCGACCCCGTCGGGGACCGCTATCCCGACATGAGTGGTGTCAACCGGTAACCCGTAAGGGAGCGGTGCACGATCGTCGACATGACGGTGAGGAACGGCCAGGTGAAGGCGGTCACTGCCGAGCTGATGGCCGTTCCCACCGTGATGGCCGGCATCAGCTGGGCGACGAGTGTCACGAGCCCGCGGAAGTCACCGGCCGCCTCCGATGGCGTGACCAGGACGCTCGCCACCTGACTGCCGAAGCCGACGACAGCGCCCTCCGCCAGAGTGACGACGAAGAGGGCGCCGAAGACCAGCCCTGCGATGCCACGGGTCAGTTGCCACGAGCGCCTCACCGGCGCGAAGCCCGGCAGCTTCTCGATGCTCGCCGAGGGCAGCAGCAGGAACAGCTTCACCCGCAGCCACCAGGCGACGGCGACGGCGCCAAGACCGCCCAGCACCACCCCACCCAGCAGGGCAAGGATCGTCGAGATGGCAGCGGTCCGGTCCGCCGTCGCGGACAACCGTGCAGCCCCGAGGGCGTTGAGCACGACCGTGAGGCCGACGGCAGCGGCCAACCAGGTGGCTGCTGCCAGGGCGAGGCACGGGAGCAGCAGCCGCGGCACGACGGTCGTCGTCTCCCGCAAGGCTTCGCGCAGGTCCGGCGCGCGTCCGTCCGCCACCTGCGCCGTGACCTGGGAGATCATCGCGCCGCACTGGACGGTGACGAGCATCGAGGCGAGCCCTCCTGCCGCTGCTGCCAGCAGGCCCCCCGATGCCAGCCCTGCGGGGTTGAACGACACCACAGCCGTCATCAGGTCCGTGGCGTACAGCCAGACCAGTGCGAGCCCCGTCCCGCCTGCGACCACAGCAGGGACCGCACCCAGGGCCAGCATGGGCAGAAAGCCTCGCCGGTAGAGCGTGGACGTGTCGCTGAACAGCCGCGAGAACTCGAGGCGGTTCGCCGCGTCCGTCGGGGGCTGGCTCATGCCGGTGATGCTACGTGGAAGCCGGGAAGCCGCTGAATCCCGTATCGATTCGGAATCGATTGTTCCGCCTGACCACGCGTCGTCGGGACCTGTGCTGCACCGGCCCTACCATTGTGCGGGGAGCGAGCGCGTCCCCACCGGCCGCAACGGCTGCAGTAGACGGAGGAATTCATGGAAGCGGTGAGTCGTCGTACGGCTGTCATCGGAGCTGTTGGCGTTGCTGGCGCAACCCTCGTGGGCTGTACCGCGACCCCTGCGCCCGCCCAGACGCAGGCACCGGCAACCAGTGGCGCCCCCGTCCCCAGCCAGTCGGCGACGACGGCGCCGGTCGACACCACTCCGCGCTGGCCGCTGACCGGCAAGGTGCTCGAGAACGCCGATGACGCCAAGCACATCGCCGTCGCCGTCAAGGTGCCGGACAACAAGGGCGAGCACCCGCAGATCGGCCTGGACAAGGCCGACATCGTCTACGTCCAGATGGACGGCTACCCCGCGACGGTCGGCAAGACCAGCACCCGGCTCGTGCCGATCTTCCACTCCAAGTTCGCCGACACCGTCAACCCGGTGCGCTCGATCCGTCCGGTCGACATCCCCATGCTCAGCCCGATCGGGGCGATCATCGGCAACACCGGCGCCTACCCGTGGGTGCTCGACTATGCCAAGGGGTTCACCAAGTACATCGTCCCGATGATGTCCTACATGAACGCCAAGAAGGGCGCCCCCGGCGCGTACGGCATCCTCGCCAGCCGCGTGCGGAGCATCAACGGCATCACCTACTACGACCGCGCGGTCTCGTGCCACCCGAAGGTGCTGGCCAAGGCGACCAAGAAGTTCCAGGACGGCCCCCAGCAGATGTACTTCCCGTGGGCCGCGAGCGACGAGGAAGTCAGCACCAACGTCTCCGGCAAGCCCGCTGCCGTCGTGAGCGTCCCCTGGAAGAAGGGGAACTCCTACAACATGACCTACACGTGGAGCGCCAAGTCAAAGAAGTACCTGCGCTCGATGCCGTGGGGCCCGCACGTGCTCGCCGGCGGGACGCGTGTCGCCACCGACAACGTGCTGGTCATCCGGGCCAAGCAGATCTTCGGGAAGATCTACGTCGACGGACACATCTCGACAGAGCCGGGCCACCACTTCGAGCCCATCCACGAGATCATCAACAACAAGGGCACCTTCTACTACGCCCATGGCGGCAAGTACGTCACCGGCAACTGGACGAAGGGCGCTGTCAACGAGGTCTTCCAGTTCACCCTCGCCGACGGCAGCCCGCTGAAGATGGCGCCGGGCCAGACCTACGTCGAGCTGCCCAACCTGAACGCGAAGGTCCAGATCAAGGAGTGACGCCCGGCCGGGGGTAACCCTGCGGTGTGCAGTGTCGGCGCGGCGTGAGAGCATCGGCCAATGCGCCCTTTGATCAGGATCCTCAGCGAGGCAAGGGAGTTGCTCCCCGCCTATGCTGCGATCGTCGCCTCCGGCGTGCTCATCGCCGCAACGGGCCTCGCCGTGCCGTTCATCATCAAGGCAGCGACCGACGAGGTGGTCGCCGGCCTGCAGGGCTCTGGCGGCAGCATCCCTGCCGTGTTGTGGCTGGCCTTCCTGCTGCTGCTGGTCGATGTGGCGAACACCCTGATCAGCAACATCGGCGGCTACCTCGGCGACGTGATGGGCATCCGGCTGCGCTCGATCCTCTCGCGCAACTACTTCGAGAAGCTGCTGCGCCTGCCGCAGCGCTACTTCGACAACGAGCTCACCGGCACGATCATCTCCCGGTTGCAGCGGTCGATCACCGAGACCACCGGCTTCCTGAACATGTTCGCCAACAACTTCCTGCCGATGCTGCTGAGCGTCTTCGCCTCGCTGGTGATCATCGGGTTCTACTCGTGGTGGCTGGCGCTGATGATGCTGGCGATGTACCCGCTGTTCACCTGGCTGACCGCGCTCACGTCCAAGCGCTGGCAGAAGATGGAGAAGGCGAAGAACCTCGAGTTCGACATCGCCGGCGGACGCTTCGCCGAGGTCGTCGGACAGATCAGGGTGGTGAAGAGCTTCGTCGCAGAGCCGCGCGAGCTCGCCCACTTCAACGGGCGCTACGACACGACCATCGGCATCACGCGGGAGCAGTCGGCGTACTGGCACAAGATGGACGTGGTGCGGCGGGGTGCGCTGAACCTGATCTTCTTCGGCATCTACGCGATCATCTTCACCTCAACGATCTCCGGCGCCTTCACGCTCGGCGTGATGGTGCTGCTGATCCAGCTGGTGAACATGGCACGCCAGCCGGTGCAGGGCATGAGTTTCCTCGTCGACTCCTCGCAGCGCGCGATCACCGGGTGCATCGACTACTTCAAGGTGATGGACGAGCCGGCCGAGTTCGAGGGCATCCCTTCCGCGGACGCGGAGGTCGGCGCCCTGCAGACGCCGCTCGGACAGCCGGTGGTCAGCTTCACGGACGCCCGTTTCGCCTACAGCGGTGACAACAGCGAGGTGCTGCGCGGCCTGAGCTTCGACGTGCGCCGCGGCGAGCGGGTGGCGTTCGTCGGCGAGAGCGGCGTGGGCAAGACCACCCTGACCAGCCTGCTGCTGGGCCTGTACCACCTCACCGGCGGCCAGCTGCGGGTGGACGGCAGGGACGTGACAGAGGTGCCGCTGGCGCAACTGCGCTCGCAGGTGGGGGTCGTCTTCCAGGACCCGGCGCTGTTCTCCGGCACGATCAGGGAGAACATCGCCTACGGCCGTCCGAGCGCGACGGATGAAGAGATCATCACGGCTGCCCGGCGTTCCCACGCCCACGGGTTCATCAGCGCCCTGCCCGGCGGCTACGACGCGGAGATCGGCGAGCGCGGGGTCAAGCTGTCCGGTGGCCAGAAGCAGCGCATCGCCGTCGCGCGGGCGATGCTGAAGGACGCTCCGATCCTCGTGCTCGACGAAGCGACCAGCTCGCTGGACTCCAAGGCAGAGCGCCTGGTCCAGGAGGGCCTCGAGGAGCTGATGACCGACCGGACGACGCTGATCATCGCCCACCGGCTCTCCACGATCAGTTCTGTCGACCGCATCATCACGATGCGCGACGGCCTCATCGACGAGATGGGCACGCCGGCGGAGCTCGCCCTCACCGACGGCATCTATGCCGAACTGCTCAGCCTCCAGGCGTCCGCTTCGAAGGCCGACCGCAAGCGCCTGCAGCGTTACGAGATCCTCGGATGAGCCACCTCCGTCCGCTGCACATCGGGGACGCGGAGCGCCTCGCGGAACTCGTGGTGCGTAGCCGGGACTTCCTCGCCCCCTGGGAGCCGGTGCGGCCCGAGAGCTACTTCACCCTCGCCGGCCAGCGGGAGGCTGTGGCGCAGTCCCTGACGTCGGCGGCCAGCGGACTGATGGAGCCCTTCGTGATCCTCGACGACGACGGGGAGGTCGTCGGCCGGATCAACCTGAACAACATCGTCCGCGGGCCTTTCCAGTCGGCCAGCATGGGCTACTGGCTCGACGAGCAGGCCACCGGACGCGGCCTTGCGACCATGGCTGCCGGTGAACTGGTGGCCCTCGCGTTCGGCGACCTCGGACTGCACCGGGTGGAGGCCGGCACGTTGCCGAACAACCTGGCGTCCCAGGCCGTGCTGAAGCGCAACGGCTTCGAGCAGTTCGGCTACGCGCCGCGCTACCTCGCCATCGCCGGCGTCTACTCCGACCATCTCCTCTTCCAGCGCCTCGCGGACTGATTCGGACACGGTTCCCACCTCGGTCCACGACCCCGCTCGACCGGGCTGGACCGAATTGGGGACGGTTCCAAACTCGGTCCGGCCGGTCTGGTGGACCGAGTTTGGAACCGTCCCCAATACGGTCCGGTTGCCGCATCCTTTGTTGCCACCGGTCCGGCTGTGCGATGCTCGATGCGAACCACTGGCGGAGCAACTGGAGTGCAGATGAGTGCCACGTCGGACCCAGAGGGCCCGTCCGAGCCCAAGAAGCGGATCCTGTTCCTGTTCTCCGACACGGGCGGCGGCCACCGTTCAGCCACGGAGGCCATGATCGAGGCCCTCGACCTTGAGTTCCCCGGACGGTTCGAGTCGAGCAAGGTCGACTTCTTCCGCGAGTACTACCCGAAGCCGCTGAAATTCGCGCCGGAGATCTATCCGCCGATCTCGCGGGTCCCGCAGGCCTGGGGCCTGTCCTTCAAGGTGTCCGACGGCAAGGGCCGCACCAAGGTCGTCAGCGAGCTGGCCTATCCGTACCTGCGTCGCGCAGCGCAACGGCTGGTCAAGGAGAACCCGTGCGACCTGATCGTCTCCGTGCACCCGCTGGTGAACACCACCCTGATGCGGGCCATGCGGAAGTCGCCGCGGCCCTACATCACCGTGGTCACCGACCTGGTCTCGACACACGCGTTCTGGTTCGACCGCCGCGCCGACCTCGTCGTTGTGGCGACCGAGGAAGCCAAGGCGAAGGCGATCGACTACGGCATCCCCGAGGGGAACCTTCGCGTCATCGGCCTCCCGGTCGCCGACCGGTTCAGTGAGGAGCTCGTCGACAGGGACGCCTGGCGCGAGAAGCAGGGCTGGCGCACCGACCTGCCGGTGATCCTGCTGGTGGGCGGCGGGGACGGGATGGGTCCGCTCAAGCGCGTGGCGAAAGCCATCAACGAGGCCCGGCTGAAGGCAACGCTCGTGGTGATCTGCGGGCGCAACATCGAACTGCGGGAGGACCTCGAGGACGTCGACTGGCACATGCCGGTGCACCTGTACGGCTTCACGTCCAACATGCCGCAGTTCATGGCAGCCGCGGACATGCTCGTCACCAAGGCCGGCCCCGGCACGATCAGTGAGGCCTTCATCAGCGGGCTCCCGCTCGTGCTGTACGCCCGCCTTCCCGGCCAGGAGGACGGCAACGTCAGCTACGTCGTCAACGAGCACGCCGGGGTCTGGGCGCCGCGCCCGCGTGAGGTCGTCGAAGCCGTCCGGCGCTGGGTGGACGATCCGGCGGAACGGGCACGCGCTGCCGCTGCCGGGCGCAGGGTTGCGAAGCCGAAGGCCGCGCGCTCGATCGCGAGGCTGATCGCCGACCAGGTCGGCATCCACGACTGACCTTCGCTGGCACCGGCTACCTTTGAACGTCGGACCCCGACAAGGAGAGACAGCCACGTTGACGCAGGAAGACAAGCAGACCGAGCCCGAACCGAAGGAACCGATCAAGGTCGCCTTCTCGTGGCCGCAGCTCGCCGGTGGCGCACTCGCTGCTGTGACGGCAGCTGCCATCGGCTCGAGACTCGGCGTCGGCGGCACCCTCATCGGGGCTGCCGTTGCCAGCATCATCGGCGGCGTCGGCGGCACCCTCTACAGCGCTGGCATCGACCGGACGCATCGCAAGGTGGCCGGCGCCATCAGCCGCGGCTACGAGAAGGTGCGCACCTCGGCCGAGTACGACCGCGACTCACCCCATTCGCTCGCGGGTGACGAGGACAGCCCCACGCTGCCAGGGCTCGACCCTGCACCCGAGGCGGAGTCCGGCGAGCCCACGCGCATCGAACCGGTCCGTGAGGGCAGGAGCGAGGATTCCCGCCGCAAGCTCTGGAAGGTGATGGGGCTGAGCGTTGCCGCCATGTTCCTCGTCGCCCTCGTCGCCATCACTGTCGTGGAGCTCGGCCTCGGCCGCACCCTCGACGGTGGCGAAGGCACGACGGTCTCGCAGGTGGTGCGCGAGCGCAGGTCGACGCCGACCCCCACGCCGTCGGCCACACCGTCGCCGTCCGTGACGGCCACAACGCCCACCATGACGCCGACCCCTTCGATCAGCGAGCAGCCGACAACGCCCGCGCCGACCGTCACCCAGCCGACGGAGACAGCCGTCCCGTCGTCCACCGTGACGGTCACCACAGAGCCGACGGCGGCCACAACGCCCTGACGCCCGCGATGGCCCGGCGGCCGTGGGGACGGGGTCAGCCGAAGCTGTTGATCATGAAGGCCGCAGCCCTTGTCACGTACTCGCGGAACTCGCCGAGCTCGGGTTCGGGCAGGTCGAGGGAGTCGAGCGCTGCGTTCATGTGGGTCAGCCAGCGGTCGCGCATGTCGGGGGTCACCGGGAACCCTGCGTGCCGGATCCGCAGCCTCGGGTGGCCGCGGGTCTCTGAGTAGGTGTGGGGGCCGCCCCAGTACTGCTCGAGGAACAGGCGCAGCCGTTCGGCCGCCGGGCCGAGGTCGTCCTCGGGATAGAGCGCGCGCAGCTCTGCGTCGGCAGCGACGCCGCGGTAGAACTCGTCAACCAGCTTCACGAAGGTCTCGTGGCCGCCGATCCGGTCGTAGAGGGGACGGGATTCCATGCCGCCATTGTCCACGGCCATGTCAGCGGGCTGCCAGCCGGGCGACGAGCCGCTCCCGCAGCGCGGGCCACTCGCCGGCGAGGATCGAGTACACCACCGTGTCGCGCAGCGACCCGTCCGGCATGAACAGGTGATGGCGCAGGATGCCGTCCTGCTGGGCGCCGAGCCGTTCGATCGCAGCCCGGGACGCGGCGTTGCGCGCGTGGGTGCGCAGCTCGACGGCGATGCAGTCCAGCGGCCCGAAGGCGTTGTCGAGCAGCAGGAGCTTCGCCTCCGAGTTGACCGCCGTCCGCTGGGCAGAGGCCGAGTACCAGGTGCCGCCGATCTCCCTGCGCCGGTTCACCGGATCGATGTGGAGGTAGTTGGTGAGGCCGACGATCCGGTCGTCCGCGAGGCGGCGGACGGTGAACGACTCCCACGAACCGGTCGCGACGTCGCCCAGCCGCTGGTCGACGAAGGCCGCCATCCTCTCCGGGGTGGGAATCACCGTCACTGCCGACTCCCACAGCCGTCCGTCGGCGGCGGCAGCGATGAGCCCCGGCACGTCGTCACGGTGCAGCGGGTCGAGGCGTATCCAGGTTCCGATCACGGCGGGAGTCTAGGCGGGCTAGCCTGTCCGGGTGAGGAAGCCCGCCCCCCGGCTGACCGCAGCCATCCTGTTCACCGGCCTTGCGTTGTCCGCCTGTGCCACTGCACCGACGCCAGCACCGCGTCCCGTCGCGCCTGCCACGCACCCGTCCGCCACAGGGCCCGCGACATCCCTCGCAGCCGTCTTCAAGGTCAGCCTCGGTGCCGGTGCGAGTCTCGGCGGCAAGCAGGTGTTCCCGGCAGGCAACCCGTGGAACACCGCCGTCGACAAGGCGGCCGTCGACCCGAACTCCGCTGCGTTGATCAACTCGATCGGCCTGGACACGACCCTCCACCCCGACTTCGGCGCCCACTGGCCCAAGGGCCCCTTCGGCATCCCCTACGTGGTGGTGAAGGGCAGCCAGAAGAAGGTCAAGGTGTCGTTCAGCTACGCCTCAGAGAGCGACAAGGGCA
This sequence comes from uncultured Actinomycetota bacterium, assembly GCA_963773595.1. Lineage (GTDB taxonomy): Bacteria > Actinomycetota > Actinomycetes > Propionibacteriales > Propionibacteriaceae > Propionicimonas. The sequence continues at coordinate 212,856 of CAVZBQ010000005.1, forward strand.
AGTACCCGATCCCGAAGAACGCCCCGATCGAGGGCGGATCGAAGTCAAAGGGCGACCGGCACGTGCTCGTGCTCGACCGTGACCACTGGAAGCTGTACGAACTGTTCAACGCCAGACGAGTCGCCGGAACCACTCGCTGGAAGGCGGGCTCCGGTGCGATCTTCGACCTGAGGTCGAACAAGCTGCGACCGGCCGGGTGGACGAGCGCCGACGCCGCGGGCCTGCCGATCTTCCCCGGCCTTGTGCGCTACGACGAGGTGAAGGCCGGCGTGATCACCCACGCCCTGCGGTTCACCGTCGCGGAGACCAGGAAGGCCTACGTCTCGCCGGCCCGCCACTACGCCAGTGACAACACCAGCGCAGACCTGCCGCCGATGGGCATGCGGGTGCGGCTGAAGGCCGACTTCGACATCACAGGGTTCCCGCGGCAGGCAAGAATCGTGCTGCAGGCGATGAAGACCTACGGCATGATCGTCGCCGACAACGGGTCGGACTGGTACGTGTCCGGCGCGCCGGACAAGCGGTGGAGCGATGACCAGCTCGGCGCCCTGAAATCCGTAGCGGGCAGCAATTTCGAGGTCGTGGCGATGGGCGACGTCACCACCGGTTGAAGAATTCCCCCAGAGTTCACCTGATCCGGCTGCGCACGTCCACGCGCGGCGCCTATGGTCGGGGGGTGAGCACCCGGCGCCTTCTTGCCATGCTCTTCGGCGTCGCCGTCCTCGCCGGGTTGGCTCCACAGCTCCCGGCGCAGCCCACCGCCCCTGACGTGGTCCATGTCGCGCAGCCACTGGCTGCGGCGAAGCCGGCTGCCCGCACCGTGCTGCCGGTGGACACGCTGCTCGACCCGCCAGCAGCGGCGACACCGGAGCCGTCCTCGCCCGACAAACCGGCGGTGAAGGCCGGGCCGCCGGACTGCTCGAAGCTGAAGTGCGTCGCGCTCACCATGGACGACGGGCCGGTGCCAGGGACGGTCCACGTGCTCGACCTGTTGAAGAGCAAGGGCGTGCACGCCACGTTCTTCGTGGTGGGTCAGCTCGCGCGCCGCCACCCGGCCATCCTGCGGCGCATGGTCGCCGAGGGCCATGTCGTCGGGAACCACTCCTGGAACCATCCGGAGTTCTTCGGCCTGAAGGCGAAGACGATCCGCGGCCAGCTGGTGCACACCGCCGCAGCAGTGCACCGTGCCATCGGGCACGATCCGGTCCTGATGCGCCCACCGTTCGGCGAGGTGACGTCGAAGGTGCGCAAGACCAGCCGCTCGCTCGGCGAGGCGGTCGTGCTGTGGGACGTCGACCCGCAGGACTGGAAGGACCGCAAGGCTTCGACGGTTGCCCACCGCGTGGTGAAGCAGGCGAGGCGGGGCTCGATCATCCTCACCCACGACTCGCTGAAGACCACTCGCGCGGCCTACGCGGACATCATCGACGGCCTGCGCGCCCGCGGCTTCACCCTTGTCACGGTCCCCGAGCTGTTCAGCGGCAAGATGATGGCAGGCAGGGTCTACCTGCGCGGTTGAGCGGTCACGCAGCGGGGACGGCGAGCACCTCGACCGCCACAGCGTCAGCGCCGAGCGGGCCGACCACGTCCTGTCGCGCGGGCCACCCGATCCCGAGCCGGTACTCGTCCTGGAGCCCGACCACCGGCAGCTCGCCGACTGAGCCGGCGGGGTCGGTGCGCGCCACCGAGAGGGGTCGCCGTCCATCCCGCACCCAGGTGGCGAGGACGACGCCGGGGCAGCGGGACGCGTGGTCGAACGGCACGCTCGACACCGTGCCGAAGAGGGTCTCGTCGCCGACACCACTGTCGGCAGCGGTGTGCACCAACGCTCCCGGCACGCCGTCGCAGAGGATCGTCGCCTGCACTTGGTTGCCGAAGATCTGCTGTGTCGTCGCCGTGCCCGGAATGCCGCCCGAGTCCTGGGTCACCTGGGTACCGTCGTAGGCCCGGGGCTGCCCGTTGACCAGGCGGATCCTGAACGATGCGACAGCCCCGGCACCCTCGTGCCCGGCCCAGCTCTCGCCCGGTACCCCCACCACCACCCGGTCCCCAAGGATGGAGACCGCAACTCCGTAGCCGTCCCGGGACTCCGCCCTGTCGGGCATCCCCGGGCTGTCCTGGGTGACCCTGAGCGCCTTGAAGGCCAAGCCCGGCAGCATGTGCAGGACCCAGACCGCGCCGGCTTCGACCCTTCCGTGTGCCTCGTCACCGAGCACCAGCAGGTTCCCGGACGCAGCGAGCCCACGGCCGAAGTTGGTCCCGCCAACGATGTCGGGCCCTCCCTCGATCCCCGGTGTCTGGAGCGTGAGCAGGCGGTGCCTGCCGAGACTGCCGTCCGCCCGCACCGGGTAGAGGCGCACGGAGCCGCAGCGGTCCTCATCCGTGCCGAGCGCCAGCACCGGTTCAGGCAGGGGCACGAAGGCGAGGCTGTAGGCCGACCACGGTGCCCTGGTGAGGAGCGTTGCGCGCTTTCCGGAGATGCCGTCCGGACCACCCCACAACGCCCAGATCGTGGTCACGTCCTCCCCCCGGTACCTGATGAACGGGTCGGTGGCGACGATGTCCGCGTAGCCGTCGCGGTTCAGGTCGGCGACCACGATCATCGCGCCGAAGATCGTCGTGGTGTCCGGAGTGAGCTGTTCCCCCACGTCAGCGGCGCCGATCGACTGCACGCGGCCGTCACCGAAGGCCACCTGCACCTTGTACACGCTCGCCGAACTGAACCCGCTCCACGCGACGTCCACCCGGCCGTCGCCGTCGATGTCGTTGATCCGGCTCGGCGTGCTGCGACCGGTGGTGGTGCGGGCCGTGATCGGCGTCGGGCTCGGGTCGGCCGATGAGTTGTCGGTGGTGGCCGTGGGGAGCGCCGTCGTCACGATGGGTGTCGGTGAGAGGGACGACCGGGGCACGCCGGCTGGGTCGGCCGGGGCCTGGTGAGGCCCCGGCGCTGCGCAGGAGGCGACCATGGCGGTGGTTGCCAGCGCGACCCCCAGCCTCCGGAGGACGAAGCTCCGGTGCTCGCGCACCATCGTCCCTCCCTTCACGGTGGGCAGGTACCTCAACTCTGACGCAGCGGGGCGCCATCAGGGGGAGTTCCGCTGATCGGGTCCGTACGAACGTCGGGCGGGTTCACGCCCGGTTTCGGGCCCGCTGATAGCGGTCGAGCGCCTCGGTGCGTTCCGTTGCGTGGTCGACGATGCGCTCGGGATAGCCGTGCGCATACCCGTCCGCCGCCTCCCAGGGACGGTGCGCGGCAGCCCCGGCCAGGTGCCGCAGCTCCGGCACGTAGCGCCGCACGTACTCACCGTCGGGGTCGAACTTCTCGCCCTGGGTGATCGGGTTGAACACGCGGAAGTACGGTGCAGCGTCCGTGCCGGTCCCGGCCGTCCACTGCCAGCCGTGGGTGTTGGACGCGAGGTCGCCGTCGATCAGGTGGTCGAGGAAGTGCTGGGCACCTGCCGGCCACCAGGCGTGCAGGTCCTTCGTGAGGAAGCTGGCCGTGATCATGCGCACCCGGTTGTGCATCCAGCCGATCGCGAGGAGTTGCCGCATGCCGGCGTCGACGATCGGGTAGCCGGTGTTGCCCGTGCGCCAGGCGTCGAACGCATCGCCGGGGTCGTCGTAGTCCACGCCGAGCCGGTTCAGGTCGCTCGTGAGGGAGCCGGGATTGTGGTGCAGGACGTCGGCGTAGAACTCCCGCCAGGCCAGCTCCGCAACGAAGCGCTGCGCGCCCTTGCCGGTGTGCCCGGCCAGGTCGGCGAGCAGGGTGCGGGGGTGCACGACGCCGAACTTCAGGTAGGGCGACAGCCGGGACGTACCGTGCAGGTCGGGACGGTCGCGGTGTCCGTCGTACCCACGCAGCCCCTCGTCGAGGAACTCCGCCCACCGGTCGAGGGCCGCCCGCTCACCTGCCGGCGGCAACTCGATGGGGCACGCCGTGATGGCCGCCTCGACGAGGTGCCAGGCGTCCTTGTGGCTCGGGGCCGTTGCCAGCTCCAGTCCCGCCGGCTCGGTGGCTGGGTGCCGCCAGCCGTGGTCCTGCCAGGCGCGCGAGAAGGGGGTGAATACGCGGTAGGGCTGGCCGGTCCGGTTCAGGATGCGTCCGGGAGTGACCGCGTACGGCGAACCGGTCTCCGTCCACTCGATGCCATGGTCGGCGAGCGCTGTGCGCACCCGTTCGTCGCGTGCCGCGCCACCCGGCTCGGTCTCTGTCGAGACGTGGACCTGGGTGGCCCCGACCTCCCTGGCAAGGGCTGGGATGACCGTCACCGGGTCGCCCTGGCGCAGGCACAGGTGGCCGTCGTAGGACTCGTCGAGGGCCTTCAGGGTTGCTGCGAGCCAGCCCTGGCGCACGGGACCTGCGTCGTCGAAGAAGGCAGGGTCGATCACGAAGACCGGCAGCACGCGCCCGGCATCGGCTGCGGCGGCGAGGGCAGGGTGGTCGGTGCGCCGCAAATCGCGGCGCAGCCACAGCAGGCTTGCTGCCTCAGCCATCGGCCATCGCGGGTTCGCCGTCCTCCTCGGATCCGTCGGTTGCTGCGACATCGGCCGCCTGCGCGGCAAGCGTGGCAGCAGCGGTAGCGATGCTGTGTCCGAGTCGGAGCTCCGGGGGGGCGACGAGGTGTTGGTACTTGCCGCCGACCCACACCGGCAACCGAGCCTCACCCAGGCACTGCACGACACCCCGGGCACGGGCGACGTCGCGGCTGCGAGGAACGGTCGTGACGGCTACCCAGGCGTCCGACTTCGTTGCTGCCTCGCTCCAGGCTGCGAGGGGCACCTGGGCGCCAAGGTAGATCGTGGGGAGGCCCGCCCTTCGAGCCGCGACGGCGAAAGCCATCAGTCCGATCTGGTGGTCGACTCCCGGCGGGGCGCCGATCAGTACCGGACGCCCGGACTGTCCCCGTCCGACGGCTTCGTAGTACGTGGAGAGGCGGCGCATGACGACATTGGACACGAGGTGCTCGGCCGCGACCGACACCGTGCCCTCCGACCACTCAAGCCCGATCCGGTGCAGGGCAGGCATGAGCCAGCGATCAACCACCGTCTCGAAGGCGCTGTGGGAGAAACGTTCCTCGATCACTCGCGCGACACCCGCGGAGTCGAGGGCGGCTGCTGCGACGAGGAGTTCAGCATGGGGATCGATGCTGGCGTCGTTGCTGTAGGGGTTGCGCGCGACCTCGACGGCGGCGGCCCGCGGCGCCCAGCCGGCCTGCACCAGTTCGTGCATCGCGGTGACCCGCGCCAGCGTCTCGTCGTCGTAATTCCGGTAGCCGGAAGCCGTTCGGGACGGCGCAAGCAGGCCGTAGCGCCGTTCCCAGGCGCGCAGCGTGTGCTCGGGCACCCCCGTCAGCTCTGAGGCCTTCTTTATGGTCACCATGATCGGGGCCATGCTAAGCCCAGATCGACGCAAAGTGACACACTTGTACGCACTTTGTCTAAGGTTTGACGCTCAGGCTTGGCACAGTACCTCGATGTTTGCGACGATCGTGTCCAACGTTGTGGGAGGTAATGACATGTCGGACCGGATGCGGCAGTGGCTGGTGACAGCCGGTGCCATCTTCATGATCTTCGGCACTCTGTACGGCTTCGGGTTGATCGGTACCCCGGTCGAGCAGTCGTCGGGCGGAAGCCTGTCCGCAGAGGCCACCCTGCTGGCTCCTGCCGTACGCGCGTTCTCGATCTGGTCGGTCATCTACCTTGGACTCATCGGATACGTGATCTGGCAGTGGCTGCCGGCGAACACCGCCTCCGTGCGGGCCCGCCGGATCGGCTGGCTGTCCGCATTGTCGATGGCGCTGAACGGACTGTGGCTCCTTGTCGTGCAGGTCGGGGCGCTCTGGCTGAGCGTCGCAGTGATCGTCGCCCTCGCTGCAACCCTCGGTGAGTTGATGCGACGCCTCGGCACTCCCCGCGCCTCGGGCGCCGGTGAGAAGTTGCTCGTCGACGGCACCTTCGGGCTCTACCTCGGCTGGGTGGCGGTCGCGACGCTTGCCAACATCACAGCGACCCTCGTGGCATCCGGCGTCGATCCCGGTCCCGACGTCGCCGAGTACCTCGCCGTCGGCGTGCTGGCCGTTGCCGCCGTCCTTGGCGCCATCCTCGCCCGTGTCCTCGGGGGACGGATCGGGGTCGCCGTCGCGATGACCTGGGGCCTGTTCTGGATCGCCGTCGGACGCCTGACGGGGCAGCCCTCCTCCGACCTTGCCGGCGTCACGGCTGCGATCGCAGCAGCCGTCGTCGTGGTGGCCACAGCGCTCGTGCTGCTCGGACGCCCGGCCCGCCGCACGGTCACCGAACACGCGTACGAGCACTGAGGGAGATCATGAGCCACGCCAGTCACGACGAGGTCGTCCTGCTCGATGAGCACGACCAGCCGATCGGCACTGCCCCGCGCGCGAGCGTGCACGGCACGGACACCCCTCGCCATCTCGCCTTCTCCTGCTACCTGTTCGACAGCCAGGGACGCGTCCTGCTGACTCGCCGCGCCCTCACCAAGGTTGCGTGGCCGGGGGTCTGGACGAACTCGTGCTGCGGGCACCCGCGTCCGGGTGAGGCACCGGAGGACGCCGTCCGGCGCCGGCTCGCCGACGAGCTCGGCGCAGTGGTGACCGACGTCCATCTTGTCGTGCCCGATTTCGGGTACAGGGCTGTCGACGCGTCCGGCGTGGTGGAGAACGAGTTCTGCCCGGTCTGGGTCGCCCGTCTGGCCGGACCGTTGCAGCCCGACCCGAACGAGGTGGCAGAGATCACCTGGGTGGCCTGGCTCGACCTGGTTGCGCTGGTGGACAGCGCCCCGGCCCTGCTGAGCCCCTGGTGCGTCGAGCAGGTACCACAGCTTTCCGCGGCTGATACGAAGGTGGGTGCAGCATGACGCTGACAAGTTCCGGTCACCGGCGGCTGGAGCAGGCCCCCCGGCCTGCCACCGGTGACGATGCCACGGTGGTCGCCGTCGAGGTCTTCATCGCAGAAACCCTGGAGTCCCTCCGGGAGCGATGGGTCGACCTGGCGGCCACCGTGGTCCCTCGCCCCGGCGTCCTGCACACCGACTCCGTGCTCGACCTGCTTTCCGGCATGGTCAACTCCGGCGGCAAGCGCTTCCGTCCGCGGATGGCCCACTGGGGCTGGGTCGCCGGCGGCGGCACGAGCGACCTGCGCGGTTACGCCGACCTCGTCCGCGTGGGTGCTGCCCTTGAGCTGCTGCACGTGTTCGCCCTGATCCACGACGACGTCATGGACGCGTCGGAGACCCGCCGCGGCCAGCCGTCCGTGCACGCCAGCGCACGGCGGCAGCACGTCCGCCTGCACGGCTTCGGCGACGCACAGCGGTACGGGGAGAACATCGCGATCCTCGCCGGCGACCTTGCCCACAGCGAGGCCGGTCTGCTGGTTGCCGGTCTGCCGGCGCCGATGCAGGACCTGTGGCGCACGCTCGCCATCGAGCTGATGATGGGCCAGGGCCGCGACCTCGTGGGTGCTGCCAACGGACGCCGCGACCTCGAGCACGCCCGTGAGGTGGCACGCGCCAAGTCCGGGGCGTACACCGTGTGGCGGCCGCTGCAACTCGGCGCAGCCGCAGCCGGCGCAGGGCCCCGCACGCTCGCAGCGCTCGAGCGCTACGGCATCGCCGTGGGCGAGGCGTTCGCCCTGCGCGACGACATCCTCGGCGTGATCGGTGACCCGGTGGCCACAGGGAAGCCCGTGGGTGATGACCTGATCGCAGGCAAGCCGACCGTCCTGCTGGCCCTTGCCACGCAGCGGTTCTCACCGCGCTGGCGGCGGGCGCTGCAGCGGGCGGGCAGCGGTGGCCGGGTCTCCAGCGCCGACATCGCAGCCCTGCAGGCAGAGCTCGTCCGCTCGGACGTGATCTGTGACGTGGAGGCGATGATCTCCGGCGCCGTCTCGACAGCCTTCGTCGCCCTCGAGGACCCAGCCATCGACCGCTCGGCGGCGGCAGGCCTGGAAGACCTCGCACGACGCGTCGCCTGGCGGACCACATGAGTCGCGTCGTCGTCGTCGGCGCAGGCCTCGCCGGCCTGTCCGCAGCGAGCCGGCTGGTAGCCGACGGGCATGACGTCACCGTGATCGAGCGGGGCTCGGAACCGGGTGGGCGCAACGGCATCGAACGGGCGGACGGGTTCACCTTCGACACCGGACCGACGGTGTTCACGATGCCCCACCTGCTCGACCGGGCGTTCTCCCGACTGGGACGCGATCGCGCGACAGAGGTGCCCATGAGGCGCCTCGACCCCGCCTACCGGGCGGTGTACCCCGACGGCACGCAACTGCTGGTGCGGGCAGAGGTCGCCGACCAGGTGGAGGAGATCCGCACCCGTGGCCTCGCGAGGGACGCTGCCGCTTACCCCGGCTTCGTCGACTGGCTGGAGCAGCTCTACGAGCTGGAGATGCCGAACTTCATCGAGAAGAACTTCGACTCGGTGCTCGACCTGATGGCCAACCCGGCCGCAGCGGCGAAGCTGGTGCGACTTGGTGGCTTCGGCAGCCTCGAGAAGGCCGTCAGCAAACGCTTCGCCGACTCCCGGCTGGTGCGGCTGTTCACCTTCCAGTCGATGTACGCCGGACTGTCGCCGTCCGAGGCGCTCGCGATCTACGCCGTGATCACCTACATGGACTGCGTCTCCGGTGTCTGGTTCCCCGAGGGTGGCATGCACGCCGTGCCGCGCGCGCTGGCTCGGGCGCTCTGCGAGTCGGGCGTCGACCTCCGCTACGGCACAGCAGTCGGCTCGATCCTGCGCGACTCCTCCGGGCGGGTAGCCGGCGTCAGCGCCGGTGGTGAGCAGATCTCGGCCGACGCGGTCGTGATCACCCTCGACCTGCCGACCGCGTACTCGGAGCTCCTTCCCGACCTGCGTGCGCCCCGCGTCCTTGACCGGGCGGCCTGGTCGCCGTCCGCCCTGGTCTGGCACGTGGGCGTTCGCGGTGCGCCCAAGCCCGGCGTGGCGCACCACAACATCCATTTCGCCGACGCCTGGAGCGAGTCCTTCGAGCAGCTGATCAAGCGCAGGGAGCTGATGACCGACCCGTCACGCCTGGTGACGATCCCGAGCCTTGACGCTCCCGAGATGGCACCCGCAGGGCACAGCGTGTTGTTCGTCCTTGAGCCGGTGCCACACCAGGGTTCCGGCATCGACTGGACGGCAGAACGCGGACCGGCGCGGGAACGGTTGCACCGCTTCCTCTCCGCCAACGGCTACCCCGATGACATCGTCACAGAGCAGATGGTCACGCCGGCGGACTGGGCGGCGCAGGGCATGGCGATGGGTACACCGTTCAGCCTTGCCCACACCTTCGGCCAGACCGGGCCGTTCCGTCCCTCCAACGCGGAGCCGAGGGTCCCGGGCGTGTTCTTCGCAGGGAGCGGCACGACGCCCGGCGTCGGGGTACCCATGGTGCTGATCAGCGGGGAGCTGGCTGCCGACCGCGTCCGTGACTACCTGGGAGGGCAGCGATGACGATCGTCGGGACGCACATCGACCTGGCCGCCGGCTACGCAGAATGCGCCCGGCTGACCCGCGAGTACGGCACCACCTACTTCTGGGGTGCCGTCCTGCTGCCCAAGCCGCAGCGGCGGCACGTGCACGCCGTCTACGCGTTGTGCCGGCTCGCAGACGACATCGTCGACGCGGAGGGCGCGACCAAGTACAGCCCAGCCGCAACGAGGAAGGCTCTGGCCGACTTCCGTTCCGGCTTTGCTGCGGCACTCGCCGGCGATCCCCCGGACGCGACCATGGCGGCCATCGCCCACACGATCGCGGAGTGCGGGATCGACACGGAGTGCTTCGACCGCTTCTTCGACGCGATGGCGATGGACCTCGACATCGCGGGCTACGACACCTGGGAAGACCTCTGCGGCTACATGGAGGGCTCCGCGGCAGTGATCGGCGAGATGATGCTCCCGGTCCTGCAGCCCTTGACCCCCGCAGCGAAGGAGCCGGCGCGGGCGCTCGGCCTCGCCTTCCAGCTCACCAACTTCCTGCGCGACGTGGGGGAGGACCTGGGGCGCGGCCGGGTCTACCTGCCGCGGGAGGACCTCGACCGTTTCGGTGCCTCCCCATGGCCGGGGAAGGTCGACGAAGCGTGGCGCGAGCTGATGGCCTTCGAGATCGCGAGGAACCGCGAGCTGTACGTCCAGGCGCAGGCAGGGGTGGCCATGCTGCCGCCACGGTCGGCCCGCTGTGTCGCGACGGCCCTCACCCTGTACTCGCAGATCCTCGACCGCATCGAGGCGCGCGACTACGACGTCTTCTCCGACCGAGCCCGGGTGCCCACGTGGCGCAAGGCCGTCACCGCAGCATCGATCATGGTCGCCGGCCCTCGCTCCACGTTCCCTCAGCCTGGGTCCCCCGAGCCTGACGAAGGGTAGGTGTGATGCCTGCGGAATACCTGCTGCTGATGGCTGCGTGCGTCGCGATCACCCTGCCGCTGGAGTTCGTCCTCGGCGCCCGGGTGTACCGGCGGCCCCGACGGCTGCTCCTTGCCGTGCTGCCGCTCCTGGTGATCTTCTACGTCTGGGACGCCGTCGCGATCGCCCGCGGACACTGGGACTACAGCCCCGCCCACACCACGGGCTGGCTGCTGCCGTTCGCCGTGCCCGTCGAGGAAGTGGTGTTCTTCATCGTGATCCCGCTGTGCGGCCTGCTCACCTTCGAGGCCGTCGGACGCATGCTGGGCAAGCGCACCGCCTCGCCCTCCGCGTCCTCTTCTGAGCCCTCCCCGCGCTCCCGAGATGTCCCCTCGCTCCCGGAATTCCGGGAGCAGGAGCGCGTTTCGGGAGCGAAGGACGACGGGACGGGGGTGGGGGATGCCTGAGTACACCGTTGCCACCCTCGTCGCGGTGGTGGCCGTCGTTGCTGTCGAGCTGCTGTGGGCACGTACCGGGATCTTCCGCACGGCGCAGTACTGGGTCACCATGGCGATCGTGTTCTTCTTCCAGGTGCTCGTGGACGGCTGGCTCACGAAGCTCAGCGACCCGATCGTCCGCTACGCACCCGCGCAATTCGCCGGCGTCCGTTTCCCGTTCGACATCCCGATCGAGGACTTCGGCTTCGGCTTCGCCCTCGTGACCGGCACGATCATTGCCTGGCAGCTGGCCGGCCGGAAGGAACCCGCATGAAGCCCTGGAGACCTGGACGCGACCGGCATGCGGTACGCCACCTCCCCGCGCAGCACCGGCGGCAACCCGGAAGCCCGCCCCGTCCGTCGTCGTCGTCGGGGGCGGTATCGCCGGCCTCGCCGCTGCCACCGGGTCTGGCCGAGCGCGGCGTCCGCGTGCAGCTGGTCGAGGCGGAAGCGACGCTCGGTGGCAGGGTGCGGGCCTGGCCCAATGACGCCAGCACGATGAGCCGCGGCTTCCACGCCTTCTTCCGGCAGTACTACAACCTGCGGGCGCTGCTGCGTCGCACCGACCCCACCCTCTCCCGGTTGGTGCCCATCGATGACTACCCGTTGCAGCTGGCACCCGTGCCGGGCCGGCGCCCGGTCGTCGACTCGTTCACCAACATCCCGCGCACCCCGCCGTGGAACCTCGCCGGCTTCGTCGCCCGCAGCCCGTCCTTCGGGCTGGCCGACCTGACACGGGTGGACGTCACCGAAGCCATGGGGCTGCTCAAGGTGCGCTTCCCGGAGACCTACACCGAGCTCGACGGGCTGAGCGCCGCAGACGTGCTCGACCGGCTGCGGTTCCCGGACACCGCGCGTCACCTCGCGCTGGAGGTCTTCGCCCGCAGCTTCTTCGCCGACCCACGGGAGTTCTCCGGTGGCGAGCTGGTGGGGATGTTCCACACCTACTTCGTCGGATCAGCAGAGGGCCTGCTGTTCGACGTACCCGACGACGACTACGACACCGCCCTGTGGGCTCCGCTCGGCCGGCACCTCGCCGGGCTGGGTGTCGAGGTGCTCACCGGCACCCGGGCACTGGGCCTCACGGAGGCGGGCGACGGGGTCGTCGTGGCGACATCGGCCGGCGACCTCACGGCAGACGCCGTCGTGCTGGCCGTCGACACCCGTCCGCTCAAGTGCCTCGTCGGTGACGCGGCCTGGCTCGGCGACGAGCAATGGCGTGAGCGGGTGGCCGGCTTGCGCAGCGCTCCGCCGTTCGGTGTCGGACGCCGCTGGCTGGCGGGACGCCACCGGCAGGTGTCGGCCTTCCTCGGCACCAGCGGCTACGGCCCGCTGGACAACATCAGCAGGCTGGACGCCTTCGAGGCAGGGGCCGCGCGGTGGGCCCAGGCCAACTCGGGGACCGTCGTGGAGGTGCACGGCTACGCCCTCGGCGACACCTCCGACGCCATGCGGGAGACACTCTGGCGCGAGGCAGCCCGCGTCCACCCTGAACTGGGCACGGCAACGGTGCTCGCGGAGGAGTGGCTGGTCGAGGACGACTGCGCGCTCGTCGACACGTCGCCCTGGCTGCACCGTCCGACGGTCACGACGCCCGATGCCAGGGTTGTCCTCGCCGGCGACCTGGTGCGCTGCGACTGGCCGATCGCGCTGATGGAACGCGCAGCAACCACCGGCTGGCAGGCTGCCAACACGCTGCTCGCCGGCTTCGGCCGTCCCGGCCACGAGCTCTGGTCGCCCCCGCTGACCGGCCTGATGGCCCGCTGACGGCTAGGCGATCCAGCGCTGGCGGGGCCACCCGTTGGTCTGCACGACAACCCCGTCCGCATGGACGAGGCGGGCGGGCAGTTCACGCTGGGTGAGCCAACGTGGGGCGCTGTCGCCGAGACCGATCGCTGTCCGGCTGGCGGCGAAAGCATGCTCGCAACTGCGGGCGGCAGCGGTAACCGTTCGCCAGTCGCCGAGAACGGCAGAGGACGTCGCAAGGCCTCCCGCCCAGTCCATCGGGATCACCGGTCGCCCCTCAGGGCCGGGTTCGGCGTCGTCGATCTCCACCTGCCAGCCACCGGGCGGGACGGCGCCACGGACGGCGATGATCGCCGCCGAGGTTGACCAGGCAGCCGATGCCCAACTCCTCAGAGCAGAACTCCGCGATCCGGTCGGCCAGCCAGGCGCGCGCGCTGTCATGCACGTCAAGTTCCACGCCGTCGGGAACCATCAGCGTGCAGCGCTCGATGTCGAGCCTCACCGCCTGCCAGCCATCGCCGGGCCCCACAAGCCCGCCGCTGAAGTCGGCTGTACGGAGAGCCGCTGCGACCGCGCCTGCCAGCAGCGGACTCACCGGCTGCGGGATGCCCTTGACCAACGCTGCGAGTTCGGAATCCGGCCCGACGGAGCACACCCGGTCGAGGTCGGCGGTCTGGGTCCGGGCGACGTCAGCGGCCGTCGGCAGGTCGTCGTCCTCGACAGTGAGCACCTCACACCAGGTGCCCAGTGCGTCCCAACGGACAGTGGCCACCATCAGGATCCACCGGTGCGGGTGTGCGCAGGGCCGGCGGCATTCGCGACGCTGGAGGCTCCGGCGACGGCCGTCCCCCCGGTCTGCGTGAGGCTCGAGGTGGTCGGATCCGCGCCGCCGGCGAGGGTGAACCAGCCGGCGACGCCGCCGACAGCACCCAACATGCCAAGGCCCACCCCGGCGATCCGTACGGCCGGCACACGGCCGCGGTCATTGCTGGAGGAGTTCATGTCCCCACCATCGAACGCCAGCTTGTGGCACGGCTGTGGGGTTGCTTGCTGTTCGCTGGCGATCGGCCAGCGGACGGCGTTCAGGCCAGTGCAGAGGCCGGCAGGCCCACCTGGTGATCCTCGTCATCGTCGTCGTCATCGAGGTCGTCGGTGACCATCACCGTGAGCGCATCGCCGCGGACACGCTTGGCGATGCGGCTCAACGCGACGTCGGTGATGTTCAGGAAGCTCGCGAGGTCACGCTGGGTGATGCGCTGAACCAGGCCCGGGTGCTCCTTCAACAGGCTGCGGTAGCGCTGCTCGGGGGTGCTGCGCAACCAGCCCGCGTCCGCCTGGAGCGTTGTGGCGTGCATCAGCGCGATCGTCGTCGTCAGGCGGGCCCACTGCATGTGCTGGGTGGAGAGGTGGTCGATCACCCGGTAGTTCACGCGCAGCAGCAGGGTGGGCTCGATGGCGGTGACGGTGTGCACGGTCTCTGCACGGACCGCCGCGCGCAGCGTCTCGGAACGGGGATGGAGCCCGCGGGAAGCGACACGACGGATGCCCTCGACGCCGAGGGCGGACATCGATGCGAGGACGTCACCCTCCTCGGGGAAGAAGACCGTCGTGAGCCGCTCACCCTCGGTGAGCATCTGGGCCTTGCAGAGGCCGCGCTGCACGAAATAGATGTAGGGATGCGTCTCGCCGATCGAGTAGAGGACGTCGCCGGCCTCGATCCGGATCAGCCGGGTGTTGGAGGCGAAGAGGTCCCATTGGGGAAGTTCGCAGCCTGCGTAGGCCTCGAGCAGCAGCCGAAGACTCCGCATCGCGTGACCGCTGACAGCGCTGTCCACGCTCATCGGCCCTCCTTGTCGGCGGTTCGGGGTGGCGGCCGGCCATCAAACTTAAGCAATTGTCAGGCCGACGGAGAATTGATCCAAATCAAGAGACACCCGGCAGACCTGCACCAAGGTTAGCTCCTTGGTGACCTGCGGGGGCGCTGTCTGACAGGTTTGCCACCGACACCTTGGGGGGTGGGGGGCCAACTCTGGACCCTGCCGGGTGTCACAAGGGGAGTTGCTGTGTTCGAACCTGCCACAGGGTTTGGCGAGCGGATGACCGGTGAGAGCGCTCCGGGGGGATGCGCCGTAGCTGGAACCTGCGTGGCCGATTGCGTGGTGGAGTTCGGGCCGGTGACCTCTGTACGCGTCTGCGGACGGCGTAGTGGGAGTGCCCGTAATGGAGGCTGTCATCGCCGCACCGTTGCACGGAAGCGTACGTTTCCCCGAATTGTCCGGATGTTTGTGGATTACCTAGTCACGGGCATCCCCGGGGTGGGGTACCGTGGCCCCTACAAGGGCAGAGTTGAGGTGGTTTCGGGGGTCGCGACCAACTGTCGAATGATGGGCGTTCAGCCTTACTGCACGACAAGGCAGAGCAGGCTCTCTTCTTCGGCTGGATTCACACACCGGCGTCCCGACATTAACCTCACAGTGCCTGCGCGATTTTCAGCAGGAGGTTGCACAACCATGGGCAGCGGTGAATTGCCGAGGCTCACGGGAATGGGACTCCCTGGAGTATGACTCTCGGCAAGGTGTTGGGCTCCAGCAGGTGGCGGCCTGCTCCTGACCAGCCATGCCGAGGAGCGAACTGAGCTCGGCTCCCCAATTGAGCCGGTTCGCTGGTGAGCGTCCGGGCCTCAGGCCCGGACGCTCATCCATTTCACCAAGAAATGACGATTTTCTAGCGCACCGTTGTGCCGTGGGAGGTCAGGCGGACGGCACCAGATTGCGCGCGACTGCAAAGGCAACGGCAGCCACTCCGAGCACGGCGTACCAAACGCGCTGGTCACGAAGCAGTCGCGGAAGTCGAATAGCCGGGCCACCCAGAACTTCGACCAGCCAGCAAAGGCAGGCAACACCCAATGCTGCGAGCAGTGTGAACACGAATGGGTTTGCCATCCAGGCGTCACCGATGTTGCCGTGCAGGAGCGCTACACCCATGCTCGTTGAGCCGCAGAACGGGCAGAGCGTGTGCGTCAAGGATCTCCACGGACACGGAATACCGACGCCGGTCATTGCATACATTCCGCTGAGCGCGAGCCCGATTGCACCGAAGGCCGCCGACGATTTCAGGCCGGTTGCGGCAGTGAAGGAGGCCACGCCAGCCGTATTCGCCACGCCGCCATTATCGCCCCATACCCAATGAGGGGTCTGCGGTCCTAGGATCAGCCTCACCAGTTCAACCAGGGAGAGAGCATGTCCGACCAGAATTCGCCCACGCCGGACCCGAGCGAAGCCGTTCCCGGCTATACGCCCCCTACGACCCCGGAGTCCGCGCCGTCCGCGGAACCGCCCGCGTACACACCGCCGGCAGCTCCGGGAGGCTACGAGCCCCCGGCCACGCCGCCGCCGGCCTACACGCCGCCGCCGGCCTACAGCCCGCCTGCCGAGACTCCGCCCGCGTACACGCCTCCGTCCACCGGTGGCTATGAAGCACCCGCTCCGGGCGCCTACTCCGCTCCTGCTGCCGGTGGCTACTCCCAGCCCCCGGCCGCCGGCGGAAGCTTCCCCGAGCCCACCGGCTTCCCGCCGCCCGCTGGCTACGGCCAGCAGCCGAGCTACGGCACCGACCCGGGCGCCTACCCGGGTGGTGGCGTCCCGAACCTGCCGCTCGCCCCTGTGGGCGGTGCACCGCTGGCCGACTGGCCCAAGCGTGCGCTCGGTGGCCTGATCGACTACGTCGCTGCGGGCATTGTGATCTCGATCGTCGGATCGCTACTGTCCAACGTCTCGTCCACCCTCGGCAGCCTCGTCAACGGGCTGCTCGGCATCGGCTGGATGGTCTACCTCGGCTACAAGAGCGGCACCACCGGTGTGACCTTCGGCCGCAGCATCACCAAGACGAAGCTCATCTCCGAGGCGACCGGTCAGCCGATCGGCGTCGGCAACGGCATCATCCGCCAGCTGGCGCACATCGTCGACTCGATCATCTGCTACATCGGCTGGCTGTTCCCGCTGTGGGATGCCAAGAAGCAGACGATCGCCGACAAGATCATGAAGACCGTCGTCATCGACAACTCCGCCGACCCGAACGCCAGCACCTACAACTGGCAGTGACGCTCGGCGGCTGAGACGCACATCGCACCGGCCGGGACCTCGGGGTCCCGGCCGGTTTCGCTGTGTCAGGGCTCGAAGCGGTAGCCCACGCCCGGCTCGGTGATGAAGTGGCGCGGGTGGCTCGGCTCGTCCTCGAGCTTGCGGCGCAGCTGGGCGAAGTAGACCCGCAGGTAGTTGGTCTCCTTCTCGTACCCCGGCCCCCACACCTCCGCCAGCAGCTGCGTGCCGGAGACGAGGGTGCCCGGACGGCGCAGCAGGGCCTCCACCAGGTGCCACTCCGTCGGGGTGAGGCGCACCTCGGCGTCGCCCCGCCGTGCGCGCTTTGCTGCGAGGTCGAGCGTGAACGCCGACGTCGTGATCACCGGGTCAACGGGCAGTTCGTGGGTGTCGGCCCTGCGCAGTGCCGCGCGGACGCGGGCGACGAGCTCGTCCATCCCGAACGGCTTGGTGACGTAGTCGTCGGCACCCGCGTCCAGCGCGCGCACCTTCTGGGACTGGCTGTCGCGGGCCGACAACACGATGATCGGGACGGTCGACCAGCCGCGCAGGCCGGCGATCACCTCCACCCCGTCCATGTCCGGAAGCCCGAGGTCGATGATGGCGAGGTCGTGCGGGTCCGCGGCTGCGGCCTTGAGCGCCCCGGCGCCGGTGGCCACAGCCTCCACCTCGTAGTGGCGGGCCTTGAGGTTGATCGTCAGGGCGCGGCGCAGGGCCGGCTCGTCCTCAACGATCAGCAGCCGCTGCATGGGCCATCTCCAGGGTCACGGTCATGGTCAGACCCCCACCGGGTGTGCGGGACGGGCTGAGGCTACCGCCCATCGCCTCGGTGAAGCCGCGGGCGATCGCGAGGCCGAGGCCGAGGCCGGTGGTGGAGCGGTCACCGAAGTGCTGGAACGGCGCGAAGATCTCGCCCATCCGTTCGGGTGCGACGCCCGGTCCGTTGTCGATCACCTGCACGTCCACCCGTGAACCCGCGACGTGAGCGGCGATCCGGACCTTCTGTCCCGGGGGCAGGTGCCGGTTGGCGTTGTCGACGAGGTTGGCGAGTACCCGCTCGAGCAGGCCGGCGTCGGCGTTGATCATCGGCAGGTCCTCGGGGATGTCGAGCTCCACGCGTCCCTCGCCCAGCCGGACCACGCCGGCCAGCACCTCGAGCAGGACGGTGGGCGCAGGGTGCACCGAGAGCGCGCCGGCCTGGAGGCGGCTCATGTCCAGCAGGTTGCCGATGATGTCGTTGAGGCGGGCGGCGTGGGTCTCGATGGTCTCCAGCAGCTCCACCTGGTCCTCGGGGTCGAGCTGGATGTCGGTCTGGCGGAGCGTGGTCGCTGCGGCGGTGATCGCTGCGAGCGGGTTGCGCAGGTCGTGGCCGACCGCTGCCAGCAGGCTGGCGCGCAGCTCGTCGATGCGTCCCAGCTCCTCGGCGCGGCGGGCCTGCTCCGCGAGCTGCTGGGTGCGCCACAGGCGTCCGGTGGTGAGCGCGAGCGAGCCGAGCAGGCCGCGGTCCTCGCCGATCCGTTCCGGCCCGCTCAGTTCGAGCTGCAGCTGCTCGCCGGCCGGGGCGACGATCATGAAGTCGTCGGGCAGGGGCGTCCCTGACTGGGCCAGCACGACGCCGCGCTCGGTGAGCGTCGCAGCGTGCATGCCGTAGATGGAGCGCGCATCGGCGAGCGCCAGTTCGACGGAGTCGGGGCCGTGCTCACGGCTGCCCAGTTCCGTGAGCCACTCCGCCTCGAGGCGGTCGCGCTCGACGGCGACCCTTGCGCGGGCACCGAACTCGGTCACCACGCCGACGCCAACGGCGACGGCGAAGAAGATGATCAGGTCGATCAGCTCGTTGCTGTTCTCCACGAGGAGGCTGCCGAAGGGCGGGGCGAAGAAGAAGTTCGCGAGGCCGAAGCTGATCAGCGAAGCGGCAAGGGCCGGCAGCACCCCGCCGACGGCCGAGGCGACGACGGACACGAGGATGAACAGCAGCAGGACGGTGTCGAGGCCGAGGCTGTCCCGTGCCGGCAGCAGCAGGAACGTCAACAGCGGCGCACCGAGGGCCGCGACACCCAGCCCGTAGAGCTGGCGGCGCCGTGTCAGGCGGCTCCCCAGGCCGCTGGCCGGGGCCACCTCACCTCCGGCGAGAAGCTGGCTCACATGTGTGAGCTTGCCAGAACCTTCCCCTTGTCCGCGTCCGCCGCGACGTTGCCGTCGGCCGGACCGACGACACTCCCGCCGCCGGTGCCCTCGCTGGCGGCACGCGGCACGGCGACCTCGGCCTCTGCGCCCGGGCGCTCGAGGACGAAGGGTTCTGCCGACTTCAGCTGGTACGGGACGCTGGTCACCATCACGCCCGGCATGTACAGCAGCCGTCCCTTCAGGCGGAGGGCGCTCTGGTTGTGCAGGATCGTCTCCCACCAGTGGCCGACGACGTACTCCGGCACGAACACCTGGACGACGTCGCGCGGACCGATGTGGATCTTCGACAGGTAGTCGAGCACCGGCTCGGTCAGGTCGCGGTAGGCGGAGTTCACGATGGTCAGCGGGACGGCGATGTCGCGTTCGGCCCATTCCTGGACCAGCTTCGCCGTGCGCTTGGGACTGGTGTCGACCCGCAGCGCCGTGATGGTGCTGGGACGGATCGCCCGTGCGAAGGCCAGAGCCTTCAGCGACGGCTCGTTCAACTGGCTGATCAGGACGACGGCGTGGATCCGGCTGGGCAGCGTGATGCCGCCGGCCGCAGCCTTCAGCTGGTGGGACACCCGCCGGTAGTGGCGGTGGATCCGCAGCATCACGAACACCAGCAGCGGCATCGCGATCACGACGAGGTAGGCGCCGTGGGTGAACTTCGTGATCAGCACGATCACCAGCACGACGGCCGTGGCGAGGGCGCCCACGCCGTTGACCGCCGCCGCCGCGAGGTGGCCGGGCGTCCAGCCGTGGTCCTTCGCCTGCCGGCGCCAATAGACGACCATGCCGGCCTGGCTGAGCGTGAAGGAGACGAAGACGCCAAGGATGTAGAGCTGGATCAGCTTGGTGACCGAGCCGTCGAACGCGATGATCAGGCCCGCGGCCACGGACGCGAGGATCAGGATGCCGTTGCTGAACACCAGGCGGTCGCCGCGGCGTCCCAGCTGCTTGGGCAGGAACCGGTCCTCGGCGAGGATCGAGGCGAGGATCGGGAACCCGTTGAAGGCGGTGTTGGCTGCGAGGGCCAGGATCAGCGTCGTGAACCCCTGGACGGCGAAGAAGCCGAAGGTGTTGTTGCCGAAGACGGCCGACGACAGCTGGGCCAGCACGGTGCGCTGGATGTAGCCGCCGGGCACGTTGGTGAGCTGGTCAAGGCTGTCGGCGATGTGCACGCCGGACCAGGTCGAGAGGAACGAGAGACCGGCCATCATCGAGATGCTGAGAGCTGCCATGACGATCAGGGTGGTCGCAGCGTTGCGGCTCTTCGGCTTGCGGAAGGTGGGGACGCCGTTGCTGACGGCCTCCACGCCGGTCAGCGAGGTACAGCCGGAGGCGAAGGCCCGCAGCAGCAGGATGATCAGCGCTGCGCCGGTCGGGGACACGTCGACGAACCCGAGGCTGGCCGACTCGGCCACCGGCATGTGGCCGTTCATGGCCTGCCAGAAGCCGGCGCCCGAGCATGATGAACACGCTGGCGATGAAGCCGTAGGTGGGGATCGCGAACAGCGTCCCCGACTCCCGGACGCCACGCAGGTTCATCAGGGTCAGCACCAGGATGAAGCCGACGCAGAGCAGCACGTGGTAGGGCAGCAGGTTCGGGAAGGCCGAGATCAGGTTCTCCACGCTGGCAGCGATCGAGACCGCGACGGTCATCACGTAGTCGACCATCAGCGCTGCAGCCGCGATCAGTGCGGCCGACTTGCCGAGGTTGTCCTTGCTGACCGCGTACGCGCCACCGCCGTCGGGGTAGGCGTAGCAGGTCTGCCGGTAGCTGATCGTCACCAGCGCCAGCAGCCCGACAACGACGAGTGCGACCCACGGGGTCGCCAGCACGGCCGTCGCGCCGCCGAGTGCCAGCACCAGCAGGATCTCCTGGGTGGCGTAGGCGTTGGACGAGATCGGGTCGGAGCAGTACACCGGCAGCGCGAGCGTCTTCGGCAGCAACGTCTCGCTCATCTGGTTCGAGCGCATCGGATTACCGACGAGCAGCCTCTTGGGCAGCCTGAAGCTTGTGGTCACGAATCCAGACAACGCCCCCTGCTGTTGGTCATGCCAATTCCTTGATGGGTTCTTGACGCCCCGCCCGAAGACCTTGACGCGTCCTTAGCGGTGGACCCAATCGGAGACGGTTCCGGCAGGCCCCGGCACGAAAGGGGACAGTCCCCTTTCGTGTCACTTCCGCGTCACCCAGCACGCACGGGCGCTGGACGGTGCTGTGTCAGCTCACGGTCCAAGGGGGCCGGCCACCTGTACCCGCCTGACCCGCGAGATGCTGAGTCCTGTGATCCTCGCAATCTGCGAATAGGACACCGAGCGCGCCCGAAGCTCGCGGATCGCCAGCTGCTGGGAGCGCGCATCGAGGCTGGCGAAGTCATCCGGGCCGAACACGCCGCAGCAACGGTGGAGCAACAAGACGGCCTGCGCGTCGGTGTGCAGCGGCGGCCGTCCGATCTTGGGCGGAACGAGGGACAGCGGGGGATCAGAGGGATGTACCGCACCGCTGAGTACGTCTGCGGGCACGAGCCGTTCCAGGACGGTCGTGTCTACGAGCGCCGGATCGTGGGAGAGACGGCAGCGGCTGCTCCATCGGTAGTCCTCCGGATGCGTCGCAAGGCCAGCATCCACCGGGTTTCGCCACACGTAACGCAACAAGGTGATCAGGTAGGCGTCATCCTCGACGGGAAGGCTTGCGAATCGACTCTGGAAGAGATGACCCACACGGGCGTACTTGCGATTGAACCAGCCTACGTAGCGGACTCCCAGACGCTTCATGACGAGGCTGATGGGCTCGGTCGTGGTCATGAGGATGAGGTGGACGTGATTCGTCATCAGGCAGTAGGCCAGTACGAGGCAGCCCGACAGCTCCTTCGTCACACTCAGCGCGCGAAGGAAGCGCTCGCGATCCTGGTCCTCCAGGAAGATCGCGTCACGGTTCACCCCGCGCAGCATGACGTGGTAGAGGCTGGTATCAGCGAACTGCCTGGCGCGTCGAGGCATTGCTTGCTCCCTTGCGGTACGGACCGATTGAGCGTAGGTAGGGTGCGCTGGCAAAGGGGATAGCCGGCCCAAGATCTGTGGATAACCTCGGCGATCACCGCGTGTGGGAGATGCGGACCTCGGTCGGCACGAAAGGGGACTGTCCCCTTTCGTGCCGGTCGGTGTCGCGGCGATAGCGTGGGCGCATGCGTGCGTTGGTGAAGACGGCCCCCGGCCCGGGTCTGGAACTGATCGATGTCCCCGAACCCGACTGCGGGCCGGACCAGGTGAAGCTGCGGGTGCTGCGGGCAGGGCTGTGCGGCACCGACCTGCACCTGGAGTCCTGGGACGACTGGGCGGCGAGCACCGTCGTGGCGCCGCTGGTCATCGGCCACGAGTTCTACGGCGAGATCGTCGAGGTCGGCGAGGACGTCACGGGCCTGAAGGTCGGCGACCGGGCGTCGGGGGAGGGCCACATCGTCTGCGGACGCTGCCGCAACTGCCGGGCGGGGCGCCGCCATGTCTGCATCCACACCGTCGGCCTCGGGGTGAACACCGACGGAGCGTTCGCCGACTACGTCGTGCTGCCGGCAGCCAACGTCTGGCTGCAACCGGCAACGATCGACCCGGACCTGGGCGCCATCTTCGACCCGCTGGGCAACGCCACCCACACAGCGCTGCAGTGGCCGGCCGTCGGCGAGGATGTGCTGATCACCGGCGCGGGCCCGATCGGGGTCCTCGCAGCAGCGATCGTCCGCCACGCCGGGGCGAAGCACGTCGTCGTCACCGACATCAGCGACTACCGCCTCGGCCTCGCCAAGGCCGTCGGTGCTGACCTCTGCGTGAACGTCGCCCGCACCCGGATCGCCGACGCCCAGAGCGACCTCGCGATGCTGGAGGGCTTCGACATCGGGCTGGAGATGTCGGGTGCCCCGTCCGCGGTCACGGAGATGCTGGCCAACCTGAACCACGGCGCGAAGGTGGCGATGCTCGGGCTGCCGAAGGATCCCTACCCGATCGACTGGGGCCGCGTGATCACCCACATGATCACCATCAAGGGCATCTACGGCAGGGAGATGTTCGAGACCTGGTACCTGATGAGCTCGATGCTCGCCTCCTCACCGACGTTCGCCGACGCCGTCCGCTCGGTCATCACGCACCGCTTCGCCGCGGAGGACTGGCAGCAGGCCTTCGCCACCGCGCGCAGCGGGGAGTGCGGCAAGGTCATCCTCGACTGGAGCTGAGCTCGCTGAGCACTCCTCGGGAGATGGCGGACAAAGAGAACCGTCCCCATTTTCCGTCGGGGAGGAGTGGCGCTACTCGTGTTCGGACGCCGCGGCAGTCGCCGGCTCCTCGCTGCCGTGGGCGAGCGGATCGGTGTGGTCACGGGCGGCGGCCAGCGCCCGGCGACCCGATGGCAGCAGCAGCGCGATTGCCGCGACGGCGAGGGTGATCGCCCCGGCGAGGATCAGCACGAACTCCACCGACTGCACGTTGGACAGCGGCCCGAACACGGCCATCCCGACCGGCATGGCGAGCGCAGCGACGATCCCGAAGAACCCGAACACCCGGCCCTGCCGTTCCGGCTCCACCGTCTCCTGCAGCACCGTCATCGACGGGGTCGAGAAGGCCGGCACGGCGACCCCGGTGAGGAACATGAAGCCGAAGAACACCCACAGGTTGGTCGAGAGTCCCATGCCGATGGACAGCACGCCGAAGGCGATCGAACCGCTGATGATCAGGGTCATGCGGCTGAACCGCTTTCCCCAGGCTCCGATCGTTGCGCCCGCGAGCATCATGCCGATCGAGAACGAGAGCTCGAGGACGGTCAGCTTCCACACCTCCTCGCCGAAGGTGCGGGCGACCATCAGCGGGGTGAGGAAGGACGGCGCCGCCGCCAGCACCATCACCACGGCGTAGAGGCCGAGCAGCCATCGGATCAGCGGGTGCCCGACGACATACCGATAGCCGTCGACCAGGTCGGTGAAGTAGCCGGTCGGCTCGGCGCGGGACCGGACGATCTTCGCCACCGGTATCAGGGCGAGCAGGCCGATCCCCAGCACCGCCGTGACCACGTCGACCCCGAGGATCCACTCCAGGGGGAGGGTCGCGTACAGCAGGGCCGCCACGGCCGGGGCTACCAGCATCATCCCGGCCTGGATGGTCTGGGTCAGGCCGTTGATGGCGAGCAGCCGCTCGGCGGGCACGATCTGTGGCAGCAGTGCGCCGACCGCAGGGGTCTGGATGCCGGCCCCGACAGAGCGGACGGCCAGCACCAGGTAGATCAGCCACAGCTCACGGTTGCCCAGGAACATCAGCACAGCGAGGGTGAGGGTCGCCGTCGCGATGGCGGCGTCGGCCCCCATGATCAGCAGCTTGCGGTTGTGCCGGTCGGCCCACACCCCACCGAAGATCGAGACGATGGCCTGCGGCAGGAAGCCGAACACGGTGGAAAGGGCCAGAACCGCCCCATCCTTCGTCGTCAGTGTCAGGTACCACATCACGGCGTACTGCACGAGCATCGAGCCGAACAGGGACACCGACTGACCGGTGAGGAACAGCGTGGTGTCCCGCCGCCAGCCCGGCCGTTCCTCAGGGCTGCCCGAGTTCGCGTCCACGCTCATACCGCCATTCTTGCTGCACCCTCCGACACAGCGTCAACCGGGGGTCGGCCGACTCCGAAGCTCCGACTGGTCGTAGGCTGCCGCCATGTACGACCTGCGCGAAGAGCTCACCGGAACGCTCGAAGAGATCAGGGCTGCCGGGCTCTACAAGACCGAGCGGCAGCTCACCACGGCCCAGTCGGTGCACGCGGCCACCGCAGCCGGCCCGGTGCTGAACTTCTGCGCCAACAACTACCTCGGCCTTGCCGACGACCCGACCGTGCTGGCGGCAGCCAGGTACGCGCTGGACACCTGGGGCTTCGGGATGGCGTCCGTGCGGTTCATCTGCGGGACGCAGACCCTGCACACCCAGCTCGAGAAGCACCTCAGCGAGTTCCTCGGCACGCAGGACACGATCCTGTTCTCCTCCTGCTTCGACGCCAACGGCGGGGTCTTCGAGGTGCTCTTCGACGAGCGGGACGCGATCATCTCCGACGCGCTGAACCACGCCTCCCTGATCGACGGCATCCGGCTGAGCAAGGCCGCCCGGTTCCGCTATCGCAACGCCGACCTCGCCGACCTCGAGGAGCAGCTGAAGGCCGCCGCGGATGCCCGGCGTCGGGTCATCGTGACCGACGGCGTGTTCTCGATGGACGGCTCGTTCGCCCCGCTGCCCGGCATCTGCGACCTCGCGGAGGCCTACGGAGCGCTGGTGCTGGTGGACGACTCGCACGCTGTCGGCTTCATCGGCGAGCACGGACGCGGCACCCCGGAGCTGTTCGGGGTGGCCGACCGGGTGGACCTCCTCACCGGCACCCTCGGCAAGGCGCTCGGCGGCGCGTCCGGTGGCTACGTCTCGGGGCCGGCCGAGGTGATCGCACTGCTGCGGCAGCGCTCCCGGCCCTACCTGTTCTCCAACTCCGTCGCTCCGGCGATCGTGGCCGGCTCCCTCGAGGCCCTCGACCTGGTGAGCTCCTCTGCCGGTGCCAGGCACCAGCTGGCAGCCAACGCAGCGCTGTTCCGGGAGCTGATGTCGGCGGCCGGCTTCGACCTGCTGCCGGGATCGCACCCGATCGTGCCGGTCATGTTCCCCGGACCGGACGGTGCCCGCCTCGCCGCGGAGATCGCCGACCGCATGCTCGCGGACGGGGTCTACGTGATCGCCTTCAGCTATCCGGTGGTGCCGCAGGGGAAGGCGCGGATCCGCGTCCAGCTGTCGGCGGCGCACAGCGAGAAGGACGTGCGGACGTGCGTGGAGGCCTTCATCGCCGCTCGGGAAGGCGTCGATTCACACAGCTGAAGATATCGGTGGTCACCCGTAACCTTTCGGGAAGACTCAGCGGTCTAGAGGGTGGAAAGGCGGTCAAATGGGCATCGACGAATCGGAGGTCTCGCGGTTGTTGCGCGGGGACGTGCCGAGCGACGATCCCGTTTGGGGTGAAGTTTCCAGCTTCCTCGACACTGTAGGCACGGCTTACCCCGCCGTACCGACGACTGCCCTCGAAGGTCGCCACCTGGCGGCCATCGCCCACGAGACCCGACTGGTCCATTCAGAGCTCCGGCGCCCCCGCCAGGGTGCCGTGAAGCGGCTGTTCAGCGGGTCACACAGGGTCCTTGCCGGCTCCGTAGGGGCCTTCCTGATCGCGCTGACAGCCGGTGTTGGTGTTGCCAGTGCGCTCGGGATCAACCCTCTCGGACAGCTCTTCACCCCTCCTCCTGCTGCGTCTTCGGTGGTTCCCCAAGCCACGAGTCCGAAGGCCGACAGCTCGAATGCTGCCACCGGCGACAACGGTGACGAGTCGGGCACGGTATCCCCCGAGGCCGTGCCTGGCTCCGTCCCCACCCCCACGACTCTGCCCACCCCCGACCCGACGGCCACGAAGACCCCGGGGTCAGTGGGCGACGAGCACAAGAACCCCCGGGCGACCGAGAAGTCGAACAACGCCGCGACGCCGACGCCGCACAAGACGAAGACGCCGACACCGTCACAAGACGAAGACGCCGGCACCACCGAAGGCGACCCCCACGCCTCCCGGAAAAGGCAAGAACGGCTGACAATACGAGCGGCGGCGGCCACGACACAGGACCCAGTGCAGTGTCTCCTCATATAGCCGGATACCCCTCCCCGGCTGACGCTGTGACTTTCGAACGCCGGGTTGGACCCCCCGTCCAACCCGGCGTTAGCCTTTGTCCGCACCTTTCCGTCGACAGCTAGTACCCAATGGCCATCGGTCCGCGATTCCCGCAGGTCCTCTCGTCCGCCGCAGAGGGGGCCGATTGGGCGTGGGCCGAGCTCTATCGCGACCTTTCACCGGCCTTGTTGCGCTATCTGTCCAGTCAGGGAGCTGTCGATCCCGAGGACTGTCTTGGCGAGTGTTTCGTCCACATGGTGCGCCGCCTTTCCGCCTTCAAGGGCGACGAGGCGGCGTTCCGCGCCTGGGCGTTCACCATCGCCCGCAGCCGCCTGGTGGACTCCTGGCGCAGTGCGGGGAGGCGTCCGGTGCGGCCCAGCGGCAACGTGGCGGAGACGCTCGACCTGTTCCAGCACCACCCCGCGGCTGACGGCGGCCTCGTGCAGAGGGAGGCGGTGCGGGAGGTGCTCGACCTCCTCACCCCCGACCAGCGCTCCGTGCTGTTGCTGCGGGTGCTCGACCAGTTCTCCGTTGCCGAGACCGCAGCGATCATCGGCAAGTCGGAGGGGGCTGTGAAGGTGCTGCAGAATCGCGCCCTGAACACGCTGCGTCGCCGGCTCAACCCCGACGGCAGCGGAGCGGGCGCGCGCCGGGCCATCCACGAGCCGACCCCCTGACGCCTGGCCCGGTCAGGAGGGCGACGGCCGTCGGCCGAGCGGTTCGGTACCCGTCCGCGGCACGCCGGGCTCGCCCGCAGGCACCGTTGTCGGCTCTTGGACCGCAGCGTCGCCCGATTCGCCGTGCTGAAGGACGGTGGCAGGCGGTCCAGGACGCCGGCGCAGGCTCGGCTTCTCCACGGCGTACCAGGAGATCGCGGCCCAGGCGACGGTGACAAGAGAACCTGTGATGGCCAGCTGAAGGAACGCCGTCCGCGTTGACGTGCCCTCGGGCAGGGCGTGCAGGAGTTGCTGCTGCACCGGGAACTGCCACAGGTAGATGCCGTAGCTCACGGTTCCGAGCCAGACCAGTGGGCGCAGACGGAAGAGCCGCCCGGCCACGGTGGTCGCAGACCAGCAGACACCGAAGATGCCCACTGCTGCGAACGCTGACAGCAGGGGCTTGAAGGTGAGCAGTGGCACCCATCCGGCCGGGCCGGAACCGCTCCAGTACGCCGCGGGACCCACGACCGATTGCAGCAGGTAGAGCATTCCGGCGACCCCACCGAGCCCGATCAGGGCGGCCAGGGTGACCACGGGCCTGGGGATGTGGACCCGTCGGTGCTCGAACTCTGCCCAGATCGCGGCCAGGACGATACCGGCCACGAATTCGTCGAACACGAAGGGGAAGAGGCGAGCGGCGACGTTGAGGCCGCGCCCATCGTTCGTGCCGTCCCAGATCGCAATGATGATGAGCTTGGCGCCCCAGCCCAGGACGACGGCGACGGGGGCGGCCACCAGCCAGCGACGTCCGGTGAAGCACCGCGCCACCAGCGGCAGGGTCACGTAGAACAGCATCTCCGCTGCCAGAGTCCAGTAGATGCCGTTGACCACGGGATCCGCGAGCGTCCGCCCATCGAGGCCTGGGAACGTCGCAAGGAAGGTGAGGTGCAGGCCGATCTGGCCAAGGCCGTGCACGCTGAGCAGCAGGGCAGGGAAGGCGAAGGCCACACACACGAAAAGGTTGAGCCAGAAGGCCGGCAGTATCCGGCGCGCACGGTTGGCCCAGAACCGGCGGATCAGCGGGCGGGTGCCGTCCCAGTGACCGCGGGCCCATGGCAGGAACAGCACGAAGCCGCTGATGGCGAAGAAGATCTCCACGCCCACCCAGCCCGTCGAGGCCACCTGTTCCGCCAACGCGGGGAGTCTCACGCCGCTGAACGCGTGGGCGTGATGCAACACGACAAGGCCGGCAGCGAGAGCGCGCACGGCATCCAGGCCCCCGACCCGCAGGGACGGCCGACCGTTTCGGGCAGCGGGGTCGGCTGCGCTGTCCGCACGGGGGGCGTCTCGGGCGAGTGTCACCCGGGCCACGCTATCCGAGCACCGGTCCGATCGCCGCGCAATGGTCCCGGGCCGTTCCACACGTCGTGTCGAATGTGTCCCTTTGCACGCACCTGCGGCGTGGGCACAATGGCGTCATGGGTGCGGACCTGGACGAGCTGCGGAGGCTCCGCCGTGCCCGGGACCGGATGGACCGTGAGTACGCGCTGCCGCTCGACGTGCCGGCGCTGGCCCGGACAGCGCTGATGTCGACAGCGCACTTCAGCCGCCGGTTCCGCGACACCTACGGGGAGACCCCGTACGCCTATCTGATGACCCGCCGCATCGAGCGCGCGAAGGCACTGCTGCGGCGCGGTGACCTGAGCGTCACCGACGTCTGTTTCGCTGTCGGCTGTACCAGCCTTGGATCGTTCAGCGCGCGGTTCACGGAGCTTGTCGGCCAGACCCCGAGCGCGTACCGGGCAGCCAACCATGACGACCTCGCCGACCTGTCCAGTTGCCAGGCGATGGTTGCGACCCGTCCACGGCGGCGCAAACCCAGCAGTTTTGGAGAAGCAATGGGAATGGCGTCGGCCTAGCTTTGCTGCATGACCATTTCACTCAGCACTGTCCACGTCATCGTCGACGACCCTGACGCAGCCCTCTCGCTTCTATCGCGACACCCTCGGCCTCACGGTGACGAACGAGGTGCCCTACGAGGGCTTCAAGTGGATCACCCTCGTCACGGACAGCCAGCCCGAGGTGGCGATCGTGTTGTCCCAGCCGCATGCCGGCCGCTCCAGGGAGGACGGGGACGCGCTCGCCGCCATGCTGGCCAAGGGCGAACTCGGCACCATCAACTTCCGCACCGACGACCTCGACGCCACCTTCGAGAAGGTCGCGGCCGTGCAAGGGTGTCGAGGTGCTCCAGGAGCCGGCCAGCCAGTTCTGGGGAGCGCGCGACTTCGCCGTCCGCGACCTCGCGGGCAACACCGTCCGCATCGAACAGGCCTGAACCAGAACGGGGACGGTTCCTTTTCCGTTCAGCCGGGGCCGGAATCCGGCCCCGGCTGAACGGAAAAGGAACCGTCCCCGTTTTCGTTCGCTCGCGCTTCAGCAGGCCTTGCGCCAGGCGCTCAGGCTGAGGTGCTTGCGCACGGTGCTGAACCCCTTCGGGACGTGGGCGCAGATGCCCTTCAGTGAACCGTGGTACTCCACATGGAAGACCGCCTTGCCGCTGCGCAGGAGCGGGGCGTAGGCCGAGCACTCGTGGTAGGTGAGGCACTCCTCGTTGACGGCGAACTCCACCAGCGGGGCAGCGTCGCCGAGCACCTCGATGCCGTTCTTCAACCCGATCGCCAGCCCGCGGGCGTGGGCGACCTCGCTGAGCGCTGCCAGGTACGCGACGGTGTCGCCCTGCGTCAGCGGGAACCCGCTCCTGGCCTGCCAGCCATCCATGTTGTCGGGATCGACGGCGTCGAAGCCCTTCTTCGCGCACTCGTCGATGCGCGCGGTCATGATCGGCACAAGGACGTCGACAGCCCGGATGTCGAGCCAGCGCTCGCCGGGCCAACCGTCCAGCTTGTTGCCGATGACCACCTTCGGGAAAGCAGCCTTGTCGGGACGCCAGTCCTCCCAGCCGCCGGCATTGAAGTAGCAGATCACGCGCTTGCCGGCCTTCTTGAGCTTGGCGACCGTCGCAGCGCTGGTCTCGTGACCATCGACGTCGACCACCGACGCCCGGCCGGCGACCAGCTTGCCGGAGTACTGGATCTGCCAGCTCAGGCCCGGCTTCGGCTGCCAGATTGTTGGCGCAGTCGGTGTGGAGGCCGGGGTGGAAGGAACGGCCGAGGCGCTCATGACGGTGGTTGCGACCCCGCGACGAGACGTTCGTGACAGGCGGCGTCGCACCGCTGCAGGCGGTCACCAGCAGGGCGAGCATGACGCTCGCGAGCGTGCGCCTGTCCATCCAGCTCCGTCCGGCGGGTTGGCGGCAGGCTACCCGCAAGTGTGGGGATTCGCGGCTTCCCGCTAGAATCCCTACCGAGGGGAGTACTTCCCAAGCCATCTGTTGGTCATTACGGACGTGTGATCGCGTCCCCGCAGATGCACCGGAGACGGTGAAGGAGACCTCACAGGACCAACTGTGACGGGGCACCAATGATTCATCCCACTCTTGAAATCGCCATCGGCTCGCCGGAGCTCTGGGCGATCAGCATCGCGGCCGTGCTCGTGCTGTTCGGCCTCGACTTCCTGATCACCCGCAAGCCGCACGAGGTCTCCATGAAGGAGGCCGTCGGCTGGTCTGCGTTCTACATCGCTCTGCCCCTGGCCTTCGGCGTCTGGATCTGGCAGGCGTTCGGCTCCCAGCGGGGGCTGGAGTTCTACGCCGGCTACCTGGTCGAGAAGTCCCTGAGCGTGGACAACCTGTTCGTGTTCATGCTGTTGCTCAGCTCGTTCGCCGTCCCGCGTGAGCTGCAACAGCGCGTGCTGCTGATCGGCGTCGCGGGTGCCCTGGTGCTGCGCGGTGTGTTCATCGCGCTCGGTGCTGCGATGCTCGCCAACTTCGCGTGGACGTTCCTGTTGTTCGGCCTGATCCTGCTGGCGACGGCCGTCAAGGTGCTGCGGGACACCCTGAATCCCGCTGAGCACGAGATCCATCCCAACGATCTGCGGATCGTGAAGCTCGCGCGTCGCTTCTTCCCCGTCTCGGACGGGTACCGCGGCTCCCGAATGAGCGTCATGGAGGACGGACGCCGCGCGATCACGCCGCTCGCGCTGGCCACCCTCGCAATCCTTGCCACCGACGTCGTGTTCGCCGTCGACTCCGTGCCCGCCGTGTACGGCATCACCGGGGACGCGTACCTGGTCTTCGTGACCAACGCGTTCGCCCTTCTCGGCCTGCGGGCGCTCTACTTCGTGCTGGAGGGAGCCCTCGGCGCCCTGGTGCACCTCGGCTACGGGCTGGCCGCGATCCTCGCCTTCATCGGCGCGAAGCTGGTCATGCACTGGGCCCACGGCGTCTGGACCTGGGTGCCCGAGATCGACACCCTGGTCTCGCTGGGCGTCATCGTCGGCATCCTCGCGATCGTCATCACCACCAGCCTGTTCTCGAACAAGCGCAAGGCAGCAGCCCTCAACGGTCCGTGACCCGAGCGGCACGAAAGGGGACAGTCCCCTTTCGTGTCAAAGGTCCTGTGACCCGAGCGGCACGAAAGGGGACAGTCCCCTTTCGTGCCAAAGGTCCTGAGGCGAACGCTCAGCGGGTCGGCCAGGTGACCGGCTGCACCTCGGTCTCGGGCACCTTGGCCTCCGTCAGCGCGGGGACGTCCGACGCCTCGAGCGCCGGCGTCTCCGGGTGGCTCTCGACGGCGGCCCGTGGAGCAGGTGGCGGGTTCGCCGCAGCGGATTCCTTCTCGCGCTGGATGAAGTTCCCCAGCTCGCTGATCGTTGTCATGATCGGGGCGGGGAAGACGACGGTGGTGTTCTTGTCGACGCCGATCTCCACGAGGCTCTGCAGGTTCCGCAGCTGGAGCGCGAGCGGGTGGGCCATCATGATGTCGGACGCGTCCCCGAGGGCAGCGGCAGCCTTGAACTCGCCCTCGGCGTTGATGATCTTCGCGCGCTTCTCCCGCTCGGCCTCGGCCTGCTTGGCCATGGCGCGCTTCATGCTCTCGGGAAGCTGGATGTCCTTCAGCTCGACCAGCGTCACTTCGACGCCCCAGTCGAGGGTGGTCATGTCAAGGATCTCGCGGATGTCGAGGTTGATCCGGTCGGTTTCGGAGAGGGTCTCGTCGAGCGTGTGCTGGCCGACCACCTTCCGCAGCGTCGTCTGCGCGATCTGGTCGATGGCCGTCCTGATGTTCTCGATGGCGACCACCGACTTCCTCGCGTCCGTGATCCGGTAGTAGGCGACGGCAGAGACGTCGACGCTCACGTTGTCCTTGGTGATGATGCCCTGCGACTGGATCGGGATCGTGATGATGCGCAGCGAGACCTTATGCAGGACGTCGACGAAGGGAATGATGAACCGCAACCCGGGCTCGAGGACGGCGATGACCCGCCCGAACCGGAACAGGACACCCTGCTCGTACTGCTTGACGATGCGCAGCGAGAGGCCGAGCGCGAACAGGAGCAGGGCAACAACAATGAAGGCTATGAAATAGAACATCGCGATTCCGTTCGACGGCGCGATTCGGGTCTTCTGAACCCCGGCCTGGATCGCGTTTCGAGCTTAGCTCGGCCCTTCGTGACGCGCAGCCCTTCGCAAGCTCAGGACAGACGTACGGCTGCGCTGGGCGAGGCCCAGTTCGCCGTAGGGGTAGTCGGGCATCACCGGGGCACTGACCTCGTCCAGCCGGGCGGTCAGCGCAGGGTCGAGGTGCGTGTCGGCGATCGCGAGCGAACCGGACAGCTGTTCGAGCGTCCGGTTGCCGAGGATCGGCGCTGTGACGAGCGGACGGTCGGCCAGCCACGCCAGTGACACCTGCGCCATGCTCAACCCGGACGCGTCCGCGACGTCGGCGACCACGTCGAGGATCGCCCAGGTGGTGTCGGAGTTGCGCCGGTCGTAGTCCTCCATGCCGCGCGACGGGTTCTCCCCGAGCCGGGTCGAGCCGGTGGGCCGCTGGTCGCGGGCGTACTTCCCGGACAGCCAGCCGCCGGCGAGCGGGCTCCAGGGGATCAGTCCCAGCCCGTACTCGGCGCACGCCCCGGTGATCTCCAGCTCGATGTGCCGGGTGAGCAGGTTGTACTGCGGCTGCAGCGAGACCGGCGCCGTCCAGCCGTGCGCCCGCGCCCGCTCGGACACGGCCGCCAGCTGCCAGCCGGTGAAGTTCGAAAGGCCGAAGTAGTGCACCTTGCCGGCGGTGACCGCGTCGTCGACGAAGCGCAGGTACTCATCGATCGGGGTGAGCGGATCCCAGGAGTGCAGCTGGTAGAGGTCGACGCTCTCGGTACCGAGCCGGCTCAGGCTGGCGTTCAGGGCATCACT